>NZ_CP096515.1:0-2735000 GCF_056739175.1 Ensifer sp. R1-3
TCGGCATGGATCACGAGATCGGTTCGCTCGAGGTTGGCAAAAAGGCGGATATCGTCATCATCGACATGCGCAAGCCGCATCTGACGCCCAACTGGATGCCGGTTCACCGGCTGATCCACCAGGTTCTCGGCAGCGATGTCGATACGGTGATCGTCGACGGCAGGATCATCATGGAGGAGGGCAGGGTACTGACCGCCGACATGTATGAGGCGCTGGTTTTCGGTGAAGCCGAAGCAAAGGCGCTTGTGGAGCGAGCCGGTCTGCACGCTCACATGCACGATCCCGGCTGGAAGCAATTACATCGCACGTTCCAAAGTCCGATTCCGCTGCCGCCCGTGCCGGACCACTGAACTCAGCTGATGGGAGACCAGGAAGCCCGCAAAGCGTCCGTGAATACCAGCGACGCCGTTACCAGCCGGCAAAATCTCTGAGCAAGGCCTCATCGATCCGCCCAGCCGCCACATCGGCCAGCGCCTGGCCGAGCATAGCCACACCCGACTCGGCCTCCGCCGGCGTCAATGTCAGCGGCGGCGTGAGTTCGAGGACGTTGGACTGCACGCCGACATAATAGAGGACGAGACCGAGTTGGAAGGCGCGGTAGACGGTCAGCGCCGCCTGACGCGAAGCCGGTTCGCGGCTGGCGGGATCGGTCACAAGTTCGATGCCGAGGGCGAGGCCGCGGCCGCGCACATCGCCGATCAGCGTGTGGCGGGCGGTAAGGCGGTCAAGCGCTTCGCGCAGCACCTTGCCGCTTCTTTCCGCATTCAAGATGAGGTGGTCGCGCTCGATCGTCTGCAACACGGCCAGCGCGGCGGCCGCGCAGACGGGATTGCCGTGCACGGTCTGCAGCGAGAAGGCAACGCTGTGGTTCATGATGGCTTCCGGACCGACCACCGCAGAGATCGGCAGGCCGCCGCCAAGGCCCTTGCCGAAGACGACGATGTCCGGTTCGATACCGGAATGCTCGAAGGCGTTGAAGCGGCCGCTGCGGCCGAGGCCGACCTTCACCTCGTCCGAGACGATCAGAATGCCGTGCCTGCGGCAGAGCGCTTCCACCGCCTTGAAGAACCCGTCCGGCGGCACCAGCATGCCGCCGTCCGACTGGATCGGCTCGATGAAGAAGGCTGCGACCTCTTCCGGCGGCACGTCAGTCGCGAAGAGCCGCTCGAGGTGGGCGAGCGCGGCGTCCCTCGCAGCCTCGGGGCTGCCCGCGGCATAGCTGTTCGGATAGGGCACGAGCGTCAGGCCTTCTGCCCGACTGCCCTGTTGTGCCGGATGGCCGGAAACGCCCATGGAACCGATGGTGCCGCCGTGATAGGCCCCGTGGAACGCAAGGATGCGCGGCCGGCCGGTGGCGGCGACGACGATCCGGGCGACCGTCTCATTGGCGTCGGAGCCGGAATGGCCGAACCAGACGCGGCCGCGGGCGCGCTCCGGTACGAGCGAAAGCAGCTTTTCGGCGAGCAGCACGCAAGCCTCGTTGGCCGATGAAAGATAGCTCGCGCCCGCCTGATCGGAGAGCGCGCGGCCCACCGCCTCACGGATCGCCGGATGGGAGTGGCCGAGGCTTGCCGCGCCCCAGGAGGCGGAGAAATCGAGAAGCTGCCGCCCGTCGTCGGCGGTCAGATAGGCGCCGCTGCCCCCGACGACCGCCTGCGGAAAAAACCGCAGATGCGCCATTTTGGAAACCGAGCGGCTTTCGCGGGCGTAGAGGCCTGGCACGCAGGCAATCTCCTCTATTTGAAAAAGGTGAGAACCTCTTCGAGCGAGACGACATGGCAGTAGATCATGTTGATGATTTCCAGTTCCCGCCGGTGCAGATCGTCCGTCGCCGCGGCGCCGCAATCGTCGACGACGACCACGCCGAAACTTTCATCCGCAAGGCTGCGCACTGTCGAGGAGACGCACTGGTCGGTGAAGATGCCGCAGCAGATGACGTCCTTGATGCCCATATTGTGGAGGATGAGGCGAAGGTTCGTACCGGTCAGCGCACTGTCTGTCGTCTTTGTGACGACGATCTCGTCGCTACGCGGTTCAAGCTCCGGAACGATCTGTCCCTCGGGCAGCTCCTTCGGCAGGAGCAGGTAATTGAAGCCGGGCTTCTTCTGGCTCAGCGAGCGGTCGCGCCCGTCCGGCTTCAGGCAGGCGATGCGGGCGAAGATGACCTCCACCTTGCGCTTGCGGCATTCGTCGATCAGCCGCGCCGTGTTCGGTATCACCGTTTTGCGCATACGCTCGTAGAAAGGTTGCCAGCGGGCGGTTTCCTCAGGCGTATCCTTCGGGTCGAGATAGGTGTTCTGGATGTCTATGACCAGCAGCGCCGTCGTCTCCGGATCGAGCGCGATGTCGTCCGGCTCCTCGGCACCGGCATAGTAGAAAGATCGGTAGGCGGTCTTCCAGTTCATGCAACTGTCTCCTTCTTGCGGCGGGCGCGGGTGAGGATGTGGCCTATCTCGCGGTTCGGGAAGAGACCGCCCGGCCTGACGATCATCACGGCGATCATGGCGAGCGCGAGGACGATTTCCGTGAGGCCGACGACCTGGCCGGCGCCCAGGGCGGTGGCGTTGAGCGCGCCTTCCGTGCCGCGCAGCCCCTCATAGGCGAAGGTGACGAGAATCGTGCCGGCCACTGCGCCTGTCACGGTGTTGGCGCCGCCGATCACCAGCATGGTGATGATGAGGAACGTCTCCTTCAGATAGAAGGCTTTCGGCGCGAACGAGGTGATGAAATGTCCCCACAGCGCTCCGCCGATGCCGGCGATGAATGCGGCAAGGATGAAGGCGCGCCAGCGCAGTTGCGGAATGTCGGCGCCGAGGGCCGCCGCGGCGACCTCGTCCTCCCGCGAGGCGCGGAGCAGCTTGCCTGTCCGTGATTCCTTGAAGGCAAGCGCCACGACCACCACGATGGCTGCGACGATCGCGGCGACCGGCATGTCCGTCGTCTTCGGCAGGCCGAAGAGCGTGCGCGGGCCGTTGGTGAAGGCGCTCCAGTTGTTCATGACCGTGTAGAGCACGACGAGCAGCGCGAAGGAGGTGATCACCGACGCCGCATCCGAAAGCCGCATCAGCGGATAGGCGACGATGGCCGCGACGACGGCGGCCAGCACGCCCGCCGCGAGCATGGCGAGGAGCGGCGAAACCTCCACGACCTTCATGAACTCGTAGAGATCCGGCAGCGCCATGCCCTTCATCTGAGCCGGGATGGTGAGCACGGCGGACGTGTAGGCGCCGAGGCCCATGAAGCCGATATGGGCGAAGGAGAGCAGGCCAGAATTGCCCATGAAGGTCTGCAGGCCGATGACCAGCACGAGCGAGATCAGCAGGTTGGTGGCGATACGGTCGTAGAGGCGGATGCCGAGGAGCTGGCTTCCGACGGCGATGATAACGATGACGCCGATGAGAATGAGGGCGGTGAAATAGGAGTGTTTCATGGTCGCGCTCCCTCAGGTCCGCTGTCCGCTCGCCGGACCCCTGATGAGGCCGTCGGGGCGCCAGAGCAGGATCAGGATGACGAGGCTGAAGGTGAAGGCGTCGCGGAATTTCAGCAGATCCTGCGACAGGGTGTAGTTGAGCGTGGTGTCGATGAGGGCGAGCAGGAAGCCCCCGACAACGGCGCCGGGCAGGCTCCGCATGCCGCCGATGACCGTGGCGATGAAGGCGACGAGCAGCGGCTCCAGGCCGATGCCCGGAACGACGGTGCCGATGCGGCCGATCCAGAGAATGCCGACGACGCCGGCGAGGAAGCCGGAAAGGGCGAAGGCGGACGAGATGATGAGGTTCGCCGGCACTCCCAGCATGCGCGCCATGGTGAAGTTCGACGCCGCTGCGCGCATCGCGATGCCGAGCGTCGTCCTGCGCATCAGGAAGGCGACGCCGGCGAGCAGTGCGATGGAGGCGGCGATGGTGATGAGATTGCGGACCGGGGTGATCGCACCCCCGATCGAGACGGTCTGCGAGAAGATATCCGGGAGCGGCACGTTGCGAGGGCGCGGCGAGATGAAGAGGAGCGCCGCGTTCTGCAGCAGGTTGGAGAAGGCGAAGGATGTGATCAGCACCGCCGTCACCGATTTGGCCCGCACCGGACGGAAGGCGGCATAGTCGGTGATGATGCCGAAGAGGATGGCCATGCCGACGGCGAGCACCGCCATGACGATCCAGGGCAGGCCCGAGCCGCTGGCGAGAAACATCGTATAGCCGGCCACCATGATGAGTTCGCCATAGGCGAAGTTCACGAGGCGCAGGATGCCGTAGATGATGACGAGGCCGAGTGCCATGAGCGCATAGGCGCCGCCGAGGCTCAGGACGTCGATGACGAACTGGATCGCGAAAGCCATGGATCAGCCTCCCAGATAATGCGCGCTGAGGTCGCTGGTCGAGCGGATTTCCTCGGCCGTGCCTGATGCGACGATGGCGCCGAGGCGCATGACGAAGGCGCGGTCGGCGACCGCGAGCGCCTGGTTCACGTTCTGCTCGACGAGCAGGATGGTGAGGCCGGATTTCTTCAGCGTCTCGATCATCTCGAAGATGCGTTCGACGATGGCCGGCGCAAGGCCGAGCGAGGGTTCGTCCAGAAGAAGCACCCGTGGCCGCGCCATCAGCGCGCGGGCGATGACGAGCATCTGTTGCTCGCCGCCGGAGAGCGTGCCGGCCGCCTGTTTCGAGCGCTCGGCAAGGCGCGGGAAGAGCGTGTTCAGCTTCTCGAGGTTGTCGCGGTTGCCGGCCTGGTCGCGGCGGTGGATATAGGCGCCGAGCATCAGGTTTTCGGCGACCGTCAGGTCCGGGAAGACGTCGCGGGTTTCCGGCACGGTGGCAAGGCCCGCGCGCACGACCTGTTCGGGGCTCGCCGCGGTGATGTCCTTGCCTTCGAGCGTGATCGTGCCGCCGGAGGCTTTCAGCGCGCCGGCGATGCACTTGATGGTCGAGGATTTGCCGGCACCATTGGCGCCGAGCAGGCTCACCAGCTCACCCTTTCGAAGCGTGAAGCTGATGCTGCGCGCAGCGCGGATCGCACCGTAGCTGACGGAAAGGTCGGTTACGTCAAGCATGGGCCGCCCCCTTGCCGAGATAGGCTTCGATAACGGCCGGGTGGCTGCGGACATGGGCGGCGTCGCCCTCCGCGATCGTGCGGCCGGAGGCGAGCACATGCAGCCTGTGGCAGAGGCGCATGATGAGACCCATGTCGTGGTCGATGATCAGAAGGCCGAGGCCGCGTTTCTCGGGCAACTCGGCGAGCGTGTGCAGCAGGGTTTCCGTCTCCGCATCGTTCATGCCGGCGGCGGGCTCGTCGAGCAGCAGAAAGCGCGGCTCGGCGGCGAGCGCCCGGGCGATTTCGACGCGGCGCTTGTCGCCATAGCTGAGGCTTTCGCCAAGCTCGTCCGCCTTCGCCGTCAGGCCGAGTTCGGCCAGCAGGCCTTTCGCGCGTTCAGCCGACACGGTGCGGGAGGCGCCCTTTGCGAGCGCCGCCGCCTCGACATTCTCCATGACCGTCATAGAGTTGAAAATGCGTACTATCTGGAAGGAGCGGCTGACGCCCGCAAGCGCGATCTCGCGCGGCGAGAGACCGGACAGCGTGGTGTCGCCGGCGGCGATCGTGCCGGTCGCCAGCTTCACCTGGCCGGTGATGGCATTGATGAGCGTCGTCTTGCCGGAGCCGTTCGGCCCGATGAGGCCGACGACCTCGCCGGCGGCGACCGAGAGCGAGACATGGTCGAGTGCGCGCAGGCCGGTGAATTCCACCGACACGTCGTTTACCGCGAGACGCGTTTCAGACATGGCTTTTCCGAAGTGATGGGGCCGGCCTTGCGGCCGACCCGGATTGACCGATCAGGGCTTAGGCAGGGATTCCGGCTTACGCCATCCGACGAAGCTCGGCTTGCCGCCCTTGAGCTCGATCACGGCCGCAGCCTTGTTCGGCACATGGCCTTCCTCGTTCGTGCCGTAGTCGAGATCGCCGGTCAGCAGCTTGAACTGGCCATCTTCCAGCGCCTTGGCGAGCGCTGCGCCTTCGGTCGTTCCGGCCGCCTTGACCGCCTCGGCGAGCAGCATGATCGTATCCCAGCCCGTCGAGACGAAGGACGTGTCCGGCGCCTTGCCGAACATCTCCTTGTAGAGCTCGATGAACTTCGGCATGTCCGGATGTGCCTCCGGGCCCATCCAGGTATGCGTGACGAAATAGACGTCGTTGCCGAATTTTTCGCCGAGCGCCTCATGCATGGCCGGGTCGTCATAGGCGTCACCGCCGAGAACCGGCGCATCGTAGCCGACCTCGCGCAACGCGCGGATGATCACACCGATGTCGGTGCCGTAAGAGGAGACGAAGATCACGTCCGGCTTCTTGCCGAGCGCCTGGAGACGGGCGAGCTGGGCGGAAAAATTGTTGTCGCCGTTCGTGTAGGTGTCTTCGAGCAGAATCTCGCCGCCATCGGCCTTGAATTGCTCCACGAAATATTTCGAGAGCGACTTGGTATAGGCGATGAACTGGTCGGTGACGACATAGGCCGTCTTCCAGCCCTTTTCCTTCACGGCGAAATCGGCGGCCGTCGCGCCCATCGTGGTATTCCACATGGAGAGCGTGAACTGCTTGTCGCCGAGCGACCAGGAGGAATAGAGCGGGTCGGAGGCGCAAGTCGAGATGCCGACGAGGCCTGCCGATTGCGCCTCCCGGCTCGCGGGCGAACCGAAGTCGAAATCGCACGGTGCGACGATGATCTCAGCACCCTTGTCGATCAGTTCGACCGCGACATTGCCGACCGTCACCGGATCCGACTTGCCGTCGATGTTGATGAACTCGATCTGCTTGCCCAGCAAACCGCCATTGTCGTTGAGATACTTCACGGCGACCTTCGCGCCGTTGTAGCCGGGCGTGTCGAGGGGAGCCTGAATGCCCGTCATCGAGAGTGCGCCGCCGATCAGGATCTTGTCGTCGTCGGCAATGGCTGTGGAAGAGGCAAGCGCGAAGCTTGCCGCTGCGAGAAACAGTCTGGAAGTCTTGATCATGGTCGTTCCCCTTATTGATGCCATTCGGCAGTGATGGTTCTGCGGCCTGGTCTTTTGACCTTCTTGTGCGGACCGCTCTCGTATGCTCCTTATTTGCCTCCCGTCGGCCGTCTGGGCAGGTTACTGCCCAATTTCCTTCAAAAGATCGTCTGTCGATATCTGGCGGCAATAGCCCTTGATTGCGCTCAGCGAGGTGTTGTGGCGTTCCTCGGAATAGGTGCCGCAGGCATCCGGTACGAGCGTCACCAGATAGTTGAGGTCGCAGGCGTCGCGCACTGCCGATTCCACGCATTGGTCGGTCAGGAGGCCGCACAGTACGATCTGCCTCACCCCGAGATTACGCAGCACATAGTCGATATGGGTGGAGACGAAGACACTGGAGGAACTCTTCGGGAAGACGATTTCGTCCTCCAGGGGTTCGAGCTCATCGATTACCTTACCATCCCAGGAGCCCTTCGGCACGTTGAAGCCGGTGATCTTGTAGTCGAGGCTGCGGTCGCGGCCGTCCTTCGTCAGGCTCTCGATCGTCGTGTGCAACACCTCGATGCCGGCCTTGCGGAAACCGGCGAGCAGGCGCTGCATGTTCGGTATCGCCACCTCGCGGATACGGTTGAAGTAGTAGCCGTACTTGCCGGCAATATCCGCATCGGAGACATCCTTGAACTCGCCCCCCTCGCGGCTGACCGAAAAGTTCTGCACGTCGATGAACAGGATGGCGGAAGCGGCCGGGTCCAGCGGCACGTCGCGGGTGGTCAGATGGTCAGCGGCCATCATTGGTTCCTTCGATGCTTTCTGCCGCAAGCCGGAGGGGGCCGGCCAGCCGGTCCGCCCATTCCTGTTGCCCGCGGGCGTCGTTGATGAGGTCGTTGCGCACTTCGAGAAGCACATGCGGAATGCCGCGCCGCTCGCCGTGCACGGGGATCGTGTAATCGGAGAGATCGTCGACGTGGTACGGCTCGTTGAGCCTGACGGTAACGTCCGGATTGGCGGCGCGGAAGGTTTCGGCCAGTCGTTGGGCGAAACGGGCGTCGCGATTGTAGAGAAGGCCGAGTTCGAAATTCCGGACGGCGCCGGTCGCGCGCATCACGGGCGTGAAGCTGTGTACCGAGACGAGGAAGAGCGGCTTGCCGGTCGCCTGTCGCTGATCGAGCCCGCCGGCGATCGCCTCGTGCAGCGGCTGATGGATTTCCACATAGCGGCCGCGGCGTTCCCGGTCGGACAGGTCCGCATTGACCGGAACGACGGTCCCGTCGCTCTGCGCCACGAAGCAGTCCGTCGCTTCGAAGGGACGGTTGCAATCGATGACGAGCCGGCTGTAGCGCTGCAGGACGAGTGCTGCATCGAGGCGTTCGGAAATGCCGCGCGCAACACCCTCGGCGCCGACGTCGTAGGCGATGTGGCGCTCCATTTCCTCGGCTGCAATGCCGAGATCGCCAAGCGCTGCAGGCAGGGCGCGGCCCGCATGTTCGCAGGTGAGGAAGATCGTCGATCGGCCGGTGGGATTGATCCATTCTACGGGATCGGGGTCACCCGCCTGCAGCAATCCGGTCGTGTCGCGATCTGCGAGCCTGAGCATGAGATGAGATCCGTCGTGCGGTCCGGCGCGGGCCGGCGGCGCGGGCTTCGATGGCGATCAGTCAAAGAAATTTTTCAATCATAGTCAATCTGATTTTTCTATTTGACTAATTTTTTTCATGACGCGAATATTCGTTCCAACAAGGGGAAGAGACGCCGATGAGCGATGGGAAATCGTCGACGACGATCCGCACGAGGATCCGCGAGGCCGCCGGGCAGCTGACGGCCAGCGAGCGCAAGATCGCCAATGCCATTCTCGCCGATTACCCCTTCACCGGCCTGGAAAGCATTCAGGAACTGGCGGCCAAGACCGGCGTCAGCGCGCCCTCCATCACCCGTTTCGTCAGTAAGATCGGCTGCGGCGGCTTTCAGGACCTGCAACGTCAATTGATCGCCGAGCTGAAGGAGGGTCGGCGCTCGCCCCTCGACCTCAAATCCAGCCAGAGGCCGGTCGGCCATTCGGAGTTCCTGTCGGAATATGTAGCGCGTGTTTCGGCCGTCATGGGGGAAATGACGGGGATGGTCTCGCAGGCACAGTTCGACATTCTGGCCGAGCTTCTCGCCGACCCGTCGCGCAACATCTTCCTGCTCGGCGGGCGCGTCAGCGACAGCATCGCTTCCTTCCTGTCGATCCATCTCCGGCAGATCCGCAGCGGCATCTACCACATGGCCGACAACCCGGAATTCTGGCCGGAGCATGTCCTGCGCATGCGCAGGAAGGATGTCGTGCTGCTGATCGATTTCCGGCGTTACCAGCTCAGCCTCGCACGCCTCGCCGAGAACATCGCCCAGAAGCGTGGCGCGACCATCGTCGTCGTCACCGACAAGTGGATGTCGCCGGCTGCCCGCAGCGCCGATCACATCGTCGCGCTGCCGATCGACGCCGGCACGGCCTGGGACACGGTTTCGGCTGCCATGGCGCTCGTCGAGGCACTCATCGTGCGCGTCTCGGAGGCCGATTGGGAGGCAACGCAGAAGCGTATCAAGGATTGGGACGGCATCCGCTTTGCGATGCCGGGCTACGACCAGGACAGCATCAACGGGGACGCAGATGAAACGTGAGGAAATGATGGTCGCCTGCTGCGGCGATCTCTCGGGCAAGGTGCGCGGCAAGGCCTTTCCGCTGGCGCAGATGGACAAGCGCTTGCGGCGGGGCGTCGGCTGGACGCCGACCAATGTGCAGATCACCTGCTTCGACGCGATCGCCGAAAGCCCCTTCGGCTCGCTCGGAGACCTCATGCTCCTTCCCGATCCGTCGACCTGCGTCAGCTTCGAAAGCGAGGAGGGGGCGCCGAAGGAGAACTTCGTTCTCGGTAACATTCGCTATACCGACGGCCGCCCGTGGGAATTCTGCACGCGCTCTATTCTCGAGGCCGCCCTGCAGCGGTTGCAGAGCGTGGCGGGTGTCACGCTTTACGGTGCCTTCGAGCATGAATTCCAGCTCAAGCACCGCCTTGGCGATCTCGGCAAGGCCTTCACGCTCGGAGGGTTTCAGGAGGAACGGCATTTCTGCGAGGCGATCATAGCGGCAATGCGTGCGGCGGGCGTGACGCCCGATACGATTCTGAAGGAGTTCGGCGCCGGTCAGTTCGAGGTGACGATGGGCCCCCAGAGGGGCGTCACCATCGCCGATCATTCGCTGATTACCCGCGAACTTGTCGGTCTCGTCGCCCGCGAGCTTTCCTATGAGCCGACCTTCACGCCGATCCGCGATCCGGCCGGGGTCGGCAACGGCGTGCATGTCCACATGAGCATGCTGGATTCGGCGGGTGACCCGGTCACCTACGATCCGAACGGCAAACATGAGCTTTCCGATGTTGCGGGAAAGTTCGTCGCCGGCATTCTGAAATATCTCGACTCGATCATTGCGATCACGGCGCCGAGCGTGGTCTCCTACCTGCGTCTCACGCCGCATCGCTGGAGCGCAGCCTTCAACAATCTCGGTTTTCGCGACCGCGAGGCATCGGTGCGCATCTGCCCGGTTTCCGACATCAGCGACATCGCCCGCGCAGCCCAGTTCAACTTCGAATTCCGTGCGGCCGATGCGACCGCCAACCCGCATCTTGCCCTCGCGGCAATCGTTCATGCCGGGGTACAGGGCATCGAGGAGGGTCTCCCGGTGCCGGAGGCGACACAGGAAGATCTTTCGCTCCTGAGCCCGGAGGCCCTTGCCGCCCGTGGCTACGTCCGCCTGCCGCAGACACTCGAGGCGGCCCTCCAGCGCTTCAAGGATGATGCGACGGTGTGCAGCTGGTTCCCCGAAGGCTTTGCCGACGTCTACGTCAAGCATAAGGAGGGCGAAATCGCCTATCTGGCGGACAAGACCCAGACGGAGATTTGTGAGGCCTACGAAAGCGTCTATTGACGGCAAACTGCCGCCGCTGCCGTTTACGGCCGGCTCCTTGTCGGGCGGATTGCCGCATTCTGCAGTTCGGCTTTTGGCGCGACGTCCGCAGCCCCTATATAACGGGCAGCAGATGCGACCGAACCGGGCGGATGGTATGAGCGACGAATTGAAGGGCCACGCTGTGCAAAGCGCGGCTATGCGCGAACGCGCAGAAGCGGAGATGAAAGCACTGGGAATCGATGAAGCGTTCATCGGAAAGCTGGTCGACACGTTCTATGCGCGGGTGCTCGCGCATCCGGAGCTTGGGCCGGTGTTCGACGCAAGGCTTTCGGGACGCTGGCCGGAGCACATGGAGAAGATGAAAAGCTTCTGGTCCGCCGTTGCCTTCCGCAGCGGCGCTTACGGCGGAAAGCCGGTGCAGGCGCATCTCGGCGTCGCCAATATGTCTCCGGAGCTCTTCCCGAAATGGCTGAGGCTCTTTGCCGCGACGCTCGACGACATTGCACCGAATGAGGAAGCGAAGGCCTGGTTCATGGCCACGGCAGAGCGCATCGCGCGTAGCCTGACGCTCTCGCTCTTCTACAATCCGGCGCTCGACGACCCGGCACTCAAGCGCTCCTGAAAATTGGCGCCTTTGGCGATGAGGTGCCGCCGAGCGGACTTCCATCGACCGACTTCGATGCGCGCAGCCGATGTTTCACACCCGTGCTGACCGGCAAAGAATCCTTGTGTCCAGCACTCTCACGCCAATGATATCTACGCGGAGCCGTTCAAACGAAAATTATTATCTACTAAATCTATGTAATTTACGCTTTACTCCTCCTCATCGGCTCGTCAGGAGGACACCATGCCCAAAACTCAATCCAATTCCATCACACTGGGAACGCGCGCTGCGGACTTCGTCCTGCCCGACGCGGGGGGAAATCTGTTCACTCTCGCGGAATTCAAGGACAGCCCGGCGCTGCTTGTCGCTTTCATTTCGAACCGCTGCCCCTTCGTCGTTCTGATCCGTGAAGCGCTGGCGAAGTTCGCGGGAGATTATGCCGGGCAGGGGCTCGCCGTCGTCGCGATCAACAGCAATGATGCAGAGGCGTTTCCGGAAGAGACGCTCGAGCGGGTCGGCGCAGAGGTGAAGACTTACGGCTATGGCTTTCCCTACCTCAAGGACGCGTCGCAAAGCGTCGCCAAGGCCTATGGCGCGGCCTGTACCCCGGATTTCTTCCTTTATGACCGCGAACGGCGGCTCGTCTATCACGGGCAGTTCGATGACGCTCGCCCGGGTAACGGCAAGGATGTGACGGGCGCCGATCTGCGCGCCGCCGTCGATGCGGTGCTGAAGGGTGAGGACGTCGGTACCACTCAGGTCCCATCGATCGGCTGCAACATCAAGTGGACAGCCGGCAACGAGCCATCCTGGTTCCCCACGGCCGCCTGAGCGGCGCTCTCACTGCCGGGCCGGGAAGGCCCGGCACCGCCCCCCCTCATCCTGTAGATCGGTACACCATGGTTTCGCGTCGCACTGAACAGCCTGCGGAAAACGGGCGTCTCATCGAAACGGATGTGCTCGTCATCGGTGGCGGGCCCTCCGCCGCCTGGGCGGCACTGTCCGCCGCCGAAGCCGGCGCGGGCGTCGTGCTGGCCGACAAGGGCTATCATGGCACGAGTGGGGCCACGGCGCCGTCCAATACAGGCACGTGGTGCGTTCCGCCCGGCGAGGGCCGTGCGGCCTCCGTAGAGCAGCGCTTCAAGCGGACGGCCGGCCTTGCCGACCGGCGCTGGATGCTGCGCTCGGCAGACCGGGCTTACGAGAACCTGCAGAAGCTGGTCGAATGGGGCTACCCCTTTCCGAGCGAGGAGGACGGCAGCCTCTACGTCGCCAATCTGCGCGGCCCGGACTACATGCGCTTCATGCGCCGGCACGTGCACAAAGCCGGCGTCACCATTCTCGATCATCATCCCATCCTCGAATTGCTCGGTGACGACAATCATATCGGCGGCGCGGCGGGGCTCGTGCGCCGCACCGGCGCAAGCTTCCGGGTGTCGGCGGGTGCGGTCGTGCTCGCCACCGGCGGGTGCGCCTTCTTCGAGCGCATCCTCGGCGGAACGGGTCTGACGGGCGACGGCTACCTGTTTGCCGTGGAGGCCGGCGCGTCCCTTTCGGGCATGGAATTCACCGGCAAATATACGCTTGCGCCGCACGGCTCGTCACTGAACAAGGGTCTTCCCTTCCGTTGGGCCACCTTCTATCGAGAGAACGGGGAGGTGCTTCGCGACGGCCGCGGCGAGCCGGTCACCAACGGCATCGGCGGCGGCGAACGGCAGGTGGCTGACGCCATGCTCTCCGGTCCGGTTTATGCCAGGCTGGACCTCGCGGAACCCGCCATGCGGGACTGGCTCCGGCGCGGCCAGCCGAACTGCTTCCAGCCCTACGACCGCATGGGCATCGACCCGTTCGAGGACCTCTTCCGCGTCGAACTCAAATATGAAGGCACGGTGCGCGGCACCGGCGGCATCCGCCTCGTTACCTCCGACTGCGCAACCGGCATTGCCGGCCTCTATGCGGCCGGTGATGCGGCGAGCCGCGAAAACGTGACCGGCGGCGTCTCCGGCGGCGGCGCCGTCAACGCGTCCTGGGCAATCGCCAGTGGCTGGTGGGCGGGCCATGGCGCGGCACAGCATGCGCGCCGCCGCCGGGGCCGCGACAATGCACGGCTGCAAGCGCTCGGCACGACGGGTCTCAGGGGAAGGGGCGAGCGCCAGGATATCGACCTCGCGGCCGCCGCCCGCACGGTGCACGACGAGATCGCGCCGCTCGACAAGAGTTACTGGCGCACGGCCGGGTCGCTGGAAGCGAGCCGCAGGGTGCTCGAGGACCTCTGGTCGAAGCTCAGCCGGGCGAAGCCTGCGACCGGCATCGAACGCCTTCGCTCGCGCGAGGTCGCGTCGGTCACGGCAAGTGCGCGCTGGACGGTGGCCGCGGCCCTGCTCAGGACCGAAAGCCGCGGCGTGCATCGCCGGCGCGATTTCCCGGGAGAGAACGAATCACAGACGGGCCGTATCATCGTCTCCGGCCTCGATCGGGTGACGGCGGTACGCGAGGACCTTGCGCTCGAGGACCTGGCGCTCGGAACGGCGCAGGAGGGCTGAGCGATGATCGAAGTCGTCTCCACCGACCGCTGCATTCGCTGTGACATCTGCGAGCGCATCTGCCCCGCCTTCGTCTTCGACCGCGACGAAACCGGCCTTCCCGTCATCGCCCGGCAGGACGACTGCCAGACCTGCTTCCTCTGCGAAATCTACTGTCCGGCGGATGCGCTTTATGTCGCCGAACAGGCGCACGGGCCGATCGGCATCACCGAGGCCGAAGTTCTGGAGCGCGATCTTTTCGGTCTCTATGCCCGATCGCTCGGCTGGAGCCGCGGGCGCGCCGGAGGGGCACAGAATGATCCGACCCGCCACATCCGTGTGGCACAGGTCTGAATGCAGGAGAGACGAACATGGAACGCATAGCTGTCAATGGGGTGTGCAAGACCTTTACCCTGAAGCCGGGACAGACCGTGACCGTGGACGGCGTGACCTCCAACCGGATCGCGGTGCTCGACGGCGTCGATCTCAGCATCGATCGCGGCGAGTTCATCACGCTGGTCGGGCCCTCCGGCAGCGGCAAGTCGGTGCTGCTTGACGTGATTGCGGGGCTGACCGGGGCGACCTCGGGCGTTGCCAGCATCGACGGCATCGAGGTGTCGAAGCCGCATGCCCGCACGGCCTATGTCTTTCAGCAATATGCGCTCTTTCCCTGGCGCACGGCCTTGCAGAATGTCGAATATGCCCTGGAAGTGCGCGGCGTTCCGGCCGCCGAGCGGCGCGAGAAGGCCCGTCATTTCCTGCACCTCTTCGGGCTCAAGGGTTTCGAGGACCGTTTCCCCTCTCAGCTTTCCGGGGGCATGCAGCAGCGCGTGGCGATCGCCCGCGCACTGTCGACCGATCCGCAGGTACTGCTGATGGACGAGCCTTTTGCCGCGCTCGACGCCCAGACGCGGGACATCCTGCAAAGCGAGCTCTTGCGCATATGGGAGCAGATAAAGACGACCGTCGTCTTCGTCACGCACTCGATCGACGAGGCGATCTATCTGGCCGACCGCGTGGTGGTGATGACCGCCCGTCCGGCGAGGGTCAAGGAAATCGTCGAGATCGATCTGCCGCGCCCGCGCGACCTCGATATCCGCAACGGTGAAGCTTTCAACGCCTACCGCGGGCGCGTCTGGGAAAGCCTGCGCGACGAAGTGAGCAAGGCTCAGCGCGACTGGGCTCTTGCTTCCAGCTACGCCAACTGAGGGAGGATCCGATGAGCCTCATTGCAGACCGCAACCCGCCGCTGCGCAGTTCCCTGGTCCTGCGCCGAAAGCGCGCGCTGCCGAAGACGCCGACGGCGCTCGGTCGCACCTTTACCACAATCACCCTCGGGCTCCCGGCCGTCATCGCCTTTGCGCTACTGTGGGAGATCGCGCCGCGCGCCGGGTGGATCAACACGCTCTTCTTCCCGCCGCTGAGCCAGGTGCTCGCGGTACTGTGGGAGATGATCGTCTCCGGGCAGCTTGCCGACCACATCGGTATCAGCCTGGAGCGTGCCGCGATCGGTTTCCTGCTTGCCTGCGTCACCGCCGTGCCGCTCGGTTTCCTGATGGGCCGCTATTCGCTCTTCGAGAAGGCCTCCGATTTTCTCGTCCAGACGCTGCGCAACACGTCGCAATTCGCGCTTCTGCCGGTCTTCATCCTCGTTCTCGGCATCGGAGAAGCCTCGAAGATCGCCATCACCTTCTACGCCGCCGTCTTCTTCCTGCTGATCAACACCATTGTCGGCGTGAAGTCGGTCGATCCATTGCTCGTCAAGGCGGCGCGTTCCATGGGCACGTCGGATTGGGACCTTTTCAAGAAGGTGATCTTCCCCTCCGCCATTCCCTCGATCGTCGCGGGAGCGCGGCTCGGCGTGAAGACCTCGCTCTTCTCGGTCATCGCCGCTGAAATGCTCGCCGCGCAATCCGGCATCGGCTACCTCATCCAGCATTCCTCGCTGATGCTGGAAACCGACCGGATGTATGCGGGTATCCTGACGCTGACGATCATCGGCCTCCTGCTCAACTACCTGCTCGTTGCCGGCGAGCGGCGGGCGACGCGCTGGCGCGGTAGCGCCGAAAGCGGACCGAACTGACCCTCGTACAAAGTAGCTGCGTTCATCAACGAACCGCCGATCTCGAAAGGATCCATCGATGACATCCCCCTCGATCCGCCCGCTTCGCCGGACGCTTCTGAAACTTGCTCTGGCCCTTTCGATCCTGCCGGTCGCCGGCCTTGCGCCGGCCTTGGCCGGCGAGGCGAAGCCGGACGCCATCCGCATCGGCTCGACGGCGCCCGGCCACCTGAAATTCATTCTCTATCGCCATAAGAAGCTGCTCGAAGACGAGTTTTCGAAGGAGGGCATCAAGATCGAGCTGACGACCTTCGACGGCGGCTCGGCTGCCACCGTTGCGCTCGGCTCCGGCGCCCTCGACTTCACCTATATCGGCAACAACCCGTCGCTCCGCCTGGCGGCGACCGGTGCGGACGTGAAGCTGATCGGTCTTTCGAGCTGGAATCGCTCCAACGAAACACAGATCGTCGTGAAGCCGGATTCGCCGGTCCGGAAGATAGAAGACCTGAAGGGCAAGAAGGTCGCGTACCTCTCTGGCACCGTGCGCCACTCGACCTTCGCCAAGGCACTGAAGGCGGCCGGGCTCTCGATCGGCGACGTCGAGAGCCTCAATCTCGGCATCGAAAGCTCCGGGCCGGCGCTTGCCCGCGGCGACGTCGATGCCATCGTCGAAAGCACCGGGCCGGTGCAGAAACTCGTCGAAGAGGGCCAGGCCCGCGTGATCTTCGATGCCGGCGTATCGGGGAGCCCGGAATGGGCCGTACCGCATCTCATCAGCGTCAATGGCGATTTCGCACGCAAGTACCCGCAAATCGTCGCCCGCCTGCTTGCCGTCGACGTCGCGGCGGCGCGTTGGGCGGATGCCAACCCGGAGGAAACGATCGCAATCTTCGTCAAGGAAACCGGCAACAGCGACAAGGCCGTGCGCGCGACCTATCCAAATGGCAAATTCTACCAGGATCCCGAAATCACCGATGCAGCCGTTCGCGCGCTCCAGGGGGAGGAAGCCTTCATGGCCGATGCCGGCTTGCTGAAGGGCAAGGTCGATTACCGGACATGGATCGACCGGTCGTTCTACGAAGCGGCGATCAAAAGACTTGCCGCCAGCAACTGACATGTATTAGGCCCGGGCGTCGGCGTTCATGGACCGGCGCCCCTTTCAGAGCATTTCAATGTTTCATGGAAACACCGAAGGGCTCTAACCATTTGAACCACGCACTTCCGGGCGGAAAAGCATTACGCACTTTTCCTGGAAGTGCTCCGGCTGTTCGTGATGACTTCCATTCCCTCTTCGCCGCTCCCCCTTCATCGCACCCGGATCGTCCCGGCGGTCGTCGCCGTGGCCTTCTTCATGCAGATGCTCGACAGCACGATCATCGCGACGTCGCTGCCGGCCATGGCGCATAGCTTCGACACCGACGTCGTCGCGCTCAATATCGGTTTTACCGCCTACCTGCTCGCCATGGCGGTATTCATTGCCCCCGCCGGCTGGCTTGCCGATCGTTTCGGCGCGCGGGAGGTCTTTCTGACCTCGATCGTGCTGTTCACGCTGTCCTCCGTCGCCTGCGGCTTTTCCGGCTCGCTTTTGCAATTCACCGTTGCGCGGCTGTTCCAGGGTGCGTCCGCCGCGCTGATGACGCCGGTGGGGCGCCAGCTCGTCTTGCGCGGTGCGCCGAAGGGGGAACTGGTGCGGGCGATCGCCACCATCACCTGGCCGGCCCTGATAGCGCCGGTGATCGGGCCGCTGATCGGCGCCTGGATCACCACTCACAGCGGCTGGCAATGGAACTTCTTCATCAACCTGCCCCTTGGCGTTCTCGGTGTCGTTCTCGTTGCGTCCTTCGTGCCGCGCGTACCGGGGGAGGGCGCCCGCCCTTTCGATCTCGTGGGCTTTCTCCTTACCGGCGGCGCGCTGGCGCTGACCTTGGCCGGGCTGGAGCTCTCCAGCGCCTCTGTCGGTCCCGGCCCGCTCACCATCCTGGCCTCCGGGGTCCTGACCGGCTGTTTCGCCATCCGCCATCTGCAGCGAACGCCGAATGCCCTTCTCGATATGGCAGTGCTGAAGGTTCCGACCTTTGCCTTCGCCACCCTTTCGGCGGGGACCGCCGGGCGGCTGGCGGTCAATGCCACGCCGTTCCTGCTGCCGCTGCTGTTTCAGTTGGGTCTGGGCTTCGACGCGGTGGAGACAGGGTCGCTCGTCTTGGCCTATTTTCTCGGCAATCTGCTGATGAAAAGCGTGACGACGCCGGCGCTCCGCCTGTTCGGCTTCCGCTCGCTGCTCGTGGTCAACGGCGTGATCGCGGCGCTGACGATCGGCGCCTTCGCATTTGTCGACGGCGAGACCCCGCACATGCTTCTCTTCGCGCTGCTTGTGGCCTGCGGCCTCTCTCGCTCGATGCAGTTTACCTCGCTGACGACGATCGCCTTCGCCGATGTCACGCCGGCGCAGCGAAGTGCAGCCACGACCATCTCCGCCATGCTGCAGCAGCTCGCGCAGCTACTCGGGGTCGCCGTCGCCGCGTCAATCATCCGCCTGTCGTCCTACCTGCGCCCGGACTGGGCGGATGGCGGAATGCTGACGGATATCCGCGCCGCTTTCCTTTGCATCGCCGCCATAGGGCTGGCTTCCGCACTGCGCTTTCTCGCCCTCCCGCACGATGCGGGCGTCGATGTGTCGGGACACCGCCGCCGCTGAAGCGCCTCAGGAACCAGGAAAGACTCCAGCAAATCTCCCTTGTCATGTTGTAATTACAACATTATAGGATGAAGAGATATTTGGAGGCTTCATATGTCCGACCGCCGTGCGCTGGCGAACGCCATTCGATTTCTAACTGTTGACGTCGTGCAGAAGGCGAATTCGGGCCACCCCGGAACGGCCATGGGAATGGCGGACATTGCCGAGGTTCTGTGGAACGACTTCCTGCGGCACAATCCGGCCAATCCGAAATGGATCAACCGTGACCGTTTCGTGCAGTCGAACGGACATGGGTCGATGCTGACCTATTCGTTGCTGCATCTCTCCGGCTACGGGCTTACGGTTCAGGACCTGAAGGATCACCGCAAGCTGCATTCCAGGACGCCCGGCCATCCGGAATACGGAATCACGGCAGGGGTCGAGACGACGACCGGACCACTCGGCCAAGGTTTTGCCACGGCGGCCGGCATGGCACTGGCCGAAAAGAAGCTTGCGCAGGAGTTCAATCGCGACGGTTTTCCCGTGGTCGATCACTTCACCTATGTTTTCGTCGGGGACGGCTGCCTCATGGAGGGCGTAGCGCAGGAGGCCGCCTCGCTCGCCGGCACTTTGAAGCTCAACAAGCTCATCGCCGTCTATGACGACAACAGGATCTCCATCGACGGCGAGACGCCGGGCTGGTTCGCCGACGACACGGCCGCTCGTTTCCGTGCGCTCGGCTGGAACGTCATCGCGGACGTGGACGGCCATGATGCGGAGGCAATCACCGCGGCCTTCGATGCCGCCCGCCGCTCGACCGACAAGCCGACCATGATCTGCTGCAAGACGATCATCGGCTATGGATCGCCGAACAAGCAGGGCAAAGAGGAGGTGCATGGGGCGCCGCTCGGCGTGGAGGAGGTGGCCCGCACCCGCGAGCACCTTGGCTGGAAGCATGAGGCTTTCGTCGTGCCGGATACCGTGATGCGGGCCTGGGACGCCCGCCCGCGCGGCGAGAGGGCGGAAGCCGAATGGAATGCACTTTTTACGGCCTATGAGGCAAAGCATCCCGAACTGGCCGCCGAGCTGATGCGGCGTACAGCAGGCCGGCTGCCGGACGATTTCGATGCGGTCGTGGCAAGCGAGGCAGAGCGGATTCTTGCTCAAGAACCGGTCAGGCAACCGATCCGCAAGGCTTCCAACCGCGTTCTCGGCAATCTCCTCGCAAGCGTGCCGGAGGTGATCGGTGGTTCGGCCGATGTTTCGATGTCGACGCTGGCCTGGACAGGTGCGGCGCGTTCCATCACGCCGGACGATTTTTCAGGGAATTTCGTGCACTATGGCGTGCGCGAGTTCGGCATGTCGGCAATGATGAACGGCATGGCGGCCCATGGCGGTCTCATCCCCTACGGCGCCTGCTATCTCGTGTTCAGCGATTACAGCCGCAATGCCGTGCGCCTTTCGGCGTTGATGGGCCTCAAGACCATCTTCCTCTACACGCACGATTCGATCGGAGTGGGCGAGGACGGACCGACGCATCAGCCGTGCGAGCAACTGGTGGCGCTCCGCGCGATCCCGAACATGTCGCTCTGGCGGCCGGGCAGCGAACTGGAGGCTCTCGTTGCCTGGGAATCGGCGCTGAAGCGTGAAGGGCCAAGCGTTATCGTTGCTGCGCGACAGGACGGTGCGGTTTTCGCGCACCGGAGCGGCGATCTCGACGGTATCCGTCGCGGCGGTTACGTGCTGCAGGACGCGGGCGGAAAGCCCGATATCGTCCTCGTTGCGACCGGGTCCGAGATCGGCCTTGTCCTCGAAGCCGCGGCGATGCTGGAGGGGCAGCGCAAGGCGGTTCGGCTCGTCTCCATTCCCAATGGCAATCTCTTCGCAGCGCAGGACCGTGACTATCAGGAAAGCGTGCTGGCTTTCGGCACGCCGACGGTATTTGTCGAGGCGGCCTCTCCGCTTTATTGGTACCAGTTCCTCAAGGGACCGGGTACGGTCGTCGGCGTCGACCGTTTCGGCGAATCCGCGCCAGGACCGGAAATCTACCGCGCCATGAACCTGACGGCTGAGCGGATCGTATCCGAGGCCGGTCAGTTCCTGTGCTGACACGATGATCCAATGATGGGGAAAGCATGTATCTCGGCATCGACCTTGGCACCGGATCGGTCAAAGCGCTTCTGATCGATGGCGACGGCAAGGCTGTCGCCGAGGCCGCGCGGGCCTATCCCGTCTCCTCGCCCATGCCGGGTTATGCCGAGACGTCACCCGCGGATTGGTGGGCACAAACGGTGGCGGCCGTGCGCGCCTGCTGCGACGGGCACGGTGGCGACGTTCGCGGCATCGGCCTCTCGGGCCAGGCACACGGTCTTGTCGCCGTCGGTGCAGACGCCAAGCCGCTTCGGCCCGCCATTCTGTGGGCCGACCAGCGTGCGACGGCGGAAATGGAGGCGGTGCTTGCCCTCCCGGAACCGGTGCGGCGTCCGCTCGCCAATCCCCTCGTCAGCGGGATGGCCGGTCTCTCCCTGCTGTGGTTGCGACGGAACGAGCCGGCCACCTATGCCGCGATTCGCCGCATTCTCGCCCCCAAGGATTGGCTGCGGCTCGTCATGACGGGCGAGGTGGCGACCGAGCCCTCCGACGCGTCGATGACGCTGCTCTACGATGTCGGAGCCGGCCGCTGGGCAACCGATGTCCTCAGCGCCCTTACGATCGATCCCGCGATCCTTGCGCCCATCGTCGAATCCCATTCGATAGCCGGCAGGTTGAGTGCGGCCGCGGCCGCAGAGCTCGGCCTTGCTGCCAGCACGCCGGTGGCCGCAGGTCTTTCCGATACGGCTTCCTGCCTCTTCGGCATGGGCCAGACGAAGCCCGGCTCCACCATCCTCCAGGTGGGATCGGGCATCCAGATCATGTCGGTGGTCGAATCCATCGAACCGCGGGTCCAGCCCTTTTACAACAGCTATCGCGGCATCGGCGGCAATCTCTACTCGATGGCCGCCCTCCAGAACGGCGGCACGGTATTCGAATGGGCCCGCACCGTCCTCGGCGCCTCCTGGGCGGAAATGTACCGCTCCGGCTTCGAGGAGAACGAAGGCAATGGCGGCGTCATCTTCTTGCCCTATGTGACGGGCGAGCGAGCGCCGCTGCTCGATCCGAACGCCTCGGCCGCCTGGGCCTATATGCGCCTTGGCTGCACGCGCAGCCAGCTCATCCGCTCGGTCTTCGAAGGCGTTGCCCTCGCCGTGCGCGACAGTTGGGATGCCTTGCGCGGTGTCGGTGTTTCGGCCGATTGGATACTCCTGACCGGGGGCGGCAGCACGGACCCGCGCTGGCAGCAGATGCTGGCGGATATTCTGGAGGTGCCGCTTGTGCCGGCACACGATCTCGGCAATGCCACAATCGGCGCGGCCTATCTCGGCGGCATGGCCGCCGGCCATTGGCGCTCCATCGAGGCCATCCCGTTCCCGGACGATCTCGGCAGGCCGATCGAACCCCGCCCGTTCCAGGGGCTCGACGCACTCCTGCCCCGGTTTCGCGCCACCTATCGTGGCCTCAAGCACGCCTGAGAATGCCGCACCGGTCTCAATAGGTCCGGTGCAGGTCGATGGTCAGCCGGGTGCGATCGGGATGGTGCCAGGACTCGTAATATTCGAGCACCTGTTTGTTCTGGTCGTAGGTGACTTCCCGGTTGAACAGGACGTAGCTGTTCATTTCCACATGTAACTGGGCGGCGATCGCCTCTTCATTGATGCGGGCGAGCTCGACCTGCCGTTTGCCGGTCGTCGCCACGGCGTTATAGCGCTTGGCAAGATACTGATAGAGGGAGACGTCCTCGAGCTCCTTCGACTGCAACAGGTCGGGAAAGCGCGAGTAGGGCAGGAAGTTGCGCACTACGAGGAAAACCACCCCGTCCGCATAGCGCAGGCGCTCCAGAAACACCGCATCGTTTTCGCCGATCTGCTCCGCGACATGGGCGGGCGGCTTGATGCGCTCCTGCTTCAACACCCGGGTCGTCAGCTTGAACCCGGCCTTGGCCATGCTTTCAAGCAGGGGATCGAGCTGCTGGACGAGCGCGATCGGCACCTTGCGTTCCAGCACGAAGGCGCCGCGGCCGCGCTCCGTCTCGATGAGATTGTCGTGGGCAAGCGACTGAAGCGCCTGCCGGACGACGCTGCGCGAGACGTCGTACTGCTGACAGAGTTCGCCTTCGGTCGGCAGCTTGCTGCCGGGAGGATAAGCGCCGGATTCGATCGCGGCCCGCAGCTCCCCCGCGAGCTGAAAATAAAGTGGGATGGGTGAACTGCGTTCGATGCTCATGCGAATCTCTGCCTTTCGTACCGTGGCGGGTAACTCTGCCTGTCGTACCCATGACCTGACAAGCGTACATCTTTAAATGCGTCCGGACTGGTGCACGGGGCGTTGACACTCGCAATGCATTCTGATTACGATGTACGTACAACATTACAAAAAGACTTTCTGATATAACAGACTGGGCTGGGACATCAAGTCCGGGAGTAGCGGGGGGGCCGCAATCGGCTCCCGGACAGCAAAATCGAAGACCGACGGTTCGCAGCCGAGGGCCGCGCAGTTGCGCGGCCTCCCGGACGCGCGCCCGGAGGTCGGGCTACGGCATGCATAGAGGGAGGATAGGGGTGTATCTCGAACGCTTCAGGCTCGATGGCGAACTTGCGGTCGTCACCGGAGGAGGACGCGGCATAGGGCTCGCAAGCGCCGATGCGCTCGGCGAGGCAGGCGCGCGCCTTGCCATCATCGAACGTGATTCGGCGCTCCTTGAAGAGGCCCATGCGATCCTTCAGGCGAAGGGCTACGACGTCTCCGTGCACGAGGGCGACGTTACCGATCCCGCCCGGATGCAGGCAATCGCGGACGAACTAACCGTGAAAGGCGGCGCTTCCATCCTCGTCAACAATGCGGGCATCGCGCTCAGTGACATCCCGGCCGAGGACATGGAGGACGAACGCTGGCTCAAAGTCATCGACGTCAACTTGAACGGCGTCTACTGGTGCAGCCGCGCCTTCGGCCGGCACATGCTTTCGGCCGGTCGCGGATCGATCGTCAATGTCGGCTCCATGTCCGGCTTCATCGTCAACCGGCCCCAGCCGCAGGCGCATTACAACGCCTCGAAGGCCGCCGTACACCACCTGACCAAGTCGCTCGCCGCCGAATGGGCGCCGCGTGGCGTGCGGGTCAACGCGGTCGCGCCCACCTACATCGAAACGCCGCTCAACGCGCTCGTCGAGAACGACAGGCCCATGCTCGACCGCTGGCTCGATTCCACGCCCATGGCGCGCATGGGCAAGGACCACGAGGTCGCAAGCGTGATCCTCTTCCTGTCCTCCCGGGCGGCCAGCCTGATGACCGGATCGATCGTGCTTGCGGATGGAGGATACACGCTCTGGTGACCGCATCCATGCCGGATGCCGGAACGAACGAACAGCAATCAATAAGGAGGAGTTACAATGTCCAGCATCAAGACGCTTCTGGCAGGGTCCGTGGCCTTGTTCTGCCTGACCTCTGCTGCCATGGCCGAGGAGTGCAAGGTGGGCCTCACCATGCCCTCGCTCAATGCGCCCTATTTCGCGGCGCAGGTCGCTGCGGTTGAAAAGGCGGCCAAGGACCGGGGTTGCGAGATCACGACGGCGGACAGTCAGAATGACTTTTCCAAGCAGATCAACGACGTCGAGGACATGATCGCCAAAGGAATCGACATTCTGATCCTCAACCCGCGTGACCAGGAGGCGCTCGTTCCGGCCGCCGACGCCGCTACCAAGGCCGGCGTGAAGGTCGTCGTGATGGATTCCACGCTGAATCCCAAGGCCAACGTCGTCACCCAGGTCCGTTCCTCGAATGACGAGAACGGCCGTCTCGTCGGCGACTGGATCGCCAAAAAGATGAAGGGCACGCCGATCAAGATGCTCCTCCTGTCCGGCAATCAGGGCAATCCCGGCGGCCTCGATCGCCGCATGGGCGTCATCAAGGGCATCGTGGAAGGCCAGCTCGTCAATGAAGGTGCGGTCAACCTCCAGATTCTGGGCCAGGGCTGGGGCGACTGGGCGACGGACGGCGGGCTGAAGGCTGCGGAAGACCTGTTCCAGGCCCATCCGGACGCCAACCTCGTCGTCGGCGAAAACGACTCCATGGTCCTCGGCGCGGTTCAGGCCGCGAAGGCTGCCGGTCTCGATGGCATCCTGTTTGCCGCCGCGGCCGACGGACAGCGCGAGGCGCTGGAGATGGTCAAGGAAGGGACCTACGGCGCCACCGGCCTGAACGATCCGGACCTCGTCGGACGCACCGCCTTCGATATCGCTTACAAGGCCTTCAAGGGCGAGCTTCCGGCCGACTTCCCGAAGCTGCACCTGACGCCGGCCGACGTCATCTCCGCTGACAACGTCGACAAATACTACAACCCGCAGTCCGTATTCTGATCGACGAAGAAAGGATGCACCGGGTCTCCGGTGCATCCCTGGAGAGCCAATGACCGTACTTGTCAGACTGTCCGGCATCAGCAAGAACTTTAGCGGAGTACAGGCCCTGAAGGGCGTCGACTTCCACCTGAGGGCCGGCGAAGTCCATGCGCTGGTCGGTGAGAACGGCGCGGGAAAATCCACACTGATGCGCGTGCTTGCCGGCGAAATGAAGCCGACCTCCGGGACCGTCAGCATTCACGGCGAGACGATGCAGCACTCCGGCCCGCGGGGCGCCGCCGGCCGGGGTATTTCGGTTATCCATCAGGAACTGGCGCTGGCGCCCGACCTGACCGTCGCGGAGAACATCTTTCTCGGGCGCCTGCCGCGCATCGTCAATCACCGCCGGCTGCGCAAGGCAGCCAGCGAAATCCTCGAACGTCTCGGCTTCGACATCGACCCCGCCATCCACGCCGGACGCCTGACAGTCGCCCACCAGCAGGTCGTGGAGATCGCCAAGGCACTCTCCAACCGGGCGCGCATCATCGTCTTCGACGAGCCGACCGCGGTGCTTGCCAACACCGATGCCGAGCGCCTGCTCGCGATCATCCGCGAGTTGCGCGCGGGCGGTACCGGCGTCGTCTACATCTCCCACCGTCTGAACGAGGTCTTCGACCTTTCAGACCGCATCACCGTCATGAAGGACGGCTCGCATGTGGAAACGCTGGAGACCTCCGCAACGGATGTCGACGCGGTGATCGCACGCATGGTCGGGCGGCAGATGTCCGCGCTTTTTCCATCCAAGGCCGGGCGTGTGCCGGGCGAGGTGGTCGTCCGCGTGCGCAACGTTTCGCGCGGCCGCAAGGTCCGCGACGTCAGTTTCTCGGTCCGTGCCGGCGAGGTCGTCGGCCTCGGGGGTCTCGTCGGTTCCGGCCGTACCGAAGTCGCCCGCCTCGTCTTCGGCGCCGACAAGATGGATTCGGGCACTGTGGAACTCAACGGCAAACCGCTCCATCTCTCCTCACCGCGCGAGGCCGTGCGCGCCCGCATCGGCCTCGTTCCGGAAGACCGCAAGCAGCAGGGCGTCATCCTCGATGCGCCGATCCGGATCAACACGACGCTTGCCAGGATCCGCAGCATATCCCGTCTCGGCTTCCTCGACGCGGGCAAGGAGCGGCAGGTCGCCGTGGCGCTTGGCGCCGAGATGCGCCTCAAGGCGTCGAGCGTCGACGCGCCGGTTTCGAGCCTTTCCGGCGGCAACCAGCAGAAAGTGGCGCTTGCCAAATGGTTTCACGCCGATTGCGACCTGCTCATCCTCGACGAACCGACGCGGGGCGTCGACGTCGGAGCGAAAGGCGAAATCTACAATCTGATCAATGACCTCGCCAAAGCCGGGAAAGCAATCCTCGTTATTTCGTCCGAACATCAGGAACTGTTCGGCATCTGCGACCGCGTTCTCGTGATGGCGGAAGGGGCTATCGTCGGCGAACTCACCGAAAGCAAGTTCACCGAGCAGCAATTGCTGACGCTGGCAATGACCCGGTCGGCCAGGGAAAGGGATGAGACAAGCCAATGAGCATTACGTCCGCAAGCGCCGCCGCGCCCTCGTCGTTTACGCCGCGCGTTCTGGACGCGATCCGCCACTACGGCACGTTCGGCATCTTCCTGGTGCTGGTGATCGTCGCGTCCTTCTGGTCCGATGCGTTCCTGACGGAGCGCAACCTGATGAACGTCGTGCGCCAGGTCGCCTCCGGCGCCGGCATCATGGCCATCGGCATGCTCTTCGTCGTGCTCACGCGGGGCATCGACCTCTCGGTCGGCTCCATCGCCGCCGTCGGATCGGTGCTCTGCGCCCACCTTGTCGCGGCACAGGGCTACGGCGTGCCGATGGCGATCCTGCTGGTCATTCTGACCGGCGCCGCCTGCGGCGTGGTCACCGGCTTCTTCGTCGCCTACATGCGTTTGCCGTCCTTTGTCATCTCGCTGGCGATGATGGCGATCGCCCGCGGCATCTCGCTGATCATCAGTGCTGGCCGCCCAATCACCATGGGATCGCCCGGCGCGTCGCTCGTCGATTTCGGCAGCGGCTTTCTCTTCGGCATTCCACAGCCAGCGATCCTGATGCTGGTCATCTATGCAATCGGGGGCGTGGTGCTGCTTTATACGAGCTTCGGCCGCATCGTCACCGCGATCGGCTCGAACGAGGAGGCCGTGCGGCTCTCCGGCGTGCCGGTCGAGCGCTATGTCTTGTCGGTCTATGTCATCAGCGGCGCGCTTGCCGCAGTCGCGGGCATCGTCGCTGCGGGACGGACGGGCATCGGCACGCCTCAGGTCGGTGTCGGTGCGGAGCTCGATGTCATCGCGGCGGTCGTCATTGGCGGGGCCAGCCTCATGGGCGGGCGCGGCGGCATGTTCAACACGCTGCTCGGCGCGCTGATCCTCGGTATCATCACCAACATCATGAACCTCGCCGGCGTGCCGGGTTATCACCAGAACGTCTATCTCGGACTGATCATCATCCTGGCAATGCTCGTACAGTTCGTCACCGCCCGGTCGCGCCGTTAGGTCCCCCAAGGGGCGAGGGGACGTGCCCCGCGCAACGCTGGTAATCATGGTGGCGGAGGCGCCCAGGGGTCCTTCGCCCCGCTTGCGGGGAGAAGGTGGCCGACAGGCCGGATGAGATTCCATGAGGGGGTGGATAGCGCCGCGGCTTTTGCCAAAGTGGTGGTGTTACCAACCCAGCACCTTGGAGGGTCTCATGGCTGTGATTACACGAAGCCCCGATTGCACGGGCACTATCCGCACTGATCTTGGCGCAATTTTCGTTTCATTGGAACTGTCGCGGTCGACATGGCTGGTGACGTCGCTGTCGCCGGGCGGGGGCGAGAAGATGTCGCGGCACCAGGTGGATGGCGGCGATCTGGCCGGGCTTCTCGAACGCTTCGCGACGCTCAGGCGCAAGGCCGAGGCGCGCACCGGTCGCCGCTTTCCGGTGATCGTCGTCCAGGAGGCCGGTCTCGACGGCTTCTGGATCCACCGGGCTCTGGAGGCCGAGGGGATCGAGAGCCATGTCGTCGATCCTGCCTCGATCGCCATGCCGCGGCGGCGCCGGCGGACGAAGACGGACCGGATCGATGGCGAGATGCTGGTGCGCACGCTGCTGGCCTTCAAGCGCGGCGAGCCGCGCGTCTGCGCGATGGTCAAGGCGCCGACGCCGGAGCATGAGGATCGCCGCCGGCTGGTGCGGGAGCGCCAGGAATTGACCGCCGAGCGCGTCCGCGCGGTCAACCGCATCAAGGGCCTGCTGTTCGCCCAGGGGATCCGCGACTACCGGCCGCTGCGCCGCGACCGCCGGCAGCGCCTGGCGGAGCTGCGCGGCGGCGACGGGCGTGCGCTCGGGCCGCATCTGCAGGCGCAACTCGCGCGGCTGCTCGAGCGGCTGGAATTGCTTCTTGAGCAGTTGAAGGCGCTGCTGGCGGCGCTCAAGGCACTGGCGGCCGAGGCGCAGGCGGCCGCCAGTGGGACGGACGCCGCCGTCATGGCGCGGCTACTCGAGATCAAGGGCATCGGCCTGGGCTTTGCCAGCGTCCTCTTCACCGAAGGCCTGTTCCGGCCGTTCGCCAACCGCCGGCAAGTAGCCGCCTATGCCGGACTGGCGCCGACGCCCTGGCGAAGCGGCACGATCGATTACGAGCAGGGCGTCTCCAAGGCGGGCAATCCGCGGCTGCGCGCGACGCTGATCCAGCTGGCCTGGCTGTGGCTGCGCCATCAGCCGCAGACCGCACTCAGCCGCTGGTTCCACGACCGGGTCAGGCAGAACGGCGGCCGCTTCAAAAAGGTGATGATCACAGCGCTGGCGCGCAAGCTTCTCGTGGCGGTGTGGAAATACGTCACCCAAGGCGTCGACATCGAGGGCATGGCGATGACCACCGCCTGATGCCGCTGCACGCTTTCTCCGCAGCCTGATCGGCTTCGGAGAATCCGGGTGAACGAACCGACTGCCCCTTGGCAGACAACGCCGTGGATGAGACTAGTCCCGTTCTCCCGAGCCCTCCCGCTGCAAGCGGAAGATTGGTGCAGCCGCCGGCCGGCGGCGACCGTATGTGAGGTTATGCGCCGAACGGCCCGTCCGACGCGCATGGTGACAAGGGCTCCCCGGCTTCTCGCGAAAACGAGCGCAGGCAACGCGGCAATGCCTCGACACACGGGCATGCAACCACGGACCCGACACGCCATCGTGGGATCGGGGGTGGATCGCCGCAAGGGCAAGCCGCTGCGCGGCCGGCCGATGGCCGACCCTTGCCCCGATCCACCCCCGATCCCAGAAAAACGCACAAGGTCGGGACGAGAGGAAGACCGCACCCGTCGAACAACGAGGAAAGTCCTCTTACACGGCAGGGATTGACAGCGAATTCCTCATGTGAGGGGCAAATTAGTGAGAGCGGGATGAGGAAAAGTGTACGCGGTTCTCCGGCCGATTCCGCTCTCGTGATCTTAGGTCGATCTGACCTGAAACCATCGTGATCTGACTAAAAACCGCCGACCACGAAGCCGCCATCGACTGGCAAGTCCGCGCCGGTGATGAATTCCGCGGCAGGCGAGGCGAGGAAGAGGGCGGTTCCGACCAGGTCGTCCACGGTGCCCCAGCGCTTGAGCGCCGAACGCTGGGCGATCTTCTCCGCCGGTACCGGGTCGGTCCAAAGACCCTTCGTCATGTCGGTCTTGTGGTAACCGGGCGAGATGGCGTTGACGCGGATGCCGTCCGGGCCGAAGGCGTGAGCGAGATGGCGCGTGAGGCCGAGCACCCCCGACTTGCTGGCGCCATAGGCCGGCACGAGCGGATCGCTGACATAGCTCAGCATCGAGGCCGTGTTGAGAATGACACCGCGCGAGGCCTTCAGGAGCGGCAGGACGGCCATGGCGAAGCGCATCTGGCTATTCAGGTTGACGTCCATCACCTCCATGTAGGTGGCGTCCTCGAATTCCGCCTCGGGCCGGGCAATGCCTGCGCCGTTGACCAGAACGTCGAGCTTGCGCAGCGTCCTGGCGAAGGCGTTGATCGCTTCCGGGTCGCGCACGTCGACCCGCTCGAAGCGGATTGCCGTGTTTTCGGGGTCGGCCGCGGCAGCCTTGAGCTTTGTTTCCGAACTGCCGAGCGCGATGACCGATCCGCCGAGCCGGGCAAAGCCCTGTGCGATGGCAAGGCCGATGCCGGACGAACCGCCGGTGACGAGAATGTCCTTGCCGGCAAAAAGGTCCGGACGAAACGTATCGATGATGTCTTTCATGAATTCCTCCTCAGGCATGATAGTCGTTGTTCAGGTCCGCGTGCCGGGCGGGTGGATCCGGGCGGCAAGCGCATCCATGTCGTCATAAAGCACCATGCTGTGATGATAGAGCCGGTCGAAAACCGGCTGGACATGGCTGTAGACCTCGACCCATGCGGGGTCCGGCGCGATTTCGTCCGCATAGCGCACATAGGCGTCCGCCGCGTCGTCCGGCCGGGAAAAGCGGCCCGTCGCGGTCGCGGCCATGGCCGCGCAGCCCATGAGGCCGCATTCGGGTTCTTGCGGCACCAGCACCGGTGTGTCGAAGACGCTTGCCTTGATCTTGAGCCATAGCTTCGTGCGGGCACCGCCGCCGGCCGCTATCATGCGCTCCAGGCGCTTGCCCGAGCTATGCTCCATGATACGGATATGACGAGCCATGGCGAAGGCGATCCCTTCCAGAATGGCCCGGTGCAGGTGCTCCATGCCGTGCCCGGCGCCGAGGCCGAAGAACTGTGCCCGCGCATTGCGATGCTGACCGAGGCGTTCGCCGGTGAGAAACGGCATGAACAGCAGTGCCTCGCAGCCGGCCGGCGCCTTTTCGGCGCGCGCGACGATGTCGCCATAGCTCAGCGCGCCGTCATGGAAGGCGCGCCGCGCCCAGCGCATGCCGTCGCCGCCGGTTTCGAGAAGCACGAAGGGAGCCCAATTGCCTTCGATGGTGGCGACGTTGGAAATCTCCGGATCCAGCAGGGGCTTGTCGGCGATCATCGTGACGATGGCACCGGTGCCCGTGCTGTCCGATCCGAGGCCGGGCCGGCAGACGCCCGAGCCGAGCAGCGCCATCGGATAGTCCGCTCCGCCCACCATGACGGGCGTGCCGGCGATCAGTCCTGTCGCGAGAGCGGCCTGGTCCGTGACGCGGCCGATGATCTCCAGGGGATTGCGGATGGGCGGTAGCAGCCGGGCATCAAGCCCCATTCGCTCGATCATCGCCGGCGACCAGGCGAGCGTTGCAGGGTTCATCAGGAAGCTGCAGGAGGCGTCGCCGGTATCCATGGCGATCTCGCCCGTCAGCCGGAAGTTGATGTAGTCCTTCGGCATGATGGCGACGGCGCTGCGCCGATAGGCCCCGGGGTCGGCATCGCGCACCCATTGCAGCTTGAAGCCCGGCCAGGCCGGGGTCGGCGTGTTGCCGCTTTCGGCGAGATAGCTGTCGGGCTCGTTCTCCGCCTCGAAACGGCGCACGAGGTTCAGCGTGCGCTTGTCGTTCCAGAGCGGTGCGGTATCGCGCGTCAATTGCCCGGCATCGTCGATGAGCACGAGACCGTGCATCTGGCCGCATACAGCGATGATGGAAATGCGCTCGCGTGCGCCTTCCGCCTTGTCGAGCACGGTTCGAACGGCGGTGCAGGCCCCCTCCCACCAGTCGAGCGGTCGCTGCTCTGCCCAGCCGAACTGCGGCACGATCTGGTCGTGCTCGCGCGCGGCGATTTCGACGATCTTCCCGCGGGTGTCGATGAGCGCCGCCCGCACGCTCCCGGTACCGACGTCGATCGCGAGAAAGAGTTCTCCGGTCATGTTGCGGCCTCCCTCAATGCGGCGAGTGCGCCGGACAGTTCGTGTTGCTGCTCGGCCGCCCGGCGATAGGCAGCAAGCGCGGCCCGGTAGACCGTGCGCGCTTCCGGCGCCGGTTCGCTGCGTCCTTCCGCAACGTGCAGTGCGCGGATCGGCAGGAAGTCCTCCCACAGACCCATGCCGACGAAGGCCAGCGCCGCAGCACCGAGTGCCGCCGCCTGCTGATCGACCCTCGTCTTGACGATCGCGCAGCCGAAGACATCGGCGAAGACCTGCCGCCAGAAGGCGCTGCGCGCGCCGCCACCGACGATGATCATTTCCGGGCCGATGGCCGTCATCCGGCGCAACTCGTCCAAGGCGATCCGCAGGCCGAGTGCCACCCCCTCGAGCGTTGCGCGCAGGATGTCAGCACGGCCGTGCTGCAGGTCCAGCCCGACGAAGCCTCCGCGCACCGCCGGCCCGCCCTCGAAGCTCGTGCCGCCGCCGAGCGTCGGCACGAAGATCAGGCCGCGCGCACCGGCCGGAGCCTCGCCGGCGAGCCGGAAGAGCGCGTCATGGACGTCCATGCCGGCAAGCTTGGCCGCATGCTTCACGTCCGGCAGCAGCGTGTCCGTCACCCAGTTCAAGCTCGTGCCGGAGGAAAAGATCGAGGTCGCCGAAATGAACATGCCCGGCGCCACATGGGCGAACACGAAGGGACGCACCCGATCGTCGAGGAGGGGCTCCGAAGCGGAAACGGTGATCCAGCTCGATGAGCCCATCGAGGCATAGGCGTCGCCCTCGAGAAAGGTGCGGCCGCCAAGCGCCATGCAACTGTTGTCGACGCCGCCCGCGACGACTTTCACCCCTGGGAAGAGACCGAGCCGTTCGGCAATTTCGGGCAGGACGTCGCCGAGGACATCGGTGGAGGCGACGATGGGCGCGAACAGCTCCCGGCTCAGTCCCGCCGCTTCGACAAGCTCGCAGGAATAGCGCCCTGCCTTGAGATCGTAGACGCCGGTGCCCGAGGCATATGACGGATCGGTGGCAATACGGCCGGTCAGCCGCAGGTTGATGTAGTCCTTCGTGCCGATGATCGTGCGTGTCCGCGCGAAGATGTCGGGTGCGTTCCGGCGCAGCCACATGGCCTTGAACACGGTGTAGAGGGGCGCCGGAAAACCGTTGCCGGTCGTCCGGTACCAGGTGTCCGGATCGACGCGCGTGAAGAAATCCTCCGCTTCCGCGACGGCGCGTCCGTCGGACCAGATCGGTACGAATTCCTGCAGCAGCGCGCCGTTTTCGTCGAGCGGAAGGCAGCCGAGGCTGTGGCCGGACACGGCAATGGCGCGGATGTCGCCGGCCTTTACCGCGGTATTCTCGAACAGAGTCCGCAGGCTGGCGCAAATCGCCTCCCACCAGTCTTCGGGACGCTGCTCGTGACAGGAGGGCGAGGGGTAAAACGTTCTGTAGGAAACGACCTCTTCCGCAATGCAGGTCCCGTCCGGACGGAATATCGCCGCCTTGACGCCACCGGTCCCGAGGTCGAATGCCGCAACGGTGTCGCCCATGGCGTCAGCCCGCCTTTCCGGCAATGTCGAGGCGGCCGCCGGGCAGGGCGGCGCACTGGCGCACGAGGTCAACGGCGACCTGCGTGTTGATGCCGAAGCGGGTGACCCCCAGACGCATCATGCCGGCGATGGCATCGAGCGAACGGATGCCGCCGGAGGCCTTGATCTCCACCGCGCCCCCAACGGTTTCGACGATGAGTTTCAGCTTTTCCAGCGTCGTGGCGCTCGGCGTCCAGCCGGTGCCGGTCTTCACGAAGGCGGCTCCGCTTTCGGCAACGATCGCCGACGCCGCCCGGATCTCCTCGTCCGTCAGATGGGCGAGTTCCAGAATGACCTTGAGCGGCACCGGGGCAATCGCCTCCACGACGGCGCGTATCTCGTTGCGGACATAGCCGAAGTCGCCGGATTTGAGGCGGCCGACATTGATCATCATGTCGAGTTCCTGCGCGCCGTTCTCGGCAAGCTCCACAGCCTCGGCGGTCTTGGTACGGGTGCTGTGGCCGCCCGAGGGGAAGCCCACCGGACCGCCGACAAGCGTCAGGCCGCCCGAGGGGACGAGGCTTCTGAGCAGCGGCACGAAATTCGGCAGGGCATGCGCAGCGATGAACCCTTCCGCAACCGCGATTCCCGCCAGCTCCCGCACGTCCGCCTCCGTGTGGAAGGCCTGGACGGCGCTGATATCGATCAAGGCGGCGAGATCGCGAGGGGCGAGCGAGGCCGGCGGCTGGCGGCGGTTGCTTGTGTCGTTCATCTCTATGTCTCTGTGCTCGTGCGTAGGTAACGAAGATTGCGCTTCATGCCGGTGAAAAGATCGACATGTTCTGCGCCCCGGCGCAGTGCGACGCTGGTGGACAGGATGTCGACGACCGTCAGCGCGGCGATGCGGGAGATCGTCGGCGTGTAGATGTTGGTATTTTCCAGCGTCTCGACCATCAGCACGATATCGCAGAATTCGACCAGCGGGCCGTCCGACCCGACGATGCCGATGACCCGACAGCCGCTCTCGCGCGCCCGGCGCGCGGTTTCGATGATCGCCAGCGTCGCGCCGGTATTGGAGATGACGACCGCGACGTCGCCGGGCTTCAGCATGGAAACGACCATGATCTGCTGGTGGGCGTCGGTTTCCGCGCCGCAGGGGACTCCGAAGAGGGGAAACTTCTGCTGGGCGTCGCGCGCGACGATGCCCGATGCGCCGAAACCGAAGAACTCGATGCGATTGGCCTTGGCGAGCGCGTCGACGGCTCGGTCGACCTGGACCGGGTCGAGATGATTGCGCACCCAATCGAGGCTGGTGATCGTATAGTCGAAGATCTTCTCCGATACCTTGGCCGGAGTGTCGTCGGCGTCGATGACCGAGTGGGTCGCGGACATGCCGAGCGCCAGACTCTGGGCGAGGCGGAGCTTGAAGTCCTGATATCCCTGGCATCCGATCGAGGCGCAGAAACGGATCACTGTCGGCTGGCTCACCTCCGCCCATTCCGCCGCCTCGGCGATGGTCGCATTGATCACGCGCTTCGGATCGGCCAGAACGAGTTCGGCTACCTTGCGGTCCGACTTGCGCAGATCCGCGCGCTTCAGCCTGATGACTTCGAGTATGTTGTTGTTGCCGCCGATCGTTTTGGGCTGGAGCGCATTGGTCGACATGGAGATCCCCGGTTACTTGGACAGTCGGTATTCGACCGACAGCTTTGCCCGATGGAGCCGTACCCTGCAATCAGCGGCCGCTGATTTGGCGTCGATCACCCGAGGGTCTTCGGTATTGAAGGCGAACATGCCGTAGTGATGGGCGATCATGTCGGACGCGCCGATCCGCTCCGCCAGCAGGCATGCCTCGTCCAGCGTCAGGTTGCCGGCAATGCCGGCCTCCGTAAGTTCGGCGCGGCGGCCGTTGACCGGCAGGAGCGCCAGGTCTACCCGGAAGGGCGATACCTCCTCGACGAGACCCTCGTAAGGGATCGTGTCACCGGAATGGTAGAGGCGCGCACCCTCGGCCGCGATCACATAACCGAGGAACCTGTGCCAGCCCTCGGGGGTGCGTTCGAGTGTTTCATGCGCGGCGCGGATTGCGGTGACGCCGAGTCCGGCAAGAGGTTCGATGCGCTCGCCCGCGTCGACTGCGACAAGCCGTTCCGGCCTGACGCCGATACGCTCCTGCGCGGCAGCCAGCGCGGCGCGGGGCACGACGAAGCGGCAATCCGGGTTGGCCGCGGCGATCGGCATGAGGGTCTGTGGATCCATGTGGTCGGTATGCTGATGCGTCACGAGCACGAGGTCGACCGGGCCGAGCGCGGACGGGGCGACCGGTGCCGCCATCATGCGGTCGTGCTCGAAGCGCTTGCCGCGGTATTTTTCCGCGAGGCTGTCGGAGAGATAGGGGTCGACGACGATGCGGAAGCGGTTCGTCGCGATCACGAAACCGGCCTGCCCGAGCCAGTAGAGCCGGATGCCGCCGGCGGGCGGCGCGGCGAGCCGCTCGGTAAGCGAAGCCGAAAAAGGCACGGTCGACAGCGACATCATGCGCTCTCCTCCTCCAGGGCCGAGAGAAGGTTCGTCACGGCAATGGCGGTCGCCTTGCTGACGCTCTCGTCGGTCAAGCCGCCGATATGGCTGGTGGCGATGACGCGCGGATGGCTGGCAAGGGAGCCGGGCGCCGGCGGTTCCTCGACGAAGACATCGGTCGCATAGGCCTGCAGCCGGCCCTCGTCGAGTGCGGCGCGCACCGCCACCTCGTCCACCAGTGTTGCGCGTGCGGTATTGATGAGGATGGCGTGCGGGGGCACTGCCGCCAGACGCGCCGCATCGACGATCGGGCGGCCATCGGCAGGTGCCGGGCAATGCAGCGAGACGATGTCCGCCTCCGCGAAGACCTCGTCGAGGCTCCCCCATTTGAACGGGCCATACACTTCGACGTTCGGGCGGAACGGATCATGGGCGATGACGCTGGCCCGCATCGCCGAGACGGCGCGTGCAACGCGTTTTCCGATCGCGCCGCAACCGATAATCCCGACAGTGCGTTCGGCGATTTCCTTGCCGCGCGAGCGGGGCCAGCCGCCGGCGCGGATGCCGGCCGTTTCGGTTGGAATGTGACGCAGGGCGGCAAGGATAAGCCCGACTGCAAGTTCCGCCACGCCGACGGCGTTGGCCCCCTCGGCCTTGAGGACGCGGATGCCACGTCCCTTCAGCAGGGAGAGCGGCAGATTGTCGATGCCGGTGCCGTTGCGGCTGATCGCCCGCAGACTGTCAGCGGCGGCGATGACCCTGTCGGAAACGGGCTCGACGCCCGCCAGCCAGCCGACACAGCCCGGCACGAGATCGATCAGTTCGGCCTGGTCCGGCATGCGGCCCGGCGTGGAGAATACGAGCTCGAATCCAGCCTGCCGAAGCGGCTCGAGTTCCGGCGGCGGGGCGAGGGAGAGCGAACGGGGTGTCACGAGAATGCGCTTCACGGCGTCACCCCTTTGCCGCCTCGATGGCGATCCGCGAAATCTCGTCGAAGGCCGGCCCGGAGGTCGGAATGACGATGTCGAACACTTCCGCGATGACCTGAGTCCAGCCGTGCAGGAAATAGGTCCATCCATCCTCCACCTGCAGCCCGCGCCTGGCCTGCTGCCGTCGCGCCTGATCGAGAAAGACGAGGTCGCCGCGATAGTTCAGGTCCCAGGCGATGGCGCGCTCGGGGAAAAGGCCGGCATCGGTGATCGGCGAACCCGGCGCGTCCTTGCCGAGACCGGTCGCGTTGATCACCATGGAACCGGGCTTCAGCGAGGCCATGGCCGCATCGTTCAGCTCCGGCCGGTCGGCCAGAACATAGTCGACCTTCACGCGGGCGCCCATTGCCTCGTGAATCCGCTTCAATTCCTCGAGGCGGGGGCGCGACCGGTTGGTCACGACGATGCGCGAGGGCAAGTCGTCCCCTCGCTTTTCCTGCATGAGATGCCAGGTGATGGCGATGGTCGAACCGCCGGCTCCCATCGACAGAACTTCCGCGCCGGTTTCGGCGAAATGGCCGGCCGGCAAGAAGCCATCGATGGCGAGACCCGATGAGATGGGGTCCTTGGCGTGGCAGACGAGCTTGCCGCCGCGTTTCGACAGGCAGCTCGTCTCATGCATCAGCAGTGCATGCGGATCGATCACGTCGAAGAGATCGCGTGCCGCATTGAACAGGTCGATCTTGTGGGTCGTGACCAGCGCGCCGAGCGACAGCGGGTCCGACTTGATGAAGGAAACGGCCTCCCGATAGGCCGCCGGGTCGGCATGAAGCGGAAAGTCGATACCTTTCAGGACCGCGTCCTTCAGGCCGAGGTGACGCGCCCAGGCGGGGAAGACCCGCATGATCGAGCTTTTCGCCGTCGTCACGCCGATGAAGTAGAAGGTTGGCTGGATCGCGGGCTGGTAGCGATTCATCGCGTCACCTCGCGTATTTCCTTTGCCCGTGCGACTGCCGCGCGCGCCTTTGCCGTGATGTCGCCCCAGCGACCTTCGCCGATGTCGGCCTTGGTGGCGATCCAGGTGCCGCCGACGGCGGCCACCGCACCGAGCTTCAGCCATTCATGCATGTTGTCGAGGCTGACGCCGCCGGTCGGCACGAAGCGGGTGCCGAGATGAGCGAAGGGGGCACTGATCGCTTCCAGCATCGACGGGCCCCCGGCCGCCTTGGCCGGAAAGAATTTGGCGAGCTTCAGGCCGTTGCGGGATACGGCCGTCAGGTCGGAGGGCGTCATGATGCCTGGAGCGAATGGAAAATCCTTGGCCTTGGCGGCCGCGACGATCTCGGCGTCGAAGCCGGGCGCGAGGCCGAAGCGCGCACCCGCGCTGATCGCTGCACGCAAAGCGTCCGGCGTCAGGATCGTCCCGGCGCCGACCAGCAGTTCCGGGCGCTTCTCGGCCATGATCGCGATCACCTCGGCGGCCGCTTCGGTGCGGAATGTGATTTCGGCAAGCGGCAAGCCGCCTTCGAGAAGCGCATCGGCCAGGGCGACGGCGTCGGAGGAGCGCTCGATCGCGATGACCGGGACGACACCGAGAGTTGCGGCTTGGTCGAACGGAGCAATCATGCGTTTTCTTCCTTCTTCTCGCGGCCATAGAGCGCGGCGACCGTCGCCGCGTCGCGCATCCGCCAGTTGGGGTTGTCGATCTGTTTCCAGCCGCCCCTGCCGTCATCGATGATGCGCGCACGCATGCCGCCCGCCTTGGCGATGCAGTCGTAGTCCTGGCCAGAGTCGGCAGGGTAGCAGAAGAGCATCACGAGATCGTCGCCGCCGATATTCACCGACCGGTGGATCCAGTACGGCGGCACGTAGCAGACCGTCTGCGCGTCGACGGCCACGACGCGGACTTCGCCCTCCGGAGATTCCAGCAGCATGAGGCCGCGGCCCTTCTGACCGTAGTAGATTTCCGGCCGGTCCGATTGCTTGTGAATGTGGCCGCGGGTGACGAAATACTCTTCGCCCACCTTGCCCGGCAGCATGCGGGTGACGCCGAAAATGAGGTCGCCGGTGCGTTCGTTGGGGCGGAACTCCGAGACCTCGTAGACGACCGTATCGTTCCAGGTTTCCTGCATGGCAGAGAATGCCGCCTCGTCGGCATAAAGACCGGCGAGATCGCGGAAGCGTTTCTGGTAGGCGCCCGTTGCATCGCTCATGGCACCGGTCCGAAGGTCGACCCGGCACCCTGCGGGCTCAAATAGCTTTGTCAAAGTGATTCCTCGTATGTCTCGTTCTTGGTATCAGGTGATCGTGTAACCGCCGTCGATCATGAGGTTCGCGCCGTTGACCATCGCGGCCGCGCCGCTGGCGAGGTAGAGTACCGATGCGGCGATCTCCCATGGCTTGGCGAAGCGCCGCGTCGGGATGGCCGCCCGGGCGCGCTCGCCTTTCTCTCCAGCCCAGCCGGTCAGCCCGAGTTCGGTTTCCACCACTGTCGGCGAGACCGCGTTGACGGTGACGCCGCGCGGACCCCATTCCAGCGCCATGCAGTTCGTCATGCCGATGATGCCCGCCTTGCTGGCGCAGTAGGCGACATGGCCCTCGATGCCGATGATCGCCGCCTGGGAGGCCATGTTGACGATGCGGCCCGATCCCTGCTCCAGCATGCCGGGGGCGATCGCGCGCGCCATGAGGAAGGCACCCTTGAGATTGACGGCGAGCGTGCGGTCCCATTCGGCCGTCGGATAGCTTTCCGCAGGGGCAAGCGGCCCGATGCCGGCATTGTTGATCAGAATGTCGATCCGGCCGAAGGTTTCGGTCACCGACTTGACGGCTCGCTCGACTCCCTGCTCGTCCGTCACGTCCGCCACATGGGCGATGTGGCCGGTGCCGAGCGAAACGGCCACATCCGAAACTGCGGCGTCGCGGTCCAGAAGCGCGACACGCGCCCTCTGCGCAGCGAAAGCTTCGGCAACTGCCCTGCCGATGCCGGTGGCGGCGCCCGTGACCACGACGGTCTTGCCACTGAAATCGAGCAGGTCGTCGAAGGAGGGGATTTCCGTCATGTCAGAATTCCTGGCCTGTGTGGGTGATCGTCATCTCCTGGAGTCGGTCAGTGGATGCTGCGTGAAAAGGCGTCGAGCGCCAGGATCGCGTCGCGCACGGCCGGTACGGTAATGTTGACCGGCGTGGCATAGATGATGTTGCCGGGCCGGCAAGCGGCTTCCGCCACTCGGCCGATCTTGGCGGGGACGTCATCGACGATGCCGAGGTCCGCCAGTTTGGTAGGCAGTCCGACGCTGCGGCAGAAGCGTATCATCGCCTCGATCTCGGCCCGGTCGCGGTTTTCCAGCATCAGCAGGCAAAGCGTGCCGAAGGCGACCTTCTCGCCGTGGAAATACCCGTGCACCTCCTCCAGCACTGTCAGGCCGTCATGGATGCCATGGGCGGCCGAGCAGCCGCAATTCTCGAAACCGAGGCCCGATAGCAGCGTGTTCGCCTCGATGATGTTTTCGACCGCCTGGGTCAGCAGGCCGGCCTCGACGGCGATCTTCGCCTTGACGGCATCGCGTGTCAGCACATCCTGGCAATGCCGGGCGATTGCCATCCCGGCTTCGGTAGCGGGGAAGCCGCCGGCCACATAATTGTCGGTGCGCGACTCGATATTGGAGCGGGCCTCGAACCAGGTCGAAAGCGCATCGCCGATCCCCGCGACGAGGAAGCGTGCCGGCGCGGCTGCCACCAGCGCGGAATCGACGACGACGGCGTCCGGGTTGCGGGGCAGGCGGAGCGCCTCCTCGTAAACCCCATGTTCGGTGTAGCGCACGGCAATCGCGCTGCAGGGCGCGTCGGTCGAGGCGATGGTCGGTGCGATGACGATGCGCGCGCCAGTGTCGATTGCGACGATCTTGGCGGTGTCGGCCGTCTTGCCCCCGCCCACGCCCACGAGAATATCGCTGCCGTGCTCGATTGCGACCTTGCGTACGCGCTCGATCTCCGAGGTGCAGCACTCTCCGCCGAACCGCTCGAAGCGGATATCGAGCGAGTCGCCGCAGCTTTTGCCGATGCGTTCGCTGAGTGCGTCGAACAGCACGCGGTCGATCAGGACGAGCGCGCGTTTGCCGAGCGGCGCCAGATAGGCCGCCAGCTTGTCGATCTCGCCCGCACGCTGGATGTATTTGTTCGGACCGCCGAATGCCCGTGCCATTCAATTGCTCCTATTGCTGCATGGTGGTGTGAAGGTCAGTGGATGGTGTAGCCACCGTCGATGGTGAGCACCGAGCCGGTGACATAGCTGGCGGCGTCCGAAGCGAGGAACAGCACCGCCGCCGCGACTTCGCTGGCCTTGCCCGCGCGGCCCAAAGGCGTCATGCCGAGCCAGATCTTCGACCATTCGGGGTCATCCAGACCACCCTGCGTCATCGCCGTCTCGATATAGCCGGGGGCGACGGCGTTGATGCGGATGTTGCTCTTGGCGAATTCGCCCGCGAGCGACTTCGTCAACATGTGCACGCCCGCCTTGCTGGCGTTGTAGGCGACCTGGTTCTGCGGCAGGTTGCTGATGTAACCCGAGATCGATCCGATGTTGACGATCGAGCCGCGCCCGGCCGCCGACATCGTCTCGATAGCCGCGCGACAGCACCAGAAAAGGCCGGTCAGATTGGTGTTGATCACCTCGTCCCAGGTTTCCGGCTCGAGTTTCAGGCTGTCGCAATGGCGCGCGATCCCGGCATTGTTCACGAGGATGTCGAGCCCGCCCAACTCTGCTGCTGCCTGCCTGACGACCTGCTGCGCAGCGCTCTCGTTGGAAATGTCGGCGGGCAGGTAGATCGCCTCGATCCCCTTCTGCCTCAGTTGCCGGACGGCCTTTTCGCCCTCGTCGCGCGAGCGGGCGGAGATGGCCACGCGCGCACCGGCTTCGCCAAGCGCCTCGGCACAGGCGAAGCCGATGCCGCGACTGCCGCCGGTCACGAAAGCGGCGCGCCCATTCAGTCTGAAAAGCTCAGCGTACACTTTTCCCCTCCCTGGCTGGCGCATCCCGGCGCCTCTAAAAATGTAGTTTAATTACCTTGACAATCGAGTGTCAATCCGAAAATCTAGGGTTCAGGGATGGAATTACCGGGTAAAGCACGAAATTACTACATTTATCGTGATATGGCTTCGGTAAAATGTAGCTTAGCTACAATGGGAGGGCTATTGCATGGGCGTCCGGCGTCAATGCCGTTTCCGGCAGGACCGCTGGAAGGGTGGGACCTCAGCGACGGGTTGCGCGGCGTCGTCCCTTGGCCGCCGCCGCCCCTTCAGCGTCGCGCGCCTTTGCCGCAGCCAGATAGTGTTCCCGCGTCGAGGCGATGTGCCGGCCCATGAGGTCGATTGCGGCATCGTCCTCGCTTCCCGCGACCAGTTCGGCAAGGCGCACATGGTCTTCGAACGAGGAGGCGTTGAGCGAAGGGGCGAGCGAAAGGCGGTTGCGCAGCGCCTGCACGCGGAAGGCGATCAGTTCGTAGGCCTCCAGAAGATAGGCATTGTCGGCGAGTTCGAAGAGGACCATGTGGAAGCCGCCGTCGAGAGTGCGGTAGCGTTCCGCGTCGTCGGCATCGAGTGCCTCGCGCATCTCCTTGACGATATCGGCCCATTGCCGGGTGAGCGCCTGGCGGTCGGTGGCAAGCGCCATCCGCATGGCCGCCAGTTCGAGCACCTCTCGCAGCTCGGAAAGCTTCCGGACCTGATTTGCATCCATGTCGAAGACGAACGAGCCTCTCTGCGGATGCACTTCGATGAGGCCCTGGCGCTTGAGCACCATCAGCGCCTCGCGCACGGGCGTCTTGGAAACGCCAAGCTCGCTGGCGAGCGCGATCTCCGAGAGCGGTTCGCCGAGCTGGAACTCGCCGCGCACGATACGGCTGCGGATTTGCTGCGCCGCCTGGTCGGTCAGCGATGGGCCGCGGTCAAGTGTGTTCATGAGGTCTCCCTTCCATTCAAAAGCTCGAACGCAGGCACGTCGAACCTGTCTGATATTTACACTGAGATATCAGATATGATACGTCAATTCTCGTCGCCCGCAATCTCTAGGTAGGCTTGATATGTCCGTCCAGACACTAGTTGCCCCTGATTTGCTCGAAGCGCGAGTCGAAAACGCGTTGCGCCAGGCCGGCGCTGCACAGGACTCGGCCGCTGCAGCGGTGCGGGCGATGATGCACGCCTCGCGCATCGGGGTGGACAGTCACGGCGTGCGGCTGGTGGTTCATTATGACCGCGTGCTGCGGGGCGGCCGGGTCAACGGCACGCCGAGCATGACGGTCCGCCGGACCGCGGCCGCCACGGCCGTCGTGGACGGCGACAACGCTCTCGGCCACCACGCGGCCTATGTCGCCATGGATCAAGCCATCGAACTCGCGCGCGAAAGCGGCATCGGCGCGGTCGGCGTCATTCGTTCCTCGCATTTCGGCGCAGCTGGCGCCTATGCACGGGTCGCCGCCGAGGCGGGTATGATCGGCTTTGCCACCACCAATTCCGATAGGGTGGTTGCGCCGTTTCAGGGTCGCGAGGCCTTCCACGGCACCAACCCCCTGGCTTTTGCCGCTCCGAGCGGCAGCGCGCGGCCTTGGCTGCTCGACATGGCAACCTCGTCTATCCCGCTGAACCGGCTGCTTCTTTACAAGTCCCTCGGCGTGTCCTTGCCGGCGGGGGTCGCAGTCGACGAGGAGGGCCAGCCGACCATGGAGCCTTCTGAAGGCAGGACGCTTCTGCCGCTCGGCGGTGTGGATTTCTCCTTCAAGGGCGCGGCTCTTGCCGGCGTCGCGACGCTGCTGTCGGCCATCCTGCAGGGCATGACCCTTGATCATGACCTCATGCCCATGGTCGGAACGGACGATTATTCGACCCCGCGCGGAATGGGTCATTTCCTGCTTGCCATCGATCCGGACCGATTTGGCGGACGCGACGTCTTCAACCGGGGCATGGCTGCCTATCTGGAAGCCCTGCGGGCCGCGCCCGCGCAGGAGGGGGCCGAAGTGCTGGCGCCGGGCGACCGCGAGTGGCGTGTCGAAGCCGCACGTGCGCAAACCGGCATTCCGATCGATCCCGATACCGCGGCCTTTCTTGGTCTGCTGCGGGACCCGGCCGAACCGGCCGGAAACTCCGAGGAGAATTAGTTTCATAGCCAACACGTGCCGGGGCAGGGAGCCTCCGGCCATCAACTGGGGAGGAATAACATGAAAACGATGCTGAAGCAGGGGTTGCTGGCCGCAGCGCTGTTGACCTCGACGGCGCCGGTCGCCATGGCGCAGGAATGCGCGGATGCGGAACCGCAAGCCGTCTATATCCAGCACGGTTGAGGTGGGAATGACGGACCGGCAGTGCCCGGCCAGAAAGGAATGATATGTATCTTAGGAAATTCGATCTTTCCGGCCGCGTGGCGGTGGTCACGGGTGCCGGGCAGGGGATCGGCCTTGCCTGCGCCGAAGCGCTTTGCGAAGCGGGCGCGGCGGTCGTGCTGACCGACATCAGCGCGGAGCGCTGCGAAGCCGGCCGGGCCGCGCTTGCGGCCAAAGGATACGTGGTCGAGACCGACCTGATCGACATCGGTGACAGCGCTTCCGTCAATGCGGTGGCGGACCGGCTGGCGGTCAGCGGCAGGGCGGCCGACATCCTCGTCGCAAATGCCGGGATCGCCCATGCCGGCGTTCCGGCCGAAGAGCTCTCGGATGCAGACTGGGAGCGGATGATAGGCATCAATCTCAGCGGCGCTTTCCGGTCGTGCCGGGCCTTCGGCAGGCATATGCTGGCCAAGGGCAGGGGATCGATCGTCACGATCGGTTCCATGTCCGGCACCATCGTCAACCGGCCGCAACAGCAGGTGCACTACAATGCGGCCAAGGCGGGCGTCCATCACCTGACCCGTTCGCTTGCTGCCGAGTGGGCGGCCCGCGGCGTGCGGGTGAACTCCGTCGCGCCGACCTATATCGACACGCCGCTTCTGACTTTCGCAAAGGAGGACAAGCCGATGTACGAGCAATGGCTGGACATGACGCCGATGCATCGCCTCGGCCAGCCGGACGAGATCGCCTCGGTCGTGCTCTTCCTGGCCTCCGACGCCTCCAGCCTCATGACCGGTTCCATCGTCGCCGCGGATGCCGGCTATACCTGCTGGTAAGAGCAATTCCAGGAAAAGTGCGTAGCGGTTTTCCGTCCGGGATTGCGGCAAAGGGCCAGAGCGATTCCAGGAAAGGTGCGTAGCGGTTTCCGTCCGGGATTGCGGCCTTTAGGGAGGGCGGGAGCGATCCCGGTTTCATTTATCATCCTGACATGCTATACGTACAACATGATAAATAGGCGCCGGCTGGAGTTTCTGGCGGCGCCCCCTTGCTCCTGGGTAAAATGTAGTCACGCTACATATCCAGTTCAGATGCCTGCCTGATTTTCTCTGGTATTTTCCATCACAGAACGCTTTTCTTGCGCTTTGTTGAAATGAAGCATGACTTATCGCAAGCAGGACCCGCAAAAAATGTAGTTGAATTACGAAATGGCATTGTCTAGCATCGTCCTTGCGTGAGAGTGGGAGAGCCGGTCGGCGTCCGCCGCACGTGTGGAGGAGAATTCGAGAGGGAGGGGAGCTATGTTCAAAAAGCTCGCAAAATCATCGCTGTTCGCGGCGGCAGCCACTATCGCAGTCTTGCCGATGCTGGGCGCTGTGCCGGCCGTTGCGCAGGACGGCGAAAATATCGACGTCACCATCGGTTGGGTGCCGCCGGACATTACCGGCGTCTTCAAGACGGCCACGAATTTCTTCGAGCTGGCTGCCGAGGACGCCAATAAGAACGGTTTCAACGTCAAGGTTCTGACGAAGTCGCCGACCAGCCCTACGGCCTTCGCCGAGCAGGTCAGCATCATCGAGGACATGATTCAGCGCAAGGTCGATCTCATCGCCGTTTCCCCGGCTGAAGTCGCGACCGTCAAGCCGGCCCTTGCCCGCGCCACGGAAGCCGGCATCCCGGTCGTCGTCGTCAATCTGCTCGAGCCGATCGACGGCGTTGACGTCTCGTCCTACATCGGCTTCGACAACACGCAGGGCGCGGAGGTAAGCGCCTATTCGGTCGTAGATTATTTCGGCGGTCCGGGCGTGCTTGGTACCGGCGACAAGGTCGATGTCGAACCCGGCACCTATCTCGACCTGAAGTTCTGGGAGGATATCGCTTCCAAGCTCTCAAGCGAGGACAAGGCCAAGATCAAGGCGCGCGGTGCCATCATCGAGGGTGTTGCCGGGGGCTTCTACTCGACGGCCCGCCTCGAGGGATTCCGCAAGGTGCTCGAGCAGTTCCCGGGTATCGAGATCGTGGGCGGCACCTGCGCCGGCGACTGGAACCGCGAAAAGGGCACGCGTTGCGCCGAGGATATCCTGCAGGCCAATCAGGGCAATCTCGATTTCATCTGGGCGGCGTCGAACGAGATGGGCCTCGGAGCGATGCTGGTGGCCGGCTCGCAGAACCGGCTCGAAACCACGCAGGACGGCGCGGCTGTCGGTGACACGAAGGTGGCGATCTTCACCAATGACGTCACGCCGGAGTCGGTCGACCGCATAGCCGAGGGCAAGATGATCGCCGAAACGACCCATGGCTTCGCCGATTGGGGTTGGTTCGGCACCAAGTTTGCCGTCGAACTCGCCTGCGGCCTGGAAGTGCCGAAGACCTTCGACATTCGCCCGCGCAGCGTTTACGAGGCGAATGCGCGCAACTTCTATCCGGAACCGAAGCTTGAGCCGATCGACTGGAAGACCATCCGGGCGAACTGCAAGAAAGCCGACTGAGCTTCTCCCAGGGCTGCGGAGCATCTTCTCGAGTGAGGGGTGCTCCGCGCCGCCGCTTGTATGCAGATGCAAACGGCGTGCGGATAGAAAGGGCACGTTCAGTGCCAGTTCCTAGCGGTAGTTGTGGGGCATGGACCAGCACGAAATCCTTCTGAAGTTCGAGAATATCGAGAAGCGCTTTCCCGGTGTCGTGGCGTTGAAGTCGATCTCGCTAGAGGTGCGCGCGGGCGAGGTGCAGGTGCTTCTCGGCGAAAACGGCGCGGGCAAGTCGACGCTGATGAAGATTCTCGCCGGCGAACATGCGCCGACGGGCGGGGAAATCGTGGTGGGTGGCCGCAAGGTTTCGGCGCTGACGCCGACGCTTGCCACGGAACTCGGCATCGGCCTCGTGCATCAGGAACTGAGTCTTGTCCCGGCGCTCAGCGTCGCCGAAAACATCCTGCTCGGCCGGATGCCGCGCAATGCTTTCGGCAGGATAAACTGGGGCAAGGCCTACGAGGACGCGCGCCGCGCTCTCGAGGCGCTCGGCGTTTCCATCGATCCGACGGCCGAAGTGCGCACGCTCGAAGTGGCCGAGCAGCAATTGATCGAGATTACCCGCGTCCTGGAGCGCGGCCCGCGCATCCTTCTGCTCGATGAGCCCACCTCGGCACTCTCGGATAATGAGCGCAGCCGGCTCTTCGATGTCATTCGTCGCCTGAAACAGCGCGGCCACGGCATCATCTACATTTCCCATCACCTCTCGGAAATTCCGATGATCGCCGATCGCGTCACGGTGCTGCGCGACGGCCTCGTCGTGGAGACGCTGCCTGCCAACGAGGCGGACGAGGCGACGGTGATCAGGCTGATGGTCGGCCGCAGGCTGGAGGAACAGTTTCCCAAGGAAACGGTGGAACTCGGGGCGCCCGTGCTTGCCGTCGAAAACCTCGCCTCCGGCCGCACGCTCAAGGATCTTTCCTTCACCCTCCGCCGTGGCGAAATCCTCGGCATCTACGGCCTGATGGGCGCGGGACAGGCCGAGATCGCCAACGCCCTGTTCGGCCTGCAGGCGGTCAAGACCGGTTCGATCGAGGTCGGGGGCAAGCGCGCGGATTTCCGGCATTCCTCGGATGCGATCGCGGCGGGGCTCGGTCTGATCTCCCGCGACCGCCGGCAGAGCCTCGTGCCGATGCAGCCGGTCGGTCCCAATCTCAGCCTCTCCTGGCTTTCCGGGAAGTCGCTTCTGTCGCGGCTCGATCTTACGCGCGAGCGCGAGGAGGGCAGCCGCTACATTTCCGATCTGCGCATCCGTCCGGCTTCCACCACGCACAAGCTGTTCTTCTTCAGCGGCGGCAACCAGCAGAAGGTCATTCTGGCGCGGTGGATGTCGAGCGGCGCGCGGATCCTGATTTTCGACGAGCCGACCCGCGGCATCGATGTCGGCGCCAAGGCAGAAGTGTTCGCGGTGATGAGCCGGCTGGTGTCGGAAGGCGCGTCAATTCTGATGATCTCCTCGGAGCTCAACGAACTGATCGGCATGGCGGACCGCGTGCTCGTCATGCGGAGCGGACGCCTCTCGGCGGAGCTGCCGAGGGAGGAGATATCGCAGCAGAACCTGCTGCGATATGCAAGCTAGAGCGGGATGAGGAAAAGTGTGTGCGGTTTTCCGCCCGCATCCCGCTCTAATCTATTGGAATCGATCACGTTCATGTTTTTAGGTCGACCCGACCTAAAAACATCGTGATCTAGGGAGTGGGAATGGATATGCGTGCGGAAAAGAACCCGGACATCCCGGCCGGTGCGGCTGGTGCCCGCAAGATGAAGTTGAAGGCGGTCGTCTTTCAGGCTGGTCCGCTGATCGCCCTGGTCCTGCTGATGGCCTATCTCGCCTTTGCCACATCCAACTTCCTGACGCTCGACAACCTTTCCAACGTGGCGCGGCAGTCCGCATTCGTCGCCATTCTCGCGGTCGGGCAGACATTCGTCATCCTGACGGGCGGCATAGATCTTTCGGTCGCGGCCATCGCGGCGCTTTCCGCCTCGATAACCGCCGTCCTGCTCACGCAGCCGCTCGTGCTGTTCGGTATCGATTTCGGCTTCGTGCCGCCGCCGGTGGCGATCCTCATCGGGATTCTCATCGGCATGGCCGCCGGTGCGCTCAACGGCTGGCTCATCTCCAAGTTCAAGATCCCGGACTTCATCGCGACGCTCGGCACGATGACGGCGTTCCGCGGCGCGGCGCTGCTGGTCACCGACGGCCTGCCTGTCCCCTCCTTCAATGCCGGCCGGCAACTTCCCGAAAGCCTGATCTGGGTCGGCGGCGGCCAGCTCTTCGGCGTGCCGGTGAGCGCGCTCATCGCTCTGCTCTGCGCGGCTGCCGGCTGGTCCGTGCTTCGCTACACCGCGCTCGGGCGAGCGATCTATGCCGTCGGCGGCAACCGTGCGGCTGCCCATTCGTCCGGTATCAGCATTTCGCGCACCAAGATCATGACCTATGCCATTTCCGGGTTGCTGGCCGCGATCGCGGGCATCATCCTGGTCGGGCGCCTCAACTCCGCCAATGCGCTTATGGCGGATGGCGAGGAGCTGCGTTCCATCGCCTCCGTCGTCATCGGCGGCACCAATCTCTTCGGCGGCGAAGGCGGTGTGTGGGGATCGATCATCGGCGCGGCCATCATCGGCGTGCTCGGCAACGGCCTCAACCTGCTCGATGTCAGCCCGTTCTGGCAGCGCATCGCGCAGGGCGTCGTCATCGTGGTCGTCGTGATCTTCGACCAATGGCGCCGTCGCAGCATGACGCGCGTTTGAGATCTATGAAGAGAGCCCGCGCTGCAATAGAGCGGGATGTGGAGAAGTGTGGGCGGTATTCGCCGGGAAGTGCGTAGTTCCAAAAGGATAGAGCGCCTTTAGTGTTTAAATGAACACTGAAAACGCTCGATCTGGTGGCCACCTATTGCTTTGTCGGTGACGAAAAGCATGCTTCTGTCGAAGACACCGCCGGCCTTCCAGCAGGGCATTTCCGGCTGGTTGTGACGAAACATGCTGCCACCGAGGTGTTGACCCCATGAACATCAAGCACCTGGAAGTCCTGCGGACACTCCTTGCAACCGGTTCGACCATCGCGGCCGCGAAGGCCATGGGTCTCAGCCAGTCGGGAGTGAGCCGCATGCTGCAGCAGCTTGAAAGCGATTTGGCGATCACGCTTTTCGCCCGCGACAAGGGCCGGTTGATTCCGACGCCGGAGGCGACGGTTCTCGGGCGTGATGCGCAAAACGTGCTGCTGGCCATCGAGCGCATGTCCGGCCATGCGGAGGACCTTCGCAACGGCTCCGCCGGGCCGGAGATCGTCCGCATCGGGCTGCCGAGCAGCATGTGGGAAAATTTCGCACCCGCCATGTTGATCGACTATGTCAGGGATTTTCCCGGCGTTCGCATCGAGACATTCTTCGAGACGACGACGGCGATCACCAAACTGGTCGAGGAACGCGTAATCGACCTCGGTTTTTTGCGCATCGAAGGCGAAACGGGGCCGGGCATTGCGATCGACAAGGTTGCGAGCGGTGAAAGCGTCTGCGTCGTTCCGAAGGATCACTCGCTCGCCGAGTTGCCCGAGATCACCGTCAAGCATCTGCGAAACGTGCCGCTGATCCTGATCGGCCGGCAGCGGCCGAACCGCATGGCGCTTGACCAGGCCTTTCAGCGGGCAGGGGTAAAGCAGATGGTAAAGATCGAAACCCACACCAACAGTTCGGCCTGTTCCTATGTCGCGCATGGACTGGGCGTCTCGATCATCAGCAGCTTCTATGCGAATCTCTACCGTCACCTGCCCGTCGTATACCGGCCGTTCGTGCCTCGTGCGACACAGGAATTCGGGTTGGTGCGTGCAGCAGGAGTTCCGCTCTCCATCGCCGCCCAGGCGCTCAGCGACGCCCTCAAGAAGCAGATACGGCTTTCGCAAGAAGAACAATAAAACCAACATATTGGCTCTTTTGAGCACTCCGCTCCATTGCTCGGCAACCTTCCGAAGCCCGCATAAGGCTATGACGAATATGCATAATATTGCGCGTCATTCCTCATTCCCGCATAGTCTGGGCCGAAGAAACCGATGATGGCTCGATTTCAACCCGACCATCAATCGTGGGGAACCGATGCTACGCTTTATCCTGAGCCGTCTGATGATGGCTATTCCGACGATCGTGCTTGTCGCCGTGGCGGTCTTTGCACTGATCCGCTTCATTCCCGGTGATCCCGCCGCGCTGATGCTGGGGGACATGGCTCAGCCCGATCAGATCGCAGCGATGCGCGTGGAGCTCGGTCTTGACAGGTCCATGCCCCAGCAATTCCTGATCTGGGCCGGCGATGTACTGCGAGGCGATTTCGGCCGCTCGATCGTCAATGACGAGGCGGTGCTGCCGCTGGTCGTTTCGCGCTTTCTGGTGAGTGCGGAGATTGTGGTCGTCGCCGTGCTTCTGGCAAGCCTGATTGCCGTACCGGCAGGCGTGATTGCCGCCTGGCGTCAGAACAGTCTGACGGACCTGGCTCTGGTCGGAACGGCAACGGTTCTCCTGTCCATCCCGACTTTTTGGCTCGGCTTGCTGCTGCTGTTGCTGTTCGGGCTTGAACTCGGCTGGCTGCCTGTTCTGGGCTATGTCTCGATCGGCGACAATCTGACCGCTGGTTTGCTCTATCTCGTCCTGCCCGTCGTGACGCTCGTCATCCATGAAGCGGGAGTGCTGATCCGCATGGCGCGTGCCTCCACGTTGGAAGTGCTGCGTCTCGATTACATTACCCACGCCCGTGCGAAAGGGCTGTCGGAAAGCGCCATGCTCTGGCGCCATGCGTTCAAGAACGCCTTTGGTCCGACCTGGACGATGATCGGCCTCATCCTGGGCAATCTGCTGGGCGGAATTGCCGTCATCGAGACGGTCTTCACCATTCCGGGGCTCGGCCGGCTGATGGTGGACAGCATTTTCGCGCGCGACTACCCCGTTATCCAGGGATGCCTTCTGTTCGTTTCGCTCTCCTATGTGCTGGTCAACCTCGTCGTCGACCTTCTCTACCCTCTCTTCGATCCGCGTGTAGTCGCCGAATGAAAAAGTTGACCCTCAACGGACTGATCGGCGGCATCCTGATCGCCATCCTGCTCGTCACCGCTGCCGTCGGTCTCTTCTGGACACCGTTCGACCCGATGAAACTCTCCTTCACGGCGCGGCTTGCAGCTCCCGGCCCCGCGCATCTGCTCGGCACCGACGAATTCGGCCGCGATGTCTTGAGCCGCCTGATGGTCGGCGCCCGCGCCAGCGTCTGGATCGGCGTGCTCACCGTCGGCTTCGCCACTGTCTGCGGGACGCTCATCGGCCTCATCAGCGGTTATGCGCGCGGCTGGGTGGACGGCGTCATCATGGCTGTCAACAACGCGCTTCTCGCTTTTCCCGGCATCCTGCTGGCGCTAGGGCTGCTCGCCGTCTTCGGCGCCAACCAGTACGGCATCATCTTCGCGCTCGGCATCGCCTATACGCCTTCCATGGCGCGCGTCGTGCGAGGCGCCGTGCTTTCGCTGAGGGAGCGGGAGTTCATCGAGGCCTCGCGGGTAATGGGCAATGGCGAACTTTATACGATGTTGCGCCATATCCTGCCGAACTGCGTGGCGCCGATCACGGTTCTCGCCACCTCCATGTTCGGCTGGGCCATCCTGTCGGAAAGCGCGCTCTCGTTTCTCGGCCTCGGCGTGCCGCCGCCGGCGCCGACCTGGGGCAACATGCTGGCGGCCGGGCGGCCATTCCTCCAGCAGGCCGCATGGCTCGGATTGTTCCCGGGTCTGTGCATCGCGCTGACGCTGCTTGGCATCAATCTTCTGGGCGACGCGCTCCGCGACAGGCTCGACCCGCGCATGAGAGGCCTGAAATGACGATGGACAAGCTTCTCACCGTTTGCGGCCTTTCGCTTGAAGTCGCAAGAACCGGCCAGCAGGTCGTCAAGTCGGTCTCCTTCGACCTGGCGCCGGGCGAGATCTTCGGCATCGTCGGCGAAAGCGGCTCCGGCAAGACGCTGGCGACCCGAGCGCTGATCTCGCTGCTGCCGCCGACCATCAAGGTCGCTGACGGGTCGGTGTCCTACAAGGGCCGCGACGTGCTGAAGATGAAGGAAAATGAGCTTCGCCATCTGCGCGGCGCAGAGATCGGCGTCGTCTTCCAGGAGCCGATGACCTCACTCAACCCGTCGATGACGATCGGCCGGCAGCTGGAGGAAGGACTCATCCTGCACACCAAGGCCTCGGCGCAGGAGCGACGCTCCCTCATACTCGACATGTTGAAGCGGGTCGGCATCCGTGATCCGGAGGGCGCGCTTTCCTCCTATCCGCACGAGTTTTCGGGCGGCATGCGCCAGCGCATCATGCTTGCCTCCGTCATGCTTTTGAAGCCGGCGCTGCTGATCGCCGATGAGCCGACCACGGCACTCGATGCCGTCATCCAGCGCGACGTGATGGAACTGATGGTGGAACTGACGCGGGCGGAAGGTACGGCCATTTTGCTGATCAGCCACGATCTTCCGATGGTGGCGCGCTACACGAGCCGTATCGTCGTGATGGAAAAGGGCGCGATCGTGGAAAAGGGCCGGACCGAGGACCTGCTCAAGGCACCGCAGCATCCTTACACGAAGAAGCTCCTCTCCTCGCTGCCCTTCCGCGGCCGGCCGCGCCAGATCGATCTGACGAGCGTGCCCATGATCTCGGCCCGCGATATCATCGTGGACTATGCAGGCCGAAAGTCGCTGTTCAGGAAGAACAAGCCGAAGCGCGCGCTGCATGGCGTCAGCATCGACATTCACGAGGGCGAGGTCGTGGCACTCGTCGGCGGTTCCGGCTCCGGCAAGACGACGCTCGGCCGCACCATTGCCGGTCTCGTCACGGAAAGCGAGGGCCGCATCCAGTTCCAGGGACGGCCGCGCACTGAAAACTGGACCGATTATCGCCTCAACTGCCAGATGGTGTTCCAGGATCCTTATTCATCGCTCGATCCGCGCATGACCATCGAGGCGCTGGTCGAAGAGGCGCTGAGGCCGGTGCCGGGCCTGGATGGCAAGGCCAAGCGCAAGCGTACCCTGGAAACGCTGGAGGAAGTCGGGCTCGGGGTCGACTATGCCGGCCGTTATCCGCACGAACTCTCCGGAGGCCAACGCCAGCGCGTCGCCATTGCGCGTGCGATCGCGAGACGCCCGCGATTCCTGATCGCGGACGAACCGGTTTCCGCGCTCGACGTGACGGTCAGGGCGCAGGTCCTCGATCTCTTCTCGGATCTGCAGAAACGCTACGGCTTTTCGTGCCTGTTCATCAGTCACGACCTCGGCGTCGTCGAACAGGTGGCCGACCGCGTCGTCGTCATGCAGGACGGCCGGATCATCGAGGAGGGTGACCGCGACACGATTTTCGACAGTCCGAAGGAAGCCTATACGCGCCGGCTTCTCTCGGCCATTCCCGCCCTCGACCAGAACGAAAAGGGCGGCGTGACACTCAAATGGCGTCTGGAGAATTGATGTGAATAGGCTAACCGATTCTGGCCCGGTGAAGGAAAGGCTTGCGCATATCTGCGACGCGCAGCCTTTCGTGACGCGCTTCGTTGTGCGCAACCTCAAGACCGGAGAGACGATCGAACGCGGCGCCGACGAGGAAACGCCTTCTGCCAGCACCCGCAAGACCTCGATCATGATGGCGGCGCTGAAGGCCGTGCACGAGGGGCGGCTGGATCTCGACGAGCCCATCACTTACGAAGCCCGCTTTGCCGAGGAAGTCGCGAGCGGCATGTTCCGGTATCTGACGCCGGGGATCGTGATTTCGTTGCGCGATGCCATAACCGGCATGATGGTGCTGAGCGACAATGTCTGCACCAAGATGGTTTTCGAGCGTCTGACGCTGGAGGAAGTCGACAGCTACTGCAAATCGATCGGCATGCACGGTACGCATCATCGCTTCCTCATTCCGCCGCTGGCCCTACCGCCGGATCATTCGCTGACCTCGGTCACGACCACGACAGCCCGCGATCAGGCCTTCCTGTTGCAGACGATCCTGGACGCGCAGACCTCTCCCGAGGTGATCGCGAAGCTCGGCACATCGCCGGAGTTGTGCGCTTATGCCTTGCAGACGCTGAAGAACCAGATCCTGCGCTATGCCATCCCGTCGCGCCTGCCGTTCGGCACGGTGGTTGCGCACAAGGGCGGCACCGGCAAGCGCGGCCGCATGAATGCCGGCATCGTCTACCGCGACGGCGCCCCCTTCTACATCATCTCCGCCTATACCGACGAAGTGCCGCAGGTCATGCCGGACGGCACACCGGGCTACACGATGGCGCTCGAGACAATCGGCAGGCTCTCGCGTGCCTGCTGGGACGGATTCCACTCATAACGATCAATAAAGAGGGTAGAACAATGAAAAAGCTTCTTCTTGCGGGCGCCGCGCTGCTCGCCATGGCCAATACAGCAGCAGCACGCGACATCACCATCGCGCAGAGTTCCGACCTGCGCAGCAACAATCCGGGCGTCAACCGCGACGGCAATACCGACAGCATCATCCTGCACATCGTCGAAGGCCTCGTCGGCTACAACAATGTCGGCGAAGTGAAGCCGCTCCTCGCCAAGAGCTTCGAGATGTCGGCCGATGGGCTGACCTATACATTCAAGTTGCGCACCGACGTGAAATTCCACAACGGCAAACCGATGACGGCCGACGACGTGGTGTGGAACTGGACGCGCTACCTCAAGCCCGAGACGAAGTGGACCTGCTTGAAAGATTTCGCAGAAGGCGGGGCCGCGCCTGTAGCCGGCGTCAAGGCCACCGATGCGGCGACCGTCGAGATCACGCTCGCAAAGCCGTCGGCCGTTTTCCTTGGCCTGATGTCGCGTCCCGAATGCGGCTTTACCGGCATGATTTCGCCTGAATCCGTCGCTGCCGACGGCAGCTTCGTCCAGCCGATCGGGACCGGCCCCTTCATGTGGGGGGAATGGAAGAAAGGCGAGTACATCCATCTCGAGAAATTCGCGGATTATGTATCGCCGGAAAACGAAGGAAAGCCGGATGGCATGGTCGGTTCGAAGCGGCCCCTTGCAGACGGTGTCAAGTTCATGGTCATTCCGGATGCCTCGACCGTGAAGGCAGGTCTGGAATCCGGTGTGCTCGATACGGCGGAAATCTCGCCGGATCTCATTCCCGAATTCCAGGCGAGCGACACGATGCAATTGATCGTCGCGCGCAATAACGGCAAGAATCTCTTCTACATTCAGACCCGCGACAAGGTCCTGGGCAATCCGGGCGTGCGCCGCGCCATGGCGATGGCGCTCGATCTGGATCAGCTCGTTGCTGCCGCCTCCAACGGCACGGGCGAGGCGAACGGCTCGATGGTGTCGCAGGACTCGGTCTATTTCAGCGAAACGCAGAAGAAGCGTCTTCCCTACGACATCGAGGCCGCCAAGAAGGAGCTGGCGGATGCCGGCTACAACGGCGAGCCGATCTCGATCATCGCCAACAAGCGCGGCAATGTGCCGAGCTTCCCGGCCGCCGTCATGGCGCAGGCGATGATGCAGCAGGCCGGCCTCAACGTTCAGATCGAGGTGCTGGACTACGCAACCCAGGTCGACCGACGCCGTTCCGGCAATTACCAGGTCATTTCGCAGTCGGTCGCGCCGCGCCTCGACCCCGCGCTGATGTATTCCTTCTACGTCGGCGACAAGGACGAGAACGCTTCTCTGATGTGGGACGATCCGAAAGCCATCGAACTGATGAACGCAGCCTATGCCGAGGCCGATCAGGTCAAGCGCCAGAAAATCTTCGACGAGTTCCATGAGCTCATGCTGAAGGAAATGCCGGGCATCTTCCTTTACGACATGGTCGATGTCTGGGGCGCGACCAAGAAGCTGAAGGGCCAGCCGGTCTGGCAGTCGAACGCCCGCCTTTGGGAAGTGTCGGTCACCGACTGAGCCCCTGTTACCTGTGCCGGGCGGCAGAACCCCGACCCGGCCAATCCATCATCCATCGGACCGATCCGGCGAAGCGACCTTTGCGCGTCTGAAAAGACGCGCAGCGCTGCAGGCGCCGGGCGATCTCCTGCGCCCGCCCATCGAAATACGAGGACATGTCATGAACCGAGAGGACGTGATGTCGATTGCCGCGGCGATCGAATCGATGAAACCGGAGTTTACCCGCTTGAGCGACAGCATCTGGGATTTCGCCGAGCTGAAATTCGAGGAGCAGCGCTCGTCCGGGTTGCTTGCCAAGGCTCTCGAAGACAATGATTTTTTCGTTCGGCGCGGCGTGGCAGGCATGGACACGGCCTTCATCGGCGAGTCCGGTAGCGGCAAGCCGGTGATTGCCTTTCTCGGAGAATTCGATGCACTCGCCAGCATGAGCCAGGCCGCCGGGATTGCCGAGGCGAAGCCGCTTGTCGAAGGCGCCAGTGGCCATGGCTGCGGCCATAACCTGCTCGGCGTCGGTTCGCTGATGGCGGCAATCGCACTCGCCCGGCATCTGAAGGCCAACAATCTGCCCGGGACGGTGCGCTACTACGGGTGCCCTGGCGAGGAGGGCGGCTCCGGGAAGACCTTCATGGTGCGTGCCGGCCTGTTCGACGACGTCGACACCGCGCTCACCTGGCATCCGGCACCGTTCAACGGAGTGCGCTCCACCAACAATCTTGCCGTTCTCGAATATTTCTACCGCTTCAAGGGCGTGGCCGCGCACGCCGCGAATGCTGCCCATCTCGGCCGTTCGGCACTCGACGCTGTCGAACTCATGAATGTCGGCGTCAACTTTCTGCGCGAGCACATGCCGCAGGATTGCCGGGTGCACTATGCAATCACCGATGCCGGGGGCAGGGCGGCGAATGTCGTGCAGGCGAACGCCGAAGTGCTCTACCTGATCCGCGCGCCGGAAATGCCGCAGGCGCTGGACCTCGCCACACGCGTCGAGAAGGTGGCGCGTGGTGCAGCCATGATGACCGAGACGGAGGTGGAGATCGTCTTCGACACGGCCTCGACCAACCTCCTGCCCAACATCACGCTCGAGACCGCCATGCATGAGAACATGGTGGCGCTCGGCCCGATCGCCTTCGACGAGGCCGACATCGCATTCGCCAGATCCATTCAGGAGACGTTCTCGCAAGAGGCAATCAAAAGCAGCATCCGCCTCTACCAGATGAAGCGCGACGTCTTCTCCAACGCCAATGTCGATGGGTCGTCACCACTGCATCTCGGCCTGCGCGAATTCGAAGGCCATTCACACTTCCGTGCCGGCTCGACCGATGTCGGCGATGTCAGCTGGGTGACGCCGACGGCGCAGTGCTGGGCGCCGGCATGGGCGATCGGCACCAACCCGCATACCTGGCAGGTCGTGGCGCAGGGCAAAAGCCCGATCGCCCACAAGGCCATGGCGCATGCCGCCAAGACGCTCGCCACGACGGGTCTGTCGCTCATGACTTCCCCGGACCTGCTTGCCGCCGCCAGGGCGGAATGGCTGGAGAAGACGGACGGGAAATCCTATGTCTGCCCCATTCCGGCGGATGTCACTCCGGGATCGCATCCGCATGGTCGACCCGTCCGATGATGGCGTTTCGGCTTCGATCCTTCCGTCAGGCGTCGACCGTCCCCGCCACCTCCATCTTCGGATTGCGAAATCCCATCGCGATCCACGCTCCCAGCAGCTTTGCGTAGAACGGCACGGTATGGCTTTTCAGATTGGGGATGCGAACAGGGTTGTGCGGAGCATAGTAGTGCGGAGTATAAAAGAGGAAAGGAGCGCAACGAATGGATTCGCCGATGGAGATCGACAAGGATAGGATAGACGAAACGGTCCTGGCTTTGCTTTACCTCACCCTCGACGGTGACGGCCGCGCCTGGAAGGGATTCGACTGGAAAGCCCTGGATCGCCTCCACGAGAAGGGTTTCATCGGCGATCCGGTCAACAAGGCGAAGTCCGTTCGGCTTACCGACGAAGGAATCGCCCGGTCCGAAAAACTCTTCCGTGAGATGTTTTGCATCGGCAAATAAGCTTCCCCGGGCGTTCTTCTCTTCTTCGAATCGCAAAAATACTCTAGCTCTTCTGCTTTGACGCAATTGCTGGCGGGAACCGCTAGGCGGGTCTCCCGGAATTGCTGCAGAGGCGGCACGGGGTATGAAGCGGAAACTCATTGACGTCGCGAGGCGCGCCGGCGTCGGGCATGCGACGGTCGATCGGGTTCTGAACGAGCGCGGCGGGGTACGGCCCGAGACGGCGAAGCGGGTTCTGGACGCGGCACGGGATCTGGGATTCGATCGCAAGCTTCCCACGCTCTACCGGCAAGGTCTGCGCTTCGAGGTGCTGCTGGGGCGACGGCAGATGCCGCTCTGCGCCAGATTGAGCGACGCCATCGTCCGCTTCGGGCGGCCGTTTGAGGATATCGTCGCGATTGAGCGGACCTTCGTCGACGAGACCCGGCCCGAACTGGTCGCAGAGGCCATTCTCAAAAGCCGCGGCAACGCGCTGGTCGTCTACGGCCAGGATCATGAACTGATCATCGATGCCATAGCCGAGGTCACATCGGCCGGAAAACCCGTCGTCACCATCGTGTCGGACGTCCCCTCGGCGCCGCGCCTCAGCTATGTCGGCATCGACCACTACAAGGCCGGGCGCTGTGCGGCCTTCTTCCTGGCGAAAATGGCGGGGGAGGGCAGCATCGTCCTGCTGTGCAGCAGCCTCTACTATCGGGCACAGGCGGAGCGGATCAGCGGTTGCCGGGACGGCATGGCGGATCATGCGGATCGGCAGTCGGTCTCGGCGCTCGTCGAACTCGACGAGAACGATCCGTTTGCGGACGAGGAGTTGTCCAAGGCGCTCGAGGCCGGCAAGGTGACGGGCATATACAATGCCGGCGTGAGCCATGCCGTCCTCGGACGCGCTCTCGCGGCCAACTGCCTCGGCCCGCCCCCTGTTCTCGTCGGCCACGACATCTCGCCGGATGCGGAGCGCATGCTGCAGGAGGGGGCCATGACGTTGGTGATAGATCAGAATCCCGACCTGCAGGTCCGCAAAGCCCTGCTTATCCTTGCGTCGCGCTTCGGACTGCCGGGCGTCGTCGCCGAGAGCCCGGTCGTGCCCTTCACCGTGCTCGTCAGGGATAGTCTCTGACGCGAGTGCTCCGTTCTCAGTGGACATGTTGCGACCCGGTCGAGCCGCGGGGTGCCTACCGTCGCGCGCATCATTTGCGTTGAGGGAATTCCCTCAAAATACCTCTAGGCCACACCATGCATGTTGCTATTCTGAAACAACCAGAGGCTGAGGTTTCGAGGAGCGGCTGCGGAGCGTGAGATGCAGGGAGTGCTGCACCTCTTCTCGCGGGCCCCCTCTGCTGCATGTCTTTCTTGATCGCCGATCAAAGGAGACATGCAGCAGATCAAAGTGCCACAGCAACTTTTGCGCGTCTGATGGGATGCGCGGCGCTGGAGGGAGGACGACGATCGGGAGGACGCGATCGTCGGCTGGAAAGCGCGGCTTCGGAATCGGGCACACTGTCAGCCAGGGAGGAAACGATGACAGAAAAGAACGGGAATGGACGGAATGAAAGCAATGCGGGGCCCGGTGTCGGTCGCCGCCTGTTTCTGAAAACGGCGGGCATAGGCGGCGTGGCGGCAGCCAGCGGATTGGCCGCGCCGGCACTCGCAACGGGCGCAAAGCGGAAAGTCGTTTTCGTTGCGCATGAGGATATCCCATTCTTCGCCCCGGTTCGTGCCGGTTTCAAGGAGTTCGGCACCCTACGCGACTGGGATGCCCAATTCTTCGCCCGCGGCACGCCGGCAAACGTCGCCGAAACCGTGCGGCTGCAGGTCGATGCATTGAATTCCAAGCCCGATGCCGTCGGCTTTACCCGCATCAACGAGACCGCTTTCGACGAAAACATCATGCGCGCCAAGGACGCCGGCATTCCCGTCGTTCTCTACAACGTGGCGAGCGCCGGCTACGAGAAGCTGGACGTTCCCTTCGTCGGCCAGGATTTCATCCCCGCCGGCCGGGTGAACGGGCTTCAGGCCGCCAAATATGCCCATCAGCTTACCGGAAAGACCGAGGGCAGGATCCTGATCGATAATCCCTCGCCCGGCGTCAGCGCCCTGGAAGAGCGCGCCACGGGCACCGAGCAGGGTATCGACGAATACAACAAGCAAAACGGCACCAACTACACATATGAGACTTTCACCACGGCCAACAGCCAGACCGAGGCGTTGTCGCGCATCGACGCCAAGATGCGCGCAACTCCCGACGTGGTCGGCTTTGCCAGCACTGTCTCAGGCAACTGGTTCGCCGCGATCTGGGCCGAGGACAACGGAATGACCGGAAAATTCGCCAATGGCGGGTTTGATCTCATCCCGGGCGTCCTCGAGGCCATCGCCGCGGAGACGTCCCACTGGGCGATCGGGCAGAACCCCTTTGCCCAGGGCTGGGTCACGGCGTCGCTGCTCGATATGCAGCTCGAGGCCGGGTACAAGCCGTTCGACTACGACACGGGCGCCGAAGTCGTCGACAAATCGAACATCGAAGCGGTGGCCGAGCGCGAGGCGCGCTTCGGCTAAGCGAGCGGTCACGTGCGCCCCGCACGGGGCGGCACATGTCAAAGGGCGAGGGCGATACCGGCGACTTGTTTCGTCGGCATCGCTCGAGCGGGGAGGACACATGCTTCGAGTTCAAAACCTGACCAAACGCTTCGGCCATGTGACGGCCATAAGCAACGTTTCGGCCAATATCCGCAAGGGCCGGGTGACCGCTCTCCTGGGCGATAACGGTGCTGGCAAATCCACCTTGGTCAAGATGATCTGTGGAACCTATAAGCCGACGCAAGGCAGCGTCTGGGTCAATGGCAAACAGGTCCACATGGACAGTGCGCGCGATGCACTGGCCTTGGGGATCACTGCCGTCTATCAGGATCTGGCGCTGGTCGACCAGCGCAACGTGATACACAACATCTCGCTCGGCAATATTCCCACCAAATGGGGCGGGCTGGTCGTAGATCGCAAGAAGATGCGGGAGACCGCGGAAAACGCTCTCAGTTACATGAAGGCGAAGCTTCCTTCTCTCGATATCCCGGTCTCCTCGATGTCTGGCGGGCAGCGTCAGGCCGTGGCGATAGCGAGAGCCTGTGCCTCCGGCGGGCAACTCGTCATCATGGACGAACCGACGGCGGCGCTCGGGATTCGCGAGCAGCGCATGGTGCTCGATGTCGTCCACGACCTGCGGGCGCATGGCACGTCTGTTCTGATCATCAGTCATAATCTGGATCATGTTTTCGAGGTGGCCGACGATCTCCTCATCCTGCGCGGCGGCCGCGTCGTCGCGGAAGTCGAGCGCAATGCCGTCAGTCACGACGAAGTCGTTCGTCTGATTCTGGCGGGCCAACCCCGAGACGCTGACCTTGAAGAGGAGGTAGCCGCATGAGCGAGGCGAATGTGACTATGGCATCATCCACTCCGCAAGCCGCGCTCGGCAGGAAGCTCGTGGCCGCAGCGGCAAATTCCCGCGAATTGTCCGTCATCCTGGCTGCGCTCGCCATGTTCGTCGCGCTTTCGCTTTCGACGGACACGTTCTTTACCGAACTAAATCTGCTGAACCTTCTGAGGCAGATATCCGTCATCGGCATTCTTGCCGTCGGCAGCACCTTCATCTTCATCTCCGGCGAGATTGATTTGTCGGTCGGCGCATTGCATGGGCTGCTGGCGATGATCTGCGCCGCCTTGGCGATCAAGATGGAGGGCAACATCTATGGTGCCGCGCTCGTCGTGGTGGCTCTGGGCGCGATATTGTCGGGCATAAACGGTGTCATCACGACGAAACTGCGCATTCCCTCCTTCATCACCACGCTCGGCATGCTCAGCATCTACAGCGGCGCGACACTGGTGCTCTCCAAGGGCATGCCGATCTCCGGCCTGCAAAACGACCTTTTCCGCTCCCTCGTTGCCGGCCGGCTCTTCGGGGTCGTTCCAGCGCAGGTGATCTGGATGGTGGCCGCGGGCATATTCGGCACCTACCTCCTGCTGTTTACCCGCTTCGGCTATAACGTCTTTGCCACAGGCGGCAACAAGAACGCGGCCAAGGCCGTCGGCATCAACACCGACCGGGTGAAGATTCTCGCCTTCGTGGTCAGCGGTATCATGGTCGGCGTCACCTCCTTCATTCTCGTCGGCTGGTTCCGTGGCGTGGACCCGCAGACCGGCAACGGCCTGGAACTCAGCGTCATCGCGGCGGTCATCATCGGCGGCACCGGCCTGTTCGGGGGGCAGGGAAGCGTCCTCGGCACGCTGGTGGGCGCGCTGATCATCGGCATGATATCGAACGGCACCGTCCTGCTGGGCGTGGATTCCTATTATGAGCCTGTGGCGCATGGAACGGTCATCCTGCTTGCCGTCATCATCGATATCTGGGTGCGCAGGCAGCGGTGAGGGCGGGCGGGGAGAAGGGAATGTCCAAGAGAATAATCTTTACACAGTCGATCTGGGCGATGGAGCGCCGCGATCCCGATGGTGCGGAACGAAGCGCCGAGGAAAACCTGGATATGATTGCTGCGGCCGGCTTCGACGGTATCAGCGGTCCGTGCGCGGAGGCGGCAGCCGCCGATGCGCTTGCGGGCGCGGCGGCCGCGAGGGGGCTCGCCGCCCAGGCGGAATGGCAGTGCTTTCCCAAGACGGTCGACGATTTGAAGCCGGTGCTCGATTTCGCGGCGAAATGGGGCGGTCATCACATCTGCCTGCAGCCCGACGTCCGGCCACGCCGCTTCGAAGATTGCGTGACGCTGCTCGAGAGCTGGCTGAGGCTCTCGGAGCAATCGCCGATACCGGTCTGGATCGAGACGCACAGGGACCGGATGACGACCGATCTCTACTTCACGCTCGATCTCCTCGAGGCGTTCCCGACCATGGAACTCGTGGCCGACCTTTCCCACTATCTCGTCGGGCGTGAATTCGCATGGCCCGTCAGCGCGGAAAACCATGGCTACATCAACAGCATCCTCGACCGGTCCCGGGCGCTGCATGGACGGGTCGCCAGCCGCGAGCAGGTACAGATCGAGATCAGCTTTGCGCACCACAAGCCGCTGGTCGACCAGTTCCTGACTGGTGGGAAAGGGCGATGCGCAACTATCTCCTTCGCCCGCAGGACGAGGCGCCGTTCGCATTCAATTGCGAGCTGGGCCCGCGGCCATATGCGATCACCGATCGCGACGGTCGCGACACGACGGACCGATGGGCTGAGGCGCTGCAACTGCGAGACCTCGTCAGGGAACGTTGGGGGCGGGTGCAGGGCAGTCTCGCGTCATCTGCGGCCTGAAGAACATAATGGAGGAAACGGATATGAGTGACGCTGTTCAACCCGAAAAGCCGAATACCGGTGGCTGGGCGCCGCCGAAACCCGTCGAGACGCCCCCGGTCTTCGTGTGGCCTCCCAAACCCATGGCGCTGTTCAAATGGCTGTTCGGCAAGGAGGGCTACCTGCTACCCCTCAACATTCCGATCATGCTGATCTCGACCTTCATCTGGTGGTATTTCATCCCCGACCTGGAGCGGATGAAGACATTCGAATTCGGATGGATCGCCCAGGTTTATGCCGTCAACCTGGTGTCGCTCGTCGTCTGGACCACGATCTGGCATGTCCGCTTCTACGTGCAGCGGGCGCAGGACACCGAGTACAAGTACAACAGGCGCTGGCCGAAGGATACCGAGACGTTCATGTTCGGCAGCCAGTTGCTGGACAATATGTTCTGGACGCTGGTGAGCGGTGTCACCATCTGGACCGCCTATCTGGTGGTTACGCTGTGGGCGATGGCCAACGGCTGGCTACCCTACCTCGATATGGCGGAACATCCCTTCTATTTCGCGCTGTTCATGTTCCTCATCGCCCTGTTCCGTGAGTTTCATTTCTACTCCGTCCACCGGCTGCTTCACTTCGGGCCGCTCTACAAGTGGGTGCACTCGATCCATCACAAGAACTCGAATCCGATCCCGTGGTCGGGCATGGCGATGCATCCGGTCGAACACCTGTTCTATATGTCCGGCGTACTCATCCACTGGATCATCCCATCCAATCCGCTCCTGGTGGTCTATCATCTGCAGCACCTGGCCTTTATGCCCGCCCCGGATCACAGCGGCTTTGCCAAGCTGGTCGTGAACGGCAAGGCGCAGATGGACGTCGCCACCTACATGCACTATCTCCACCACCGCTATTTCGAGGTGAATTACGGCGGGGATGGTTCCGTGCCGCTCGATCGCCTGTTCGGGACCTGGCACAACGGGTCGGCGGAAGCCCATGAGCGGATGAACAGGCGCTTCAAGGAAAAGAAACTCCAGCGCTGAAGTTCAAACCCACCCGTGTCCGGCCGGCCACGCCGGCCGGCGGGCTTCGGGGAGCATGGCATGAGACCTAGGAGAGGGCCGGTGCATCAGGAAAATATGGTTATCGTCGGATGCGGTCACGCTGGCGCGCGAGCGGCGCAGGCCTTGCGGACGAACGGTTGGCACGGCGGGATCACGTTGGTGGATGGCGAGGGCCGCACGCCATACGAACGCCCTCCGCTGTCGAAGGCGGTGCTGAAAGGAGAGAGCGAGGCAGAGGATGCCCCGCTCTTCCCCGCGGACTTTCTCGCGAAGAACGACATCCACGTTCTGAAGGGGGTCGCGGCCGCGGCGATCGATCGGCCGACGAGGCAACTGCGATTGTCGGATGGCGGCTCCATCGCCTATCACCGTCTCCTGCTGGCGACCGGAGCGGAGCCGCGCAACCTGATCGTGCCGGGTGCCGACCTGCCCGGTAGCCACACGCTGCGGAGCGCGGACGACGCCGCCCGGATCTTTCCTTACCTGCGGCCCGGGGCGGAGATCGTCATTGTCGGAGGCGGGCTAATCGGCCTGGAAGCGGCTGCGAGCGCCACCGTCCGAGGATGCAAGGTTACCGTGGTCGAAGCAGGGCCCAGGCCGATGATGCGGGCGGTGCCGGCAGAGCTGTCCCACGAAGTCCGCCTGTTCCATGAAAGCAAGGACGTGCGCTTCGTTCTTGGACGCCAGGTGAGCGAGTTGGAAGGCGATGGTCGCGTCCGTTGCGTTCGTCTCGACGACGGCACGGTCCTGCCATGCACAGCCGTGGTGATCTCGGTGGGCGTCTCCCCCCGGACGGCGCTTGCGGAGGCCGCGGGACTGGAAATCGACAACGGCATCGCTGTGGACCGTTTCCTGCGGACCTCTGACCCCTTCATCTATGCCGCGGGAGACGCCTGCGCCTTCGAGCAGGTCTCCGGCCCGCGCATGCGCCTGGAGTGCTGGAAGAATGCGGAGGATCAGGGAACGCTTGCCGGCCGGAACATGCTTGGCAGCGACGAAGCATACGTGCCGTTGCCATGGATGTGGTCCGATCAGTTCGACCGGACGATGCAGATTGCCGGCCAGGCCGGAGGCAGCGCGGAAGACGTGCGGCGGCGTTGCCCGGACGGTACGCTGCTGATCTATCACCTCGACAAGGACCAGATGATCCTCGGCATCAGCGGCTTCGGCTCCATTCGCGAGGTTTCGCGGGGGGTCCGGATGGGTCAACTCCTCATGGAAAGGGGAATCCGGCCTGGAAGAAAGGCGCTGGCGGATCCAGAATTCGACCTGCGGTCACTCGCCAAGGCGGCCGTGGCCTGAAGAGCGCCGCTCCGAAGGAAAGGGGCAGAACGTTGTGGACGTGCATAGTGAAAAGTGGAGTTGGGAATGTTGGACGATAGGAACTGGGTCAAGGCATGCGACGCGAAGAAGGTCGGCCGAGAGGATGTTGCACGGTGGGACCACAGCGGCCGCAGTTTTGCGATATTCCGGACCGCTGACGATCAATATTACGCAACCGATGACATCTGCACTCACGAATATGCTCATATTTCGGATGGTTTCGTAGAGGGGACGACCGTCGAATGCCCAAGGCACGCCGGCTGCTTCGATTTCCGCACCGGCGAGGCGCTTAATCCGCCGGTTTGCGTCAACCTGCGCACCTTTCCCGTGAAAGTCGTGGATGGCGCGGTATACATAGACATCGACGAGCGATGATGCTGGCAGGCTCGTTTGGCCTGCGGCGGTAACGGCGACCCACAGCACGAGGAGATCAGATAGTGGCAAAGGCGCTTGTACTTGAAAAGAAGGGGCAGTTGTCGCTGCGCGACATCCCGGTCCGGCGGGATCTGTCGCCGACCGACGTGCTGATCGGAATCCGCACCGTCGGCGTTTGCGGCTCCGATGTCCACTATTATACCCATGGAAAGATCGGGCCCTTTGTCGTCAACGAGCCGATGATATTGGGCCACGAGGCCGCGGGCGTCGTTCTGGAGGTTGGCTCGCAAGTCCGGCATCTGAAGAAGGGTGACCGTGTCTGCATGGAACCCGGCATTCCGGACCTCTCCTCCCGGTCGTCCAAGCTGGGCATCTACAATGTCGATCCGTCCGTACGGTTCTGGGCCACGCCGCCGGTCCATGGATGCCTGACCCCCGAGGTCGTTCATCCGGCGGCCTTCACCTATCGTCTCCCCGACCACGTGTCCTTCGCGGAAGGGGCGATGGTCGAGCCGTTCGCCATCGGCGTGCAGGCCGCCCTTCGCGCGGGCATCAGGCCAGGCGATGTCGGCGCCGTCATGGGGGCGGGCCCGATCGGCATGATGACGGCACTGGCCGCGCTCGCGGGGGGATGCTCCAAGGTCTACGTGGCCGACCTCGCGCAGCCGAAGCTGGATGTCATCGGGGCCTATGAGGGTATCGAGACAGTCAATGTCCGCCGGCAGGCGGCTTCCGAGGCTCTCGCGGAGGCGACGGGCGGCTGGGGGGCGGATGTCGTCTTCGAGTGCTCCGGAGCCGCACCCGCAATCCTTGCTCTTCCGGGTCTTGCGCGCCCGGGCGGAACCGTCGTGCTCGTCGGCATGCCCGTCGAACCCGTCCCCTTCGATATCGTCGGTATGCAGGCCAAGGAACTGCGGATCGAGACCGTGTTCCGCTATGCCAATGTCTACGACCGCGCTATCGAACTGATCGCCTCCGGCAAGGTCGATTTGAAACCGCTGATCTCGGCGACCATTCCGTTCGACGAGAGTATCGCGGCCTTCGACCGCGCCGTCGAGGCGCGCCCCACGGACGTAAAGATACAGATCGAGATGCCGGCTTAAGGGCCGGCGGCTCGGCTCTCCGAACGCCTGCAACGTGCCGGCCGGTACCAATCGCAAACCGACAAGCGTCTGGATTCAACATGGAATTCTCCGGAAAATCAGTCATCGTCACCGGCGGCGGCAAGGGCATCGGACGGGCGACGGTGGCGCTTCTGGCCGCGCGCGGCGCTCAGGTCGTGGCGCTCAGCCGCACGCAGTCCGATCTGGACGAACTCTCCAGTCAGACCGGCTGCCACGGCATCGTGGCCGACCTTGCCGATGCGGCGGCGGCGCGTGCCGCCATGGTGGAAGCGGGAACCTGTGACATCCTCGTCAATTGCGCGGGGACGAACGTGCTGGAAAGCCTCATCGACATGACGGATGACGGTTACGACGTCGTCATGAACACAAACCTGCGTGCCGCACTCATCTGCGCGCAGGAATTCGCCCGAGCCCGCATGGCGGCCGGTGGCGGAGGAGCGATCGTGAACGTCACCAGCATCGCGGGCCACCGCGGGTTTCAGAACCACGTCTGCTACGCGGCGTCCAAGGCCGGTCTCGAAGGCGCGACGCGCGTGATGGCAAAGGAACTTGGCCCATACGGGATCCGCGTCGTGGCCATAGCGCCCACGATCACGATGACTGAGCTTGCGGCCGCGGCCTGGGCGGATCCGCAAAAGAGCGAGCCGATGATGGTCCGTCATCCCGCCGGGCGTTTCGCGACGGTCGACGATGTCGCAAGGAGCATCGCCATGCTCCTCTCCTCGGATGCCGAAATGGTATCGGGAGCCGTCCTGCCGGTCGACGGCGGGTTCCTTGCCGTGTGAGGGATCGAGCCGAGCGAGATTTCGCCGAGCAACTTCGACGTCTGACGCCTTTCCTCCGGGGTTTCCTGCCGGTTCCAGTTTATGCCCATTCATGACATTGTGCGAATCTGGAGCAAACTCTGAAGACCGGGATGATGCCTGAAAGAATCGTGATCGTGGGGGGCGGGCAGGCCGGCGGCAGGGTCGCGCAGATACTGGCCGGTTCTCCCGCCAATCTCGATATTGCGCTGATCGGGCTTGAGCCGCATCCGCCGTACAACCGCCCCCCGCTTTCCAAGGGCGTGCTTCTGGGAAAGTCCGAACTGAAGGATTGCGTGATCTGGCCGCAGGGCGACGCGACGGCGGGCAGGGTGCGGTTCTATCCTGGTCGCAGGGCGGCATCGCTCGATATTCATGCGAGACATGTGATCACGGATGATGGGGCGAGGCTCGATTACGACAAGCTCGTCCTGGCAACCGGATCACGCGTGCGCCGCCTATCGGTTCCAGGTGCGGAATGCGACGGCGTCTTCACCTTGCGCACCTTCGATGACGCCGTCGCGATCGCACGGCGATTTCACAGGAGCAAGCGTCTTCTCGTCGTAGGCGGCGGCTTCGTCGGGCTCGAGATCGCCGCGGCAGCCCGTTCGCGCGGGCTCGAAACGGTCGTCGTCGAAGCGACCAACAGGTTGCTTTCGCGAATAGTCCCCGAGGAGATCGGCGCGGCCCTGGCGCGGTATCACGAGGCTGCCGGCGTCTCGTTCCGCGTGGGCTTGATGGTCGAGAAGCTTGTGGCCAACCGCTCTGGAAAACTGAAATCGGCCGTCCTGTCCAACGGCGAAACAGTTTCCTGCGACCTGGCGGTGATCGGTGTCGGCGTCACGGCGAATACCGAGCTTGCCAAGGAGGCGGGATTGGACGTCCAAGTCGGCATCCGCACCGATTCGGCGCTGCGTGCCTCTGCCGACGGTGTCTACGCATGCGGAGATGCGGTCTCGTTCTGGCACCCGTTGTTCGAGCGCTATGTACGCGTCGAGGCCTGGCAGAATGCGGAGGACCACGCGCGGGTCGTGGCGTCTCAGCTTCTCGGGCAGGACATGGTCTGCGACACCGTGCCCTTCTTCTGGTCGGACCAGTATGAGTGGTCGATGCAGATTGCCGGCATTCCCTATTTCGGCAGTCAGCTCGTCACGAATACCGTGGAAGAGGCCAGGATCCTTTACCACCTCGATGCCCGCGGCCGCCTCGTCGCCGCGACCGGCCTGGGCCATGACAGGCTCATCGGCAGGAAGATCGCCGAGGCGCGCCGGCTGATCAAGCGGCGCGCCCGGCCGAATCCGCAGATGCTGAAGACAGGGCGGATTCAGTTGGAGGATGGTTAGGCGTCAGTTGCCGCCGAACCGCACCCGCAACGATCTCTAGCCCGGGTCGAAATTCGCGAACCAGGAGGCGCTTCGGAGCCAGTCTCGTTGCGACGTCAGGATTTCTGCGCCTTGCCCGGAAGTAGACTTTGCGGCTCTCCGATTTCTACCGCATGCCTGTCTGGATCAAAGAAGCGGAACACTCGCTGCCCCCATGCTTGACGCTCTATGGGATGTATCATTTCCACGTGCGGTGCGATGTTTTCGAAGGCCGCCTCGATGTCCTCATGTTCGAAATACAACAGGAGATTTCGTCGCCCATAGGGTTCTTCCGCAACAATCGCCTTTCCCCAAATGGTTTCTTCAAGTGAACTACCCTCGTGGATCGCAAAGCCGGTCTCAAAAAGGACGAAGTTTCCGAAGTCCTCCAATACCTTCAGACCCAGTCTCTTTTGGTAAAAGTCCTTGGAGCGATCGATGTCTCGGACGAACGGGATCGGGTTGATAAAGCGCATTGGACTCCCTGTGTAAGTGCAAAGTCGTCCGGATCGGCTTCGCGCCGTGACGCGCGCAACGGAAGGTCTTCCGCACATCTTACTGGCTGTGTCGTAAACGACAACTGAACCGCAGCCTTTGACGCGACGAGGGGCCGAAACTGTGAACTGGTGCATCTTTTCCAGTGATGGCGAAGCGTTTAGCTTTCCGGAGGGAGAAAGTGAATGGGATTTCCCCTCTTCAGAACGGAAGGAGGCAGCGATGGCGAGCGGACACAAACTCGAGCGGCTGACGAAATGGGCATCACGTCCGGAATGGAACGAGGCGATGGAGAACTTGCTCGACAGCCATGTCTTCCTGGTCACCGGACGTTACGACCTCGACCTCGATCAGCTTGCCGATATTATCGGAGAGACGGCTGTCATGAACCTGTGGGCCTGCGCGTTTGAAGACTTGCTCTCGCGCGATTTCGACGGACGCAATGTGGTCGACGATTATCTCAAGCGCCGCGGCTGGAAGGAGAGTGCCAGCAACCGCGCCTATATCAAGGCATTGAGCGATGCGCGCATGAGCCTCTACGAAGTCAGCGGCCTCAAGCGCGGCCATGGCTTTTACGTGCGCGATCTCCTGCGCGGCGGCGAGCCGGTCTGGGTCAGTGACGGATTGAGGGCGAATGATCTCGCCGAGGGCGACCGGCTGGCCGCGCGCCTCGTCGAAGTCAATGGACAGGCGGACCTCGGCCTGGCGTCCTTGTGGTTTTCGCTGGTGGCGAGCGAAGAGGTCATCGAGACTTTCGAGGAGCTGAAGAACCTGAGCCGGAAGGAGATGGCCAGCATGATGACCGGCCTGGTCGAAGCGCTCGAGGCCGAGGGCGGCATGGCCGATGCGGTGGACGGGATCAGCCTCGAAGAGTTCAAACAGGCAATCGCCGGGAATGCCGGGGACGCGTCGGACGAGCCGATGGGAATCGAAGCCATTCTCGCATCCAGTCCTGAGCAGTTCACCAATATCTGGCTGGAGCATATGCTGAACAGGCTCATCGGCCCGCCGCCGGGTCTGGAGGACGATGCCGACGAGCCTGAAGAGATCGACGACCGAAAATAGGAAGGTGCGCGCGGCAGGCGTATGCGATCACGTCCCTGGTTTCACGCCGGACCGGCCTGAAACCAGGGACACTTTATCCGGCCCCGGTTACGTCCGCGGCTTCAGGTTTTCCGGATCGTAGAGCGGCTTGTAGCCGACGCCGGCGACCTCGACCGGGTAGGTCTCGGCGAAATACTCGACATTGAGCTTGCGGCCGACCTGGCAATGGGACCAGGGCAGATAGGCGAGCGCTATGTTCTTCCCGATCGTCGGACCGTAGGCGATGGAAGTGGTGTAGGAGCGGCGGCCGAGTTCGTCCACCAGCACCTCGCCGGTCTCCGGGTCCATGACCGGCAGGTTGCCGACCGGGTAGCGCTTCACGCCGTTCCTGTCGGTGTTCTCCGTCATGACGAGCGTGCAGAGCATGGCGGGCTGGTGCTCGCGCGCCTTGTATTCCAGATGCTTCGCCTTGCCGCGGAAGTCCGCTTCCTTGACCTTGGGACGGGCAAGGTCGGCCTCGATAAGGTTGTAGTGGGTGAGAAGATCCGCGTTCTGCAGGCGGAGGCTCTTTTCCATGCGGCGCGAGTTCGCATAGGTCTCGACGCCGAAGGCCATGACGCCGGTGGCGCGCAGCGCATCCCAGACGGCCAGGCCGTCCTCGTATTTCATGTGCAGTTCCCAGCCCTGCTCGCCGACATAGGAGATGCGGAAGGCGGAGACCGGCCTGCCGGCGATCTCGATCTGCTTGATCGAGGCGAAGGGGAAGTTCTCAGGATCGAGGCCCGCCGGTTCCGCCACCACCTTCTTCAGCGTCTCGCGGGCATTCGGGCCCCAGATGCCGATGGTGACGAACTTCTCCGAAACGTCCGTGATGGTGACGTCTAGGCCCCGGTCTTCCGCGACACGGCGCATATAGTGGAAGTCGCGCGGGCCGGCATCGGCGCCGTTCACGAGGCGGCAGCGGTCGGCCATGCGGAAGACGGTGAAGTCGGCCCGCACCATGCCCTCGTCATCGAGGAAGTGGGTGTAGATGCCCTTGCCGATATTGCCGTCTCCACCGATCTTGGCGGCGCAAAGCCATTCGAGAAGCTCCACATGATCCGGACCTTCGATATCCACCATGTGGAAGTGCGAGAGGTTGACGATGCCGCAATCCTCGCTCATCGCCAGATGTTCGGCGTTGGAAACGCGCCAGAAGTGGCGGCTGTCCCACTCGTTCTCGCGTACCGGAATGCGGTTGCCGTATTTCTCGAGCAGGTGCTCGTTGGCGGCATAGCCGTGCGCACGCTCCCAGCCGCCGAGTTCCATGAAGTAGCCGCCGAGCTCCTTCTCGCGCTCGTAGAAGGGCGAGTGCTTGACGTTGCGGCCGCTGGCATAGGGCTCGCGCGGATGCACGGCCGGGAAATAGATCTTCTGCGCCGCCTCGAAGCAGCGGCCTTCGATGAACTTCTCTTCGATCTGGTGCGGATAGAAGCGGGCGTAGTCGATCGAGGCGTGGTCGGTATGGGTGCGCCCGTCCGTCATCCAGTCGGCGATCAGCTTGCCGTAGGCCGGGCCGTCCTTCACCCAGATGGCGACGCAGTACCAGAGGCCGCGCACCTTCTGGCTCTCGCCGCAGGAGGGGCCGCCGGCAGCCGATACCTGCAGCAGGCCATTGAAGGAGTGGCCCTCGTTATAGCCGAGCTCGCCGAGGATCGGCGTCAGTTCCATGGCGCGCTCGAGCGGCTCGATGATCTGCTCCATATCGAGGTCGCGCTGCGAGGGCGACAGGCGTGCCTCGTGCTTTTCGAGAATGTCGCGCGGATGGCAGAGGCGCGGATTGTCGGTCTCGTAATAGCCCCATTCGATCTGGCCGCCCTCGGTTGTCTTCGGGTCGCCGGTGTCGCGCATATAGGCCGAGTTGCCCTGATCGCGCAGCAATGGGAAGCCGATTTCCTTGCCGGTACCTTCGAATTCGTTGTACGGGCCGAAGAAGGTGAGCGGATGATCGACCGGCATGACGGGCAGGTCCTCGCCGACCATTTCAGCGATCAGGCGACCCCAGATGCCGGCGCAGACGACGACATGGTCGGCCATAATCGTGCCGCGATGCGTGACGACGCCCTTGATGCGGCCGTTCTCGACAAGCAGCGCAGTTGCCGGAGTATTGCCGAAGATCTGCAGCTTGCCGGACTTTTCCGCCGCATCGACCAGCTTGCCGGCAACCGTCTGCGAGCGCGGGATGACGAGGCCGGCATCCGGATCGAACATGCCGCCCATCACCTGATCTTCCTCGATCAGCGGGAACAGCTTCTTGATTTCGGCCGGCGAGACATAGTGTGCGCGGGTGCCGAAGGCCTTGGCGGAGGAAAGCTTGCGCTTGATCTCCTCCATCCAGACGTGGTCGCCGGTGCGTGCGACCTCTAGGCCGCCGATGCGGGCGTAGTGACCCATCTTCTCGAAGAAGTCGATCGAATATTGCGTCGTCCAGACCGAGAGATAGTCGTGGCTGGTGGTGTAGCAGAAGTCGGAGGCATGTGCCGTAGAGCCGATATCCGTCGGAATGCCCGACTTGTCGATGCCGACGATATCGTCCCAGCCACGCTCGATGAGGTGGTGGGCGATCGATGCGCCGACGATGCCACCCAGTCCTACGATTACGACCTTCGCCTTTTCCGGAAACTCTGCCATTGATGCGACCCTGGTTAATTTTGAAGCCGGATATTAGAGCCTGCCGCGCCGCGAGTTGAGCCTGTCTACGACATAATCATCGTGCTGCACGACCAGAATGTTGCCGGTGGCGGGCGGGGAAGGCCGCGGCCGCTGGTATGCTCATCTAGCTGATATCGCGAGAAAATACACCCGGCGGGGCGGCGAGGTACAAGCTTTTCCTCGAACAGGGAGTCGGCAGGCTGATGCGTCGCCGAAACGCGACCTTTCGGCAGTCGCTTTTACTCGCCGCCACCGAAGAAGGTGAGGCGCGTGAAGAGGACATAGTTCGATTCCGACACCATCAGCGCCACGAAGACGAGCACCAGCAGCGGGGGCAGAATGATCGCGTAGATCAGCGCCAGGCGCTCCCACGCCATATGCATGAACACGGCTACGATGAGGCCCGCCTTCAGCATCATGAAGATGAGGATCAGCGACCAGCGGAGATAGCCCTGCAGACCGAAGTAATCGACGAGGTATGAAAGAGCGCTGAGGACGAACAGCAGCCCCCAGACCAGGAGGTAGAGCTTGATCGGGTGCTGCTGGTGCTCCGTGTGGGCCGCCGCATGTTGTGCCGGATGTGTTTCCGCGTGAGCCATGATGCCCTCCCTCACCACAGATAGAAGAATGCGAAGATAAAGACCCAGACCAGATCGACGAAGTGCCAGTAGAGGCCGGTTATCTCGACGATCTCGTAGCGCCCCTTGCGGCTGGTGAAGAAGCCGCGCCGCTCCGTTTCGAAATCGCCGCGCCAGACCTTGCGGGCGACGATCAGCAGGAAGATCACGCCGAAGGTGACGTGGGTCCCGTGAAAGCCGGTGATCATGAAGAAGGTAGAGCCGAATTGGGCGGCGCCCCAGGGGTTGCCCCAGGGCCGCACGCCCTCGGCGATCAGCTTCGACCATTCGAACGCCTGCATGCCGACGAAGGCGGCGCCGAAAAGCGCCGTCAGAAGCATGAGCGCCGCGGTCTTGCGCCGGTCGCGGCGGTAACCGTAGTTGACGGCCATGGCCATGGTGCCGCTGCTCGAAATGAGAACGAATGTCATGATGGCGATGAGGATCAGCGGCATGTGCGTTCCGCCGATTTCGAGTGCGAAGACCTCGCTCGGATTGGGCCATGGAACGGAGGTGGACATCCGCGCCGACATGTAGGCAAGCAGGAAGCAGCCGAAGACGAAGGTGTCGCTGAGGAGAAAGATCCACATCATGGCCTTTCCCCAGGAGACATCCTTGAAGGTGCGCTGGTCGGAGGCCCAGTCCGACGCGAGCCCCGCCAGACCGGCGGGGCGCGGGAGCGTTTCTGCGGCGGGCTTCTTCATCGGTGCAGACATGTTCAGCGGTTCCTATGTCAGCAGTTGGCGGCAGAACTCGATCACGCCGCTGGCCCAGCCGGCAAAGAGAGCGAAGAGAACCAGCCAGACAATCAGCATGAAATGCCAGTAGATGGCGCAAAGCTCGATCGACAGGCGCGTTCTGTTGCCGAGCGGTGTTTGCGAGGCATGTGCGGTTACCCGGCCGAGAGCGAAAAGCCCCCCGATGATGTGCAGGCCGTGCATGCCCGTAAGCAGATAGAAGAAGCTGTTGGCCGGATTTCCGGCGAGGAAATATCCGGCGTCCGACAGCGCACGCCAGGCGAAGAGCTGACCCGCCAGGAAAGCGAGGCCAAGGGCGAGCCCGGCCAGGAGACCGATCCGGGCTGCCTCGTCGTTCCGCCGCTCTGCCTCAACCTTTGTCCAGTGCAGGGTGATGCTGCCGGCGGCGAGGATGCCCGTATTGAGCCAGAGAAGGCCGGGCAAAGGCAGCGCGCCCCAGTCGGATGACGCCATCCGCATGAAATAGGCGCTGATCGCAAGTGAAAACAGCGCGCCGACGACGGCGAGAAATACGCCGAGGCCGATTTTTGCCGGCGGCAAACGTGTTGCGCCCCGGCGGTCGTGGAAGTGACCGACCTCGAGCCAAGGGCGCGATGTCAGGCGCTGCCCTGCGAGCCACCAGGCGATGATGGCGGCGATAGCCGCCAGAAAGAAGGCGACGATGCTCATGAGACGGTCTCGTGACTGAGGCGGCCGGGCGTCGGCTGGTTCTGCGGGATGAAATCTTCCGGCGCGCCGGGGACGCTGTAGTCATAGGCCCAGCGATAGACGACGGGCAGTTCATTGCCCCAGTTGCCGTGAGGCGGCGGCGTCTCGGGCGTCTGCCATTCGAGCGTCGTCGCTCGCCACGGATTGCCCCCGGCCTCCCGGCCATGGCGCAGGCTCCAGGCGAGATTGAAGAGAAACACGATCTGCGCAGCGCCGACGAGAAGCGCCATGACGCTGATGAAGGCGTTGAGCTCCGCGATCGAGGTCGTCACGAAAGACGCTTCGCCGAGCTCGTGATAGCGGCGCGGGACGCCGATGAGGCCGAGATAATGCATCGGAAAGAAGATGGCGTAGGCGCCGATGAAGGTGACCCAGAAATGGATCTGGCCCATCGCCTCGTTGAGCATGCGCCCGGTGATCTTCGGATACCAGTGATAGATGGCGCCGAAGATCACCATGATCGGCGCCACGCCCATGACCATGTGGAAATGCGCGACGACGAACATCGTGTCGGAGAGCGGCACGTCGACGACGACATTGCCGAGAAAGAGGCCCGTCAGTCCGCCATTGACGAAGGTGACGATGAAGGCGAGGGCGAAGAGCATCGGCAGGGTCAGATGGATGTTGCCGCGCCAGAGGGTGAGGACCCAGTTATAGACCTTGATCGCCGTCGGCACCGCAATGATCAGCGTGGTCGTGGCGAAGAAGAAGCCGAAATACGGGTTCATGCCGCTCACATACATGTGGTGTGCCCAGACGATGAAGGAGAGGCCGCCGATGATGACGATCGCCCAGACCATCATGCGGTAGCCGAAGATGTTCTTGCGGGCATGGGTGCTGATGAGATCGGAGACGATGCCGAAGGCGGGCAGCGCGACGATGTAGACTTCGGGGTGGCCGAAGAACCAGAACAGGTGCTGGAAGAGGATCGGGCTGCCGCCGCCATATTGCAGCTGCTCGCCCATTTCGACGATGGCCGGCATGAAGAAGCTCGTGCCGAGCAGCCGGTCGAAGAGCATCATGACGCAGGCGACGAAAAGGGCAGGGAAGGCAAGCAGCGCCATCACCGTCGCGGTGAAGATGCCCCAGACGGTCAGCGGCAGCCGCATCAGCGTCATGCCGCGCGCGCGGCCCTGCAGCACGGTCACGACATAGTTGAGGCCACCCATGGTGAAGCCGATGACGAAGATGATCAGCGAGGAGAGCATCATGATGATGCCCCAGTCCCGGCCTCCGGGCGTGCCGGAAAGTACCGCCTGCGGCGGATAGAGCGTCCAGCCGGCACCGGTCGGTCCACCGGGCGTGAAGAAGCTTGCGGCCAGGACGATCACGGCGAGCAGATAGATCCAGTAGCTCAGCATGTTGGCGTAGGGAAACACCATGTCGCGCGCGCCGACCATCAGCGGGATCAGATAGTTGCCGAAGCCGCCGAGGAAGAGGGCAGTGAGCAGATAGATCACCATGATCATGCCGTGCATGGTGATGAACTGGTAGTAACGCTCGGCATCGATCAGCTCGAATGTGCCGGGAAAACCGAGTTGCAGCCGGATCAGCCAGGACAGCACCAGCGCCACCATGCCGATGGCGATCGCGGTCATGCTGTATTGAATGGCGATGATTTTGGCATCCTGGCTGAAGACATAGCGCGTCCACCAGCTATGCGGATGATAAAGCTCAACATCCTCGACTTCGGGAGGCGGAAGTGCCTCGCCAATACCGGACCGGACGTCGACCATCATATCTCCTCCCCAGGGGCTACTTCACGGCGCCTCCTACTGCGCCGCTGAGGCGGCGACCGTGGTCGCCGCCGGGCCGAAGCATTCTCGCTCTTCTTTGAAAAGCGCGAATGCTCCGGTTCCTTGTTCGGTCGCAATTCCGGACGGAAAACCGCTACACACTTTTCCTGGAACTGCTCTTGTTTCCGATGATGCGGACAGTTGCGAAAAGGTCTGCTGCTCGGCGAGCCAGGCCTGGTAGTCTTCCTCGGTGTCGACCACGACGGTACCGCGCATCTGCGGGTGGCCGACGCCGCAGAGCTCGGCGCAGAGTATCTCGAAGGTTCCGGTCCGCGTCGGCGTCAACCAGAAATAGGTGATCATGCCGGGCACCATATCCATTTTGGCGCGGAATTCGGGGACGTAGAAATCGTGCAGGACGTCGACCGACCGGAGCAGCATCTTGACCGGCTTTCCGACCGGCAGATGAAGCTCGCCTCCTTCGATGATGATGTCGTCCTGCCCGGCGGCGTCGTCCCGATTGACCCCGAGGGTGTTTTCGGGGGCGATATCGCGCGTTTCCGTCGTGCCCAGCTTACCGTCCGCGCCGGGCAGCCGGAAGCTCCACAGCCATTGCTGGCCGATCACCTCCACTTCGGACGCATCCTGCGGGACGGTGACGAACTGGTTCCAGACGAAGAGGCCCGGCGCCAGCATCGCCGCGACACCGAAGGTCGTGCCGGTCGCGAGCCAGCCTTCGAGCCGCCTGTTCTCCGGCTCGTAGGCGGCGGTATTGCCCGGGCGGTGGCGGAAGCGCAGGACGCAATAGGCCATGAACAGGACCACGGCGGTGAAGGCGATGCCGGTGATCCAGAAGGTTATGGTGATGGTATTGTCGATGTAATTCCAATTGGAGGCGATCGGGGTCCACCACCAAGGACTAAGCAAATGGAACAACACTGAGCCGACGGCCAGCAGAACCAGAATCACTACCACGGCCATTCCCTGTCCCTCCCCGCCGTGATCGGCCGTGAGACGAATACTTAAATCCGCAGAGTTCCAATCACAATTATTGCACGAACGGAAAATACTGGCAAATCACCGGGAAGAGATCGAATTCTCACTTCCCGCAAGTATTCCTATTTGGGATGCTGCTTCAGGTAGGCGATCACATTGGCAATCTCCTCGTCCTTCTTGAGGCCGGGGAATACCATCTTGGTGCCTTTGACCTTGGCCCTGGGATTACGGAGATATTCGGCCAGCGTCGCGTCGTCCCAGACGAGGCCACCCTTGCCCGCATCGATCATGGCTTGCGAATATTTGAAGTCAGCATGGGTGCCGGCCGTCCGGCCGATGACGCCTTGCAGCGAAGGGCCGACCTTGTTCTGGTCCTTGTCGATCACGTGACAGGTGGCGCATTTCTTGAAGACGGTGGCGCCGGCCTCGGCATCGCCCTCCTGGGCGAGCCCGGCGACCGGACAGAGCGAGAGTGCCGAAAAAGACAGGGCAGCAAGTGCAATTCGCATGATACTTCCTCAATTTCGCCCGGCGCGGGGCAAGGAAGGCTATCGTCAAATCTGCTTTGGCGGTGCTTGCTTCTCTTAAGGAATGGTGCGCCGGGGCGGTTGATACGTGCGACAGGAAAGAAGCTAGTCCATGCCGTAGAGAAGTCAATTGCTCCTTCTAGCTAGACCAATGTTCAGAAGGTCGAACGCATTGTCACTGGTCCCTGCCTTTCGATGGGTGTGATCCGATGCCAAGCTCTTGCCGCGTGCCGTCAGTTCCGGGAATCCGCTATCGTGTTGTGGGCCCACGTCCTGCTGATATGCGCATGATCGAGATGTCGCGGTGCGTTCATTATGAGTTCCAGCACCCTCGGTGGGGTCAGCGGCAGCTCGTGCACCGGTTTTCCGATCGCGCGCGAGACTGCGCAGGCGATAGTGGCCCCTACATTGAGGATTGGGACCTCGCCGGCGCCCTTCGTGCCCAAAGGACCGATGGAAGGCGCTCCCTCGTGCAGCTCGATTTCGACCGGAACCACATCGAGGGCGAGCGGCAGCCGGTATGTTTCGAAACCACTCTGAAGGATCCGGCCCTCGGGTCCGACCGACATTTCCTCATGAAGGGCATAGCCCATTCCCTGAACCACTCCACCCTGGATCTGGCCGTAGATGGCTCTTGGGTTGAGGGCACGGCCGACATCCTGGACTACCCGATAACTCACGACTTCGACGTGGCCGGTATCCCCGTCGACGGCGACCTCGCATTCGTGAACCGCAAAGACCGGGATATCGATCGCATCGATGAAATGGCCCAGGGCGCAGCCGGCCATCGCCTCTGCGCCGGGATTGGTGAAAGCCCCGGTTCCCGAAACCGGTCCGGAGGTTGACTGGATGTGCTGCGCCACCCGGGCGATGCTCGTGCCGGATCCTTTGACGCCTCGGATCTCGACACGTCCGTTCGCGAGCTCAAGATTCTCCGGTCTGGTCTGCAGCAGCTCGCCAGCAGCCGCCAGTACCTTTCTACGCACCTCCTCCGCCGCCATGGTGGCTGCGGCACCGATCGAAACGGTGGTGCGGCCGCCGCCCACGCCGAGGTCGAACCCGGCAGCGTCCGTGTCTGCACCCTTGACAATGACTTCCTCCGGGCGGATCCCCAGCTTAGCGGCGACGATCTGGGGCAGCGACTGCATCATTGTTCCCGAGCCGATCTCGACGCCCGAGGTGACCAGGGTGGCGCTGCCGTCGGCGTTGAGATTGACGGTCGCCGCCGACGGTCCCACGAAAATGAACCAAGTCCCGACCGTGGTCGCACGGCCGTAAAGCCGCCGGTCGTCCGGCGAGCGGCGCGTGGGGCACGAACCACGCAGAACCTCCATCTTCTCCAGCATAGGTCGCAGCACGTCGCCCTGGAACACCTGTCCGGTGGAGCCGAGATCGCCATCGCCGACGACGTTGCGGCGACGGAACTCCATCGGATGCATTCCGATCGCCTCGCAGATTTCGTCGGTGTGACGCTCGAGCGCGAAGGTGTTGTAGACGCCGTTACAGGCACGAAAGGCGCCGTTCGGGGCCGTATTGGTGTAGACCGCCCGGCTCGACAACCGCACCGATCCGAGCTTGTAGTTGCCGCCGAGGGTATGGGCGGTCATGGTCGTCAGAAAGACCTGCTCGCCGCCATAGGCGCCGCAGTCCATCAGCACCGTCGCCTCGCGGCCGACGATCTCGCCTTCGCTGGTCACGGCCGAACGGATCCGGATTTCCGCATTTTCCCGGCAGAGGCAGGTCAGCATCTCTTCCCGGCGCGAATTGACGAGACCGACCGGGCGCCCCGTCTTGCGGGCGAGGATGGCCGCGAAAGGCTCGAGCGAGCAATCGAATTTCAGGCCGAAGGCCCCGCCCACCGGTGGCACCGTGACGCGTATCTGCGAGGCCGGCACGCCGAGCGCCCGGGCCGTGACGTTGCGGACCGTCCACGGCACCTGCGTGGATGTCAGGATATGGAAGCGGCCGTCTTCATAGGTTGCGACCACCGCACGGGGCTCGAACGGCACATGGTTTTGCCGTCCGACCGTGAAGCAGCTGTCGACGATAGTCACGTCCGGTCGGGCGAAGGCCGCGCCGGTGTCCCCGCGCACGACCTTCGCCTCCCATGCAATGTTACCTCCGCGCGTCGCACCTTCGAACAATATCTCATAGGACTTCCAGTCCTCGTGAATGAGCGGCGCGCGGTCGGCCAGTGCCTCGGCCATGGTCAGCAGCGCCGGAAGCGGCTCCAGCTCCAGCTCGATCGCCGCGGCTGCAGCCTTCGCCTGTTCCAATGTCTCTGCCGCGACGGCGGCGATCGCCTCGCCGTCGTAACGGATGATGTCTCTGGCGAACAGCGGATGGTCGGCAATACCGATGCCGAACAATCCCGGCGCGTCCTCTGCGGTCGCGATTGCCCGCACGCCCGGCATCATTCTGGCTTTAGACAGGTCCAGGCGCACGATGCGTGCCGAAGCCACTTCGGAGCGCAGGAGGAACGCGTGCAGCGTGCCGGGTCTGACGTGGTCGATCGTATACTGCGTACGCCCGCGCAGCTTGTCCCGCGCATCGCGTCGCGCAAAGTTCATCACGGCAGGCTCTTTTGCCTCCAAGCTCATCGGTTCGTCTCCCCGGCAACCTGCATCGACAGCACGGCGTCGATGATCCGTTCGTAGCCTGTGCAGCGACAGATGTTTCCAACGAGCGCTTGCTTGATCTCCTCCCGCGTCGGCGTGGCATGGGTCTGCAGGAACGCCGTGAGCGTCATCACCATACCGGGAAAACACATGCCGCACTGGACAACGTCGTGGTCCTCGAGCGCCTGCTGCAGCGGGGTCAGATCGCCCTCGATGCCGAGACCTTCGATCGACATGATATTGCAACCCACGGCAAGTCCGACCGGCTTCAGGCAGGACGGCATTGGTACCCCGTCAATATGGACCATGCAGGCGCCGCAGAAACCTTCCCGGCAGACGGCCTTGGCCCCTGTCAGCAGCATCGCCTCCCGAAGAACGTCGACAAGCGGCGTCATCGGGTCGCCGTAGAACAGCCGATCCTCGCCGTTGATCGTGAGATTCAGAGCCATCGTGACCTCCAGTCTTTAAGCGAGCAAATCTTGAAAGGCGCGGCGCACCAGTTCCGGCAAAACTTTGATCCTGTACCAGCCGGGCGCCTCGATGCCGTTGCGCCCCCGGAACTCGGTGTTGCATTTCGCTGCGATGGCCGTGATGTCTTCCGGTTTCATCGCAGTGCCCTGGATCGCCGTTTCCAGTGTCCTCCATCGCCGCGCCACGGGTTCTACCGAACCGACCGCAATGGTGGCCGCATCGATCCTGCCGGAAGCGCCCCGGGCCAGGGACACGCTGACGATCGCGACGGGATAGTCGCCGGCTTTCTTGAGGGGTAACCGCGCATGGGCAGAACGATGTGGCCGCCGCGCGACGAACACGCGCGTCAGAACGTCCGTCCGGCTGCTTTCCCGGACCGCAAGAAAATCTTCCAGCGGCATGCGCCGGCGGGCGTCTGCCGTTGCGATCTCAACCGAAGCCGAAAGACAAAGAAGCGCCGGCACGAGATCGGCGGCGGCAAAGCCGGGCGTGCAGATATTCCCACCCACGGTCGCCATGGCGCGGATCGCCGGGTTGGCAGACCTGCCGGCCGCCTCGTGCAGTGCGGCAAGGTCCGGCATGTGCGCCGTGGCGGCCGCGAGCTGCGCATGTGTGGCACCGGCGCCAATTGCGATTTCACCTTCGGTGATATCGATTGTCGCCATTTCCTCCAGGTGTCCGATCGAAATGTAATGCCGGTCGCCGAACTCCTCGCGATGATCGGCCCGCATGATCCAGGTGCCGCCGGCGAGGAATTCCGCAGTGGCGCCGAACCGGACCCGTGCCTCGAACGCGTCGGCAAGCGAGCTGGCGATGTAGAGCTGACGCTTGGCGGGTGGTCTCATGCTGTCGTTCCTTCGATCACCGACGGGAAAATCCTGGCGTGGCGCGTGCTTTTCGGCCAGTGACGGGTATGCGGTAGAGCCGGCCGTCGAGGGCCCGGAAGCGAAGCGCCATTGATCCGCACGAGCGTGAAGAGCGCGAGGCGCTTGCCCGCCCGTGCGGTGTAGAGAGCGAAATCGATCACGTAATCGTCGAACTTTTCCCGCGAGCAGTCCGGTTTCTTCATGACGAGGCTCCCGACCCGATGCGTTCAACGCCGTGCCAGGATCATCCTGTAGCGCAACTGGTCGATGATGACGGCGAGGATGAGCAGGCTGCCGAGCAGGACCATCTGCATGTAGGACCCGATCTGCATGACATTCATGCCGTTCTGGACCAACACGATGAAGAAGGCGCCGAGCACCACGTTCTCGACCCGTCCGATCCCGCCGCGCAACGACACGCCTGCGATTACGCAGGCGGCGATCGATTCGAGGCCCACCGTGCCGCCGAGGTTCGTCTCGCCGCTTTCGACGCGCGCCGTCAGCAGGATGCCGGCAAGCGAGGCGAGCAGCGAACAGGCGACATAGGCGACGAAGAGCGTCACCTTCGTGTTGATGCCGGAAAGATGCGCTGCCTTGACGTTGCCTCCGACAGCATAGAACTGCGTGCCGATCCGCAACCGGTTCATCACCACCCACATCACCGCGATCGTGAGCAATGCAATCACCACCGGCACGGGAACGCCGGCCACGCGACCGAAGCCGAAGAAATTGCCGAACTCATACGGCAGGTTGCCGATCGGAACGCCACCGGTCAGGAACAGCGCGGTTCCTGCGCCGACGGACTGGACGCCAAGCGTCATAATGAAGGGCGAAACGCCGAAGACCGAAACGCCGATGCCGTTCACGACCCCGACGATCAAGGCTGCGCCGAAACCTGCGAGAAGGCCGAGAGCGATGACGAACCAGACGAGATCCGGAAAGAGAGCCGCCGCGGCGATCATCGTCGAGGCCGAGACGACGGAGGTCAGAGCGATCGCCGTACCGACGGAAAGGTCAAAACCGCCGGTGATCAGGACCAGCATCTGGCCCAGCGAGACGAGCACCAGATAGACCGATTGGCGTGCCACGTTCGTCAGGTTCTGCAACGTGAGAAATTGCGACGACGCCAGCGAGAATATGATGACAGCGATCACGAGGAAGAACGGCAGAACGCCGGCGCGCACGAAGAGCTGCTTGACGAGTCGTACGGGCGAAAAGTCGGCGCGGCTTCCCGTTCGCGCAATGGTTTCAGCTCGGGTGATCATGCGGCTTCCCCTTCTGCCTTGAAGAATGCTTTCAGCACGTTGGTTTCATTAATGTCGCCGTCCGACAACTCAGCCGTCACTCGGCCGCCGGCGAAAACAAGGAGCCGGTGCGCGAGATTCATGGCTTCGGGCAGGTCGGAGGAGATCACCACCACGGCCTTGCCTGCTTCGGCCAGCGCCTGGATCAGCCGGTATAGAGCGGCGCGGGTTCCCATATCGACACCGACGGTCGGCTCGTCGAAGATATAGACTTGGTAGTCCGTCCCAAAGCCCTTGCCGAACAGCGCCTTCTGCTGATTGCCGCCCGACAGGTTGGCGACCGGCCTCGCCATGTACTCCTCGGTCAGGTCAACCTTTCGCCCGATGCCCGACGACAGCGCATTCTGGCGCCGACTCGAAAGGCCGGTCGCGGTGGCTATCTCGGGCCGGAAGAGCAGACCGAGATTGATGTTGTTGCGCGCCGTGGCGCTGAGCATGAGACCCTCGCTCTTCCGGTCCGGTGGCAGGTAGAACACGCCGTTGCGCAGAAAGCGGCGCGTCGGGGCGCCGGTAAGATTCTCACCGTTGAGATGGATTTCGCCCGAATGGACCGATGACAGGCCCAACGCGGCCCGAAACGCCCGAGACTTACCGCTTCCCACGAGGCCGGCAACGCCGAGGACTTCGCCGGCCCGGACGTCGATGTCGACGCCATTGACACCGGTCGCGCGCAGCGATCGGATTGACAAGACCGGCTTCGGCTCGGCCGCCCGGGCGATCGACGGATAGACTTGGTCGATCGCGCGGCCCGTCATCATTTCGACGAGGTTTTCGGAAGTCGTATCGCCGATCTTGACCGTTTCGATCAGCTTGCCGTCACGGAGAACAGTGACGCGATCGGCGATGATCGAGAACTCCTGGATGCGATGGGAGATATAGACGATCCCGACGCCCCTCGCTTTCGCCTCCATGACGATCCGGAAAAGCGTTTCCGTCTCGCGCTCCGTCAGCGATGCGGTCGGCTCGTCCAGAATGAGGACGCGAGCCTTGGAACGGATCGCCTTGGCGATCTCCGTCATCTGTTGCTCGGCCCGCGAGAGTGAAACGGCGGTTGCACGCACGTCGATGTCGAAATCCAGTTCCGCGAAGAGCTCCTTGGCTTCCCGCTCCATCCTGACCCTGTCGATGAAAGGCCCGATCATTGGTTCGTCGCCGAGGAAGATATTCTTCGCGACGCTCAGCGTCGGCACTAGCGAAAATTCTTGGAAGACCGCGGAAATGCCTCGGGCCTTCGCGTCCGCCACCGAGGCGAAGGTGACTTCCTCTCCGTCGAGCTTCACGCTTCCGGAGGTCTGCGGATAGACGCCTGACAGAATGGAAATCAATGTCGACTTGCCAGCCCCGTTTTCGCCGAAGAGGACATGCACTTCCCCCGGCATGAGCTGGAAATTGACGCCGTCGAGAGCCGTCACCCCCGGAAAGGTGCGGCCGACATGGGTCATCTCGACGAGCGGCGTGATCGCGCTCTGCATGACAAACTTTCCTTTTCCTCCGCGTGCTTCGCAACATTGCCGAGCACGCCGCGCGCTCGCGGCCTCAGTTCACGGTGAACTGGGGCTTGAAGCCATCGGGCGGGAGGATGGTGTCTTTCTCGACCGAACCGATCGTCTCGGAATCGAGAACGAAGATCTTCGGCCCGACATGCTTGATGAAGTCCTTCTTCTCGAGCGCCCGCACCGCCTGGTCGATGGCGATGCGCCCCTGGATGACCATGGAGTCCGCCGGCGAGGCGGCGATGAAGCCGCGCTTGATGCCTTCGTAGACGCCGGGCGTCATGTAGAAGGCGAGGAGTTCGACCTCGCCCTTCAGCCCGCGCTCGCGGATCAGGCCTTGGGCGGCTTCCGCCGTGACCGCGGTTCCGGCGATGTATTTCACATCCGGCTCGGCCTGCAGCACATCTTCGACCAGCTTGAGCTGCGCCTCTTTTCCCGTGTCGCCGAACTTAGGGTCGAGGATTTCCAGCGACGACCCCTTCACAGCCTCGAGGAAACCCTTGTTGGCGGCCTCGACCCAGCCGGCACCCGCAGGTCCGGGAAACCAGCCGACCTTGGCAGGTTCTCCGCCGGCCGGATGTTTTTGGGCGAGGTAGGCGCCGGTCTCGAAGCCCATCGTGTAGAATGACACCAGCGACTTGGCGGTGACGTTCGGCGAGGAGATGCCGTTGATGACGTCGATGACGGGGATGCCCTTCTTCGTGATCTCGCTGACGAGGTTGTTGAGGCCGTCGAAGGAAATCGCTCCGATGACCACCGCTTCCGCGCCGCTCGCCACGCAGTCCTCGATTTGCGAGATCTGCTTGGCGAGTTCGGTATAGCCGCCGGCATCGAGGACATTGAGTGCAACGCCGAGTTCCTTGGCCTGCTGCACGACGCCGTAATCGACGCCGAGCCAGTAGGCGTCCTTCATGTGTGGGAAGGACACGCAGATATTCCAAGGCTTCTCCGCTTTGTCGAGTGGGCGGTACTCCACGTCGACGGATTTTCCGTCGGCCGCGAACGGCGGCTCGATCTTTTGCGCGGGATATGGATACCAGTTATCCGCACGGGCATTGATCGCCATGCCCGTCATCATGGCGGTGCACGCGGCGAGATAGACTCCCAGTTTACGCATTTCTCATTCCCCTTTTTTGTGTTGCGTCAGTTGAAGCTGGATCTAAGCCTTTCGAGAAGCGCGGCCCTGTCCTTACGGGCTGCAAGCGCCTGTTCCATCGTCACTTCGACGAAGCGGGTCGGCGTGTGCGGCTGTAGCTGGGCGATCAGGTCCATGTCCGCGGAAATGACCGTACCGACCATGAAGTAGCCGCCGCCCGAAACGGCATCCCGGTGCAGGATGATCGGCTCGGTCCCGCTTGGAATCTGAATGGATCCGTAGGGATAGCAGCTGTCCACGATGTTCGACGGATCGGAGCCGGCACCGAAGGTCTGCTTGCGCTCGACGAATTCGATCTTGCGTCCGCCCCGGAAACGGTAGCCCATGCGGTCGGCCTCAGGTGCCACTTTCCAAGTGTCGGCGAAAAAGTTTTCCTTGGCCGGGCCCGTCAGCCTGTCCCAGTAGAGTCCCGGAAGGACACGCAATTCGGCCGGCATGCCCGGCATGCGTCGCAGGTTTTCCGCGACCGTCCGTCCCTCGGTGGCCAGCGAACTTTCGCCGATCGGCAGCTCGTCGCCGGCCGCCAATTGCCTGCCCTTGTAGCCGCCGAGCGAGCCGATCGGATAGGTGGAGCGGCTGCCGAGCGCGATGGGCACGTCGATGCCGCCTGACACGGCGATGCAGATGCGCGCGCCGCTTTTCAGATAGTCGAAGGAGAGCACCTGGCCGCTCTTGACCTTCAAGGCGGTCCAGCCGGGCACGGCTTCGCCATCGACCTTCGCCGGCATGTCCGCCCCCGTGACGGCGACCAGCGCGTCCGCGGTGAACTCCAGCCTCGGCCCCATGAAGACCGCTTCCAGTCCCGCTGCGCCTTCGTCGTTGCCGACGAGGAGGTTGGCCGCCCGCATGGCAAAACGGTCCATTGCCCCGCCCATCGGAATGCCGAGGTGAAAATAGCCCGGCCGGCCAAGGTCCTGAACGCTGGTGGAGACGCCGTGATGATGAACCTTAATGGGCATAAAGGGCGTCCTCCAGGGTCTTGTTGTATCCGCCGATGTCTTTTTGGAACTTGCGCAGGTCGAAGCTCACCTCGCGGATCGGCGGAGCGAAGCGGCCCTTATCGACGTCCTCTACCGCCTGGTCGTAGGCATCGCGGTCGATCGGCTTGAACTTCACGATGTCGCCGGGCCGGAAGAAAACCATGAAGTCGCGCAGATAGCTGGTCGTCTGCGTCGCATCGAAGATCGGCATTGGCGTTATGCCGAACATCTGGTAGCCCCCGGCACCGCGCACCGAATAGATGCAGCCGAAGCAACCGCCATGGCCGACCGTCAGGCGCGGCGTATCCGTGCGCGGCCGAAGATATTTCGGCACCTCGATCTGCCGCTGCCGCTCAACCATCTGGTACATGAACGGCAGGCCGGCGACGAAACCGACCATCGATACGAACCAGGGAGAGCCATGGTGTGCCGCTATGAAGCTGTCGACGCTGGAATAGCCGTTGATCCTCGCTCCGTAGTCGAGATCTGTGCCTGACGGCTCCTGGTGACGCTCGCGAAACCGCATCACGGTCTCGTGGGTCCATGGATCATTGTAGAGTACCGGGACCTCGACGATGCGGGTCCTGATGACGGGTTCGGCTTTCTCGGCCGCACCTTCGATCAACTGGACTTCCTTCAGGATGTCGTCCGGCTTGATGATGTCAGGATTGAACTTGACCTGCATGGAGGCGTTGGCCGGGCAGATCTCTGTTACGCCCCTGATCTTGCTCTCGCGCACGCCGGTCGCCATCGAAAGGCTTTTGAAGAAGGCTTCGAGTGACATCTCTTCGCTGCATTCGACGAAGAGGTGCTCGTCGCCACCGAACGTATATCGTGCAGGCATCAGGCAACCTCCGGCTTGGTTACGTTGCGAAGAGAAAAGTCCGTCTCGAGCCAACTCTCGAGAAACCGGGTGTGGATGGCACCGGATTGGACGGCGGGTGCGTCCGCCAGCGCCTGGTGCAGCGGCATGGTCGTGGGAACGCCGTCGATGATCAGCTCTTCGAGTGTCCTGCGAAGTCGATCCAGGCATTCGGAACGCGTCTGTCCCCAGACGATCAGCTTGCCGAGAAGCGAATCGTAGAAGGGCGGGATCGTATAGCCTTCGTAGAGCATGGTATCGAAGCGAACATGCGCGCGGCTGGGTACCGACAGACGCTGAATGAGCCCCGGCGCAGGCGCGAAGCCCTTGAACGGGTCCTCGGCATTGATGCGGCATTCTATTGCGTGGCCGCGGATTCCGATGTCGTCCTGCGCCACGGAAAGGGGCGCGCCGCCGGCCACTTTCAGCATCTCCTGGACGAGGTCGAAGCCAGTGATCATCTCGGTGACCGGATGTTCGACCTGTATGCGGGTATTGACCTCGATGAAGTAGAATTCACGGGTCTCGTCGTCGTAGAGGTATTCCACGGTGCCCGCGCCCTTGTAGCCCACCTCCCGCGCCAATGCGACGGCGCTTTCGCACAGCTGCTGCCGTACGACCGGCGGAAGCTGGAATGCGGGCGCCTCCTCCCAGACCTTCTGTCGCCGGCGTTGCAGCGAGCATTCGCGCTCATGGAAATGAACGAAATTCCTGCCGTCGCCGAAAATCTGCACTTCGACATGGCGTGCCCGGGTGATGACCTTCTCGATATAGAGGCCGCCGTCGCCGAAGGCCGCAGCGGCTTCTGCGGAGGCGAGCGGGAACTGCTTCTCGAGATCGGCGATCGTTTCGACGATGCGGATGCCGCGGCCGCCCCCACCGGCCGCCGCCTTGATAATCAGCGGAAAACCGGTTTGATCCGCGATGCCACGCGCCTCGGCGAGATCCGACACACGCCCGCGACTGCCCGGAACGGTGGGTACGCCGGCACGCATCGCCACCTCCCGCGCCGTGACCTTGTCGCCCAGCAGGCGGATCGCCTCGCCGCTCGGGCCCACGAAGATCATGCCGGCGGCCGTGACGGCATCGGCGAAATCCCCGTTCTCCGAGAGGAAGCCGTAGCCCGGGTGCACGGCATCGACATTAGCGGTCCTGGCGGCGGCCATCACGGCCTCGATATTCAGATAGGACTTCTTCGGTGCCGGCGGTCCGATCTCGATCGCCTCGTCAGCCAGCCTGACCGCCAGCATGTCAGCATCGGCGGTGCTGTGGACCTGAACCGTCCTGATGCCCAGCGCCTTGGCCGCCCCGATGATCCGGACCGCGATCTCGCCGCGGTTCGCGATGAGAACGGAACGGATCGTCATTGTTCGATCTCCGCAATCACCTGACCGGCCATGATCGGCTCCTCGTTCTCGGCGGCGAACAGGATGTTTCTGCCGGCGGCTCCCGCCGGGATCTCGTGGAAGGTCTTCATAACCTCGATGACGCCGATGACGTCGCTTTCTGCAACATCGTCCCCGTCTGCCTTGAAGGGCGCCGCGTCCGGCGAGGATGCCCTGTAGAACGTGCCGGGAAGTGGCGATCGGATCTCAAACTTGTTCATGACGTTCCCTCATTTCATTGATGTTCCAAGGCATGGGAAACCGGTGCGATCCGGACCCCTTCGGCAACCAAGGCATTGCGCATCTCTCGAACGATCTCCAAGGCGCCGAGCGTATCGGAGTGGAAGCAGATGGACTCGAACTCGATGTCGATATCAGCCCCGCTGACTGTCCGGACCTTGCCTTCTTTGCAGGCGCGCAGAACCTTCCTGGCGATCGCCTTCGGGTCGGGGCGGCCGGCATCGCGCGTGAAGACGATGGAGCCGCTGTCGTCGTAGTCGCGATCCGCATAGAGCTCGCGGACCACCGGATGGCCCAACAGACGTGCCGCCGTATAGGTCGATGAGATTCCCATACAGAGAACCGGCACGTCCGGTGCGGCGGTGCGCATGTACTGGATGAATGCGTCCGACAGGTCGGGATTGGCGGCCAGCTCCATATAGAGGGCGCCGTGCGGCTTGACATGTCGGATGCTTGTCCCGTGCCGGCGGCAGAATTCGCGCAAGGCGCCGACCTGGTAGATAATGTCGTTGACGATTTCCTTGTTGCTGCCGCCGATCCTGCGGCGGCCGAACCCCTGCAGATCGTTGAAACCGGGATGGGCGCCGACTGCGACGCCATGCTGCGCAGCGAGCTTGACGGTATCGTCGATAAGATTGGGGTCGCCTGCGTGGAAGCCCGCCGCGATGTTCGCCGAACTGATATGGGGGATGAGAAGCGTGTCGCTCGTATCGCCGATGCGCCACCGGCCGAAGCCTTCTCCCATGTCACAATTGATATCGACGGTTGATTTCAATGACCTATCCTCTTCAAAGGCGGCAGCCGTCTCTCGACGCACACGACAGTCGCACTCGGTGAACATAGGTTAGAACCCAGCCGGCGGTTTGAAAAATAGATTCTATTGAGGACCAATATCTGAAAAACTGGTTTCACTGTCCATTCGGAAGGCGTAAAAAAGCGTTCGAATAAAATGAGTTAGCGGATGTGCAAAAATTGTGGCATCCAAAATGATGCTTTCTTGCGCAGCGATATTCGTTTTTGCAACGCAATAATAAGAAAACCCACGCATCCAGGGGACCGACATGGCGTTCAGCATCAGGCAGCTCCGATACTTCGTTTCGACGGCCGAGTACGGGCAGGTGTCGCAGGCGGCGATCAATCAGAACATTTCCCAATCGGCGATCACCGCCGCGATCAAGGATCTCGAGCAGATCGTCGGGGTGCCGCTTTTCAATCGCACGGCGCAAGGCATGGAACTGACGGCGCCCGGTCGCCAGCTCCTGTCCCACGCCTACGAAATCCTCGCGAAGATCGACGAGGCAATGCATCTCAACCTGATCAACAGCGACGTGGAAGGCGAGATCGTCGTCGCCGCGACCTATACCGTCATCGGCTACTTCCTGCCGGTGCATATCGAGCGGATGAGCCGGTTGTTCCCGAAGATCAGAGTCCAGCTCTATGAAATGAACCGCGATGCGATCGAGGAGGGTCTGCTCACCAACCGCTACGACATGTCGGTGCTCCTGACATCGAACATCGCCAATCCGCTGTTGACGACGGAGACCCTGCTGAGCTCGGTCCGGCGGCTGTGGGTACCGGCCCAGCACCATCTCCTGAAACACAAGACTGTCGGTCTGAAGGACGTGGCGGCCGAACCCTACATCATGCTGACGGTCGACGAGGCGGCCCAGTCGGCCCTCAAATACTGGAGCCAGACGCCGTGGCAGCCGAACGTCTTTCTCAGGACCTCGTCCGTCGAGGCCGTACGCTCCATGGTCGCTAACAACCAGGGTGTCGCCATTCTGTCAGACATGGTCCACCGCCCCTGGTCTCTCGAGGGCCGCCGCATCGAAACTATCAACATTCAGGAATCGGTTCCGGCGATGGACATCGGTCTTGCCTGGCGGGCCGGTCTGACGCTCACGCCACCAATGCTAGCCTTCCGCAGCTATTTTCAGCAGGCTTTCGGCCTTCCGGGAAGCGGGACAGGAGCGCCGAGACCGTCGCTATAGGTCTGCATATTCGCGCAGACTGAACCACGTCGCGAGCTGCGGCGCCTTCGCGCCCGATCGAGCCCACAAACGCCGTTGCATCTGCGCCCCGGAGGACGTCAGACGCGCTTGCCCTCCGCATCGAAGAAATGCAGGTGGTGAGCGGGGAAGTGGACGGGGATCGTGCCGGACGCCGTCAGGAAGGATCGGTCGTTGGTGAAGACCTTGAAGACCGCCCGCCCGAGCGAGAGATGCAGGATGATGCCGAAGCCGGTCGGCTCGACCAGATCGACGCCGGCAAGCAGCGTCTCCGGGCCGTGGCCGGCAAGCACGACATGTTCGGGACGGATGCCGAGCGTCACCTTTGAGTTATTCGAAAGCGGCGCGGCCGCGTCGAGCGGGATGCCGATCTCATCCGACATCTCGAAGCGCGGCGCGTCGCCCGCGTGGTAGGCACCTTCGAAGAAATTCATGCCCGGCGAACCGATGAAACCGGCGACGAAAAGATTGGCCGGACGGTCGTAAAGATCGAGCGGGCTTCCGACCTGTTGGACCACGCCGCCATTCATGGCGACGATCCGGTCTGCGAGCGTCATCGCCTCGATCTGATCGTGCGTCACATAGATGGAGGTGGCGCCGAGATCCTTGTGCAGTTTCTTGATCTCGGCGCGCATCTGCTCGCGCAGGCGCGCATCGAGGTTGGAGAGCGGTTCGTCGAAGAGAAACGCCTTCGGCTGGCGCACGATGGCGCGGCCCATGGCGACGCGCTGGCGCTGGCCGCCGGAGAGCGCCTTGGGGCGGCGGTCGAGCAACGGGTCGAGACCGAGCTTGGCAGCGGCGCCCGCAACGACCGTCGTTATCCTGTCCTTGGCCGTCTTGCGGAGCCTCAGGCTGTAGCTCATGTTCCTGGCGACCGACATATGCGGGTAGAGCGCATAGGACTGGAACACCATGGCGATGTCGCGGTCCTTCGGGGCGAGTTCGTTGACCCGCCTGCCGGCGATGCGGATCTCGCCGCCGGTCACGCTCTCAAGCCCGGCGATCATGCGCAGAAGGGTCGACTTGCCGCAGCCGGAGGGACCGACGAGCACGACGAATTCGCCGTCGCTGATCTTGAGGTCGACGTCGTGCAGCACCGGGTGTGTACCATAGGACTTCTTGATGTTGGCGATGTCGATGGAAGCCATTGCGTATCAGCCTTTCACCGCGCCGGCCGTGAGGCCCTGGACGAGATAGCGTTGAATGAGGAGGAAGAAGAGGCAGGCCGGTATCAGCGCCAGCACGCCTGCGGCCATCATCTGCCCGAAGTCGACCGAGAATTTCGAAACGAAGGACAGGAGCCCGACCGGGAAGGTCGCCTGCGCGTTGCCGGAGATCAGCATCAGCGAGAAGAGCAGTTCGCTCCAGGCGGCGGTGAAGACGAAGCCGAGGGTGGCGGCGATCCCGGGCAGGGTCAGCGGCAGGATGATCTGGCGGAAAGCGACGAACTGCGTCGCGCCGTCGATCATCGCCGCCTCTTCCAGGTCCTTCGGAATGCCATCGAAGAAGGACTGCATCAGGAATGTCGCGAAGGGAACGTTGAAGGCGGTGTAGACGACGACGAGCCCGGTGAGGCTGTTGGTCAGCCCCAGCGGCGAGAGTATCTTGAAGATCGGCGCGACCAGCATCACCAGGGGAAACATCTGCGTCAGCAGCATCAGCGTGACCAGCCAGTATTTGCCGCGGAACCGGAAGCGCGAGAGCGCGTAGCCGGAGAGCGAGGCGAGGATGGTGACGATGACGGCGGTCGACCCGGAAACGATCAGGCTGTTGCGGAAGAACACCGGGAAGGCGCTGTGCCGCAGCACGAAGTCGAAGTGTTCGAGGCTCGCCCGCGACGGCCAGAGACGAATGCCCTCCGAATAGAGGAGATCGTTCGGCGTGACGGCGACCTTGAGCAGCCAGAAGAGCGGGAAGAGCGCGAAGGCGATATAAGCGAGGACCGCCAGGCGATGGGCAATGGTCAGAAATGCTTGCTTGGCGCGCATGGTTTCAATCCTTGCTCAGGAGCCACTGCCTGAGGATCACGATCAGCAATGAATAGGCGAGGAGCAGCGCCAGCAGGACCAGCGCGATTGCCGAGGCATAGCCGAAATCCAGCCGTTTGAACGCCTGGGTGAAGATGTAGCTTGCGACGATCTGGGTTCGGTCCGCCGGTCCGCCATTGGTCATGACGATGATGAGATCGGCGAAATTGGAGATCCAGATCGTGCGCAGCAGAATGGTGATCGCGATCGTCGGCGCCAGGAAGGGAAGCGTGATCGAAAGGAAACGCTGCAGCGGGCCGGCCCCGTCTATGCTCGCCGCCTCGTAGAGGTCGCGCGGGATCGCCTGGAGTGCTGCGAGCAGGGTGATCGCGAAGAAGGGAATGCCCCACCAGATATTGGCGACGATCGGTCCCCACATGGCAAGCTGGGGATCGGACAGGATGTTGGTCGGCTGGCTCATGATGCCGAGGGCGAAGAGCCAGTGCGGCAGCGGGCCGACGACGGGGTTGAAGAGCCAGGCCCAGTTGAGGCCGGCCAGGAAACTCGGCACCGCCCAGGGCAGGAAGACGAGCGCCTGCGCGATCGCGCGGCCATGGAACGGTTTGTCGAGCAGGAGCGCCAGTATGAGGCCGAAGGCGAATTGCAGGAAGACCGAGGCGCCTGTCCACCAGAGCGTGTTGCGCAGCGATCGGAAGAATGCCTGGTCCTGGGCGAGCGCACGGAAGTGGTCGAGGCCGACGAAACCGCCGGAGAAGGGGTTGAGCAGCTGGATATCGCGGAAGGCGTAGGAGATGCCGAGCACCAGAGGCACGAGCATGACCGTAACGATCAGGATGAGCGCCGGAGCGGTATAGAGATAAGGCGCAGAGGCGTCGGCGATCCGCTTCATCAGCGGCGGACGGGTTGCGGGCAGGCCGTCATGGCGTGCGGCATAGGCCATCGATCGAAATTTCCCCTTTTTTGACCGCCGTTATCGATCGGCGTGCCTTTTCCTGCGTCGGACGACCGGCGGCGGCTGACCGCCGCCGGTGCCTGCGTTACTTCTTGTTTGCGAGGTATTTCTGCTGCGCCTTGGTCAGGTAGTCGGCCCATTGGTTGGCGAGCTCTTCCGGCGTGATGTCGCCGAGCAGGGCCTCCTGGGTCGTCTTGATGGCGAGCGAATCCTTGAAGAAGGCGAATTCTTCGAGATAGGTCGGCATGACCGTCAGCACGACGTCCTTGTCGGCGAGTTCGTCGAACCAGCCCTTGAACTGCGGGCTCGCATAGAAGGGGTCCTTCTCGGCCGACTTATGGACGGGCAGCGCGCCGGTGCGCTTGTTCCACTCGATATTGCCTTCCGGGCCCTCCAGCGTTTCGATCAGCTTCCAGGAGAGGTCCTTGTTCTGGCTGGCGGCAAGAATCGACCAGCCGGCAAAGCCGATCGTGGTAAAGGCCTTGCCGCTCGGCCCCTTGGGCATGGTGGTCACGCCGAAATCCTCCGGCTTCATGCGCTGGGCGATCGCGATCAACGCGTCCGGATCCTGGTCGAGGAAGGCGCAGGTGCCGCTGTAGAAGCCGGCGACGATCTCGTTGAAGCCCCAGTTGACGCTGTCCTTGGGGGCGAGGCCGTTCTTGTAGAGGTCGATGACCCAGGTGAGGCCCTTGATCCAGCCTTCGCTGTTCATCGTCGAGGTGCCGTCCTCGTTGAAGAACTTGTTGTCGCCGGCCATGGTCGCGCCGAACATCACCCAGCCGTTGAGGCCGCCCGGACCGCCGCGCAGGCAATAGCCCGATTTGCCCGGCAGCTTGGAGACCGCCTCGGAAGCCTTGACGAAGTCGTCCATCGTCTTCGGCGGCTCGGCGACGCCCGCTTCGGAGAGCAGCTTCTTGTTGTAGAACATCGCCCGGAGATAGAAGCCGTAGGGCAGCATATAGGCGGTGTCGTTGACGTCGCGGCCGAGTTCGAGCGCGCGCTCGGTGAGGCCGGGCGTATGCTCCCACTTTTCGAGATAGGGCTCTAGGCTTTCGAGCATGCCGTTATTGGCGTAGAGCGACAGCCAGGTGTCCGGCATTTCCATGACGTCGGGGATTTCGCCGGCCGAGACCATGGTCGCGAATTTCTGGAAGGCTTCGCCCCAGGGCAGCGAAATGATCTCCACGGTCGTCCCGGGATTCGCCTGTTCGAACCTGGCGACGATCGACTTCAGCGTTTCGGTGCGCTCGGGACTGGTGATGACCTCGACGAGCTTCAGCTTCGTATCGGCAAGGGCGCTGCCGGCCATCAGCGTGGCAAGCAGGGTGGCTGTGATCAGTTTCCTCATTTTATCGTTCCCTTTGTTCTCGCTGGTTGCGTGTTCGTCAGCCTGACGAAGCGGCCGTCATCGCCGCTTCGAGATCGCTCCAGAGGGCCTCCGTTCCCTCCAGGCCGACATGGAGCCGTACCGACCGCGGTGAAATGCCGAAGGCTGCCGCGGAATTGGGCTCGGCTTTCTGCGCCAGAACGACTTCGCCCGGCACGATGAGGCTTTCGTGGCCGCCCCAGGAGACGCCGAGCTTGAACAGTTTCAGGTGATCGGCGAATCGGCGCACGTCGACGCCTTCGCGGAAGATGAAGGAGAAGAGCCCGGAGGTGCCGGAGAGACCGGGAGGCAGATGGTTGCCGAGGCCCGGGTGGCAGACGGTTTCCACCAGCGGATGCTCGGCCAGGCGGCGGGCGACCGCGAGCGCCGAGCGCTCATGTGCCTTCATCCGCACCGGCAGCGTGCGCATGCCCCGGATCAGCAGCCAGGCGTCGAAGGGCGAAAGCTTGCCGCCGAGATAGGGATAGGCTTCCGAACGGATGCGGCCGATCAGCTCGCCCGACCCGGCGACGACGCCGGCGACGACATCGCTATGGCCACCAAGATATTTCGATGCGGAGTGAATGACGAGGTCGACGCCGAGCGAGACCGGCTGCTGAAACACCGGGCTCGCCCAGCTGTTGTCGATGACCGTGACGATCCCCTGCCGGCGTGCAAGAGCCGCAAGCGCTGCGACATCGTGCGTGTCCATCACCCAGCTGGTCGGGCTTTCCATGTAGAAGAGCTTTGCGCCGGGAAGCGCCTTGGCAACCGCCTCTTCGTCGCGCCCGTCGACATAGGTGACCTCGACACGCATGCGCTTCAGATGCGTGCCGAAGAGTCGGAACGCATCAGGATAGACATGCTTCACGGCGACGATGCGGTCGCCCGGCTCGACGAAGGAGAGGACTGTGGAGGAGATCGCCGACATGCCGCTTGCGAAACCAATGGCGTCCTCGGCGCCTTCGAGCTTCGCCAGCATCTCCTCGAAATGCCTGACCGTCGGATTGAGGCCGCGGGTGTAGATGGGCCGTACGCGCTCGCCCCGATAGGAGGCGACCATCTCGTCATAGTCCTTGAAGGTGAAGAGCGAGGTCTGCACGATCGGCGGTACGACGGCGTCGAAAGCGTTGCTCTCGTCATGCGCGACGATAAGGGAGGCTCTCTCGAACGGATCGAGACCGTTGTTCATTTGGACATTTCCTTGATGTCTTCCTCGACGACCGCGAGGATCTTCAGCGTTTCCGCGCGGGCGGCCTCGGCGTCCTGCGCCGCGATTGCGTCGAAGAGCGTCCGGTGAAAGGGAAAGGAGCGCCTGGCGAAATCCGAACGGTCGAAGGGCTCGTCCCAGAAGCGTTCGAAGGCCTCGCGCATCTGCTCGAGCAGTTGTTTGAAGAGCGGATTGTGGGTCGCGTCGTAGATCGCAAGATGGAAGGCGAGGTCTTCCGGGCCGGACGTTCCCTTGGCGAGATGGACCCGCTCCATCTCATCGAGCTTCGTTTCGATGTTGACGAGGTCGGCCTCCGTGCGGCGCCGGGATGCGACCATGCCGGCCTCGACCTCGATGCCGCGCCGCACTTCGAGCGTCTGCAGAAGCGCGTCGCGAAGGTGCTCGGTGTCGAGCGCCAGCGGCATATGGATGGTCGCGTTGGAAATGGCGCGCAGGAGATAGGTGCCGCTGCCCTTACGCGCCTCGACGACGCCGAGCGCCTGGAAGTGGCTCAGCACCTCACGAATGGTGGAGCGGCCGACGGCGAGCGCTGCCATCAGTTCCCGCTCGGCCGGCAGCCGGTCCCCGGGGTTCAGCCCCGATCTTTGAATGAAATCGGCAAGAGCGGATATCACCTGCTGCGCCCGGTCTGCGGGCGGCAGGGGCAGGAGCATCGCTCTATCCCGCAGGGGCATCCGGTTCTCCCAAGACCAGAATTGGTCTGACATCTGAGCAATATGCTGGGAATAGGAGAGGTGGTCAAGGGGCAGATAAGCCGCAATTTTGCCCCTCACCCTAGCCCTCTCCCCGCGCGCGGGGGGGCGCGCGGGGAGAGGGGACACCCTTGTGTTCCGCCTCAGTCTCAATGGGTCAAAAACGGACTCGTCCCCTCTCCCCGCAAGCGGGGAGAGGGTTAGGGTGAGGGGCAAATCTGGGGTTCAGACCTGGTGGAGCAAATCCGAGGCTCATTTACCCCGCCAGCGCGAGCAGCTTGCCGATCGCCTGCTGATCGAAGCCGCCGATGCCCTCGCGGATGTCGGCGGCGATGGCTTGCGCCACGGCGTCCTCGTCACGCCTTCTCAGGGCCTCGATGGCCTCGCGGTGACGGTCGATGACATAGAATTCCGTGACGTGCTCCATGGCAATGCCGAGGATCGGCCCGAGCTGGAGCCAGAGGCTCTCGATGAGCGGCATGGCGACCTGATCGGGATTGGCCGTATAGATCTGACGGTGAAATTGCTGATTGGCGATCAGCGCCTGCGCCTTCTGCCCCGCGAGGATCGCGGCCTCGATCGTATCGTCCAGCGCGACGATGCGGTCTATCTGCCGGTCGGAGAGATGGGCGACGGCCCTGCGGGCGGCGTGGCTTTCAAGCGCGATACGAAGCGAGATCAGCTCCTCGAAACGCGCCGGCGTGATCCGCGGCACGACGATGCGCCGGTTCTCCAGAAATTGCAGGGCGCCGATCGAGGTCAGCTGACGCAGTGCTTCGCGCACCGGCGTAGGGCTGCTCTCCAGCGCGTCTGCGAGCCCGCGTATGGTGACGGAGGTTCCGGGGCGGAAGGCGCCCACCATGATCGCCTGCCTGAGACGCGCAAAGGCATAGTCGTGGGTCGTCATACCTTCCGGCCGATCAAGGGCGGGCAGGGCAAGGGTCTTCAAGACGGCGATTCCTCCCGCATCCAGGCGTTGGAACGAGTCGATCCTACCGACCCGGTGCAGCTTGACTTCAAAACTGTAACTATGTCAATTTCCGAAGAATGTGATCACAAAAAGAAATGCGATATGTCAATCGATGCGGACGACCCCGAAGTGTTCCAGTCCTGGCTTGAGCAGAACGGCCCGATAGAAAGTATCCAGGCGGTGATCTGCGACCTGAACGGCATCATGCGCGGCAAACGGGTGCCGGTGGAACAGGCCAGGAAGGTGCTCGGCGGCGGCATCCGCATGCCGCTCTCGATCGTCGGCGTCGACGTCTGGGGTGAGGACATCATCGGCAGCGCGCAGGTCTTTGCGACCGGCGATCGCGACGGCATCTGCGGCGTCACGGGACGAGGGGCCCTGCCGGTCAACTGGACGTCGCGGCCGAGCGCGCTGGTTCCGCTCTGGCTGTTCGTCGAGAACGGCAGGCCGTTTCTTGCCGATCCGCGCCAGGCGCTAGCGGCGATCATGCGCGAATATCGCGAACTGGGGCTGCGCCCGGTGGTGGCGACGGAGCTGGAATTCTATCTCATCGATCCCGAGCCGGACAGCGCCGTCCCGCCGATCTCGCCCTATACCGGCAAGCGGCTCGATTCCGACGCGATCCTTTCGATCGACGAGCTCGACGATTTCGGCGAATTCTTCTTCGACGTCTACAGGGAGTGCGCGCGGCAGAACGTGCCGGCCGATGCGGCGATCGCCGAAAACGGCATCGGCCAGTTCGAGATCAATCTGCTGCACAGCGACGATCCGCTGAAGGCGGCGGACGACGCGATCTTCTTCAAGCGCATCGTCAAGGGGGTCGCCCGCAAGCACGGGCTCGCGGCGACATTCATGGCCAAACCCTACGGCACCCGTTCCGGCAACGGCATGCACGTCCATTTCAGCCTGCTCGACGAGGAAGGCAACAACGTCTTCGACGACGGCAGCGACGAGGGATCGGCCGTGCTCAAGCATGCGGTGGCCGGCCTCCTGCGCGGCATGGCCGAGACGACGCTGATGTTCGCCCCGCACTTCAATTCCTACCGGCGGCTGCGGCCCGACACGCATGCGCCGACCTCGATTTCCTGGGGTTACGAGAACCGCACCTCGGCAATCCGCATCCCGGGCGGCAATCCGGCGGCGCGGCGGATCGAGCACCGCGTTGCGGGCGCCGACGCCAATCCCTATCTCGTCATCGCCGCGATCCTCGGCGCGGCGCTCGTCGGCATCCGCAACAAGTGGAAGCCGCCGGCGCCTGTCGAGGGACGAGCCTATGCGGCGGAGAAACTGCCCAAAATACCTGCCGATTGGGGGCAGGCGGTCGACGCCTTCGAGGCCGGACCGATCGCCGCCGAGATCTTCGATCCCGTGCTTCGCTCCATGCTGATCGCCTGCAAGCGCCAGGAGATAGCCGGCTTCGCCGAGCAGGTCACGGATTACGAATTCAGCGCCTACCTGGAAATCGTATGATGGCATGGAAGCAGAAATCCTATGCCGGCGACGGCAGCTACCCGGCGAGCTATTACGCCGCCTCGCGCAACATCATCCGCAATCCGGTCAAGCTGGAAGGCCGGATCGAAACCGACATCTGCATCGTCGGCGCGGGGTATTCGGGCCTTTCCACGGCCATTCATCTCGCCGAAAAGGGCTACAAGGTCACTGTGGTCGAGGGTGCGCAGGTGGGCTGGGGCGCCTCCGGGCGCAACGGCGGCCAGATCGTCAACGGCCTCAATGCCGGCCTGTCGACGATCGAGCGCCGCTACGGCGAGGATGCCGCCCGCTTCATCGGCGGCCTTGTGCAGGAAGGCGGGCGGATCATCCGCCGGCTCGTCAGCCAGTATCGGATCGATTGCGATCTGAAGCCCGGCAATATCTATGCCGCCTATACCGGAGCCCACATGAAGGAGCTCGAGGCCAAGCAGGCGCTCTGGCGCAAATACGGGATGGACGATCATCAGCTTCTCGACCGCGAGGCGCTGCGCAAGCTCGTCAATTCCGAGGCCTATTGCGGCGGCATGCTCGACACCACCGGCGGTCATATGCATCCGCTCAATCTGGTGCTCGGAGAGGCACGCGCCTTCGAGAACCTCGGCGGCGTGATCTATGAGATGTCACCGGTGACCCGTGTCGACCACGAATCGGCCCGGCCGACGGTTTATACGGACGGGGGCGAGGTTTCCGCCCGGATCGTCGTGCTTTGCGGCAACGCCTACCTCGGCGATGCCGTGCCGAAGCTCGCCACCCGCGTCATGCCGGTTTCGACCCAGATGATCACCACCGTGCCGCTCGGCGAGGAGCTTGCCCATTCGCTGATCCCGAGCGACATGTGCGTGGAGGACGTTCGCTATATTCTCGATTATTTCCGGCTGTCCGCCGACAAGCGGATGATTTTCGGCGGCGGCACCGTCTATGGCGGTACCGACCCGGCGGATGTCGTGGCAAAACTCAGGCCAAATCTCGAAAAGGTCTTCCCGCGGCTCAAGGGCGTGAAGATCGACTATGCCTGGAGCGGCAACTTCGCACTTTCCTTCACGCGCGTGCCGCAAATGGGGCGGATAGGCAGCAATACCTATTTCGCCCATGGCTACAGCGGCCATGGCGTGACAGGCTCCCACCTCTTCGGCCGCACTCTTGCCGAAGCGATCGACGGCGACGTGTCGCGCTTCGATGTCTTCGCGAAGCTGCCCTGGTATCCATTCCCCGGCGGACGGATGTTCCGCGCGCAGTATTCCACTGTCGGATCGTGGTGGTACATGCTCAAGGACGCCGTCGGCTGGTAGCCGGGGCGATCGCTCCTGGGCATCAGATTCGCTGAGAAAACCGTGTATTCCGCACTGCCTGGCAGGCCGGTTAAACGAATTTTTCATTTCTCGTTTGATCCGTGGGAAAAAATTATCTAGGAATTCGATCAAGAATATAGGAGAACAACGGCAACAGGCCAACGCCCCAACAGCGGAGAGACATAATGAACGCGACCAAGGCGATGACCCAATCCCGCTATACCGTCTACCGGGCTAGACCCGCCCGTCGTCCGACAACCAGGCACTTTACCCACGCCATCGCGGTGGCTGCAGCCTTCACTTTCATCTGCGCGCTCCTCATCGGCGCGTTCTGATTTCGCAACGGCTGCAGGTGCTCATGCGTCTGCAGCCGTTCATCGGCCGGTGCCGTTTCTTCGACACGCTCCCTTCCGCTTTTCCGCCCTTGTCCGCGTGCAGCCGCCGTCGTAGCCTTGCCGCCGGAAATCAGACGGGATGGAGGAGCGAATGCTCGACAAGCGGAAATTCTACATCGACGGCAAATGGGTTGAGCCGGCCACGCAGAACGATCTTCTGGTGCTCAATCCGGCGACCGAGAAACCGATAGCGGTCATCTCGCTCGGCACCGCGGTCGACGTCGACCGGGCGGTTGCAGCCGCCAAGAAGGCCTTCGCAAGCTATAGCCGGACGAGCGTGGAGGAACGGCTGGCGCTGCTCGAAAAGCTGCTCGCGATCTACAAGCGCCGTTACGATGAAATGGCCGACACCATCACGGCCGAACTCGGTGCGCCCAGAACGATGAGCCACGAGCAGCAGGCGGATGTGGGCGTCGGTCATCTGCAGGGCTTCATCGATGCCCTGAAGCGCCTGAAACTCAGGGAAAAGCTGCCGAATGGCGACACGCTCCTGCGTGAGCCGATCGGCGTCTGCGGTCTCATCACGCCGTGGAACTGGCCGGTCAACCAGATCGCGCTCAAGGTTGTCCCGGCGCTTGCGACCGGCTGCACCTGCGTCCTGAAACCCAGCGAGTTCACGCCGCTGAACGCCATGCTCTACGCCGAGATGATCGACGAGGCGGGCTTCCCGGCCGGCGTCTTCAACCTCGTCAACGGTGACGGCATCCATGCCGGGGCGGCGCTGTCGAAGCACAAGGACATCGACATGATGTCCTTCACCGGTTCGACCCGGGCCGGTATAGCCGTCAGCAAGGACGCCGCCGATACGGTCAAGCGCGTCACGCTCGAACTCGGCGGCAAGTCGCCGAACATCGTCTTCGCCGATGCCGATATCGAGGAGCGGGTGACCGCCAGCATTCTCGAATGCTTCAACAATTCCGGCCAGTCCTGCGATGCCCCGACACGTATGCTCGTCGAGCGCAGCGCCTATGACGAGGTCGTGGAAATCGCCAGGCGCGTCGGCATGGAGGCGAGGGTCGGCGATCCGACGAAGGATGGCTCGCATATCGGCCCGCTCGTCAGCCATATTCAGTTCGAGCGGGTGCAGGCGCTGATCGAAGCGGGCGTTGCCGAAGGCGCGACGCTGCTTGCCGGCGGCCCCGGCAAGCCGGAAGGCTTCGAGACCGGATATTTCGTCCAGCCGACGATCTTCGCCGATGTCGACAATTCCATGCGGATCGCGCGCGAGGAAGTGTTCGGACCGGTGCTTTCGATCATTGCCTTCGATACGGAAGAGGAGGCGATCGCGATCGCCAACGACACGAATTACGGCCTCGCGGCCTATGTGCAGACCCGCGACCGCGAAAGGGCGGAGCGGGTGGCGTCGCGCCTCCGGGCCGGCATGGTGCACATCAACGGCGGTCCCCACCGCTACGGAAGCCCCTTCGGCGGCTACAAGCAGTCCGGCAACGGCCGGGAAGGCGGGATGTTCGGGCTCGAGGACTTCCTGGAGGTCAAAACGGTTCACCTGCCGGATGCGGCCTGACCGATAGTCTCTCCCACGGCCGCACGTTTTCGCGTGTGGTCGTTTTTCGCCTATCGGGCGAATTCGGCTGTCGCTCGCGGCGCGGTTCTGATAGCTGGCTTGCCGCGCGCCGGTTCTGCGGCGCGCTTCCCAGCCATCGGACATCGCCGTGACCCAAGCCGCCAGTTCCGCCGCTCCCCGTAACAGACTTGCCATGGCCGCGCTCATCATCGGCGGTGCCGCCATCGGCGGATCGCCGATCTTCGTGCGTCTCTCGGAAGTGGGGCCGATGGCCACTGCCTTCTGGCGTGTCGCGCTGGCGCTGATCCCGCTGGTGGCCTGGTCCCGGCTGCGCGGCGGTGCAGCCGCGGAGAAGCCCCCGCAGTGCTTGTCCGATTACGCTCAGCTTATCCTGCCGGGCGTGTTTCTCGCCATTGATCTCGCAGCCTGGCACCTTGCGCTCACCATGACCTCGGTTGCCAATGCGACGCTGCTTGCCAATCTGGCGCCGGTCTTCGTGACGCTGGCGGGATGGGCTCTGTTCCGCTCGGCGGTCAGCGGCATCTTCCTGGCCGGCCTCGCCACGGCGATCGCCGGCGTGGTGGTCCTGAAAGGCGGTCCGGCGGCACTCGGCGGCGGCGATCTCGCCGGCGATGGGATCGCCATCGTCGCGGCCGCGTTCTATGCCGGCTACATTCTCGCCATCGGGCGTCTGCGAAGCCGCTTCAGCACCAACCGGATCATGATCTGGAGCACCGCATCGGCAGCCGTTTGCATGCTGCCGATGGCCCTGTTGACCGAGCAGTCGCTTTTCCCGCCGAGCGCCTTCGGCTGGGCCATGCTCTTCGGACTTGCCTTCGTCAGCCACGCCGGCGGGCAGGTGGCGATTACCTATGCGCTCGCTTTTCTGCCGCCGGCCTTTTCTTCGCTGACGCTGCTCCTGCAGCCGGTCGTGGCTGCGCTGCTCGCCTGGGTTCTGCTGAGCGAGCCGGTGGGCCTCATGCAGGCGATCGGCGGCGCGATCGTGCTGATCGGCATCCTGATCGCCCGCCGCGGCTGAACCACTCAGATACCCGGCAGCTCGAATCCCGCGAGGCGCTCTTCGAGCTTGAGGATCGTCGCCACGTCCGCATTGGCGAAGGCGAAGCGCAGGTAGTTTTCCTGACCCTCGCCGAAATAGTCGCCGGGCAAGCAGAGGACGCCGGCGAGCTTCGCCAGCTTCTCGGCGACGAATTGCGACTCGATATCGGGGAAGGGGTGGCGGATATAAGCAAAATAGGCGCCGACGGCCTGCAGCTTCCATTGCGGCAGCCGGGTCATGATCGTCCTCAGCGCCTCGGCGCGGGCGGCGATTTCGGCGCGATTCGCAAGCCGCCAGTCGGCAAGCGCCGGTATTGCCCTCGCGACCGCCGCCTGCGGGGAACGCGGGGCGCAGATCTGGAGATTGTCCATGATCTTGGCGATCTGCTCGACCACCTGCGGTCCGGCGGTGATCGCGCCGAGACGATGGCCCGGAATGCAGAAGGACTTCGAGAAGCTGTAGAGGCCGATGAAACCGTCCTCCCAGCCCGGCGTTCGAAGCAGGCCATGCGGCGCGGCGGCCGCATCCGGCAGGAAGTCGCGATAGGTTTCGTCCAGAATGAGCCAGGTTCCGTTCGCGCGGCAGAGCTCGTAGATGCGCTGCAGCAGTCCGGGCGGGTAGACCGCTCCGGTCGGATTGTTGGGCGAAACGAGCGCGAGTGCCCGGATGCCCGGCCGCAAGGCAGAGGCGATGGTCTCGACTTCGGGCAGGAAGCCGGCGCCCGCATCGAGCGGCGCAAGCTCGACATCGATCCCCAGCATCGCCAGTGTGGTCTCCTGGTTGAAGTAGTAGGGATTGGTCATCAGCACCGTATCGCCGGCCCCGGCGACGGCCATCGCGGCACAGATGAAGGCCTGGTTGCAGCCCGAGGTGATGTGGATGTTGCCGGCGGCGACCGCCGCGCCATAGAGCGCCGCCACATGCTCGGCATAGGCCTGGCGCAGTTCCGCTTCACCCTCGATCGCCCCGTAGCCCGTATAGGCCGTCGACGCCGCGGCTTCGCCCAGCCATTTCAGCATGTCGGGATGAGCGGGATAGCCGGGCACGGCCTGGGAGAGGTCGATCAGCGGGCCTTTTGCCCCGTCATAGGCCTTCGCCCATGCGAGCACCGAGGGTATCGGCGGCGGCGAGAGCTTTTCGACCAGGGGATTGAAATGCGGCATGGCGGATTTCCTGTTGTTGAAGCGGACGGGGTTCTCAGCCCCGCATTATGATTTGATTTTGCGCTTCTGCGGACGTTCCGGACGCCGGTTGCGCGGCGCGGAACGGGGCTGAAGGCTCTTCGGCGTGGTGTTGCGGCCGGCATCTTCGGGCTTCGACATGCGGCTGCGGATGATCGTGCGGGCGGACATCTGCAGCTCCGGCATCGGGTCGCTTTCGAGTGCGGCAAACAGCCAGTCGATGAAAACGCGGACGATCGGCGCGGCGCGAACCTCGTTGCGGCAGGCGACGAAAAAGGCGTCGTTGGCCGGAACCGTCAGGTCGAAGGGGGCGATCAGCTCGCCGCGGGCGATCAGGCTGCCGGCGGTGATCGTATCGCCGAGCGCAACGCCCTGGTTGTGGAGGGCCGCCTCGGTCGAAAGCCGCGCATCGCTCATGAAATGCTGGCGGCCGCGCTGAAAATCGATGGCGTCGGCAGCGGCGAGCCAGGTGTTCCACTCGCGGCCGTCGTCGCCATGCAGCATCACGTGGTCGCGGATATCCCGGATGGAGCGTAGCGGCCGCATGTTGAGGAGCGTCGGGCTGACGACCGGGAAAAGCTCGAGCCGGCTCCAGAGCCTCGACCAGCAGTCCTGCCAGTTGCCGTCGCCATAGAGCAGGCAGACGTCGACATCCGGGGAGTCGAGGTTCGCCTCGTCATTGGAGGCGATCAGCCGCAACTGGACATCGGGGAACTGCTCGGTAAAGAGGTGCAGGCGCGGAATCATCCAGAAGGAGAGCAATGCCGGGACGCAGGTGACGGTGAGCTCCCCGCTCGTCGCGGGCCGCGTCATCGCCGCGGTTGCCGCGGCGATCTCGGCGAAGGCATGCGTCACGGCAGGCAGGAGCAGCGCGCCCTGCGGCGTCAGCCTCAGCCGCTTGCCGCCCCGCTCGAAAAGGGGCGCGTTGAAGGAGAGTTCGAGCGCGCGGATCTGATGGCTTACTGCGCCATGGGTGACGTTGAGCTCACGCGCCGCAGCGGAAACGGAGCCGCGCCGGGCGGTTGCCTCGAAGGCGCGCAGCGGATTCAGCGGAGGCAGGCGGCTCGACAAGAAGAGGCTCCGGAGAGGCGGCATTTATGTGAATTTTTCTCACATCAAACGCTATAACAATGTCAATTGCTTTTCCAGAAGAATTGTCTCCTAATATGCGCAACAAAGGCAAAAGCCGGGGAACCTGATCGCGCCGCTTCGGATCGGCACTACGCAAGTCGTGACTTGCGGTGCATCATGTGCCAGCCCCGGCCGAACGATACGGAGGTCCGGCGCATGGCTTGGGATGAACAGAAGCTCAACGAATTGAAGGCGAAATATGGCGAGAGCCATGGCGGCGAGCTCTTCGATCCGACCTTCCGCAAGGTCGCGGACAAGATTTTCACGAAGAGCGGCACGCGGCTGGCGCCCTATTCCGGCATTCCGACATTCCTGACCGCACCCCACATGCCGGTCGATGCCGATGACCCGGATTTCGGCAATCTTCAGGTGGCGATGATCGGCGTTCCCATGGATCTCGGCGTCACCAACCGCCCGGGTTCGCGCTTCGGACCACGGGCGCTGCGCGCGATCGAGCGGATCGGCCCCTATAATCACGTGCTCGGCTGCGCCCCGGTGCATGATCTCCGGGTCGCCGACATCGGCGATGTTCCCTTCCGCAGCCGCTACCGGCTCGAAATCAGCCACGAGGACATCGAGAAGCGGATCAGCCAGATCGTCGATGCTGGCGTCCTGCCGCTCTCCGTCGGCGGCGACCATTCGATCACGCATCCGATCCTCAAGGCCGTGGGCAGGAAGCAGCCCGTCGGCATGATCCATATCGACGCGCATTGCGATACCGGCGGCGCCTTCGACCTGACCAAGTTCCACCATGGCGGCCCATTCCGCAACGCCGTTCTCGACGGCGTACTCGACCCGACACGCGTCATCCAGATCGGCATCCGCGGCTCGGCGGAGTATCTATGGGAGTTCTCCTACGAGTCCGGCATGACGGTCATACATGCGGAGGAGGTCACCGGACTGGGTATTCCGGCGATCATCGAAAAGGCGAAGAAGATCGTCGGCGACGGTCCGACCTATCTCTCCTTCGATGTCGACAGCCTCGACCCGAGTTTCGCGCCGGGCACCGGTACGCCGGAAGTCGGAGGCCTGACGACGCGTGAGGTGCTGGAGTTGATCCGCGGGCTGAAGGGCGTCAATCTCGTCGGCGGCGACGTCGTCGAGGTGGCGCCGCAATACGACACGACCACCAATACAGCCCATGCCGGCGCCCAGGTACTCTTCGAGATCCTGAGCCTGATGGTCTTCAGTCCGGCCGTTGCCGGCAAGGGCTGATGCGCGGATGAACGATCCGAAATCGATGCGCATGGCGGGCACGAGCGGATCACGATAATCTGATGCCAAATCACTCTCTTCGCTGAAGCGCAGCGGGGACAAAGTGCGCAAGGAATCAACTAGAACAAGGGAACGCGGCGCAAGCCGCCAAAAAACAAAGGAGACATGCGATGATCATCAATTCCATCAAGCGCCGCACGCTGCTCGGTGCGGGGCTTGCCGGCGCGTCGATGCTGGCGATGCCGGCAGTGCTGAGGGCGCAGGACAAGTCGCTGAAGGTCGGCGTCTATGGCGGCTACTTCAAGGACTCCTTCGACAAGAACATCTTCCCCGAATTCACCAAGGCAACCGGCATCGCGATCGAATCCGTCGCCGAGCCCACCGGCGAGGCATGGCTCGTCCAGCTCGAACAGGCTGCGCGCGCCGGCCAGGCGCCCGCCGACGTTTCCATGATGTCTCAGGTGGCGATGCTCAAAGGGCAGGCGACCGACCTCTGGACGCCGATCGACATGGCGAAGATCAAGAACGGCTCGAACCTGCTCGACCGCTTCGTCAACAAATATCCGGACGGCCGCATCGCCGGCATCGGCGCCGTTTCCTGGTACATCACGCTGGTGACCAACACCGACGTCTACAAGGAGGCGCCGACCTCCTGGCAGGCCTTCTGGGATCCGGCGAATGCCGACAAGCTCGGCCTCCTGGCACTGGTCTCCAACTCCTTCCTGCTCGAAGTGACGGCCAAGACCTTCATGGGCGGCACCAATGCGCTCGACACCGAAGAGGGGATCCTCAAGACCTTCGAGAAGCTCGCCGAAGTGAAGCCGAACGTCCGTCTCTGGTACCGCGACGAAGCCCAGTTCGAACAGGCGCTGAAGTCGGGCGAAATCCCGATGGGGCAATATTATCACGACGTGACCGGGCTCGCCGCGGCGGATGGTCATCCGGTGCGTTCCACCTTCCCGAAGGAGGGCGGCATCCAGGATTCCGGCTGCTGGGCGCTTTCGCGCGCTTCGCAGAAGGTCGAGGAAGCCCACATCTTCATCGATTACATGTGCCAGCCTGCGGTCCAGGCGACGCTCTCGCGCAAGGTCGGCACCTCGCCGACGGTCAAGCGCGAGTCCACCGATCTGACGGATAAGGAATTCGCCGCCGTCTCTTCGGACATCGAGCCGATCGTTCCGCGCTACGATCTCTACCAGACCAAGTCGGATTGGCTGAACCAGAAGTGGACGGAACTGATCGTCGGCTGAGGCCGGCCACGAGCCGCCGCCTCGGTATCCCCGGGGCGGCGCAGCCAATTGCACGGACCTTAAACCGGAAGCGGTTTAGGGATAAGCTGATGTTGAATTTTTCAAAATGTCGCCGAGGCAGCGCGTCTGACGTGGCCGGTGACATCCGCGTATGACGCGCGAAACGGGGAACATATGTCGGGACTTGCCCTTCAAAACGTCGTCAAGGAATTCGGGTCGTTCAGGGCCGTCAACGATGTCGACCTGACGGTGCCGCACGGCACCTTCGTCTGCATGCTCGGGCCGTCGGGCTGCGGCAAGACCACGCTCCTGCGCATGATCGCGGGTCTGGACCTGCCGACCTCGGGTTCCATAGGGCTCGACGGCGAGGACATCACCCGGGTTCCGACGCATAAGCGCAATCTCGGCATGGTGTTCCAGTCGCTGGCGCTGTTCCCCCACCTGACCGTCGGCGAGAATATCGCCTATCCGCTGCGCATCCGCGGCGCGCCGAAGGAAGACCAGAAGAAACGGGTCGACGAGCTGCTTTCGATGATCCACCTGTCGGGCTATGCCGACCGGCCGGTCTCGAAGCTCTCCGGCGGCCAGCGCCAGCGCGTGGCGATAGCCCGGGCGCTGGCGATCTCGCCGAAGCTCTTCCTGCTCGACGAACCCCTGTCGGCGCTCGATGCCAAGCTGCGCGAGGCGATGCAGGTCGAGCTCAGGCAGTTGCAGCAGAAGCTCGGCATCACCACCATCGTCGTCACCCACGACCAGCGCGAGGCGATGACCATGGCCGATACGGTCGTGGTCATGAACGGCGGCGAGATCCGGCAGGCTGCCTCGCCGATCGAGATCTACCGCCGGCCGGCCGACAGCTTCGTCGCCGACTTCATCGGACAGACGAATCTGATCGAAGCGGAGGCGGACACTTCGGGCCGCGTGACGGTGCTCGGTCAGCCGGTGCCGGGCCTGCAGTTGCCGCCGGGTGCGGCGAAGGCGATGCTTTCGATCCGCCCGGAAGACGTGCACCTGACCGCGCCGGGTGCCGGAGCGCTTTCCGGCACGGTGACCTTCGTGCGCGATCTCGGGGGCACGATCGAGACATTCGTCGATGTCGCCGGCCGGCAGATCGTAGCGGTCTCGACGCCGCGCGCCCGGCCGCAGGTGACGGTCGGCCAACAGGTCGGCGTCGCTCTCACACCCGATGTCTGTGTGGTGCTCGCCAGATGAGACGCGAACCGCCCCGGACCCTCGGCGACTACCTGCCGATCCTCTTCCCCGCGGGGATGCTGACGATCTTCTTCGTGGTGCCCTTCGGCACGATGATCGCAGTCAGTTTCTTTCAGCGCCAGCAGGGCGGCTTCTATACGCCGGCCTTCGTTTACGACAATTATGCCCGCTTCCTCTCGGCCTTCTTCGGCGGCGTGCTCGGCTTTTCCCTGATGCTGGCGATCGCGGTCGCCGCGTGCTGCGTCGTTTTGGCGCTGCCCTTCACCTATCTGCTCACGCGTATGGCGCGCCGGGTGCAGGTGGTGTGGCTCGTCGCACTGCTCTCCGTGCTTTCTCTCTCCGAAGTCATCATCGGTTTTGCCTGGTCCACCCTATTCTCACGCACGGCCGGCATCACCAACATCCTCGTGGCGCTCGGGCTCATGGGTGAGGCGAAGGCGCTCACGCCGAGTTTTGCCGCTGTGCTGACCGGCATGGTCTATCAGGCCTTCCCCTATACCGTGCTCGTGCTTTTCCCCGCGCTCGTGCGCCTCGACCCGACGCTGACGGAAGCGGCCCGCACGCTCGGTGCCTCGCCGCTCAGGGCCTTCTTCACCGTTGTCGTTCCGGCGCTGAGAAACACGATCACCGCCACGCTCATCATGGTCTTCATCTTCGCGCTCGGCTCCTATCTCCTGCCGCAACTTCTCGGCCGGCCGCAGCACTGGACGCTGTCGGTGCTCATCACCGATCAGGCGATCTATCAGTCCAACATGCCCTTCGCCGCGGCGATGGCGGTGTTCCTCGTCCTGGTGACGCTTGGGCTGGTGGCGTTAACCGTCATCGCAGGACGGAAGGGAGAGGCCGCATGAGCACCATTTTCCGCAAGGTCTACTTCTCCCTGATCGGGCTCTTTCTCGCTTTGCCGCTGATCGTCGTCGCCGGCGTATCGGTCAACGCCAAGCAGACGCTCGCCTTTCCCCCGCAAGGATTTTCCACATCCTGGTACGGGGAAATCTTCCTGAACCCCGAATGGCGCAGCGCGCTTGTCGCGTCGGTGACGCTCGCGCTCCTTTCCGCCGCACTTGCGGTCGCGATCGCGCTGCCGCTCGCCTGGTTCCTGTGGCGGCGCGTCGCGCCATGGGCGAACATCTTCCAGCTTCTGGGGGTCGCGCCCTTCACGCTGCCGCCGGTCATTACGGCGCTCGGTCTGCTCACCTTCTGGGCGACGGCCGGCTTTTACGGCCAGCCCTGGACCGCCGTCGTCAGCCACGCGATCTTCTTCGTGACACTGCCGCTGGTCACGCTGTCTCTCGGCTTCACCTCGATCGATCGGTCGCTGGTCGAGGCGGCCTCGACGATGGGCGCGGATGACCGCACGGTCTTCCGCACTGTCGTTCTGCCGTTGATCCTGCCCTATATCGTTTCGGGCTATGCCTTCGCCTTCGTGCTGTCGCTCAATGAGTATATCGTTGCCTACATGACCGTCGGCTTCACGATGGAGACGCTGCCGATCAAGATCTTCAACGCGCTTCGCTACGGCTATACGCCGACCATGGCCTCGGTGACGATCCTCTTCGTCACGACGGCCGCGGTCATCTTCAGCCTCGTCGCCCGCTTCGGAGACCTGCCGAAGCTGCTCGGCGCCATGTCGTCGGACGGAAAATGATGAAGCTCGCTGCCCTGCAGATGAAGAGCATTGGCGGCGACGTGGCCGCCAATCTCGCCCGCATCGAGCGGGCGGCGATCGGGGCTTCCGGCGAGGGTGCGAGCCTGCTCGTCGCCCCCGAGCTCGCAATCACCGGCTACGGCGCGGGGGAAGCCATTCGCAGGCTCGCGGAGCCGGCGGATGGGCGGATCGTTCGAGAACTTGGGCGCATCTCGCTCAAAACCGGCATCGCCATTGTGGCCGGATTCGCAGAGCAGGGAGCGGACGCCGTCTACAACAGCGCCGTCCATGTCGATGGCGATGCCGTCCCGGTTGTCTATCGGAAGTCGCATCTCTATGGCGATTACGAGCGCTCGCTCTTCACGCCGGCGGAGCCCTCGACGCGCCTGTTCAAACATCGTGGCGTCACTTGCGGCATGCTGATCTGCTACGATGTCGAATTCCCCGAAAACGTCCGTCGCCTGGCGCTTGCGGGTGCCGATGCGGTGCTGGTGCCGACGGCCCTCCCGGCCGGATGGTCCGGGACTTTCATCACCGACCACATGATCCGGACGCGCGCCTTCGAGAACCAGCTCTTCGTCGCCTATGTCAATCACTGCGGTTCGGACGACATGTTCTCCTTTGCGGGCCTCTCGCTGATAGCGTCACCGGATGGCCAGGCACTGGCAAAGGCAGGTTCCTCGGATGAAACCCTGATCATCGCCGAAATCGACCCCCAGGCATTTGCCATTTCGCGAGCGGAGAATACCTATCTCATGGACTTGAAACACGACTGATCTGCCAGATCGTTCTCAATCGGAGAACAATCTGTTCGCGTCGTCCCCTCTTTTGGAAACGCTCGGCCGGATCGATATTGTGCTCAACGGAAATGCCCGCTCTGCAGGCCCGCGCGTCTGACGCAAAAGGCGATGCAGCATAGCGATTAGGAGGCAATCATGAGCTTGCAACTGACTGGTATCCACCATCTGACCGCGATAACCGCCAATGCGCCGGAGAACCTGCGCTTCTACACGGGGACGCTGGGTCTCCGCCTGGTCAAGAAGACCGTCAACCAGGACGACACCACGGCCTATCATCTCTTCTATGCCGACGGGCAGGCGACCCCCGGCACGGATCTGACCTTCTTCGACTGGCCGGTCGGACCCGAAGGACGCGGCACGCACAGCATCTCGCGGACCGGGCTTCGGGTCGGCAGCGCCGAAACCGTGCGGTGGTGGAAGAGCCGTTTCGATGAGTTGGAGGTCGCTTCCGGTGAGGTGGCCGAAATCGACGGCCGCATCTCCCTCGATTTCGAGGACGGCGAGGGCCAGCGCTTCCGGCTCGTCGACGACGGCGGATTGGCGCCGTCCCACCCATGGGAAAGGAGCCCGGTTCCGTCCGAGCATCAGATCAAGGGCCTTGGCCCGATCACCATCAGCGTGCCGGACATCAGCAACACCGCGCTCGTGCTGACTCGTGTCATGAACATGGCCGAACTGCGGAGCTATCCGTCGCCGGATGGTGTCGGAGAGGTGCGTGTCTTCTCGATGGGCGACGGCGGGCCGGCGGCCGAACTGCATGTGGCGGTCCAGCCCGACCTGCCGGCTGCTCGCCAGGGGGCGGGCGCCGTCCACCACGTGGCCTTCCGGGCGCCGGATGTCGAAGCGCTGCACCAGTGGACGGAGCGGCTCGGCGAGTTCCGCCTGCCGTCGAGCGGCGAGGTCGAGCGCTTCTACTTCCGTTCGCTCTACTTCCGCGAGCCGAACGGGATCCTTTTCGAGATCGCCACCGACGGACCCGGCTTCGCCGTCGACGAGCCGATGGAAACCCTCGGCGAAAGCCTGTCGCTGCCGCCGTTCCTCGAACCGAAGCGGGCGCAGATCGAAGCGAGACTGAAGCCTCTCAAGTAACGGCTGCCGCTCTCGTCGGGCCGAGACATGGAGAGCCGGAAGCGATTCCGGCTTTCCTTTTGCCGCGAGCCCGCTAGTTTTTCGACTGACGCGGGATTTGCGCGGCATCGCGCCAGCGAAAGGAAATTGTCGTTCATGACCAAGCTTCTCGGCATATCGGGCAGTCTGCGGAAGACCTCCTTCAACACTGCATTGCTCAAAGCCGCACAGGCGGTCGCGCCGGACGGGGTCGAATTCGAGACCGCGACCTTGCATGGCATTCCGCTATATGACGGAGACGTGGAGGCCGAAAGCGGCGTTCCAGCCGCTGCGGAGGCGCTGAAGCAGAAGATCGTCGCGGCGGACGGCGTCATTCTCTTTACACCGGAATACAACAATTCGGTCCCGGGCGTTTTCAAGAATGCAATCGACTGGCTGAGCCGCCCGCCAGCCGACATAAAGAAGGTCTTCGGCGGCCGGCCGTTCGCGCTCGCCGGCGCATCTTCGGGAAGCTTCGGGACCATTCTCAGCCAAAACGCCTGGCTGTCGGTGATGCGGACGCTCGGCGCCGAAATGTGGTCGGGCAAGCGGCTGATGGTGCCGAAAGCCAACACGTTGTTCGACGGCGACGGACAACTGAAGGACGATCAGACCCTGGAGAGGCTGCGCGGCTTCGTACAGGCCTTCGCCGACCATGTCGCCGGGAAGGCATGACGCTCAGAAGCCGGATTCCGCGAGCCAGGGCCGGATGACGGCGATGTCTTCGACGCCTATTCCGTGACCGGTATCGAGGTCGACTTCCTCGAAATCGGCTCCGCTGGCCCTGAGCGCCGTCTTCAGTTCCGGTGCGTGTTTGCCGTAGGGATCGTCCTTGCCGGTGAGCATCAGCACTCTTGTGCCGGCAAGGTCCGGTTCGGGCGCGCTTTCGAGCGCCGCCATTGCGCGCATCATCACGGCGTTCCTGACGATGCCGGGGTGGAGAAGCAGCACGGCGGCGAGCAGGTTGGCGCCGTTGGAGTAGCCGATGAACACGGTCTTCTCCGGGTCGAGGCCGTAGCTCTCGCGCGCGCCCTCGACGAAGGCGGCAAAGGCTTCCGCTTCCGAGCGAATATCCTGCTGGTCGAATTTCGTCATCGAAAAGCGCCGGAACCAACGCGGGAAGCCTTCCTCGGCGCTGCGGCCGCGCACGCCCAGGAGAGTCGCATGCGGATCGAGCTGATGGCCGAAGGGCAGCATATCGATTTCGTTGCCGCCGCTGCCGTGCAGCAGCACGAAGGTGCGATCGTTCGCCTTCTCCGGGCGGTGGAACCGATGGATGAAAGGAAGGTCGCGCTGCGGCACCCTGGGTTCGCCGGGCAGCGCAAATTGCGGCAGCCTGACCAGCGTTGCCGTGGGGTCGCTCGCCAGATGCGGGGGCAGGAACAGCGTCGTGCCGAGAGCATCCGGAGCTTCGTCTACGGTAAAGCCGGGCCCGTCCGTAGCGAGCTCGCAGAGCGCACCGCCAGGCTCGCGCACATAGAGCGAGAAGAAATATTTCCGGTCATGCGCATTGGTGGCGCCGGCGTGCTCCTGCTCGAGATCGGCTCTCACCGCAAGCACGGTCGCCTCATCCGGGGCGCGGAAGGCGATGTGGTCGATCGTGCCGGTGCCGGGGGCGGCACTCCAGAAGCCGCCGGCATCGCGGACATCGATCACGTCCCCGGACGAGGAAGTGAGGCGGCGGATGCTCTCCGTCGCTCCCGTCTCGGTGTAGCCGAAGTGGTTTTGAAGGAAGTGCGCCGTGTCTTTGGGTATTTCCGTGAGCACCGTTGCGCCGCGTAAGCGGCGGATGGAGTCCGTTTCGGGGATGTCCCGGCCCGCCCAGGGCGCGGGCTCCGCAAGCGCGTTCGTTCCCACCAGCTTGACGATCACGCCGTCCGGATCCTTCAGACGCAGGACCGGTTCGCCGAATTCCTGCGAAGGGCCGGTCGCCTGGATATTGAACTTCAGCGCCCGCGTCATCCAGTAGCCGATGCTTTCGGGCGGAATGGCGAAGGCGATCTCGCTTGGCTGGCCGTGGCCGACCCGGCCCGGAGAGCCGTCCTCCCAGACCAGGAAACTCACGAGAGAGCCCGGCGAGCCCGCGGCGTCGCCGTAGAAGAGATGCAACTGATTGGGATCTTCGTAGCCGCCGGTCCGCTTGACGAGGTGCAGCCCCAGGAAGCCGACATAGAAATCGACATTGGCCTGTACCTTGCGGGCGATCAGGGTGATGTGATGAATGCCGCTCGTCACGGTTTGGTCCTCCCTGCCGTCGTCCCGGCGAGAAACGACTGGAAGGCCTCGCCGTAGTCCGGGTGCCAGCGTGAAAGCGGCGGCCGGTTCTCGACGATGTCTCCCGCTGCCCAAAGGATCCGCTTTTCATCCGTCGGACGCGCGACCTCGTTGTCGGGGCAAAGGATATAGAAGTCGCCGCGGGCAAGGCCCTCCATCATGAAGTCCACCGTCTGTTCCGGCGTCCAGGCGCCGGCCGGCTTTTCCGTGCGCCCTTGCGCGGTGAGGGACGTGTAGACGAAACCGGGGATCAGCAGATGCGCATTGACCTTGCAGTCCTCGGTATTGCGCAGTTCGTGCTGCAGGGCCTCGGTGAAGACCTTCACGCCCGCTTTCGAAAGGTTATAGGCGGGATCGCCGGGCGGCGTGGTGATGCCCTGTTTCGAACCCGTGTTGATGATGAGCGCCGGCTGCCCGTGGGCAATCATGGCCGGGGCAAAGATGCGCGAACCGTTGATGACGCCCCAGAGATTGACGCCGATCACAGCTTCCCAATTTTCGAGCGGGCCGAAGAGGGAACTGCCTGGCTGGACGCCGGCATTGTTCATCAGCACATGGACGTGGCCGAAGCGCTCGCGCGTCGCGCGCGCGAGGGCCACGAGGTCGTCCGCCAGCGACACGTCGGTCTCGATCGCGGCGACATCGCCGGAACCGCCCGGAGCCGCCTTCGCTACCTCGGCTGCCGCTGCCTGCAACTTCTCACCGCCGAGATCCGCGAGCACGACCTTCATTCCGAGGCTGGCGAAGCGCCGTGCCGAGGCAAGGCCGATGCCCGAGGCGGCGCCGGTCACGACGGCGACGTTGTTCTTGTCGATAGCGGAGTAGGACAACATGGGCTTCAATCCTGCTAGATCATGTTCATGAATTCAGGTCGGTCCCCAGCCTAAGTCACGGACCTGATCGACTCCAATATGTCAGAGCGGGATGCGGGCGGAAACCGCGCGCGTTCTTCCAATCCGCTCCAACAACGGGTAGAGGCAGACATAGGGTCTGGCCGCGGGCAAGTCCATGATGCGAGGCGGTGTTCACCAGCTTTCGTCTTCGACCTTGTCGTTCTTTTGCGCCATGCTACCTTGTGAAGTCCGCCCCCATCCGCTCCGGTCCGCCGGGCCTCGAGATACTTCATGATAACCGAAGGAAAATTCACCAAAGGCACGCCCTGCAGGGACTGTCCCTTGCGCCCGCTTCCGCTGTTCCGCCCGTTCAAGGCGGAAGAACTTGCATTCGTCTCCCACTTCAAGATAGGCGAACTCGCCTTCGGCGCGAGCGCGACGATACTCGCAGAAGGGGAGCAAAGCGAACATCTCTTCACGGTACTTTCCGGATGGGGCTTTCGCTACAAGATGCTCGATGACGGCCGGCGACAGATCCTGAACTATGTGATGCCGGGCGATATCGTCGGGCTGCAAGGCACTCTCATGGGCGAGATGCAGCATTCGATCGAGGCGCTTTCGCCGGTCGTTCTCTGCGTCTTCCAGCGCGACAGGCTCGCAGAACTGTACAGGGAGCACCCCGACCTCGCCTATGACCTGACCTGGATCGCAGCGCGCGAGGAGAGGATGCTGGACGAGAATCTGTTGAGCATCGGCCGCCGCTCCGCTGTGGAGCGGGCAGCCTACCTCATCGCCTTTCTCTACCAGAGGGCCGCCACGCTGGAACTCTTCAGCAGCGGTTGGAGCGTTATTCCCGTCACGCAGCAACATGTTGCCGACACGCTCGGCCTCTCGATCGTCCACACCAACAAGACGCTGAAGAAGCTGGCCGCCAGGGGTCTCCTGCGCTGGGCCGAGAAGGGCTGCGACGTCCACGACATCGACGGCTTGCTTGCGCTTGCAGGCTGGGACGGATTGAGCGAGCCGAAGCGGCCGCTGATTTGATGCGAAGCTTCATGCGTCAAATTACGTACAACATGTCTTTTTTAAATGCGCCCGGCCTACCGGGTGTTCTATTAGCCGCTTCTTTGAGGTCTCGAAAATCGAGGAGACCGAGGATGCAGATATAATGCCAGTCAGTCAGGTTCCGCCGGCCATCAAGTCAGTCCTCGTCCTCGAGGATAATTTCCTTATCGCACTGGACATGGAGGAGATGCTCGTCGCTCTCGGGGTGACGAGCGTTGACGTCGCCACCACCAAGTCAAAGGCGATGGAACTCATCGCGGATCATACGTACGATTTCGCAATTCTCGACATCAACCTGGGGGATGACACGAGCTTTGCCGTTGCCGATGCGCTGATGGCACGGGGTATAAGCTTCGGCTTCACCAGCGGCTACGGGGAACTGTTGGCGCTGCCCAGCCATCTTCGCGATGTCCCGAGGATCGACAAACCCTTCAGCGAGGGAACGCTCGGCAGCCTCATCGCCACGGCCGCCCCTTCGAGAGACATGTGACCGCGGTTGCGGGTCACGCCCTGCCGCGCGAGATGAACCAGGGATTGGCGAAGTCGCTGTCATCCGATTGATTGCGCTTGCCGTAGCCAAGCGGATTGCCCCCCATCGTCAGTGTTTCACCGCCTGCCGACCTCAGGATCGCGTCGCCCGCCGCGGTGTCCCACTCCATCGTCCGGCTGAAGCGCGGATAGATGTCCGCAATGCCTTCGGCCAGCAGGCAAAACTTCAGCGATGAGCCGACGGCCTCATGATCGCTGATGCCCTGATTGGTGAGGAAGGAGATCGTCTCGGGGCTGTTGTGCCAGCGGCTGGTAAGCGCCATCGGCCGGTCGCCGCAACGGCGGCAGCCGATGGTGGTCCATTCGCCCGTGACCTGTCCATCCTCGACCACCGCCTTCTTCGCCATGCCGGCGGCCGCCGAATAGATGAGGCCGAGAGCCGGTGCATAGACGACACCGACGACGGGTGCACCGTTTTCTACGAGCCCGATATTCACGGTGAAATGGCTGTTGCGTTCGACGAATTCCTTCGTGCCGTCCAGCGGGTCGACGAGGAAGAACCGCTTTCCGGCGATATCGGGAACGCGACCTGCGGCGACCTCCTCCTCCGCGACGACCGGAATATCCGGAAAGGCGGCCGCCAGATCGGCAAGGATGATCCGCTCGGCACGATGGTCCGCATCGGTCACGGGCGAGGCGTCAGCCTTGTAGGTGACAGCCGGACCGGCACGGTAAATTTCCAGGATGGCTTGTCCGGCGGCGAGTGCCGATGTTTCCAGTATGTCCAGCATTGCTTCCTGTTCTTGCGGTCGAGGCGATTCGCTTTGGAGCGCCTCGCCTCTTATCAGACGGGCAACGGCCACTGTAGCACTTGAATTGCTGCGCGGGTCACTTGCCGCGGCGGGCCCGGGGCTTCCCACCAAGTAACGCGCCTCACTTCATTGCCGCTTTCAGCCCTTTGCTGCCGAAGTTGGCTATTTCGCAAGCGAATGCTGCTGAAATTTTCATTTTTCTGGCTCCAAAAGTGTCAAATCGATTTTATCGCGGAACAATTTGGTGGTGGCGCATTTTTTAGCTTTCATTTTCATTTGAAAGCGGTATGAAATCGGGCTTAGAGCATGCTCGAAAACGAGTATTAAAAAACAAGAGATCGGACCGACAGGATCCGGTCCAGGGGAAGATTGATGGAGTATTTTGTCCAGCAGCTCGTCAACGGGCTGACGCTTGGGTCTATTTATGGTATGATCGCGATCGGTTATACCATGGTCTACGGCATCATCGGCATGATCAACTTCGCCCACGGCGATATTTTCATGCTTGGCGGCTTTGCCGCATTGATCGTCTTCTTGCTTCTCACGACATTTATTGCCGGCGTGCCGGTTGTACTGGCGCTTTTGATCATGATGGTCGTCGGTATGCTGACGGCTGCGCTTTGGAACTGGACCATCGAGCGCGTGGCCTATCGCCCGCTTCGCGGCTCCTTCCGTCTGGCGCCGCTGATCACGGCGATCGGCATGTCGATCGTGCTGTCGAACTTCATTCAGGTGACGCAGGGTCCGCGGAACAAGCCGATCCCGCCGCTGGTCTCCTCGGTCTATGACCTGTTCGGTATCTCGGTTTCGCTGAAGCAGATCATCATCGTCGTCATCACGGCAATCCTGCTTTCGGTCTTCTGGTACATCGTCAACCGAACTCCGCTCGGACGAGCCCAGCGTGCGACCGAACAGGACCGCAAGATGGCAGCCTTGCTCGGTGTCGATGTCGATCGGACGATCTCGGTGACCTTCATCATGGGAGCCGCACTCGCCGCCGTCGCCGGGACGATGTACCTGATGTATTACGGCGTGGTCGTGTTCACCGACGGTTTCGCTCCGGGTGTCAAGGCGTTTACCGCTGCCGTTCTCGGTGGGATCGGCTCGCTTCCCGGTGCCGTGCTCGGCGGCTTGCTGATCGGCCTCATCGAGTCGCTGTGGTCCGCCTACTTCACCATCGACTACAAGGATGTCGCGACCTTCTCGATTCTCGCGATCGTCCTGATCTTCAAGCCGTCAGGTATTCTCGGACGACCGGAAGTCGAGAAGGTATAGTTCCATGGCAAATGTCGCATCCACAACCGCAAGCGCCGGCAGCGAGCTGACGGCGCGGGCGCTCCGCGAGGCTGTCTTTGCGGGCCTCATCACGCTCGGCATGTTCGTGCTCTTCGTCGGCCTCAAGACCGACCAGAACATCCGCAACGAACTCATCCTCACGCAGCGCTGGGGCCTGCTCGCGACCTTCGTGGCCATCGCCATGGTTGGCCGCTTCCTCATGGTCGCCTATGTCCAGCCGCGGCTGGCGCAGCGCAAGGCGGCGAAGGCGGCCGCGCCCGATGTGGTGAAGGAGGAGACGTTCTTCAGCCGCAACTGGTCGAAGATCGCGGTCATCCTGCTGCTGATCTACCCACCGGTGATCGTCGCGCTCGTGGGCGTCCAGGGATCGCTGAAATGGGTCGACAATTTCGGCATTCAGATTCTCATCTACGTGATGCTTGCCTGGGGCCTCAACATCGTCGTCGGTCTCGCCGGACTGCTCGATCTCGGCTATGTGGCCTTCTATGCCGTCGGCGCCTATTCCTACGCGCTGCTCTCCAGCTATTTCGGCCTGTCCTTCTGGGTGCTGCTGCCGATTGCCGGCCTTCTCGCCGCCTGCTGGGGCGTCGTCCTCGGCTTTCCGGTGCTGCGCCTCAGGGGCGACTACCTCGCCATCGTGACGCTCGCTTTCGGCGAGATCATCCGCCTCGTGCTGATCAATTGGACAGAGGTCACGAAAGGCACGTTCGGCGTTTCCGGCATCGCCAAGGCGACGCTCTTCGGTATCAAGTTCGATGCTACGAAGGACGGCTTCGCGGCAATGATGGGCCTGCCGATGTCTTCGGCCTATTACAAGATCTTCCTGTTCTATCTGATCCTCGGCCTCGCCCTGCTGACGGCCTTCGTCACGATCCGGCTGCGCCGGATGCCGATCGGCCGCGCCTGGGAGGCGTTGCGGGAAGACGAGATCGCCTGCCGGTCCCTCGGTATCAACACCGTCACCACAAAGCTGACGGCGTTTGCGACGGGGGCGATGTTCGGCGGCTTTGCCGGTTCGTTCTTCGCCGTGCGTCAGGGCTTCGTCTCGCCCGAATCCTTCGTCTTCCTGGAATCCGCCGTTATCCTCGCCATCGTGGTTCTCGGCGGCATGGGCTCGCTGACGGGTATCGCCATCGCCGCCGTCGTCATGATCGGCGGCACGGAAATCCTGCGTGAACTGACCTTCCTCAAGATGATCTTCGGACCGACCTTCACGCCGGAACTCTATCGCATGCTGATCTTCGGCCTCGCCATGGTCGTCGTCATGGTCTGGAAGCCGCGCGGCTTCGTCGGATCACGCGAGCCGACCGCGTTCCTGCGCGAACGCAGGGCAATCTCCGGCAGCTTCACCAAAGAGGGGCACGGCTGATGGCCTTTGGGACCGACACCATGACAAAAGACCCCATCCTCAAGGTTGAACGCCTGTCGATGCGCTTCGGCGGTCTCATGGCCATCAACGACTTCTCCTTCGAGGCGGAGCGCGGCGAGATCACCGCGCTGATCGGTCCGAACGGAGCGGGCAAGACGACGGTGTTCAACTGCATCACCGGTTTCTACAAACCGACGATGGGCATGATCACCATGCGGCAGAAGTCGGGCGCCGAATTCCTTCTGGAACGGCTGCCGGATTTCGAGATCACCAAAAAGGCCAAGGTGGCTCGGACCTTCCAGAACATCCGCATGTTCTCGGGCCTGACGGTGCTCGAAAATCTGCTCGTTGCCCAGCACAACAAGCTGATGCGGGCATCCGGCTATACCATTCTCGGCCTGTTCGGCTTCCCGGCCTATCGCGAGGCATCCAGGGAATCGATCGAGCTCGCCAGGCACTGGCTCGAAAAGGCATCGCTGACCGAGCGGGCCGACGATCCAGCCGGCGACCTACCCTATGGCGCTCAGCGGCGGCTCGAGATCGCCCGCGCAATGTGTACCGGGCCGGAGCTTCTCTGCCTGGACGAGCCCGCGGCGGGTCTCAATCCGCGTGAATCGCTCGCCCTCAATGCGCTGCTGCAGGAGATCCGCCGCGATACCGGCACCTCCATCCTGTTGATCGAGCACGATATGTCCGTGGTGATGGAAATATCGGATCACGTCGTCGTGCTCGAATACGGTCAGAAGATTTCCGACGGCAACCCGGACTTCGTGAAGAACGATCCAAGGGTCATTGCGGCCTATCTGGGTGTCGAGGATGAAGAGGTTGAAGAGGTGATCGGAGAAATCGAGGAAATCGAGGGCGAGCGTGGGGGGCCCGGACAATGACTGCGCCCCTGCTGCATGTGAGAAGCGTCGAGACCTATTACGGCAACATCCGCGCGCTGAACGGCGTCGACATGGAGGTCCATCGCGGCGAGATCGTTGCGCTGATCGGCGCCAATGGCGCCGGGAAATCGACGCTCATGATGACGATCTGCGGCAGCCCGCAGGCGCGCACCGGCTCGGTTCACTTCGACGGCCAGGACATCACGCGTCTGCCGACGCATGAGATCGCGCGTCTGAGGATTGCCCAGTCGCCGGAAGGGCGCCGGATTTTCCCGCGCATGACGGTGCTCGAGAACCTTCAGATGGGTGCGAGCCTCGACAATCTGAAGCACTTCAAGGAAGACGTCGAAAAGGTCTTCACGCTTTTCCCGCGGCTCAAGGAGCGGCAGGCGCAGCGTGGGGGTACGCTTTCGGGAGGCGAGCAGCAGATGCTGTCGATCGGCCGTGCGCTGATGGCCCGTCCGAAGCTCCTGCTGCTCGACGAACCGTCGCTCGGGCTTGCGCCGCTGATCGTCAAGGGCATCTTCGAAGCGATCAAGGTGCTCAACAAGAACGAGGGACTCACCGTGTTCCTCGTCGAGCAGAACGCCTTCGGAGCGCTCAAGCTCTCCGATCGAGGCTATGTAATGGTCAACGGCCGTGTGACGATGAGCGGGTCGGGCAAGGACCTCCTCGCCAATCCGGAGGTTCGCGCGGCCTATCTCGAAGGCGGCCGCCATTGATCCGCCGCGTCTGGAGTTGAGTGAGATGCAGGGAATTCTCTACGAAGAAGCCTCGATCTGGCAGTTTTTATTCATCACCTGCGTTCTCGGGGGCTGGACGGCGTGGCGGACCGGCAAGAGCGTCGCGGAAAGCTGGGGTGGTGTTCCGCGGCTCTTGATTTATGTCGCGCTTTTGGGCTGGGGCATCCGCTTCATCCATCATGCGCTTTTCAACGGGACGATGTTCACCCTGCAATACTATATCGTGGACACGCTCGTCCTTTTGTTGTTTGCTACCGCTGGTTTCCGTTACTATCGGACCAAGCAAATGGCCAGCATGTACTATTGGCTTTATGAAAAAACCTCGCCTTTCTCCTGGAAGGCAAAATAAGGGAACAGCGCGTGCCGGTCCGCGCGGCCGGTGCGAAAGAACACCGGCGCAATGATGGTGGGCATTGCGCAGGCTTATGAAACGAGACCCGCTCGAATAATTGGGAGTAACAAGATGAAAAAGTCTCTTCTGTCGGCCGTTGCGCTGACAGCAATGGTCGCCTTCAGCGGCACCGCGTGGGCTGACATCCTGGTCGGTGTCGGTGGTCCGTTGACTGGTCCGAACGCCGCCTTCGGCGCGCAGCTCCAGAAAGGTGCAGAACAGGCGGCCGAGGACATCAATGCTGCAGGCGGCATCAATGGGGAACAGATCAAGGTCGTACTCGGCGACGACGTTTCGGATCCCAAGCAGGGTGTTTCCGTCGCCCAGAAATTCGTGGCCGATGGCGTGAAATTCGTCGTTGGTCACTTCAACTCGGGCGTCTCGATTCCCGCATCGGAAATCTATGCGGAAAACGGCATCCTGCAGGTGACGCCAGCCTCGACCAACCCGCAGTTCACCGAACGCGGCCTGTGGAACACCTTCCGCACCTGCGGCCGTGACGACCAGCAGGGCGCCGTTGCGGGCGCCTATATCGCGGCCAATTTCAAGGACGCGAAGGTCGCCGTCATTCACGACAAGACCCCCTATGGTCAGGGCCTTGCCGACGAAACCAAGAAGTCGATGAACGAAGCCGGCGTCACCGAGGCGCTCTATGAAGGCATCAACACCGGCGACAAGGACTTCTCCGCACTTATCGCCAAGATGAAGCAGGCTGGTGTCTCGATCGTCTATTACGGCGGTCTGCACACGGAAGCCGGCCTGATCATGCGTCAGATGAAGGACCAGGGCCTGAAGGCGACGATGATGTCAGGCGACGGCATCGTCTCGAACGAACTGGCCTCGATTGCCGGCGATGCGGTCGACGGCACGCTGATGACCTTCGCACCGGACCCGCGCAAGAGCCCGGCCGCCAAGGACCTCGTCGAGAAGTTCCGCGCCGCCGGCTTCGAGCCTGAAGCCTACACGCTCTATGCCTATGCGGCCCTTCAGGTGATCGCAGAAGGCGCCAAGGCCGCCGGCAACACCGATCCGCAGGCGGTCGCCGAAGCCATCAAGGCCAAGGGCCCGTTCAAGACGGCAATCGGCGAGCTCGGCTTTGACGAAAAGGGCGACATCACCCGCCCGGACTACGTCATGTACACCTGGAAGAAGGGTGACGACGGCAAGTTCAGCTACTTCCAGAACGAATAGTTCTTTTTCATAGGCAATCTGGAAGGCCCGGCGGCATACGCCGGGCCTTCTGCTGTTTGGAGCCAGCGAGATTGCTTGGAAGAGCAAATCGGACGATCAGAAGGGTCTAAGTGTTAGAGCGGGCTGAGGAAAAGTGTGTGCGGTTTTCCGGCCGCATCCCGCGTCTCGACTTCTTGGAATAGATCACGGCCATGTAGGTCGACCCGACCTAGGTAACTCCCGTGGTTCGATAGGACTGTTTGTGAACCACTCTGGTTTATCAAGGTTCCATTCGAGAGCCGACGCTTCCTGTTCAATGACGCACTTTATCGCAGCAGCGACGCCCGGAGAGCCGCGATTTCTTGTTTCAGCCGGGCGACCTCTGCCGGCTCCATTCCCGTCGCATCGGCAATGCCGATCGGAACGCGGCTTGCTTTTTCCCTGAGCGCGCGGCCGGTCTCGGTCAGTCGCACACGCACTTGCCGCTCATCGGCCTTGTCGCGGGTCCGCAAAATGTAGCCCATGGCTTCCAGCCGCTTCAGCATGGGAGTGAGGGTGCTCGACTCCAGGAACAGCTTCTCGCCCAGACTGCCGACGGTCTGGTCGTCCTTTTCCCAAAGAGCCACCATCACGAGGTATTGCGGGTAGGTCAGGTCGAGCTCGTCGAGGAGCGGCTTGTAGACACGCGTGAAGGCGTGATTTGCGGAGTAGATCGCAAAGCACAGGAAGTTGTCGAGCTTCATGAGGTCCTCCGAGGAGGGGAGGTTCGTCTTCGCCATCGCTTCGGTCCCGGTTGTCGTGCCCACTAAAATAAATCGTTCGCGATATAATCGCAAGGTATTGACATCGGACGGAGTGCACGATAAATATCGCACACGATTTAATCGCCGTCGATATAAAATTGCGTTAGCGGTTGGATCGTGAATTTTGACCGGCCTTCAGGGAAAGGAGCATTTCCAATGACCAAGTCTCAGGTGAAGACAACCACGAACGACGTTTCCCGCAGAGAAATTCTGGCAGGCGCAATCGGCGCCGCCACCGCCGCGGCCGCTCTCTCTGCCGCCAACCCGGCCGTCGCCGGTGGTGCTGAGCCGCCCGCCGGTGCGGTGACCCCGGGAGCAACCGGCAGCAGGATCATCACGCGTGATGGCGTCGAGATCTACTACAAGGACTGGGGTCCGAAGGGCGGACCTGTGGTCATCCTCAGCCATGGCTGGCCGCTTTCGTCGGATAGCTGGGAGGCACAGGCCTTCTATCTCGCCAATAACGGCTTTCGGGTCGTCACCCATGACCGCCGCGGCCACGGCCGTTCGAGCCAGCCATGGGACGGCAACGACATGGACCATTATGCCGACGATCTCGCCGATCTGATCGAAACGCTGGACCTCAAGGATATCTTCCTTGCCGGCTTCTCGACCGGCGGCGGCGAAGTCGCCCGTTATATCGGACGGCACGGCACGGCCCGCGTCGCCAAGGCAGGACTGATCTCGGCAGTGCCGCCCTTGATGGTCAAGACCGACGACAACCCCGGCGGTCTGCCAAAGGAGGTGTTCGACGGCCTGCAGGCCGCCAGCCTCGCCGATCGCTCGCAGCTTTACCGGGACATCGCCTCGGGCCCGTTCTTCGGCTTCAACCGGCCCGGCGCGAAACCTTCGCAGGGCATGATCGACAGTTTCTGGCTGCAGGGCATGACGGCCGGTCACAAGAACGCCTATGACTCCATCGTCGCCTTTTCGCAGACGGATTTCACGGAGGACTTGAAGAAGTTCGATGTGCCGACGCTCATCATCCATGGCGACGATGACCAGGTCGTGCCCATCGATGCGGCCGCGCGTGCCTCCAAGAAGCTGGTCCCTCAGGCCGAGCTGAAGGTTTATCCGGGTGCTCCGCACGGCATCACGGACACCCACAAGGACCAGCTCAACAAGGACCTGCTCGACTTCGCAAGGTCCTGAGACAGCGGGATTGCTGCAGGCAAAGCAGCTGAAAAGGGCACCGCCGGGTGCCCTTTTTGTATCTGACCGGCTACCCATCGGCTCGATTTCATGCACTATCCGGAAGGATTCCGGGAGACAAATGATGACCGCCAAGCCGCGCATTCTTATCACTCGCCGCTGGCCGCAGGCCGTGGAGCGGGTTTTGGCCGAAAGGTTCGATACAGTCCTCAACGAGGAGGACCGGCCGCTCGACAGGAGCGCGCTCGCAGACGCCTTGCGCAATTTCGATGCGGTGCTGCCGACCGTCTCGGACCGGCTGCCGGCCGATGTTTTCACGGGCGGAGGTCTTCGCACCCGGATCCTCGGCAATTTCGGCGTAGGCTACAATCACATCGACGCCGGAGCTGCCAAGGATGCCGGAATCGTGGTGACGAATACGCCCGGCGTTCTGACCGATTGCACCGCGGACCTCGCCGTGTCGCTGCTCCTCGCCGCCGCGCGCCGGACCGGGGAAGGCGAGCGGCAGGTGAGGGAGAGCGCCTGGGACGGGTGGCGGCCGACCCACATGATCGGAACGAAGGTGACGGGCAAGACGCTCGGCATCATCGGCTTCGGGCGCATCGGAAAAGCCATGGCGAAGCGCTGCCATTTCGGCTTCGACATGGACATCGTCTTCTACAACCGCTCCAGGGTAGCGCCGGAGGAAGCGGCGCGCTTCGGGGCCCGCCAGCTCGATACGGTCGAGGACGTGCTCAAGGCAGCGGACTTCGTATCGCTGCATTGCCCGGGCGGCGGCGAGAACCGGCATTTGATCAACGCGGCGGGCCTTGCGGCAATGAAGCCGGGCGCCTATCTCATCAACACGGCGCGGGGCGATGTCGTGGACGAAGAGGCATTGATCGAGGCCCTTGAGAAGGGCGTGATCCGCGGCGCCGGGCTCGATGTCTATGAGGCGGAGCCTGACGTTCCCACCCGTCTGCGAGCGCTCGAAAACGTCGTGCTGCTGCCGCATCTCGGCAGTGCCACGGAGGAGACGCGCACGGCAATGGGGATGAAGGTCGTCGACAACATCACGGCGTTCTTCGCGGGCCTGGAGCCGCCGGACCGGGTGACGTGATCTCGGCACTTCGGCAACGCGGTTCGGGCGAAGACCCGTCCGCAGGGGAGCTTCGGCAAACGTCCATGGAACCGGCAGCGATCATCGCACCGCAGCGGGCGAGGGGAGAGGGGCGGCTCGTCGCCAAGGCTGAAGGCGGCCGCACGCGCATCGCCGAGCTCTACCAGGAAGGCTGCGCCAAGATCCGTCTGCCGAAGACCTTCGATGCCTCGATGGAGGCCGTGCTCATCAATTCGTCGGGCGGCGTGACGGGCGGTGACCGGCTTTCCTGGGAGTTCAGGGCGGGCAAAGGCACGAAACTCACGCTGACGACGCAGGCCTGCGAGAAGGTCTACAAGGCAGCCGCCGGCACGGCCGAGATTGCGACGCGCATATCGGTCGCCGCCGGCGCTCACGTCGACTGGCTGCCGCAGGAGACGATTCTCTTCGATCGGTCGGCCCTGTCGCGGAGCCTCGAGGTCGACCTCGCCGCCGATGCATCCTTTCTCGCGGTGGAGGCCGTTCTGATCGGCCGCAAGGCCATGGGCGAGGAGGTGCGCGCCGGCCTCTTCCGCGACAATTGGCGAATTCGAAGCGGCGGCAGGCTGATCCACGCGGAGAACCTCGCCTTGGCCGGCGACATCGCGGCGCTTGCGTCCCGGCGAGCGGTGCTCGACGGCGCTGCCGCCTTCGCGACCCTCGTCTATGCCGCGCCGGACTGCGAGTCGCAGCTTTCCAAACTGCGCTTGGCGCTCGCGGGACATGCCCTGTCCGGCGTCAGCCACTACGACGTCGGCGGTCGCGACAAGATCGTCGCCCGCGTTGCTGCGGCCGATGGGTTCGCGCTCAGAAAAATCCTCATCCCGCTCATTTCGCACTTGCGTAAAGACGCGTCAGTGCCGAAAGTCTGGACTCTCTGATCCCTGCAATCGATCTGGACGGCGACGCATGAATCTCACTCCGCGCGAAAAAGACAAGCTGTTGATTTCCATGGCGGCGATGGTCGCGCGCCGGCGGCTCGAGCGGGGCGTGAAACTCAATCATCCCGAGGCGATCGCCCTCATCACCGACTTCGTCGTGGAAGGCGCGCGAGACGGCCGTTCCGTCGCCGAGCTGATGGAGGCAGGCGCCCATGTTCTCACCCGCGATCAGGTGATGGAGGGCATTGCGGAGATGATCCACGACATCCAGGTCGAGGCGACTTTTCCCGACGGGACGAAGCTCGTCACCGTCCACGAGCCTATCCGTTAACGAGGAGGCACCATGCTCAGCCTGCGTCCGAACTGCGAATGCTGCGATCGAGACCTGCCACCCGATAGCGGCGATGCGATGATCTGCACCTTCGAGTGTACCTTTTGCGCCGGCTGTGCGGAAACGAAGCTTGGCGGGACTTGCCCGAATTGCGGCGGCGAACTGGTTCGGCGCCCGGTGCGGCCCGCGGCAATGCTGAAGAAATATCCGGCATCGACGGAGCGCGTCCTGAAGCCTCAGGGCTGTGCGCCCGAACGAGCCGCCTGAGGGGAACGAACATGATTCCAGGTGAGATTATCGCCGCCGCCGGTGAGATCGAGTTGAATGCGGGCCTCGAAACCGTCAGCATCGAGGTTGCCAACTCCGGGGACCGACCGGTGCAGGTCGGTAGCCATTATCATTTCGCCGAGACCAATCCGGGCCTGATCTTCGACCGTGACGCCGCGCGCGGCAAGCGGCTCGACATTCCTGCGGGTACGGCCGTCCGCTTCGAGCCGGGACAGACACGGCAGGTGACGCTCATCCCGCTTTCGGGAAAACGCGAGGTTTTCGGCTTCCGCCAGCAGGTCATGGGGAAGCTATGAGAGCGGCCGCTCCTGCTTTGAGCCTGTTGTTGTGCTGCACGGCTTCCGCCGATGCGCAACAGCCTGAGCCGGATTGCCGGAAGGCCGTGACCCAGATGGATCTCAACATTTGCGCCGATCAGGACTACCGGGCGGCGGATGCGGAGCTGAACAAGACCTACCGCCTTGCGGTCGCGGCCATGCAGGCGACCGACAAGGAGCTTGGCGACATTGATGCGGCTTACGCCGGAGCGCTCGAGGCACTGAAAAAAGCCCAGCGGGCCTGGATCGGCTATCGCGACGGCCAATGCGAACTCGCCGGGTTCGAGGCGGGGGGCGGCTCGATGGAACCCATGCTGGTCTCCGGTTGCCTCGCAGAGCTGACACGCAAGCGCACCGCCGAGCTCAAGGAACTCATGGAATCAGCGGAGAATTGATCATTGGAAAGCGGCCGCGTCATCATGATCGTTGGCAATGGTGACGTGCCCGAGGGCGCTGCCGCGACGATCGATGCAGCCGATCTGGTGATCCGTTTCAACGATTGCCGCTCGGTCGGGAAGGGCGGCAGCAGGACCGATATCATCGCCGTCTGCAACACCGGCCGCCCGGCACTGTCGATGCTCGGCGGCGGGCGCTGGAAGACGAGTGCGGCGGTACGGCAGGCACGCGAGCTATGGAGCGTCCGCTCCGGAGCCAGGTTCGCCGCGATGCGGGCAGCACTTGCCGGGACCCATCCGGATCTCGACGATTTCTGCGACGACTATACGGCCGGCTTCGAGAGCTTCGCGCGGGCTACGGCACGCAAGCACCGGGTCATCGCGGCCGAGACGCATGACCGGCTGGAGCGCGATCTCGCCCGCTTCGCGCCGTCGCCTTACGTCGCGCCGTCGAGCGGTCTGGTGGTGATTGCCGACATCGTGTCGAGCTTTGCCGCAGCCGGCGACGATGTCGTGCTTGCCGGCTTCGGCCATATCGGCTGGCAGTGGCACCCATTCGCCGCCGAGCGCCGCTATGTCGATGCGCTCGCAGCGCAAGGGCGGCTTCGCCGACTTCATCCATTTGCCTCTTCAGATTTGCCCCAGGGAGCCTGATCCATGTCCTACAGAATGTCGCGCGCGGCCTATGCCAACATGTTCGGTCCGACCGTGGGCGACAAGGTGCGCCTCGCCGACACCGAGCTCTTCATCGAGGTCGAGAAGGATTTCACCACGCATGGCGAGGAGGTGAAGTTCGGGGGCGGCAAGGTCATCCGTGACGGCATGGGCCAAAGCCAGGTGACGCGCGAAGGCGGCGCGGTCGACACGGTGATCACCAATGCGCTTATCCTCGATCATTGGGGGATCGTGAAGGCGGATATCGGGCTGAAGGACGGGCGGATCGCGGCAATAGGCAAGGCCGGCAATCCGGACATGCAGCCGGGCGTCACCATTATCGTCGGCCCGGGTACGGAGGTCATCGCCGGCGAGGGCAAGATCGTCACGGCCGGGGGCATGGACAGCCATATACACTTCATCTGCCCGCAGCAGATCGAAGAGGCGTTGATGAGCGGCCTGACCTGCATGCTCGGCGGCGGGACGGGACCGGCGCACGGTACGCTCGCCACGACCTGCACGCCCGGACCGTGGCACATCGCCCGCATGATCGAAGCGGCCGATGCGTTTCCGATGAATCTCGCCTTTGCGGGCAAGGGTAATGCGTCGCTGCCTGGCGCGCTCGTGGAAATGGTACTCGGCGGCGCGACCTCGCTGAAGCTGCACGAGGATTGGGGCACGACGCCGGCCGCAATCGACTGCTGCCTCTCCGTCGCCGACGAATACGACGTGCAGGTCATGATCCATACCGACACACTCAACGAAAGCGGCTTCGTCGAGGATACGATCGCGGCGATCAAGGGCAGGACGATCCACGCCTACCACACGGAAGGCGCCGGCGGCGGGCATGCGCCTGATATCATCAGGATCTGCGGCCAGCCGAACGTCATCCCGTCCTCGACCAATCCGACGCGGCCCTATACGGTGAACACGCTTGCGGAACATCTCGACATGCTGATGGTATGCCATCACCTGTCGCCCACCATTCCGGAAGACATCGCCTTCGCCGAAAGCCGCATCCGCAAGGAGACGATCGCAGCGGAGGATATCCTCCACGATATCGGCGCCTTCTCGATCATTTCCTCCGACAGCCAGGCGATGGGGCGGGTCGGCGAGGTGGCGATCCGCACCTGGCAGACCGCCGACAAGATGAAGCGCCAGCGCGGACGGCTCAAGGAGGAGACCGGCGACAACGACAATTTCCGGGTCAAGCGCTACATCGCCAAATATACGATCAACCCGGCGATAGCCCATGGCCTCAGCCATGAGATCGGCTCGCTCGAGGTCGGCAAGCGCGCCGATCTGGTCCTCTGGAATCCCGCCTTCTTCGGCGTGAAGCCCGACATGGTGCTTCTCGGCGGCACGATCGCCGCAGCACCCATGGGCGACCCGAACGCCTCCATCCCCACGCCGCAGCCGGTCCACTACCGGCCGATGTTCGGCGCCTATGGAAAGAGCCGGACCAACTCCTCGGTCACCTTCGTCTCGCAGGCGTCGCTCGATGCCGGGCTCGCCGGCAGGCTCGGCGTCGCCAAGGAGCTCGTCGCTGTCCAGAATACCCGCGGCGGCATCGGCAAGGCGTCGATGATCCACAACAGCCTGACGCCGCATATCGAGGTCGACCCGGAAACCTACGAGGTCCGCGCCGACGGCGAGCTCCTGACCTGCGAGCCGGCGACGGTGCTGCCGATGGCGCAGCGGTATTTCCTGTTCTGAGCCGAACAGACATGCATCGGTCGCATGGCTGCCATGCGGGAGGTCTCCAACCGTCGCTTTGATGCTGCACTGCAGCGGAAATTTCGTTAGGAAGTGCTCTCGCTTTCCGCCGGCGCGCCTGTCCTCCCAAGACTGCGCCGCCGGCAGCCAGTTCTTAGGAGATGATGATGCTCGGCAGAAAAGTTCCCGCTGTAACCTTCCGCACCCGCGTCCGCGACGAGTCCGTCGGCGGTTCCAATCCGTTCCGCTGGCAGGACGTTACCTCGGACGACTATTTCGCCGGCAAGCGCGTCGTGCTGTTTTCGCTGCCGGGTGCTTTCACCCCGACCTGCTCGACCTACCAGCTGCCGGACTTCGAAAAGCTCACCTCCGAATTCCGGACTCTCGGGATCGACGAGATCTACTGCGTCTCCGTCAATGACGCCTTCGTGATGAACGCCTGGGGCAAATCGCAGGGCCTCGAGAACGTCAAGCTCATTCCGGACGGTTCGGGCGAGTTCACCCGCAAGATGGGCATGCTCGTCGCCAAGGACAATCTCGGCTTCGGCATGCGCTCCTGGCGCTATGCCGCCGTCATCAACAACGGCGTTGTCGAGCAGTGGTTCGAAGAGGAAGGCTACTCCGACAACTGCGACAGCGATCCCTACGGCGTCTCCTCGCCGCAGAACATCCTCGCGGCGCTGAAGTCCAAGAAGCTCGCCGCCTGATCCCGATTTTACCGAATCGATAAAGCCCCGGCTGCCGCAAGCAGGTTCCTGAAAATCCACGCGATTTTCGCCTTCTTGCTGGTGCCGGGGCTTTTTCTTGCTACAGTGAAGACTTCCAGGAGGAGCGGATGCGGGGGCGCGAACCGTGCACGTTTCCTCGTTTCACCGGTAAGGGGAATGCAGAAATCCATGGTTTACATCATTGCATATCTGACGGCGCATGCGGGCAAGGGCGACGAGGTCGTGGCACTGACGACGCCGCTGATCGAAGCGACGCTGAAAGAGGCCGGTTGCGTCAGCTATGAGCTCTATCGCAAGCCCACGGATTCCGATGCGCTGGTGTTCGTCGAAACATGGAAGGACAGGGCGGCTATCGATGCGCATTTCGCCGAACCGCATCTGAAGGCCTTTCAGACGGCGGCGGCGAATCTTTTGGCGAGCGCCCGCGTCGAGATCGTGCATCCGGAAAAGATCGAGGTGGTCTGACGTGCCCTATCGCTCGACCGAAGTTCTTTCGCCCGGTCCCGGCGAAAGGGCGCCGCTTCATCGCTTGACCCTGACGCATGAGCAGCGCCATCTGCGCCGCAAGCTCCTGCACCTCGAAAACGACGATGTGGTGATGCTGGATCTCAAGGAGCCCGTGATGCTCGCCGATGGCGATCTTCTGGTGCTCGAGGGAGGCGGCCATATCGAGGTGAAGGCGGCAGCGGAAGCGCTTTACGACATCCGCGCGCGAAACCCGCTGCACCTGATGGAGCTTGCCTGGCATCTCGGCAACCGGCACCTCCCGGCGGCGGTGGAAGAGGGGCGGATTCTGATCGCCCGCGACCCGGTCATTCGCGCGATGCTGGAGGGCCTTGGCGCGACCGTCGATGAAGTGAACGAACCCTTCCATCCCCTGCACGGCGCCTATCACCAACACGGTCACGGCGATCACCACCGCCATGGCTGAGCATGCCGATACGCAGGCGCTCCTGCGTCTCGTTACCTGGCTCTCGCCCGCCTTTCCGGTCGGCTCCTTCTCCTATTCCGGCGGTCTGGAGCAGGCGATTCATGACCGGCTTGTCACCGGTGTCGACGATTTGCGGTTCTGGTGCGAAACGCTCCTGGATCACGGCACGACGTGGAACGACGCGCTGCTTCTGGCGGAAGGTTACCGTGCATGTGACGATGCCGCGCGGTTGATTGCGGCATCGGAACTGGCCGAAGCGCTGGCCGGATCGCGCGAGCGGCATATGGAAACCATGCTCCTCGGCGAAGCATTCCTGGCCGCCGCCGGCCACTGGCCGCACGCGTCGCTCGAATTCCCTGGCGCGAGGGCCGCCTATCCGGTGGCGGTCGGCGCGGTCGCCGGAGCGCACCGCACCGGCCTCGAAGCGGCGCTCGCCGCCTTTCTCAACGCCACCATATCGAACGCGGTGTCGGTGGCCATCCGCTGCGGCGTTACCGGCCAGCGCGACGGGGTCGGCATGCTTGCGCGAATGGAGAAAACGATAGGGGCGGTGGCAACGCGCGCCGCGCGCGCCTCGCTCGATGATCTTGGCGCCGCGACGATCATCGCCGACATTGCCTCGCTGAGACACGAGATATTGCATTCACGATTGTTCCGCACTTAACGGAACAACGGACGGACTTCGAAAGGATAGAAAAGATGCCATCGAAAAACGGTCCTCTGCGCGTCGGTATCGGCGGTCCGGTCGGATCCGGAAAGACGGCGCTCACCGACAAGCTCTGCAAAGCCATGCGGGAGAAATATTCCGTCGCGGTGGTCACGAACGACATCTACACCAAGGAAGATGCCGAGGCGCTGGTGCGCATGCAGGCCTTGCCTTCGGAGCGGATCGTCGGAGTCGAGACGGGCGGATGCCCCCACACGGCGATCCGCGAAGATGCATCGATCAATCTTCAGGCGATCGCCGATCTCAACCGCCGCATTCCCGATCTCGATGTCGTCTTCATCGAGTCGGGAGGGGACAATCTGGCAGCGACCTTCTCGCCCGATCTCGCGGATCTTACGATTTATGTGATCTCGGTCTGCCAGGGCGAGGAAATTCCGCGCAAGGGCGGACCGGGCATCACCAGGTCCGATCTGCTGGTGATCAACAAGAAGGATCTCGCCCCTTACGTCGGTGCCGACCTCGGGGTCATGGAACGCGACGCGGCCCGGATGCGAGCCGAAAAGCCGTTCGTGTTCTCGGATATGAAACGCGGCGACGGGGTGGAGCGGATCGTAGAGTTCCTGACGGTGCACGGGGGGCTCTAGATCACGATGTTTAGGTCGGTCGGCCTAAAAACATGAACGTGATTTGCTGCGAGATGGATGATGGCGCTTCTCCTCCTCCTCATCTCTGTGCTTGTCACAGAGATCCAGCAGCGCCGCGTCTGCGGCGCGGGAAGAGTTCTTTCAGCCCAAGGACTTGGTCTGGCTGGATCCCTGTGACGGGCACAGGGATGAGGAAATCAAACAAGCCGCCGCAGGTATCCCGAATCTCAACAGGCCTTAGATCACGTTGTTTTTAGACCGGGTCGACCCGCTCTGAGCAGCACCCCGGCGCAGCTCTCGTCCTATTCCGCGGCCAGCGCCGGATGGCTGATGACCTTGCCGTCGGACTTGCGGCGCTTCTCGTCTTCGAGCGCCTTGATGCGCTCTTCGAGGCTCTCGATCGTGCTGCCCTGTTCGGCGGCAAGCTTGCTCAGCGCCTCCTGGTCGAGCGGCAGTTCCTCCTCGTCCTTCTTGCCGATGAAGCGGCCGAAAGCCCAGGCGAGGAGACGCGACAGGTCGTCCATGATCAGGAAGAAGGACGGAACCACGACGAGGCTCAGGACCGTCGAAACGATGATGCCTCCGATGACGGCGATCGCCATCGGTGCACGGAAGGAACCGCCTTCGCCGACGCCCAGCGCCGAGGGCAGCATGCCCGCGGACATGGCGATCGAGGTCATGACGATCGGACGAGCCCGCTTCCGTCCGGCCTCGATCATGGCGAGCGTCCGGTCCATGCCGTGATGCATCATCTCGATACCGAAGTCGACGAGCAGGATGGCGTTCTTGGTGACGATGCCCATCAGCATCAGGATACCGATCAGCACCGGCATCGACAGCGCGTTCTGAGTCAGGATCAAGGCGGCTGCCACGCCGCCGATCGCGAGCGGCAGCGAGAACAGGATGGTGAAAGGCTGTATCACATCCTTGAACAGGAGGATGAGCACGACCAGCACCATCATCAGACCCAGCAGCATGGCGTTGCCGAAGCTCTCCTGCATCTCTGCCTGCACCTCGGCGTCGCCGCTTTCAAGGAACTGGACCGTTTCAGGCAGATCGGCGTCGGCGGCGATTTCCCTGAAGCGGGCCGATGCCGTGTCGAGCGCCACGCCGGCGGGCAGGTCGGCGCCGAGCTTGACGACGCGGTAGCGGTCGTAGCGCTTGATGGAACTCGGCCCTTCCGCATAGTTGATGTCCGCGACGCTCGACAGCGGAACGGTCGCTCCGGATGCCGTCTGGACCTTCAGGTTGCGGATCGCCGCCAGGTCGGTGCGAAAATCACGGTCGAGCTGCACCCGGATCGGGATCAGGCGCCCATCGAGCGCAATCTTCGTCAACTGCGCGTCGATATCGCCGATCGTGGCGATGCGGATCACCTCGGAGATCTGCGCCGTCGTGATGCCAAGGCGCGACATCTGCTCGTCGCGCGGCCGGATCTGCAGTTCCGGTCGGGGCAGCGCTCCCTCGGGGCTAACGTTGGCAAGCAGCGGATCTCGGCGCAGATCCGCTTCCAGGGTGGCGACCGCCTCGTCGAGATCCGCCTCGTTGCTGGAAAGCAGGTTGAACGACAGATCACGCTCGCCGCGATCGTTCAGCTTGGTGACGCGGACATCGGGAATCGATCGCAATCGGGCGAAGATTTCCTTCTCGATCTCCGATTGCGGCTTGATCCGACCGGCCGGGGGCAGCTTCGGCAGGTATTGGCCGATCAGCGGTGTGCGGCCGATCACGTCGTTGACGACCTTGTTGATCAGCGAATGATCGAGCTTCTCGAGCAGCACCGTGACGGCAGCGCGTCGCAGTTCGAGGTCGCCCTTGGGCGAGGCGCCGCCGAGTACGAAGACGTTTTCCACGCCGTCGATATCCTTGACGCGATTGTAGATCTCGGTGGTGGTCCGGTCCGTATCCGCGAGCATTGCGTCCGGCGGCAGTTCGATGGACAGGCTGACGCGCGAGCTGTCTTCCGGCGGCAGGAAGCTGCCCGGGACGAAGACGAGCAGCGCGACCACGGAACCGACCGAGACCAGGATCGCCGCAAGCAGCGTGGAGTAGCGCGTGTACCAGCGCTTCGTGGTGAAGCGTACGAGGCGCGTGTACTGGCGCATCATGAAGCCTTCATCGTCATGATGCCCGCTGACATCCGAAGGCTTCATCAGATAGGCGGCCATGACCGGCGTGATCAGGCGGGCGACCAGGAGCGAGAAGAACACCGAGACGGCGACCGTCAGGCCGAACTGGATGAAGTACTGTCCCGGAATGCCAGGCATGAAGGATACGGGCACGAAGACGGCGATGATCGTGAAGGTGGTGGCGATCACCGCAAGGCCGATCTCGTCCGCAGCCTCGATCGCTGCGCGGTAAGGCGACTTGCCCATGCGGATATGACGCTCGATGTTCTCGATCTCCACGATCGCATCGTCGACGAGAATACCCGTCGCGAGCGTCATCGCCAGGAAGCTGACGAGGTTCAGCGAGAAGCCGAGCAGTTCCATCACCCAGAAGGTGGGGATGGCTGAGAGCGGCAGTGCGACCGCCGAGATCAAGGTCGCGCGCCAGTTGCGCAGGAACAGCATAACCACGATGACGGCGAGCACGGCGCCCTCGATCAGCGTATGAATCGCCGCTTCGTAGTTGCCGTAGGTGAAGTAGACCGAATCGTCCACCATCTCGATGGAGACATCCGGATGCTTCGCGCGGATTTCATCGAGCGTCTTGCCGACGGTTTCCGCGACCGACACTTCGCTCGCCCCCTTGGCGCGGAACACGGCGAAGGTGACGCCCGGCTGCCCGTTGAAGCGGGAGAACGACTTCGGCTCCTCATAGGTGTCGATCACCTTGCCGAGTTCCGACAGACGGACGAAGCGGCCGTTCGGCAGCGAGATCATCGTACCCGCCAGCGCCGTTACGTCGCGCGTGTCGCCCAATGTGCGGATCGCCTGTTCGCTGCCGCCGACCTGGCCGCGGCCGGAACCGAGGTCCATGTTCATTCGGCGAAGCTGGGCGTTGACGTCGGCGGCGCTGATGCCGAAGGAATTCAGACGGTCCTCATCGAGCTCGACCCGGACCTCGCGGTCGGAGCCGCCGTAGCGGTCGACACGGCCGATGCCGGTTTGGCCCTGGATGGCGCGCTTGATCGTGTCGTCGACGAACCAGGAGAGCTCTTCCAGCGTCATGCCGGGCGACGAGACGGAAAATGTCTGGATCGCCTGGCCTTCCACATCGACCTTGGAAACGATCGGCTCTTCGATCGAGGTCGGCAGGTCGCTTCGGATGCGGTCGATGGCATCCTTGACATCCTGCACGGCCTGCGTCGTCGGGACTTCCATGCGGAAGATGACGGCGGTCGTCGAAATGCCGTCGGTGATCGTCGACTCGATATGGTCGACGCCGGAGACGCCGGCGACCGCGTCCTCGATCTCCTTGGTGACCTGGGTTTCCAGTTCGGCGGGCGCCGCACCGCTCTGTGTGACGGCGATCGAAACGATCGGCACGTCGATGTTCGGGAAGCGCGTGATGGGCAGCGAATTGAACGACTGCCATCCGAGCACCACGAGCACGAAAAACGCCAGGATGGGCGCGACCGGATTGCGGATGGACCAGGCGGAGAAGTTCATGGTCTCATGTTCCCGTCAGTTGGTTGCCGGCTCGGCGGATTCGACCGGATTGATGCGGTCGCCATCGCGCACATAGGCACCGGCCTTCGCCACCGCCTGCTCACCCGGTTTGATGCCGGAGAGTATCTCGATGAATTGTCCGTCCTGAATGCCCGTTTCGACAGGTACCAGGCGCACGACGCCGTCTTCGACCTTGCGGACGATGGACTTGCCGTCTTCCGATGTAACGGCCGTTTGCGGCAAAACCACCGCTTCCTTCTGCTCCGCCACGATCACTGCGCTGGCATACATGCCCGCGCGCGCCTTGGATGCGTCGGTCAGGCTGATACGCACCGTGCCGAGGCGGGTCTGCGGGTCGACCGTGGGCGCGATCAACCGGATCTTCCCCTCGATCGTGGTGGTGCTGCCGGCAAGCTTGACCGTGGCTGTCTGCCCCACGGCAAGCTTGATGACATCGGACTCGGCGACATCGGCCCACATCTCGATTTCGCCGTCGCGAATGATCGCGAACAGCGGCTCGCCGCTGCCGCTGGCGATCGCACCCACCTTGGCGTTCTTTCGCGAGATGACGCCGCTGACCGGCGCCTTAACGGCGGTTCGTGCGAGACGCAGGTCGACGTCGTCTATCTGGGCCTGCACCACCTTGATATCTGCCGTTGCGACGCTCACCGACTGCTCGGCCGAGCGGACGCGTGCGCGGCCCGCGGCAGCGAGCGCTTTCAAGCGGTCGGCCTCGGCCGTCGATACCGTACCGTTCTTGGAAAGCTGCACGGCACGCTCTGCCACACGCGTCGCCTCCTCCGAATTGGCCGTCACTTCGGCAAGCTGGGCGTGCAGCTGGGCAAGCGACGCCTCGGCCTTTGCGAGATTGGCCTCGAGCTGGCTCTTCTGCAGGAGCAGCGCGTCCTCATTGAGCACGGCGAGCGTGCCGCCTTCCTCGACCCGGTCGCCGACATCGACGTTGAGCGACCGGATGGCAAGTCCATCGACCAGCGGAGAGACGTAGATCTCGTCCACCGCCTCGATCGAACCGGTCGCAATGACGCGGTCGGTAATCGCACGCTCCGTCGCTTCGGTCACGACGATGGATGGCGGCGCCTGTTTTTGCGGGGACTTGACGGCCTCTTCGGCCGAAGCGCTTACAAGCGCGGACAGGAGCATCGCTGCACAAGCGCCGACGAGAGGCAGGAGTTTCTGAGCCATAGGCCTGTTTTCCCGAAGCTGAAGCAAACATGCCCGATCACGCCCGCGCAGGGGCGAATATCCGGCCGCAATCACGCTATTTCACCTACAGCGCCGCGCGTCTTGCCGGACGCGCAAGGACCGCTGCAGCACTTTGAATTGCTGCCCGGGGCAGCGGTGTCAAACCACAGGCACCGGACGGGAAGAAAATTCCCTGATGGGCAACCCTAAAGAAATAAAGATTCCTCCATACGCTTGCCCTCCAGTCAAACGTTCCGGCCTATGTAGTCGCCGGAGCAAATGCTTACAAGAGCGGCGAAGCAATGGTGCCTCACTATTTCTACTGTCATGCGTCTTCGGATGCAATACGGGTGCAACCTGAAGGTAGTCTTAACAACCACGGCAGGATGCGAGATTTTCGCCGTTCGACAGCGAGCCCTCCACGCTAAGCCATTGGAATCGAGCTTTTCTGGTGCCGGCGGGCTTCGGTCGGTGCGCTTCTCCAGGGTAGTAACGCTGCGACCTTTAACCACGGGGTGCGAGTTCTCGCTGCTGCGGCAAGCGGCACAACTCCGCTGGGGAGCGCGAGGCGAGGGCCACGCGCTCCTTCCGTTCGTGTGGAGTCCTACTTAAGCGCCGCGTCCGTGATGTCGTGCGTCCAGGCGCCTTCCGGCTCCTTGGATATGACCGGGTCGGAGCCGCCGGCCAGCAGCGACTGGACGGTGCGCTTGTAATCCGCCTCGTCGAGGGCGCCGCTGGAACCTGCAGTCAGCTTGGCGACTTCGCCCATCATGCGCTTCTGGTGCTTTTCCGTCTGCGCGCCGGTGGAGTCGTTCTCGAGTACGATATCGGCCGCCTCGTCCGGATTCTCCTCGGCATATTTCCAGCCCTTCATCGAGGCGCGGACGAACTTCACCATCTTGTCCTTGAAGGCCTCGTCCTTGAGCTTGTCCTCGAGCACGTAGAGGCCGTCTTCGAGCGTGGCGACGCCCTGGTCCTCATATTTGAAGGTGACCAGATCCTCCGGCTTGATGCCGGCGTCGATGACCTGCCAGTATTCGTTGTAGGTCATGGTGGAGATGCAGGCGGCCTGCTTCTGGATCAGCGGATCGACGTTGAACCCCTGCTTCAACACGGTCACGCCATCCGGTCCGCCATCCGTCGGGATCTTCAGGTGCGACATCCAGGAGAGGAACGGATATTCGTTGCCGAAGAACCAGACGCCGAGGGTCTTGCCCTTGAAGTCTTCGGGACCCTTCACTCCGGATTCCTTCAGACAGGTGAGCATCATGCCCGATGTCTTGAAGGGCTGGGCGATATTGACGAGCGGTACGCCCTTTTCGCGCGTGGCCAGCGCGGAGGGCATCCAGTCGACGATGACGTCGGCGCCGCCGCCGGCAATCACCTGCGCCGGTGCGATATCCGGGCCGCCGGGCTTGATTTCGACGTCGAGGCCCTCTTCCTCGTAAAAGCCCTTGTCCTTCGCCACGTAGTAGCCGGCGAACTGGGCCTGGGTCACCCACTTCAGCTGAAGTGTGACCTTTTCGGCGGCATTGGCATGGAAGGCCGCGAGCGAAAAGACGCCCGCTGCCAGCAGAGATGCAAGTTTCTTGTTCATTCCAGTTCCCTCTTATCGTTGCTTCATTGTCAGGTCCGGCCACTGCGGATGGACGGATGCCAGAAGGTGACGGCGCGTTCGATGAGCGCGACCACCCCGTAGAAGACGGAGCCAGCCACCGCCGCTACGGCGATTTCGGCCCAGACCATGTCGACATTCATGCGGCCCACTTCCGTGGAGATCCGGAAGCCCATGCCGACGATGGGCGTTCCGAAGAATTCGGCCACGATCGCACCGATCAGCGCCAGCGTGGAGTTAATCTTGAGAGCGTTGAAAATAAAAGGCCAGGCGGCCGGCAACCGGAGCTTGACGAGTGTCTGCCACCAGGAGGCGGCATAGGTGCGCATCAGATCGCGCTCCATGTGGCTGGCGGCCGCAAGCCCCGAAACCGTGTTCACCAGCATCGGGAAGAAGGTCATGATGACGACGACCGCCACTTTCGACTGCCAGTCGAAGCCGAACCACATGACCATGATCGGGGCGACACCGATGACGGGGAGGGCGGAGACGAAATTGCCAAGTGGCAGCAGCCCCTTCTGCAGGAAGGGCGAACGATCGATGAGGATTGCGACGACGAAGCCGAGGCCGCAGCCGAGCGCGTAGCCGGTCAGCACGGATTTCAAGAAGGTCTGCCGGAAATCGGCCGCCAGCGTCGGCAGCGAATTGATCAGCCGCTGCCAGATCATCGAGGGCGCCGGCAATAGCACCGATGGAACGGCGAAGCCGCGGACGATGCCTTCCCAGAGGACGAGTATGGTGATGCCGAAGAGGAGAGGCACGGCAACACGTGCCGCGTTGTTCGCGGCGTCGCTTGCGAACTGCTTTCGGACCAGCCATTCGTTGACGGCCCAGGCAGCGAGCCAGAAGAGGATGGCGCCCGCGAGAGCGGCAAGGTTCATGGTTTTGCCCCCATGCGCTTCAGGACGGCCGTATGCGCCAGGCCGACGATCATGACGAGGACCGCGGCGAGTGCCGCAGCCATGAACAGCGCCGCCCAGATCTGTACGGTCTGTCCGTAATAGGACCCGGCGAGCAGGCGTGCGCCGAGTCCGGCGACCGCGCCGGTCGGGAGTTCGCCGACGATGGCGCCGACGAGCGAGATCGCGACGGCAACCTTCAACGAGGTGAAGAGATAGGGCATGGACGAAGGCCAGCGCAGCTTCCAGAAGGTCTGAGCGGGCGAGGCGTTATAGGTGTGCATCAGGTCGAGCTGGATCGTTTCGGGGCTGCGCAGCCCCTTGACCATGCCGACGACAACCGGGAAGAACGAAAGATAGGTGGAAATCAGCGCCTTCGGAAGCAGGCCGGAAATGCCGATGGCGTTGAGCACGACGATGATCATCGGCGCGATCGCCAGGATCGGTATCGTCTGACTGGCGATCACCCAGGGCATGAGCGATCGGTCCATTGCGCGGTTGTGGACGATACCGACGGCCAGCAGCACGCCCAGCACCGTGCCGATGCCGAAGCCGAGCAAAGTGGCCGAAAGCGTGATCCAGGCATGATAGACCAGGCTGCGCTTCGAGGTGATCGCCTTATTGGCGGTCGTATCCCAGATCTCGGCGATCACCTGGTGCGGAGCAGGCAGCACCGGGCGTTCCTGGGCCATGGTATTGCGGAGGATTTCGGAAAAGCCGATCTCGGTGCCGGCGCGGGCGGCGGTATCCCGTTCGAAAGGTGCGTTCAGGAAGACCGATGCGACGTACCAGCCCGCGATCAACAGGAGGACGACGGTGGAGACGGGAAGGAGCTTGTCCTTGAGGAGGCTTTCCTCGCGCATGGTCAGGCCTCCCTTTCGCGCAACGGTTCGGAGCGCCAGTGGTACAGAATGTCCGGCAGGCCCTCCTCGTTGTCGCCGCCCGTTCTGCGCACCGGCAGGAAGCCCTCACGTTCATAGAAGCGCTGGGCGCCACCGTTGTGTTCAAATGTCCAAAGCTTGAGCTCGGATCTCGCGCGTTTCTTGGCTTCGCGGATGAGGGTGGTTCCGATTCCGACGCCTCTGTGCCGTTCATCCAGATAGAGCGCGGTGACGAAGCCATCCGCGGACAGAGCGAGGAAGCCGGCGATTTCGCCCCGACAGTCGGCAACGATGACGGGTCCGTTTGCAAAGACGCTTTCCCGGTAATGCCGCTCCACATCCTCCTGCGGATGAACCCGCGGCATCCACGGTGTGGCGTCTATCCAGCGATTGAGAATACCGGCGCATGCCGGCATGTCCGCCAAGGTCGCATCGCGACAGGACACTTGAGCGGCGCGGCTACTCGTCATAGCTGTGCCCCGCTCTCAAGCCCTCGCGCACGCGATGCGCGATCTCGAGGAATTCCGGCGTTTCCCGAATGCCGAGCGGACGTTCCCTCGGTAGGGTCGATTCGATGACGTCCGTCACGCGGCCGGGGCGGGGGCTCATGACGATGATCTTGGTCGAGAGGTAGACCGCTTCCGGAATGGAGTGCGTGACGAAACAGATGGTCTTGTCGGTGCGCGCCCAGAGCTTGAGGAGTTGCTCGTTCAAATGGTCGCGGACGATCTCGTCGAGCGCCCCGAAGGGCTCGTCCATCAAAAGGAGATCGGCATCGAAGGCCAGCGCCCGGGCAATCGACGCGCGCTGCTGCATGCCGCCGGACAGCTGCCAGGGATATTTCTTGCCGAAGCCCGAGAGGTTGACGAGTTCCAGCGTCCGCTCGATCCGCGCCTTCCGGTCCTCGCTGGAGTAACCCATGATCTCCAGCGGCAGCGCGATGTTTTTTTCGATCGTGCGCCAGGGATAAAGGGCGGCCGCCTGGAAGACATAGCCATAGGCGCGCCGCCGGCGGGCCTCCTCGGGCGTCATGCCGTTGACGGAAATGGTGCCGGCCGTCGCCTTTTCGAGATCGGCGATGACGCGCAGAAACGTCGTCTTGCCGCAGCCGGACGGGCCGATGAAGGAGACGAAGTCGCCCTTGACCACGTCGAGATTCACGCCGGTAAGTGCATTGACCGGTCCGTCGCTGGTCTCGAACGTCAGGCCGAGGTTCCGGGCCGAGACCACGGAGGCGGGATTGGATGTCATGGACGGATTCTCATTATCGACTGCCTGTGTCAGACTGCTATCCGGACCCGCAACATGCAATGGCGGATTTGCCGGCGAGGTCGCCTGCTGTTGGCTTTTCAGCGTATTCTGGAGGACGGTCATGTCTCGATCACCCAATCCTGGCTGTCACGTGGTCCGCCCGGGCGATGCCTTTGCCGGCAAGCAGGGGCTCGATTATTTCGAGGGTATTGCCGCGGAAACGGTCGGCTCCACCGGCATCTGCATGCATCTCGTGACCATGCCGCCCGGTGCGCGCGCCAAGGCACATCTTCATGAGACCCACGAAACGGCGATCTACGTGCTCTCCGGCGAAGCGCACACCTGGTTCGGCGAGCGGCTCGAAGAACACGTGATCACCAGGGCGGGAGATATGCTCTACATTCCCCCCGGCGTGCCGCACCTCCCGGCGAACCTCTCGGACGCCCCTTGCACGGCGGTGATCGCCCGGACGGACCCGAAAGGAAACGAGAGCGTCGTGCTGCTGCCCGAGCTCGACGGGCTGGTGCCCTCCTGACTGCCCGGGTACGGTTTTTTCTCTAAAGGCACAGGGCTGCGGCATCTCGGATCAGACGCCGCTTGCGGGAATGCCGCTGCGCTGCACCGCCCGTGGCGCCGTCACTTCCTTCCAGGTGGAAAGCGCGGTGCTGACCGCCGGGAAGGGATCGCGCCGGACGAATTCGCCGTGGCCCTCCTGCGTCTTCACGGTTCCTTCCTCGATCGAAACCACGCTGCGCGTCAGCGTGAAGCGCGGCAGACCGGTGACCGTCTTTCCCTCGAAGACGTTGTAGTCGATCGCCGATTGCTGCGTCTTCGCCGAGATCGTCTTGGAGCGCTTCGGGTCCCAGACGACAAGGTCCGCATCGGCGCCGACGAGGATCGCCCCCTTCTTCGGATAGATGTTCAGGATCTTGGCGATGTTGGTGGAGGTTACCGCCACGAATTCGTTCATGGTGATGCGGCCGGTCGCAACACCATAGGTCCAGAGCATCGGCATGCGGTCTTCCAGCCCACCGGTGCCGTTCGGGATCCTGGTGAAATCGCCGACGCCGAAGCGCTTCTGCTCGGTCGTGAAGGCGCAATGGTCGGTCGCGACCACCTGGAGCGAACCGGAGGCAAGCCCCGCCCAGAGGCTGTCCTGGTGAAGTTTGTTGCGGAAGGGCGGCGACATCACCCGGCGGGCGGCGTGGTCCCAATCCTTGTCGAAATATTCGGTCTCATCGAGCGTCAGGTGCTGGATCAAGGGCTCGCCGAAGACGCGCATGCCCTTGGCGCGGGCGCGCCGGATCGCTTCATGCGCCTGTTCGCACGAAGTATGAACGATGTAGACGGGACAGCCGGCCATGTCGGCGATCATGATCGCGCGGTTGGTGGCCTCGCCCTCGACTTCTGCCGGACGCGAATAGGCATGTGCCTCCGGGCCGCTATTGCCTTCCGCCAGCAGCTTCGCCTGCAGTTGCGCCACCACGTCGCCGTTTTCGGCGTGGACCAGCGGCAGCGCGCCGAGCGCCGCACAGCGCTGGAAGGAGGAGAACATCTCGTCGTCGTCCACCATCAGCGCGCCCTTGTAGGCCATGAAGTGCTTGAAGGTGTTGATGCCCTTGTCCTTTACGATCGTCTCCATCTCGTTGAAGACCTGCTCGCCCCACCAGGTGATGGCCATGTGGAAGGAATAGTCGCAGTTGGCGCGCGTCGATTTGTTGTCCCACATGGTGAGCGCCTCGAGCAGCGACTGGCCGGGCGAGGGGAGTGCGAAATCGACGACCATGGTGGTGCCGCCGGCAAGAGCCGCGCGGGTCCCGCTTTCGAAATCGTCGGAGGAATAGGTGCCCATGAAAGGCATTTCGAGATGCGTATGCGGGTCGATGCCGCCCGGCATCACGTAGCAGCCCGTGGCGTCGAGCGTTTCGGCGCCGGAGAGATTCGGCCCGATTTCGACGATCCTGCCGCCTTCCACCTTTACATCGGCCTTGTAGGTCAGGTCGGCCGTGACGATGGTTCCACCCTTGATGACAGTGCTCATTGGTTCGTTCCCCTGGATGGTGCTTCGGCGGCTCGGGCCGCCTGCAGCGCCGCGCGTCTCAGACGCGCAAAGGACGCTGTAGCCTTTGAGTTGCTGCATGTTTTGTCCGTTGATCGGCTACGATCAAAGGAAACATGCAGTAGAAAAGGGCGGAACCACCGTCCCGCCCGCAAAACTCATTCCACGATTTCCGCCGTTTCGAGCACGGCGTGGAACAGGACGTCCGCACCGGCGGCCGCCCATTCCCTGGAAATATCCTCCGCCTCGTTATGGCTGAGCCCGCCGACGCAGGGGCACATGATCATCGTGGTCGGCGCGACCTTTGCGGCCCAGCAGGCATCGTGTCCGGCGCCGGAAACGAGATTCATGTGGCTGTAGCCGAGCTTCTCGGCGGCCCCGCGTACCGTCTCGACCAGCTTGGGGTCGAAGGTGACGGGGTCGAAATGCCCGACCGCCTCGATGGAACAGCCGACGCCGAGCCGCTCGCAGATTTTTGGCGCTTCGGCTTCGATCCGGGCGCGCATGCCGTCCAGTTTGGCCTGGTCGGGCGAGCGGATGTCGAGGGTGAACACCACTTTGCCCGGCAGGACGTTGCGCGAATTGGGCGAAAAGAACATCTGGCCGACGCCGCCGACGGCGCCCGGCTGGTTTTCCATGGCGACGGTCTGGACCATTTCGAGGATGCGCGCCATGGCGAGGCCTGCATTGACGCGCATGTCCATCGGCGTCGAGCCGGTATGCGCTTCCCTGCCGGTCAGCGTGAACTCCAGCCACCAGAGGCCCTGACAGTGCGTGACGACGCCGATCTGCTTGTTCTCGGCCTCGAGGATAGGCCCCTGTTCGATGTGGTATTCGAAATAGGCGTGCATCTTGCGCGCCCCGACCTCTTCATCGCCGAGCCAGCCGATGCGCTTCAGTTCGTCGCCGAAGCTCTTTCCTTCGGGATCCTTGCGGGCATAGGCGTACTCGAGGGTATGGATCCCGGCAAAGACGCCGGAGGCGAGCATGGCAGGCGCAAAACGCGCGCCTTCCTCGTTGGTCCAGTTGGTCACGACGATCGGGTGTTTCGTCTTGATGCCGAGGTCGTTCATCGTGCGTACGGCCTCGAGGCCGCTCAGGACGCCGAGGACCCCGTCGAACTTGCCGCCGGTCGGCTGTGTGTCGAGATGCGAGCCGATATGGACGGGCAGCGCATCCGGATCGGTACCGGGTCGCGTTAGGAACATGGTGCCCATCTTGTCGACGCCCATGGAGAGCCCCGCCTCTTCGCACCAGGACTGGAAAAGCCGGCGACCTTCGCCGTCCGCATCCGTCAAGGTCTGGCGGTTGTTGCCGCCGGCAACGCCGGGGCCGATCTTCGCCATTTCCATCAACGAATCCCATAGACGGTCGGCATTGACGCGCCTATTCTCGCCAGGTGCTGCCATGGCGTTCTCCTCTATTGTCGGCCAGTCCCTCCCCGGGATAGCCCTCATGTTCCCGTCGGCCAAATCGGGGCCTTGTTGTGATGCCCTTCGATCAGGCGTTGCCTTTGTCGGCAATCTGACTGATAATTTGACCGGTTGGTAAACATTACAACTTCCGTGGCGGCACTCAAGCCGGAAAAAGAAAAAAACAGGAGTTGTTGCTCAAAAAAACGGCGCGTCCGATTTTTGGGCAGCCCGCGCCGGACGTCATATGCCTGGGGGTATGGACAGGGGACGAGATGGTACTTCCGAGAGCGGCTAGAACCCAGAGGCGCACGCGCATTCAGGAGGAGAAGGAGGAGCAGATCCTCGAGGCGGCGCTGGAGGTGTTTTCCGCAAACGGCTTTCGCGGTTCGACGATCGATCAGATCGCCGACGTGGCGGGCATGTCGAAGCCGAACCTGCTCTATTATTTCCGCACCAAAGAGGCGATGCATCGCGCGCTGATAGACCGCGTTCTCGACACCTGGCTCGATCCGCTGCGCGCGTTCGATGCCGAGGGCAATCCGGTCGCCGAGATCCGCAGCTATATCCGCCGCAAGCTCGAAATGGCGCGCGACTTCCCGCGCGAAAGCCGGCTGTTCGCCAATGAGGTCCTGCAGGGCGCCCCGCGTATCGTGGACGAGCTCAAGGGTCCGCTGAAGCAACTGGTGGACGAGAAGGCCGAGGTCATCCGCAGCTGGGCCAAGGCGGGCAAGATCGCAAAATGCGACCCTTATCACCTGATCTTCGCCATCTGGTCGACGACGCAGCACTATGCCGACTTCGACGTTCAGGTGCGCGCCGTGCTCGGCCAGGAGAATGCCGGCGAGGGGCGCTTCGAGGACGCCGCACGCTTTCTAGAGCGGCTGTTCGTCGACGGGCTGCAGGTGCGGGAGTAGGGGCTTTTTGGCGAAAAGCTTTGCGGCATGCCCCTCATCCGCCTGCCGCCACCTTCTCCCCGCAGGCGGGGAGAAGGGACAAGCGGCGCCAACTGAACCCCGCATTCACCGCCCGCCCGAGGGAGCGAGCGGGCGCGGCATATCCCTTCTCCCCGCCTGCGGGGAGAAGGTGGCGGCAGCCGGTTGAGGGGCAATCCCGACCGAGCGGGGTTGAGCCGGTTGGGTTCCCGAAGGATCCCTTTCATGAGCAGTATCCGCCGCACCGGCGCGCAAGAGATATGTGCATGCCGTAGGCTTTCGACGGGGAGAAGGGACTCGCGGCTCGCGTCTTGCGTCTCTCCGTCCCCTCTCTCCCGCGCGAGGGGAGAGGGTGAGGGGCAAATCGGGGCTGGTCAACCCTGCATCGGCAGCGAAAGCGAGAGCTGCGCCGCGTCACCGATGATCCAGGTTTCCAGAGTCGCCTTGCGGCCCCGCAGGCTGATTTCGAGCCGTCTGTGGCCTTCGAAGCTGAGGCCGGCGCGCTCGACCAGTTCGGCGGAAACGGCAAGCTCGACGTCGTGCTCCTTCGCGAGGCCTTCCAGCCGGCTCGCCGTATTGATCGTGTCGCCGACGACCGTGAGCGAGGTTGCCTGGCCGTAGCCCATTTCGCCGATGATCGCCGGGCCCGCGTGGAGGCCGATGGCGAGCCTCAGTGGCTGCTCGAGCTCCCCTTCGAAGGTCTGGTTCAGCGCCCGGATTCCCTGCGACAACCGGGCGGCGGCCGAAAGTGCCTGGCGGCAGGCCTCCGGCAGAGGGGTCTTCAGTCCGAAGATCGCGAGCGCCCCGTCGCCGATGAACTTGTCGACGACGCCACCGGAACCTTCGACGGCTTCGCCGACGACTTCGAAATAGCGGTTGAGCAGAAAGACCGTGTCGTAGGGCAGCCGGTGCTCGGCGATGCGGGTGAAATCACGCAGGTCGCAGAAGAGCACGGCGACACGGCGCTCGCGTCCGCCGGCGTTCTGGCGGGCAAGCTGCGTCTTGATCCCGAGGCTGTCGGTGTCGAGGATGGGCACGACGCTCACATTGTGCACGGGTCGGAACTGGCAGGCGAGGCGTACGTTCTCGGGAGCGCCGATGCGGGTCAGCGTCGCGAGTTCTGCAGCTTCCGGCGGCGGCTGGCCTTCGAGCCCCTGCGTTATCCGCACGCGACAGGTGGAACAGCGCCCGCGCCCGCCGCAGACGGAAACATGAGGAATTCCGGCCGCCCGGCTGGCCTCCAGAACGCTGAAGCCGAGGCTGACGGCGGCGACCCGGCCGTCCGGATAACGAATGCGAATACGGCCGCGCGCCGGCAGGGCGCGCAGAACGAGGGTGCCGCCGATCAGGCTTGCGAACCCGCCATAGAATGCCAGCCTGATCTTATCGAGAAGGTTAGGGTCGACGCGAGGTGCCTGGCTGGAATAGGCCCTGTCGCCGTAACCGCCATGTTCCGCGTAGTCGCGCTCCAGCGAACGGGCGCCGTTGACGAAGCCGAGCAGTGCGAAGATCGGCACCAGCAGGGCGACGGTATAGAGCAGCGTTTCGTATTTCGGAAACCAGGCGCGCCCGCGCATCCAGAACCAGGCGCCAAGACAGGCGTGACCCCAGACGACGATGAGCGCAAGCGACTGACGAGAGGTGTTGAACGAGCTTGACCAGAGGGTGCGCAGGATCGCGGGGTAGTCGGGATAAACACCTGAAAGAAGCGGCTCCACGCGGGCGGCGACCACGTGAGGCACGAGCAGAAAGGGCAGACTCAGGCCGAAGATGATCTTCAGGGCTTCGCCGACAGGCATGCGGAACGTTTGCCGCCGGTAGAGGCTGTCGAGCGCCATCAGGAAATGCAGCAGCAGCGCGCCGTAGAGGAGGGCCGTTCCGGGAATGCTCTGCCAAACCGAGGTGAATATCCGCCGGCCCGTTTCCATCGCATCGATCGAGACGAGCCCGAGCGCGTGATTCGAGAAGTGCAAGAGCACGAAAACGCCGAGTACGGCCCCTGAGATCAGGTGCATCTTCTTGCGCGTGCTGGCGGATAGAATCGTCAAACAAACTTGCCTGGGTCTGGCGGCCTTGGAGCGGCTCGCTTCGGTGTCCTCCTTATTTACCAGATCATCGGTGCCGGCAACTTACGTTTTCTAAACGAACTGTTTCGCTTTTCGGGTGTTGCGCGGAGTGCATGTTCCCATGCCGTCCTACTCCATGATGCGCGGCAATCCAGCGGCGAGTTTGTCGATCACCACCCGCAGTTTCGGCAGCATGTGTTGCGTTCGCGGCCAGACTGCATGGGCCTTGAAGATCAGCCCCGGCCGGTCGGTGAGGACACGGACAAGTTCGCCTTTCTGCACGCGCTCGCGCACCAGCCAGCAAGGCAGCCAGGCAAGGCCGTGGCCGGCGGCAGCCGCATCGGCGATTGCGGCGAGATCGTCGAGCCTCAGCCGCGTTTGCGGCAGCACGATTTCCGCCGCCTTGCCGTCGGCCGGAAAGGACCAGGATAGCGGCTCGCCTCCGCGGGCGTAGACGATGCCTTCATGTGCGGCGAGTTCGGCCACCGTCCTCGGCATGCCGTGCGCTTCGAGATAGGCAGGGGAGGCGCAGACGGTCATCCGCTGTTCCGCCACCGTGCGCATCATCAGGCCTGAGCCGTTGCCGAGGGGGCTGTTGCGGATGGCCAGATCGAAGCCCTCGTCGAGAAGGTCGATGACCCGGTCATTGAAGGAGAGATCGAACTCCAGACGGGGATGCGACCGCAACAGGTCGCGAAGCAGCGGCGCCACGCATTGGCGGCCGAAGAGGACCGGCATCGAGATGCGCAGGCGGCCGCGAATTTCCCGCCTCCCGGATTCGAGGAGGTCTTCGGCCGTTCTGATTTCGCCGAGCGCTTTTTGGCAGCTCTCGTAGAAGAGCTGCCCTTCTTCGGTGAGACTCTGCGTCCGTGTGGTGCGATGGAAGAGGCGCACGCCGAGCCGCCGTTCGAGCCGGGAGACCGTCTTGCCCACGGCCGAGCGCGAAAGATTGAGCCGGGCGGCGGCGGCGGAAAAGCCACCGGCATCGGCAACTTCCACGAAAACCGAAATGCCGTTGAAGCGCTCCATGAATTGCGTCCTCCGGGGAACCAATGATGGGAAATCATATCGCAACCGAAGAAGAATATTCAACAGTATGCTCGCCTTACCGCAACAGATGAAAAGGAACGAGCATGTCCAAATGGATGCAGGAATGGAGCACCGAGACGGTGGGCCCCCACGATCTCAAGCTTGCCGAACGGCCGGTGCCGGAGGCCGGCGAACACGATATGATCGTGCGCACGCTTGCCGTATCGCTCAACTACCGCGACAAACTGGTACTCGAGACCGGCATGGGGCTCGATCTCGCTTTTCCCTTCGTGCCGGCCTCGGATGTGAGCGGAGTGGTCGAGGCCGTCGGCAAGAGCGTGACGCGTTTCCGGCCGGGCGATCGCGTGATCTCCACCTTCGCCCCCGGATGGCTTGACGGCTTACGACCCGGCACCGGCAGGACGCCTGCCTATGAGACGCTCGGCGGCGCGCATCCGGGCGTCCTGTCGGAATATGTGGTTCTCCCTGAGGGCTGGTTCGTCGCAGCGCCGAAGAGCCTCGACGCGGCGGAGGCGAGTACCTTGCCCTGTGCGGGGCTGACCGCCTGGTTCGCTCTCGTCGAGAAGGGTCATTTGCGGGCGGGCGACCGTGTCGTCGTGCAGGGTACCGGCGGCGTTGCGCTGTTCGGATTGCAGATCGCAAAGGCGACCGGAGCCGAGGTCATCGTGACCTCGAGCAGCCGCGAAAAGCTCGATCGGGCTTTCGCGCTCGGTGCCGATCACGGCATCAATCGCCTGGAGGAGGACTGGGTGGAGCGCGTCTATGCGCTGACCGGGGACCGTGGCGCCGACCACATTCTGGAGATCGCCGGCGGCGCCGGGCTCGGCCAGTCCCTGAAAGCGGTCGCGCCGGACGGGCGCATCTCGGTGATCGGCGTGCTCGAGGGCTTCGAGGTCTCAGGCCCGGTCGGGCCGCTTCTCCTGAAGTCTCCCGTCGTGCAGGGTATCAGCGTCGGTCACCGCAGAGCGCTCGAAGATCTGGTCGGGGCCGTCGACCGCCTTGGACTGAAGCCCGTCATCGACATGCGTTACAAGTTCACCGAGGTCCCCGAGGCCCTCGCACATCTTGACCGCGGCCCCTTCGGCAAGGTGGTGATAGAGTTTTGACGCGATAGGAACGCGAAAGGCCGCCGGCGATGCCGGCGGCCTTTCGGTCTGGCTTGTACGTCCTTCACTCGGCGGCCTGGCGGGCCATCGGGTTGTTCGGATGGGTCGTCCAGTTGGCGTAGTTCGGGTCGACCGGTTTCCCGGTGCGCCGGTCGAGTGTGCCGGCCGCGAGCGGCTCCATGGTGATGCAGTTCTCCACCGGACAGACATTGACGCAGAGGTTGCAGCCGACGCATTCCTCCTCGATCACCTCGAAATGGCGCACTCCATTGACGAATTGGGTGATTGCCTGATGCGAAGTGTCCTCGCAGGCGATATGACAGCGGCCGCATTTGATGCAGGCGTCCTGATCGATCTTCGCCTTGGCGATATAGTTGAGGTTGAGATATTGCCAGTCGGTGACGTTCGGGACGGCTCGGCCGCTGATGTCGTCGAGCGTCCGATGGCCCTTGGCGTCCATCCAGTCGGAGAGGCCGGTGATCATCTCCTGGACGATCTTGAAGCCATAGGTCATTGCGGCAGTGCAGACCTGTACGTTGCCGGCGCCGAGCGCCATGAATTCGGCCGCATCCCGCCAGGTGGTCACGCCGCCGATGCCCGAAATCGGCAGGCCGTAGGTCTCCGGATCACGGGCGATCTCGGCCACCATGTTGAGCGCGATCGGCTTCACGGCCGGGCCGCAATAACCGCCATGGCTTCCGCGGCCGTCGATCGAGGGTTCCGGCGAGAAAGTGTCGAGGTTGACGCCGGTGATGGAGTTGATGGTGTTGATCAGCGACACCGCATCGGTGCCGCCGGCCTTGGCAGCGCGGGCGGGCTTGCGGATGTCGGTGATGTTCGGCGTAAGCTTGGTGATGACAGGCATGCGCGTGTATTGCTTGCACCAGCGCACCACCATTTCGATGTATTCCGGCACCTGGCCTACCGCCGAGCCCATACCGCGCTCGGACATGCCGTGCGGACAGCCGAAATTGAGCTCGATGCCGTCGGCGCCGGTCTCCTCGACCAGCGGCAGGATCGCCTTCCAGGCGTTCTCCTCGCAAGGCACCATGATCGAGGCGATCAGGGCTCGATCCGGCCAGTTCATCTTCACCTGCTTCATTTCGCGCAGGTTCACATAGAGATCGCGGTCGGTAATGAGTTCGATATTGTTGAAACCCAGCAGCCGCCGGTCGGCGCCCCAGATCGCGCCGTAGCGCGGGCCGTTGACATTGACCACCGGCGGTCCTTCTTCCCCGAGCGTCTTCCAGACGACGCCGCCCCAGCCCGCCTTGAAGGCGCGCTCGACGTTGTAGGCCTTGTCCGTCGGCGGCGCCGAGGCGAGCCAGAACGGGTTCGGGGATTTGATGCCGACAAAATTGTTGCGAAGATCAGCCATTGTTCTCGTCCTCTCGATCCTGTTCTGCTTTTCAAGCAACGGCGCTCGCCAGCGGCTGAGCCACGGCGAAAGCCCGGTCGATCGATCCGGCGGCATCGCGTCCCATCGCGACGGCCGAAACGGTGAGGTCCTCGCCCCCGAGCACGCAGTCACCGCCGGCCCAGACCTTTTCCAGCGAGGTGCGTCCTTCCGAATCGACGACGATGCGTCCGCTTTCCATGCGAAGGGCGCCGAGGCCGGAGGCCTCGAAGGCCTGGCCGATGGCCTTGAAGATCTGGTCGGCGGCAATGATTCCGGTCTCGCCGGTCGTTGTCAGCTTCCCGTTTTCAAGCGTGGTGTAGTCGAGTTCGATGCCGGCGACCCGGCCATCCTTGACGGCGATGCGCTTCGGCTGCAGCCAGTGGCGGATGGTGACGCCCTTGGAAGCCGCAAGGTCCTGCTCGAATTCCGAGGCGTTCATGTGCTCCTTGCCGCGGCGATAGCAGATCGTCACTTCCTCGGCGCCGAGCAGCTTCGCCTGGACGGCGGCGTCGATCGCAGTCATGCCGCCGCCGAGCACCACGACGCGCCGGCCGACCGGAATGTCGGCCTTTGTCTTCGACTGGCGAAGTGCGGCGATGAAGTCGACGGCGTCCTCGACGCCTTCGGCATTCTCGCCTTCGATCCGCAGTGCATTGACACCTGCAAGACCGAGGCCGAGAAAGACGGCATCGAATTCTTCCGCCAGATCGGCAAGAGAGAAGTCGCGGCCGAGCGCCTTGCCGTGGCTGACCTCGATGCCGCCGACCGAAAGCACGTATTCCACCTCTCTCTGGGCGAAGTCGTCGACCGCCTTATAGGCGGCGATGCCGTATTCGTTGAGGCCGCCGGATTTTTCGCGCGCGTCGTAGATCACCACGTCGTGGCCTTTCACGGCTAGCCGATGCGCGCAGGCGAGCCCCGCCGGCCCGGCGCCGACGACGGCGACCCTGCGGCCGGAACGAGCGGCGCGCGAATAGAATTGCTTGTTCTCCCGCATGGCGATGTCCGTCGCGTAGCGCTGCAGGCGGCCGATTTCGACCGGCCGCTCCTCGGCCGTGTTGCGTACGCAGGCCTCTTCGCAGAGCGTCTCGGTGGGACAGACGCGGGCGCACATGCCGCCCAGTATGTTCTGGTCGAAGATCGTCTTCGCCGAGCCGATCGGATTGCCCGTCGCGATCTGGCGAATGAAGAGCGGGATGTCGATGGAGGTCGGACAGGCGGTCATGCAGGGAGCGTCATGACAGAAATAACAGCGGTCGGCGGCGACCAGCGCCTCGTGCCTGTCGAGCGACGGATGAAGGTCGGAGAAATTGGCTTCGTACTCGGCAAGCGGCAGCCGCCCGCCGAGAATCCCAGATTGCGTCGTTCCCATTTTTGGCTCCCAATGTTTTCTCAGGATGAGGGAACGGTAACATGCTTTATTTTTTTATCAAACGGTAAAATTTCCTTCCAAACCGGCGTAAAAGCCTGGAAAACCGGACCTTGCCGGCGGCAAGGTGCGGCGCACATCTCCCCCCGTTTGACAGCGCATGGAAAATAGTGGCAGCAAATCAAGGGGAAGGGAGCAGTCGATGGCACGCAAGGCGGAAAGCAGCAACAGGCTGGACGACGCAGCCCGCGCAGGCTGGCTCTATTATGTCGCCGGCCGGACGCAGGACGAGATTGCGTCGGTGATGGGAATTTCCCGGCAATCGGCGCAACGTCTCGTGTCGCTTGCCATGGCCGAGCGGCTGATCAAGGTGCGCCTGGACCATCCGATCGCCGCCTGCCTCGAAATGGCGGCGCGTCTCAAGGAGAAATACGACCTCAAGCATGTCGACGTCGTCCCGAGCGATCCAGGTTCCGATTCGACCACCGTGGGCATCGCCGAGGCCGGGGCGGCGGAAATCGAGCGCTGGCTGAAATCGGCCGAGCCCGTGGTGCTGGCGATCGGCACGGGCCGGACGCTGAAGGCGACCATCGACCAGCTGCCATCGATGGAATGCCCGCAGCACCGTATCGTTTCGCTCACCGGCAATATCCGGCTCGACGGGTCGGCCGCCTATTACAACGTCATCTTCAGCATGGCGGACACGATCAAGGCGCGGCATTTTCCCATGCCCTTGCCGGTTCTCGTCTCCTCGCCGGAAGAGCGGGAAGTCCTGCACAAGCAGAGCCTGGTGCAGATCGCCCTGGAACTCGGCGCCGAGGCGGACGCTGCCTTCGTGGGCGTCGGCGAACTTGGGCCCGACGCGCCGCTTTGCGAAGACGGGTTCCTGGCGCGCGATGAAATGGCACGGCTGATGGCGGCGGGCGCTGCCGGCGAGATCTGCGGTTGGATGTTCGACCACGAAGGCGTGCTCCTGCCCGACAGCATCAATGAGCGCGTCGCCTCGGTTCCGCTGCCGCCGCGTGACCGCGCGTCGGTCATCGGCATCGCCAAGGGCAGGCGCAAACACGAGGCGCTGCGCGCCGCACTCAAGGGCAGGATCATCAACGGTCTCGTCACCGATGAGGCTACGGCCGACTATCTGCTCCGGGTCTAGATCGCGCAGCCGGTCGCGGGACCGCGGCATCGACGCGCTTCTCCCGAAATCCCCGTAAAAAATGCGAAGCTAAAACATCTTCTTAGCCGCTCCCGCGCATCGCGGCGACAAATGCGGATTGACATTTCAGCTCAATCGGTGAGTAATTGCTCACGAGCAAGGCAAATGCTCAATTTCTTCTGGGAGGAAGTCGATGAATTTGAGAACTTTCCTGCTGGGCACGTGCTCGGCAGTTGCTCTGGCGGGTCTGGCCCAAGCGGAGACCCTGACCATTGCCACCGTGAACAACGGCGACATGATCCGGATGCAGAAGCTGACGGACGATTTCACGTCGAAAAATCCGGACATCCAGCTTGAGTGGGTCACTCTCGAGGAAAACGTGCTACGCCAGCGCGTCACGACCGACATCGCGACCAAGGGCGGTCAGTACGACATCATGACGATCGGCACCTATGAGGTGCCGATCTGGGCGAAGCAGGGCTGGCTCCTGCCGCTCGACGACCTCGGTCCCGAATACGACGTCGACGACCTTCTGCCGGCGATCCGCAGCGGCCTGACCATCGACGGCAAGCTCTATGCAGCACCGTTCTACGGCGAGAGCTCGATGGTCATGTACCGCAAGGACCTGTTCGAGAAGGCCGGGCTTACCATGCCCGATGCGCCGACCTGGGATTTCATCGCCGATGCGGCCCGCAAGATCACCGACAAGGGCAACGAGATCTACGGTATCTGCCTGCGCGGAAAGGCCGGCTGGGGCGAGAACATGGCTTTCCTGACGGCCACCGCAAACGCCTTCGGCGCCCGCTGGTTCGACGAGAACTGGAAGCCGCAGTTCGATCAGCCGGAATGGAAGAACGCACTCGACTTCTACGTCAAGCTGATGAATGACGCAGGCCCGCCCGGCGCCTCGTCCAACGGCTTCAACGAGAACCTGTCGCTGTTCCAGACCGGCAAGTGCGGCATGTGGATCGACGCGACCGTCGCCGCCTCCTTCGTGACAAATCCGAAGGAGTCGACCGTCGCCGACAAGGTCGGTTTCGCGCTCGCTCCAGACACCGGCCTCGGCAAGCGCGGCAACTGGCTCTGGGCCTGGAACCTCGCCATTCCGGCAGGATCGCAGAAGGCCGAGTCGGCGCAGAAGTTCATCGCCTGGGCGACGGGCAAGGATTATCTGAAGCTCGTTGCCGAGAAGGAAGGCTGGGCGAACGTTCCTCCCGGTACCCGCACCTCGCTCTATGAGAACCCGGAGTACCAGAAGGCGGCGCCCTTCGCGAAGATGACCCTGGACTCGATCAATGCCGCCGACCCCAAGAACCCGGCGGTGAAGCCGGTGCCCTATGTCGGCGTCCAGTTCGTGGCGATCCCGGAATTCCAGGGCCTCGGCACGGCGGTCGGGCAGGTGTTCTCGGCGGCCCTGGCCGGTCAGATGAGCGTGGATCAGGCGCTTGCCAGCGCGCAGCAGCTGTCGACCCGCGAAATGACCAAGGCCGGCTACATCAAGTGAGCTCCCAAGGAGCCGGAGCGTCTGCTGGAAACAGTGAACGCTCCGGCTACCTCCAGAGCGGGACGGGGAAAGGGGCAAACCCGCCTTCGATCCGCGTTCCGCTCTGACTTTTCCAATTCATGGCGCGCGTTCGGATGGCGATACGCTTGCCGTTTTTGAAGAACCGCGTCGACTTCACACGGGGGACGCCATGGCGACCTTGCACACCCGCTCCGCCGCGCGACTGATGATCGCGCCCTCGGTGCTCCTGCTCCTGGCCTGGATGATCGTGCCGCTGGCCATGACGATCTATTTCTCGCTGCTGCGCTACAACCTGCTGATGCCGGGAATGGAGGAGTTCGCGGGGCTTACGAATTACACCTATTTCCTCACCGACCCGGCCTTCTTCCAGGCGATATTCAACACGCTCGCCATCGTTCTCGGCGTGCTCTTCATCACCGTGGTCGGCGGCATCGGGCTGGCGCTTCTTCTCGACCAGCCGATGTTCGGGCAGGGGATCGTGCGCATCCTGGTGATCGCGCCCTTCCTCATCATGCCGACTGTGGCGGCGCTGGTCTGGAAGAACATGTTCATGAATCCCGTGAACGGGCTTTTCGCCTGGCTTGCCAAGCTTCTCGGATTGCAGCCCTTCGATTTTCTTGCCAATGCGCCGCTTCTCTCGATCATTCTGATCGTCGCTTGGCAATGGCTGCCTTTCGCCACGCTCATCCTGCTGACGGCGCTGCAGTCGCTCGACGAGGAGCAGAAGGAAGCCGCACAGATGGACGGCGCAGGCGCGGTAAGCCGCTTCATCTATCTCGTCCTGCCGCATCTCTCACGGGCGATCACGGTGGTCATCCTGATCCAGACGATCTTCCTGCTGTCGGTCTTCGCCGAGATCCTCGTCACCACCAATGGCGGTCCGGGTACGCAGAGCACGAATCTCACATTCCTCGTCTACGCCCAAGCCCTTCTGCAGTTCGATGTGGGCGGCGCCTCGGCGGGCGGGATCATCGCGGTCATCCTCGCCAACATCGTCGCATTCTTCCTGATGCGGATGATCGGCAAGACGCTGGAGGCTTGAGACCCATGGCACGCAACGTCTCTACCGGGCGCAAGCTCATCACGACCGTGGTGGCCTGGACGATCGGAATCCTGATCTTCTTTCCGATCCTCTGGACTTTCCTGACGAGCTTCAAGACGGAAGCCCAGGCGATCGCCTCTCCGCCGGTCTTCCTCTTCTTCGACTGGACGACCGAGAACTATTCCGAGGTGCAGAGCCGGTCGGATTACCTGAAGCACTTCATGAATTCGGTGGTCGTATCCTTCGGCTCGACCCTGCTCGGCCTGTTGATCGCGATCCCGTCGGCCTGGGCGATGGCGTTCTCGCCGACGAAGCGCACCAAGGATGTGCTGATGTGGATGCTCTCCACCAAGATGATGCCGCCGGTCGGCGTGCTGGTGCCGATGTATCTGATATTCCGCAACTGGGGACTGCTCGACACGCGCACAGGGCTCGTGATCGTGCTGACGCTGATCAATCTGCCGATCATCATCTGGATGCTCTACACCTATTTCAAGGAGATCCCCGGCGAGATCCTCGAAGCGGCGCGCATGGACGGCGCCTCGCTCTCCAAGGAAATCATCTATGTGCTGACGCCGATGGCGATACCCGGCATCGCCTCGACGCTGCTGCTCAACATCATCCTCGCCTGGAACGAAGCGTTCTGGACCTTGAATCTGAGCGCCGCGAAAGCCGCACCGCTCACCGCGTTCATCGCCTCCTATTCGAGCCCGGAGGGTCTCTTCTACGCCAAGCTGTCTGCGGCCTCCACGATGGCGATCGCACCCATCCTCATTCTCGGCTGGTTCTCGCAAAAACAGCTCGTGCGCGGCCTCACTTTCGGCGCAGTCAAATAAGGCCGACGCGGTTCAAATAAGGGTAAGACCATGGGAAGCATCACTCTCAAGAACGTATCGAAGGTCTTCGGCGCCCACGCCGTCATCCCCTCGATAGACCTCGATATCACCGACGGCGAGTTTGTCGTCTTCGTCGGCCCCTCGGGCTGCGGCAAGTCCACGCTTCTGAGGCTGATCGCCGGACTGGAGGACGTCAGCGATGGCGAGATCGTCATCGACGGCCGGAACGCCACCGAGCTGCCGCCGGCAAGGCGCGGGCTTTCGATGGTGTTCCAGTCCTACGCGCTCTATCCGCATATGAGCGTGCGCTCCAACATCGCCTTTCCGCTGAAGATGGCGGGTGAGGACAAGGCCTCGATCGACAAGAAGGTCGAGGACGCGGCGCGCGTCCTGAACCTCACCGACTATCTCGACCGCAAGCCCCGCCAGCTTTCCGGCGGCCAGCGCCAGCGCGTCGCGATCGGCCGGGCGATCGTCCGCCAGCCGGAAGCCTTCCTTTTCGACGAGCCGCTGTCTAACCTCGACGCCGCGCTGCGGGTCAACATGCGACTGGAGATCAGCCAGCTTCACCAGCAACTGAAGACGACGATGGTCTACGTGACGCACGACCAGGTGGAGGCCATGACCATGGCCGACAAGATCGTCGTGCTCAACCGCGGCCGCATCGAGCAGGTGGGCTCGCCCCTCGACCTCTACCGCAGGCCGGACAATCTCTTCGTCGCCGGTTTCATCGGGTCGCCGAAGATGAACTTCGTCACCGGTGCGCCTGCCGCGGCCCATCAGGCCCACACGATCGGCATCCGCCCGGAGCATATTGCCCTCTCGAAAGATCAGGGCACATGGCGGGGCACGGTGGGAGTGGCCGAGCATCTCGGCTCGGACACCTTCCTGCACGTGAACGCCGACGGTATCGGTACTTTGACGGCGCGCGTCGGCGGCGACTTCGCGGTGACCCACGGCGACCAGGTCTACCTGACGCCCGATACTGAGCGCCTCCACAGGTTCGATGAAAAGGGACTGGCAATTCGATGAAATGTCTTGAAGGAAAGAGCGCGCTGATCACCGGATCGGCGCGGGGTATCGGCCGCGCTTTTGCCGAAGCCTACGTGCGCGAGGGCGCCACGGTCGCCATCGCCGACATCGATATCGAGCGGGCGAGACAGGCGGCGGCGGAGATCGGGCCCGCGGCCTATGCGGTCCAAATGGATGTGACCCGGCAGGACTCCATCGACGCCGCGATCGCCGCGACTGTCGAACATGCCGGCGGGCTAGACATCCTCGTCAACAATGCCGCGCTCTTCGATCTGGCGCCGATCGTCGAGATCACCCGCGAGAGCTACGAAAAACTGTTCGCGATCAATGTCGCCGGCACGCTCTTCACGTTGCAGGCGGCCGCCAGGCAGATGATCGCGCAGGGCAGGGGCGGCAAGATCATCAACATGGCGAGCCAGGCGGGCAGGCGCGGGGAAGCTCTGGTGGCGATCTATTGCGCCACGAAGGCTGCAGTCATCAGCCTCACCCAGTCGGCCGGTCTCGATCTCATCAAGCACCGCATCAACGTCAACGCCATCGCTCCCGGCGTCGTCGACGGTGAGCACTGGGACGGCGTCGACGCGCTGTTCGCCAGATACGAGAACCGTCCGCGCGGCGAGAAGAAGCGTTTGGTGGGCGAGGCCGTTCCCTTCGGGCGCATGGGTACCGCAGAGGACCTCACCGGCATGGCGATCTTCCTCGCCTCGGCGGAAAGCGACTACATCGTCTCGCAGACCTATAACGTCGATGGCGGCAACTGGATGAGCTGAGGCTCGTTCGCGAAAGGATTGAAAGGATGGCGACCAAACTCTCCCTTGCCACGCTCGACGCGGTCAAAGCCACGGCCGGCGTCCCGAACTACGGCCGGCATGACCTTCGGGCCGGCATCGTGCACTTCGGCGTCGGCAATTTCCACCGCGCGCATCAGGCGGTCTATCTCGATGACCTTTTCAACCTGGGACGCGATCGCGATTGGGCGATCATCGGCGCGGGTGTCCTGCCATCGGACAAGGTCATGCGCGACAAGCTCGAAGCGCAGGATTTCCTGACGACGGTGGTCGAGCAGGACAACAACCGCACGGGCGCGCATGTCACGGGCGCCATGATCGCCTATCTCGAGCCTGGCGACACGCCCGCGATCGTAGCGCAGCTCGCGAGCCCGCTCATCCGCATCGTCTCCCTGACGATCACCGAAGGCGGCTATTTCATCGATTCGGCATCCGGTGTCTTCGACCCGGCGCATCCGGCGATCGTCGAGGATGCGCGCGATCCGGCGGCTCCAAAAACCGTCTTCGGCCTCATCCTGGCAGGGCTCGCCGAACGCCGCGCCAAGGGTATTCCGCCGTTCACGATCATGTCCTGCGACAATATTCCTGGAAACGGGGAGGTCACCCACGCTGCCGTTTCCGGTCTGGCGCGCCTTTCCGATCCAGGCTTTGCGGACTGGATCGATGCCAATGTCGCCTTTCCGAACGGCATGGTCGATCGCATCACGCCGGCGACCGGTGCCCGCGAGATCGGCATCGTCGCCTCGCAATACGGAATCGACGATGCCTGGCCGGTCTTTTGCGAGGAATTCAAGCAATGGGTGCTGGAAGACCGCTTCCCGCAAGGCCGCCCGGCGCTGGAAGAGGTGGGCGTTCAGTTCGTGCCCGACGTGGCGCCCTACGAGCACATGAAGATCCGTATCCTCAACGGCGGCCATGCGGCGATCGCCTATCCGGCGGCACTGCTCGACATCCATTTCGTTCATGAGGCGATGGAGGAGCCGTTGATCCGCGCCTTCCTGTCAAAGCTGGAGCACGACGAGATCATCCCGGTGATACCGCCCGTTCCGGACACGGATCTGAAGGATTATTACAAGCTCATCGAGACGCGTTTCTCCAATCCGAAGATCGGCGACACGGTCGCGCGGCTGGCGCAGGACGGCTCCAACCGACAGCCGAAATTCATCCTGCCGTCGACGGCCGACCGCCTGCGCCGCGGCGAAGACGTCGTCGGGTTGTCGCTCGTTTCGGCGCTGTGGTGCCGCTATTTCGCCGGCAAGTCGGACAGCGGCAAGGAGATCGTTTTCAACGACGCCAACGCCGACCGGCTGCATGCCGCCGCGGTTGCAGCGAAGGACGATCCAATGGCGTTCCTTGCGCTTTCCGACATCTTCGGCGATGTCGCGCAATCCGATCTCTTCCGCCGCCGTTTCGCTCACGCGTTGAAAGTGCTTTGGGAAAAGGGTACGCGTGCCACGCTCCAGCTTTATCTGGACGGAAACCTCGGGGAATGACGATGGTGGGGCACGCCTCCAGGCTGGTGATTTTCGATTGTGACGGCGTATTGGTGGACAGCGAACCGATTTCGCTCGGGGTCCTCGTCGACGCGCTCGCGGCTGCCGGCGTTTCGATGACGGCGGAGGAGGCGAGCGAGCGCTTCCTCGGCCGCAGCTTGAAGACCATGTCGACGATCCTGCACGAAGAACACGGACTTGCGACCGACGAGGTATTTCTCGAAGGCATGCGGACCCGGCTCTATGCACGGTTTCGCGAGGAACTGAGGCCGATCGCCCGCATACGCGAGGCGGTGGAAGGCCTGGGCACCGCCCATTGCGTGGCTTCGTCGAGCCAGCCGGAGCGCATCCGCCTCTCGCTGACCGTGACGGGGCTCATCGATCTCTTCGAGCCGAACATCTTCAGCGCTAGCATGGTGGCGCGCGGCAAGCCGGCGCCCGACCTTTTCCTGCATGCAAGCGCGGAGATGGGCTATCACCCGTCCGATTGCATCGTCATCGAGGACAGCCCGGCCGGCATCGAGGCGGCAAAGTCCGCCGGCATGCGCGTCTTCGCCTTCGCGGGGGGCAGCCACGCACGAAACGACCGCCACCGGCGGACGCTCGCCAGCCTCGAACCCGACGTGCTGTTTGACGACATGGGCGAATTGATACAGTTTGTCCGGCAATAGGGAGAGCAGGACGGGGCGGTTTTGCGGCCGCGTCGTCCCGCTCGGCGAAAATCCATCATTTTTCGGGACGGGGGCATCCATTGATGCGCGAATATGTCGTGGCGGTCGATATCGGAACCGGCAGCGCCCGCGCCGGCGTCTTCGATCGGCGAGGTAAGCTCCTGGCGCGGGCCGATCGGACGATTGCAATGAACCGTCCGGAGGAAAACCACGCCGAGCACGATTCAGAGGACATCTGGGCTGCGGTCTGCGGTGCCGTCAGATCGGCGCGCGAGAAGGCCGCTGTGCCGGCCGAGAGCATCGCGGCGATCGGCTTCGACGCCACCTGTTCGCTCGTCGTGCGCGATCGCGACGGCGCGCCGCTTTCGGTCAACCGTCAGGGGGAGGCACGCTGGGACACCATCGTCTGGTTAGACCACCGGGCGTTGGCGGAAGCCGATTTCTGTACGGCGACCAAGCATCCCGTTCTCGATCATTCTGGGCGGGTGATGTCGCCCGAAATGGAAATGCCGAAGCTGATGTGGCTGAAGCGCAACCTTCCGCAGCAATGGGAACGGGCGGGGTATTTCTTCGACCTCGCGGACTACATGTCCTGGCGGTCGACCGGGAGTACGGCCCGCTCGCGCTGTACGCTGACGGCAAAATGGAACTATCTCGCCCACGAGAGACGCGGCTGGCAGCAGGATTACCTGGAGCAGATCGGTCTTGAGGACCTCCTCGAACGTGGTGGATTGCCCGAAGAGACTTTGCCGGTGGAGCGCGCCGTCGGTCGCCTGAGCGCGAGCGCGGCGGAGGAGCTCGGACTCGACACCGGATGCCAGGTCGCGCCGGGGCTGATCGATGCCTATGCCGGGGCGCTCGGCGTGCTCGGCGGCTTCGCGGACGCGCCGGCGAAGCTGGAGCGCCAGCTGGCACTGATCGGCGGAACTTCGAGCTGCATCGTCGCCTTTTCCAAGGACATGAAGCCGGGTTTCGGCATGTGGGGGCCCTATTTCGAGGCGGTCTTGCCCGGGCTCTGGCTCATCGAAGGCGGTCAGTCGGCGACCGGAGCGCTGCTCGATCATATCGTGCGGCTGCACGGAGGCGGACTGCCGCCGACGACCGAAACGCATGCGAAGATCATCGAGCGCGTGCAGGAAATGCGCGCGGTTCATGGCGTCGACTTTGCCCAGCGCCTTCACGTGCTCCCGGATTTCCACGGCAACCGGTCGCCGCTTGCCGATCCGCATGCACTCGGCGTCATCAGCGGGCTGCCGCTCGACTCCTCCTTCGATGCGCTGTGCCGGCTCTATTGGCGAACCTGCGTCGCGATCGCGCTCGGGATTCGCCACATCCTCGAGATGATGAAGGAAGCGGGCTACGAACTCGACACGCTGCACGTGACCGGCGGGCATGTGCGCAACCCCCTGCTGATGGAGCTTTACTGCGACGTCACCGGCTGCCGGGTCGTCGCACCCCAGGCGCCCGACGCCGTTCTCCTCGGCACGGCGATGACGGCGGCCGTCGCCGGCGAGCTCTATCCGGACCTTGCCAGCGCCGGACCGGCGATGTCGTCGGCTGGAACGGAGCGGCTCCCCGACCCGGCGCTGCGCCGCATCTACGACCGGGATTATCGGCGCTTCCTCGCGCTCTATCGGCATCGCGAGGAACTGGAGTCGATGGAGTGAACTGAGATGCGGGAAGGTGCAGATTTCATCTGCAGATCTTGCCGATTATCCGCGGAACCTTTTTTCGCCTCGTGCATTATGGCGATAACCGGACGGTGACGCACATCGCCCCCAATGTGACGTCGGAGGCATACCGCCGGTTGCCAACTCACATCCCCCCTCAGTGAGTTGCCAAAGCTCAGCCAGTGCCCTTTCCCTCGGCACTGGCTGTTTTGCTTCGGGGTATGATCGCCGAGCGTGTTTGGGTTGTTGACGGTGGTTACCATCGAACCTCATTCCTGTGACGAGCACAGGGATGAGGGTGAAAGCGACAGGTGCAGGGTATAGGGGAAGCTTGCGAGGCGATCCAGGGCCGATCGGCTCTGGATCCCGCGCTTCGAATTCAGGCGGCTGCCTTTGTCGTCTCGTTGAAGAACAGCGCCTGGCTGATCAGGGCCTTCACCATTTCCGGATTGAAAGGCTTGGTGACGAGGAACGTGGGCTCGGGACGTTCACCCGTCAGGAGACGCTCCGGGAAGGCGGTGATGAAAATCACCGGAACGGCGGCCGTCTTCAGGATTTCGTTGACGGCATCGATTCCCGAGCTGCCGTCCGCGAGCTGGATGTCTGCGAGCACCATGTTCGGCTTCGTCGTCTCGTAGAGGGCGATCGCTTCGTCCTTGGTGCGTGCGATCCCGGTCACGCTGTGGCCGAGGCTTTCGACCATTTGCTCGATGTCGATCGCGATCAGCGGCTCGTCCTCGATGATCATGATCTCGGTTGCAACCTGACGGGAAATTTCCTGGGATGCGCGGTCGAGAAGTGCGGCCAGCTTGGCGGCGTCTACATCGAGTACTTCGGCGGCTTCCTGTGGCGTGAACGCTTCGACCGATACGAGCAGGAACGCCTGGCGTGCGAGCGGCGAGACCGCCGCGAGGTTGACGGATGCGCGCTGTTCCCAGGCAAAGGGCGATACGGGCTCCGGCACGAGGACGGAAGACGAGCCGAACATGGATGTGAAGAGACGGAACAACGCTACCCTGTCGCTGCTTGCTTCCGGAAAGATCGACGTGTCCGCGATAAGTGCCTCGAGCACGGCCGCGACATAGGCATCTCCAGAGGTCTGCGACCCGGTCAGGGCACGTGAATAGCGGCGCAGATAAGGAAGAAATGGAGCAATACGGGTGGACAATGTCATTCAGGGACTCCCTCGATCCATGGCGAAATATCGTTGCGGAAACGTTTCTCCGAAAAAATGGTTCCGCTTCGGAACATTTCATTTTTCCGAGGCGTTATGGTGCAGGCGAACTTTCAAGGGCGAAATTGCAACAATGAGATATACGACAGGGGCAGGGCGGATGATCGGTAAAAGTCCGTCCTCCGACGATCCGAATGCGCAGATTGCGGTGAAGCTGAAGGCCCTCTACCAGTCGGTGCAGGAGGAAGCGATACCGGCACGCTTTCTCGATCTACTGGAAAAGCTGGAAGCTGCGGAACAGCAATCGGCTCTGCAGGGCAAGGAGTAAGCGCCGGATGTCATCCGAAAACCAAGAGTTCAAGCGTGAGATGCTTGCCGCGCTGCCGAGCCTGCGCGCCTTTGCGATGTCGCTGATCGGGCGGCACGACCGGGCGGACGATCTCGTGCAGGACACGATCATGAAGGCCTGGGCCAAGCAGGATCATTTCGAGATCGGTACCAACATGAAGGCCTGGCTTTTCACGATCCTGCGCAACGAGCTTTACAGTCAGATGCGCAAGCGTGGGCGCGAGGTGCAGGACAGCGACGGCCACTTGACGGAAACGCTTGCGCATCACCCGGAACAATACGGCTCGCTCGATCTGCAGGATTTCCGCCGGGCGCTCGAACAGTTGCCGCCCGATCAACGCGAAGCGATCATCCTTGTGGGGGCCTCGGGCTTCTCCTACGAGGAGGCCGCCACGATCTGCGGCTGTGCGCTCGGAACGATCAAGAGCCGCGTCAACAGGGCGCGTCAGCGGCTGCAGGAAATTCTACAGGTCAGGGGAGAAAACGACTACGGGCCTGACGAGACCTCCGCACCCATCACCTCGCGTGCCTTCGTTTCGTGAATCGATCCTGCAGCGCGGTCGTATCGGACGCGCAAGGGCCGCGGTAGCACCTCGATTTGTTGCATGTCCTTGAATCGGTAACGATTCAAGGACATATGCAGTAGAGCGGTGCCGGATAGCGGTGGCTCGGGAACGGAAGCGGGCATTCCGAGGGCTGCGTTCGATCGACGGAGCGCGGTCGCCATATTGCTCCAATTTGCTGTATGTTTTCATCCTTGGATCGGCTCCGGTCGAAGGAAACATTCAGCGGAGCCGAATTTCAGGTGCCTGCGCGAGTTTGGAGTTCAGGCCGGATGCGTGAAAAGACAGAGGCGATGCTTCCAGCGGTAGCGCAGGTGCTCGACGCGCCGGAGCGGCTCGGTGTCCTTCAGGCTGCCGTGCCGGACATGTCGGTCCCCGACGAGGATTTCGACGGGCTGGCGCGGCTTGCCGCGAGCCTTTTCGACGCGCCTATCGCTCTCGTCAGCCTGGTCGATCGCGAATGGCAATGGTTCAAGGCATGCATCGGAACGACGGAAACGCGGTCGCACGTTCGCGAGTCCTTCTGCGTTCATACGATTGCGGCAGGCGATGGCGGCCCCTTCCTCGTGCTTGATGCCTCCCGCCATCCGGCGTTCCGCCACCGCCGGGCGGTCGGCAGTCCGCCATTCGTGCGCTTTTATGCGGGCGCGCCGATTGTTCTGGACGGTCAGGCGATAGGAACCGTCGCGGTTCTCGATGTCGAGCCCCGGTCCGAGGTCTCGGCCAAACGGCAAAGCGAGCTGCAGCGCATCGCAGGTGTCGCCGCCTCGCTGTTCAAGCTGAAGGACGAGGCGCGCCGCCGTGCGCTCAAGGAGGCCGCGCTTTCCCGCGAGGAGCAGCGGCTCGCCATGGCGCTCGACGCGGCCAATGTCGGCAGCTGGCTCTGGGACATTCGCGCGGGTACGGTCTCCGGCAATGGCGCGATGATGCGCATGTTCGGCCTTCCGCCGGAGCGCACCGTCGGCGCTAAGGCGATCTTCTCCGCCATTCATCCCGAGGATCGCATCCCGACCTTCTCGAAGCTCCGTCAGGCGATGGCTGCCAACGAGGAATATGACGGCATGTTTCGCATCGGCACGAACGGGCGATGGCTTCTCGGCCGCGGCCGCGTGCACGACCGGGACAGCAAGGGCGCGCCCCTGAGCTTTCTCGGCATGACGATCGACGTATCGGACCAGCAGGCGTCGGTGAACCGTACGCGGCTGTTGCTGAAGGAGCTCAACCACCGGGTCAAGAACACGCTTGCAATGCTCCAGTCGCTTGCCCGCCAGACGCTCCGGCAAACGAGTGACCCGGCCGAGTTCATGACCGCCTTTGCCGGCCGGCTTCAGGCGATTTCCGAGGCGCACGGGCTCCTTTCCGACTACGAATGGGGCACGATCCACCTGTCGGAACTGATTTCGAAACAGTTGCTGCCCTATGTCAGCGATTATTCCCAACAGGTCGAGCTGCACAAGGACGAGATCCTGCTGGGTCCCGACCAGGCCGTCGGGCTTGGACTGGTGCTGCACGAATTGGCGACGAACGCCGTAAAATACGGCGCGCTCTCGGTCCCGACGGGGAAGATCGTGCTGACCGCGCGCCGCGTGGTCGAGGACGGCGAGTCCGTGCTGCATCTCACCTGGACCGAAGTGGGCGGCCCGCCCATTCGCGAGCCGCGTCGCCGCGGTTTCGGCTCGATCCTGATCGAGCGCAGCCTGGACAAGATCATCGGGAGCTCGGTGAAAGTCGAATATCTGCCTGCGGGGGTCACGGCGTTGATCCGGCTGCCGCTTTGATGATTTGCCCCTCATCCGCCTGCCGCACCTTCTCCCCGCAAGCGGGGCGAAGGGGACTCGCGGCACGGTTCGCCCCTCGGTTATCAAGGAAGATGGTGAGCCCGAGGCTTGTCCCTTCTCCCCGCTTGCGGGGAGAAGGTCGCGGCAGCGGGATGAGGGGCCACCCAAGTGCGGAATTCCAAACTATCGATCGTCGCTGCGTTTGCGGCCGCGGCTCAGTCCGAGCAGCGCGGCAACGGCAATCCCGGTCGCCGCGCCCAGCAGCGGCTGCTTGCGCAGGATGCTTGTCACTGCGACGAGCGCAAGATTCGTCCGCATCGCCGAACGGCGCCGGCGTTCGTCGGCAAGCCGGCGGTCGCGGGCGTTCAGCCCGGCCATGACGCCGATGACGACTAGGGCGGTCACCACCAGGGCGGCGGTTACCGTCAGCGCTGCGGCGACGGGCGAATAGCGCGCCGAGAGAAGCAGGGCGATTGCGATCAGGGCGAAGACGTAGGCGCTGCCGAGAAGCACGGCGATGATGGCCCAGAGGACCGCATTGCGCTTATAGCGCGACGCCGCAGCGGCGGCGTCGAACGCAAGCAGGGCCGACAGGACAGTCCCGAGTGTCCCCATAAGGTAGCTCCCCTTCATACTCGGTCAACGCGATGCCTGGCAGGTCCTCATCGGCGCAGCAGAGCGGCTGCGATGAGGCCGATGACGGCTGCGGTGCCGAGTGTCGCAAGAGGATGCTCGCGTATCGTCCGACGGACCTCCCTTTCCGTATCCGCATAGCGGCCGCGCAAGTCGGAAAGCATCTGCTCGCCGCTCTCCATCAGGGCGTGCAGGTCGGTTTCGGCCTGGTCACGGGCGCCGTGCGCCTTGGCCTTTGCGTCACGCGAAGCCGCAGCGCCGCGGTCGGCAATCAGCGCCATGAGCTGCGCGATGTCTTCGCGTATTTCGTTCAGCTGATCCTCTACCGACGGGTCGATCGCGCTGCCGTTGCGCTTGCGGCTGCCCGAGCCTGAGAACATGCCTGTCGCCATTGTCTTCTCCCTCGCTGCTGTGCCGGCGCGAAACGGCCGGCATGTGATCGGTTCATGCGAATCGGCCGGCGAAGGCACACTCCCCGGCTCTTTTGTGCGCCCGATAGGACACGCGGCGGCGCGATGTACACGCCGGCATTGTAGATCAACGCATGAGGGAGGAATTTGTTTCGGTAAATCCTGACGTTGCCGCGGTGAGCTCAGCTTCACATCGTGGCGGACTGCGGCAATACGAACGGGATATCGTGTGCCGGAGCGACGCTCACCCGCATTCGGCAGCCGAAGACCGCTTCCATGGTCTCGTCGGTCAGCACGTCTTTCGGTGCTCCGCGCGCCCGGATGCGGCCGGCTTTCATCATCACGATCTGATCGGCAAACATCGATGTAAGGTTGAGATCGTGCATGACCGCGACGACACCGCCGCCGTCGGCGCAGAATTGGCGCGCAAGCCGCATGATCGTGAGCTGGTGGCGGATGTCGAGGCTCGATACCGGCTCATCGAGCAGGAGATAGCGCGGTTCACCGTTCGCGACCGGGGCCGAGATCTGGCAGAGGACGCGCGCGAGCTGGACCCGCTGCTGTTCCCCGCCCGATAGCTCCTGGTAGAAGCGCCCGGAAAATCCGGCAAGATCGACCGCCTCGAGCGCCTGGTCGGCAATCCGGCCGTGGGCGGAAGCCTCGCCGTCGTTGGCCATGAGGCCGAGGCGCACGATCTCCCGAACGGTGAACGGAAAGGAAATGACGGTCGACTGCGGCAGCACGCCGCGCTTGAGCGCAAGCTCCCATGGTTTCAGGCTTGCGATGTCGCGACCGTTGATGGTGACCTTACCGGTCGACGGCGTGAGCTCCCCCGAGATCGCCTTCAAGGTCGTGGTCTTTCCCGATCCGTTCGGGCCGACGATTGCAGTCATTGCACCGGGGGCGGCATCGAGGGAGATGCCGTGCAGCACCTGTCTTCCGGCGAGGCGAACGGAAATATCGGATGCTCTGATCATGGCCGCAGTCAAAGTCCCATGTTCGACCGGCCCCTGAGCAGCACCCAGAGAAAGAAGGGCGCACCCACGAAGGCGGTGATGATGCCGATCGGCAGTTCGGCCGGCGACACGATCGTGCGGGCGAGCATGTCGGCGAAGATCAGCAGCGTGCCGCCAAGCAGGGCTGAGGCCGGCAGCAGGTAACGATGATCCGGGCCTATGACCAGCCGCAGGAGATGCGGAACGACGATGCCGACGAAGCCGATGCCGCCGCTGACGGCCACCGACGCGCCGGTGGCGCCGGCGACGCTGAAGACGGCAATGTTTTTCAACCGCTGGACCGGGACGCCCATGTGATAGGCAGCGGCTTCGCCGAGCGTGATGGCGTTGAGCCCGCGCGCCAGGAAAGGGACGACTGCAAGAGACACCAGGATGATCGGTCCGGCGGCGGCGATCTTGGTCCAGTTGGCGCCGGCAAGCGATCCGAGGCCCCAGAAAGTGAGATCGCGCAGTTGCTTGTCGTCCGCGATGAAGACGAGTACGCCCGTCACTGCACCGGCAAGCGCGCCCAGCGCAATGCCCGCCAGCAGCATCGTCGCGACCGACGTCTGGCCGCCGCGGGTCGCGATCCGGTAGAGCAGCAGCGTGGTGGCAAGGCCGCCGAGGAAGGCGCCGAAGGGGAGGGCATAGAAGCCGAAAACTGCGAAGAGCGGGCCAAAGGCAACGTCACCGAGCACGATCAAAAGCACCGCGCCGAGGCTTGCGCCGGAGGAAACGCCAACGAGGCCGGGATCGGCCAGCGGGTTGCGGAAGAGGCCCTGCATCACCACGCCGGAAACGGCAAGCGACGCGCCGACGAGCATTCCGAGCACGGCGCGCGGCAGGCGAATATCGAGGATGATGATGCGGTCGCGCGCGCTCATGGCCTGATCGGTCTCGCCGGAGAGCCAGCGAAAGATACTGGAAAGCGATGCATCCGCCGCGCCGGTCGTTATCGACGTCATGAACGTCGCCGCCGCAAGCACCGCCAGCACTGCGATCAGGCAACGCGCCAGGCCCGCCCGGTCTCCGCTGCGCCAGTCGCGGACGATCCGGGCGGCAAGTGCCGGCCTGCGCATCGCGCCTTCCATGGCCTCACTGCGAGGCATTGGTCTTCTTTCCGTAGATTGCGGCGTTCAGTTCGCGGATGGCACCTGCCGTGCGGGGGCCGAAGCCGAGCAGATGCAGCCCATCCATGCGGATCAGTGCCTTGTTCTTCGCAGCCGGGGTCAGGCTGAGCGCCGGAAGGGCGAAGAGTTCGTCGGGGCCTGCAGCGTGGCTCCCGCCGCGATTCATCATCAGGACTACATCGGGCTTGGCCTCGATGATCGCCTCCTCAGTCAGTGCCTTGTAGCCGGGCAGGGTGCCGACGGCGTTGACCGCGCCGGCAAGCTCGATGATGCCGGCGGCGGCGGTGCCGGTACCGGAGGCGAGAACCCTGCCGCCCTGGGTGCTTAGAATGAAGAGGACACGCTTGCGCTCGCCTTGCGGGCGAGCGGCACTGTCGGCCACGGCGGCGGCGAGATCCTTCTCCACGGATTGCGCGAGCGTTTCGGCCTTTTCCTTCACGCCGAGGAAAGCGCCGATCGCGCGGATCTTATTGACGATGCCGTCCTTGTCATAGGTCTCGGGGACGCTGGTGAAGGGAATGTTCGCCTCTTTGAGCACAGCGAGCGCTTCCGGCGGGCCGCTGCCCTCGACGGCGACGATTGCCGTCGGATTGACTGCGAGGACGCCTTCGGGCGCCAATTGCCGCATGTAGCCGACATCCGGCAGCTTGGTTGCCGCCTCCGGGTAAATGCTGGTGGAATCGCGGCCGACGAGGCGGTTCTCCTCGCCGAGCGCATAGATGATTTCAGTAATCGCGCCGCCCACCGAGACGACGCGGGAGGTGTCCGGCTGCTCGAGCACCTCGGCCATCGCCGGGCGCAGGAAAGGCGGGGCTCCCGGCGCAAGCGAGGGCAGCACGAAGGGCGCCGACAGCGCGAAGGCCGCGAGGGCCATTTCCCAACGCCGAAGACGGCGGATAGCGAAGCCGTTCATCATCACTTCCTTCGAATCAATGCATGTCGTCCCAAACCGCCGCCCGGTTGGGCGGCACCATCAGGCCGCGACGACGGCTTCCAGACGGGGCAGCTCCTCGACCAGGCTGCGCCATTCGGCCCTCTCCGAGGAACCTTCCTTACGCTTCCCGAAAAACTGGATGATCATCTCGCCCTTGGCGTCGAGCCCTTCGAGGGAGGTCACGTGTCCGTCCGCGGTCGGCTTGCGCACGGCCCAGAGCTCGGCGATATGGTCGGTGCGCAGATGCAGATGGAAGGTTTCATCCATCACGTTCAGCCACGGCCCCATCGTGCCGATCTTGACGACCGGACCGGAATGAATCTGGATGACGCCGCCATTGCCGACGAAGCACATGATCGGCAGCGCCGTCTCTGCAGCACTGCGCATCATCATCTCGATGCAGGCCGTGTCGAGCCGCCAGGCGAAGTCGTCGCCGATCGCGTGCAGCGCCCGGCGCCGTCCGATATTGAGCTTGCGCAACATGCCGGGGAACTGATGCGTGTCCGTGAGCTTCGACCAGCGGTCGCGCAGCTCTGCCGTATCGACTGCGGCATCGACCGCATCGTCGGTTGCGGGCGCGCCGGCATCGGCGATGAAGTCCTGCGACTGGTCGTCCAGGCGAAGATCTTCGACCATCTTATCATAGGCGGCGAGGTTCGACTGGGGACGCAGATGAACCTTGTGGACGGCATGACCCCACTTGTCGAAGAACTGCAGGCTGCGGCGAACCTCCCCTTTCGCATCCGTCTTGGTCACGGCGAAACCATGTGCCCAGGCGCCCGGAAAGATGCGCAGGTCGATTTCGGAGCCAAGCACCAGAGCCGCGGCGTGTCCTTGCTTGATGTTCTCGTAGACGCCGACCTTTTCGTGGACGGCGCTTTCGTTGCGGGTAAGCGCAAGGACTTCGCCCAGCTCCTCGACGCGCTCGAGGAAGCGGCCGGCGCTGCTTTCGATCCGGACGGCGGTGAGGCCGCATTCGGCAGCGACGAGCGCTGCCTCCGAAATGCCGAGCTTCGCGGCGATGTCACGTTCGCGCAGCTTCGGATTCTCGGCGCGATAGGCCCGGATTTCGGACGGGGTGGGGCGCATGCTCTCAGTCATCGTCATCTCGCTACTTGTTCAGAATCAGCTTGCCCTGGCGGGTGATCTTCATCCGGTAGATCGTCCCGTCGTGGGAAATGAGAATCTCGTTGTGGCCGCGGAAGAGGTCGTGGCTCTCGACGATCGGTTGCGGCCGGTTCAGCGGCGCCACGGTTTGCGGGGATCGTGGATTATCGGTGTCGTTCGGTGTCACGGTCTTGCCAATTCGCGAGTTGGAGACGAGACGAGCGCGTCATCCATTGGTCCCGCCCATTCCATTTAGTATCTTGACTTCATTACTCATATTTCTTTAAGGACGCAATACCGGAATGTTGCGGTCAACTTAAAAGCAACGCGTGCGGGGACCCAATGGACCGACGCGGACAGCGAGTGGTGTCAGGATGACTTATTTTTCCCGTTTTGCCTTTGCGGCCTGCGTAGCTCTCGTCACGGCAGGGGCAGCCCGAGCGCAGGATGCCGCCGCGCCGGCCGGCCTTTCGATCGAGCTCAACGAGATCGCGCCGTCGGAAAAAGGATGCAAATTGACCTTCGTCGCCGGTAACGCGCTGGCTCAGTCGCTTTCGAAGGTTTCGTTCGAATTCGTGCTCTTCGATCAGAAAGGCCTGGTCGAGCGCATGGCCGTGCTCGATTTCAGGGATCTCCCCGCGGGCAAGACGAAAGTCAGGCAGTTCGATCTGCCGGGTACGAAATGCGAGGCGGTGAAGAGCCTGCTGATCAACGATGCACCGACCTGCGTCGGCGAAGGCGTCGACAAGAGCGCCTGCATGACCGACCTGAAGACCGGCTCGAAATCGGCCGTGGAACTCAAGGGCTGAGGTTCGCGTCCTCGAAATTGCCGGCGGAAGGCAAGACAGAATGAAACACATGGCGAAATGGGCGGCGGCGATCGGCCTTTCCCTACTGGCGCATGCCGGCGGGGCGATGTTGCTTGCGCCCGAAGAGGAAAAGGAGCTGGCGCTCATCGCCGGCGGCTCCACCGTGGAAGTGTCGCTGCTCGGCAATGCTTTCGAAGATACCGTCCAGGCGGGGGACCCATCCGAAGTGGTGGAGCCGGCGGAAGAGACGCCCGAGGAACTGAAGCCGACCGAAAGCGAACCGACGGAAGAGGTGGTCGAAGCCGTGGAGCCGGTGCCGACCGAACCTGTCTCCCAGGAGCCGTCCGAAATGACGCCGACGGAAGCGGACGTCATCCTTCCCGCAGGAGAAATGCCGGCGAGCCAGGTCGAAGAATCAGACGTGATCGCAAGCATCGCTCCGGTCGAGACCGTCATTCCGCAGGAGAGACCGGACCCTGAGGAAGTCCTGAAGCCCGAAGTCGAGAAGGTTGAGCCGAAGAAGGAGCCGGCGAAGAAAAAGAAGGTCGTCCGGAAAAAGGCAGGTGAGGGCGGCACTCAGGCGAAATCGCAGAAAAAGGGCAAGGCCGACGGCGCAGAGACTGCCACGGCGGCTGCCGCCACGGGAGAAAGCCGGGGCGCCTCGCGGGAAATCGGCAATGCCGCGGTGTCGAACTATCCCGGCAAGGTCAGAAGAAAGCTGACCCGCGCTATTCGCTACCCGGCCGAGGCTAGACGGCAAGGCCTGCGTGGAGTTGCCCATGTCAGCTTTACCGTAACGTCCGGTGGTGGGGTGGCAAGGGTCGGCATAACGAAGAGCGCCGGTTCGCCCGTCCTTGATCAAGCCGCGTTGGAAACCGTGCGCCGGGCAGCACCCTTCCCAGCCATTCCCGCCGGGGCGGGGCGCGACAGATGGGAATTCAACATTCCGGTGGCCTTCACCCGGTGAATTCAGGCTGCGACCTGCTTCCGCGAGCAAGGAATATGCCGCGGGAGACAGGCTCTAAAAATATGATTAAAGCACTCATGTTTATACTTTACTCCCTCTATCAAGTTTTATAGGTTGCCTCCGTCACGCAACCGATCGGTGTGTGCCAAATCTGATTGGCGATGGACGGCAATGCCGGCGTCGCGGAGCAAGACGGAGACGACGGATGGGTGGCAAGCGGCACCAGAATTCAGGCAAGGGCGGCAAGGGCAGGGCGAAAGACGCGGCGAGCGCGCCGCAACCGAATGCCGGCAAGGTAACGCTCGAGGGCCGCAGCTTCCTCTATGTCGGCGGGCGCGACTGCCAGGTCGCGCATCTGCGCCAGATCGCCAGTTCCTACGGTGCGGAACTCATCCACCATGACGGTGGTTTACGAGAGGCGGTATCGCGCATCGATCGTGTCCTGCCCTCGGTCGACTGCGTCTTCTGCCCGATCGACTGCATCAGCCACGATGCGTGTCTTCGCGTGAAGACGGGCTGCAAGAAGTGGGGCAAGGCCTTCGTGCCGCTGCGCAACGGCTCGAAGTCGAGCCTCGAGCGGGCGCTTCAGGATCTGACCGGAAACGGCAGCGAGAATTGAACCATATACGAGCGGTCAGACGGCATTCCTGCCGGCCGCATGGAGCTTTCAAATGCATGACGAGCGTCCCGATCAGATGACGATGATCGGTCTCCACAAACTCGCTTCTCAATTCGGTGACGGACTGGTCCCCGAGCTCTACGAGCTTCTCACCCGCCGGGCACGGATGCTGGAGGAAAACGAAAACGTGACCGAGTTTCCCAGCTGGCAGGCGCGCCCGCCGGCGAGGGATCCTCTCGGCCTTGCGCCGCCGAGCGAGGGAGCTATCCTGCCGTTTCCGCGAATGAACGCGCAGCCCGTCTCGCAAAAGAAGGCCTAGGAGAGTTAACGCATGTACTTCGCCATGAACCGTTTCCGTGTCGCAGCCGGTCAGGAGGAGGCCTTCGAGGCGGTCTGGAAGGCGCGCGACTCTTCTCTCTCGGAGATGCCGGGCTTCATCGAATTCCATCTGCTGCGCGGCGACAGCGTGCCGGAGGAAGGTTACACGCCCTTCATTTCGAAGTCGGCCTGGGAGAACAGGGACGCCTTCATCGCCTGGACCAAGTCCGACAATTTCCGCGCGGCGCACCGAAGCGCCGGCGAAAACAAGGCAATGTATCTCGGTCCGCCGAAGTTCGAGGGCTTTACCGTCGTCGAGGGTGCCTGATCTTAGGCCTGTCGAAGGCACCTAGCCTTTGAAGCTGCGCAGCTTTCCGGAAATACCCTACGTCTCACGCGTCCTCATCACGCTTCCGAAGCAGGAATGCCCCGATCGCGACGGCAAGCCAGCCGGCCATCATCGTCAGGCCCCCGAGCGGCGCTGACATTGGAAAGAGGCCGTGGCCCGAGAAATGGCGCATGGTGAGGTCTCCGGCAAAGAGTGCCGTGCCTGCCGCCAGCAGCAAGGCAGCGAGGGCGGCGGTGCGGAAGTGCGCCCATCCGGCATGAAGCGCGACCAGCGCCGGTGCGTGGGCGAGGCACATGGCCGATGCGCCGCCGAGAAGACGCGGATCGCCATGCGAAGCGGCGGCGGCACTCGCGACGCCGAAGAGGCCCATGAGGCCGGCGACGAAAAGCATGGTCGAGCGCAGTCCGCTGTTCGGCATCCTGGCTATTCCTTGTTCTGCATATGATGGGCGAGCCGGGTGATCGGCTCCAGAATGATCTCCCTCAGCTTCGGGTGGGAGACGGTTTCTTCGAGTGCGCGGGTGAAGCAGAGAAGCCATTCGTCGCGCTCGACAGGCCCGATCCCGGCAATGAAGTGCCGGCGGCGCAGCATGGGATGGCCGCGTTTCTGCACATAGATCGGCGGTCCGCCAAGCCAGCCGGTCAGATATTCGTAGAACTTCTCCTCGCTGCCGGTCAGATCCGGCGGGTGGATCGCGCGGCAGTGCGCAGCCTCCGGCAGGCTGTCCATCAGTTCGTAGAAGCGCTGCGTCAGAGCACGCACGGTGGCATCGCCACCGATCGCCTCGTAAAGCGTCGTCGTTTGCGGTTCCGTCATGGTCACAATCCTCGCCGGGATTGGTACAGCGCGCGACCCGGGCGGGCAATGGCTCGCCATTCCTTCGCTTGCGGCTTTTCGGCGCGGCAGGCCTGCTCGTTAGGAGGAGGCGTGGAAAACGTGTCGCCTATCGCTCAAGCCAGTTTTCCAGACTAAGGCCACGAACGCGGCTGAACTCACGGATATTGTCCGTCACCAGCGTCAGGTCCAGCGCATATGCATGCGCGGCAATCAACAGATCGTTGGAGCCGATGGTCTGCCCCAGAGACTCCAATTCCGCACGAATGCTGCCATATCGGGTGTCGGCCGGAATATCCAATGGCAGCACCGGGACGATTTCCAGCAAGCTTTCGACCTTGGCGAGCAACTTCGCCGATCCCATTTTTGTGCAACCATACCGCAACTCGGACGCGACGACGATGCTGGTGTAAATCTCCTTCGGGCCGATCCGTTCGATGCGTTGCGCAGCCGGTCCGAACGGATTGTGAATGACGTCGCTGATAATGTTCGTATCGAGAAGATACCCGTTCAAAAGATTTTCTCCGGCCGGGCGGGCATATCCTCAACATCCGGGAACCGGTCTTCAGGTCCGAGGGGAGCTTCCTTCTTCCACTCCGCGAGAAGCTCCACGATATCGGCTGGCCTGGCTATCGGTTCGATGATGAGTCTCGTTCCTTCGCGACGGATCAACACACGGTCTCCAGGCAACTCGAACTCCGCAGGAATACGGACTGCCTGGCTGCGGTTATTGCGGAACAGCTTTACTTCTTTAGGTCGCGATGACGGCAACGGGACGGGCATGGCATTCGTCTCTTTTGTATATGCCTAAATGTATATGCCGAACCATGTCAGATCAAGTATGATCTGCCTCGGCGCGACAAACACCGCCTGAAGAAAGTGACTTGACAAACCGTCCAGACGGTATGTTTATGGGCCATGACAAGCGCCCCCTCCAGGAAGAAGCAACCGCAACGCGTCCGCCGGCAATTGCTGGAGGTTGCGGCACGCCTGTCGCTGGAGCAGGGCATCGCCGCGGTGACCCTCGACGCCGTATCGCAGGCGGCGGGTGTCAGCAAAGGCGGGCTGCTGCACCATTTCCCCAACAAGCTGGCTCTCCTCGACGCCCTCTTCGATGACCTCGTCGCGCGTTTCGACAGCGCCCTCGACGAAGCGATGGCTGGAGATGCCGTCGAAAAGGGACGCTTTACGCGGGCCTATCTCGGCGTCTGTTTCGCGCTCGACGCCGAGGCGGAGGCGCAAGGCTGGCAGATGCTGACCATTGCGCTCCTGGCCGAGCCGCATCTCAAGGAGCGTTGGCGCGAATGGGTGGCGCGCCGGTCCGCGCAATTCGCCGCCACGGACAGTTCGCCAAGTTGCCTGCTCGCCCGCTTCGCCGCCGATGGCGTCTGGCTGTCGGATCTGATGCGCAGCCATGACATCGAAGCACCGACCCGGGCGATCCTGCTTCAGAAGCTCAACGCGCTTTCGCTGGAATAGAGGGGCCAGACCGGTGCCGCTTTCCCATACTTCGATCGGAGACGTTCCTTGAATCCCGCCACGCTCTACACTGTTCTGGTGATCGCCATCGTCTTCGAAGTGCTCGGCACTTCCGCCATGCAGGCGGCGCAGCATTTCACGCGGCTGACCCCCACCGTGCTCATGGTTCTGTGTTACGCAGTCGCCTTCTTCTTCCTCTCCTATGCGCTGCGCTACATCCCGGTCGGCATCGCCTATGCGCTCTGGAGCGGCCTCGGCATCGTGCTGATCTCGATCGCCGGCTACGTGGTTTTCGGTCAGAAGCTCGATCTGCCGGCCATTCTCGGGCTGGCGCTCATCATCGCCGGCGTGCTCGTACTCAACCTCTTCTCGAAGTCCACGTTCCATTGAGCGCGTGAAGATCGCGGCCGGCGTCCTGCAAGTTTTCGCTACAGCCTATCCACTGAAATTCCCGGATATTCATTGAAATGCGCGATCCGTTTCAATAGCATCGCGCTTCGTCTCCGTCCGGACGCGAGGTGGCGATGTCCCATCCCGATCCCCTTGATATAACGAAGGAAAATTTGGGAATGCAGGCGGTTTTCGACGGCCATAACGATGTGCTTTTGCGCCTTTGGCAACATGCACGCGGCGGTGCCGACCCAGTGGCGGAGTTTTCGGAGGGGACCGACAAGGGCCATATCGATGCGGCGCGCGCCAAGGCAGGCGGTCTCGCAGGCGGCCTCTGTGCGATTTACGTCCCATCCGGCGATCTGGTGCTCAAGACGCCGGATGAGAATGGCCATTACGCGACGCCCATGGCGGCGCCGCTCGACCACTTGCCTTCGCTCGCGACCGCGATGGAGCTTGCCGACATCGCGTTCAAGCTCGACCGCGCAGGCGCCTGGCGGCTTTGCCGCTCGGTTGAAGAGATACGTGCGGCGATGGCCGACGAGGTGTTTGCCGCCGTCCTGCATATGGAGGGCTGCGAGGCTATCGGGCCCGACCTCGCGGCGCTCGAGACCTTCCATGCCGCCGGACTTCGCTCGCTCGGCCCCGTATGGAGCCGTCACAACGTATTCGGCCATGGCGTTCCCTTCGCCTATCCGATGTCGCCCGATACGGGGCCCGGCCTTACCGAAGCCGGCTTCGAACTCGTGCGCGCCTGCAACCGGCTCGGCATTCTGATCGACCTCGCGCACATCACGGAAAAGGGTTTCTGGGACGTGGCGAAGACGACCGACCAGCCGCTCGTCGCCAGCCACTCCAATGTTCATGCGCTGACGCCAGTCGCCCGCAACCTGACCGACCGGCAGCTCGACGCCATCCGCGAGAGCCGCGGGCTCGTCGGCCTCAACTATGCGACGACGATGCTGCGCCCCGATGGGCAGGAGAACGCGGCGACGCCGCTTTCCGACATGGTCCGCCACGTCGACTATCTGGTCGAGCGTATGGGTATCGACTGCGTGGCGCTCGGATCCGATTTCGACGGCGCAACCATCCCCGAGGAAATCGCCGACGCGGCGGGAAATCAGAAGCTCGTTGCCGCGCTGGAAGACGCCGGATATGGTGACGCCGAACTGGCAAAAATATGCCGGGAGAACTGGCTGAGAGTTCTGGGTCAGGCATGGCACGAGCCTGCCTGATCATCATGAAGAAAAGCCCGAGAAGGGTTAAAAGAGGGAAGCGCAACATGATGCATAAGCTCAACGGACGTTTTCGAGTTCTTGCCGCCTCGGCGGCACTCGCCATGGCGATGGGTGCGGCCCAGCCGGCCTTCGCGGAAACGCCGAAGGATACGCTGGTCGAGGGCTTCGCGTTCGACGACATCATCACCATGGATCCGGGCGAAGCTTTCGAGCTCTCGACCGCCGAGATGACCAGCAATACCTACAGCCTGCTCGTCCGGCTCGATCTCAACGACACGTCCAAGGTCGTCGGCGATCTCGCCGAAAGCTGGACGGTCTCCGATGACGGACTGACCTATACGTTCAAGCTCAAATCCGGCATGAAATTCGCCTCCGGCAATCCGATCACCGCCGAGGACGTCGCCTATTCGTTCGAACGCGCCGTCAAGCTCGACAAGAGCCCGGCCTTCATTCTCACGCAGTTCGGCCTCACCGGCGACAATGTCACGGAAAAGGCGAAGGCCGCCGACGCGGAGACCTTCGTCTTCACGGTCGACCAGCCCTATGCGCCGAGCTTCGTGTTGAACTGTCTGACGGCGACGGTTGCTTCGGTCGTGGACAAGAAGCTCGTGCTCGAGCACGTGAAATCCGTGACGCCGAGCGACGAGTACAAATACGACAACGATTTCGGAAATGAATGGCTGAAGACCGGTTATGCCGGGTCCGGCCCGTTCAAGCTGCGCGAATGGCGCGCAAACGAGGTCGTGGTGCTGGAGCGGAACGAAAACTTCTACGGCGAACCGGCGAAACTCGCCCGCGTCATCTACCGCCACATGAAGGAAAGTTCGGGCCAGCGGCTCGCGCTCGAAGCCGGCGACATCGATGTGGCGCGAAACCTCGAACCCGGCGATTACGAGGCTGTCGGCAAGAATGCCGATCTGGCGACGGCGAGCGCTCCGAAGGGGACGGTCTACTATATCAGTCTCAATCAGAAGAACGAGACGCTGGCAAAACCCGAGGTACAGCAGGCCTTCAAGTATCTGGTCGACTATGACGCGATCGGCGCGACGCTGATCAAGGGCATCGGCGAGATCCACCAGAGCTTCCTGCCGAAGGGCGTGCTCGGTGCTCTCAACGAGAATCCCTACACCTTCGACGTCGCCAAGGCGAAGGAACTGCTGGCGAAGGCCGGCTATCCCGACGGCTTCACGGTCACGATGGACGTGCGCAACACTCAGCCGGTGACCGGCGTTGCCGAATCCTTCCAGCAGACGCTGGCGCAGGCGGGCGTGAAGCTCGAAATCATTCCGGGTGACGGCAAGCAGACGCTGACCAAGTACCGCGCGCGCAACCACGATATGTATATCGGCCAGTGGGGCATGGATTATTTCGATCCGCACTCGAATGCCGATACATTCACCAACAATCCGGACAATTCCGACGAAGGCACGAACAAGACGCTTGCATGGCGCAACGCCTGGGACGTTCCGGAACTCAGCAAGAAGACCAAGGACGCGCTCCTCGAACGCGACAGCGCCAAGCGCGCCGATATCTACAAGGAGCTGCAGAAGACGGTTCTGGAGAATAGTCCGTTCGTCTTCATCTTCCAGCAGACGGAGGTCGCCGGGCTTCGCGGCAACCTCCAGGGCTTCAAGCTCGGACCGAGCTTCGACACCAACTACGTCTGGAACGTATCCAAGGAATAGTCGAAAGGACCGTTCCCTTGAGCATGAGCGGAATTGAACCCATGAGCGGGCGCCGGCGCGCCCGTTCCCGGAAGGCGTTTGTCGCGGTACTGCAGTTTCTCGTCGTCGTGGCAACCACCTATCTCGGCCTTCTCGCCGTCACCTTCTTCATCGGCCGCGTCATCCCGATCGATCCGGTGCTTGCCGTTCTCGGCGATCGGGCGCCGAATCACGTCGTGGAACGCACGCGCGAGGCGATGGGGCTCAACCTGCCGCTTTACCAGCAGTTCTTCATCTACTGCCGGCAAGCATTCACCGGCGACTTCGGGACTTCTGTGCTGACCACCAATCCGGTCATGGCGGATATCCGCCGCGTCTTTCCGGCGACCATGGAACTCGCGACGCTCGGAACGCTGATCGGTGCATTCATCGGCGTGCCGCTCGGCGTTCTCGCCGCCGTCAAGCGCGGCAGCATCGCCGACCAGCTGGTTCGCGTCATCGGCCTCGTGGGCTATTCCGTGCCGATCTTCTGGCTGGCACTGCTCGCGCTGCTCGTCTTCTATGCGCGGCTGCAATGGGTCGCCTATCCCGGCCGCATCGATATCGTCTACGAATACAGCTTCACGCCGGTTACCGGTTTCTACCTCCTGGACTCGGCCTGGCAGGGCCAATGGGATGTCTTCCGCGACGTCTTCCGGCACATCATCCTGCCGGCTTCGCTGCTCGGCTATTTCTCGCTCGCCTATATCAGCCGCATGACCCGCAGCTTCATGCTGAACGAGCTGCAGCAGGAATATATCGTTGCGGCGCGCGCCAAGGGGCTTTCTGAGGCGCGGATCATATGGACGCACGCGCTGCGCAATGCGGCGGTGCCGCTGGTGACGGTGATCGCGCTCTCCTATGCCGGCCTGCTCGAAGGGTCGGTCCTGACGGAGACCGTATTCGCCTGGCCGGGGCTCGGCCTCTACATCACCAATTCGCTGCAGAATGCCGACATGAATGCCGTTCTCGGCGGCACGATCATCATCGGATCGGTCTTCATCGCCATCAATCTCCTGTCCGACCTTCTCTACCGGACGCTTGACCCGAGGACGCGCGCCCGATGAGCCTTGCCAGCGAAACACGCCCGATGACGCGCCGCGAGTGGCTGCTTTCAGATCGCCCGCAGTCGCGGATCCAGGCTCGGCTCGGCCGCGCCTATATGACCTGGCGGCGCTTCTCCGCCAACCGGCTTGCGGTGCTCGGCCTTTGCATTCTGCTGGCGCTCGTATTCGTTGCGATCTTTGCCGATGCGCTCGCGCCTCACTCTCCGGTCATCGGAAACCTTGCCGGCGCACGGCTTCTGCCGCCCGGCAGCGAAGGCTACCTGCTCGGTACGGACGACCAGGGCCGCGATATCCTGTCCCGGCTGATACACGGTTCGCGGCTGACGCTCCTCGTCGTCCTTCTCGTCGCAATCATCGCGGCACCGGTCGGCCTGATCGTTGGCGCCGTCGCCGGCTATGCCGGCGGATGGGTCGACGCGGTCCTCATGCGCATCACCGACATCTTCCTCGCCTTTCCGAAGCTCGTGCTGGCGCTCGCCTTCGTCGCGGCGCTTGGCCCGGGGATCGAAAATGCGGTGATCGCAATCGCCATCACCTCCTGGCCGCCCTATGCGCGCATCGCCCGCGCCGAAACGCTGACGGTGCGCAATTCCGATTACATCGCCGCGGTGCGGTTGATGGGCGCGTCGCCGCTGCGCATCGTCTTCCGCCATGTCATGCCCATGTGCATGTCGTCGCTGATCGTCCGCGTTACGCTCGACATGGCCGGCATCATCCTGACTGCGGCTGGCCTCGGCTTCCTCGGTCTCGGCGCCCAGCCGCCGCTGCCGGAATGGGGTGCCATGATCGCCTCCGGCCGGCGCTTCATCCTCGACCAGTGGTGGGTGGCGACCATGCCCGGCATCGCCATTCTGATCGTCAGCCTCGGCTTCAACCTACTCGGCGACGGGCTGCGCGATGCGCTCGATCCGCGGGAGAGCGGCCAATGAGCGCGCTTCTGACCGTCGAGGACCTCCGGGTCCGGTTCCCGACGCGCACTGGGGTTGTCGAGGCGGTCCGCGGCGTTTCCTTTACCCTCGGGCGCGAGCGCCTCGGCATCGTCGGCGAAAGCGGCTCCGGCAAGTCGCAGACGGGCCGCGCCATCATGGGGCTGACGCCGCCGCATGCGGAGGTGACGGCGAAACGGCTTGCCTTCGAAGGAATCGACCTTCTTTCGGCCTCCCCGAAACTCCGGCGGGACCTGCGCGGCAAGCGCATCGCCATGATCCTGCAGGATCCGAAATATTCGCTGAACCCGGTGATGAGCATCGGACGGCAGATCGTCGAGACCTTGCGGCGGCACGAGAAGGTCGGCCGCGCGGAAGCGCGGGAGCGGGCGCTCGACATGCTCGCGGCCGTGCAGATCCGCGATGCTTCCCGCGTCTTCGACCTCTATCCGCACGAGGTCTCGGGCGGCATGGGGCAGCGGGCGATGATCGCGATGATGCTGGTTGCCGGGCCGGAACTCCTGATCGCGGACGAGCCGACCTCGGCGCTCGACGTGACGGTTCAGCTCGAAGTCCTCGCGATCCTCGACAAGCTGGTGGCGGAACGCGGCATGGGGCTGATCTTCGTGTCGCACGACCTGCGCCTCGTCTCGTCTTTCTGCGACCGCGTTCTGGTGATGTATGCGGGCAGGATCGTCGAGGAGATCGCCGCGTCGGAACTCGGCAATGCCAAGCATCCCTATACACGAGGGCTCCTGAACTGCATGCCGGTGATCGGGGCGGATCGCCATCCATTGCCGGTTCTCGACCGGAAACCGGAGTGGGCGCTATGACCGAGGCCGTATCCGTCGAAAATCTGAGCGTCGTCTTCGACGAGTTCAAGGCGCTCGATGCCGTCAGCGTGGATGTCGCGAAGGGCGAGTCCTTCGGCCTCGTCGGCGAATCCGGCTCGGGCAAGTCCACCCTTTTGCGCGCCGTCGCCGGGCTCACCGCCGCAAGCGAGGGGACGATCCGCGTTTCGGGCCGCGAGGTTCGTGGCACGCGGCGTGACAAGGCCTTTTATCGGGCGGTGCAGATGGTGTTCCAGGATCCTTACGGTTCGCTGCATCCGCGCCAGACGGTCGACCGGCAACTGATGGAGCCTCTGGCGATCCACGGCATCGGAGACGGCGAGCGCCGCATCCTGAAGGCCCTGGACGAGGTGGGCCTCGGTTCCAGTTTCCGCTTCCGCTATCCGCACCAGCTCTCCGGCGGCCAGCGCCAGCGCATCGCGATCGCACGTGCGCTTATCCTGGAGCCCTCGATCCTGCTCCTCGACGAGCCGACCTCCGCGCTCGACGCGTCCGTGCAGGCGGAAGTGCTGAACCTTCTCGAAGAGGTGCGGCGCGACCGCGGCCTGACCTTCATCATGGTGAGCCACGACCTCGGCGTCGTCACGCACATGTGCGAGCGGCTGGCCGTGATGCAGAACGGCCGCGTGGTGGAGCGGCTGAGTTCGGCTGACCTGGTGGCCGGCCGCATTGCCGAGGAATATACGCGCAACCTGATGGTCGCGAGCAAGGGGTTCAGGCGGGAAGCGGTGGCACAAAGCGCGTAGGGAATGGACCCTCTGTTCAACCGGGTTGATACTCGACATTTTAGACCGGGATGATGGTCGACAGATTCTGGGTAGGGTTGTGTGCGTCAAGTTCTGCAAAATGGGCGGTCATGCGTGCTGGTCATGCGGCTTGACGGAGTGCGAGTTTCTTGTGCTCTCGCAGGTCGTCCATGTTGATGTAGCGATTGGCCTCCATCCAGTTTTCGTGGGTTTCGACGGCGAGGGCGCGGACGAGTCGTAGGCAGCTCTCGGTGTTGGGAAAGATGCGCACGACGTAGGTTCTGCGGCGGATTTCCTCGTTGAGGCGTTCCAGCATGTTGGTGCTCTTGAGGTGCTTGTGATGCTGGCGCGGCAGACGAAAGAAGGTCAGCGTCTGCTCGATGGTTTCCTCAACCCAGGAGGTCAGGCGCGGATAGCGGGCCGACCATTTTCCCAGCCACGCGGCGAGATCGGCCTTCGCCTCATCAAGGTCGCGGCGATCATAGAGCCATCGAAGCTCCTGCAGGCAATCGTCGCCATGTTTGCGCGGCAGGTGATCGAGGGCGTTCCTGAGGAAATGCACGTAACAGCGCTGCCAGGCAGCTTCCGGGATCACCTCGCCAATTGCCGCGACGAGACCGGCATGGTCGTCGGAGACCACCAGTTCGACGCCCTTCAAACCGCGCCCTTTCAGCCTGACGAGGAAGTCCTTCCAGGCGCAACGGCTTTCACGGCCGGCCATCTCGACCGACAGGATCTGCCGCCGTCCGTCCCAGTCGATGCCGACAGCGATCAACACCGCCTGGCTCATCACCACACCGGCCTCGCGCACCTTCTCATAACGGGCATCGAGAATCAGGTAGGCAAACGGCTCTTGAAGCGGGCGCTCGGCAAAGGCCTTCAGGCTCTCGTCCAGCCGCTTGTTGATCGCCGAGATCGATGACGCCGAGAAGGCATGGCCGCACAGCTCCTCGGTGATCGCCTTGACCTTCCGCGTCGACACCCCTTGCACATACATCTCCGCCAAGGTTGCCACCAGCGCCCGCTCGGAGCGCTGATAGCGTTCGAACAATTCGGTGGAGAAGTGCCCCGAGCGATCCTGCGGCACCCGCAGCTCGAGCTTGCCCACCCGCGTGATCAGCGTGCGGCCATAGTGGCCCGAACGGTAGCCGAGCCGCTCCGGCGTGCGCTCGCCTTTCGCAGCTCCCAGCGCCTCGTCCATCTCCGCTTCCAGCACCTCCTGCATCACCGTGCGGATCACCTCGCGCAGCCCATCGGGGTTCGAAAGCAAAATGTCTTTGACGGCGGCGCTGGCTGTCTTACCTTCAGTCTTGGTCATGGTGGCGTTCCTTCCAGGGAATCAGGTGACGTCAACATCACCAGCCTGCCATGACCGCCTCTCTCAGTGAATTTGCAGAACCTTCAGCACACTACCCTGGGTAGCCGCGGTCTGAACCCCCCCGTTGCCCCTCACCCTAACCCTCTCCCCGCGCGCGGGGAGAGGGTTAGGGTGAGGGGCAGGGCCTTGCTTCGGGACAATCTGCCCTGCGGGGGAGATGCGCGGCAGGGCAGAGGGGAAATTGCTGATACCCACCCGGATCCCGCTCCAGATCACGATGTTTTTAGGTCCGATCGACTAGAAATGTGAAGGTGTTCGGTTCCAACAAGTTAAGACGCGGGATGCAGGCGGAAAACCGCACGCACTTTTCCTCATCCCGCTCTAACCCCGCGGCAGCTTGTCCCGTCCGATCAACGCGCCATGGTGGCCGATCACGGCGGCCGCAATACGGGCGGCGAAGGCCGCGGCATCTGCCGGTCTGTCGCCGCTGGCAAGACGGGCGAGGAAGGAGCCGTTGAAGCTGTCGCCGGCGCTGGTCGTGTCGACAACGGCGGAAACCTGCGAGGCGGGAACGTGAACCCGGTCTTCACCCGTAAAATCGAGCGTGACGCCGTTTTCACCATCCTTGACCGCAACGTTTTCGGCGCCGAGCGCGCGATAGCGCTCGATGGTCGCTTCCACTGATGCATCGCCGAAATGCGTGGCCTCGTCGTCGAAGCTCGGCATCACCATCGTTGCCGCCCGGCCACCGGCTTCGATCGTCGCGCGCATCCGAGCGGCGTCGTCCCAAAGGCGCGGCCGGATGTTCGGGTCGAAGACGACCTGCCGTCCGCCCGCCTTTGCCCGCCGAAGCTCCGCAAGCAATGTTTCTGCCGCGTCCGGCGACAGGATCGCCAGGGTGATTCCCGAGAAGAACACCACATTCGCCGCCTCGATCGCCGCCCGCAGCCGATCGGGATCGTCGGCGAGCAGTTTGGCAGCGGAAGTCGAGCGCCAATAGGAGAAGCTGCGCTCGCCGTCCTTGAGATGGATCATATAGAGGCCGGGCGTCCGGCCTTCGATCCTGCGGATGTGCGCCGTGCCGACGCCGGTGCTCTCGATGAAGGCCAGCAGCTCGTCCGAAACGGTGTCGGTCCCGACGGCCGTGAAATAATCGACCGTCCAGTCCGCCGGCAGGAAGAGCCGGGCGTAGTAGGCGGTATTGAAGGTGTCGCCGGCATAGCCCTTGCGCAGCATGTCACGCTCCGCCTGCATGAGCTCCACCATGCATTCGCCGATCGAAAGCAGTTTCCCCGCCATTCAGTCCTCCCTTTCCGCTGATCCGAATTAAGCGCATGTCACTGCGCGAGCAAGCGAATGTTGACGACGGCGTTTACTCGAAGAAGCGGTGAAGATAAATCTGGCATTGCTAAATCAATCATGGAGAGTTGCGCATGCCGGCGGCATCGGGATCTGACGAAAACTGGTGGCGCGGAGCGGTGATCTATCAGGTCTATCCGCGATCCTTCCAGGACACGGACGGCGACGGAATGGGCGACCTTCGCGGCGTCACCCGTCGGCTTCCCCATATCGCCTCGCTTGGGGTCGATGCCATCTGGCTCTCGCCCTTCTTCACCTCGCCCCAGGCGGATATGGGCTATGACGTTTCGGATTATTGCGACGTCGATCCCATGTTCGGCACGCTCGCGGATCTCGACGAGATGCTGGCGGAGGCCCATCGGCTGGGGCTCAAGGTGATCATCGACCAGGTGATCTCGCATACATCCGACCGGCACCCCTGGTTCGTCGAAAGCCGCTCGAGCAGGACCAATCCCAAGGCGGATTGGTATGTGTGGGCCGACCCGAAGCCGGACGGCACGGCGCCGAACAACTGGCTTTCGATCTTCGGCGGTCCGGGCTGGGAATGGGACGGGGTGCGCCGGCAGTACTACCTGCACAATTTCCTCTCCTCGCAGCCGGACCTCAACTTCCACAACCCGGAGGTTCAGGAGGCGGTGCTCGCGACGGTCCGCTTCTGGCTCGACCGCGGCGTCGACGGTTTCAGGCTCGATACGGCGAATTTCTATTTCCACGACCGGCTTCTGCGGGACAACCCACCGCTGGTGCCGGATCCGGACGCGACGAGCCGCGATGCGCCGGAGGTCAATCCGTACGGAATGCAGGACCACCTATATGACAAGACGCAGCCGGAAAACCTCGATTTCCTGCGCCGGTTTCGGGCGGTGCTCGATGAATATGGCGGCCGCGCGACAGTGGGGGAGGTCGGGGACGGGTCACGCTCGCTGCAGACGGTTGCCGCCTATACGAGCGGCGGCGACAAGCTGCATATGTGCTATACCTTCGACCTGCTCGGACCGGAATTCACCGCGCGCCACTTCCGCCGCTGCGTCGAGAATTTCCAGTCGACGGTGACGGACGGCTGGGTCTGCTGGGCCTTTTCCAATCACGACGTGATGCGTCATGTCAGCCGCTTCGCGCTGCGCGAGGCCGACCGGGAGCGCGTGGCGAAGCTTGCGATCTCGCTGCTTGCCAGCCTGCGGGGCACCATCTGCCTTTATCAGGGAGAGGAGCTCGGCCTGCCGGAGGCGGAGCTTGCCTTCGAAGAATTGCGCGACCCATACGGCATCCGCTTCTGGCCGGCCTTCGCCGGACGTGACGGGTGCCGGACGCCGATGGTCTGGGAAAGAGAACTGTCGAATGCCGGCTTTTCCGCCGGAACCCCCTGGCTGCCGGTTCGCGATGGGCACCGGATGCTGGCGGTGGACGCGCAGGAGGGCGTGGAAGGGGCGGTGCTCGAGCACTATCGCCAGACCCTTGGGTTCCGTCGGGCGCAGTCCGCGCTGGTCGACGGAGACATGATCTTCCTGGGCACCAACCAGGACCTTCTGGTCTTCACGCGGGAAAAGGACGATGAGCGGCTGCTGTTCGTCTTCAACCTGACCCAGGAGCCGCAGACGTTTCACCTCCCGACGACGCTCGTCGCCGAGCCGCATCCGATGCCCGGTTTTGCACCGGTTTTCGCTGATAATGCGATCAAGCTCGCCGCGCTCGACGTTTTCTGCGGGAGGTTGCGTTAGAGCACTTCCAGGAAAAGTGTGTAACGGTTTTCCGTCCGGAAGTGCGTTAGATCAAACGGTTAGAGCATTTCAGTTTTTCCATGAAACAGTGAAGGGCTCTAGTGGAGTTGAGGTGCCGCTGCGACAGTGAATGCGGCACCCCCTCTGGCCAGAGGGGGCTTTCCGGATGCCGCGCCTCGACCGTCACCCGATCAGCATGAACCTGTCCACATCCACCAACCCGCGGTCGGAAATCTTCAAATGCGGGATCACCGGCAGCGGCAGGAAGGCGAGTTGCAGGAAGGGCTCTTCCAGCGTGGCGCCCAGGGCGAAGGCGGCCTGGCGCAGATGGTGCAGGGTGTCTCGCACGCGCTCGTAAGGTTCGAGGCTCATCAGGCCGGCGACGGGCAGGGCGATCTCGCCGGTGACCTTGCCGTCATGGACGACGACGAAGCCGCCCTTGATCTCGCCGAGTCGATTGACGGCAAGTGCCATGTCGTCGTCATTGACGCCGACGACGCAGATATTATGGCTGTCATGCCCGACGGTGGACGCGATCGCACCCTTCTTCAGGCCGAAGCCCTGGACGAAGCCATTGGCATGATTGCCGTTGACGCCGTGGCGCTCGATCACGGCAACCTTGATGATGTCCCGGTCGAGATCGACGCCGGTCCGGTTGCCTTCGGCGGGCAGGCGATACCGGCGGTGTTCGGTGATGATCTTTCCGGGCAGGACGCCGAGCACCGAAGTCTCGCCTTCGTTGTAGGGGAGGCCGAAGTCCGCGGCCTTGACTTCGCGTGCCTTGACGCTGTCGAGCCCCACCGGTTCGACCGGCTTGCGTCCGGCGAAGAGTGCATCCGTAACGCGCCGCCCGGCGGAAAGGACGAGTTCGGCCTTGCAGTTTTCCAGGCTGTCGACGACGACGAGGTCGGCGCGCCAGCCAGGTGCTACGAGGCCGCGATCGCGCAGGCCGAAGGCACGCGCGGCGGAAATCGAAGCGGCGCGATAGATGGCGAGCGGCTCGACGCCGGCGCTTATAGCCGTGCGGATCATATGGTCGAGGTGGCCCTGCTCGGCGATATCGAGCGGATTGCGGTCGTCGGTGCAGAGAGCCAGATAGGGCGACAGCCGCTCGGTGAGGATCGGCATGAGGGCCTGCAGGTCCTTGGACACGGAGCCTTCGCGTACGAGGATGTGCATGCCCTTGCGTATCTTTTCGAGCGCTTCCTCCGCGCTCGTGCATTCGTGATCGGTGCGGATCCCCGCCGCGAGATAGCCGTTCAGTTCCTTGCCGCGGAGCAGAGGAGCATGGCCGTCGATATGCCCGTCCTGGAAAGCATCTAGCTTGGCGAGGCAAACCGGATCCTTGTTGACCACACCCGGGAAGTTCATGAATTCGGCAAGGCCGATTACCTTCGGGTGATGACGGAAGGGCGTGAGGCGCCCGACCGGCAGGTCGGCACCGGACGTCTCCAGGTGGGTCGCCGGCACGCAGGAGGAGAGCTGGACGCGGATGTCCATGACCGTCTCCATCGCCGAATCCAGGAAATACTGGATGCCTTCGGTGCCGAGCACATTGGCGATCTCGTGCGGATCGCAGATAACAGTGGTGATACCGAGCGGCAGCACGCAGCGGTCGAACTCGTGCGGGGTAACGAGCGACGATTCGATGTGGAGGTGCGTGTCGATGAAGCCGGGAACGACGATGCGGCCGGTAACGTCGATCTCCTCGCGGCCCTCATAGTCGCCGCAGGTACCGACGATGCGCTCGCCCGAGATGGCGATGTCGGAGGCGACGAGCTCGCCGGTGACGAGATCGAAGAACCGCCCGCCCTTGAGCACGATGTCTGCCGGTTCACGGCCGACGCCCTGATCGATGAGACGCTCCAGCGCTTCGGACATGTGTGCACCTCGCCCTTGATGTTGATTCACGACAATAACCCTCTCCCCGGATCCGGGGAAAGGGCTTCGCAGCTGGTGAGGAACGCGTCAGATGTTGTTCTTCAGCACGTCGCGCAGCTTGTCGAAAAGCTCGTCGATCTGTCGCTTTTCGATGATCAGCGGCGGCGACAATGCAATGATGTCGCCCGTGGTGCGGATCAGGAGGCCTTTCTCATAGGCCTTCAAGAAGGCCGAGAAGGCGCGCTTCGTCGGCTCCCCTGCGATCGGCTCGAGCTCGACCGCGCCGATCAGTCCGATATTGCGGATGTCGATGACATGCGGGCAGTCCTTCAGCGAGTGCAGCGCCTCCTCCCAATAGGGGGCAAGCTCGGCGGCGCGCGTCAGCAGGCCTTCTTCCCTGTACGTGTCCAGCGTTCCGAGTGCCGCTGCCGAGGCGATCGGATTGCCCGAATAGGTGTAGCCGTGGAAGAACTCGATAAGGTGTTCCGGCCCGGTCATGAAGGCATCGTGGATTTCCGATGTCACGAAGACCGCGCCCATCGGAATGACGCCGTTGGTAAGCCCCTTGGCCGTGGTGATGATATCGGGCTTCACGTCGAAATATTGAGCGGCGAAGGGCGTGCCGAGACGGCCATAGCCGGTGATCACTTCGTCGAAGATCAACAGGATGCCGTGCTTCGTGCAGATTTCGCGCAGCTTCTGGAGATAGCCCTTCGGCGGGATGAGAACACCGGTCGAGCCGGCGACGGGCTCGACGATGACTGCTGCGACCGTCGAGGCGTCATGCAGGGTGACGATGCGCTCGAGTTCGGCTGCGAGATCGGCGCCGTGCTCGGGCTCGCCGCGGCTAAAGGCGTTCTTGGCCGGCAGGTGCGTGTGTGGAAGGTGGTCGACGCCCGTCAGCAGCGTGCCGAACATCTTGCGGTTGGCGACGATGCCGCCGACCGAGATGCCGCCGAAGTTGACGCCGTGATAGCCGCGTTCGCGGCCGATGAGCCGGAAGCGCGAGCCATTGCCCTTGGCGCGGTGGTAGGCGAGAGCGACCTTCAAGGCGGTATCGACCGACTCCGACCCTGAGTTGGTGTAGAGAACGTGGTTCATGCCCTCGGGCGCGATATCGACCAGCCGATTTGCGAGCTCGAAGGCTTTCGGATGGCCGAGCTGGAAGGCCGGCGCGTAGTCGAGTTCGCCCGCCTGTTCGCGAATCGCCTCGGTGATCTTCGGCCGACAGTGGCCTGCATTGACGCACCAGAGCCCCGCGGTCCCATCGAGAACCGTCCGCCCGTCATGGGTGGTGTAATACATGTCCTTGGCGCCGACGAACAGCCGCGGCTCCTTCTTGAACTGCCGGTTCGCCGTGAACGGCATCCAGAAAGCGCTGAGATCGTTGGGCGTGGTGTTCAGGCGGTTGGACATGTGTTTCCTCCTCGTCGAGTCCCGGCAATCCGGATTTGCCAGGCCGGATTCTTTACCCGCTGGTCAAACTATCAGCCCGCCGATGGGCGTCAAGCCAGGCGAAACGATCCGCTTTTCACGGCCTGGATCACGGCACTCAGCGTGTCCTCCCGGGTGTGTCCTTCGGTCGGGAGAACATGCCGTTCAAGGGGGCCGAGCGATGAGAGTTGCTGATGAAGCGCTGCGATGGGCACCGGGTCGGTCAACGTGTCACCGCCGCGCTGTTGGCAGCGCCGGATGGCTACATCGAGCGGCGGACGCAGAACGACGTAGTGGAGCGGTGCCGTTATTTTCCTGAACGGTTCCAGGAACCACGGTCCGACGATCCCGTCCACAACGACGAAATAGCCGCCACGTGCGTAGGTTGCGGCCACTTTCGTCAGCACATCGACGACGACGGCGTTTTGTTGGTGAGCTTCAGGCAAATAGGGTGGGATCGCCCCGTTCTTGATGAAATGCCAGAAGTCGTCGCAGTGAAGATGGACCTTCGACGATCCGGGCTCTGCGGCGAGCGCCTGCGCTGTCGTGGTCTTTCCGGAGCCGGGTGGCCCGGTGAGGACGAGAATTTCGCTTTCAAGGTTCATGGCGCGATCATGTAGCACGATGCTGCGGGCCAGTCAGCGACAGGACGGAGGAGAAGGCTGCTCACCCGCCAAAAATGAAGCCCCGCGATCGGATCGGCGGGGCTTGAGGAGGCGGTGCTGTTCGGTCGAAGGACGTCTTGGGAGATTACGCCGATTTGCGAACGAGAGGCTTTTCTTCCACGGCATCGGTGTCGTCGCCGTAAATGTCGGATAGTGCGCCCAGAATCTTCAATACGGCGTCGGACGAGCTCGAATAATAGATCGTCTGTGCGTCACGACGGGTGCTGACCAGATTCTGCGCACGAAGCTTCGAAAGGTGCTGAGAAAGAGCCGATTGGCTCAGCCCGACCTTATGGGCCAGGGCGCCAACCGCCATTTCCTCCTTGACGAGAGAGTCGAGGATGAGCAGGCGTTTCGGATTTGCCATGGCCGAAAGGAAACCGGCTGCTATCTCGGCGTCCTCGTGTTTTTCAGGCGGAAGAGGCTGCATCGTGTGCTCCATGCGAAAATTCATCACACGTAGTTATGATTGATGAAGCACGATAATTAGCCGTGATGCATAAAAGGGCAACCACCCCCTGCAAGAAATGGGGGTAGCTAAGATGCGATTAACGGTAAAGTTTTTTTAGAATTGGCCGTAATTCGGCCGCGTCGGCAAGGGGCGTCTCAAACTCCAGGCGGCGCAGACGGTCGCCGTCCGACAGGTCGAGCCCTGCCGAATCGATGCCGACGATCTTCCAGTCGCCTTCGGGTGCGCGGCAATGAGTGGTTGCATAATATCTCACGGCTTCGGCGTGATCGGCGTTCATGTGCTCGATCGCGCCGCCTTCCATCTCCGCGATCGCGGCCGCGGCCGGTGACGCGATGGCAAGATCCTCAGCCGTCAGCACATAGGCGCGGCCGAAGCCGCCATTGAGGCTTGCCCGCAATGGGTTGAGTCGGAAGAAGCCGAAGTCCGGAAAATCGACATAGAGTTTGGACTTGGGGTGCCGGCGAAGGAATCGTTCGCGAAGACGCAGGTGGAGCGCGCAATCCCGCGGGACAGCCTCCGCCTCGCACTGGACCGTCAGTCGCGGATGGGCGAGCGGGTCGCCTTTGCCCGGCTCGCCGGTCAGCAGCGAAGCACGCCGGTCCGCCGTGAGCGCTTGAGTATGGGTCGAAAGCCGCGACACGAGGATGACCGGCGTTCCGTCGATGTCGATGCCGACGAGTACACGGCTGACGAAGGGGAAACCATCGCTCGCCGGCTCTATCGCGGCAAGCGCGCCGCTTCTCGCCGAACGAAGAAGCACACGGGCAAGCTTGCGTGCTTCCTCGTCCGTCTCGCGCAGCACATTGGGTTTCTCGCTCATGATCGCCTCCTTCCGGCGGGCCGCGTCAACCTTTGTTGCGGTGGCGCGTCAACCCTTCGACGATGTTTTGCGCGTCGATGGTCCCGACGACGGAGCCGTTGTCGACCACACCTATGCTGCCCGGCTGGCGCGACATGGCGTCGAGAATATCGACGAGCGGCGTGGTGGGCCTGGCCGTTGCCGAAACGCCGGTACTGGCGGCGGCTCGCCCGACGCCGGTCTGCATCACATCCTTCGCCGTCAGCATGGTGATCGGGTTCATGTGCTGGACGAAATCGGCCACGTACTGATTTGCCGGCTTCTTCACGATCTCCTGCGGCGTCCCGCACTGGATGATCCTTCCGCCTTCCATGATGGCGATGCGGTTGCCGATGCGGAAGGCCTCGTCGAGATCGTGGCTGACGAAGATGATCGTCTTTTTCAGCCGCCGCTGGAATTCGAGCAGTTCGTCCTGGAGGCGCGTGCGGATCAGCGGGTCGAGAGCCGAGAACGGCTCGTCCATCAGCAGGATCGGGGCGCCGGTGGCAAAGGCTCTTGCGAGGCCGACCCGCTGCTGCATGCCGCCCGAGAGCTCGTTGACCTTGCGGTCTGCCCACTTGGCCAGGTTAACGAGTTCAAGCTGCTCGCCGACTCGCTTTCTTCGTTCGGCATCGGCAACGCCGGCCAGTTCGAGCCCGAACCCGACATTGTCCGCCACCGTTCGCCACGGCAGGAGCGCAAACTGCTGGAACACCATCGAGACCGTATGCATGCGGAAGTCGCGGAGCGACTTGGCGTTGCAGCGATAGGGGTTCAGCGATCCGTTCGCGGTCTTGACCTCGACCTCGCCGCGCACGACCGGCGCGAGGCCGTTGACGGCCCTGAGCAGCGTCGACTTGCCGGAGCCGGACAGACCCATCAGAACGAGGATCTCGCCTTCATTGATGGTCAGCGAAGCGCCGGCCACGCCCAGCACCAGGCCCGTGGCTGCACCGATCTCGTCGCGCGTCTTGCCCTGGTCGACCATCTGCACGGCAAGTTGCGGGTTCTTGCCGAAGATGATGTCGACGTTCTTGAAAACGACGGCGTCGCTCATGCGCCTTCTCCTTCATCGGACGAGCGGAAAAGACGGTCGAGAACGATCGCGAGAATGACGATACAGAGACCGGACTCGAATCCCCTGGCGATGTTTACCGTGTTCAGAGCCCTGAGGACAGGCACGCCGAGTCCGTCGGCACCGACGAGCGCCGCGATCACCACCATCGAGAGCGACAGCATGATGGTCTGGGTCAGGCCCGCCATGATCTGCGGCATGGCGAAGGGCAGTTCGACTTTGCGCAGCACCTGCCAGGGCGTCGCGCCGAAGGATTCGGCGGCCTCGACCAGCGCCGGCGGCGTCGAGATGATGCCGAGCCGCGTCAGCCGGATCGGCGCGGGGATGGCGAAAATGACGGTGGCGATCAGCCCGGGTACCATTCCCAGTCCGAAAAGGATCAGCGCCGGAATGAGGTAGACGAAGGTGGGGATCGTCTGCATCAGGTCGAGGATCGGCCGCATGATCGAGTAGATCCAGGCACGGCGCGCGGCAGCTATGCCGAGGGGCACGCCGACGGCCATGCTGACGAAGGTTGCCGCAAGGACCAGCGCCAGCGTCTCCGTAGTCTCCTGCCAATAGCCCTGATTCACGATCAGGAGCAGCCCGAGACAGGTGAAGGCGGCAATGCCGAGGGAGCGCCGGAACCACCATGCGAGCGCCGTCACGACGGCGATGATGATAAGCGGGTGCGGCGTCTGGAGGATGTAGAGCAGGACCGAAATGATCGCCGAAAGCACATTGGCGAGCTGGTCGAAGAACAGGTTGAAATTCGTCGTCAGCCAGTCGACGAAAGACTTCGCCCAGGCGCCGATCGGGATGGGGTTTTCAGTCAGGAATTCCACGAAACAGGGTCCCTCTTGCCAGGGTCAACACTCAGGTCGGAAGACCGGTGGAAAAAAGGCGGGGTGTTTCCCCGCCTCACTGCATTTCCCATATCGGAGCCGATTTGAGCATGGAACATGCAGCAATTCAAAATGCTACGCGTGATCTGCCGCCGATCAGAGGCCGAGGGCGGCCTTGACCGCGGCCATCCCGTCGCCGCCATCCTTGGTCGTGACCCCCGCAAGCCAGGGTTCGATGCTCTGCGGATTGTCCTTCAACCACCCGGCCGCAGCTTTCTCCGGGTCTTCACCGTCGTTGAGGATCTTGCCCATGATCTCGTTCTCCATCTGGAGGGAGAACGAGAGATTCTGGAGAAGCTTGCCGACATTCGGGCATTCGGTCGTGTATCCGGCGCGCACATTGGTGTGCACCGTCGCACCGCCGTAATTCGGGCCGAATACGTCATCGCCGCCGGAAAGATAGGTGAGCTTGAAATTGGCGTTCATCGGATGCGGTTCCCATCCGAGGAAGACGATCGGGTCGCCGGACTTTTCGGCGCGGGCGACCTGGGCCAGCATCCCCTGCTCGGAGGATTCGACGACTTCGAAGCCCTTGAGATCGAAGGTGCCTTTTTCGACCATGTCGATGATCAGGCGGTTGCCGTCATTGCCCGGTTCGATGCCGTAGATCTTGCCGTCGAGTTCGTCCTTGTGGGCAGCGATATCCTTGAAGTCCTTGATGCCGAGCTCCGCGCCCTTGGCATTGGTCGCAAGCGTGTATTTCGCGCCTGCGAGGTTTTCGCGCACCGTCTCGACGGATTTATCCTCGCGGTAGGGGGCGATATCCGCTTCCATGGTCGGCATCCAGTTGCCGAGGAAGACGTCGATGTCCTTGTTCTTCAGCGATGTGTAGGTAACCGGCACCGACAGCACCTTCACGTCCGTCTCGTAGCCGAGCGCCTCGAGGATGGTCGTCGCGGTCGCCGTCGTCGCTGTGATATCGGTCCAGCCGACGTCGGAGAAGCGGACGGTGCCGCAGCTTTCCGGCTCGGCTGCAAAAGCGCTTCCGGCAGTCAGGGTTGCCATGCAAACGGCTCCCGCCAGCATGAATTTGAGAGAAAGCGTCCTTATCATCGTCGTCGTTCCCCTGCCTTATGTTCTTTTTTTAGCCAAACACCAATGAAGCGCGAATTCAAGCGCCCTGGCGTTTAAAGAAGTGTATTGCCTCAGTACATTAACGGGATGCACAATGCGACGCCTGATGTCGCAATGCCCGCGAAATGCCGGCCCGCCGAACCGATCAGCACTTGCGGGCCAAAGCATGTGCGTCCTTGCCGAAAACTGTGAGTCGCTGCGGGATGCTCTGGTCATCGGACGCGTGCCCCGTCATGTAGCGGGCACGATGTCCGGAGATGGGACCATGTCCAAACTTTATTTCAGCTATGCGACGATGAATGCCGGCAAGAGCACGCTGCTCCTGCAGGCCGCCTACAACTATCAGGAGCGCGGCATGCGCGTCGTGATGCTGATAGCAGCCTTCGACGATCGCGCCGGCCAGGGTCGCATCGCGTCTCGCATCGGGCTGGAATCGGAGGCGATCCCCTTCCGCGCAGAGGATGATCTCCATGGGCTGATCGAGCGCCTGAACGGCGACGGCTCCGGTGAAATCGCCTGCGTCTTCGTGGACGAGGCGCAGTTCCTCGGTGAAGATCAGGTCTGGCAGTTGGCGCGTGTGGCGGATCGCCTCGGCATTCCGGTCATGGCCTATGGCCTGAGGACGGACTTCCAGGGCAAGCTCTTCCCCGGCTCCATGGCCCTGCTCGCTATCGCGGATGAGTTGCGCGAAGTCAGGACCATCTGCCATTGCGGGCGCAAGGCAACGATGGTCGTCCGCCTCGACGGCCGCGGCAAGGTCATGCGGGAGGGCGCGCAGGTGGATGTCGGCGGCAACGAGAAGTACGTCTCCTATTGCCGTCGCCATTGGGACGACCGGATGCGCGAAGGCTGACGCGCAAGCCGACCGGCGGCGATGCACCGGCCCTGCTGCCCTGCACTCGAAAAAGCGGCCACCGCCCTTGTCGTTCCGTGCTAAACATCCTTTATATAAGTGCAATCAAGGGCTGAAACGGTCCGGCGTGCACTGCTGGCTGGCTTGAGGGGAGAAGGCAATGGCGACGCTGCAGAATTTTGATACGGAGATCGAGAAGACCAGAACCGTCGTCAAGGACATGCGCAGCAAGCTCGAGCAGTCCGGCGTCGTTCTCGAGCAATTCGCCAAGGCGGACACCAGGCTCGGCGACGTCAATTTCGATATCGAGAACGCCCGCATCCAGGACGTCGTCAACCAGCAGAAGGTGATGGAAGCCAACATCGCCGATCTGATCATCGGACTGGAAGACGCGACCAATGTCTTCGGTGCCGAGTTCGAGAGCATGAAGAGCTATACCGGCTACGAGAAGTTCATCGGCATCTTCTCAAGGCAGAAGATGCAGCGCTTGCGCACCGATCGCGTGCGCAACATGTCGCTTGCAGGGAACCTGCAGGAACTGCTTTCGAAATCGGACACCATCGTCGGCATCCTCAAGGACCAGAAGGCGATCCTCGACCAGCGATACAAGACCTCCGAGCAGAGCCTCATCCAGGTGATCGAGCGCCGCAAGGGCACGATGGCGGCGCTGGAACAGACGCAGAAGCGGATCGAAGAGCTCAACCCGCTGCTGCTCGATATCGAGAACAGGATCGCCGCCTCGACAGACCAGAAGACCCGAACCGACCTCGAGGGCGAGCGCTCGCAGCTTGCGACCGAATACAACGAAAAGCAGGCGAAGGAGCAGGAGCTTCTGGCCGAGAGCCAGACGCTCGAACGCTACACGGCCATGTTCCAGACCTTCGTCGATTCGCTGAACAACCAGATCGCCGCCCAGAACACGCTGATCAACAAGCTGACCATCGACACGGAACAGCGCATCGTTCTCTACAAGGCGCTGGAAGATTCGTTGAAGACGGCTGCGCAGCAGGACGTGGCACACAAGATCAACACGCTCGGCAGCCAGGTGGACACGGCCGCCGAGGAGACCATGGCCGGGATCGGCGCGGCCGCGCAGCGCCACATCGGCGACTTGCTCGAGATGCATGAAAAGAACATGCTTGCGACGCAGGATATCCAGCGGCGCAAGAAACTCGCCGACGACGCCTTCGCGCGCCGCTTCCAGACGGTGATGGACAAGCATAATGCCGCAAATTATGTGAAGCAGTGATCGGCAAGACGGCAATGACCCGATTTCCGACCGCCTTTCGGCATTGGCCGGGAGAGCTGCCATGAATACCGCCATTTCTCCGGCCGTCAGGCAATATTTCGGCTCCATCCGCGCGGCGCTCGCAGGGCTCGAGCTCTTCCTCGGAGACCGCAATTCGCCGCTTTACCGTGACACAGTCGTCGGCGAGATCATCGTTCCCTATCTTGCCCGGCTGAAAGCCTCGATCGCCTGCTGGGAAAACCGGATCGGTTTCGTCGAACAGTTTCGCATCTCGCGCGCCGAAAGCGGCTTTCCCGTTTTCCAGAACGTGCTGGAACTCGAGAACGACCGGCAGAATGCGGAGAAGCGGCTTGCGAGCATTCCTTCCGCCGATGCGCTGCGCGAGGAGATGGTCGATTTCATCCTGAGGCAGAAGGCGTTCCCCGAGGCGCTTCAGGCGCGCATGGCCGAAAGGCTCTATCTGGAGCAGATCGGCAAGGGGGATATCTTTTCGCCGTTCGTGCTGCCGGAGACGATCCGGGTCGCGGTCAATTCGAAGACGATGCGGCCCTTTTACGTCGTTTCCTGGGGCGCGTTCGACGGCAGCCAGACGCTGCCGATGATCTATATGGCGACGATCGAGGATTCCTCGGAAAATATCGTCGAGATGCTGGTGACCGAGGATGGCAAGCTCAATCCGGACGTCCAGATTCCGCTGCCGGTCGGCGGCCTGCTCAATCCGGAGCTCGCAAGCCGTTTTGACGATTTCGCCTCCAAGAACAGCACCTATTCGCTGACGCCGGTGACGATCGCCACCAATCTCGACAGGGACTTCCCGGAACTGCATCCGAAGCAGCTTCGGCGGATCGTGCTCGGCCCCTTCTATTCGGCGGGCATCACCGAGAACAATGCGAGGATCAACGACATTCTCTCCAGGGTGCGCAAGACCGAGAATGCGTGGCTGCTCACCTGGACGGTGCAGGAAGTCTTCTCGAAGGCGGAGCGGCCGGCGACGCGCGGCTTCTGGTCCTCCACCCAGGCGCAGGAGGAGTTTCACATCGACACCGCCGATCTGGAGGCGGCGCGCATGGGGGTCAGCGCTTACGAGAAGCATGCCCTGGTGCCGCATGACGCGTACCAGGCGCTCTATGCCTCCGGCGAGGCCGCCCAGGTCTTCGGCGATTACAAGGTGCATGTCATATCCGGCAACCAGGTGGTGAGCGAGGTCTGAGCCATGGCATTGAACACAGGGCTGACGACGCTGCATGAGGACGAGATCGCCAGACATCAGGCGGTGGCGCAGAGCCTGGTCACCAAGCTTGCCATTGTCGAGCGGGACGATGGCGCCGCCGCCACACCGCTGGCAGGAACGGGGCGCCGTTTCGTCTCGACGGTCTCGACCGGCGGTCAGCGCCGCAGCCGCGAGGTCGAACTCGCACGCACCATCCAGGCGGTTCGCAGCGCCGATCCGCTCCTGTCGCCGGCGCAGCATTCGGTACTCTATCGCACCCGCCGCGGTATCCAGGTGGCGATGGCCGTTGCCGATGTCTTCGCGCGGCAGACCAACCTTGAACAATTGCAGGCGCGTAACGCCACCGCGCCGCTGACCGGCGAGGATGCGGCTCATTTCAAAGCGCTGCTCTCTGCTTCGGCCTATATCGCCGCCTTCACGCTTGCCGCCTATCTCGGCGCGACGCTGCAGGGAGAGGGCGAGCCGGTGGACGATGCCGCAGAGCCGGATTTCCTTTTCGACACGCCGCAGGATGCGCTGAAAACCATGGTTGCCGGTCTCGACCGCAGCATTGCCGGTGCGCCGGACGAGCTCGCGCTGGTCGCACGGGCCCGGGCCTTTTCCCGCATCGCGATCGAGGGGCTGATTGCGCGCAAGGCGCGTTTCACCGGTCTGCAGAATTTCGAGAGCGTGCACATCCGGCTCGACCAGGACGATTTCACGCTCAACGGTTTCGACGTCGCGCCCGGGCAGAAGCGCAAGCCGCTGGTGATGACCTTCAAGAAGCCCGAGGAGATCATCGGCAACCACATCGCCAAGTACCAGGCGCTGAAGCTCGCCAAGATGCTGATGGCCTACGACTTCGACCGGCAGATGAACCCTTTCGTCGAACTCGGCGGTTTTCTGTTCACCTTCATCGGCGACGGCATGCCGGGCACCGGCAAGACGATCCTGATCCAGATGCTCGCCGGCATGCTGCACGAATATTGCGGCATCGCCGGTTATCCCTTCCATTACGAGAATTTCGGCGTCGACCAGATTTCCTCCTATCAGGGCAAATCGGGGCAGAATTGCAAGGAATTCGTCAACAATGTCGTGAACCCGCGGGCGATCGGCTTCGGCACGATCGACGATGTCGACCAGGTGGCGGCAAAGCGCTCCGACGACCGTGCCTCGGCCGGTCAGCACGAGGTGACGGCGGTGCTGATGGAGAGCTTCGCCGGCGCCTCGACGGTGGTGCGCGGCAACTGCACCTTCGGCATGTTCTCCAACTATCCGGAGAATGTCGACGACGCGCTGCGCCAGCGCGCCGGCGCGCGCTGGCTGGTCGACGGGCCGCAGACGGAGGACGACTATATCGACATCTTCGCGCTGCTCGTCGGCAAGAACCACCAGATCCCGCTCGGCGAGCATGATCTCTATGCCGGTCAGGAGATCAAGCGCGCCGTCTCGCAATCCTATGCCGCGCATGCGCAGCCGCAGGAGGAGGGGCTTGCCGCGGTCTGGGAACGCTATCAGAAGGAGAAGGGCAAGATCGCCACGCTCGCCGATGTCGGCGGCTATCTGCATATGATCAAGGAGGCGGAACCCCGCTTCACCGGGCGCGCGATCAGGAACATCACCGATGCCGTCAAGCTGAGGGCCATGGACGTCGAACTGCCCGACGACTGGTTCAAGGACGCCGGCTCGTTCATGCATAGGCCCTACGACGAGAAGAAGGCGATGATCGAGGAACTGCGAGGCCCGATCACCATCGACATGGTGCTGCAGGAAATCAATCGCTATGCCGATAGCGAGTTCCGCTACACCGACAAATCCGACGATGCGGCCGTCGGCGAGATCATCCGCCGCGAGCGCCAGCGCGAGAGGGCGATCCGAGAGATCGAGACGATGAAGCGCGAGGGCAGGTGGCAGGGATGACGGTTGTGTTCGCGGCATTTGCCCTCCACCTCGGGGCTGCCCCTCACCCTAACCCTCTCCCCGCGCGCGGGGAGAGGGGACGAGATCCCATGGGCGCGTTGTCGGGTGCGATTGAACACAACGGTGTCCCCTCTCCCCGCGCGCGGGGAGAGGGCTAGGGTGAGGGGCAAGAGGGCGGACCAAAAGAAATGAGAGGAGCGAACGAACGCAAGACAGAACGCGCGAGAGGTCTGCGGCAAAGCGACAACGATGCAGAAGCGCTCCTTTGGTCGGAGCTGAGAGACCGGCGTCTAAACGGCTTCAAGTTCGTCCGGCAGGTCGCCATCGGTCCTTACTTTGCTGATTTCGCCTGCCGTGATGAGAGGCTGGTCGTCGAGGTCGACGGCAGGCAGCATCAAATCGGCAGCGGCGATGCGAGGCGCGACAAGTTCATGGTCATGAATGGATGGAGTGTGCTCCGCTTCTGGAATACGGACATCTTCAATGACCGCGCCGCGGTACTGGAGACGATCGTGGCGGTGCTCGAGAAGCGGTTGGTGCGGGAAGTGAGGAGTGCGGATTTGACGTTCATTCCGGGGGAGAAGAAGAGATGAGTCCGGTGTTGAACTTGGCGTCTCGGTCTGCCCCTCTCTTCAGCCTATTGCCCCTCACCCTAACCCTCTCCCCGCGCGCGAGGAGAGGGGACGCCGTTGTGTTCGACCGCACCCGACAACGCGCCCATGGGATCTCGTCCCCTCTCCCCGCTTGCGGGGAGAGGGTTAGGGTGAGGGGCAGAACGCTGAGGAGCATGGCCGCATGAAGCGCCTTTTGGAAGCGGAGCTCATCTATGGACGGCTGCTTGACATTTCCGAGCCGCATCTCGTCGCGCGCTACAACAAGGCTCTCAAAGGCTTCGGGCTGAAACCGACGGCTCTTCAGCGGTTCAGCATCGACATGACCGGCTTCTCTCCCGAAATCGCCGAGGAAATCGGCGACCGCGACTATCTGGATCCGAACCGGGTCAACCGGCGCTTCATCATCCTGACGCCGGCGCAGGCGGAGCTGCCGGTCGTGCACACGAGCTTCTCCAACACTGCGGCACTGATGCACGAATTCTTCAACGCCAATGGCCGCGCGATCAACGCGATCACCATCAAGGATGCGCTCTACGGCGAGATCGAGGATTCGGTCTCGGTCGTCGAGGACATTGACGATCTGCTTTCCATCAATGAAGTCCGCTTTCGGGTGCTTTCGGCCGAGGACATGCTCGGCAAGGCGACCGAACTGCGCGAGCTCGTGGACCGGCTGAAAAAGGTGCCGAACGCCTGGGCGGACGACGCGATGCTCGATCGGATGGTCGAACTCGCCAGGACGACCGGCGACATAAGGCAGAACGTGCTCGTGCCGGACGAACTCGTCTTCCGCCATGAGGCCTTCTGGGCCAATCACTTCGGCGGCGTCTACGTCTTTCTTGACGAGAAGACGACGACTGTCATCTGCGACCCCTCGGTGCCCGGTTTCCGCCGGTCGCGGCCCTGGCAGGTGAGCTACATCGCCATAACCGACCACGCCCGCATCTATGACTTTCTGGCGACGACCAACCGGCTGCAATTGCCGCAGGCATCCTGGGTGCAGGAGTCCGGCCTGTTCCAGCATCGCGCGGACATGGTGATCCGCGGGCTCGTCGACGCCGCCGACCCGAATGCAGACCTGATGAATGTCGACCGGATATGGCTGCAGACCTGGATCCACCGCAATGCGGCGCTCGTGGCGCGCGACGGGATTTACCCCTTCCTTCAGGAAATGGCGCGGGCGATCGCCGCGACGGGCACGGTCAGGATGCAGGACGTCGCCGCGGAGAACCGGTTCCTGCTCGTCCGGGCCGCCCCGCAGCATCCGGATCAATGGCTCGTCAACCGCCTGATCTCCGAACTCGTCCCGCGCGATTTCGTCTCGCGCTTCGTGTTCGACAAGCAAGGCTTCTACAAAGCCTATGAGGGCTACAGCGAAAAGTTCCGCGAATATGTTGTTGCGACACTGACCGGCACATATCTCAAGGACAAGGCCGCCTTCCGTCACAAGCTTTACGGTCTCAAAGAGGAATAAAACATGTTCGATCCGATCGTTGCGTTCTTCCAGCGTGTATTCACGGCGATCGGCCGTGGCATCGGATTGGCGGTGGCGTGGCTTCTCTGGCCGTTCGTCGCGCTCGGCAACTGGTATGGGGGACGAAGCTGGATCATCAAGGGGCCGATCGGCCTGATCCTCCTCTGCCTCGTGCTCTTCTACGCCTACTTTGTCTGGCAGACGCAAGCCTGGACGAATTTCGACCCGGACTATGTCGACCGATACAAGCTCGCCGACCGCAGGACGCCGGCCGGTTCACCCGTCAGCGGTCCGGGGGCAACAACGGGACAGTCAGGCTCGGCGGCTGACGCAAACCAGGCCGCCGCGGTCGCTCCTTCCGGTGCGGACAGTACGACCGAAGCCCTTGCCGTGGCCCAGCTTCCGGCCGGGACGGTCTGCCAGACTTCGGCCATCGTCGACGTGGCGGCCGACCTCATCGACCTCAATGTCAATCAAAATGCCTGGATATCGTCGATGCTCGGCTACAAGCTCGGCTTTTTCGGGATTGACTGGGACGACACGCCCTGGCTCGACAACAAGGCGTCCTTCCAGCGCGGCGTCAACCAGGCGGTGCGCCGCACGTCGGTGGAACTCGTCGATTCGCTTGGGCGCGTCCGTGGCACGTCGGGGGTCAACAACGAGCTCCAGAACGCGCGCGGAAGCATCCAGTTCGACGAGGAAACCTGGTATTTCGGCCTGAACCCCTTCGGCCCCAAAACCCCGACCCCGAGCTTCTACCGCTCGGCTATGCGCGATCTCAGGAAGTTCAACGTCTCGCTCGGCAAGTGCGAAGCGATCTTCGACGGCCGATCCGACAACATGGTCGAATTCCTCGACCGGGTCGCGAACGATCTCGGCAATACCTCGGCGATCATCCGCGAACGTTCGGAGTTCCACAATGGCGGCTGGTTCGACACGCGGGCGGACGACCGCTTCTGGTTCGCCTTCGGCCAGCTCTACGGCTATTACGGCATTCTCTCGGCCGCCGGCGCCGATTTCGAGAATGTCGTCACCCAACGCGGCCTGGCGCCGATCTATACCGAAACGATGAAGCAGCTTCGCGCGGCGCTCAGGATCCAGCCGCTCATCATCTCGAACGGACGCGAGGACGGCTGGATCATGCCGACGCACCTGGCGACGATGGGCTTCTACATCCTCCGGGTTCGATCGAACCTCGTGGAGATGCGCGATATTCTTGCCCGTTGACGGGCGGCATGTCAGCGTAAGCGATAGGAAACGGAACTTGCGCATTCTCGCGGAGGAGGCGGGATGCGCGGGGCAAACTGGGGGGAAGCCGTGGGAGAGGTAAAGTCCGACATCGAGATCGCGCGCGCCGCGCGCAAGCAGCCGATCATGGAGGTCGGCGCGAAGCTCGGCATTCCGCCGGAGCATCTGCTTCCCTACGGCCATGACAAGGCCAAGGTCAGCGCCGAATTCATCGCTGCGCAAAACGAGAAAAGGAACGGCCGGCTCATTCTGGTGACGGCGATCAACCCGACGCCGGCGGGCGAGGGCAAGACGACGACGACCGTCGGCCTCGGCGACGGCTTGAACCGCATCGGCAAGAAGGCGATCGTCTGCATCCGCGAGGCGTCGCTCGGTCCCTGCTTCGGTATCAAGGGCGGGGCGGCGGGCGGCGGTTACGCCCAGGTGGTGCCGATGGAGGACATCAATCTCCATTTCACCGGCGATTTCCATGCGATCACGTCGGCGCATAATCTGCTCTCCGCCTTGATCGACAATCATATCTATTGGGGCAACGAGCAGGCGATCGACATTCGCCGCATCGCCTGGCGGCGGGTCATGGACATGAACGACCGGGCGCTTCGCCAGATCGTCGGCTCTCTCGGCGGCGTCGCCAACGGCTATCCAAGAGAGACCGGCTTCGACATCACCGTCGCCTCGGAAGTCATGGCGATCCTGTGCCTGGCTATGGACATCAAGGATCTCGAAAAGCGGCTCGGCAACATCATCATCGGGTACCGTCGTGACAAGAGCCCGGTCTTCGCCCGGGATATCAAGGCGGACGGGGCGATGGCGGTACTGCTCAAGGACGCGATGCAGCCGAACCTGGTGCAGACGCTCGAGAACAACCCCGCCTTCGTCCATGGCGGCCCCTTCGCCAATATCGCGCATGGCTGCAATTCGGTCGTGGCCACCACGACGGCGTTGAAGCTTGCCGACTATGTGGTAACCGAGGCCGGCTTCGGCGCCGATCTCGGCGCCGAGAAATTCTTCGACATCAAGTGCCGCAAGGCAGGGCTCACGCCCGATGCCGCCGTAATCGTCGCGACTGTCCGCGCGATCAAGATGAACGGCGGCGTGAAGAGGGAAGACCTCGGGAGAGAGAGCATCGAGGCGGTCAGGAAGGGGTGCGCCAATCTCGGCCGCCACATCCAGAACGTCAAGAAGTTCGGCGTACCGGTGCTCGTCGCGATCAACCATTTCACCTCCGATACCGAGGCCGAGGTCCGGGCGATCAAGGATTATGTCAGAACGCTCGGTTCCGAGGCGGTTCTGTGCAAGCACTGGGCCGAGGGTTCGGCGGGCATCGAGGAGCTCGCTTACAAGGTCGTGGACCTCGCCAATGCCGGCCATTCGCAATTTTCGCCGCTCTACCCCGACGAGATGCCGCTCTTCCAGAAGATCGAGACGATCGCCAAGGACATCTATCACGCAAGCGAGGTGATCGCCGACAAGCTGGTGCGCGAACAGCTCCGGACCTGGGAAGACCAGGGCTATGGCGATCTGCCGATCTGCATGGCGAAGACCCAATATTCCTTCTCCACCGACCCGAACCTGCGCGGAGCACCGACGGGCCACGCCGTGCCGATACGCGAGGTTCGGCTGGCCGCCGGCGCCGGCTTCATCGTCGTGATAACCGGCGAGATCATGACGATGCCCGGCCTGCCGAAGGTGCCTTCTTCGGAGCGGATCCGGCTGAACGAGCAGGGGTATATTGAGGGGTTGTTCTGAGGTGATTAGAGCTGGGCTGCTCCTCTCCCAGGCTGCCCCTCACCCTAGCCCTCTCCCCGCAGGCGGCAGGGCTATCGCATATGAGCGATAAGAGAAGTGAGGAATTCGTCATCCCAGCCCGCCTTTTTAATTTTCCGGCGGATGGAGGCCTTGTCGGGGTGCGATCGCAAGAGGTTGAGAGCGATCTTGCGCAAGAACGCAATGTTCTGCGGGCCGTTGTCCTTGCGGTTTCTGGCGGCGTCCTCGCGGAAATGCAGGTTGTTTTCGATTTGCCAATGGGTTCTTACAACCTCGATCAGCGCGCTCGGCGACATGGTGGTGGAGAGCAGGAAGTAGCGGACATGGCTGGTCAAATGGCCGTTGGTATGACGGCTTGTGGTCTCGACGCAGCCGATGGCCTGCAGGCCCGGAAAGTTGATATCGTCGACAGCCACAACGCTGGCACGGCGTGTCTCGGTGCGGTCATGGGCAGTCTCGGCTGCAATCTGGATGCTCTCGACGTGGTCGGCGTCCTCGATGCGGGCGAGCGCCTGGGCCAAGAGGCCGGGCTGGTTGGCCTTCAGTGCCAGAGCATAATCGCCGCCGGCAGCGAGGATGGCGCGGGCGGTGTCGGGCCGGCAATGCAGGGCATCGGCGGTGACGATAGAGCCCTCCAGTGCCAGCAGCGCGAGCGCATCGAGAGCCCCTTGCACCTCATTGCGGCCCGGCGCGAGCTTTTGGCCAATGACCAGACCGGGACCGGCAGCCCAGACATTGACGAGGTGGAGTGGCGTGGCCTTGGCGGCGCGCCGGTAGGCACCGCGCACCGCCTTGCCATCGATCGCTACCACCCCTTCGAGACCCTGCGCAAAGCTCGCCGTGAGACGGCGAAAGGCCGCGTCAAAGGCATCCGGATCGAGATGGCGGAAGACTGTGGAGAAGGTGTCATGGCTGGGAATGCCATAGGGCAGCGGCACGATTGTCTTCAGCCATTTTTTCTTGGCGACACCGAAATCGGCCATATCGGTACAGCTTTCCGCACCGCAGACAATCGCCGCAACGGCAATGAACAGGATCGACGTCAACGGATGGCGCGCATTGCGACCGCGCGGATCGGGCAAATCTTCAAAGCAAGCGGCAAATCTACTCATCGAGACCTCCAAGTCAGCGGAGAACTCCAAGAATCGATTTGCCGCAACAAAACAACCGCTTATTTGCTAAATGCGATTCCCCTGCCGCAGGCGGGGAGAGGGGACGAAGGAGGCGCCGCTTGTGTCCTTCTCCCCGTGAAAACGGGGAGAAGGTGGCCGGCAGGCCGGATGAGGGGCGGCCGCACCCCCTCAACGGCAATAGCGGTACCCGTTTTTCCGCTCGATGACATCCAGATGCAAGTGGTCTTCATGCGCCGCATCGCTGCCCGGATCGAGCACGGTCGTGAAATAAAGGCAGGCCGACGCCGTGACCGCCCGCTGGAATGCGCCGGTAAGGGTTCCGTCCTCGTCGCGGGGCTGGATCTCGACGGTCTTGCCGTCGCTGAGAGTGAACGAGGCGATGTCGACCGCGTTGCCGCGCGCATGTTCGGAGATCTTCCCGGTGTCTGCATTGTTCCTCAGGCGGCAGACATAGGTCGAGGCCTGGTTCAAGGCGGTAATGCGGGTCTCGGGGCTGAAGGCGCTGCTCGTGGCCGGGGCCGCCGTTTCCTTGGTCCAGCGGGCCAGCGCCAGCGCGGCTTCGCAGCGCATCACTCCCTCGGGCTTCAGGGTCACGCCCGGCAGGATCGCGCGGACCTCAATCGGCTTGTCGATGCCGCACCCCTTGCCGTCGTCGATGCGGTCTACTTCGGAAAAGCTGCTCCCGAGCGATTTGAGTTCGGAGAGACAGGACGCATATTCCTGCGGGTTTTCCTTTTCGATCGCCAGGACCGGCACGGCGTCGAGGGCGTCGTCCTTCCAGCCCGGGGGTAGATCCCCGTCGGCGCGAGCATCATTCCCCGTCCGACCATTGGACTTTTCCTCTGCATCGGCACCATTCGCCGGCGGCGTGGCGGGCTTGGGCGTCGGCGTCGGCTGATCATCGCCGCTCGAGGGTCGCGCCAAAGGCATCGGACCCCGTTCGGGCAGCGTTGCTCCCGAAACGAGAAACGCGACGATCAAAATTATCCCGGCGTGGCGCATGCAGGTCCTCTCCATCTCTCTGCGGCCCCAGTCGGCGAAACGCACGAAGGAACGATCCTGTTTCAAATTGTGCTGAAACTGAGGACGAGGGCGGTTCGCAGGCGATGGAGATGAAGATCGGACCCCTAGATTTATATTGACAATCACACTCATGTTTTCTTATGTGACGAAAATAAGGCGCAAATAGATCGCCTTGCCCGATTCCGCACTGCCCAGCCAGCCCTTGAGTTCGCCGCTCAACAGCAAGCCCGGCCAACACTTTCAAAGGACTGGTCCATGCTCAACCGGCATCATCGCCTGGCGCTTTTGGCTTGCACGGCATTCGTCACCCTAGCCGGAACAACATTTTCCTACGCCCAATCCACTGAAGGGCCAGCGGGAGCCGGCGAAAAGCAGGGGCGCGTGACGGTATTGAAGAAGCTCTCTGTCAAAGGAGGCGAGAAACAAGGCGTGGCCGATACGCCGCTCGCGGAACAAGTGACGGAGGAAGAGCTCGATAACAACCAGATTACGAGCTTCGAGGATCTGGGCAGGAGCCTCGAGCCGGGCGTGAACTTCAACCGGACCAGCGGGAGCGTCAATATACGCGGCCTGGAAGGGCCGCGCGTCCTCACGACTATTGACGGTATTTCCATCCCCTTCATCGATGATGGCGCGCGTGACGCCGACGGCGGCATCGACAGCTTCGATTTCTCTGCGCTTTCGACGATCGACATCGTCCGCGGCGCCGATTCCAGCCGCGCTGGCGGTGGCGCGCTGGGTGGCGCGGTGGTTCTCAACACGCTTGAGCCGGAAGATCTCATCGGCGAAGGCAAGACCTGGGGTGGAATCTTTAAATTCGCCTATGACGGCGAAGACGACAGCCTTGGTGGGTCCGCTGCCGTAGCTGCGCGCTACGACAACACCGCGGTCCTTTTCCAAGGCGGGTATAAAAAGGGCAATGAGCAAGAAAGCAACGGCGATGTCGGCGGCTATTCCACGACGCGCACGGAGGCCGACCCCGCCGACTACGACCAGAACAATCTCCTGTTCAAGGTCCGGCAATATACCGACAGCGGCCATACTTTCGGGTTTACGGCCGAGCGCTTCGACCGCGACAAGGATATCGACTTCTTGTCCGGCCAGAGCCTTACCGGCAATTACCGGCCGGGCGACTACGACAAACTGGACAACACCCGGCGCGAGCGTCTGTCGCTGGACTATGAATTCGAAGCCACCGATGACAACGCCTGGTTCGACAGTGCCTCGGCCACGGTCTATTGGCAGCGCCTGCTTCGTGAAAACGGTCTCGACGCCTTCCGCAGCACCTCGGTGATCGGCGACTATTCCCGACTCAACGAGGCGGAGGATGAAAGCTTCGGCGCAAGCGGCTACGTCGACAAGTACTTCGACATTGGCTCCCTCCAGCACAAAGTTACGCTCGGCGGCGAATTTGCCATCGGGAAGCTACACCAATATTCCTCGGGCGAGGATAGCTGCGACACGGCGCCGAGTCCTTCCTGCAACTTCCTGCACACAAACCAGTCGGACAGCCCCGACGTCGACAGCAGGAAGATCGGCATCTACCTGCAGGATCGCATCTCCATCGGTGACGGACCTTTCGCGCTGACGCCGGGTCTGCGCCTCGACTGGTACGACTACGAGCCTGAAAACACCGCAGCCTACATGCGCAACCCCAACTATGACGGATTGCCGCCAGGGCAGAGCGACCTGGCACTGTCGCCGAAGCTGCTTGCGACTTACCAGGCAACGGAAGACGTCGAACTTTTCGCGCAATGGGCAATGGCCTTCCGGCCGCCGACCGCCGAAGAACTATATCTGAACTATGGTGCGCCGGGCAGCTATCTGAGCATTGGCAATCCCGATCTCAAGCCCGAAACGAGCCATGGGTTTGAAATCGGCGCAAATCTCGGGGACGACGACTTCGGCGGCCGAGTCAGCGCATTCTACAACCGCTATAAGAACTTCATTGACGAACGCTTTTCTCGCGATCCGACCGGCACCTACCCGATCGGCATCACCGAGGCGATAAACCGTGCCAACGTCTCCATTCACGGGATCGAGGTGTCGGGCCACAAGGTCTTCACCAACGGTATCCATGTGCGCACCGCGCTCGCCTTCGCCTATGGCCGGGATTTGGACACGGACGAAGTGCTTGGCTCCGTTGCTCCGCTCAAGGGAGTCCTCGGCGTCGGCTACGCCACTGAGACTTGGGGAACCGATGTCATTCTGACGGCTGCGATGGACGTTTCCGACAAGTCGACCAACAACTTCAAGGCGCCGGGTTACGGTATCGTCGACGTGACCGGCTGGTGGGAACCGGAGCAGATGCCGGGTCTCCGGGTGAACGCGGGCATCTACAACGTCTTCGACAAGACCTATTGGGACGCGATCAACACGCAGCAGGACTCGTTTATTCAGCCCGCCGAGTACTATTCGGAGCCGGGTCGCACCTTTAAGATTTCGCTGACCCAGCGGTTCTGAAGATCGAACGACAACAGATGAGAGGGGCGGCCGCTGTGGCCGCCTTCTTTTTTCACAGAGCCTGATAAGCTCCGAGGTTTTTCCCGCTTGCGCGCCATCGCAAGCCGCGCTAACACTTCCGCCCATGGCAAACACGCAGAACATTTCGATCTGGTGGTGGGCTCGCTGAGGCGGCCTTGACCAGTCATGCGTGATTGAGAGATGGAGCCGCCCGGAGATTTCGAGGCGGCTTTTTTCGTATTCGGGCCGCGTGGAAAGACCGGGCTTTTACGGAGCGAGACGAATGGCAGCGGTAATTCTGGAAGACGGCGCGGAGAGTTATACCACGAAGGGTGGCATCGTCGTCACCCGCAGGCGGCGCGAGGCATCCTACAGCGACGCGATCGCCGGTTATGTCGACAGGCTGGACGAACGCCGCGGCGCGGTCTTTTCCTCGAACTACGAATATCCCGGCCGCTATACCCGCTGGGACACTGCGGTGGTCGACCCGCCGCTTGCCATCTCCTCCTTCGGTCGCTCGCTCTGGATCGAAGCCTATAACGAACGCGGCGAAGTGCTGCTGGCGCTGATCGCCGAGGATCTGAAGTCCGTTGCCGACATCACGCTCGGCTCGCTTGCCGCCCGCCGCCTCGACCTCACCATCAACGAGCCCGATCGTGTCTTCACCGAGGAAGAGCGGTCGAAGATGCCGACGGTCTTTACGGTTCTTCGCGCGGTGACGAACCTCTTCCACTCGGAGGAGGACTCGAACCTCGGCCTCTATGGCGCTTTCGGCTACGACCTCGCCTTCCAGTTCGATGCGATCGAACTGAAGCTTTCGCGTCCGGACGACCAGCGCGACATGGTTCTCTTTCTGCCGGACGAGATCCTTGTGGTCGATCACTATGCGGCCAAGGCCTGGATCGACCGCTACGATTTCGCCAGGGAGAACCTTTCGACCGAGGGCAAGGCAGCGGACATTGCTCCCGAGCCGTTCCGCAGCGTCGACAGCATCCCGCCGCACGGGGATCACCGCCCGGGCGAATATGCCGAGCTCGTCATCAAGGCGAAGGAAAGCTTCCGTCGCGGCGATCTGTTCGAGGTGGTGCCGGGGCAGAAATTCTACGAGCGCTGCGAAAGCCGCCCGTCCGAGATTTCCAACCGGCTGAAGGCGATCAATCCGTCGCCCTATTCCTTCTTCATCAATCTCGGCAACCAGGAATATCTCGTCGGTGCTTCGCCGGAGATGTTCGTGCGCGTTTCCGGCCGGCGCATCGAGACCTGCCCGATCTCCGGTACGATCAAGCGCGGCGACGATCCGATCGCCGACAGCGAGCAGATCCTGAAGCTCTTGAACTCGAAGAAGGACGAGTCCGAGCTCACCATGTGCTCGGACGTCGACCGCAACGACAAGAGCCGGGTCTGCGTGCCGGGCTCGGTCAAGGTGATCGGCCGGCGTCAGATCGAGATGTATTCGCGGCTGATCCACACGGTCGATCACATCGAGGGGCGCCTGCGCGACGATATGGACGCCTTCGACGGGTTCCTCAGCCACGCCTGGGCGGTGACCGTTACCGGCGCGCCGAAGCTCTGGGCCATGCGCTTCATCGAGAGCCACGAGAAGAGCCCGCGTGCCTGGTATGGCGGCGCGATCGGCATGGTCGGCTTCAACGGCGACATGAATACCGGGCTGACCTTGCGTACCATCCGCATCAAGGACGGGATCGCCGAGGTGAGGGCGGGTGCGACGCTCCTCTATGATTCCAATCCGGAAGAAGAAGAAGCCGAAACCGAACTGAAGGCCTCTGCCATGATTGCAGCCATCCGCGACGCGAAATCCGCAAACAGCGCCAAGTCAGCGCGCGATGTCGCCGCCGTCGGCGCCGGAGTCAGCATCCTGCTCGTCGATCACGAGGACAGCTTCGTCCATACCCTGGCGAACTACTTCCGCCAGACCGGCGCGTCCGTCACCACCGTGCGCACGCCGGTGGCCGAGGAAATCTTCGACCGGGTCAAGCCGGACCTCGTCGTGCTTTCGCCCGGTCCCGGCACCCCGAAGGACTTCGACTGCAAGGCGACGATCAAGAAGGCGCGGGCGCGGGACCTGCCGATCTTCGGCGTCTGCCTGGGGCTGCAGGCGCTCGCGGAGGCCTATGGCGGCGACCTTCGTCAACTGGCGATCCCGATGCATGGGAAGCCCTCGCGCATCCGTGTGCTCGAACCCGGCATCGTCTTCTCCGGCCTCGGCAAGGAGGTGACGGTCGGGCGCTATCATTCGATTTTCGCCGATCCGTCCAATCTGCCGCGCGATTTCGTGATCACGGCCGAAAGCGAAGATGGTACGATCATGGGCATCGAACACAGCAAGGAGCCGGTGGCGGCCGTGCAGTTCCATCCGGAATCGATCATGACGCTCGGCGGCGACGCCGGCATGCGGATGATCGAGAACGTGGTTGCCCATCTCGCCAAGCGGGCGAAGACCAAGGCAGCCTGACCTCCTGCGCGTCGGCTGGACCGGCTCGAGGCATTCGACCGTTTGACAAGCGGCCCGTGATCGCCCATATGGCGCCCATGATCCGCCTGCGCGAAAACCCGCGCGGGCGGTTTTGCATTTGAATGGCCTTGCATCTGCAACTCGTTTGCATCTGCAGGAGGAATGAAGATGACCGGAACCGACAATAGAACCATCCTGCGACTCGCCTTCTGGGGCATCCCCCTGTCGCTGGGCGTGATGGGCCTTAAGATGCTCGCCTGGTGGGTGACGGGCTCGGTGGCGCTCCTGTCCGACGGGCTGGAATCTTCCGTCAACGTGGTCGCCGCGGTGATCGCCTATGCGATGATCGGCTATGCGGCAAAGCCGGCCGATGCCGACCACCCCTTCGGGCATCACAAGGCGGAATACTTCTCCGCAGTCATCGAAGGCGTGCTGATCGTCCTGGCGGCGTTGCTGATCATCTGGGAGGCCATTCCCGAAATGATGGCACCGGTGCTTCTGAATGCACCGACGCTCGGCCTCGCAATCAACTTCGCTGCCGGCGTCGTCAATGCGATCTGGGCCTATGTGCTCATCCGCGCGGGCAGCCGCCATCGCTCGCCGGCACTGAGTGCGGACGGCCAACACATTCTCTCGGATGTCGTGACCTCCGTGGGCGTGCTCGTCGGCCTTCTTCTTGCCATCGCCACGGGCTACGCGATCCTCGATCCGCTGCTCGCCGTAATTGTCGCGGGCAATATCCTGTTCCAGGGCTGGAAAGTGATTTCGCGTTCGGTCGACGGGCTGATGGACAAGGCGGTGCCTGCGGACGAGGAGGAGGCGATCAAGGCGGCGATCGCGGCCAATGCCGGCGGCTCTCTCGGGGTCCACGACCTGAAGACGCGTCAGGCGGGCCCGGCGATCTTCGTGGATTTTCACATGGTCGTGCCGGAGGCGATGGCGGTCGGTGACGCGCACGACATCTGCGACCGGATCGAGGATGCGATTCGCGTCGTACATCCGGGCGCGGGGATCGCCATTCACGTCGAACCGGAAGGCGAAAAGGCGCACGGGGTGCGCGTCAAAGTTAGTGGAGCATCACGGAAATGACCAAGACTGACGTATCGGGACTTTCACAACTGGGGGCAAAGGTCGATCTGCCCCAAAGCCCGGAAGAGGCGGTGCTCGAAAGAGTGCCGAGCGGGCATGGCGGCACGGATTTCGTCGTCCGCTTTACGGCGCCCGAGTTCACCTCGCTTTGCCCGATGACCGGGCAGCCCGATTTCGCCCACATCGTCATCGACTATGTGCCTGACGGCTGGCTGGTGGAGTCGAAATCGCTCAAGCTGTTCCTGCATTCGTTCCGCAACCACGGCGCTTTCCACGAGGATTGCACGATCGAGATCGCCAAGCGCCTGGTTTCGCTTCTTTCTCCGAAGTGGCTCCGGATCGGCGCCTACTGGTATCCCCGCGGCGGCATCCCGATCGACGTTTTCTGGCAGACGGGAAACCCGCCGGAGGGCGTCTGGCTGCCGGATCAGGGCGTGCCGACCTATCGCGGACGGGGATGATGGCGTCTGCGCATTTGCAATGGCGGGCTTCATGAGCAGGCGCCACGCCGGTGACGAAATTCTGCTTCCGAAACTGCCCACGGGTCGGGAATGGACGCCGGTTCGTCACGGCGAATCCGGTGACCGCGTCGTCGCAGCGACGGCGGCGCCTATGCGAAGATTGCGAGCGGCAAGGCCGCAGCACTGCTCGAGGGGGAGCGCGATCGTGTCGCCTGGCTGGCGCCGTTCCGCCTGGGCTCGCCCTCCGTCTGCGAGTGGATCGCGGCAGAGAATGAAGCATGCCTCGTCATCAGCGCGCTGCCGGGTGTGCCGGCAAGCGAGCTCTCCGCGGTCGATCTCAAGAAAGCCTGGCCGTCGATCCTGCGGCAATTGAAGCTGCTGCATGAATTGCCGACGGAAGCCTGCCCTTTCGGGCGGCGGCTCGCGTCGATGTTGGACCGGGCTGCGGATGTCGTCCGGCGCGATGCCGTCAATCCGGATTTCCTGGCCCCGGAGGATCAGAACACTCCGCCGGGCGAACTGCTCGACGCTCTGCGGGCCGAACTGCCGAGGCACCTGATCGACGAGTCTTCCGATCTCGTAATCTGTCATGGCGACGCATGCCTGCCGAACTTCATGGTCGATCCGGATACACACCGCTGCACGGGCGTGATCGACCTGGGTCGGCTCGGAACGGCGGATCGATACGTTGATTTTTCGCTTCTGCTTGGCAATGCTCGCGAAAGCTGGACCGGAGAAGCCGATGCGGAGACCGCGCGGGACTGCCTCTTCGACATTCACGGGATCTCGGCACCGGACGAAGACCGTCTCACTTTCTATCTTCGGCTGGATCCGCTGACCTGGGGATGAGCCGCCTGCCGCTTCAGACGGATTGACCTATTGATCAAGCCGAAGTGCTTTTGACAGGCCGATCTTTTCCAGTTCGGTCTGGAGTATCGGGTCGAAAGCGACCTTCCTCCAAAGCACTCGGTAGCCGAGATGCCGGTAGAGCTGAAGCGCCCGCTCGTTCCGGGCCGCCACCTGGATTGCGGCTTGCCCGTATCCACGCTCGGCGATTTGCGCTTCGAGCGCCTTTATGAGGCCCGATCCGGCGCCCCGTCCTTCGAAGGCGGGAGCCACCCAGATATCGCTGATGACGTCGTCATCGTGTTCGCGGGCGCCGAGACCGGCAGGTTCTCCGTCGACTTCAGCGACGAGAATGCGAGGCCCCAGTTCCCGCACGAACGGCAGGAACGGGTTCTTCTGTTCGGTGGCCGCTGCAACATGTGCCGGCACAAGCGGCTTTATGCCTTTGCGCCAGGCTGCAAGGCCGATTTGAGCGAGAACGTCCGCCTCCTGCGGCAGCGCACAGCGAACCAGCATCATCCGAAAATCAAGACCATACCCGCTATGGCCGTTATTCCGCCGACAACACGAGTGACGACGCCGCGGTCCGCAAGCCGCGCGAGCTCCATGCCGAGACCGATGCCGGCAATGTGCAGGAGAACGGTCGAGATCACGAAGCCTGCTGCAAACGACCAGGTGCCGGCCATTCCCAATTCTCCGCCGTGGGCATGGCCATGGAAGAGCGCGAAGACAGAGACGACGGCTGCAGCCGTTGTCGCGTCGAGCCGGACGGCCACTGCGACGACCAGACCGAGCGCCACGACGGAGGCGAGGATGGCCGGTTCGACAAAGGGCAGGGGAGCGCCCGCCCGGGCGAGGACGAAGCCGAGCACCATCGTTGCGACAAAGGCAGCCGGCACGCTCCACAGCGCCCTGCCGCCGATCTGGGCCGCCCAAAGGCCGACAGCGATCATCGCAAGGATGTGGTCGGCTCCGAACAGCGGATGGGAAAGGCCCGCCATCAGCGACCCGTGTTCGGCTGGATCGAGATGGGCGAAGGCCGGTGCGGAGGAGCCGGCGAAGAGCGCGGCTGCGAGAAGGACGGATTTCTTCATTCTGGGCCCCCATACAGACATTGATGACCCGCTGATCTTATTGGGCTCCTGTCGGCTGTCCATACGTCATTTGGCGGGCCCTGTGCTGGTCGGCCTTCTTCTTGCCATCGGCACGGGCTACGCGATCCTCGATCCCTTGGTTGCGGTGATCGTCGCCGGCAATATTCTCCTTCAGGGCTGGAAGGTCATTCGCTTTCGGTCGACGGTCCGATGGACAAGGCGGTGCAGGCGGACGAGGAGGAGGCGATCAAAGCGGCGATCGCGGCCAATGCCGGCGGGTCGCTCGGGGTCCACGACCTGAAGACGCGGCAGGCGGGCCCGTCGACCTTCGTGGATTTTCACATGGCCGTGCCGGAGGCGATGGCGGTCGGTGACGCGCACGATATTTGCGACCGGATCGAGGACGCGATCCGCGCGGTCCACCCGGACGCGAGGATCGCCATTTTGTCGCGAGGTAGGAACCTTTTGTGATTGCTTGCTGGGCGTCCGCCCATTTTGCACGCCGGACGGTATCTTTGAAGGAGAGGTTTGCGAGAACGCGGGACGATTTCCGACGGCAGACGAACATGGATGGCCATCCCGGCTGCCGTCGTCGTTATGGTCTCGGCCTGACGGTTCTATCAGAACCGCGAGCGTATGCCCGCCATAACAGTCAGCGGCGCCCCGGGACGCGCGCCGGATGGGGAAAAGCCGGCATTATAGGTTTTGTTGAACAGGTTCTGGGCCACCCCGTACAGTTTCATATTCGGGCTTAGATCGACTTCAGCCGAGAGGTCCACCAGTATGCGGCTATCGACCCGATCCGATTCGGCAACCGGACCGCTTCCGGCCGTAGCCCGTGCGACATCCACCCAGTTGATCAGCGTATTCAACCGCGCCCGTTCCATTTCCAGGCCGACGCCCAGCGTTATCTGGTTCTGCGGGGTATAGGGCAGCTCGTCGCCCGCCGTTACTTCGCCCCATAGGTCATAGTCGCTCTCGAAACTCGACCGGAACCTGGCGTTCGTGTAGGTGTAGGCAAGCGTTACCGGAACCTGGAAGCCGTTGCTATCGATACTGCCGAATGTGCGGCCAACGGTCAATTCGATGCCTTTGACGCTGACCTCGCCGCCCTCGAACTGATCACCAATGGTGCAATTGCCTCCGGTGGATGCGGTGCAGGTTCCAAGCAGGTTCGAGTAGCTGTTGATGAAGCCTATGGCGCCGGCGCGCCAGCCGTCGGAATCATACTTCACGCCGGATTCGTAGTTCCATGAAGTCTCGGGATTCACGTCCGATCCCGGAGCGGGGCTGGCAAAGCCGCGATGGACACCGGCCACCAGCAGAACCTCGTCGGTGGCGCTCCAGGTTGCCGACAGACCGGGGATGAACACATCGACATAGGACTGTTTTGCAGTGGTCGGCCCGTTGCGGCCGGGGTCGGCGCTCCCCCAGTTCGTCTGGTCCAGATTGATCGATTCATAGCGCAGGCCGGGAACGAAGGTGAACGGTCCGGCTTCGATCGTGTCGCGCGCGAAGAAAGCCCATGCCTTGGCTTCATTCAGGCGGTTGGACTGGCTGCCCGGCGCGCCCGCGGAGGTCAGGATCATGCGCCCATTGACCATCTGGTAGCGATCGTCCTGCTGGAAGCGGTCTTCCTCGTCCTGATGATAGCGCGCGGACAATTCGAGTTCGTGGCTGAGTTCGCCGGTATCGAAATTCGTGGTCAGCACGCTTTGAATGCCGGTCGCCTGATAGGCGCGGGCGTTGTTGCGCACACGCAATGCCCCCGCTCGGCCGGTATATCCGTCCGCACCGACGATATCGGCCATCTGCGTCGAATACGTATCGGGGTCCGCCAGGATGTTGCTGAGGGATACCCAGCCGGTATCGGAGTCGTTACGGACATCGTTGAGCTTGTACCAGGCCCGCGTGGTATCGGTACGGTAGACGGTCGTCGTCAGGTTGATGTCGGGTGTGATCTCGTAACTGTGGCTGAATTGATAGATATTATGCGCGGCGTCGATCACGTCCTTCTGACTGGCGTTATAGCGCCTGAAAGGCGTGTCCTTGAAATCGTCCAGGGTCAGGCCGAGATAGGTCTCATTGCTGGTTTCATCGTAGTTTTGATACTTGAACTCGAAATTCTGCGTTCCATCGGCCGTGCGAAAGCCCAGCTTGCCGCCCCAATCGGTGAGATCGAATCCGGTATCGCCGCCGCGATCGATATCCTTGAAGCCATCCGATTTATCGTAAAGCCCTTCGATGAGTCCGCCGATCTCGAACGCGTCGCCCAGCGGCGCCCAACCTCCGGTCCAGGCGTGGACACGTCGGCCGCCATAGCTGCCACCGAGAATGTCCGCCTTTCCGGTCAGCGTTCCGATATCGGAATCGGGAATAGGGGTCGAGAAAAGATTGATCGCGCCGCCAACGGTCATCGGACCGTATTTTATTGCTGCCGGTCCCTTGGCCACCTCTACCCCCGACATGCGCGCCATCTTGGGAAAATAATAGGCCGCAGGCGCCGCATAGGGTGCCGGCGCGATCAGGATGCCGTCTTCCATGACCGTTATGCGGGCATTGCGGTCTGTACCCGAACCACGGATGCCTATGTTGGGCCTAAGGCCGAACCCCTCTTCCTCTTGAAGATAAACACCCGGAATCTGCCGCAATACCCGATTGGGGTCGCTATAGGAAAAGCGCTCCATATCCGCCAGGTCCAGCCGCTGGACCGAACCGCCGATCGCGAATGCGTCGGATTTGTCCGCGGTGACGATAATAGGAGCGAGCAAAGTTCTGTTTTCTTTGGGAGCTTCTTGCGCTTGCACAAGTATAGGCATGCTCCAAAAGCCGGCACCAACTACAATTGCCAGGCGACTCGCGCTTGATCTCCATAGAATCATTCTAAATTTCCCCTCTGCCCCCAGAGTTGCCAGTTCAAAACTTCTAATATGAAATTATTCTATACCTAACAAGTCAAGATTTTACGTAGATCGTACGAATTATCGCGTGACAAAACCAAACTGGTATGCGTTAGTGATTCGAGAAAGGAGGTTATGTCCATATAAGTTCACAATAGTACTTATAAATTGCTAAGCAACGACCGTATAATACTATAAACATTACTAAATATTGGAATATAATTTCAAATAGAATATAAATTATACTAATTCCATCTAAAGATGCGAATTTCTGGATTCGGGTTGTTGGAGATCAGGCAAGCCGTTGCAACGTATCGTCACGGCGCGGCGGTGGTTCGCATTGTTTTCGCCGTCGAGTCGCATTATCTGGTTGGAAGACATTTCATGAGGAGTCCGAAGAATGCGGAACGACGACGACCAGGAAGAAAAGAAGACCGAATTGCCCTTGGGCAAGGAGACGGAGGCGAACCTTTTCAAGTCGCGTTCGATTTTCATTTACGGAACGATCACCCAGGAATTGGCGCAGAAGGTCTGCTCGCAGCTCGTGGCGCTCGCCGCGGCCAGCGACGACGATATCCGCCTATTCGTCAACTCGCCGGGCGGCCATGTCGAATCCGGCGACAGCATCCACGACATGATCAAGTTCGTGAAGCCGAAGGTCTGGACCATCGGCACAGGCTGGGTCGCGTCCGCCGGCGCGCTCATCTATGTCGCCGCGCCGAAGGAGCAGCGCCTGTGCCTGCCGAACACCCGCTTCCTGTTGCACCAACCCTCGGGCGGCACGCGCGGCATGGCTTCCGACATCGAGATCCAGGCGCGCGAGATCATCAAGATGAACGAGCGTCTGAACCGGATCTTCTCCGAAGCGACCGGACAGCCGGTCGACAAGATCGCCAAGGACACGGATCGCGATTACTGGCTCGGTGCGGAAGAGGCGAAGGCCTACGGTCTCGTTTCGCGCATCGTCACCTCCATCGCGGAGATTTAGTCCGGGCGGCCCCTCATCCGCCTGCCGGCACCTTCTCCCCGCAAGCGGGGCGAAGGGACTCGTGGTGCCGCTTCAGTTTCCTCGCGGGGAGAGGACTAGTCCGAGTTAAACCCCAGGAGAGGGCGCTCTTGCTCCCTCTCGCCAAGGCGTGTATAGGCTTTTCCATGACTCAGGCTGACGCACATAAGATCGCAGCGATCTTTTCGGGACACGATGCCAATCGTGCTCCTGCGCGCGCCTTCGCCTCCCTTCTTCTTCTCGGCCTTATCCGCGGTTGCCGGGTTCGCTGAGGAGCGCCCGGCGGCCGAAAAGCCTTGCCGGCACCTGCTCCTCGAAATCCAGAAAAGCTGAACCAAATCGCGCGGCCCCCGCGGCATCGCCATCGCAATGTCCTGAATGATTGGCTATTGCATGCGGCAGGCTACGCTCAAGTGACGAAGAGAAGCTGCACATGATTTTGAAATCGCATTCCATCAAGACCGGCATGCCCGAGGCGGCTGTGAAATATCAGCCCTATCCGCAGATCGCGCTGCCGGATCGCACGTGGCCGTCAAAGGCGATCACCGAGGCGCCTATCTGGTGTTCCGTGGATCTGCGCGACGGCAACCAGGCGCTCGTCGATCCGATGGGTCACGACCGGAAGGCGCGCATGTTCCACCTCCTCCTGGACATGGGCTTCAAGGAGATCGAGATCGGCTTCCCCTCCGCGTCGCAGACGGATTTCGATTTCGCCCGCTGGTGCGTCGAGGAAGGCAACGTTTCCGAAGACGTGTCCCTGCAGGTGCTGGTCCAGTGCCGGCCGGAATTGATCGCGCGGACCTTCGAGGCGCTTGAAGGTGCGCACCGGCCGATCGTACATTTCTACAATTCGACGAGCGAGCTGCAGCGCCGCGTCGTCTTCGGCAAGGACGTGGCCGGCATCAAGCAGATCGCGACCGACGCCGCCAAGATGATCACCGACATGGCCGCGAAAGCGGGCGGCGGTTATCGCTTCGAATACTCGCCGGAAAGCTTCACCGGCACCGAACTCGAAGTGGCATTGGAGATTTGCAACGCCGTGATCGAGATCGTCCGGCCGACGGCGGACAACAAGCTCATCGTCAACCTGCCCTCGACCGTGGAGATGGCGACGCCGAACATCTATGCCGACCAGATCGAATGGATGTGCCGCAATCTCGACAATCGCGAGAACCTGATCGTCTCGCTGCATCCGCACAACGATCGCGGCACCGGCATTGCCGCCACCGAGCTGGGGCTGATGGCGGGCGCCGACCGTGTCGAGGGGACGCTCTTCGGCAATGGCGAGCGCACCGGCAACGTCGATGTGGTGACGCTGGCGCTCAACATGTTCACGCAGGGCGTCGATCCCAAGCTCGACTGCTCGGACATCGAGCGGATCAAGGAAGTCTACGAATATTCCAACCAGATGGTCATTCCGGAACGCCACCCCTATGTAGGCGAACTGGTCTACACGGCCTTCTCCGGCTCGCATCAGGATGCCATCAACAAGGGCATGAAGGCGATCAAACAGGCGAACAAGCCGACCTGGGAGGTACCCTATCTGCCGATCGATCCGCGCGATGTCGGACGCAGCTACGAAGCGATCATCCGCATCAACTCGCAATCGGGCAAGGGCGGTATCGCCTATATCCTGCAGGAGGACTACGGTATCAATCTGCCGCGCAATCTGCAGATCGAGTTCCGTGAGGAAGTCCAGCGCATTACCGACGAGGAAGGTAAGGAGCTGCCCTCGAAGCGCATCCATCAGCGCTTCATCGAAAGCTATGTCGAGCAGCCGGGCGCGCGCATCAAGTTCGTCGACCATCACACCTACCCGGCAGGCGAGCACAAGGGCCTGCGCGTCGTTGCCGCCGAAATCACGGATGGCGGCGAGACCAGGCAGATCGAGGGCAAGGGCACGGGCCCGATCGACGGCTTCATCAATGCGCTGTCGATCTATCTCGGCATTGAACTCTCGGTGGCGGATTACTCCGAGCATTCGCTGCAGCATGGTTCGAACGCCGCTGCGATCGCCTATGTCGAGGTCGAGTATCCGGGCGGCAAGCTCTTCGGCGTCGGCATCAACACCAATATCGTGGCCGCCTCACTGGAGGCGATCGTCTCGGCTGCCAACCGCGTGCTGGACGTGACGGGGAAGTGACGCACTTGTCCTCGTGAGGGCCCCTTGCCCTGACCCTCTCTCCGCGTGCGGGAGAGGGGGAGCGCCCATTGAGCCGATTTCTATAGGTGGGCTATCCGTTTCGGTATATAAGGATATCCGCGAAAGGATATCCTTATGGCTCTCTACATCAAAGATCCCACCGTGGACCGAATGGCGGAAAAACTTCAAGAACGCCTAGGTGTCCGCACAAAAACAGATGCTGTCCGCATTGCTCTTCAACACGAACTGGATCGTGTGGAAGACGAAATTCCGTTGCGCGAAAAGCTGGCCGCGTTGCGGCAACAGGCGCGCGACCGGCTAGGCCCGCCCGTTCACGGGGTTGATATGAAAAAGCTTATGGATGAGCTTTGGGAGGAGGGCGAGTGAGCTTCGTCGACGCCTCCGTCATCGTTGCGATATTGAACGAGGAACCCGGCTTTGAGGAATTGGAAAAGCGCCTGAGCGACGCGGACGGGAAGCTCTGCGTTTCGCCGCTCGTGCGTTTCGAGGCGGTCGCCGCTCTCACGAGACTGCGCATCATCGCCACCAAGGGCAAAGCAGATCGCAGCGATTTGATTGGCGAAGCCCGTGAGTTGGTCGACAGCTTCATTCAGGCGCTCAGTGCAAGCGAGGTCACGATCGATTCCCACACGGGCGTTCGCGCCCTCGATGCGATGGCCCGCTACGGGAAAGTCGCGGGCCACCCGGCGGCCCTAAATCTCGGTGATTGTTTCGCCTATGCGGCCGCGAAGGAGTCTGGGCTGACCCTGATCTACAAGGGGAATGATTTCTCGCAAACCGACCTGGGTTAGAGCACTTCCGCCTTTCTCCGAAAAGCGGAAATGCTTCCAACATTGACTCATATGCGATAGCCCTGCCTCCTATGGGCAGAAGGTCGCGGCGGCTCGGGGCAGTTCCTCGGTGTTGATCAGTCTCAAATATTCGCCGCCACCGTTTCGGCAAGGTCCTGCAGAGCGGGATCGGATGACGGTCCGATCATCACGAATGAGACGCCTTCGCGTTCCCAGGAGACCAAGCCGAGGTCGCCGCGGATGGTCTCGCTGAATTCGTCGGATTGCTGTCCATCGCCTTGCTTGAGAAAGCAGATGGTGAAAACTTCTGCCTCGCGGTCACGATAGACGAGCTGGGCGACCGGTCTTCCGTTGGCGGCGAGGAGCCTCGCGCCTTCGAAGGACAATCCCTTGCGGTCGAGGTTGGGGACAGTGAAGCTCACGCCGACGCTTGCGGCAAGCCAGGTCTCGATCTCTGCCGCCTGCGTTCCCGGCACCTCGACCAGATGCTCCTTCTGGCGCGAAAAGATGCGGTGAGATCCGACGATATCGTCGATCCAGGGGCGGTCATCGGCCTGGTTCATCGGCTCGGCGAAATCCGTGGCGCTGCCGAGAATGAAGCCGGCGGCTCCGCCGAGCAGGAAAAGGGCGGTGGAAGCGGCGAGGATGCGCGGCCAGATGCGGGCGCTTCGCCTTGGAAGACTGGCCGTCGTTACCCGCTCCGACTTCGGGTTGATGCCGGGGCCTTGCTTTATCTGGCGTACCAGCGCCAGCGGCACCGGATCATGGAGGAAGTTTTCGAAAGCCCCGTTGCCGTAGGCGCTGCCCGACTTGAGCTTTTCGAGCAATGCCCTTGCCTCGTCGTCGCGTGCGAGAAGAGCGTCAAGTTCGGATTTTTCGCTTTCTGCGAGTTCGCCGTCGATATAGGCGGACAACCGCACCTCGAGCGCTAGCCCCTTCGTTTGCAGCAACGGTCAGGCCCTCCTTTCCGTATTTTCGGACAACATGGCTGCGAGCCTGAGCCGCGCCGTCGACAGTCTGCTCATGACCGTACCGACCGGGATGCCGAGGATCTCCGCCGTTTCCCGATAGCTGTGGCCTTCGACATTGACGAGGAGGAAGACGCTTGCCAGTCCCTCCGGCATGGACAGGATCATCTTCTGCACCTGATTGGCATAGGCGGCCTTTTCGGCCGTTGCTTCGACGTGCGGTTCGTCCCGCTCGAAAACGTCGACCGCACCGGCGCTGCGCACCTTGCGCTTGCGGATTTCGTCCACCCAGAGATTGCGGGTCATCGCATAGACCCAGCTTTCCAGCCGGCCCTCGCCGTTCCAAAGGTGACTGCGCGCGATTGCCCGCTCGCAAACTTCCTGGACAAGATCGTCGGCGTCATTGGCATTGCGGGCCAGCGTGATCGCGAAGCGGCGCATTTTGGGCAGCAGGCTGACCAAATCCCGTCTGAAATCCTTCATTTCTGCCGCTGGGCGCATTGCTCTTCCAGTGAAACGTGCCGGATCGCGCGTCCATTCGCCATCCGGACGCACCATCAATGATATGGAACATTTGGTCCTAAGTCTGCAAGGGAAGAGCCGGAACGGAAAGAGGTTTTTGCGCCCCGGCAACGGTTTTCCCCACGGCGCCGCGCGTCCTTGAATCGGCCGGGATCGAAAGGCTTCCGGCGCTTCAGAAATACGTCGTTTCGGCGAGCACCACGCCGGTCGCGTCCGGGTTGATCGCGTAGCGCTCCCGGGTCAACCGCCAGTCTCCGGGCTCGCCGTCGACGGAAAAGAGATTATAGGCGGCGACGGGCTTGCTGCCGCCGGGACCCTGCGAGGCGGATGCGATGCCGACGACCGGCACCGGCCCCGTATGCCCCTTGAGCCAGTGGAGCGTATTGAGATGCGTGTGGCCGTGCAGAACCAGCTCGGCCCCGCCCGCGGAGATGGTGGCAGCGAAACGGCGGATGCCGATCATGCGCTTGTGCATCGAGGTCGCGCCGCGGATCGGCGGGTGATGGATCATGACGATGCGGAACAATCCGGCTTCGCCGGCCTGGCGAAGGAGGTTGACCGTCGCGCGTGCCTGTCGCGGCCCGAAATAGCCGCTGGCGGCGAAAGGGGGAGTGGCCACAGCCGTCGAGCAGCCGATCAGCGCCACCTTGCCGCGCACCCGCATATAGGGAAAGCAGGCATGCTTCTTCATCCAGCCGCTGGGGCCGTCATCGCCGCGCATGAAGGGATACCATGCATGCGTGATCTTCTCGTATGCGCCGGGCACATAGGCGTCGTGGTTGCCCGGCACGACCGAGATTTCATTGGGGTCGCCCGCTTCCGCAAGCCATTCGGTAACCGCCTCGATCTCCAGGGAAGAGGCGAGATTGACGAGATCTCCGGTAATCGCCAGGTGATCCGGATTGCGCACCTCGATGTCCTTCATCAGGCAGTCGAGCGTCCCGGGAAAGAGGTGGCGCACCCTGTTCCTGTGCCAGTTGACGAATCCGGTGATCCGCTTGGAGGCGAGTTCGCGAAGGGAGAGATCGGGCAACGGCCCCAGATGGACATCGGATATATGCGCAAGTTTGAACATTGATCCCGTCTAGCGCATATTCCCGTGAAGGGGAATCAGTAATGGACTATTCCCGGACACCGCGAATGTGAGGAGAAGGCGTATGGACGAGAGCCGCGGGCCGGAGATGCCCTCCTGGCGGCTCCGCTTTCTGACGCGGTTTGCCCATGTTTATTTCGCCCTGGCGCGCGGCATGACGCTCGGCGTGCGGGCTGCCTGTTTCGACGATGAGGGGCGGGTCTTTCTCGTAAGGCATTCCTATCTGCCGGGCTGGCATCTTCCCGGCGGCGGACTCGACCGCAACGAGACGGCGGTGGAGGGCCTTGCCCGCGAGCTCAGGGAGGAGGGCAACCTCGTGCTGACGACGGCACCGCTGCTCTTTCAGGTCTACTACAACCGGCGCACCAGCAAACGCGATCACGTCATCTTCTTCCGCTGCGATAATGTCCGCCAGGAGCGGCCGAAGCGTGCGGATCTCGAAATCGCCGCGGCGGGCTTCTTTCCGCTCGACGACCTTCCGGCGGACACGACCCCTGCAACCCGGCGCCGGCTGGCGGAGCTTGCGGGAGACGTAGTGCCGGATAGGTTCTGGTAGGCGACTGATCGCGTCGGATCGCCCCCTCATCCGCCTGCCGGCACCTTCTCCCCGCAAGCGGGGCGAAGGGACAAGCGGCTAGCTCCATTTTCTCTCATCCTGGTTCAAAGGCTATCCCGCCCGTGCGGCGCTTCAAGGTCGAGCGCCGGCCCCACCGGCACGATGCCCGTGGGATTGATCGTCGTATGGCTGCGGTAATAATGCGCCTTGATGTGGTGCATATTCACCGTCTCGGCGACTCCCGGCACCTGGTAGAGCTCGCGCAGATAGCCGTATAGGTTCGGATAGTCCGCAATGCGGCGGATGTTGCATTTGAAATGGCCGACATAGACCGGATCGAAACGGACGAGAGTCGTGAACAGCCGCCAATCGGCTTCGGTCAGGCGGTCTCCCGTGAGATAGCGCTTGGACGCGAGGCGGTTCTCCAGTTCGTCCAGCATGGCGAAGAGGGCGGTGACGCTCTCCTCATACGCCGCCTGGCTGGTTGCGAAGCCGGCCTTGTAGACCCCGTTGTTGACCGCGTCGTAGATGCGCGCGTTGAGCGCGTCGATTTCCGGCCGCAGTTCCTGCGGGCAGAAGTCTTCCGTCGAGCCTGTCAGACGATCGAAGGCCGAGTTGAACATGCGGATGATTTCGGCGGACTCGTTCGAGACGATCGTGTTCTTCCGCTTGTCCCAGAGGACCGGCACCGTCACCCGGCCGGAATAGACCGGGTCGGCGCGCAGATAGACTTCCCAGAGCATGCGCGAGCCGAAGAGGTGATCGGCGGTGCCGCCGTTCTCGCCCCCACGATCCTCTCCCCCACGCTCTTCGCCCTTGAATTCCCAGCCGTTGGCCAGCATCAGCGGGTCGACGACGGAAAGCGAGATGAGGTCTTCGAGCTTCTTGAGCTTGCGGAAGATCAGCGTGCGGTGCGCCCAGGGGCAGGCAAGGGACACGTAGAGATGATAGCGGCCCGCTTCGGCCTCGAAGCCGCCTTCGCCGGAAGGGCCGGGCGATCCATCTGCAGTGATCCAGTTGCGGAACTGCGATTCACTGCGCTTGAAGTGACCGTTCGTTGCACGCGTGTCGTACCAGACATCCTGCCAGACGCCATTCACCAGCCTACCCATGGGCCAACTCCTTTCGATCGTTTGCTGACGCCATAATTAGTGCTGAGAACCGCGGCCGATAGATGTGAAATTCCGAACAGTGCGTTTTACCCTTTGACTGGCGGCGTTTTTCTGCTATCGGCGAAAAGGTAGCTCTTTCATCTGGGAAACGATCACCACCATGATCCTGTCGGGAAGCCTGCGACGACGCTGATGCTGCAAACGCCCATTCGGGGCGAGCCATCCTCCATGTCCGTTCGCATGCCGGTTCTCGACACATGAAAAAGCACGATCTCGTCTATCTGACCGAAGACGCATCCCACGACGCAGCCATCGAAATCATCAATGAAGAGGCCTTCGGGCCGGGTCGCTTCACCCGCGCCGCCGCGCGGATTCGCGAGCAGGGACCCCATGACCGGGCGCTCTCCTTCATCTGCGCCGATAATGGCGAAACGATCGCATCGGTCCGGATGACGCCGGTGACCGCCGGCTCGGTGAAAGGACATCTGCTCGGCCCACTTGCCGTCCGGCCCTCGCACAAGAACCAGGGCATCGGCCGGGAACTCGTCCGCATTGCAGTCGAAGCGGCGCGCCGGAAGGGCTCCGAAGCGGTTATCCTCGTCGGCGATCCGCCCTATTACCAGCCGCTCGGTTTCGAGAAGGTGCGCCATGGCGCGCTCCAATTCCCGGGTCCCGTCGATCCGGCGAGGGTTCTCGTCGTGCCGGTCGCGCCGGACGTTCACGCGCGGCTTGAAGGCATGATCGCCTGGCGGGATGACGGCGCCACCTGCCTCACCGCGCGCGCGGAGGCGCAAGGGGCGGCTGCCTGATACCTCGCCGGCGTTTACCGGCCCTCGCGATACCAGGTAGCCGAGATGAGGAAGAGCAGTGCCGCCAGGCCGAAGAGCCCCGCGAAAAGCGAAAGAGAATCGATGCCTTTCAGCACCGTCTCGTCGGTCATGCGCAGCGACAGGCGTTGATCGTCGGCGACGCGGACGGCGCCGCGAACCGGGAGGATAGACGGGAGGTCGACCGGTCCGTCGGCGCTCGCCAGACGGCGGACCAGGCCCTTCGTCTTCTCCGCCCAGGGTTCGATCTTCTCTTCCGTGGAAATCGCCGCCTTGAATTCGGGCGCATCGACGTTGCCGACATGGACGAGCGTCGTCAGTTCGTCGTTGGCAACTTCGAAGAGGCCGATTTCATTGGTCTCGACCTCAGCCTTGTAGAGCCCCGGCTCGCCTTCCGTGAGCGTGACTTCCTGGGTCCGGCCGGAAGGATAGGTGAGGGTTGCCTGGCCGGGATCTCCTTCGATCGTCTGGCGCGTGATCTCGAGCGTCCGGCCCATCGCGCGGGCGGTAAGCGCCTCCTCTTCGAGCGCCGGTTCCTGCATCAGCCAATGCGCCGTGCGGCGATAGAGCGAGACATGCGGCCCACCCCCTTCGAAGCCGCGCGCCCACAGCCAACCCTGGTCGGAGAGCAGCATGGCGACACGCCCCTTGCCGACGCGGTTGAGGACCAGCAGCGGCTTGCCGTCTGCCGCTTCCATCACCGTCTGGCCGAGCGGCCTGTCCACATCGACGGTACGGAACCAGCGGCCCCAGGCCGGCGGTTCGTCCGCTGCCCCTTCGAGCCCGCGGGTGACCGGATGCTTCTTTCCTTCCTCCGAGAGCCGGGGGAAGAACGCCTTCTCGTTCATGACGCCGGTCGGCGTTGCCGGCAGCACCGCCGCAAGCGGGGTCGCGGCGATCGAATCGTCGCCGGCGTGCTCCGGCCCGGCGGCGATCAGCAACGCTCCACCGTTCTGCACGTATTGGGCTATGTTGTCGTAATAGAGGATCGGCAGCACGCCACGATGCTGGTAGCGATCGAAGATGATGAGGTCGAATTCGCTGATCTTGTCGACGAAAAGCTCCCGCGTCGGGAAGGCGATGAGCGAGAGTTCGTTGATCGGCGTGCCGTCCTGTTTCTCCGGCGGCCGCAGAATGGTGAAATGGACGAGATCGACCGCGGCGTCGGATTTCAGGAGGTTGCGCCAGGCGCGCTCGCCCGCATGCGGCTCTCCGGAAACGAGGAGCACGCGAAGATTTTCGCGGATGCCGTCGAGCACATGGACGGCGCGGTTGTTCGTCTCCGTCACTTCGCCGGCAACCGGATTGACGGCGAATTCGAGGATGTTGTTGCCGCCGCGCGGTACGGTAAAGGTAAACGGAACGTCCGTGCCGGGCTCCGCCTGCTCCGTGGCGATCTCGTTGCCGTTCAGGCGGATCGTCACCTCGGCGCTGCCGCCGGGAGCCGCGCCGTCGTCCACGACCCGGAAGGTCATTCTCTGCTGTTCGCCGACGATGCCGAAGCGGGGGGCGCTGACGATTTCGATGCGCCGGTCGAACTCGTCCGGCTTGCCGCTGATCAGGGCGTGGACGGGTGCATCGAAGCCGAGCTTCTGGTTGACATCCGGCACGTCGTGGATCTGGCCGTCGGTAATGAAGATGGCGCCGCCGACACGGGCGGGCGGCACGTCTGCAAGCGCCGTTGTCAGGGCGCCGAAGAGCCTGGTCGAGGGCGCCTCGGTTTCCTCGCCGTCGGCGGCTTCGACGATGCGCGCCTCGATCTGGGGGAAACGGGAAAGGCGTTCCTTGAGACCTTCGAGCGCCTGGTCCGTCTGCGCGCGGCGGTCACCGTTCTCCTGGCTCTGGCTGCGGTCGACAACGACGGCGACAATGGTGGAGAGGGGTTCGCGCTCCTCTTGGAAGAGGACGGGATTTGCAAGCGCAAGGCAGAATGCGGCAAGCGCCGCCGCCCTGATCCAGGCTCCGCGAACGCCGCGCCAGATGCCGAGTGCCGCCAGAACGGCTGCGACAAGCGTCAGTGCCGCGAGATAGGGCCAGGCGAGAAGCGGCGAGAAATCGATTGTCATCGCCGGGTCCTCATTGTCCGAGCCGCTCGAGCAGGGCGGGCACGTGCACCTGGTCGGCCTTGTAGTTGCCGGTCAGCATGTACATCATGATGTTGACACCGGAGCGAAAGGCGTATTCGCGCTGCATTTCGTCCGGCGGCACGGTCGGCAGCAGTGCGACTCCATTCGAATCCACTGCCCATGCACCGGCAAAGTCGTTGCCGGTGATGATGATCGGCGTCACCCCGTCGCCCGGTCGCGCCGGCCGGTTGCTCGGTTCCTCGCGACTATCGAGCTGGGATTCGATCCAGAGGGGGCTGCCGGTATATCGGCCGGGAAAATTCGTCAGCAGATAGAAGGCCTTGGTCAGGACATGGTCGGCCGGAACCGGCTCCAGCGGCGGTATGTCGAGATTGCCGAGGATCGCCTGGAGACGTTCGGTGTTCGCGCTGGTGCCGTTCGATGAAGAGCCGAGCGAGGAAAACTGATCGCGCGTGTCGAACAGCACCGTGCCGCCCGCCCGCATATAGGCATCGATTCGGCTGACGGCTTGCGGGCTCGGCATGGGCGCGCTGGCGGAAATCGGCCAGTAGATGATGGGGTAGAGGCTCAATTCGTCCTTGGAGATGTCGAGGCCGACGGGCGCGCCGGGCTCGAGCGTGGTGCGATAGGTCAGGAAGTCGGTAAGGCCTCTCAGCCCGTCTTCGGAAAGGCGGTCCACCTCTTCCTCGCCGGTGACCACATAGGCGAGGTGCGTGGTGTCCAGCCGCTCGAGGATGCGCTGGTCGTCCGGACGCGCGTCGTCGGCATAGGCCTGCGGCGGGGCGAGGGAGAAGGTTCCGGCGAGGACTATGATGATTGCCGAAGTGGCCCTTGCCATCCGAGCGCGTGAAAAGACGCCACCCATGAAGAGAACGATCAGGGCGTCCGCGAGCAGCAGCAGGAGGGCGAGCGTCATCAGCGCCGGCTTCAGCGACCAGCTTTCCGCACCGGCCAGCCGCTCGGAGGTATGGGGGCCGGCGGTGGTCATGTCGATCCGCTTGAGCTCGGCGTCGCGCGGTAAGAGATTGAGCGCCGTGAAGCCGTCCTCGGAGCCGTAGAGCCCCGGAGGATTGTCGGCTGTCGCGACCGGTGCCTTGCCGGGCACGATGTCGAGGGGACGGGCATTGCCCGTTTCGGCGACGAGCACGCCATCGGCGTTCAGAAGCCGGTAGGGCGGCAAGGTCTGCGCCTTCACGGCCTTGCCGTCGCTGGCGATACCGCCGCCGCGCGAAAGCTGAACGCTGCGGCGGAGCATCTCGACGAAATGGCCCGAGATCGGCAGGTTCGACCATGTGGCCTCGGCGCTGACGTGAAAGAGCACGATGCGGCCCGCCCCGCGTGTCGCAGTCGTGACCAGCGGTGTGCCGTCGGCGAGGTTTGCCCATGTGCGCTCCGCCAGATCGGCTGTCGGTTCGGCCAGAACCTGCCGCTTGACGAGAATGTCGGTGGGGCGGGCCATGCCGGCGAAGGGGCTGTTGCCGGGATAATCGGCGAGCGGCTGCGGTTCGGACCAGGAGAGCGCGCCGCCGAGCGCCCGTTCGCCCTGGCGAAGGGTGACCGGGACGAGCGGATCGTCGGCAGGTGCGGCTGCCAGCCGGGGGCCGGCGAAGCGGATCAGCGTGCCGCCATTGTCGATCCATTTCGCAAGCAGGGGGTAGGTCTCTTCCGGCAGCCGGCCGATGTCGGCCATGATCAGAACCGAGGGACGCTGCTCCAGAAGCTCCGGAATCGCAACGGCAAGATCGCTCTGGCGGGGCTCGACGAGATCGGCATAGGGGGCGAGCGCCCGATTGATATAGTAGAGCGGCGAGAGCAGCGGCTGCGACAGGTCACGTGCCTCGCCGCTCAACAGAGCCACGCGACGGCGGCGGAAGCCGTCGTCGAGGAGATGCTGGGCGCCGGCAGTCGCGGCTCCTTCGATGCCGATGCGGGCGAAGTCGTTGCGCAGTTCGAACGGGGCCTCGATCATCCCCTTGGCGGTCGCTGCGCCGGGTGCGAAATCGATCGTACCACTGGCGATCGCACGGCCGCGGGTATCGAAGGCAACGATGGGAAAGGAACGGCCGTCGTCGGTCTTCAGCCGGCTCGCCGTCACCGACATGCCGCCGGACTCGTTGCTTGTCGCGGTGAGTGCCACGGCCTCGCTGCCGTCCGCTTCGATCACCTTGAGGCCGGCCGCGCCGATCCCGGCCAGTGCCTCCATCGTCTTGCCGTCGCCCCCTTCGATGCCGTCGGTGAGGAAGGCGACCGTTCCGGGAGGAGCGTCTTCGAAGGCCGCCTGCAAGGCCGCGATTGCGGAACCGCGGTCGGCAGGCAGCGGTTCGGGTCTCGCCGCCGCCAGCCGGTTGCGCGCAGTGCTCGCCGATCCGGGCGTCGCGTCGTGCTGGCGCTCTCCGGTGAAGACGATAGAAACCGCAACATCCTTCGCCTCGGCATCGTCGATCAGCGCCGAGGCGGCTTCGACACGCCGCTCCCAGTCGGGTGCCGTTGCCCAACTGTTGTCGATCAGCAGCGCCAGCGGCCCGGAGGTCGCGAGCGTATTGCTGCGCGGGTTGAAGACGGGGTCGGCGATCGCGAAGATGACGGCGGCGGCCATCAGCATCCTGAGAAGGGTCAGCCACCAGGGGCTTTTCGAGGGCGTCTCCTCGCGCTTCATCACCGAGGCCAGGATGCGCAGCGGCGGGAAGATTTCGGCCGCAGGTCTCGGGGGCGTCATGCGCAGCAGCCACCAGATCACCGGCAGTGCCACGAGTGCTGCCAGAATGGCGGGGTTGGCAAAAATGAAGGAGAGGCCGCCGATCATGAGAGCCCCCCATGGACGGCTCGGCCCGGCATGCCTGAAAGATGCATATGCACCGCGACCAGAGCTTCCGACGCCGCCCGATCGGTTCTGTGCGGAATGAAGGTCCAGCCGAGATGGCGCAGGCTCGTGCCCAGGCTGTCGCGGCGGGCGCGATAGGCACGCTGGTAATCCTCGCGCAGGATCTCGGCGCGCCCCGCGGTCAGCTTCTCGCCGGTTTCGGGGTCGGTGAACTCGGTTCTGCCGGCATAGGGGAAGACTTCCTCCGCCGGATCGGCGATCTCCACGACATGGCCTCGCAGGCCCCGGCGGGCGAGTGGTCCAAGTCGTTCCATCACCCGGTCGGCCGGGTCGAGAAAATCGCCGATCAGAACCAGGTCGCTGGCGCCGCGTATCATCCCGGTATCGGGCAGGCCCTCCGAAAGCGGACTATGCATGATTGCGGTTGCCAGCCGCTCGGCGGCATTGCGTGCCGAAACCGGCTCCATCACGCCGGGGCAGCCGATTCGCTCGCCGGAACGGGCGAGAATTTCGGCAAGCGCCAGCATCAGCACCAGAGCGCGGCTTTCCTTCGAAACGGCGCCGAGCGTCGATTTGTACATCATCGAGGGCGAGAGATCGGCCCAGAGCCAGATCGTGTGCGCTGCCTCCCATTCGCGGTCGCGAACATAGGTGTGGTCGTCCTTGGCGGAGCGGCGCCAGTCGATGCGCGAAAGGCTCTCGCCGTCGCTGTAAGGGCGGAACTGCCAGAAGTTCTCGCCGATGCCGCGCTTGCGCCGGCCGTGCCAGCCGGTGATTACCGTGTTGGCGATCCTGCGCGCTTCGACGAGACAGTCTGGCACGAGCATCGCGCGCTGCTGCGCGCGCGACAGGACCTCACCGGACGGGGTACGCGCGACAATGTGCCCGATCGAGGCCATGCGTCAGCCCTTGGCCCGCTTCACCAGGTCGGCGATGACGTCGCGCACCGACATGCCCTCGGCGCGGGCGGCGAAGGTCAGCGCCATGCGGTGCTGGAGAACCGGCTCGGCGAGCGCAAGGACGTCGTCGATCGAAGGGGCAAGCCGCCCGTCGTAGAGCGCGCGGGCGCGGGCGCAGAGCATGAGCGCCTGTCCGGCGCGCGGACCCGGTCCCCAGGCAACATTCTTGTCGGTGTCGGCATTGCCGTTGCCGGGGCGTGCGGAACGTACCAGCGCCAGAATGGCGTCGACCACCTTCTCGCCGACAGGCATCTGACGGATCAGCCCCTGGACCTGCTGCAGGCGGCCTGCGTCGATCACCGGCCGCGCCTCGGTTTCTGCGAGGCCGGTCGTCTCCAGCAGGATCTGTCTTTCGGCAGCAAGCTCGGGGTAGCCGACATCGACCTGCATCAGGAAACGGTCGAGCTGGGCTTCGGGCAGCGGATAGGTGCCCTCCTGCTCCAGCGGGTTCTGGGTTGCGAGCACGTGGAACGGCTGTGGCAGGTCCTTGCGGTCGCCCGCGATGGTGATGTGATACTCCTGCATCGCCTGCAGCAGGGCCGACTGCGTGCGCGGCGAGGCGCGGTTGATCTCGTCGGCCATCAGGAGCTGCGTGAAGATCGGGCCAGGAATGAAGCGGAAGGAGCGATGACCGGCCGCGTCCTGGTCCATCACCTCCGAACCCAGGATATCGGAAGGCATAAGGTCGGGCGTGAACTGAATGCGGCTGTTGTCGAGCCCGAGAACGGTGCCGAGCGTGGCGACGAGCTTGGTCTTGGCGAGCCCCGGAACGCCGACAAGCAGCGCGTGTCCGCCGGAAAGTACCGCGAGCAGCGTCTGTTCCACGACGCTCTCCTGACCGAAAATGACCTTGCCGATCTCGGCGCGGACCAGCGCGATCTCTCCGAGCGCCGCCTCGGCTGCGGCGACGATCGCCTTTTCGTCGGCCAGTTCGGTCGCGCCTCTCATTACACTCATTGCAAGTCTCCCGGTCGTCCGCTTCTGGATCGATCGCCGATGCCGGCTGTCCAGTTCCTGTTTTTCAATTTAGACCCCGCGGGGCGGCTGACAAGCCGCCGCCGTCGCACTATCTCGTGAGCTTGACACCAAAGCCTGAAACATTGCGTTCCAGGCGCGAATGCGGACATATGCGCCGAAGCGAGCTTGTGGTGCATACCCGACGCTACAGCGCCGCGTCTTATCAGACGCGCAAGGCTTGCTGTAGCATTTTTAACTGCTGCATGCTTTGTCCTCGATCGGCTGTGATCAAGGGAACATGCAGCAGGCAACGGCGTCATGCTTCGGACGCAAGATCGAGACCAAACGGGACGGAACGATGGCAGAAGCCAAGATTCAGCAAACGGGCGATGCGGCCGGCCTGGCGGCGCTGATCGCACGCGCTGCCGGGCAGACGGGCGGCGAGGCGAGAGGGTTGCCGCCGGTCGACCGCTGGAATCCGCCGTTCTGCGGCGACATCGACATGGAAATCCGGGGCGATGGAACCTGGTTCTACATGGGCACGCCGATCGGCCGCCAGCCGCTGGTGAGGCTGTTCTCGACCGTGCTTCGCAAGGACGACGACGGCAAGACCTACCTCGTCACGCCTGTGGAAAAGGTCGGCATCCGGGTCGCCGACGCGCCGTTCATCGCCGTCGAGATGAGCGTGACCGAGAAGGACGGCGACAGGGTGCTGACCTTCCGCACGAATGTCGGCGACGTGGTGGAGGCGGGGCCGGAGCATCCCTTGCGCTTCGTCATCCACGGCGACAATCGCGAACTCAAACCCTATCTCCATGTGCGCGGGCGGCTGGAAGCGCTCGTCTCGCGACCGGTGATGTACGACATCGTCGAGCTCGGCGAGACCATCGCGGTGGAAGGGGTGGAGATGTTCTGCGTCAAATCGGCCGGAGCGATCTTCCCGATCATGCCCGCGGCCGAGCTGGAAGCTTTGTCCCGATGAGCAGTCACCCATACTCCGCCGACGAATTCCGTCGCCGCGCGCTGCAGCAGGCGGGGGGGCCGATCGAGACTTCCTGGCGCGATCACGGCGACTTCCTGCTGAACCCGGGCATCGTATCCTATCTCGAGTCCCTGCATCTGAAGGACGCCGCAGTCCTCGTCCCCGTCGTCGACGACGGCGAAGACGCCAGCGTCATCTTCACCCAGCGCACCTCGAATTTGCGCAAGCATTCCGGTCAGGTCGCTTTTCCGGGCGGTGCGGTGGATCCGGAAGACCACTCCATCGAAGTCGCCGCGCTCCGCGAGGCCGAGGAGGAGATCGGGCTCGATCCGCGTTTCGTCGAGACGGTCGCGCGGCTGCCGCATTACATGGCCATGTCCGGCTTCCGCATCACGCCGGTGCTTGCGGTGGTTCAGCCCGGCTTCGTGCTCGAGCCCAATCCGGAGGAAGTGGAGAGCGTGTTCGAGGTGCCGTTGTCGTTCCTGATGAATCCGCGAAATCATGGACGAGGAAGCAGTCACTGGCAGGGCGCTGAGCGCCATTTCTATCGCATGCCCTATGGCGAAAGGAACATCTGGGGGATCACCGCGGGGATCGTCCGCATGCTCTATGAAAGGCTCTATGCATGACTTCCATTGTCGCCGAGCGCTGGTTTCAGGCTCCTCATCTGCGCCGCATCTTCGACCTGTTGAACGCCGATGGCGGCGAGGTTCGGGTCGTCGGAGGCGCGATCCGCAACAGCCTCATGGGTTTACCGGCCGGTGATGTCGACCTGGCAACCACCTGGCGTCCCGAGGAGGTGACCGAGCGGGCGGGGGGCGCCGGCATCAAGGCGGTGCCGACGGGAATCGACCATGGCACCGTGACGCTCGTCATCGAAGGTGTTCCCTATGAGATAACGACCCTGCGCCGCGACGTCGCGACCGACGGGCGTCGCGCCGAAGTGGCCTTCGGGACCGACTGGAAAGCGGATGCGGAACGCCGCGACTTCACCATCAACGCACTCTATGCCGGTGTGGACGGCGAGATCATCGACCATGTCGGGGGCCTCGGGGACATCGAGACGCGGACGGTGCGTTTCATCGGCAGCGCGGCCGAACGCGTGGCGGAGGATTATCTCCGTATTCTTCGCTTCTTCCGTTTCTTTGCGCATTACGGCAGCGGCCGTCCGGACGCCGAGGGCCTGAGGGCCTGCGCCCAGGCCCGCGCGAAGCTCGCCACGCTTTCCGCCGAACGCGTGTGGACGGAGACGAAGAAGCTGCTTTCGGCCGACGACCCGGGTCGCGCGCTCCTGTGGATGCGGCAGGCGGGTGTCCTGAGCGAGATACTGCCCGAGACCGAGAAATGGGGCATCGACGCCATCCCGGCGCTGATCGCGGCGGAGAAGAGTTTCTCCTGGAGGGCGGACCCGCTCCTGAGGCTTGCGGCGATCGTCCCGCCGGACGCCGCCCGGCTCGAGGCCATGACCAAACGTCTGCGGCTGTCGAAGGCGGAGAGCGCTTACCTCGACCGGTTCGCCGAAGCGCCGGAAATCGCCGCTACTCTTGCGGATGCGGCGCTCGACCGCCAGCTCTATCGCCATGGCACCGAAGGCATCGTCGTCCGGCTGAGGCTTGCACTTGCCTCGGCGCGCCGCAAGGCCGAAACCGATCCGGCATTCCTTGCCGACAGCGCGTCCTTTCATCGGCTCCTTGCACGGGCGGAGAAATGGCAGCGGCCCGTCTTCCCGTTGAACGGTGCCGATGTCCTCCAACTGGGGATTCCCGCCGGTCCTAAGGTGGGGGAGGTGCTGGCAGAGCTCGAAGCCTTCTGGGTCGAGCGCAACTTCAGCGTCGAGCGGGCGACCCTCGTCGCCCGGCTCGAGTCGATGGTGCGGTCGGGTTGAAACCGGTTCGGGCCGCGGTCAGGCGACCTTGGTTTCGTCGACGATGCGGGCCTTGATGTTGTCGACCATGTTTTCGCGGATGATCGTCTCGCCATGAGTCTCGCGCATGTGCTCGACGACCCGGCGCACGATTTCCGCATCATTGTCAGCGCGGGTGTGCCAAGCGCAACCCGGGACGAGCGAACCGCATTCGAATAGGCGCATGGTGTTCCTCCTTCCTACAATCGGCAAAGCCTCCCCTAGAAAAGCCTAGCATCAACCCGCGCTCTCGCCAAATTGTTCCGGCCCGGACCCCGAGCGAAGAAAATCCTGTAAACGGGCACTTTGTTGGTGCTATGCCTGTGACAATAGAGGATCCAGCAAAGGCCGCATTCACACATGACCGCTGTTCAATCGGAACTGATTTCCGCTATCAGAAGCATTCCGGACTATCCGAAGCCCGGCGTCATGTTCCGCGACATCACGACCCTGCTCGGCAACCCGCGGGCATTCCGCCGGGCGATAGACGAGCTCGTCCATCCCTATGCCGGTACCAAGGTCGACAAGATCGCCGGCATCGAGGCGCGCGGCTTTATCCTGGGCGGCGCGATTGCGCACCAGCTTTCGGCCGGCTTCATACCCATTCGCAAGAAGGGAAAGTTGCCGCACGACACGGTGCGGATCGCCTACAGTCTGGAATACGGCGTGGACGAGATGGAAATGCACAGGGACGCGGTCGCTCCCGGCGACAAGGTGATCCTCGTCGACGACCTGATCGCCACCGGCGGCACCGCCGAAGGCGCCGCCAAGCTCCTGAAGCAGATGGGTGCGGACATCGTCGCAGCCTGCTTCATCATCGATCTGCCTGAGCTCGGCGGACGCAAGAAGCTCGAAGCGCTCGGCGTCAATGTGCGCACGCTCATCGAATTCGAGGGGCATTGAGCCCACCGGTTCATAGGCTAGGACCAAACAGCTGGCCCCGGCCCTTCAAGCGAATTCGATGACCTTGCTCTCGAAGCGGATGACCGGCTCGCCGTGCTGGTTCTCGCCCTCGCAGAGGATCGTGTTGATCCGCCAGCCGGGTCGCGAGGCGACGATCCGGGCCTCCAGTAGAGTGACCGCATAGGTGATCGTGTCGCCGGCATAGACCGGCTTCAACCACCTGAGTTCCTTGAACCCGGGCGAGGGGCCGAGCTTCGGCGCGTGCAATCCCTCGGCTGCAAGGCGGCGGATCTCCTCCTTCCAGAACCGCAGGAAGCACTGCATCCAGCCGGCGCTGGTATGCCAGCCGGAGGCGCAAAGGCCGCCGAAAAGCGACTGTCTCGCCTGCTCCTCATCGACGTGGAAGGGTTGCGGGTCGAAATCGCGGGCGAAGCGGACGATGTCCTCCGCGGTGAATGTCAGGCTGCCGGTGACGACCTTTCGCCCGGCCTGGTAGAGCTCCTCCAGCGTCATCATGCGCGCGCCTCCCCATTGCGGCGCCTGAACATGACAGAGCATTCCGAAACCGCCACGGCTTCGCCGCTCTGGTTCTCGATCTCGTTGCGAAACTTGACGAGGCCGATCGCGGGCTTGGTCTTCGACGGGCGCGCCTCCAGGACCAGGCTGAAGCCTGAAAGGACATCTCCGGCAAGGACCGGCTTCTTCCACTCCATGAAGTCGATGCCCGGTGACCCTTGCGAGGATGAATTGCCCAGAAAAGCATCGATCATCATCCGCATGCCGACCGCGCTCGTGTGCCAACCGGAAGCGGCGAGGCCGCCGAGAATGCTGCTCTTGCCGACCTCTTCGTCCAGATGCATGGGCTGCGGATCGAACTCACTGGCGAAGGCGATCATGTCGTTGGCCTGCATCAGGACCGGGCTGTAGTCGAAACGCCGGCCCTGAGTGAAATCCTCGAAATACAGCATGCCTCATTCTCTCCTTCACGCCGCCGCGCGTCCTGACATCCTCACAAAGGCCCGCCCTTACGTGGCTTCAGCCTGGCCGATTTTCCAGGTTACGCATGTCGATTGTTCATTGGATCACCTTACTGAAAGTCGTGCGTGGCAACTTTTCCCGCAAGGATCCGCCCGTGACAGAATTGAACAAGGCCCCTGGCGGCAGCCGCCGAAAAGGGACTCATATCAGCCGATCGTGTCAATGATCTTGATGCTTTTATTTCGGCGCGGGAGTGATTGCCGGACCGGCAAAGGCCGTAGCAAGGCGGCCATGACGAGACACTTTGGGCATGCCGTCCGGCGTTCGCCGCCCATGCAGGTTCTGCAGCTGGATCACGATGATTTTAGGCCGGGCCGACCTGGAATCATGAACGTGATCGGTTCTGACAAGTTGAGACGCGTGACGCGGGAGGAAAACCGCACACAGGTTTTCCTCATCCGCTCTAAGTATTGAACCGGAAATGGATGACGTCGCCGTCCTGGACGACGTATTCCTTGCCTTCGTCGCGAGCCTTGCCGGCCTCCTTCGCGCCGTTTTCGCCGCCATAGCCGATATAGTCGTCATAGGCGATCGTGTTGGCGCGGATGAAGCCGCGTTCGAAATCCGAGTGGATGACGCCGGCGGCCTGCGGCGCCTTGGTGCCGCGCGGGATCGTCCAGGCGCGCGTCTCCTTCGGTCCAACCGTGAAATAGGTGATGAGATCGAGGAGCTTGTAGCCGGCGCGGATCAGCCGGTCGAGGCCGGCTTCCTCGAGACCGAGCGCCGCGAGGAATTCCTTCGCTTCCTCTTCCGGCAGCTGCGCCACTTCGGACTCGATCGCCGCCGAAATGACGACCGTTTCGGCGCCCTGCTCCCTGGCCATCTTCTCGACGGCGCGCGTATGCTCGTTGCCGGTCGCGGCGTCGCTTTCGGCGACGTTGCAGACGTAGAGAACCGGGTGCGAGGTGAGCAGGTTGAGGCTCTGGAGAATGCGCAGCTCATCGGCGTCGAGCTTGGAAAGCAGGGTGCGCACGGGCTTGCCTTCCTGCAGCAGCTTCAACGATGCTTCCATGATGGGAAGCTGCGCCATCGACTCCTTGTCCTTGCCGGTCGCACGCTTGCGCGTCTGTTCGGCACGCCGTTCGAGGCTGTCGAGATCCGCGAGCATCAGCTCGGTCTCGATGGTGTCGGCGTCTTCGACCGGATGGATACGGCCTTCGACATGGGTGATGTCGTCATCCTCGAAACAGCGCAACACGTGCACGACGGCATCCACCTCGCGGATGTTGGCGAGGAACTGGTTGCCGAGGCCCTCGCCCTTGGACGCGCCGCGCACCAGCCCGGCGATGTCGACGAAGGAGATGCGCGTCGGGATGATCTCCTTCGACTTGGCGATGTCGGCGAGCTTGCGCATGCGCGGATCGGGCACGGCGACTTCGCCGGTGTTCGGCTCGATCGTGCAGAACGGATAGTTCGCCGCCTGCGCCGCCGCCGTCTTTGTCAGCGCGTTGAAGAGTGTGGACTTGCCGACATTCGGCAGCCCGACGATACCGCATTTGAAGCCCATGGCTGAAACCCGTCGTTCCTGATTGCTTGGCCGTGGCTATGGGATAAAGGAGAGGGACGGTCAAGCTTTTCGCGCATTTCCGATTGCCTCCGGAGGCGAGTTTCACTTGAATGCGCGCGATCGGAGGGCGATATTGGCAATACTGGATGCGGAAAACGCAGCGCGGTTTGCCACGCCGCAGCCGGCGCGGCCGCCAACGCTTTTCTCATGTCATCGACGGCGGATTATCGATGAGCGACAATGATGTAGCCGCAAAGCGCCTGACCAAGCCGAAGCTCGAGCGGCCGAAGCTCTACAAGGTCCTGCTCGTCAATGACGACTTCACGCCGCGGGAATTCGTGGTCATGGTGCTCAAGGCCGTTTTCCGCATGAGCGAGGAGGCGGGCTACCGCGTGATGATGACGGCCCACAAGATGGGCACTTCGGTCGTGGTGGTGTGCGCGAAGGACGTCGCGGAGACCAAGGCCAAGGAGGCAACCGACCTCGGCAAGGAGGCGGGCTTTCCGCTGCTGTTCACGGCAGAGCCGGAGGAGTGAGGCAGCGGCCCGCGCGGTTGGAGCGGATGCGGGCGGAAAACCGCTCCCACTTTTCCTAATCCCCTTTCGGCCCGAACATCTTCTTCAGCATGTCGGCCATAGGGCCCGTCACCGGCAGCTTTTTCGGCTGGGCCGTGGTACGTGCCTGATGGATATGGGATTGCGCCGCCTGCTTCTTCACAGCGACGGGCTTTTCCTTCTCGGGCTTGCCTCCCGTTGCCAGTGCGATCTTGTTCATGAGCTGCGAATCCTCGCCCTTCACCAGCATCGCGGCATTGTCGGCGATGGCCTCGAGCAGGAGCGAAAGCCAGGCCTGGTCGGCCTTGGCGAAATCGCCGAGCACATGCGCGTGGACCAGATCCTTGACCCCCGGATGGCCGATGCCGAGCCGCAAACGGCGGTATTCCTTGCCGCAATGGGCGTCGATGGACTTGATGCCGTTGTGCCCGCCGTGGCCGCCGCCGGTCTTGATCCGGGCCTTGCCGGCGGGAAGGTCCAGTTCGTCATAGATGACGACAATGTCCCTCGGCGCGAGCTTGTAGAAGCGCATCGCGTCGCCGAGGGCTTCGCCGGAGAGGTTCATGAAGGTCTGCGGCTTCATCAGCAGGACGCGTTCGCCGTCGATCTCTCCTTCGGAGATCTCCGACTTGAATTTCCTCGACCAGGCGGAAAAGCCCTGGCGCCGCTGAATGGCGTCGACGGCCATGAAGCCGATATTGTGGCGGTTGCCGGCATATTTCGGGCCGGGATTGCCAAGTCCCGCGATGATCAGCATGCGGCCAAACTCCTGATGCTCCGCCTCTGGGCAGTGGCGATGCAGAGCGGTTGCGGGCACGCCTGCCCCTCGTCCCGCTGCCGCGACCTTCTCCCCGTTCTGACGGGGAGAAGGGGTATGCCGCGCCCTCTCAGGTCCCCTCTCCCCGCAGGCGGGGAGAGGGTTAGGGTGAGGGGCGAACCTTGCCCCGTCAAGTCATGCAGCCACCCCAAATCACCGACATCGAGGCGAGTCAATGCCAATCTCGCCGCCAGCTGAGGGTGCACCGTTTCAAAAGAAAACCCGCCCCACGAAAATGGGACGGGTTTCTTTCACTCGGGGCGCGGCACGGCCCGGATCGGGCGACCGCTTGAAGCAGAGATCAAGCCTCTTCTTCGCCGCCCTCGGCTTCTTCAGTCGGTTCGGCTTCCTGCGTGCGGCCGGTGATCGTGGCGACCGTGAAGTCGCGATCGGCGATGACCGGGGTCGCGCCTGCGGGGAGCTTGACGTTCGAAATGTGGACGGTGTCGCCGATCTTAAGGCCGGTGAGGTCGACCGTCAGGGATTCCGGAATGTTGTCCGCGGAAACGTTCAGCTCGACTTCGTGACGAACGATATTCAGTGCGCCGCCCTGCTTGAGGCCCGGGGACTTCTCTTCGTTTTCGAAGTGAACAGGAACCTGAACGGAGACCTGGCTGCCCTTCGAAACGCGAAGGAAATCGACGTGCATGGTGAAGTCGCGGACCGGATCGAGCTGATAGTCCTTCGGCAGGACGCGGATCTTCTCGCCGTTGACGTCGATCGTCGCAACGGTGGTCATGAAACCGCCGGCATGGATCTTCATCGTCACCTCCTTGGTGGACAGCGCGATGGAAAGCGGGGGCTGCTTGTCACCATAGATGACAGCCGGAATAAGACCGTTGCGGCGAAGTTCACGGGAGGACCCCTTACCAACCCGATCGCGCGTCTCGGCCTTGAGCTCGTAAGTTTCGCTCATAGGTAGACCTTTCTGTGTTATTTGGAGAGTTCGTCCGTCAAAGGCGGAAAAACCTGAAGCCGCCGGGCGGCTTCATCCGCGTTGCCTCCAAGGGTGTCTGCGCGGACGCGGGGTCCATAGCCGAGAACGGGCTTAAATGCAAGGCGCGGCGTTAGGCCGAGCACGCATCACCCCTTACCCTTGGCGAAGCGCGCCAGCGCCAGCATCAGGCCGCCCGCGACAAGGCCCCAAAAAGCCCCGGACACGCCGGCGAAGCCCACGCCCGAGGCAGTGACGAGAAAAGTGATGGCGGCCGCCTCTCGCGTTTCGGCATTCGTGAAGGCGGCAACTGCGGAGCTCGAGAAGGCGCCGATCAGCGCGAGGCCGGCAACCGCCTCGATCAGCACCGATGGCGCGAGGCTGACGAAGGTCGTGACGGCTCCGGCCAGGAGGCCGAAGACGACGTAGGCGATGCCGGCATTGATCGCCGACCAGTAGCGGCGGGCGCGGTCGGGATGGGAATCGGAGCCGGCGCACATCGCCGCGGTGATCGCCGCAAGATTGACCGCATGTCCGCCGAAAGGTGCGCTCAGCAGCGTGAAGAGCCCGGTCGTGGCGAAGAGGGGACCCGGATCGGGGTGGTAGTCATTCACCTTCAGGACCGCGATGCCGGGAATGTTCTGCGAGGCCATCGTGACGATGAAAAGCGGAAGAGCGATGCTGATCAGGGCGGAGGTGCTGAAGGAAGGCGAAACGAACTCGGCCTGCGGAACGAGCGCGGCGGAGAGCCCGGCCAAGGCGCCCTCCGGCATGTCTACCCCAAGCGCGACGACAAGAACGAAGGCGATGAGCGCGGCCGGGACGGCATAGAGCCTGCTGACGCTGCCGACGACCGCCCAGGCAAGAACGATCGGCAGGCCGAAGAGGGGATTGAAGGCGATCGCCTTCACCGGCGCGAAGCAGAGACTGAGGAGCACGCCCGCAAGCATCGCATTCGCCAGCGCCGGCGGAATGGCGGACACGATCCTGCCGAGCGGCTTCCACAGGCCGGCGATGATGATCAGCAATCCGCAGACGAGAAAGGCGCCCACGGCGGCGTTGAATCCGCCCTCCACCACGCCGGAACTCGCGAGCAGGGCCGCGCCCGGCGTCGACCAGGCGATGCTGACGGGAAGCCGCGTGACGGTGCTGACGAGGATGGCGCAGACACCCATCGAGATCGACAAGGCCATCAGGCCGGAGGCCGCCTGCGCCTCGTTCGCGCCGACGCCGGTAAGCCCGTGCAGAACGACCGCAAAGGAGCTGGCAAAGCCCACGAATGCAATCAGCACGCCCATGAACAGGCTTTGGACGGAGAAATCACGAAGCATGGCTGACAACCGGATGTTGCGACGAGTCGGGAATATCGTTTCGAGTAGCACATCATCCGGCCTGTCGATACCGCCTGTCGGTACAGCCCTGCCGAGCGCCCTCGGTGCGGGGAGAAAGACTTTAGTCAGGGTGGACCTGCCGCTGGATCGATGTCTATAGTTAGAAAGGGGGAATATGCCGTTGCAGAGTTCGGCGCCCGTTTGCGCCGCAGAACGCTGTCCAGGCGGAGGAGGAAGCGTGGATTCTTTCCGCGCGCTTCGCTTGTGAGCGTCGATCAGCCACGGGTCGGTTGGCCCGGTCGCCGCGATCCAGGGAGGGAGCGAATGCCTTCAATCAGGGACCACTCCGAGCGGGTCTACCGCATCGCACATCAGTCTTCCGCTGCGGTGACTTCGCCGGTCGCTGCATCGTGGCGCCGTTGCATGACGCTGCACGGCCTGGCGCCGGAGGAAGCGCGTTCGCCCTGGCGTCTTTCGGAGATCGAGTTCCGGCAGGCGCGCGAAAGCTCCGGCGCCCTCATCGCAGAGGCGGCCGGCGAGCTCGACCGGCTGTTCGCCACTGTCGGCAAGGCCGGGTGCTGCCTGCTGCTTACCGACGGAAAGGGCGTTGCACTGGAACGACGCGGGGCCGGCGGCGACGATGCGGACTTTCGCGGTATCGGGTTGTGGTCGGGAACCGTGTGGAGCGAGGCGAGCGTCGGGACCAATGGCATCGGTACGGCGATCGCGGACGAGCGTCCGGTCGTAATCCAGCGCGACCAGCACTTCCTCAGCCGCAATATCGGCCTGAGCTGCGCCACGGCGCCGATCCGTGACGAGAGCGGCAAGCTCGCCGCGGCGATAGACATCTCCACCTGCCGTGACGACGCATCCGAGGCGACGCTTTCGATTCTCTCGCAGGCGGTGCGCGATGCCGCAGCGCGAATCGAGGCCAATCTTTTCCGCCGCGCTTTCGTCGGCGCCCGCATCGTTCTCGTACCCGTCGACCGGGCGGGACCTGCACTGCTTGCGGTCGACCGTGACGATCTCGTTCTCGGCGCGACGCGGGCTGCCCGGCTGTGGCTCGGGCTCGACGACGAGCGTATCGCCGCCGGCGTCCCGGCTTCCGACCTGCTTCAGGAAGACCTCCCGGGCGAGGGCGGCGAATTGCCGGACGCGGAACGTGCGGCGCTGCGCCGCGCGCTCTCCCGGGCGAAGGGCAACGTGTCCATGGCGGCCGATCTCCTCGGCATCAGCCGCGCGACCCTCTACCGCAAGATGAAGCGATTGGCCCTGAACTGACAGCATCGCGATGGGCGAGGGGACTTCGCGGGGTGCGGCTTGTCCCTTCGCCCCGCTTGCGGGAAGAATGTGCCGGCAGGCGGATGAGGGGCAGCTCCCAGCGGACGATGCTGCGACGCAGCAGCGCAGCAGGCGCCCACCTGTCGCAATTCTGAAACAGTCGGTGCCATCAACCGCGGCGCCGCCCTACCGGAAAAGCGCATTCGGCCTCACTCTCCTTCCACAGCAACCGCACCGCTGTCTTTTCCAAGGGAGGAAGTCCATGCTGCATCAGAAGATCGTCGAGAACCCCTACAAGCAGAAATACGGGAACTTCATCGGCGGCGAATGGCGCGAACCCGTTGCAGGCCGCTATTTCGACAACACGACGCCGATCACCGGCGGCACGCTTTGCGAGGTCGCGCGTTCGGACGCCGCCGACATCGAGATCGCCCTCGACGCGGCGCACGCCGCAAGGGAGAAATGGGGCCGGACCTCGACGACGGAGCGGTCGAACATTCTGATGAAGATCGCCGCCCGCATGGAGGACAATCTGGAGCTTCTGGCACGGGCGGAAACCTGGGACAACGGCAAGCCGATCCGCGAGACGATGGCCGCCGACATTCCGCTGGCGATCGACCATTTCCGCTATTTCGCGGCCTGCATCCGTGCGCAGGAAGGCTCGATCGGCGAGATCGACCACGACACCGTCGCCTACCATTTCCACGAGCCGCTCGGCGTCGTCGGCCAGATCATTCCCTGGAACTTCCCGATCCTGATGGCCGCCTGGAAGCTTGCGCCGGCGCTTGCCGCCGGAAACTGCGTCGTGCTGAAGCCGGCTGAGCAGACACCGGGCTCGATCCTCGTCTGGGCGGAACTCATCGGCGACCTCCTGCCGCCGGGTGTCCTCAACATCGTCAACGGCTTCGGCCTCGAAGCGGGCAAGCCGCTCGCCACCAGCCCGCGCATCGCCAAGATCGCTTTTACCGGCGAGACGACGACCGGACGGCTGATCATGCAATATGCCAGCCAGAACCTCATCCCGGTCACGCTGGAGCTCGGCGGAAAGTCGCCGAACATCTTCTTCGCGGACGTCGCCAGCGAGGACGACGACTTCTTCGACAAGGCGCTGGAAGGCTTCGCCATGTTCGCGCTGAACCAGGGCGAGGTCTGCACCTGCCCGAGCCGGGCACTGGTACAGGAGAGCATCTACGACCGCTTCATGGAGCGGGCGGTAAAGAGGGTCGAGGCGATCCAACAGGGCAATCCGCTCGATGAAGCAACCATGATCGGCGCCCAGGCTTCGAGCGAACAGCTCGAGAAAATCCTCGCCTATATCGAAATCGGCAAGGAGGAAGGTGCCGAGGTGCTGACCGGCGGCGGGCGCAACGTGCTCGAAGGCGATCTTTCCGGCGGCTACTACGTCAAGCCGACCGTATTCCACGGCCACAACAGGATGCGCATCTTTCAGGAGGAGATTTTCGGGCCGGTCGTGTCGGTCACGACCTTCAAGACGGAAGCCGAGGCGCTGGAAATCGCCAACGACACGCTCTACGGGCTTGGCGCCGGCGTGTGGAGCCGCGATGCCAACCGCTGCTACCGCTTCGGCCGCGCGATCGAAGCCGGCCGGGTCTGGACGAATTGCTACCACGCCTATCCGGCGCACGCCGCCTTCGGCGGTTACAAGCAGTCCGGCATCGGGCGCGAGACGCACAAGATGATGCTGGATCACTATCAGCAGACGAAGAACATGCTGGTCAGCTACAGCCCGAAGGCGCTCGGCTTCTTCTGATCCGGCCGCTGTATTTTCCCTGGATGCGGGCGGGGCCGTGCAATCGTCCTCGTCCCGCGCCAGCCTGATCCCTCCCGGCGGGCTCCCGATGCTTCATCGGGGGCCTTCCGGCTTCTGCGAATGAGGAGATGCAAATTGAGCGACGGTGCAATGGAGCCGCGCGTGCTTGCGACGGATGCGGCGATCGACCTCATCCGCGAAATCCGGCGCGATCATCCGGATATACTCTTTCATCAGTCGGGCGGCTGCTGCGACGGCTCGTCGCCCATGTGCTACCCGGCGGACGATTACATCGTCGGCGACAACGACGTGAAGCTCGGCGAGATCGACGGCGTGCCCGTCTATATCAGCTCGAGCCAGTACGAGGTCTGGAAACACACGCAGCTGATCATCGACGTCGTGCCCGGCAGGGGCGGCATGTTTTCGCTGGATAACGGCCGGGAGAAGCGCTTCCTCACCCGCTCGCGCCTGTTCGGTGGCGGCGAGGTTTGCCTGGTGCAGCCCCGCGGCTGACCACGGGAAATTTGTTCGCTTTTTGTTCGGTTCGTGCTATCGCTGGTCATCTTCAAACGGCGGATGACGGGGCATGGAAAAGCAGCAAGACAAGCATCTGAAATTCCGCGCCTTGCACGATCGCGAGGGCAATTTCGTAATTCCCAATCCCTGGGATGCAGGTTCTGCGCGCATTCTCGCGGCGGTCGGCTTCGAGGCGCTGGCGACGACGAGCGCCGGGCTTGCCTTTTCCATCGGCCGGAGGGATTCGGCGGCGGCTCTTGCGCGCGACGTCATATTGCAGAATGCCCGCGATATCGTCGAGGCGACCGAATTGCCTGTGTCCGCGGATCTGGAGGACGGCTTCGGTAAGGATCCCCTGTGCTGCGCCGAAACGATTTCGCTGGCGGCAGGCGTCGGGCTCGTCGGTGGCTCGATCGAAGACGCAACCGGTGATGCCGCCGATCCGGTTTTCGAGTTCGGCCTGGCCGTGGAACGTGTTGCCGCCGCCGCGGAGGAAGCCCGCAAGCACCCCTTTATCCTGACCGCGCGGGCCGAGAACTTCCTGTGCGGGCGGGCCGATCTCGACGATACGATCCGGCGCCTCGTCGCATTCGAGGAGGCCGGTGCGGATGTCCTCTATGCGCCGGGGCTTCCTGACATCGAAGCGATTCGCACGGTCTGCTCTGCCGTCAAACGCCCGGTCAATGTGGTCATGGGGCTCGCCGGGCAGGTCTACACAGTGGAACAACTGCAGGAGGCGGGCGTGAAGCGCATCAGTGTCGGCGGCTCTTTTGCACGGGCGGCCCTTGCGGCACTCATGAGCGCGGCACGAGAGGTCAAGGAGCACGGCACTTTCACCTATGCGAAAAGTGCCATGCCCGCCCGTGAGGCAGCATCATATATGCTGGACGTCAAAAGGTGATGCCGGCCGCGTCTTGACGAGACGCTCGGCGTCGTAAACGTCAATCGAACAGGCTCGATACCGATTCTTCCTGGCTCGTGCGGCTGATCGCCTCGCCGAGCAGTGCGGCGGTCGAGATCACACGGATATTGTGCGCCGACTGCACTGCCGTCGTCGGCTGGATCGAATCGGTGATCACCAGTTCTTTCAGCATCGAGGACGTGACGCGCGCGACGGCGCCGCCGGAGAGGACGCCGTGGGTGATATAGGCGGTGACGCTGGTCGCACCGTTCTTCAGCAGTGCCTCGGCGGCGTTGCAGAGCGTACCGCCGGAATCGACGATATCGTCGATGAGGAGGCAGTCCTTGCCGTTGACTTCGCCGATGACGTTCATGACTTCCGATTCACCGGGGCGGTCGCGACGCTTGTCGACGATCGCCAGCAGACAGTCCAGCCGCTTGGCGAGGGCCCGGGCACGCACGACGCCGCCGACATCCGGCGAAACGACCATGACGTTCTTGAGATTGTAGTTCTCCTTGACGTCTCGCGCCAGGATCGGAATGGCGTAGAGGTTGTCGGTCGGGATATCGAAGAAGCCCTGGATCTGGCCGGCGTGCAGGTCGAGGGTCAGAACGCGGTCGGCACCGGCTTCGGTAATGAGATTGGCGACCAGCTTGGCGGAGATCGGCGTGCGAGGACCGGGTTTTCGGTCCTGCCGGGCATAGCCGAAATAGGGGAGCACGGCGGTGATGCGGCGAGCTGAGGAGCGACGAACCGCGTCGATCATGATGAGAAGTTCCATCAGATGATCGTTCGTGGGGAAGGATGTCGACTGGACGATGAAGACGTCCTCGCCGCGCACGTTCTCGCCGATCTCGACGAAGATTTCCTGATCGGCGAAGCGCCTTACTGTGGCTTTGCCGAGCGGCAGGTTGAGATAGTTGCAGATCGCTTCGGCCAGCAGCCGGTTCGAATTGCCTGCGAAAACCTTCATTGACGGTCCGCCTTGAGCTGGCGCGGCCACGTCCGGTCGTCCGGGGGGGTGGGTTCTCCGCGCAGATTCCGTGAGCCATTCCGATTGCGGGCAATCACTGCGGACGGCCGCTGTCAGAGCTGATCGGCCGCTTTTTAGCGTCCTTGAAGGTGAATGCAAGGGGATTGCTGCGGCGCAGCGCTCAATATCCGAAAAACTTTGCGTCAGCCGGCCAGGATGACGGCGATTCCGGGCCGGTTGGCCGAAAATCGGAGAACGCGGGCAAGCGGAGCCCGAGCGGAGGCGCTATCCCGCGGTCGACCGACGCCATTCGACATAGGCGTCGATCGTCTGGCTGGCGATCGCCTCCATCGTTTCTGCCGGGACGGCGCTCCAGGGGTCGGCCGCGGTCTTTGCAACGGAGTCCTGTCCCTGGATGCGGTGCAGGCGATTGCCGCTGCCGTCGAGTATGTCCCAGACATAGACGACCGTCGTCTTGCCGCCGTCGTTGAGCGCTGAAAAATATCCCTTGAGGATATGGTCGCTGGTTTTGTCGGTGGAGCTTTTGATCGCGAGCCCCTGGCTGCGCGCCGAGGCGCCGAGCTGCTTCGAGAGCGGCGTGACCGCCTGGACCGGCGCGCCGATGATCGGCAGAAAACGGATTCCGCCCGAGCCCGTCGTAGCTGCTGCAGGCGATGCGGCGGCTTGCTGCGTTTGCGCGGGCGCCTGCGTTGTTTCGACCGGTGTGGGCTGTTCGCCGCCATTCTCTTGCGTCGCTTCTTCCACAGGCGGTGCCTGATGCCGAGCGATCTGGGTCGGCGCCGCCTGAGGCTGCATCGTCTGTACCGGTGCTTCACCGCCGGCGAGACGGTTAGCCTGGCCTTCCAGCGTGCCGGCCGGGTCGGTGTAGTCGCTATAGCCGACATTGCCGGCTGCATGCTGCGGAGGCGGGCCTGAAATGTTCGGCTGCGCCGCGAAGGCGGCCGAGCGGCCCGGCGGCACGCTTTCCACCGGCATCACCGCGGTCTGCGCCGACATGGCGTCGAGATCCGACTGGGTCACCGGAGGGGAGCGGAAACTGCCTTCGCCCACGTCCACCTGCGGGATCAAGGCGTCTGTCGTGTTGCAGCCGGCCAAGGCTGCGGCAAGGCCAAGGCTTGCGATCGGATTGATCTGCTTGCGCATCGTTCCCACCGTCTCCGCTCGAACATCCCGGCGCCGGATGCGGCGGCTGCAGCGCCGGCGCGCCCTATTGGACGCGCAAAGGTCGCTGCAGCAGGATCAGCCGCCGGCGCGTTCTTCACTTCCGACGGAAATCATAGGGCGATTTCCTTACGCAGATATGAAGTCCAGTCCGTAGCGCGAGAGCGGGCGGGGGGTGTCGGCCGTGGTGAGATAGGTCTGGCCGAGCGTCATGGCGGTGCCGCTGTCCGAGTCCATGATGATCATGTGGACGAAGAGGGACATGTCCGGCTCGATCTCCTGCGGATTGCCGATATGGAACATCTGGTGCTCCATCCAGGAGGGCGAGAAGCGTGCGCCGAGCGAATAGCCGCAGGCGTTCAGACGGTGCCGGGCAAGGCCGCGCTCGTCCATGATCTTGGCATGCACGTCGAAGACGGTCCCGAAGGTATTGCCGGGTCGAAGCACCATTTCGATAGCCTGGATCGTTTCCCGGCAGGCGCTGTAGAGCTCGCGGTGACGGTTGGTGGGCTCGCCGATCACGACCGTGCGCATCATCGCCGCATGGTAATGGGCGCTGACACCGGCCCATTCGAGCGTGAGCTGATCATTGGCGTCGAGGTTGCGCCGGCCCGCCTTGTAGCGGCAGAGCAGTGCGTCGGCCCCGGAACCGATGATGAACTCATTGGCCGGATAGTCGCCGCCGCCGGCGAAAACGGCGCCCTGCATGGCCGCGAGGATATCCGCCTCGCTACCGCCCGGGCGGATGAGCGGCAGCGCCGCGTCGAGCGCGTCGTCGGCAAGGCTCGCCGCCTTCTCGACATGAGCGATCTCCGCCGGGCTCTTGATCAGACGCAGGCGGCTGACGAGCAGCGACGCGTCGACCAGTTCCCCGAAAGTGGAGAGCTGGTGGTCGACGAGGCGCGCCGTTCTTCCGGTCATGCCGTGCGTGTCGTATTCGACGCCGATGCGGCGGCCGAGGAGATCGAGTTCGCTGAGCAGGTTCTTGAGGTCCATGGCCGGATCGGCATTGACCCGATCCACCCATATTTCGATGCGCTCGATATTCGACGTATGACGCGCCTGGCGCAGGTCGGCCGAACGGGTGAGCAGGACCATCGAACCATCCCGCTTGACCACGAGCGACTGGAAGAAGCAATAGCCGAAGGTGTCGTAGCCGGTCAGCCAGTACATGCTCTCCTGCGCGAAGAGCAGTATCGCGTCGAGCTTTTCTTCCTGCATCTTGGCCGTGAGCCGCGCCAGGCGGGCCGCATATTCTTCTTCGGCGAAATGAAGCGCCATCTCAAACCTCCCGTATGGAAATCGCTGATATCTGCCGCCCGTAATCAGGCTCCTGCCTGTGCGTCGTTCGGCGATAGGAGAAGAAGCGGTCTTCGTCCGCATAGGTGCAGATGCCGAGGTTTTCCGCAGTCACGCCGGCCTCGGCCAGCCGCCGGACCGTCAATCCGGGAAGGTCGAACATGGCATGGCCGTCGCGGCCCGACGGCGTGAAAAACGACGCATAGCTTGCCTCAGTGGCGACGAAGCGGGCTACGAATTCGGGGCCGACCTCGTAGTGGCTCCGGCTGATCGACGGTCCGAGGCAGGCGATGATGCGCTCGCGGCGGGCACCGAGCGAGATCATAGCCTCGATGGTGCTTTCGAGCACGCCACCCAGCGCGCCCTTCCATCCGGCATGGGCGGCACCGATCACGCCTGCTTCCGGATCGGCGAAAAGGACCGGGCCGCAATCGGCGGAGAGAACGCCGAGGACGATGCCGGGCGTTGCCGTCACCAGCGCATCGGCATCCGGCCGCGCGCCGTCGTAACCGGCGTCGACGATGATCGCGTCCGGCGAATGCACCTGGTGCACCGTGGCAAGCCGTCGTGGCTCCGCGCCGAACCAGCGGGCGACCCGGGCTCGGTTCTCGCCGACCCGTTCCCGCTCGTCGTTCGAGCCGAGACCGACATTCAAACCGCGGTAGATGCCCTCGGAGACCCCTCCCTGGCGCGTGAAATAACCATGTGCAATTGCCGGGCCTGCCTTTGCGCCGAAGAGCGGGCTCTGCACAGGGGATAGCGAGGCATCATCCTGCATTCGGTGTTTTCGCCCTCGTGATTTTCTAAGCTTCGTTGGAATTGAGGGCGCGTTGCGGCCCGTCGACTTGCAGCTGATTTGCCGGCGCGATGTTGACCCGGCAGGCGGGGACTGTCAATCGCCCTGCCGGGGCGAGGGACCCGAGGCGGCGCACGGCCGGCGCTAAGACGCCTTCTTCCGGAAGGGCGCCAAGGCGACTTCCGGACTGCTTACCACCAGCACCTTGAACAGCTCTCCCATCTTTCCCGCGCCGGAGCCCGCAAGCCGCTCGACATCGTCGCGGATGCTTTCCTGAGTCGTCTCGTCCTTGTCCCGGCCGAGAGTCGAGGCGCGTTCCAGGAGGCCGAGGCCGACCAGGAAATCACCCTGACGGACAAGTCCGTTGATCTGCACGCCCTCCGCTTTCGCACGGCTCGCCAACTGCTCGAAATCGACATGGCTGGTCAGGTCGGCGAGACCGGGATTGGCAAGCGGCGGATCATATTCGTGATTGCGGACGGCCTGCAGCGTGTCGCCGTAGCCGGTCGCCAGATGGCCGTAGTCGATAATGATCGCCGTGCCGCCGCCGGCGCGGAGGCGCTCGCAGAGCGCGGCCATCACCGCGTCGCGGGCGGGGGAGATCTCGAAGATCGTGCCTTCCGCGACGGCTGGCGCGGGAGAGGGCAGCAATGCGGGATCAATGCCGGCAATGCCTGCAGCAAAGGTCAATCGGCCCTCCGAATCGAGGCCGACCATGCGCTCACGGAACCCCTGTGCGGTCCGCACGAACTGACGGATCGGAATTGCGTCGAAAAGTTCGTTCGCAGCCAGGAGCAGGAATCCGGAGGGGAGGCTGTCGAAGCTCTCATGCCAGCGGACCTTGCCTTCGTGTTCGGCCAAGGTCTCGGCCTGCAGCCTGCGAAGCCGGTCGCTGGTTTCGACGAGATGAACGGTCGCTGTCCGGTATAGTGCCGGCGCCAGCCGCCGGATGACGCGGAGCATGTCGGACATCATCGTGCCGCGGCCCGGACCGATCTCGGCGATAATCGCGTCCTCAGGCGTGCCGTGCTGCTGCCATGCATGCACGAGGAATATGCCGATCATCTCCCCGAAGAGCTGGCTGATCTCCGGCGCGGTGGTGAAGTCGCCCGCCCGTCCGAACGGTTCGCGGACGCGATAATAGCCGTGCTGCGGATCGGCAAGGCAGAGGGAGAAATAGTCGGTCACGCTGATCGGCCCGTTGGTCCGGATCAGCGCCTCGATCTTGTCGGCGAGAGGATTCGTCATGACTTGTCCAGTCAAGCGGCGGCAGCCGCGCTGCGCGCCCGCGCAATGGCCCAGATACCGACCAGTGCCATCGGCAGTGAAAGCACCATGCCCATGGTAAGCCAGTCTCCGGCAAGATAGCCGATCTGTGCGTCCGGTTCGCGGAAGAACTCCACGAAAATGCGGCTCGCGGCATAGCCGCAGACGAAGATGCCGGTGACGAGGCCGGGCATTTTCAGGGCTCTGCGGCGATAGACGAACCAGGCGAGCACGACGAGAAGCACAATGCCCTCCAGGGCCGCCTCGTAAAGCTGACTCGGATGACGGGCGAAGGGGCCTCCCGTCGGGAAGACGACCGCCCAGGGCATCGAGGACAGGCGGCCCCAGAGTTCTCCATTGATGAAATTGGCGATGCGCCCGAAGAAGAGCCCGATCGGCACCACTGCTGCCACGACGTCGAACAGGCTCCAGAGGGGGATCGCGTTCCTTCGCGCAAAGATGATTATCGCCAGGGTCGTGCCGAGAAGGCCCCCATGGAAGGACATGCCGCCGTTCCAGATCTGGATCGCGCGGACGGGATTCTCGAGGATGGAGCCGAGATCGTAGAAGAGGATGTAGCCGATGCGCCCGCCAAGCACGATGCCGCCGGCCGCCCAGAGCAGGAAGTCGTCGAGCTGCGCCAGGTTGAAGGGGGCGGTGCCGTTGCGCCAGAGCGAAGCGTTCTGGATGATGCGGCGCGCATAGAGCCATCCGAGCAGTATACCCGCGACATAGGCCAGCCCGTACCAGCGCACGGCGAGCGGCCCTATCGTGAAGATGACGGGGTCGATTTCGGGGAAGGGTAGGATGGCGAGGCGGGTCGCGATTGTTTCCAAGGTCTTCTCTCGTGCCGGACCGATGATTTCGGCGGAACATGACGAGCGAATCCGGCGCGGTCAAGCACCGCTGCCGCCGCGCAACGACGCCCCAGCCTCTTTCGAACGTAGAAAGGCGGCCGCAGCACGCTATACTGCCCCATTGCCTCATCGCGAATTCAAGGGTCCTGGAGAACGATGAGCGGCGTCGCGGACGTCATTTTCCTTGCATCCTCACTCCGGGGACCCTACCTGAAATCATGAGCTCCGCCGCATGTGGCGGGATGGAAATGGAGACCGGAAAGATGAGCACAGGCGCCAACCGTATTCTCGATGATCTCGCCCGGCTGATGACGGATGCGGCGGGCGCGGCCCAAGGGGTGCGGCGCGAGGTCGAGGCGGCATTCCGGGCGCAAACCGAAAACTGGCTGAATTCGCTCGATGTCGTGAAGCGCGAAGAGTTCGAAGCGGTCAAGGAGATGGCCGCGCGGGCACGGGACGAAAACGACGCTCTCCTTGCTCGCATCGAAGCGCTGGAAGCACGTTTGGCCGCGACCGGTCCGGCGGCCGCCGACATCACGACGGGCAAGTAAAAGAACCTGCCTCACGCCGGCCTTCGATCGTCGTCGACCATCGAACCGCGTGCCTTTGCGGTTCTCACGGAGGCGGATGCGGCGCGGGGCCAATCGGCCACCCCGCCGTCGCCCGACGCATTTCACTTCGCTGGCGTCACGGTTAACAAAAACTGAAAAGTTTTCCACCTGTGGACACTGGCAAAAAACCTTTATCGCAGAGTCGTTTAAGCAGCCGCGCTGAATCAGAATCATAGCGCGGGGCGCTATTCTTCCCGGCAATTTTTAGGCTCAGGGGCTGGCACGCTGACTCTGCCGTTATACACTGATTTTAAATGATGATTCGACACGGACCATGCAAGCTCCGGGCAGGGTAAGTAAGCCAGGATAGTCGCAGGTCCAGCAATCATAGTGTGTTCGTATCCGGTACTGGGTTTGCAGTGTTGCGTCCTGTGAGCGTGACTTTGCGCGCCTTAGCCGCGCCTTTAGGGTGATGCATGAGCCTTTTGGAAATGGAAGCCGAGCGCCAGTCCAACCCGGTCGATATGATCGAGTTCGTTGCCGCGAACAATGACTGGTCCTTCGAGCGATCCGGCGAAGACGAGATCGCCATGACCGTCGAAGGCAGGTGGGCGGACTACCATGTTTCCTTTTCCTGGATGGAGGAGTTCGAGGCGCTGCATCTGGCGTGCGCCTTCGACATCAAGGTGCCGGACAGCCGCGCAAACGAGGTGATCCGGCTTCTGTCCCACATCAACGGTCAGGTGCTGATGGGTCATTTCGATCTTTGGCGCCAAGAAGAAGTCATCATCTTCCGGCAATCTCTGTTGCTCGCCGGTGGAGCGGAACCGACGAACCAGCAGGTCGAGGTGCTCCTTTCGAACGCGCTCGACGCCTGCGAGTCCTATTTCCAGGCGTTCCAGTTCGTCGTTTGGTCGGGCATGGATGCGCAGCGCGCGGTCGACGCGGTATTGTTCGAGACCGTTGGGGAGGCATGAAGTGAGCATTGCCGTTTCGGGTCCGATCGTGCTCGTCGGCGCCGGCAATATGGGCGGCGCCATGCTCGCGGGCTGGCTGAAAAGCGGAGTGCGTAGCAGCGACGTTCTCGTCATCGATCCGGGCCCGTCACCGGCGATGGCAAAGCTCCTGGCGGATAGCGGTGTGCAACATGCGACCTCCGCTCCGGCGGGCGGTAAGGCGGGCGCGATCTTCCTCGCGGTCAAGCCGCAGGTGATGGAAACGGTGCTGCCACCCCTGAAAGGGCTCGTCGGTCCGCAAACCGTGATCGTTTCAGTGGCCGCCGGCAAGACGCTGGGTTTCATCGAGCGGCACCTGGGTGAGGCGGCGACGGTGCGCGCCATGCCGAATACGCCGGCCATGATCGGACGCGGTGTGACCGGCGCCTTCGCGAATGCTCGCGTCAGCGAGGCCCAGCGCGCGCTGGTGCATGATCTGCTGAAGGTCAGCGGCCCGGTCGAATGGGTCGGGAGCGAAGCGGATATCGATGCCGTGACCGCCGTCTCCGGCAGCGGCCCGGCCTATGTCTTCTATCTCGTCGAGTGCATGGCGGAGGCCGGGCGCAAGGCCGGACTCGAGGCGGACCTAGCCATGCGTCTTGCTCGGGAAACCGTCGCGGGGGCTGGTGAACTCCTCCATCAGTCCCCCGACGATGCAGCGCGCCTGCGGCAGAACGTCACTTCGCCCGGCGGTACCACGGCGGCTGCGCTGGCGGTATTGATGGCGGATGACGGCATGCAGCCGCTCTTCGACCGGGCCGTTGCGGCGGCGCGCAAGCGCGCGGAAGAGCTGGCCGGGTAATTCCTGGCGAGACAGCGTGTCCCGCAATTCACTCTGAAGTTGTCGCAATCGTTCACGCTTTTGGTCGTATGTCGAATCGGCCCATCGACGTGATCCGGGGAACATTCATGACCGAAATCATTTCCTATGCCGATTTCGAGCGCGTCGACATTCGTGTCGGTACAATCGTAGAGGCGGAGCCCTTTCCCGAGGCACGCAAGCCGGCAATCAAGCTCAAGATCGATTTCGGCCCTGACATCGGCATCAAGAAATCCTCCGCGCAAATCACGGTGCACTACAGGCCCGAGGAACTCGTCGGCAGGCAGGTTCTGGGTGTCGTCAATTTTCCGCCGCGCCAGATCGGCCCCGTTCGTTCCGAGGTGCTCACGCTCGGCTTCGAAGACGAGGCCGGCGCGATCGTGCTCGCATCCACCGACAAGCCGGTGCCGAACGGCAAGAAGTTGATGTGATCTTCCCCGTATTTACGTCGGCACACGCACCGTCGCTCGCAGGCCGCCGAGGGGGCTGTCTGCGAGCGTGACATTGCCGCCATGGCTGCGGGCGATGTCGCGGGCAACGGCGAGGCCGAGGCCGGTGCCGGAACTGTCGAGATTGCGGGCCTCGTCCAGGCGGAAGAACGGTTTGAACACGTCTTCGCGTGACCGTTCGGGAATGCCCGGTCCGTCGTCATCGACGGTGATGGTCAACCATTTCGCGCTCTGGCGCGCCTCGATGTGCACGGTGTTCGCATAGCGATAGGCGTTGGACGCGAGGTTGGAGACGAGCCGCGTGAAGGCGTTCGGCCTCACGTGAATTTCGTTCTCGCCCTGGATCGCGGTTGTCAGCGTCTTGCCATACAGCTCCGCCTCCGCCGCAAGCCTGGCCATCAGATCGCTGAGTTTCAGCCGGCCGACATCCTCTTCCGCGTCTCCTCGGGCGAAGGCGAGATAGCCTTCCAGCATGTTCTGCATGTCCTCAACGTCCTGGTTGAGGCTCTCGAGGTCCGGATTGTTGCCCACAAGTGCCAGCTGCAGCTTGAACCGGGTCAGGATCGTCCTCAAGTCGTGGCTGACGCCGGTCAGCATCGCGGTGCGCTGTTCGATCTGGCGCTCGATCCGCTCGCGCATCAGGATGAAGGCGAGACCGGCGCGCCGGATTTCATTGGCACCCCGCGGTGCGAAATCGTCGATCTTCTGTCCCTTGCCGAAGCTCTCCGCTGCGCTTGCCAGCGCCAGGATCGGCCTGATCTGCCCGCGCAGGAAGAGAATGGCGATCGTCAGCAAGACGAGCGATGCGCCGACCATCCAGACGAGGAAGATGTGTGTGTTCGATGCATAGGCCTGATTGCGGCGGGCATAGACCCTGAGAATGCGGTCGTCTTCAAGCTTGATCCGGATTTCCACGATCTTCGAATTGCCGACGGTATCGATCCAGAAGGGACGCCGGATCTGGTCCGAAATCTCCTCGCTGAGGATCTGGTCGAGGATTTCGAAGAAGGGCTTGGGACGCGGCGGCGGCAGCTCTCCGCCCGGCTCGACGGTTATGTTGAGGTCGAGCTGATCGCGGGCGATGCGGACGATCTGGTCGATATCGCCCTCCCGCGGGAAGGTCGTGATCAGGTCGACGATGGCGGCGATGTCGTTGGTCACCGCCGAGGAGAGGCGCTGGGTGACGAGTTGCCAGTGCCGCTCCATGAACACGAAGGCGACCACGGACTGTAGCAGCACCATCGGGATGACGACGATCAGAATCGAGCGCGCGTAAAGACCCATCGGCAGCCGGCGCCGCAGCCAGCGGACCACGCGCTTCCAGCCGCCGTCCGCGGGTGTCGTTCCTTCGCGCTTCAAACCGTCAAAGCTTGCCATGGCCCTTGATCCGGCCCTCGTTTCTGGCCCATCGTCAGTCAACGCTCAGCCGGTAACCGATGCCGCGAACGGTCTGCAGCCATACGGGGTTGGAAGGATCGTCCTCGATTTTACGCCTTAGCCGGTTTATCTGCACGTCGATCGTGCGCTCGCCGACCTCGGCGTCGTCGCCGATCAGCTCGTGGCGCGGAATGGTTTCGCCGGCGCGCTGCGAAAACAGCGTCATGATCTCCTGCTCACGGTCGGTGAGGCGAATATGGTCGGCCCCGCGGCGCAGTTCCTTGCGCACTACCGAGAAGGTGTAGGGCCCGAAAATAACCTGATCGACCTTGTGTGTCTGTGTCGGCTGGTTGCGGCGCAGAATGTTGTTGATGCGGAGCACGAGTTCGCGCGGCTCGAAAGGCTTCGGCAGGTAGTCGTCGGCGCCCGCCTCCAGCCCTTCGATACGCGAATTCGCCTCCGCCAGGGCCGTCAGCATGATGATCGGCACGGACTTGATCTGCCTGAGACTTTGCGTCAGAGCGATGCCGCTTTCCCCCGGCATCATCACGTCGACGACCAGAAGATCGAAATCGATGCCTATCAGCTTTCGCCGGGCCTCGTCGGCATCGGCTGCCGTCGTTACGCGAAATCCCTGTTCGACCAGATAGCGGTTGAGCAGGTCGCGGATGCGCCGGTCATCGTCGACGACCAGAAGATGCGCCGCATCGTCGGAGACTGTCGCCTTTGCTATCATCATTCGGTACCCTCATTGCCGGTCAAGCCGGAAAGGCTGCGCCAAAAATGCCGGAGACCGTGCAGCACATGCGCCGCGGTCACCCATTCTCATTCAAGGGGCTACCCGTTTTGCCACGAACGACGAGCCGACGTCCAATCAGACGCGCACAGGTCGCGTAACATTTTGAATCGTTGTGTGACTCTCGGGCGCCTTCCCTGCAGTGCCGCACGTCCGGCGGACGCGCAATGGCCGCTGTAGCACTTAAGCCGCTGCATGTTTTTCTCCTTCAATGGGCGAGGATCAAACGAAACATGCAGTGGATCAGCCCGCAACGTCATTCATCATATTGGCGAGAAACCGCTTCACGGTTTCCCGCGCACCCGGTCCGGCCTTTGCCAATGCATCGGCTATGCGGCGGGACTGTGGCTCGGCAAGCGCCCGCGCCAGGGCCTGGCCGTCCGGTGTCGTGTAGAGCATGCGCTGCCGCCGGTCTTCGGGACCGGTCACCTGCCGGATATAGCCGGAATCGATCAACTGCTTGAGGACGCGGGCAAGGCTCTGCTTGGTGATCTTCAGCGTTTCAAGAAGATCCGCGACCGTCATGCCGGGTTCGCGGTTGACGAAATGCACGACGCGATGATGCGCGCGGCCGAATCCGCTCTTCTCGAGAATGGCGTCCGGGTCGCCGGTGAAGTCGCGATAGGCAAAGAAAAGCAGCTCGATGATCTCGAAATCTATCGTGTCCACATCTTCGCCAGCGCTGTCGCTTATGCTCTTGTCCCTGATCTGGCCGACCACGCGGTCATATCCTTTCAATCGAAATGCCGTTCGAAACATACCGCAATATATGTCAGTTTGGTTGACATATTTCCATCGAGTCGCAGGCATCCAGATCGAAGACGTGCAAATTTACGCATATCGCGCCTCGGCGATACGCAGAAAAGGCGGCCGCAGCCGCCTTTTGCCTTGCGATGGATATCGCCTGAAGGCTCACGCGTGCTTGCCGACGAACTGCCCGACAATGCCGTTGAGAACGCCGCCGCCGATGAGGGCGCCGATGGCCTGCATGGCCAGACCGGTCGCGGCGGCCTCTCCGCCAAGCATCTGGATCAGGAACCCGCCGCCGAGGCCGCCGATGGCTCCGACGATCGTGCGTGCCACGACTCCGAATGCCTGCTGCTTCAGCATGGCGCTGGCCGCGTTTCCGCCAGCTGCCCCCGCAATCAACTGGGTAATGATAGGCACTAATGCTTCCATCGATCCCTCCGTCCTGCGACCCCTCATCCAGAGCCGCGACATACCGGACAACCCGGCACGGGAAGGTTGAAGCTGAAGGGGAGATTTGTCAATTTTGCCACCACTGGTGTCGGCCACAGGTGACGATCCGGAAGCGGGGCTGGGGGATAGTCGTTTGAGTTGTTTCGGGAATTCGTTTCGGGGCGCGCGAGAGGGCACGAGGAGCCGCGAAGCCGCACCACTCGTGCCCTCTACTCTCGGCGCGTTTTGGACGGGTGATTCGCCGTGACGCAGCGTTCTGCAATTGACGCTGCGCCACCATGCCTTTTCCCTTTTCGCTGACGCTCAGCGATAGACGTAGACGACCCTTCTTGTGCCCGGATCGACAAGGACGGGCTGGCCATTGATGGTCACGTACTGATACTCGTAATCAGGAATGGGCTGGACGGCCACCGTGTTCGGCAGCGTGGCGCCGACCACGGCTTCGCCCTCTACATAGACGGTGTCGACCGGATTCTCGGTGATATAGGTGCGCACCGTGGGAGGCGGAGTCACCGCTTCGACCTCCTCGACCGGACCCACCAGTTCGAGCGGTTCGGACGGCGCCACCACGGTCTCGCCCTCATAGGCGACCGTAGGGACCGAGAGTTCCGTGCGGCGCTCCTGGATAATGGCGGTCGTGCCGCCCATGTCCGTCGCCAGGTAACGGGCGTAAGCCCAGCCGCGCAGGCCGTTGACGTCTATGCGGCACCAGTTGCTTCCCTCCATGCAGCCATCGAGCACGGCAGCGCTGCCGCGTGTGGCGACGCCGACCGCAGGGTATTGGGGGCCCGGTCCGGCGCGCACATTAAGGTCCGTCAGCGTCGTTGCGCTCATTTCGGCATAGGCTGCGGGAATGGCGGCGAGCATCGCACCGGCTGCCAAAGCCGCTCTGAGCGAGGCCGCTTTGAACAGAGTCGGAGAGAGAGTCTTCATCATCTTGCTCCTCTTTCATTTGCAGGCCAGAACGCGCCGCGCCTCAGGGATGTTCCCCCCGTGACATCACGAAATGTGAGGATGAAACATATTGCCGTCGTCAAGCGTTGCCCGGGCTGACGGAAGCTGACGAAGTCTTCCCTATATTGTCGCCGGCAATGCGCGGCCGATTTATCGATTTCTGCCCGACACAGGCTGGCTCCAGCCGGGAGTGACGAGATGCAAGGTGAGTTATCGGACGATGCCAAGCTTGCTGCCAAGCGGTTGCGTCCGCTGGTGGTGGTCGTCGTGACAGCGAAGCTCGTGGTTTCGGTGCTGCTGCTCGCGACGGTGCAATATTCGCCGCCGGCTTCGGAAATCGTGGCACTGCGCTGATTTGCGCTGTCATACCGCTCGCTTATCGCTATAGCTGGGAAAACGGCCTGGATCGGGAAGGGCTTCTCACTTCCAGGCCACCTCACGAGCAAGAGCGAGGCATGGTCCGATGTTACAGGCAGGCATTATCCCGGTAACGCATTTCGAGCAGAACTGTACGGTCCTGTTCGATAGCGAGACCAAGGAAGGCGTGGTCGTCGATCCCGGCGGCGACGTCGACATCATCCTGCAGACGATCCGCGAAAACGGCATCGCGTTGAAGGCTATCTGGCTCACACACGGCCATATCGATCACGCCGGCGGCGCCAAGGAATTGAAAGACGCACTGGGGCTCGACATTGTCGGACCCCACAAGGACGACCTGCCGCTGCTCGAACGCCTGGAGGATCAGGCGGAGCGCTTCGGCCTCGCGATGAAGGTTCAGAACGTCGTGCCGGACCGCTGGCTTGAAGAGGGCGATACCGTCTCCTTCGGCGACCACGTTTTCGAGGTCTTGCATTGCCCCGGCCATGCGCCCGGTCATGTGGTCTATTTCAACCGGGCACAAAATTTCGCCCATGTCGGCGACGTGCTTTTTCACGGCTCCATCGGCCGTACCGACCTGCCGGGCGGCAATCATCAGCAGCTTCTGGATTCGATCCGGGACAAGATACTGCCACTCGGCGACAATGTGGGCTTCATCTGCGGCCACGGCCCGGGCGGGCAGATCGGCGAAGAGCGGCGTACCAATCCGTTTCTGCGCGGTCTTTGACCGGTGCGAAAATGAAAAGGGCGCATGACTTCTCCAGTCATGCGCCCTTTCGGTTCGTACGCGGCGGCTTTCAGCCGGCGTTGCAGAAATGGCTGCGGCCGTCATAGCCGACGAAGGTTCCGCTGTCCGGATTGAACGAGCGATAGCGCTGCGAGCAATAGCGATACCAAGCCGGTGTCCAGGGCTCGAGGCCGTAGGTCTCGACCGCCACCGGACGATAGACGGGCCGATAAACCGGGCGCGGACGATAGACGGGGCGGGGCTCGTAATAGTCGGGCTCCGGATCGATATAGACCCGCTCGCCGTAATAGCGCGGCGGCGGCGGCGAGGCGATCGCGCTGCCGATGAGCGCGCCCGCGGCCAAGCCAACTGCGCCCGCTACCCATGCATCGTCGTTATTGCGATGGCGGTGCCCTGCCTGGGCGGTGCCGAAGGTCGGGATAACGATGGCGGCCGCGGCGACCGACAGGACGGCTGCTTTGATGAATTTGTTCATGGGCTTCAATCCTATGCATGCGACCGGATGGTTTCCGGATTTCATGATGAACAAAGTCTATATAAGCCAAACTGAACGGAGCCTGAACGAAAAAACCCGGCAGAACTGCCGGGCTCGAACTTAACTTTCAGCAGAGAACAGCGTTAGCCGACGATCTGCAGGTTGACCGCCTTCGGTCCCTTGCCGCGGCGATCCGGCTCGGTGTCGAAGGACACCTTCTGGTTTTCCGTGAGACCGCTCAGGCCCGAGGCCTGCACGGCAGAAATATGTACGAAGATGTCCGCGCCACCGTTTTCAGGCTTGATGAAGCCAAAGCCCTTGTCTGTGTTGAAGAATTTTACAGTGCCAGTCTCGGCCATGCGTCAGGTCCTTTTCTCTCCACCCGCGTTGCGGGCAGCATTGCAGTTTTGCCCGATATGGGCGTGGGGGCAGTTCTCGACAATTGAGGAAAGGGTCCTGGTTATCGCGACCAGCCGCAGGAAGGAATAACAGCCTCCCCCCGTTGGCCGCCCGGAGTGGGTTGCGTCTCCGGCCCGCTTTTATTCAAGATCTTCCCGTGTTCGCAGATTGCCCGAACACAGTAAGAGTGATGGGTTTATTTTGAATTGGCAAGCAAAACTTTTCTGACGAGGTATTGCGTCTTCTCATTGCTCAAAAAGAGGTCAGTTGGTCGTTTTGACTCGCGTATTCAAAAAGCATTGCAAGCTGTTGAATTCAAAGCTTTTCGACCAAAGATTGGGGCGCGGCAGGATCATTTGCGCCAAATTCCGTCGCTCATGGGTATGCCGCAACTTTGTGCAGCCTGGTTTCCCGGTCCAAGCGCCTGATATCGCTTGTCGTTCACGCAGCGCACGGTTCCGAGGGACCATCGCCTTCATGCCTACAGAAAAACTGCAGGATATATTCCCGGCTCAAGCGAAATTCGCCGTTCCAAGCAAAATTGAGGGGTTTCGGAGAGTATTAGTAGTATTAACCCGGGCGCCAAGCGCGCGGAGAAATTGCACGGAACGGGCATCAGAAGCCGCAGTTCAGACAGCAGCTTGCGCGGCCTCGCGACGTTTCTTCGTCAGTTCCGGCACGAGCTCGACCGCAAGCATCGCCAGGAAGATGACGGCGCAGCCGACGTAGCCGACCGGAGTGATGGTCTCGCCGAGCAGCAGCACCCCGAACAGGGCGGCGAAGAGCGCTTCGCTCGAGAGGAAGATGGCAGCCTGCGGCGCCGTCGTATAGCGTTGGCCTACGACCTGGCAGATGAAAGCGATGCCGCTTGAAAAAATGCCGGCGTAGAGGATCTGCGGGAGGGCGCCGTTGATCGCATCGAGGCTCAGCGGCTCGAACAGGCCGGCCAGTACGCAGCCTGCAACGGCGCAGACGGCGAACTGCGTCATCGACAGGAGCATCGGCCGGCCCGTGGCCGGAGCGAATAAGCCGACCAACATCAGCTGAACCGCCCAGAACAGGGCGCAGACGATCGTCAGCATGTCCCCGCCGGTCAGCGCCGAGAGCGCGCCGCCGCTCAGGAGAAAGATGCCGAAAGCCGCGAGCAGGGCGGCCGGCCAGATGACCCAGTGCGGCCGGCGGCGCAGGAACACGACAGTCAGTACCGGCACGAATACCACGTAGAGCCCGGTCAGGAAGCCGGAATTGGTGACGGTGGTGGTGAGCAGGCCGTATTGTTGCGTGACGGCTCCGCCGAAAAGCGCCAGTCCGACGAAGACGAAGTTGCGCATGGCGTTTCGCGGCAAGGGCGTAGCGGCCTGCTTCTTTTCAAGGAGCGCCAAGGGCAGTGCCACGAGTGTCGCGATCGCAAAGCGCAGGCCGATGAACCAGAGCGGTCCGATCGCGTCCATCGCCGTCGACTGCGCTACGAAGCCCGCACCCCAGATTGCACCGGAGAACAAGAGGAAGAGATTGGCTTGAATGCGAGTCACCGCTTGGCTCCGGGGTCGTGGTCCTGCTCACGGGAGGCGCGCGATCTTCGCGCCATATTCCGCGACTTTCGAGAATCACCCCGAAGCCATGCTGCTCAGGTGATTGCGACCTCGCTCTATCAGTTGCGATTTTTGCGGGCAAGCCGCTCCGTGTTGCCGTCAGGCCCGACAGCCGTTCCCCAGCGGGCTCATTGCGTCGGAGCTTTGGAGACCCTGAGCACTGCGCCGTCCTCCTCGTCGGTGACCATGATCAGAGCCCCGTCGGAAGCGACGATGACGTCGCGGATGCGGCCGAATTCTCCGTCGAACAACCGTTCCTCGTTGGTGACAGCGCCGGTCTCGTCGCGGTCCAGGCGGGCAAGCAACTGGTACTTCAGTGCAGCGACCAAAAGGTCGCCGTTCCACTCCGGAAACATGCTGCCGCGGTATACGGCGATCGCGCCGGGCGCAATCGATGGGTCCCAATAGAAGAGCGGCTGCTCAAGACCTTCCTTCGCGGTGCCTTCGCCGATCTCGACTCCGGAGTAATCCTTGCCGAAGGTGATCACCGGCCAGCCGTAATTTCTGCCCGGCTGCGGGTTGTTCACCTCGTCGCCGCCGCGCGCGCCGTGCTCAACGGTCAAGAGCTTGCCGCCTTCGGGGTCGAAGGTGATTCCTTGGGGGTTGCGGTGCCCTATGGACCAGATTTCCGCCAGCCCGCCGGTACCGCCGCGATAGGGATTGGAGGCGGGAATGCTGCCGTCGGCGTTGATGTGGAGGATCGAGCCGGCATGGTCGCGGGAGTCCTGGGCGCGTTCGCCTTCGCCGCGATCGCCGATGCCGAAGAACAGGCTGCCGTCCTTGTCGATGGCGATGCGCGAGCCGAAGTGCTGCCCCTTCCGGGTGAACTTGTTCATCCGGAAGATCTCCTTCACTTCCGTCAGGCTCTGCTCGTCCTGCGAAAGAGCCGCCCGCACGAGGACGGTGCCGTAGCCGCCATCACCGCGGACGGAGAGAGTGAGATAGAGTGTCCTGTTCGTTGCGAATTGCCGATCGAGGGCGACGTCCAGAAGGCCGCCCTGGCCGTGTGCGGCCGCTGTGGGCACCCCCTTGATCGCAGCCGACAGCTTGCCGTCGCGCAGAATGCGCAGCCGGCCCGGTCGTTCGGTGACGATCAGCGCCCCGTCGGGCATGGCTTCGACCGCCCAGGGATGCTCCAGTCCGGAGGCAAGCGTCTCGACGAGGACGGTTCCTGTCTGCGTGGGAAATTCCCGCGTCTCCTGCGCGGCGGCAGGGGACGAGGCGAAGGCGAGAAAGAGCGAGACTGCAGCCGCCATCGGGAATGCAAATACTGTTGCTATGTCCCTTGAGCCGCCAGCATTCCAGCGCGTGTGCCGCATTGCATTCCTCCGGTCCGTCCGTCTGCGCAAATGCATCGTGCCGTCTCGGAGGTCCGAACGCGCGAGCAACGCACAAACTGGAGCGGCACGCACCGGCCTTCAAGTCAAATCGGATCAAAACGGCTTTATCGCACCGACCCTGTGGTGAGCGGTCCCGGCGCTTCTCGGATCGCCTCGAGGCGCCTCGGCTGGGGTTCGCGTTCCGTCGCGGGAGGGTGTCGTGCTTCGTTTCTCTGGAGCAGGTACTGCGCGACCTCGTCCTTGGCCTTCATGTAGAAGCCTTTACCGACGAGCATCAGGCCGGCAAGGGCGAAAAGGGCGACAATCGCCACGACGACCGTCTGGATCGCCGACAGTCGTGCGAAGAGGTCGGCGCTCGGCTGCGACCCGTTATCGTTGTCAGCCATGGCGCCCGGCCTCGGACTGGACGTGAGCCGTCGCGGGCTGCTGCCCGATGTCGGCTTGCGTAGTCACCTGCGTCATCAATCCGAGGACCATCACGATGCAGGCCGCAAGTGCGGCGAGCGCGATATAGAACCCCCAGCGTGCCTCGCTGCGGCGGGTGCGCGAGGCGGCGACTTCATCATCGAGAAACATAGCATACCCCCAAGATGCCGATGCATCCGCATCGCGAAATGGCGCTTGGAAATCGGCTCTTGCGGGACGGAATTGCGGCGCGCTGAGACAGTTGTTGTGGCGAAAAAAAGGCACGCCTCGGCCGCGAAAAAAGCGCCGGAGTTTCCGGGCGGGGGCGCGTCGACCGATGTGCGTCGGCAGCCGCTCGGCCGCATGAGGTCATCCGGTTTCGATCGATCGCTTTGATCGCACCTATGAAACTTTGTCATGGTGACGCATTTTGCGCTGCCTTGCCGCCGTTTTTCGCCTGAAGCGCTTGCAAGACCGGGCGTCTTTCGACATAGACCTAACCGCTATGGAACCCCGGTTTTCCGTACCGTAGCGCCTCACGCCGTCTCGAAACGATCAGGAAACACACCATGGCCTTCCTTGCCGATGCCCTTTCCCGTGTAAAGCCTTCCGCCACCATCGCTGTTTCGCAGAAAGCCCGCGAGTTGAAAGCGAAAGGCCGCGATGTCATCGGCCTCGGCGCAGGGGAGCCGGACTTTGACACGCCTGACAACATCAAGAAGGCCGCGATCGACGCGATCGATCGCGGCGAGACGAAGTACACGCCGGTCTCCGGCATTCCGGAACTGCGCGAAGCCATCGCGAAGAAATTCAAGCGCGAGAACAATCTCGACTACACCGCGGCGCAGACGATCGTCGGCACCGGCGGAAAGCAGATTCTCTTCAACGCCTTCATGGCGACGCTCAACCCGGGCGACGAAGTGGTGATTCCGGCACCGTACTGGGTCTCCTATCCGGAAATGGTGGCGCTGTGCGGCGGCACACCCGTCTTCGTCCCGACCAAGCAGGAAAACAATTTCAAGCTCAAGGCCGAGGATCTCGACCGCGCGATCACGCCGAAGACCAAGTGGTTCGTCTTCAACTCGCCGTCCAACCCCTCGGGTGCGGCCTATTCGCATGAGGAGCTCAAGGCGCTCACGGACGTTCTCATGAAGCATCCGCATGTCTGGGTCCTGACGGACGACATGTACGAGCACCTGACCTATGGCGACTTCAGGTTCGCGACCCCGGTCGAAGTGGAGCCCGGCCTCTACGAGCGCACGCTGACGATGAACGGCGTCTCCAAGGCCTATGCGATGACCGGCTGGCGCATCGGCTACGCGGCCGGGCCGCTTCATCTCATCAAGGCGATGGACATGATCCAGGGCCAGCAGACTTCGGGCGCCGCCTCGATCGCGCAGTGGGCGGCCGTCGAGGCGCTCAACGGTCCGCAGGACTTCATCGGGCGCAACAAGGAGATCTTCCAGGGCCGCCGCGATCTCGTCGTCTCGATGCTGAACCAGGCCAGGGGCATTTCCTGCCCGACGCCGGAAGGCGCCTTCTACGTCTATCCGTCCTGCGCCGGGCTGATCGGCAAGACCGCGCCTTCGGGCAAGGTCATCGAAACGGATGAGGATTTCGTCTCCGAGCTTTTGGAGACCGAAGGCGTGGCTGTGGTCCACGGCTCGGCCTTCGGCCTCGGCCCAAACTTCCGCATCTCCTACGCGACTTCCGAGGCGCTGCTGGAGGAGGCTTGCCGCCGCATCCAGCGCTTCTGCGCCGCCTGCAGATAATTCTCCTGCAGACGACATGAAGAAGCCCGCCGTCACCGGCGGGCTTCTTCATGTTCAGAGCTTGATTCAGCGATCTGCCAGTCCGATTCAAGCAGCAGTCCTACCCCATTGAAACAGAATCATTTTCGCTTCCGGATCACTTCGACGACGGCGGAGATGTCGTCGCCGTGGCCGCCACTGTCGACGCGGTCGCCCGCCAGCCGCAACATGGGTCGCATGAAATCGGGGGCGACGCCCTGTTCTTCGCTTGCCCTAACGATGTTCTCGAGCGCGATCTTCTGCATGGCGATGTTGGAGACGACATCGCGGCCGTGCATGCCGCTGTCGATCTTGCCGGCGAGGTCGGGCAGGGTACCGCTCATCGCCTCGATCCAGGGCAGGAGCAGCGGCAGGAAGTCGACGGCCTTGCCTCCGTAGCCGGCGCTGGTCACCAGCGCGCTCGCATGCAGGAAGCCCGAGAAGAGCCCGTACATGCCTGATAGCAGCGCTATGTCGTAGAGCGAAGCCAAACCCTCGTCCTCACCAAGGTGACGGCTTTCGGCAAGGGCTTCGAGGGTTGAACTGTGCCGATCGAATAGCGCACGCGAGCCGCTGTAAAGGATCAGGGCGCCGGCCCCGCCGATCATCGGCGGTATCGCCATGATCCCCCCGTCGAGATAGATCGCTCCCCTTGCCGCCAGCCACGTGCCGAGTTCCCTGGCGTCACCCGGCGTGCCGTTCGTCAGGTTGAGGAGGTCACGGCCGGCAAGCGCCTCCTGCGCCTGTTCCAGGACCGCACGTGCGGCGGGGTAATCGACGAGGCAGAGGATGGTGAGCTCGCTCGCCGCAATTGCTTCGGCCGGGCTTTCCGCGATCTTCGCACCGGCGCCGGCAAGCGGCTCGGCGCGCGATCGCGTCCGGTTCCAGACCGTGACGGTATGGCCGTTCTTGAGAAGCGTTCGTGCAAGCGCCGTACCCATGGCGCCCAGGCCGAGAATTGAAATGCTGCTCATTGATTGTACCTTTCTCGAAATCATTCAGGCGGCGGTCGAGAGCTTCTGGCCGAGACCGCCGTCCACGGCGAGTTTCGCCCCGGTCGTGAAGGTCGCCTCGAAGGCGAGGAAGAGCACGGCGCGCGCCACTTCATCCGCGGTGCCGTTGCGCTTCATCGGCGTGATGTTGTCGCCGAGCGTCTTGAACTCGGCGCGCTCGGCTTCGGTGATGCCGGCGACGCCCTTGGTCGGCGTATCGATGAAGCCGGGGCTGACGCTGTTGACCCGGATACCGCGCGGCAGAAGCTCGGCGGCGAGCACGGATGCGAAGGAGACGAGTGCCGCCTTGCTTGCGCTGTAGACGCTCATGCCCGGATGGCCGCCCTCGTCGGCGACGGAGGAGGTGAAGACGATCGATCCGCCTTCGCGGATCAGAGGCGTCAGCCGTTGCACGGTGAAGAAGGCGCCCTTGGTGTTGACGGCAAACTGGCGGTCATAGGAAGCCTCGCTCACCTGATCGAAGGGCTCCAGTTCCGAGACGCCGGCATTGATGTGCAGGAGATCGATCGCTCCGAGCGTCTGACCGGCGGCCGCACCGAGCACGGCGATTTCGTTGAGATCGGCGATGTCCGAGCGCAGTGCATGCACGCGCGGGCCGAACTCCTCCCTGATGCGGGCGATGTTGCTCTCGTTGCGGCCCGTGAGCAGTACCTCGGCGCCGCCCTCTACAAGCCGTCTCACGGTCGCCAGGCCCATGCCGTGGGTCCCGCCGATGACGATCGCCTTCTTTCCCTGATAGTTGCCCATGTCCGTTTCCTTTCGGTTCAACAATGATGATGAATAGATGCACTTGTGGACGAACTTGTGCTAGATGGCTCTGTGTGGACCTATCGTCCATGTTTGTGGATGATGGAAAGCCATGGCCAATCTCAACGACTTCACGTTCTTCGTTCACGTCGTAGACCACGGGGGGTTCGCGCCCGCCGCGCGCGCGTTGAACCTGCCGAAATCGACGCTCAGCAAGCGCGTGGCCGAACTCGAAAAGGATCTCGGCGTGCGGTTGATCAACCGCACGTCGCGTCATTTCGCGGTGACCGAATCCGGCAAGGATTTTTACCGCCACGCGGCGGCGATGATGATCGAGGCGGAAGCGGCGGAGAATGTCGTCAGGGGCAGACTTGCCGAACCGAGCGGCACGGTGAGGATCACGGCTTCGGTGCCGACCGCGCAGCTGTCGCTGGCGCCGCTCTTGCCGCAGCTCGCACTTGCCTATCCGAAGCTGCGCGTGACGCTGCATGCGACGGACCGCTTCGTCGATGTCATCCAGGAAGGCTTCGATCTTGCCGTGCGAGACCATTTCGCACCGCTGCCGGATTCCGGCCTCATCCAGCGCCGCATCGGATTCCAGGCTAAGCTGATCGTCGCCTCACCGCTCTATTTGCAAGGGAACGGCACTCCCGAACGCCCGGAGGATCTCGATCATCATGATGGGCTGCTCACGTCGCTGGCGTCCGAAGGCTGGGTGATGGAGCGCGCCGATGGGTCGACCGTGTCGGTCTCGCCGAGGCCGCGTTTCGTGGCCGACGAATCCCGCGTCCTGCGAGAAGCAGCTCTCGCGGGTCTCGGCATCACCACCTTGCCCGGCAAGCTTTGTCAGCAGGAGATCGAAAGCGGCACGCTTATCCGCATTCTTCCCGAGTGGACCGCCGGCAAGGTGATGACGACGATCTTGATGCCGCACCGGCGCGGGCAGCTTCCCTCCGTGCGGGCAACGGTCGATTTCATCGCCGAGCGTCTCGTCGACGGCTGATGCAGGAAGGCCCGCACGAGGCGGGCCTTGAGAACAACTCAGCGCTCGGCGAGTGCCGGTTCGCCTTTCTTCTCGCGAATGAGATTCAGGAAGCGGCGGAAGAGATAATGGCTGTCCTGCGGGCCTGGCGATGCTTCCGGGTGATGCTGGACGGAGAAGACCGGTCTGCCGTCGACGCGCAAGCCGCAATTGGTGCCGTCGAAGAGCGAGATGTGAGTCTGTTCAACACCTTGCGGAAGCGAGTTCGCATCGACCGCGAAGCCGTGGTTCATCGAAACGATCTCGACCTTGCCGGTGGTGTGGTCCTTGACCGGGTGGTTGGCGCCGTGGTGTCCCTGGTGCATCTTCTCGGTCCTGGCACCGAGCGCCAGTGCCAGCATCTGGTGGCCGAGGCATATGCCGAAGACCGGGATATCCGTCTTGAGAAGGTCCTGGATGACCGGCACGGCATATTCGCCCGTCGCGGCCGGGTCGCCCGGGCCGTTCGACAGGAAGATGCCGTCCGGCTTGAGCGCCAGGACTTCCTCGGCGCTCGTCTGAGCCGGGACGACGGTGACACGGCAGTTCAGGCCGGCGAAGAGGCGGAGGATGTTGCGCTTGACGCCGTAGTCGAGAGCCACGACGTGATAAGCGGCGTCGGTCTCGCCCAGCGTCGAGTAGCCCTCGTTCCAGACCCAGGGCTTCTCGTTCCAGCGGTAGGACTGGCCGGAAGTGGCGACCTTGGCGAGATCGAGGCCCTCGAGGCCGCTCCAGGCCTTTGCCTCGGCTTTCAGCGCCTCGACGTCGAAGACGCCTGCCGGGTCGTGGGCGATGACGGCGTTAGGCATGCCGTTTTCGCGGATCCAGGCCGTCAGCGCCCGGGTGTCGATGCCGCAGAGCCCGATGATGCCGCGCGCCTTCAGCCAGGCGTCGAGGTGCTTGGCTGCGCGGTAGTTGGAAGGCTCGGTGATGTCGGCCTTGAAGATGACGCCGACGGCACCGTGGCGGGCGGCAGGCGTCAGATCCTCGATGTCCTCGTCATTGGCGCCGATATTGCCGATATGCGGAAAGGTGAACGTGACGATCTGCCCGAGATAGGAGGGGTCGGTCAGGATTTCCTGGTAACCGGTCAACGCCGTGTTGAAACAGACCTCGGCCTGAACCTTCCCGGTCGCGCCGATGCCCTTGCCTTCGATCACCGTGCCGTCGGCCAGAACGAGCAGGGCAGTGGGTTTCTGGATTGTCCATGCGGGTGTCGCGGTCATCGTCTCTATCCCGTTGTGGCCGAAAGCGAGGCTTGAAAGCCGGTCGGTTCAGGGCCATTTCAGATCGCATGCGGCATGGCGCGCGGAAACCCCGCGGGAGAAAGTTCATGCCGATGTACGTGCAGGTGCCGGAAAATAGCCAAAGGCTCTGGCAAGGTCAACCAGCCGCTGTGAATTGTATGGAAATAAAATGCCTTATAATTCAATCGGTTGCCAAAGACGTTTGATTGTACCTGCCGCACTGGTTTAAGACGATGACAAAAGAACGCATCGAACCGGCCCCGCAGATAAAGCCCTGGGGTCGGTTTCGACATGGAGTTAAGACATGCGCGAGCATTTCGCCAATGCACTGAAAGAAGCCCTCAAGGCCAAGGATACCCGGCGCGTCTCGACCGTCCGGCTCATCCAGGCCGCGATCAAGGACCGCGACATCGCCAATCGCGGCCACGGCAAGGACCCGGTCGGCGACGACGAGATCCTGCAGATCCTTGCGAAGATGATCAAGCAGCGCGAGGAATCGGCCCGCGTCTATGACGAGGGCGGGCGGCCGGAGCTTGCCGAGCAGGAGCGGCAGGAAATCGCCATCATCAACCAGTTCCTGCCGGAGCAGCTTTCCGAGGAAAAGGTCAAGGAAGTCTGCGCCAAGACCGTCGAGGAAATCGGTGCGCACGGGCTGCGCGACATGGGCAAGTGCATGAACGCCCTGAAAGAGCGCTATCCGGGCAAGATGGACTTCGGCAAGGCCTCCGGGGTGGTCAAAGACCTCCTGAAGTAAGCCGCAGCGCCCGCTTCGGCGGGCGCGCCTTCCCTGGGCGGCTGACGGCAAACGACCCGCGCCGCGCCGGCCGACAAGCGTTACCCCTTGGCTTTAGCGCATGCCTGTGAATAGCGGGCAAGGCGCAGGCTGCCTGTGGCTTCCTTCGGCCATGCCGCTTATATGGAGGTTTGCGTGCATGTCGTTGCCCGAAGCCGCTGCACGGGCTCGGGCGACATGCAGTAGAGGTAACCATGCGCTTTTCACCGTCCTTTCTCGATGAGATACGCGACCGCGTCCCCATTTCGGACGTGATCGGCAAGCGCGTCACCTGGGACCGACGCAAGACCAATGTTTCGCGCGGCGATTATTGGGCCTGCTGCCCGTTCCACGGCGAGAAATCGCCGAGCTTCCACTGCGAGGATCGCAAGGGCCGCTATCATTGCTTCGGCTGCGGCGTTTCCGGCGATCATTTCCGCTTCCTGACCGAGCTCGAGGGCCTGAGTTTTCCGGAGGCCGTGCAGCAGATCGCCGATCTGGCGGGCGTCCCGATGCCGCAGCCGGACCCGCAGGCCGAGCAGCGCGAGCGGGAACGTACGAGCCTGCTCGACGTCATGGAACTGGCGACGCAGTTTTTTCAGGATCAGCTTCAGACGGCGAACGGGGCAAAGGCGCGCGCCTATCTGCGCGAGCGCGGACTGACCGGCCGCACGATCGAGACGTTCCGTCTCGGTTTTGCACCCGACAGCCGCAATGCGCTGAAGGAGTTTCTGGCCGGCAAGGGGATCGGCAAGGAGCAGATCGAGGCCTGCGGCCTCGTCGTGCACGGCGACGGCATTCCGGTCTCCTACGACCGCTTCCGCGACAGGATCATGTTCCCGATCCCGTCCGCGCGAGAAAAGGTGATCGCCTTCGGCGGGCGCGCCATGTCGCCGGACGCCCCGGCCAAATATCTGAACTCCAACGAGACCGAGCTCTTTCACAAGGGCAATGTGCTCTTCAATTTCGCCCGCGCCCGGCGGGCCTCGCAGGGTGCCGATGGCGCAGGCACGATCATTGCCGTCGAAGGCTATATGGACGTGATCGCGCTTCATCAGGCGGGGATAGAAAATGCCGTTGCGCCGCTCGGTACGGCGCTTACCGAAAATCAGCTCGATCTCTTATGGAAGATGACGACCCAGCCGGTGCTCTGCTTCGACGGCGACGGCGCCGGTGTCCGCGCCGCCCATCGGGCCGTCGATCTCGCGCTGCCCCATTTGAAGCCGGGCCGGTCCGTGCGCTTTGCCCTGTTACCGGAGGGCAAGGACCCGGACGATGTGGTGCGCCATGACGGACGCGAGCCCTTCGACAAGGTGCTCGCCAATGCCCGCTCGCTGGCCGACATGGTCTGGCAGCGCGAGGTGCAGGGCGGGGATTTCGACACGCCGGAAAAGCGCGCCGAACTCGAAGCGCGGCTGCGGCAGGTGACCTCGGTAATCGCCGACGAGAGCGTGCGCCGCCACTATGGGCAGGACATGCGCGACCGCCTGAATGCGTTTCTCCAGGGGAGCGCGCCGTTCAGAGGCGAAAGGCGGCCGTTCGAGCGGGGCGGGAGGCAGGCGGGCAGGCAGGGCGGCAGGGGCTGGTCGCCGGCTCCCAATCCGGTCATGGGCGCGGCCGTGGAGGCTGGGACCGCCGGTAGTTCCAAACTCAATCAGATGCTGAAGGCCGGCGGCTCGCTTCGCCCGCCGGTACTTCGCGAGAGCGTGCTTGCATTGACGATCGTCAATCATCCGCAATTGCTGTTCGACGAGTATGACGAGATCGCCACGATCGAGTTCGACCACCGTGATCTGCAGCGCTGCTGGGCTGCGGTTCTGAACGCCGCGGCGGCCAACGGATTGCGGCTGACGCGGGAAACCCTGATGGAGCAGCTCGAGGCGGAGGGTTTCTCGGCGCTGATCGGCGCCCTGGACCAGCAGGTGCGCTATGCGCGGCTCTGGACGGCAACGGCGGCGGCGGCTCCGGAGGATGCGCGCGAAGGTTATCTCCAGGCCCTGACGCTTCATCGGCGGACGAAGGCGCTGCTCTGGCAGAAGCGGGAGCTCGAGCGGGAGATCGCGGAAGCCACGGCCTCCGAAGACGTGGAGCAGGGTCAGCGGCTCGTGCGCGCCATGGAGGAGGTGCAGCTCGAGCTGCACCGGATGGACAAGCTCGAAGCGATCATCGAAGGCTTCGGCGTGCTTTCCGGCCGCGTCAAGGGGCCGGCGGCTCGGTAGCCGATACTCTCACGACGGGCAGGTTGAGCAGCGGCCCGAGCGGGTTTGCCTTCGATCAGCCTCGACTCCATACTGCGTGCTCCCGATGAAAGCGATTCCATGCCCGAAAGCCACAACACCGGCCGCCTGTTCGAAACGGAAGGCGTCAGCAATCCCCTCGATCTCCTGAAGCGTATCTACGGTTATTCCACCTTCCGCGGCCAGCAGCAGGCGGTCGTCGACCATGTGGTTGCCGGTGGCGATGCCGTCGTGCTCTTTCCGACGGGGGCGGGAAAATCGCTCTGCTTCCAGATCCCGGCGCTCTGCCGCCGGGGCGTCGGCATCGTCGTTTCGCCGCTGATCGCCCTGATGCGCGATCAGGTGGAAGCGCTGAAGCAGCTCGGCATCCGGGCCGCGGCACTCAACTCTTCATTGACGCGGGACGAGGCGATTGCCGTCCGCCGCGCACTTTCGAGAGACGAACTGGATCTCCTCTACGTGACGCCGGAGCGCGCCGTCACCGATGGCTTCGCCGAAATGATCGCCGATGCCGATATCGCCCTTTTCGCGATCGACGAGGCCCATTGCGTATCGCAATGGGGACATGACTTCCGCCCGGAATATCGCGGCCTCGGCTGCCTCGCCGAGCGCTTTCCCGGTGTGCCGCGGATCGCGCTTACCGCCACCGCGGATCCCCACACGCGCGACGATATGATCGAGCGGCTGGGACTCGGCGGAGCGCGCGTTTTCGCCTCCAGCTTCGACCGCCCGAATATCGCCTATGAGATCGTGGAACGCGATCAGCCTCGCCAGCAATTGCTGCGCTTCCTGTCGCGCTTCAAGGATGCAAGCGGCATCGTCTATTGCCTGTCGCGCGCGAAGGTCGAGGACACGGCGGAATGGCTCGATGCACAGGGCATCCGTGCGCTTCCCTATCATGCCGGCATGGAGCGGGCGGCGCGCGACGCGCATCAGGATGCATTCCTCAAGGAGGAAAACCTGTGCCTCGTCGCAACCGTCGCTTTCGGCATGGGAATCGACAAGCCGGATGTGCGCTACGTCGCCCATCTCGATCTCCCGGGCTCGGTCGAGGCCTACTACCAGGAGACGGGGAGGGCGGGTCGCGATGGTCTGCCTTCTGAAGTGTGGATGGCCTATGGCATGGCGGATGTCATTCAGCGCCGGCGGATGATCGACGAGGGCGGAGCGCCCGAGGAAATCAAACGCATCGAGCGGGCGAAACTCAATTCGCTGCTTGCCACCTGCGAGACGGCAGGCTGCCGGCGCCAGGCCATCCTCGCGCATTTCGGGGAGGCTCATCCTGGCGGCTGCGGTCATTGCGACACCTGCCTGAAGCCGGTCGAGACCTGGGACGGCACGGAAGCGGCGATCAAGGCCCTTGCCGCCGTCTACCGCACCGGAGAGCGCTTCGGAACCGGCCATCTGATCGATGTGCTTACCGGCAGCGTCAACGAGAAGACGGAGCGATTCGGCCATGTCGACATGCCGGTCTTCGGGGCCGGCAAGGACCTGCCGGCGCGCACCTGGCAATCGATCTTCCGGCAATTGCTCGCCGCAGGGCTGATCTCCGTGGACCACGGCGCCTTCGGAGCGTTGAAGCTCGAGCCCGAGGCCCGCAGCGTCTTTCGCCGCGAACGGCAGGTGCTCTTCCGCAAGGACCGTCCGAGTTCCGGCAAGGCCAAAACCGCACGCGGGTCGAAGCCGGCCAGCGAACGATCGGACCTCGCGGGATCCGATCTCGAACTGTTCGAGCGGCTCCGGTCCGAGCGCCTGTCTCTCGCCCGCGAGATGGACGTGCCGCCTTATGTCGTCTTTCCGGATACGACCCTGATTGCGCTTGCCAAACGGCGTCCGCGCGATTTCGAGGAGCTGCTCGACGTTCCCGGCATCGGCGAGAGCAAGCGGGAGAGATATGGCGAAGCGTTTCTCGCTGTGATCGAGGCGTTCGAGGGCTAGGGTCGAATGATCATCCGCCCCTCATCCGCCTGCCGGCACCTTCTCCCCGCAAGCGGGGCGAAGGGGACTCGCGGCAGCGGCATACTCGTTCCCTCGCCCCGCTTGCGGGGAGAGGGTTGGGGTGAGGGGCAAACCACGTGGCGTCGAAACAAATTCCATGAGCGGTGCCATCGTGTTAGTCCTCTACAGCGCCGCGCGTCTTATCAGGCGCGCAAAGGTCGCTGTAGTAGACGGTGATGTCCTTTGATCGCGAGCACCCAGCCATGACCACGGCCTTCCTCTCCCATCTCCGTTCGGAACTCGAAGACCTCAAGCAGGCCGGGCTCTACAAGTCCGAGCGTGTCATCACCTCCAAGCAGTCGGGCGAGATCGAAGTCGCTTCCGGCGAGCGTGTCCTGAATTTCTGCGCCAACAACTATCTCGGCCTCGCCAACAGCGAGGAGCTTGCGCAAGCGGCGAAAAGCGCGCTCGACCGTTACGGCTACGGCATGGCCTCGGTGCGTTTCATCTGCGGCACGCAGGAGGAGCACAAGGAGCTCGAAGCGCGCATATCCTCCTTCCTCGGCATGGAGGACACGATTCTCTATTCCTCCTGTTTCGACGCGAATGGCGGTTTGTTCGAGACGCTGCTGGGCGAGGACGACGCGATCATCTCCGACGCGCTGAACCATGCCTCGATCATCGATGGCGTGCGCCTCTCCAAGGCCAGGCGCTTTCGTTATGCCAACAACGACATGGCAGCACTGGAAGAAGAGCTGAAGAAGGCGGAAGGCAGCCGTTTCAAGATGATCGCCACCGACGGCGTCTTCTCGATGGACGGCATCATCGCCAATCTCCAGGGCGTTTGCGATCTCGCCGAGAAATACGGCGCAATGGTCATGGTGGACGACAGCCATGCGGTCGGCTTCGTCGGCAAGCATGGGCGCGGCTCCGCCGAACATTGCGGCGTCGAAGGACGGGTCGATATCATTACCGGCACGCTCGGCAAGGCGCTTGGCGGCGCTTCGGGCGGGTATACGTCGGCGAAGGCCGATGTCGTCGAGTGGTTGCGCCAGCGCTCGCGGCCCTATCTGTTTTCCAATACGCTCGCGCCCGTCATCGCCGCCGCTTCTCTCAAGGTTTTCGAGCTGATCGAAAACGGCGACGCTCTGCGCAACCGCCTTTACGCAAACGCGGCGCTCTTCCGGAGCGAGATGTCCGGCCTCGGCTTCACGCTTGCCGGCGAGGGTCATCCGATCATTCCGGTCATGCTTGGAGATGCGGCGCTCGCACAGGAGATGGCTGCGCGCATGCTGAAGAAGGGCGTCTACGTCGTCGGCTTCTCCTTCCCGGTGGTGCCGAAAGGGCAGGCCCGCATCCGCACGCAGATGTCCGCCGCGCACAGCGAAGCGGATGTCCGCCGTGCCATCGCGGTCTTCGAGGAGGTGGGCCGCGAACTGGGCGTGATCTAATTGGCACAGGCGAGGATCGAGCGATGACCAACATGATGAAGGCACTGGTCAAGACGAAGCCGGAGGTCGGGCTCTGGATGGAGCGCGTGCCGGTGCCGGAAATCGGGCCGAACGACGTCCTGATCCGCGTCAGGAAATCGGCGATCTGCGGCACCGACGTCCACATCTGGAACTGGGATCAATGGGCGGAGAAGACGATCCCGGTGCCGATGGTCGTCGGACACGAATTCATGGGCGAGGTCGTCGAGGTCGGGCCAGCCGTCAGCAAGCATCATGTCGGCGAGCGGGTTTCCGGAGAAGGTCACATCGTCTGCGGCAAATGCCGCAATTGCCGCGCGGGCAGGGGGCATCTCTGCCGCAACACGCTCGGCGTCGGCGTCAACCGCCCCGGATCCTTCGCCGAGTTCGTCTGCCTTCCCGAATATAATGTCGTGTCGATCCCCGACGACGTGCCGGACGAGATCGCCGCAATCTTCGATCCCTTCGGCAACGCCGTGCATACGGCGCTCTCCTTCGATCTCGTCGGCGAGGACGTTCTGGTCACCGGTGCCGGGCCGATCGGCATCATGGGGGCGATGGTGGCCAAGCGTTGCGGTGCCCGCAAGGTGGTGATCACCGACATCAATCCCGTTCGTCTCGATCTCGCGCGCAAGCTCGGCATCGACCACGTCGTCGACGCGTCGAAGGAAAATCTTGCCGACGTCATGCGGGTGATCGGCATGACCGAGGGCTTCGATGTGGGGCTGGAAATGTCGGGCGCGGCGCCCGCTTTCCGCGACATGATCGACAAGATGAACAATGGCGGCAAGATTGCGATCCTCGGCATTGCGCCGGCGGGCTTCGAGATCGACTGGAACAAGGTCATCTTCAAGATGCTCAACCTCAAGGGCATCTATGGCCGCGAAATGTTCGAGACCTGGTACAAGATGATCGCCTTCGTCCAGGGCGGGCTCGACCTCTCGCCGATAATCACCCACCGTATCGGCATCGACGATTTTCGCGACGGCTTCGAGGCGATGCGCTCGGGCAATTCCGGCAAGGTGGTGATGGACTGGTAGACGGAGCCGCAGTCGCGATCAATTGCCAGGGCATTCTTCCGGAAAAACCGTGCAACCCTTGTCTTTCTTTGGGGCGCTCCTACATGTTGAGCGAAAGCTGATAAACAGCGCAAAAACCCGTCCATGAGCGTTTTTTGCCGATTTAGGCGGTTTTTCGCCGGAAACGCTTGACGGGATGAAAAATTCTGGGAATCACCATTTCAAGCAGAAATGGCGACATGGTACGGCGGATAGGAAATCATGCCAGGGACGTTTCAGTGGCAGGACTGTCGAAGCTTGCCCGTTCATCGCTGTCGTGGTTAATCAGGAATTAAATATCATCCCGTTACGTCAGGGGAAATAATCGGTGGCGGGTACGCGGCGTGCCCGGACCTCCGAGTGGCATTGATTACCGGGCGCCGGCCGGTTGCGACAAGGAAAGCGACGAATAAATGGCAACAAAAGTCAAAGAAAACGAAGAAGCCGACGTTGAACGTGAAGGTGCACCGGACGGTCCGCTTCTCGATCTTTCCGACGATGCTGTCAAGAAGATGATCAAGGCCGCCAAGAAGCGCGGCTATGTGACCATGGACGAGCTCAACTCCGTTCTGCCCTCCGAAGAAGTGACTTCCGAGCAGATCGAAGACACGATGTCCATGCTTTCCGACATGGGCATCAACGTCATCGAGGACGAGGAAGCCGAGGAGGCTGCCGCCAGCGACGACGATGACGGCGCCGACGAGGGCGAAAGCGAAGGCGGCGAACTCGCGCCTGCTAGCGGCACCGCACTTGCAGCCAGCAAGAAGAAGGAGCCGACCGATCGCACCGACGATCCGGTGCGCATGTATCTGCGCGAGATGGGCTCCGTGGAGCTTCTCTCGCGCGAAGGCGAAATCGCCATCGCCAAGCGTATCGAGGCCGGCCGCGAAACGATGATTGCCGGGCTCTGTGAGAGCCCGCTTACCTTCCAGGCGTTGATCATCTGGCGCGACGAGCTGAACGAGGGCCAGACGCTGCTGCGCGAGATCATCGATCTCGAGACGACCTATTCCGGCCCCGAGGCAAAGGCTGCACCGCAGTTCCAGAGCCCGGAAAAGATCGAAGCCGACCGCAAGGCGGCGGAAGAGAAGGAAAAGGTCCGCAGGACCCGCACTGCGGCGAACGACGACGACATCACCAATGTCGGCGGCGAAGGCCAGGCACCCGAGGAAGAGGAGGAGGACGACGACGAGTCGAACCTCTCGCTCGCGGCGATGGAAGCGGAACTGCGTCCGCAGGTGATGGAGACGCTGGACGTCATAGCCGAAACCTACAAGAAGCTCCGCAAGCTGCAGGACCAGCAGGTGGAAGCGCGCCTTGCCGCGACCGGCACTCTGTCGCCGGCGCAGGAGCGCCGCTACAAGGAGCTGAAGGACGAACTGATCAAGGCCGTGAAGTCGCTGTCGCTCAACCAGAACCGCATCGACGCCCTGGTCGAGCAGCTCTACGACATCTCCAAGCGCCTGACGCAGAACGAGGGCCGCCTCCTGCGCCTGGCCGAATCCTATGGCGTCAAGCGTGAGGCGTTCCTGGAGCAGTATTCCGGCGCCGAGCTCGATCCGAACTGGATGAAGTCGATCAGCAATCTCGCCGGCAAGGGCTGGAAGGAGTTTGCCAGGGCCGAGAACCAGACGATCCGCGACATCCGCCAGGAGATCCAGAACCTTGCGACGGAGACCGGCATTTCCATCGCCGAGTTCCGCCGCATCGTATCCATGGTGCAGAAGGGCGAACGTGAAGCGCGTATCGCCAAGAAGGAGATGGTCGAAGCCAACCTTCGTCTGGTGATTTCGATCGCCAAGAAGTACACGAACCGCGGTCTGCAGTTCCTCGATCTGATCCAGGAAGGCAACATCGGTCTCATGAAGGCGGTCGACAAGTTCGAGTATCGCCGCGGCTACAAGTTCTCGACCTATGCCACATGGTGGATCCGGCAGGCGATCACCCGTTCGATCGCCGACCAGGCCCGCACGATCCGCATTCCGGTGCACATGATCGAGACGATCAACAAGATCGTCCGCACCTCGCGCCAGATGCTGCACGAGATCGGCCGCGAGCCGACGCCCGAGGAACTGGCGGAAAAGCTCGCAATGCCGCTCGAGAAGGTGCGCAAGGTCCTGAAGATCGCCAAGGAGCCGATCTCGCTCGAAACGCCGGTCGGCGACGAGGAAGATTCGCATCTCGGGGATTTCATCGAGGACAAGAATGCGTTGTTGCCGATCGATGCGGCCATTCAGGCGAATCTGCGCGAGACGACCACGCGCGTGCTCGCCTCGCTCACGCCCCGCGAGGAGCGCGTGCTGCGCATGCGTTTCGGCATCGGCATGAACACCGACCATACGCTGGAAGAAGTCGGCCAGCAGTTCTCGGTCACCCGCGAACGCATCCGGCAGATCGAAGCGAAGGCGCTGCGCAAGCTCAAGCATCCGAGCCGTTCGCGCAAGTTGCGCTCGTTCCTGGACAGCTGATCCCTGGACCTTTTCATCGATGACAAAGCCGGGCCCAGTGCCCGGCTTTGTTATTTCGGCTCTACTCCCGGCGCAAAACCGTACGTCATTCTCCTCGAATTGCTTTATACTTTGCGTCCCGAGGCCGCACATGAATGCGCGAATGCGCGCCGGCCTTTTTCAGATACAGGGCATCTTGAGCGCCTTCGGCCGAAGGCGGGATGCTTTGCGGGAGGTGTGAGATGACGACTTACGTTCTGCTTCTCAATTGGACTGAGCTCGGTATCAGAAATGTGCGCGAGTCCCCGAAGCGGCTCGACGCGGCAAGGAGGCAGCTCGAGGAGATGGGCGGTTCCTTCAAGGACTTCTACCTGACGATGGGCGAACACGACATGGTTGCGATCTGCGAAGCGCCTGACGACGCAGTCGCCGCGCGGTTCGCTATCACGCTCGGCATGAACGGCAATGTGCGTACGCGTACGCTGAAGGCCTTCCCAGAGGCCGCTTACCGCGAACTGATCGGCACGCTCTGATAGAGCGCTTCCGGATCGCCCCTCATCCGCCTGCCGACACCTTCTCCCCGCAAGCGGGGCGAAGGGGACTCGCGGCGCCTGCCGCATATATTCTCCCCCACAAGGGGGGAGACGACAAGCGGCTTGACCTTCACCTATCCCAAACGATGCCGTCGGCAGACCGTATTGGAAGCGAAAGCCAGGCGGTTTCTCTCCGCGGCAACGGCTCCCGCCAGAGGAGCAGATCCGCATATGCCCTAGCCCGCAAGCGAGCTCGAGGGTTAGTCCTCGTTAAAGGGGTGAGGGGCAGACCACCTTCGCGCACGCGTAAAAACCGATCCTTAAGATTTACGTCTTATCAACCTCTCTCAAACGAGAGGTTCCGCGATGCGTTGGGTTTTTGTCGTCGTCCTCCTGTTGTTGGCCGGCTGCGGAACGGTGCCGAGAGAAACCCGGAACGCCTGTGCGGTTTTCGAGCAGCGAGATGGTCTTTTCAACAATTGGCGCCGGGCTGCTTATGCGGCAGAGCGCGAATATGGCGTGCCCGTCCCGGTGCTGATGGCGACGATCTATGCGGAGTCCGGCTTCCGCCATAATGCCAGGCCGCCGCGGACGAAGCTCCTCGGCTTCATCCCGTGGACAAGGGTCTCTTCAGCCTACGGCTATTCGCAGGCGCTTGACGGCACCTGGGCGCGCTACCAGGCCGAGACGGGCCGATGGACGGCGCGCCGGTCGGATTTCGGCGACGCGATCCGCTTCATCGCCTGGTATCACAATCAGAGCCACCAGCGGAACGGCATCGCCCTGAACGACACCTACAGGCTCTATATCGCCTATTATCACGGCCACAGCGGCTATGCCCGCGGCAATTGGAGCGATACCGCAAAGGCCGGCGCCAAGAGAGCATCCGGCATGGCCGCGAACTACGCGCGCCAGTTGCGCGGCTGCGGCTCGTGACGCGAGCGGGTGGCGGCAGCCATCAAAATGTCGTTCCCCTGTCGGAACCTGTGCTCTTCGATCGTCCTGGTGATGTCTTTCAACACGTGGAGGAGACGAAAATGGCGTATGTGGACGGTTTTCTCGTTGCAGTACCGACGGCCAACATAGAGGCCTACAAGAAGCTGGCGAGCGCGGCGGGCGCGGTGTGGAAGGAGCATGGCGCGCTCAATTACGTCGAATGCCTCGCAGACGACGTGCCCTATGGCGAACTCACATCATTCCCGCGCGCGGTTCAGGCAAAGGACGACGAGACCGTCGTCTTCTCGTGGATCGTCTACCGGTCGCGTCAGGACCGGGACGCGATCGTCGCCAAGGTAATGGCGGATCCGAGACTCCAGGGCGACGAATGGAAGTCCATCTTCGATGGAAAACGCATGATCTATGGCGGGTTCGAGCCCTTTCTCGAATTATAGGATCGGCGTTGCCGGCTGCTGTACGATCCGCTCATCATGGAGCGAACCGGATGCCGGGCGGGCCCCGTACGTCTCTGGACAAGCGGGGCCACCACAAAGCAGGCGGAGGGGGAATGGCGCAGACCGTCATAACCATATCTACGAAGGGGCAGGGGCTTTACGAGTTCACCGCCGAGGCTGACGGCTTCGTGCGTGCGTCCGGCGTGGCCGAGGGATTGCTCACGGTGTTCGTCCGTCATACTTCCGCTTCGCTGATCATCCAGGAGAACGCCGATGCGGACGTGAAGCGTGACCTCCATGCCTTCTTCCACCGGCTGGTGCCGCCGTCCTCCGATCCATCGATGAGCTGGGTCGTCCACACCATGGAGGGGCCGGACGACATGCCGGCGCATATCAAGGCGGCACTCACGCAGGTTTCGCTCGGCATTCCCGTCATGCAGGGGCGCCTGGCGCTTGGAACCTGGCAGGGGCTTTATCTCTTCGAACACCGCGACCGGCCGCACCGCCGCGAGATCGTCCTGCATCTCGGCAGCTGACGAGGCGCAGGTCCGGCAGTAACCGTCCGGGCGGACGTTGCCATTTTCTCTTTCCGCGCCGCCCGCGCTCTGCGGTAGAGTGAAGCGGAGGCCAATTTCGGAGGAGAGAATGACAGACGCCCAGACGATAGCCAGCCATTTCATCGAAGCTCTGAACGACCGCGACTTCGACACGCTTTCACGCCTCGTCGGCGAGGACGTCGCGTTCGACTCGCTGACCGGGGAGCGGACCCTCGGCGCCGGCGCGCTCAGGAGCTGGGTGATGAATTATTTCCGCCATTTCGACGAGAGCTTCGGCGACGTCGTGTTGATGCGAGACGCCGCCGGTGAGCGCGTGGCGGCGGATACGACCGCGCGCGGCACCTATCGCGAGACGATGGCCGGCTTTCCCGAAGCCTCCGGTCAGGCCTACTCCATTGCGAGCGTTTTCGTCTTCGAGATCGAGGACGGCCTCATTGCGCGCCTCAGCCACTACCGCAATAGCCGCCTCTTCGAGCGGGAGCTCGCGAGCCCGATCTAGCCGTTTGACCCAACGCACTTCCGGACGGAAACCGTTACAAATTTTTCCTGGAAGTACTCTTTCCTGCCGGATCAATAACTTAGCCTGCCGTAAAGCGCCTGGGGACGAAGCGATTCGTCGCGCGTCAGGGGCGTGATCAACCTGAATACTGCATGAACGGAGGGTTCCGGTGCCGTTCAGTTTGGCCGGCCTATGTTTGCCTCAATCGTCAACCAGAACCGCTTCGTCACACCGGAGAAAAGCAATGAAAAAGTTCCTCGTTAACGCCGCCGTCGCTGCCGTGATCGGATTGACCGGTCTGGTTTCCACGGCCTCGGCTCAGTCGCTCACCCTGGAATTGGGTCCGGGCGGCGGCGTCCACTACCGCGACCACGACCGCCACGACGACTGGCGCGATCGCCGGCACTACGACCGCCGCGACCGTCGCGGTCGCTGTGCACCCGGCCTCGCGGTCGACAAGGCACGCGACCGTGGCCTTCGCCGCGCCTATGTTGCGGACGTGACGGGTCGCCGCGTCGTCGTCGAAGGCCGCCGTCACGGCCACCGCCAGGCGATCGTTTTCGCCAACGCCCGCGGATGCCCGATCATCGGCCGCTGGTAAATCCAAGGATTTCCGTCCCGTCTCCCCCGGCCGACGGAAATGGAGCCCTCACGCCCTGGCGTGGGGGCTCTTTGCTTTGCGACCGCGCTACTGATTGACGGCGAATGTCACGTTGACGGTGACGTTGTAAGCATTCTCGCCGGTTGCCATCGGAACCGAATCAGCGGCGGCAAATTCCTTGGCCATGCTGCGGACCACGGGGATCGGCTCGGGCCGGGAGGGCTGCTCCGCGATCTCGATAACGCGTCCGAGCGAGACCCCCGCCGCCTCGGCCAGAACCTTGGCCTTGTTGATGGCGTCAGCGACCGCGGCCTTGCGGGCTTCCGTGATCACGGCATCCGGCTTGTCGTTGGTGAACTCGATCCCGCCGCCCTGATTGACGCCGAGGGTGACGGACTTGTCGAGGATCTCGCCGAGCTGCCCCAGATCCCGCACGCGCACGCCGACGCCGTTGACGACCTGATAGCCCACCAGTTCCGGCGGCCGATTACCGCCGTCATTGTTCGGCGGATAGTGATACTGGGGATTGATCGAGAAGCCGCTCGTCTGCAGATCGCGCTCGGCGATCCCGGCCTGCTTCAAGGCCGAGAGCACGTCTGCCATCGCCTTGTTGTTGGCATCGAGCGCTTCGCGCGCGGTCTTGGCGTCCTTGACGACGCTGAGCTGCAGGATCGCCATATCCGGAGCGGTCGTCGAGCGGCCCTCGCCGGAGACCTTGATCACCGCCTGACGGCCCCTGACGCCGTCCGGACGCCCCTTGCCATCCCCCTTGCCGGCGGTGCTTTCCTGCGCCGCCGCTGCGGCTGCAAAGGCGCCGGCAAAGGCGGCTGCGACTGCGGCGACATGAACGGTACGGGCAATGCGTGTAGAAAACATGGACGTTTCTCTCCGGTTGTTTATCCTCGATTCCATGCTTACCGATTGTGTAGCTATTGCGGCAATGGCTTGTCGGCAAAAAGGTTTTACGCTAGAGCCTGCACAGCGGACTGCCATTGGTCCGCAACCGCCGGCGACGACGGCAGGGCCTGTAGCTCAATGGTTAGAGCCGGCGGCTCATAACCGCTTGGTTGGGGGTTCGAGTCCCTCCGGGCCCACCATTTATTTTCAGTATGTGATGATGAATGGCGGCATTCCAATCTCCGTTTGTCGTTGCATCAGCGGGAACGATGAATGTGGGCCGATTCCAACCTAAGAACGACCTTCGTGAGAGTTGCACTCGAAACTCACAGGGATTGGGGATAACCGGTGAGACCTCAGCCGCCTCATTCTCTCTTCGCTGACATCAACTCTCCGGCCTTCGTCCCGGCTGAAGACATGCCTGAATGGATAGAGGCAACCTTCCTCGATCCGTCGTCTCCGTTCCGCAAAGATGTCCGAGCGATCGTCGATGCAGCCAACCAGCCGCCAGTGATCGCGAGAGGGCAGATCGCCATGCTTGCGGCACCTGCCAGCTAAGGGTGGCCTTAGGTCAGAGGTATTCTAAGGTTTGGCCCTTCTGGCCGTAGCCGAAGACTCGGAATCCACTTTCGGTCTCTTCCCCAGGTAGGTGAATCGCCTTCAGGGCATCTCTGATCGCTTCTCGGTGAGCGGGATCATCAGCGGTGATGTCCACGTACAAGATGCTGGCATAGTCACCTGACCGAAAATGATGGAACCACTCACGGTGATAGCCGGAGTAGTGGCCATTGACGTCCTTGCAACGCCAGAGCGGTCGCCGATCAAGCGCATGCATCGCCAGACGCAGTTCGTCCCACTTTGTGTTGTTCATGACGGAGTGCTGCGGATACACTGATTTTCGCTTCCGGGTGATGAGTCGACCTGACCGGCGCCTGACCGAGAAATAGCAAAAGCAAATTTCTGCGAAGACGTGAAGACCTTCATCGTGCAAAGGGTCGCCTGCTTCCACACGCCTTCGATCTTCGTCGATGCGGTCAGGAAGACGATTACGCACCGTTTGTAGAAGGCTACAATTCGACGAAGAAGGCCCGTAGTAACCTGGCAGCGAAGTGGAGGGTGTGGCTCGAAGACCCGCAAGACCTTCCTCGATGATACGGCGACTATCGCCATCAGCCATCTCGCGGTTCGGCTGCGCACTCTCCAGCGAAAGGCAGTGAACCAGGGCAAGATGCGGCGGCGTCATTGCTCAGCGTAATGTTCATGGATACGGGATGGGGTTCATACTGCGATATGACACAGACGAAATCCACTGACCCGTTGCCATTCGTACCCGCAAGGCCGAAGCCAAGCCGCGGATAGAAATCCGAAACCATTGCGTTGCGCTCTGTTGGTATATAGCGCCCGCGAATGCTGACCACACCGGCAGACACCGCCTCCTCGATCAGGCTGTTCATCAAGCACTGTTCAACGCCCCGCTCAAGGACGCGGCACGATTGCAGCCAGGTGTCGATCTCCCATTCGGAACCCTTCTTGAGGACAATGACGACTCCGATCGTCCCGTGCTGTGCAAACTTATCGTCGAGCCTTATCTGCCAACCGATAAAGTTTGGATCTCCCTGCATGCGCCGAACGTCTTCCTCGTTGTAGCGGCGCGTGGTCAGGTTGAACTGGTTGGACTTGTTGATGAGTTGAACGATGCGCGGGCGGCCTACCTCGTCGAAGGGTGAGATGGTCATCCGCATCTCTAGGGACTTCAGATACTCCTCATAATTGCCCACCCGCGCGCGGATCTCCGCAACTGCCGCACGCCCCCCGTAGCTGTTTGCCCGCGCCAGATCGTCGCAGTTCAGCGGCAGATGGTCGAAAAGACCTGAACCCGCGACGCGATCGATGAAGAAGGACGGATCCTCGCCTACCTCAATTGTGGAAACGAGCGGAAGCTCCCGTCGGACGCGTTCGCGTTCGGCAGGATTGTCGTCAACATAGGCAAGTGACTCAAGACCGAGACCGAGTTTTTCGGCGATCGCACGAATATTAGTGGCCTTGTCGTCCCAATTGGCCTGAAACACGGCGATGTGCTCTTCTTTTAATAGCATATCAGGGTGCCGCCGGAACGGCTCACGCGCAACGGCATCGGTGTTTTTCGAACAGACGGCGAGGACTACTCCGCGTTTCCGGAGCCCCAGGACGAAGTTTTGGAACGCGACGAAGGCCTCTCCCTCTGCCGAATTCTGGCCGATCCGGATACCGGCGAGACCGTCGTCGCCAATGACGCCGCCCCAAAGGGTATTGTCGAGATCGAGCACGAGGGCGCGGGCGCTCTTGCCGGACTTGGCCGCGAGGAGAGAAGCAATGTTGTCCGCCGCCAGTGGGCAGAGCTCAACATTGAAGGGCACCTTCGCCGAATGATAGGCCACCGGGTCGAACCAGCGCTCAATACCGATCCGTGAAGCAAGGGCGGCTTGGTCCCACATCAACCACCGCCCCTCAGCAGCGCCATCACCAAGCATCATGTTGACCCGCAACCGGAACCGGGCGATCGAACCCGGCGTTGCGATGTCTGCGGAGGTCAGTTGTATGCACGGCGGCAGCGTCGCAAAGATTGCCGGGCATCCGGTCTTCGATCGCGCCGCCTCGGCGATGGCGGAAGCGATCCTTTCGGCCTCAAGCACAGCCTCATCCTCGGCGACCCTGTCCAGCAGTGGCCGTTCCCCTTGGAGGGTGCTCTCATCCAGAACGGCAAGCACGGCATCGAGTCCCCGCTCGAAACAATTTTTGGCGGAGAATGCGAAGCCAGCTACCCCGTCGTATGGCGCTTCATGCGCCGAGACGAGGAGACCACGCGCCAAACCTGCCGCACCCAAGGGATCGCAGAGATAGCTCAGCGTCCGGTTTCCGAGGAGGCCGAGTTCGATGCGGGTGAAGCCGTTTCCCTTAATTTTGCCCAGCCGCTTGCCGAGGCGCTCGATCCTGAGCTGTTGGCGTGGGCCCAACTGCTGGTTGGTCACCGATCTGGTGGCGGCGTAGTCGGGCATTTCGCCGCCGGCGGCAATTGCCTCGAGCTCGGCCACGCGTGCGGCCCAGTTCTCCTCAAGCGGCGGTCTCCACGGAAAGAACGTGTTCATAAAGCCGTGCCTCCCCGCGCCGGGGCGTTGATGATCGATCAGTTCTGCTTGCGCTTGACCACGGCATCGATAAGGCTGCCGAGGTTCTTGAAACCTTGCACCTCAGCCGTGCTGAAGCGGACTGCGAGCTCCTGCTCGATCAGAACCATCAGTCTGACATTGGACAGGCTGTCCCATTGCGGAACGTCGCGGGCCGTCGTCTCCAGGGTGATCGGGCCGTCGTATTCATCGAACAGCTCACGGATCACGTCTGCGACTTGGGATAGATAAAGTTGATGGTCAGACATTTGTTCAACCTTGGTTTGGCGGCAGTTTTCAGGCCGTCGACAGCGCTTTGCGGTGCGCGATTCAATTCCTTGCAGTTCGTTCGAGATAACTGTTTCTAAGCCGATAACTCTTCACCTCGGTCCGGATACGGCGCTCATAGGTCTCGACGTCTGCCGCCGTCAGCCTGTTTTCGCCCGTCGAAAGTGACGTAAGTGTTCGCCTGAGTAGCCCCGGGTTATAGACGTGCCCAGGATCACGAAAGTTGCCGAGGTCACCGGCAATCCTGGGGTCATCATCCCATGCAAACACGCGCACATTGCGCAGGGTGTCTATCGATTGGACAAAGCATCGCCGCGACAGCAGAACCTCGTCCAGCAACGTCGCGCTTATGTCGCTCATGCGAAAATAGTAATTGGCGTAGGAGAGGATGGGTATGATGACGTCGACCTGCACGCCCTTCTCGACGAATTTCCGAATCCTCGGCACGAGCTGCTCATTCACGGCACTGAAGCTCGCACATGTCCTGCCGCTCGGGGCGTCAACGACCGACCGATACTCTTCGATCACGGCCTGCAGTTCAGCCATTTGGGCGGGCATCTGAAAGGAGCGGTATTGCCTCTCCGTGAACTTGGCGTACCCTTCGTCGTCTTGCGCTTCGTAGCTCGTCTCCCCCAACAGGACCTTCCATGTTCGCCGCAATGATTTCAGGTCGACCATTCGGATGTCGTCGCTGATTTCCTCGTCATAGAGATACTCTGGAAAGCCCTGGCGCATCTTTTCTGGGTCGAGAATGTACATCCAGTCAAACGTGATGATGATCCGTTTGGCTTGCGCGTTGATGGCGAGTTGATCGAGAACGATGTCGCGGTCCATCGGTCGCGGCCCGCCATAGCTGAGATTGTAGGCTACGACATTTTCGCCCAGCACTGCGGATATGTCATCGGGGGAATACATGGCCGTGGTCGAGCCGCCGACAAGAAACGTGTTGATTCCCGATTGTTTCGAAACGAGGTCTACCCACCGCACGACGACATCGCGCGGGACGTCGTTGCGCGTCAGTTTGAGCCTGGCTCCCCAGCGGTAGATGTCGTATGGATCCGTCGCAACGACGATCGTCACCATCGAAAGATACCCCAGCCAGACAAGACAAAAGGTCACGATCATTGGAAGGGCGACGCGCCAGCGTGGCGAGAAGCTCGGTTTCTTGCGCAGCGTGCCCCTCCGGCCATGCACATGCTCCGCTCTCAGCCACCGACCTGCGGCCGACGGTAAATCCGGATTTGTCGACACGACAAGCATCCTTCCGGTCATGGCTTAAAATCCCTGATAGAGGAAAGGCGGCTGCCGCGAGACATAGTGCAGCGACGAGATGGTGAGGATAGCGGCAAAAGCAGCCCAACCCCAGGAAGGTCGCCAGATGTTGCGCAGGAACGCGAAGCCGTAGCTCTCGTTTTCATAGGTCATCATGGCCGGCCGATAGCGGCGCATCAGTTCCACGGCGTTTGGCATGAGATAGATGATTGAAAATGCACAGAACAGCATGAGCACGGGCTCACGCATTTCGAAGGCCGATGGGGCATCGAGTGATGCGCCGAACATCTGCGCATAAAGATGAAACGCGGCACCGACGCTTTCGGAGCGGAACATCGCCAGGCTGAAGCAGATCAGCATAAAGAATATGACCCGTTCCACCAGCAATCGGATGAACGGCGATGTAACCTTGCACATGCGCTTGTATTTCTTGCTGCCCCTTATCTGCGCCTCGGCCGCAGACCAAACGCCTTGCATCAGGCCGAAGGCCACGAAGGTCCAGGCGGCGCCATGCCATAGGCTGAGAACCTGAAAGTTGATTAGCATCGGCAGCCAGAGGCCGAGGATCTGTGTCGGCAGCGGTGAAAGCCGATGCACCGCGCAGTAGCGCGTCCCCGCGATTGAAAGCGGCGTAAATAGGAAACGCGCGATCACGCGCGTCAGAGTCATGTTCCAGCGCCGGTAGTAATCGAGGATACCATTGGCTTTGAACGGCGAATAGAAGTTGAGCGGGTATCGCAGACCAAACATGCGCGCGAGGCCGAGCGCCATGTCGGAATAGCCTGAAAAGTCAAAATAGAGCTGCGCCATGTAGGAGAGAGCGCCGATCCAGGCATGTGCGGGATCCATCACCGCTCCGGCTCCCGCAGCACCAAAGACAAGATCGACGGTTGGTGCAATATTGTCGGCGATGACGACCTTCTTGAACATGCCGATCGAGATAAAGGCGAGTCCCACGGCGATATCGAGGGGGTCAAAACTGATGAACTTCCTGGATTTTACCTGGGGATGGAATTCGTGCAGATAGGTAATTGGGCCGATAATCAACTGCGGAAAGAAGCTGACGAAAGCGCCATAACGGCAAAACGCCCAAAAACCGGACCTCAACGAACGAGTCCCTTCGAAAAATTCGACCACGCTCTTTTCGCGAACATAGGCATCCGCCAGAAAGGCCGCCTGATGGAACGTGTAGAATGAAATACCAGCCGGTATCGCCACGCCGGCAATATCGGTCAGGAAGTCACTATTTTCGCCAAGGAGGACTGTAACTATCTTGTATTTGAAGTAGCACAGTGAGGCTATGTTGTATCCCTGACCGCACCCATACAGCACTCGTCGATATGGATTACTGTCGTCCGTAGCAAGGAGTGCGTTGGAGACTCCGAAATTGACAAGCAGGGCGACCAGCAGAAGAAATACCGAAGATATTCCATAAGGGGCATAAAAGATAATTGACGCCGTGAAAATGACCAGTAGTGCTTCATTCCTGCCTCGCGTCAAAAGCGCAAGGTAAAACGCAATAAGTGTCACCGGCAGGAAGAGAAATAGGAAGAGTGGATCGATAAAGATCATATCAAACCCAACCAATGTCAAAATTGGTCCGCAGCCACTTATCTGAGGCTGCGAATCCTACATGTGATGTAATTCGTCTTTGTCTTGCGATGCCAACGCAGCTCGCTGCGGAGCCCGAATGTCAATAAGTTTTTGACAGCCTTATTTGACGCTGCCGAACAATGAAGAGATAACTATAGGTTATGCACCGAAACACGAGGTTTTCGGCAGAGTCTTCTATTGCAGCTAAAATTCAGGGGTAAAAAAAGCACGCATTGAAAGAGATGTAAATAGGATAGTAATGCCTTCGGCCTATGTGACTGCGATTCAAAATTAAAACCTACGGGGTGTTGACGAAAATGCGTTGGCGCCGCTCTCCTGAAGCCGGTGCTCCTTTCACGCGTGACCGTTGAGCGGCGCGAGCGGATCTCCCTCGGCGCCCTCCACGGTCGCTCTTGTCATGAGTTCGACAACCAAGCCGGCCCGAGTGACTACGAAAGCAAGACGCCTCTTGAAAACCGCGCCATAGCAGGGGGCAACCACCACCATTCCGCCATCTGCCTCGAGTTTCGCCACGTCGTGCTCCAGATTGTCTGAGAACAGGCAGACGTGATCGAGACCGCCGCCCTTGGCCAGCCGACTCGCGACGGGATTCGGCCCGTCACGCAACGGAGCCACCAGTTCGATCGGAACACTGTCGAGATAAATAAGGAGCGCGCAGGACACATTCTGGGCCGGATCGATTGCAGGCGGCACAACCAGCCTAGCTCCCTGCTGCGTCCACGTTTTCAGCGCACGATCCATGTTCGGCACGACGAACCCATAGTGGAACACTTTACGCGGGTCGAAAGTGATATCTGCCATAGCTGGTGGCCCTGCTTGGGTTTAATGGCGTGATTTTTGCACGGGACGTTAACCGACCCGGCGCGGCTGCGCGAGCAGTTTCTTGCGGAAGACCCCGAAGGCTTCGATAGCGGAAGCAGGAGCGGCAAACGCCGCTCCGTTGTTGAGTAGTACCTTATTGATGACATCGATCTGCGCAGGAATTTGCGGATAAACGCGCCAAGCCAGTGACAGGGTTGGCAAGATGGAGCCTGCTCTCGTCCCAAGTCGCAGCGGCGTCACTGTCCAGATCAATCCTTGCTCGGCTGGATGAGGGTGATTTGCTCTTGGTGGCCGGCCGCCCAGGGCATGGCAAGACCACGCTCGGCCTTCAGCTGTTGCTCGACGCTGCCCGAGACGGCAGAAAAGCGGTCTTCTTCACGCTGGAGTTTACAGAACAGCAGGCGAGGCGGCACCTTCGGTCTTTGGACGAGGGGCGCCACGGTCTCTGCGATAAGCTGCAAATCTTGACGTCTGATGATATCAGCGCGGACTACATCATTCGCCATTTATCGGGGTCGGAGCGGGGGACGGTTGCCGTTATCGACTATCTGCAGATACTGGATCAGCAGCGAAGCAAGCCAGCACTCTCGGATCAGGTTCTGGCTCTTGCAGATTTCGCCAGGAAAGCCGGGGTTGTGGTTGCGTTCATTTCGCAGGTAGATCGGTCGTTTGATCCGGAAAGCAAGCGCCTGCCGGACATTCGGGACATTCGTCTCCCTAATCTCGTTGATTTGCGGCTCTTCAACAAAGCCTGCTTCCTACACAATGGTGAGGCCCGGCTTCAAGACGTTGCCTAATGCGCTCAACTGCCGCGATGTCCTGGAAGTGTCGCGGCAGTCGGTCCGGCAGTGACGGGTGTTGGCGCGATGCCTGAACAGAGCTTGCACGAACGTGGCTTTACTCATCGGTTGCCGCTTGCAAATCACAGGATTTCGATTTTACGCCAGCCGTTTTCAGCAATACGCTTCACCGACGAAATGCTGGAGAATCGCTATGAACCGCGCGCTTGCATTCACAGTAGCCGTCCTGACCTGCTCTCCGCTGTCGGCACAGGCCCAGGACACCTCCATGAGCTTCTTCGTCACCAGCGCAAATCCGGGCAGGGGTGGCGACCTCGGAGGCCTGGCCGGAGCCGACGCATACTGCAATTCTTTGGCGACGGCGAGTGGTTCGACGGGCAAGACCTGGAGAGCCTATCTATCCACCGACACCGAGAACGCCAGGGATCGGATCGGAAATGGTCCCTGGTACAACGCCAAGGGCGAGAAGATCGCTGACGATGTCGCCTCGCTTCACAGCGACAACAACAACTTGACCAAGCAGTCGGCTCTCAACGAGAAAGGCGAAGTCATTCCCGGCCGTGGCGACAGCCCGAACCGCCACGACATCCTGACCGGCTCGAAACCCGATGGAACCGCCGCACCGGAAACCTGCGGAAATTGGACAATGGGCGGTGCGGAAGGCGCGGCGATCGTCGGCCACAGCGACCGCACGGGCCTGGACGATTCCGATGCGGCGAAATCCTGGAACTCGTCGCATTCGACAAGAGGCGGCTGCTCGAACGAGGCATTCAAGGGAACCGGCGGAGACGGTCTCTTCTACTGCTTCGCAAGCAATTGACGGGGCAGGGCCGCGCAACGGCGAGGCGGCCTATCGTTGACTATGTCGCGCGGGCGACCCAAAGCTAATCAGGCGGCGACCTCGCACCAATTCATCCGCGCCGACGAGGTCGTTTGCGATGCTCGCAACCAAAGTTCACGCACTTGCAACACAGGGCAATTAAGGCTTGAAACTCGTCAGGATTTCCTTGTCTCTGAAACAGCCATGCCAAAATTCGACTCCTACGTGATCTGCACTTCTCCGCGCAGCGGCAGTACGCTTTTGTGCAAGCTGCTGGCGGCGACGGGCATCTCCGGGAACCCCGGGTCCTACTTTCATCGCCCCTCGATTGCCGAATGGCTGGCCTCCTTCGAACTGGCCGCAGACGCCTCAAAGCCCGAGGCCGATATTCTGGCTACGATATTTCGAGCGGCAATCGCCAAAGGAAGCCGCGATACAGGCATGTTCGGCCTGCGGCTCCAAAGACATAGCTTTGATTTCTTCGTCCAGAAACTGGCAGTCCTGCACCCGGAACGCTCCAGTGATTTGCAACGAATTGAAGCGGCCTTCGGACGGACACTTTTTCTGCATCTCACTCGGCTCGACAAGGTTGAGCAGGCTGTCTCGCTGGTAAAGGCCGAGCAAACCGGGCTGTGGCATGCAGCTCCGGATGGAACCGAGCTGGAACGGACCGCGCCGCCAAGTGCACCTGTTTACAACTCCGATGAAATCCGAACCTGGTACGAGAGATTTGCAGCCTATGACCGGGCCTGGAACGACTGGTTCGAAATGCAAGGAATTGAGCCTTTTCGGATCGCATATGAGGCGCTTTCAGCCGATCCCCTGGGAAGCCTGCGCAAAGTACTGAGCCGACTGGGATTGAAGTGCGAGGCCGCAAGCGGCATCACACCCGGTGTCGAAAAGCTAGCCGACGCCACCAATCATGAATGGGCAACGCGTTTCCGTTTGGAGCACAATATCGCTTGAATGGTTGACCCGAAGGAGTTCAGGTCAAAAAGGGCATGATATCTACGCCGTCTCCTGGAAAGACTGTGATATGCGGGTGGTCCTGGAACAGCCGCGCCGCGGCCTCGATGCTTTCCGCCTCGACGACAAGGTAGCCGCAAAAGGGGTTCACGGCAGCGGCGACACCGTCCTTGGTCACGCGCGTCGTCTTGCCCACCATGCCACCACGATCGAGGATGGATGCGGCATTTCTGTCCTCCCACGCTGCCCACTGTTCCAGGCCGACGGCATCGACCGCGTCCTGCTCGGCCTTGGGCAGGCTGCGGAAAGAGGCGAGGTCTTCGGGCTTCATGGTGTACACGGCTAGAAAACGGGGCATCGGCGCTCTCTTCGTGGTGGTAGATGGGTACAAACTTACACTCTGTGCGGCCGAAGTCACCCGCTTGCCGCCACCAATCGTGGTCGGGAGATAGGCAGCTTCCGGCCCAAACCGGTCATTTAGGTAGTCCCGCTTCCCATTCCGAACGGAGCATGCTCATGATTGCGGTGTCCCATCTCTCGTCACCAACTTTGACAGACGACCGCCTCACTCCCTCGTGAAAAAAACCGACCTTGTTGTAGGTTCGGATAGCGGCACTGTTCCAGCTATATACGTTTAGCTCAGTTCTCTCGATTTCCGGATGAGAGAATGCCTGTTCCAATGCCGCTTCCAGCAACGATTTAGCTAGTCCTTGCCCCCGCATTGTTGGCGCGACCATGACGCGGCCAATCCTTGCAACGCCATTTCTCCAGTCCACAGCTAATTGGATATGGCCTACCAGAGCTTGAGTGGCGTTAACAGCCATCCAAGATAGCCGCTTTGGTGGTGCCGTTGTCCCGTCGATGATCATCTGTTCAAGCTGATCGTCGGTGATCGGATAAGTCAGATCAGGTCCGCCCCACTGCACCACATCGCGCTCGCTGCTGAGCCAACTGCGAAGGACTGGAAAGTGTTTTGTTTCGAAATCGATTAAATTCATCATCTGCTCATTACAAACCGAACCGAGATTAAGCCTATAGCTTGAGACATCCACAGCGCAATGACCGCTGTTGGCGCATAAAAGCCATGCCGGAAGTGGGCTCTAGTCTGTATTCTTCGGGCATAAATCTTCAATCGCTGCCAACCTAGCGAAAAGCATACTTCCCTGTTGCCAGTGTATGGCATTCCAGCCGCAGAGTCGTGCGGCATCAATATTTGCGGGCGGATCGTCGACTAGAAGTAATTGGTCTGGCCTAAGACCTGTAAGGGCAGCCACTTGTTTGAAAAAGGCTTGATCGGGTTTGCGGCTTCCTAAGGCTGCCGAATAATAGATGCCGTCACAATGGCTGCCAAGCCCAAGTGCTTCAACGAGATGCGCCGCCCGGACGTGCTCTTGGTCAGTTGCCAGATAGACTCTTTTTCCGGCCTTGCGCTGCTGACGGAGTTCTTCAAGCAGCTTAATATTCAGCCGTGCATCGTTCTCGAACCAGTAGGCAATGAAGTCATCGTAGGGGAGATGGGGAGCAATCTTTGCCAGGACCGGCTTCAGATGATCGACCGGCGCCGCCCGCCCAAGAACGATCTCGTTCCAGTAAGGAGAGAAAAACTCTTGCTGAAGGGCCGCAACTGACAGCCCGAGATCATCCTCAATGGTCGATGCCCACGGCCTTCCGTCGGAAGGGCGGCCGCAAACCAAGACGCCTTCCACATCGATCATCAACGCTCTGATCAAGGACATCTACCCCTCCGACGGTTCGGTGGTATTATGTGATTGCCCGAAGCCGTCATCGCTGTTGAGTGAAAGGCTGAAGCATTAAATCCATCTCGCGATGAGACCGGAGCACGGCCACAGGAACAGTAGGCCCGTGTTGGTCGATTTGTTTGATAAAAAGAGGCGCGTAACGCTTTTCGAAGTTCCAGATGTAGGAGAGAAAATCCATATCAGGCAAGGGCTCTGGACAACCCTCAGCCATTTCCGGTCGGACTGACCCATAGTATCGGAAAACACGCTTAAATAGCCCGAGAAGAGCGACGCGTCTTGGGACTCGAACCCACAAGACTAAATCGGTTCGCACAAGTCTGATGTCGAACGAAGATGCTCCACTGCCGTCCATGACCCATCGCTCGCGCCGAGCCAACTGCTCAATTATCGCTCGTTGTCCAGCTCGATCACGCTCTACCCATCCCGGAAGCCATCGCACGTCTCGGTCCAGCGACTGAAATTCAAGGTCGCGACACGCTGCGATCTTCGCAGAGAACGTCGTTTTGCCGCCGCCTGAACACCCGATTACCAATACGCGCTTGGCGTTCGCAAGTAGGCTTACCGCTTCCTCGGAAGAAACGTGCCGTGGCATCTACGCGACCTCCAAACACACGTGCTACAAGGTTTGTTTATTCGTTTAGCGGGACGAAGCAATGTCCTGTGTTGGCGCTGTACTACTGAGGCGGAAGTCGATTGAAGGCAAGCCTCATGTGCAACGAGGGGCTACTTCGTTTTGCCTTCTAACGAAGAAACGAAGCGATCAAACACGTTGATGTCGTAGCGGAGTTCATTGAGCGGAATAACGTCGGGAGGCAGGCCGTCATCCGGCAACGTCAAAAGCACTCGACCACCTAATGCCTTTTCCAGAAGTTCATACCAGTGGACGAGGAATGGCTGTAAGCGAAAGTGCAGTTCGAAACGATCCCGCACGCGGCAGGTGTCTTCCTCACATTGTTGTTTAGCTGTCTGGTAGTCGATGACCTTGACGAAATAAGCATCGGCGAACCCCAGCTGTTTTTCCTGGAGCGCGGTTCTCGTTGCCTGGAGTTGAAGTTCCCATTGGCGTTTCGGGAGTGCGCCGATCTGGCAAAGGCACCAGGAATAGTGCAGCTTCAAGGGGTCTGTGTCGCAGATAGCCAGACCCTTCCCCCGTTCCATCTGGAGCGCATCGCCCCATCTTTTCGCATTCCAGTCCGTCCAGTACTGAGCGGTTTCTATGCCAGTAAGGGGCTGAGCCTTTCGATCGGCCGGAAACGTCTCGGGTATCAGGTTCGATTGACCGTGCGATTTGCACCAGGTGGTCTTACCAGCCGCACTGATGCCTTCCACGACAATAATCATCATCTAGCTCCGGTCACCACTTCGACCATATCGCCTTCCATCGCAGGGCCGCAATGGCTGGTGATGGCGCAATCCGGCCGACGTGCTCGTCATCTGTCCGCCGCAAGCGGTCAATCAAGCCGGATCAATTTATGAGCGGAAATGCGCTCAAGGCGCTTGGGATCGTGACCGGGACCGCTGGATACAGATATGATCGATCCAAGTCGCCAATAGTCGGCACACCAAGCAGAGCCATGGAACGCAGCATCTCGTCTTCAATCAGCTCAAGCATGCGAATTATTGCTGCCTCGCCCCCCGCCGCCAATGCATAGCACTGCATGCGACCAAGACCAACGAGGTTTGCGCCTATTGCTAGTGCCTTTATGATGTCCGTCCCACGACAGAACCCTCCGTCGACCATCACCTTTGCTTGGCCGCCCACGGCGTCGATGATTTCTGGCAGTACATCCATCGTACCTCGGCCATGGTCGAGCTGGCGGCCACCATGGTTCGAAACATAAATCCAGTCCACGCCATGATCGACTGCGATACGAGCGTCCTCGACTGTGGCAATTCCTTTCAGCACGAGTGGAATGTCGTAGGAGTCCTTGATCAACTTGACGGTCCGCCAATCGAGACCGGCCTGGTACGCCTGACCAGGCCACTTTCCTAATCCAGCCGTCCGATGTCGATTGGCAATATCGCGGTCGCGGCGAGCGAGGACGGCGCTATCGACAGTTAGGCAGATTGCGGCACAGCCGGATGCCAGCGCACGACCAACGTATTTATGGACGGAGGCATCGTCGCCTCTGACGTAGAGTTGCGCCATTCGTAGTGCTGAAGGGGCCGCCTCGGCGACGGACTCGAGTGGTGTGCATCCCGAACTGAGCATATGGGCGACCCCGAACACCTGAGCGCCTGATGCCACGGCTGCCCCTCCACCTGGGCCGAACAGGTTCAGCGGACCGGTGGGAGCAAGAAAGATTGGCAAGCGCAACCTTCGACCGAAATGCTCAATCGAGAGGTCTACCACGCTCACATTACGCAGCACACGCGGCTTGAAGGCAATGGAATCGATTGCCAAGCGGTTGCGTTTGAGGGTCGTTTCGGTTTCCGCCCCACCTACGAGGCTATCCCATTTTTCCTTTGATAGAGCTCCTTGGGCCTTCTGTATGATCTCTTGCAAGCTCTCGAAGTCGCCCAAATGGGGAGGGCATGTAGCTTCCTCGCCTTTGCTCATCGCGCACCCCGATCGAGTGATTCCGGAGACAATTCGCCCAATACGACGTGGTGTTCAATTCGCAAGATCGCAGACGAGGCCAGAATTTACAATCTGCTATGACCGCTGTTGGTGCAATCCGGTCGGTTACCGATTATCGAAGAAGTCCATCGCGTCCGAACTCCTCCCACCCGGCCAGGTTGGAGGCGGCGTCTCCGTGTTCGGTTTCGGAATTTGACCCGCCCTTGGTGGTGTTTCTCAGCGTCCGCGTCAACTTCGCCTTATACGCAGCCCGTCTGCGATTTTCGGCGGCAGCCGCCGCGTCTTCCTCGCGCCAATCTTCGACGACGCCTCGATCGAGAATGTCTCCGACAATCCTCGGGTCGAAGACGTGAAACGTTATCTTCCTGGCGCGCCCGCGCAGCTTGACCGTTCGCGTTCCGGCGCTTGGCAAGCGACCGTCGGCCAGCCAGCGATGTCTTTCGCTCGTCTTGATCGTAAGGATGTCCTCGATCTCGCGCGGAATCACCGGAAGGGTCTCGATGTCTACCAACGCCTTGACGACGACAGCCGATGCGGCATGGAATTCAGCTTTCTCGCTTGCGGGCATCATAAGCGTGAGCTCGCGACCATCGAGATTGAGCGACTTCTTCGTGGAATGCGGAAGCCGCGCGCGAATTTCCAGAAGGATGCCCTTCATGCGGACAGATGAACCCAATGTTGCCGCTGGCGGCAGCACCCATGTCTTGAGCAGCTCGATGTGGTTCTTGTCGTGTTTCGGCATGACGCCTAGATGGGTCGCTTCCTTTAGATCGTCAATGACGTCATGCTGTTGGAGACAGAGCGTCCTCTAGGGTCAAGCCGAAAAATGTGGTAAGCGCCAGCCAACCAGCAATAACAGGAGTGAAATGGTGAGCGAACCGACCGTCGCGGATGCAACAAACCGCATTTATGAATCGCTCCAAGCGGACAATGCCGACCTCGACGCGCATATCGCGACCCTCAAGGCAGCGTTGGCGCGGGAGGGGTTGAAAGAGGCCGTCTTTGACCCGGCTAGGCTCGCGCAGAACAACCGTTCTGGCAGGAAGCTGATGCAGGCCTACTTTCGGCAGCGCGGCGTAACGGTCAAATACTCGGCTTCGTGAAGCCGTCCCATGTCGTCAGACAGGCCGTAGTAGACGGTTGACCTGATCACCCAGCTTTGGCCTTCGAACGCGAATTGCTGACCGATCAGCAAGCAAGGCTTCATGACCATCATGTCCCAACCACAGCGGCAGCTTTACGCCATCTCTGACCTTCGTGATCAGCCTGCCTTCTGCGCAACGGTCGCGGACCGGATTTGGAGGGCCTGGTGGCAAGGAGCAGGCCATCCACTGGAACACGTGACAGACCACATGCAGGAAATGCTGAACGACAACGCGCTGCCCTTCGGTCTCGTGGCCCATGATGGGGGGCGATATCTCGGATCGACGCTCATTATCTCCTGCGACCTGGACGAGCGCCCGCAATACGCTCCTTGGGTGGCTGCCGTGTGGGTCGAGGCCGAACATCGGGGTAGGGGAATAGGCAGAGCTCTCGTCGGACGCGCAGCCGAGGCGGCGTTCGATCTGGGCCACGACATCGCCTATCTCTGCGCGTTGCCGGAAAGGCGTTCCTTCTACGAAGGATTCGGATGGCGTCGCCTCGAAGAAAACGTCGGTCCGCATGGACTGACGGTTCTTACGCGTTCCCGCGAGTAAGCTCCAATTTCGACCCGTTGGAGACGTTCCCCCAAAGCAGCTTATCGCTGCGACGCGGCGGTTACCCACCACGCCTCGATGCAGGCCATGGATTGGGCCCAAACGACGATGATCTTGTGCTTGCTCGTTCGCAGGTGGATGAGAACTTCCTAAACTAAGCTTCCCCGTAACCTTCCGGAGCGATGACGCTGTTGGCTCTATTGCGGTCATTGTTTAGGGAACTGGCTTAGATGTTCGTGAATGATCTTCCACACATTCGCTTCTCTACGAAGGATAGTTGTTCCTCGCCCACCGCCCTCCAGAGCGCTACCATTTAAACTGCCCTCCACCGGAAGTGCTGCGGGGAGCGCAGCCTGCCGATTGGCGTGCTGCATCGCATTCTTCGCACCCTGCCTCTATCGGATGCAGGAAGACGAGTGGGTCGCGGGCCAGTCGATCCGAGGCTATCCTCACGATGTCGCGGGAGCGGATCAGGCGGGCTTGAGCATGGCCGACCGGGCCTTCCCGCTGCAAGCCCTCTCGCCTCAGCCAGGCGTCGGCGAGGTTAAAGTTCTGGCAGCAGTGATCGTTCTCGCGATAGTCGACGCGGATCGGCTTGCCGTTATCGAGGACCGTACAGTGTCTCGGCACCCCATAGGGAACCTTCGCGATCAGCTCGGCGAGATGCAGCGTGGTGTCCGAATCGTGTTCGACACCGAGGAGGAGCACTTGTCCATCGAGTTCATGGATACGCCCTATCGGACTTGCGGGAGCGTGCGGGGGCAGGGGCAGGCTGTCTGATGTGATGCGTGCGGCAAGCGGGCCCGTTGCCGCAAACGCGAACGGATGGTCGCTGCGCGTCACATTCTCCAGACGCCAGAAGGTGTCGGCGACTATTCCAAGGTCGGGTGTGGCAGGTGTCGCCGCCGGGTCGAACGGCTCGTCGTCGAGACCCGACCATGATGGCATGACGAGCGTGCCCTCCGGACCAATGGCGGCGCGCAGAGCGGCAATCACGCCAGGCGGCCCGCCTTCGACAGGCCGGACGCTGCGAAAGGAACAGTGAACGAGCAGGACGCCTCCAGGCTTCACCCCGAGCGCAATGAGTTGGTCAACGATTTCCGAAGTCCGCCATTCATTTTGTTGCGTCATGGATTGCCTATTGGTAACCAGCGTGGGCTGGCATTCGACAGCAAAAAGCGCGCTTGTTTGGGCCAAGCGCGCTCCGGCGAACGATCTGCAGCGGGGTTACGGCACCCTCGATCGATCCCGTTGATGATAGCATCAAAACGGCCGGCGAACAACGATGCGGAAGCTCCGCGGACGCCGCTCGGGTTGCGCCCTTTGCAGATATAGGCGGCCATGAGTTGCCATGTTCCGGCTTTTCGAGCATCTTCGCATTCGGGCTGCATGCGTTGCCGCATCGGGCTGGGAAGTGAACAATGGGACGGGCAGGTATGGCTCCGGGCGTCGCAGCCGCACATCCGGAGGTATGAACCGTGCCAATCGGTGGCGGATGCCTGCAGAGATCGCGGGCATGCTCGGCGTCCTCTTTCCATTCTCCAGCGATGAGCCGTGGGGCGGCGATTGGTTGCAGCGTGCGCTTTGATGTTCGTGCCGAAGGGGCAGGAGAGGGTTGGGTGAACGAGATGTCGACGGTCTCGCCGGTCGCCGGCGGCGCTTCCACTATTCGAGCCATTTGAGGTTTTCGTGGCGGGGCCGCATTATCGTCTGCAGACATTCGGGGAATTGCGGCTGGTCGATTCCGGCGGCGTGGCTGTGGCGTGTCCCGAGCGGGGGGCGCTGATACTCGCCCATCTCTGCGTGTCCGGGGAGAAAGCGGCTTCCCGTGAAAAGCTCGCAATGCTGATCTGGCCCGAGCGGGAAAAGAGCGTCGCCTTCAAGAACCTGCGGTCGACCTTGTGGCGCATGCGCCACCTTGCTGCGGATTTGGGACCGCTCGTTACGGCAACGGAAGCCGAGGTTACGCTGGGGGAGATTGCCTGCGACGTCGACGGTTTCCAGGCGCTGGAGCGTTCGGAGGAGGCGTTCCGCACCGGGCTTCGGCTATGGCGCGATGGGTTTCTCGCAAGCGCGGATGTGCCGCCGGGCCGCTATGCGGATTGGGTGGGAGAACAGCGGCGCCTGTTCACGCAGTTGCTGCGCGCGGCGCTTATCGGCGGCGAAGAGCGGTTTGCCGACAGGGCGCTGCTGCGGACCGCGTGCATGCACTTCCTCGAACTCGATCCGACGGATACGGCCGTGCGTCCGATCCTGGAGCGGATGACCGGCGGGGGTCTGGTCGTCGGGAGCGGTCAACCGGACAGGGCCCGGCTGCAGCAGGGTGCCTTTGCCGGAGAGCCCGCAAGGGAGACGAGTGCTCCACCGGTTGCGCCGGCACCCCGTGTCGCGCTGCTTCCGCCGGCGGCCTTCGGCAGCGATCCGATGCTTCACGCGGTCAGCGTGGCCGTGGTCGAGGACATCACGATCGGGCTATGTGCGCAACGATCGATGTCCGTCGTTGCTCCCTACACGGCGGAGCGCATACGGGATGCCGCGGACAAGGCTGCGTTCCTGGAAAAGCATGGCGTTACCTATGCGCTCGACTGCCGCATGTCGGACCAGGGGCTCTTCACGCAGCTCATTTTTCTGCCGTCCGACGCGATCGTCTGGGCGGAGCGGTTTGCGATATCTCCGGTCGGTCTCCTGCAGCAACGCCAGGAAATCGCCTTCCATGTCGCCCGGGCGGTGACGGAGCAGGTCGAGACAGGCCGTGCCGCGCGTATCGACTATCTGGCCCATCCGGAGGCCTATTACGCCTATCTCGCCGGCCTGCGAAACCTCTCCAGCGTGGGTCTTCCCGAAATCCGCAGGGCACGCGGCGATTTCAGGGCCGCGCTCAAGCACAAGCCGGATTTTGCTCCGGCGCTGAGCGGGATGGCGCGCACCTATGCAATCGAGTGGATCCTGACTGCCCGCGGCGACCGGGAACTTCTTTCGGTGGCGGAGCATCACGCCAAGGGGGCGATCGAAAGCAATGAGGACCTGCCCGGAGCACACCGCGAGTTCGGTGTCGTCAAGCTCTATCAGGGTGATCTCGACGAGAGCCTTGCGGCGCTGGATCTCGCCGAAAACCTGAGCCCGCATTATGCCGACGTGCTTTACAGCCACGCCGACACGCTCGTTCATGTCTCCCGCCCGCGCGAGGCGCTCGACAAGCTCGGCAAGGCGCTTTCGCTCAATCCGCTGGCGCCCGACACCTATTTCTGGAGCGCTGCCGGTGCCAGCTATTTCCTCGAAAACTATCAGGACGCGATCGGCTACGTTCAGAGAATGAAGGACAAGTCGCCCGGCGACAGGCTGCTTGCGGCAAGCTGGGCGATGCTCGGCGACCAGAAGAAAGCACGGGCGTACCGGATGCGGGCGTTGAAGAGCAATCCGACGTTCGACGTCGATAAGTGGCTTGCCGTCGTTCCCATGAAGGAACAATGGCAGAAGGACCTCTATCGTGAGGGGCTGAAAAAAGCGGGGTTTTGAGGATGAGGGATAGCGATATGGCGAAAGTTGTTGTGATAGGCATTCCCGGCGAGCCGGGTCTGTGGCTGGCGGACCTGGGGAACGGAACCGTCAGGCCGCTCGATCAGGTGACGGGCGACTTGGCCACGGCGAACAAGCTCCGTGCACAAGGGGGGACGATCGTCAAGAATGTCGACCTCGCAGTGGCTGTGTCCTCCGCCGACAAGGTGTTTTCGGGTCATTTCGACGGGTGACCGGTCCCGACATCGGGGGTGGGGCCGGCTTGCGCAATGAATATTCCGATCGTGTGCTGAGCCCGGAAGAGACCTTCGAACGTGTAAGGCCTCTGCTTTCCGGTTTCGGCATAACCCGCATCGCGAGGCACACGGGACTCGACAGGACCGGAATCCCGGTCTGGTGCGCCTACACGCCGAATGCACGATCCATCGTGGTTGCACAGGGCAAAGGGCTGACGGATGCGGAGGCGAAGGTTTCTGCCGTCATGGAGGCGCTGGAGCGCGCTGTTGCCGGGGAACCCGCGGTCGAAACCATAATGGCCACAACCCGGGCTCTGCGGGCGTCCGGACGGACCGCGGACCCGCTTCCGGGGCTGATTGCGGCCGGGCAGGAGGAAATCGGTCCGGAGGAGGAATTGCCATGGGCCGCCGGCTCCGATCTGATCTCCGGCCGCGAGGTGCTCGTACCGCTCGCAGCGGCGCTGCTGGACCGTACCCGGCCTTCGCGTTTCTGGATGTCGTCGGATGGGCTCGCATCGGGAAATTCCATCCAGGAAGCGACATTGCACGGGCTGCTGGAGCGCATCGAGCGTGACGCCCATGTCCTGTGGGGCGTGTCTGGGCCGGAGAGCCGTTACCGGCAATGCGTTGCTCCCGAGGGGTTCGGCGATGCAGCGCTGAATAGTCTCGTCGAGCGCATAAGAGCCGCGGGTCTCGATCTCCGGCTTTTCGACATTACCAGCGACATCGGTATTCCCTGCTTTCTGGCATTGCTCGGCCCCTCCGACATCGCCATCAGGGACGATGGTCGTTTCGTCGATGTGACAAGCGGCTGCGGGGCGCATGTCTTTGCCGTTCGCGCGGCGATCAGAGCGGTGACCGAAGCGGCGCAGTCGCGGCTCACCTTCATGAGCGGCGCTCGGGACGATGTCTTTCCCGAAACCTTCAGCCGGCCCTTGCCGGACTCGACCCGCCAGGCCGTCCTCGCGGGGCCGTGCCGGCATGCGCCGGCGGCGCCGCCTGCGGGCGGCGATCTGGACGCGCTCATGCGCCACACCATCGATCATCTAAAGGATGCCGGTGTGCAATCTGCAATTGTGGTTCGCCTGTCAGCCGAAGCTCTGCCGTTCGCGGTCGTCAAGATCTTCGTCCCCGATCTTGAGAACCCCGACGGTGAAAGAGCCCGCCGTTTCGGTCCGCGCGCGCTATCCAAAGCGCTCGCATTTTGAAGGAGCAGACCCGCAAGGCGCCTGGCGAGATCCGGCGCGGAACTCTACCGATGCGTGTGCAACGCTCGTGCAACGCGCGGAAATTCCGAAGTCGTTTATAGTCGATGTCAGGGAAGCGCACGGAATGGGGGTTCAAATGGGTAATCATCCTTCGTCCTTGACGGACACTGAAACGGAACTTGCGAGCATCGCGAGAATGCTGAGCCACATTCGCGATAGCGCCCGCGCATTGGACGCTCAGGCCGTCGAATATTGCGTCGAGATGGCGCTGCAGGCCGTTGCCAACGAGTTGCGGGATCGCAGCGAGCTCGTCATCGCGGCCGCGGGCTTCAACGCCAGAACGCACTCGTTGCAATAGCAGCGGTCGCGGGCTCGCCTCGCAAAGCGCGGTGCGGACAATGTTGCCGAGCGTGTCGGTCAGCGCGGGGAAGACTGCAATCTCTTCCTCATCTCTGTGCTTGTCACAGAGATGAGGGCAGCGCCGCGTCTGCGGCGCGGGGAAGAGTTCTTTCAGCCCAACGACTTGGGCTGGCTGGATTCCTGTGACGAGCACAGGAATGAGGAGATCAAAAAAGCCGCGGCGGGTATCCCGAATCTCAACACGCCTTGGAGCGGAGGCGATCTATGGTCGGGCGGGGGAAAAAGCGCGCTGCGGGAAGACCCGCGGCGCGTTGCTCACATCTAGCGATCCAGCTCCGGGTAGACCCTGTCGAGAAAACCCGGCCGCAGCTTCTCGCCTATCATGCAGTCTGCCGCAGCTTCGCCGGCCGCCAAACGGAGCGCCGGCTCGGGTGTCAGGCCGCTTACTTCCAGGATAAGCTTCTGGCGGATTGCGATCGCGAAATCCTCGGGTTCATGGACGGGCAGGACGAAGGAGCCGGGGCCGCCGATGACGCATTCGGCGTAATACTGGTCGAGCGGCCCGGTCGAGACCGACGGGCGGATGAGGATCGCAAGCCCATTGATGATGATCCCGCGCGATACGGCATCGTTGCGGGCAGGCGTGACCGGCGGCCCGGTATTGTTGGGCCCGTCACCGGAGACGTCGATGACCCGTCGCGCGCCCGAAAAGGCGTTCGAATCGATGAGGCCCGTGCCGAAAAGAATCGCATTGGAGATCGAGGTGCCGCGCCGCGTCCCGATCGGCCGCGCCTCCAGCTTGGCGGCGAAGGCTTCGGCGTCGGCAGCATTTTCGATCACCTGCCAGTTTACGACGGAGGCCTCGTTTACGAGCCCTGCCCATTCGAAATAGCCGATGGCGATCCGCCCGAGGAGCCCGCCCTGGACCGCATTGATGAAATCCGGGTGCCGCAGCGCCTGCAGATAGCCGGAGCGCTGCACGCGTGCCTCCTCCATGTCCATCGAGCCGGACATGTCGACAGCCAGCAACAGCTCCACGTCGACGTCGGCGGCCATGGCTGCCGTCTGTATCGGGCTCCCGCTCAGAGCCAGGATCAATGCTATCGTGCCTAACATCGCATCAGCCAATCATCGTGGATCACGCGTCGGGCGTTCTGCCCCTCTATCCCGGGCACCGCGATTTGCCGTAAAACCGGCCTCGGCCTCCGGGCCGATGTAATCCGATGAATGTACCACAGGATTGGAAATCGGCGACTGCCGGCGCGACGCGGGCCTACAATATTCGGTGATCGCGGCAAGAGCTGCGCGACCCGCCGCACCGTCACCGACGTCACCGAAGAATAGGCCACCATGTTTCACACCAGGCGGAACTCGGATATCGCATGCGTCGAGCGGCTGCAGCGCGCGGCGTTCGGCTACTTTCTTCGATATTCCGACACGGCAACCGGTCTGGTGGCCGATACGTCTCGCAAGGGTTCTCCGTCGAGTATCGCCGCCACGGGCTTCGGGCTCGCAGCCTATCCGGTCGCGGTCGAGCGCGGCTGGATCGGTCGGGCGGAGGCCGCCCGGCGTGTGCTGACCGCCCTCGCATTCTTCGCGGCGAGCCGGCAGGAGAGCGACGCGCGGGCAACCGGCTATCGCGGCTTCTATTATCATTTCCTCGATATGCGGTCGGGAGAGCGCGCCTGGCGCAGCGAACTCTCGACGATCGACACCGCGTTGCTCCTCGCCGGTGCCCTGGCCGCGGCGGCGTATTTCTCCGGCTCCGGCGAGCAGGAGAGGGAGATCAGGAGCCACGCGGCGTTTCTCTACGAGAGGGCAGACTGGAACTGGGCGCTCAATGGCGGCGATACCGTCACAATGGGTTGGCGCCCGCCCGGACGCTTCCTGAAGCACCGCTGGCGGGGCTACAGCGAGGCGCTGCTTCTTTATATTCTGGCGCTGGGTTCGCCAACACGGCCGATCGTGCCGCAGAATTACAACGCCTACACCGCGGCGCATGAATGGCTCACGCTCGATGGGGTGGCGCATCTCCACGCCGGCGCGCTCTTCGTCCACCTGTTTCCGCAGGCCTGGATCGATTTTCGCAGCGTTCGCGACCGGGGGATGCGTGAAAGGGACAGCGACTATTTCGAAAACTCCCGCCGCGCCATCAGGCTGCAGCGCGCCCATGCCGAGGAAAATCCTCATGGCTTCGCAGGTTACTGCAGCGATCTCTGGGGGTTCAGCGCCTGCCACGCGCCGAAAGGCTGGCTGCGGCTTCGCGACGGGCGGCGGCAGAGATTGCTCGGCTACGAGGCACGCGGCGCACCATTCGGCGCCGATGACGGTACGCTCGTTCCATGGGCGTCGCTCGCCGGTCTGCCGTTCGAGCCGGACGCATGTCTCGGCAGCCTTTCTCACCTGATGTCGCAATATCCCGCGCTCGTTAATGAGGGTTGCCTTCCCGGCGGCTTCAATCCCAGCCTGCCGGGGGACGGCCCCGAGGGCTGGGTGGACGACAGAATCGTCGGACTTGACCAAGGGCTCGTGGTCATGATGATCGAGAACTGGAGAAGCGGCCTGATCTGGGAACTGACGCGCAGCATTCCGGCCTTCAGCCAGGGGTTGAGCAGGGCCGGCTTTGCGGGCGGGTGGCTTTCGTCGACGCTGCCTCGAGTCTGAAACGAGGGAAGCGGCCCGTAGCGGCTTCGTTCCCGTCTGGAGTGCCGCAATGGTTGCCCTTGTTCCTGCGCTGGCTTTTGCCGCCGCGATCGGATCCGGTCTGATGGCCGGGCTCTTCTTCGTCTTCTCGGTCTGCATAATGCAGGCGCTGTCGCGGCTCCCGCCGGATCAGGGGGTCGCCGCGATGAACGCCATCAACGTGGTCATCCAGAATCCGCTGTTCCTCTTCGCCTTCATGGGAACGGCGCTGCTTGGCCTCAACCTTCTCGTCATGGCCTTCATCTGGGGCGGGCAGGGGAGTTATCTTCTGGCAGCCGGCGGGCTCGTCTATCTCCTCGGCACGCTCGCGGTGACTATCGTAGTCAATGTCCCGCTGAATGACGCGCTTGCCGCCGCCCCTGCCGGCCAGGCAGCCGCCGAGCTCTGGCAGCAGCGCTACCTCACCGACTGGGTCCGCTGGAACCACGTGCGCACCATCGCCTCGACAGGCGCGCTCGCCCTCTTCGTGCTCGGCTTCGCCCGGATCTGGCGCACTGCCGGACGGTTTTCCGTCCGGAGCCGGGTTGTTTTGAAGAACCGGATCAGCGCCCGGCATAGCGTGGCTCTCGCCGCTCTTTCCAGGCGGCAAGCCCTTCCTTGAGATCATGGCTCGGAACCATCCGTGCGAATTGCTCGCTTTCGCACAGCAGACCTTCTCCGATCGCCATGTTGAGGCCACGCGTCACGGCGGTGATGATGGCGGCGGTGGCAAGAGGCGAATGGCGAATGATGCGACCCGCAAGCCCTCGGGCCGAGGCGATCAGTTGCTCATGCGGCACGACGGCATTGACGAGCCCCATGTCCAGCGCGCGCTGGGGCGAGAACGCATCCCCGGTCAGAAGCAGCTCGAGCGCACGCTTCCGGCCCGCCAGGCGAGGCAGTCTCTGAGTGCCCCCGAATGTCGGCGGCATGGCAAGCTTGATTTCCGGCTTGGCAAAGCGCGCCCGCTCGCTCGCGATCGCGAGATGCACCGCTTCGGTCACCTCGCAGCCGCCACCATAGGCGAGACCGTTGACGGCAGCGATCACAGGCTTCGGAAAGGCCTCCAGGCGGTGCGTGAGCTGTTGGCCTCGCCGGACAAAATCGCGGGTGGCAGCGTTCACGCCCTTCGCCACGCTGCCGGAAAATTCGTGGATGTCGCCGCCTGCGGAAAAGGCGCGATCGCCGGCGCCGGTGAGGATGACCGCCTGCACCGTCTCGTCGATCTCGATACGGTCGAGAAGGGCTAAAAGCCGATCGATCAGTTCGTAGTTGAGCGCATTCAGCTTTTCGGGCCGGTTGAGGGTCAGGAGGGCGATGCCGGCCGAAATTTCGATGAGAACCGTGTCGGACATGAATTGTCTCCCATCATGTATTGACGAGCGAAGGCTAAGTCGGCGACACAGGAATGTATATTCACTAGTCGGTATACATGGCTCATGACGACGGCACCGAACACACGCGAACGCATCGTTTCCGCCGCTTCCAAGCTGTTCTATGCCGAAGGGATCCGCGCCGTCGGTGTGGACGCAGTCGCCGAGGCGGCCGGCGTGACGAAGCGAACGCTCTATTATCACTTCAAAAGCAAGGACGACCTGATTGCCGCCTATCTCGAAGGGCGTGATCAGCCGAACCTCAAGCTCTTCCAGAAATGGTTCAGCGAAGCCGAGGGCGGCGTGGCATCGAGGGTCGAGGGCATCTTCTTCAATCTCGCCCGCGCCGCCCGACATCCGAAATGGAAGGGCTGCGGCTTTCTGCGCACCTCCGCCGAACTCGCCAGCATGCCGGGGCACCCGGCGATCCGTATCGGCGCCGCGCATAAGAAAAAATTCGAGGACTGGCTCCGGCAGGCGTTCGAGGCGGAAGGGATCGTGGAGGCGGAAGAGCTCGCGCGGCAGGTCCTGTTGCTCCTCGACGGCAGCTTCGCCGTCGTTCTGCTCCACCGTGATCCGAGCTATATGGAGACGGCGGGTGCGGCGGCGGCCTCGCTCGTCAAGCTGGCGCTGTCGGAGCGGACAATCGGGAGGGTCAAATGACTGTACGACGCATCGTGCCAAATCTTCAGGTGTCCGATCCGCTTCAGGCGCATCGGTTCTATGCGGACCTGCTCGGCATGGAGGTGGTGATGGATCACGGCTGGATCGTCACATTTGCGGCGGTAGGCCGCACCGCCATGCCGCAGGTGAGCTTCGCCACCGAAGGCGGGTCCGGAACGCCGGTCCCGGCGCTCTCGATCGAGGTGGATGACGTGGACGAAACCTATCGCCGCGCCGCGGCCGCGGGTGTGAAGATCGTCTACGATATCACCGACGAAAGCTGGGGCGTGCGCCGGTTCTTTCTGCGCGATCCGTTCGGCAATACCGTCAACGTCCTTTCGCACCGGCCGAGGACTTGACCCCCCACCATACGGCAGGTGATCGAGGCGGAACATGGGAGAGCAGCCGCGACGTGGTAATCCATTGGATTGCATATACTGACCCATTGGAGTAGTGTTCGGCCATGGTGAAAAGGGTTCCCGTCAGTGTCGTGGAGACGCCGGAGTTCCTGTCTGCTACCCGCAAACTCATGAACGATGACGAGCGCGGCTTGCTGGTGGACTATCTGGCCCACAATCCCACGGCAGGCGATGTCGTTCAGGGAACGGGCGGCATCCGCAAGGTTCGCTGGGCGCTGGACGGGCGAGGCAAACGTGGCGGCGCGCGAGTGATCTATTTCTACCACGACACCGACATGCCGCTCTTTGCACTCACGGCCTATGCGAAGAACGAGCGGGCCGATCTGAGCCAACAGGACAAGAACGACTTCCGCCAGTTGACTACGATGCTGGTGGATGTTTTCAAGAGGAGAAAGCCATGAGCAAGGTTGCCGACAGCATCCGGCGCGGCCTGAACGAAGCGCTGGCCTATGCCGAGGGCAATACCGATGCGAACGCCTTTCGCGTCCATGTGCCCGAACGGATCGACGTGAAGGCGATCCGCACGAAGCTCGACATGACGCAGGAAGAATTTGCCGGACGATTCGGGTTCAGCGTCAACACGCTGCGCCATTGGGAACAGGGCTCGCGCCAGCCGGAAGGGCCGACTCGCGCTTATCTTCTGGTGATCGACCGCGCCCCGAAGGCCGTTCAGAAGGCTTTGCAGGCAGCGTGACCCTTTGCAGGGCGAGCGGAGCGCGGAGACGTTGCTCAAGACCGATGCCGCAGCGCTCTCGCCGGCCAACATCGTCGGCCGCCGCATGGTGCGAGAGGATTTCGAGCGGCTGACCGCCGTCAACGAGAAAAGGCCCGACATTTCCAGCAGCATCAGATCATCGTCAGCGCGTTCGCGACGTCGGCAACGAGATCGTCCGGGTGCTCGATGCCGATCGACAGGCGGATCGTGGATTCGAGCACGCCGATCCGGGCGCGGACCTCGATCGGCACGCCGGAATGCGTCATCGCCGCCGGGTGGCTAGCGAGCGATTCCGTACCGCCGAGGCTGACGGCGAGCTTGAAGATCTGCAGTGCGTTGAGGAAGCGGAATGCCGCCTCCTGGCCGCCGGCGATGTCGAAGGAGAAGGTCGATCCCGCCCCGGTGCATTGCGTGGCGAATACACGGCCGACCGGCGTGTCCGCGTCGTGGAACGGCAGATAGTGGATTCGCTCGACCTTGGGATGGTCGCGCAGGAATTCGGCGACGATGCGGGCGTTGTCGTTTGCCTTTTCCATACGCACAGACAGGGTTTCGAGCGAGCGGCCGATCATCCAGCAGGAATGCGGGTCGAGCTGCGTGCCGATCGAGCCGCGCAGGGCCTTCACCTGCCTGATCAGCGCCTTGGAGCCGAGAACGGCGCCGGCGATCAGGTCGGAATGGCCGCCGACATATTTGGTCAGCGAATAAAGGGAAAGGTCCGCCCCGTGTTCGATCGGGTGCTGAAAGACGGGGCCGAGCAGGGTGTTGTCGCAGGCGACGATCGGCCGATGCGCCTGTCTTTCTCCGATCCTTTCGGCAATGCGGCGGACCAACGCGACGTCGACAAGGCTGTTGGTGGGATTGGCCGGCGTCTCAATCAGGATCACGGAGACCCGTCCCTTACTCATCGCCTCTTCAGCCGCGGCATTGACGGCCGCCTCGTCTGTACCACAGGCAAAGCCGACGGCGGAGACGCCCAGATTGAGGAAGGTCTTGGCGAGCAACGTTTCGGTGCCGCCGTAAAGCGGCTGCGAATGAAGGATGGAATCGCCCGGCCGCACGAAGGCGAGAAGCGTGGTGGCGATCGCCGACATGCCGGAGGAAAAGAGCGCGCCGGCTTCCGCTCGTTCGAAAATGGCGAGCCGGTCTTCGACGATCTCGCTGTTCGGGTGATTGAAGCGGGAATAGACGAGCCCGGCACCCACGCCAGCGGGCGGTTCGCGCCGCCCGGAGACGAAGTCGAAGAAGTCGCGGCCCTCCTCGGCGGAGTGGAAGACGAAAGTCGAGGTGAGAAAGATCGGCGGTTTGACAGCACCCTCCGAGAGCTCGGGGTCGTAACCATAATTCAGCATCAGCGTTTCGGGATGCAGTTTGTGGTTGCCGATATGGGTCTTGGAAGGGTGCGGCGCGGTCATGGGTTTTTCTCCTTGGCGCAGGCAGACTCTACTACCGGCTTGAATATACCAAACGTCTGCGCACGATCCTTGCTATTTGCGATCACTTCGTTTTGATGCCCGCAATCTCTTGCCGGTGCAAAGAACCTCTCCAGTGCCTCCGCTGCACGTTTTTGTCCTTTGCAGCAGGCTCGCGGGAATTGACTGCGCGCCCGCGGAAAGCGACATTGCCGCCAGCGCCCGAAGTGGAGTCCGCCATGGAACACGTTCAGCAGACGGACCTGCCAAGACCGGTGTACCGTCACATCTCCACCTTCCTGCGTTCGTTTCCCACAAGCGGCCTCCTCGTCGGCATTCTGTTCTTTGCAGTTTCGCTGACGCCAAGTCTGATACCCAGGCCCTATCTCATTCAGGCCGTGATCTCCGGATTTTCTCTTGCGGCCGGCTACGCGGTCGGTGTGTCTCTGCGCTGGCTCTGGTCCTTCTTCGAACTCCCCGAGCCGACGGCGCGGCGCGCGCGAACATTGAAGATCGCCGCTGCGATCGTCTCGATAGCGGCTGCGGCCGTATTCCTGTGGCAGGCGGCGCATTGGCAAAACACGGTTCGGCACATCATGGGCCTCGAGCCCATCGAGAGCGCCGAGCCGGTCAAGCTCGGTCTGATAGCCGTGCTCATGTTCATCGCCCTGGTCCTCCTGGCGCGGCTGTTCCGGCTGACCTTTCGCGTGCTTTCCCGATGGCTGCAATATTTCCTCACGCGGCCGATCGCCAATGCTCTCGGCGGGCTGGTGGCGCTCGCGCTGTTCTGGTCCGCTGCGAACGGCGTGATCTTCAAGTTCGCGCTTCGTGCCGCAGACAGTTCTTTCCAGCAACTCGATGCGCTTATGGATCCCGAGATCGCACCGCCTGCCGACCTCGCCAGGACGGGGAGCGGCGCGTCGCTCGTGCACTGGGACGAGCTTGGGCGCCAGGGGCGGCAGTTCATCGCGTCCGGACCGACCGGCGCTGACATCGGCGCCTTCTTCGGGGCTGCAGCCCCTGATCCCGTGCGTGTCTATGTCGGACTGAATTCCGCCGAGACCGCGCGGGAGCGGGCGAAGCTGGCGCTGGAGGAGCTGAAGCGTGCCGGGGGCTTCGAGCGCAAGTCACTGATTGTCGTCGTGCCGACCGGCACCGGCTGGATCGACCCCGAGGCGCTCGACACGGTCGAATATCTGCTTCACGGCGACGTCGCGAGCGTGGCCGTGCAATATTCCTATCTCACCAGCTGGCTCTCCCTGCTGGTCGAGCCGGGCTACGGCGCCGACGCGGCCGACGCCCTCTTCGACGCGGTCTATGGCTACTGGACGACGCTGCCCAGGGATCGTCGGCCCAAGCTCTACCTGCACGGCCTGAGTCTTGGCGCGATGAATTCGCAAGGATCGGTCGATCTCTTCGACGTCATCAGCGATCCCTTCCAGGGCGCGCTCTGGAGCGGACCGCCGTTTCCGAGCACGCTCTGGCGTTCGGTGACGGCCGACCGCGTCGCCGGCTCGAGCGCCTGGCTTCCGCGCTATCGCGACAGCTCCGCCATCCGCTTCACCAGCCAGAAGAATGCGCTCGACATTCCCGGTGCGCATTGGGGCGCGATGCGGATCGTCTATCTGCAATATGCCAGCGATCCGGTGACCTTTTTCGATCCCCATTCCTTCTACCGGGAGCCGGACTGGATGAAGCCCCCGCGGGGGCCGGACGTTTCGCCGGCGCTGAACTGGTTTCCAGTGGTCACGGGGCTGCAGCTGCTTGCCGACATGGCATTGGCGACGACCTCGCCGATGGGCTACGGCCATGTCTACGCACCGGAACATTACATCGACGCCTGGATGGCGGTCACCGATCCGGAAGGGATTACGGCCGAGGATGTCACGCGGTTGAAGGCGCGATTCTCCGTGCGGTAGGTGCACGTCAGCCCCTCGAGCCGGGTGGTACCCCGGGGTTTGCCCCTCACCCTAACCCTCTCCCCGCAAGCGGGGCGAGGGGACGAGTTCGCTTGGGATCCGTTGAGGCCGAAGCGCCGCACAACGGTGTCCCCTCTCCCCGCAGGCGGGGAGAGGGTTAGGGTGAGGGGCAGGCTTGGGTTCAGACCGGGTTGATTGTCAACCTGGTTGAACCTTCTCCACGGGACCCTACAGACCGACCAATAGTCCCTCCATTGCGCCGATGATCTTGCGGTGCTGATGGGCATGGCGGGTGCGGAGACTCGTTGCCGCATAGACGGTCTGAGGGATGACCGGCGCGTCGGCCACGACGGCAACCCGGTCGGAGAGCCGATCGGCTGTCGCCTGCGTCACGTAAGCGGCGCCGCCGAGCGTGCGCAACAGGTCCGTGACGGCCATGTTCTGGCCGGCGGCAAGCGAAGCGCCCGAAAGGTGCGGAAGTGCCAGGCGGTGCGCCCGGTCGAAGGCCGGCGAGTAACTCGAACGGATATAGGTTTCGGGCTTCACCTCGGCCATCTCAGGAGCATCGGTGGTGACCAGCACGTAATGCAGTTCGCCGATCCGTTCATAGTGAAGGTCGGGCAGGAAATGCGGTGTGTAGAGGATCGCGAGATCGAGCTCCCCGGCGGCGAGATCGCGGTTCATCTGGTTCGAATAATCCGCCTCCATATAGATCTCGGTGGTCGGCAGATCGCGGCGGATCGCAGCCACCCAGCGGCCGGCAATGGTCTCGGCCAGGTCGTGCTGAATTCCGAGCCGCATCGAACGTTCCAGAGCGCCTGCACTCGCTACTGCACGGGTCGCTTCATGCCACTGATTCTGCAAGGCTTTCGCATAATCCAGAAAGCGCAGTCCCGCGGCGGTCGGAAGGGTTCCGCCCTTGTTGCGGGTGAAGAGCTTGCGGCTGAACTGCGTCTCCAGGGCCTTCACCCTATGGGAAACCGTGGATTGCGTGATGTTGAGCCGCTCGGCCGTCCGGTTGAAGCTGCGCGTTTCCATCAGGTCAAGAAAGGTTTCGATCAGGTCCACCTGCATTTGTGTCGCTCCTTGCTCCTACCGGGCAATCTAATCGAATTCTTCGATCAATAAAGCTCAATCGCCGCGCTTGATGGCATCAGGCTTCCCCGTCAAAAATCGCCGTAACAGAGGGAGCCAGCATGTCGAATTTGCCGTCTCACGCGCGCGTCGTGATCATTGGTGGGGGAGCCGTCGGTGCCTCCTCACTGTACCATCTTGCCAAGGCCGGTTGGACCGACTGCGTGCTTCTTGAAAAGAACGAGCTCACGGCCGGCTCCACCTGGCATGCGGCCGGCAACGTGCCGACCTTCTCCTCATCCTGGTCGATCATGAACATGCAGCGCTATTCGGCCTCGCTCTATCGCGACCTGGGTGCGCTCGTCGATTACCCGATGAACTATCATGTGACGGGCTCCATCCGCCTCGGCCATTCGAAGGAGCGGCTGCAGGAGTTCAAGCGCGTCGTCGGCATGGGCCGCTACCAGGGCATGGACCTCGATATCCTGACGCCCGGGGAAATGCGCAGCCGCTATCCCTTCCTCGAAACGCATGACCTGACGGGCGCGCTTTACGATCCCTATGACGGCGACATCGATCCGGCGCAGCTGACCCAGGCGCTCGCCAAGGGCGCGCGCGACATGGGCGCGAAGATCATCCGCTTCTGTCCCGTGACCGGTGCCCGGCGCGAAAGGGATGAATGGGTGGTCGAGACGGCGCAGGGCGAAATCCGCTGCGAATATGTCGTCAACGCCGCTGGCTACTACGCCCGCGAGGTCGGGAAGATGTTCGGCCGCGACGTGCCGATGATGGTGATGAGTCATCAGTACATTCTTTTCGACGAGATCCCGGAGCTTGCCGCCTGGTCGAAGGAGGTTGGGCACAAGCTGCCGCTCCTTCGCGATGTCGACTCCTCCTATTATCTCCGGCAGGAGAAATACGGCATGAATCTCGGGCCATACGAGAAGAACTGCCGCGCTCATTGGGCAACACCGGATGACCCGATGCCGGAGGACTTCTCCTTCCAGCTCTTCCCGGACGATCTCGAAAGGCTGGAATGGTATCTGAACGATGCGGTCGAGCGCGTGCCGATCCTGGGAACGGCAGGTCTTTCGCGCGTCATCAACGGACCGATCCCCTATGCGCCGGACGGCAATCCGCTGATCGGGCCCATGCCCGGCGTGCCGAACGCCTTCGAAGCCTGCGTCTTTACCTTTGGCATCTGTCAGGCCGGCGGGGCGGGCAAGGTGCTCGCCGAATGGGTGACCGAGGGCCGGACCGAATGGGACATGTGGTCCTGCGACCCGCGCCGCTACACGGACTATACCGACCAGGACTATTGCATCGCCAAGGGCATGGAGATCTACGGCCACGAATATGCAATGCATTTTCCGAAGCACTACTGGCCGGCCGGGCGCGGCAGGAAGCTCTCGCCGATCCATGATCGCATTGCGGCGCTCGGCGCTCAGTTCAAGCCCTATAACGGCTGGGAACGCGCCATGTGGTACGCGAAACCGGGCGACGACACGTCAGAGGCTGCGACGCAGACCTGGGGAAGGGAAGGCCCTTGGGCGAAGCGGATCGAGGAGGAGTGTCTCGCCGTGCGCGATGCTGCAGGCATTCTCGACCTGCCGGGCTTCTCGCGCTTCCGGCTGAAAGGCGAGGGCGCGCGCGAGTGGCTCTCCGGCCTCATCACCGGCCGCGTACCGAAGCCCGGCCGCATCGGGCTGGCCTATTTCGCCGACGACAAGGGCCGCATCCTCACCGAAATGTCTGTCATGGCGATCGAGGAGGATTTCTTCTTCCTGATCACCGCGGCGACGGCGCAGTGGCATGATTTCGAGTGGCTGCGGAAGTATCGCCCGGCGGACGCCGCCTTCACGCTTGACGACGTGACGGTGAAATTCGCCTGCCAGATCCTGACGGGGCCGAAATCGCGCGCGATCCTGGCCGAGGTCTCGGATGCCGACCTTGCGAAGGGGTGGCTGACGCATCAGACGGCGCAGATCGCCGGCCGCTATTGCCAGCTTGTGCGGGTCTCCTTCGCCGGCGAACTCGGCTGGGAGATCCACACGAAAGTGGAGGATACCGGCGCGGTCTTCGATGCCGTCTGGGACGCCGGGCAGAAGCACGGCCTCAAGCCCTTCGGCATGGAGGCGCTCGACAGTCTGCGCATCGAGAAGGGCTACCGCGCCTGGAAGGGCGATCTTTCCACCGATTACACGGTTTTGCAGGGCGGGCTCGAACGCTTCGTCGACTGGGCGAAGCCGGATTTCAAGGGCAAGGCGGCGCTGGAGCGTGAGAAGCAGCAGGGCGTCACGAAGCGCTTCGTGACGCTGACGGTCGAGGCCGGCGACAGCGACGCGCCCTACATGTCGACGCTCTGGTCGGGCGGCGAGGTCGTCGGCGAGACCACGTCCGGAAACTGGGGCTACCGTACCGGCAAGTCGATCGCACTCGGCATGCTGCGCGCCGATTTGGCCGTTCCCGGCCAGGAGGTCGAGGTGGAGATTTTCGGCGACCGCTTCAAGGCTATCGTCCAGCCGGACCAGCCGCTCTGGGATCCCTCGAATGAAAGACTGAAGGCATGACGAAGCCCATTCCCGCAAAAGCGCGTGTCGTCATCATCGGCGGTGGCGTTTCCGGCTGCTCGGTCGCCTATCACCTGGCGAAGCTCGGCTGGACCGATGTGGTCCTGCTCGAGCGCAAGCAGTTGACCTGCGGCACGACATGGCATGCGGCCGGTTTGATCGGCCAGCTGCGCGCGTCGCAGAACATGACACGGCTCGCGAAATACTCGGCCGATCTTTACGTGAAGCTCGAGGCGGAAACCGGCATCGCCACCGGCATGCGCCAGAACGGCTCGATCACCGTCGCGCTGACGGAAGAGCGCAAGGAGGAGATCTACCGGCAGGCCTCGCTGGCGCGCGCCTTCAACGTCGATGTACGCGAAGTCACGCCCGACGAGGTCAAGGAGCTTTACCCCCACCTCAACGTTTCCGACGTGAAGGCGGCGGTCCACCTGCCGCTCGACGGCCAGTGTGATCCGGCCAACATCGCCATGGCGCTTGCCAAGGGTGCGCGGCAGAACGGCGCGACGATCGTCGAGGGCGTGAAAGTCACCTCGGTCCTGAAGAAGGACGGCCGAATAACCGGCGTCACCTGCGAGCGGAACGGCGAGACCTTCACGATCGAGACGGAGAATGTCGTCAACTGCGCCGGCATGTGGGGCAGGGAGCTTGCCCGGCAATCGGGCGTCACCGTGCCGCTGCACGCCTGCGAGCACTTCTATATCGTCACCGAGGCGATACCTGGTCTCGGCCGCCTGCCGGTGCTGCGCGTGCCCGACGAGTGCACCTACTACAAGGAAGATGCCGGCAAGATGCTGATCGGCGCCTTCGAGCTCAAGGCGAAGCCCTGGGGCATGGAAGGCATCCGCGAGGATTTCTGTTTCGACCAGCTGCCGGAGGACTTCGACCATTTCGCCCCGATCCTCGAAATGGCCGTCAACCGCATGCCGATGCTGGAGACGGCCGGCATCCACACCTTCTTCAACGGCCCGGAAAGCTTCACGCCCGACGACCGTTACTATCTGGGCGAGGCGCCGGAACTCAAGGGCTACTGGGTGGCAGCCGGCTACAATTCGATCGGGATCGTCTCCTCGGGAGGCGCCGGCATGGCGCTGGCGCAGTGGATGAACGACGGCGAGCCGCCCTTCGATCTCTGGGAGGTCGATATCCGCCGGGCGCAGCCCTTCCAGAAGAACCGTTCCTACCTGAAGGAACGGGTCAGCGAAACGCTGGGTCTGCTTTACGCCGATCATTTTCCCTATCGCCAGATGGCGACCGCCCGCGGCGTTCGCCGCTCGCCGATCCACGAACAACTGAAGGCGCGCGGAGCCGTTTTCGGTGAGGTCGCCGGATGGGAGCGGGCAAACTGGTTCGCAAGGGACGGCCAGGAGCGCGAATACCGCTATTCGTGGAAACGGCAGAACTGGTTCGAAAACCAGCGGGAAGAGCATCTCGCCGTCCGCAGCGGGGTTGGCCTTTTCGACATGACCTCCTTCGGCAAGATCCGCGTCGAAGGCCGCGATGCGCTGGCTTTCCTGCAGCGGCTTTGCGCCAATGAGATGAATGTCGACCCCGGCCGTGTTGTCTACACCCAGATGCTGAACGCCTGCGGCGGCATCGAGAGCGACCTGACCGTCACGCGGCTTTCGCAGACCGCCTTCTTCCTCGTCGTGCCGGGGGCCACGCTGCAGCGCGATCTTGCCTGGCTGCGAAAACATGTGCGCGACGAGTTCGTGGTGATCACCGACGTCACCGCTGCTGAAAGCGTGCTCTGCGTCATGGGGCCAAGGGCACGCGAGCTCATGCAGAAGGTGAGCCCGAACGATTTCTCCAACGAGGCGCACCCCTTCGCCACCGCCCGCGAGATCGAGATCGGGATGGGCCTCGCCCGCGCCCACCGCGTCACCTATGTCGGCGAACTCGGGTGGGAGCTTTACGTCTCCACCGATCAGGCGGCGCATGTGTTCGAGACGCTGGAACTGGCGGGGGCCGATGTCGGGCTGAAGCTCTGTGGACTTCATACGCTCGATAGCTGCCGGATCGAGAAAGCCTTCCGGCATTTCGGCCACGATATCACCGACGAGGATCATGTGCTCGAAGCGGGGCTCGGCTTTGCGGTGAAGCCCGGAAAAGGCGAGTTCATCGGACGTGAGGCGGTGCTTGCAAAGCGCGACAACGGACTTTCGCGCCGGCTGGTGCAGTTCCGGCTTTCCGATCCGGAGCCGTTGCTCTTCCACAACGAAGCGATCGTGCGCGACGGAGAGATCGTCGGCACGATCACCTCGGGCAATTACGGCCACCATCTCGGGGGTGCGATCGGGCTCGGCTATGTGGCGTGCAAGGGTGAAAGCGAAGCCGATGTGCTGGCTTCGGCCTACGAGATCGAAATCGCCGGAACGCGGGTCAAGGCCGAGGCTTCGCTGAAGCCGATGTACGACCCGAAGGCGGAGCGGGTGCGGGCCTGAAAAAGACTGCCCCTCATCCTCGCGCTAAACCCGAGGAGAGTGGCAAAGAACAAGACGACGACAGCGCCATTGGGAGATGAATGATGGCTGAGGAATGCGCAGTTGCGGGTTCGAGACGGTCCGGCGGACGGGCGGCGCGCGTTGCGCTTCGTTCGTCGCCGCTTGCCGAAAACATCCGCCCCGTCCGTCCGGGCCTTTCCGGCGGACAGTACAAGCCGCTGACGGAGGCCAACGTCAGACGGATTCACGAGGCGGCGCTCGATGCGCTGGAACAGATCGGCCTTGCCAACGCGCCGCAATCCGGCGTCGAGATCATGACCGGCGCCGGGGCCATCCTCGGCGAGGATGGACGACTCCGCTTCCCGCGTGCACTGGTGGAGGACATGCTGGCCATCGCCGCGCGCGACATCACCCTTTACGCGCGTGATCCGAAACAGGACCTCGAACTCAGCGGCACGCGCGTCTATTACGGTACGGCCGGCGCGGCGGTGCACGTGGTCGACGTCGAGAAGCGCGAATACCGGGAATCGACCGCCAAGGACCTCCTGAATGCGGCGCAACTCGTCCATCACCTGGACAATGTCCATTTCTTCCAGCGAGCCATGGTCTGCCGGGACGTTTCCGACAATTTCCTGATGGACATCAACACGCTCTATGCCTGCTGCGCCGGAACGACGAAGCATGTCGGGACGAGCTTCTCCGATCCCTCGCATGTGGAGGGCTGCTTCGATCTCATCCACATGATCGCGGGCGGCGAGGACAAGTGGCGGGCGCGGCCCTTCGTTTCGAACTCGAACTGCTTCGTCGTGCCGCCGATGAAATTCGCCGAGGAAAGCTGCATCACCATGGAGAAGTGCATCCGTGGCGGCATGCCCGTCCTGCTGCTATCCGCCGGACAGGCGGGGGCGACTGCCCCGGCGCCGCTCGCGACCGCCATCGTTCAGGCGGTTGCCGAGTGCCTTGCAGGCGTCGTCTACGTCAATGCGCTTTCGCCCGGCCATCCGGCCGTCTTCGGCACCTGGCCGTTCGTCTCCGATCTGAGGACCGGCGCCATGTCCGGCGGCTCCGGCGAACAGGCATTGCTGACGGCCGGCTGCGCGCAGATGCACCAATTCTATCGCCTGCCTGGCGGCGCCGCCGCCGGCATTGCGGATGCGAAGCTTCCCGACATGCAGGCCGGCTGGGAACAGGCGATCTCCAACGTGATGGCTGGGCTCTCTGGGCTCAACATGGTGTACGAGGCGGTCGGCATGCATGCATCGCTCCTCGGCTTCTGCCTGGAGTCGCTGGTGCTCGGAGACGACTTGCTGGGCCAGGTGCAGCGCTGCATCCGCGGCATCGATGTCACCGAGGATTCGGTTTCGCTCGAAACCATGCGTTCGGTCTGCCTCGACGGCCCCGGCCACTATCTCGGCCATCCGCAGACGCTCGGCCTGATGCAGACGGAATATATCTATCCGGCGGTGGCCGACCGCACGAGCCCGAAGGAATGGGTCGAGATCGGCCGGCCGGATCTCGTCGCCCGTGCCATCGAGAGGAAGAACCGCATCCTCGCCGATGCCGCTCCGTCGCTGATCGCGACGGAGGTCGACCGGGCGATACGGGAGCGGTTCGGGATCTATTGCTGAGACGATTGTTCATGCGTTTAGTGGCAGCGATTTGCCCCCTCTCCTCGGGTTTAACCCGAGGAGAGCCCTCTTCCCGCAGGCGGGGAGAGGGGACGACCTCCAGCAGCGGTGAGGTGGAATGGGTCGGCGCCGTGCGTCCCTTCGCCCCGCTTGCGGGGAGGAGGTGCCGGCAGGCGGATGAGGGGCGGATGCAGGCGAGACCGTCGTAAATCACCGTCGGCTCGAGCCCCTGACCTCACTCACCCTATAGCTCCATTTCGGAGCGGTCGGCGCTTCATCCGGTCGGAAGGGAAAGGTGAGGAACGTCTCGAACGGGCGGCTCTGGCCGCCCGGCACTCTCAGCAGGATGAGCGCGGTGTCGTCGCCGATGTGCCTGCAGGCGTCCTGCGGGCAATCCTCGAGCGTTACGGTCAAGCGGAAATATTCGAGCGCCAAGTCCGACGCATTGGCGGCAGTGCCGCGAACGCGATAGCTGCGCCTCGTCTGGCTTGGCTCGACAGTCATATTCTCGAGCACGATATCGTCGGCGGTGAGCCCGGTTTCAGGCTGGTCCGGAGCAGGCGCTGGGACCTCGTCCGGAGCACTCTCGTTCAGCCAGACGAGGAAGGCGGCGCTGAGGGCGAGCGCGACCGCAATCGAAAGAACCGGTTCGATCCAGCTGCGGAAGCGACCGTAACGAGCCGCGAGATACACGATCGCCAAGCCCAACGGTAACGCAATCAGCCATGCCATGAAGATCCTCCTGGGAGAACCTTATATAGGGACGCGCGGCGCTGGCAATCGTTCGCGCCTGCCTCGACCCTTCTGCCTCGCAGAGGCCGCAACACTCAGCCGAAGCTCATTTCTTCAAGCTTATCCAATAGGAACCTTCGAAAGGTACCGCCGCGAAACGCCGGTTGATCTCGGCGAGCGTGGCGGCGGGATCGACATCGGGAAAGAGATCGGGGCGCAGCCACGAGGCGAAGGCCTCCGCCGCGACGATGTTCAGCGGAACGGCGTTGAAAAAATTCCAGAGGCCGTGGACACGCCCGTTGCGAACGGCGGCTATGCTCGCCATCACCGGCTTGTCCACGGATTCGGTCAGGGTTGTTTCCGCCTCTTCCGCCGTGACGCCGGGGCCGATCGAAAAGCCGCTGTATTTGCCGCCGGGCGACGAGGTGGCGATATAGACATCCGGATTCTCGGCCATCACCGCTTCCGCGTTCATCATGCCGCCCGGACGCGGCAATGCGCCCTCGGCGATGTTGCGGCTGCCGGTGATGGCGATGAACTCGCCGAGGCCGCCGACCCCATAGGCCCAGCAGCAACGGTCGGGCGCCGGGAAAGCTTCCATGAGAACTTTCGGCCCCGGCTCGGAACTCCCGGCAACGCGCTCGCGAATCCGGGCAAGACGCTCCTCGTAGAAGCGGGCGAAGTCTTCCGCCTGTTCTTCTCTCTCGAAGACCTTGCCGAGGAGACGCATGTTGTCCGGCGTGTTCTTGAGCACCTCGTTGTTGAAGTCGACGACGATGACCGGCACGCCGGTGCTTTCGAGATATTCCATCGCGCGCCGGCCCGCCTCGGTGTCCGCCTGCCAGTTGGCGAGGACGGCAAGATCGGCCTTGAGCGTCAGGATGGTCTCGAAGGAGAGCCCAGGGCCGCTTCCGTCGTCGATCAGCGGCACATCGGCGAGCTTCGGGAACTTGCGCAGATAGCTTTCGTATATCTCGGGATTGTCGCCCTTCATGTCGCCGGACCAGCCTGCGAGAAGGCTTACCGGGTCCGGATGAATGAGCGAAAGGGCCACGAGATTGAAGCCCGTGCCGAGCAGTACCGCTTTGGGCGGTGCGGGGATCGTAACCTGTCGTCCGACGGCGTCGGTGACCGTCATCGGCCATTGTGCCTGCGCCAGCGCGACGAGCGGCGAGAAGGCGATCGCCAGGAAGGCAAGGACGCGAACGAGGCTTCGGCGGCAGAGCAGCAGACGAGACAAGGCTATTGTTTCCTTTGGCTTGGAAGGGCGCAGAGGCTGCCGCAGCTCGGGATGCCCGGGAGGAGATATCTCAGGCAGCAGATCTTGCGCCGGCAGACGCGCGTCCCGTCCTCTTCCTCCTGGCGCAGACAGTCGAAGAAAGGATTGGGAGCGCCGTTGGGCATCAGCCGGCGACCGACCATCGCATCGGCCTGGTCGCTCATGGGGTCGGTCCCGGCGGTTCGAAGCGCATAATCGATGTAAACGGCGGCATTGTTCCAGGCGAGCCTGGGCGATATGCCGCCAACCGCCTTGAGATGCGGCACCACTTTGGCAAGGTGCTCGTCCACGAGCGAGCCGATCAGGGCGAAGATGTCACGCCCGTCATCGTCGCGCCACTGACCTGCAGTCGCGACCCCGAAGGCGCGGGGCAGTCCGTCGTCGGAGAGCGCCACCGTCATCTGGTCGAAATCCGCCGGCAGCGCCTGGTGGTCCAGCACCCGGGCGACGACATAGGGGATGGTCAGGGCGGAGAAATAATAGAGCGACCACATGGAGGCCACGGCGCGGCGGTCCGTGCCGCCGGAGGCCCCGGCATAGTGCGAGAGCGTCCGGTCGAAGGCGCCGGAGGCGAAGAAGTCGGACAGCGGAATGCCGTCGGAAAGATTCTCCGACAGCATCATCTTCTCGTTGCACCAGGCATGCGGTCCCGCAAAGGCCGCCGACAGACCTTTCGGCTCGTCGATTGCCGCCATGCTTTCATGCCCGGCTGTTGTCATGTCGCTTACCAGTTATAGCGCAGCGAGCCGATAACGGTGCGGCCCTGATCGCGATGGCAGTAGCCGGCGGTGCACACGGCCTCGCGGCGGTCGAACAGATTGGTGGCATTCACCTGCAGATGCAGACCCTCATATTTCTGGTCGATCGCTGCGAAGTCGTAGCCGACGGAAGCATCGAAGAGAACACGCGAACTATTCTTGAAGGTGTTTTCGTCGTTGCCGTAACTTGATCCGACGAAACGCGCGCCTCCACCCAGGCTGAACCCGTAAAAAGGACCATCTTCCGGCAATGTATAATGGGCCCAAATCGACGCCATGTGCTGTGGAGCGGACGAGACATAGTTTCCAATCGTGCCTGAAGGACCCTGAATGATCTTCACATCGGTATAGGCGTAAGAAGCTATAAGCGAAAGGCCGTTGTCAAGGCTGGTATTCGCTTCGATCTCAAAACCGCGCGAACGCAGTTTTCCCCGCTGTACCTGGATAGCGGTATCGCCGGAGGCTTCGAGATAGAGGCCATTCTTCTGATCGATGTTGAAGAGCGCGGCGGTGATCAGCGTGTTGCTGTTCGGCAGAAGGTATTTGACGCCGATTTCCTGCTGCTCGCTCTCGGTCGGCTTAAAGGGCTGGTTCGTTTCCCTGTTGATGCCGGCATTGGGCGTGAACGCCGTCGAGTAGCTTATATAGGGGGCGAGGCCGAAGTCGGTCTGGTATGTGAGCCCTATGCGGCCGGAGAACTCCTTGTCCTTCTGAGAAACCGTCGTCAGCGAATCGGTGGCGAGATCCGTGGTATCCGTATCGGTAGAGACCCAGTCGTAGCGACCGCCCACAGTCAATGTCCAGGCGTCGTAACGGATCTGGTCCTGCAGGTAGGTACCGAGCTGCCACTGGTCCTGGACCGTGCGCGTATTGAAATCGATCGGGTCGACCGGACGCCCCTGCGTCGGATTCTTGGTATCGAGCGGCGGCGACACGCCGCGCCCGTCGAGCGCACGGAAACGCAGCTTCGTATAATCGACGCCGGCAAGCAGCGTATGCTCGATGGCGCCCGTGTCGAATTTGGCTTCGAGCTGGTTGTCGATCACGAACGCGGTCAGCCGCTCGTCATATGTGCCTGCGCTGCTGTCGAGCAATGTCGGATCGGCAGCGTTCGGCGCATAGGCAAAGGCCCAGTCCGCGTCGATGTTCAGAGTGGACACGCGCGCGTTCTGGCGGAAGACAAAGGTGTCGTTCAGCCGGTGCTCGAACTCATAGCCGACACGCCCCTGCTTCTGTACCGAGTCGTTGAAGTCAGGATTGCCGGCAAATATGTCGGTTGCTTCGCCGGTGAGCGGGTCGTTGTAATAAGTTGCCGTGCCCCCCGAATTGGTGCGCGAATACTCGCCGAGAACGGTCAGCTTCGTGTCTTCGTCCGGCTTCCAGGTGAAGGCCGGCGCGATATAGGCACGGTCGTCTGCGAGGCCAACCTGTTCGGTGTCGGCATCGCGCAACAAACCGGTCAGGCGGTAATAGACAGGGTCGTTCTCATTCACTGGACCTGAAAAGTCGAACTGGCCCTGATATCGGTCGTGGCTGCCATATTGAACCTGCACCTCTCTGAGCGTGTCCTCAGTCGGCCGCTTGGTGATGAGGTTGTAAAGGCCGCCCGCTCCGGTTGCGCCGTAAAGGGCAGAGGAGGGGCCGCGCAGGATCGAAACGCCTTCCAACCCGTAGGGCTCGTTCTTGAAGATCGAGTCCACGGCGGCCGGTTGGCGCAGATTGTCACGGAATACGCCGCTATAGGTCACGTCGAAACCGCGGACGAAGAACGCATCGAAACGGGGATCGAAGCCGTAGGCTCCGACGCGCGTGCCGGGCGTATAGGCGAGCGTCTCCAGCAGCGTCTGCGGATTGCGATCCTTCAACTGCTGTTCGGTCACCGTCGAGATCGACTGCGGTGTCTCCAGGAATGGGGTGTCAATCTTCGCTCCCGTGGCGCTGCTGGTTCCGACATAGCCCTCGGCGGTGATGACCCCGCCGCTGCCGTTGACCACCAATGTTTCGAGGGCGGTGGAGTCGCCATTGGAAACGGTCTCCTGCTCTGCTTCCTGCGCCTGTGCGGTAGCGACGAGGGCAAGGGCCGACGTGCCGGCGAGGGCAAGGCGGATCAACGGCAGGCGGAGGGCGGATTTCGAGGGCATGCGACGCAACCTTAATCATTATATTTGATAAGGTGAGCTAATCACTCATGATTATGCTGAACGCAAGCCGTTTTCATGACTTTTTGAGTCATGTTCAGGATATTGTGGGAAATGTGCAACAGCAGCGTGCGGGTGCGTGCGTCGGAGCCCGCTGTTGCCCCTCTCCTCGGGTTTAACCCGAGGACTAATCCTCGCCCCGCGAGCGAGGCGAGGGGGACGAGTAGGCCGCGCGCTCGATGAAAGTAAGAGCGGAAGGGTGCCTCGAGTCTCCTTCGCCCCGCTTGCGGGGAGAAGGTGCCGGCAGGCGGATGAGGGGCCGGCCTCTAGCCGTGATTGATCATGATGTGCCGGACGGCGGTGTAGTCCTCCAGCGCATAGACCGACATGTCCTTGCCATAGCCGGACTGTTTGATGCCGCCATGCGGCATTTCGTTGGTCAGCATGAAATGTGTGTTGATCCAGGTGCAGCCATATTGGAGACGGGACGCGGCCCTCATCGCCTTGCTGATGTCCTTCGTCCAGACCGATGAGGCGAGGCCGTAATCGCTGTCGTTCGCCCAGGCCACGGCATCGTCCTTGCCGGTGAAGCGCGTGACGGAGACGACCGGGCCGAAGACTTCGCGGCGGACGATCTCGTCCTCCTGAGTGGCGCCCGCGACGACCGTCGGCTGGAAGAAGAAGCCTTGGTCGCTGCCCGTGCGGCCGCCGGTGGTGATCTCGATGTGCTTCTGGTCGGCGGCCCTTTCGACGAAGCTTGCCACGCGGTCGCGCTGGCGCCTGGAGATCAGCGGACCGATCTCGTTTTCAGTGTCGTCGTCGAGATTGTAGCGGATTGTGGAGACCGCCGAGGTGAGGTCGGCGACGAGCTTCTCGTAGATGCCGGCTTCGGCATAGATGCGGCAGGCGGCGGTACAGTCCTGACCGGCATTGTAGTAGCCGAAGGTGCGGATCCCGTTGACGACCGCCTCGAGGTCGGCGTCGTCATAGACGATGACCGGCGCCTTGCCGCCGAGCTCGAGATGGGTGCGCTTTACCGTCTTGGCGGCGGCCGCGAGCACCTTCTTGCCGGTGGCGATGTCGCCGGTGATCGATACCATGCCGACCTTCGGATGGTTGATCAGCGCGTTGCCGACGGTCTCGCCGCGGCCGGTGATGACGTTGACGACGCCTTCGGGGAGAATGTCGGCGATCAGCCGCGCAAGTTTCAGCGCCGTCAGCGGCGTCTGTTCGGATGGCTTGAAGACAACGGTGTTGCCGCCGCCGATCGCCGGCGCCAGCTTCCAGGCCATCATCATCAGGGGATAGTTCCACGGCGCGATCGAGCCGACGATGCCGATCGGATCGCGGCGGATCATCGACGTGTGGCCCGGCAGATATTCGCCAGCCGCCGGCGCATGCAGATTGCGCACCGCACCGGCGAAGAAGCGCCAGCAATCGATGATCGCGGGCAACTCGTCGTTCTTCACCGCATTGATCGGCTTGCCGCAGTTCAGCGCCTCCAGCGCGGCGAATTCGTCGGCTTCTTTCTCGATCGCATCGGCGATCTTCAAAAGGGCGTTGGAGCGTTCGGCCGGCGTCGTCTGCGACCAGCCGACGAAGGCGCGCTCGGCAGCGTCGACGGCGGCGTCGATCTGCGCGTGGGAGGCCTCCGCGATGTCGATGATCCCGGCGCCCGTCCGCGGATTGAGGATGTGTTCCTCGGCCTCGGTTCCGGCTTCGAAGCGCGATCCGATCAAGAGCTGGGTGTCCATGTCTGTTCTCCCTTCAAGTGCGAAATGTCATTTGCCGGCGCCGGCGATCTGGTCGCCGTCGCGGGTCAGGTAATAGGCGCCGAGGATCGGCAGGAAGGTGGCCATCACGACGACCATGGCGACGACGTTGGTAACCGGGCGCTGGCGCGGGCGGATCAGCTCTTCCAGCATCCAGATCGGCAGGGTCGATTGCTGCCCGGCCGTGAAGGTCGTGACGATCACCTCGTCGAAGGAAAGCGCGAAAGCGAGCATGCCTCCGGCAAGCAGGGCCGTGCCGATATTCGGCAGGATCACGTAGCGGAAGGTCTGGAAACCGTCGGCGCCGAGATCCATGGAAGCCTCGATCAGCGAGCCGGAAATGCGGCGGAAGCGGGCGACCGCATTGTTGTAGACGACGACGATGCAGAAGGTCGCGTGGCCGAGCACGATCGTCCAGAAGGAGAAGGGGATGTCGGCCATGGAGAAGGCGGAGCGCAGCGCAATGCCGGTGATGATGCCGGGAAGCGCGATCGGGAGGATGACGAGGAGCGAGATCGTCTCGCGGCCGAAGAAACGGGTCTGGCTGACGGCAGCGGCGCAGAGGGTGCCGAGGACGAGGGCTACCGCCGTCGCGATCGAGGCGACCTTGACGGAGAGCGTCAGCGCCGCCCAGACATCCGGCCGGTTCCAGGCGACGGCGAACCATTGCGTGGTCAGCCCCGGCGGCGGAAACTGGTAGCTCTTCTCCTCGGTCGTGAAGGCGTAGAGAAAGATCAGCAGGATCGGCAGATGCATGAAGGCGAGGCCGGCGGCGGCCGCGATCTTCAGACCCAATGGAGCGGAGTTCGCCTTCTCAGAGCGCATCGAAGGCCCCCATGCGTTTGGCCATCCAGAGATAGGCGCCCATGATGACGATCGGCACGACCGTGAAGGCGGCGGCGAGCGGAATGTTTCCGGCGGTGCCCTGCTGCGCGTAGACCGCCTGACCGATGAAGAGCCGCGAGGAGCCGACGATCTGCGGGATGATGTAGTCGCCGAGCGTCAGCGAGAAGGTGAAGATCGATCCGGCGACGATGCCCGGCAGCGCCAGCGGAAAGAGCACATGGCGGAAGGTCTGGGCGGGCGTTCCGCCGAGGTCCGACGAAGCTTCGATCAGATTGGCCGGCACGCGCTCGAGCGCCGCCTGGATGGGCAGGATCATGAACGGCATCCAGACATAGACGAAGACGATGAAGGTGCCCGTATAGCTGACGGACAGCGAATTGCCGCCGACGACGGGAAGAGAGAGCCAGGCATCGATCAGCCAGAGAAGGTTCAGCTTTCCGAAGAACCAGGTCAGGATGCCTTCCTTTGCGAGGATCAGCTTCCAGGCATAGATCTTGACGAGATAGCTCGACCAGAGCGGCAGCATGACGGCGAGATAGAAGAGCGCCTTCCATTTCCCCCGCGCGTAGCGGGCGGCGTAATAGGCGATCGGAAAGGCAATGAGCGCCGAGACGAGCGTCACCAGAGCGGCCATCGAGACGGTGCGGATGATGATGTCGAGATTGGATTCGCTCAAGAGCTGCCGATAGGTGGCGAGCGTGAACTCGTAATTTATGAGCCCGGAGAAGTCGTCGATCGAGAAGAAGCTCTGCAGAAGCAGCGCGAAGAGCGAACCGAGATAGACGATCCCGAGCCAGAGGAGCGGGGGTGCGAGAAAGATCGCAAGCAGCACATGCGGGTGCCGCCAGAAGAAATCCGAGAGGCGGCCCGCCGTGCTGCGGCGTTGCGGAAGCATGATGCTTTCGGCGACGATCGTCATGCGTCCTCCATCGGGTGGAGGTCGTGCGCGGCGAAGCTGATCGTGACCGGACTGCCGACCGCTGGAACGCCACGCGCCGCCGGGCTCGCCACGGCGATGCGGGCACCCTCGACGTCGATCAGGATTCGGTTGGTGGCGCCGAGGAAGCTCTGCGAAGCGACAGTGCCGGAAAGGCTCAGCACTCCGTCGCTCGGCGGCGCAATGGCCACAGCCTCCGGGCGCAGGCTCGCGAAGGAAGCCTTCAGCCCCAGTCGGCGGCAGAGGTCCTCGGAAAGCACGTTGGAGGAGCCGACGAAATCGGCGACGAAACGGGTCTGCGGACGGTTGTAGACCTCCTCCGGGCTTCCCAGTTGCTGGATACGGCCCTCGTTGAAGACGGCGATCCTGTCGGCCATCGAGAGCGCTTCGCCCTGATCATGGGTGACGAAGACGAAGGTGATGCCCAACGACTTCTGCAGCGTCTTCAATTCCTCCTGCATCTGTTCGCGCAGCTTCAGATCGAGCGCGCCCAACGGCTCGTCGAGAAGCAGAACCTTCGGCTTGTTGACGAGCGCGCGGGCGAGCGCCACGCGCTGGCGCTGGCCGCCGGAAAGCTGTCCGGGCCGGCGCGTGCCGTAGCCCGGAAGCTTCACCATGGCGAGCGCATCCTCGGCCGCCCTGCGGCGCTCCTCGCGTCCGACGCCCTTGACCATCAGGCCGTAGGCGACGTTGTCGAGAATGGAGAGATGCGGGAAGAGGGCGTAGTCCTGGAAGACGGTGTTGACGCTGCGCCGGTAGGGCGGCACGCCTTCGGCGGTCTCGCCGAAGATCTCGATGTGGCCTCCGGTCGGCTGCTCGAACCCTGCCATCAGCCTCAGGCAGGTGGTCTTGCCCGAGCCCGATGGACCGAGCATCGCGAAGAACTCGCCCTCGGCGATCTCGAGGTTCACGCGATCGACGGCACGCACGGCGCCGAAATAGCGGGAAACATTGTCGAAGAGGACGGCGGCGTTCATTGCGATACTCCAGGAGATTTCGGCGAGATTTCGGCCCCTCATCCGGCTGCCGCCACCTTCTCCCCGCTTGCGGGGAGAAGGCGACTCGGGGCTCCCTCTCGGGCTTCATTTCATCGAGCGGGCGCGGCTTACTCGTCCCCTTTCCGCCTGCGGGGAGAGGGCTACTGCATGTTTCCTTTAATCGCATCCGATTAAAGGACAAAAACATGCAGCAGATCAAAGTGCTACAGCGACCTTTGCGCGTCTCATAAGACGCGCGGCGCTGTAGGGTGAGGGGCAAACGCTTGCGCTGAAGGCAGGGCTTACCGCCCGCCGATCACACCGATATAGTCGGAGACCCAGCGATGATAGGGCACGCACTCGCCCTGGCTTTCGCATTTCGTCACCGGCGTCTTCCAGAACTTGACCTTCTCGAAGTCGTCGTAGCCGTTGGTCTTGCAACCTTCGTCGGTCAGAAGCTCGTTGCCCTTGCAGGCGGCACCGACGGAGGGGTTGGCACCGAACCAGGCGGATACATCTCCCTGGACCTTCGGCGAGAGCGAATGCTCCATCCACATATAGGCGCAGTTCGGATGCTCGCTGTCGGCATGCAGCATTGTCGTATCGGCCCAGCCCGTCACGCCTTCTTCCGGGATGACGGAGGCGATCGGCTGCTTCTCGGCCTGCATCAGGTTGACCTGGAAGGGCCAGGAGCCGGAGGCGACGACGCCCTCGTTCTTGAAGTCGTCGATCTGGATCATCGCGTCGTGCCAGTAGCGGCCGACGAGGGTGCGCTGGGTGCGCAACAGATCGAGTGCGGCCTTGTACTGATCTTCGTTGAGCTCGTAAGGATCCTTGATGCCGAGATCGGGCTTGTGCGCCATCAGGTAGTTGGCGGCGTCCGCGACATGGATCGGGCCGTCATAGGCCTGGACGCGGCCCTTGTTGGACTTGCCGTCGGGCAGCGTCATTTCCTCGAAAACGACTTTCCAGCTCTTCGGCGGCTGATCCTTGAAGGCTTCGGTATTGTACATCAGCACGTTCGGGCCCCAGACATAGGGGGTGCCGTAGTGGACGCCGTTGGCGGTGTGCCACGGCGCGTTCTGCATGCGCTCGTCGATCGTCTTCCAGCTGGGGATGAGATCGGTATTGATCGGCTGGACGCGCTTTCCAGCGACGAGGCGCAGCGATGCGTCTCCGGAGGCGGTCACCAGGTCGAAACCGCCTTCGTTCATCAGCGCGACCATTTCGTCGGAGGTGGCCGCCGTCTTGACGCTGACCTTGCAACCGGTCTTCTTCTCGAAATCGGTGACCCAGTCGTAATTTTTGTCGGTCTCGCCGCGCTCGATATAGCCCGCCCAGGCGACGATCGAGAGCGCACCTTCGCTCTGACCGAGCTCTTTCAGCGGCTCCTGCGCCAGCGCAGGGGCGGCGAGGCCGAGCGACAGGGTAAGTGCGGTGCAGGATTTCAGGATCTGCTTCATCGGAAGTCTCCCCAGTTTCATGCCGTTAGCGGCTTTGTTCCCGGATCGAAGCGTGCCTTGGTTTCTCCGTATTCGCAAATTCATTAATCAGAATGCCGATATCGGTATTTCCGATATCTGAGTTCATCGCGGGCGGGCGCTGCGCAGCGCTTCGGCGACGCCGACGAAATCGCGCGCGGACTGTGGCAGGCTCGAACCCTTGCGCCAGACCATGCCGACCTGCACCACCGGCAGCGCCCCGGAAACATCGCGGCTTTCGATCCGGTCGCCTTCGAGCGACCAGGGGCGGTAGACGAGGTCAGGCAGAAGCGCGATGCCGGCGCTGACGAGCGGATGGCCGATCGGCAGCCACAGGCGGTAAGGAGAGGTTTCGAGGATTTCCGCCTGCAGCGCCATGCGGTCGCGCAGATTCGAGATGACCATCACGGCGACGTCGAGCTCGCCGCCGATCAGGAGGTGCTCGAGATAGGAGCCATTGTCCTCGATGGCGCTCACCTCCACGCCGGGGCAGGCGCGGCGGTAGCGCGCAAGCAGGTCGGAGAGCACGTAGCCGGCGACGAGGGACGTGACGCCGAGATTGAGCTTGCCACCGCGTTCCTCGCGGCTGTCGGAGAAGCTGCGCCGCGCATCGGAGACATCGGCGAGGATCTTGGTCGCGTGGCGCAGAAACTGATGCCCGTTATGGGTGATCGCAAGGCCGCGGGGGTGCCGGTCGAAGAGCTCGACGCCGAGATCGGTTTCGAGCTCCTTGATTGCCTCGGTGATCGATGATTGAGAGATGGAGAGGTTCTGCGCCGCGCGGGTGACCGAGCCCTGCTCGGCGACGGCGACGAAATATTGCAATTGCCGGAGTGTGAATGCCATGTGCGAATTAACACCGTGCGCCGCAGGGAACGCAAGCACGGCGTGAACGGCAGCAGGGCTGACGCATTTCGTCGTGCACGCCGGCGCGACGCTGTTAAGGTGCGGTGAGGGGGAACAGGATGGATTCGAAAACGACAAAGCCAATGCCGACGGAAGCGGGGATTCGCGCCTTTCACGAACGTTGCGAGGCGTTCTATCCCGCCGATGCGGTCAATGCCTCCGTCGAGCAGCAACGGCAATGGTATGATGCACTCTGCGCCGAGTTCGACGCGCCGTCTCCCGAAGGGCTGACCCGGCGGGACGAGCGGGTGGCTGGGCGAATTCCGGTGCGGTACTACCGTCCGGCGGAGGTCGCGAGCGAGACGCGCGTCTTCTATATCCATGGCGGCGGCTTCGTCGTCGGCTCGCTTGAGAGCCACGATGCGATCTGCGCCGAGCTTGCCCATGGTGCACGGGTCGAGCTGGTGTCGGTGGACTATCGCCTTGCCCCCGAACATCTATGGCCCGCAGCCTTCGAAGACTGCTACGACGTGCTGGGAGCGCTTCTTGCCGATGGGCGCCCGCTCGTCGTCGCCGGCGACAGTGCCGGCGGCAACCTGTCAGCCGGTATCGTACTGAAGGCGAAGGCTGAGGGGCTCGCCGGCATCGTCGGCCAGGTCCTGATCTATCCCGGCCTCGGCGGCGATCTGACGCGCGGCTCCTATATCGAGATGGCCGAGGCGCCGCTGCTTTCCACCGCCGACGTCGACTATTACCGCGAGGTGCTGAAGGCACCGGCGGATCAACCCTTTGCGCACCCGCTGAAGGCCGCGGACCTGTCCGGGCTTCCCCCGGCCTATGTTTCCGGCGCCCATTTCGATCCGTTGCGCGACGATGCGCGCGCCTATGCAGCCCGGCTCGCCCAGGCGGGCGTGGACGTCACCTACCGGGAAGAGCCGCAGATGGTCCATTCCTGGCTCCGGGCGCGCCGCATGAGCCCCGGCGCACAGGAGGGCTTCGCCCGTCTGGTGCAAGCTGTGGCGAGATTGGCCGGTACGGCTTGAGGCGGCGATGAGCGGCGAGACGGATCTCAAGCGACTGCTGGCAGAGATGGAGCCGATGCTGCATGACGGCGAGTATGTCTATTGCACGGTTGAAGGTCGCGCTGCGGCCTGGTTCGCGCTTGAGCCGATCGGAACCTTTCGCGAAAATGAGGGGATTACGCTCATCCTCGAGCGGGCCCGTGCCGAGGCGGCGGGACTTTCCTATGGACCGGTGCTGCGGCTGATTACGCTCAGCGTCCATTCCGCACTCGAAGCCGTAGGACTGACGGCGGCGGTTTCCGGCGCACTGACGCAGGCGGGCATCAGCGCCAATGTGGTGGCGGCCTATTACCACGACCACATCTTCGTGCCCGCGGCGGACGCGAAAAGGGCCGTCGAAGTGTTGCAGACGCTCAGCCGCAGGGACAACTGAACGCAGTGAGTTTGAACCTCTCCCCGTACGCAAGATCGGGGAGAGGGGCATAGAGACGTCTTCCCGAGTCCCCGTCAAAACGCGTCAAAACGGGGAGAAGGTGCCGGCAGGCGGATGAGGGGCGGTCGCGCGCCGATCCCTCACATGAAATCCCGCCGGATCCGCTTCTCGAAGGTCTTCTCGAAGATCTTCGTTTCATCCTCGAAAGCCTCGACCTTGGCGGAGGTGATCCACTCGGTTTCCGTACAGCCGAGGCGGGAGGTCGAGACGGTCTTCAGCGATTGCTGCCCACGCCGAGCGATGCAGGTCCAGGTCGAAACGCCCGTGATGGAGTGCGGATCGTCCGGTGCGATCGTCCAGGTTTCGTCGCGGATGTCCTGCGTCGCATTGCCGGTGCCGGGATGCTCGACGAGGCCGGTATTCTCGTAGATCCGATAATGCGTCCGGCCCTTGGTCATGTCGCGTTCGACGATGCGGCGCGTTTCGGCCGGTGAATGCTCGATATAGTGCGGCAACGGGTCGGGATTGGCCGGCTGCGGCACGACGATCTCGCGATGGTCGCCGAGAAGCGGCAGGGAAAGCGAGACGCTGGCCGTGTCGATCGTGACGCCCGGATCGGTCGGCGACGGCAGGATGATCGGCCAGTAGGATGTCGACAGCGACAGCCGGATGCGGTGGCCGGCACGGAAGCGGTAGCCGCAGGCATCGAGCACCAGCGTGACGCGCGTCTTGCGGTTCTTCTCCATCGGCACCGGCTTGGCATTGCCGTTGCGGTGCGCCAGGTTGAGAACGCCGAAGGCGACGCGGGTCGACGTTCCGTCCGGATGGACATCGACGATACGCGCGGCGAGATTGGCGGTTTCGGCACTGCAGGAAAGCTCGAGGTCGAGCACAGGCTGGCCGAGATAGTCCTCCGCCTCGAGCAGCGGGTGCGTGTCGAAAGTGAGCGAGCCCGCATCGTCGATGCGCTGGTCGCCGGGCATCTCGGCGTCGGGTTTCAGCGTGAAATACTCACCGGCAGCAGTGCCGGTATCGAGCGGCGAACGCAGGTAAACGTCGCCGATCCCGCGCCTGGATGGGGAACCGGCCGCCAGGCCTCCCTCGCTCGAAACCGCGAAGGTCCGCATTTCCGGCGTGGTCCAGACGTCCTTGGCGATCCAGCGGCCCGGGTCTTCATTGCGCCTGACCGCGGGCCTCGGACCGTCGAGGATATAGGCGCGCATCTGCGGCAATTGCTCGGCATCGTTCTTTTCGTCGCGAAGCCAGCGGTTCCACCAGCGGATCGCCTCTCCGAGAAAGTCTGCTCGCGGCTTCGGCCAGGCGAAATGCGGATATTTGTGGACCCACGGGCCGATGAGCGCCTTGGCCTTGCCGCCGAGCCCCTCGACCGCCTTGATCGGCGTGTTGCGGTAGCCGTCCGCCCAGCCGGCGATCACCAGCGCGGGGATCGGAAAGCCGTCGAAATCCTCTGAGATCGAGCCATGCCGCCAGAAATCGTCGCGGCGCTGGTGTTCCAGCCATTCCTCCAGGAAGAAGGGCTCGTTCTCGAGGCGCTCCAGCCACATCTCCCGCCAGCGCTCGCCGACGAGTTCCGGGTCGGGCGATCGGGACTGGTAGGCGAGCATGGTTGCCGCCCAGGAGAGTTGCGCCGAGAGATGGCAGCCGTTCTTGTAGTGGATGTCGTCATTGTAGCGGTCGACGGTCGAGGCGATCGAGATCACCGCCTTGAGGGCCGGGGGCTTGAGGGCAGCTACCTGCAGACAGTTGAAGCCGCCCCAGGAGATGCCCATCATCCCGACCTTGCCGTTCGACCAGGGCTGTGCCGCAATCCATTCGATGATCTCGCAGCCGTCGGAGAGTTCGCGCGGGGTATATTCGCCGTCGATCACGCCCTCGGACTCGCCCGAGCCGCGGATGTCGACGCGAACGCCGGCGATCCCGGCGGCCGCGAAGGCAGGGTAGGTGGATTCGTCCCGTGCACAGGTCCCGTCGCGCTTGCGGTAGGGCAGGTATTCCAGGACTGCCGGCACCGGCTTCTGCTCGGTGCCCTCAGGCATCCAGATGCGTGCGGCAAGCCGGGTCCCGTCCTCCAGGGTTATCCATTCGTTTTCGATGACGGTGAAATTACGCTCGGCCATGTTGGCTGCCTCCGATCGGTGCTTGACTGTTGAGACGCGAGGCGCAGGCGGAGAACCACCTGCACCTTCCCGTTGCACTTTAGCTGTCGAACCAGACGCGGCTTCCGACGTAGCCGTTGGAAAGGTCGTTGCCGATGTCGTGCACGAAGCCTTTCAGCGAAGCGGAGGCGGCGTTCACATAATCATTGAAGACCGGCAGGATGAGGCCGCCTTCGTCGCGCACCATGAGTGCCATGGTGTGGTAGAGCTCCTTGCGCTTGGCTTCGTCAAGTTCGGAGCGCGCCTGCAGGAGCAGTTTGTCGAAGTCCTCCCGCTTGAAACGCGTGTCGTTCCATTCCGCACTCGAAAGATAGGAGGTGGAATAGCGGGAATCCTGCGTCGGGCGGCCGCCCCAGTAGGAAGCGCAGAAGGGCTGGACATTCCAGACATTGGTCCAGTAGCCGTCTTCCGGCTCGCGGCGTACTTCGATTTCGATACCGGCCTTGCGGGCGCTTTCCTGGAAGAGGACCGAGGCATCGACCGCGCCCGGGAAGGCGGCATCGGAGGTACGCAGCAGGATCGGCCGGTCGTGGCCGGACTTCTTGTAATGGAAGGCGGCCTTGTCGGGGTCGTAGGCGCGCTGCTCGATGCCTTCAGGTGCCAGCGCGTAGTTTTCGTTGACCGGATAATCGTTGCCGAGCGTGCCATAGCCGCCGAGCACGCGGTCGAGAATAGCCTGCCGGTCGATCGCATATTTCAGCGCGAGCCTCAGGTCATTGTTGTCGAAGGGGGCCGTGTCGCAATGCATGAGGAAGCTGTAGAAGCCCTTGCCCGAGGTCTGCAGGATCTCGACGCGGGGCGCACGCTTCAGAAGCGGCACGGTCTTCGGATCGACGCCGTTGATGAAATGCACCTGCCCGGAGGAAAGTGCCGCAATGCGGGCCGTGTTGTCGTTCATGACGATGATCTCGACGCTGTCGACATAGCCGCGGTCCGAACGCCAGTCGGCGGTGTTCTTCTCGAAGGTTGCCCGGATGCCGGCCTCATAGCTTGCAAGCTTGTAGGGCCCAGTGCCGATCGGCGAGGCGGGGTTGTCGACGCCGCCGCCGGGCTGGATGATGAGATGATAGTCGGTCAAGAGGAGCGGCAGGTCCGCATTGCCTTCCGTCAGCGTCAGGACGAGGTCGCCGGCTTTTTCCTCGATCGCCTTGACGGACCGCATCAGCCCGAGCGCTCCCGACTTGGAGCCTTCGTCGGAATGCCGCTTCAATGTTGCGATCACGTCCGCGACGGTCAGTTTCTTGCCGTCGTGGAAAGCGATGTCGTTCCGGATCTTGAACGTCCAGACCGAAGCATCTGCCGACGACTCCCAGGAGGAGGCGATCGCGGGCAGCGGAGCGCCGGTCTCGGGGTGGGACTCGACCAGCGTGTCGCCCCAGAGATGGCCGATCACGAAGGATACCGAACCGCTATAGCTTGCCGGATCGAGCGAATCGGTCGTCGCTCCGCCGTCGAGGCCGAGCTTCAGGTGGCCGCCGCGTTTGGGCTCCTGCGCTCGTGCCTCGCCCAAGCCGATGGAGCTCCCGATGCCGGCGGCGAGGCCGAGCGCTGCCGTGCCTGCGAGGAAACCGCGCCGGTTGATGCCGGCCGGTACGATGAGGCCGTCGGGACGCTTCGTGAATTCGGTCATTTCCAGTTCCCCTTGCGTGTTTTGTTCGAGAGAAACCTAGCGCCTGCCGGGCACCAGACAATTTCGCGACTTGACGCGTTTTTTCGCTGGTTTACGCTACCCGCAATCCGAGGGGTGGAGCACTTGCAGCAGGACGACACATTCGCAACAAATCTGCGTTTTGCCTGTGCGACGCGGCGCTCGATCTCGCAGGTTTGCCGGGAGATCGGCATCAACCGTCAGCAGTTCAACCGCTACATCAATGGCGAGGCGCGGCCTTCCGCTCACAATGTAGCGCGGACCGCGGCGTTCTTCGGGCTTTCGGCCGAGGATTTCTCACTGGCGCCGAAGCTCTTCGAGGCCCGCATGATCCGCCCCGAACGACACCGTCTGGAAGCGGGTCAGCTTCTGGAAGGATTTCCGGGCGATGCCGCAGCCCTTCGCCACCATTTCGGCTACTACCAAACCTATCATCTTTCGCTCTCCTGGCCCGGCTTCGTCGTCTGTTCCTGCGCGCATATCTACGAGGAAGGTGGCTCGATCCGGGTGAAGTCGATCGAGCGCATTCGCGATAAGGCGAACGAGATCGAGCAGTTCTCGAAATATGTCGGCCTTGTCACCTTCTGGCGAAACCGCATCTTCATGGCCGAGCGCACGGTGGGGCAGGCGTCGATGCTGGCGCAGACGATCCTGATGCCATTCGAGGTGCACCAGCGGGTCTATCTGCGCGGCACCACGATGGGGGTCTCGTGGCGCAAGGAGAACCTGCCCTACGCCTCGCGGATGATCTGGCGGCATATCGGGCTGGATCCGGACAAACGCCAGATGCTTTCGCGCTGCGGGCTGCTTCCGTTCGGATCGCGGCATCTGCCTTCTGCGGTCCGGCGCTTCCTGGAGGCGCCGGAGGCCGAGGTGCTGACCATTCCGGCGGAATATTGACGGATGCGCGTGGCGGCCGCCACGCGCATTCAATTGCCGGCGCTCTCCATCCGCCGCGTCTTCAGCACCTTTTCCAGCCAGCCGATTTCCATTTCGGGAACCGACTTCAGGAGAAGATCGGTATAATCGTCGAAGGGCGGCGAAAGGACCTTCGATTTCGGGCCGAAACGCACCAGCCGGCCGCGATGCATGACGGCGACGCTGTCGGCGATTGCCCGGACGATGGCGATGTCATGGGTGATGAAGACATAGGAAACCGCGGTTTCCTCCTGCAGCTTCAGGAGCAGGTTGAGGATGCCTTCCGCCACCAGCGGATCGAGCGCCGAGGTCGGCTCGTCGCACAGGATGAGCTCCGGTTTGGCGGCGAGCGCCCGGGCGATAGCGACGCGCTGCTTCTGTCCGCCGGAGAGCTCGGCTGGGTAACGATCGAGGAAGCGCGTCCCCATTTCGATCTGGTCCAGCAGTTCCTTCACCCGTTCGGTCTTTTTGGCGCCGTGCATGCCGAAGTAGAAGGAGAGCGGCCGGCCGACGATCTCGCGCACCGTCTGGCGCGGATTCATCGCCGTGTCGGCCATCTGATAGATCATCTGGATCCGGCGCAACTCGTCGTTCGTCCTGCCTTTCAGGGCCTTAGGCAGTTCCTTTCCTTCGAAGGTGATGCGCCCTTCGCTCGGCGGAAGCAGGCCCGTGATGACGCGCGCGAGCGTCGATTTGCCTGAGCCCGATTCGCCGACGATTGCCAGTGTCTGGCCCTTCGGCAGGTGCATCGAGACGTCGTGCAATACCTTGAAGCCGTTGGCGTAACCGGCATGCACATGTTCGATCTTGAGAAGCGTGTCGGTCTGGTCCGGAGCTTCGTCGCGTTTCGCCTGGCGGACGCTGACGAGGGCGCGGGTGTATTCTTCCCTCGGAGCCTCGATCACCTGCTTGGTGGTGCCGTACTCGACGGTCTTGCCGTGGCGCAGAACCATGATGTCGTCGGAGATCTGGGCGACGACTGCAAGATCGTGGGTAATGTAGAGGGCCGCGGTATCGGTCTCCTCGATCGCGTGCTTGATCGCGGCGAGCACGTCGATTTGGGTCGTCACGTCGAGCGCCGTGGTCGGCTCGTCGAAGACGATCAGTTCCGGGTTGGGGCAGAGCGCCATGGCGGTCATGGCGCGCTGCAACTGCCCGCCCGATACCTGATGGGGGTAGCGGTCTCCGAAGGTTTCCGGATTGGGAAGGCCGAGCACCCGGAAGAGATAGAGCGCACGCTTGGTCGCCTCGTCACGGTTCATTATGCCGTGGCGCAGAGACGCCTCGATCACCTGGTCGCCGAGCTTGTGGGCGGGATTGAAGGCTGCGGCGGCGGATTGCGCCACGTAGCAGACATGACGTCCACGAACCGAATTGATGCCGCCCCGGCCGAGCTTCAGGATGTCGCGGCCGTTGAGCAGCACCTCGCCGCCGGTGATGCGGCAACCGCCGCGGCCATAGGCGAGCGCCGAGAGGCCGATCGTCGACTTGCCGGCGCCGGACTCGCCGATCAGACCCAGCACCTTGCCCTTTTGGAGATCGAAGGAAACGTCCTCGACCAGCGTCACCACTTTCGGCGGTTCGCCCGGCGGATAGCTCGTCGCTTCGATCTTCAGGTTCTTGACGGAAAGCAGCTCAGGCATCGCCGCGGCCTCCTTTCAGGCTCGAGGTGCGCTTCATCAGCCAGTCGACGACGAGATTGACGCAGATGGCCAGTGCGGCGATCGCGGCGCCCGGGATGAGCGCGGCCGATATGCCGAAGATGATGCCGTCCTTGTTGTCCTTGACCATGCCACCCCAGTCGGCGGCCGGCGGCTGAATGCCGAGGCCGAGGAAGGAGAGGGTGGAGAGGAACAGGATCGAGAAGGCGAAGCGCAGACCGAACTCGGCGAGCAGCGGCGACAGCGTGTTCGGCAGGATTTCCCGGAAGATGATCCAGACATTGCCTTCGCCGCGCAACCGCGCCGCTTCGACGAACTCCATCACCGCGACATCGAGGGCGACGGCGCGGCCGATGCGGAAGACGCGCGTCGAGTCGAGCACGGCCATGACGAGGACCAGGATCCAGAGATGCTGCGGCAGCACCGCGAGAACGACGAGTGCGAAGATCAGCGTCGGCACCGCCATCATCAGATCGTTGAAGCGGGAGAAGAACTGATCGACGAAGCCGCCCGTTACTGCCGCGGTGAAGCTCAGGATCATGCCGAGAGCGAACGACAAGACGGTTGCCGCCAACGCCACGAAGATGGTCGTACGGGCGCCGTAGATCAGGCGCGAGAGCAGGTCGCGGCCGAGATTGTCCGTGCCGAGCAGGAAATCGCCGCCTGCCGGCAGCCAGATCTCGCCGACCACCTCACGCTCGCCGAAAGGCGCGAGGACGGGTGCAAAGAGGGCGCACAGAAGTGCGACGGCAATGCCGATGATGCCGATCCAGGCGCTGAAGGGAATAGATCTCAGGTTCATCGCGGGTGCCTCAATCTCGGATTGGCGAGAATGGCGAGAATGTCGGCCGCCATGTTGAGGAAGATGTAGAAGGCCGCAAAGATCAGCCCGCATGCCTGCACGACGGGCATGTCGCGCACCGTCACGGCATCCACCATGTATTGCCCCATGCCGGGATAGACGAAGACGACTTCGACGACGACGACGCCGACGACCAGATAGGCGAGGTTCAACGCTATGACGTTGATGACCGGCGCCACGGCATTGGGGGCGGCGTGGCGCGCGATGATGCGGAACGTGCCGAGCCCCTTGAGTTCGGCGGTTTCCACATAGGCGGACGACATGACGTTGAGGATGGCCGCGCGCGTCATGCGCATCATATGGGCGAGGACCACGAGCACGAGCGTCGCGACCGGAAGTGCGATCGCCGAAAGCCGCTCGGTGAAGCCCATGCTGTCGTAAACGGTCGCCGGGAAAGTGGCGACGCCCCATTTGACGGCGAAGAACATGATCAGCAGATAGCCGATGAAGAACTCCGGCAGCGAGATCGCCGCAAGCGATATCACGTTGATGATCTTGTCAGGCAGGCGGTTTCGGAATTGCACCGCGAGCATCCCGAGCCCCACGGCGAGCGGCACGGAGATGAGCGCCGCGAAGAAGGCGAGGAAGAGCGAGTTGCCGAGGCGGTTGCCGATCTGCTCACTGACGGAATTCCTGCTCGCCCAGGACGTGCCGAAATCACCCTGCACGGCGCCGCCGAGCCAGCTGAGATAGCGCTCGCTCCAGGGGCGGTCGAGCCCGAGATCCTTGCGGATGTTCTCGACGGCCTGCGGCGTCGCCGACTGACCGAGATAGGTGGTGGCGAAATCGCCGGGCAACGCCTCGATGCCGCCGAAGATCATCAGCGACACGGCGAAGAGCAGGCCGACGCTCAGTCCCAGGCGCTGAAGGATCAGCGCCGCGAGAGGACGGCGAAAGGCGAAGCGCCGCCAGAACGTGCCGCCGAGCTCGTCGGCGGTCGGGTTGGGTTTGGCTGGGACACCGGAAAGATCGGGGGACCGCAGGGCTGTCTCGCCTGCGGTCGCATCCGTCACGACCGGACCCGTGATCGGTCCGCTTTCCATCATCAGGCGTCCAGCCATACCCTGGTCGCGACATAGCCGTTCGACATGTCGTTGCCGATGTCGTGGACGTAGCCCTTCACCGTTTTACCGGCCGCGTTCACGAAGTCGTTGAACATCGGCAGGATCAGGCCGCCTTCGTCGCGCACCATCATCGCCATGGTGCGGTACATGTCCTTGCGCTTGGCCTCGTCGAGCTCGGAACGTGCTTCGAGCAGGATCTTGTCGAAATCCGGACGCTTGAAGCGGGTGTCGTTCCAGTCGGCTGTCGAGAGATAGGCGGTGGAGTACATCTGGTCCTGGGTCGGACGCCCGCCCCAATAGGATGTCGAAAAGGGTTGGACGTTCCAGACGTTGGACCAATAGCCGTCGCCCGGCTCGCGCTTGACCTCGATCTCGATGCCCGCCTTCTTGGCGCTCGCCTGGTAGAGGACAGCGGCATCGACCGCGCCGGGGAAAGCGACGTCCGAGGTGCGCAGCAGCACCGGACCGCTATGGCCGGATTTCTTGTAGTGGAATGCCGCCTTGTCCGGATCGTAGGCGCGTTGCTCGATACCTTCGGGGAAGAGCGCATAGGTGTCGTTGATCGGGAAGTCGTTGCCGACCTTGCCGTAGCCGCCGAGGATGCGCTGGACCAGAGTCTCGCGGTCCATCGCATATTTCAGCGCCATGCGCAGGTCGTTGTTGTCGAACGGCGCCGTGTTGCAATGCATGATGAAGACGTAATGTCCTCGGCCCGACGTGTTGAGGATTTCGACGGTCGGCGCCTTCTTCAACAGGTTGACCGTCTTCGGGTCGACGCGGTTGATGAAGTGGACCTGGCCGGAGGACAGCGCCGCGATGCGCGCCGTCGCATCGTTCATCGCGATCAGTTCGACTGAATCGACGTAGCCGCGGTCGGTGCGCCAGTCGTCGGCGTTCCTTTCGAATGTGGCGCGTACGCCCGGCTCGAAGCTTGCGACCTTGTAGGGGCCGGTCCCGATCATCGCGTCGGGATTGTCCGTGCCGCCGTTCGGCTGGATGATGAGGTGATAGTCGGTGAGCAGCAGCGGCAGGTCCGCATTGCCCTCCGTCAGCGTCAGGACGAGCTTGTCGCCGTCGGCCTTGATTTCCTTGATTGATTTCATCACGCCGAGCGCGCCGGACTCGGACTTTTCGTCCGTGTGTCGCTGCAGGGTCTTGATGACGTCGTCGATCGTCAGTTCCTTGCCGTCGTGGAATTTGACGCCCTTGCGGATCGTGAAGGTCCAGGTGGCGGCGTCGGCGGAGGGTTCCCAGGATTCTGCAAGCGCCGGCACCGGTTCGCCGGTCGTCGGGTGGCTCTCGACGAGCATGTCGCCCCAGTTGCGGCCGACCACGAACATGAATTGCGACAGCGCCTTCGCCGGATCCCGCGAGTCGGTGGCAGCGGCCCCTTCGAGGCCGAGCTTCAGGTGACCGCCGCGCTTCGGCTCCTGCGCCGCGGCGCTGGACGCAAAGAGCGTATTCGCCGTCGACGCGGCAATGCCGAGGGCGGCAGCGCGTCCGAGAAATTCACGCCGGTTCATTTTGCCGAGCATGACCTGACGTGCCAAATAGTCTTTGTAATCGCTCATTCCCCTGTTCCCTTCTTCAGCCGGCATTCGCCGTTCGTTGTGATTGGTAGAGTGTTCGCGTATTGCCATCGGTCGAGATGGCCGGAGGTGGTTTGCAGTCCACCGTGATCGTCTCTATCCTGACCTCCTCATTTGGTCTCTTTGCGCGTTATCCGCGCTGTTCATCCATAAGGCTAACCGCTTGGACGGGGCTTGTAACGTCCTAAATTATAAATCTTTTCCATAAGCATGTCTTATGGAATGACTGCTCAGCCGCAAGCGCCGGTGCTCGCGGCGCGTCACGCTGAAACGCCGGCATCCTCCGGCTTCCACTCTGTCCGCGGCCGAAGCGGCCGCGTATCTCAGCGTCCCTTCCAGACCGGGTCGCGCTTCTCCGCAAAGGCGCGGGCGCCCTCGAGCTGGTCCTCGCTCGAATAGAGGACATCGACTGTCCTGAACTGGCGACGGGTGACCTTGTTCATGGTCGTCTGGAAGTCCCGGCCCTCGGCATCACGGACCACTTCCTTGATTGCGGCATAGACGAGCGGCGGGCCGCTTTCGAGCAGGCGCGCCAGTTCCCACGCGCGGTCCATCAGCCGTCCGGCCGGCAGGATCTCGTTGACGAAGCCCCAGCGGTTCGCTTCGACCACGTCGAGCCAGCGGCCGGTGAGCAGCATGTCCATGGCGATATGGTAGGGGATGCGCTTCGGCAGCTTGATCGAAGCGGCATCGGCGAGCGTACCCGAGCGGATTTCCGGGAGTGCGAAACTCGCATGTTCGGCTGCGAGGATGATGTCGGTCGAAAGCGCGATCTCCAGGCCGCCACCGCAACAGATGCCGTTGACGGCCGCGATGATGGGCTTGTTGAGGTCGCGCAGCTCCTGCATGCCGCCGAAACCGCCGACGCCGTAATCTCCATCGACAGGGTCGCCTTCCGCCGCCGCCTTCAGGTCCCAGCCGGGGCAGAAGAATTTCTCGCCGGCGCCGGTGATGATCGCGACCCGAAGCTCCGGGTCGTCCCGGAAATCGCGGAAGATCTCGCCCATGACGCGGCTGGTCTTCAGGTCGATGGCATTGGCCTTCGGCCGGTCGATCGTGACTTCGAGAATGGCGCCTTCGCGGCGCGTAAGGATCGGTCCGGTCATGGGCGTCATTTCCTCCGGCGGATCAGGGCGTCGGCGGCAACGGCTCCGTGGCCGTCCGGCAGCACCATTATAGGATTGATATCGAGTTCTTCGAGTTTGGAAGCGTTTGCAACGACATAGGATGCCGCGGCAGCGACAGTACGTATCAAGGTGTCGATATCGCCCTTCGGATTGCCGCGATAGCCATCGAGCAGCCTGCTGATTTTGAGCCCCGCAATCGCATCGCGGATACTCCCTTCGGTGACCGGCAGCGTGAGGATCGCGGAATCCTCCAGCAATTCGACGAGAATGCCGCCCGCGCCGATCGTCAGCACCGGACCTGCGACCGCGTCGCGCGTCGCCCCGACGATCAGTTCCGCCACCGGCTTGGCGATCATCTTCTCGACGAGGTAGCCGGAGGCGACCGATGCCATGCCGCGCGCCGCCTCGATGACCTCGTCACGGTTTGTCAGATTGAGCCTGACCGCACCGGCTTCGGTCTTGTGCGCCACGCCGAGGCCCTTGAGGACCACGGGGAAGCCGAGGGACTCGGCCGCCGCCGCGGCTTCCTCGACTGTCGCGGCGCTCCTGCCGCCGGGAACGATGACGCCCGCGGCTGCGAGCTCATCCTTCGCCTCGGCTTCGCTCAGGGTGACGATCTCGCCTCCCTCAGGACGCGAGCGAAGGAGGGGAGGTGCTGCGGGCTTCGCCCACACCGCGCCGATCGCAGCGGCGGTCTCGACGGCGGCGAGCGCCTCGTCGATACCGAAGAAGGGCACGACGCCCGCCGACACCAGAGAGATCGCGGTTTCCTCGGGCATGTTCTCGCCGAGGCTGGCGACGATGCCGGCGACCGCGCCGGTAGCCTTCGTCGAATCGATGACCGCCTCACAGGTCGTGACCCAGTCGGCCGCGTCGCAGCGATCGAGCCGCGGGAAATCGAGCACGATCAGGTTGAGCGCGTAGCCGCCGTGCATCATGGCCGTGAAGGCGGCCGTCTGCTTCTCGCGATTTCCCCAGACGAACGTGTGGTAGTCGAGCGGATTGGCGATCGTCACCATTTCGCCGAGGCTTTCGCGCAGCGGCTGGCGTTGTTCCTCCCTGAGTGCCCGGAAATTGACTTTGCGCCGGACGCCGGCATCCGCCATCAGCGATGCCTCGCCGCCCGAACAGCTCATCGAGGAGATATTGGCGCTGGGCAGCGGCCCATGAAGATGCAGCAGCTTCAGGGTTTCGAGCAGCTCGGGCAGCGTGTCGACGCGGCCGATGCCGAGGCGGGCGAGCAGGGCCGAGGAGACCCGGTCGTTCCCGGCCAGCGAGGCGGTGTGGGAGACGGTGGCAAGCTGGGCGGCTTCCGATTTCCCGACCTTCAGCGTGACCACGGGTTTGCGCAGCTCGCGGGCGCGGGCGGCAAGCCTTTCCAGCGCCTCGATGCTGTCGAAGCCTTCGATATGGAGACCGACGGCGGTGACGCGCGGATCCTCGAGCACGGCGCAGGCGATGTCGGAAAGGCCCGTCTGCGCCTGGTTGCCTGCCGTCATGACATAGGCCAGCGGCAGCCCGCGCTTCTGCATCGAGATATTGCATGCGATATTCGAGGACTGCGTGAGGATCGCGACGCCGCGTTCGACCCGGGGCATGCCGTGCTGGTCGGGCCAGAGCAGCGCGCCGTCCAGCATGTTGATGAAGCCGTAGCAGTTGGGGCCGACGATCGGCATGTCGCCGGCCGCCGCGACGAGCGCCTCCTGCAGGTCGTTGCCATCGGCAAGCTCGTTTGCCGCCTCGCGGAAACCGGATGCGTAGCAGACGGCACCCCCGGCGCCGCGCGTGGCGAGATCGCGGACGATCTCGATCGTGAGCGCGCGGTTGACCCCGACGAAGGAGGCATCGGGCGCCTCCGGCAGGTCGGCCACCGAGCGATAGCAGGGGCGGCCGAGGATCTCTTCTTCGCGCGGATGGACCGGCCAGATGTCACCGGCAAAGCCCATCTTGTCGCATTGTTCGATGACGCGGCGCGCCTCCTTGCCGCCGAAGACGGCGATGGAGCGTGGGCGGATGAGACGGTCGAGGGAGCGGGGAGGGGTGGTCATTGCGTCACCTTCCGAACGCTGCCATGCCCCTCATCCGGCTGCCGCCACCTTCTCCCCGCAGGCGGGGAGAAGGGATATGCCGCGCCATTCTGCTCAACTGCAGCCACTGCGCAAAGGGCGTCCCCTCTCCCCGCGCGCGGGGAGAGGGCTAGGGTGAGGGGCAAACTGCCGAAACTAAAGCGCTGCCGCATCACTCAAGCCCCCAGCGGCCGGAGCAGATCGCGGCTGATGATGTGTCGCTGAATCTCCGACGTTCCATCCCAGATGCGCTCGACGCGGGCGTCGCGCCAGAAGCGGGCGAGCGGCAGGTCGTCCATGAGGCCCATGCCGCCATAGATCTGGATCGCCTCGTCGGTGACGCGGGCGAGCATTTCGGTGGCAAAGACCTTGGCCGAAGCGATCTCGCGGTTGGCCGGCAGGCCCTGGTCGAGCCGCCAGGCGGCCGAGAGCGTCAGGAGGTCGGCCGCGTCGATCTCGGTGATCATGTCGGCAAGCTTGAAGGAGACGCCCTGATTGGCGCCGATCGGCTTGCCGAACTGCTTGCGCTCGGCCGCGTAGGAGAGCGCGTAATCGAAGGCGCGACGGGCGCGGCCGACGGAGGTGGCGGCCACGGTCAGGCGCGTGGCGTAGAGCCAGTCATTGGCAATATCGAAGCCTTTATGAACCTCGCCGAGGATCTGGGCGGAAGGCAGCCGGCAGTCGTCGAAAGTCAGGATGCAGTTCTTGTAGCCGCGATGCGAGACGGAATTGTAACCCTCGCGGATTTCGAAGCCCGGGGTGCCGCGGTCGACCAGGAAACAGGTGATCTTCTTCTTCGGTCCGCGCGGCGTCTGCTCCTCGCCGGTGGCGATGAAGACGATGACGAAATCGGCGATATCGGCATGGCTGATGAAATGCTTCGTGCCGTTGACGACCCAGTCGTCGCCGTCCGGCCGCGCGAAACATTTCATGCCGCGCACGTCGGAGCCGGCGTCCGGCTCGGTCATGGCGAGCGCGTCGAACTTGTCGCCGCGGACGGCCGGGAGCAGGTATCGCTCGCGCTGATCCTCGTTGCAGGCCATCAGGATGCCGGACGGCCGCCCGAAGAAGACGGTGAGGCCCATGGACCCGCGTCCGAGCTCGCGTTCGACCAGCGTGAAGGTCAGATGGTCCAGGCCGGCGCCGCCGACCTCTTCCGGGAAGTTGCAGGCAAAGAAGCCGAGCTCCTTGCACTTGCGGGCGATTTCCAGCCCGAGTTCGCGCGGCACCACTCCGGTCCGCTCGACCTCGTTCTCATGCGGATAGATTTCGGTCTCGACGAAGGTGCGGACCGTGTCGACGATCATCTGCTGTTCTTCGGTCAGTGCGAAATTCATTGTTCTCCCTCGTCCATTCTGGTCCGCGCGGCAGATCGCTCCTCAACGATCCACTGCGGAGCTCTCGGGCAGTGTCTGCCCCTCTCCTCGGGTCTGCCCCTCACCCTAACCCTCTCCCCGCTCGCGGGGAGAGGGGACGTGCCCCACGGTAGATGGGGTGCAAGCGGCTGCGGCATATCCCTTCTCCCCGCAAGCGGGGAGAAGGTGGCGGCAGCCGGATGAGGGGCTGCCGCACGCAATCCTTACCGCTTCTGCCCTACATGCCGCCCCGCGCCATCAGGCGCGTCCAGCTTCGCATGACCTTCCGCGATCGGCTTCAGCTTGGCCATCACCTCCGCCGGAGCCGGCACGGACTTGCCGGCCTTGGCGTCGACATGCAGCATCATCTGTTCGGCGGTGGCGATGACATCGCCCGAAGCCGCATCGTGAATGCGCGTGAAGAAGTGAATGCGCTTCTCGTCCGACGAAAGGAGCTGCAAGGTCGTATAGAGCGCCTGTCCGAGCTTGGCTTCGCCGAGATGGCGGATGTGGGTTTCGACCGTGTAGTAGCTGTGGCCGGCCTCGACATAGGCGAAGTCGACGCCGATCACCTTGAGCAGTGCATCGGAGGTGTCGCCGAAGAGCTGCAAGTAGCGATGCTCGGTCATGTGGCCGTTGTAGTCGACCCAGGCGGCGTTGACCTTGGTATCGACCAGACGCAGCGGCCCGGACGCGTCCAGGCTCTTCGACGGGCTGCCGCCCTTTTCCCAAAGCCGCTTCTCGAAATCGGCGAGCAGCTTGCCGGCACCCCAGCCTTTGCCGCCGTCGCCGGCCTTCAAGGCATGCATGATACCGACGAGGTTTTCGTCCCGGATGCGTTCGAGTTCGCGGATGGAGCGACCGGCGGCCTGCGCGTCCGATTGTGCCCCGATCTTCTCGACAAGCGCGTCGTCGAGATCGACCACGTCGGTGAATTTCGTCCAGGGCCATTTGAGGCAGGGGCCGAACTGGGCGAGGAAGTGGCGCATGCCCGCTTCGCCGCCGGCGATGCGATAAGTCTCGAAGAGACCCATCTGTGCCCAGCGCATGCCGAAGGAATATCGCATGACGTCGTCGAGCGTCTCGGTATCGCAGATGTCGTCCTGGATCAGCCAGAGCGCTTCGCGCCAGAGCGCTTCGAGCAAGCGGTCGCCGACGAAGGCCTCTATCTCCTTGGCGATGACGACTCCCTTCATGCCGATCTCGGCGACCGCTTCCTCGGCGCGTCTGATCGTTTCCGGCGAAGTCTTCCTGCCGCCGACGAGCTCCACCAGCGGCAGCAGATAGACCGGGTTATAGGGATGCGCCACGAACATGCGTTCGGGATGCTTCATCTCGGCCTGCAGGGCGGACGGGAGCAGGCCCGAGGTGGAGGAACCGATGAGGGCGTCGGGCCGGGCGGCCGCATCGATCTCGTTGATGACGCCGCGCTTCAACGGCAGCCGTTCGGGCACGCTTTCCTGAATCCAGTCAACGCCCTCGACCGCTTCCTGAATGCTCCTGCAGAAGGTGAATTTGCCGCGCGGCGGCAGCGGCGCCATGGTCAGCATGCCATAAGCGCGTTCCGCATTCGCCATGACCTCGCCGATGATGCGCTCGGCTTCCGGATGCGGGTCGAAGATGTTGACGTCTATTCCTGCAAGCGAAAAACGCGCAGCCCAGGCCCCGCCGATGACGCCGCCGCCGATACAGGCGGCCTTGGTGATTGTGGTCATTCCCCTCTCCTCGATTCCTTGGAATCCTAGTCTACCCCTCCAGTCGAGTATGCCCCTCACCCTAACCCTCTCCCCGCAGGCGGGGAGAGGGGACTGGGCGCCTACGGCTTGCGTCCTTCTCCCCGTTTCAACGGGGAGAAGGTGCCGGCAGGCGGATGAGGGGCCGAACTGACTCTTACCGCTTCGTCAGCTTCAGCTTCCTGCGGACCTCTTCCGGACCGATGATCTTCGCGCCCATGCTCTCGACGACGGAGACCGCTTTCTCCACGAGTTGGGCATTGGTCGCGAGCTGGCCCTTGCCGACATAGAGATTGTCTTCCAGGCCGACGCGGACGTTGCCGCCGGCAAGGACCGCGGCGGCGGGATAGGCCATGGCGTTCCGGCCGATCGAGAAGGCGGAGAAGGTCCAGTTCGAGGGCACGTTGTTGACCATGGCCATGAAGGTGTTGAGATCGTCCGGCGCGCCCCACGGAATGCCCATGCAGAGCTGGATCAGCACCGGATCCTCGATCAGGCCTTCTTCGGCGAGTTGCTTGGCGAACCACAAATGCCCGGTGTCGAAGGCCTCGATCTCCGGACGCACGCCGAGTGCGGTCATCTGCCGTGCCATCTCGCGCAGCATCGACGGCGTATTGGTCATGACGTAATCGCCCAGCGAGAAATTCATCGTGCCGCAGTCGAGCGTGCAGATTTCCGGCAGGCATTCGGCGACATGCGCGACGCGTTCGGTGGCGCCGGCCATGTCCGTGCCCTTCTCGTTGACGGGGAAGGGGCTCTCGACGTTACCGAAAACGAGGTCTCCGCCCATGCCGGCGGTCAGATTGAGCACCACGTCTATATCGGCGGAGCGGATGCGATCGGTCACTTCCCTGTAGAGATCGAGCCGCCGGGCAGGCGCGCCGGTCTCGGGATCGCGGACGTGACAGTGGACGACGGCGGCACCCGCCTTGGCGGCCTCGATCGCCGACTCGGCGATCTGTTTCGGCGTGACCGGAACGTGGCTGGATTTCGAGACGGTGTCTCCGGCGCCGGTGACGGCGCATGTGATGAACACCTCGCGGTTCATGCTGAGCGGCATTGATGTCCTCCCTTTCGTTGTCCGTATTACGAGCCAGAAAGTGCGGCGCTGCTTTTCATGGATAGAACCATCCTATACATTATCGGAATTCTCTGGAGGAAGTTTTGCCTTGGACAGCAGCATCGCGCAGGCGCAGCATATCGATCTTCTGATCCTGCCGGAGACCAATCTCATCCTTGTCGCATCGGTTATCGAACCGCTGCGCGCCGCCAACCGCATCGCCGGGCGGACGCTTTACAGCTGGAGCCTGTTCAGTCCGGACGGGAGGGCGATCGAAACGAAGAGCGGCATTCCCGTTCCGGTGGCCGGCGCCTTCCGTCCGCAGCGCGAGACGGCGCCGCTCTTCGTGCTTTCCAGCTACCACTGGCAGCGCAGCGCCACCTCGCAGCTCAAGATGCTCCTGTCGCAGACGGCGCGGCACCGCGAGATGATGGCCGGCATCGAATCCGGCTCCTGGCTGCTGGCGGAGACGAGCCTCCTCGACAATTTCTCGGCCACCACCCATTGGGAGGATTTCGAGGATTTCGCCGCCGCCTATCCGCAGGTGACGATGGTGCGCGAGCGTTTCGTCATCGACCGAAAACGCATCACCACCGGCGGCTCGCTGCCGACGCTGGACCTGATGCTGGAACTGATCCGCCGCGCGCACGGCTATTCGCTGGCGCTCGAAGTGTCGCGCCTCTTCATCTACGAGCAGGAACGCACCCGCGGCGACCTCCTGCAGGTACCCGCAATCGGCAACATGCGCATTCTCGACACCCGCGTCGGCGCCGCGGTCAAGCTGATGGAAGAAACGGTCGAGGCGCCGCTGACGCTCGCGCGGCTGGCGCGGCGCGTGGGGGTCAGCGCCCGGCATCTTCAGGATCTCTTCAAGGAGACCATGGGCGTCGCGCCGCACGAACACTATCTGGCGCTGCGGCTCAACGCCGCGCGGCGCAAGGTCATCGAAACGCGGATGGAGTTCGCCGACATAGCGGCGATTTCCGGCTTCAACTCGTCGTCTTCATTTTCGCGCAGCTATCGCGCGCATTATCGGGAAAGCCCCAGCGAGACGCGCCGGCGGCTCAAGCTGAAAAACTGATTCAAGGGCTTCATGCGGCAACTGAGCGAAGGTGAGTTTTGCGAGTCGAATCAGCGATCTGCCGCAAGTCCCTCGAGAAAGGGTTCAGCGGTCAGACGACCGTCTCGCCCCCGTCCACCACGAGGATCTGTCCGGTCATGTAGGAGGAACGGTCGGAAACAAGGAAGAGGATCGACTCGGCGATCTCGTCGACGCTCGCCCAGCGGCCGAGCGGAACCCTCTCGCGGATATAGGCTTCGATGGCCTCGCGCCCGCCCATCTGGTCGATGAAGGGCTCGTTGAAGGGCGTGTCGACCCAGCCGGGGCAAAGAGCGTTCACCCTGACGCCGTATTTCGCATAGTCGCCCGCCATCTGCCGGGTCATGGCGATGACTGCGTGTTTCGTCGTCGTATAGGCGATCATCTCACGATCGTAGAGAACGCCTGACGAGGAAGACGTGTTGACGATCACGCCGCGGCCTGCCTTCTTCATCGAGGGCATGACGAGGCGGGCGGCCATGAAATGGGCGCGGACGTTGAGGTTCCAGGACCGGTCGAAACCCGCCACCTCGACCTCTTCCAGGTCGCCGGCGACCTGCGCGCCGGCGTGATTGTGCAGGATGTCGATCCGTCCGTGCCGGTAGAGAATATCGGCAATGCCGTCCGCAAGCGCGTCGTCGTCGGTGACGTCGACCGCGAGCGCTTCAGCGCTGCCGCCCCCGGCGGCGATCGCTGCCACGGTGTCGCCTGCGGCTTCCACGCTGCGGTCGACGACCACCACATGTGCGCCTTCGCGGGCCATGATGGCGGCACCCGCCCGACCGATTCCGGAGCCCGCTCCGGTCACGATCGCGATCCGGTTGTTCAGGATCATTGTTTCACTCCCCGGATTTGCTTTTCTTTTCGCGCATGAGCACGCGGGCGGTCAGGATAAGTAACAGCGAGGCGACCAGGACCAGGGTCGCGATCGCGTTGATTTCCGGCGTCACCCCGCGGCGGATCGAGGCGAAGACATAGATCGGCAGGGTCGTCTTCGAGCCGGCGACGAAGAAGGCGATGATGAAGTCGTCGAAGGAGAAGGTGAAAGCGAGGAGAAAGCCCGCGAGGATCGACGGCAGGATCTGCGGCAGCACGATCAGCCTGAAGGTGGTGAGCGGCGTCGCATAGAGGTCGCCCGACGCCTCGACGATGTCGCGGCCGAGGCTCGCGATGCGCGCCTTGACGATCATGGTGACGAGCGCCATCGAGAAGAGCCCATGGGCGGCGATGATGGAGCCGTAACCGAGTCCCAGTTGCGGCGGCTGCTCGCCGGGCCAGAGGGCTGCGATCGTCGGGTTGACGAAGGAGAAGACCGCGACGAGTGCGACCAGTGTCGCGATGCCGATGACGACGCCCGGGACGACGATCGCCGCGGCGAAGAGTGCATCGAAGAGCGCCCGCATGCGAGAGCCAAGCCGCTCCATGCCGAGTGCGGCCATGGTGCCGAAGACGGCGGCAAGCGTGGCGCTGGTGAACGCGATGATCAGGCTGTTCTGCAGCGCCGAGACGAGAAATGTGTTGCCGAGCGCCTTGCCGTACCAGGCGAGCGAAAAGCCCGTGAACTCGCTCGCATTGCGTCCGGCATTGAACGAGAAGAGCACGACCAGCGCGATCGGCGCATAAAGGAAGAGATAGACGGAGGAGATGAAGGCGCGCATCAGACGAGATCCACCTGTCTTGTTCCGGCGACCTTCCAGGCGATCCGCATCGCCACCATGAGGACGACGACGACGACGGCGACGAGGGTCACGGCGATCGCCGATCCGAAGGGCCAGTTCCGCGACTGCAGGAAGAGATCGACCAGCGCATTGCCGATGAAGAAGACCTTGCCGCCGCCGAGCAGCTGCGGGATCAGATACTCGCCGAGAAGCAGGATGGTGACGAGCGCGACGCCCGTCATGACGCCCGGCAGCGACAGCGGCAGAGTGACGCCGAGAAAGGTGGAGACGGGCTTGCCGCCAAGATCGGCGGAAGCCTCCAACAGGCGGCGGTCGAGCTTTTCCAGGCTCACATAGATCGGCATGATCATCAGCGGCAGATAGCCGTAGACGATGCCGAGCAGCACGGCGCCGGGCGTGTTCAGCATGCGGACGTCCTCGATGCCGATCATCGACAGGAGATTGGGAATGCCGCGCGAGCCGAGGATGTACATCCAGGCATAGGTACGCACGAGCAGGCTCGTCCAGAACGGAACGACGACAAGCGAGACGAGGATGAGTCGGTAGCGCGGGTTTGCCTTGACGGCGAGGTAATAGGCGACCGGATAGGCGACGACGAGGCAGAGCAGGGCGCCGGCCGGGGCGAGCATCAGCGTATTCCAGAACGCGGCCGCCCGCGTCGGCAGATTGGCGAACTGCGCAAAGGTGAAAGCCGGCTGGTATCCGCCTTCAGGCGCCCGCTCGCCAAAGGCGAAGACGAGCATGGCGATGAATGGGAGAACCAGGAAGACGGTGAGCCACACGGCCGCCGGCGCAATCAACGCCGCCGTAACCAGGTTCCTCTTCGTGTTCGTTGCCACGCGCATGATTTGTCCGTCAGAATGCGTGTTGAGATAGCCCCTCATCCGGCCTGCCGGCCACCTTCTCCCCGCAAGCGGGGCGAAGGGGACTCGCGGCGGCCGCGAGCCTGTCCCCTCTCCCCGCGAGCGGGGAGAGGGCTAGGGTGAGGGGCAAATCGCGAGCTCAAGCCGATTTGAAACGCGCCATCAGCTCGGCGCGGCCCGGATCCGTCAGCGTCACCGCGGCGCCGAACTCGAGCGGGGTGAGGGCCGCTTCGTCCGGATAGACGATCTTGTTCGAGGTGACATCGGCCGGAAGCAGCTTCATGACGCGGCTGTCGGTCGTCGGCGCGCCGTTGGCGATGTGTTCCTTCACGGCGTTTGCCGGGGTCATCAGGTAATCGAGCAAGGCGTAGCCGGCGGGTTTGTTCGCTGCACTCTTCGGGATCGCGTAGAAGTCCGACCAGATCTCGCCCCCGTCCTTGCCGAGCACGAACTTGATCTCCGGCATGTCGCGGTTGAGTTGGGCCCCGTCATTGGTCCAGCACATCGTCATCCAGGCATCGGTCGCGCGCATCGACGGCTGATAGTCGCTGTTGATGGCATAGAGATGCGGTTTGACCTTGATCAGCAGCTCTTCGGCCTTGGCGAGCTCTTCGGGCTTGATCGAATTGAAGGAGAAGCCGAGCGAGACCAGCGCATTGCCGATCGTGGTGAGCTGATAGTCGTGCACCATCGCGCGGCCGTCGGCTTCCGTCATCGCAATCTCGAAGAAGTCCTTCCAGCTCGCAACCGGCGCCTTGATCTTGTCGGAGTTCACCGCGATCCCGGTGGTTCCCCAGTTCTTCGGCACGGCATAGGTCTTGCCTTCGACAATGCCTTCATTGGTGAAGCGCGCATTTTCCGTCGAGGCGTCGTAGTTGGGCAGCTTGGAAAGATCGAGCTCGTCGATCAGGCCGAGCTTCACATAGGTCGAGATCGTGTAGTTCGTGGGCACGAAGAGGTCCCAGCCGGTGCCGCCCGCCTGCAGCTTCGCCAGCATTTCCTCGTTCGAGCCGAAGACGTTGACTTCGACCGCGACGCCGGTCGCGGCGGTGAAGGCTTCGAAGGTGGCGGGATCGTGATAGTTCGGCCAGGTGGCGATCGACATCTGCGTGCCGAGGTCGCCGGCGGCGTAAGCGGCGGAGTTGAAGAGGCCGGGCTGGCGCGCCAATACGGCCGTCGCGAGGCCGAGGCCGGTGACGCCAAGGAAGTGGCGGCGCGAAACGGAGCCGCGCTTCAGGCGCATCAGCTCGTCGGCAAGCTTGTCCTCGGTGATCGGGGCATTCTCTCTGTACCACTTGGTCATGATGCTGTTCCCTTATCGTTGACGTCAATTGATTGCGGCAGATCGGGCCCCTCAGGCCGGAAAGACATGCATTGCATTCGGGTCGAAGCTGAGCCCGATCCTTTCGCCGGGTTCGGCGAGATCGTGGTCGTTCAGGCTGCGGCGGTCGGCGGTAACGAGAAAATCGCCGAGGCCCTCGACCTCGACCGAATATTCGACGGACGAGCCCAGGAAGATGCGGTGGGTCACCGTGCCCCGCAGCGCAGCGCTGCCGTCGCGCACCAGGCTTATCGCCTCCGGGCGCAGCGCCACCATGACCGGGCCTGCCGTGCCGTTGGCGCGGGCGGGCTCGGCAAGTCCGACGCCATTGGCGAGGATGACGGCGCCGGCGCCGGGTTCGATCGTCCCGGCAATGCGGTTGGTCTTGCCGACGAAATCGGCGACGAAGAGGCTTGCCGGGCGGTCGTAGATCTCCTGCGGCGGCCCGATCTGCACGATGCGGCCAGTGCTCATGACGCAGACGAAGTCGCTCATCGAGAGCGCCTCTTCCTGATCGTGCGTGACGAGCACGAAGGTGATGCCGAGCTCGCGCTGCAGGCTCTGCAGCTCGATCTGCATGGCGGTGCGCAGCTTCTTGTCGAGCGCTGCGAGCGGCTCGTCGAGGAGCAGCACCTTCGGCTTGTTGACGATGGCGCGGGCGAGCGCCACGCGCTGCTGCTGTCCGCCGGACATTTCGTGGATGCGGCGCTTGCCGAAGCCGCCGAGTCGGACCATCTCCAGCGCCTCCTGGGCGCGCCGGGTGATCTCGGCCGCCGGGATACGGGGGCGCATCTGCTTCAAGCCGTAGGCGACGTTCTGCTCGACATCGAGATGCGGGAAAAGCGCATATTGCTGGAACACCATGTTGACCGGCCGGCGATAGGCAGGCACGCCGTTCATCGGCTGGCCGCCGATATAGACCATGCCTTCGCTCGGTTGCTCGAAGCCGCCGATCATGCGCAGGCATGTGGTCTTGCCGCAGCCGGATGGGCCGAGCAGCGCAACGAAGGCGCCCTTCGGCACCGTCAGGTTGATGTCCGATACCGCCGTCACGCTGCCATAGCGTTTGGCGACCGAACGGAATTCGATGTCGTTCGTCGAAGCGGATGTCACGTCTGTTCCCTGCGGTCGTTCTTGGAATTGCTCGCGGTTCATGCACCGCCGCTTCCACCGTCATTATCGGATAGCCTAGTCAAAAGCGCCCGGGCCGGTATATACCCCAAGAGAGGTATTTCAACCCAAAGCGCCCTGTGGAAGGAGTATACCCCAGAGCGGCGGAGCGAGCCGGGAGAACCGTTTGGGCATCGACCTCGACAGACTTTTTCAGGCGATGGCGCCGCTGGTGAACGGCGCGCCGATGGATGACGAGGCTGTCGGCTGCACATTCCGGGGACTGATGTCCACCTTGATGACGTTCGATTATGTCGTCGTCTTTGCCTACAGGGGAAAAGAACGGCCGCTCGACCTTTACAGTACGTTCGACGCCGAGGATCACGTGCTCTTCGTGAGCCTCTATCAGGCCGGACCTTATCTGCTCGATCCGTTCTATCACGCCGCTCGTGCCCCCAAGCCCGGCGTGTGGCGCATGCGGGAACTGGCACCCGACCGTTTCTTCTCGAGCGAATACTACCGGACCTACTACGTCCAGACGGGGCTTGCCGAGGAGGTCGGCTTCTTCGTGCCGGTCAGCGAACAGGTCACCGTCGTCCTCTCATTGATGCGGCGGGAGGCGACGGGCGTCTTCAGCGCGACGGAATTCGCACTGCTGAAGAAGGCGGAGCCGCTGGTGGCGGCTTTCGTGCGCCATCATTGGGCGGAACTCGACCGTCGCTTCGATACGGCGCTCGCGAAAAAGGGCAGGGGCCGCCGGAAGGCGGCGCATCCGCCGGCAGACGGGGTCTGGCGGCATCTCAACCTCACCGAGCGGGAAGCCGCCATCATCGAACTCGTGCTTCAGGGGCATTCTTCCGAATCGATCGGATTGAAGCTCGGCATCTCGACGGGCACGGTCAAAGTCCACCGCCGCAACGTCTATCGGAAGCTCGGCATTTCCTCGCAAACCCAGCTCCTGTCTCTCTACATCAAGAATCTCGGTCAGTAGAGAGACCGGCCTCCGCTTCTCCCGCTCGCCAGACTCCCTTGGCTTTTCGAAAACTCAGCGGAACGCATCGCCGATGTGCCCGCGTTTTTTCGGCATGCCACCAACTGAGACTTGACAATTTTTTCAACCCATGAAAATTATTTCATATCGAGATAAAAATATCATGCGCTGCAAAAATTATCATGCAATGCAGCATGGGTGGAGGATATGGCGATCATCGGTGGAATGGCTGTCCGCGACGACGAGGCGAGCATGGCGACCCGCGCCGCCTGGCTGCATTACGCGGGCGGGCTGACCCAGGCCGAGGTCGCCAAGCGTCTGGGACTGACGTCGCTCAAAGCGCACCGGCTGATCATGAAGGCCAATCAGGAAGGCTTGGTGAAAGTCTATATCGACGGGGACGTTTCCGAATGCGTCGAGCTGGAGCAGAAGCTTTCCAGCCGTTACGGCCTGGACTATTGCGAGGTGGTCCCGGACTTCGACAGCGACGACCTGCCGCTGAAGGCGCTCGGCATCTCCGGGGCACAGTTTCTCAGGCGCGAGATCGAGCGCGGAGAGACGGCGCTGATCGGCGTCGGCCACGGACGCACGCTCGCAGCCAGCATCGAGTACATGCCGCGCACGGCGAGCAACAATACGCGCTTCGTTTCGCTGCTCGGCGGGCTCACGCGAAAATTCTCCGCCAATCCGCATGACGTGATCCACCGCCTGGCAGAGCGCACGGGCGCCGAAGCCTATGTGATGCCGGTGCCGTTCTTCGCCAACACGGTCGAGGATCGCGATGTCCTTTTCAGCCAGCGCGGCGTGCGTGAGGTCTTCGATCTCGCGAAGTCGGCCGACCTTCTGATGGTCGGAATCGGCACGGCCGAGCGCGAGGCGTCGCTTGTGGCGACCGGGATGATCGAGATGCGCGAAATAGCGGAGATTCAGAAAGCGGGCGGCGTCGGCGAGCTGCTCGGCCACTTCTTCGACGAGAAGGGCAGGCCGATCGAGACCGCGCTTTCGAACCGCACTTTCACGCTTGGCCGGCAGGACCTGAAGAACCGCCGCACCGTGGCGATTGCCGGGGGCAGGGTCAAGACGCGCCCTATACGCGCGGTCCTGGAGAGCGGATTCCTGAGCGGGCTCATCACGGACGAGCGCACTGCGCAGACGCTGGCCGCTTGAGAAACATGGGACCGAGGAGCGACGAAAATCGGCGCTGCGGTCCGGGGAGGCAATACCGGTTGGGTAGCCGGCAGCTCAGTCGAGCAGTTTTACCCGTAGTGGAGGAGAGAACAGATGTACGACAAGGAGAAAGACCTCATTGGCGCATTCCTGCGCGGAGAGGTGGACCGTCGCGGCCTGTTGAAGGGCCTTGGCGCGGCAGGCCTGACGGCGGGCACCGCCGGCACCCTGTTCAACATGATGTCGACCCAGGCGCTTGCCGCCGACTTCGACTGGAAGGCACATTCCGGCAAGTCGCTGAAGCTGCTCCTGAACAAGCATCCTTATGCGGATGCGATGATCGCCAATCTTCAGGCGTTCAAGGACCTGACCGGCATCGAAGTCACCTATGACGTCTTCCCGGAGGATGTCTATTTCGACAAGGTGACGGCGGCGCTCTCTTCCGGCTCGTCGGAATACGACGCCTTCATGACCGGCGCCTATATGACCTGGACCTACGGTCCGGCCGGCTGGATCACGGACCTCAACGAGTGGATCAAGGATCCGGCGAAGACAAATCCGCAATATGGCTGGGACGACTTCCTGCCGGGCGTCAAGGCTTCCTGCGCATGGAACGGCCAGCCGGGCGGTGCGCTCGGTTCGGAAGATGCCAAGCAATGGTGTATTCCGTGGGGCTACGAGCAGAACAACCTCTCCTATAACCAGGAGATGTTCGAAAAGGTCGGCGCCAGCGTTCCGAAGAACCTCGATGAACTCGTCGCCACGGCGGCAAAGCTCAACAAGGACGTAGGCGGCGGCGTCTACGGCATCGGCGTGCGCGGCTCCCGTTCCTGGGCGACGATCCATCCGGGCTTCCTTTCCGGCTACGCCAATTTCGGCCAGAAGGATCTGAACGTCTCGGAGGACGGCAAGCTTTCGGCCGCGATGAACACGGCGGAATCCAAGGCCTTCCACGCAAAATGGGTGCAGATGATCCAGGAAAGCGGCCCGAAGGACTGGTCGACCTATACCTGGTATCAGGTCGGCACGGACCTCGGCGCCGGCGCCTCCGCCATGATCTACGACGCCGACATTCTCGGCTATTTCATGAACGGCGGCGACAACAAGATGGCAGGCAAGCTCGCTTACGCTCCGTTTGCCGCCAACCCGGAGGCAAAGGCTCCGACGCCGAACATCTGGATCTGGTCGCTGGCCATGTCCAACTTCGCGAAGGACAAGGATGCGACCTGGTATTTCCTGCAATGGGCATCGGGTCTCGAGCACGCGATCTTCGGCGCGACCAAGATGGACTTCGTCAACCCGGTCCGGGCATCGGTCTGGAAGGACGAGATCTTCCGCGAGCGGCTGAACAAGAGCTATCCCGGATATGTGGAGATGCACGACGTTTCGGCGCCGGGCGCGAAGATCCACTTCACCCCCCAGCCGCTTTTCTTCGACCTCACCACCGAATGGGCGGCGACCCTGCAGAAGATGGTGGCGAAGGAAGTGCCGGTCGACGAGGGTCTCGACAGGCTTGTCGAGAGCATCAACCGGCAGCTCGCGGAAGCCGGGCTCGGCTGATCGCACTCCCGGCTTGGAACGGAAGCGGGCGGACATCATCGGACGTCGCCTTCCGCTCCAGGCCAGCCCGCCGCCGGCGGGCCGCCGTTTCGGCACGAAAAACAGATGGAAGAGGGGGTCTGGCTGCGCCGGCCGCGGCCGACCCCGTATGTCATAGACACAGGCATTTAGACGGAGCTGGCCATGGCTTCAGTAACGCACTCCAGCCCAAGGGGCAGCAGGTTCAGGATCAGCAAGAGGGCCTTGCCCTATGTGCTCTCCCTGCCGGCGCTTCTCGTGTGCATCGGTATCCTGATCCCGTTCTTCACGGCGGTGATCTATTCCTTCCAGCGCTACCGGCTCAGCCAGCCCTGGGCACGCCAGTTCAACTGGGGTGAGAACTATCTGAACTTCTTCACCGATCCGGGTTTCTGGAACACGCTGAAGATCTCGCTGCTCTATGCCGGCGTCACCGTGACCCTGGAGCTGCTGCTCGGTCTCGGCATTGCGCTGCTCCTGCAGCGCCGCTCGACGGTCAACAACTTCATCTCGATCATGCTGCTCCTGCCGCTGATGACGGCGCCGGCGCTTGCGGCGCTGATGTGGAAGCTGATGACCAATCCCGGCTTCGGGATCCTGAGCTATCTCGCAAGTCTCGTGGGCCTTGAGAACTTCCGCTGGGCATCGTCGCCGGACACGGCGCTGCTGACCGTCGTGCTCGTGGACATCTGGGTCTATACGCCCTTCATCATGATCCTGCTGCTCGCGGGCCTGCGCTCGCTGCCGACGCAGCCATTCGAAGCGGCCGCGCTCGACGGCGTGCCGCGCAGCTTCGTCTTTTTCCGCATCACCCTGCCGATGCTCACGCCCTATATCCTGACGGCGACGCTCTTTCGCCTGCTCGATTCCATCCAGCAGTTCGACATCATCTACGCGATGACGCAGGGCGGGCCCGGAGACACGCTGACGGTCTTCCAGGTCGAGGCTTACCTCAACTTCTTCCAGTCGACCAATGTGGGGCGTTCCGCGGCGCTGCTGATCATCCTGTGGGCGATCACCTACGCGCTGTCGAACATCTTTATCAAGAACTGGCTCCGGCTGCGCGAACGCGCCCGCGGCGAAGCGTAAGGAGGCCGAAAATGGAAACCACCTCTCCGGTCGAAAGACTCCTGCGCGGCGTCGCGCTTACCCTGGTCGTCGTCTTCTTCATGTTCCCGATCGTCTGGATCTTCCTCATGTCGTTCCAGACGAACGAGACGATCCTCAGAATACCCCCATCGGTGGTCTTCACGCCGACGCTCGAGAATTATGCGGCGCTGATCACCGGCAAACTCCAGACCGCTTCCGGCACGCTCGATATCGCCTTCATGCGCAATCTCGGCAATTCGGTCCTGCTGTCGGTCGCTTCCGTAGCGCTGGCGCTGGTCCTCGGCGTGCCGGCGGCCTATGCCTTCGCTCGGCACAAGTTCAGGGGATCGGAGGACATTGCCTTCACGCTCCTCTCCTTCCGCTTTGCGCCGCCACTGCTCGTGTTGCTGCCCTTGACGCAGTATTTTCAGTGGCTTGGCCTCTCGAACACCTATTTCGGTCTCATCTGGATCTACCAGCTGATCTGCCTGCCGCTCATTCTCTGGATCGTGCGCGGCTATTTCGAGGACATCTCGGCCGACGTCGAATATGCCTATCGCATCGCCGGCCACTCCTGGTTCTCGACGTTCCGCAAGATCGCCCTGCCGCTGGCAGGTCCCGGGATCGCAGCGGCCGGTCTGCTCGCCTTCATCTTCGCCTGGAACAATTTCGTGTTCGCCCTGGTGCTGGCTTCCGCAGACAAGCAGCCGGTGACGGTCGGCGCGCTGGCTTTCGTCACGGCCTCGGGCATCCAGTACGGCCAGATCGCCGCCGCGATCGTGCTCTCGATCACGCCGACGCTCGCACTCGCACTCTACGCCCAGCGCTACCTCGTCGAAGGCCTGTCGCTCGGTGCGGTGAAGGGATAATCGAATGACAACGCTGCAACTGAAAAACATCGTCAAGCGCTACAAGAGCCAGACGGTCCTGGACGATCTTTCGCTCGACGTGGCCAATGGCGAGCGACTGGTGCTCTTCGGTCCGTCCGGTTCCGGCAAGACCGTTCTGCTCCGGCTGATCGCCGGCGTCATCGAACCGGATGGCGGCCGGGTCCTGATCGGCGGCGAGGACATGACGGACGTGGACGCGGAACATCGCGGCCTCGGCATGGCGTTCCAGAACTTTGCGCTGTTCCCGCACATGAGTGCTTTCGACAACATCGCCAGCGCGCTGACCTCGCGGAAGTCGTCCAGGGATACGATCGCCGCCGGCGTGCACAAAGTCGCAAAGCTCCTGAAGATCGATCATGTGCTGAGCCATCATCCGAAGGCGCTCTCCAACGGCCAGAAGCAGCGCACGGCGCTTGCACGCGCCCTCGTGGGCTCGCCGCCGCTGCTGCTCCTCGACGATCCGCTTCGCAACGTCGACGCCAAGCTGCGCTTCGAGATGAGGCTGGAACTGCCGCGCCTGCTTGCCGCTCAAGGGGCGACCGTCATCTACGTTACGCAGGACTACAAGGAGGCAATGGCGCTCGGCGACCGCATCGCGGTCATGGCGCATGGGCGTATCCGCCAGATCGGCACGCCGGCGGAAATCTACAACGCGCCCGCCGACATCGAGATCGCCCGGCTCTTCGGCGATCCGACCATCAACCTGCTCGATGTCGTGCCGCAGCGCGGTCCGGACGGCGCCTTCGTCGAACTCTCCGACATGCGGCTGCGCCTACCGGGCTTCGGCGCGGAAATTATCGAAAAGCAGTGCGTCCTCGGCCTGCGCCCGGAGACGATCGCTTTTGCCGAAGCCAGCGCGCATGGCGCGATTCCGGTGACCGTCGAGGCGGAAACGCCGCTCAACGAGAAGACCGTGACGCTGGCGCTGACCGCCCGCGGCCGCGAGATCCTGGTGTCCCGCCCTGCCGGTACCCCCGGCCCGGTCGCCGGACCGGCGCATATCGCAGTCGACGGGCGGGCGGCCTTTCTGTTCGACAAGGCGACGGGTCAGCGCATCCTTCCTTCCGAACTGGCATCCAAGCGCGATGGAGAAGCGGCATGAACGCTACCGCTCTTTTGATCGACAACGTCGACAAGTTCTATGGTCCGGTCGACTACGGCGTTCACGCCGTGAAGCAGCTGAAGATGGAGGTGAAGAAGGGTGAGATCATCGCGCTTCTGGGCTCCTCCGGCTGCGGCAAGACCTCGACCCTTCGAATGATTGCCGGCTTCGAACCGGTATCGCGCGGCACGATTTCGGTCGCCGGCCGGCAGGTGCATATGCTTGCGCCGGTCCGCCGCAACGTCGCCATGGCCTTCGAGGGCTATTCGCTCTATCCGCCGCTGACGGTGCGGGAAAACATAGCTTTTGCGCTCAAGGCGTCGAAGCTTTCGCAGAGCGTCGTCGAAGAGAAGGTAGCGAGCATCGCCAAGCTGCTCGAGATCGAGGATATTCTCGGGCGTTATCCGAGTTCGATTTCCGGCGGCCAGCAGCAGAGGGCGTCCCTCGGGCGTGCGCTCATCCGCGATGCCGACCTGCATCTCCTCGACGAGCCGATGGGCCAGCTCGAGCCGCAATTGCGCGCCGTGCTGCGCGGCCGCATCAAGCACTACATCAAGGAGCGCGGGCTGACCGCCATCCTCGTCACCCACGACCAGACCGAGGCGAATGCGCTCGCCGACCGGATCGCCGTCATGGAAGGCGGGGTGCTGCAGCAGTTCGACACGCCCCAGAAGATCAAGGAACGGCCGGCGAATCTCTTCACCGGAACCTTCGTCGGCGAGCCGCCGATGAACGTCTTCGAGGCAAGCATCAGCGGCACGGATGCTCGCGTGACCTTCGGCCTCAAGGACGGCGTCCGGCTCGAGTATCAGGCCGCCGATTTCTCCCATGCCGTCCGCGATGCGCTGATGAAGCGCCAGAATGTGGTTCTCGGCATCCGGCCCTATTCCGTCCGGCGCAGTGCAGACGGAGTGACGGGCCGCGTTGCCGTCAATCAATGGCTCGGCGACCAGACCCATATCGCGGCCGATTTCGCCGGCGGCACCATGGTGCTGGTCGAACATGACCGTACCAGCCTGGAGATCGGTCAGCCGATCGGCATCCGGCTCGACCCTGCAAGCCTCCACGTCTTCGACAGCGAGAGCGGTATGGCGATCTCGCACGGCGAGGAGCTCGCCTGATGCGCGACATCCTCATCGGCATCGATGCCGGGACGTCCGTCATCAAGTCGGTCGCCTTCGATCTAGGCGGCCGGCAGCTGGCGATGACGGCGGTTCCGAACAGCTATGAGGCGGTGGGCCGCACCGGCAGCGTTCAGGAGTTGCGGCGTACCTGGACGGACACAGTCAAAACCCTGGTCGAGCTCTCGGCCAGGATCGAGAACCTCCCTGGCCGTGTTGCCGCCATCGCGGTGACCGGTCAGGGGGACGGCACCTGGATGATCGACAGAGAGGGCGAGCCGGTGGGCAAGGGCTGGCTCTGGCTCGATGCGCGCGCGAGCGCAATCGTCGAGCGCCTGCGTGCCGAAAGCGGCGATGCGGAGCGTTTCTCGCGCACCGGCTCGGGTCTTGCCGCCTGCCAGCAGGGCCCGCAGCTGCGCTGGATGAAGGATCATGCGCCGGAGATGCTGCAAGGCGCTGCGACCGCTTTCCATTGCAAGGACTGGCTCTATTTCAACCTCACGGACAAGCGCGCGACCGATCCCTCGGAAGCGAATTTCACCTTCGGCGATTTCCGCAAGCGCCAGTATTCCGATGAGGTGATCGACTTTCTCGGTCTCAACGAACTCAAGCACCTGCTGCCGGAAATCGTCGACGGGGCGAGCACGCATCACCCTCTCTCGGCCGCCGCCGCGGCTGCCACGGGCTTGCCGGCGGGGACGCCGGTGGTGCTCGGCTATGTCGACGTCGTCTGCACGGCGCTCGGCGCGGGCCTTTACGATCCCGGAACCGACACGGGCTGCTCGATCATAGGCTCCACGGGCATGCACATGCGTCTGGCGGCCGGCGCCGACGATGTCCGGCTCAACCAGGATCACACCGGCTACACCATGTGCATGCCGATACCCGGCACCTATGCGCAGATGCAGTCGAATATGGCGGCGACGCTCAATATCGACTGGATCCTGCAGTTTGCGGGAGGTCTCCTCAAGGGCATGGGGATCGAGAAATCGAAGAACGATCTGCTCGCCCATGTGGACGGCTGGCTTTCCGAAGCGAACGAGACTCCGCTTCTCTTCCAGCCCTATATTTCGGAGGCCGGTGAGCGCGGCCCCTTTGTCGATGCCTCGGCCCGCGCCTCCTTCGTCGGGCTTTCGATCAACCACGGCTTCGGGGACATGGTGCGCGCGGTCTTCGACGGCCTCGCCTTTGCCTCGCGGGACTGTTACGCCGCGATGGGGCCGCTACCGGCCTGCGTCCGTCTGTCGGGAGGAGCTGCGCGCAGCGCCTCGCTACGCCGCATTCTCGGCGGGGCTCTCGGCGCCAGCATCCAGACCAGCGAACGCGAGGAGGCGGGTGCCGCCGGTGCGGCGATGATCGCCGCCGTCTCTCTGGGCATCTATCCCTCCATGGCCGACTGCGTCCGCGAATGGGTGCGGCCGCACCATCGGCCGGCAGAACCCGCGGATGAAGAGCTCGCGCGCCGCTATGACGCGCTTTTCCCCGCTTACAAGCAGTCGCGCCTCGCGCTTCAACCCGTCTGGCATGCGCTCTCCCACGCAGCCGGAACGGGAAACCAACAGGAAAGACCGCAATGAAGAAGATAGCCATTATCGGCGACCGGTTCATGCTGCCGGATGTTTTTCGCGACAAGATCGTCGAGGCATGCGGCGACGAGCATGAGATAAGCATGCTCGAGCTGCCCTGGCCGGACGTGCCGATGGAGCACGGCTATGCCGTCGAGGGGATGGACGGCCTCAAGGAATATCTCGGCAAGCCCGGGGACATCGTCGACTTCGTCGGCGACGCCGAAATCCTCGTGACGCAGCTTGCGCCGCTGTCCCGAACCATGCTGGCCGACCTGCCGGGATTGAAGCTCGTCGCCGTCTCGCGCGGCGGTCCGGTCAATATCGACATGAAAGCCGCTCGCGAGGCGGGCGTCCTCGTCGTCAATACGCCCGGCCGCAATGCGAGCGCCGTCGCCGAATTCACGATCGGTGCCATCCTCGCGGAGACGCGCCTCATCCGCGTGGGGCACGAGGCGCTGAGGCGAAGCGAATGGCGGGGTGATCTCTACCGCGCCGACCGCACCGGCCGCGAGCTTTCCGAAATGACGGTCGGCGTCATCGGCTACGGCAATATCGGCACCAAGGTGGTCCGGCTGCTTCGTGCTTTCGGCACCAAGGTGCTCGTCCACGATCCCTATGTGCAGCTCAGCGCCGAAGACCGGAATGCCGGCGTCGAACACGTCGCGTTGGACGAACTGCTTGCCCGCGCCGACCTGGTTACGCTTCATCCGCGCGTCAGCGAAGAGACGAAGAACATGATGAATGCGGAGACCTTCGCGAAGATGAAGCCGGGGGCGATATTCGTGAACACGGCCCGCGGGCCGCTCTGCGACTATGACGCGCTTTACGAGAATCTCGTCAGCGGCCATCTCGCAAGCGCGATGCTGGAGACCTTTGCCGTCGAGCCCGTGCCGGAAGACTGGCCGCTCTTGAAACTTCCCAATGTGACGCTGACGCCGCATATAGCGGGCGCGTCGGTGCGCACCGTGACCTATGCGGCGGAAATGGCCGCAGAGGAAGTGCGCCGCTACATCGCCGGCCTGCCGCCGGTCAATCCGTGCTGAGGTAGGACGATGAACGAACTTCAACTGCGCCAGTCGATCATCGACCATTGCCGCCACATGAATGCGATCGGCCTCAACCAGGGCACTTCGGGCAATATCAGCCTGCGCCACGGCGGCACGATGCTGATCACCCCGTCTGCGATCCCCTATGCCGAGATGACGCCGGACATGATCGTCGCCATGCCGATCGAGGGCGAGTATGGCGCCTGGGCAGGGCCGAAGAAGCCCTCGGTCGAATGGCCCTTCCACCTCGACATTCTGCGGGCGCGGCCGGATGTCGGCGCCGTCGTTCATACCCACGCGACCTTCTCGACGATCCTCGCGATGGCGCGCAAGCCGATTCCCGCCTGTCACTACATGATCGCCGCCTTCGGCGGTTCCGACGTGCGCGTCGCCGATTACGCCCGCTACGGCACGAAGGCGCTGTCGAAAAACGTGCTGAAGGCGATGGAGGGGCGTTCCGCCTGCCTCATGGCCAATCATGGCATGATCGCGACCGGTTCGAGCCTGGAAAAGGCGATGTGGGCGGCGGTCGAGCTCGAGACGATCGCCAAGCAATATTACCACGCGCTCCTGATCGGCGGTCCGGTGGTCCTGCCGCAGCAGGAAATCGCCGGCGTCATCGAGGGATTTGCCACTTACGGCCATCAGGACAAACCCAAGGGCGAGGCCGCCTGACCGCATGACGACGACAGGAGACAAGCACGTGAGTTCCGAAACCGGCACATACGACCTTTTCGTCATCGGCGGCGGCATCAACGGGGCGGGCATTGCCCGCGACGCGGCAGGGCGGGGGCTCTCGGTCCTCCTCTGCGAGAAGGACGATCTGGCGCAGGGCACGAGTTCCCGCTCCGGCAAGCTCGTCCATGGCGGCTTACGCTACCTCGAATATTACGAGTTCCGCCTGGTGCGCGAAGCCCTGATCGAGCGCGAGGTTCTGCTGGAATCCGCACCTCACATCATCTGGCCGATGCGTTTCGTGCTGCCGCACAACCCCGCCGACCGGCCGGCCTGGCTCGTGCGGCTCGGCCTCTTCCTCTACGATCACCTGGGCGGCCGCAAGCGACTCCCCGGCACGCGGGTGCTCAACCTGCGCACGGCCCCGGAAGGCGCTGCGATCAAGCCGGCCTATCGCAAGGCCTTCGAATATTCCGACTGTTGGGTGGACGATGCCCGCCTCGTGGTGTTGAACGCGCTCGACGCGAAAAAGAAAGGCGCCCGGATACTGACCCGCACCGCCTGCACCAGTATTCGCCGGCGCGGCGACCTCTGGCACGTCGAGATGACCGATGCCGAGACCGGCGCGAAGACGGAGGCCAAGGCGCGCTGCGTGGTCAACACCGCCGGGCCTTGGGTCAACGACGTGATCGGCCGGGTTGCCGGACTGAATTCGAGCCGCAGCGTGCGCCTCGTCAAGGGCAGCCACATCGTCGTGCCGAAGTTCTGGGAGGGGCGGCAAGCCTATCTCGTCCAGAACCCAGACAAGCGCGTGATCTTCATCAATCCCTATCAGAACGATCTGGCGTTGATCGGCACCACGGATATTCCCTATGACGGGCGGCCTGAGGACGTCACGGCCGACGAAAACGAGGTCGCCTACCTTCTGAAATCGGTGAACCGCTATTTCAAGCAGCAACTGGCGCCGGGCGACATCCTTCACAGCTTCTCGGGTGTGCGTCCGCTGTACGACGACAATGCCGAAAATCCGTCGGCGGTGACGCGCGACTATATCTTCGAGCTCGACGCCGGGAAGGAAGCGCCGCTGCTCTCGGTGTTCGGCGGCAAGATCACGACCTTCCGCAAGCTCTCCGAGCACGCGCTCGAACGGTTGAGGCCTTTCTTTCCCACGATGGGCCCGGCCTGGACGGCGCGTGCGCATCTACCGGGCGGCGACATGGCGGATGCGGATTTCGACCAGTTCCTCGGCGAACTGCGCGCGCGCTACCGATGGCTGCCGGCGGACCTCGCCAAGCACTACGCCCGGCTTTACGGCACGCGGGCGCATGATCTGATCGGCGGCGCCACCTCGCTCGACGAGCTTGGAACGGCGTTCACCCCGCTCTTCCGGGAGCGGGAAGCCCGCTTCCTCATAGAGAATGAATGGGCGCGCACGGCGGAGGACCTGATCGAGCGGCGCACGAAGCACGGCCTGCACATGAGCGAAGCCGAGAAGCGGGCCTTCAGCGGCTGGTTCGAAGGCCAGCAGGCTGCGGCGTGAGAAGGAAGAATTGATGTTGCGAAGCTCCGAATTCGAAGCGCTTCTCGATCTGTCGGCGCGTGTCGGCGCCGATCCGGATCTCGTCCAGGGCGCGGGCGGCAATACCTCGATCAAGGAGGGTGGAACCCTCTGGATCAAGGCTTCCGGCCTGTGGCTTGCCCATGCCCGTCGGCGCGACGTGATGGTGCCGGTCGCGCTCGACCCGCTGCTCGACGCGCTGGAGCGGGACGACCCGGCGACGGAGAAGGCGCAGGATTTCGTCGTCAGGGATCTGAACCCCTCGGGCCTTAGGCCGTCGATCGAAACCACGGTCCACGCGCTGATGCCGCAGAAGGTGGTGGTGCACGTTCATTGCGTCGAGACGATCGCGACCGCCGTTCGCGCCGACGCGGCGGCGATTGCCGGGGAGAAGCTTCAGGGCATTCCCTACGCCTTCGTTCCCTATGCCAGGCCGGGGTTGCCGCTCGCCAAGGCAATTGCCGAGCGGATTCAGGCGGACACCTCGGTCCTGGTGCTCGGAAATCACGGGCTCGCCGTCGCCGCCGAGACGGTCGGGGACGCGGCGCGTCTTCTCGCAGAGGTATCCCAACGCTTTGCCGTGCCGGTGCGGCAGGCGCCTTCCGCCGACCTGGAGGCGCTGTCGCGCCTTGCGGTCAACAGCGCCTATCGGCTGCCCGACGACGGGCGGATCCACGATGCCGCGACCGACCTCGAAAGCTGCAGAATTGCCGCGGGAGGCAGCCTCTATCCGGACCACGTGATCTTTCTCGGCAAGGGATCGGTTGTCGCCGCTCCGGGAGAAAACGCGCTCTCTCTCGAAGAGGGCTTCCGTCGCGCCGGAGAGAGCCTGCCGCCGGTCCTTCTCTTTCCCGGCAAGGGCGCCTTGGTGCTCAAGGATATTTCGGCCGGCGCGCTCGCCATGGCGCGCTGCCTTTCGGACGTGACGGCGCGAATCCCGGACGGTGCAAGTCTGCGCTATCTCACCGATGCGGAAAACGCGGAACTTCTCGGCTGGGACGCGGAAAAATACCGCCAGCAGCTGAACCGTGCAGGGCAGGTGCTGCAATGAGCGGGCAGGGCAAGCTCGTTCTCGGAATCGACCTTGGCACGTCCGGTGCGCGTGCCGTGGCCATGACGGCTGCAGGCGAGATCGTCGCATCGGGCGCAGCCAGGCTTACCGCCTTTTCCGATGACCATCGCGATCCGCTCGGCTGGTGGAAGGCGGTTCAGGCCGCGCTTGCGCAGGCACTCGAAGCGATCGACGGCTCGCATATATGTGCGGTCGGCATCGACGGCACGTCGGGCACCATGCTCCCGGTCGCTGCGGACGGCGCGCCGCTCGCGACGCCGCTCATGTATAACGACCCGGTCGGCGACACCGCCATTCTGGAGCGCATCGCCGTCCATGCGCCCAAGGAGAGCGCCGCGCATGGCGCGACCTCGGGGCTCGCCAAGCTGCTGACCTTCCAGTCGCTCCCGGAGGTCTTCCGTGTCATTCATCAGGCCGACTGGATTGCCGGCCATTTCACCGGGCTTTATGACGTCAGCGACGAAAACAACGCGCTGAAGACCGGCTACGATCCCGTTGCCCGCAACTGGCCGGAATGGCTTGCGCGGACCGGCGCGCGTATCGATCTTCTGCCCGATGTTTTGCCGGCGGGGGCGCCGGTCGCGACGATCTCGCCTGCCGCGGCGGAAGCCTTCGGCCTGCCGAGCGAAACCGTTATCGTCGCGGGTACGACGGATGGCTGCGCCTCTTTCCTTGCGACCGGGGCTGACCGGCCTGGTGACGCCGTCAGTGCGCTGGGCACGACGCTGACTGTGAAGATGCTCTCCGACAAGCCGCTCTTTGCCCCGGAATTCGGGCTCTACAGCCACCGGATCGGCGACATGTGGCTTGCCGGCGGCGCCTCCAACACAGGCGGCGCGGTTCTCGCCGCGCATTTCAGCAACGATCGGATCGCCGAGCTTTCGGATCAAATCGATCCGGCGAGCGACACGGGCCTCGACTTCTATCCGCTGCTGAAACCCGGCGAGCGGTTCCCGGTGGCCGATCCCGCCTTCATGCCGCGCATGGAACCGCGCCCCACGGAGGACGCCGAATTCCTGAAGGCGATCTTCGAGGGCATCGCGGGCGTCGAGCGCCTTGCTTATGAGCGGCTCGTATCCCTCGGCAGCCCGGCCCTGGGCTCGATCCGCACCGTCGGCGGCGGCGCGAAGAACGGGGTGTGGACCGAAATCCGAAAACGGAGGCTCGTCGTTCCCTTCCTGCCGGTGCTATCGGAGGAGGCTGCTGCCGGCGCCGCTCGCCTGGCGCTTTCCGGAGCGAAAGAGGCGGGCGTGCTATGAGCGTCGTCCGGGAAATTCCAGCCCTCTCTGCGGTCGCAGACGCATATGATGCCTTCCTCGTGGATCAATACGGAGTGCTGAGAGACGGGCGCGGACCCTATCCGGGTGCGGCGGAAACGCTTGTCCGCCTCAAGCAGGCCGGAAAGCGGGTCATCATCCTCTCCAATTCCGGCAAGCGCTCGGCCGAGAACGACCGGCGGCTGGAGGCGCTCGGTTTCGAGGGCGGAAGCTGGGACTGGTTCCTGACCTCGGGAGAGGTTGCCTGGCAGCTCTTGAAGCGGGAGGCCGAAGGCGAGGGTGGCCTAGCGCGCAAGTGCCTTCTGATCAGCCGCGACGGCGATCAGTCGCCGCTCAAGGGGCTGAATCTCGTCCGCACCGAGAGCGGTGAAGACGCCGACATCGTGCTGCTGGCGGGGAGCGAGGGCGATATCCATCCGCTTTCCTATTACGAAGATCTGCTGGGCCCGGCTGCCCGGCGAGGCATCCCGTGCCTCTGTACCAACCCGGACAAGGTTATGCTGACGAGGAGCGGCCCGGCCTTCGGCGCCGGTCGCATCGCCGAGCTTTACGAAGAGCTGGGCGGTCCTGTCCGCTGGATCGGCAAGCCGTTTGCCGACATCTACGACTTCGCGCTCGATTTTCTCGGGCGGCCGGACCCGCGGCGCGTCTGTGCCATAGGCGATAGCGTCGAGCATGACATCGCCGGGGCTGCGGCGGCCGGGCTCGGCTCGGTGCTCGTCGCCACCGGCATTCTCGAGCACCGGTCGGACGCGGAGCGCCGGCAGCTCTTCCGGGAGCACGGCGCGAGCCCCGATTTCATCCTCCCGAAATTCCTCTGGTAGCAAGGAGCCGGCAATGGCCTTCACGCTGTCGCTCAACACCAATCCTCTGGTCAACCGCTTTGCCGAGGCGGACGACCTAATCGACACCATCGCCGAGAAGATCCGTATCGGTCATGTCCAGCTCACCCATGAATTCGTCAATCCCGGCTGGCCGGCGGCGACGATCAACAAGACGCTCCGGCAGTTTCGAACGGCGCTCGGCCGTACCGGCGTGAAGATCACCTCCGGCATGACCGGCCCCTATGGCCGTCTCAATCATTTCGGACATCCCGACGCGGACGTCCGGCGCTATTATGTCGACTGGTTCAAGACCTTCGCCGATATCTCCGCCGAGCTCGGCGCTTCCGGCATGGGTACGCAATTCGCGATCTTCACGCTCAGGGATTATCACGACCCGGCGCGTCGGGAAGAACTGATGACGATCGCCATCGAATGCTGGCGCGAGGTGGCAGAGCACGCCAAGGCCGCGGGCCTTTCCTATGTCTTCTGGGAGCCGATGTCGGTCGGCCGCGAGTTCGGCCACACGATCGAGGAGTGCAGGGCACTCGACCGGCGTCTGGCGGCAGCCGACCTGCCGATCCCGATGAGGATGATGGTCGACATCGACCATGGCGACGTCACATCGCCGAACGCCGCCGATGTCGATCCCTATGCCTGGGCGGAGGCCTTTCCGCGGCAGTCGCCGATCATCCACGTCAAGCAGTCCTCGATGAACAAGGGCGGACACTGGCCCTTTACGGCCGTCTACAACAAGGACGGCAGGATCACGCCCGAGCGACTGCTCGACGCCGTCAGGAGGGGAGGCGGCACGGACAACGAGATCTGCCTCGAACTCTCCTTCCGCGAACGTGAACCGACCGACCGCAACGTGGTGGAGATGATCCGGGAGTCTGTTGAATTCTGGGAGCCGTTTATCGACACCGGATTCAATGCTTCGAAATATCACATGTGAATGTAACAAAATCCCAGATTTGAGTTGAAAAATAACATAAGAATGTTACCTTTCCCTTGGCGCAGCGGAGGCTGCACCTGACGGGACGATACGATGAAACCGGAAGACAGACGCCAGGCGATCATGGATGTTCTGATGGAGGCTGGGACAGCCTCCGTCGAGGAACTCGCCCTTCGCTTCGGCGTCAGCAAGATGACGGTTCATCGGGACCTTGACGATCTCGAACAGGCGGGGCTCCTGCGGAAGGTCCATGGCGGCGCTTCCATTCAGTCGAGCCCGCAATTTGAAAGCGATTTCCGGTACCGTGAAAAGATCGCGACGGGCGAGAAGCGCCGCCTTGCGGAACATGCGGCGACGCTGATCGAGCCCGGCCAGAGCATCATCATCGACGACAGCTCGACGGCCGGAGCGATCGCCGGATTTCTAAGGGATATTCGCCCGCTCACCGTCATCACCAACAATCTCGGCGTCATTGCCGATCTTTCGGGAGCACCGGGCATCAACCTGATCGCGCTCGGCGGTCATTACAGCAAGAAATTCAACGGCTTTTTCGGTGTCGTCACCGAGGAGGCGCTGCGCTCGCTGCGCGCCGACGTGGCCTTCCTGTCGAGTTCGGCCATCGAGGGCGCGTCAGCTTTCCACCAGGATCAGGAGGTCGTGCAGATCAAGCGCCAAATGGTGAAATCCGCCAGCCGCAAATATCTCCTGGTGGACCACGGCAAGTTCGGCCGGTCGGCCCTGCATTTTCTGATGGGGCTCACGGCCTTCGATGCGGTGCTGACCGGAAACGAAGTGTCCGAGGGGAATGCGGCGGCGCTCGGTGACGCCGGCGTCAAGCTCGTCAGGATCGACGTCAGGAAAATATTGGAGAACGCATGAGCAAGTCTGGTCCCTGGGTCGGCACGAGCTGGAAGATGAACAAGACGCTGGCCGAGGCAATGGTCTTCGCCGACGGTCTTGCTGCCGCCGACGATGCGCGCGATCAGCGGATACAGCGCTTCGTCATTCCTCCGTTCACCGCCGCGCGGCAGGTGAAGGAAAGGCTTAAGGCGACGAGCGTCAAGGTCGGTGCGCAGAACATGCACTGGGACGATGCCGGCGCCTGGACCGGCGAAATTTCCCCGGTCATGCTGAGCGATTGCGATCTCGACATCGTCGAGCTCGGCCACAGCGAGCGGCGGGAGCATTTCGGCGAGACCGACCGCACCGTGGGCTTGAAGACGGCAGCCGCCGTCAAGCATGGGCTCGTGCCGTTGATCTGCATCGGCGAAACTCTCGCGCAACGCGAAGCGGGCGAGGCGGATACTGTCCTGAAGCGCCAGGTGGAAGGCGCCTTTGCCTTTCTCGAAGGCGCGGCGCGGAAGGCGCCCGTTCTTCTGGCTTACGAGCCCGTCTGGGCGATCGGCGTCAACGGCATACCGGCGACCGCCGACTATGCGGACGCCCGCCATCGCCTCATTGGCGAAGCCGCCGAGCGTGCACTCGGCGTGAAGGTTCCGGTGCTCTATGGCGGCAGCGTCAATCCTCAGAACTGCGAGGAATTGATCCTCCAACCCCATATCGACGGGCTCTTCATCGGCCGCTCCGCCTGGGACGTCGGCGGCTATCTCGACATTTTGCAACGCGTAGCCCGGGCGATCTGAGTTGCCGGGCAACAACACCTTAGGGAAAGGAAACGACATGAAAATCGCGATTGGAGCCGACAGCGCCGGCAAGCCCCTGCTCGACGTCATCGCCGCGCATCTCGCCAAGAGAAGCGATCTCGAAGTCAAGGACCTGAGTCAGACCGGCTACTATGCCGATCTCTCCCGCGATCTGGCGCAGACGATCACGGCCGGCGAAAACGAACGCGGTATTCTGATCTGCGGCACCGGCATCGGCGTGTGCATCTCGGCCAACAAGGTGCCCGGCATCCGCGCCGCGCTGACCCACGACACCTATTCCGCCGAGCGGGCGGCCAAATCCAACAACGCCCAGATCATCACCATGGGCGCGCGCGTCATCGGCCCGGAACTGGCGAAATCGATCGTCGATACGTGGCTCGCCTCCGAGTTCGACCCCAACGGTCCGTCGGCGGCAAATGTCGAAGCGATCGACCGCCTGGATCAGGCGAAGTAACGGTCGCGAATTCTGCCGCGCATGCTGATCCTCCCTCATGCGCACGCAGCGAGACGCCCGGCAGCAATGCCGGGTGTTTTCGTTGGGGCGGTGTGCCGGGTGCTCCCCGTTTTTGACGCTACGGCATGCACATATCTCTTGTTGTCCGGCCCTTCGCGGATTTACTCCGGAGTGGCGGCATCTGTATTTCCAGCAGTGGCGAGGCTTGGGGATGGGTCCTTGGGATCAAACCCGTATGCGCTAACATTGGCATTAGCGGTCACCCGCCCCTCAACCGCCTGCCGGCACCTTCTCCCCGCAGGCGGGGAGAAGGGACAAGCGGCGCCAACTGAACCCCGCATTCACTGTCCGCCCGAGGGAGCGAGCGGGCGCGGCATATCCCTTCTCCCCGCCTGCGGGGAGAAGGTGGCGGCAGCCGGTTGAGGGGCAATCCCGACCGAGCGGGGTTGAGGCGGTTGGGTTCCCGAGGGATCCCTTTCATGGGCAGTATCCGCCGCATCGGCGCGCAAGAGATATGTGCATGCCGTAGCATTTTTGACGGGGAGGAGGGACAAGCCGCGAGGCCGCGAATTCCCATCGCCCCGCTTGCGGGGAGAAGGTGGCCGGCAGGCCGGATGAGGGGGAGGTCCCGCCCTTTACCACTTCTTGCTGAGCTTCAGCGTGAAAGTCCGGCTTTCGCCATAGCCGCAGGTCAGGAGACCCTGGCAACCCGCCACATATTCCTTGTCGAACAGATTGGCGACGTTGAGCGACGCCGTCCAGTCGTTCTTCTCGTAGCGGATAGCGGCATCCACGAGCGTCGCAGCGGGGACTTTCTTCGTGTTCTCCGCGTCGGCCCAGGATTCCCCCTGGTAGCGCACGCCGGCGCCGAGGCTCACGCCCTCGAACGTGCCGTTCGCAACCGTGTAGTCGAGCCACAGCGACGCCTGTGTTTCGGGAATGAGAACCGGTGTATTGCCGATGAGACTGGCGTTGAGATCTTCCGTGACCTCGAGATCGGTATAGGAGAAGGCGCTTATGATCTTCCAGTTGGTATTGAGATTGATCTTGCCCTCGAGTTCGACGCCTCTCGAACGGACCTCGCCAAGCTGCGAGTTGACGAAGAAGCCGGGAACGGCAATTGAGACGTTCTGCTTGGTTATCTGGAAGACTGATGCAGTCAACAACCCGTCGATAAAGGAGGGCTCGTATTTGACGCCCGCCTCGTATTGATAGCCTTCCTCCGGCTCGAGCGCGACCATCTTTGCCGGATTCGTCGGATCCGATGGATCGCTCGTGCCCGTGCCGACCAGCGGATTGAAGAAGGTCGCAGCGCTTACATAGGGCGTGAGGCCGTTGTCGAACTCGTAAGCGAGGCCGGCACGGCCACTGAAGGCACCGTCATTCGATTCGTAGCTCGTGCCGATCGCGGCGTCGGATTTGGTGTCCACATAGTCGTAGCGGCCGTTGAGCGTAACCAGCCAGCCCTCGCCAAAACGAATCTGGTCCTGTGCGTAGAGGCCGATCTGCTGCTGCGTGACGATCTGATCGAGATATACGAAATTTGCACCCTGAGGTGTGCCGTAGACCGGATTGGTTGCGCTGATCGGGGTCGCGCCGCAGCATGCCTGAATATGGTCGAGCCGGTAGTATTTGTAATCGAGGCCGGCGAGGAAGGTGTGGGTCGTGGCGCCGAGATCGAAATCCGTTTCCGCCCGGTTGTCGATCGAGAAGCTGTCGACTTTCGACGTCGCCTCGAAGCCGATTCGGTTCAGGAGGTAGTCCGGACCGGTAGGTGCGCCGCCGACATAGCCATAGGTGTACGGGTACTTCTCGTGTTTGTGAAGATTGGCGTAGCGGGCGTTCTGGGTGAAGGTCCAGCCATTGTCGAAATCGTGCTTGAACTCGTAGCCGAGCATCTGCTGCGTATAGCTGCCCTCGTCGATATCAGGCTCGCTGTAATAGGCATCCCGGTCGATCTTGCCGAAGGGCGCGTCTTCGACGGTTCCGACATAGGGCAGGAAGCCGTTGCCGACATGGACCTGATCGAGGCCCTGGAGCAGGCCGAAGACGGTCAGGCTGGTTGCGTCATCAGGCGCATAGCTTACCTGAGGAAGGATGAAGCCGCGCAGGTCTTCGGAATAGTCCGAATAGTTGTCGCCGCCGGCGACCTTGCCGGTGAGGCGGTAGCGAACCGTTCCGTCATCGTTCAGCTTGTCGTTCACGTCGAAGCCGGTGAAGGCATTGCCGTTGCTGTTGATGCCGACCTCGGTGTAGTAGAGCGGCTCGTCAAGCGGCCGCTTGCTGATCAGGTTGATGATGCCGCCCGGATTGGACCCGCCATAAAGCACGGAGGCCGGCCCTTTCAGCACCTCGACCCGCTCCAGCATGAAGGGGTCGACCTGGAAATTGCCGAAGCCGAAGCTGAAGAGCGGCAGTCCGTCGAGGAAGAGGCCCGTCTGTGCCGCATCGAAGCCGCGGATGTAGAACCAGTCCGTATCCGGGTCGGTGCCGAACGGTGCCGACAGGACGCCCGGCGTATAGCGCAATGCTTCATCGACCTTGTTGACCACGGCGCGGTCGTCCAGTTCCTCACGCCCGACGACGGAGACCGACTGGGGGATTTCGTTGAGCGGCATGGCGGTCTTCGACCCGGTCGCGGTCGCCTTTGCGACGTAGCCGTCCACCGGTCCGGTCGCGCTGGCGCCGGCCGCATTGCCGCCCTCGACGACGATTCGCTCGAGCTGCGTGGCGTTTCCCTCCTGCGCCAGCGCGATTCCGCTCATCATCAGCGGCGCGAGCGCAACTCCGCTCGCCAAAAGAGTCTTCAGATGCGCCCCGCGGATCCTGCACTTCATCTCATTCATGCCCCGAAATCGGCCGGTCCCGCCGTTGCCCCGCGTGACCGGTACTGTCAACGATAAGATGAGTGTCTAGATCAACTATTTTGGCGGCGCTTGTCCCGATATCAGGAAATTGAACGATTTTGGGCAAAACTGCGCGGTGCCGGCGGACTCGTCAGGCGGTGTGACTTTTCTTCCAGAGGGCCGGAGTCGTGCCGACTGCCTTGCGGAACACACGGGTGAAGTGCGCCTGATCGGCAAAACCCGTCTCGGCGGCAATCGAGGTCAGCGGGGCGTCGCTCCTGAGCAGCATCTGCTTTGCCCGTTCGACCCGCGCATTCATGTGCCACTGGTGAGGCGCGACACCCGTCGAAGCCTTGAAGGCGTGGCTGAAGTGCGATTGGGAGAGGCCCGTGAGGCCGGCGAGCTCCTCGAGCCGGACATTACGGGCGAAATTCTCCTCGATGAAATCGACCGCCCGCCGCAATTGCCACGCCGCAAGCTGGCTGCGCTTGCGGCCGCTTCGCTTGCCGATCTTCATGAGATCGATGAAAAGCGCCACCGTAAGACTGTCGCCGTAAAGATCGTGGAGGGGCTGGGGATTGAGGCACTCGGCCGCGATCAGCCCGGCAAGCGTGAGGAAGCGTTCGTCCTGGAACATCAGCCGGGGCGTCTCGATTGCCGCGGCGTCCAGGTCTTCCTTCAGGCGCCTGCCGAGCGCATCGACGTCGAAGTGAAGATCGAGATGCCGGATGTAATGGATGTCCACGACATCGGTCCAGAGCTCCATTCCGGCCGGAATATAGGAGAGGGCCTGCCGATGATAGTTCTGGACGGCACCCTTGCCGTTCGCGGCGAGCTTCACCCTGCAATTGCCGCCGCCCCTGGCATCGAGCACGATGAACATGCGGGGGTCCTCGGCGACATAATAGCCGCCCGCATGCGGAACGCATTCCACGTCCCAGACATCCGCAACCACACCATTCCACTCTCGGCGGTTGAGACCGCCTATGATCGAAAACCCGCTGATCCTGTTCTGCATGCGCGGCTGGAACGTCATCGTCGCTTTCTCCGGTCCTGCCGGCTACAAGGCAAAACCGCAACAATCCTTCTCATTTAAGTCAAGTTTATTAGCGCGCAACGCGCGGGTTTTCAATCGCTTCAATGCCAAGGCGCGCGGCCATGCCGGCCGCGCGCCTTGGAATGCCGGAGGGCTGCCGCGAGTCTCCTTCGCCCCGCCTGCGGGGAGAAGGTGGCCGGCAGGCCGGATGAGCGGCAGCACCGTTCAGGCGTCGACCAGCGCAAGCTTCGCACGCGCATCGAGAATCTGCGCGCAGGCATTCGCGGCTTCCTCGCCCTTGACGACGAAATGGTCGCGGAAGAAGGCGATCAGCGGCTCGCTTTCCTGGAAGTTGTGGGGTGTCAGGACCGCGGAGAGCACCGGCACGTCGGTATCGAGCTGGACGCGCATCATGCCGTCGAGCACCGTGCCGGAGACGAAGTCGTGGCGATAGATGCCGCCATTGACGACGAAGGCAGTGCCGAGGATCGCCGCGTAGCGGCCGGTCCTGGCGAGCGCCTGCGCATGCAGCGGGATTTCGAGCGCTCCCGGCACGTCGAAGATCTCGACATCGGCGGCGCTGCCGCCGAGTTTCGTCCATTGCGCGACGAAGGCGTCGACGCAACGGTCGACGATATCGGCGTGCCAGCGGGCGCGGACGATGGCAATTTTGGCGGAGGGATGGGAAAGTATGGTCATGGTCTCAAGCCTTTCAGGGTTGGCATTTTTCCAATGATCCCGTCGGGCGAACATGCATGCGCGAAGACCCCGGGGAGGGGCGACGCTTCTGCTTGCTCTCTTCCATCCGGACTATAACCGTCGGCTCCGGAATTCGACCGGATCTGCTGACCTTCGCACGAAATGCGAAGCGCTCGCGGGCTCCGACCACCGACCATTCCCGATCCTGTGTTCGCTACCGCCGGTGGGGAATTTCACCCCGCCCTGAGAACGCTTGCGACTATAGCGGCTGTTTCGCCGCCGTCAAATCTGTGCTGCGACGTGAAAGCGAAAAATCACGACAGAATTTTCCAAGGATTTCACGCCCCTGAACAATTCATTCCGGCCGCCTCTATTCGCGGATGACGAGCAGGTCCTTTGCCGCGAAACGCAGCGTGACGCTCTCGCCGGCGACCGGTGGGGTCATGCCCGGATCGTTGAACATATCGAAGGAGATGATGTCTTTGCCGACCCGCAGCTTGGTGCGGATGACGGAGCCGAGAAAGCTCCTCGATACCACTTCGCCCGGAAGTGCGGTATCGCCCCTGGCGCCCTCGGCGATCGAGCCTGCTTCCGGCCTGAGCGCCAGCGAGATGCTGTCGCCGCCTTTTGCCCCGGCAATCGGCTCTTTCAGTGAGATGCGCTGCCCGCCGATGGTGACTGCGCCGCTTGCGGGATCGGCCACCTTGCCCTCGATGATGTTGAGCGTGCCGACGAAGGAGGCGACGAAGCGTGTCGCCGGGGTGTTGTAGATCTCGAAAGGGGTGCCGATCTGATCGGCGCGGCCGGAATTCATGACGACGATCCGGTCGGAGATCGACAGTGCCTCCTCCTGGTCGTGCGTCACGAATACCGTGGTGATGCCGAGCTGCTGCTGGATCTGGCGGATCTCCTCCCGCAGCGAGATGCGGATCTTTGCATCGAGCGCGGAGAGCGGCTCGTCGAGGAGCAGCACCTGCGGCTTGACGGCGAGGGCGCGGGCAAGCGCCACGCGCTGCTGCTGTCCGCCGGACAATTGATAGGGGAAGCGGTCCGCCAGATGCTCTAGCTTGATCAGTCCGAGCATCTGCTTAACCCGTGCCTCGATCTCCGTTTTGGAGGCGCCGGCGACCTTGAGGCCGAAGGCGACATTGTCGTGGACATTCATGTTGGGAAAGAGCGCATAGGCCTGGAACACCATGCCGATATTGCGCTGGTTCGGCTTCAGCGCACCCTGGTCCTTGCCGTCGATGAAGATCGAGCCGCCGGACGGGGTCTCGAAGCCGGCAATCATGCGCAGGATGGTCGTCTTGCCGCAGCCGGAGGGGCCGAGAAAGGAGACGAACTCGCCCTTGTCGATGCCCATGTCGAAATTATGCACGACCTGAACCGGGCCGAAGGATTTCTGAATATTGGTCAATTGCAGGAATGCCATGTGATCAAGCCTTGGCCGGAGCGGATTTCTGGAAGCGCGACACGAGCTGGATCAGTCCCATGCTGAGCCAGGTGATCGCGAATGCGATGACGGCGAGCGCCGAAGGCTCATAGGCCTTGTTGGCGCCGACGAGCTGCAGATAGGGGCCGAAGGCGGGGCGGTTGAGCAGCGCCGCCATAGTGAATTCGCCCATGACGATCGCGAAGGTGATGAAGGCCCCGGAAAGCACGCCGCTCATCACATTCGGGAAAATGCAGCGGAATAGGATCGTCGGCCACTTGGCGCCAAGGCTTTCCGCGGCCTCCGTCAGCGTCCTGACATCGATGGCCCGCATCGCCGTGTCGACGGCGCGGTACATATAGGGAAGAGACAGCGTCATGTAGGAGAACATCAGGAGCGCGTTGGTGCCTGAAGTGGAGCCGGTCAGCGGCAGGAACGATGAGGAATTATAGAGTCTGAGATAACCGAAGACGATGACGATCGCAGGAATGACGAGCGGCAGCAGGGTGATGAACTCGATGACGGGGCGGACCTGAGGCAGGCGCAGCCGCACCCAATAGGCGGTCGGCACCACCAGCAGCATGCCGAAGATGATCGTGAAAAACGCCATCAGCATCGAATAGCCGAAGGTCTCGCGAAACTGGAAGTCGGAGAAGACCGACCGGTAGGCGTCGAAGGAATAGGCATCGCGGCGCATGCGCAGCGAGAATTCCAGCGTGCCGAGCAGCGGAATGATGAAATAGCTCGCCCCGATGGCGATGGCGATCCAGGCGCCGAGACGTCTTGCCTTCATTTCTGCCACCGTTCGGCGCGCATCCGCAGCCAGATGTAGAGAATATTGGAGATGCCGGTGATGACGATCATGCCGAGCGCCAGCGCATAGCCAAGGTTCGGATTATGGAGCACGTCGCCGCGGATCTGCGCATAGAGCAGGATCGGCACGATATTGAGCGAACTGCCGGTCAGCGCGTAGGCGGTGGCGATCGCGCCGAAGGCGTTGGCGAAGAGCAGGAGCGTCGTGCCGAGCAGGCTCGGCCAGAGGATCGGCAACGCCACCATGCGCCAATATTGCCAGGTGGAGGCGCCGAGAATTTCGGAAGCTTCGCGCCATTCCTTCTTCATGCCGTCCAGTGCCGGCGTCAGGATCAGAACCATCAGCGGGATCTGGAAATACATGTAGGTGATGGTGAGGCCGAGGAAGCTCAGGAGGTTGAAGCCGGTCGAATAGAGGTTGAAGCCGAACCAGTCGCGCAGAAACACGGTGACGAGCCCGGTGCGGCCGAGGGTCGCGAGAAAGGCGAAGGCGAGCGGAACGCCCGCGAAGTTGGAAGCGACGCCGGAAAAGGTAAGGAGGCCGGAACGGATCCACTTCGGCATGCCGCCGAGCACGATGGCCCAGGCAAGAAAGAAGCCGATGAGGGCGCCGCCGAGCGAGGAGGCGACCGACACCCGGATCGAGATCCAGTAGGCGGAGAGGATCGACGGGGTGAAGAGGTCGGCGATGTTCTTGAAGGTGAATTCGCCCGCCGGCGTCAGAAAGGCGCCGGTGACGAGATAGAGCGTCGGGACGACCAGGAACATCAGCGCGAAAATCATGAAGGGTGCAATACCCAGCCAGTCGATAATCGCTCGTTTGCTGATCAGAGGTGCTGCTGCTGTTGTCGTGGTCATAAAGCTTTCGGCTGTCCCGGCATCGGAGGAAAATGACCTCCCCGCCACGTATGAGGCGGGGAGGCACGCAATGGCAGTTACTGCACGCTCGCGCCGACGACGCTATCCCACTTGGTGGTGATCGCTTCCTTGCCCTTGGCCTGCTCGTCGAGTGTCGGGAACACGGCCTTTTCGTAGGATTCGGCCGGCGGCAGCTTGTCGAGCATCTCCTTCGGAACCTTGCCGTTCTTGACGAGGTCGTTGAAGCGGATCGGGTGGCAATAGCCCTTCAGCCAGCCGAGCTGACCTTCGTCCGAGTAGAGATACTCCATCCAGAGCTTGGCGGCGTTCGGATGCGGAGCGAAGGCGGAGATCGCCTGCACATAGACGCCGGCGACGACGCCGGAGGCCGGGACGACGACTTCGACCGGCGGGTTGCCGTTCAGGCTGTCGCGCCAGGAGAGGCCGTTATAGTCCCAGGCGATGATGATCGGCGTCGAGCCCTGCGCAAGCGAGGCGGACTTGCCGATGACCGGGACGAAGTTGCCGGCCTTGTTGACCTCGGCGAAGAACGCCAGGCCGGCTTCGCCGGCCTTGGCCGCATCCGTTTCACCGGCCGCAAGGCCGGCGGCGTAGACCGCCTGCACCGCCTGGTTGGATGCGCGCGGATCGCCGGCGAGTGCGACCGAGTTCGCATAGTCGGACTTCTTGAGGTCCGCCCAGTCCTTCGGCACGTCCTTGACGATATCGGTGTTCACCACGAAGGAGAGAACGCCGTAATAGTCGCCGTACCAATAGCCTTCCGGATCCTTGGCCGTGTCCGGGATCGTGTCCCAGGTCGACACTTTATAGGGTTGAATCAGGCCTTCGGCCTTGGCCGAGGGGCCGAAAGAGAGGCCGACGTCGATGACGTCGGGGGCCTGCGGGCCGGTGTTGCCCTTGTTGGCCTTGATCGCCTCGATCTCGTCGCCGGAGCCCGCATCCGGGTTCAGTTCGTTGACTTCGATGCCGTATTTGGCCTTGAAGCCGGCGATCACGTCGCCGTACCCGCACCAATTGTGCGGGAGCGCGATTGTCGTCAGCGTGCCTTCCTTCTTGGCGGCTGCGATGAGCTCTTCGCTCGGCTCGGCAACGGCTGCTGCCGTGGTTGCGAGCAGCATGGCGGTCGAAAGCGAGAGCAGGCGTTGAGTCCTTGAAATCACTGGCGTTCTCCTTATTGGGTTTTCAGTCAATTTCGCCGATGCAGTTAAAGATATGCGATGAAGCCTATGTGACAGGCTTTGTCCCGTCTGCGGCAGATATGTCGGCTTCGGATCAATCCGCTCCGGTTGCATTCGAAAGTCGCCTGAATGCTCTTCCATCAGGAATTCAAGCCGCCGGAGCCCTCCTAGACCGGCTTTCGGAAAATGCGGGTCGAATCGAAAAGGCCCTCCAGCGTCTTCATCCGGCCCCGGGTTTCATCCCAGTTCGAGCTCTGCACGGCCTCGACCAGCGCCTCCACGAGGAAGAGCAGCATGACCGAACTGTCCCAGGCCGAAGGAACCTCGATCCGGGCGCGGAAGACCTTGGACGAAGACTTGGCGACGGGAGAGCCCCACTGGTCGGTAAAAAGGATGATCTCGACGCCGCGGTTGCGGGCGAAGCGGGCGAGCGTTTCCATCTCCTGCTCGTAGCGGCGGATATCGAACAGGATCAGGACGTCTCCCGCCTTCATGTCGAGCACGTAGTGCGGCCACGAACTCGGATTGGCGGCGATCTGCGTCACCCCGGTGCGGATGACCTGGAGATGGGTGAAGAGATAGTCCGCAATCGAGCGGGTGATGCGCCCGCCGACGAGATAGACCTTGCGTTTCAGGTCGGCGACGAGTGCTGCGGCCGTGTCGAACTCCGCCGGCTCGATCTGCGACAGCGTCTGGCGCATATTGCCCATGATCGCATCGGCGAAACGATTGAGCGTATGGGTTCCCGGCGCGCTGGCCGCCCAGCGATCATGTTTCGCGATGGGATTGGAGATCGTCGCCTCGAGCTCCTGGTGGAGCCGCGCCTGGAAGTCCGGGAAACCGCGAAAACCGAGTTTCTGGACCATGCGGGCGACCGTCGGCGTCGAAACGCCGGCGTTCTCGGCGACCGTGGTGATCGAACCGAGACCGGAGACCGGGTAGTTGTCGAGAAGTGTCTCCGCCAACTGCCTTTCGGCGCGCGTCAGCGCGGCGAAATGTGCGTTGATCACATCCGACACCGTCATGGAAGCCGTGTTGCCGTTCAATGTTCGCCCCTCGGCCGGTCTTTGCCAGCTTGTAAGAAATTAAACATCGCTGTCACAATCGGAGTCAATCGCAATTTTGAAAAGATCGTTTCAGTTTTCCATTGACACCTGCCGATTCGTGAAGAATTCTCTTCACAATCATCGTCTGACGAGGCATTGGGGAGCCGGTTTTGACGGGGCTTTTGACTGAGGCAGAGGGCGACCCGGTCGCGATCGAGAATGCGCAAGCGAAGGGAGAATTCCTCTTCGTCTGCGAGCATGCCTCGAACCGCATGCCCGAGAGTTTGGGAACGCTCGGGCTCTCGAAAGAGGCGCTCGAGAGTCATGTCGCCTGGGATCCCGGCGCACTGGCGGTCTCCCGATTGCTCTGCGAAAAGCTCGACGGCACGCTGATCCACCAACGCTTTTCGCGGCTCGCCTATGACTGCAACAGGCCGCCGGAGTCCGACGCGGCGATGCCTGTTCTCAGCGAGGTCTATGACGTGCCCGGCAACAGGAGCATGTCGGCGGCAGAGCGGCGTTCGCGGGTGGAGGAGATCTATCTGCCGTTTCACGAGGCCGTCACGCGCGCGGTTGCAGACCGCAAGGCCGCGGGCAGGCGGCCGGTTCTCGTGACGATGCATAGTTTCACTCCGATCTATTTCGGCAAGCCGCGGACAGTCGAGTTAGGCATTCTGCACGATGCCGACGGCCGGCTCGCAGACGGCATGCTTGCCGCCGCAGCCATCGGCGAGGCGGGATACGACGTCCGCCGCAACGAGCCTTACGGGCCGGCCGACGGTGTGACGCACAGCCTGATCGAATACGGCATCCGCTTCGGCGTGCCGAACGTCATGATCGAGATCCGCAACGATCTCATCCGCGATAAAGTCGGCCAAAGGGTCATGGCCGATTATCTGGCGGGGCTGCTCGCGAAGAGCGTAGCTGCCCTTCCGGCGCACTAGAAGACCCTGGGGGAGCGGCCAAAGCCGCGGTGCTGCTCCGGTTGCCGGAGCAGGGTGACATGATCTTCCGCAATGGCGCGGCGGGTCTTGGAGAAACAGGGGAAAAGGATGTCAGACTACACCGAAGTCGATAAGAAGCAGGATATGCAGATCCTGCATTCGATGGGCTATGCCCAGGAACTCGAACGGCGAATGAGCCAGTTCTCGAATTTCGCCGTCTCCTTCTCGATCATCTGCATTCTGTCGGGCGGCATCAACTCGCTGGCGCAGGCGACATCCGGGGCGGGAGGCGCCGCGATCGGCATCGGCTGGCCGCTCGGATGCTTCATCTCGTTCGTCTTCGCGGTCGCCATGGCGCAGATCAGCTCGGCCTATCCGACCGCCGGCGGCCTCTATCACTGGGGTTCGATCCTCGGCAACCGCTTTACCGGCTGGCTGACCGCATGGTTCAATTTGCTCGGTCTGGTCACCGTTCTCGGCGCCATCAATGTCGGCACCTATTATTTCTTCATGGGCTCGTTCGGAACGCCTTACTTCGGTCTCGAGGACACGACGATGACGCGCATCGTCTTCCTGGCGATCATCACCGGCGCGCAGGCGCTGGTAAACCATATGGGCATCGGACTGACGGCGAAACTCACCGACTTCTCGGGCTATCTGATCTTCGTTACCGCCATTCTCCTGGCGCTGGTCTGCCTTGCCGCTGCCGACACTTACGAGATCAGCCGCCTTTTCACCTTCTCCAATTATTCGGGCGAGACGGGCGGCAATGTGTGGCCGCAAACCTCGGGAACCTGGGTGTTCCTTCTCGGGCTGCTGCTGCCGATCTACACAATCACCGGCTATGACGCCTCGGCCCACACCTCGGAGGAAACGGTGAAGGCCGCACATTCCGTGCCGCGCGGCATGATCTCCTCGGTGCTCTGGGCGGCTCTCTTCGGCTACATCATGCTTTGCTCCTTCGTGTTGATGATTCCTGACATGGACGAGGCGGCCAAGCAGGGCTGGAACGTGTTCTTCTGGGCGATGGATGCGCAGGTCAATCCGATCATCAAGGACATTCTCTACCTCGCCATTTTCGTCAGTCAGTGGCTGTGCGGGCTGGCGACGGTTACCTCGGTTTCCCGCATGATCTTCGCCTTCTCGCGGGACGGCGGCCTGCCGGCTTCCAAGGCTCTTTCAAAGGTGAGCCCGACCTATCGCACCCCTGTGGCGGCCATCTGGACGGGCTCCATTCTTGCGGTGCTCTTCGTCTGGGGATCGTCGCTCGTCTCCATCGGCGACACGCCGGTTTACACGATCGTCGTCTCCTGCACCGTCATCTTCCTCTTCTTCTCCTTCGTGATCCCGATCACCCTGGGTCTGTTCGCCTGGGGAACCTCGAAGTGGGACAAGATGGGGCCGTGGAATCTCGGTGAGGGCATGTTCAAGCTCTTCGCGATCCTTTCTATCGTCGCCATGGTGCTGATCTTCGTCCTCGGCATTCAGCCGCCGAACGATTGGGCGCTCTACATCACCGTCGGCTTCCTGATCGTGACGGGCATCATCTGGTTCGCCTTCGAAAACCGCCGGTTCCGCGGTCCGCCGATCGGCGACGAGGTTGCGCGCCGCCAGGCGGAGATTGCCGCTGCCGAAAAGGCGGTCGGCGAAGCCTGAACAATAACAAGAGAGTGGGGGTCGCGACCGCGATCCCCGCTTCGTTTCGCGGTTCAAGGGAACGGCCGCGCCGAACATGGGATGACACTTTCATGAGCTATTCGTTCGAGGAACTGAAAGAGGATGTTGCCGCCGGGCGCATCGACACGGTGCTCGCCTGTCAGGTGGACATGCAGGGCCGCCTGATGGGCAAGCGGTTTCATGCGGAATACTTCGTGGAAAGCGCGTGGAAGGAAACGCATAGCTGCAACTACCTGCTTGCGACGGACATGGAGATGGAGACCGTGCCCGGTTACAAGGCGACGAGCTGGGAGAAAGGTTACGGCGACTACACGATGAAGCCCGACCTTTCGACGCTCCGGCGCATTCCGTGGCTCGAAGGCACGGCGCTGGTTCTCTGCGACATGCTGGACCATGACACGCATGCGGAGGTGCCGCATTCGCCGCGCGCCATCCTGAAGAAGCAGGTGGCGCGCCTCGAAGCCATGGGCTTCAAGGCCTATATGGCGAGCGAGCTCGAATTCTTCCTCTTCGATCAGTCCTATGACGATGCGCGGCTCTCAGGATATCGCGACCTGCAGCTCGCCAGCGGTTACAACGAGGACTACCACATCTTCCAGACGACCAAGGAAGAGGATGTGATGCGGGCGATCCGCAACGGCCTTCAGGGAGCCGGGATCCCGGTCGAGAACTCCAAGGGCGAGGCGTCCGCCGGCCAGGAGGAGATCAATGTCCGTTACGCCGACGCCCTGACGATGGCCGACCGGCATGCGATCATCAAGAACGGCTGCAAGGAAATCGCCTGGCAGCGCGGCAAGGCGATCACCTTCCTCGCCAAGTGGAACTACTCGGCCGCCGGCTCCTCGTCGCACATCCACCAGTCGCTCTGGAGCAAGGACGGCGAAACGCCGCTGTTCTTCGACAAGAACGGGCAGTACGGCATGTCCGAGCTCATGCGCCACTATGTCGCCGGTCAGCTCGCCCATGCGAGCGAGGTCACCTATTTCCTGGCGCCCTATATCAACTCCTACAAGCGCTTCATGGCCGGTACCTTCGCTCCGACCAAGGCGATCTGGAGCAAGGACAACCGCACCGCCGGCTATCGCCTCTGCGGCGAGGGCAGCAAGGCAATCCGCATCGAATGCCGCGTCGGCGGCTCCGATCTCAATCCGTATCTTGCCTTTGCCGCCCTGATCGCGGCCGGCATTGCCGGCATCGAGAACAAGATGGAACTGGAGGCGCCGTTCGTGGGCGACGCCTATCAGGGCAAGGAGGTGCGCGAGATCCCGCATACGCTGAGAGAGGCGAGCGAGGCGCTCTCCGGCTCGAAGATGCTGCGCGCCGCTTTCGGCGAAGAGGTCGTAGACCATTATGTGCACGCCGCAGAATGGGAGCAGCAGGAATATGACCGGCGGGTGACCGACTGGGAGGTCGCGCGCGGGTTCGAAAGGGCGTAAAAACGCCCCTCCCCAACCCCTCCCCACAAGGGGGAGGGGCTACGTTGCGGCACCCTCCTACCGAAAGCCGATGCCTCCACAAGTGGCATGGCCGAATTACTGTGCGGAGCGGTGCCGCAGGTTAAGTCCCTCCCCCTTGTGGGGAGGGGTTGGGGAGGGGAATTCATTGTGAAATGAGAACAGGAAGACGATCATGACGATGATCCGATGTGTTTCGCCGGTCGACGGCGAGGTTTATGCCGAGCGCCCGGCAATACCGCTGGAGATGGCGAGGCAGGCCGTGGCACATGCGCGCCTCGCGCAGAAGGCCTGGGCCAGGCGCCCGCTCGATGAGCGTGTGAAGCTGGTGCTTGCCGGCGTCGCACGCCTCAACGAAATGGTCGACGAGGTGGTGCCGGAACTCGCCTGGCAGATGGGCCGGCCGGTGCGCTATGGCGGCGAATTCAAGGGATTCAACGAGCGCTCCAATTACGTAGCCTCGATCGCGGCCGACGCGCTGAAGCCGCTCGTCGTGGAGGAGAGCGACCGCTTCGAGCGGCGCATCGCGCGCGAGCCGCATGGCGTCGTCTTCGTCATCGCTCCGTGGAACTATCCCTATATGACCGCGATCAACACGGTCGCGCCGGCGCTGATGGCCGGCAATACCGTGATCCTCAAGCACGCCAGCCAGACGATCCTCGTCGGCGAGCGCATGGTGCGCGCCTTCATAGAGGCGGGCGTTCCGGCGGACGTTTTCCAGAATCTGTTCCTGGATCACGATACGACGGCGGCGCTGATTGCCGCCAAGAGCTTCGACTTCATCAACTTTACCGGATCGGTCGAAGGCGGCCGGTCGATCGAGCGGGCGGCGGCCGGCACCTTCACCGGCCTGGGGCTCGAGCTCGGCGGCAAGGATCCGGGCTATGTGATGGAGGATGCCGACCTCGACGCGGCCGTCGACACGCTGATGGACGGCGCGACCTACAATTCCGGCCAGTGCTGCTGCGGCATCGAGCGCATCTATGTGCATGAATCGCTCTATGACGCCTTTGTCGAGAAATCGGTCGCCTGGGTTTCCAATTACAAGCTTGGCAATCCGCTCGATCCCGAGACGACGCTCGGTCCGATGGCCAACAAGCGCTTTGCGGCAACCGTGCGCAATCAGGTCGCCGATGCGATCTCCAAGGGTGCCAAGGCGCTGATCGACCCGAAGCTCTTCCCGCAGGACGATGGCGGTGCCTATCTCGCGCCGCAGGTCCTTGTCGATGTCGATCATTCCATGGAGTTCATGCGCGAGGAGACCTTCGGGCCGGCCGTGGGCATCATGAAGGTGAAGAGCGACGCCGAGGCGATCGAATTGATGAACGACAGCCGGTACGGTCTCACCGCGTCGCTCTGGACGAAGGATGCGGAGCGCGCCGCACGGATCGGGCGTGAGCTCGAAACCGGCACGGTTTTCATGAATCGCGCCGACTATCTCGATCCGGCGCTGTGCTGGACCGGCGTCAAGGAGACCGGCCGGGGCGGCTCGCTCTCGGTGCTGGGCTTCCACAACCTTACCCGCCCGAAATCCTATCACCTGAGGAAAGTAACCGCATGACCATCGCCGCCAACTGGAGCTATCCGACCGCCGTCAAATTCGGCGCCGGCCGGATCAAGGAGCTTGCCGACCACTGCAAGGCGCTCGGAATCAAGAAGCCGCTGCTCGTAACGGATCGCGGACTTGCCCCGATGGCGATCACGCAGCAGGCGCTCGATATTCTGGAAGCGGGTGGCCTCGGACGCGCGATCTTCGCGGACGTCGATCCGAACCCCAACGACAGGAACCTCGAAGCCGGCATGAAAGCGTTCCGTGACGGCGGCCATGACGGCGTCGTCGCCTTCGGCGGCGGCTCGGGCCTCGACCTCGGCAAGTGCGTCGCCTTCATGGCCGGCCAGACGCGGCCGGTCTGGGATTTCGAGGATATCGGCGACTGGTGGACCCGCGCGAGCGTCGAAGGTATCGCGCCGATCGTCGCCGTTCCGACGACCGCCGGTACCGGGTCCGAAGTGGGGCGCGCCAGCGTCATCACCAATTCGGCAAGTCACGTGAAGAAGGTGATCTTCCATCCGAAGTTTCTGCCTGGCGTCACGATCTGCGATCCGGAACTCACGGTCGGCATGCCCAAGGTGATCACCGCCGGCACGGGCATGGACGCCTTTGCCCATTGCCTCGAAGCCTATTCGTCCCCCTTCTATCACCCGATGTCGGCCGGGATCGCGCTCGAGGGCATGCGGCTCGTCAAGGAATACCTGCCGCGCGCCTATAAGGATGGAGCGGACCTCGAAGCCCGTGCCAATATGATGAGCGCGGCGGCGATGGGGGCGGTCGCGTTCCAGAAGGGGCTCGGCGCGATCCACTCGCTGTCGCATCCCGTCGGCGCGATCTACAACACCCATCACGGCATGACCAACGCCGTGGTGATGCCCCCGGTCCTGCGGTTCAACCGCTCCGCGATCGAGGAAAAGATCGGTCGCGCCGCCGCCTATCTCGGCATTGCGGGCGGCTTCGACGGTTTCTACGACTATGTGCTGCGGCTCCGGGAGGAACTCGGCGTACCGGACAAACTTTCCGCACTCGGGGTCGGCACGGACCGTATCGACGAGATGGCCGAGATGGCGATCGTCGATCCGACGGCCGGCGGCAATCCCGTCGAACTGACGCTCGATGCCGCGAAAAAGCTCTTCGCAGAATGCATTTGACGGGAGCCGTCGTTAATTTTTTCAAGCCCGGAAAATCCATGTTTTCCGGGCTTTTTCGTTGCCCTTCAATGGAAAATGCGCCCTCCGGTTAACTTTTGGGGGCCAAAAGTTTCCATTTCGTTAACCATGTTCTGCAAGGTTCTATTAAGAAAACCGCGCGTCGGGCAAAGCTGGGCGGACCGGAAACGAGCAAGGACGAGGTGAGAGAAATGGCGGTCATCACATTCGCCAATGCAAAGGGCGGTGCGGGAAAGACGACCGCGGCGCTGATCCTGTCGACGGAACTGGCGAGGCAGGGGAATCGCGTCGTGGTACTGGACGCCGATCCGCAGCGCTGGATCACGAGCTGGTCCGAAGTGTCCGGCCGTGTGGCCAATCTCGAGGTGATTTCGCACGTCACTCCGGCTTCGCTTCCCTGTCATATCCGCGAGCTCAAGGGTGAGGCCGATTTCATCGTCATCGATCTCGCCGGCGCCAAGGACGCGATCGTCGCGTTGGCGCTGGGGCTGTCCGATCATGTGCTGATACCGGTTCAGGGCTGCGCCATGGACGCGCGTGGCGCCGTACAGATTCTTGAACTTATCCGCCATATCGGCGAGAAGGCGAGGGTGCGCATCAACCACTCGGTCGTCTTGACGCGCGTCAATTCGCTGGTGACGACGCGGGCGCTGCAGACGATCAAGGCGCTGCTCGCCTCGCGCGGCGTTTCGGTCCTCGATACGCCGATCGTGGAGCGTGTTGCCTATCGCGAAATCTTCGAGTGCGGCGGCACCCTGCAGATGATGGACCCGAACCGGGTCAGCAATCTCGACAAGGCGCGCGAAAACGCATACGCGCTTGCCGCCGAGGTGCAAAACCTGCTCCCCGTGACCGCACGCCGCGCCCTGATGTCCCGCCTGCGCTCGGCTTTGCCGCGGGCGGCGTAGCGATCGCTCGCGAAGGGCGGTTGCCGTTCAGAACCGTTTGTCGATGAAGTGTTTCGCCTGGGCGCCGGCGTGGTAGAAGGCGGACTTCAGAGTCCGCCACGGATCCGGCGTGACCGGCGTCTCCGCAAGCGGTATCGCGGACGTATCGCCGGTGACGTGGCGGGCAAGCGCCCGCCCGAAGACGGTGCCCGGCGCGATCCCTCGGCCGTTATAACCGCTGATCGATACGACGTTGGGAGCGAGCACATGCATGGCTGGCAGATTGTTGGTCGTCATGCCGATGCGGCCGTCCCACCAGTGCTCGAAGCGGAAGTCCCCGATATAAGGAAAGAGTTTGCGCACCGAGCGCGCGGCGAAGGCCCGGTGCGTGCCTGCGGCGATCGCATCCAGCCTGCCGATCGAGCCGAAAATCAGCCGGTTCTGCCGGTCCATGCGGAAGGAGGTCATCACCAGCCCCGTGTCCCAGGCTCCCTGGCGTTCGGGCAATATCCGCGCGGCCACGTTGTCGGGCAGTGGATTGGTCGCGAACTGGAAATAGGGAAGGATCGTGAGTTCCTGCCGGTACTCCTTCCATGGGACGCCGGTGACAAGGCTCCCATAGGCGTTGGTCGCAAGAATGACGTGACGGGCCGTTACCGTTCCCCGCGGGGTCTTCAACTTCCAGAGATCGCCTTGGCGGCTGGCTGCAAGGAGGGGGGTATCGGTGAAGATTTCGGCGCCGGCGGCAAGCGCTGCACGGGCCAATCCTCGCGCATAGGCGAGCGGCTGTATCGTTCCGGCGCGGCGGTCGAGCAGTGCGCCGGTGAAGCCCTCGGCTCCTGAAAGCGCGTGCGCCTTTTCAGCCGAAAGCACCTCGACCGGAGCACCGCGCTTTTTCCATTGCGCCTCGCGCTCCCGGATTTCCTTGAGCCCTTCCGCGCCGACCGACATATGCAGCGTGCCGTTGCGAACGGCTTCGCATTCGATTCCATGTTTCGCAACGAGATCGTAGACGAATGACGGGCCGTCGCCGAGTTCGTCGAGAAGCCGGTTGCCCGCCGCTGCTCCGAGCGTTGCGATCAGGTCGTCCGGCTGCACCCACATGCCGGCATTGACGAGGCCGACATTGCGGCCCGAACCGCCGAAGCCGATCATCCGCGCTTCGATCACCGCAGTCCTGATGCCCGTCTCCGCCAGATGAAGTGCGGCCGAAAGGCCCGTGAAACCACCTCCGACGATCGCCACCTCGACCGTCAGGTCGCCTGCTAGCGGAGCGGTGCGCGGAGCGGCCGGTGCCGTCGCATGCCAGAGATTGGGGAGAGCACGCTCCGTTGCCATCGCGGACAGTTCCTTAAGGTCAGGGGTGTTTCGTCTGTGATAAAGGCAATGCGGCGGAGTTTTTCATGACAATGTTTCATGACGTCATGAGGCTGCTGCGACCGGCAGGGGGGTATGGCCTTCGAAGCAGCTCAAGCGCGTCGCGATCAACCGCATTGACGCGGCACGCTTGGCTGATTGTCGTGCCTCAGTCGACGAATTCGACCGTGACGCCGGTGCTCACCATCTTGCCGAGTTCGGTCGCGTCCCAGTTGGTCAGGCGGACGCAGCCATGGCTCTGGGTCTTGCCGATCTTCGACGGCTCCGGTGTCCCGTGAATGCCGTAGGTCGGCTTCGACAGCGCGATCCAGACGGTGCCCACCGGGCCGTTCGGACCCGGTTGCAATTGCAGGATCCTGTCGTTCGCGCCCTGCTGGAAGTTGATCTTCGGGTTGTAGGTATAACCAGGATCGAAGGCGATACGCTCGACATGCACCGTACCGGAAGGCGACGGCGTGTCGGAGGAACCGATGGTGGACGGATAGGCGGCGATCAGTTTCCCCGCCTCGTCATAGGCGAGCACCTGCTTGCGGGCCTTGTCCGCGACGATGCGCGCCACCTTGCCCTTCTTGTTCGGGCCGGGATTGACGACCTTGATCGTAGTGCCGGGAATTGAAAAATCGACACCGGGATTGAGCTCGCGCAGATACGCCTCGTCCATGTGGAACTTCTCGCCGAGCATCTCCGTCACGGACGTGAAGGACAGATGCGGAAGCTGCGCCTTGTGGGCGTAATCTTCCGGGATGGAGGCGACAAAGGGGCCGGCCGCATCCGCGGCGGTGATCGTGTAGGTCGTGATCGGCAAGCCGCCGTTGAAGCGCAGCCGCTCCAAAATGTCTTCGGTATTGTTCGGATCGAGCGTTTCACCCGTTGCCTGCTGCCAGGCTTCGATGGCCTTGGTGACGTTCGAGCCCATCTTGCCGTCGATCACGCCGGGAGAAAAGCCCTCGCGGTCGAGGAAGACCTGCAGGGCAGCGATCTCAGCGCGCGACTTTCCCGTCACCGTCATGGCCGGCGGCATCGGCTGTGCCAGCGGGTCATCGTATTGCGGATCGTAGGCAGCCTCCTCGCGATCGGAGAGCGAGGGAAGGCTGTTGGGCAGATCCTCGCGCTCGACCGGAGCGGGCGCAATATCGCGATATTCGGGGATGGCGCCGGTAAACTCGCCGGGCTCGGAATAGCCGTAACCGCGATCGCGGGGCTCGGGATAGCCATCGCGCCCGTATTCGCGGCGCCGCTGTCCGCGACCATAGCCGTCATTCGGCACGACGGTGGCGACGATATTGCCCCACGGATCCACGAGCACCGTGCGTCCGCGGCGGTCGCGCATGGCATGAACCTCGGCCTCTCCGGGGATATAGTCGAGAATGTCGCCTTCAGGCGTGACGAGCATCACGTCGCCGCCGCCCCAATAGCCACCATAGGCATCCTGTGCGTTGGCGGGCGCAAGCTCCATGGCCATGAGGGCGAGTGCTGCGAAGAGCGAAAGGCCGGTGCGGGTCGCGGGCGTCACTAGGGAACCTGTCTTCATGGCGGTTGCTTTGCGGCGGTACATACCGATTTGGACGTTAATGTGAAAAAAGTGAATTCATCATGAACAGCCGGTTAAATTAGTTAGGCCAACATCCTGCCCATTGCAACGCTCGCCGAAATGGCCCGGTTCCGAGGCTTCGACTATCATGGATTCCCTGCCTGATTCCGGGCTCCTTCTCTGGAGGTGAAATGCGGACGACCTTGAACGCGGCCGATGGCGCGGCGAGCCACCTCCTGTTCGACCCGTCCTCGGCACTCGATGTCGCGGCCTTCGTCGTCGCCGGTGTCGATCTGTCGCCGGGCGCGGCGATCCCCTCGGACGGCGATCCGCGCATCGACCGCGCGCTCGCGGGTTTCCTGTTTACCTGCGGTCCCGAGCACATTCGACATCCCGAGGCTCTGGAAGGCGGCGCCGGCGCATATTATCCCCTGCATGGCTCGCTCGCCGGAACGCCCGTCAGCCGGACCGAGATGTGCGGTGCGGGCGATCGTTGTACTGCCGTCACCGAAGTCGATCTCGCCTGCGGCGGCCGGGCGGCTATCGAGCGCCTCTGGCAAGTCGATGCGGCCGCGCACGCCGTGACGCTTGCGGACCGCGTCATCAACATCGGTTCGTCTGCCTTTGCGCCGATGATGATGTATCACATGAACATCGCCGGCCGGCTGCTCGGCGAGGAAACGCGGATCGAAAGTCCGTCGGTCGACGGCGGATCGCTTCCCTGGCGCTTCGGCGAGGGGGAAAGCGCGCATTTCTGCCGTCCGGCCGTTGCCTGTGACGGATGGTCGGAGGTGGCGCTGACCGCAATGCCGGGTCTTAAGGGGCGCGCACTGCGCGTGCGGTTCCGGACCGACACGCTGCCGTTCCTGCAGATGTGGCGTTGTCAGCGCGGCGGCGCCAACGTCGTCAGCATCGAGCCGGCCTCGCATCGCCTGGCGAAGCGGCCGCAGCTTGCCGCAAACGGGGAGCTCGATCCTCTTCAACCTGGCCAATCGCGCGATTATAGCCTGGCTTTCACCGTCTCCTGATGACGCCTTCTCGATTGACGCCGCCCGGCGCCGGGCCTAAATCAGGGCAACGCTTTTCTTGAGGGACGCCACATGGACATTCGCCAGATCAACGATGAGTACTCGGTTTCGGGCCAGATCACCGTCGACGACCTCGACGAGATCAAGGCGCTCGGCTTCAAGTCCATCGTCTGTCATCGCCCGGATTTCGAGGCACCCGATCAGCCGACCTTCGACGCCATCGCCGCGCGTGCCCAGGAACTCGGGCTGGAGATCACCCATATCCCGGTCGGCCCGATGGGCGTGACCGCGGACGCGGTCAAGAGCATGGTCGACGCTCTCGACGAATTCCAGCGCCCGATGCTTGGCTATTGCCGCTCCGGCGCCCGCTCTACCGCAGTCTATCAGCAGACACTGCACATTCGGGGCTGAGGCGCCGAAAACGGTTGTGACGAGGGCTTCGCTCCGCGAATCATCTCACGGATTGCGATCTCTCTCTCATCCCTCGAGCACTGAGGAGGTTGGCAGGCCTACCGCGATGCTCGCGAAGACGGCCGAGATCACGCATGATCTCGAGATGCAGACACGTCGAACGCAGTGGTTTGATCGGGCCGCCTCTGCCCCTCATCCGCCTGCCGGCACCTTCTCCCCGTTTTACGGGGAGAAGGAACAAGCGGACACTGCTTCGTCCTCTTCTTCTAGAGGGCGGAGACGGGGCTGGGAGCTTGCCGCTTGTCCCTTCGCCCCGCTTGCGGGGAGAAGGTGCCGGCAGGCGGATGAGGGGCTTTCGAGAATTCCGCTGAGCGCCGCATTACGGCGGCCCCATCCTACCCGTTCCGGATCTCGCTCAGCGTCCGCGTCGGCGTGATCGCTTCCGGGTCGAGCTTGATCTCGATGATGGCAGGCTTGCCGCTCTCACGCGCCCGCAGGAAGGCGTCTGCGAATTCTTCCGTCCTCGCCACCGTTTCGCCGTGGCCGCCATAGGCGCGGGCGAGCGCTGCGAAGTCCGGGTTCGTCAGATCCGTGGCGCTGACACGGCCGGGATATTCGCGCTCCTGGTGCATGCGGATCGTACCGTAGATACCGTTGTTGACGACGAGCGCGATGATCGGGAGTTCATAGCGGACGGCGGTCGCGAACTCCTGGCCATGCATCAGGAAACAGCCGTCGCCGGCAAAGCAGACCACCTCGCGATCGGGATGCAGATGCTTGGCCGCGACTGCGGCCGGCAGGCCGTAGCCCATCGAGCCGGAAGCGGGAGCAGCCTGCGTCCCGTAACGGCGGAAACGGTGGAAGCGATGGAGCCAGGTGGCGTAATTGCCTGCGCCGTTGGTGAAGATCGTCTCCGGCCCCGTATTCGCCTCCAGCCAGTTCACGATCGGTCCCATCTGGACGTCGCCCGGTCCCTTTTCCGGCGGCGTCGACCATTTGAGATAGGCCGCATGCATTTCTCCGGTGCGGGCGGACCAGTGGGGCTCGGCTGAAGGCGTCAGGCTCGAGAGCGCGGCGACGAAGTCGCGCGGGCTCGCGGCAATTGCGAGGTCCGGACGGTAGACCCGGCCGAGCTCGCCCGGATCCGGATGGACATGCACCAGGGTCTGCCTGGGGTAGGGGACGTCGATCAGCGTGTAGCCGGAGGAAGGCATCTCCGAGAACCGCCCGCCGACGAGGAGGACGAGGTCGGCTTCCCGGATCTCGCCTGCCAGCGACGGATTGATGCCGATGCCGACATCGCCCGCGTAGTTCGGATGCAGGTGGTCGAAAAGCATCTGGCGGCGGAAGGAGCAGCCGACCGGCAGCTGCCAGCGCTCGGCGAAGCTCTGGAACCCGGCCACGGACTCGGCGGACCAGCGGGTACCGCCGAGAATGGCGATCGGCCTTTTCGCGGTGGAGAGAAGCTCTGCAAGCTTGGCAATCTGGCTTGGGCCCGGGTGGCTTTCCACCGGCTGGTAAGCGCGGGCGGCCGGTGCCTCGGTGCTCTGTGTCAGCATGTCTTCCGGCAAGGTCAGGACCACAGGCCCGGGACGGCCGGACGTCGCGACGGCGAAGGCACGCGTCACGAATTCCGGGATGCGCGCCGGATCGTCGATTTCGCCGACCCATTTTGCGACTTCGGTGAAGGCCCGGCGATACTCGATCTCCTGAAAAGCCTCCCGCTCGCGGGCTTCGCGCTGCACCTGGCCGATGAAGAGGATCATCGGAACCGAATCCTGCCGGGCCACGTGGAGGCCGGCGGAGGCATTGGTCGCGCCGGGGCCGCGGGTGACCATGCAGATGCCGGGCTCGCCCGTCAGGCGGCCCCAGGCATCCGCCATCATTGCGGCCCCGCCCTCCTGCCGGCAGACGACGATCTCGATGTCGGCGTCGTAAAGCGCATCAAGCACCGCCAGATAGCTTTCTCCCGGAACGCAGGAGATGCGCTTCACCCCGTTTGCGGCAAGCGCCTCCACCACCAGTTGTCCGCCCGTTTTCATATGCACCTCCCAATGCTGTCCTGTTTTGCCGATGTCAAATCGCCGGCGACACCGGCGCGATACCAGCCGTTTTCTGCACCTGCCGCTCGCGCCAGATGATATAAAGTCCTGAGCCGATGATGATCGCGATGCCCAGCCATTTCAGCGCGTCCGGCAGATCGCCGAAGACGAGCCAGCCGAAAATCGTCGCCGAGACGATCTCGAGATATTGCAGCGGCGCGAGCACCGAGGCCGGCGCCGCCCGATAGGCATAGACGCCGAGCACGCCGGAGATCGTCGCGGTGACGCCGACCCCGAGCAGGTAGTACCATGCGCGCCCGTCCGGCCAGACCGGATCGAAGACGCTCGATCCGCTGCCCTCGCCGAACCAGAGCAGCGCGAGACAGAAGAGGCCTCCCCAGATGCCGGCATGGAACTGCATCGACCAGGGGTCCTCGTTCTGCGCGACCATGCGCGTCACGAGCAGGAAAACGGCGAGGCCGAAGGCGGCGACGATCGGAAGAAGTGCGACCAGACCAACTTCCTGCATGCTCGGCTGGATCACGAGCAGCGAACCGAGGAAGCCGACAGCGCAGGCGGTATAACGGCGCCAGCCGATCGTCTCCTTCAGGAAGATGCTGCCTAGAATAGTGAGGATGATCGGTTCAACGAAGAAGATGGCGATGGCATCGGCCACCTCCATGACCTTCAGCGTGGTGATGAAGGAAAGCATGGTCACCACCAGAAGGCCGCCGCGCAGCGCATGCAGCGCACTCTTGCGCCATGTGAGATCGAAGAGCGTACCGCGCACAAGGACGATCGGCAGGATGAAGACGATCTGCAGCAGGAAGCGTGCCGCCGTGATCTCGGCCGAGGGAACCGTCGCGATGGCTAGCTTCGAGAAGATGTCGATCAGCGGCGACAGCAACACCGAAAGGACCATCAGCGTCAGGCCGTAGGAAATCCGGTTGTGGTCGATTGCAGCCTTGGAAAGGGAGAGCTCGCTCATTGACCGTGGCGCTTTCCCCGGACTGCCTTAAGGCACCAGGCGGCGAATTCCTCCGTCGCTTTTTCCCGGCCGATCTCGTTGAGCGTTTCGTGGCGCATGCCCTCGTGAATTGCGATCGTGACATTCGTCATGCCCCGCGCTTTCATGCGGTTGCCCAGCCAGCGAACGGCCTCTCCGTTGAGGGTGGAAGGATCGGCGCCGCCGCCGACGAGGTGTACCGGAAGGCTCGACGGCAGCCGCGACAGCCGGTCGGGGCGGGCACCGGCGAAGGCGAAGGCGAAGACGTCGAGCCACAGCGATACGGTCGGGTCGAAACCGCAGTGCGGATCTTCGATATATCTGGCGACCTCGCTTTCATCGCGCGAGAGCCAGTCGAAATCGGTCTGCCGGTCGGCGATGGTGGTGCTCCAGGCGCCGAAGGTGAGTTTCGTCACGAGCGGACTTGGCACGTCCGAACCCTTCAGCATCTTCTCGATCGCCAGCAGCAACTGGCCGCCGCGCCCGGCAAGGCCCGGCCGGAAATTGGAGTTCCACACAGCGAGCGCGTCGTAGAGGTCCGGATCGGTTTCGGCGGCGTTCAGCGCGATCAGTCCCCCCATCGAATGGCCGAACAGCACGACCGGCAGGCCTGGATGAGCGGCCGCTGCCATATCGCGGAGTGCGCGCAGGTCCGTGACGACCTTCGCCGCACCTTCCCGCTGGGCGAACATGGCGGGAGGCGCATCGGGGGCACAGCTCGTGCCGTGGCCGCGGTGGTCATGGGCGTAAACGTGGAAACCTTGGGTGGCCATGGTTTCGGCAAAGCGGGCATAGCGGCCGGAATGCTCGGCAAGGCCGTGGCTGATGACGAGAATGCCTTGCGGTTCGCCTGACGCGCCGACATGGCGCCAGCCGAGTGTCGCGCCGGTCGGGCTTTGATGCGTCCTCACCTGCCCGAACATGCCATGCGCTCTCCCCCACTTGCGGATGCCGTACGGATATCAAATCGATTTGGGTGGGAAAGGCAATCGCAGCTTGTTGCTCGTTGCGCATGAGATCACAACGAATCCGCGGATACCGATTCAGGGTTGCAATTTTCCCGTATATGGGGTTATTTGTTCCTGTTTTGTTTTCCTTTAGAGGGTTTGGGGCAATGAAGACAAGGGCGATGATGCATCTGATGAGGTTGGCGGCGCTGGCGCTGGGGTTGGCGAATGCGCCCCTCGCGGCGGCTCAGGAGAGTTCGGCGAGCGAGGGCGAAACCGGCGGGGGGAGGACGGAATATGTGCTCGCCGTCAGCTGGCAGCCGGGATTCTGCGAGACGCGGCCCGATCGCAAGGAATGCGTCGGCCAGACTGCGGAGCGCTTCGATGCGACGAATTTCTCGCTTCATGGCCTATGGCCGCTCAAGAAGAGCTATTGCGGCGTGGAAGCGGATCTGAAAGCGCGCGACCGCAAGGGAGACTGGCTGGAACTGCCGGAAGTCGACATGGGGGACGAGACGGCCAAGCGCCTGCTCGTCGCCATGCCGGGTGTCAAGTCCGGCCTGGACCGGCACCAATGGCTGCGCAACGGTACCTGCCAGACGGCAAATGCCGAGGACTACTTCGCGCTGCAGCTCCGGCTTCTGGACGAGCTCAACCGTTCGGCTGTGCGTGCGCTCTTTGCAGACGGGATCGGCAAGGAACTTGACGAAAAACAGATCAAGCAGGCCTTCGACCAGGGCTTCGGGGCGGGGGCCGGAGACCGGGTGCGCATGCGTTGCCAGTCGGTGAACGGCCGCGACGTGATCACCGGCCTGACGATAGGGCTCTCGGGCGACCTCTCGGGCAAAGCCGAACTGGCGGATTTGATCCAGGCGGCGGGGCCGACGGAATTCAAATGCGCGAAGGGGATCGCAGACGCTGCCGGGCGGGGCTGATCGGGGGCGCAATTCGCATGGAGGGAGCGGCGGGGCAGCGTTGGGGCAAGGGCCTTTGACGTTGCCCCGCCACCATAATTCGCCTACATAGCGGGCAAAATTCCCTTCCGATGCGGAGCATTCCTTTATGGCACGTCAATTCATCTATCACATGGCCGGGCTGAACAAGGCCTACGGCAACAAGAAGGTCCTCGAGAACATCCATCTCTCCTTCTATCCGGAGGCGAAGATCGGCATTCTCGGCCCGAACGGGGCCGGTAAGTCGACCGTGCTCCGGATCATGGCGGGCCTCGATACCGAATATACCGGCGAGGCCTGGGTCGCCGAAGGTGCGAGGGTCGGCTATCTCGCGCAGGAGCCGCAGCTCGATCCTCAGAAGAACGTGCTCGAGAACGTGATGGAAGGGGTGGCCGCCAAGAAGGCGATCCTCGATCGCTACAACGAGCTGATGATGAACTATTCCGACGAGACGGCGGACGAAGGCGCCAAGCTCCAGGACGTCATCGACAGCCAGAACCTCTGGGACCTCGACAGTCAGGTGGAAATGGCGATGGAGGCGTTGCGTTGCCCGCCGGGCGATGCGGAGGTCACCAATCTCTCCGGCGGCGAGAAGCGCCGCGTGGCGCTTTGCAAGCTTCTGCTGTCGCAGCCCGAACTGCTTCTGCTCGACGAACCGACCAACCACCTCGACGCGGAAACGATCGCCTGGCTCGAAAAGCACCTGCGCGAATATCCGGGCGCCGTGCTGATGGTCACGCACGATCGATACTTCCTCGACAACGTCACCGGCTGGATTCTCGAGCTCGACCGCGGCCGGGGTATTCCCTATGAGGGCAACTACTCCGCCTATCTGCAGTCGAAGGCCAAGCGGATGGCGCAGGAAGGACGCGAAGAGGCCGCCCGCCAGAAGGCCATCAGCCGTGAGCAGGAATGGATCTCTTCAAGCCCCAAGGCCCGCCAGGCGAAGTCCAAGGCCCGTATTCGCGCCTATGACGAGCTGGTCGAGGCGGCTGCGGACCGGCGTCCGGGCGACGCGCAGATCGTCATTCCCGTTGGCGAACGCCTTGGGCAGGTGGTCATCGAGGCGGAAAATATTTCCAAGGGCTATGACGACCAACTGCTGATCGAAGGCTTGAGCTTCAAGCTGCCGCCGGGCGGCATCGTCGGCGTCATCGGCCCGAACGGCGCCGGCAAGACGACGCTCTTCCGCATGATCACCGGCCAGGAGCAGCCCGACGACGGCTCTATCCGGATCGGGGACAGCGTGCAGCTCGCCTATGTCGACCAGAGCCGCGATGCGCTCGACGCCAACAAGACGGTCTGGGAAGAAATCTCGGGCGGCAACGACATCATCAAGCTCGGCAAGCACGAGGTCAATTCGCGGGCCTATTGCTCGACCTTCAACTTCAAGGGCGGCGACCAGCAACAGAAGGTCGGGACGCTTTCGGGCGGCCAGCGCAACCGCGTTCACCTCGCCAAGATGCTGAAGTCCGGCGGCAACGTCGTCCTGCTCGACGAACCGACCAACGACCTCGACACCGAGACCCTGGCGGCACTTGAGGATGCGCTCGAAAACTTCGCGGGATGCGCTGTTATCATCAGCCACGACCGCATGTTCCTCGACCGCCTTGCCACCCATATCCTCGCCTTCGAGGGCGACAGCCATGTCGAGTGGTTCGAAGGCAATTTCGAGGACTATGAAAAGGACAAGATCCGGCGTCTCGGCCCGGACTCGGTCAATCCGAAGCGGGTAACCTACAAGCGTCTGACGCGTTGACCGTCATACGCTTGCGGCGGCGCATCGCTGAAGCGTAGAGCGGCATGCGTCCAGATGGATGCCAAGAACAAAAGTCCTTCACGGCGCGGACGCGCCGTGGCTGGATGCCTGTGACAAGCACAGGCATGAGGGGAGTGTTTGGGCTGCCGTAATCGACCGGTATCGGTGAACGGGCGCCCGATCCTTCCTCATCCTTGTGCTTGTAACAGGGATCCAGCAGCGCCGCGTCCGCGGCGCCAGAGAGTCACGGCGAAACGCACGTCCGTAAGGGCGACCGCAAGGTCGCCCGCTCTTATCCTCCAAGCGCCATTCTGTTGCCCTTATGCGCAAATCTCTTGCGCCGTCGCCGCAAATCACATAAACATATCTTTATGTGTTGATGGGGAAGGCTATGGCTGATCGGGAAACGCTTGGTTTGGATGCGCTGGTCGACGTCCTGAAAGCGGCGGGCGAGCCGACGCGCCTGCGCCTGCTGGCATTGCTCTCGGCCGGCGACCTGACGGTCACCGATCTTACCGAAATTCTCGGGCAGTCGCAGCCGCGCATTTCCCGTCATCTGAAATTGCTGGCCGAGGTCGCGCTCATCGATCGCTATCAGGAAGGCGCCTGGGCCTATTTCCGTCTGCGTCAGGAGGGCCGTCGCGTCGCGCTGATCCGCGAGCTTCTCGCATCGGCTGCGGCCGACGATGCGATTCTGGCCAGGGATGCGATCCGACTTGCCACGTTGAAAAGAACCCGCGCGGAGAAGGCGCAGGCCTATTTCAGCCGCAACGCGGCCGAATGGGACAAACTCCGACGTCTGCACATCGCCGAAGGCGACGTCGAGGCGGCGCTCAAGGCGATGGTCGGCGACGAGCCGGTCGACAGCCTGCTTGACCTCGGCACCGGTACCGGACGTATCCTGCAGCTCTTCGAGGGCATCTACCGGCGCGGCATCGGCGTCGACGCCAGCCGCGACATGCTGGCGGTTGCGCGGTCCAACCTGGACAGGGCCGGCATCACCAAGGCGTCGATCCGCCACGGCGACATCTTCAACCTGCCGCTGGATGGTCAATCCTTCGATCTCGTCACGATCCACCAGGTGCTGCATTATCTCGAGGAGCCCGAGGCGGCGATTGCCGAGGCCGCGCGCATGCTCGTACCGGGCGGCCGGCTCGTGATCATCGATTTCGCGCCGCACGGGCTTGAACATCTGCGTGACGACCACGCCCATGCGCGCCTCGGCTTCTCGCACCAGACGATGAGCGAATGGCTGCAGAAGGCGGATCTTTCGCTCGAGAAGACGACCGATCTTGCGCCGGAAGGCGGGCAGGAGGGGAAGCTGACTGTCACCATCTGGCTGGCGCGCGACCAGCGCGCGGCCGAAACCGTTGCCGACTTGCCGCGCCAGCGTCTTCATGCAGGGGGAGTTTGAGAATGAACGGACGGACGCCTTACCCCGTGGACTGTGACGGGCTTAGATTTTCCTTCGAGTACTTCCCGCCGAAGAACGACGAGATGGAGACGCAGCTCTTTCAGACAGTCACGGCCCTCTCCGTTTTCGCGCCCGCCTTCGTCACCGTCACCTACGGTGCCGGCGGGTCGACCAAGGCGCGCTCCCTGACGACGGTCAAGCGGATGATCGGGGAGATGGAGATCGCGAATACGGCGGCGCACCTCACTTGCGTCGGCGCGCCGAAGGCGGAGGTGGATGCGGTCATCGACGAGTTCCTGGCCTGCGGCGTGCGCCATTTCGTGGCATTGAGGGGTGATCCGCAAGGCGGTATCGGCAGCGTCTACGAGCCTTTTCCGGGCGGCTATGAGAATGCCGCCGCCCTCGTCAAGGCCCTGCGGGCGCGCGGCGATTTCGAGATCTCCGTCTCCGCCTATCCGGAAAAGCATCCGGAGAGCCCCGACGTCGCTGCCGACATAGACATGTTGAAGCGCAAGGTCGACAATGGCGCAACGCGCGCGCTTACGCAGTTCTTCTTCGACAATGACGACTTCGAGCGCTATCTCGAACGCGTAAGGCGTGCGGGCATCGCGATACCGATCGTACCCGGGATACTGCCGATCAATAATCTCACCCAGGTGCAGAAATTTGCCGGTCTTTGCGGCGCCAGAGTTCCGGAGTCGATCGTTTCGCGGCTGGGCCCTATTGACGATCAGCCGGAGGAGCGCTTCCGGGAGGCGGCCCATATCGCGGCCGAACAGGTCGCCGATCTCGTCCGGCGCGGCGTCAGCGATTTTCACCTCTACACGATGAACCGCCCGCAGCTGATCACCGCCGTTTGCGAACTGATGGGCTATGATCCGGAAATCACGCCGGCTCAGCCGGCCGACACGGAGCGCTCAGTCCGGGCGGTCGCGAGGGCATGACGGCCGACCTCGGATAACGCAGCAGCAATAGCGAAAGCCCATGAGTGCCGCAGCATTCATGGGCTTTCTGATTGTTGCAGCCTGTCGAACTATTGCGCCTGAGCGGCCGTCAGACATGCCTCGCTGAAAAAATGGATTTTCCGGAAATTAAAGTCCCCGTTTCGGCTGGACTGTCAGTGGCCCTGGATCACACGAAAAGCATTACGGCCACGAATGCGAACGCTGCACTGATCATAAGGACGTTCAACGAGTGTGTAAGTCCCATAAGCTGATCCTCCCTGCGTTGACGGGTAAAACATAGGGCGAAAAAACGGCATGTGAAAGCGAAACTTGTGCTGCACTGCGAAATTCCGTATGTCAGATTTTCTCGCGAATACATCTAAATTGCTGAAATTATTTAATTATTTTGGAATGCCACATTTTATTCACAATTCCTGCCGGGAGGTTAATGTAACCGTCTGTAACGCTGCGTGAGTGTGTGAAAATGACGGTGAATCACTTCATCGGCGTGCGCCGGGGCGGGATTGCGGCGCGCGGAACGGTCACCGTCCGGCGGAATATCCGAGCTTCAGGACGCGCCCGTCCAGGATCGCCAGGCCGGCGGCGATGAGCAACATGCCGCCGACGTCCGTCGCCTGCAGCATTTCTCCCAGGAAGAGATAGCCGAGCAGGATGGCGCTTGGCGGGACAAGCAGCGTTACCAGCGACGTGTTGGTGGCGCCCGCTTCGGCCATGATGCGGAAGAACAGGATATAGGCATAGGCGGTTGAGACGAGCGCCAGTCCGAGGATCGCGAGCACGGTCGTGAGCGGCGGCATCGGCATGGTCCATGGCATGTCGACGAGGACCGCGACCGGCAGCATGATGAGTGTCGATGCCGTCAATTGCCCAGCGGCCGTCACCGGCGGGGCCAGATCGCGGAAGCGTTTGCCGTAAGTCGCGGAAAAGCCGTAGCTGACTGCTGCCAGGACCGGCAGGACGAGCGCCCAGAGCGGCACGTCGCCGGCAGTGCCGAAGAGGCCGGCAAGCGCACTCGGTCCTATGAGCACGACGGTACCGGCAAGCCCGAGCAGGCAACCGCTGAACTTCGCGGTGCTCAACTTCTCATCCTCGGTCGCGACATTGGCGATGAGCACCGTCCAGACCGGCGTCGTGGCGTTGAGGATTGCCGCGAGACCGGCGCCGATGTGCGTTTGGCCGAGAAAGATGAAAGCATGCGGAATGGCGTTGTTGATGAGCCCCATGAGCAGGAATTCGCGCCAGCGCCCGGCGAGCGCCGGATATATGCCGTGTCGGCCCCGAAGATAGAGATGCAGGGCGAGGGCGGCGAGGCCGAGACGCAAAAGCACGAGCGTGAAAGGCGGCACATGGGCAACGGCGACCCGGGCGAAGAAGAAGGAGCCGCCCCAGATGAGACCGAGCAGCCCGAGCAATGCCCAGAGGCGCATGGTCATGTGGGTGCTGATGGAATTTGCGGATGAAGCCATATCTTGCCTGCGCAGCAGCTACCGCATCGGCCCGAAAATCGGACGATTTTCGGAAAGCACGATGCGTCGGCTGAATCTAAGCCGGGATAGGAGCCCGACAATTCTGAATTGTGCAAGCAGTATTGCAGCGAAGCGGGTGTTGCCACCCGCTTCTTGTGTCCTGCAAAAGGTTAAAGCGCCTCCAGCAGGCCCGGTGTTGCCCACCCGTCGGCGGGAATCCCGAGCTTCAACTGCTCCTTCTGCAGCGCGGCCCGCGTGCCCGAGCCGAGAATGCCGTCGATTTTGCCGACGTCATGGCCAAGTGCCTGCAATCTGGTCTGCAGGGCCTTCATCTCGGCGTCGCCGAGCCCCGGTTCCGGATTTCCCTGTTGATAGGGAGGCGCACCGGCAAGCCGGGTCGCGAAATAGGCGGCGGAGGTCGTGTAGATGAAGGACTGGTTCCACTCGAGATAGATCTTGAAGTTCGGGTAGGTCAGGAAAGCAGCGCCTTTGCGGCCCTGAGGGAGCACCAGCGAGGCTTCGAGCCCACTATTGGAGGTGTTGCCGTCACGCGGCGCGACACCGAGTGCGAACCAGTCGCCGGCGGTCATGCCGGGCTGCAGGCCGGTCTTTTCCCATGGCAACTGCTCCGGAACGCGGACCTCCTGAATCCATGGTTCCCCGGGCTTGAAGCCCAGGCTCTGGATGAATTTCGCCGCCGTCAGAATGGCATCCGGAGAACTCTTCTTGAGATTGACATGGCCGTCGCCGTCGCCGTCGACGCCATAGGCGATGATGTCCTCAGGCAGCATCTGTACCTGACCGATCTCGCCCGCCCAGGCGCCGGTGGTCGCCGCGGGATCGAGATCGCCGTGCTGCACCATCTCGATTGCGGCGAGAAGCTGCGGCCGGAACATTTCCGGGCGGCGGCAGTCATGCGCCAGCGTCACCAGCGCATCACGCGTATTGAAATCGCCCTGCACGGCGCCGAAGTCGGTCTCCATGGCCCAGAATGCGGTGATCACGGGCGCCGGTACGCCGAACTCCTGCTCGGCCCGGGCAAAGACGTCGGCATATTCCCGCATCTTCTGCGCACCGATGTCGAGGCGCGACTTGCTGACGGTACGCTTCGAAAACTCGGTGAAGGTCTGCTTGAACACGCCCTGAGCGCGGTCGCGGCTCAGCACCTTCTGGTCGATGGCGGCGCCTGCGAGCGCCCGATCGGCGACGTCTGCGGGGATGCCCTTGGCGACCGCTTCGGCCTTGACGCCCTCCAGAAAGGAGCCGAGGTCGCCGCCGCACGCGGCGGCTGGGTTCCCCGGTTGAGCCGGAGCTTGCGCCAGGGCCGGCGCGCCGGCGATCGCAAGGAATCCGAGGGAGAGAAGGGCTTTGCGCGCTGTGGCTGTCATTACAATTCCTTTCCATGCCGGCCGCACAGGAATGCCGCCGGGCCCGAAGTCTGTCGAGAATGAAATCTATCGATGCTCTCTCAGAGCATTATGACCGAATGAAGAAAATGCGGACCATGCCGCCGCGTCCTCTGGTCTATCTTGCCTGCGAGACGGTCGCGACCCACTTCTGCCAGTTCCTGGCGGAACCGGCGAAGGCGTTGATGTCCGTGCTGCCCTGAATGCCGGGGATCACGCCGGTGCTGGTATATTGCCAGAAGGCCCAGCGGCGTTCGACGTAGATGTCCTTCGGGTGCTTGGCTACCGAGCGCACCCAGAAATGATAGTCGTTGAAGGCGCCGACCAGATTGTCATGGTGGAAGTCGACGGACGTGTAGATGATCGGCCGCTTGCCGTAATGGGCCTCGAGCCGATCCATGAACCGCTTCATTTCGGACCGCACGGTTTCCGGCGCCGGCCGGTGACGGCAGGTCTTGGATTCGCCATTCCATTCGACATCCAGGACGGGCGGCAGGTGGACGGCGCTCTTCGGCACGTTGGCGATGAACCAGTCGGCCTGGGCGTCGGCGGTGGAGCAGAAATAATAGAAATGATAGGGCGCGTAGGCGAGGCCGACGGCGCGCGCCTGCTGCCAATATTCGTGGAAGCGCGAGTCCACCCGGTCCTTGCCCTCGGTTGCCTTGATGAACGCGAAGGACACCCCGGAATTCTTAACCTTCCGCCAATCGATGTCGCCGTTCCACTTGGAGACGTCGATCCCGTGAACGCTGTGATGGTGCGGCGTGCGGCCGCCGAAATCCTGCGGATCGGTGTCGTGGAAGCGCGGCTGAATGGAGGCCGTCTTGACGAGATCGTAGTCGGTGGAGGTACAGGAGGAGAGAATGGTGGCGATGGGCAGCAATGCCAGGAGAAGCCGGCGCATAGGGGTTCCGTTTCGAGACGAACGACGATCCTGCCTCACGCGATGGTTTCCATGATTGGTGATGTCCCCCAGGGAGGCGTGACCTCCTTTTCACCATATCATCGTAAAAATTGCGTTAGCTCAAGTGTGAATTGCAGCCGAATGCAATCCGGCACCGTCCGCTACGGTGCCGCGCGGCGATAGACGACAAGCCAGGCATAACCTCGTCCCAGCGATCTGACCTCGAGCGCCGCTCCGTTTCTCTCGGCTCTTTTGCGCATCACATCGAAAAGCGTTTCGCGCGGCGTGACGTGGAAGCGTCTGAGCCAGGCCTGGAGGAAGCGGCGGAAGCCGGCCGGCCAACCTTCCTGCTGGCCGAAGTCGGCGATATGCAGCGAGCCGCCCGGCTTGAGCGCGGCAATCGCGGCATCGACCGCCTTTTCCCATTCGGGAACCATGGAAAGGGCGTAGGAAATGACGATCCGGTCGAAGCCTTCCTGATCGAATGAGGCGGCGGTGAAATTCGTCGCGTCGGCGACCCGCAACACTGCGTCCGGCCGATTTTGGCGCCGGAGCTTGGCTTTGGCGGTCGCCAGCATTTCGGCCGAGATATCGAGGCCGAAGAGGCGCGCACCGGGGTAGAGATCCCCGATCACGGCGAGATTGCGGCCCGTGCCGCAGCCGACTTCCAGCACCGATGCGCCCGGCGGCGGGTTCAGTTCACGGATCAGCGTGTCACGGCCGAAGAGATAGTATTTGCGAGTGAAATCATAGATGTACCGCTGGTAGCGATACATGCGGTCCATCAGATGAGCGTGGCTTTCATTCGCGGTCTGCACGGCGCTCATGCTTTCTTCCGGTAGATGTGGAAGCCGCCATAGATCGCCGACCGGTCTTCAGCGCCGAGCCTCATCGAAGTCTCGGCATCATAGTGCCACTGATCGAGGAGCGTGGTGGAGAGGCGCCCCGGCAGGATGCTCGCTTCGGCCGCCGTGCGGAAGATCACGACCGCGCCGGCGTCGGCGGTGCGGGTGATCTCCGTCCAGAGGTCGTTCAGCTGCTGGTCGGTCATCCAGTCCTGTGCGTCGAGGAGCACGTAGCGGTCGACTGAGGCGGCGGGCTTGCCGGCGAGAAGCTCCGTGAAGCTCGCATGGTGGACCTCGACGCGCTCCGCATTGTCGCGAATCGCTTCGTATCGCGATGCCTGAAGATAAGGCGGCAACTCGCCCTCGTCCGGCCGCGGGTAGCGCCGTGCAAAGGCCTGCCAGGCGAAGTAGTTATCGCGCAAGGGGAAATGACAGGTCAGCTTTTCCAGGCGATTGCGCAGCACCGCGGCGACGGATTTCTCCCGGCTCAGGCTCGCGAGTTCGTCGAACTGCTGCGGCGGGATGCCGAGGCCGAAAAGGGAGCTCTTGCGGCTGGTGATCCAACGGATGACCGGACGCTCGAAGAGCGGAGCGAGCTTGTCGTCGAAGAACTGCCGCTGCTCGCGCATGGAGCGCGCCTTGACGAAATCTTCCGGATTGATGCCGTGCAGCCGTGCGAGAGCATGGCTGGCGGAAATGAAACGGCCAAGCAGGCCGGTACGATAAACGTTGCGCCCGAAGACGCCGATGCGCCGGCGGCCGGTGAGATCTCGGCCGTTCCAGTAGGCGCGCGTTACCGGATCGAGCTTCGGCGCGAGGAACACGTCGTAGGCCTGGCCATTCGTGCGCGTACCTTCGACGGCGAGGAACCGCACCACGTCCTTGTGGCTCGGCAGGTGGCGAAAGGCAGACAGCTTCAGCCGGTTGAGCGCGATGTGATGGGGGTTGAGATCGACCACGTCTATCCGGGCAGGCTCGGCGGAGAGATAGGTCAGCATGTTGCAGCCGCCGGAACCGATCGTCACGATCCGATGTCCGGGACGGATCTGCATCGCTTCCATGTCGACAATCGGGTCCTCCCAGATCTGCGGGTAGACGAGTCCGGAAAAGAGCAGCCCGAACAAGCGTTCGGAGAGACCGGCGGGGGAGAGAGCTTTATGCTGCAGGAGTGCGCTTTTCAGTTTCGGATTCTTCTTGCCGAAGCCGGCATCCGGGGCGAAGTCGGTCATCTTGCCTGTCGTCCAGTTGAAACTGAGCCGCTTCTAAGGTGACTCGGCTACACTTTGATGACGAGGTTTCGCACAGGGGCTTGCAGGGATTCGGGTATTGCCTCTCATCTGCCTGCCGGCACCTTCTCCCCGCAAGCGGTGCGAAGGAGACTCGCGGCGACCACCAGGCCCTTCCGACAAAGCGGTTGCGGTGACGGCATTTTGCGACGAAAGGGCAAACCGGAGGAGAGGTCATCCTCACCACCTGAGCCTCTGCTGCCGGATACAAGACGCAATAGTCATGTACACTGGTCAGACGGGCGAAAGCGCTGTAGCACTTTATAAAAAGGGCAGGAGGGCGAGAATGAAGGGTCTGCTGAAGACGCTTGGCGGGCTGGTTGTGGCTACGCTCGCGGGCCTCGTTGGCTGGCTGGCGCTGTTCCCGCCTGAACTCCTCAAGGTGGGCGATGGCTATGCCGCCAAGATCGTCTGCTCCAATGTGTTCCTCGCGGGACGCGATCCGCAGGAAGTGCTGGCGGAGGACGTGCAGGCGCCTGGCCACCCGCTCCTGGAGCTCGTGCGCGTTTCGGTCGATCGGGAAGAGCAGAGCGTAACGGCGCGTCTCCTGGGCTTTGCCGCCCCAGGCCGCGCCGTCTACCGTCCGGGCCGCGGTTGCGCCAATGTGAGCGGAGGCAGCGCCGAGGCCATCGCGGGGATGCGCGGGACCGAGTCGGCAACGGCGCCGCTCGCCCCCGATCCGAGCCTCGACTGGCCGGACGGGGACAAGCCGGACATCGACCCGGCCATTCAAAAGCTTGTCGAAGATCCGGCACTGGCAGGTCCGGGCATGCGTGCAATCGTGGTCGTCAGGGATGGCAGGCTGGTCGCGGAAACCTATGCGGCGGGCTTCGACCGGAACACGCCCCTGCTCGGCTGGTCGATGACGAAGTCCGTGACGGCGGCGATCATCGGCCGGCGCATTGCCGAAGGGCGGATGGATCTGGCCCAGACCAATCTGGTGACCGAATGGAACGGCGACGACCGGGCTCGCATCAAGCTGACGGACCTTCTCGCGATGCAGAGCGGGCTCGATTTCAACGAGGATTACGGCGACGTCACGGACGTGACGCGTATGCTCTATCTGGAAAGCGACATGGCCGGCTTCGTCGCCTCGAAGCCGCTGGAAGCGGCTCCGGGCACGAAATTCGCCTATTCGAGCGGCACGAGCAATCTTCTGTCCCGGCTCTGGATGCAGACATTCGACGATCCGGCCGAAGCGCTTTCCTATCCGCGCGAGGCGCTCTTCGCTCCGCTCGGGATGACGAGCGCCGTTATGGAGACGGATGCAAGCGGAACCTTCGTCGGGTCTTCCTACATGTATGCGTCGGCACAGGATTGGGCGCGCTTCGCCGAGTTTCTGCTTCAGGACGGAAGCTGGAAGGGGAGGCGGCTCCTGCCGGAAGGTTACGTGTCCTTCATGCGCACGCCGACTGCGGCTTCCGGGGGCGACTACGGGGCCGGCCAGGTCTGGCTCCAGGAAAACGGCACCCGCGCCGGAACGGCGAATTTCCCGCCCGATACGTTCTGGATGCTTGGACATGACGGGCAGGCGATCATGATCGTCCCCTCGCTTCGCCTCGCGGTCGTCCGCCTGGGGCTGACACCGTCGCGCCTCGGCTACGACGTGCAGAAGCTGAATTCGAGGATAATCGACGCGCTCGATTGAATGATGTCTGGCAGATAGGCCAGCCGCTGGTCGCGGCTTACCTCATATTCAGCTCGTCGAGCATGCCCTTGCGCTTGGCATGGTAATAATAGCCGCTGGCATAGAGCCTTACCGCGCCGTCGTGCTGGTTGTCGGCAACCATCCACGCTCCGCGCAGGTACTTCGTCGCGTATTTGAGGTTGGTTTCCGCGTCGAAGAGACCTTCGGCCGGGCCCTCATAGCCGAGACCCTTGGCCGTGTTGTAGCGGATCTGCATCAACCCGTAATTGCCTTTGCTGTAGGCTCGCGGGTTGTAGTTGCTCTCGCGCCTGACCACCCGGTGCACCAGCTCGAGCGGCAGACCGTTCAGCTCGGCATAATGTTTGATCAGCCTGTCAAGCTCCGGCCGCGAGCTGGTCGGTGTTTTTCCGGGCTTCAGCGAATCGGGAATGACGCTTGCGACCGCGCCGACTGCGGTGCCGATCACGCCTGTCTTCGGGCGCTCCGTCGGAACGATCATGCGCTTGGCGACAAGTGTTTCCAGGCCGACCGGCTCGCCGGTGTCGAAATCCGATTCCCACGAGGCGGCGACCCCGATGAACGGGACCGACTGTCCGGCGCCTTTTTCGGGCACCGGCGGCGCGGCTGCCGGGGCGATACCTGCCGAGGCGGGTGTCGCCATGGCCACTTCAAAGGGCTGTGCGGGTTTGGCCGCCGGCACGGCTACCGACTGGGGAGCCGCGAAAGCGAGGGTCGTGTCTGTCGCGGGCGCCGTCTGCGTTTCGCCGGCGGAACCGGTTCCTGCGGCGCTTGCCGGCACTGCCGACGAGGTTTGCGCGGTCAATGCGGCCGACGTGCTCGCCGCTGCGCCGATCGGCGCAGGCAGCGCGTAAGCCGTCGTCTCTGTGCCCGGCTTCGGCAGGGGCGTGACCGTCTGCACGGCCGTTAACTCCGCAAGCGACGTATGCTCGACCGTGGAACACCCGGAAGCAACGGCGACGGAAACGAAGGACACGGCGGCAAGTGCCCGCTTCGAAAGGGGAATACGGAAATTCGCCATGCTGTCACTTTCGTGCTTCTGGGCCCCGTAGCCCCTGCAAATCAGCGGTTGCCACCCGCCGCGCTTGAATCTCCATTAACCTATGCCGCCGGTTGCGGCAAGCACGTGGGAGCATTTCAGAGACTGCTCATTTCAGGACGTGGCGCGCTTCAGCCCCGCCGTCAGAAAGCCGGCGCCGATGAGCAGCGAACCACCGAGGCGGTTGACGATTCGCCGGACATTCGGCTTGCGGATGGTGCTTCCGGCTGCGGCAGCAAGCCAGGCATAGAGCGCCGCGTTGATCGTCGCGAGTATCAGGAACGTCGTCTCGAAGATCGCCATCTGCGCGAAAAGCGGCCGCGACAGATCGAGGAACTGGGGCAGGAAGGCGACGAAGAAGAGAATGCTCTTCGGGTTAAGTGCGGTCACCGCATAGGTGTGAATGAATATCCGCAGCGGTCTTTCCGCAGGACTCGTTTCAACGGTGCTCCCGCTGTCGTTGGCGACCGGCGCCCTCCAGAGTTTGATGCCGAGCCAGACGAGATAGGCGGCGCCGACCCACTTCAGCACGGTGAAAACCGCCGCCGAGGTTGCAAGCAGGGCACCGAGGCCGAGCATCGACGCGGTCATTGCGGTGAAATCGCCAAGAGCGACACCAGCCACGGTCGCGCCCGCGATCTTGCGGCCGTGGCCGAGCGCGTAGGAGATGACGAGAAGGATCGTGGGGCCGGGAATGGCAAGCAGCACCGCAGACGCGGCGGCAAAGGCGAACCAGTGTTCGAAGGACATGAAGGGGCTCCGCGGTTGAATGCTCGTGAAGAGGAGGGAGCCATGCCGGCGCGCAGCCGTCAACTCCTCCCGACCAGAAGCCCCAGCGAGAAGCGGTTCGCCGCTTCAGAAAACAGCGAACCGTTCCTCGTCGTTCATCAGTCGGCCGTCTGCCACTTCTGGCCGACGACATCCATGACCTCGCCGAACCACTTCGCGGACGTGTCGAAATGCTTTCCGCCCTTGATGCGCGGGAACTCGATCGTGCGCAGCCGCCCGCCCTGATCCTCGTCGTGGCCCGTCACGCCGGAGACCTTGTTGAGCGCGCTCTCGACCGCCAGATCGACCATGCTCTGGATGAGGCGCAGATCGTCGACATTGGCGGGGGCGGAGCGTGCATAGTAGCCGGACTTCTGCACCATTGAGCGCTCGGCGCCGAGGAGCGCCGCGAACTGCTTGGAGAACCAGTTTCCGACGTTGATCGTATCGATCTTCACATGGCCGAACGCGTCGCGCTTGACCGTCTCGCCGGCGGCCTCCCGTTCGGCGACGATGGCGTCGAGGCAGGCGCCTTCGCTCACGAACAGCGTGACGAAGCCGGCTCGATCCATGACTTCGCGCAGGCGCGCGGCTTCCGCTTCGAGATCGAACGCCATCTCGGGAAGGTAGAGGCCGTCGATGTTCTTCAGCTGTGCGTTCATCATGAAGCCGTCGACATATTCCTTGTTGCCGGCCAGCTGGATATAGGCGCGCGCGGTTGCCGCGGTCAGCCAGCCGCAGTGTCGGCCCATGACCTCATGGACGACGAGGGTGCGCGGCGCGGCGCTCTGTTCGTTGCTGACATGGTCGAAGAAGCGTGCGCCGTATTCGGCCGCCGTCCAGGCGCCGAGCGTCTGGCGGATGGGCACGACGTCGTTGTCGACCGTCTTCGGCAGGCCGACGACCGTCAGATCGTAGCCGTTGGCCCCGAGATAGGCTGCGAGATCGGCTGCGGTGGTGTTGGTATCGTCGCCGCCGATCGTGTGCAGGATGCTGATGCCGTCGGACGCGAGCCTCTCGGCCGCGACGCGCAAAGGATTCTCCCCTTCCTTGACGAGGCCGCGCTTCACGCAGTCGGCAGTGTTGGTGAGCTTCACGCGGCTGTTGCCGATCGGCGATCCGCCGTGGCGGTGGAGCACATGCGCCTTCTCGCGCATGGCCGGGGTGATTTCGATCCGGTCGGCGAGAAGCAGGCCCTGATAGCCGGAACGGTAGGCCACGAGCTCATAGTCCGGCGCGATGTCGGTGTAGCGTTCGATCAGGCCGCCGACAGCGGATGAAAGGCAGGGCGCGAGCCCGCCTGCCGTCAACATTGCGACTTTCTTCTTGGCCATGGGGTCCTCCTGGGGATTTCGGCATCAAGCGATCGCTCGTGAGATCGACCGCATTCTAATTCCTTGCCTTGGATCAAAGATAGCGGTGGTCTAACCCAAATCCGATGGAAATTAAATGACAGGCCTGTGGATCGCGAGAAATGGAAACCGGCTCGCGGTTGCGGCGTTGCGCCTGAAAGTCGCACGGTGGCGTCCAGGAATTCGATTGAGATTTGTGGCGATATGAATTATTGAGGGGCCATCACAAATTCGTCATCCATGATGATTGACGCGGCTCTGCCGCTTGCAAATCGCCACCGCATAAGATCATGCTCGCGTGGTGGACAGGGAACAATCGCACTTATGTCATTTTGGGACAGCCTGCTCAAAATCGTCACGACCACTGGTAACGCGCTTACGGGAGTGGTCGAGGCGGTCCGGACGCTCTTCGAAGGAGATCCGGAAACTCGGCGAAAGGTCGCCTTTTCGGTCGCCATGATCGCCCTTTCGGCGAAAATGGCGAAGGCCGACGGCATCGTGAACGAGGCCGAGGTGAGCGCCTTTCGCGACATCTTCAAGTTTCCCGCGGACCAGGCGAAGAACGTCGCCAGGCTTTACAATCTCGCCCGCCAGGACGTTGCCGGCTACGAGGCCTATGCGGAGAAAATGGCTTCGCTCTGCTCCTCCTGCGAGAGGAATTGCCCGATCCTCGAAGACATCGTCGACGGCCTCTTCCATATCGCGAAGTCCGACGGGGCGGTGCACGAGAAGGAACTTACGTTCCTGAGGCGCGTGGCCGAGATATTCAGGATGGACGACGAGCATTTCGGATGCATCATGGCGCGCCACGTTCATGGCGACGACCGCGATCCCTATCAGGTTCTCGGCGTTTCGCCGAAGGATGACTTTTCCGCGATTCGCAAGCGCTACCGCGTTCTCGTTTCCGAGAACCACCCGGACATGCTCGTGGCGCGCGGCGTGCCGGAAGAATTCCACGCGATCGCCAACGATCGCATGGCCGTGCTCAACGCGGCCTACGAGGCGATCGAAAGAGAACGTCGCGCCGCATGACATCCGAGACCTGCGATTTCCCCGGCGCTCATCTCGTGCCCTCGCCCAACCATGGCGAGCGCGCCGGCGGGCGCAGGCCGGATATGATCATCCTTCATTATACCGGCATGGAGACGGCGGCGTCCGCGCTCGACTGGCTCTGTCGCGAGGAAAGCCAGGTCTCCTGTCATTATTTCGTGGACGAGGAGGGGCGAATCGCCCAACTGGTGCCGGAAGAACGCCGGGCCTGGCACGCGGGCAAGGGCGTCTGGAAGGGCGAGACGGATATCAATTCGTGCTCCATCGGGATCGAGATTGCCAATGCCGGTCACCCGGGCGGCCTCCCGGACTTCCCTGAGGCACAGATCGAGGCGGTCGCCGAATTGTGTCTGGACTGTGGCGAACGCTGGCAAATCACCCCGGAGAGGGTGCTTGCGCATAGCGATATCGCGCCGATTCGCAAGGTTGATCCTGGAGAAAATTTTCCTTGGGATGTGCTCTTTCGTCGCGGGGTCGGACACTGGGTTGAACCGGCGCCCGTGAGGGGTGGCCGCTTCTTTCAGCGCGGCGACAGCGGTCAGCCCGTGGAAGCGCTCCAGTCCATGCTTTTGCTTTATGGTTATGGAGTTGAAATCACTGGGGATTTTTGCGCGAGAACCGAAGGCGTGGTCGCCGCGTTTCAGCGCCATTTCCGACAATCGCGAGTAGACGGCATCGCCGACGTTTCCACCATCGATACGCTGCACCGCCTGCTTTCGGCATTGCCGATTTCCAACGCCTGACAGGCGATTTTTGTTCCCCCTAAATTAGCGTGGGTTTGTTTTTCGTGCACGATTTTCTCGTGCTGCCACATGTTTACCATGATGCGCCGGTCATTTCCGTTGCATCAACTGCAGGGGATGTGGCGCCGAGCGCGGCACCTTTGTCAATGAAAACGATCGGGAAATTCGATCGTGGCGGTGGGGTGCGCCGCGCGATCGGTTCCCCAGACCGGAGACTTCAAACTAAATGAGAATAGCGTCTGTTGCTGCGGTGGCGGCATGCCTTGGCATGTTCTTCGCCGGGATTGGTACGTCGTATGCGGGGGGCATCGACAAAACCGTCAAGACTTCTGCGATTCCGTCGGTGACCAGAACGACGGGTTATCCGAAACCCGACCTGACATTGCCACGCGGATCCCAATATACGATCCTCATCCAGTCCTATGCCAAGCAATACGGCATTCCGGCCGATCTCGCTCACGCCATCGTCGAGGTCGAGAGCAACTTCAATGCCAAGGCTCGCGGAAGCGCCGGCGAGGTCGGTCTGATGCAGATCAAGCCGGCTACGGCCCGAATGATGGGCTATACCGGCTCGATCAAAGAACTCTACGAGCCTGAGACCAATATCAAGTTCGGGATGAAGTACCTGGCGAAGGCGCAGGAGCTTTCGGACGGGACGACCTGCGGCACCATCCTCAAATACAATGCCGGCCATGGCGCGAAGCGAATGAACCCCGTTTCGAAGCGCTACTGCGGTAAAGTCAAGAACATCCTGGACTGGCTGTGATCTACCGGATGTGACGCTGCAAGACATAGGCCGGATGGGTATCGCGTTCCGGCATATTGTTGATTGTTCGAAGGAATTCGGTGCGGAAGCCTGAACGGCATGCTATCTCGGTCGCGAAGCGAACATCGGGGAAGGGCATGTCGGAAAGCGTTGATTTCGTCATTGTTGGCAAGGGGATGATGGGCGCAGCAGCGGCGCGTCATCTTGCGAGGGCAGGCGCCGGTGTCGCGCTTATCGGCCCCGATGAGCCGGAGGACTGGGCGAACCACGGCGGCGTTTTCGCCAGTCATTACGACAATGCCCGCATCACCCGTACGATCGACGACGACCCGGTCTGGGCGCGTCTCGCTCGGCGCTCGATCGACCGCTATCCGGAAATTGCACTGGAGAGCGGCGTCGAATTCTATTTTCCCGTCGGCTGTCTGATCGCGGCTCCAGCTCCCGGCGGCGCGTTCGATTATCTCGAGAATGTCGAGCGTGCCCGCGACAGACTCGGTGTCGAGGCGCCGCTGATCCCTGGCGACGACCTTGCCGGGCGGTTTCCCTGGTTCCGCTTCCCGCAAGGCTATGCCGGAGTTCACGAGGCAAGCGGAGCAGGCTACATAAATCCTCGTTCGCTCGTCCGCGCGCAAACGATCGCAGCCGAGAAATTGGGTGCACGGGTGATCCGCTCGGAGGTGGTCTCGGTCGAAGACGGTCCCGATCGCGTGGTGGTCAGGACCATCGACGGGCACCTGGTTCGTGCCGGCCGCGCCCTGGTCGCCGCAGGCGGCTTCTCGCTATCGCAGGCGCTTCTCCCGCGGGCGCTCGATCTTGCGGTAAAGGCGCGCACCGTGCTTTTTGCGGAGGTCGGCGCGGATGATCTTCCCATCTATCCAGGCATGCCATCGCTGATCGGGGCCGCGCCGGAGCAGGAGAGAAGCTACTATCTGTTGCCGCCGGTTGCCTATGCCGACGGCAGACACTACATAAAGATCGGCGGCGATCCGACCGATCGGATCCTTGCGAGCGAGCCGGCGATCAGGGATTGGTTTCGAGGCGGTGCAAACGCGGAAGCGGCCGAACACATGCGCGGACTGCTCGCCGAGACGATCCCCGATCTGAGACCCGTTTCGACGCATTATTCGCCCTGCGTCACCGCGTTCACGCGACACGGCTATCCTTATATAGGTTTCGTGAGCGACCGCATCGCCGTGCTCACCGGCGGCAACGGCCAAGCTGCCAAGAGCTCCGACGAGATCGGCAGGCTCGGCGCGGTGCTGGTGGCGGACGGCCGGCTCGAGGCGGACGAGTACGAGACGGATTTCGCGGTCGCGTATCGTTAAGTAACCGCCGGACGGGGCGGCAGCGCCGATTTCTCTGGCGCTCGCTGCGCCGGTCGTTTAATGAGCCTCTGCCAGTTGGCCGGGCAGCCGCGCCTCGCAAGTGCCGAAAGGCCGCGGGGCGAGGAAAGTCCGGGCTCCACGGAAACACGGTGCCGGATAACGTCCGGCGGGGGCGACCCCAGGGAAAGTGCCACAGAAAGCAGACCGCTCCGCTTGCGGAGTAAGGGTGAAAGGGTGGGGTAAGAGCCCACCGCGGACATGGCGACATGGACGGCACGGCAAACCCCACCGGGAGCAAGACCGAATAGGGACGACACGGGCGCGCAAGCGCCCAGCCGGTTTCCAGGCGCGTCGTCCGGGTGGGTTGCACGAGGCTGCGCGCAAGCGCAGTCCCAGATGAATGGCTGCCAAGTTTCGTCTCTCCGGAGGCGGAGCCATACAGAACCCGGCTTACAGGCCAACTGGCTTTTTTCTTTGCAGCGCTCCTGCGGCAAAGCACGTCTCCTGAATTTCCCTGGTTCCTGCGAATCACGCCTGCGAGGTTTGCCGCACCTCACCGGCGTGGCTCGCTTTTGCGCACGATTCCAAGGGATTAGGGTTCGGATCGTAACCCTTTGTTAAACTTAACAACCTATCAATATTTGATCATCCGCAAGGCTGGTTACGAGCTTCTCCCATTGACGCCCATTTGGTCCCATGTTATCCCATAATGGTACTGCGCAAGGGCCGTGCAATGGCCCGCCATCGCGAAATTCGAGGCTTCCGTCGATGGAAGGATCAGGCGGGCACGCACGTGCCCGGCGGGGGATCTTTGCGCGGTCGTGCGAGTGTATGTGCGGGCCGATGATCGTGGCCCGTCAATCGGGGGCGGCCGTTTCGCGTCATGAACCGCTTCTTGTCACATGTTACGAACCGGATCGATGCCAAGGGGCGGGTCTCCGTCCCTTCGGTCTTCCGTGCCGTGCTTTTGGAGGCGGGCGTGCGGGAGTTATACTGTTTTCAGGACTTCGTCTTTCCGGCGATCAGCGTCGGCGGACCGGAGCTTCTGGACCGGTTCGAGAAGCAGATGGCCGCCGAGGATCCGTTTTCGGATGCGGCCAACGAGATGTCGCTCCTTGTTCATGGGGGCGGGGTCTATGTGAAGCTCGACCCGGAGGGCCGGTTGATGGTGACGGATTTCATCCGCGACTTCACCGGCATCTCGAACGACGTGACCTTCGTCGGGCGGGGCGATCATTTTCAGCTCTGGGATCCGCAGGCGTTTGCGAGGGCGCAGGCGGAGGCCAGGGAAGGGCGCAAGCAACGGGGGCTGCGTTCGCAATAGAGTGGAGAGGCGGAATGGTGACGGATCAAGGCGGCGGAACTTCTGAAGCCGACGGCGGACCGGTTCGCCACATTCCCGTCCTCCTGAAGGAAGTTCTCGCAGCTCTGGACCCCGCTCCCGGCAAGATCATTCTCGACGGCACCTTCGGCGCCGGCGGCTACGCATCCGCCATTCTCGATGCCGGTGCCGACGTCGTCGCGCTCGACCGCGATCCGACGGCGATCGCCGCGGGGCAGTCCATGATGCACGCCAGCGGCGGGCGGCTGAAGCTCGTTCATTCCCGTTTTTCCGATCTGACCGAGCATGCGCCGGCACAAGGGCTCGACGGCGTCGTGCTCGATATCGGCGTCTCTTCCATGCAGATCGACGAGGCGGAGCGTGGCTTCTCCTTTCAGAAGAAGGGGCCGCTCGACATGCGTATGTCGGCCGCCGGCGTTTCCGCCGCCGATGTCGTCAATCGCGCGAAGGTGTCGGACCTCATCCGCATCTTCGGCTTCCTCGGAGAGGAAAAGCAGGCGGGGCGGATTGCGCGTGCCATCGAAAAGCGCCGCGCCGAGACGCCGTTCGAGACGACCCGCGATCTCGCAAATCTCATCGAGACGGTTACGCCACGCAAGGCCAAGGACAAGATCCACCCGGCAACGCGCGTCTTCCAGGCGCTGCGCATCTTCGTCAACGACGAGCTGGGCGAACTCGCCCATGCCCTGTTTGCGGCCGAGCGGGCTCTGAAACCCGGCGGCCGGCTTGTCGTCGTTACCTTCCATTCGCTCGAAGATCGAATCGTAAAGACGTTCTTCCAGGATCGCTCCGGCAAGGCGGGCGGCTCCCGCCATCTGCCGCTGGTGACGGCGCGCGCCGCAACCTTCACGCCAGTCGGCAAGCCTATGGTTGCGGCAAGCGAGGAGGAGGCGTCCCGCAATCCTCGTGCCCGGTCCGCGAAGCTGAGAGCGGGTGTCCGCACCGAGGCTCCGTCGCCGGGCGCCGATCTTTCGATTTTCAATCTGCCGGAACTGGCGAGCCTTGCAAGGCTGGGGGGCTAGAAGACGATGCTCAGAACGCTCGATATTGTCCTGATCGTCATCATGACGGCGGCCGCGACGGTCACCTACACGATCAAGCATAAGGCCGAGAACAAGCTCGAAGAAGTGCGCAGGCTCGATGCAGCGATAAAGCTCGAAGAGGACACGATCGATCTGCTCAAGGCCGACTGGGCGCTTCTGACCCAGCCGAACCGGCTGGAGAGGCTGGTGACTGTCTTTGCAGCCGACCTGCAACTCGCGCCGACCCCCTCGACGCAGCTGGCGCGGCCGGAGGAACTGCCGATGCTGAGGGCCGATCTGCCTCCTTCCGAAGAGGACAAGAAGGCCAAGGACAAGGCGGCTGACAATATCGCCGCCGTCATCGAGGCAGATAATATCGCAACAGGTTCGGTGGCGCGCTGATGTCGTTTCTCTCTCGTATCATGGTGCTGAAGAGCAAGGCGCATTTTTCGGCGGGCGGCAATAATCGCCCCGCCGACAGCGGGCTCAACGTCACTTTCGAAGGAACGCGCAAGAAGAGCGCAAGCCGGGCGAAAAGCCGGGTCGCGATCATCATCGCCAGTTTCGGCCTCGTCTATGCGGTGATCGGAGGGCGCCTCGTCCAATACGGTCTCGCGCAGCCGGAAACGGTTTCCTCGATCGGCCGCGCCGACAGTCTCATGGCCTCGCGGCCGGATATTCTCGACCGCAACGGAGAGGTTCTCGCAACCGATATCCGTACCGTCTCGCTCTATGCGGAGCCGCACAAGATCGTCGATGCCGACGAGGCGGTGGAGCGTTTGGCGACGGTGCTTCCCGATCTCAACGCGCGCGAGATCTACAACAAGCTCAAGTCGAATTCGCGCTTTCAATGGCTGCGCCGACAACTGACGCCGAAGCAGCAGAGCGAAATACTCGCGCTCGGCATCCCCGGCATCGGCTTCCGCCCGGAGAAGCGGCGCTTCTATCCGGGCGGGCCGACTGCCGCCCACATTCTCGGTCACGTCAACATAGACAACCGCGGCGTCGCCGGCATGGAGCGCTACATAGACGAGCAGGGCCTCGCCGATCTTGCGGCGATCGGAATGACCAGCGATGCCAAGCTCGAACCGGTCAGGCTTTCGATCGACGTGCGCGTACAGAACATCGTGCGCGACGTCATCGACGCGGGCATGAAGAACTACCAGGCGATTGCCGCCGGTGCCGTCGTGCTCGACGTCCATACCGGCGAGGTGCTGGCCATGGCCTCCGTGCCGGATTACGACCCGAACAGGCCTGCGGAAGGCGCAGAAGAGGGCTGGATGAACCGCATGTCGAACGGCACGTTCGAGATGGGCTCCACCTTCAAGACCTTCACCATCGCCATGGGCCTCGACTCCGGCAAGGTGACGCTCAACGACAGTTTCGATGCGACGGCGCCGATCCGCATCGGCGGCTTCACGATCAAGGACTTCCACGGCAAGCGCCGCGTGCTGACAGTGCCGGAAATCTTCCAGTATTCCTCGAATATCGGCACCGCCAAGGTCGCCGACCTGATCGGCATTCCGGGCCACAAGGAGTTCCTCACCCGGATAGGCCTGCTGACGAGGCTTCCGACCGAACTGCCGGAAGTCAAGGCGCCAAGCCAGCCGCGCGAGTGGAAGAAGATCAACTCGATCACGATCTCCTTCGGCCACGGCGTTTCGACGACGCCGCTGCAGACGGCGGTCGCAGGTGCCGCGCTGGTCAATGGCGGCAAACTCATCCCTCCGACCTTCCTGCCGCGCAGCGAGGAAGCGGCGAGCGAACTCGCGAGCGCCGTGGTCAAGAAGAGCACCAGCGAAGACATGCGCTATCTGCTTCGCTGGAACGGCATTGCCGGTTCCGGCAAGCGGGCGCTCGTTCCGGGTTTCAATGTCGGCGGCAAGACCGGCACGGCCGACAAGGTCGTCAACGGCCGCTATGCCAGCGACCTGAACTTCAATGCCTTCCTTGCGGCGTTTCCGATCGACGATCCCAAATACATGGTGCTGACCTTCATCGACGCGCCGAAGACCGGCGAAGGCGGGGGACGCACGGCCGGTTCGAATGCCGCCCCGATGGTGCGCGACATCATCAGCCGCTCCGCTCCGCTGCTCGGCGTGGAGCCGAAATTCGGAGAAGACGGTTCTGCCTTGCTTGTGTCTTATTGACCGTGAAATGAAAGGCGGACGATTCGCGATTCCGCTGCATGGCTCCCTGAAGCGGAGTCGATTCAAGGACGAGACCATGCTGCATTCAAAGTGTTACAGCGACCTTTGCGCGTCTGAAAAGACGCACGGCGCTATTGGATCATATCGATGTGAGACGTGCAGTTCATGAAGATCACGGATCTGGCGGGATCGAGTTTCCCGGAACTTTCGGCGCAGCTGAAGGGCGACGCCGCGACCATCGAGATCGGCGGCATCACGGCCGATAGCCGGCAGGTCAAGCCCGGCGACCTCTTCGTCGCGGTCGCCGGATCGAAGGCGGACGGGGCTGCCTACATAGCGGACGCGCTGTCTCGCGGAGCTTCGGCGGTCGTCGCCGGAACCGGCACCCCGGCAGAAGCGGGTGCGCCCGTCTTTGCGATCTCCGACCCGCGCAGGTTCCTTGCAAAAGCGGCATCCAGCTTCTACGGACGCCAGCCGGAGACGATGGTGGCGGTCACGGGTACGGCCGGAAAGACGTCCGTTGCCTCCTTCACCCGGCAGATATGGGCGCATAGCGGCTTCTCGGCGGCGATGATCGGCACCACGGGGGTCGTGGCGCCCGGCCGCACCGAATACGGCTCGCTGACGACCCCCGACCCGGTATCCCTGCACAAGCTGCTTGCCGAACTTGCCGATGAGGGCGTGACCCATGCGGCAATGGAGGCTTCGAGCCACGGGCTGGACCAGAGGCGGCTGGACGGGGTCGAGCTCGCGGCCGCCGCCTTCACCAATCTCGGCCGCGATCACATGGATTACCATCCGACTGTCGAGCACTACATGGCCTCCAAGATGCGCCTCTTCGGGGCGCTCCTGCCGAAAGGTTCGCCGGCGGTGATCTTCGCAGACGACCAATGGTCCGCCGAGGCGATCGCTGCCGCTCGCAAGGCAGGCCACGATGTGCGCACCGTCGGGCGCAACGGCGATTTCATCGCGCTGAAGCGCGTCGAGCACTTCCGCCACAAGCAGTCGGCGGAGGTTCATGTCGGCGACGACATCTACGAAATTCACGTGCCGCTCGCCGGTGATTTCCAGATCGCCAACGCGCTCGTTGCCGCGGGCCTCGCAATGTCCACCGGGATCACCGCAAAGGCGGCATTCTCGGCGCTGGAGAGGCTGCAGGGCGCTTCGGGGCGCCTGGAGCTCGTCGGACAGACGAAGGACGGCGCGCTTGCCTATGTGGATTACGCCCACAAGCCAGACGCACTCGCAAACGTGCTGGAGTCCGTGCGTCCCTTTACCACCGGCCGGGTCGTGGTGGTTTTCGGGTGCGGCGGCGACCGGGACAAGGGCAAGCGCCCGATCATGGGAGAGATTGCCAGCCGCCTCGCCGACGTCGTGATCGTCACCGACGACAATCCGCGTTCGGAAGTACCGGAAGTGATCCGTGCCGAGATCATGGCCGCGGCCAAGGGGGCTACGGAAATCGGCGATCGCGCCGAGGCGATCCGCGCGGCTGTCGGCATGCTGAAGACCGGCGATACGCTGATCGTTGCCGGAAAGGGGCATGAAGAGGGGCAGACGGTCGGTTCCGTGACGCTGCCTTTCTCCGACCACGCGGAGGTCCGCAAGGCACTGGGAGGTCTTTGATTTGAACTGGCTCTGGACAAGCAGCGATCTTCTGGCCGCGATGAACGGCCGCCCGGTCGGAAACCTGCCGGAAGGTATCACCGGCATTTCGATCGACAGCCGCACGATCGGCGACGGCGAGGCCTTTTTCGCGATCAGGGGCGATCGCGTCGACGGCCACGACTATGCCGGTATCGCGCTTGCAAACGGAGCCGCGCTCCTGGTCGTCAGCGAAGCGAAGCTGCCGGCGCTCGGGCGCCTGATCGCCCCGATGATCGTCGTCGACGACGTGCTGGAGGCGATGATCCGGCTCGGTTGCGCGGCACGCGACCGCAGCGCGGCGAAAATCATCGCCGTCACGGGATCGGTGGGCAAGACCACCACGAAGGAGATGCTGAGGCACGTGCTGTCGCCCCTCGGCCGGGTCCACGCCTCCGTGGCGTCCTTCAACAATCACTGGGGCGTGCCGCTGACGCTTGCGCGCATGCCGGAGACGACCGATTTCGGGGTCTTCGAGATCGGGATGAACCATGCGGGCGAAATTCTGCCGCTGACACGGATGGTTCGTCCGCATGTGGCTGTTGTGACCAGCATTGCCGCCGCCCATCTCGGCAATTTCACGAGCCTGGACGAGATCGCGGCGGCCAAGGCCGAAATCTTCGAAGGCGTGGTCAATGGAGGTCATGCGGTCATCAATCGGGACAGCGCGCAATACGATCTCCTCGAAAGGGCGGCTGCCGCGGCCGGGGTGAGCGATGTCCATTCCTTCGGCGCAAATCCGAGATCGGAATTCCGTCTGGCCGAGTTCGCCGGCGGAGCGGAAGGCTCGGTGCTCTGGGCCGGCATCGGAGGCAGAACGCTTGAAATCGCGATCGGCGCCCCCGGGCGCCATATCGCGGAAAACGCCTTGGCGGCGATCGCCGCGGCGACGCTGGCAGGCGCGGATACCGACCGCGTCGCCGCGTCGTTTGCGACCATGCAGCCGGAAAAGGGCCGGGGGCTGCGGCATCGCCTCAGGATCGGCACCGGGCACCTCACCGTGATCGACGAGAGCTACAACGCCAATCCCGCGTCGATGCGGGCGGCGATCTCGCTTCTTCGCGACGCCGAGCCGGCGCCCGGCGGGCGACGCATCGCCGTTCTCGGCGACATGCTGGAAATGGGCGAGCATTCGGCGGCTGTTCATGCGGCGCTTGCGGGACCCGTTGTCGAGGCGGGTATTGCCGATGTCTGGCTGGCCGGACCCGAGATGGCCCATTTGCGCGACGCTCTGCCGCCGGAGGTATCCGTCGTTCATCGAGATGTGGTGGGCGATCTCACGGCCTACGCCCTCGGCGCGGTTTCGGCCGGCGACGTCGTGATGGTCAAGTCTTCGAAAGGCACCGGTTGCGCAAAGATCGTCCAGGCGCTTCTCGATGCCTATCCGCAGGAGACGGCCGGAGCAGGGGAAGTATAGGGACGTTGCCACCGCTGCATGTTTCCTCGAACCGGAACCGGTTTACGGAAGAACATGCGGCAACTGAAAGCGTGACGGCGGCTCTTGTACGCCCGAAAGGGTGCGCGGCGCCGCAGTGCTGGTGGATACGGCCTTCGGCCAGGGGAAATGGCCTAACATAGTCGAACGCAAGCGGGTATCTTCTGGCAGATGATTCTGTTGGACGATGTCCGATTATAAACTTCTGGGGGAAAGGTCCCTTATGCTGATCTGGCTTGTGGAACTGGCGGACCACTTTCAATTCTTCAATCTCTTTCGCTACATCACCTTCCGTACGGGGGCGGCTCTCTTTACCTCTGCCTTGATCGTGTTCCTGTTCGGCCCCGCCATGATCGCCTCGTTGCGCATCCGCCAGGGCAAGGGCCAGCCGATCCGCGCCGACGGCCCCCAGACGCACTTCAAGAAGGCCGGTACGCCGACCATGGGCGGGTTGATGATCCTGACCGGCATCGTGGTGTCGTCGCTGCTCTGGGCCGATCTGTCCAGCATCTACGTCGTATCGACGCTTCTGGTGACGCTCGGTTTCGGCGCGATAGGCTTCTACGACGACTATCTCAAGGTGACGAAACAGTCGGAAAAGGGCTTCTCCGGCAAGGCACGACTCGGCATCGAGTTCGTGATCGCCGCCGTTGCCGTCTTCTTCATGATGCAGGCGGCGCTTTCCGCAGGGGCGGCGGGTTCCACCTTCGGCTCGTCGGTGACCTTTCCCTTCTTCAAGGACCTGATGCTCAATCTCGGATATTTCTTCGTGCTGTTCGGCGGGTTCGTCATCGTCGGCGCGGGAAATTCGGTAAACTTGACCGACGGCCTCGACGGGCTCGCGATCGTTCCCGTTATGATCGCGTCGGCCGCATTCGGGCTGATCGCCTATCTTGCGGGTAACGCCGTCTTCGCCAATTACCTGCAGATCCATTTCGTGCCCGGCACCGGCGAACTCGCGGTGATCCTTGGCGCCGTGATCGGCGCGGGACTCGGCTTCCTGTGGTTCAACGCACCGCCTGCCGCGATTTTCATGGGCGATACGGGTTCGCTCGCGCTCGGCGGCCTGATTGGCACCGTGGCCGTCGCGACCAAGCACGAGATCGTCATGATCATCATCGGCGGGCTCTTCGTCATCGAGACGCTGTCGGTCATCATCCAGGTCTTCTGGTTCAAGCGCACCGGGCATCGCGTGTTCCTGATGGCGCCGATCCACCATCACTTCGAGAAGAAGGGCTGGACGGAAAGCCAGGTGGTGATCCGTTTCTGGATCATCGCAGTGATCCTCGCAATGGTCGGCCTCTCCACGCTGAAGCTGCGGTGAGCCACGATGATCCCGGTCACCTCACTCAAGGGCAGGAAGGTCGCACTCTTCGGGCTAGGCGGCTCGGGCCTCGCTACGGCTCAGGCACTCGTTTCGGGCGGCGCAGATGTCGTGGCGTGGGACGACAATCCTGACAGCGTCGCCAAGGCTGCTGCGGCCGGAATAGCCACCGCTGACTTGCGCGGCGCCGACTGGCATGCCTTCGCCGCCTTCGTGCTTTCGCCCGGCGTTCCGCTGACGCATCCGAAGCCGCACTGGAGCGTCGATCTCGCGCATCAGGCCGGCGTCGAGATCATCGGCGATGTGGAGCTCTTCGTGCGTGAGCGGCGCAAACACGCGCCCGATTGCCCCTTCATCGCCATCACCGGCACCAACGGCAAGTCCACGACGACGGCGCTGATCGCCCATATCCTCAGGACAAGCGGGCGCGACACGCAGCTCGGCGGCAATATCGGCACCGCGGTGCTGACGCTGGACCCGCCGAAAGCAGGGCGCTTCTATGTCGTCGAATGCTCATCCTACCAGATCGACCTTGCGCCAACGCTCGACCCGACCGCCGGGATACTGCTCAACCTGACGCCGGATCACCTGGATCGCCACGGCACGATGCAGCACTATGCGGACATCAAGGAGCGTCTGGTGGCGGGGAGCGGAACGGCGGTGGTCGGCGTCGACGACAGCCTCTCGAGCCTGATCGCCGATCGGGTGGAGCGGGCAGGAACAAAGGTCGTGCGTATATCGCGCCGCCATCCGCTGGCCCAGGGCGTCTATGCCGAAGGCTCGGCGCTGATGCGTGCGCAGGACGGGGCATCGTCGCTCTTTACCGACCTCGCCGGGATCCAGACGCTGCGGGGAGGGCACAATGCCCAGAACGCTGCGGCTGCGATCGCCGCCTGCCTGGCGGTCGGCATCTCCGGGAAGGATATCGTCGACGGCCTCAGGAGCTTTCCGGGCCTCAAGCACCGGATGCAGCCGGTTGCGAAGAAGGGCGAGATCGTCTTCGTCAACGACAGCAAGGCGACCAATGCAGAGGCTGCAGCCCCGGCGCTTTCGAGTTACGACAGAATCTACTGGATCGCCGGCGGACTGCCGAAGGAGGGCGGCATCACGTCCCTGGCGCCGTTCTTCCCGAAGATCGTCAAGGCCTATCTGATCGGAGAGGCGGCACCCTCCTTCGCCGCGACACTCGGCGAGGCAGTGCCCTACGAAATCTCCGGGACGTTGGAAAAGGCGGTTGCGCACGCGGCAGCGGATGCGGCGCGGGACTCGCAAGGTCCTGCGGCCGTGATGCTTTCTCCGGCTTGCGCAAGCTTCGACCAGTACAAGAACTTCGAGGTGCGCGGAGATGCCTTCGTCGGCCATGTGGCGGCGCTCGAGGGCGTGAGCATGCTGATCTGACGGCTCCGGCCGGTAGTGGATGTTGGCGCACTAGGCGCCGGGAAAGGGGACAGACTGATGGTAAGCCGAGCCGAACGTGGCCCCGTGGCCGACTGGTTCTGGACGATCGACAGATTTTTTCTCGCCGCCTTCATCCTGCTGATGGGCGTGGGCTTCATGCTCTCCTTCGCCGCAAGCCCCCCGGTCGCCGAACGGCTCGGCCTCGACAGCTTCCACTTCGTCAAGCGCCATGCGCTCTTCCTCCTGCCGTCGCTGGTGGTGATGGTCGGCATCTCCTTTCTCTCGCCGCGACAGGTGCGGCGCACGGCGATCATCCTGCTCGTGATTTCCACGGCGATGATGGTGCTGGCTCTGTTCTTCGGCCAGGAGGTCAAGGGTTCCAGGCGGTGGCTGTCGCTCGCCGGCATTTCGATACAGCCCTCGGAATTCATGAAGCCCGCCTTTGTCGTGGTCTGCGCCTGGCTTTTCGCCGAACATGCACGGCAGCCGGAAATTCCCGGCAATCTGCTTTCGATCCTCCTCTTCGGTATCGTCGGGGCGCTCCTCGTCGCCCAGCCCGACCTCGGCCAGACCATCCTCACGACGGTGGTCTGGGGCGGCATGTTCTTCATGGCGGGCATGCCATGGCTCTGGATCATCGTGCTCGCGTCGGTGGCGATAGGCGGGTTTTTCGCCGCCTATTCCATCCTGCCTCACGTCGCCGGCCGCATCGACCGGTTCCTGACCGGAGAAGGCGATACGTTCCAGGTGGATACGGCCCGCGAGGCGATCATTCGCGGTGACTGGTTCGGCCGCGGCCCGGGCGAGGGCGTGGTGAAGCGCATCATTCCGGACAGCCATACGGACTTCATCTTCTCCGTCGCTGCGGAGGAGTTCGGCATCGTCTTCTGCATGGTCGTCGTCGTGATTTTCGCCTTCGTGGTTATGCGCGGCCTCAATCATGCCTTCCGTGAGCGCAACGATTTCAACCGGTTCGCGGTTGCCGGGCTGGTCCTGCAAATCGGCATTCAGTCGATGATCAATATCGGCGTGAATCTGGAGCTGCTTCCGGCCAAGGGCATGACGCTCCCGCTGATTTCCTATGGCGGGTCGTCGATGGTGGCGATCTGCGTGACAGCGGGATTCATTCTGGCACTGACGCGTCATCGGCCCGAGAAGCGTGCCGTCGAGCGCAGCCTCTTTCGATCGGGCGTCGGAGTGCCGGCGGAGTGAGACATGGATAAAGGCATCATTCTTCTTGCCGCCGGCGGGACCGGCGGGCACCTCTTTCCAGCCGAGGCGCTGGCGTATGAGCTGAAAGCGACGGGTTATTCCGTGCATCTGGTGACGGACAGCCGTGCCGAACGCTTCACGGGGAAGTTCCCGGCCGACGAGATTCATGTCGTGCCGTCGGCGACGATCGGCTCGAAGAATCCGGTGAAACTCGCCCGGTCGGTGTGGAAGCTCTGGACGGGTCTGAGGGCGGCCCGGCGACTGATTGCCAGGCTTAAGCCCAGGGCCGTCGTCGGCTTCGGCGGCTACCCGACGGTGCCGCCGCTGCTTGCGGCCACGGGCATGGGCATTCCGTCCATCATCCACGAACAGAACGCGGTGATGGGCCGCGCCAACAAAATGCTCGCATCGCGGGTCAAGGCCGTCGCCGGCGGCTTTCTTCCGGAAGGCACCGGAGCCTTCGCGGCAAAGACCGTGGCGACCGGAAACCCTGTGCGCCCCGCGGTACTGAAGGCTGCCGGGGTTCCTTATGCGGCGGCTGCCGGCGATGCGCCCTTTCATCTCGTGGTCTTCGGTGGCAGCCAGGGCGCGCAATTCTTCTCGAAAGCGGTGCCGCAGGCGGTCTGCCGGCTCGACGACGCGCTGCGCCAGCGGCTGAAGGTGACGCAGCAGGCCCGGCCCGAGGACCGGGAAGGCGTCATCGCGGTCTACGAGAAGCTCGGCGTTCCCGCTGAGGTATCCCCCTTCTTCACCGACATGGCCGGTCGGATCGCTTCGGCGCAGCTCCTTATCTGCCGCTCGGGCGCTTCCACCGTTTCGGAAATCTCGGTCATCGGACGACCGGCGATCCTGGTGCCATATCCCTACGCTCTCGACCACGACCAGGCAGCCAATGCCGCCGCACTCGCCGCGAAAGGCGGGGCGCGCGTGATCGCTCAGGTGGAGCTCAGCGCCGAGCGTCTCGCCGGCATCCTTGCGGATGCGATGAGCAACCCGGATGCGCTGGCGCAGATGGCGGCTGGCGCCCGCCAGACCGGCAAGCCGGATGCCGCGCGCTTGCTTGCCTTGCTGGTAGAGGCTATTGCCAGCGGCTCGACAGTCGCGAAGTTCAAGGAAACACGCTCATGAAGATGCCGAAGACGATCGGGCTCGTACATTTCATTGGTATCGGCGGCATCGGCATGAGCGGTATTGCCGAAGTCCTGCACAATCTCGGCCATCGCGTCCAGGGTTCCGACCAGGCCGACAGCGCCAATGTGCAGCGTCTGCGGGAAAAGGGCATCAGCATCTCCATCGGGCACAAAGCGGAAAATCTCGGCGATGCCGAGGTGGTCGTCGTCTCGACGGCGATCAAGAAGGACAATCCCGAGCTCATCGCTGCGCGCGAGAAATTCCTGCCGGTCGTGCGCCGGGCCGAGATGCTTGCCGAGCTGATGCGCTTCCGCAATGCGATTGCGATCGGCGGGACGCATGGCAAGACGACGACGACCTCGATGGTCGCCGCCCTGCTCGATGCGGGCGGCCTCGATCCGACGGTGATCAACGGCGGCATCATCAACGCCTACGGCACCAATGCGCGCATGGGCGCCGGCGAATGGATGGTGGTCGAAGCGGACGAATCCGACGGCACGTTCCTGAAGCTGCCGGCCGACATCGCGGTCGTCACCAATATCGATCCCGAACATCTCGACCACTACGGCAGTTTCGACGCCGTGCGCGCGGCCTTCCGGCAATTCGTCGAGAACGTGCCCTTTTACGGATTTGGCGTGCTGTGTCTCGACCATCCGGAAGTCCAGTCCATGGTCGGCAAGATCGAGGACCGGAAGGTCGTCACCTACGGCGAGAACCCCCAGGCCGACGTGCGCTTCCACAATATCCGCATGGACGGTGCGACCTCCATCTTCGATATCGAGATCCGCCGCCGCCGCACGGGCCAGGTGATCGAGATCAAGGATCTCAGGCTGCCGATGCCCGGACGCCATAATGTCTCGAACGCCACGGCTGCCGTAGCGGTCGCACAGCGGCTCGGCATCAAGCCCGAGGACATTGCGAGGGGTCTTGCCACCTTCGGCGGCGTCAAACGCCGCTTCACGCTGACGGGCGAATGGAACGGCGCGCGCATCTTCGACGATTACGGCCACCATCCGGTCGAGATCAGGGCGGTCCTGAGGGCGGCGCGGGAGGCGTGCCAGGGGCGCATCGTCGCGGTTCACCAGCCGCATCGCTATTCGCGCCTGTCGAGCCTCTTCGAAGACTTCACCTCCTGCTTCAACGACGCCGATACGATCCTGCTCGCTCCGGTCTATGCGGCCGGCGAGGAAGCCATAGAGGGCGTCAGTTCGGAAGCGCTTGTCGACCGCATCAAGGCTGCCGGCCATCGCGATGCCCGCCACGTCCCCGGACAGGAGGCACTGGCGCCTGTTATCGCGAAGATTGCGCAGCCGGGCGATTTTGTGGTTCTCTTGGGAGCTGGCAGCATTACCTATTGGGCCGCGGCCTTGCCCAAGCAGCTCGCGGAAATTTCAGGAAATCGAGCATGAAACAGGTCAACGGTCAGAAACTTCTCGATTCGCTCGGAAGCGGCGTCGCTGCAATCCGCGGACGTCTCACGCCCGATGCCCCGATGGACCGCGTCACCTGGTTTCGTGCGGGTGGTCTCGCCGAACTCATGTTCCAGCCGCACGACACCGACGACCTCGTCGCCTTCCTGAAGCTGGTGCCCGAAGAGGTGCCGGTGATGGTCGTCGGCGTGGGCTCAAACCTGCTCGTGCGCGACGGCGGTATTCCGGGCGTCGTCATCCGGCTTTCTGCGAAGGGCTTCGGCGATCTCGAACTCGCCGGTGAAAACCGCATCAAGGCGGGCGCGATCTGCCCGGACAAGAACATCGCCGCCATGGCGCTCGACCATGGCATCGGCGGCTTCTACTTCTATTACGGCATTCCCGGTTCGATCGGCGGGGCACTCCGCATGAACGCCGGCGCCAATAGCGGCGAGACCAGCGAACGCGTCGTCGAGGTCCATGCCGTCGACCGCAAGGGCAACCGGCATGTCCTGAGCAAAGCGGAGATGGGCTATGGCTACCGCCATTCCGGCGCGGCCAAGGAGCTGATTTTCACGCATGCGATCTTCGAGGGTTATGCGGAAGACAAGACCAAGATCCGCACCGACATGGACGCCGTGCGCCAGCATCGCGAAACGGTGCAGCCGATCCGCGAGAAGACCGGCGGATCCACCTTCAAGAACCCGGACGGCCATTCGGCCTGGAAGCTGATCGACGAGGCCGGCTGCCGCGGGATGATGATCGGCAATGCCCAGATGTCGCCGCTTCACTGCAATTTCATGATCAATACCGGACAGGCGACGGGCTACGAGCTCGAATATCTCGGTGAGACCGTGCGCCAGCGGGTGATGGAGCATTCCGGCGTCAAGCTGGAATGGGAAATCAAGCGGGTCGGCAATTTCATGCCGGGCTACGAAATCAGGGAATTCCTCGGCCGCGCCACGGCCTGAGCCGAAATCAGGACCAAAGAAAAGGGCCGCGACGGTCATCCGCCGCGGCCCTTTTTTCAGGATTATTCCATCTCAGCCCGAGACCTCTTCCTCGTTCGAAAGAAGCAGGCAGACGAGCGTGATCGAAGCCGCCGCCAGCAGATAGTAGCCGACATGGCCGAGGCTGTAATTGGTCGCGAGCCAGGTGGCGATATAGGGCGCCAGCGACGCGCCGAAGATGCCGGCGAGGTTGAAGGTCATCGAGGCTCCGGTATAGCGCACCGCGGTCGGGAAGGGGGCCGCCAGTGCGGCGCCGATCGGCCCGTAGGTGAGGCCCATCAGGCCGAGGCCGACGATCGAGAAGACGAAGGCCCCGCCGAGACCGGACGACAGGAGCGGTGCCATGAAGAGGCCGAAAACGCCGATCCCGATCGTCGTCAGTACCAGCACGAGACGGCGGCCGAAGCGGTCCGAAAGGATGCCGGAGACGGGGATCATCAGGCCGAAGAAGACGACGCCCGTCATCTGTACGAGGAGGAACTGTTCGCGCGAATAGCCGAGCTTGGTCGTGCCCCAGGAGAGCGAGAAGACGGTCATCAGATAGAACAGGACGAAGGTCGCGAGCGCCACGAAGGTGCCGAGTACGAGGCTTCGCTTGTGCGAGCGGAAGATCGCGGCGACCGGCACCTCGACGCGCTCGTGCTTGTCGATCGCCTTCTGGAATTCCGGCGTTTCGGTGATCTTCAGGCGGACATAGAGGCCGACGATCACGAGCAGCACGCTGGCGATGAAGGGAACGCGCCAGCCCCAGGCGAGGAAGGCCTCTTCGCTCATGACCTCGCCGAGGATGAGGAAGGTTCCGGCCGACAGGATGAAGCCGATCGGCGCGCCGAGTTGCGGGAACATGGCGTACCAGCTCCGCTTGCCTTCAGGCGCATTCTCGGTGGCGAGCAACACCGCGCCGCCCCATTCGCCGCCGAGGCCGAGGCCCTGGCCGAAGCGGCAGAGGGCAAGCAGCAGCGGTGCCACGACGCCGATCGTCGAATAGGTGGGCAACAGGCCGATGACGACCGTCGAGATGCCCATGGTCATCAGCGCGGCGACGAGCGTCGCCTTGCGGCCGATCCGGTCGCCGAAGTGACCGAAGATCACGGCGCCGAGCGGGCGGGCGAAGAAGGCGATCGAGAAGGTGGCGAGGGACTGCAGCATTGCCGAGGTCGGATCGGCTGCAGGGAAGAAGAGGTGCGGGAAGATGATCACCGCTGCGGTCGCATAGACATAGAAGTCGAAGAATTCGATCGTCGTGCCGACGAGGCTGGCGAACAGCACCCGGGCAGGGGAGTTCACGGCCTGCCGATGCAACGCACCATCCTGCGGCGACAGCGAGGTTGTCGCGTCTGTCATTGGTTCGTTCCTGGAGCAATTTGCGGGAAAGCGAGTAACTCTCCCCGCCGGAATTGCGTAGTTTCATAGGGTTAGATCAGTTCGCTGTCCGATGGACACAATCAAACGATCTGGCGGTCATGCCGTCTTGGGAGGCGGGCGGCCGGTTCTTAGCGCAAGTTTTCACATCGAGAAAGCCTGATTTCGTAAGAAATGCGAACTAAATGCGCTTGCCGGCGAAGGAATATTCCACCGGCATATCGCCGCCCGTGTGCTCGATCAGCCGGCATTCCCGCCTACGCGAATTCATTGTCTTCCCGTATTGCGGGCATCGCCTGAAAATACATCTCCCGCTTGACGGGAATCGAATACTGGAGAACTCTCGCCGGCGAAGCGTTTTGCTTCGGTTCGGGGGAATATTCATGTTCAGGAAGCTCTCTGTGGAATTTCTCGGTACTTTCTGGCTCGTTCTCGGCGGGTGCGGCAGCGCCGTGCTTGCCGCTGCCTTCCCGGAGGTCGGCATCGGCCTGCTTGGGGTCTCCTTTGCCTTCGGCCTTACGGTGCTGACCATGGCCTATGCGGTCGGCGGGATTTCGGGCGGTCATTTCAATCCGGCGGTATCGGTCGGGCTTGCCGTTGCCGGCAGAATGCCGCCGGCAAGCCTCGTCGGTTACATCCTCGCGCAGGTCGCCGGCGCGATCGCCGCAGCTGCCGTGCTCTACGTGATCGCCAGCGGCAAGGCCGATTTCCAGCTTGGCGGTTTTGCCGCCAATGGCTACGGCGAACACTCGCCGGGCGGTTATTCGTTGACGGCGGCGCTCGTCACCGAGGTCGTCATGACCGCCTTTTTCCTGCTCATCATTCTTGGCTCGACGCATAGCCGTGTGCCTGTGGGCTTCGCGCCCATCGCCATCGGCCTGGGGCTGACCTTGATTCACCTCGTCTCGATCCCGGTCACCAACACCTCGGTCAATCCGGCGCGTTCGACCGGACAGGCGCTGTTCGTCGGCGATTGGGCGATTTCCCAGCTCTGGCTCTTCTGGGTCGCGCCGCTGATCGGTGCGGTCATCGCCGGAATCGTATGGAAGATCGTCGGCGACGATAGCTAGGTCGAGAGAGATAGCGCGACGCAAGACCTTGTAGAGCCCGCCTGCACACGCAGGCGGGCTCTACCTTTCCTAAGATTATTTCCCTTGCAAGCCACAGAAAGCTCTGATTCAGCTAGGAAATCTTGTCTCTGGTTGATTCTTGACGGGTGTCGCCGAAGCGCGTTTCGCGGCGAGAGTTAACCAAAGTAAACACTTCATTAACCATAATGTCGTTGTAGTGGTTCTACGCGGCGGTCTCGCGAATCGCGGCTTCGAAATCAGCCAGATGCAAGCAAGCTTCGCGATAGTGGCGTATTGTTTGGGGGTTTGAATGAGCAGCAAGCATGTTGCTGTCCTGTTGGGCGGATTTTCCTCGGAGAGGCCGGTGAGCCTGTCTTCGGGGACTGCTTGCGCGGATGCCCTGGAGGCCGAAGGCTATCGCGTCACGCGCGTCGATGTCGGTCGCGACGTCGCGGCGGTTCTTCAGGAATTGCGTCCGGATGTCGTCTTCAACGCGCTTCATGGGCCGTTCGGCGAGGACGGGACGATCCAGGGCATTCTCGAATATCTCGAGATTCCCTATACCCATTCGGGCGTTTTGGCCTCGGCGCTGGCCATGGATAAAGACCAGGCAAAGCATGTCGCCAAGGCTGCCGGCATTCCGGTTGCCGAAGCCTTGGTCATGGACCGGCGCAGCTTCGGCAATCAGCACCCGATGAAGCCGCCTTACGTGGTGAAGCCGGTCCGCGAGGGGTCGAGCTTCGGAGTGGTGATCGTCAAGGAGGATCAGTCGCATCCGCCTCAGGTGATCACCTCGAGCGAGTGGCGCTACGGCGACCGCGTCATGGTCGAGCGCTATATTGCGGGGCGCGAATTCACCTGCGGTGTCATGGGCGATGCAGCCCTCGGCGTCACTGAAATCATTCCGCAGGGGCACGCCTTCTACGATTACGACTCGAAATACGTAAAAGGTGGTTCGAAGCACGTCATACCTGCACAGATTTCACCAAATATTTACCAAAAAATACAAACACTGGCGTTGAAGGCGCATCAGGCGATCGGTTGCCGCGGCGTCAGCCGGTCCGACTTTCGTTTCGACGATAGTGGGGATGGTGAGGGCGAGTTGATCTGGCTCGAGATCAACACCCAACCCGGCATGACCCCAACATCCCTGGTGCCCGAAATGGCGCAGCATGCTGGCCTTCAGTTCGGTGAATTTCTCAGGTGGATGGTGGAGGACGCGTCGTGCTTGCGCTGAGGGGCAGAAGGGGCAAGAGGGTTCGTTACCCGGCCGGCGGTGTCGCCGAGGCGGATGAAGCGTTCGTCCTGCCGCGGCCGCTGCGCAGGGGCGTGCGCTTTCTGATCAGCCTTGGCGCCGGTCGAATCCGCTTCCCGAATCATACCGGAACAGTAGCCGCCGCAGCTTTCATGGTGGCGACGGGCCTCTATGGCATGTCGCTCGGCGGCCATACGCAGAGCTTCGCGCAGGTCTCGACGACTGCCGCCGGCTTCGCGATCGAGGACGTCCGCGTCTCCGGCAACGCGCAGACCTCCGAGATCGACATCCTCCAGCAGCTCGGCCTGGACGGCACGACCTCACTGGTGGCGCTCGATATCGAGGAGGCGCGTCGGCTGATCGGCGAACTGCCCTGGGTCGAGACCGTCACGGTTCGCAAGGTCTATCCGGGTACGATCGAGGTCGTTCTCAAGGAGCGCGAAGCCTTCGGTATCTGGCAGCACGGATCGGATCTCTCGCTCATAGAGCGCAGCGGCAGCGTCATCGCGCCGCTCAGGGACAACAAGTTCGCCAGCCTGCCGCTTTTCGTCGGCCGCGATGCGGAGACGGCGGCGGCCGCGTTCTACGACGAGTTTTCCCGCTGGCCGGAGTTCCGCTCCCGCGTCAAGGCCTTCGTGCGCGTGGCCGGGCGCCGCTGGGATCTGCGGCTCAACAACGGCGTCGTGGTGAAGCTTCCCGAAAAGGATGTTGCCCGCGCGATGAGCGTGCTCGCCGGTATGCAAGACACGCATCAGTTGCTCGAGCGCGACATCGCCGCCGTCGATCTCAGGCTCGAAGACCGCACGACCGTACAGTTGACGCCGGAAGCTGTGAAGCGCCGGGAAGTCGCACTCAAGGCGAGGGAGAAGATGCTGAAAGCCCAGGAGAAGCGGATATGAGTCTGTTCGGATCCGCCAATTTCGGCCTTCCGCGTCTGAAGCCCTTGCCCTCGAAGCGGTCGCATGTCGTGTCGGTGCTCGATATCGGCTCGACCAAGGTGGTATGCATGATCGGCCGCCTGACGCCGCGTGCCGAGAGCCAGATACTGCCCGGGCGCACGCACAGCATCGAGGTCATCGGCATCGGTCACCAGAAGTCGCGGGGCGTCAAGAATGGCGTCATCGCCGATCTCGACGCGGTCGAAAGCGTCGTCCGGCTTGCGGTCGATGCAGCCGAGCGCATGGCGGGACTGACGATCGACAGCCTCATCGTGAATGTTTCCGCCGGCCGCCTGCAGAGCGACGTCTATACCGCGACGATCGATCTCGGCGGGCAGGAGGTCGAGGCGAACGATCTGAAGAAGGTACTCGCTGCCGCGGGGCACCAGTCGCTGCGCACCGACCGCGCCATCCTGCACTCTCTGCCGACCGGCTTCTCGCTGGACGGCGAGCGCGGCATCCGCGACCCGCTGGCGATGTTCGGTGACGTTCTCGGCGTCGACATGCATGTGCTGACGGCGGAGCGGCCCGCACTGAAGAACCTCGAGCTCTGCGTCAATCGCGCTCACCTCTCGGTCGAGGGCATGGTCGCGACGCCTTATGCCAGCGGGCTTGCGGCACTCGTGGATGACGAGGTCGAGCTCGGATGTGCGGCCATCGACATGGGCGGCGGTACGACGACGATCTCGGTTTTCGCCGAAGGCAAGCTCGTCCATGCGGACGCGGTCGGCCTTGGCGGCCACCACGTCACGACCGATCTGGCGCGCGGCCTGTCCACCCGCATCGAGGATGCCGAGCGCCTGAAGGTCGTGCACGGTTCGGCGCTTCCGAACAGCGCGGACGAGCGCGATATCATTTCGGTTCCGCCGATCGGCGAAGACGACCGCGACCAGCCGACGCACGTGCCGCGCGCTCTGGTCTCGCGCATCGTTCGCGCTCGCATCGAAGAGACGCTGGAACTCATACGCGACCGCATCCAGCGGTCCGGTTTCAGCCCGATCGTCGGCAAGCGCATCGTATTGACGGGGGGAGCCAGCCAGCTGACCGGTCTGCCGGAAGCGGCGCGGCGCATTCTTGCACGCAATGTCCGCATCGGCCGCCCGCTCGGCGTATCCGGCCTGCCGGCCGCTGCCAAGGGCCCGGCCTTCTCCACGGCCGTCGGGCTGATGATCTACCCTCAGGTCGCCGACCTCGAGACGCATGCCGCCGGCAGCGGCATGTTCTCCACCCTCGGCGGCAACAGCCGTTTCGCCCGGATGGGGCAATGGCTGAAAGAAAGTTTCTAGATCGCTCGGCATATCGCCGGACGAGACAGGTGTTCGAGTTTGAAGGAATTGGCCGGCTCGGCAAGGCGGCCAGGGAAAGAGAAGGAACAGGACTATGGCCATCAACTTGCAGAAGCCGGACATTACCGAGCTGAAGCCGCGTATCACGGTCTTCGGCGTCGGCGGCGGCGGCGGCAACGCCGTCAACAACATGATCACCGCCGGGCTCCAGGGCGTCGATTTCGTCGTCGCCAACACGGATGCCCAGGCACTCACCATGACCAAGGCCGAGCGGATCATCCAGATGGGTGTCGCCGTCACCGAAGGTCTTGGTGCCGGCTCGCAACCGGAAGTCGGCCGTGCGGCCGCTGAAGAATGCATCGACGAGATCATCGATCACCTGCAGGGCACGCATATGTGCTTCGTCACCGCCGGCATGGGCGGCGGCACCGGCACGGGCGCTGCTCCGATCGTCGCCCAGGCTGCCCGCAACAAGGGTATCCTCACCGTCGGCGTCGTCACCAAGCCCTTCCATTTCGAAGGCGGGCGCCGCATGCGGATCGCCGACCAGGGTATTTCCGATCTTCAGAAGTCGGTCGACACCCTGATCGTCATCCCGAACCAGAACCTCTTCCGCATCGCCAATGACAAGACGACCTTCGCGGACGCCTTCGCCATGGCCGACCAGGTTCTTTATTCCGGCGTCGCCTGCATCACCGACCTCATGGTCAAGGAAGGCCTCATCAACCTCGACTTCGCCGACGTCCGTTCGGTGATGCGCGAAATGGGCCGCGCCATGATGGGTACGGGCGAAGCCTCCGGCGAAGGCCGCGCAATGGCCGCTGCGGAAGCCGCGATCGCCAACCCGCTGCTCGACGAAACCTCGATGAAGGGCGCTCAGGGCCTGCTTATCTCCATCACCGGCGGCCGCGACCTCACGCTCTTCGAGGTGGATGAGGCTGCCACGCGTATCCGCGAGGAGGTCGATCCGGACGCCAACATCATTCTCGGCGCGACCTTCGACGAAGAGCTCGAAGGCCTCATTCGGGTTTCCGTCGTCGCCACCGGCATCGACCGCACGGCCGCGGAGGTGGCCGGCCGCTCCGCCGACTTTCGTCCGGTAGCGCCGAAGCCGATCGTCCGCCCGTCCGCCGCCGTTCCGGCTCAGCCGCAGCCGACTGTCTCGCTGCAGCCGGCGCCGCAGCCGCAGCCGGTGCAGCCGCCGCTCCAGCAGCAGAATGTCGACCACATCGCGCTCGCCATTCGCGAAGCCGAAATGGAGCGCGAGCTCGACATCGCAGCGCGCGCCCAGGTCGCCGCACCGGCACCGCAGCCGCAGCCCCACCTCCAGGAAGAGGCCTTCCGTCCGCAGAGCAAGCTCTTCGCCGGCGTCGCTCCGGCGGAGGCCGCACCGGTCATGCGGCCGGCGCAGCCGGCACCGCGCCCGGTCGAGATGCAGGCGCCCGTCCAGCCGCAGATGCAGGCGCAGCCGGTCCGGCAGGAGCCCACCCAGGTCGTGCGGCAGCAGGCCGAGCCGGTACGCATGCCGAAGGTCGAGGACTTTCCGCCGGTCGTGAAGGCAGAAATGGACCACCGGACGCAGCCGGCGCCTGCGCATCAGGAAGAACGCGGGCCGATGGGACTCCTGAACCGGATCACCAGCTCGCTCGGGCTGCGTGAACGGGAAGCGACGAATGTCTCGTCCGACATGACCGCCGCGGCACCAAGCGCCGCCTCGCAACAGCGCCGGCCGCTTTCGCCGGAAGCCAGCCTCTATGCGCCGCGTCGCGGCCAGCTCGACGATCACGGTCGCGCTGCACCGCAGATGCGGTCGCATGAAGACGATCAGCTCGAAATCCCGGCGTTCCTGCGTCGCCAGTCGAGCTGATACCTACGGCGCCGTGCGTCCGATCGGACGCGCAACGTCGCCGTAGTACTTTCAGTCGCCGCAGTTTTTCCTGAGCCGGCTCCGGTTCAGGGAAACATGCGGAGGCTGTTCCTTCACCTTGCCGATGCCCGGGCGCCAGCCCGGGCATTTTTCGATTTTTTACGCGAAATCAGAAGCTTATTAATTGCATTGCGCGCATATGAATTGCGTAACAAAACGAAACGAACAGTGATTTGGAATGGTGCCTCCAAACTCTTATTTTCATGATCGGAATTGGGGACGCATACGATTCGATCGGGCGCTGTTAGTTCGAAGACGAGATTTCCGCCGGCTGCGCGGGGTCCCGGTACTTCGTCTTGTGTCTTGAGCAGCGTGGCACCCTTTAGGATTTTGGCCGAAGGCCGCCTTGATTGAAAGTGACGAGAATGGGAATCGAACTGCTCGGGTTTCAGACGACGATCGCAAACCCGATAACCCTCAAGGGAATTGGCGTTCACTCCGGTGCGGAAGTCGAGATCACCTTCCAGCCGGCCGATGCCGACGCCGGGATCGTGTTCCAGCGTGTGCTTGCCGGCGGCCGGCTGAGCGAATTCCGGGCCGTCTCGTCGCAGGTCGGCAACACCGATCTGTGCACCGTCCTTGGCCTCTCGCCGGCAACCTCGATCGCGACGATCGAGCATGTCATGGCGGCGATCTATGCGCTCGGCCTCGACAACTTGTTGATCGAGGTGCATGGCGCTGAAATGCCGATCATGGACGGCAGCTCAGCCCCCTTTATCGAGGCGATCGAGCAGGCAGGTATTCATTCGCTTGCCGAGAAGCGCCGCTATATCCGCATTCTCAAGCCGGTGCGCATCGAATCGGGCGCTTCCTGGTCGGAATTCACGCCCTATGACGGCATGCGCTTCGAAGTCGAGATCGACTTCGATTGCCCGCTGATCGGCCGTCAGGCATGGAAGGGCGACATGACGCCTTCCGTTTTCAAGCGGGAGCTGTCGCGGGCGCGTACCTTCGGCTTCATGCGCGATGTGGAGCGCCTCTGGGCAGGCGGTTTCGCGCTCGGCTCGTCACTCGAGAACTCTGTGGTAATTTCGGACGACAACACGGTCATCAATGTCGAGGGCCTGCGGTATACGGACGAGTTCGTCCGCCACAAGACGCTCGATGCCGTAGGCGATCTTTCGCTGGCGGGTGCTCCCTTCCTCGGCTGCTACCGCTCCTATCGCGGCGGGCACCGGATGAATGCCAATGCCCTCAAGGCATTGCTCAGCGATCCGACCGCCTATGAGGTGGTGGAAACGGCAACGCCGCGCCAGCGCACCCGTTCGCGGGACATGGTGGCGGTTGCCGCACCGGGCTTTGCGCCCTGGTCCGCCTGACGGCATAGGATATTCCTTCTCCAGTCGCCGGCCGAAAGGCCGGCATTTTCATGATGATTCGATAGTTGCCCTGAGTAACGCGTGTTCTTCGGCACCTATTTTCACGGTGCCAGAGGCGCTTTACACATCCGAAAAGGGGTGCAGCGCTGCAGCGCGCCACAAATTTGCATGAATTGCCGATCATGACGTTGCGGTCTTGAGGTAACTTGCTCTAAAACGCGCAAGTCTGGCGCGATGCTAGGCGCTGAGTGAAACGGGAATATCCGATGGTTCTTGCAGTTTCTGTCGACATAAGAAAATCAGCGCGCGTCGCCGCGGTCGTTCTTGCGGCTATCGCCGGCTCCAGTCTGATCACGGCCTGCCAGAACGATCCGGACATCGACATCACCAAGCTCACGGCCGAGACCGATCCGCCGGACGTGCTCTACAACCAGGGCCTCGCAAACCTGAACGCCGGCAAGACGACGGAAGCGGCGCGGAAGTTCGAGGCGATCGACAAGCAGCATCCGTTCTCCGAATATGCCCGGAAAGCGCTGGTGATGAATGCATTCGTTGCCTATCGCAACGGCCAGTATCAGGACGCGATCAACTCGACCAACCGCTACCTGAATCTTTATCCGCAGTCGGAAGACGCAGCCTACGCGCAATATATCCAGGGCCTCGCCTATACGAAGCAGATTCCGTCGGTGACGCAGGATCAAAGACCCGCGGCGAAGGCGATCGAGGCAATGCAGGTGGTCGTCGATAAGTATCCGGACTCCGAATATGTCGACGATGCGCAGGCAAAGATCCGCTTTGCACGCGACCAGCTCGCCGGCAAGGAGATGCAGGTCGGCCGCTATTATCTCGAGCGCAAAGAATATCTGGCAGCGATTTCGCGCTTCCGCACCGTCGTCGAGCGGTATCCGACCACCAATCAGGTCGAGGAAGCGCTTGCCCGCCTCGTCGAAGCCTATTATGCGATGGGCGTGACCGGGGAAGCCCAGACGGCGGCAGCGGTTCTCGGGCATAACTACCCCGACAGCCAATGGTATGCAGACTCCTACAAGCTGCTGCAATCCGGCGGGCTTGAGCCGCGCGAAACCGGCACGTCCTGGATCGCGCGCGCGGGAAAGAACCTCATCGGCGCGTGATTTTCCCGGCGCCTGACAACGAAGATATGAAACCGGATGCTCGCCCAGCTCGCGATCCGCGATATCGTCCTGATCGAACGGCTTGACCTCAGCTTCGATGCCGGGCTTTCGGTGCTGACCGGCGAAACCGGCGCGGGCAAATCCATTCTTCTCGACAGTCTGTCGCTTGCGCTGGGCGGCCGCGGCGACGGTTCGCTCGTGCGCCACGGCGAGGACAGGGGCCAGGTTACCGCTGTCTTCGACGTCCCGGCCGGCCATACGGCGCGGCTCTTCCTGCGCGAGAACGGCATCGACGACGATGGCGATCTGATCTTCCGCCGCGTGCAATCGGCCGACGGCCGCACCAAGGCGTTCATCAACGACCAGCCGGTTAGCGTTCAGCTGATGCGGCAGGTCGGCCAGACGCTCGTTGAAATTCACGGCCAGCACGACGATCGGGCGCTTGTCGATACCGACGCGCACCGCACGCTGCTCGATGCTTTCGGCGGTACCACCGAAGCTGCGGAAGACGTCGCAACCTTCTATCGCGCCTGGAAGGATGCCGAGCGCTGTCTGAAGAAACACCGCGAGAAGGTGGAGGCAGCAGCCCGCGAGGCGGACTATCTGCGTTCCTCCGTCGAGGAACTCGAGACGCTTTCGCCACGCGATGGCGAAGAGGAGGAACTCGCCGAGAACCGGGCCCGCATGATGAAGGCCGAGCGCATTGCCGGGGACATCAGCGAGGCATCCGAGTTTCTGAATGGCAACGCCTCGCCGGTACCGCTCATCGCGTCGCTCGTCCGGCGGCTCGAACGCAAGAGCCATGAGGCACCCGGCCTGCTCGAAGAGACGGTCGAGCTTCTGGATGGGGCGCTGAACCAGCTTGCGGATGCCCAGATGGCGGTCGAGCGCGCGCTCCGCGACACCGAATTCGATCCGAAGGAGCTGGAGCGCGTCGAGGAGCGGCTTTTCGCTCTGCGCGCCGCTAGCCGCAAATATTCAGTTCCCGTCACCGAACTGCCGGCACTTGCCGCGCGGATGATCGCAGATCTTGCCGATCTCGACGCCGGCGAAGAGAAGCTGAAGCAACTGGAAATACAGGTCGCCGAAGCCAGGGCGGCCTTCGATGTTGCGGCCCGCTCACTTTCCGAGAAGCGCCACAATACGGCTGCTGCACTTTCGGCCGCCGTCATGGAAGAACTGCCTGCGCTGAAGCTCGAACGCGCCCGCTTCATGGTCGAGGTGACGAGCGACCCGGGATCGCCGACGGCCGACGGGATCGATGCGGTCGAGTTCCACGTCCAGACCAATCCCGGCACCAGGCCGGGACCGATCATGAAGGTCGCTTCGGGTGGCGAGCTCTCGCGCTTCCTGCTCGCGCTGAAAGTGGCGCTCGCCGATCGCGGTTCGGCGCCGACGCTCGTCTTCGACGAGATCGATACCGGCGTCGGTGGCGCCGTGGCGGATGCGATCGGCCAGCGCTTGAAGCGGCTTTCGAAAACCGTGCAGGTGCTTTCCGTCACCCATGCGCCGCAGGTTGCCGCGCGTGCGGCGACGCATCTCCTGATTTCGAAGGGGCCTTCCGCGGAAAAGACCGAGATGATCGCGACCCGCGTCGCCCGCATGGACGAAGCGGCACGCACGGAAGAGATCGCCCGCATGCTCGCCGGCGCCTCGATTACCGAGGAGGCGAGGGCCGCAGCCGCGCGATTGCTCGCCGGCAACGGTTGAATAGCCCTCACGTTCCTTCGCGTCGGTTACCCTCAAAATCGATTCCGATTTGAGGAATCATGCAGTAAAAGCGACTCCAAAGTTCTGGAGCCGCATCCATGCTGAATCAAAGAAAATCCGTCGAACAATTGAACGAAGCGGAAGCTGCCGAGGAACTCGCCTTCCTGGCGGCGGAGCTTGCCCGCCACGACATGCTTTATCACGGCAAGGATGCTCCGGAGATTTCGGATGCGGACTACGATGCGCTGAAGCGGCGGAACGATCTGATCGAAGAGCGCTTCCCGGTACTTGTCCGCGAGGACAGCCCCTCGCGGAAGGTCGGTGCCGCACCCTCGCTGACCTTCGCGCCGGTCGTTCATGCGCGGCCGATGCTGTCGCTCGACAATACCTTCTCGGACGAGGATGCCCGCGCATTCGTCGCCGGTGTCTACCGCTTCCTCGGCAAGCTCCCGGACGGCTCGATCGCCTTCACGGCCGAGCCGAAGATCGACGGGCTGTCCATGTCGCTGCGCTACGAAAACCGGCGGCTCGTCACGGCAGCTACCCGCGGCGACGGCACGACCGGGGAAAACGTCACCGCCAATGTCCGCACCATCGGCATGATCCCGCAGACGCTTCCCGCGGACGCGCCTGATGTCGTCGAGATCCGCGGCGAGATCTATATGGCGAAATCGGACTTCGCCGCGCTCAATGCCGAAATGGCGGCGCAGGGCAGGCCGCTCTATGTCAACCCGCGCAATACGGCGTCGGGTTCGCTCCGTCAGCTGGACGCGAAGGTGACGGCGAACCGCAAGCTGCGCTTCTTCGCCTATGCCTGGGGTGAGATGTCGGCGATGCCGGCGGATACGCAGCTCGGCATGGTGGAGACCTTCAAGGCCTGGGGATTCCCGGTCAATCCGCTGATGCAGCGCTTCTTCTCCGCCGACGAGCTCCTGGAGCACTATCACCATATCGAGCGGGAGCGTCCGGACCTCGACTACGACATCGACGGCGTCGTCTACAAGGTCGACCGGCTCGATCTGCAGGCCAGGCTCGGCTTCCGCTCGCGCAGTCCGCGCTGGGCAACGGCGCACAAGTTTCCGGCCGAACAGGCTTTCACGCGTCTGAAGGGCATCGACATTCAGGTCGGCCGTACCGGCGCCCTGACGCCCGTCGCGCGGCTGGAGCCGATCACCGTCGGGGGCGTCGTCGTCACCAACGCCACGCTGCACAACGAGGATTATATCCGCGGCGTCGGCAACACCGGTGAGCCGATCCGCGATGGGCGCGACGTCCGTATCGGCGACATGGTGATCGTCCAGCGGGCAGGGGACGTGATCCCCCAGATCGTCGACGTGGTGATCGACGAGCGGCCGGAAGGGGCCGAGCCCTACAGGTTTCCGGCGACGTGCCCCATCTGCGGCAGCCATGCGGTGCGCGACATCAACGAAAAGACGGGCAAGGTGGATGCCGTGCGCCGCTGCACGGGCGGTTTCGTCTGCCGTGCGCAGGCGGTCGAGCATCTGAAGCATTTCGTCTCGCGCAATGCCTTCGACATCGAAGGCCTCGGCTCCAAGCAGATCGAGTTCTTCTTCGAAAGCGAAGACGAGAATCTGAGGATCCGCACCGCCCCAGAGATATTCACGCTCGAAAGCCGCCAGGAGGCATCGCTCAACAAGCTCGAGAACATCGACGGATTCGGCAAGGTAAGCGTCCGCAAGCTGTACGAGGCGATCAATGCCCGCCGCTCGATAGCGCTTCATCGCCTGATCTATGCGCTAGGCATCCGCCATGTGGGCGAGACGACGGCCAAGCTGCTTGCGCGCTCCTATGGCAGCTACGAGCATTTCGGGGCCGCCATGACCGAGGCGGCGGGCTTTTCGGGAGATGCCTGGAACGAGCTGAACAGCATCGACGGCATTGGCGAGGTGGTCGCGCGCGCCATTGTCGAGTTCTACAAGGAGCCGCGCAACCTGAAGGTCGTTTCCGAGCTGCTGCAAGAGGTTACGCCGGAAAGCGCGGAGTTGCCCGTCGCGACCGACAGCCCCGTCGCCGGGAAGACGGTGGTCTTCACCGGATCGCTCGAGAAGATGACGCGCGAGGAGGCGAAGGCGAAGGCGGAGAGTCTCGGCGCCAAGGTGGCGGGATCGGTGTCGAAGAAGACCGACATCGTCGTCGCCGGCCCCGGGGCCGGCTCGAAGCTCGACAAGGCCCGCGAACTCGGCGTCCAGACGATGGACGAGGACGAGTGGCTGGCGCTGATTGGCGGGTAGAGCGTTCACTTGCCCCTCATCCGCCTGCCGGCACCTTCTCCCCGCAAGCGGGGCGAAGGGGACTCGCGGTGATGCTCCGCTTCTCGGGCGCTCAAGGAGAAATGGCGATCCAGCAGCTTGTCCCTTCTCCCCGTCAAAACGGGGAGAAGGTGGCGGCAGCCGGTTGAGGGGCATTCCGCGTGACCCGTTACAGCGCCGCGCGTCTTATCAGACGCGCAAAGGTCGCTGTAGCACTTTGATCTGCTGCATGTTTTTGTCCTTTAAGCGGGGACGATTAAAGGAAACATGCAGTAGTTTAGATCGTCACGCCTGCTGCTGTGCCGACATGTCCATCCACATGAACTCCCAGACGTGGCCGTCCAGGTCCTGGAAGCTGATGCCGTACATGAAGCCGTAGTCGATCGCCGGCTTCCATGGCTTGCCGCCCGCGGCAATAGCCTTGTCGAACATGTCGTCGCATTCGGCACGGCTCGCGGCGGAGAGCGCAGTGATGACCTCGGTGCCCTTGGCCGTGTCGCTGATCTCGCCGACTATGAAGCTACGGAATTTCGGCTCGGTCAGAAGCATGGCGAAGATATTGTCGTCGATGACCATGCAGGCGGCGGTCTCGTCGGAAAACTGCTCGTTGAATGTGAAGCCCAAAGCGGAGAAGAAGGACCGGGAGGCTTTCAGATCCTTGACCGGCAGGTTGACGAAAATCATGCGCATGGGGTGCTCCTTGTTGAAGATGGGATGAGCCAAGGACGAAGACATGTGCCGCATGCCGACAGGTCTCGCCGAATTTTGTAGCCTCCCTCGTAATCGACTACGTCTGATGCGCCGATCAGGTGCGGCGCTTCGAATTTGAGCCCATTTCCGTTTGTATTTTTGCGCTGCACAAGATAGAGCTTGCAGCCAAAATTTGTGCAATTGCCTTTTCGCGGGGCTGGCGCCCGCAGCCGCGCGTCTTATCGGACGCGCAACTGTCGCTGTAGCATTTTGACGATGCAGGAGCCATATCAGCGAAGCGGGGCGTGTCCAACGTCCCGGCGGATTGGAGGGTCCGGAATGAGAACCATCAGCACCATCGCCGATCTGCGAGAGGCCCTTGCCGAGCATCGGCGCGCGGGCAGATCCATCGGATTGGTCCCCACCATGGGCTATCTTCATGTCGGCCATATGGAGCTCGTGCGCCGCGCCCGCAGCGAGAACGACGTGGTCGTCGCCAGCATATTCGTCAATCCGCTGCAGTTCGGCGCGAACGAGGATCTTGGCAAATATCCGCGCGACCTCGCCCGTGATCAGGCGCTGCTGACCGATGGCGGCGTCGATTTCCTTTTTGCCCCCGGCGTTTCCGACATGTATCCGCGCCCGATGGAAACGGTGGTCGACGTGCCGAAGCTCGGCTCCGAACTCGAGGGCGCAGTTAGGCCCGGCCATTTCGCAGGCGTTGCGACGGTCGTAACCAAGCTCTTCAACATCGTCCAGCCGGACCGCGCCTATTTCGGCGAAAAGGATTTCCAGCAGCTCCAGATCATCCGGCGCATGGTCGAGGATCTGGCGCAGCCGGTTACGGTCATCGGCGTACCGACGGTGCGCGAGGAGGACGGGCTCGCCTGTTCGTCGCGCAACGTCTATCTGACGACGCAAGAGCGGCGTGCAGCCGCAATCGTGCCGAAGGCGCTGGACGAGGCCGAGCGGCTGATCGCAAGCGGGGTCACCGAACCGGCCGAGGTCGAGAAGCGTGTCTTGGAATTTCTCGCCGGCGAGCCGCTGGCGCGGCCGGAAGTGGTGGCGCTGCGCGACCCGGAAACGCTTGAGCCGGTCAGCGAGATCGAAGAAAAGCCGGTCCTGCTCCTGCTCTTCGTCCGCTTCGGCACCACGAAGCTGCTCGACAACCGCGTGATTGCCCCGAAATCCGCCCGTTTTGCAAAGGTAGCCTGAGAATGAGCGTCCAGACCACGAAACGGCGGCTCAGCCCCGCCAGCATCGAAGCCCTGAAGGGTGAGCGCCCGATCGTCAGCCTGACGGCCTATACGACGCCGATCGCACGGCTTCTCGATCCTCATGTGGATTTCCTCCTCGTCGGCGATTCGCTCGGCATGGTGCTCTACGGCCTCGATACGACCGTCGGCGTCACGCTCGACATGATGATTGCGCATGGCCAGGCGGTCATGCGCGGTTCGGAGCGCTGTTGCGTCGTCGTCGACCTTCCTTTCGGCGCCTATCAGGAATCCAAGGAGCAGGCCTTCCGCAGTGCCGCGCGCATCCTGAAGGAAACGGGCTGCAGCGCAGTGAAGCTCGAGGGCGGTGCCGAGATGGCCGAGACGGTCGAATTCCTTGTCAGCCGTGGCATTCCGGTGCTCGGCCATGTGGGCTTGATGCCGCAGCTCGTCAACACGACGGGGGGCTACCGCTCGGTCGGGCGCAACGAGAAGGAGGTGGCCAAGATCCGCCGCGACGCCAAGGCGATCGACGATGCCGGCGCTTTCGCCATCGTGGTCGAGGGAACGGTGGAGCCGGTCGCCCGCGAGATCACTGCCACGCTGCGCGCGCCGACCATCGGCATCGGTGCTTCGCCGGCCTGCGACGGCCAGATACTGGTATCGGACGACATGCTCGGTCTTTTCAACGATTTCAAGCCGCGCTTCGTCAAGCATTTCGCCGAGTTGGCACCGACGATCTCAAAGGCGGCGGAGGCCTATGCCAATGAGGTGAAGGCGCGCAGCTTTCCGGGCATAGAGCACACGTTTCAAGTAAAGCGCTGACGTGTCGGGGCGGGCGCGTTCTTTGCGTCCGCCTTCTTATGGTAGGCCGACCGAGCACCAGGTCTCGTGTGCTCGTTCGGGAATGACGCGCGTCCAACCATCAGAAAATTCAATCGCCGCATCAGAGTAATTGAATTGTCGCGATCTGCGGCAGCCCCTATCTGTCCGGCATGCTCGTTACGGGCGGCCCCGCAGGAGAATTTCATGAGCAGAGGCGATTTCCGGGAAGGGCTGCGCGGAGGCTTTCCGATCATGCTGGCGGCGTCGCCCTTCGGAGCGCTTTTCGGCGCGCTTGCGGTGGATAACGGGTTTTCGATTGCCGATGCGGTATTCATGAGCGCCACCGTCTATGCGGGTGCAAGCCAGATGGTCGGCATCGAACTCTTCGGAAGCAACGTGCAGCCCTGGCTGGTGGTGCTCTCGGTCTTTGCGGTCAACTTCCGCCACGTGCTCTATTCCGCTTCTCTCGCCAAGCACATCCGCCATTTCAGCTTCGTTCAAAAGCTGATCGCATTTTTCCTGCTCGTGGACCCGCAATATGCGGAGACCGAACAGCGCGGCCAGCGCGGATTGCCGGTCACCTTCGCCTGGTATGCGGGCTTCGGCGTCGTGATCTATGTTCCATGGCTCATCAATACGCTGATCGGTGCGATCTTCGGGCAGTTGATCGGCGATCCCAAGGCGATCGGCCTCGACGTGCTCCTCCCGATCTACTTTCTGGGGCTCGTGATGAGCTTCCGCACGCGCGACCGCTTTCTGCCGATCGTGGCCGTGAGCGCCGTCGCTTCCGTCGCTGCGATGCATTTCGTCGGCTCCCCCTGGCATGTCAGCATCGGCGCGCTTGCCGGCGTCCTGCTTGCGGCCTGTCTGCCGCCGAAGCGACCGGCGACCGAAACCCACGCCGTGGAAAAGGAGGCCTGATCCTTGGACGCGCAACACCTCGATCTGCTCTATCTCATCGTCGCGGCGGCGGTCGCCACTTATGTCACGCGCTTCGGCGGCTACGTGCTTATCACGCAGTTGAAGAACATACCTCCGCGCGTCGAGTCTGCGTTGAACGCAGTCCCGGCGGCTGTACTGACAACGCTGGTGGCGCCCGCCTTCGTCTATGGTGGCATGGACGTCGCCGCAGCGATGCTCGTCGCCTTCGTCGTCGGGCTGCGCTTTTCGACGCTTCGGATGCTGCTCGTGGGCTGGATCGCGGTCATGGCGATCCGGCACCTGATCATGTAGGTTCCCGCCGCCTGAGCATGGGTCCGGCCGCTCGGATTGGCGCCAGGCCGGTTCTGGACTATCATCTTCTCGTTGCCGGGGAGGCAGCCGCCCCCCGGCCCACGGAGGAGCGACCATGATTACCAGAATTTCCGTTGCGCTGTTTCTCGCGCTTGCGCCTGTTACCGCGTTTGCCAACCAGTGCCCCGCCATGATGCAGGCGATCGATGCGGCCATGCCCAACGCATCATTGTCCGAGGCCGACATGGCCAAGGTGAAACAGTTGCGCCAGCAGGGCGAAGACTTGCACAAGGCTGGCGACCATGCGGGCTCGGAAGCAGCGCTCGGCCAAGCCAAGACGATGCTTGGGATCTGACCGGAAAGGGGCCTGCGCCCCATTCAGACTATTGTCGGATTAAGGCTGCGATTCAGTAAAATTCGCGGGTTACGCGAGAGCGTCGCCGCAAATATAACCATGCTGTTGGTTGAGAAATCGACCCTCCCAACGGAGGCCCGGCGGTACCCCAGCCCCAGCCCACACCGCCGGGCCGCCCGTTCCGACCCTATCGCACGATTGCTTCCGTAGCACTGGCCAGCCAGTCTCTCGTTTCCGTGCCCGACAGCAGCGGCATCAGCTTTTCCAGCGTTTCCGCGTGGTAAGCGTTCAGCCAGTCAAGCTCGTCGTCGGTCAGCAGGGCGGGAAGGACGAGCCGGCGATCGATCGGGCAGAAGGTCAGCGTGTCGAAGCCGAGCATAGGCTGGTCGCCGCCCTCGATCTCCTCCGGCTCGCGCACGACGACGAGATTCTCGATGCGGATGCCGAAGGCGCCGGGGCGATAGTAACCGGGTTCGTTGGAAAGGATCATGCCGGGCAGCAATTCCTGCGTGGCAAGCCGGGCAATGCGCTGCGGTCCTTCGTGGACCGAGAGATAGGAGCCGACGCCGTGGCCGGTCCCGTGCGCATAATCGGCGCCCGCCTTCCAAAGCGCGATCCGGGCGAGCGGATCGAGGTCGACGCCGCGTGACCCCTTCGGGAAGCGCGCCGTGCTGATTGCGATCATGCCCTTGAGCACGAGCGTGAAGAACCGCTTCTGTTCTTCCGGCACCGCGCCGATCGCGACCGTGCGGGTGATGTCGGTCGTACCGTTGATGTATTGCGCGCCGGAGTCGATCAGGAACATGGTACCGGCCTCGATCCGCCGGTCGGTTTCGTTCGTGACCCGATAATGCATGATTGCGGCATGCGAACCGGCGCCGGCGATCGTGTCGAAAGAAACGTCCTTCAGGGGGTTCTGCATGCGCTCGCCGACGGCCGCGCGCGTTGCCTCCAATTGCCTGGTTGCGCCGATTTCGGTGACGCTGCCGGGCTCCCTCCCGTCCAGCCAGGCGAGGAACTCGACCATCGCCGCACCATCCTGCAGGTGCGCCCGGGTCGATCCGGCGATCTCGGCTGCATTCTTGCAGGCGCGCGGCAGGCGGGCGGGATCGACCGCCTCGACCACCGAACCTTCCTTCCTGCGAATCAGCTCGCCGATCGCGAAGGGGGCGAGATCCGGATCGATCATGATGGCTGCGCCGGTTGAGGCGAGGGCGGCGAGCCGATCGTCGAAGCTCGCGGGCGCCATTATGTCGGCGAGCTGGGTCAGGTAGGCTTCCTGCTCGATGCCGGTCTTGCGTTTGTCGAGGAAAAGCTCGGCGCTGCCGTCCGCATGGATGATCGCGCGCGCCAGCGGGTGCGGCGTGTGCGGCACGTCACTGCCACGGATGTTGAAGGTCCAGGCGACGGAGGAGGGATCCGTGAGAACGACGGCGGCGGCCTTCGCCTTTGCCACGCCCGCCGCGATCTCCGCGATCTTGTCTTTCGCCAATTGCCCCGCATGCTCGACCGGCTGGATCGTCACCGGGCCGAGCGGCGTTGCGGGACGGTCGGCCCAGAGCCGGTCGAGCGGATTGTGGTCGAGAAGGACGACACTGCCGCCGATCGCGGCAAGCGCTTTTTCGAGCCGGCGAACTTCCGCCGCGGTGTGCAGCCAAGGATCGATGCCGAGGCGGAAGCCCTTGGATCCATGGCGCTCCAGCCAGACATGCGGCGGTTCGCCGATGAGATCGCCGCCGGTGAAGACGCTGCCGTCCACCTGCTCCTTGAGCTGGGTTACATAACGGCCGTCGACGAAGACGATCGCTTCGCGCTGGGTCACGAGCGCTACCCCGGCCGAACCGGTAAAGCCCGTCAGCCACGACAGCCGCTCGGAACTGCGGGGCACATATTCCCCTTGAAATTCGTCGGCACGCGGCACGAGGAAGCCATCGACGCCCAAGGTTGCGAGGGCGGCACGCAGGGCGGTGGTTCTCTCCTTGCCGAACTGGGGCGTGGAGGTGACTTCGAAGGATTGGAACATGGACTTTCCCGGTAAGCTTGGCGGAGACCGCAGGTGAGATGGGCATGTTAATGCATCTCTTCCAAAAGTGGAGCAGCGGTTTTGGAATAACGACCTGCATAAAGTAACAACTTAAACTCGTTCGCGCAGGGGGGAGACGAGATTCGCCCATGAACAGCGTGTACCTCGGGTGGTGCAGGACGCGCATTTGCCCATTTGTCATACATATGCACGCGGCGCATGGCACCCATGCCGGAATGTATCTTTCTCTATCGGAATTATGGTTTATAAGCCCGCTCAACGAACACGGACGAACGTCCGCCGGTTCAAAAGACTGCAGTTCCGAGAATAGTTGGTCATCTGTTCTCCTCCTCCCTCAGGGTGGCCAGCTTCGGAACGGTAGAGCCCGCTTGAGCGCTCCTCCTCCTCAAGCTCGCGGGTATGGTCGGCCAAAAGCCGGTCAGCAGGCGATGCTTCGGCATCGCCTTTGTTTCGAGAAGGCCGCCCCGTCATGATGGACCGGGCGGCCTTTTCGTTTTCTCGGTTCCCCTTTCGGTCGATACTCCTTCTATCGTCATCACTGCGCTTGGCGCAGGAGGGAGGATCCAGTTCGGCGCAATAGAGCCTGTCCGGGACGGAAGTGCCTGTGGAAACAGGCGGTGTCCACGGGAAAACAAATGAAGAACGGTTTGCTTCGTGATATGCCTGCTTACGGTCGACTTGCGAGGATATCTCTCAAACGGAGCATACAGAGGTTGGAGCGGCGATGCTGAAAACCGATACCCGCCAAGCGAATTGGCGCCGTGCCAATCCAGGGAAATACGATGCTCATCTCGCTGTGCAGCGAGCAGTGAAGGCAGGCGAACTGGAAAAGCAAACGTGCGAGGTCTGCGGGATCGAAGCGGTCGATGCCCATCACGATCAATACGACGAGCCTTTAAAGGTGCGGTGGCTTTGCCGCCGACATCACACGAGGCTTCATCACTACGGCGAAGACATGTTTCCGATCAGGGATGCACTTTAGAGATCCCCGGAGCTGAATTACGGCAGGGCAAGTTGGTCTTGCCGTCAGCGCGGCTGGATCACGATCAGCGAATGTAATTACAACGTTCTGGAACGATCGTACTACCTCGATTCCGGCCAAGAACCGGTTGGTCGCTTCAGCGATGCGTTTCTTGAGAAAGTGCGACAAGCTTTCGTGCCGTTTTTGGCGGCAGGATCAGCGCGGGTCAATCGAACCTGACGGCGCGCCGGACCCCGGCGACAGCGTGCAAGAAATACGAGCGTATAAATGACGACCTTGATCGGGTATGCGCGAGTCTCGAAAGCGGATGGCAGCCAGCTTCATGACCATCAGCGCGATGCACTGATCAAGGCCGGCGTTCTACAGGAACATCTCCATAGAAATGCGGCGTCCGGACGCCGCGACCGGATGCGTCTGCGATAGGTGTGACTTACCTGGTCAGATGAATGGTTACCCAGCCATTGCGCCAGAGGGTGCGCGCATGTTTGAGGTTCTGGCCGTTATAGGCTGCGAGCACCTTCCAGCGCTGTTCGGCGAGAATACCGGAAAGGATGACCGAACCGCCCGGAGCGAGGTTGGCCACAACTTGCGGCGCCATCTTCATCAGCGGCCGCGCCAGAATGTTGGCGATGATGAGGTCGAAGGGGCCGTTGGTGCTGAAGGTGGTCGAGTGGAAGCCGGGCGCGGTGGCGAAGGTCAGGCCGGTGACGACGCCGTTGCGACGGGCGTTGTCGGCGGCGACGCGGGTTGCGATCGGATCGATGTCGGTTGCGAGCACCGGGACGTGCAGGAGCTTCCAGGCGGCGATCGCCAGCACGCCGCTTCCCGTCCCGAGGTCGAGCGCGTTGCGGACGGGCCGGGAGCGGGCGACGGAGGCAAGCATTTCGAGGCAGCCGGCTGTCGTGCCGTGATGGCCGGTGCCGAAGGCCTGGCCGGCGTCGATCTCGATGGCGATCTCACCCGGCTTCACCTTGTCGCGATCGTGCGAGCCGTGGATGACGAAGCGGCCCGCGCGCACGGGGGCGAGGCCCTCCAGCGACTTGGCGATCCAGTCGACATCCGGCAGCACTTCGCGCTCGATCGGAAGATGCGAAAATTCGACTTCGAGTGCCTGAGCGAGGCGTGATCTCACGCTCTCCTCTTCATCCGTCATCATGTAGACGGAGGCCTCCCAGACATCCCGCTTCTCGTCGATCTCCATGGTCGCGATCGCGTAATCGTCTTCTTCGAAAATTGCGCTCATGACGTCGAGGACGGCTGCCGCCTGCTTCTCGGTAGTGGTGACGAAAAGTCGTATCTCGCTCACGGTGCTTTCCTTCGGCGTGCAGCCATTCAAAAGGGCCACAGCGGCTTCGGCGCGTCCGATCGGATGCGCGGCGCTGTGGGCGGTTCGCCGCTATCATGAATGAGGTACAAAGGCAAAGCGCCGGGTTTACCGGCGCCCGCAGGATACACGGGCAAACATTGTTAGCCGCGCGTGAGGTTTTCCAGCTTCTTGACGGCCGTTTCCGGGTTTTCGCCATAGGCGATCGTTCCGCTGAACTGGCCGTTGGCGTCGAGCAGGAAGACAGAGGCGGTATGATCCATCGTGTAGTCGCCGTCCGGCTTTGCCTCGTCGGTGGGGACTTTCTTGTAATAGACGCGGTAACCCTTGACCATTTCCAGCACCTTGTCGGGCGGACCGGAGATGCCGGTGATGCGCTTGGACACGTTTGAAACATACTGGCCGAGCACTTCGGGTGTATCGCGCTCGGGATCGACGGTGATGAAGTAGGCCTGCAGCTTGTTGCCCTCGGGATCGACCTTATCGAGCCAGCCGTTGAGTTCGAACAGCGTGGTCGGGCAAACTTCCGGGCAATGGGTGAAGCCGAAGAAGAGCGCCGTCGGCTTGCCGGTGAACGCCTTCTCGGTGATCTGCTCGCCATTCTGGGCGACAAGGGTAAAGGGCACGCCGAAGGGGCCGGATGCGGCCTGCTGCTTCGGCTGGGTCATGTCGAAGGTCAGCCAGCCGAGGACGGCCACCATGACGAGAATGGCTACCCAGAGAACGATGCGTATGGATTTCATCATTGCCACCAGTCTGTTGCTGCCCCGACGCATCTGAGACAGACGCGCGGCGCCGTCGGGCCGTCAGGAATGTAGAGCGTTGATACCGCGTCGGACACACGGGTGCAAAGGGGACAATTGCCGCAGGTTCGCTTGAGGCGGTGCGTCTCAGATGCACCAGGCGAGACCGGCTTGCGCCAGCGACAGGAAAATGTCGGCGCCATTCGCGATCCAGCCTTTGAAGGCGAGCAGGAAGACGAGCGCGAGCACGCCGGTGGCGAGGGCGAAGATCAGGGGAGAGAGCGACTTCTTGGTATCCGTGCGCATGAAGCGATCATAGCACCGTGAGACGGAAGGAAAAGGGCAGCAGCGGTCGAAACGCGCGAACTTCCGCAAAGTCGCGGGCAGTGTTTTAGCGATTGTTTAAGGTCTGTTTGCCACTGTCCGCCGACGCGGAGAAGTGCACCACTTCGATATGACATGAGGTCATCCGGTTGATCGAGCCCGGTTTTCCGCATCGATCGCAACGGAGGACCCCGCCTGCCGCCGGCGGGTCCAGCTATGGACTGCCATATCGATGAACACCGTTCCATCCGCCAAGGGAAAGCTTTCCGTCAGCCTACGCCTTGCGACGCTTGCGGGCGCAGCCTTTCTAGGTTTCGGTTCCGTTCTCGCCGTCGGCCTTTATGAGCAAGGCGGCTCGCAAGAGGCACTCGACAAGGCGGTTATCGCTCAGCGCGGCATGGGAACGCTCGAGGAAATGCGCCTTGCCCGCCTGGAGCTCGTGCTTGCGGCAATGGACACCATCGTCGACCGCGGCGAACGCCGGATACAGCCGGAACGTGCGGCCCAGATCGGATCCTCGCTCGAGGTCATCGAGGGCAGGCAAGCCGATCTCGAAGCGCTCGCGCGTCTTATCGGCAAGCCGGAAGTTCTTGCCGGTTTCGAATCGGATATGGCCCAACTGCGCAAGGCCGTCGAGCAGGACCTGAAAGCGCTCGTGGAGGCCGGAGCGCCAGCCGAGGAATTCGCCCGCATCGACGATGTCATCGACGCCGCAGGCGAGCGCGTGGGCGCATCGCTTGCGCAATTGGCCGATGCCGCAGCCAGCCTGGCCGCGGGGCGCATCGCCGATGTCCGCACCAGTGGTGAGCATGCGCTCATGCTCCAGGCAGCCGCCTGTTTGCTGGCAATGGCGACCCTGATCGGCCTGATCTGGTTCCATGGGAACGTCTTGCGCCGGGGCATCCTCGGTCTGCGCGACAGCATGCGGCGGATACATTCGGGCGATCTCACGGCTGAAGCGGCGGGGCTCGACCGCGGCGACGAAATCGGCGAGATGGCACGTTCGGTGGAGCTTTTCCGGGTCTCGGCAATCGAGAAACGCGCGCTCGAGGAAAGGGCCAGGGCGAGCCGGCAGGAAACCGAGACGGAACGCGAGCGTCACGAGACGGAGCGCGAGCAGGCGATCGGACTGATCAACACCGCAGTCGAAGCCCTCGGCGGAGCGCTCAATCAGCTTGCAGACGGCAATCTGGCGGTTGCGATCCGCGAGCCTTTCGATGGCGGGCTCGATGCGTTGCGCCGTGACTTCAACGACACGGTGGAACGGCTGAGCCAGGTCCTTTCGAGTGTCAAGGAGAATACCGCCTCGATCGAATCGAACGGGCGGCAGATGCGCAGCGCTGCCGACGATCTGGCGCGGCGGACGGAAAAACAGGCCGCGTCGCTGGAGCAGACGTCGGCCGCGCTCGAGGAAATCACCGTCACGGTGAAGACAGCGACCGAGCGCGCCGAAGAGGCGAGCCACATGGTCGACGAGACACGCATCAATGCGGAGGAGTCCGGGCGCATCGTCGGCGAGGCGATCGCCGCCATGGCGCGCATCGAGGGCGCTTCCAGCGAGATCGGCAAGATCATCGACGTGATCGACGAGATTGCGTTCCAGACCAATCTGCTGGCGCTCAATGCCGGGGTCGAGGCCGCGCGGGCGGGGGAGGCCGGCAAGGGCTTTGCCGTCGTTGCCCAGGAGGTGAGGGAGCTCGCCCAGCGCGCTGCCGGTGCCGCGAAGGATATCAAGGCTCTGGTGAGCCGCTCGGGCAATGAAGTCAAGACCGGCGTCAGGCTGGTTCAGGAGACCGGCGACGCGCTCGGCCGCATCGGTGCCAAGGTGGCCTGCATCAACGAACATATGAGCTCGATCGTCATGGCGGCGCGCGAGCAATCGACGGGCCTTCGCGAAATCAATACCGCTGTCGCTCAACTCGATCAGATGACGCAGCAGAATGCCGCAATGGTCGAGCAGACCAATGCGGCCAGCCATACGCTTGCGCAGGATGCCGAGAAACTCAGCGAGATCGTCGGGCAATTCCGCCACGGGCAGGCGCGCGAGACGGCGATTCGCACGGCGGCGATCCAGCCGCCGGGCAGGGCAGGCTCGGCGACGGCAAGCGCTCCGGCGCGGGCGGCAACAGCGACTGCTGCCGCGCTCGTGTCGCTTCGCAAGCCCGCGGCCGCGCAATCATCCACGCGTCCAGCTTCATCTCCAGCAAAGGCGTTGATGGGAAAACTGGCTGGCGCATTCGGTAACAGGCCGGGATCAACGCCGTCGGTAACGGCGTCCGGTGAAAATTGGGAAGAGTTTTGATCATGAGCAACGCAATCAAGCAGTCAGGCGCCTATCTCGAAATCGTCTCCTTTCACCTGGGCGAACAGGAATTCTGCATCGACATCATGGCAATCCGGGAAATCCGCGGTTGGGCACCGGTGACACCGATGCCGCACACGCCGCCCTATGTTCTCGGCCTCATCAACCTGCGTGGCGCGGTGATCCCGGTCATCGACATGGCCTGTCGTCTCGGCATGAAGATGACCGAGCCGTCGGAGCGCTCCGCCATCATCGTCACCGACATCAACGGCAAGCTCGTCGGACTGCTGGTCGAGCAGGTCTCCGATATGATGACGATCCGAAGCGAAGACCTGCAGCCCGCGCCGGAGATCATCCCGGAAGCCCAGCGCGCCTTCTGCCGCGGCATCGTCGCGCTTGAAAAATCCATGGTCTGCTTCCTCAATCTCGACACCGTCATCGCCGAGGAACTGGCGCAGGCGGCCTAGATCACGATGCTTCCAGGTCGGATCGACCTCACGAATGTGATCGATTCGAAGAAGTTAGGGCGGGATGCGGGCGGAAAGCCGCACCCACTTTCCTCATCCCGCCCTGAGGATCGCCACGCACGGTTTCTGCAAAGGCCCGCGAAAGCGGGCCTTTTCGCATGAGCCGGCAGACGCTCGGCGGCTACTGCACGGCGGTCGGCATCACGGCGGAGCGAGCAAATGTGAAAACGTACCGGTCGCGCGCAAGGAACCCCTGCACGCGAAACGAGTTATGAACAGGCAGCATTTGGCGAGAAGCCCTCTGCTGGTGATTACAGCCTCCGCGTTTGGAAGCTGATGTGGAAACAGACAGGAGCAACGCCATGAAAGTTTCTTTCAGAACATCGCTCGCTGCATTTGCCCTCTCATCGGCGCTTGCCGGCGTCGCCGTGCCGGCCTTTGCAGACAGTTACTATCCGGGCATCGACCCGCATAATCCTCCGGGCACCCAGAACAGAGGGGCGGTAATGGTGCCGGCACGTCCCTATTATGTCGATCCTGCCCCGACCGGCAGCGTCTATGTCGATCCCGCACCGACGGGCAGCGTCTATGTCGATCCGGCGCCGACCGGCAGCATCTACATGGAACCGGCGCCGGGAAGCCGAGCGACCAACGCGCCTGGCCGGGTACGTGAACACTATACGAACGAGTATCAGGGCCCCGGCGACGGCGACTATTATCAAGGCATCTCGCCTCCGGCTCCCCGTCCCTAAACATTTTTAGTTCCTTCGAGCGCATTGCGCTTTCGCGGACCATCGCCTTCAGAGGCGATGGTCCGCCGCTGTATGCTCTTTCAGTCCAAGGACGCGCCACGATGCCGCCCCGGTGGTGGTGGGGGCGGTCAAGTTACAGTTACGTAATGAGCATCACTCTTGGATGAGCAAAAGTGACAAATCGTCAAACGCTTTCGACCGGTGCCGGGTGTTATCTTGGTAACCGCAGCATCCGTAGGAGGCTCGTATGCTGAACAGTAGCATCCATTGGGAGGTGGGATGCCTAACGGACATAGGAGTTAATGCCATGAGAGTTTCTCTGAAAACATCATTTGCTGCATTTGTCCTGTCATCCGCCTTGGTCGGTGCCGCGGTGCCAGCCTTTGCGGACAGCTATTATCAGGGCCTCGACCCGAACCACCCTCCGGGAACCCAGAACCAGGTACGCATGCCGGCGTCGCGTAACCTGCCTCCGTCTTCGGTCGACCCGACTGCAACGGGGAGTATCGACGGCGGCCGTATGATGTCTCCAGGCGGTACCTACCAGGAGAGATACGACCCGGGTGAGGGCGACTACTATTGGGGCATTGTGCCGCCTAAACCGTAAGGCGCGAAATCAGCTACTGCATGTTTCCTCGAGGCGTACCAGCTCAAGAGACGATGTATGCGGCGTAAAATGCGGCAGACCTTAGTCTCGCAGGAAGCGCGCACTGTAGCTCGGAAGGGGAGTGCGGAAAACCCGTACTCCCCTTCCGGCCGCCTTGATCTGCTGCGTTCGCCGGATCGATTATTCCGGTCGCCCATTCTTCCAGGTGACCGATTGGCCATAGAGCGGGACCGTGGTGATCGACATCTTGGCCGATCCGTCGGTCAACTGCCTCGAATGCGCCAGATAGATCAGCGTGTCGTTGGCCTTGTCGTAGATGCGGGTCACCAGCAGGTTCTTCCAGATGAGAGACAGTCCGGAACGGAAGACTTCCTCTCCCTCCTTCGACAGGTCGATATCATCGATGGCGATGGGGCCGGTCTGGCGGCAGGCGATGGAGTTGTTCGACGGATCCTCGAACCAGTTGCCGTTCTTCAGGCGGTCGATGACGCTGCGATCGAAATAGGTGACGTGGCAGGTAACCCCGGTCACCTTCGGGTCGCTTACGGCATCGATCTTGATGTCGTTGCCGAGCCAGTCGACCCCGACCTGGCCAACGGTTTCGGCGTGGACCGGCGAAACCGCTGCGGCCGAGACGGTGAGGCCGGCGACAAGCAAGGCACGGATGCGGCGCAACATGAGTATCCTCCAATGAACTGCACCGTTCAGATAGGCAGCGGATGCTGCAATGCAAGCACCGGCCGCCAGACCCGTCGATATGCAGGATCCATCGTGCGAGAAGTCACGCCGAGTGGCGCAGTTCCGACCGGGCAGCACGGGCTTCGCGCAATTGCGCGGCGGCTGCCGCAAGGGCGCGGGCGCTGGCGTCGATGCGGCGATCCCTTGCTACCGAGCAACGGTCGCGACCATCCGCCTTTGAGTCGTAGAGAGCAAGGTCGGCGCGTATCATCACGTCGGTAATCGTCTCGCCCGCAATGGCGGCGGCGATCCCGATGCTCACGGTCAGACGGATGCGCTGATGCGAGCGGCCGGCCGGCGTCTCACGCACCACGCGGCAGATATCCTCCGCAAGCGCCCTTGCCTGCTCTTCCGTGTGGTCCGGCAGGACGATGCCGAATTCCTCGCCACCGATCCGTCCGAGGACGCCCCGTCCGGCGAGGAAAGCCGAGACGGTATCGGCAAAATGCGCGAGCGCCATGTCGCCGCAGGCGTGCCCATACTGATCGTTGATTTGTTTGAAGAAATCGAGGTCGAGCAGCAGGAAGGCAGCCGGCTCCTGGCGTGCCACGCACTCGGCGAAGATCCGCTCGCCCTCTTCCATGAGCGTCCCGCGTGACAGCGCACCGGTCAAGCCGTCGCGTGCGATCATGGCCCTCAACCCGGCGATGACCCGGGCCTGCATCGTGAGGATCATGGCCAGGAAGAGGAGGGGAAGGCACAGCACCCGCATGGTGACGAGCAGGAAATCGAACAGGCTCGAAGCGGGCGAGCCCGGCGGTCCCGGCAAGACGTGCGCCGATGGGCCGAGGGCATGGGCAAGGGCGGTGAAAACCACGGCGGCGGAGCCGACGACAACGACCTGGATCGCCGGCTTTTCGCCCGGCCAGCGGTCGGCTGCGGCCAGACCAAGGACGAGAAGTAGAGCTGCGACAACGCCCGCAACGACGATCATGCCGGCGGCCGGGCTGTCGTGGCCGCCGAGAGCGATGATGAAGCCGAGCACGCCGCTCGAGAACGCGAGCACCAGACAAAGCGAGGCCGGAATCGACAATGCGAGGAACCGGCGGAGGCCCTGGAGGACGAAGAAGAGGGCAACGGCGAGACCCGCATAGCCGAACATTGCGGCGACCGGCGCCTGCAACGCCGCCGCAACCGTCAAGGCGCCTGCCGACGCTGCCGAGAGCGCGCAACTGGCGGAGAACTCCCGAACACCGGCAACCGGCCGCAGAGAAAGGAGAACGGGTAGCATGGCAAGAAGTGCGATGACCGGTATGGCGGAGAGAAAGCTCATTTCGAAACGGCCTGTCGTGCTAAAATAAAGTGCGGCTTGCGTTTCAGCCATTATGCGAGGCCATTGGTAACGATGGCGCATTAACGAAAGCTGGCGAAATTCGCTGCAATTTGAGCGATCACTCTCTCCATAGTTGTGGCGATCGGTCGCAGAGCTTTTCAGGGAGCGGTGTCATGGCCCAGGAAGGCATATCCTTTGCAGACATACCCTTTGCAGACAGGGCCGATGCGGGTCGAAGGCTTGCTCGCGTCATCGAAGCGCATCTCACCGAGAAAGCGGACTTCGCCGACCCGCTCGTGATGGCATTGCCGCGCGGCGGCGTACCGGTCGCCTTCGAGGTGGCAAGAACTCTCGGCGCGTCCCTCGAGCTCCTCATCGTTCGCAAGATCGGCGCACCGGGGCATCCCGAATTCGGTCTCGGAGCGCTGGTCGACAGCGACGAACCGCAAGTCGTGCTCAATGCCGAGGCAATGCGTATCGTGAATCCTTCCGAGAAGTACGTCCAGGCGGAGACCGAGCGGCAAAGGCTCGAACTCGCGCGACGCCGCGTCCTCTATCTGGGCGACCAGGCGCGAATTTCTCCAAGCGGTCGCAATGTCATCATTGTCGACGACGGCATTGCCACGGGCGGAACGGCCAAAGCTGCGGCGAAAGCCCTGCGGCAGGCAGGTGCCGCGGCACTGATGCTCGCCGTGCCGGTCGCCCCGAAGAGCGCGATCGCAAGCCTGGGGGACGACGTGGACCGGCTCGTCTGTCTCGCCAGCCCCACCCCTTTCCATGCCGTCAGCATCTATTACGACGATTTCGAGCAGACCACGGATGCCGAGGTGATCGCGCTGTTGAGGCAGGCGAGGGGCGGTGACACAGGCTTCGGGCAAAGATAGTTGTAATGCGCCTGAACTTGCGAACGAGGATTGAGAATGTCCGACTATCTTGCCATACGCCCGGTAACGCGCCTCGACTATGAGCAGTGGCTGCCGCTTTGGGACGGCTACAACGCCTTTTACGGCCGAGCCGGCGAAACCGCGCTCCATCCCGACATCACCCGGATGACCTGGTCCCGCTTCTTCGATGCCTATGAGCCGATGCATGCGCTGGTCGCCGAAAGCGAGGGGCGGCTCATCGGACTGACGCACTACATTTTTCACCGCAGCACGACGTCGATCCAGCCGAATTGCTATCTGCAGGACCTTTTCACCGATGAGGCCGCCCGCGGCAAGGGAGTCGGCCGGGCGCTCATCAACGGAGTCTACGAAGCGGCGAAACGCGTGGGGTCGCCGCGTGTCTATTGGCTGACCCACGAGACCAACGACACGGCGATGCAGCTCTACGACAAGGTGGCCGAGAAGTCGGGCTTCGTTATGTACCGAAAGATGTTTTGAGGCCGACAAGGTAGAGCGGAAAACCGCTGCACGGTTTTCCCGGAAGTGCTCACACCCGTTCTACGAACCCATCCAGCACGCGCTTCTGCCCGGCGCGGTCGAAATCGATCGTCAGCTTGTTGCCCTCGATCGCCGCGATGTTGCCGTTGCCGAACTTGATGTGGAAGACCCGGTCGCCGACATTGAAGCGGGAGGGCTCGGCGCTCGTCGACTTGGCGACGAGCTCGCCTTCGATGGTGCGGGTGCGGGGGCCCGATTCGCCGTAACCGATGCGTTCGATGGCGTGGCCGGAGCGGGTGCCCCAATTGTCTCGGGTGGCCTCCGACCGGTGCTGCTGGGCGCGTTTCCAGCCGGGCGTCTGGTAATTGTTCTCGAAGGGATCGGCCTTGTCGAAGCGCGACTGGCCGTAACCGCCGCGACCGTAACCGCCATAGGAGACCTCCTGTTCGGCCACTTCCACATGAGCGATCGGCAACTCGTCGAGGAAGCGCGAGGGAAGCGTCGATTGCCAGAGGCCGTGGATGCGGCGGTTCGAAACGAACCAGATATGACAGCGGCGCTTGGCCCGGGTGATGCCGACATAGGCGAGGCGGCGCTCCTCCTCCAGACCTGCGCGGCCGCCCTCATCCAGGGCGCGCTGATGCGGGAAGAGCCCTTCCTCCCACCCCGGCAGGAAGACGGTGTCGAATTCCAGCCCCTTGGCCGAATGCAGCGTCATGATGGAGACGGCGTCCATATTCTCGTTCTGCTCGGCGTCCATCACCAGCGCGACGTGCTCGAGAAAGCCGCGCATGGACTCGAAGGCTTCCATCGAACGAATGAGCTCCTTCAGGTTTTCGAGGCGCCCGGGCGCTTCCGCCGATTTGTCGGCCTGCCACATGGCGGTATAGCCGCTCTCGTCGAGGATCTGCTCTGCAAGTTCGGTGTGCGGCGTCGTTTCGAGCAATGTCTGCCAGCGGTGGAAATCGGCGACGACGTCGAAGAGGCCCTTGCGAGCCTTCGGCTTCAATTCGTCCGTCTCGACGATGTCGCTTGCCGCGGCCAGCATCGGGATGTCGCGGGCCCGGGCATAGTCGTGCAGGGTTCGGACGGTCGTCTCGCCGAGGCCGCGCTTCGGCGTGTTGACGATCCGCTCGAAGGCGAGGTCGTCGGCGGGCTGGCAGACGAGGCGGAAATAGGCCATGGCATCGCGGATTTCGAGCCGCTCATAGAAGCGAGGGCCGCCGATGACGCGATAGTTGAGGCCGAGCGTGACGAAGCGGTCTTCGAATTCGCGCATCTGGAAAGAGGCGCGCACGAGGATCGATATGTCGTTCAGATTGTGCTTCTTGCGCTGGAGCTGCTCGATCTCTTCGCCGATCGCGCGAGCCTCCTCCTCGGAGTCCCAGGCGGCATGAACATGCACCTTCTCGTCGTCGGGATTCGTGCGCTCGGTAAAGAGCGTCTTGCCGAGCCGGCCCTCGTTATGGGCAATCAGATGCGCCGCCGCGCCGAGGATATGCTCGGTCGAGCGGTAGTTGCGCTCCAGCTTGATGACCTTGGCGCCGGGGAAATCCTTCTCGAAGCGGAGAATGTTGTCCACCTCGGCGCCGCGCCAGCCGTAGATCGACTGGTCGTCGTCGCCGACGCAGCAGATGTTGACGGTGGGTTGCCCCTCACCCCGGCCCTCTCCCCGTTCTGACGGGGAGAGGGGGGATTGCGAACGCGCCGCTTGTCCCTTCTCCCCGTCGGACGGGGAGAAGGTGGCCGGCAGGCCGGATGAGGGGCGATTTCGCGACGCTTGCGTCTGCTGGGCCAGCAGCCTCAGCCACATATATTGCGCCGTGTTGGTGTCCTGGTACTCGTCGACGAGGATGTAACGGAACTTGGCGTGATACTCCTTCAGCACGTCCGGATTGGCGCGGAACATGCGGATCGGATGCAGCAGCAGGTCGCCGAAATCGCAGGCATTCAGGGTCAGCAGCCGGTTCTGGTAGGCGGCATAGAGCTCGCGGCCCTTGCCGTTGGCAAAGGCGCGGGCATCGCCTTCCGGGATTTGCGACGGGTCCAGGCCCTTGTTCTTCCAGGTGTCGATCATGCCGGCGAACTGCTTGGCCGGCCAGCGCTTGTCGTCGAGGCCCTCCGCCTGGATGAGCTGCTTGATGAGGCGAACGACGTCGTCGGTGTCGAGGATGGTGAAGTCGGACCGCAGGCCCACCAGCTCGGCATGGCGGCGGAGGAGCTTGACCCCGATCGAGTGGAAGGTGCCGAGCCAGGGCATGCCTTCGACGGCGTGGCCGACGAGCACGCCGATGCGCTCCTTCATTTCCCGCGCCGCCTTGTTGGTGAAGGTGACGGCGAGGATCTGCGAGGGATAGGCGCGGCCGGTCGAAAGGATATGGGCGATCCGCGTCGTCAGAACGCGCGTCTTGCCGGTGCCGGCGCCGGCGAGCACGAGTACCGGACCTTCCAGCGCCTCGACTGCCTCCCGTTGCTCCGGATTGAGCCCGGAGACATAGTCCGGTCGCTGGGCCTTGTCGCGGGCGGCCATGGCGCGCGCGGCGATGCCGCCGCCGGCGGCCGCGGGTTTCCGCGGCGCGGGCTCCTCGTCGAAAAAGGGAATATCGTCAAAACCTTTGGTCATGCGGCCCAATGTAGTGATTCGGGACCGAAAGGCCAGAAAGGATGTTCTTCTTTTATTCCGGAACCTTCGCCCACCCGGGCATGCCTGTGGAAAGACTGGTGTTTTCAGGCCGGCATGCCGAGTTTTTATGTTCTGCCGGACGCGTCGAACACCGGATCGACCGGCACCTGCAGGGCCGTCGCGAGCTGGTTGGTCTTGGCGGCAAGCGAAATGACGCGCAGGAGATCCGCGTGCTCGGCGTCCGTCATTCCCTTGGCCCTGGCGGCGGCGGTATGGGAATGAATGCAGTAGCCGCAGCCATTGGTCACGGAAACGGCGATATAGAGCATCTCCTTCACCAGTGGGTCGAGCGGCGAAGGCGTCGCCATCACCGCCTTGACCTCCGCCCAGGTCCGCTCCAGCAGGCCGGGGTCGAAGGCGAGCCAGAGCCACATATTGTTGATGAAGTCCGATTTCCGGGTCGCGCGGATGTCGTCGAAGACGGCCTTGACGCGTGGGTCGGATTCGGGACCGGATGGCGGCGCAACAGTGCTCATGCTTGCTCCATGCGTTTCAAACGAGAGCGAAGACGCGGGCCGGGCCGCCGGTGCCGCCGCGGTGCTTGGGCGCGCCGAGGACCAGCGTCGCGCCCTTCGCCGGCAGCTTGTCGAGATTGGCGGCCGCCTCGAGCCCCCAGCGGCCTTCCGGCAGCCAGGCGTAGTGGGCGGCGAAATCGGGTGAGATGCCGTGGTCGAGCGAGAGCGTATCGACGGCAATGCCGGCTGCCCTCGTGTCCTCGATCAGGAACTTGGCTGCTTCGACGTGAAAGCCGGGGAAATGCATCTTTCCAGCCGTGTCGGCATTGCGGAACTTGTCGCTGCCGAGATGATCCGACCAGCCCGACAGCATGGCGACGCAGGCGTTCTCGGGAATGTCCCCGTTGGCGGCGATCCACGCTTTGATGTCGTCCGGCGTCAGCTGCGCATCCGGATCGGCGGCCGCCTTCTCGCGGATGTCGACGACGCAGAGCGGCACGATCAGCTTGTCGAGGGGCAGCTCCGCCACCGAAAGGCCGTCGGCGGAGAAGTGCAGCGGCGCGTCGACATGAGTACCGGTGTGCTCGTTCACCCGAAGTTCGAACAGGTTGAACTTGTGTTCGGCATATTTGAACTTCTGCTCCCGGAAGAATTGCTGCTGGCCGAAGAAGGTCGGAAACTCCTCATGAAGTTCATGGGTGAGATCGGTGACGCTGCCGTGGCCGGCGGCAAGCGCCGGAGGTACGATTCCCATGCCGGCGGCGGCAATGCCTGCCGTACCGACCGCGGCCGCACGGAGCAAACCGCGCCGCGACACCATCCGCTGCTTGACCGATTCGATGACGCATGCATCGCACATTGCCGTCTCCCTTCGTGTCGAGAGCCGGCCCGAAACAGCCGCCGGCGACGAACAGAATAACCGAGCCACGCAAGCTGTAAACATGCCGCCGCCTCACCGCCGGCGTGTGCGTTTCAGGACGGGCGCAAGCGCCATCATGCCGCCACCAAAATCGCTTTTGTTACAATTGCGTAATGATGCCATTCCGAGATTGCCCGGACGTCTGCAAACAACGATAATCAGCGCAAATCGGAACGTTCCATCGGGTGCGCGCCTCGTTGGAGCGCGCTTTTCTTTTGGAGAGCTTTTCTTTTGGAGACATGAATGCGCTTTTGGAATCAGCTCGCGATCAGCGTCGTCGTCCTCGCCGTCGGGGGCGCCGCGTGGGTGCGTCTTGCGCCCGGAGCGGGTGAGACCTTGGCCGCGATCGGGGTTTCGCAACCGTTGATCGATGCCTTGTCGGGACCGCAGGGCGGCGAAGGGGCAAGGGGCGGTTCGGGCGATAGCGAGCGCGGGCAGGGTCGACGAAGCGGCTTCGCGGAAGCACCCCTGGTCGTCGTCAAGCCGGCCGAGCGCGCCGTCGTCAACGACAGGCTGAACGCGATCGGCAACGGCGAAGCGATCCGCTCGGTTACCGTGACGCCGACCGCAACGGGAAATCTCACCGAAATACTGGTGAAGTCGGGCGACAGGATCACGGAAGGCCAGGTCATCGCGCGCCTCGACAGCGACGACCAGATGATCGCTGCCGAGCAGGCGCGGCTGACGCGCGACAGTGCCCGGGAGAAGGTCGAGCGCTACCGCAATCTCAGCACCGCGCGCGCAGTGACCGTCGTCGAGGTGCGTGACTCCGAAATCGCGCTGCAGGCGGCCGAACTGGCGCTGAAAACGGCCGAGCTCGACCTGAAGCGTCGCGATATCGTGGCGCCCTCCAAGGGGGTGGTCGGGATCATCACCGTCAATATAGGAGATTACGTCACGACCTCGACGCCGATTGCCGTCGTGGACGACCGGTCGCAGATCCTTGTCGATTTCTGGGTGCCCGAGCGCTTCGCCGGCAAGATCTCCGTCGATCAGCCGGTGACCGCGAGCGCGATCGCACAGCCGGGACGCGCGCTTCAGGGCGTCGTTCACGCGATAGACAACCGCCTCGACCCGGAGAGCCGGACGCTCCGGGTCCGGGCGCGACTCGAGAATCCGGATGACATGCTGCGCGCCGGCATGTCCTTCTCCGTCACCGTGGCATTCGACGGCGACCGATATCCCACCGTCGACCCGCTGGCCATCCAGTGGAGCTCCGAAGGCTCCTTTATCTGGCGGGTCAAAGGCGACAAAAGCGAGCGCGTGCCGATCAAGATCATCCAGCGCAATCCCGACAAGGTGCTTGTCGATGCGGAACTCGCCGAGGGCGACCGCGTCGTGACCGAGGGCGTGCAGCGGCTTCGCGACGGCGGCGTGGTGCGCATCGCCGGCGAGCCTGCGGCCGAGGCCGAGCAGAAGGTCGCGGGAGACGCGCAATGAATATCGGTATGGGAGGCCATCAACCGGGTGGAGGGCAGGGCGGAAAGACGGGTTTCACCGCGCTTTTCATCCGCCGGCCGATCTTCGCCCTGGTCGTCAACACATTGATCGTCGTGGCTGGTCTTGCCGCCTGGAATGGCGTCGAGATCCGCGAACTGCCGCAGGTCGACCAGCCGGTGGTCTCGGTCACGACCGAGTTCGACGGCGCCTCGCCGGAGACGATCGACCGTGAAGTGACCTCGGTCATCGAAGGTGCCGTCTCGCGCGTGCAGGGCATCAAGGGCATTTCGTCGTCCTCTTCGTTCGGGCGCAGCCGGGTCACGCTCGAATTCTCCGACACGACCGATATCGGCCAGGCAGCCAACGACGTTCGCGATGCGCTCGGCCGGATCACCGGCCAATTGCCTGATGATGCCGACGAGCCGCGCATCGTGAAGGCGGATTCCGACAGCCAGCCGATCATGCGCCTGGCATTGACCTCCGACACGATGAGCATGGACGACATGACGCTGCTCGTCGAGAACGAGATCAGCGACCGGCTGGCGGCGGTCGAAGGCGTTGCCGACGTCACCGTCTACGGCGACCAGGAGAAGATTTTCCGTATCGACCTCAACCAGGCGAAGCTCGCCGGACGCGGCGTCACCGTGGCCAATCTTCGCGAGGCGCTTTCCGACGCCTCCTACGATGTGCCTGCAGGCTCGCTGACGAGCGCAAGTCAGGACATTTCCGTTCGGGCGACGGCCGATCTTCAGACGCCCGAGCAATTCGAAAACCTCATGCTCGGCAACAATGTCCGGCTTCGCGACGTGGCGACCGTGACCCTCGGCCCGGATACGGGCACCTCGGCGCTGCGCTCCAACGGCCGCGAGGGTATCGGCCTCGGCATCATCCGTCAGGCCCAGTCGAACACGGTCGATATTTCCGAAGGCGTGCGCAGCGTTGTGAACGCGATCTCCTCGGATATCCTCCCGACGGGAACCGAGCTCAAGATCACCAGCGACGACGCGGTGTTCATCAACGGCGCCATCCACGAGGTGGAGATCGCACTCTTCGTCGCCGTTTTCATCGTCACCCTCGTCATCTACCTGTTCCTGCTCGACTGGCGCGCGACGCTCATCCCGACCATCACCATGCCGATCGCGCTGATCGGAACGGTGGCCGCGATCTATCTTGCGGGCTTCTCGATCAACATCCTGACGCTTCTGGCGATCGTGCTTGCGACCGGGCTCGTCGTCGATGACGCGATCGTGGTGCTCGAAAATATCGTGCGGCGCCGGGCGGAGGGCCTCGGTCCGCGCGCCGCCGCCGTGCACGGTACGCTCGAGGTCTTCTTCGCCGTGCTCGCGACTACGGCGACGCTGGCGGCCGTATTCGTTCCTCTCTCCTTCCTGCCGGGGCAGACCGGGGGCCTCTTCCGTGAATTCGGCTTCGTGCTCGCCTTCTCGATCCTCCTGTCGTCCTTCGTCTCGCTGACGCTCTGTCCGATGCTCGCCTCGCGCATGCTGACGAAAGAGCCGCATGAGCATGACGGGGTGATGCAGCGCTTCGGACGGCGCGCTTCCGCCTTCTACCGCGTGACGCTTCGCGCCTGCCTCAATGCGCCGCTCATCGTCTTCGCGGTGGCCGCTTTCTTTACCGCCGCCGGCGCTCTGGGCTTCCTGACGCTCAAGTCGGAGCTGACGCCTAACGAGGACCGTTCGCAGGTCATGCTGCGGATCAACGCGCCGCAGGGCGTCTCGCTGGAATACACGCAGGCACAGCTACGCCGCATCGAAGAGGGCCTGCAGCCGCTGCTCAAATCCGGCGAGATCAGCAATGTGTTCTCGATTTCAGGCCAGGGCGGCTCGGCCAATAGCGGCTTCATGGTCCTGACGCTTGCCCCGTGGGAAGAGCGCGAGCGCACGCAGGGCCAGATCGTCGCCGACATCAACAGGGCGACCTCGAAGATCCCGTCGGTTCGCGCCTTCACCATCCAGGCGAACAGCCTCGGTATCCGGGGTGCCGGCAGCGGCCTTCAGGTCGCGCTTGTCGGCAACGATTATACGAAGCTGGGCGACGCGGCGGCGAAGCTCGTCAGGGCAATGGAGGATACCGGCCGTTTCGAGAATGTGAGGCTCAACTACGAGGCCAATCAGGCGCAATTGTCGGTGACGATCGACCGCGAGCGCGCCTCCGACCTCGGCGTGGACATAGGTGGCCTCTCCTGGGCGCTGCAGGCGATGCTCGACGGCAGCAGCGTCGTCGACATCTTCGTGGAAGGAGAAGCCTATCCGGTCAAGCTGCTCTCTTCCACCGAGCCGCTCAACGACCCGACGGACCTGCAGAACATCTTCGTCAAGGCCGGCGACGGCCGCATCGTGCCGATGTCGTCGATCGCAACGGTCGAGGAGAAGGCAGTGGCGCCGCAGCTTTCCCGCGAGTCGCAACTGCGCGCCGTTTCGCTCTCGGCGGGGCTGAAATCCGATCTCGCACTCGGCGAGGCGCTGTCGATGGTCGAAGAGATGGCCGAACCCCTTCTGCCGCCGGGATCGCGGGTCATGCCGCTTGCCGAGGCCGCGACACTGGACGAGAACGCCAACGGCCTGTTCGTTACCTTCGGCTTCGCGCTCGTCATCATCTTCCTGGTGCTTGCGGCGCAATTCGAAAGCTTCGTGAGCGGCCTCATCATCATGTCGACCGTGCCGCTCGGTCTCGCCTGCGCCGTCTTCGCAATGATCGTGACCGGCAACACGCTGAACATCTACAGTCAGATAGGGCTCGTCATGCTTGTCGGCATCATGGCCAAGAACGGCATCCTGATCGTAGAGTTCGCCAACCAGCTCCGCGACCGGGGGCAGGACGTCCGCAGTGCCATCGAGAATGCCGCCAATATCCGTCTCAGACCGGTGATGATGACCATGATCGCGACCGTCGTGGGCGCGGTACCGCTGGTGCTGGCAAGCGGTGCCGGCGCCGAAGCGCGCATCGCGCTCGGCTGGGTCCTCGTCGGCGGGTTGGGCCTGGCGGTGGTCGTGACGCTCTACCTGACGCCGGTCGCCTATCTGGTCATTGCCCGCTTTACCAAGCCGCATGCCGACGAGGAGCGGAAGCTGCAGGAGGAGATGAACGCGGCCGAGGTGCTCAAGATCTGAGATGAGCGAGATCTGGCGCGCAGTGGCAGGTGGCGCGGTGCGATTGCCGCGAGATCGTCAGAAGCCGCCTGCTGCGGCAGCGAGATAGATGACGGTGGCGAGCGCACCGAGGGCGCTGCGGCCGGCATGGAGCTTGCCCCAGCGCTCGATGAGTTCGCGGGTCTCCGCATTCGCCTGATCCGGACGGGTCGTCTCCAGGCGCTGATTGACGGGCATGATGACGAACAGCGTATAGGGCCAGTTGAGTATGATGACGGCCGCTCCCAAGCCCCAGAGCGCATCGCCCGACTGCCACCATGCCACAGCGCCGAGAAGGCAGGAAACGATCGCGAGAGGAGCCTGCATCTCGAAGCCGCGCCGATAGGCGGGCACCCATTCCCGGAGCGCTGCGCCTCCGTCCAGGGCAAGCCTGGCAGGCTGTTCAGCCACATTGATGTAAATGGCGGCGCCGAAGAAAATCGACGCGGTGATCAAAGCAAGCAGCCCGAACATGCGACGTTCTCCCTTTCCGGACATAATACCCTATAGGCCTGCAAACAAAAGACGCATTCGCTGCAGCGCCGGTGCAGTTGGCCGGACTTGTGACAAGCCGGTATCACCGGCGGTAATTTTTTGACGCGAGGGCACTCCAAACCGGTGAACTTCTGGACAAAGTGATTCCGATTTGCACAGTAGCCCGTTGAAATGTAAGCGCTTCCGGCCGGCCGGCTGGCTACAGCGCCGCGCGTCTTATCAGACGCGCAAAGGTCGCTGTAGCACTTTGATCTGCTGCATGTTTTTGTCCTTTAATCGGATACGATTAAAGGAAACATGCAGTAGGACGCGTCCGGATAAGGACGGTGTCGATCTTCGAAGCCGTCCAAAGCGCCCGAGACGGATTTGCGAAAGCGGAGGCGGGAGAGTGAGCTCTCGCGTATTTTCCTTGTCGCGCCGGACCGGTGCCCTTAATTCGAGTGCGGATTAGGGATAGATTATGCGGGCGCTCAAGACGAAAGAGCGCTCTTCCGGGTGCCGCGAAGGCGCATCGGGAGATGAGAAGGAGAATTTTCGTGGCGTTGAACGCAATCCGGGCAGGGGCGAGAAACGAGAACGGTATCGCGGCGGCCAAAACACACCTCGCCACACGCTTCGGCGATCGATTCCAGACCGGTGAAGCCATCCGGGCCCAGCACGCCAACACGACGACCTACATTCCCGCGCAGCTCCCCGATGCCGTGGTTTTCCCCGAAAGTGCCGCCGAGGTGCGCGAGATCGTGGAGATCGCATGTGAACACCGCGTGCCGCTCATCCCCTTCGGAACGGGCTCCTCGCTTGAAGGTCACGTCAACGCGCCCCACGGCGGCATCTCCGTCGACATGATGCGGATGAACCGCGTGCTCGCGGTCAACGCCGAAGACCTGGACTGCACGGTGGAGCCGGGCGTGACGCGGGAGGAACTCAACAGCTACCTGCGCGACACCGGTCTCTTCTTCCCGATCGATCCGGGCGCGAACGCCTCGATCGGCGGCATGGCGTCGACGCGTGCATCGGGCACCAATGCGGTGCGCTACGGCACGATGAAGGAAAACGTGCTCGCCGTCACGGCCGTCGTCGCCGGCGGGCGCGAAATCAGGACGGCCCATCGGGCGCGCAAGTCGTCGGCCGGCTACGACCTGACGCGCCTCTTCGTCGGCGCGGAAGGCACCCTCGGCATCGTCACCTCGATCACGCTGCGCCTGCAGGGCATACCGGAGGTGATCTCCGGCGGCGTCTGCCCGTTTCCGACGATTGCCGACGCCTGCAATGCCGTGATCCTGACGATCCAGTCCGGCATCCCGGTGGCGCGCATAGAACTCCTGGACGCGTTGCAGATGAAGGCGTGCAATGCCTATTCGGGCCTGACCTACCAGGAAACGCCCACCCTTTTCGTCGAATTCCACGGCAACGGGGAGAGCGTCGAGCTGCAGTCCCGCCAATTCGCCGAAATAGCGTCGGAATTCGGTTCTACGGGTTTCATCTGGACGACCAATCCGGAAGAGCGGGCACGGCTCTGGAAGGCACGGCACAACGCCTATTGGGCGCAGAAGAGCCTCATGCCCGGGCGCGCCATTCTCTCCACCGACGTCTGCGTGCCGATTTCGCGCCTTGCCGACTGCGTCGCGGCGACGCATGAAGACATTGCTGCGCATGGCTTGGTCGCGCCGATCGTCGGGCACGCCGGCGATGGAAATTTTCATGTGGGGTTGCTCTTCGACGACAAGGATGCGGCTGATGTGGCGCAGGCGGAGGCTTTCGTCGAGCGGCTGAATGCGCGGGCGCTGTCCATGGACGGCACCTGTACGGGCGAACATGGGATCGGGCAGGGCAAGATGCCGTTTCTTGCGGCCGAACTCGGTGATGCGCTGGATCTGATGCGGCAGATCAAACGCTCTCTCGATCCCGACAACATCTTCAATCCGGGCAAGATCTTTGCCTGAGACTTGCAAAACCGGCTCAAAGCCGCAATGCAGGGGGCGAACGAACTGACGGGAATGTGACACGGTGCTGGCGCGAATTCTGGTTACCCTCGGAGGACTGTTGGTTGTCGCGCTCTTTGCCGCGCTGATCGCACCCCTGTTTATCGACTGGACCAGCTTCCGTAACGATTTCGAGCGGGAGGCAAGCCGTATCATGGGCAAGCCCGTGGTGGTCCACGGCAGCGTCGATGCGCGTCTCATTCCCTTTCCTACGGTCACGCTCAAGGACGTCCGCGTCGGAGCGAGCGACGGCGGCGCACCGCTGATTCAGGTCGCGCAGTTTTCGATGAGCGCGGAGCTTGCGCCCTTCCTGAGCGGCGAGGCGCTGATATTCGACATGCGGCTCGACCGGCCGAAGGCGCGGCTCCGGCTCCAGCCCGATGGCACGCTGGATTGGGCACGCGGGTCGCGCGCCGCGATCCCCGCCCATACGGTCATCCTGGAGAAGGTGGAGATCGCCGACGGCGAGATCGAGTTCGTGGATGAGCAGACGGGGCGCACGCGCCGGGTCAGTGACCTCTCCGCCGACCTCTCGGCCCGCACGCTCGCCGGACCTTGGAGGGTCGAGGGCCGTGCGACGCTCGACGGGGAGGCGGGAAGCTTCTCGTTGTCGAGCAACACCGTCGACGAAACGGGCGCCTTGAGCCTGCGGGCGCGGCTGGTGCCGGACGAACGGCCCTTCGGCGTGGAGCTCGACGGCGATCTGAAGATCGTCGATTTCAGACCGGTTTATGCCGGGCGCTTCACGCTCACGGAGAACCGGCCCGCCAGCGAGGTCAAGGCGGACGGCGCCCTTCGCATCAACGGCGAGTTCCAACTCACCAACGAAAGCATCCGCGTACCGGAATACCACTTCGAGATCGGGCCGCCCGACGATCCCTATATCGTCACCGGCGAGGCAACGCTCGACACCGGCAAGGACCAGAGATTCCTGCTGATCGCCGACGGCCAGCAGATCGATGTCAGCCGCATCGGCAATTCCGGCAGCAGCGGCAAGACCGGGCGCGACCCGGCCATTTCGCTCCGCCAGCGGATCGACGCAATGCTGGCGATCGCCGCCGATATCCCTATTCCGCAGGTGCCGGGACGGGCCAGTCTGAAACTTCCGGCGATCGTGATCGGCGACACGACGGTGCGCGACGTCCGCCTTGACGTCCGGCCCGACGGCGCCGGCTGGATCGTCGACAATGCGGTCGCACTCCTGCCCGGCCGCACGCAATTGGAAGCCAAGGGCCGGCTGAACCTCAAGGAGCAGCGCTCCTTTCGCGGGGACCTCGTCATCGCCTCGAACCAGCCATCGGGATTTGCCAATTGGCTGGCGGGATCGGTCGATCCGGCGATACGCACGCTGAAAACGGCCGGGTTTTCGGCGACGGTCAATCTGACCGACACTCTGCAGCAGTTTGAAAACCTTGAAGTGGCGGCAGGTCCGGCCACGTTGCGCGGCAGGATCGAGCGCCAGTCCTTCGCCGAGCAGCCGCCCGCGCTGTCGTTGCAGTTGAAAGGCAACCGCATAGATCTGGAGGCGCTTCAGGCCCTTGCCGGCCTTGTCGCGGGCGACGCCTCCACCGGGACGTTGCTGCAGCACGCCATCGCCGCCGATCTTTCCGCCGAGACATTCTCCGCTTTCGGTGAGGAAGCGCATGACGTCCAGGCGGTGCTCACCTTCAAGAACGGCCAACTGCAGGCGGAGCGCGTGGCGATCGGCGCTCTTTCCGGCGCACAGCTTGCCTTCTCCGGCCGCATGAGCGGCGGGCTTGAAAAACCGGTCGTGTCGGCGAAGATGAAACTCGCCGCGCAGGAGCTTACGCCCTTCCTCGAAATGATCGGACGGCATAGCGCGGCCCATCCGGCGCTCGCACGGCTGATCGAGGCCGGACCCTATTACTCCGACGCTGCTTTCGATGTAACACTGACGGCCGGCAACAAGGAGGGTAACGCGCCCTTCACCTTCGGCGTGATCGGGACCGCCAACGGAGGCAAGATAGCCGCCAGCTATCAGGCGCCCGATCTCGCCCAGGCGCTCGCCGGCCAGGGCATGCTGCTGGAGGCGACGCTCGAGAATCCGCAGACATCCGTTCTCCTGGGGCAGGCCGGATTGGACCCGCTGCCCTTCGAAGCGGACGCAAACGGCATTCTTGCCATAAAGCTGCAGAGCACGGACGGCTCGAAGACCAATGGCTCGCTGACCTTCACCACCGAGCGGACGTCGCTTGCGGCGAACGGTGTCTTCGATCTTGCGCGCGCGCACTATCTCGAAGGACAGGGGAAGCTCACGCTGAAATCCGAGGACCTGGAGCCCTATCTGCTGTTGCAGGGCATCGGGCTGCCCCAAATGGGCAGCGGTTTGCCGGTGACGGCCTCGGCTGAGTTTGCAACCGACCCCGAAAAAATCTCGATCACCGCAATAGAGGGCAAAGCCGACCAGAATGGCTTTGCCGGCGCGCTTTCGATCGACCGCAAGGTCCCTGGCAAGGCCGAAGGGGAGCTTGCGATCGACGCCCTCGATCTCGCCTGGCTCGGCGAAGGCGTTCTAGGGCAGGTCCACGACACAAGTACCGGGGGACTGGCGCTGGCACCGGTCGTAAAACCGGCATGGACCGGACTCGATGTGGCGCTCAACGTAAGTGCGAAGCGATTCTGGCCAGGCGTCTACGGCCCGGTGACCGGCCTTGCCGGGAAGCTGCAATGGAAGGGCGATGAACTCGCACTCAGCGACGCGACGGGAGACTGGCTGGGGGGCAAGCTCGCGGGGCGGCTGCAATTCGGCAATGCCAATGGCTCCGGCTACCTGCGCTCGAAGTTCGATCTCACGGGTGCCGACATTGCCGAAACGGGTTGGGTGCGGGCGACTGGCCCGGTGGCGACCGGCCGCTTCGATCTTGCGGTGGCGATGGAGGCTGCGGGCGCAACGCCGCAGGCAATGGTGCATTCGCTCAGCGGATCGGGAACGGCGAGCTTCAACGGGCTTACCCTCAACGGCATCAATACGGCGGCGCTGCCGCAACTGATGGCGGCCGCGGACGCCATGAAGACTGATATCTCGCCCGATGCGATCCGCAAGGCTGCAGAGAACCTGCTCTTCACCGGCCAGTCGGTCGTCGGCGCTGTGAAGGTGCCCTTCGGCATAGCAGGCGGAACCGTCAGGGCGCAGAACGTCACCGCGGGCGATGGCAACGCCGCCTTCAGCGGGGAGGCCGCTTTCGACTTGCCGGCAGGGCGAATGAACGGAGCGATCGAACTGACGTTCCGTCCGGGCGAGGAGGCGCTTGCGGGAGCAGAGCCGCGCGTCCGGTTCGGCTATGCCGGGCTGCTTGCATCGCCCGGTGTGACGGTCGACGTCACGGAGCTTTCGAACTTCCTGTCGCTCAGAGCCTTCGAGCGTGAGCGCAGGCGTGTCGAGACACTACAGGCGAATGTGCTCGAAAAGCAACGTTTGCGCCGCGAGGTCTCGCTTTATCGGGCGCGCGCGGCGGAGCGTGAGCAGCAGCGATTGCGGACGATCGCCGAAGAGCGCCGCCGTCAGGCAGCGGCGGCGGAAGCGGCGCGGATGCGGGCGGAGGCGGAAGCACGAGCCGCCGCCGAACGCCGCGCGGAGGAGGAGGAGCGGCTGAGAATGCGGCAGCTGCCGCCGCGCAGCATCGGTCGCCAGCAGACGCCCGTCGCTCCGCCGGAGGATGGCGGCACCCGACAGGGGCAGAATGCGGGCCCGCCGGCAGGTCATGGCCTGAATTTCGATATGCTTCCCGACATTACTGTGCAGTAGCAGAGCAGTGGCGGCACCCGCCCCTCATCCCGCTGCCGCGACCTTCTCCCCGCAGGCGGCTACGGCATGCACATATCTCTTGCGCGCCGGTGCGGCGGATACTGCTGATGAAAGGGATCCCTCGGGAACCCAACCGGCTCAACCCCGCTCGGTCGGGGTTGCCCCTCAACCGGCTGCCGCCACCTTCGCCCCGCAGGCGGGGAGAAGGGATATGCCGCGCCCGCTCGCTCCCTCAGGCGGACGGTGAATGCGGGGTTCAGTCGGCGCCGCTTGTCCCTTCTCCCCGCCTGCGGGGAGAAGGTGCCGGCAGGCGGATGAGGGGCGGGTGACCGCTAGTCCAATGCCAATGTTAGCGCATATGGGTTTGATCCCAAGGACCCATCCGCAAGCCTCGCCACTGCTGGATACAGATGCCGCCACTCCGGAGTAAGTCCGCGAAGGGCTGGACAACAAGAGATATGTGCATGCCGTAGCCGCAGGCGGGGAGAAGGGATATGCCGCCCTCTCTACAGCGCCGCGCGTCTTATCAGACGCGCAAAGGTCGCTGTAGCACTTTGATCTGCTGCATGTTTTTGTCCTTTAATCGGATACGATTAAAGGAAACATGCAGAAGTCGCCGACGATCCAACGGCCTGCGGAGAGCTATGCCCCGCCTTTCGCATCGGCGCGTGCCTTGACCCAGGCGAGCACATAGACCCGTAAGGCCGACGACAGATTTCCATCCTGGCCGCGACCGTCGTCGATCTCGGCGATGAGCCGCGCGAGCGGCATGTCGCGGTCCCTGGCGATCGATTTCAATTCCAGCCAGAAGGGTTCTTCGAGAGTGAAGCTGGTGCGGTGTCCGTGCAACGTGGCCGAATGCTTGATGACCTTCCCCTTACTCATAAGCGGATTCAAGCGGCTGCCAATTTGATTCGGGAAACTGCCGCAAGTCCTTGAGTGGGAATCGCTTTTGCGGCGGCGGTCGTCACGGCTTCTCCCGGTCGACTGAAGTCTCGCCGCCCGCTTGATCGAGCCTGCCCTGATCAAGCTTCTTCGCTGCCTTTTCGTTCAAGGCCTTGGTCAGGGTTTTCTCGGCCTTGCTGCGGCCGAAGGTGACGCGATTCTGCTCGGCCTGCTTTTCCTGTTCAGTCCGAGCCTGGCGTTTGCGGAACTGACGCAGATTGATCACGTCGCCGGCCATGGTCCGCGCCTCCTGGCGTCGTCAGTTTTTCTTGCGGAAGGAATCGAGCGAGACGACGGAAGCGCCGCCGCCCTTCGGGCCGTCAGGCTTTTCCGTGCTGTCGTCAGTTGCGGTTTCGGTGGCTTCGTCGAGGGGATAAGCGGTTATTTCCGCCGAATCGGCTGCTTCCTCCTCGCCGGCCGCCACGTCGAACTCCAGTTCGAAGTTGACCGAGGGATCATAGAAGCCGCGAATCGCATTGTACGGGATCACAAGCTTTTCCGGTGTGTCCGAGAACGAAAGGCCGATTTCGAAGCCGGTCTCGGTAACCTTCAGATCCCAGAACTGGTGCTGGACGACGATCGTCATCTGTTCCGGATACTTGGCCTTGAGATGTTGCGAGATCCGGACACCGGGCGCACCGGTCAGGAACGTAATGAAGAAGTGGTGATCGCCGGGCAGATGGCCCGTGGCGGAAACTTCGGCCAACACCTTGCGAATGACGCCGCGAAGCGCGTCCTGCGCCAGAATGTCGTAGCGAATATGGTCCTGGCCCATTTGGTCCCCGTTCTCTTCAAGTCACTTGATGCATGATTCCTACGACCGGAACTCCATTCAGGAAATCATGCAGCGATTCAAGGTGCTACGGCCAAACCTGCGCCTTGACTATGTCGGCGCCGTGGCCTGCTCCTTCATTGCCCGTCTGTTTATGACGAGTCAATTATTGAGGCATCTATAGACCATTTCACGACGGGGGAGAAGGTGAAGGCTTCTGTTGCCAGGTGCCTTCGGACCCCGCCTTACGGTGCTACCCGGAAGGACTTGATTTGAAGTGTCGCACCGCCGTTAGGCAGCGAGACGTGCTTCAGCATAGTTGTCGTTTGCAACTATAAGTTTAGCCCGATAACGGTGGTACAATGCCGAGCAAAAAGTCGATCTTTACGCCCTTGTCGATCCTATTTCGCCCCCATCAAAAGCCGGTCTGCACAGGCCGGTTTTTGGTGGAGGCGCCGGGTACCGCCCCCGGGTCCAATGGGTTTATTGCATCGCCCGTTTATTGCCATAGCCGCCCGAAGACGGCACTCGTCATATAGGTCTTTCCGACGCCCAAGAAAAGGGCTTCTCGAGGGAAATGACGGATTTATGTCGGTCTCGCCAACTCCGCACGAAATGCTTGACTTACACGAGCGGCGTGAAAAACTCCGCCTGCTGCACGCGGTTCGCGAGAAGGGCGGCAGCTTTTGAGAGCAAGTGCAAAGTGGAGGCTTCATGACTGATTATCTTGCGGACGTGCAGAAGTATGACAGCAGCGCCGACGAAGCAGTTGTCAACAAGATCGTGCGCCATCTCGGTATCGCCCTTCGCAATAAGGATTCCGCCCTCGTTTCGGCCTCGGATCCAAAGGAACTGGAGCGCGTCAGGGAAAAATGGTGCGAGAAGAAACTCGGCGTCGGCGGGTCAGATGCAGATGCCGCTATTGCCGCGACGGCCAAAGCGATGGCGGATGATCGCAGCAAGTCGCGTGTGACCTTCTATTATCTGGTCGCCAAGAATCTGGGCAAGCTCCAGACGCTCTGAACGAGGCTGGTTGGCAATGCGCTTTCCGGTCGGCGACGAGCCGGCCGGGCGCAGAGCTGCCTCGGCGGCGCCGTGACCCGGCGCCGATCGTCTTTTATTCGCCCCCTGTTTTCGGCTATTCGCGCGCGCCGACACTGTCGGGCCACAGCGACTGGATTTCCTTGGGCAAGGTGTCGCGTACCTTTGCAGTCTGGCCAAGGTCGACATGCCGTGCCAGGACCCGAAATACGCTCCTCGCCGCGTCGGCGGGATCGACCGGACGCGTATCCTTCATTCCTTCAGCGATCCGGGCGAGAAATTCGTCGAGCGAACGGGTGCCCTTGTCCGGCGGGTGGTTCGGCCGGTATTGATCGTAATAGGCGCCTCGCACGATCAGCGGAAGCTCCGCGCCGAGATGGGCCGCGATTTCCGGAGGAAGCCGGTCCCGCAGGACCCGGAGCACAACGGTCAGGATGTGCCAGGCGACTTTCCGGTCGGGTCCGTGTTGTTCCATGATTTCGCCGAGCCAGATATGGGTCGTCTGCAGTGTTTTCTCGAAGACGTCGAGACCTGTGGCGCTCATCGTCACCTCCCTTGCTTGTTGGCTGAAGCGCAACCGCATGTCTCTCTGGTGGAGCCTGTTCAGGCACGAACATGCAGAATTTCGCGTCCCGCGAAGAACGCGGCGCTGTCGATTGGCCTAACAGCCATCCGCCGCGATTGTTTCGCCGCTGCCGACAAATACTGCTCCGCCTCGTGCTGCCGAACAGGGTCGCGATGGCGGAACATTCGCGGTTCAGTGCGGTTAAACGAGGGAGTGAACCAAGGGCGCCCCGGAACAAGTCGCAGAGCAGGAGGAAGGCCGATGACATCGTCCAAACATCCGAAGACACGCCGCCCGAGCGACAAGGACCTGAAGCAGGATCCTGGGATCGGACGCACGAAGGGCATTCGCGAACCATCGGACTACGAAGCCCTGAAACGCGGCAACACCATCGAAGGAGATGTCGCGAACGACACGACCGCGCAAGGCGGCGCGAACCCGGACCAGCGCGGTCGCACCAACAAATAGGAGCAAGGCAATGGTCGGCAGAAAGACGCAAGAGCAGCAGAAGCGCGTGCTGCAGGGCCACGAGAACACGTCGAACGCGGACAAGGACTTCAATGCCGAAGCGGATCTGCACCGTTCCGACGCCTTGAGAAAGGCGCAACGGAAAGGGCAGGACTTGAGCACCGAGCATGGCGATGCCCGCGAGGCGGACGATCGCAGCATTCTGCGCGGGAAGAATCAGGAGAGCAGGCATCACAAGGGCGCCGGCGACTGACGAAGCTCGGCCGGCGGCCGGCACTTCCGAAAATCGATGAAAGGAGACTGCGATGGCTCACGCCAGCAAGAAGAACATGGGAAAGCCCGACAAGGGCAAGGGCGACGGTAGCGGTGCGCAAACCGAGCTGAAGGAAGGCGTCCTCGGCGAAAACGACGTTCTGTCGAACAGAGACAAGGCGCAGCATTCCGACTCGCGCGGCCTCGACGAGAGGGCGGTAAGGAACGAGCAGTATCAGGACCACGCCGCAAACCGACGCCCGTCGAAATGAACCGGCGGGCACGTTACCGGAGATCTTGGGCGGGTTGGCCCGACCCAAGGACGGCATGGCGATTCGAAGTGCGGGAAAACACCTTTCCACCATTGGTTCGCGCGGCGGTTCGTTCTATTTTCGCAGCTACGAACGAATCGTCGGCGGAAAAGCATGCGACAATATCTCGATCTCCTCGAACATGTGATCACAACGGGAACCGACCGGGGCGACCGTACGGGTACGGGCACGCGCTCGGTTTTCGGCTACCAGATGCGCTTCGACCTGTCGCAGGGTTTTCCGGTGCTGACCACCAAGAAGCTGCATCTGCGTTCGATCATTCACGAGCTTCTGTGGTTCCTCAGGGGCGACACGAACGTCGCCTATCTCAAGGACAACGGGGTGAGCATCTGGGACGAATGGGCGGACGAAAACGGCGAGCTCGGACCGGTCTACGGCTATCAATGGCGCTCCTGGCCGACGCCCGATGGCCGACATATCGACCAGATCGCGGCGCTGGTCGAAGGCCTGAAGACCAATCCGAATTCCCGCCGCCACATCGTTTCCGCCTGGAACCCGGCGCTTGTGGACGAAATGGCGCTCCCGCCTTGCCACTGTCTGTTCCAGTTCTACGTGGCGGACGGGAAGCTCTCCTGCCAGCTCTACCAGCGCTCGGGCGATATCTTTCTCGGCGTACCCTTCAATATCGCTTCCTACGCTCTGCTGACGATGATGGTGGCGCAGGTGACGGGGCTCGAAGCCGGCGATTTCGTTCATACGCTGGGTGACGCGCATATCTACCGCAACCACTTCGAGCAGGCGCAGCTGCAGCTGACGAGAACGCCGAAGCCGCTGCCCAAAATGGAAATAAATCCGGCGGTGAAGGATATATTTTCGTTTAGATTCGAAGACTTTGAGCTCGTCGGCTACGAAGCCGATTCACATATCAAGGCGCCGGTCGCGGTCTAGCTAAAGCACTCGGTGAAAGCCGGTTCTCGCGTTCCCGGTGGTGCTCCAATGGGAGGTTTCCATGCTGACGCTGATCCACGCGCCTTTGTCGCGCTCATCGCGCATATATCCGGAGTGACGGTGAACAATCCGGGGCTCGCGAGGCTTTACACCGAAATGTGTGCGCATGTGATCGACGCGCTTACGCGGCACACCTATCTCCTTGGCGAATCGATGAGCGCCGCCGATCTGTTGCTTGCAAGCGCATTGCAGTGGATGCGCAAGATCCTGCCGGAAAGCGACGTGATAGATCGCTATATTCGCGTCGTCACGGACCGGGCGGCGTTGGTTCGCGCGCGTGAAATCGACAGCAAGCCGAGTGGTTTTCATGACTGAGGCGGAGCAGAAGATGACGACCCGACCGAAGATCGTTTTCGTCGTCGCTGTCGCGGCGAATGGAATAATCGGCCGCGAGGGCGATCTGCCCTGGCGGCTTTCGACCGATCTCAAGCGCTTCAAGGCGCTGACGATCGGCAAGCCGGTCGTCATGGGACGGAAGACCTGGGCCTCGCTCGGGCGGCCCTTGCCCGGCAGGCCGAACATCGTCATCAGCCGCAACCCCGATTTCGAGGCTCCCGGCGCGGAGGTGGCGCCGTCGCTGGAAACGGCGCTCACGATCGCGCGGGAGCGGGCGGCCGCGGTCGGGGCCGACGAGATTTGCATCATTGGCGGCGGCGAGATCTACCGTCAGTCGATCGGCATGGCCGATGTGCTGCACGTGACCGAAGTGCAGGCGGAGGTGGATGGCGATACACGCTTCCCCTCTATCGACCCGGCGACTTTCGAGAAGGTGTTGGAGGAAGATCTTCCGCGCAGCGAGAAAGACAGTCACGCAATGCATTTCGTGACCTGGCGCCGCCGCACGCCGCCGCCGGAAGGTGCCGGAGCCTGAGCGGTCTTCGGCGCTTATCCATGCTCTTGCCTATCGCTGCGGCGCAGCGGTGAACAATTTTAACGCATTTACGGTGAACTCGGCCGTATCGCGTTGAAAGCAATGCACATGATACCTATAACGGGTTCACATCGTGACCGGCCGCAATGCCTGCGGGGCGTTCAGCGACAGAGTTTCTTGGAAGTGAGGATTTGATGCCCTGGAGCAATCAGAATGGCGGCGGCGGCGGCCCGTGGGGCGGCGGCGGCGGCAATCAGGGGCCATGGGGCCAGGGGCCCAACCGGCCGCGCGGCGGGAGAGGTGGTCCGCCGGATCTGGAAGAGATCATCCGGCGTGGCCAGGACCAGTTGAAGAACGTGGTTCCGGGAGGCTTCAACGGCGGGATCTTCGTCATCGTCGGCCTGTTGATCCTCGGCTTCGTCCTGCTGAATTCCATCTATACCGTTCAGCCGGATGAACGCGGCGTCGAGATGCGCTTCGGCAAGCCGAAGGAAGAAATCTCCATGCCGGGCCTGCACTATCACTTCTGGCCGCTCGAAACCGTCGAGATCGTCAAGGTGACGGAGCAGCAGCAGAATATCGGCGGCCGCACGGGCCAGTCGAATGCCGGCCTGATGCTCAGCGGCGATCAGAACATCGTCAACGTGCAGTTCTCGGTGCTGTTCTCGGTTACCGATCCGAAGGCCTATCTCTTCAATGTGGAGAACCCGGCCGACACGCTGCAGCAGGTGGCCGAAAGCGCAATGCGCGAGGTCGTCGGCCGCCGTCCGGCCCAGGACATCTTCCGCGACAACCGCCAGGCGATCGCCGCGGACGTGAAGAACACGATCCAGGCGACGATGGATTCTTACGGCGCCGGCATATCGGTGAATACCGTTGCGATCGAGGATGCCGCACCGCCGCGTGAAGTGGCCGATGCCTTCGACGAAGTGCAGCGCGCCGAACAGGACGAAGACCGCTTCGTCGAGGAGGCGAACCAGTACGCCAACCAGGTGCTCGGCAGGGCCCGCGGCCAGGGCGCCCAGATCCGCGAAGAGGCGGCCGCCTACAAGGACCGCGTCGTCAAGGAAGCTCAGGGTGAGGCTCAGCGCTTCATCTCGGTCTACGACGAATATTCCAAGGCCCCGGAGGTCACGCGCAAGCGGCTTTACATCGAAACGCTGCAAGGCGTTCTCGGCAAGTCCAAGAAGGTCATTCTGGACGAGAAGAACGGCCAGGGGGTGCTGCCCTATCTGCCGCTCAACGAAATCGGCAGGCCCGTTCAGTCGGGAGGAAACCAATGATCAACAATCGCAGTTCAATAATCCTGATCGTCCTCGCCGCCGTCCTGTTCGTCGTCTATTCCTCGGTCTTCGTCGTGAACGAGCGCCAGCAGGCGATCGTCGTTCGCTTCGGTCAGATCCGGGAGGTGAAGAGCGAGCCGGGTCTCTATTTCAAGCTTCCATTCGGCTTCATGGACGCCGACCGCGTCCAGTATGTCGAAGACCAGGCACTCCGTTTCGATCTCGACAATATCCGGGTGCAGGTCTCCGGCGGCAAATTCTACGAAGTGGATGCATTCGTCGTCTACAAGATCGCCGACCCCCGCCGCTTCCGACAGACGGTTTCCGGAGACCGGGAATCTGCGGAGTCGCGGCTTAGGACGCGCCTCGATGCGTCGCTGCGCAGGGTCTACGGTCTGAGGGGGTTCGAGGCGGCGCTTTCCGACGAGCGCGCATCGATGATGCGTGAGGTCCGGACGGACCTCAGCGCGGATGCCGAGTCGCTTGGCCTCAATATCGAGGACGTGCGCATCCGCCGTACGGACCTGACGCAGGAAGTTTCGCAGCAGACCTACGACCGGATGAAGGCGGAACGTCTGGCCGAAGCCGAACTGATCCGTGCCCGAGGCAACGAGGAAGGCCAGCGACGCCGCGCGATCGCCGATCGTCAAGTGGTCGAGATCGTTGCCGAAGCGCAGCGTGATTCGGAAATCCTGCGCGGTGAGGGCGAAGCGGAGCGGACCCAGATATTTGCCGACGCATTCCAGCGCGATCCGGGCTTCTTCGAGTTCTACCGGTCGATGGCTGCCTATGCGCAGTCGATCGGCAGCCCGGACACAACCATCGTGCTGTCGCCGCATTCGGAATTCTTCCGTTATTTCAACAGTGCGGACGGTGCGGATCAAACGCCACCGAGCCCGGGCCTGGCGGCGCCGACCACCGCAGATTGAGCGGACGATGTCCGACTTTCTGACCGGTCTGGCTTTTTTCCTGATCATCGAGGGGCTGGTGTACGCACTGGCCCCTTTGGTTTTGGTGGAACTGGCGAAGCGATTGCCGTATGTCCCTGAACATCAGCTCCGATTGGCCGGATTGACTTCGGTGGCCGTCGGCGTCGGGCTTGTATGGTTGCTTCGAGGATAATGCGAATGCCACATAAATTGCTCATCCGGCTGGTCGATGCCGAATATGCCATTACCCGTCTGAACGTCGGATCCGCGATTCCCGAGTGGCTGCCGGGTCCGGGGTTCTGGACGGTTTCCAGTTCCCGCGAGGAAATGACGCTCGTCTGTCGCGCCGCCCGTGTTCCATCGAGCGTGCAGAGTTCGCTCGGCTGGCGCTGCTTCCGCATCGAGCAGCACTTCAGTTTCGACGTGCCCGGCGTTCTGTCGTCGGTGCTGCGGCCGCTTTCGGAGGCAGGTGTCGGCGTCTTCGCCAATTCGACCTTCAGCACCGACTACGTCTTCGTCGCGGGGTCCAATCTCGAGCAGGCCGTGGAGGCTCTGAAGGAGCACGGACACGAAATAACCATCTGAGGCGCCGCCGGTTCGCTGCCCGGATCAGGAAATCGTGTTTGGACGCTTCGGAATTCCGCCGTATCTTCAAGAGAAGGTTCGCGTGTTGCGCGTCTCGATCAGGCCGCGCTGCGCTGTAGTTCGTTGCAGCCGAACGATGTTCATGCATCATCCTTGCCGGACGGCCGGGGACCGGCGTTACGTAAGGGAAATGATAGGAGCCTAGCGACTTGTCGAAACGACCCGAATTCTTCCGCGGCCTGGTGCTGGCGGCCGCGACGGCACTCATATTCACCAATGCGACGCTGGCCCAGACGGCCACGTCCCGGCCTCCGGCCGGCCCGCCGTCCGTTGCCGATCTCGCCGAGGGACTGCTCGACGCCGTCGTCAACATATCGATTTCGCAGAACGTCAAGAGCGACGACGACAATGCGCCGATGCCGCAGGTGCCGGAAGGATCGCCGCATCAGGAGTTCTTCGACGAGTTTTTCAGGGGACAGGGCGGCGAGGGCGGCCGGCCGCGCACGGTCAACTCGCTCGGTTCGGGCTTCATCATCGATCCGGCCGGATACATAGTCACCAACAACCACGTCATCCAGGATGCCGACGATATCGAGATCAACTTCTCCGATGGGTCGAAACTGAAGGCGAAGCTTGTCGGCATGGATACGAAAACCGACCTCGCCCTCCTGAAGGTCGAACCGAAGAAGCCGCTCAAGGCCGTCTCCTTCGGCGACTCGCGAAAGATCAGGATCGGCGATTGGGTGATGGTCGTCGGCAATCCGTTCGGCCTTGGCGTATCCGTGTCCGTGGGTGTCGTCTCCGCACGCGGTCGCAATATCAATGCCGGACCCTACGACAGTTTCATCCAGACCGATGCGGCCATCAACCGCGGCAATTCGGGCGGTCCACTCTTCAACATGCAGGGTGAGGTCGTCGGCATCAATACGGCGATCCTTTCGCAGACCGGCATGTCGGTCGGTATCGGCTTTGCCGTGCCGGCGGAGCTTGCGGTGAACGTCGTCAATCAACTCAAGGAATTCGGCGAAACCCGCCGTGGCTGGCTCGGTGTACGGATCCAGCCCGTCACGGACGATATCGCCGAGAGCCTGAAGATGGAGCTGCCACGCGGCGCGCTCGTTTCGGGCATCATCGAAGGCGGTCCGATCACCAAGGGCGAGATCAAGCCGGGCGACATCATCATCCGCTTCGACGGAACGGATATCGCGGAAATCCGCGACCTCATGCGCACTGTCGGCGAGAGCCCGGTAGGCAAGGCGGTCGATGTGGTCATCATCCGCGACGGCAAGGAACAGACCGTTCGCGTGACGCTCGGTCGGCTGGAGGATGGCGAGCAGCTCGCCAATGCGAAACCGGGGGAAGTGCTGCCGAATGGCGGTGAGGCGAAGCCCGGCGAGCCGCCGGCCGCGCAACTGCCTGCGAGCGACACGGTGCTCGGAATGAAGCTTGCCGAGCTCGACGCCGACAGTCGCCAGAGTTTCGGCATCGCCGAAAGCGTCAAAGGCGTCGTGATCACCGAGGTACAGCCCAATTCGCCCGCGGCGGAGCGTCGGGTGGAGCCGGGCGAGGTGATCGTCGAACTCGGTCAGGAAGCAATGGAAACGCCGGAGGATGTCACCTCACGCGTCACCGAACTGAAGGCCGACGGGCGCCGCAACGCCTTGCTGATGATCGCGAACAAGAGCGGCGAACTGCGCTTCGTGACGGTGCGGATGGAATAGAGCTCGCGCTCCCGGCCGTGGCGACGGGGTGCTACCGCTTCGCGGCCGAGCCATCCCGCCGCCATTCTTCCGCGGTTGTTGCGTAAAGCACGTGGCGTCTGAGATGGGGATGCGTGTCCGGGACGCCGGGATGATCGAAGTCGCGCTTGGAATCCGGGCGCATGCCGATCCGCTTCATCACGGCGGTGGAGCGAGTGTTGGCCGGAACGGCGATGGCGCCGATCTCCCCGAGCTTCCTCTCGCTGAATCCATAATCGAGAAGCGCCCGCGCTGCCTCCGTCACGTAGCCCTTTCCCCAATGGCGGACAGCCAGGCGCCAGCCGATCTCGACGGTACCGTCGGGCAGGTGCGGTTCGAGGTCGGTGCGTGCAAGTCCGCAGAAGCCGATCGGCGCGTCGTTCTCACGGAGCGCGAGCGCGAAGAAGCCGAAGCCGGTTTCGCGGATGTTGCGGTTGTTGCGGTCGAAAAGCGCGTCGGCCTCCGCGCGGGTGCGGCGGAACGGGAAGAACTCCATGACCGCGGGATCGCTGTTGATCTCGGCAAAGAGTTCGCGATCGGTCTCGATCCAGGCGCGGAGCCTGAGCCGCCCGGTCTCGAGGATGATCACGTCACGAAATCCGTCCTGCGGTATCCCTGGAGATAGAGCAGGGCGGTGAGGTCGCCATGGTCGATACGGATCTTCGCCTGTTCGGCAACGACGGGCTTGGCGTGGAGCGCTACCCCAGTGCCGGCAAGCTGCAGCATTCCGAGATCGTTGGCACCGTCGCCGACGGCGATGACGTCCGCCGGCGTGATGCCGAGCCGTTCCGAAATGTCGATGAGCGCGTCGACCTTGGCCTGCTTGCCGAGGATCGGCCGGGCAACGTCGCCGGTCAGCTTGCCGTTCTCCTCAACGAGAATGTTGGCACGGTTTTCGTCGAATCCGAGCTTCTCTGCGATGGGGCCGGTGAACACGGTGAAGCCGCCGGAGACGAGGGCGCTGTAATGTCCCTTCGCCTTCATGGTGGCGATCAGTTCGCGGCCACCCGGCGTCAATGTGATACGCGTGGCTATGACCTCCGCGACGACGGTAACGGGCAGGCCCTGGAGAAGCGCCACTCTTTCGACGAGTGCCGGCTCGAAAGCGATCTCGCCGTTCATGGCGCGCGCGGTGATTGCCGCGACCTTTTCCTTCAAGCCGACTTCCGCGGCCAGCTCGTCGATGCATTCCTGTCCGATCATGGTGGAGTCCATGTCGGCGATCAGAAATCGCTTGCGGCGGCTTTCGGCATCCTGCACGGCGACGTCGATCGCGGCGCCGGCGACCGCCTGGCGCAGCCGAGCTTCCGCTTCGCCGGCCTCGGCGCCATCCCTCAATACGATGTCGCAGGCAATACCGTCCGCGAGCCAATAGAGCCCGGATGCATCGAGCCTTTCCGCCGCCGCTTCCGCGCGTGCCGGCGTCAGAACGGGATTTGACGGATTAGCGATAAGCGTGGCAACGAGAGCCATGATGCAAAACCTTGCGAGAGACATCGACGCGATCCTGATAACCGGGCCGACGGCCAGCGGCAAGTCCGCGCTCGCGGTGAAGCTCGCGCAAAGGCACGGCGGCGTCGTGATCAATGCGGATAGCATGCAGGTTTACGGGACGCTGAAAGTTCTGACCGCGCGGCCGGATGAAAGCGAGATGGGTGGCGTCGAGCATTTCCTTTACGGTCATGTCCCGCCGGGCCGGGCCTATTCCACCGGCGTGTGGCTCCGCGAAGCGGAAGCGCTCGTGGCGCGGCTGGGGAAAGAAGGGCGGCTGCCGGTCTTCGTCGGCGGCACGGGCCTCTATTTCAAAGCGCTGACGGGAGGGCTTTCGGATATGCCCGAGATTCCGCTCGAAACCCGCAAGCGCTTGCGCACCCGCCTGACGGAGGAGGGGGCCGAGGCGCTCCACGGTGAACTTTCCGTACGCGATCCGGAGACGGCGGGGCGCGTGCGGCCCAGCGATGGGCAGCGTATCGTGCGCGCGCTGGAGATAATCGAGGCGACGGGAAGGCCGATCGGATCTTACCAGCAGAGCCGTGGGCCGGTGATCATCGACCCGGCGCGAGCGCAGAAAATCGTCGTATTGCCGGAGCGGCCGGTTCTTCATGGCCGTATCGATCGGCGCTTCGAGACGATGCTTGCGAGAGGCGCCGTCGAGGAGGTCCGCGCGCTTCTCGCGCTCCGCCTTCCTCCGGAGATGCCGGTGATGAAGGCGATCGGCGTCCCACAGATCGCAGCGATGCTGAAAGGCGAGATGAGCGAAAAGCAGGTGATCGAGGCCGGCGCGGCTGCGACGCGGCAATATGCCAAGCGCCAGATGACCTGGTTTCGCAACCAGCTTGACGAGACCTGGCAGCGTATCGAGGACCCGGATGCCTTGGGCTAGATCACGATTTAGGTCGGGTCGACCTGTTTGACCTCCTCATCCCTGTCACAAGCACAGAGATGACGGGGGAGAGAGATTGTAGTCCCTATGCTGCGGTCTGAAGCGGCATCAGCAGCATCAGTCGATGCCGTGTTCCTTCAATACCGCCTCTTCGTCGCCGCTGATCCAGCCGAAAATCTTCGGCTCCCCGTCACGCAGCTGAACGAGGTAATGGACCTCGAAATCGATGGTGACATTCGGCTGCTCCTCCGCGTCGAAGACGGAGCGCCAATCGACCTGTACCAGAAAATGCAGCGCATCGATCGGGGTGACAGTGGTTTTGCGGATCTTCAATTCCCTGGTGCCGATCGCGCGATAGCGGGCGTAGCCCTTCTCCATGGAAACCGTCAGGGTTTCGTCGTTTTTCCCCGTCATGACTCCGGCCGGCGAGGCGGCGATAAAGTCCGAGGCGAAGGCGGAGGTCGTATCTCCGACCGGAAGCGTCCCCGCAAGGACCTGATTGGCCATGCTCTCGTAGCGCTCGAAGAAGCGCCTCAAAATCTCTTCCATGATTTTCATCCCAATTCGCTCCGCGCAACGGAGGCGGAGGCTTGCGGTGCTGCAGGTCAATCGACCGGCGTGTGCTGGTGTTGAATGAGCTTCCAGTCTGCTCCGACGCCGTGGTAGGTCGAGGTGCAACAGGCCGCATAAGGCCCGCCTTCCGCGCGTCGCGCCTCCGCAAGATAGCCGAGTACGATAAAGTTCTCGCCGATCCGGCTCATGACCTTCTCGCTGATCGTGAGATGCTCCCACCGCGGAATTCCCTGGAGACTTCGGATTATGACCGATCTTCCGCGCAGCAGACCGACCGGCGCAGGGAATGCCATGATGCAGTCTTCGTCCAGCAATTCGCGATAAGGATCGGAACCCTCGAGCCAGAGCCGCCGCTCGTTTCTCCATGCGTCATTGTCGTCCATGGTCGTCTCCTCGCCTTGACGTCACCTCAACGCTTGAGAAGAGCCCCCGGATCCAAAATTGCAATCAGCGCAGGTTCAGCTGCCGGGACACGCCGTACCGTCCGCTTCTGCTTCATTTGCGGATAAGGCTGCCGAGTGGTCGCCTGAGCAGGCTTTCGCGAAGCGACCCCTCCTGACGCGGTGCCGGCTTGCCGAAGCCCGCATCCGATTGGCCGGGCGCCTTGGCGGGTCGGCCCGATAGCCTCTCCGCCTCTCCGGACAGGACCTGCTCGCGGATCCGGCTGAAGCGTTCGATCTCCGGGTTTCCCGGCTCGGACGAGCGGGGAAGCATGTCGGGGCTATAGGGCTCGAATGCGGGGTATCGTCGCGAAAGGGAGTCCGCGACCTCGGTTCCGTTGCCTTTCCCGCTCCAGTTGTCGTCCTCGAGCACCGGCGCCTGCTTCGTCTGTGACGCCAGATAGCTCTGTTGGAAACTCGATATGTCGGGACCGTTCACGGCACGCATTCGGCTGACGATCGAACGGAGGTCGGCGAGGGGCGGCGCGTCGTCGTCAACCTTGTCGGTGATGCCGTGGGCGCGGGGCAACCGCGCATCGTCGACGCGGGCAAAGCGCATGCGCATCGGTACTGCGACCGCCTCGCCGAAGGCGATTGCCTCGCCGTTGCCGATCGACGAAATGAAGCTGGTGGTGGAGATCGACGAATTGGCGATCGCCGAGCGGATGATTTCCTGGTCGCGATCATTGGCGAGCCGCATGGCGAAGACCGTCGAGCATTGCGACAGGATCGTAGGATCGAGCTCGCCCGGCCGCTGGGTGATGATGCCGAGCGAGACTCCGTATTTGCGACCCTCCTTGGCGATCCGTGCAATAGCCTGGCGTGTCGGCACAAAGCCGAGCGACGGATCGGCCGGCACATAGCGGTGCGCCTCTTCGCAAACGACCAGCATATGGATGGCGCCATTGCCCCAGAGGCCTATCTCGAAGGCCATGCGGCAGAGCACGGAGGCGAGGGAATTGACGACTTCCGAAGGGATCCCGGCAAGCTCGAAGGTGGCGATCGGCTTGCCGTCGCCCGGAATGCGGAAGATCTTTGCAATCGTGTCCTCGATCGTGTCCGTGATCGTGTTCTGCGAGAACATGAAATGGTAGCGCGGATCGTTGACTGCGGAGACGATCCTGACCTTGAGGGAGCGCAGGTACGGCTTGTCGTTGCGCCCCTCCAGCCGGCCGATGCGCTCATCGATCAGCGCCAGGAGGTCGGCGATGCGGTACGGGACGGGCGTATCTGCGGTGATCGAGCTCTTTTCCGTCTGCCGCCGCATCAGGCCGGATTCGCCGCCCTTGAACGCCTTTTTTGCGTCCGCGATGACGTCGCGCAGGATATCGAGCTCGTCCGGCACCGGCGGGCGCCCACGAAAGATGACCTCGGCCAACTCCTCGAGCCGGAAGAACCAGAAGGGGAGGTCGAGCGTATCCGTGTCGATGACCACCGCCTGGTCCGGAAAGGCGGCGGCGAACTCGTTGTGCGGATCGAGGATCAGCACACGCAGCTTCGGGTCGGCGGCGATCGCCTTGTTCAGGAGCAGTGTCACGGCGGTCGACTTGCCGACGCCGGTGGTGCCGACGATCGCAAAGTGCTTGGAAAGCATGGAAGGTACATGGATGGTGGCGTCGAGGCTTTCGTCCTGCGTCAGCTTGCCGATGACGCAACTGTCCGATTGACCGGAGTCGTAGATGCGGGCGAGATCGCTCACGCGGATGCGGTGGGCAATCGCTCCGAGATAGGGATAGCGGCTGATGCCGGCGGAAAACTCTTCCCGCCCATCCGGACCGACATGAACCTCGCCCATCAATTCCACTTCGATGCGGAAAGTGTTGTTGACCTCTTCGCCCCAACCCTCGGAAATGGTCTGCATCGAATAGACGAGGGCGACGACACGGTTGGTGCCGACGGAAATCGAAACCAGTTTGCCGACCGACCAGAGCTCGGTGAGCGAAGTCTCGCCATTTTCGGCGACCGCCGCGATCGTGGCGCGCGAGCCGTTGCAGGCGACGACCCGCCCGAGAAATCGATTGCCGGGCTTCAACGTATCGCGGCGATCCGTCTCGGCGGCGCGAGGCGCCGATTGATTTCCACTTTCGAGCAACGCAGCACCTCGGGCGAAAACGCCAATCACAGCAGGATGCGCACCGAAATCCGGCGCCTGTTTCCTTGCTGGTCCCAGGATAGCGGCTGCGGTTTAATAACTGGTTGCTCACAAGCCTTGCCGATCAGGTCACGCCAAAGCCGTTGACGGATGGGGAATTTCCGTTTAACAAATCGCCCCATGAAAAATTTCGCGGTTATTCTTGTGGTGGGACGGCGCATGGGCAGGATGGTGTAACCATCCGGCGGTAGCCACCCATGCGCTGAACGAGGCTCCTGACGGGGCCTTTTTTTATGCCTTCAAACACGTTATTCACCCAAACCTGAACGAGGGACGGAAGCAGGCCAATGAGCGGAACTGAGAACCAGATGACGGGCGCGGAGATCGTTCTCCAGGCTTTGAAAGACAATGGCGTCGAACACATCTTCGGCTATCCCGGCGGTGCCGTGCTCCCGATCTACGACGAGATTTTCCAGCAGGAGGATATCCAGCACATCCTCGTCCGCCACGAGCAGGGCGCCGGCCACATGGCCGAAGGTTATGCCCGCTCCACCGGCAAGGTCGGCGTCATGCTGGTGACTTCCGGCCCGGGAGCGACCAATGCGGTCACGCCGCTGCAGGACGCGCTGATGGACTCGATCCCGCTCGTCTGCATCTCGGGGCAGGTACCGACGTCGCTGATCGGTTCGGACGCCTTCCAGGAATGCGACACGATCGGCATCACGCGGCCCTGTACCAAGCACAACTGGCTGGTCAGGGACGTCAACGAGCTCGCCCGCGTCATCCATGAGGCTTTCCGCGTCGCTCAGTCCGGCCGTCCGGGTCCGGTCGTCGTCGACATTCCGAAGGACGTCCAGTTCGCAACCGGCACCTATACGCCGCCTTCGGCCGTTCCGACGCAGAAGAGCTACCAGCCGAAGACCCAAGGGGACCTGAAGAAGATCGAGGAGGCGGTCGCGCTCATGAAAACGGCGCGCCAGCCGGTCATCTATTCGGGCGGCGGCGTCATCAATTCCGGGCCGCAAGCCGCGCATTTCCTGCGCGAGCTGGTCGAGCTCACCGGCTTCCCGATCACGTCGACCCTGATGGGCCTCGGCGCCTATCCTGCCTCCGGCAAAAACTGGCTCGGCATGCTCGGGATGCACGGGACCTACGAAGCCAACCTGGCGATGCATGATTGCGACGTCATGATCTGCATCGGCGCGCGCTTCGACGACCGGATCACCGGCCGGCTCAATGCCTTCTCGCCCAACTCCAAGAAGATCCACATCGACATCGACCCGTCCTCGATCAATAAGAACGTCCGCGTCGACGTTCCGATCATCGGCGATGTCGCCGCTGTTCTCGAGGACATGATTCGCCTGTGGCGGGCTGCGGCCAAGACGGTCGACCAGACGCGGCTTGGCGACTGGTGGAAGTCGATCTCCAAGTGGCGGGCGCGCAACTCTCTGGCCTATACGCCGAGTGCCGACGTCATCATGCCGCAATATGCGATCCAGCGGCTATACGAGCTCACCAAGGACCGCGACACCTACATCACCACCGAGGTCGGCCAGCACCAGATGTGGGCCGCGCAGTTCTTCGGCTTCGAAGAGCCGAACCGCTGGATGACCTCGGGCGGCCTCGGGACCATGGGCTACGGATTCCCGGCCGCGGTCGGCGTCCAGGTCGCGCATCCGGAGAGCCTCGTCATCGACATCGCCGGCGACGCCTCGATCCAGATGTGCATCCAGGAGATGTCGTGTGCGGTTCAGTACGGCCTGCCGGTCAAGATCTTCATCCTGAACAACCAATATATGGGCATGGTCCGGCAGTGGCAGCAACTCCTGCACGGCAACCGCCTGTCGCATTCCTACACCGAGGCGATGCCTGACTTCGTCAAGCTCGCCGAGGCCTATGGCGGCGTCGGCATCCGTTGCGAAAAGCCGGGAGAGCTCGACGATGCGATCCGGCAGATGATCGACACTCCGGCTCCGGTCATCTTCGACTGCCGCGTCGCCAATCTCGCCAACTGCTTCCCGATGATCCCTTCGGGCAAGGCGCATAACGAAATGCTGCTCCCCGACGAGGCCACGGACGAGGTGGTCGCCAACGCCATCGACGCCAAGGGCCGCCAGCTCGTTTGAGGATAAGGGTAGGAACAGGAAAATGAATGCACATCTTCAGCCGACGGGCTCCGCCTACTTCATCGCCAAGGAAACGGAGCTTGCGGAAACGCACACCCTTTCCGTTCTGGTCGACAACGAGCCGGGCGTGCTCGCCCGCGTCATCGGCCTTTTCTCCGGCCGTGGCTACAATATCGAGAGCCTGACGGTCTCCGAGACGGAGCACGAGGCTCATCTGTCGCGCATCACCATCGTGACCCGCGGCACGCCGCACGTGCTCGAGCAGATCAAGAACCAGCTCGAACGTCTGGTGCCGGTGCACCGGGTCGTGGATCTCACGGTCCGCGCCGCCGGCCTCGGCCATGAGCGGCCGATCGAGCGTGAACTGGCGCTCGTCAAGGTACACGGCTCGGGCGAACATCGGGTGGAGGCGCTCAGACTCGCCGACGCCTTCCGCGCCTCGGTCATCGACGCCAATATCGATCACTTCGTCTTCGAGATCACCGGCAAGCCTTCCAAGATCGAGCAGTTCATCGCCATCATGAAGCCGCTCGGGCTGATCGAAGTCTGCCGCACCGGCATCGCCGCGATGAACCGCGGGCCCCAGGGGATGTGAAGAAGCTCCCTCAACCGCAACAGAGACGTTCTGTACCTGTGACTGCCCCTCTCCTCGGGTTTAACCCGAGGACTAGCCCTCTCACCGCGCGCGGGGAGAGGGTACTTTGGAGCGAGAGTTCGAGGCTTGTCCCTTCGCCCCGCTTGCGGGGAGAAGGTGCCGGCAGGCGGATGAGGGGCAATCGGGGCAACGCTCGCCATGATCGCTCCTCAAATCACCTCCAGCCGCGTCTTCCTCCTCGGCGGCGGGAAGTGGCGGTCGAGTTCGGCGAGATTTTCCGTCGTCAGGTGGATATCCATCGCGTCGCGGTTTTCGCGGGCGCGTTCGGGCGAACCGGTCTTCGGGATCGAGATGACGCCGGAACACGTCTTCAAAAAGGCGAGTGCCACCTGGGCGGGCGTCGCCTGATGCGCCTTGGCGATGTGAATCAGATCGGCGTCATGCAGAAGGCGGCCCTCGTCGAGCGGTGAATAGGCCATGACCGGCACGCCTTGATCGCGGCACCGGGGCAGCAGGTCGAATTCGATGCCGCGGCGGGCGAGATTGTAGAGCACCTGATTGGCCGCGACGTTGCCGCCGTCAGGAACGGCCGACAGTTCCTCCATGTCGTCGACGTCGAAATTGGAGACGCCCCAGGCACGGATCTTGCCGGCCTTCTTCAGCTCTTCGAAAGCGGCGACGGTCTCGGCGAGCGGATAGCCGCCGCGCCAGTGCAGAAGGTAAAGGTCGACGCAGTCGATGCCGAGATTGCGCAGGCTGCGTTCGCAGGCGGCAACCGTACCCGCCCGGCTGGCGTTGGAGGGCAGCACCTTGCTGACGACGAATGCCTCGTCGCGCCGACCCTTGATCGCTTCTCCCACGATACGTTCGGCAGCGCCGTCGCCGTACATCTCTGCAGTGTCGATCAGCGTCATGCCGAGATCGAGCCCGGTTTGCAGGCTGCGGACTTCGTCGGCGGACTTCGCGCGGTTTTCACCCATCCGCCATGTCCCCTGGCCGAGCGCGGGAACCTTACGGCCGTCCGGAAAAGCGATGGTCGGGATCGGATCGTGCATGGGGGATTGTCCTGAGAGTTGGTCCAGTGCGGAGATTTAAGGCCCGTTGGGGGAAAGTCCACAAGCTAGTTGCAGCATTGCTGCCTTGGCCGGGGCGCCGCCTGCGGTCGCGCCGATAGTCTTCTCTCGAAAGAAAATGAAATTGTGCCTTGTAAGAAACACAATGATGACCTACATAGCTCGGTATCGATATTGATCGACGATATTTGTTTCTGCGCCAAGGCGCATCGTCACGAAAATCCTGACAACATCGGTTTTGATACACCGTTTTTATGCGGTGGCGGTTTTCCATGGCTATTGAAAGGACATCGACGTGGCTTCTGGAACGGTAAAGTGGTTCAACAGCACCAAGGGCTTCGGTTTCATCCAGCCAGATGACGGCGCCGCTGACGTGTTCGTCCATATTTCGGCGGTTGAACGCGCCGGCCTGTCCACGCTGAAAGACGGGCAGAAGGTAAGCTTCGAGCTGACGCAGGATCGGCGCTCGGGCAAGACCTCGGCGGACAACCTTCGCGCTCTCTGAACGGATCGCGCGTTTGTGCCCTAACACGGCACTTCATGACATTATTGTCTCCCCGCCCGTGACCACGGATGTACTGGCGCGGCGGGTTGAGATGATGAGGAAGGTCGGGCCTGTCCCGGCCTTTTTTATTGGCTGAAATTTGATGGAGGATCTCGCATGAAGGACGTCGGCAACCGCATTTTCAAGGCCGAGAAGAAGAACCCTGCGGATCGCGCGGATCAGGCCACAATTGCGTCACGCGCCATTATCGAGCAGGAGGCTGCAGCGCGTGTGAAGAAGACGGCTCGCCTCAAACAGATGCGGCTGGAGAAAGAGGCCGAGGAGGCGGCAAATCCAGTTGCCGCTCCCGCCAAGAAGGGCAAGGCGCAGAAGCGAAAGTAACCGACCTTACGGAATGTTTCTTGAAATTCGGCGCTTGCCCTATCCAATAAGGCGGCGCGAAGGGATGGCAACACTACTCGCGCATCCCGCGCAGCCGACTCCTACCTTTGTGCGGCAACGAGCAGCATCATCGGCCGGTCGACCTCTTCCGCGAGGTCCGGATTGCGGGCGATCTCATCGGCGGTCGGGCTCCACTCCCGAACGCGACGGATCGCGAAACCGGCTGCAATCAGGGTGTTCAATGTCGTGCCGAGCGTACGGTGATACTTGACGACGCCCTTGGCGAGCCAGTCGGTGACACGCTTTCCCTCGACCGAGTAGCGGTCGAGCGGCCAGATGCGGCGGCCCTCGGCGTCCGTGGACCAGCCAGGGTTCGTCGGGGCCATGTAGACCGGGTGTTCGATGGTGAAGACGAAATGCGATCCGGGCAGGAGACTCCTATGGATCGTTCGCACCAACCGGTCGAAGTCTTCGATGTAATGGAAGGCGAGCGAGCTGTAGGCGAAGCCGAAGCTCGTTTCGGGCAGAACCAGATGCTCGAGATCGGCGATTCGATACTCGACCGAAGGATCCTCCGTCTCTTGCCGCGCGCGTGCGATCATTTTCTCGGAGAGGTCGAGGCCAAGGACATGAGCCGCGCCGCTCTCCCGCGCCCAGCGGGCGAACCAGCCGAAGCCGCAACCGAGATCCAGGACGCGCAAGTCCCTGAGATCGGGCAGCATTGCGCGGATTGCGGGCCATTCGGCAGCGCCGGCGAGTCCATGCAGGGATCGCCCGAGTTGACTGTAGCCGGTGAAGAATTCGGGTCTGTCGTAAACGTTCTGTGCCATTTTCCATCTCCATGATGCCGATGGACGGGCGCCTGAACTACAGCGCCGCGCGTCTTATCAGACGTGCAAAGGTCGCTGTAGCACTTTGATCTGCCGCATGTTTTTGTCCTTTAATCGAATGCGATCAAAGGAAACATGCAGTAGAAGAAAGCCCCGTCCGCTTGGGCGAGGCTGCGGGGTTACGCGTGCTTGCGCATGCAATAGAACGCGCGGCGCTGTTGTCAGCGTGTGCGAAGCCCCTGCATCCCGCCTGTTGGGATGCCGGCGAACCGGGCGACAATGTGGGTGTCATGTTCACACATGGCGTGGCTATCCCATGGAAAACGTTAGGGGTCAAGCCTGCGCAGCATCCCCAGCTTTCGGTTTGTCACCGTGACAAGATTTGGGTGGCGGTTGCATTTGGGTCAGCTAGCTTGACCCACTGCTGCATGTTTCCTTTGATCGTAACCAATCAAAGGAAACATGCAGCAGATCAAAGTGCTACAGACGCGCGGCGCTGTAGGGGCGCCGCCCGGGGAGATTGCTCGATGCGAATCCCAGGTTTGCAGCGGCGTCCTCGGCAGACCCGCGGCTTTGGAGGAACTCATGCAACTGGATACGCTTCTGGCGCTGTTCCTGTTTGCCTTCACGACATCGATCACGCCCGGACCGAACAACATGATGCTGTTCGCCTCGGGCGTGAACTTCGGTTTCGTGCGCACGATTCCGCATATGCTGGGGATCGGCATCGGCTTCTTCGTTCTTCTCATTGCCGTGGGGCTCGGTCTCGGCGCACTGCTTCATTCCGTGCCGCTCCTCTATACGGCCCTGAAGTTCGCCGGCGGTGCCTATCTCGTCTGGATCGCCTGGAAGATCGGCACGTCTCGCTCGCTCGGCAAAGGGAGGGCGAATGCGGTGCCGATGACCTTCCTGCAGGCGGCTGCTTTCCAATGGGTCAATCCGAAGGCCTGGGTAATGGCGGTTTCGGCCATGGCCACCTATACGAGCAGCGACAGCTATCTCATGAGCGTGCTCGTCGTCGGCCTCGTCTTCGCGCTCGTCAACGTGCCGAGCGTCTCGACCTGGGCGGGTTTCGGCTCGGCCCTCAGGCAATGGCTCTCGGAACCTGCGCGACTCAAATGGTTCAACATCACCATGGCCGTCTTGCTCGTCGTCAGCCTTTGGCCGATGCTCAGGTAGTCGGCCGAGACGGGACGTTTTAGGGTCAATGCATTAAGATCAGCAGCCTTCTGTAGAGGAGCCAGGAATGTCCGAACGTCATCATGGGCATGGCGACGATCACGGCCATCACCACGACAACCACCTGACCGACATGGAAGCCCGGGTAAAGGCGTTGGAGACGGTGCTGACGGAAAAGGGTTTGATCGATCCTGCGGCGATCGACGCGATCGTCGACGCGTACGAGACGAAGGTGGGACCGCGAAACGGCGCACGCGTCGTCGCCAAGGCCTGGAGCGATCCGGGTTTTGCCGATTGGCTGAAACGCGACGCGACCGCGGCGATCGCCAGCCTCGGTTTTACCGGGCGCCAGGGCGAGCACATGCGTGCGGTGTTCAACACGTCCGAGACGCACAACCTCATCGTCTGTACGCTGTGCTCCTGCTATCCCTGGGCAGTGCTGGGGCTGCCGCCGGTCTGGTACAAGGCGCCGCCCTATCGTTCGCGCGCCGTCATCGATCCCCGCGGCGTGCTTGCCGAATTCGGGCTCGAGCTGTCGGCTGAAAAGAAGGTCCGCGTCTGGGATTCGACGGCCGAGCTCCGCTACCTCGTCGTGCCCGAGCGGCCCCAAGGGACCGACGGCTTCGGCGAGGACGCCCTGGCGGAGCTCGTGACGCGCGATTCCATGATCGGCACCGGGCTCGCCCTTTCGCCGGAGGATGTGCGATGAACGGTCCGCATGATCTCGGCGGCCAGCATGGCATGGGCCCGATCGCTCCGGAACGCAATGAGCCCATTTTCCATGCAGAGTGGGAGAAGCGGGCGCTCGGCATCACGCTTTCCTGTGGCGCTTTCGGTGCCTGGACGCTGGACGAAAGCCGGCACGCGCGCGAAAGCCTGGCCCCGGCGACCTATCTCTCCGCGAGCTATTATGAAATCTGGACTCGAGCCCTGGAAACGCTTCTCAAGCGCCATGGCTTCGTGACGCAGGCCGAGCTCGATGCCGGCCATATGCTCGACAAGGGGCGGGAGCCGAAACGGGTGCTCACAGCGGACGTGGTGGCCGGCGTGCTCGCCAAGGGCGGGCCATGCGACCGGCCGGTCGAAGCGCCGCCGCGCTTTGCCGCCGGCGACAGTGTGCGTACGAAGAACTTCAATCCGGAGAGCCACACGCGCCTGCCGCGCTACGCCCGCGCCCGGACAGGCATGGTGGAGGCCGTGCAGGGCAGCTTCGTCTTCCCGGACGACAACGCCCACGGCAAGGGCGAGAACCCGCAATGGCTCTACACGGTGGTCTTCGATGCCGGCGAGATCTGGGGTGAGGGCGCGGACCCGACGCTTACCGTCTCCATCGATGCCTGGGAGAACTATCTTGAACACGCTTAGATCGACGCCTGCTCTTCCCCGTTCCCCGCTTCTGGCTTCGGCGGAACTGCCGAAATCGCGCGAGGGCGACCCCGTCTTTGCCGAGCCCTGGCAGGCGGTCGCCTTCGCCATGACCGTGCGGCTTCATGAGCAGGGCGTATTTTCATGGAGCGAATGGGCGGAAGCGCTTTCGGCCGAGCTCTACAAGCCCGGCCGCAGGGCGGACGGCAGCGACTATTACGATTGCTGGGTTGCGGCGCTGAGCCGCCTGGTGACGGAACTCTCCATCGCTTCCGGTCCCGAACTGGAAGCGCTGGTCGGCAGCTGGCAGCGCGCAGCGGAAGGGACGCCGCACGGAACGCCGATTGCGCTCGCGAACGATCCTCCGCGTTGAAGCATCACCCGCCGTTCCATCAAGAGCTCTCTGATCCCTCGAACTGGCGATAACATTCGTCCGCAACCTTCTGCAGCAGCTCGCGCGGTACTTCGCCGGTGACGGCATAGCCGATTTCACCGTCGATCCAGTAGAACGTCTCGACATTTCCCTGGCTGGCGATCCGGAAGCTCGTTTCGCGGTTCTCGGTGTTGCGGCCGAGAAGCACCGTCAGCCGCCCGCCGGTCCCGTCTTCATACATCAGCATCGCGCCCGCCTTGCCATTGACCGGGATGAGCCGTCCTCCGACGAGCGAGAAGCCGAGCGACGAAAGATCGGGGATTTTCAGCGCGTAGTCGAGACGCTTGCCGAGCCATGTGGCGAGATGATCCCGCTGGCCGGCGCCGACCTCCACGGGGTGGCGCACTTCGCTGGCATAGATCAGGAAAGCCGACTGCGCCTGCCTGGGGAGAGCCTCGGAGGCCGCGGCGGCCAATTGCGATTGCGGGACGATGAGATCGCGTGCGTAGGCGCCGGCGAGCGCGCCTGCGGCGAAGATCAGAAATCCGGCGGCGAGGCGCCGCAGCGTGGGCGCGGGTGATGCGAGACCGGTGCTTCCTGCCGAACGGCGGGCCGTTACCAGCGCGCGATCGTTCTCGCCGCTGCGGGCATAGGAGGCGAAATTCTGTTTCAGTGCCGCCGCCTGGGCCTGCCACTGGCGCACCTCTTCGGCCCTTGCCGGGTGCCTTTCCAACCAGGATGCGATGCGTTCGCGCTCCGGTGGGCTCAATTGGCCATCCACATAGGCGTGCAGTTCGTCTTCGGAGACGGTTTCGAATTCGTCGGTCATTTCGGTCTCCGCAGGGCGATCACGTTATCGTCCTTCATCGCTTCGGCAAGCTGGCGGCGGGCCCGGGAGAGGCGGGACATCACCGTCCCGATCGGGATTTCCATCATGTCGGCCACGTCCTGGTAGCGATAACCCTCTATGACGACGAGCATCAAGACGGCTCGGTTGTCGGCCGAGAGCCGCTCGAGCCCGCGCATCAGGCGTTGCCGCTCCAGGGGATCCGCATTGTCCTCCTCCGCACGAAGGCCGAGCGCCTCGCCGAGCTCCACTTCGGGATGCTGGGCGCGGCGGCGGTGGCCGTTGCGAAAAAGATTGGTCATGATGGTGAAGGCCCAGGCGCGCAGGTTCACGCCCCGCCATTGTTCACGTCTTGCGAGCACTTTCTCGACGCAGTCCTGCAACAGATCTTCGCCGTCGGGATCGGAGCGGGCGAGGCTGCGCGAATAGCGCCTGAGCGCCGGCATCAATTCCAGGACCTCTTCCTCGAAAGCATCAGGGGCGGCGGGATCGGCCCGCGCCCCTGTTTCCGGACCGTCAGGGCCGTGCGGCATCCCATTCGCCCTTCACGCCGTCGCCGGTAACGTCACCCATCTTCTTGTCCTTTACCCAGAAATAAAGCGGCATCCCGTCCTTCGCCCATTGCTTGGTGCCGTCCTTTCGCTCAACGATCGAATAGGCACCCTCGGCCGCTGCATCGCCTTCCACCATGAAGGGCGGCCAATTCTTGGCGCAGGCATCATAGCAGGCGGAGACGCCTTTCTGGTCGTCCTTGTAGGTGTAGAGCGTCATTCCGTTCTCGGCGGCGAGCACAGGGCCTTTCTCTGATTCGACCGTTTTCACCGGCGGAGCGGCGAAGGCGGCGGCGGCCGTGCCAAGGGAAATGGCGATGGTCAACGCAAGCGTTCTCATGGGTTTCCTCCTCAAGATGTCTTCAACGCAGAACCGCGCACGGGCGGGTTCGAGGATAAGACACGGAGGGCTTTGGATTTATTCCCGGCCGCGAGTGACGATACGGACAAGCAGGAGCTTGCCGCCTTCGGACCACGCGGACGCGGTGACGCAGGTAGATCGATGGCGCTGGCCGGGTTTTCGCGCGGCTGGTCCCTTCGACGAAGGAGTGTTGTTTCCATTGACAACACAAAATTCCGTTGTTAGTCATGATAACATGAGTGCGGTCCTGCTATCCAAGAACGAACGGTCCTAAGCGAAGGGGCGTTCTTTGAAATCGTCATTTGGCAGGTTCCCGCGCCGGTTCCGGGCAGCGCTCACCTGTACAAGTATCGGCTCGCCCTCGTGGTGAAAGGCGAAAGGATGGCCCTATGAATACACTCATTGTTCGGTTGGGCGGCATGGACGATATCCGCAACAGGATCGCAGTTGCCGCCAAGCTCGCCTCGGAGGGAAAAGACCCCGAGGCCAATTCCACTCTCAATTTCGCCAGTTATGAGGATATGCACCGCATCCTCGCCCCGTCCCGTCTCGCTCTCGTCAAGACATTGGCCGGACAGGGCGCATTGTCGATCAGGGAACTCGCGCGTCGTGTTGGCCGCGATGTGCAGGCCGTTCATCGCGACGTAACCACTCTCATCAATTCCGGCGTTGTCGAGCGTTCCGACAAGGGGATCGAATTTCCCTACGAAAATATCCATTTCGAGTTCGACGTAAGAGCCGCCGCTTGAATTCACTCACGCCCGGTCGGCGACGAAGCGGGCGAGGGCGGGGCCGATCAGCGTGATTATGAGCAGACGGGCGGTCTGCAAGGCCATCACGAAGGGGAGATCGACATTGCTGGAGGCGGCGATGACCGCGATCGAATCGAGTCCGCCGGGGCTGGTCGCGAGATAGGCGGTCAGCGGATCGATGCCCGCGACCTTGATGAGCAACAGCGCAAGAAGACCGGAAAAGGATATCAGCACGACGATGGAGACGATCGTCGGCATCAGGGCGCGGCGGGCGTGCGCCAGAATTGCCCGCGTGAAGCCGAGGCCGATATTCCAGCCGAGCATCGCGAAAGAGAGCGCCAGCAGCCATTGCGGCAGTTCGATCGTAAGCGTTCCGGTAATGTTGAGGGCCGAACCGATTGCAAAGGGCACGAGGAAGGCGCCGGCCGGTACACGCAATATCTTGCCAAGGATGCCGCTCGCGATTCCGACGGCGAGCGTCATGAAGAATGGCAAACCGGCAATCGGGGCAAACCAGTGAGTTGCCGTTTCGGCTTCGACGCCGCTCACCCAGAGATGGGACACGATGGTCGCAGTGCTGGCAACGAAGACGACGCGCAGATATTGCATGAAGGCGACGAGCCGGGCGTCCGCGCCATACGCATCGGCCATCAGGAGCATCGTCGAGGCAGCGCCCGCCGACGAGCCCCAGATCGCGGTCGTTCCCGGCAGGATGCCCATCCGGGTGATCGTCCAGCCGCAGAGCGTGCTGACGCCGATGACCGACAGAATTATGGCAAGAAACAGGAGCCAATTGCCGGAAAAGGTCACGAGAAGATCGGGGCTCATCGAAGCGGCGATCATCATCGCCAGCACGACCTGAACGCAAAAGAAGAGCTGTCGCGGCAGCCGGATCGTTCCGCCATTCATGCCGACGAGCGCACCGGCGATCATCGGCCCCATCAGCAGGCCCGCAGGAATTCCGATCATTTCTAGGACGCCGGCGAAGACGGCGGAAAGCAAGGCCAGCAGGCACCACTGCCAAACGGCGGACAGACGTCCCAGTCCGCCGTTCTTGGGCAGCATCGGAGTTGAGGGCTGTTCCGGCTTCAAGGTCTTCTCCGGCGGGCGGCGCGGCTTCCTGCACACTGTATGCAGCGTACCGTTGGTAGCAGGATCGGCCGCCCCAATTCAAGGTGCAGTGCAAAAAACTGTGCCACAGCCCGTTTTGCCGGAAGTTGGCCGCAAAGTCGGTGATTGCGCAGGTGATGGCCGCCGCATGGCAGCGCGCCTCACGAGCTTCGTCGGCTGGCCGGCCAAATCCGCACTTGCGCCGGGCGGCCGAATCCTGACACTCAAGGTCATGCAGTTCGCTCCGCAACAGGATGAGGCCCTGAAGGCCGTTTCGCAATGGTTGAAGGGAGGCCGTTCTCAGCTCTTCCGGCTGTTCGGCTATGCCGGCACCGGCAAGACCACGCTCGCCCGCCATTTCGCAGAAAATGTGGATGGCGAGGTGGTGTTCGCCGCCTTCACCGGCAAGGCCGCGCAGGTGCTGCGCTCCAAAGGAGCCACGAACGCCAAGACCATCCACTCGCTGATCTACCGCCCGCGCGGCGAGGAGGAAGTGGAGGACGAGGAGACCGGCAAGACGTCGATCGCGCCGATGTTCGCGATCAACCGCCAGAGCCCCGTCGCGAAAGCGGCGCTGATCATCGTCGACGAATGCTCGATGGTGGACGAGGCGCTCGGCAAGGATCTGATGAGCTTCGGCACGCCGATCCTCGTTCTCGGCGATCCCGGACAATTGCCGCCGGTTTCCGGCGGCGGCTACTTCACCAATCACGAACCGGATTTTCTCCTGACGGATATCCATCGCCAGGCGAGGGACAACCCTATCATCCAGCTCGCCATGCAGGTGCGCGAGGGCAAGGAGATCATGCACGGCGACTACGGCACCGCCCAGGTCATCTCCAAGGGGCAGGTGACACAGCCTCTGGTGCTGGAAGCCGACCAGGTGCTGGTCGGGACCAACAGGACGCGGCGGCGCTACAACCAGCGGCTTCGCGAACTGAAAGGCTTTACAAGCGAGTATCCGCAGTCCGGCGATAAGCTCGTATGCCTTCGCAATGATCCGGCCAAAGGCCTGCTCAACGGCTCGCTCTGGCAGGTGATGAGCTCGTCCAAGGAGACGGTCAAGCCAGGGATCAACCTGATGATCCGCCCGGAAGACGACGACATGGATCGCGGCGCCGCCAAGATCAAGCTCCTGAAGGCGGCTTTCGAGGACGTCGAGGTCGAAATCCCCTGGTCCACGCGCAAGCGTTACGACGAGTTCGATTACGGCTACGCGCTGACCGTGCACAAGGCCCAGGGCTCGCAATGGAACAACGTCGTGCTTTTCGACGAGAGCTGGGCCTTCCGCGATACGCGCGAACGCTGGCTGTACACGGCGATCACACGCGCCGCCGAGCGGTTGACGATCGTGCGGTGAGGCCTCGGCCTTCCTTCATGCCTCCAGCCGTTGCCCCTCACCCGAATTGGGGATTTGGCCCCTCATCCGCCTGCCGGCACCTTCTCCCCGCAAAGCGGGGAGAAGGGACAAGCGGCATGCACTCAGTCCCGATGAACTCGAGCGTGCACCGCGAGTCTCCTTCGCCCCGCTCGCGGGGAGAAGGTGCCGGCAGGCGGATGAGGGGCTGTCGCGCGGTCGTTCACTCTTTCAATAAGTCGGTGCGATCTGCAGTTGCGGCAGCGGCCGCGGGGCGGTCTTCGTCAGGTCGGGGCCTTCACCGCTCCATTTCTCTCCCTCACCGATCAGCTTTTCGAGAAGCCGCGCCGCCTCTTCGCGCTCCGCCTTGCTTGCGAAGCGGTAAGAGGGCGGCTTCGACGTGGCGTCGTGGGCGAGCGCATAGGCGGGCTCGTAATCGGGGATCTTCGGCCGGTAGGCGTCGCTCGCGGCAATGTCGATGGTGTAGCGCTGGAGCGCCGAGGCGAGATTGCGCCACCGGATCCAGTAATGGTTCTCGAAGGAGAACCGGGCGAATGCCTCGCCGGCGGCCGTGCCTTTTTTCGAGACGGCCGCGAGGACCTCCTTCGACATGGCGAGGTTCAGGCCGCCTTCCAGCGGACTCAACGAGACGTGGACGATGCGTTCGCGATGCCCGGGCGCGCGTGACTGGAGGAGATCGCGCCAATTCTGCATGGTCGCGACAATCGCGAAGACGAAGGCGCAGAGTTCGTGGACTGCCGACTTGCGCGCAATCGGCTGATAGTGCCGCTGCCATCCCTGCCGGTTGTTCTCCGGCAGAAAGACCTCCGGCCGCGAGCCGGTATCGGAGGTCTCCGGATAAACGAGATTGATGGCGAAGGTGGGCCATCGCGGCAGCGCTCGGTCAAAGAGGTGGATCGGGAAGTTGCTGCTGATGCCGCCGTCGGAGAACCAGCAGATCCGGAACGCGGCGGGCCTCGCCCTGCGCTTCTTGCCGCCGGTGGTCAACGCTTCCGTGCTGTCCAATACGGTCTTCTGTTCGTCCTCGTCCGAAGTCGTATCTTCGGCTTCGTTTTCTCCGTCGGATCCCGGCAGGCTTTCGCGGCGGGCCGGCTCATGCAGCGGCACCGCGCTGATCAGGAGGGGGAAGCTGAGGCTCATCCGTGTTGCGACGAGGACCGGCATGTCGGCGCCATGCGGGAGCAGATAGTAATCCTCACCCGCCACGGTGACCGGCTCCCCGGCCTTCTCTACCATCCAGTCGACGACGACCTTCGGAAAAAGCGCTTCGAATTCCTTGCGCCGGAACCAGAAAAGCGCGCTTTCGAACGGCAGGCTGCGCGGCTCCTGGTGCGATATGCCAGTTGTGATCATCTTCAGGGTAACGGCGCGGTCGGAGCCCGGTTCGCCGGGGTAGCGCTCCGCCGTCCAAAGATCGCCGAAGGTGAGGGGCTGGCCCGAAGCCTTGCCGGACAGTGCCTGCAGGGTTTCGTGAAGCCAATCGGTCAAGACCATCCTTGGCCGGCGGGCGGGCTGATCCGGTGCCGTGCCGGTACAGAGGCCCATCAGATTGCGGCGCAGGACACGAGCGATGCGCAGTACCGCGAACACCGCCCCTCCCAGATAGGCGCAGATCGCAGCCGGCAAAGCTGCGGCTATCATGCCTGTTTGCCCCCCGACAGCATAAGCAAGACCCGCGAGTGCCGCGAGCAGCAGCAGCGTTTCGACGGGTGCGATGCGAACGACGCTTCCAAGAAGCGCAACGCCTTTGCGAAGAACGCCGGTGTTGCCGGCGAGTGTGACGAGCAAGCGGAATGCCTGGCCTGCGCCGGCCGCAGGCTGGAGGAGGTCCTTGATGAACCCGGGCGAGGCGAGATTCGCCGATGCCTTCGCAAGGCCTTCGAAACCGACGCGCTCCTCCGGTTCAGCGATCGCCGCCTTCGTCTGCTTCCGCCGGTCTCCGACTGCAGCCGCCGCACAAGCCGCAGCTGCGATCGCTCCGGCCGACGTGCCGCCGATATTCTTGAACCGGTAGTCCCGCGCAAGCGCCAGAGCGGCGTTCGGGTAGACGATACCGCTGGTGATGCCGCCCTTCATGACGAGATCGCAGTATTTCGCGGGAGTGCGTGCCATCGATCGTCTCCTGATGCAGATCTGACGAAAATCATCCTCCAGGCGCCGGGTGCCTGCGCGCCGTCTTTCTTTTCAAGGTTGCGCTCAAACCGTGCGGCAATCCAGTGCCGCCTGCGATTACGGCATTGTCTTTGCAACACAAGAAGGCGCGTCCTAACGCTCATCGAAGGGGAAAGGTTGCCCGGTTGCGCGTTTTGCAACTGCCCGCCGATTGACATTGATCTAACGGGCCATCAGCCTTCCCCGAGTCGGTCCCGACACCGCGTGCAGTCAGGGGTGATATTTTTCGCACGTCAGGTCGGGATCACGTCGGAAAATGCGAGACAGACAGGTCGCCCTTAAGCAGCGCCGCGCGTCTGAGCGGACCTGGCTGGCGAATGCGGGAGTGGTGCATGCTGCGCGAGAGCCGGACAAACACACCACGGCGAGCGGCCGAGCGCGGGAAGCGCCCGGGCGGTTCTTCCGTGCGTGGCGGCGAGCGGCGTATCGTCACGGCGCTTTGCTATGATCTGGTCGGGTCGACCGATCTGATGCACGTGATGGATATCGAGGATTACCAGGAGCTGATGTCCGCCTTTCAGCTTGCCTCGAAGCAAGCCATCGCATCGCATTCCGGTGTGATGCAGCACGAGGCCGGCGACGGCGGTGTTGCGCTCTTCCCGATCGAACTCGAGGCGAAGGACGCCGCCTCGCTCGCAATCCGCGCGGGGCTCGGGATCGTCGAGGCGTGCAAGCGCGTCGGCCGCGAGGCAGGGCAGGACGATCTGCAGGTCCGCGTGGGCATCGCCACGTCCGTTGCCCTCGTTCTCGAAGGATCCCGCGAAGGCTGGACTCGCGAACCGGTCACAGGCGCGGCCCTTGCCATGGCTGCCCGGCTGCAGGCCATCACGGCGCCGAACAGCGTTCTGGTCTCCGAGGAGACACGCCATCTTGCAGGCAGATCCTATGCTTTCGTGTTTCAGGGCAGCAAGGAGCTCAAGGGCTTTGCAGCGCCTGAGAAAGTGTGGCGGGCGCTCGGCCATAAAGTGGGGGTGGACCGCTTCTATGCCTTCGGACGGATGGGCGGGCCGCTGATCAACCGTGAGAACGAACTGAATACCATCGGGCAACTCTGGGACGGCGTCCTTGCGGGACAAGGCTCCGTGGTCCTGATCCAAGGGGACGCCGGCATCGGCAAATCGCGTCTTCTCAGGGAAATTCGCAGACGGACGCGCGCGAAGCGTTCCAAGCTTCTCTTCTTCCAATGCCTGCCCGGCGGTTTCCGCTCGACCCTTCATCCTCTCTTGAACAATCTCCCGGAGGCGGTGTCGGGGAGCGCAGGGCAGATGGGTCCGACGGCCGCCGCCGTGGCGGCGCTGTTCGAACGCAACGGTATCAGGGATGCGGAGGTCGTCGATGTCTTCTCCTACCTGCTTGGGGCGCAGGGTAGCCGTCTGCAGTCGAACGAAGATCCGAAGGCGATCCGCGAGAAGGCTCATCGAGCCCTGCTCCGTGCATTGGAAGCCGTGTGCCGACGCGGGCCGGCGGTGGTGGCTGTCGAGGACGTCCACTGGATCGATCCGACATCCCGTGACCTGCTTGGCGAAGCTGCGAGGATCATTGCAAAATTTCCCGTCTTGCTCGTTACCACGTCGCGCCCTTCCTATGCTTCGGAATGGCTCGACGCCGCCAATCCGACGCGGCTTGCGTTGCGGCCGCTCGATTCGGATGAAACCAGGCTGGCGATAAAGGCAAAATGGCCGGAGCACCGCCTGGCGTTGCTTCCCGATCTCTTCGACGCGACCGAACGGATATCCGGCGGCGTTCCGCTCTTCATCGAGGAGATCTGTCAATGGGTGTCGCAAAATGTCGAGCCCGACACGATGCGCCTGTCGGAGAGCGCCAACCCGTCGCATGTGTCGGCGTTCGAGTCGATATTGGAATCCCGCCTGCAGCAGTTGGGTACGGCCAGGGAGGTCGCGCGCGCGGCGGCAGTCGCGGGCACGCAGGTGACGCTGCCGCTGCTCCGGGCTCTTTTGCCGGATTTCGGCAAGAGCGCGCTTGCGAACGCAGCCGATACTCTCTGCGAGACGGGATTCCTGACGCGGATAAGGGTGCCGGGGCGGACCGCCTATGGCTTCCGGCATACGCTGATCCAGGAGACGATCTACAACGCCGTGCTGCGCAAGCAGCGGCAGGTGCTGCATCGGCGGCTCTTCACAGCGGTCAACCAAAATCGTGGCATGGCGCCCTGGATCGATACCGGTGCGCTTGCCGAGCATGCGGAAAGGGCGGGGCTTGTCGAAGAGGCTGTCCCCTTGTTCATCGCCGCGGGAAAGGAGAGTTCGAGCCGGTCCGCAATGATAGAGGCGAGGCAGTTTCTGGAGCATGCCCTGGATCTCTGCGGCCAAATGAGCGAGATCGACACTGCCGAACCTCTGAAGCTTTCGGCGTTTACGGCCCTCGGTCCGGTCGTGGCCGGTCTGGTAGGACTTAACTCGCCGCCGGCCCGGCGGTTATACGAGGAGGGCGTGGAAATTGCCCGCCGTCGTCCCTTGTCGGAACAGTCGAAGTGGTTTCCGATCTATTGGGGGTGGTGGTTCACCGGGTCCGATTTTCGGGTGATGCACGACCGTGCCCTGGAGGTGCGGTCGATGCTGTCGAAGGCCAACGAGCCGGAAATCCAGCTTCAGGTCAATCATTGCATCTGGGCGATCGATTTCAATCTCGGCCGCCACAGGGAAACGCAGGATGCGATCAAGGCCGGCCTGGCGCTCTATGACGAGAAGCGCGCCAAAGACAGCCGAACGGAGTTCGGCGGGCATGATGCGAAGGTCTGTGGCCTCGGCCAACTCGCACTCTCCCTATGGCTCACGGGGCGCACGAAGGCCTCGGACGCGGCGCTATCGAGAATGATCGCTTTCACGGACCGGATAGCGCATGCGCACAGCAAGGCACACTCCCTGGATACCGAGGCGGTGTCTGCTTTTTACCGGGACGATTTCGAAAGGCTCACTGAGGTCTCGGCGCGAATGGCGGATTTCGCCAAGAGGCACAAGATGCAGTCCCTGTCCGGCCTGTCGCTTCTTTTCAGCGGGTGGGCCGAGGCGCACCGCACGAGCCTTGCGAGTGGCCATGCGAGATTTCAGAACGGTCTGTCGCTTCTGCGCGAACTTGGGGCGGTGGCGGATCTGCCGATCTATCTCTGCATGCACGCTACCTTGCTGGGCCTTGCAGGCAAGATCGAACCGGCGATCGAGGTCGTCAACGAAGCGATCGGCAGGGGGGAGGAAACCGGCCACGCCTATTGGCTGGCGGAGTTGCACCGGTGCCGCGCAATTCTGCGGGCGCGGGCAGGCGAGCGGAAGGATGCCGTCGCTGTAGACCTGCGCTGCGCCGTTGAAATCGCGGAAAGCCAGGGGGCGACGGCGCTCGCCAGGAGAGCGAGGCATTCGATGCGGGAGCTCGGCATTGTTATCGGGCGCTGAACGAAACGGTGCGAAATCGAACGACGGCGCACGCGCGGCCCTCGCTGATCTCCATGCCTCGATCGTTTCCGCGCAGAAGGCGCCTTTTTCGGATCGCCCGGTCGAGGGGAGCCTGGAGCGCTGTCTCGCCGCCCTGGCGCCACTCTGCCGCCGCGCCCGCATTACACGGCTGGGCGACCTGACGGGCCTCGATCGGCTCGGCCTGCCGGTGATGCAGGCCGTGCGACCCGCCGCGCTTTCAGAGGTCACATCTCTCGGACGCGGTCTGTCGAGGGCCGAGGCGGCAGTCGGCGCGTTGATGGAATCGCTCGAGCGTTACTTCGCCGAGGCTGTTCCGACGGAGCGGACCTTTCTGGCGACGGCCGACCAACTCGAAGTCACCGACGGCCTTTTCGAAAACCTCGTGGTTCCCGATTGGCGCGGGACATGGCGGCAAAGGACAATTGCCTGGATCGAAGGTATCGATGTCGTCGGCGGCTCGGCGCACCCGGTGCCGCTGGAACTTGTGCATACGCGCTACAGCGAACCGCAGCCGGCCCATGACGGCGTCTTTCTGCGGACGACTACCGGGCTTGCCTGCCATACGAGCCCCCATGGTGCTTTCCTGCACGGATTATGGGAATGCCTTGAACGGGACGCGATCGCACGCGCATTCGGGACGCACGGCTTCTTCGACCGGTGGCGCATTGCGCCCTGCGGACTCGGCGACGGGGTGGATCATATCCGATCGCTCGCGGGCGCTCGCGGGATATCGTTTGCACTGTGGCTCGCTCCGTCGCCGGCGGCTGTTGCCGTCGTCTGGTGTCAGACGGTCGAGGCCGGGCTCGGGGAACCGATCCTTGCGTTGCCGACGGAAGGCTACGCCGCCGGGCCAACCATCGAAATGGCGGCGGCAAGCGCAATGCTGGAAGCGCTCTCGGCCAGGGCAGGGGCGATCTCCGGCGCCCGTGACGACCAGACGAGGGAACATTACCGCAGGAGCACCGATGCCGCGGTGGCGAGGGCCCGCGAGCTCGTCCTCGCCGATGCGGCGCCGAAGCGCGGAGAGGCGACGTCCGCGACGATTCCGGACCCCGGTACATTGCTAGACCGGGTGGTCGAAGCCGGTCTTGGACCTGTGCTGGCCATTCCCGTGGGCGCCGACGAGGAGGCGGGCGTCCATTGCGTGCGAACCGTTCTTCCCGGAGCCTCTCCCTTTTTCGTTCTGCGATGAGTATGTGATGGCCGGCCGAGGCGACAATCCGATCCTGGTGTTTCTCGGTCCGACTCTTCGTCTTTCCGAGGCGGAGAAAGTCCTCGACGCGATTTATCTGCAGCCGGCTGCGCAGGGGGATGTCCTGCTTGCGGCACATGCCTTTCGCCCTCGGGCCATGATTCTGATCGACGGGCAGTTCGAGGACAGACCGGCTGTCCGGCACAAGGAAATTCTCTGGGCGATGGCGCAAGGGATCGTCTTCATCGGCGCCGGCAGCATGGGCGCACTCAGGGCCGCGGAGCTTGACGCTTTCGGCATGATCGGCGTTGGTCTCATCTACAGGTGGTATCGACGCTTCGGACGTGGTCCTCTTTCCAGCCCTGCGCCCGACGATGCGGTCGCCGTACATTCGGGACCGCCGGAACTCGGCTTTCTGCCTTTGACGGATGCCCTTGTCGACCTGCAGCGAACCTTTTCCGCGTGGTCGCGCCTCGGTGCTGTCAGCCCTTCGGAACGCGACCGTCTTACAACTATCGCGAGAAACATGAACTTCCGGGAGCGCTCGCTTTCTGCGGTCTTGCAGGCCGCGGGCTGGGCTCAAGAGAGAAGCAGGGAACTGCGGCAGCAGATGATCGGACAGAAGAGGCACGACGCGATCCTGGCGCTCCAGCAAGCACCAACCCTTCTGGCGCAGCATCGTGGCACAGAGCAAGATGGCGACTGGATCGCGACGAACACCTTCCTCCGCGACCTGGAGGCTGGCGGCATTGACTCGAATTTGGTGAACACCTATAAATTGAAACCATAATTTAGGCATTTTTATTCCGGGGGGCAGTGTGCGATGCGTCTGCTTCGAGACGAAGCCCTCGGGTCCGGCGATTCACGCCTGGGCACGCGGTTCTGGATTTTCCCTCAGCCCCCCTTTATCCCGGGCTATGAAAAACCGGACCGCGTCTGGCTGCCGATACCGAGGGACGAGATCGGCGAAGGGCCGAGCGACGCGACGATGTATGTCGTCGATCCGCTCGATGACAAGGAACCCTACGGCTTCGACCGGCTGCCGCCGTTTCACGGCGCCGCCCGTGCACCGGTGGGACCGGGTCCGGATCTGCATTTCGACAACCTGTCTCCCGACTCCCGGGCGTTCCTTCCGGTTCATGCCTATGCGTGCGTGCATTTCGTTCTCAACATCTGGCAGAGTTATCTCGGCAGACCGGTCCGCTGGTTCTTCGACCAGACCTTTCCGCGGCTCGAGATCGTTGCCTTCGTGAACTGGGACAACGCCCAGGCAGGCTACGGCTTCCTGGAGCTTGGCTGTTCCGACATCGACGGAATAAGGCGGCCCTACGCGCTCAATTTCGACACCATCGCTCACGAAACCGGACATCTCATCTTTCTTTCGGAAACCGGTATCCCGACGGCTGTGTCGCGCGGAGACGACTTCTTCTCCTTTTCCGAGGCCTTTTCAGATCTGGTGTCGTTGATCTCGTTCCTGCACTTCGATTCCGCGATCGACAGGCTGCTCCGGCGGACGAAAGGGAACCTCCTGCTCTACAACGAGCTCAACCGCTTCGCCGAGACGAGTCCGGAAACCCAGATCCGTCTCGCCACGAATTTCCGCCGCATGTCGGAGGTTACGCGCGAAGTGCATGACCGCGCACTGCCATTCGTGGGGGCGATCTTCGATTCGGTCGTGGAACTCTATCACCGCGAGCTCGTGGCACGCGACTGCGCCGACATCCGGCTGCTCGATATCGACCTCCGGCATCTGGAGCAGGATGATTTCGACCGGTTCCGTGAGACGACGGCAGAGGCTTTCCGGATCAAGCCGATGATCTTCGGACTTGCGCTACGGTCGGCCCGCGACGCGGTGGGGCAGGCCCTTGCAGCTTCGCTGCGGTCGGTCAATCCGGACACCTTGCGGCTGGATCAGGCCGCGGCCGCTATCGTTGCGGCTGCCGATGGAACGGCCGCCGGAGTTCTGGAGGCGAATTTCGCATGGCGTGAAATCATCAGCTCGAGATAGGGGACAGAAAAGGAGAGGAAGATGAGCAATTGCAGCAGCCATCCCGGAGTGGGCAGAGAGCCGGACGGCCTGTCCGGACCAGTCTACGATACGTATAATCCGAGCGAAGTACGCCTCTACGGGCGACCGGCAACCCGAGAGGAGATATTCAAGATCACGGACGAGCAGATCCTGCAAAGAATCAAATCGTCGCTACGCGAAACTTCGCTTCGGGACGAAGACCTGAATACGCTCGTGAGAATAGTGAAGGAGGCGGCGATCGGAACGGTCGACAACGACGTTCTTGCCGGTATCTTAAAGCAGCAGATCGTCCTCGCCATATTCGATGATGAGCTGAAGTTCAGTCAGCTTCCGGTCAGCGTCAACATACCGGCGAAGAATTTCGAAAAGGGCGGCGAACGATATATCAAGAGCATCGGCGTGATATACGGCTATGCCTATGAGGGGCATTGCTACAAGTTGCCGAAGCCGCAGATCATGTATTTGCCGGAAGAGCCGCGAAAGATCCTCGGCGGGGATTGCGGATGCGACTGCGGATATGTTCCCGAACTCGGCTACGCCGTATGGCAGATCGACAAGCTCGAGCGCGTCATTGCGCTGGACGTCCGCTCCGACGACGTGAAGACCCTGGTGCTCGACGAGAACATGCCCGGCAGCCGGTCGCCCATGGCCTATGCGCAGACGATGGCGCTTGCTCCGCAACGGCATCGCGACTGAACCGCCGAGCGGCGCCGGTGCCTATTGCAGGCTGCCGTCGCCGCTTCTGTCGGCCGATTTGAAGTCGGCCATGACCCTGTTCAGGAACTCGGTTTGGCTGAGCTTCCCGTCACGATTGGCGTCTGTCGCGGCAAACTGCTGCGCGTTCAGAACCTGCGCCACTTCTTCCGAGCGCAGACTTCCGTCCTTGTTCCTGTCCAGGTTCCCGAAGGCCGAGGTCATGAAGGCTTGGTATTCCGGCCGGTCGACGGCCCCGTTCCCGTCACGGTCCAGCCGATTCATCTGGCCCTGGTTCATGGCCATCGGCTGATCCTGCGCCGCCGCTGCAATCACCTGGGAAAGCGCGAACGCCGCCACGAGGACTGGTCTTTTCATCACCCTGCTCCTTTGGGTCAGGTGCAGGTCAGGGCGCTGCCCGCTGCGCTGCCGAGTACGGCACCGCCGCCCACGGCCCAGAGCTGCCCGGTTCCCGAGCCGATGGTCGCGCCGGCCAGTCCACCGACGACCGCGCCACCGACGGTGCCCGCGATACAGCCGAACTCACCGGTCCGCCCCCCGGTCATCGAGGCGGTTTGGCAGCCGGATAAGGCGAGGCAGGCTGCGAGAGCGAGAGTGATCGTGCAATTCTTCATTTCTTCCTCCAAGCATTCCGCCCGTATGAAATACAGATCGTAGGAGGCGCCATTAAGTGGCGTCGAATGGAAAAGGACTTCCGAATATCTCCCTCGTAAGAAGAGGGTTCTTCTATTCCATTGGAAGCTGCCTCTCGGCAAAACACGCGGTCCATCTGAAAAGACGTGCGGACTGTCGGTAAATACTACCGCTGCCTATGAGTGAAAACAACTCTCGGGCCAGTTGATCACCGATCACCAATGGCAACATATGATGTCGGCCGTGATTGTGAGCTGGTCATATTTCCGTTTGGGGGCGGCTCGCCGGGTGAAGAACCACCTGTGAAGAGCTCAGTGACCGTTGATCTTGTGCGGATTGCTTACCGAGAGGATGAAGAAGGGCTCGTCGCCCTTGAGCGGCTTCAGCTTCTGCTGGCAGTTCCACGCCTCCTGGAAGCTGTCGCGCGTCAGCAGCTTGCGGTACCGCGCGGTCGCCGACATGCATTGCATCAGCGTGCTTTGCAGGCCCTCCAGTGCGGCATGAGCATAGATTTCGCCGTCCAGAGCGAAAAGCTGCGCCGCAAGCGAGGTGCTTTCGTAGAGGATGTCGGCCTCGCTATCGAGCCTGTCCGCGGTGATGAAGTCCTGGCGCAGGGGAATGCCTTCGCCGTCGTGGGAAAGTGTGACCCGGATTCCCGGCGCAGGCGCGTCATACCAGGCGAGCGCGATGGAGAATGCTAGCGCCTGATTGCCGGAAGCCGGCTCACGGCCGCCGTCGGACGCGCTTGCCTTCGCAAGCGTTCCATGTCGAAGCGCCGCCTCGCGCAACTGGGCGGCAAATCGCCCGGTGCTCTTGTGCTGCGGGCCGGTAACGCTGATGCTGACGGAGGGAAGCCCCCGGACCGCGGCCATCGGACCATTGACGAGCTTGGCCTCGGCATCGATGTCGAGCGACATTTCCGATTCCGGCAGAGGAGCAAAAAGGAGAAGCGGCAGCACCGTGAGCACGGCCCAGGGAGAGGAGAAGGGGGCGGGCTGCCAGGGCGGCCTGCGCCCGGACTGCCGGCTGCGGGCGCCCGCGGTATCGTGACCTGAAGCCACAGGCACGCTGGACGACTGCCGGCGATACTCCGGCACATAGGTCCCCTTTGGCATGACGATCTGCCATTCTTCGTCGGCGCCGTCCGTTTCGTAAAAGGCCTTGAGCAGCTTGCGCAGCTTGCCGGCATGGACGCGGACAAGCGGATCGCTGTCCGCATCGAAGGTCTGACTGCGTCCGAAAACATCGATGGCGATCGAGTAGCCCTTCAACTGGGCGCCTTCACCGAGCATCTCCTTTTCCACCACATAGGCGAGAAACGCGCGCAGCCGCTCGGAGCGCTGAAAGCCATTGCTGTCGAGAATCCGGGCGAGCGCTCGCCGGATCGTCTCGTTGCATGGCCTTTCGGCTGGCGTCATCGATGGCTCCAAGAAAAGATGCGGCTCAATGCCGGAAAAATGTTTTAGAACATAAGCAACCTTAACCTGATTCGAAACTTAGGCCCAAAGATGGTGGTTGTCAGGCCGCGCGTCGGAAAGTGCGCGTTTTTCCGGCTGAGCAGCAGAAATGCATCGATTCGCGGGCGCGCGCGGCCGTCGCCTGCGCGGTCCTCTACGGACGGGCAGCGACGGTCCCTAAGACGGCCGGATCATCCGCCGCTGCTATATTCGAGTTTCGGGTACCAGCCGGCGCCCCGGCCTTCGGGCGTGGTGTCGAGCAGGGTCCATAACGGGTCGGGATCGGGTGCGCCGCGCGGGTCCTGGCCCGGATCGGCCATCTCGCCGCTGATCTCCGCACTCCAGAAATGCCGGATCGTTCCGTCTCTCCGCGTGAAGACCGTGTAGCCCGGAACGTCCTCATCCTCGGCACTGACATAGTCTCGGGTGAAGGCGCCGTCGCTATCGGAATAAACCTTCAATTGCGTCCAGCCGCGGGCCTTCTTTGCAGCGAGCAGTCTCTCCACCGGCGAACGGGCGACCATGGCGAGTGCCACGCGCTGCTCGATATCGGGCACCTTTCCCTCCCAGCCGGCCATCAGGGAGGTGCACATGGGGCAGGGCCTTTCGCGCTGCGGTCCGAACATATAGCTGTAGATGATGAGGGTATTCTTGTCGCCGAAGAGATCGGCAAGTGTAACGGGTCCGTTCTCACTCTCGAAACGATAGGTCTTGGTCACTTCGCCGCCCGGCGGCAGTCGCCTGCGCAGCTCCGACACCCGCTCGATGTGGCGCCTCAATTCGATCTCCTCGGCGAGAAGCGCATTGCGCGCCCGGCGGTAGTCGGCACTTTCGTTGGGAAAGCGGGCGCGGTTTCGCGCTGCCAGCTCCTTAGCGGCGATCGGCGTCGTCTGCATGGTCATGTCTCACTCCTCCGGTTCGATATGGTGCACTCGGCGATTAAGTTGATATCAACGTATCTGACCGCTGTCAAAGAGGCGCGCTGCGCAGAACCGCGAATGAGCGATTCCTGTTTCCTGAAAACTGCGGTAGAACAGCGGCGTAGCCATCATTCGGCCCCTTGTGCAAATTGGGGCGTCTCGTCTGAAAGTTCCGATATGCCTGCAAAGCTCTCCGTAAATCTCAATGCCATCGCCATGCTGCGCAACCGGCGTGATCTCCCCTGGCCATCCGTGACCGGCCTCGGGCGCACCGCCTTGCAGGCGGGGGCGAGCGGACTGACCGTTCACCCGCGTCCGGACCAGCGGCATATCCGCTTTTCCGATCTCCAGCCGATCCGCGACCTGATCGACGACGAGTTTCCGGCTGCGGAATTCAACATGGAGGGCTTTCCGAACGAGGCGTTTCTCGAACTGGTCGAGCGGCACGAACCGGAACAGGTGACGCTGGTGCCGGACGATCCGGCGCAGGCGACCTCCGACCATGGATGGGATTTTCGCAAGAGCCATAACCTGCTCGGCAACGTCGTCGGGCGGCTGAAGAAGAGAGGTTTCCGCGTCTCGCTGTTTGCCGACGGCATACCCGACCCGGAGGCGCTGAAGCTTGCGAAGGAGACCGGGGCCGACCGCATAGAACTCTATACCGGACCCTATGGCGGCTGTTACGACGATCCGGAGAAAGCGGAGCGGATCGCGATCGAGCTGGGCCGCACTGCGGAGATCGCGATCGGCCTTGGCCTGGCCGTCAATGCCGGCCACGACCTGACCGTCGCCAACCTGCCGTTGCTCGTCGAACACATTCCCGAACTCGCCGAAGTCTCGATCGGACACGGGCTGACGGCCGATGCGCTCGAATATGGAATGGCCGAGACCGTACGACGCTTCCGCCGGGCCTGCGGCGAGACGGCTTAACGCGACGGATTCATAGCTCGGCGCGCCTCCTGCGTTGCGCGCCGCTTTGACGAGGGACTTCCGCGCGCGCCCATTTTGAAATGAAGCTGCGCACCGAGTGCCGGCAGTTCTCTCTATCAGGACGATCTTGCGCGCTATCCCGCGTCCATGCAATATCCATACATTGCAAGAACTCGAAAGGCTCCGAAGGCCGTGGATCGCGTGGAGGTTTCCTGGGTGCCGACCCTCGGCAGGGCGGGGGGGCCGCTGTATCTCGCAATTGCCGACGAGATCGCCGCGGACATCGCGGCGGGCCGGCTGCAGGATGGAGTGCGCCTGCCGCCGCAGCGCGCTCTGGCGGCCGCGCTCGGCATCGACTTTACAACCGTCAGCCGAGCCTACAACGAAGCGCGCCGGCGCGGCCTGGTCGAAGGTCGCGTGGGGCAGGGTACCTATGTCACGGCTCGGCGGAGGAGCGCGGTACGTCCCTCCTCGGGCGGTCTGGCGGGCGGCCTGTTGGGCAGTCTCGTCGACATGAGCATGAACCTGCCGCCGCTCTTCGACGACCCGGCTCTGTCGGAGAAGATGTGGGCGGATGTTGCGGCTCTCGATCAGCGTGGTCCCGAACTGCTGATGCGCTATCAGCCTGTCGGCGGCGCGGAGCGGGACAGGGCTGCGGGTGCGGCCTGGCTCAAGCCGCGGCTCGGCGATCTTCAAGCCGATCGGTTGGTCGTCTGTACAGGAGCGCAAGGGGCTCTGCTTGCGAGCGTCGGGATGCTGGCGACGAAGGGCGACAGGATCTGCGCCGAGGCGCTTACCTATCCCGGCCTTCGCTCACTGGCGGCACATATGGGTATCGAACTCGTGAGCGTCGGGATCGACCGCAACGGGATATTGCCTGACGCCTTCGAGGAGGCGTGCGCCCGGTACAAGCCGAAGGCTCTTTACTGCAATCCGACCCTTCACAATCCGACGACCGCGACGCTTCCGCTCGAACGCCGCGAGGCGATCGTGGCGATCGCACGCCGCCATGGCGTGGTCGTAATCGAGGATGACGCCTACGGCGCATTGCCCGCGAACCTCGTTCCCCCGCTGGCCGCGCTCGCGCCGGACCTCGTCTTTCACATAGCAGGCCTTGCCAAGTGCCTCTCGCCGGCGCTCCGCATCGCCTATCTGGTCGCGCCTGACCGATCGGCGGCCGTCCGCCTCGAAGGGGCGATTCGAGCGACAGTCGGCATGACGTCTCCGCTTTCGGCGGCCATCGCCACGCGCTGGCTGGAGGAGGGGACGGCGCAGGCGGTCCTGGCAGCGATCCGCACGGAAGCCGGCGCGCGCCAGCGGATCGCGATCAAGAGCCTCCGTGGTGCCGATCTTCTCGCCGATCGCGAGGGTTTTCATCTTTGGCTGAAGCTGCCTTCCCGGTGGAGCCGCGGCGAGTTCACGGCGCAACTGCGAACGGCCGGGATCGGCGTCGTCGCCAGCGATGCCTTCGCGATCTCCGACCCACCGGAAGCCGTCCGGCTCGGTCTCGGCGCTGCGCGGACACGCGATGAACTGCGGCATAGCCTGGACGTCATCGCCGGTCTGCTCGCTCAGTCGCCAGCGGCCCATAACCTCATCGTTTAAAGGTGATACTCCGGTGCGAAGGTGCTGCGTGGAATTGCCGCGCCCCTGAATGCATACAATTTATTGTTCTTGTATGGTTTGTATGTCATGTCTTTTTGGCCGCCCAAGCGGGTGGTGCCCGGCCGGCGGGAACGTCTCGCAAGGTTGCGGGTTTGCGGGGCACGCAGAAGACTGAAAGGAAGAACGATGCCGGATCATGAGTGGCCGCCTCTATCGCCGCTGCATACGGGATTGCGCGGTCGCTGCCCCCGTTGCGGCCAGGGGCATATGTTCGATGGCTTCCTGAAGCTCAGGCGAGGATGCGAAGTCTGCGGGCTGGACTATTCCTTCGCCGATCCCGCGGACGGGCCTGCTTTCTTCGTCATCTGCTTTGCCTGCGTGCCGAGCGTTTTTCTCGGCGTGTGGCTGGAGGTGCAATACAACGCACCCCTTTGGGTCCATCTCCTGGTCACCGGGCCGTTCATGCTCCTGACCTGCATTCCGCCGTTGAGGCCGCTAAAGGGGTGGTTGGTGGCGAGCCAGTATTTCTACAAGGCCGAGGAGGGCAGGGTGGCTCGCCGGGCCGCAGCCGCGGCGCCGGAGAATTCGAGCGAGACCGCCCTGCGCTGAACGCCGACCTCGGTCACTACCCTCGAATCAGCCCAGAAAAGGCCCGGTCGTTTTGCCGGGCCTCCTGCGACCTATGATCAGTGGGCGAGCGCCGCCCTATTCGCCTCCAGGAAGGAGGCAAGGTCGATGGGGTGCCTGCCGGTAAGGCCGGCGGTGTCGTCGGTTACGATGTCGAAATGTCCTTTGCGGGTATTGGCGTCGAAGGAGACGAGGATCGGAACGAAGAAGTCCGGCAGACCCGCATTCTTGAGACCGCCGGCCAGTGCTTCGTCAGAGACATGGACGACCTCGAGCTTCTTGCCCGTGGCTTTGGCAACAAGGGCGGCGATCTCGCCGGTTGTGAGAGCCTGCGTTCCGGTCAGGGTGTAAGTGCGGCTTTCCGCCGAGTCCGACTGGAGAGCGGAAGCGGCGGCCGCGGCAAGGTCACGGCGCCCGATGTGGGAAATCCGGCCATCGCCGGCGGAGGAGAACCATTGTCCTGCCGCGAGTGCGTGCGGGAGCGACAGGAGGAGGTTTTCCATGTACCAGGCGTTACGCAGAATCGTGTAGGGAATCCCCGTCGCCTTGATGGCTTCTTCGGTGCCGAGATGGTCGGACGCGAAAGGGATCACCGACGCTTCCGGCTGCGGCATCGACGTATAGAGGATGTGCTTCACCGCCGCCTTCCTTGCCGCCTCGACGGCGGCAAGGTGCTGCTTCAGACGCTTGCCCGGTTCGTTGAGAACATCCGTCGAAATGATGAGTATTCGGTCGGCGCCGGCGAAGGCCCGCTCGAGCGAAGCCGCATCGTCGAAATCGGCGGCACGGGTCTCCACGCCCTTCGCTGCGTAGTCCGCCAGTTTGGCAATGTCCCGGCTGGTGGCGATAATATCGGCCGGCTTCGTCTTGCCGGATGCCAGGAGGGCATCGAGCACGAGTTTGCCGAACTGGCCGGCGGCGCCGGTTACGAGCAGTCTTCCAGACATGATTTTCCTTTCTTTTCCACTTCAGCGCGTTGTTCAGCATGTCCTGTCGACATGAGCTCATGCCGAAAGCTGGTCTCTTTTTGAGAGTTGCTCTTATCCCGTGATCTGCTAAGAGCTGTAAAGGAGGCAGTTTTTTCTGCCGTGGTTACGGAAAGGGTACCGCCATGACCAGGGCGTCGGGCACGTTGAAGGGCGAGCGGGTGGCAGTCGTCTGCGGCATGCCTGTGGACATCGACAATTGTCCGGTGCGGGACGTGATGGACAATATCGGTGGTAAGTGGAACTCGCTGATGATTCTGTCGCTCGCCGACGGTCCCTTGCGGTTCTCGCAGCTCAGGCGGCTCATCCCGGACATTTCACAGCGTATGCTGACCCAGACGCTGCGCGATCTGCAGCGTGATGGATATCTGCGCCGCACCGTCTACCCGACGCAGCCCCCGAGCGTGGAATACAGCCTCACGGATCTCGGCCGCTCATTCCTTGCCGTGCTAAGGGTCTTCGTCGACTGGTCGCTCGAAAACCACCAGGCTATCCGACAGGCACGGGCGGAGTACGACGACGCGCAATAGGCGGATTGTCGCCACAGGCCTGTGGTATCGCCACGCTCATGGCAATCGGCATTGCAATCGGCGTAGGTGTTGGGGCAGCCGTGGGGTCCGCGCTCGACAATGTCGCGCTGGGCATCACGATCGCCATCGCTCTCGGTGCTGCGCTGGGCCTCCTATATCAGCGCCGTTAGGCAGGCAGCTTACTGCCGGTCGCGAAGCGAGAATTCGACCGCCGCCTCGGCGTGGATGGCGGTGGAATCGAAGCCCGGGAGCGGCAAATCGGCCGGATCGAGAAGGAGGCAGATTTCGGTGCAGCCGAGAATGACGGCGTCCGCACCTTCCGCCTTTGCTTTCTCGATGAGCCCGATCACTGCCGAGCGCGAGGCGTTCAGCACTTGGCCGGCGCAGAGCTCGTCGAAGATCACGTTGTGGGTCAGTGTCCGCCCATCGGCATCCGGTACCATCAGGTCGATATCATGTGTCTTCATGCGCTCGGCATAGAAGCCTTGTTCCATCGTGTAGCGTGTGGCGAGCAACAGGGGCTTGCGGCTGCCGGCGGCTTTCAGGCGCAGTGCCGTTTCGTCGATGATGTTGATCAACGGGACGTCGACCGAGGCATGCACCGCGTCGGCAATGAGGTGCATTGTGTTGCTGCAGATCAGGATGCAGTCCGCGCCGCCGGCGACGAGCCCGCGGGCAACATCGGAGAGAAGCAGGGCGGCGTCGTCCCAATGGCCGGCTCTCTGCAGGTCCACGATCCGCTGGAAGTCGACGGAATGCAGAAGCACTTCCGCCGAATGTAATTTGCCACGTCGCCTGCGCACGGCCTCGTTGACCAGGCGATAGTAGACTGCCGAGCTTTCGAAGCTCATGCCGCCGATGAGGCCGATTTTCCGCATTTCCATCGTCGCGTTCCCTGCTGCTGTCCTGTGGCCGGTCGGGAACGCTTCGCCACGTTCCCCGTTCCATTGCTAGATTATCGTGCGGGCCCGGTCGCATGTGTTTGCTTTGATCGGCGCTTGGCCAAATTTCAGCAAGCCGTTTGCGCCAAATCCGAATGTTCCGAAAAATTTCGGCGCACTCTATGGCAAGAGCAAGGAGTCGGAGCGTGCTTGACGAGAGAGACCGGAAGCTGCTCATGCTTCTGCAGCAGGATGCGAGCGTCGCCATGGGCGACCTTGCCGAGAGGGTGAGTCTTTCGCTTTCCGCCTGCTCGCGGCGCATTCAGCGGCTGGAGGAGGCGGGCTATGTTACCCGGCGCATCGTCGTACTCGACCGGGAAAGGATGGGCGTGCCGACCACGGTTTTTGCGCTGATCAAGACGGCGCATCACTCCGACGACTGGATCGAAAAGTTCCGCAGGGCCATCAGCGACATTCCGGAGATCGTAGAGGCGCACCGGCTGACCGGCAATTACGATTACATCGTCAAGGTGGTTCTGCCGAGGGTCGAACATTACGACGTCGTCTACAAGCAGATCGTGCGGAAGGTGGAGCTTTTCGACGTTTCCGCGTCGATTTCGATGGAAGTCCTGAAAAGTGGTACCGCAGTGCCCGTCGGCTATGCCGAGTAGGGCCGCCGAAACATCACGCGAAGACCATCCGCGGATGCAATGCAGCCATGCCGGGCGAAGGCTTGCGCTCCGGCTTGTGGAGTTGAACAGTCTTGCCAGCCAGAGCGGGATGAGGAACAGGACGGAAGACCATGCAGGAAAGACATCATGTCGTCGTGGTCGGCGGAGGTTTCGGCGGGCTGCAACTCGTCAACGACCTCAAGGGTGCGCCGGTCAAGGTCACGCTGATCGACCGGCGCAATCATCACCTCTTCCAGCCGCTGCTTTACCAGGTGGCGACCACGGTGCTTGCGACTTCGGAGATCGCATGGCCGATCCGCCGGCTCTACCGCGACCGACAGGAGGTGACGACGCTGCTCGGCGAGGTGACGGGCGTCGACACGATTGCGAAGGAAGTGACGCTCGCGCATGGGCATTCGGTCCCCTACGACACGTTGGTGTTGGCGACCGGCGCAACGCACGCCTATTTCGGCCACGATGAATGGGCGGCGGTCGCGCCCGGGCTCAAGACACTGGAGGATGCGACGACCATTCGCCGCCGCGTGCTCATCGCCTTCGAGCAGGCGGAGGTGGAGGAGGACCCCGCCAGGCGCGATGCGCTGCTGACGTTCACGATCATCGGCGCAGGACCGACGGGGGTCGAGCTTGCGGGCATCATCGCCGAAATGGCCCATCGAACGCTGCCCGGCGAGTTCCGCCGGATCGATACGCGTTTGGCCCGCGTGGTGCTCGTCGAAGCCGGCCCGCGCATTCTTCCCGCCTTCAGCGAGCAGCTTTCCGCCTATGCTTCCCGCGAACTGGAGAAGCTTGGTGTCGAGGTGCTGACGGGCACGCCGGTGACCGACTGCACCGATGAGGGGGTCACGATAGGCGAGAGCTTCGTCCCGAGCCGGACGCTCGTCTGGGCGGCGGGGGTCCAGGCCTCACCTGCAGCCAGATGGGTCGGCGCCGACGCGGACCGCGCCGGCCGCGTTAAGGTCGGGCCCGATCTGACCGCGCCGGACCACCCGGACATCTTCGTCATCGGCGATACGGCATCGGTCATCCAGGAAGACGGCAAGCCGGTGCCCGGCATCGCGCCCGCGGCCAAGCAGCAGGGAGCCTACGTCGCCCAGGTGATCCGTGGCCGGCTCACGGGCTCGCCGGCGCCGGGGCCGTTCCGCTACCGGCACCAGGGAAGCCTGGCCACCATCGGCAAGCGCGCGGCGATCATCGATTTCGGCCGGATCAAGCTCAGGGGATCGCTCGCCTGGTGGATCTGGGGCATTGCCCACATTTACTTCCTGATCGGTACCCGCAGCCGCTTTGCCGTGGCCTGGAGCTGGCTATGGACCTATCTGAGCGGGCAGCACAGCGCCCGACTGATCACGCAGAAGGATACGCTTCGGGAGGAGAGGTGACCGCAGGAGCGGATCTTCCACCTATTGCCAAGGCCGGATGAAAATTGGACAGTCCCGTGAAACGACAGTTTCATGAGAGTGCCGATGGCTGCCAAAGAACGATCCTTCCTCGCTCGTGTCCGCGAAATTCTGCCGGAGCTGCACCCGGCCGAGCGGCGGCTCGGCGATTTCCTTTGTGATTTTCCGGGGGAAATAGCGAGCTATTCCGCGCAGGAGCTGGCGGCTTTGGCCCATGTGTCGAAAGCGACCGTGTCGCGCTTCGTTCAGCGTCTCGGCTATGAAAACTACGAGGAAGCGCGGCGGCACGCGCGCGCGGACAAGCAGACCGGGTCGCGCCTCTTTCTGGCGACCGCCACCGACGCCGACGGCCGGCAATCGGTCGCAGCGCATGTCGCCCAGGGCGTCGCCAATCTCGAAGCCACGTTCCTCGCGATCGGCGAGGCTGAGATCGATGCGGCTGCCACAGCCATCCTGGAGGCACGCAAGGTGTGGGTCATCGGCTTTCGCGCCAGCCATTCCTTCGCCACCTACCTGCAATGGCAGCTCACGCAGGTGATCGAAAACATCGCTGCCATTCCCGGAGGCGGGCAGACGCTCGGCGAGCATCTGGTCAGCATCGGGCCCGACGACGTCGTCGTTCTCTTCGGCCTGCGGCGCCGCGTCGCTCTGATGGAGCAACTCATGGCGCAGGTGGAAAGAACCCAGGCGAAGTTGCTCTACATCACCGATGAAGGCGTGCCTCTCCTGAGCCGTGCGGCTTGGCACTTCCGTTGCCAGACGCTGGCGCCGGGACCGCTTTTCAACCACGTGTCGGTGATGGCGCTCTGCCATCTCCTGACCACGCGCTGCATCGAGACCGCAGGCGTGGCCGGCCGGAACCGGCTGCGTGGTATCGAGGCACTGAACGACACGCTGGAAGAGCTGTGAGTCCGCTGAATGCAGGCCGCGACGGCTTATCTCGCCGTCGATAGGGCTCTGGCTGGAACGCCTTGCGTGTGGATCCTCGGGTCAAGCCCGAGGATGACGACCGGGTCAAGCCCGAGGATGACGACCGGGTCAAGCCCGAGGATGACGACCGGGTCAAGCCCGAGGATGAAAGGATGTTTCGATAAATTGCCGCGACGAGCGTCCCCCCCTGGCTGATATGAACCGTGCACGGGCCTCGCTGCGCCGGTTTCATGCGTCAACCCCTCAGCCAGTCATCCTCGGGCTTGACCCGAGGATCCAGCCACGAGCCACCAAGGCAGGGTGACCGCGACCAAGCCCGTCAATGGCGACGCGTTGGGGCCTGCAGGGAGGGGCAGGAAGCCCTCTCCGTCGCCCCTGTGGATTCGGGGCTATGAAACTGTAGTTTCTTGGTGTATGATTGAGAAACTAAGTTTTCACGCTCGTTCAACCACAAGGGGAACAACAATGGCAGCGGAAAATATGGTGCCGACCGGCGGGAGTTCGCCGGTCATTCGACAACTGGAATCGGCTTTCACCAAAATCGGCGTTACCGGCGCGCACAAGCAGATCCTCGCCCTTGTCCTGATCGGTTGCCTGTTCGACAGCTTCGAGCAGAACACGATCGGCGTCGCCGGCCCCATTCTCAAGGAGCACTGGGGTCTCACCGGCACGGATATCGGATTTCTCAACACGATCACCTTCGGCAGCGCCGCCATCGGGCGACTGCTGTCGGGCATTCTCGGCGACCGCTACGGCCGGCGGGTCATGCTGACGATCAATCTCCTGCTCTTCACCATCGGCTCGGCGGCCTGCGCGATGGCGCCGAACTTCACCATGCTTTGTTTTGCCCGCGCGATCGTCGGCTTCGGCGTCGGCGGCGAAATCTCGACGGCGGTGACGATGCTCTCCGAATTCTGCTCGCCCAAGTTTCGCGGCACGGCTGCAGGCCTCGTGAATGTCGGCGCCGGTGGCTTCGGCAATTTCCTGGCGCCGGCATTCGGTCTGCTGATATTCACGCTTTTCCCCGGAGAGAACAGCTGGCGCTGGCTATTCGCATCGCTGGCGCTGCCGGCACTTCTGGTCGTCTTCTATCGCCGCTTTGTACCCGAGACGCCGCGGTTCCTCGCCTCGAAGAACAGGATCGGCGAGGCGAACAAGGTGCTGTCCATCCTGGCCTCAGGCTCGCTCAAATCGCGCAATCTCGTGGTGCACGAATACCTGACGACAGACCATATGACGGACGAGGCACTCGAGAAGAGCGACTGGCGGGAACTCTTCCGCGCACCCTTCATCGGGCGGACCATACCGGTAGCGATCGCCATTCTCATGAGCTATGGCGCGCAATTGTCGGTCCTGACGCTGATGCCCGTCATCTTCGTGTCGATGGGCTATACGCTCTCCGGCAGCCTGCTCTACAGCATGATCATCCAGAGCGGCAGCGTCCTCGGTGCGATCGCCGCTTCGATGTTCGGCTACTATCTGCCGCGCAAGAAGGTGCTGACCGTGGGCGCGGCGCTCGCCTGCCTTGCGGCGGTGTCGATCGTCACTCTCGGCACCAATATTTACCTCGTTCTCCTGTTCGGAGCCATCTTCCAGTTCTTCGTCCTGCTCCTCAACACGTCGATCTGGATCTATGCGCCGGAACTGTTCCCGACGAGAATCCGTGCCTTCGGGGTGGCCCTCATCCTGGCAACGGGATCGGCGGCCGGCTCGTTCGTGCCCACGATTTCCGGCATGCTGTTCGACAGCTACGGAATGATCGGCGTCTTCGGGCTTGCTGCGGGAATGTATGCGGTCTTCGCATTCTGCATCCAGCTCGGCCCGGAAACCTACGGCCGGTCGATGGAGGATCTCTCGCAACCGGCGGAGGCCGATCAGCCCAAAGCAGCGCAGCAGCAGGGGCCAGTCGCCGTGGAGCTCAGAACGTGAGCTCCCATCTCCTGCTGATCAACCCGAACAGCTCGCAGGCGACGAGCGAGATGATGGTCTCCATCGCGCAGAAGGCTGCGAACGGGCGCCTGGCCGTGGCAAGCGCCACGGCCAGGCGCAGTCCCCGGATGATCCTGAAGCCGGACGAACTGGCGGCCGCCGCCGACGAGGTGGTGGAAATCGGCACCAGACACGAGCCGGGCTGCCTCGGGATCATCGTCAGTGCTTTTGGCGATCCCGGCCTTGCCCTGCTTCGGGAGCGTGTCGGTATCCCGGTCGTGGGCATCTGCGAAGCTTCGATGCTGGAGGCTTCCCGGGATGGACGACGGTTCGGCGTTGCAACCACGACGCCCGACCTCGCGGATGCGATCGCCGAGCGGGCACGGCATCTGGGGCTTTCGCATCTCTACTCCGGCATCCGCTGTACGCCCGGCGATCCGCTCGCCGTTGCCGGAGACGAGGAGCGCCTGCGGACTTCGCTTTGGCACGCGGTTCGCGCCTCCGTCGACCTTGATGGGGCAGAGGCAGTCATCATCGGCGGCGGTCCGCTAGGACAGGCCGCCGAGCAACTGCAGCCGCTATTCGATGTGCCCGTCATCGGCCCGATACCGTCCGCCGTAATGCGGGTACTCGGGCTGTTGCAGGTCGATGCCTGAGCGCAATTTCCGCGCGGAAACTTGGAAACCGTCACGTTTCATGATCATAATTTGTCCAACCGGATCGTTTCCGCTGTCTCGTTGGAACATCGAAGCGATCCGGCTCCTCCCGGCAGTCTAGAAATCACCGTGATCAGGGAAGCGGATATCCGATGTCTTCCGCCGAAACGCCCGAAATCAGTACAGCCCTCGTCGAACAATTGATTTCCGAACAGTTTCCGCAATGGGCGGACCTGCCGATAAGGCCGGTCGAGTTCGGTGGGTGGGACAACAGGACCTTTCACCTCGGCGACGATATGAGCGTGCGGTTGCCGAGCGCCGCCCATTACGCGCTTCAGGTGGAAAAGGAGCAGCACTGGCTGCCTCGACTTGCACCGAACCTGCCGTTGCGTATTCCTGTGCCTTTAGCCATTGGGCGGCCGGGCGGGGGCTATCCGTGGCATTGGTCCGTCTATCGCTGGCTCCCGGGCGAGACCGCGACCCATGCGCCCATCGCCGATCTCGGCAGTTTTGCGACGACGCTCGGTGAATTCCTGGCTGCGCTGCAACGGATCGACGCGTGGAGCGGTCCGCCGCCCGGGCAACACAATTTCTACCGAGGCGGTCCTTTGGCCGTCTACGACCACGAAACGTGCCGGGCACTCGAAGCGCTCGAGGGCACGATCGACGTTGCCGCCGCACGTGTGGTGTGGGAGGCGGCGCTTGCCTCCGCATGGAACGATGATCCCGTCTGGTTCCATGGCGATGTCGCCTCGGGCAACCTCTTGGTCGAAAACGGCCGCTTGAGCGCCGTGATCGATTTCGGCACGTCCGGCGTCGGCGATCCTGCTTGCGACCTGTCGATCTCCTGGACGATGTTCGATGAAACAAGCCGCGCCGCATTCCGGGACGCCCTTCCGCTCGACGAAGAGACCTGGGCGCGTGGCCGTGGATGGACCTTGTGGAAGGCGCTGATCGTTGCCGCCGAGATGCCGGGCACCGATCGACTGGAAATCGAAAAATCGCGGCGGGTCATCGATGCGCTTCTGTCGGATCATTGCCGCTATGGGTAGCGAATTTTAATCCCGCGTCCTGTTGCCGATGCGGTTCAACCGGAAACGCGCGCGGTGGACTGACCGCACCACGACTGTGGCTGCCCGGTTCGCTTTCTGGCGAGCCCCTCCGATATGAGGATGTCTCCGAGGGACCTGCCGTTCCTGACGACGAGCCGCCGCTTGCCCGGCTCGTCGCCGGGGCTGGTTTCGGATGCAACGAGGGCGAAGTTTCCGGAATTCAGCAACTCGCGCAATCGTGCCTTGGCATAAGAGCCGCGCGACCGTTCCTCGTCGCATTTCGCGAGCTTCGTTTCCGGCGCGTCTATATCGGCGATGAGAATCCTCTGGCCCTGGTACAGGAAGGTATCGCCGTCGAGAACGCAGTTATCGTGGCGGATGCCGCAAAAATAAAAGGTGCCGCTCTCGGCCGGGCGCAGACTCGCCTGTTCGAGAGACTGCCTAACCGGTAGTTCAACGGGTGCAGGCGGGATCAATGCGGTCTTCGGCGCTATCGACCCGGTCTGCTCCTTCGGACGGAAAGGGATCGGAATGGTCGCCAGTTCCACCTTCTTTGGTGGTTTCTTCTCGGCCGGCTTCTTCGCCTGCGCTCTTTTCTCGGCCGGTTTCTCGGCGTGCGAAAGCAGTGCCGTCAGCTTCGATGCGCCGGGCAGATGGCCGAACTCCCCCCGATGCTCGTAGGCCACAATCCCGCCGACGATGACTGCGGCCGCCAGATACCAGCGGCCCATACCGCTCCGGCTGCTCTTGCGGGCCGTGCTGCGCTTTCGTCTTTTGGAATTTGTCTTGGTCATGGGATTCGGTCCTCGATTGCGGCGGCATTATCGGGACCAGGGGTTAGTGAAAGGTTGTCGTAGCTGCGCGGGTCAAATCATTTCAGGTTCTGCACTCTTCCCGATCCCGCCCTGACTACAGCGCTCAAGAAGGGAAGGGCGGCACCTGCGGGAGCCGCCCTTCAAGAGTTACCGTTGACGTTGCTGGACAAGCGCCCCGGCTTGTCACTTTCCCAGTCTGACCGTAAGCCGTCAACGGTCGTGATCACTCTTCTTGCTGATGCCAGGGACTTCCGTCACCGCGGCGATTGCCGCGGCTGCTTACTTGTCGCCCTTGGCTTTTCCGCCCTTGTCCTTCCCGCCTTTGCCTCGGCCGTCTTGATCGCCCTTATTGTTGTCCTGGTGGCCCTTACCGCCGTCCTGGTTACCCTTGTCGTTGTCCTGGTGGCCCTTGCCGCCGTCCTGGTTGCCCTTGTCGTTGTCCTGGTGGCCCTTGCCCCCGTCCTGGCCACCCTTTCCGTTATCCTGGTGGCCTTTGCCGCCGTCCTGGTTACCCTTGCCATTATCTTGGTCACCCTTGCCGGGATCCTGACCACCGCCGCCGTTGTCGCCGCCGCCGCCACCGCCGTTGTCGCCGCCGCCACCGCCACCGCCATTGTCGCCGCCGCCGCCACCGCCGCCACCGCCGCCGCCGCCGCCGCCACCGCCGCCACCGCCGCCGCCGCCGCCGCCGCCGCCGCCCTTGCTGCCGCCGCCTTTGCCGCCACCTCTCATCGGACCGCTTGCCGTGGAGTCGCTGCGATCGTGGCGTCCGGTGCCGGCGCCGATAGATGCCGTCGTCAGGGGCGGACACATCTTAATCTGCGCGGGGGTGAGAATCTTCGTTCGGTTTATTGCAACGCAACATGCCGCGAAGTTGTCTTCCGAAAGGGGACTGCACTGACGGGCAGTCATGCGCTGGCGCTGTACTGCATCCGCATCCGTCGTAACGATTACAGCTCCAATCGTGGCCGTGGATAGTATGAAGAATGTCCGAAATATCGATCTATTAATTCTTTTCATTTCTATACTCCTAAAAACATTAACTTTAAAAATACTTTTTAGAATTGAATTAAAATTAACTGTGGTCAATTTACAAATTGTTAGTAGATGGCCATATCGCTGCCTCATTTCGGGTTATCAACCATGGCTTAATCTATCTTAGCTAGTCTCTACGGCGGACCGGGGGACTTATGCCCGCCGTTGGAGAACGCCTCGTGAAACGCTTCATTGCGCAGACAGTCTTTTTGTTGCTGATTGCGGCCCCTGGGGCTGCCGATGCCGGTACAACCATGAGGACCGCCGGCAAGGCCTTCGCGCCGCCGGCCTTCGCATCCTTCTGCGTCCGCGAGCCGCGGCTCTGCAACACTGGCGGCGGAAAGAAGGCCGTCGTTCTCGCTCCGGAAAAAATCAGCGAGCTCAAGCAGATCAACAGCTCCGTCAATGCAAGCATCCGAGAACGCAGCGACCGCGCAAACGTCGGCAAGGAAGATGACTGGCGTGTGCCGACCGCCTATGGAGACTGCGAGGACTTCGCAATTCTGAAGAAGCGGGAGCTCCTGAAACGGGGTTGGCCGGCCTCGGCTCTGCTACTTACGGTTGCGCGCTACCGCGGGGAGGGCCACACGGTTCTCACGGTCCGCACGAGCGAAGGTGACCTCGTGCTCGACAACAGGACCAACTCGGTCAGAGATTGGTCGCGCACCCCTTATAATTACTTCGCCCGGCAGTCCCAGTCGAACGGTAAGCGCTGGGAATTGATCGCAGGCGCCCAAAATATCTGATTTCGACTGAAACGGCGCTTTTCCCGCGCGGGAAAACCGTTACTGCGTGGAAGTGATCTAATCCGCGCTGAGGGCCACCGCCGGCTGGAGGCGCGATGCGTTTCTGGCCGGCAGATAGCCGAAGAGCAGGCCGGTGAGAAATGCACAGGCGAAGGCAAGCGCGACGGGGCCAGGCGTGAAGCTGACGGGCATGCCGAAGGCTTTAGCGGCGTAACCTGTCGATAGACCGGCCACGACGCCGATCGCCCCGCCGATCGCGGAAACGACCAGCGCCTCGACGATGAACTGCACGAGTATGTCCCGCTCGCGCGCTCCGGTCGCCATTCTCACGCCGATCTCGCGTGTGCGTTCACTGACGCTGACGAGCATGATGTTCATCACGCCGATGCCGCCGACGAGCAGCGAAATCGCTGCGACCGACCCCAGGAAGAATTTCATGGTGTTCGAAGTCTCGGTAAAGGCCTCGCGCACGGAAGACATGTTGGTGATCTGGGTATCGTCCTTCCTGTGGCGCTCATTGAGCAACGCTTGAATTCTCTCCTGGGTCAGGTCTATTGCCGAGGCATCCTGCACCTTGACGGTGATCGTGCGGATGTTGCGCTGACCGAAGAGGCGCATGCTGCCGGTCGTGAGCGGCACGAGGACCACGTCGTCCTGATCGTTGCCGCCGGCGCTGGCGCCCATCCCGCTCATCACCCCGATCACCTGGAAGGGGATCTTGTTCACGAGCACGTATTGACCGATCGGGTCGGAGCCCTCCGGGAAAAGCGTCTTGACGACGGTTTCGCCGAGCACCGCGACCGGTGCATATGTTTCCATGTCGTTCCGGTTGATGAACTCGCCGCGGCCGATCTTCCAGGACTTCGCTTCCGTGAACTGCGGCACCGTTCCGTTGGCGGTCGTCTGATAGTCGATGTTGCCGCGCCGAAGCGTCACCGTGCTCGTCATTTCCGGGACGGCGAATGCGACATTCGCTAGCTCGGTGATCGCGTCCGCATCTGCCGGCACGAGGGTGACATTCGTCCCGCCGGCGCTGCCGCGGAAATTCGCCATGCTGGGGCGGACGACGAGAAGATCCGATCCCATCGACGAGATGCGGTCGAGTACCGAATTCTGCGCGCCGGTGCCGATGGCGAGCATGGCGACAACCGAGCCGACGCCGATGACGATGCCGAGAAGCGTCAGGATCGTACGGAAGAGGTTTGCCCGTAGCGCCCGCAGTGCCATCTTCACCGCTTCCGACACGTCCGCAATTGCCGCGAAGCCCTCACGCGTGCGCTGGGCGAGACCGACGGCTGCATCGGGATTGCTGCGTCCTTTCTTGGAGCGGTCGGCAACGATGTGCCCATCGCTGATCTCGATCAGCCGGTCGGCCTGTGCGGCGACCTCGCGCGAATGGGTGATGACGATGACGGTGTGGCCGTTTTCGTTCATATCGCGAAGGAGGCGCATCACCTCGTCGCCGCTCTGGCTGTCGAGCGCGCCGGTCGGCTCGTCGGCAAGGATGACGCGCCCTCCATTCATCAGGGCGCGGGCGATCGAAACGCGCTGCTGCTGGCCACCGGAAAGCTGGTTCGGACGATGATCGAGCCGTTCACCGAGCTTGAGCGACTGCAGGAGCGCCTCGGCACGATCGTGCCGGTCCCGGGCGGAAACGCCGGCATAGACCGCGGGCACCTCGACATTCTCCCGGGCGCTCGCGGTCGGGATCAGATTGTAGGACTGGAAGATGAAGCCGAAGGTGCGGCGACGCAGCGCCGCGAGCTCGTCGCTGTCGAAGCCGGAGACGTTTTCGCCTTCGATGAAGTAGCTGCCCGAGGTCGGCTGGTCGAGGCAGCCGAGAATGTTCATCAGCGTCGACTTGCCGGAACCGGATTGTCCGATGATCGCGACGAACTCGCCGGCCTCGATATCGAGGGATATATGGTGCAGGACCTCGACGGCGATGTCGCCGTTGAAATAGGTCTTGCTGACATCCTGGAGTGAAATGAGCGGGGCCATCGGCGTGCTCAGAACATCGGCGGCATGCGCATGCCGCGCCGGGTGGCATTGGGAGCGCGGCTGCCGTTCGTGGCGGAGGCAGCGTCGACGACCACTTTCTCACCTTCCTGCAGCCCGCTGACGATTTCGGCGCTCACCCGATTGCGGACACCGACCTCGACGGTGCGCGTCTGCGTCGCACCGGACGGCGCGACGACGGTCACTTCCGCTCTTGCGGGCCCGTCGGAGGCCGCGGCTTCCACGGTGCGGAGTGCCGCGCTCGGCACGACCAGCACATTCTTGGCCGCCGCCTGGACAAAGAAGACCTGCGCGCTCATCGACATCATCAATTCGCCCGTGGGATTGGGGACATCGAAGAGGGCGTAGTAGAGGACGACGTTGTTCTCGGTATCGGGCATCGGCTCGATCTGGCGCAACTTGCCGGTGAAGCGCTTTCCGGGCTGTCCAAGCAGGGTGAAATACGCATCCATGCCGAGCTTCAGCTTGCCGACATCGGCTTCGGAGACCTGCGCCTTGACCGTCATCGTGGAAAGGTCGGCGATGGTGACGATCGTCGGCGTCGTCTGGTTGGCGTTGAGGGTCTGTCCCTCCTTGGCGGGATCGTCGACGATGGTGCCGGCCATCGGAGCATAGATCTTGGTATAGCCGAGATCGACCCGGTCCCCGGCAAGGGTGGCCTTCTGCTTGCGGATCTGCGCCTCGATCGCCTGCACATCGGCCCCAGCGGCCGCATGATCGGCGACGGCCTGGTCGAGCGTCGACTGCGAAACGCTGTTGGTGGCGACGAGATTGCGCTGACGCTCGATATTGGCCTGCTTCAACACGAGCTGGGCCTTCTTCGAGACGAGCTGCGCTTCAAGATTGGCCAGTTCCGCCTCATCGATCTCGATCCTGTTCTCGATCGAGGCGGGGTCGATCTCAGCGATGAGCTGGTTCTGTTCGACCTTGTCGCCGATCCCGACATGCAGCGACTTCAACTGGCCGGAGACCTGTGCGCCGGCATCGACCGATTTGACCGCATCCAGCGTGCCGACGGCGGTCACGCTCTCTTCGATGTCGCCGCGCGTGACCGCCTGGGTGATCACGGTGGTGGCCGGCGGCGCCCCCTGGCGGCTCCAGGCATAGTAGCCCGTGCCGACAACCGCGAGCACCAGGAGCGCAAAGATCCAGGGGCGGCGCGAGCGGCGCTTCTTGCGCGGCGGCGTCACCGGAGCCGGGATGACCGTGACATTCGACGGTGTCGAACCACGCGCCGCTTCGTCTTCCCTCGTCATCGCTGTGTTGCTCATCGATTTTCTCTATCTCAGGCATCTTCATTCAAGATAAAGATCAACCCGTTCAGCGAAAAGCTTTGAGATCATTATATTTTCGTAATGTAGGGAGGGCCGCGCCGGCAAAGCGGGCTCGGGGGCGACGCAGGCAGGGAAACCGCACTCCGTCAGTGGGTTGCTCGGTTTTAGAGCAGGGCTGCCCTTAAAACGAGCCGGATATCCAAAACCGCTTGACGTTCCCCGATCGGACAATTAGAAACCTCACGAACCGTACCGTACGGTACTGATGAGGCGACAGCGAGTGCAAAACGTCGGAGCGATGAGAGAGGCAGGCGCTGCAAACGGCCTGACGGAGCGCCAGGGAGCGGTGCTCGAACAGGCGTTGCGCCTGCTTGTCGACGGGGGCGAAAAGGCGCTGACGACGGCGGGTGTGGCGCGCGCGGCGAACTGCTCCAAGGAGAGTCTCTACAAGTGGTTCGGCGATCGTGAAGGGCTCCTTTCGGCCATGATCGCCTTTCAGGCGAGCAAGGTTCGCACGCTCGACGTCTCCGCCGCAAAGCTGGACGGGGGCAGCTTGAGGGTGCATCTCGTCGCTTTCGCCAAGGACCTTCTCGACGTGCTGGCAGGCGACGTGTCGCTGGCGCTCAACCGGCTGGCGATCGGACAGGCGAGCCGGGAAGGCTCGAAGCTCGGCCACATGCTGCAGGAGCGCGGCCGCCGGCAGATCGGACGCAGGGCGGGAGCGCTGCTCGAAGCGGGCCGCAAGGCCGGTCTCCTCGCTTTCGACAACGCCGATGAGGCCTATGGCGCACTTTACGGCCTCGTCGTCTCGGACTGGCATTTGCGCATGCTTCTCGGCGAGGAGCCGGGTAGCCTGAAGAAGGATTTCAGCCGCAGGGCGGAGCGGGCGGTCGACGCCTTTCTCGCGCTCTACGGCGCGAAAAGGTAGGGCGGCCGTATCTGCGGCTGCCAAAGCGAAACGGACAAGCAAAGGGAAGGAAAATTCGATGCGCGTCTATTACGATCGTGATGCCGATCTCAACCTCATCAAGTCGAAGAAGGTCGCCATCATCGGCTACGGCAGCCAGGGCCGCGCCCATGCGCTGAACCTGAAGGATTCCGGCGCCCAGAACGTCGCCATTGCGCTGAAGTCGGGTTCCGCCACGGCAAAGAAGGCCGAAGCGGACGGCTTCAAGGTCATGACGGTTGCCGAAGCTGCCGCCTGGGCCGACCTGATGATGATGGCGACGCCCGACGAGCTGCAGGCCGACATCTACAAGGCCGACATCGCCGGAAACATCCGCGACGGCGCGGCAATCGCCTTTGCGCACGGCCTCAACGTCCACTTCGGCCTCATCGAGCCAAAGGCCTCGGTCGACGTCGTAATGATCGCTCCGAAGGGCCCGGGCCATACCGTCCGCGGCGAATACCAGAAGGGCGGCGGCGTCCCGTGCCTTGTCGCCGTTCATCAGGACGCTTCCGGCAATGCCCTCGATCTCGCTCTCTCCTACGCCTGCGGCGTCGGCGGCGGCCGCTCGGGCATCATCGAGACCAACTTCAAGGAAGAGTGCGAAACCGATCTCTTCGGTGAGCAGGTCGTTCTCTGCGGCGGCCTGGTCGAACTCATCCGCGCCGGTTTCGAGACGCTGGTCGAGGCCGGCTATGCGCCGGAAATGGCCTATTTCGAGTGCCTGCACGAAGTGAAGCTGATCGTCGACCTGATCTATGAAGGCGGCATCGCCAACATGAACTACTCGATCTCGAACACGGCCGAGTGGGGCGAATACGTCACCGGACCGCGCATCATCACCGAAGACACCAAGGCCGAGATGAAGCGGGTCCTCAAGGACATCCAGACCGGCAAGTTCACCTCGGAATGGATGCAGGAATACCGCTCCGGTGCCGCTCGCTTCAAGGGCATCCGTCGCGTCAACGACTCCCACCAGATCGAGGAAGTCGGCGCGAAGCTGCGTGCAATGATGCCCTGGATCGGCAAGAACAAGCTGGTCGACAAGGCGAAAAACTAAGATCCGCCTGCGATGAACAGAAAGGAAGCCGGAGCCCACGCTCCGGCTTTCTTATTTTCAGCGTCTTACATCGGATCCTTACCCTTCATGGCATTCGCCATATGGGACTTGCACTTTTCCTGGTCGTTCGCTGCCAGTGCCTCCTTGGCCATGGCGAGCTCCTTCTGCGCCATCTCCTTCCGGCCCGTGTCGGTGATCTGGCCCACGTCAGTCTCGAGCCTCGTCATGCCTGCCTGGTCGCAAACCATATCGGCCTGGGCAAAGGCTGGGGACACGCAAGCGGCGGATATCGCGGCTGCAACCAACATTTTCCTCAACATCTGTAACCTCCAGTTTCGTCGCTTCATGCGATACACGGCTCCAAACCGCCGAGGGACCGATCAGTTCCTTGCAGCAGGCTGCAGGTGCTCCCGCACGGGAAGCCGCTACACACTTTTCCCGGAAATGCTCCAAGCGCGCAGTGATGCCGCGGCAGATGCGTATGGCATTGAGAATCGCGACGGCGTCGCTATGGTGCCAGCGAGGCTCAGGCCTTCGAGCGAGGGCGAAATCCGATGTCACCAACACGCCGTAAGCTGACCACCATCTTCTGTGCCGACGTGCAGGACTATTCGCGCCTGATGGGCAAAGACGAGGAGGGAACGCTTGCGGCTCTCAAGCGCAGCCGGGATGCCATGGCGCGCCTGATCGAGGCGCGTGAGGGACGGGTGGTCAACACCTGGGGCGACGGGGTGATCGCGGAGTTTCCGAGCGTGGTCGAGGCGGTGAGGGCGGCGATAGACGTTCAGAACGAGTTGGCCGGACTGAATGCCGAACGGCACGGCGAGGCGCGGATGGATTATCGCATCGGCCTCAATCTCGGCGATGTGATCGCTGACGGCGACGACCTTTACGGCGACGGCGTCAATATCGCGGCCCGCCTGCAAGCCTCGGCACCGGCCGGTGGTATCGTGATTTCGAGCACCGTCTATGATCAGGTTCGCAACAAGCTGGCCGTCGGCTTCGAATTCCTTGGTGCGCTGACGGTCAAGAATATCGACGGGGGCGTTCCGAGTTATGTGGTCCAGATCGGAATGGCCGAGGGCACGGTGTCGCACAAAGGGGGCAGCGACTGGGGGCGACCGGGTGCACTTTCGGACCGCGGGACCCCGGCCGCCGACACCGGGGCAGGGCGAGCGACGATCGTCGAACGCACAGCGGCAGACCGTCGCCTTTTTGGCGTCCTCGCCGTAGCCGCAGCGGCGGTCGTTGCCGTAAATCTGCTTTCCTGGGAGGGAACGTTCTGGGCCAGATGGGCCTTATTTGCGCTGGCCTTGATCGGGGTGCTCCGTTGCCTATGGACGTCCACGCGGCTCGACCGCGGACTCGCCCTGCTCGGGGCAGCCGGATTTGCGGTCCTTGCGGTCAATCTCCTTTCCTGGGAGGGGAGATTCTGGGCGGTATGGCCTCTGCTTGGAATTGCGGTTGCGGCGGGAATTCGGTGGGTCACGCGCCGTCCCGGGCAGTGAGCACCGGCTCGCATAGGTTAAGCGGCGGAATGCATGCGGTGTAACCGGAAGTTGACGTGACTCGGCAAGCCGTGCATTGTGCGCGCCAGGGAAGATAAAGCTCAGCAGGCATTCGTATCGGGACGACGTTCAGATAAACCTTTTCGGGGGGGCACTGTGGGGAGAGGCCGGGAGTTCCTTTGTGCGGCGGCGCTGGCGTTGGCCGTGGCTGCGCCGGCAGCGGCGGCGGATCTGGTGATCGCAATGCCGCCCTGGCCATCCGGACAGGCAGCCGCGAATATTCTCAAGCTCGGCATCGCCAAGAAATTCAGCCTTGAGGCGGAGGTGCGCGAACTCGGGACGCTGACCGCCTTCATCGGCCTCGAAAAGGGGGAGGTCGATATCCAGCCGGAGGTTTGGCGGCCGAATTTCGACGAACTCGTCCGCAAATTCGTGACCGAAAAAGGCGTCGTGACGCTTAGCGAGCGTGCGGTACCGGCATGGCAGGGGATTTGCGCCACGCCGGAAGCGGCTGCGACGATCAAGTCCGTCGCGGATCTCGGCGATCCGGCCAAGACCAAGATCCTGGATACCGACGGCGACGGGCGCGGCGAAATGTGGATCGGTGCCGCCGAATGGCTTTCGACGGGCATCGAACGGGCGCGGGCGGCGGGCTACGGCTATGCGGCGAACCTGACGCTCGTCGAGGCCAAGGAGGAAGTAGCGATGGCGGCGGTCGACGCGGCGATAGCGACCGCGCGGCCGATGGTCTTCTACTGCTACGCTCCGCACCACGTTTTCAAGCTGCACCAGATCTCCCGGCTCGAGGAGCCGCCTCACGACCCGGCGAAATGGAAGATCGCGCCGCCGAACGACCCGCTATGGGTCAGCAAGTCGAGCGCCGCCACGGCCTGGGACGCCGGGCAGTTTCAGATCGGCTATGCGACGGCCTTCGCAAAGAAGCATCCGGAAGTCGCGCAGTTCCTTCAGAAGGTGGACTTCTCGCCGGATGAAGTGACGGCGATGAGCTATGCGCTCGAAGTCGAGCGACAGGCCCCTGCGGACTACGCCAGGAAATGGGTTGAAAGCCACGCGGAACGGATCGACGGATGGGCGAAATGACGATGATCCAGACGCTCTCGAAAAGACAGGCAGGCCGCCGTAAATTCGGCAAGGCGCTGCTTCTCCTCGGTCTTTGCCTCGTTCCGCTTGCAGCGCTTGCCCAAACGCAGATCTACGATTCCAAGACGAAGAAATGGGTGAACTACGACAAGAGGAAAGCGCGGCAATATTTTGCGCGAAACAATCAGGTTCCCGAGGCCTTTCGCCGGCAGATGGTGCCGTTCCGCACGGCCGAAGTCCCGGGCACGATCATCATCGATGGCAACCAGCATTTCCTCTATCTCGTGCAGCCCGGCGGTCAGGCCATTCGCTACGGTATCGGCGTAGGCCGCGAAGGTTTCGGCTGGGCGGGCATCGTTCGGGTGGGGCGCACGGCCGAGTGGCCGACCTGGACGCCGCCGCCCGAGATGGTCGCGCGCGATCCGAACGCGGCAAAATGGGCAGGCGGCATGCCGGGCGGGCCTGACAATCCGCTAGGCGCTCGCGCGCTCTACCTTTACGAAGGTGATAACGATACGATCTACCGCATCCATGGTACGGTGGAGCCCTGGACGATCGGGCTGGACGTTTCCTCCGGGTGCATAAGAATGAACAATGATGACATTATCGACCTGCATTCGCGCGTCGGGGTGGGCGCGAAGGTCATCGTGCTGATGCAGGGGGCTGCGCTCTATAAGGGCGTGTGACCGGCCGAAACGCGGCCGGACGGGCGAGAGCGCGAAGATACGGGCTATATGTGCCAAGACCGGAGGATGTGGATTTGTCGACGAGTAACGTGGGAAGCCGTCCAATTCAAGCGTCTGTGGTGGCTGCGGCCTTGCTTCTTGCCGCATGCCAATCGAACCCTGAGCCTCAGGAAATGGCCCGCACGAGCCTCCAGACAGCCCCCGCCGACCTCCAGCTCCTGTGCGCCAATGCCGTGGTCGCCCAGGCCGGCGGCGCCAAGGTCCTGCCGATGAGTTCTCGACAGCTCGATGCGACGAGCTACAGCGTCGACCTCGATGCCGCCGGTCGCAAGTTTACCTGCATCGTGGACAGCAGCGGCAGCGTGAAGTCGGTCCAGCCGGCATAGCTCTTGAGACGGGCGTATCCGGGCGAAAACCTCTTTCCGGATTCTCTTTTGCGGCGCAGTATGAATGTTGCGATGCAAGAAAAATAAAGAATAGAGTTCTCCTTCGGCAGTTATTCTGCGAATTTTCTTCCAAAAACGCGAAAATTGTGTTCTGATACCATTGTGGGTAGGAGGAGCACTATGTCCACGATCATACAGCACTTCGCTCTTTTCGACTTGCTTATCTTGGCCGGGATTTCGTTTCTCTTGGTCTGCAGCTATTTCGACGAGGGTGAAGCTTAAATATCAGGAGACATTTGCCGCCTCCTGCTGACCGGAGCGCATCCGGGCCGATCGTTGGCATTTCAAGCCGCGACGACCGCTGTTTTTGACGCTGTTACCCGGAGCGCGAACTCCTCGACGCCGTCAGCCTGCCACCGGTACTCCATCCCTAATGGCATCAGTTCTGGGCCGCTGCCGCATATCTGAGCGGTGGCAACCCTTATGAATTCGCGGCCGCCCCTCATCCGCCTGCCGGCACCTTCTCCCCGCAGGCGGGGCGAAGGAGACGGCGCGGCTCCGCACTCGTTTGCCCGATCAAAGGGACGGTCGAGAGTTCAACAAGATAGGTCAGGAATATTGACTTAAATATTGCGCTGTGTTCATGTCCCTCGGGTGCAACCGGGAGGACCTCCATGCTGGATTGGGAAAGCATTTTCGCCACGCGCTCGAGCCGGATGAAGGCTTCGGAGATCCGCGAATTGCTGAAGCTGCTCGATCGCCCCGACATCATTTCGTTTGCGGGCGGAATTCCCGATCCGGAGCTTTTTCCGAATGATGCGTTCAGAGAGGCTTATGCCGAGATTTTCGGTGGGCCGTCGGTCGGTGCCGCGCTGCAATATTCGATAAGCGAGGGCTATCGCCCGCTTCGCGAGTGGCTCGCCGGGCAGATGGCGGCACTTGGCATTCCGGCGAGCGTCGACAACATCTTCATCACCTCCGGGTCGCAGCAGGGGCTCGATTATCTCGGCAAGCTGTTTCTGTCGCCGAAAGACACGGCGCTCGTCACCTGGCCGACCTATCTCGGTGCGCTGCAGGCCTTCAACGCCTATGAACCTAGCTACGATCAGCTGAACCCCGCCGGTAACCGGACGCCGGCAGCCTATGCCCAGGCCGCAGCGGAAGCGGGCGGGCGCGTCAAGTTCGCCTATCTCTCGGCCGACTTCGCCAACCCGACCGGCGAGACGGTGGGCCGCGCCGGGCGCGAGCGCGTCCTCGAACTTGCCGAGGAGCTCGACATCGCCATCATCGAGGATGCGGCCTACCAGTCGCTGCGTTATGACGGCGAGGCGATCCCGCCGATCCTTGCACTTGAGATCGCCCGCAAAGGCGACATAAACAGCACCCGCACGATCTATTGCGGCAGCTTCTCGAAGACACTGGCGCCTGGCCTTCGCGTCGGCTGGATCTGCGCCGCCGAACCGGTGATCCGCAAGCTGGTGCTGATGAAGCAGGCCGCCGACCTTCACTCCTCCACGATCAACCAGATGGCGATCGCGACCGTTGCCGAGCGCGGCTTCGAGGAGCAGGTGGCCAAGATCCACAAGGCCTACCGGCAGCGGCGTGACGCGATGCTGTCGGCGCTCGAAAAATACATGCCCGCCGGCGTCACCTGGACGAAGCCCGAAGGCGGCATGTTCATCTGGGTGACGCTACCGAAGGGGAGCGACGGCGCTGAGCTGCTCGCCAAGTCGATCCAGACGGCCAAGGTGGCTTTCGTCCCCGGCCGCGCCTTCTTCGCCGACGGCTCCGGCGAAAACACCCTGCGGCTCAGCTTCTCCTGCGCCAACGACAGGATGATCGACGAGGGCATCCGCCGGCTGGGCGATCTCGTTCGCGGCGAGGTCGCGCAGGCGGCCTAGGCGGAAGTCGCGGCAGGCTCTGGGTATTGCCCCTCATCCGGCTGCCGCCACCTTCTCCCCGCAAGCGGGGAGAAGGGACAAGCGGCATTCACTCAGTTCCGATGAACGGTTGCGGAGAAATTTCGAGCGGCTACCGCGAGTCTCCTTCGCCCCGCTTGCGGGGAGAAGGTGCCGGCAGGCGGATGAGGGGCGGCCGCGGGTTCATAAAGTCCTGCCGTCACTCAGATATGCGGCCCGAGCAGCGACAGATCGGCTTCGCCGAGGCGGTCCTTGGCGGTCCAGAGCTGATGCCAATAGGGATAGAGCACCGGCGGCAGGCTGACGGCGTCGAGGAGTTCGCGTTCCTCGTCGGTGAGCTTCAGGCCGGCGGCGGCGAGATTGTCGCGGAACTGGTCCTCGGTGCGCCCGCCGATGATCACCGAGGTGACGGCATCGCGGCCGATAAGCCAGGCGAGCGCGATCTGCGCCGGGGACACGTTGCGCTCGGCGGCGATCGCCACCAGCATGTCGACGATCTTCCACAGCCGTTCCTCGTCGCGGATCGGCGGCTCGTTCCAGCCGGCAAGCTGGCGGGTGCCTTCCGGCGACTGTCCGCGCCTGTGCTTGCCTGACAGAAGGCCGCCCGCAAGCGGGCTCCAGACGAGGATGCCGAGACCCTGGTCGATCGAGATCGGGACCAGTTCGTACTCGGCCTCGCGTGCTTCGAGCGTGTAATGAATCTGTTGGCTGACGAAGCGCTGGCGATGTTCGAGCGCACTGATGCCGAGTGCCTTCATGATGTGCCAGCCGGAATAGTTGGAGCAGCCGATATAGCGCACCTTTCCCTGGCGCACGAGCGTATCGAGCGCTTCCATCGTTTCCTCGAGCGGCGTCTGGCCGTCCCATTCATGCACCTGGTAGAGGTCGATCACATCGGTCTTCAGCCGCTTGAGGCTCGCCTCGCAGGCGCTGATCAGGTGATGGCGCGAAAGACCGCCGTCATTCGGACCCGGGCCCATGGAGAAGCGTGCCTTGGTGGCGATGAGCACACCGTCCTTGCGCTTTCCGCCGAGAACCTCGCCGATGATCTCCTCGCAGGCGCCGGTCGAATAGATGTCCGCCGTATCGATCAGATTGACGCCCGCATCCAGGCAGAGGTCGACATAGCGGCGGGCGTCCGCGATGCCGACATCGCCGACCTGGGCGAACTTGCCGCCGCCGCCGATCGTCATCGTGCCCATGGTGATGGTCGAGATCTTGAGCCCGGAGCGGCCGAGCCGACGATATTCCATTATCTCGCTCCTTGTGTTTTTGGTCGAGTAGGGATGTTAGAGGAATCTCGCGGGTATCGCGTCCTTATAGGGAAAGAGCGGGAAATAAGGCCGCGCCTCGGCCAGCGTGCGCTGGAAGGAGGGGCGCTCCAGCAGGCGCTCGAAATAGGCGCCGAGGCTTGGATGCGTGCCGTCGAACGGGGCCACGATCCCGGCATAGAAGAGGGCGGGCGCGGCGGCGCAGTCGGCGATCGAGAAGCTTTCCCCAGCGGCAAAGCGCCGGTCCCTGAAGTGGCGTTCGGCAAGATCATAGGCGGTCGCGAGCGACGCTTGCGCATCGGCGACGCCGCGCCGGTCGTTCTCGCCGGAAGCGCGGAGCGTGTCGGTCACGATCTTCTGCATCGGCACCTGGACGTAAAGGTCGAAGAAGCGGTCCCAGAGCCGCGCCTCGAGCGCCAGGGCGTCGTCGCGCGGGATCAGCGGCTGCGCTCCGGGGTAATGCTGGTCGAGATATTCGATGATCACCGAGGTTTCCGGCACCGTCCTGTCGCGCGCACTGTCGTGCAACACGGGGATCTTGCCGACCGGCCAGACCTCCAGATAGCGCGCATGCTCCGCCGGGTTCCCGAGGTCCACGACCTGCGGCTTGAACGGAGTGCCGGCTTCGTAAAGCGCGATCAGCACCTTGTGACAGAAGGATGCGAGCGGATGAAGATAGAGGGTGAGCGTCATGCGACATTTCCTTGGGCCAAACCCCCAGTGACTATAGCGCGGATTCGGGAAGGGAAAAGTACGCTTGTCCGCAACGCCCTCGGTGGAAGTCCGTCATCGGCCTGGTCGAGGTGACGGCGCGCGGCCGCGTTGTGGGTCTGGGGGCTGCAAAGGCGCAGGAAAAGGGATCGCAGTGTCGAAGGAAACGCCGCAGAGGGGACAGAGCGACTTCACGCATGAAAACGACGCGCAAGGGCGCGTCGCAAAGTGGTACCAGCCTACAGCGGCAGACGTGCAAAGATCGCCGCAGCTGTTGTGCAGCCGGAGCGGCGCGCCTCAGCGCGCGCGGGCGACTTTCTTCGGCGACGGCAGCAGGCCTTCTCGCTGAAGCTTCTTGCGCGCCAGCTTGCGGGTGCGGCGGACAGCTTCGGCCTTTTCGCGGACGCGCTTTTCGGACGGCTTTTCGTAGGCGCTGCGCATCTTCATTTCGCGGAAGACGCCTTCACGCTGCATCTTCTTCTTGAGAACGCGAAGAGCCTGGTCGATGTTGTTGTCCCTGACGAGTACCTGCAAAGTAGATCCTTTCCGTATTTATGGGATTGCTGATTGGGTTCTTTATTTCGGCGTCCTGATGCTCAAGGGTTTGAACCAGGGCTTACCGTCGAGCGATGCCGCCTGGCCATGTTCCTGAACCGGCGAAGCCGTTTCCGAAGGATCGATGTCGTGTTCGAAGATGCGCCGCTCGAAGTTCTCCGTTCCGAACCGCACCCGATACTGCGCTTCCCCATGTTCGGCCGCGGGCAGGATCGACACGATGCGGCAGGTCCGGTCCGCAGCAGCCGTGCGCGTGAGATCGGCTCTCAGGACGACACTGTCGCCAACGCTGTAGGTGTTCCGGCCCATGGCCACCTCCTTCGTCCATGCCACCCGGAGGGCGGCACAAGCAAAAAAGGCCGGGCGTTACCCCGACCTCCTCTTGAGCGCCGCGCGTCTTTTCAGACGCGCTAGGGCGCCCCCGTCATTCAAACGCTCCCTGCCAGTACATCCGTGGTCAGCGGAGGCGAATGACGAATTTATGCGGCCCGCAGATTGTCTGCCGAGCTCTTGCCGGACTTGGTGTCGCGGACGATGTCGTAGGTAACCTTCTGGCCTTCTACGAGCGAACGCATTCCAGCGCGTTCAACGGCGGAGGCGTGCACGAATACGTCCGTAGCGCCATCGTCGGGCTGAATGAAGCCGAAGCCCTTGGTGCTGTTGAACCACTTTACGGTGCCTGAGTTCATAACGATTTCCTTTCAATCGCTAGAGTTCCCGGACGAATATCAGTCCGGTATGATCGATATTGAGAGGAAATCTGACGAAGCGCTTCGGCGCGTAGACAAAGGTCACAAGCAAGTTTCGATGAGCTATATATAAACGCTGCTTCGAGATATGCAATGGATGAACCGAATTTAATTGTGCGAGGGCCTCACCCCGTCCGGAAAATACGATCAAGCCGCTGATTTGAATCGCAAATAATATTCTCGAGGGATCGTTCGAAAACATTCGGGGGAATGCTCCGGCCGGCGGACGAGCTGAGGTTCTTCCGGCTTTTCGCTGTCACATCCCTGTAAAACACCCGCTCTATCCCTCGGCGCGATCTTTCTCCGACCGAGGGCAAACTCATGAAAACGCTTCTCCCTGCCGTCGCCGCCGCGCTCGTCGCCGGCCTTCTGTCCACTGCCGCTTTCGCTGAAAGCCTCGTGCTCTACACCAGCCAGCCGAACGAGGACGCGCAGGCGACGGTCGATGCGTTCGAGGCGGCGAATCCGGGTGTCGAGGTCGAGTGGGTGCGGGAGGGGACGACGAAGATCATGGCCAAGCTGATGGCCGAGATCGAGGCGGGCAACCCGGTGGCGGACGTGCTTCTGATCGCCGATACGGTGACGATGCAACGGCTGAAGGAAGCGGGACATCTGATGCCCTACAAATCTCCGGAAGCGGCGGCTTATGACGCCTCGCTCTTCGATGGGGAAGGCGCCTATTATTCGACGAAGATGATCACCACCGGCATCATCTACAACGCTTCCGCTTCGATGAAGCCGACCGGCTGGCAGGATCTTGCGAAGCCGGAGGCCAAGGGTCTCGTTACCATGCCGAGCCCGCTCACCTCGGGTGCGGCGCTGATCCATGCGCAGACGCTTGCCGGCATCGGCGGGCTCGGCTGGGACTATTACAAGGCGCTCGCCGAAAACGGCGCGACTGCTGCCGGCGGCAATGGCGGCGTATTGAAAGCGGTCGCGACCGGCGAGAAGGCCTATGGCATGGTGGTCGATTTCATGGCCATCCGTGAGAGGGCCAAGGGTGCGCCGGTGGAATTCGTCTTCCCGGCGGAGGGCGTTTCCGCCGTCACGGAGCCGGTCGCCGTTCTGAAGACCGCAAGGAATCCGGAGACAGCAAAGAAATTCGTCGATTTCCTGCTCTCCGAGGAGGGCCAGCAGGTGGCCGTGAAAATGGGCTATATCCCGGCGCGCGACGGCATGGCCTTGCCGGCGGGCTTTCCGGCGCGCGAGACGATCAAGGTGCTTCCCGTCGATGCTGCCGAAGCCGTCAAGAACTCCGAGGCGGATCTGAAAACCTTCTCCGGCATTTTTGGTACCAACTGACCTTCCGATGCCGGACACTGACGAGATCGCCCGCAGCCGGCGCCGGGTACCTCGCACGCCGGCTGCGGACCCGAATGCCGAGGGAGGTTCCGGCTTGAAAATGCTGGGGCGCCCTCTGCGCGTAATGGCAAAGGCGCGGTCCTGGCGGTGGCTTCGGTTCGCATTCGGCGGCGCGACGGAGGAGGGGGCCGAGCGGAGCAGGGAACCGACCCGGGCCCCGCTACCGAAGGCGCTGACGCGGACGCTGCGCGGCTTCGAGGTGCCGCCGTCACCCTACGTGACGGAAGATCGATCACCTAAGACGAACTCCTCGAAGGCCGGGACGGGGTGGCGAGCGGCATATTTTCGACTTCGTGGCCAGCGCATGTCCGCGGGCGGGGAGCCCGCATGGCTCCTGGCATTGGTGTTCGGCGCAGTCTTTCTGCTTTCGGCGCTGCCGCTGATCCGACTCGGATGGGCCGGTATCAAGGGGCTCGAAGGAGGCGAGGCGGTGAGGGTGCTCTTCGAGGCGGCGACCTTCGCGGCGCTCCGCAATACGCTGATTACGGCGGCGGGCGGCATGGCGATCTCGCTCTTCGTCGGGGCACTCTTCGCCTTTGTCGTTGCGCTTACGGATATCCGCGGCAAGCTTGCCCTGAGCTTCGCCTTCATGCTGCCGATGATGATCCCGCCGCAGGTGACGGCGCTCGCCTGGGTGGAGATGTCGGGTCCATCGAGCCCCCTGCTCAAGACGCTGGGGCTTGCACCGCCGCTCGGCAGCCCGCAGCCACTCTATTCGCTTGCGGGGATCGCCTTGCTTCTCGGCGTACAGCATGCGCCGCTCGTCTTCCTGGCGGTCAAAGCCGGACTTGCAGCGGCCCCGCGCGACGGGGTCGAGGCGGCGCGGCTTTCCGGCGCCTCGCCCTGGCGCGTCTTCCGCGACATCGTTCTGCCGCTTTCCTCTCCGGGGCTCATCGCCGGAGCGGCGATCGCCTTCGTCTCCGGTATCGGCAATTTCGGTATTCCGGCGATACTCGGCATACCCGCCGCGATCGAGACGCTGCCGACCTTGATCTTCAGCCGGTTTGCGAGTTTCGGTTCGTCCACCTTCGGCGAGATCGCCGTGCTTTCGACGCTGATCGCCCTGATTTCCGCAGCAGGGCTGCTGCTGCAGCAGCGAGCGCTCAAGGGCAGGGACTATCGCCTGATCGGCCTTGCCGGCGCGAGGGCCGCCTTCACGCTCGGGCGCTTGCGGATCGCCGCGGAGGCGCTGCTTTGGTCAATCCTGGCGCTGCTGCTGGTCGCGCCGCTCCTGGCGCTCGTCGCAAGTTCCCTGGTGCCGGCCTACGGCGTGCCGCTCAGTTTCGACACCATGTCCTTGAACGCCTATGGGGAAGTACTCTTCCGCCAGTCGATGACGCTGACGGCGCTCAAGAACTCCCTCTTCCTCGCCTCCGCCGCTGCAGTCGGCCTGCTTGCGGTCACCATACCGGCCGGTTACCTGCTCGTGACGCGACGCGGGCGGCTTGCCAGTCTGCTGGCGATCCTGATCGAGATCCCCTATGCGCTGCCCGGCATCGTGCTCGCCGTCGCCTTCATCCTTGCCTTCGCGGCACCGCTGCCGCTGATCGGCGTTTCGCTCTACGGTACGATCTGGATCATTCTTGCCGCCTATTTCTCCTCCTTCCTTGCCGTGAGCCTCAAGCCGGTGATGAGCGCCTTCCTGCAGATGGATCCCTCGCTCGAAGAGGCGGCGCGGCTTGCGGGTGCGGGGTTCCTGCGCCGTATGCGCGACGTTCTGCTGCCGCTTCTGGCCCCGGCCGCCGGCGCCTCGGTCATCCTCGTCTTCCTAATCGCGGCGAACGAATTGACCGTCTCGGCGCTCCTGTGGTCCGCCGGCACGCAGACGCTCGGCGTCGCGATCTTCAATCTCGACGACAGCGGCTCTTCCGATCTTGCCTCGGCGCTCTCCGTGCTCGTCGTCGTCATGGTCATCGGGTTGATGGCGGCGCTCGAATTCCTCGCGAAATACCTGCCGGAGGGCGTGCTGCCATGGCGCAATTGATCCTCAACCACCTGACCAAGGACTTCGGCGGCAAAGGTGCAGACCGGGTAAGGCCGGCTGTTTCGGACGTGTCGCTGGCGCTGCGCAAGCAGGGATTTCTCGCACTGCTCGGGCCTTCCGGCTGCGGCAAGACGACGGTGCTCCGGATGATCGCCGGCTTCGAGCAGCCGACGGACGGCTCGATCGAGCTCGGCGAGCGCAGGCTTTCGGATGCAACCCGCGTGCTGCCGCCGGAAAAGCGCAACATGGCGATGGTGTTTCAGTCCTATGCGCTCTGGCCGCATATGACGGTGGCGGAGAATGTCGGCTACCCGTTGAAGGTCCGCGGCATTTCCAGGGAAGCCTGGCGCAAGCGGGTAGGCGACGCGCTTTCGCTGGTGAAGCTTACGGATTTCGCCGATCGGCGGCCGGCTGTGCTTTCCGGCGGTCAGCGGCAGCGTGTGGCGCTGGCGCGCTGCCTGGTCACGGAACCGGACGTGGTGCTGCTCGATGAGCCCCTCGCCAATCTCGATCAGCATTTGAGGAAGTCGATGGAGGAGACCTTCCGCGCCTTTCACGAGCGCTCCGGTGCGACGATGATCTATGTGACTCACGACCAGGCCGAGGCGATGGCGCTTGCGACCGATGTCGCGGTGATGTCGGAAGGCAAGCTTCTTCAGGTGGCGCCGCCGGCGGAAATCTATGCGCGGCCGGAGGGGCGGGTCGTCGGGGGTTTGATCGGTCGCGGCGCGATCGTGCGGTTGAATTTGCCGGAGGGAGGGGCGCGTGCGCTCGATTGGCCGCTCCTCGGCGCCGCGCTTGGTGAGATGCCCGCGGGGGAGGAGCATGCAGGCGGGGGGCCGCTTTCCGACGTGCTCGTCCGTCCGGAGCAGGTTCATCGGGATAGCGAAGGCATTCCGATGCGGGTTCTCTCCTCGGTCTTCGAGGGCGAACGCTTCGCTCTCACACTGGCGCTGCCGGACGGGCAGAGCGTCAAAGCCTATAGCAGCGTGCCGCTCTGCGAGGGCGCTCGCGTTCCCTTCGTCGTGAGTGGAGGTTGGCGGCTTTGAACGAAGCTTGCGGCGACAGGCGGCCTTGCGGGCCGGAACCAGCCTTGGCCTTGCACGTTCCACCGTGCAGCACGACAATAGCGGCGGCTAACGATCGAGCGGATCTGGCGGCCGGCGACAGAAGGAGGCGGCGCGCAGATGTATGTCATGGCTCTTGCGACGGATTACGACGGCACACTTGCAGACTACGGTGCCGTCCGTCCTGAAACTCTGGAGACCTTGAAGAGGCTGAAGGAGAGCGGGCGCAAGCTTCTGCTCGTGACCGGGCGCGAGCTGCCGGACCTCAAGAGCGTGTTTCCCGAAATCGACGTGTTCGACAAGGTCGTCGTCGAGAACGGCGCGCTGCTCTATACGCCGGAAACCGGGGAGGAGCGGCTGCTTGCACCCTCGCCGCCGGAGGCCTTCATCGAGCGCCTCAAGGAGAAGGGCGTCGACAGGATGTCGGTCGGCCGTTCCATCGTCGCCACCTGGGAGCCGTTCCAGACAGCCGCGCTCGAGGCGATCAACGAACTCGGCCTCGAACTTGAGATCATCTTCAACAAGGGCGCCGTCATGGTGCTTCCGACGGGGGTGAACAAGGCCACGGGGCTCAAGGCGGCCCTCAAGGAGATGGGGCTTTCCTTTCTCAATGTGGTGGGGGTAGGCGATGCCGAGAACGATCACGCGCTTTTAAGGATGTGCGGCTGCGGAGCCGCGGTCGCCAACGCCCTGCCGGCGCTCAAGGATACGGCCGACGTGGTCCTCGAGGGTGTGCGCGGGGCCGGCGTCGAGCAACTGATGAACCGGATCATGGAGTCCGACTATGCGTTGTGCGCGAGTGCCCGTCACCAGGTGCCGATCGGTGAGGATGACGAGGGGCAAGTGGAGATCGGACCGCAGGACGTGCTGCTGATCGCGGGGAGTTCCGGCATCGGCAAGTCGAGGCTGGCGACCGCCCTTGCGGAGCGATTACGGGAGCGGCACTTCCAGCTCTGCATATTCGATCCCGAGGGCGACTATGAGGGGCTTGAAGGCGCCGTGACCGTGGGTAACGGGTCTGTCGCGCCTACGGGCAGGGAGGTGCTGGAGCTGCTGGCCAATCCGGACGACAACGTCGTCGTCAGCGCAACAGGCGTCGAACCCAACGACCGGCCCGAGTTCTTCGCCAACCTGATGCCGGACCTGTCGGCGCTGCGTGCCAGGACGGGCAGGCCGCATTGGCTGATTATCGACGAGGCCCATCACCTCATGCCGGCAGCGCGCGACAGTGCCTCGCTCGCGCTTTCCGACGACCGCTCCGGCATGATCATGATCACGGTCCATCCGGATTCCGTCTCACCGGATGCGCTCAAGGAGATCACTGCGGTCGCAGCGCTCGGTCCAAAGGCGCGCGACGTAATCGCGACGATATGCTCCGTCTTCGACGAGGCGCTGCCGGCCGGGCTGGACGCTTCTTTCGGGGAAGACGAGGTTCTTTTCTGGCGGCGCACGCCGCCCACGCCGGTTCGGCGGATCAAGGCCGAACAACCCCGGGAAGCCCGCAAGCGGCATACGCGCAAATATGCGGAGGGCCGGTTGGGCGAGGAGGCAAGCTTCTATTTCCGCGGTCCGAAGAACGAGATGAATTTGCGCGCCCACAATCTGACGATGTTTCTGCAGATCGCCGAAGGCATAGACGACAGGACCTGGGAGCACCATTTGCGTCGCGGCGACTACTCGAAGTGGTTCGAGGAACGCATCGGCGACGAGGAATTGGCCGGGGAGGCGGCAGGCATAGAAGAGGATCGTTCGCTCTCGCCCGCCGAAAGCCGGCAGAGGCTGGCCGAGGCGGTGCGCCGGCGCTACACCGCGCCCGCATCCGAAGCGGGTTGAGCCGGCGCCTGCCGCGGGCGTTGAAAGGACGACCTCTTTACTTTTTCGGCTTCTGCTTCGAGGCGGCGCTGCGGCCGTCGGAGCTTTTCGAACGTTCGTCGAACCGCTCGGCGCCTTTCCTAAGGTCGGACCCCTTTTGTGCTTCTGTCTTTTTCTCTTCCTTGGCGGCGCTTTTGCGCAGGCCGGTGGCGGATTGCTTGCCCTTTGCCGTCGGGGCTTGTTCGATACCCATGGCAGCCATTCCTCCTTGAGCGAAACCCAGATTGAACGTGCTCAAATATTTCTTTGTTCCTCTGCCGATGAAGGTAGTTGTGGACTGCCTTGATTTTGTCGCTCTTGCCTTCTCTGTGGCTTTTTTGAATTCCTAGAATGAAAGCGCCTGATTCGCGCCGCACCGCATACGATCTCCGTGTTCCGAGTTTTCGGGCGGCCGGGGAACTGCCCAAGGAGAAGAACCATGACGGAATACAAGAAGCCGATCATTACCGAGATGCGCCCGAAGATCACGGTCATCGGCGTCGGCGGCGGCGGCGGCAACGCGATCAACAACATGATCGCCGAAAACCTGCAGGGCGTCGATTTCATCGCCGCAAACACGGACGCGCAGGCGCTGGCGACGTCCAAGGCGGAGCGGCGGATCCAACTGGGCGCTGCCATCACCGAGGGTCTCGGCGCCGGTTCGGTGCCCGACATCGGCAATGCGGCCGCCCAGGAATCGATCGACGAGATCATGGATCACCTCGGCGGCACGCATATGTGCTTCGTCACGGCAGGCATGGGCGGCGGTACCGGTACGGGAGCGGCGCCGGTGATCGCGGAAGCGGCGCGGCGGGCCGGCATCCTGACGGTTGCGGTCGTCACCAAGCCCTTCAGCTTCGAGGGACAGCGGCGCATGCAGACGGCGGAGCTCGGCGTCGAGCGGCTGCGGGAGAGCGCAGACACGGTCATCGTCATCCCCAACCAGAACCTCTTTCGCATCGCCGATGCCAAGACGACCTTCGCCGACGCATTCATGATTGCCGACCGGGTCCTCTATTCGGGCGTCAGCTGCATCACCGACCTGATCGTCAAGGAGGGGCTGATGAATCTCGACTTCGCCGACGTCAAGACGGTGATGAAGGGCATGGGCCGGGCGATGATGGGTACGGGCGAAGCGACCGGCGAGAACCGCGCGATGCTGGCGGCGGAAGCGGCGATCGCCAACCCGCTGCTCGACGAAGTCTCCATGCGCGGTGCCAAGGGCGTGCTCGTGTCGATCTCCGGTGGCATGGACATGACGCTTTTCGAGGTGGACGAGGCGGCGACCCGCATCCGCGAGGAAGTTTACGACGAGGCCGACATCGTCGTCGGCGCGATCTTCGACCGGAGCCTGGACGGCACTTTCCGCGTGTCCGTCGTCGCGACCGGCCTCGACAGCAACCGCAGCGCCCAGCCGACGGCGCCGGAGGCCATGAACGGCCAGACGGCGGCCGCCGTTCCTTCGCGTACGCTGCAGTAGGATAGCGGATACGGCGGATGCCCCCGTACGGGGGAGATGTCACGAAAGTGACAAACGGGTGCGAGTTTTCAGGAAACACAACACTACTGCAGTTTGCCCTCTCCTCGGGTTAAACCAGAGGACTAGCCCTCTCCCCGCAAGCGGGGAGAGGGGACGTGCCTGATCGGGCACATCCCATTCCAAGCAATCTGGCGGAGGCAACAGAGCGCTGCGAGTCCCTTCGCCCCGCTTGCGGGGAGAAGGTGCCGGCAGGCGGATGAGGGGCGGGCCTTCCAGCAGCAGCTGGATATCAGTCAGGCAGGCCGGCGCGGTGCAGATCGCGGACGAAACGATCGATGAAATCTTCCGGGATGACCGGCACGCTGCCGAAGTAGAATTCGGCGCGGGCCGTTTTCACGGTCATGTCCGGCCGCCGGCGAAGAAGGCTCGCCACGGCTGAACCGGCTTCGTCGGACCGCTCCATGGCACCGAGGGAGGCTGCCAGGACCATTGCCGGCCAGAAGGTGGCGTTCTCCTGGCGCAGGGAGGCGCGAGCCGCTTCGGCGGCTTGCGCGAAGCGACCCGACTGATAGTGGGCGATGGCCACCATGTTGTAGAACGTCCACAGATGCGGATCGCGGGGGCTCAGCCGGAAGGCTTCGTTGATCGCGGCAATGCCTTCCTCCGGACGGCAGACATAGCAAAGCGCTTGCCCGAGGGCGAAGTGGCCCTGGGCGAAGCTTGCATCGAGCCTCAGCGCATTGCGCAGGTGGTCTATGCCGCGCTGCGGCTGGCCGCCGAGCGCCCGTGCCCGGCCGAGCGCAAGATGGGCAGCCGGCTCACGGTCGTCGAGCGCAATTGCGCGTTCCGCGAGCGCCGTCGCGTCGGCGATCCGCTCGGCCCGCTCGTCCAGGGGGCCATACCAGCCGAGCTGTATATGGACATAGGCAAGCCGCGCATGGGCCTGGGCAAAGGCGGGCTCGAGATCGATCGCCCCCTCGAAGAGCGCTTTGGATATCCTCAGATTCTCCAGATCGAACTTGTAAAGGTGCCATAGCCCCTTCAGATAAATGTTCCAGGCATCCATGTCCGTCGCGGTGTGGCCGCGCAGCGCAGCGAATTCGATGAAGCCGAGTTCCGGCTCCACGGTGCCGGTGATCTGCCCCGCGATCTCGTCCTGGAGCACGAAAACATCGTCCAGCATGCGGTCGTAGCGTTCTGCCCAGAGCAGCATGCCGGTCTCGCCGCTCAGCAATTGCGCCGTGATGCGGATGCGGTTCGCCGCGCGACGTATGCTGCCCTCGATCACGTATTTGACACCCAGGTCTTCCGCCACCCTCCTTACGTCGGCTGCCTTCCCCTTGAAGGTGAAGGAGGAGTTGCGGGCGACGACGCGCAGCCACCGGCATCGGGCGAGCGTGGCGATCAGTTCCTCGGTAAAGCCGTCGGAGAAATGTTCCTGTTCTTCGACGCTCGAAAGATTGACGAAGGGCAGGACGGCGATCGAGGGACGCTTCTTACCGGGCAGGGGATCGGTTTGCGCCGGCGCCGGCGGCTCTTCGCCTGCCGCGCCGCCCGGCTGCCAGCGCCAGGCGCGCAGCGGACCGGGAAGATCGGCAAATGTCCTGCAGCCGATTTCGGTCAAGGGGAAATCCACCTTCAAGCCGATCTGGTCATAGACCTGCTGCGACACACAGACGCCCCCGGGCGGCGCCATCTCCTGCAGGTGCTCGGCAACGGCAATGCCTTCGCCATGGATATCGCCATCGTCAGCGACGATGTCACCGAGATGGACGCCGATGCGCAATTCCAGACGCTCTGCTTCGGCGCCTCCGGCGTGGTCATGCATCGTTCGCTGGATCGCGACCGCGCAGGCGACCGCGTCGAGAACGCTTGCGAATTCCGCAAGCGTGCCGTCTCCCGCCTGCTTGACTATCCTTCCGCCATGGGCCGCGACCAAAGGCAGAATGAAGGCATCACGGCATCGTTTGACCGCCCGGTACGTGCCCGCTTCATCCAGTCCCATCAGCCGGCTATAGCCGACGACGTCCGCGTCCATGATCGCTGCCAGCCGCCTCATGCCGTCCGTCTCCCGGCGATGTCGTGAGCGAAAAACCGATCGGTTGAACATGTGTGAGCGGTAATTCGTGCGTAGTTTCCGGTCCGCTCCAAAGTGCCGCGGACGCCATGAAAAGTCGCATTGCGATCGCCTCGAGTGGGAGAGTAGCAATGGGGAAGCGGCAAGTCTATCGGGGCGAAAACCGCTATCTTCGGCTGACGCGCCAGATGACATTGCCGACATCGTCGGCGACGAGCAGGGCGCCCCGCCTGTCGATCGCAACGCCGACCGGCCGGCCCATCGCCTTGCCGTCCCGACCGACAAAGCCGGCGAGGACGTCTCGCGGCCGGCCGTTCGGCTTGCCGTTGGCGAAGGGCACGAAGATCACCTTGTAGCCGCTGTGCACGCTGCGGTTCCAGGAGCCGTGCTGGCCTACGAAGGCGCCGTTGGCATAGGCGCGCCCGAGCGATGCTCCTTCGGAGAATGTCAGCCCCAGCGAAGCGGTGTGCGAACCGAGAGCGTAGTCGGGTTTTACCGCCTTCGCTACGAGATCCGGGCGCGGCGGCTTGACGCGCGCATCGACGTTCTGACCGAAGTAGCTGTAGGGCCAGCCATAGAAGGCGCCGTCCCTGACGGAGGTCATGTAGTCCGGCACGAGATCGTCGCCGAGCTCGTCCCGCTCGTTGACGGCGACCCAGAGCTCGCCGCTTTCCGGGTTCCAGGACAGACCATTGGGATTGCGCAGGCCCGAAGCGAAGACCCGGGTGCGGCGGCTTGCCTTGTCCACCTCCAGGACGGCGGCGCGATATTTTTCCGCAGCCATGCCGTTTTCCCCGACATTGCTGTTGGAGCCGACGGTGACATAGAGCTTCCGTCCGTCCGGGCTCGCGATCACGTCTTTCGTCCAGTGATGATTGAGATTTCCCGCCGGCAGGTCGATGATCTTTTCCGGCGTGCCCAGGCGCGTCTGGCCGCGGGAATAGGGGAACGCGACGAGCGCGTCGGTATTGGCGACATAGAGCTTGCCCTCTGAGAGCGTCATGCCGAAGGGCGAGTTGAGACCTTCGGCGAAGGTCCTGCGAAGATCGGCGATACCGTCGCCGTCGGTATCGCGCAGGAGCGTGATCCGGTTGGCGCTTGTCGCCGCGGCGCCCGCTCGCTTCATCGCCAGCTTCATGAATGCCTTCTTGAGGCTGAAGCCTTCGTCGTGCTTGGCCGGTGCATTGGTTTCGGCCACGAGCACGTCACCGTTCGGCAGCACATGCAGCCAGCGCGGGTGATCGAGGCCCGCAGCAAAGGCGTTCACCTTCAGCCCTTTTGCCGGCGTCGGCGTGGCGCCTTCCCGCCAGCCTTTTGCGTCGGCGATGTTGACGGTCGGGATCACCGTAGGGTTGGGCTTCGGCAAGGTCGGATTCGGGCCATAGCCGACAACGCCCGTCGTACGGGCCGCTTTTTGCGCCGAAACGCCGGCGCAGCCCGCCATAAGCGCACCGGCCATGGTGATGACGATCAGGTTTCGCGGAACGGTAGTCATCCCTATGCCCTCCGGAAGAGATCGGCTGTTCTCGCAGTGAGACGGAACGCCGTGTCATACTATTCCCTTCCGCATCCGATCGGCAGCGTTCTCGGCTCGTTCCCTGCAATCTTTGCGAGGGGCCGCATTCGGGAGTATTCTCTCCTGCAGCAAGAAAAAAACGGGGCGCAGCGCGTCTCCAGACGATGCTTGTGCCTCTTCAGCGATTGTGAATGCCCGCGAAAAAATCCGCTCCCAAGACGGGAGGGAGTTCGCGCGCAGCCTTGGGAGGAAAACATGAAACACAGAGCCGAAAGCGGGGGGACATCGCGCCGCAGATTTCTGCGCGGCGCTGCAGCGGCCGGGGCGGCCATGGCTGCAGCGCCAAGCATCGTGAGGGCACAAGGGCCGGTCAGCATGCGCTGGCAAAGCACCTGGCCGTCCAAGGACATCTTTCACGAGTTCGCGCTCGACTTCGCAAAGAAGGTCAACGACATGACCGGTGGCGACCTCAAGATCGAGGTGCTTCCGGCCGGTGCCGTCGTGCCGGCATTCGGACTGCTCGATGCGGTTTCCGAAGGAACGCTCGATGGCGGCCACGGCGTGATGGTCTATCACTACGGCAAGCAGACTGCACTGGCGCTGTGGGGATCGGGGCCCGGCTTCGCCATGGATGCCAACATGATGCTGGCCTGGCACAAATATGGCGGCGGCAGGGACCTGCTCGCCAAGCTCTACGAGTCGATCGGCGCCAATGTCGTGTCGTTTCCCTACGGGCCCATGCCGACACAGCCGCTGGGCTGGTTCAAGAAACCGGTCGCCAAGGCCGAGGATCTGCAGGGACTGAAGTTCCGCACCGTCGGTATCTCGATCGATGTGTTCACCGGGCTTGGTGCGGCAGTCAACGCTCTTCCGGGCGGCGAGATCGTCGCCGCACTCGACCGCGGCCTGCTCGATGCGGCGGAATTCAACAACGCCTCATCCGATCGCCTGCTCGGCTTTCCCGACGTCTCCAAGGTCTGCATGCTGCAGGGCTATCATCAGAATGCCGAGACATTCGAGATCCTGTTCAACAAAGGAAAGTTCGACGGCCTGCCGGACCAAATGAAGGCAATCATAAGCAATGCGGTGGACGCGGCGTCGGCGGACATGGCCTGGAAGGCGATCGACCGCTACTCCACGGATTATCGCGAGATGCAGACGGCCGATCAGGTCAAGTTCTACAAGACGCCCGAAGCGATCCTGAAGCGGCAACTCGAAGTCTATGACGAGGTGGTGAAGAAGAAATCTGCGGAAAATCCGGTGTTCAAGGAGGTTCTGCAGTCCCAGATCGCCTTTGCCGAACGCGCGACACGCTGGGAGCAGGATACCGTCGTCAACCGGCGGATGGCCTTCGACCACTATTTCGGGCGAGACGGGGTCGCCAAGTCGCTCTGACTTCATCCCGATCCCGCACATCACCGGCGCGGGGCCGGTGATGTGCGGTCAGGACCTGGCCATCCCGGGGGTGCGCGTGAACGTTCAGCATCTGCTCATGAGGATCGACGCCATCAGCGTCTGGACCGGCAAGGCGGCCGCGTGGCTGATCATCGGTCTGATGGTGCTGGTCTGCGGTGAAGTCTTCAAACGCTACATCCTGAACATGCCGACCGCATGGATATTCGATGCCAGCAACATGCTCTACGGCAGCCTCTTCATGCTGGCGGGCGCCTATGCGCTGGCGCAGAACGCGCATGTGCGCGGTGATTTCATCTACAGCTCGTTGAAGCCGCGCACGCAGGCGGCGCTCGACCTCATCCTTTACATCTTCTTCTTCCTGCCCGGCATCGCCGCCCTCATCTATGCAGGCTACGACTACGCCGCATTGTCATGGCGGATCGGCGAGCACTCGACAGTCACGGCTGAAGGGCCGCCGATCTACTACTTCAAGACGGTCATTCCGATCGCAGGCGCGCTCGTCATTCTTCAGGGACTGGCGGAGATCCTGCGCTGCATCGTCTGTCTCAGAACCGGGGCGTGGCCGGCCCGGCTTAAGGACGTCGAAGAGATCGACGTCGTAGCCGAGCAGCTTGCCCATAGCGAGCATCTGGACGAGGAAACGCGCGAGGCTGCCATCGAACGCGCGCAGGACATCGACAGGGCGGCCCGGCAGCGCGGCCTCGGAGGGGGAGAGCGGTGAGTGAACCATTCCTTGGCTTGACGATGCTGGGCCTCATCGTGGTCGTGATCATGATGGGATTTCCGACGGCCTTCACCCTCATGGGTCTCGGAATGCTGTTCGGTTTCTACGCCTTCTACAATCCGGTGGAACCCTGGATCGACAATCGCGTCTTCGATCTCATGGTCCAGCGCACCTACGGCGCCATGACCAATGACGTGCTGATCTCCATCCCGCTTTTCGTGCTGATGGGCTACGTGATGGAGCGGGGCGCGCTGGTCGACAAGATGTTCTACAGCATCCAGCTGTCATTCCGGCGCGTTCCGGCATCGCTCGCGGTGACGACGCTCATCGTCTGCACTTTCTGGGGCATAGCCAGCGGCCTTGTCGGCGCCGTGGTTGTGCTGATGGGGGTGATCGCCATGAACCCGATGCTGCGGGCCGGTTACGATGTGAAGCTTGCCTCGGGCGTCATCACCGCCGGAGGAACGCTGGGCATCCTGATTCCTCCTTCGGTGATGATCATCGTCTATGCGGCGGTGGCCGGCCAGTCGGTGGTCAAGCTCTATGCGGCGACGATGTTTCCCGGCTTCTTTCTGGCGCTCCTCTATCTCGCCTATGTCCTCGGCTGGGCGATGCTCAATCCGAAGATCGCGCCGCGCCTGCCGGAGGAACAGACGCGCGTACCGGTGCCGCCATGGATGAAGCATTTCGCAGAGGTCTATTCATCCAACATGCTCGCCGGTCTTCTCGTCGCTCTCGTTTCGCCGTCACGCGCGCTCGGGATCAAGGCGGGGGAGGGACGGCTCACCTATTGGAAACTCGTCAAGAACCTTGCTGCGGCGTTCGTTCCGCTTCTGCTGACGGCGTCCACGCTCGGTCTTCTCTGGTGGTATGTCGTCATTCATCAACAGGCCGCCGCGACCGAAGCGCCGGAGGGGCTGGAAGAGCTCGGCGCGCCGCTTGCGGATGCAGGGCCTGCGACGGCTGACGGCCCTGCGACGAGCTTCTACGTCTGGTTCGGCCTCGCCGCCGCGGTCGCCGTCTTCGCGCTCCTGCGCTACTATCGCAACATGACGGCCGAACGGCTGCAGGTGGTGAAGCTCCTCGTTTCCTCAGTCATGCCGCTCGCAATCCTGACGGTGGTGGTGCTCGGGGTGATCCTGTTCGGCATCACCACTGCGACGGAATCCGCCGCAGTCGGCGCGGCCGGTGCCTTCCTGCTGGCGCTCCAGGCGCGGACGCTTGACTGGCAGCGCACCAAGGAAGCGGTGTTCCTGACCGCCAAGACGACCGCCATGGTCTGCTGGCTGTTCGTCGGATCGGCGCTTTTCTCCGCCGTTTTCGCGATCCTCGGTGGACAGGCGCTGGTGGAGCAATGGGTTCTCGCGCTGAACCTCACCCCGGTGCAGTTCATGATCCTGTCGCAGGCGATCATCTTCATTCTCGGCTGGCCGCTCGAGTGGACCGAGATCATCATCATCTTCGTGCCGATCTTCCTGCCGATGCTCCATCATTTCGACATCGACCCGATCCTCTGGGGCGTGCTCGTCTTCGTCAATTTGCAGGCTGCGTTCCTGTCGCCGCCGGTTGCGATGTCGGCCTACTATCTCAAGGGGGTGTCGCCGCCGCAGGTGACCCTCAACCAGATATTCGCGGGCATGATGCCTTACATGCTGATCGTCATTCTCTGCATGATCATGATGTATATCTGGCCGGGCATGACGCTCTGGCTGCCCGAATATCTCTACGGCTGATGCGCTTGCTGCGGCGGTGCAACGGCGCCGCCGATATGACGCGCGAATGTTCATCTGATACAGCGCCATACAAAAACAGGGCCCGCCGTCAGCGAGCGGGTCCTGGTAGATTGCGGCGAAAACTTCAATCTCTCTATATTCCCGGCGGCAATATCACGCCCGGGTGCCAAACGCACCGGGCATATCCATCACTCTCCGCCCGGGGGCCGCCGCGAGCTCGACCGGGTACATCCTCGCAATCGGAGTTCACCCTGAAGCGAGCTCCGATCTAAATTCCTACTGAAATCATTTCCCTGATTGCACCGCTATTTTTGACGAGATCGGTGGCCTTGGTCCAGTAACTTTTCAGGGCGATTTGTTACGAACTACGACCGATTCTTGCGCAAGAGGCGGCTTGAAGAGCGTTACACCCCGGGCGCCTCCGGGAATCCCGCTTTTTTGTAAAGATTTCATAAAAGCCGAACGTGTTTCGTAACGGTCTAAAAATTAGTTAATGCTTATGTGTTGCGGTGGGGCTGCTGAGAGGGAAGGCTATGAGGGCCGCGACGTTCCGCCTGCATTTGAGAAGGCTGGTGCGCGAGAGGGACGGCAACTTCGCCGTTCTTGGCGCGATCGCATTCGTTCCGATCATCGGTGCGGCTGCGCTGGCGATCGACTTCGCCGGGGCTTACTTCGAGGCGGAGAAAATCCAGAGCGCCCTCGATGCGGCCGCGCTCGGCTCGGTCCGAGCCTATGGCGAGGGTGCCACCGAGGACGACGCCTACGACGCGGCGCAAAAGTTCTTCTGGAGCAATTATGCGTTGCCGCAGGAGAGCGTCGTCGACGCGCTGGCCGTCGCCACGGAACCGTCCACGCAGGCATTGTCCGTAAAGTTCACGCGCAATGTGAATGAAGATACCGCTACCGCAGAGTTCGTGCTGGACCACAAGCCGCTCTTCCTCGAGCGCCTCCCGCTGCAGATCCGGCGCCTGGCGGTTGCGGCACGCGCGTCCGGGGCCGAGGCCTGCATTCTTGCTCTTCATCACACGGCAGACCGGGCATTCGAGGTCAGCGGCAGCGCGATTGCCGATCTGACGGGATGCGCGGTCCTTTCGAACTCCGGTGACGATCAGTCGGTCTATATCGGCGGCTCAGGCAAGCTCAAGGCCGAATGTCTTTACGCAGCGGGCGGCATCTACAGCTCGCCGCAGGCGGTACAACTCGCCTGCGAGGCCGCCGTGGAAGGGTCGCCGCGCATACCCGATCCGTTTGCGAGCAAGGCGCTCCCCAAACCTTCGGGCTGGACGGATCTTTCCGGCTGCGGCCAGGCCTTCGTCGCCGGAGGCGGCGGCAACGGCGATTGCAACGGCACCGGAAAGACACCCAAAAATGCCGACGGCTATGTGGTGACGCTGAAACCCGGCACCTATGGCGGCCTGGATCTGAAAGGAGCCGTCGCACTCCAGCCGGGCAATTACATCATCGATGGTGGCCGGCTCGAACTCGGCAGCCAGACGGTCGTCAGCGGCCAGGGCGTGACCTTCTTTCTGATGAACGATGCGGAGCTCAGGATCAACGGAGGCGCCACCTTCAATATCTCGCCCTCGCTCGAGGGCAGTTGGGCCGGCTTCTCGATCGTTGCAGAGCACGGCAACACCGCATCAGCCGTCATCAACGGCAACAGCAAATCCTCGCTGACGGGAATCGTCTATTTCCCCGACGCCGGCGAACTCCAATATGCCGGCAATGGCACGACCAGCGGTGAGTGCATCAGATTGATCGCACAGGAAATCACGCTGATCGGCAACAGTACCTTCAAGATGGATTGCAGCAAGGAGCTTGCAAATACCCACTTCAATTATCCGGGCGCCATCCGTTTAGTGCGCTGACCCTGAAAACAGCGATGCCAGCCCTCCATTGGCAAGGCCGGCGGGGCGTAGGATAATCGTCAAACAGCCGCCAAGCGACCGGCAAAAACGCGCCATTCCTGGGTCACAGTAGCGAATCGGCGAAGAAATTTGCGCCATTTGCGCAAGAGAAGCGGTCCTTGCCACAATTTCGCTTCACCTAACCGGCAAGTTTTCGCCTGCTAACCACCGGCTGGCAGGGGAATTTCGAACTCTCGCAAAGCGACCGCCATCAGGTTGGGGGCACGGCCATTGCAATTCGCGGGCCGGCTGCAACACCGGGCTGAAAATCCATATTCGATTTTCGGGGGCCGGACATGTGCAGCCTCAAAGCGCTAGAGAGTCCTTCGTGCTTGTGACGAAGGCGTGGTGCAGCCTTGACGGCTGTCGACACGGTACTGCTTACGGGCGGACCGTGCAGCGATTCAGGCATGCGGGCTTGGAGCCTTTAACGGGCGCCGGGCGCGGCCGTTTGCTGCACGCCTCGTTCAAGGACGCTCTAGCCCTTTGATTCCGGAGCATTCTTCATCCGCGATCGGGACGCATTCCCGAATGCGGAGCGGCTCGGCGCGTGCATATGCGCGTCTGCGGAAGGGGCGAACTTCTTGCGGTGGACGGGAAACGAAGAGGCAGGCGAAGGCCGGCATGACGCCGTCCGCGCCGGCTGCATGTCGCCGGATCGCAGTCGATCCGGAAACATGCAGCAAAACCAGGTGCTACGGCGACTTTTGCGTCTGATTGGACCGTAGCGCTGTGAGGGAGACCAACTCATGAAGGTTGTCGCGCTTCTGACCGCAGCATTTCTTGCGCTTACGTCACCCGACACCGCATCAGCGGGAATGCTGACCCAGGCGCAGCAATATGCCGGGCTGCACGAGGTGAAAAACAACAGGCGCCTGCGCGCCGCTCTCGGCATCAATCCGGCCCGTACGCCATGGTGCGGCCATTTCATGGGAATGGTTGCCCGGAAGTCCGGCCGGCAGCCACCGAAGAGCTATGGCATCGCCCGCTCGTGGCTGAGGTTCGGTGCTCCCGTCAAGCTGTCCTACGCACGCCCCGGCGACGTCGTCGTCGTCAGAGCCGGACGGAGCTATCACGTCGGCGTCCTGTCGCAGATGTCGAAATCGACCGCACGTCTTATCGGCGGGAACCAGTCGGGCCGCGTGCAATTGTCTTATTTCAGCCGGGCCCAGGTGGTGGCGGTAAGAAGATAGCGGCCAAGGCCGCGCACGGGTTCATCGCAACTTTCACTCTCTGGCGGACGGCTACGCCCCGGAGGGCTCGCGCGCGGCACAATCTGCAGCTTTACACTCTTGCTCGTCCCGCTCTAATCTCCGCGGCAATTCAATGTGGAATTGCCCCTGATGTCGCTTCGCCTTGCCACCTTCAATATCGAAAACCTCATGAGCCGTTTCGATTTCTCCGGCTTTCGCAATCAGCTCAAGCAGGATCGGGTGTTGCGGCTCTTCGACGTTCGCAGCGAGGCGGAATACCAACGTCTGGAAGAGGCGCGCACGATCGCGCACACGGATGACACCCGGCAGATGTCGGCGCTGGCGATTGCCGATTGCGACGCCGATATTCTCTGCCTGCAGGAGGCCGACAACATGGCGGCACTGCAGGCCTTCGAGTATGGCTATCTGTTCCGCATGGCCGGCAACGGCTATCGCCAGAAATACCTGGTCGAGGGCAACGACTCCCGCGGCATAGATGTCGCCGTGCTGATGCGGGAGGAGACCCGTGACGGCCAGAAGATCGAGTGCCTGGAGGTCAAGAGCCACGCTGCGCTCACCTATGAGGATCTCGACCTTTTCAACGACGAGCTGGCACTTACGAACAGGCCCCGCGACCGCATCTTCAAACGCGATTGCCTCGAAGTGGACGTGAGAATCGGCGGGCGGCCGCTGACCCTCTATGTCGTGCATCTCAAGTCCATGGGGCCGGCGCGCGAGGGTCTCGACGGCCGCCAGGCGACGATGGCCGTGCGTATCGCGGAGGTGAAGGCTGTGCGCCATATCATCGAACGCCGCTTCGGCCGTGGACATACGGCCGACAAAGTCTTCGCGATCTGTGGCGACATGAACGATTATCAGGAGAAGGTGAAGGTGCTGGGCGACAGGCGCAACGGCTATGAATTCTTGCCGCATGAGGAGACGACCAGCGCGCTCGACGTCCTCAGCCACGACGGTTTTGTCGAAAATCCCAATCTGCGCCGGCCGGTCCTCGACCGATGGACGCTCTTCCACAGCAGGGGGCCGGAAGATCGGCATCTCTGCCAGCTCGACTATATCTGGCTGTCGCCGGAGCTGGCGCGCCGCAACGCGGCCCGGCTGCCTGAAATCATCCGTGCCGGGCAGCCCTATCGCACGATCTTTCCCGCGGGGCAGGAGGTCGAGCGTTATCCGCGCACCGGCTGGGACCGGCCGAAGGCCTCCGACCACTGCCCTGTCGTGATGACCCTGGACATTTGAAGATGACCTTGCCCGAAACCGACCAGGCGCAATGGCCTCTCGACGGGACGATCTTTCCGGTCGCTGAAATCGATATAGAGGTCTCGCCCGAGCCTCACCCGTTCCATCTGGCAGAGGCGGAGCGGGCGCGCGAAAGCTGGGGGCGGGAAATCGCCGCGAACCCACACCTATTCGACGGCAGGATGGTACTGCAGAGATCGGTCCGGATCACAGACGGGCGCATCAGCGCGCGGGCCCATATCGTTCCCTATTCGACCTTTCTCTGGTGGCGGAAAACGAGGGCGGCGGGCGCGAGCCATATCTTTGGCATGCCGATGCTGGTCTCTTCGGACGACGCCTTGATCGCTATCCGCATGGGTGCGCATACGGCCAATCCGGGGCGGGTCTACAGCCCCGGCGGGTCGCTGGAGCCTGAGGACATCATCGACGGGCGCTGCGACGTCGCCCGCAACATCGCGCGCGAGGTCATGGAGGAAACCGGCATCTCGCTTTCCGAGGCGACCGCAGAGCCGGGCTGGCACGCCATCCGCATGGATGGCACCCTTACCGTTTTCCGCGTTTTCCGTTTGGCGGCCACGGCGGAGGAAATCCTTGCGCGGGTGGCGGCGCATGTCGCTGCCGATCCCCATCCCGAGATCGACGAGGCGGTGGCGATCCGCGGGCCGGAGCCGGCCGCACATAATTATCCGGAGTTCATTCCACCCATACTCGAATGGCTTTTTGCGCGTGTCCGCGGGCAGCAGACGGCGTGAAGGAACGCTGCCGCGGCATTTTGCCTTGCCGCCGGGGCGCTGGCGTTGCAAGGTCGCGAGCGGTGCGGCACCGCAGAGTTTTGCACCCGACGTCGCGGCGTCGGCAGAGGGGATCTTCGTAACACCGCGCTACCCGAACCGAACCCACAGCGACCCGGACCAATAAGGGGACATGTATGGCACGGCGTTACGCGATCTACGATGTCTTTACCGAGAGGCGGCTGGCGGGCAATCCTCTTGCCGTGGTGTTCGAGGCCGAGGGGCTTGCCGATGAAGCCATGCAGGCTATCGCCCAGGAGTTCAACCTTTCCGAAACGGTCTTCATCCTGCGGCCCGGCAACGCCGCCCATTCCGCCCGCCTCCGGATATTCACGCCGGCACACGAACTGCCCTTCGCCGGGCACCCGACGGTCGGAGCGGCCGTAGCAATTGCGGAAGCGGCCTACGGGGAGGCCAACAGTGCGCTCGAACTGATGCAGGTGCTGGAGGAAAGCGTGGGGCCGGTCCGCGCTGCCGTCAGGCTGAAGCCGGGAGCGGCGACCTTCGCCGAATTCGACCTGCCGCGCAAACCGATCCGGCTCCACGCGCAGTTGGACCGGCAGGAGATCGCCGACGCGCTTGCGCTCAAGACGACGCAGGTCGGCTTTGAAAATCATGTGCCGTCGTTCTGGAGCGCCGGCGTTCCCTTCGTCATGATACCCCTTCGCGACGTCGGCGCGGCGGCTTCGGTGGAATTCGATCCGCAGCGCTGGGAGCACTTGGCACCCCTTGCCGAAGGCCGGCTCGCGGCAGCCTATCTCTACTGTCGCGGCGGCATCAACCATACAGCCCGCTTTCATGCCCGGATGTTCGCCCCGGGCATGGGCCTCGCCGAGGACCCGGCGACCGGCTCGGCCGTGGCCGCTCTTTCCGGCGCCATCAACTTCTTCGACGGCCTGGTCGACGGCCATCATCCGATGCTGATCGAGCAGGGCGTGGAAATGGGCCGCCCTTCCTTCATTCATCTGCATCTGGACATAGCGGAGGGCAAGATCGCGGGCGCGCGGATAGGCGGCCATGCCGTAAAACTTGCCGAAGGGGAGCTGGCGGTCTGAAGTGGCGGCACGAAGGACGCACGAATGCACTGCGCTGAAATTTTTGCAGAAAACTTGCAAAGGGCGCTGGACAAGCCCGGCGAACGCCATTATACGCCCCACCAGACCGCTGCGAAGCGGTTCCGGTCGGGTGATTAGCTCAGTTGGTAGAGCAGCTGACTCTTAATCAGCGGGTCCACGGTTCGAGCCCGTGATCACCCACCATTCTTCTCTTCTTCTCAAAGATCCGTTCATGGCTTGCCGGATACCAATGCCTTGCTTAAGGCATGGACACTCGTTCCAAGCTTTTGAAAGCACGCGCTTCCGCATGGAAAAGCGTTACACATTTTTGCTGGAAGTGCCCTAAGCCGACAAACGGGATTACGCATAGGCGTCGTGGCCGTCATTTGCCCGTTCGATCTCGTGCGTTGCAGCACGAGCAAGAAATCCAGACCGCGTAAGGCCGTGGGCTTCGGCGAAGGCATCTATCTGCTTCAGGACACCTTCGGGAAGCGTAACGTTCACTCGAATGGCTCTTTTTGCCTCGGTTTTCACCGCGACGAGAATAGCGACGCAATCCCTGTTCTCGACGTCGGACATGACAACTTCAAGGGAGGAGGGCTCCGGGATGGCCTCGCCGTCCTCTACCAGCCCTTCAATATGCAAGGCCAAGGCTTCCTCTGCCATAGCGCGCGCGTCGTCGAGGTCGGCACCGGCGGTCACGACGCCGGAAAAATCAGGAAAGGAAACGCCGTAATCGCTCTCGGCGTCCTTGTGGATCAATCCGATATAGTTGCGCATGGTCTTACCTCAATTTCAAACCGGACTGCTTTTCAATGCTCCTGAGGGTACCGATTGGTAGATCCCTCTTCGGGTGAGGAACGGTAACCCGGCCGTGTTTTTTCGGATGTTTGAATTGAACGTGGCTGCCCTTGGTCGCAACCTCGTACCATCCGTCCTTCTGCAATGCTGCAATAATGTCGCCGCTCTTCATCTGATGCGACAATACACACGCATGTGTATTCGTCCAATGAATTTGTCAAGCCAATCTAAGGCGGCTTTCTCGGATGGTCTCGAACCGTCGGATCATCAGCTTGTGCTAAAAAAGCCAATATTCATCTCTAACGACCGCCTGGCTGGGACTTCGAAGCGAGTTCGGACGGAGAGTTCATGCGAGGTTATCTGCTCCTGACGGAGGCGAGAAGCGGGTCGAACTGGCTGGGTTCGCTCGTCAATGGCGCCGGTAATATGGGGCGCTCGAGCGAGTGGCTCTCGCCCAAGATCCATCGGCTGGATACCGGCGCCTTGTCATGGGACGCATTCTTTCAGGAACTCCTCAGGAAGTGCTCTACGCCGAACGGCGTCTTCGGCTCGAAGATATTCCCGAACCAGCTTTTTGTGACGCATGAGGTCTATGGAAGGGATTTCATTCAGCATGGCCTCGCCATGCATGACGTTGCGCTCGTATTCCTGCGGCGCAGGGATACGCTGAGGCAGGCGATATCCTATGCGCGGGCGAGGCAAACACGTAGTTTTGCCGCTCACGTCGAGGGAAGGGCCAATCCCCAATACGACTTCGAGCAGATCGCCCAATGCTTTTTCTACATTCGCGACAGCTATGCCTTCTGGCAAAGCTATCTGGAACTCACCGGCGTTGAATTTACCGAATTCGTCTACGAGGAGCTCGCCGCGGATCCGATTCCATTCGTCAGCCACTTGGCGGAGCACTTGCAGGTGCCGCTACCGGCGGAGCTGCAGACATCAATGGCAGTCCAGCGCGACGATCTGACGGAAGAGTGGATCGCCCGCTTCCACGAGGATCGCAGATCTGCGAACCTCCTGGAGGCCTATGACCGGCGCGAACATATTCCGGGAAAACTCAAGAACTTCGTCAAGTTGGGGACCCGGAGCCTGCGACCGCGGTATCCGTTTGCGTTCTAGCGCATTGGCCCGAAGTCTTGCGGCGGGCGAGTTGCGGCGGAGTTGAATTCCCGTGGCGATGCCGATAAACGCATCCTCCTGCAGCGGCCGATCGGAGCGAACCTTGAAAGATCTTCACTATCCTTCTCGCCAAGCTGAGAGTGAGCGGGATCGGAGAGGGATATTCGATCGCGTGCTTACCCGGTACGAGACCTACAAGCTCACGGCGCGTGTTCGCAAGCGGAGGCGACCGATCGAAATGTCATGCCTGACCGAGGGCGGCCAGAGGCCTCTCGGCAAAGACGACATTCCCGTCGTGTTCAATACGCATAACGATCGCAAGTTGATGCCGTCGTTTCTGGCGCACTACAGAGGGCTCGGCGTTACCCGCTTCATCTGCGTCGACGACGTATCGTCGGACGGGACGCGGGACTATCTGCTTGCGCAGGCCGATGTGGACCTCTGGAGTTCGCCGGTGCGGTATCGCGATGCCCGCAGGGGGCGTGAATGGCGCGAGGCTCTCTTCGAGCGCTATGGCTGGGACCGGTGGTATCTCAATGTCGATTCCGACGAGTTCCTGATTTACGAGGACTGCGAGAACCGGCCGCTCGGTGCGCTTCTGCAGGCACTGGAGAGCAGAGGGGAAAAGCGCCTCGCAGCCCCCATGCTCGACATGTATCCGATCGGACGGCTCGGGGCTGCCACGCTCGACAGCGACGACGGCCGCATGCCGTGGGAAATCGCCGATCATTTCGACGGCTCCGGATACGAGATCAGCTATACGAAGCGGGCGATCAGCATCACGGGCGGCCCGCGCAAGCGCAAATTCGCCCATCTGCTCGAACTCATCAAATATCCTGTCATCTTCTGGGACAAGGAATGCAGCCTGGGCGTCAGCATTCACCAGCCCTTGCCCTGCGAAAGGAATTTCCCCGCCGTCTCCGGCGTGCTGCTGCATTTCAAGTTCTTCTCCGACTACAAAGAGAAGATCGAGCAGGCAGTCGCCGACGGGCAGTACTTCGACGCTGCGGCCGTCTACCGCAAGATGCTGGAGGGTCTTCAGGAGACGGGTGAATTCGACTTTTCCGATGCATGCTCGACGCGATTCTCGAGTTCCAGGCAGCTGCTCGAACTCGGCTTTATCGCGCCCATCCGCTATCCGTAAAAGCGGCTGCGTTCTTTCAGGCTTCTATTCTTCCCGAAATGCGCGGCTGATCTGGTCCGACAGGGGCTTGATCAGATAGGAGAACGCCGTTCTTTGGCCGGTTTGTATGAAGGCTTCAGCCGGCATGCCCGGGAGCGGCTCATGGGAGCCCAACCGGGCCAATTCCGCTCCGGGTACGGCAACGCGCACGACGTAATAGGAGAGACCGCTTCGGGGATCTTCCGTAAGATCGGCGGCGATCCGGGATACGGAGCCGCCGAGCTCGGGCGTGGTTCGCTGATTGAAAGCCGATAGCCGCAGCACCACGTCCTGGCCGAGCTGGATCTGGTCGATGTCCTGTGGCCGTATGCGGGCTTCGATCGCCAGCCTGTCGCTGTCGGGGACGATGGACATGACGACGTCGGCTGGCGATATCACGCCTCCAACCGTATGGACGTTGAGCTGATGCACGATGCCGCCCTGTGGGGCGAGCATATCGATGCGTCTCAGCTGATCCTCGGCGGCGACCTTGCGTTCGGTGAATTCGCCGAGTTGCGCCTGCACCTCCCGCAGCTCCCGGCCGACCTCCGTCTTGAGATCCTCGTCGATCTGAAGGATCTGCAATCCTGTCTCGGCAATCCGGCCAGCCGCCTGGGCCTGTTGAGCGATTTTTTCGCCTCGCAGGCCCTCAAAGGTTGCCGCCCTCGTTTCCAGTTCGTTCAATCGCTGCACCGACACGATACCTCTCTCATGCAGGCTCCGAAGAGACGCGATTTCGGCATCGAGTATCGAAAGGCCCCGGTCGTAAGCCTGCTGCTGGGCATCGAGGCCGGCGATTTCATGCTGGAGCTGGACGATACGTTCGAGCAGCTGCGACCTGCGCCCCTCCCGCGACCGTCTGCGGTATTCGAAGAGCTTGCTCTCACCATTGATGGCGGAGGCGACGGCCCTTTCCTTCGCGCGGACTGTGAGTTCCGCGGGAAATTCCAGCTCGCCGCGGTCGTCCCTTTCCGCCTCCAGACGCGCCAGGCGTGCCATGAGTTCATCCAGGCGCTTCGTCACGATGCCGAGATTCGCCTTGGTCTGTGTCGGATCGAGACGCATCAGCACCTGGCCCGCTTTTACCCAGTCGCCTTCCTCCACCAGGATCTCACCGATGACGCCGCCGGTCGGGTGCTGGACCTTCTTGACATGGGAGTCGACGACGAAATTTCCCGACGCAACCACGGCCCCGGCCAATTGCGTGGTCGTTGCCCAGGCGCCGGCAGCTCCTATCAGTGCCAGGCCGACGGCCATGCCGATCGCGAGGTGCCGGCGGATGGACCGGGTAACGGCCTCAGCTTCAGTGCTTGACATCGGCGTTCTCCGTATCGCCCGCTTCGGCTATCGTTGGTTCGGTGCCGGTGTTCGCAACCACCTTGAGTGGCGCAAGAGTCCGCCCGGAAACGGAAAAGGAACGGGCTGCCGCAGGGGTTGCGTCGCCGTTCTGGCGAGGCGGCAGCTTCAGAACATGGGAGAGGACCTCGTCCCTTGGGCCGAATGCCTTGACCTGGCCGTTGTCGACGACAAGGACGAGGTCTGCGGCACCGATGGCGCTCGGCCGATGGGCCACCACGACCGCGATGCCTTCCCGGTTCCTCACCGACAGAATTGCGTCGATCACCGCTTTCTCACCGTCCGCATCGAGATTGGCGTTGGGTTCGTCCAGAACGACGAGGAAGGGATCGTTATAGAGCGCCCGGGCAAGACCGATACGCTGGCGCTGTCCGGCGGACAAAGCGGAGCCGGCCTCGCCGATGCGCGTCTCATACCCCTGTTCGAACCTTACGATGAGATCGTGAACTCCCGCGGCCTGCGCCGCCTTGACGATGGCCGTCGGGTCGGGACTGTTTTCGAAACGCGATATGTTCTCGGCGATGGTCCCGTCGAAGAGCTCGACTCCTTGCGGAAGATAGCCGATGTGCCGGCCGAGTTCCTCACGGTCCCATTGCTCGTAGCTGGCGCCGTCAAGACGCACCTTGCCGCTGGCAGGGGTCCAGGCGCCGACCAGCGCGCGGGTGATCGTCGATTTTCCGGAGCCGCTTGGCCCGATGATCCCGATGGCCCCGCCGGCCGGGACGGAAAAGCTTACGCCGGCCACTGTAGGCTTCCCGCCGGAGCCGGGCGGAATGACGGTGAGGCCCTCGACGGCCAGTATCGATTTGGGGGCGGGAAGGGGCATTGGCGGATGTGCGGGCGGGATAAGTTGCAACAGGTTCCGGAGCCGGTCCCAGCTCTGCCGTGCCATCAGGAAAGGCTTCCAGGAGCCGATAGCGAGATCGACGGGAGCAAGGGCTCTTCCCATCATGATCGAGCTTGCCACCATGACGCCTGCGGATACCTGCTGTTCGATGACGAGCCATGCGCCGACGCCGAGGATTGCCGATTGCAGGATCATCCGCAGCATCCTCGACACCGAACCGAAGGCACCGGCTACGTCGGCCACACGGCGGTTCGCCTCGAGGTACAGATGATTTGCGGAGAGCCAGCGTTGCTGCAGGCGCCTCTCAAGGCCAAGCGCCCTCACGGTTTCCGCATTGCGGCGGGCGGCTTCCATCAAGGCGTTGCGGTCGGTGCCGTATCGCGTCGCGTCTCTGGTCGGCTGCACTGACAAACGATCGGTCAGCAAGGTCATTGCCACGAGAACGAGTGCCCCGACGAGCGCCGTCATCCCGATCCAGAAATGGAAGAGGAAGCATATTGCAAGGTAAAGCGGCATCCAGGGCAGGTCGAACAGGGCTGTCGGCCCGGCACCGGCGAGGAAGCCCCTGACATTGTCCAGGTCGCGAAGCGGCTGCAGCCCGTCGCCGGGCATGCGCGTTTCGAGCGGCAGACGGACGATCGCCGCATGCACGCGCCCCGAAAGCCGATGGTCGAAGCTTTCTCCGATCCGGAGCAGAGCGCGCGAGCGCACGATCTCCAGCATCGCCTGGAAACCGTACATGAGCGTGGCCAGGACGGCGAGCCCGACAAGGGTTGGAAGGCTGCGGCTTGCCAGGACCCGATCGTAGACCTGCAGCATGAACAAGGGAGACGTCAGCGCCAGCAGATTTACAATGCCGCTGATGATTGCTAGCCCGGTAAAGGCTGTCCTGGCTGCCGGAATCACCGCCGCAGCCTTAAGCTGCGGCGGCGTCCGTTTGGAGATTCCAAACATGCTGATTTCGAGTCCGCGGGATCAAGCGACGAATTCGAAATTGCCGGCGACCAGGGCAGTCTTGGTCACACCGTTCAAGGTGATGTCGCCGAGCGCGCCGAGGTTGATGACCGTGTTGGCGCCGACCTGGGATGAGGCGGCATAGACCTCGGCGAAGCTGTCGAAGGCCGTGCTCTGCAGCGCGAGGCGCACGATGTCGCCCTTGGCACCGGCGGTGAAGCCGTTGACGGCGTCGTTGCCGATCGTCGACGACAGCGCACCGTCGATGTCCCGGTCGAAGACGAACCGGTCGCGGCCTGCGCCGCCGTTCAGCGTGTCGTTGCCGTCGAAGCTGTAGAGCCAATCATTGCCGGAGGTACCGTTCTGGACGGTGCCGACCTCTCCCAGATAGTCGAAAAGGCCGTCCTGCTGCTTTCCGCTTTTCGAGGTAACCCCGGTGAAGTTCGCCAGCGGGTCCGCGTCGACGTTGCTGTTGTGGGTCAGCGAATAGATAGCGCCGGTAAAGGTTTTGGACGGGCTCACGCCGCCGAGATCGATGCTCAGGTCGGTGTTCGCCAGATCGAAGCCCGATGAGGACGAGCTGGTGAGGCCCCTGCCGAATTCGAGGCTGTCGACCGTTCCCGTAAAGCCGGCAGGGATGATATAAGAGAAATTGCCTTCGAGAATGACGCCGCGGCTCCCGGCGATATCAACTTGGCCACCCGCCCATTCATCGTAGGGTGGAAGCGTCGAGTCGAACTGGCCGTTGCCCTCGTAATTCAGATTGGTGGCCCAGCCCTTAAGATAGTTGAGAAGGTTGGCGCTTGCTGCTGTCAGATTGATGGTTGCGACCATGGTGAGTTTTCCTTGGTTCTGGACGATGGCCGCAGGTTGATCCTGCGACAGTGTGCTGTGAGCAATTGTCCCATGTCTTGTCTCCCGAAGTGGCTTTTCGTTTCGATTGAACGGGAGCGATAGATGCGCCCCACGTTACGCATGTCGAACGGAACTTCGCCCCTCATCCGCCTGCCGGCACCTTCTCCCCGCGAGCGGGGCGAAGGGGACTCGCGGCGCCGCTCTACCCCTCAGCCCCTCAAGAGCGAGCGGTGAGGCCGAGGCTTGTCCCTTCTCCCCGTCAGCAACGGGGAGAAGGTCGCGGCAGCGGGATGAGGGGCATCCGCTTCGCTCGATGAACCGGCAATCGGGCGCGGCCGCTTCACTCGAACCACTCTAGAACTTGAAGTGCAGCGATACCGTCGCGGTCCGCCCCGGAGCGGGATAGTAAAAGGCACCCAATGCCGGCGCATATTGCTCGTCGGTAACGTTGTTGACGGCGATGCGCAGCTTGGCGCTGTCCGAGAAGCTGTAGGAGCCGTAGATGTCGAAGATCTTGTAGCCGGCGGTGTTGAACAGGCCCGCCAGCTGGCCCACCGTGGGCTTTGAATCGCTGACATAGGTCGCGCGTCCGCCGAGAACCAGCTTCCGCTCGAACAGGCGGATGCCGGCATCGAGCGTGAACTTGTTTTCCGGCGGGACGAACAGAACCGATGGCACCGGCGTGTTGCCACTCGCTGCAAGCTGGGTCCCGGACGCGGTCGGCCCGGAGTAACTGTAGGTGTCGGCGTAATCGGTTTTCAGATAGGTATAGGAGGCGCCGACATAGGCTGATCCCATGTCGTAGCTCGCCTCGATCTCGACCCCGTTCATCGTGGTATCGCCGTCGAGATTGACATGCTGGAAGAGGTTTTTGTCGAAGGTGGCGAAGTAACCATTTCCAAGCGTGATATAGTCCTGAATGGTCCTGTCGAAGTAGACCGTCTTGAGGCGCAGGCTGTCGCCGGCCGTGAACAGCCCGTCCCGTGCGATGTTGATCCCGAGCTCCCATGTCCGGCCCCGTTCCGGCTTGAGGTACGGGTTGGGGATATAGGTGGCGATGGCATCACCGGGATGTCCGCCCGACGTCAGCGCTTCCATCACGGATGGCGGCCGGTAGGTATGCGCATAGGTAACGAAGGGTTGAATTCCTTCGAAGGGCATGACGGCGATCCGCGCCGACGGAAGAAGCGCGCCTCCGGACTTGTCGATATCGACCCGTTCCAAGACCGCCTCACCGCCGCCGTAAACGGGGTCCTCGTCGTAATAGGCGCACTCGCCGTCGTCATAAAAATAGCCGCACACTCCAGGGACCACGATGTAGCGCGGCTTCCTCCCTCCGACTTCCGTGAACCCCTTCAGGCGGTATCGGTCGTAGCGAAGGCCGGCACCGACCTCCAGCCAATCGTCATGCTCCAGGGTGGCGTTGAGGAACGCGCTCGTCATCGACCGGCGGCCGACCGGGTTCAATCCCTTGTAGCCGTAGGCCTCGTCGAAGCCTTGGTCGTCGACGAGAGGCGGCGTGGTCGTCTTGCCGTCGTCGGAATAGGCCTCGCCGCCGTAATTCAGCGAGAGGTCGCCCAGCGCCGTTTCGAAACGGCTCGTATTGCCGAGGCTCCCTCCGAAGCTGGTCATCGCATAGGTGATGGGGAGCCTCGGGGTGTAGTCGCGCAGCTCGTCATTGACCACCCTGTTGTACCAGAGGCGGCCCTTGAGGTCGATCAGCTCGCTGTCGGGATCCCATTCGAATGAGGAGCTGACGGTGTTGTTTAGGTAGTTCTGCGGGTCGTCGCGCAGGTCGCCGAAGACGAGCCCGCCCTGTATCGCCTCCGAGTCGTTGCGAAGCCAGCTGAGGTCGAAGCTGAAATCGTCCGACGGCGAGCCCTCGACTTTCAGAAGCGTGCCGAAGGTTTCGAGACGCGAGAACAGAAAGGAATCGTCGACGGCGGTCGTGACGGCAAGATCGAGCAGCGGGGACTTGCCGTTCTGGCCGAAGTCGTAGTCGCCGACCCGCTTGCGGCTGACGCCGCCGAGAACCGAGAAGTCCTCCGAGAATCTGGCAGCTCCGATCAGCGAGCCGTTGAAGTAGTAGGCATTGGTGCCGGTCTCGGCATTGAGTTCGACGCCCCGATCCCGGTCCGGTTTTATGATGTCGTCGGCCGTCACCGTGCGGAAATTCACCGCGCCGCCCAGCGAGCCCGCACCGCCGACGCCGGCGACTGCGCCTTTCTCGACCTCCACCGATCGAAGGAATGCCGTGTCCACATAAACCCGCTGGCTGGCGCCGTGGCCGGCCCGCTGGAAATCCTGCCGCGCGCCGTCGATCATGGTGGTGACCCGGTTCTGATCCTGGAGGCCGCGCACATTGATTGCGATGCCGGGGTTCTGCGCTTCAGAACGGTTGCTGGTGACGCCGGCAACCGAGTCGAGCACGTCGTTGGCGTTGCGCGCCGCCCGGCTCTGCACCGCGTCACGCGAGACGACGCTGACCGAAGCCGGTTCGTCGTATACCCAGTCGGGTGTCCCTTGAAAGCCGGTGCCCGAATTGGCATTTCGCCCGGTTTTGCCGGTCACGACAATCCGCTTCAGAGCGGTCGCGCCTTCCTCCGAGCCAGGCGCGCCAGCGTCTCCTGCGGGGCCGATGACCGCAGCGCGATTGGCCGTGAACTGATAGTGCACACCGGTGCCGTCCAGCAGTTGCGCCAGCGCCTGCTCCGGCGTCATCCTTCCGCGCACCGCACGGGTGGTGACGTTCGAGGTCCTGCCCGCTGCAGCCTGGCTGATCTGGATGCCTGACTGGCGGTTGAACAGGGCGAGGGCCGAGGCCAGCGGCTGCGACGGGATATCGAAGTTGCGGACCGCCTGCGATTGTTGCGGTGTGGCCGCGATTTCCTGGGCCGCCAGTTGCGGCGCAGTGCAGACCACGGCGATTGCTGCCGAGGTAGATAGAAGGAAACCGCGAAGGTACCTTGTGGTGAATTGTGTGTCGCGCTTTGACGCTGCCCCGTATGCCATGAAATGCCCACTCTTCTGCTTGTCACAGGCACCGCCCCCGGTGCCGTCGACCAAATAGACAAAGCGGCAGATCGGTTTTTTCACGGGGTCATGAAAAAAACTTGAAAGCGGATGTCATATTTTAGAAGCGAGAGATGACGCGGGCGAAGCTCGAGATTCTCCTCACCTTGCCTCCATAAGGGTCGACCAGAGCGCCGAGCGCTTCGTCCGGCGCCGTGAGGTCGTAGATGCCCGTCACCCGCTGGCTGCCGAGCACGGGATCCGGCAGGGATATCCAGGCTGGATGGTAACGTTGAATCCGTTCCACGACGGAGAAGATGGTGGCATTAACGACGTGAAGGCGTCCCTGTCGCCAGGCGCCGATAGACGCCGCGTCGATGTCGGAGGTCGTCATACCCTGCGCATCGCGGTCGAAGACGAGCGCTTTCCCGGGCGTGAGACGCCGCTCAGCAGATGCCTCCTGCCCGGACGGAGAGGCCGTGACCAGTCCCCGTTCAAGACTTACCCGGGTGCTTTCACTATCGACCATGACGTCGAATGCCGTGCCGAGAACTTCGATTTCGAGACCGCCGGCATCGACGACGAATGGGCGCGCGGGATCGTGCGCCACATCGAAGTAGGCTTCGCCCTGAAGCAGCCTGAGGCTGCGTCGACTCTGACCGAAGTCCATGGCGATCGCGCTCCCGGGCGCCAAAGTCACGGTGCTGCCGTCCTCGAGCTCGAGGGAGCGAGTCTCCGCGGTCCCAGTGTGGTAATCCGATTGCAGGACGATCAGCAAACCGGGAACCCACGCTACGAGAAGACAGATGGCCATCGCACAAGCTGCGATCGCCAGGGCTGCTCGGCCGCCGCGCCGGGAGGGCTTGAAACTGTCCGCCGAGGGCTTGTCCCACGCGGCTGGCAACGCTCCGACGGACAACCAGAGCCGACAGGTCTTCTCCCATTCCCGCCTGTGGTCTCGGGAAGTGGTGATCCATCGTTCGAAACGCAAACGCATTTCGGGATCATCGGGCGCTTCGCGAATGCGAATGAGCCAGTCCGTCGCCTCTTTCGAGAGCTCCGCTGCATTGTCGTCAGGCGTCATGGTTCCATCATCCAGCTGCGCGTAGTCTGCATCTCGCTCACTTTGAAGATAGACAAGCGAGAGATCGGCATTTTTCAGATGTACCGAACGTTCATTCGTCATGGTCGAGGCCTGCCTTCAAGTGCTCCATGGCGTCCCTGACGAGGCGATGGGCCGTCGGTATCGAGATACTCAGTTCTTCGGCGATGTCCTTCAAAGTCGACCCCTCGAAGCGGTACAGTTCGAATGCCCGTCTCATGCGATCCGGAAGAGCTCCGAGCGCCTGGGCGACCCGGTCTGCGGCCTCGGACATCAGGAATTGGGCTTCCGGCGTCTCGACGGCCTGTGGCAGCGCCCACCACGGTATATCCGCGGACTCGACGACGTTGTTCTCAAGCTTTCGCCGCGACCGCTTGTTGAACGAAAGGTTGCGCACGATGCGAAACAGGTAGGTCTTCGGCGGCATGTGCTCGTCTGCCGTTTCCCGCACGAAGCGAAGATAGGCATCCTGCACGATATCCTCGGCATCGTCCTTCGATCCCAGCAGCGGCGCGGCATAGTCGATCAGGGACCTGCGGTGCCGCAGGTACATGTGAAAGCGGTCGCCCTTTTTTTCGATAGTCATTGTCCAGCCAGATATTCCGAGATCGCCGCGCTGGCCGTCGGCCATTCTGGAAAGGACACCGGACGAACGCGCTAAACGAGCGGCTATGCTTATTCTGTCGCCCAGAATGCCGCAACAAAGTTGATTGAGATAATCATGTTTAAAGGCTGTTTTTCGTGGAAACGCCCCTCCAAAGCGAACTTTAAAAGCGAGGATCCTCAAACTGCTCCGAATTCTGCGAAAGACGCAGCGGCAGACTTAAATTCCGGCACTTCCGGCTCCATATGGCGTTCTATGACCTCTTTGCGGTCACGAAATAGGGAAGGATGGAAATGCAGCGTTTCGGACGAGTTATGGCCATTGCGGCGATTGGTTTGGCATCTGTACTGACACTAGCCGATGTCGCCGATGCAAGGCGGGCGGGGGGTGGCTTCGGCTCACGCGGCAGCCGGACCTTTTCCACCCCGCCTGTAACCCGGACGGCGCCCGCGCCGGCCGCGCCGATCGACCGGACGATGACGCCGCGTCAGAACGCGCAGCCTTCGACCTCCACCAACCCCGCTGCGCAGAATCGCACGACCAATGCGCGCCCGGGCTTCTTCAGTGGTTTCGGCGGATCGATGATCGGCGGTCTGATGATGGGCGGCTTGATCGGCATGCTGCTCGGCCACGGTATCGGCGGCGGCATCGGCTTCCTCGGACTGCTGCTGCAGGTCGGCCTCGTCGTTCTGCTGATCTCCCTTGCGATGCGTTTCTTCGGCCGCAATCAGCGTCCTGCCTATTCGGCGCCCTCGGCATCCGGCCGCTCTTCGGCGGCGACTGCGAGCTCGCCATCCTTCCGCATTCCTCGAATCGGTGAAGGTACGGGCGGTGCCGGCGCGGCGTCGCTCGCGACGCGATCGTCCGCTGCCGCACCGGCTTCCGGAGATGGCGATGAAATCACAGTCGGCCAGGAGGATCTCGATCGCTTCGAGGCGATGCTCAGAGATGTGCAGGCTGCCTACGGAGCGGAAGATTATGCGGCATTGCGCCGGCTGACGACGGCGGAAGCCATGTCCTACCTCGCGGAAGAGCTCAGCGACAACGCAACGAAGGGCCTGAAGAACGAGGTCCGTGACGTCCACCTCGTCCAGGGCGACCTCGCCGAGGCATGGAAGGAAAACGGTAGCGATTACGCGACCGTTGCCATGCGCTACGAGAGCGTCGACGTGGTGCGCGACCGAGCCACCGGCCGCGTCGTCAGCGGCGATGCGGATCGGCCGACCGAAGCGGTCGAAATATGGACGTTTCAGCGCAAGCCCGGCGCCGACTGGCAGGTATCCGCCATCCAGGGCGTCGAGGCTTGACCTCGAGGCCATGGCGGCCCGGTTCCGTCGGGGGGAGGCTCTTGGTCATACAGGCGTTGCGACCCTCGACGGGGAAGGGCGAAGATCGGCTATTGACGGCGCCGCTCTTTGCCGCTCTTTTCTGACATGCGAGCTCGCCGTAACCTATTGATTCCAGGGCTTCGTTGCGGCGGTTCGGTGCAGTGGCTGTTTTTTTGACTGCAGCCCGGTCCAGGAGCAGCGATATGAAGAAGCTTGGCATGACAACGAACAGCTCGGGCGGGGCAGCGTTCTTCGCCGTGGCAATCACGGTGTCGGCTTTGGCCTCCAGCGCTGCCGTGGCGGCGGATTGCAAGAGCTCAGCCAGAGCCGGGATCGACTGGCAAGACTGCAACAAAAAGCAGATCATGCTTGGCGGCAGCGACCTTCCGGGGAGCAATCTGTTCAACACCGACTTCACGATGACCGACTTGCGCGGGGCCAATCTCACTTCCGCAAATCTCGAAAAGGCGACGCTCGTTCGCGCTTCGCTTGCCGGGGCGAGGGCGGACAAGGCGAATTTCAGCAGGGTCGAGGCCTATCGGGGCAATTTTTCAGCGATTTCTGCGGAAAACGCCTCCTTTGCGAGTGCGGAACTGCAGCGCAGCGATTTTACCGGAGCGCGTCTAACAGGCGCCGACTTCGAGAAGGCGGAACTCGGGCGCGCCAATTTCGACAAGGCTGTGCTGACCGGCACGCGTTTTTCCATGGCCAATCTTTCGCGCGCCAAGCTGAGCGGTGCGGTGCTCGAAGGGCCGATCGATCTGGATCGGGCCTTTCTCTTTCTGACCAGGATAGAGGGCGTCGACCTTTCCAGCGCGTCCGGACTCACACAGGAGCAGGTCGATCTCACCTGCGGTGACGGCGCGACCAAACTGCCATCGGGTCTGGCCGCGCCCGGCAAATGGCCGTGCCCTCCCGACGACGATTGAATCGTCCAGGGCGGTTCAACGGTCAGCGTTCGGTGCTGCAAGCCCGGCGGATACAAGCCTGAGACCGGGTAGGGCGGCCTGTGACGACTCCGCGCCGGATCTCCGTTCCTGCCGACTGTCGTGCGCCGCCGCTTCGGCCAGCTCATAGCCGAGAGCCAAGGCGATTGACGGCGTATGTCTCGGCGGGGATCACAGGGCGCCTCCGAACTGCTGGCGGGAATTGTGCGTACCGAGCTGCCGCTGCACCTGGTTCGCATCGGCGCCGCTGCCGAACTCGCGCTCGCGATTGAGTGCGAAGAAGGCATCGTCGACGAGGTCCGTCGCGGGTTGAGCTTCACGCTGGAAAACATGTCCATCTGCACCAAGGTGCCAGGCGAGCGAAGCCAGGCTGGAATAGGCGGAGGAGAGAAAGCACTTGAGCGCCATCTGGTTCTGCGCGTCGCTTGAACGGAGGAAATCGGCGGCGAAGAGTTCGTCGACCTGGCCATGAAGATCGGATCTGATTCGGGGGAGGGACATGTGGGTCTTATTCTCCTCGATTGACTGCCGGCGTTTCTCCGCCGCGCAATTTTTCCCTGTGTTCACTCAACATTGCACCTGACACGATACATGTCAACACGTTTTGTGTTGAGTTGACCGCCGCATCGAGGATGTCGTCGAGGTGCCGTCCAAACGAAAGGAGATCGTAACGGAGTTCGTGTCGCTCAGGCGTTGCCGGCGAGCGCGATATAATGGACCGAGTGAACGGTATTGGCTTCGAAGCGCAGCTCCTTGTGAGGGTTGAACTGCTCGAGAACCAGTTCGGAGCTGTTGTGGCGCACGAATTTCTTGACATAGGCCAGCAGGGCGCCGCCTTCCTCCAGCCGAATCTGGGCGATCACATAGTCTCCCTTCCGGACGCGCCGGCTCGGATCGACGAAGCAGACCTCGCCGTCTTCGTAGCGCGGATACATCGAATCGCCTGAGACCGAGACCGCATAGGCGCCCGAGATATCCGAGAGTATCGGCGGCGCCATGACTTCGTACAACACATTGCCGTTCATTATGAATTCACCATCAACCCCGCCGACTGCCTGACCGAAGACCGGGATCTTTTCCCCCTGGCCGATGACCTTGGCGCCGATCCGGGCGTTCGGTACGTCGATTTCGGTCATTGTCGAGCCAAGCGCCGAGCCTGTAGGGATTCGGCGGTCGGTGCCGGTCAGCAGCCAAAGCGGGTCGACGTTGAACTTGCGTCCGTAAACTTCGGCTTCGCTGAGTTCGAACTCATTCTGCCCATTCTCGTGGGCGCGATAGGTCGAGGCGACGATGCCCAAGGCATTCGCCGCGTCGGAGGCGAACCGATAGCCCGCTTTGACGCGCGCCTCGCGCAATCTTTCAGCTCTTTCGCTCATGACACGGACATAGCAATGTTGAGAACACAAATCATGTTGACAACGCGACACTATAGATGTCATTGATAAAGTCAAGTCGCGGCTGCGCTTGCTCCGTGACTGCTGGGAGCGCCGGAAAGGGAGTAGGAGAAGCGATGGTGGAGAATTCTGAACTGGCAAGGCAGACGCGGCACTATCTGGCCGTGCGGGAGCGGTTGGCCCGCCCGGGCGACGCGGCGGCCCGATCTGCTCGCATCAAAGAACTCGAAGGGCAGTTGGCCGACCTTGCTTCTGACGATGAAGCGAAAGGGCGGCGGATTGCGAGACTGGAAGCCGATCTTGCCGATGCGGGAGCCCGGCTGCTCGCGCAGGCCCGAATCCTGCTTGGCGGCCGCGATACCGGTGCGTCGAACGAGGACGGCGGCGACAGAGCGCCGATCGAGGAGATCGTTGCCGCCGTGCTCGAGGATTTTCCCGGTGTGAGCTGGGACGACATCATCAGCGTGCGCCGGGAGCGCCGGCTGGTGAAGCCGAGGCATGCCTGCATGCGCGCGGTCTATGAGCGCCGCCGGGATCTCTCGCTGGCGGGGATCGGCCGCATCTTCCATCGAGACCACACGACCGTGCTTGCGGTCGTGAATGATGGCGGTGCCGGAAGCGGAACAGCTTCCTGAGATGACACCTTCAGCCGGGCCTGGTGGCGGGCTCGCATTCCATATCCACCCTCAGTTCACCTCGGATACCGTCCCGTCCCGCTGCTTCACGGCTGGTCGTCCGCGACGGATGTCCCAATCACCACGCTCGAAAGGATTCCCATGTTGACCAAGGCCCAGAAATTGCGTGCAAAGCGCAAGGCACAACTCGGACGGCCGCGGAAGGCCAATGCCGAGCGCTTTGCCTGCGGCAAGATAAAGCCGGAGTGGTCCAAACAGGAAAGCGAAAAGGAAGCGATGGCGGTGGCGCTTGCAGCGCGCAAGCGCATGCATGGCCTCGAGACCAGAGGCGCCCTTGCCGGCTACACGCTCGGCCGGTTGTTTCTCGATGGTCGGATCACCGAGCAGCAGCGGGAGGCGGGCGACGACTACGCGGCGACGATGGTGCGCTATTATCATTTGACGGGCATTCCCTTTCCGAGCGTCAGGGCCCAGCAGATCGATCACGTAAGAGGGCACTCGGGCGAGCCAAGCGAGGCTCGCGCGTTGAAAGCGAAGAACGCGGCGGAGAGTATGATGCGGCTTGAAGGCCTGTTGCTCGGATGCGAGGAGGGGCGGCAGGTGAAAACCACCGTCTTCAATGTCTGCGTGATGGATTACGAAGGGTTAAGAATGATGCCGGAAGCCCAATTGGATTGGCTGAAGCGGGGCCTGAATGTCCTGCTCTTTGAAAAGGGCTTGCGTCAATATGGGAAGAAGGATAATTCGTTTATTCCATAATAGGAATATTATCCTTATCATCCGCCGCGCAAGAATGCCGGGCATGCCGTTGTCCCAAAACCGCTGCACTTTTGGGCGATTGAGGTTAAATGCTTTCAATGGATCCGCCTCGAACGAGCATGTCGAGGCGGATCGTTTTCTCCGAGCAGAAAGAAGGTGAGGTCCGTGAAAGCTTCAGCAACGCTCGCCTTAGCGGTGATTGCCGCATCGATAGGTATGCTGCCGGCACAAGCCCAGACGTGCAGCACGGGAATTTGCGCCGGTCGTCCCGCGGGCAGCAGCAACCACAATCTCTTCATCGAGAGGGAATACCGCGACTTCCTGCAACAGCGATATCCGAACTACGGCTCCCGCTATCGCGGCAGGGCTCCTGATATCGGCATAGGCCCCGGTGCGACGGTAGGAGGACCTTTGCCCGGAGCGGTGGACAGATCGCGCCTGCGCCAGAGGCAAAGGGTGCAGTTCGACGCCAATGCGCATCTTCGCTGGTGCCAGGAGCGCTACGCCTCGTATCGCTTGTCGGACGATACGTTTCAGCCCTTTGATGGCGCACGCCGGCGGTGCAACTCACCTTACAATTGACGTGCTGGACAATTGCCGTGCTGGGAATGCCTCAGCGTGTGTTCCGCAGAAGCTTCATGGCGACGTAAGCCGCGGACTGTGCCAGAAGCTGGGTACTGAACTGACCCTCCGCCGGATAAGTGACGCCGCGATAGCTGAGCACGAAGGCCCAGCGCCCGTTCGTCCGCTTCTCGACCTTAATTTCGCCGTCAGGTTTGTTATCTGAGTTCAACGCAGGCTTCCTCGATCGTCGTGCCGTGCCGGAAACCGCCGGCGCGAGTAACTTGCGCATCCGGCGGCGAAAGGCAAGGGCTCACGTCGACCCGGCAGCTAGCCCAGACCAGTGCTGGTGAACGCCCTGTTTTGACGACTGTCATTCAACCGCTTGCGCAGGGCCGAAACGCTCCATGACGAACGAAGTCTGGATGCCGCCCTGGAGGCGGTCGGTCTTCTCGAGTTTTACGGTGGCGAACTGGTTGGACGATTCAGGTGTGCGCTGCCAGGCGGTTGTGACAAATAGGCCTGCACCGGCGATAAAGCCGATGGCGACATAGATCCAATGATTGCGCATGGACAAAGCTCCTTCTCTCGGGAAGGCAAAATGCATCGCGGGCAGCTGTGGTTCCCCGGAACGACCGGAATGCGGGACTAAAATTCAGTCTTTAAAAATAAGCGTTCAAAGCAATGTGTTCTCGCCTCGGCACGCAGCGCCACCCGACATCGAGCACCGATGGCGAATTTGTTGCAGCCTTTCCTGCGAGGCATCAAATATCGAAGTATATACCCAAGCCCTTGTGCATCAGCCTGCTTGGATTGAAGCAGAGGCCAATGTCTTATGCAAGGAAATTATAATATACGTTTGTACAACAAAATTTGAGCAGCCTCTTCCGGGCTGCGCGCGGCCGCAGCAGACGAACTCACCTTCTGCGGTCCGCTGTAGGACATAGAAATGATTTCCCGTGGGTAATTCGAAAAACGACCGCGGTTCACGTGACGAAGGCTTGCGCACCGAGGGGCAGTTGCGCTATTCCATAAATCAAGGATAGGAATTTTATCCTCTTCCGGCTTCGGCAGCGTGACTTGTGAGATTTCGGAGTACCCGCCGCGGCTTGTTTGATCTCCTCATCACTGTGCTCGTCATAGGATCCAGCGAGACCAAGTCCTTGGGCTGGAAGAACTCTTCCCGCGCCGCAGACGCGGCGCTGCTGGATCTCTGTGACAAGCACAGAGATGAGGGATTGCAGTCCTGCTCTGATCCTCCAGAGGCGATCTCGAAGCGTCCGGCGCTCCCCCCGGCGCGGCGTGCTCCCTCACTTCCGATTCATGGTTCACGGCGATGCTGCGCGTTCCAAACGCCGCGGCGCCGTGTACGGCCGGCGATGCGCCTTCCGCGTCTCCCGAATCCGCGAGGCGGATTCGGCGTGACGACGCGTCGATCCCAAACTCGCATGATCCAGACGCCGCAATCGGCACTGAGCGAGTGGCGGCATCGCCGGCCGGAACAAGAACGCATCAGCGCAGATCTTCGAGTGCGATGTAGAGCGTTCCGAATTCGACGGGGCCTTTGTCGGCCAGCTGCGCCGGGAGCCTGTAGTAGAGAATCTCGGCATGCGGCGTTCCGTCTCCGATGAATGCTTCTTCCGTTCCGTCGGCGAAGACGCAACAGGGGGGCGGGAGCGTCAGGATCGGTGTGGACGCGGAGGCGATAGCTGTTTCCGGTAAGGAAAAGTTCAGCCGCAGCTCGTGACCGGCGAGTTCCAGGGTGCAGAGATCATTGCCGTCGCACCAGCCTGTCACATGTTCGAAGCTGTTGTCGAACTTCTGGACCCAGGCCTTGACGAGAAAGCGGGAGTCGCCGGTTCGCCCGGCCGCAGACGCGGAGACTGCAGCGGTGGCGAAAAGCATGAAGACGAGTGCACGCAGCATGTTTTCCTCGCGGAGACGCTTACAGTCGCGGAGGCTCGGGCGCCGCGTTGGGCTTGCCGAGATACTCGACGGCTATGACGAGTTTGCCGAGGGGTGTTCGCCCCGGATCGCCCGATATTCTCGGGGTGTAGTAAAGAGGAACGACGCGGGGACGCCCGCTCCAGAGGCGCAGCGCGGGAAAACCGGTGCGGGTCACACAGCAGGCATCCTGCTGCGAGGGGTCGGTCCAAAAGCTGAGCGAATACGAGGAGGCCGTCATCTCCCGCAACCGGATCACGTGCTCACCGATCGGCACGAAACAATCATCTTCTCCACCGCACCAGCCGGTCGTGTGCTCGAAGCTCCTGTTGGCCATTTGAAGCCAGGCTTTCACGAAGTAGCGCGGTTCGCGCGGCTCCCCCGCAAAGGCGGAGACCGTCGAGGCGGCAATGATAAAGGCGGTGGCAAAGTTTCGGCGCATGTTCCCCCCCGGTGTGGCGGTTAACTTTTCGATAATCGCGGTGGTGCAGTCCCGTTGCACCTCATCTGATCCGCGATTCTGGCGCAATTATGGATTGTATAAGATGGAAATAATTTGCAGAAGTTGCGGGCGTATGTTGCCGGCCCCGGGATAACGACGAGCGGAGAGGTTCTTAATGAATGATCAAAGCGCCACGCCGGGAGCGGAAGCGCCGGACGACGCGGCGGGAACGCCGGCTGCGAGAGGTGAGGGCAGTCCGTTGGGAGGCAGCTTTCTGGGAGCCGTGCAGGCGGACTTCGCCCGGCATGGTGTCAACGTCATCGCTCGTATTCGCGAGGAGAAGCCGGAAGCCTATCTGAAGCTCGTCGCGTCGGTTCTGCCGAAGGACCTGAGTGCCGCAACCGGCGGGGTTGACGGTTTGTCAGACGAACAGATCATCGACCGGATCCGCGCGCTGGACGCTGCGATTCGGCCGTTGCTTTCACTAAGGAAGAGGGCAGGCGGCCTGCGAAAGCGCGTGCCGCCTGCGAAAGTGTAGCTCTATAGGGTATATACACATCTGATCCTCTCGCGGGACCATTGCCTTGGGGCACGCAATAAACGGTTTGACCTTCGCATGCCCAAAACGATGCCGCGGACGAACGCAGAAGCGGAGGCGAGGGCCGCCGCATATATTCTCCCCCACAAGGAGGGAGACGACAAGCGGCTCGACCTTCACCTATGAATCTCAACAGGCCTCAGTTTAGTGAGTCGGCGCTACCCTTGCCGAAACCGACGCTTCGCTGCTCGAGAAGATGATGACCGCAAAGAGCAGAACGCCGGCGAAGGCGATGAGCGACGATATGGCGACGATCGGCTCCACGGCAGTGTTTCCGGAGAGCAGCAGGTAAAGCGATGGGATAAGCATGGTCACGCCGAAGGTGTAGACGGCGTACTGGATCATGGCCAGCCGTCTTGCCGCCTTTCGAGGATTGAGCGCGTGATAGCCGCCGAAAATCGCCATGGTTACCCAGCCGAGCAGATTGGCGTGGGCATGGGCGCCCGTTGCGGCATGGTTGCCTGTGATCGACATGTGCAGGCCGATCGAAATGCCGAGGATCAAAAAAACAATCGCCGTTCTGAAATAAAGATTTGCAATACGTGGCATCGGTTTCCCCTCCGAGAAAACGAGAAAATTAGCATGATCTCACGCATATGAGAACATCTAGATAAAAGGGCCTTTCACGCGGCCTCGCTGTTCCTGATGTGACAACTCGGAAAATGAAGACCGGGCTTCGAAGGAAACTGCGCCTTCTGATTGAGTGTTGCCCATATATGGGTCGCGAGGGGCGTGGAACATATTCTGCCTTTTCGCATTCGGTAGAATGAACGATGTGCTTTGTAGCGCACCCACGACTTTGGAGGCGCGCAAAAGTCGCTGCAGAAACTCGGTTTGGCGCGTGATTTCGTTCGCGGAAATTTCGATTGTGCAAGGGAGAACCGCAATATGCTTGGCACCGTCCTCCTCATTATTCTGATCTTGCTTTTGATCGGCGCCTTTCCGGCCTGGCCCTACTCGTCCGGCTGGGGTTACGGCCCTTCGGGAATTCTCGGCGTTCTGGTCGTGGTCCTGTTGATCTTGCTCTTGATGGGCAGAATCTGAAGGCCCGAGACAAACAGAGCCGATTTCACCAACTCGCGCCGTCGATGAGGCGGTGCGGGATATCTTCCCAGACCGAACGCTCGAAGACGCGCATGTTGACCCCCATGCGCCGTGAGCTGCGGCCGACCGGCGACCAGTGGGTTATGCAGCCGCAAACGCCGCAGTGATGCATGGTCAGGGTCCTGTCGCCTTGGACATATCCGACGAGCTTTTTCTCAGGATCGGTGATGCTGACCTCGCTGGAAGGATAATAGCCCCAAAGCGTGCCGAGCCTGCTGCAGAGCGAGCAGTTGCAATCGCCGAGCGTTTCGGGGCGGACGGGGACCGCGACGCGGACCGCCCTGCAATGGCAATGGCCTTCGATCATGATTTTCTCCCATCGGCGCTACGTATGTCAGCGGCAATGCGGACATTATTGATCTTATTCCGGCGCAGTCCAGCAAAGACGAAGCTAAGCTTACGCCGGCTACGACGGCAATTCGCAGCATATAGAGGCATGATCACGGATGAGCGTATCCAACCCATCCGAGGGGACCATTGCGTCCGGCCTTTCCGCGATGCTCAGGGAACAGATGCTGCTGATGGCGGAGCTCCACAGGCGGCAACGAACGAATGTCCTCGCCGGTTACCGGCCCTATGCCAAGCAGCGGGAGTTCCATGCGGCGGGCGCGGCCTTTCGCGAGAGGCTGTTCATGGCGGGCAACCAGCTCGGCAAGACGCTGGCCGGCGCAGCGGAGGCGGCGATGCATCTGACCGGGCGCTATCCCGACTGGTGGCAGGGCCGGCGGTTCGACCGGCCGATCGTCATGCTGGCGGGCTCGGAATCCTATGAATTGACCCGCGACGGCGTGCAACGGCTGCTGATCGGTCCGCCACTGAATGAGGAGGAGTGGGGCACCGGATTTCTCCCGAAGGCGGCGATCAAGGCGACGACACGCCGCGCCGGTGCTTCCGGTGCGCTCGACAGCGTGACGGTGCGGCATGTTTCGGGCAGAGCCTCGACCCTGCTCTTCAAGGCCTACGAACAGGGGCGCGCCAAATGGCAGGCTAATACCGTGGATTATGTCTGGTTCGACGAGGAGCCGCCCGAAGACGTCTATTTCGAGGGGATCACCCGCACCAATGCGACGCGCGGCGCGATCGCGGTCACCTTTACGCCACTCAGGGGCCTGAGCGCGGTCGTGGCCAGGTACCTCATGGAAAAATCGCCGGACCGCGCGGTCATCACCATGACGATCGAGGATGCTGAGCACTATACGCCGCAGGAGCGCCAAAGGGTGATCGACAGCTACCCCGCCCATGAGCGCGAGGCGCGCACCAGGGGCGTGCCGGCGCTCGGATCCGGCAGGATCTTTCCCGTGACAGAGGAGAGCATTCGTATCGATCCCTTTGAAATCCCGAAGCATTGGGTGCAGATCGGCGGGCTCGACTTCGGCTGGGACCATCCTTTCGCGGCGGCGGGCTGTGCCTGGGACCGGGACGCGGACGTATTCCATGTCACGAAGATCTATCGCGAGCGGGAGGCGACGCCGATCATCCATGCGGCGGCACTGAAACCCTGGGGCGCGGCGATGCCCTGGGCTTGGCCGCATGACGGATTGCAGCACGACAAGGGCAGCGGCGAGCAACTGGCGGCGCAATACCGCGCACAGGGGCTGGCCCTTCTACCGGAGCGCGCGACCTTCGACGACGGCACCAACGGCGTGGAAGCGGGGCTCTCCGACATGCTGCAGCGGATGCAGACCGGGCGCTGGAAGGTGTTTTCCACCTGCACGGAATGGTTTGAGGAGTTCCGCCTCTATCACCGCAAGGACGGCAGGATCGTCAAGGAACGCGACGATCTGATCTCCGCCTCGCGCTACGCGCTGATGATGAAGCGCCACGCGCGGGCGAACCACGTCAACGGAAGCTGGAATTTCACCGCGCGAAAGGTTCTCTGATGGCCGCAATGACCGATGACGCCTGTCCGCCCTCGTGGGCCGGCTGAGACCGCGCCGGATCGCCAGACACTCGACAATTCTCCATCAGCGGACAGCCTGCAGCCGCCGTCGAAAAGCCGGCGATCGCCATTCGCTGACTTGTAAAGCCGACGCCGGAGGAGATCCGGCAGCGGATGCAGGTGGCTGCCGCAAAGGCCGGATCCGGAGATGCAGCAACTGCAGGTGCAGGCGCAGGCCGATGCCGGGAAGGCGCGGCTGACGGCAGAAAACGAGCGGCGGAAGCTGGAGATCAGGACGCGAGTTGAACCTGAAACGACAACAGAACGCCGCGGAGCTGATGGGCGGCGAGCCGCTGGCGGCGGCACATATCGGAGGGATGCCGGGATGAGGCGAATAAACGACTTCGAGGATTTTTATGAAGCGCCGATGGGCTTGGGCGGTGCCCTGGAACTGCGCGATTTCAGCGAGGCGGCGAACAGCCGTCTGCCGAGCTGGGGCCGAAGGGCGGTCCGCGAGGACCGGCGCAGCGAGTTCGTCCAGGCCCGGCCGCCGGGAAGGCGTGGCCTTCCGGCAAGAACGCCCACGCAGGAGCTGATTGCGGACCAAATAGGAATCCTCATGCGGCAGATAAAGCGCCTCAATCCGAACGAGGCGTTTCTGGAACCTCCCGGCGGTTCCTATTCCGTCCAGGCGAGAGACAATCTGCAGCGGCGGCTGGACGAGCTTCAAAGAGCTCTGATCGTCGACCCCCGCACGGGGTCTCCCATCCAGCGCCACATTGCCGATCCGAGAGGCAACATCGCCTTCGAGCCGTTGGGAGGAAGCACGGTGTCTGGGCAAAATCCGGTCGACACGCACACGCTCTATCCAAACGGATCGAACTATCACAGAATGAATCCGCAGAGACACGGTTCTGGAAAACCGCCCCACGGGCATGGGCATCTGATGGGTACGGGGCCGAACACCAAGGGACAAGGCCCTTCGCTCGATATTCGTGGGAATATAGTGCCCTGGAACAGCCCTGATGCACACTGGCCGATGAGGAAATGAAATGAACGTCGACGTTTTCTTGAGATCGATCCATCTGGACGACCGCGCCTGCAAGGCCATCGTGCTTGACGGATGGAAGGATGAGGTCAAGATCCAGATGAACGCGGTATCTCGCATTCGGTCGGGCACGTGGAACTACAGTGAAGATATCCTTGATGGGTTCCTCGTTTTCGAAGGGGTCGATCACGTTTCCTTCGACCCTCCCGGTAGAATTCCGAACGACGAAATCGGCGCAATCGAGTTTCTGGGCTATGATGGCGACCGTTTCACGGTCGTTGTCGATATCGGCTCCGGATATGAGCTCGGAAACTACGTAAACGTGAAAACGACCATCCGGGCGAAGGCCGTGGCGATAGAGAAGCCAGGCGAAGAGGACGCGCGGATTCGGGAATAGCAGAGGCGAACCTTCGCCACAGGGTGCCGAGGGACCTTGTCCCTGAAATCGAAGAGCGCGGCGAAGGCATGCATCACCCCGGCCGCTATTCTCGGCTTTGGCCGGGGTCTTTTCACGAGCCACCCAAAATCAAATGCCTCCGCATCATCCGGTGCTTGCCGGTGTGGCCGATGCACGCTGGAATTTCACCGCCAGAAAGGTTCTCCGATGGCCGCAATGACCGATGAACGCCTGCCCTCGGGTTTACTGCGGCGGAGGTTTATACTGGAACCGGAGCCAACGACACGAGCTTTCCGCTCGGCCATATTGTAGCGGTGGGTAATGACGCCAATATTGCACGAAATGCAGGCGGCACCCCTGCGCTCCACAATTCGATCACCAGGTACTACGTCCCGTCGACCCACCCGAACGCGGGAGCAGCCTTGGCGGGGACCTGGCGCTCACGCGGAGTGGTCAATGGCAACGGCGAGTACAACATCATGCAAAGGGTCGCGTAAAATGGAAAAGTCCGTTTTCGAGGTCGTCACCGTCCACAAGGTCACTGATACGGCGACCTCTAGCGTTTACGATCTCGATCTCACGTTGAAGGTCAACGGCGAGGAGGAACGTTTCGAACACTACGTTTCCACGCCTGACGACTCTATTGGTGCGAACCCAGCAATCCGTATCTGGATGAAGCAGCATCCGGACTTCCCGGTTCAAAGCTATGTACCGCCGACGACGGAGCAAATCCGTGCGTCCCTACCGTTGCTGACCACTCGTCAGTTTCGTCTGGGCCTCGTCAACCGCGGCTTTAACCCGGAGCAGGTCACGGCGGCTATTGAAGCAATGCAGGAAGGTGCCGAGAAAGAGGTTGCGAAAATCGAGTGGGAATACGCGACCACGTTCAACCGTATGCACCCGCTGATCGTGACGGTTGCCGCCGTGCTCGGCCTCTCCAACGAGCAGACTGATGCCATGTGGTCGGCATCTGCCGACTTATAGACTCTCTCACCCACTGACAGAAGCGCACTATGTCGAATTGACCTTCGTGAATCGGCAAAGTGTGACGCGGATTCGGAAATACGGCCAACCTGTTACTTTATTTAGAGAATCCGAAAAAGCTTGTATCTAGTCTTTCGACGTGCGTCGTTCCAGCACATCCGGAAAAATTTTATCCGCGTTGTCAAGCTAACTTCTGGAAGTTTTCTCGAGATATTGTAGCATCCCATGGTATACTTTAGGCGCTGCTCAAATTTGTTACGAAAACCTTTCGCGCCATAGCGTTTATCAGATCCCGACCCCTCTGTGAAATCAAGAGTTGGTTCAGGAACGTATACTACCAAGCCTAATACTACGAGTTCTGACACAATGTATGACGCTAGACACCAGGGGTTTCCAAGTTCGAACCACCGCTTCATAAGCATTTCTTTAGAACTAGATCTGTATAGTCCGTAAATCCACTCGGCTGGAAAAGTGAGATTTCGTGGAACTTGACCGAATACATACTTTTCCGTGAAGTTGAGGGCCGAGTCGTTCGGGACTTTTATTCTACTTCCACTTGTCCCCACCAGCTTTGTTGGGCATGCGGCAAGAAGTTTGTCGGGATTGGCATCAAGCGCTTCTACCAGGCGCGCCAGAAAATCCTGCGAAGAATGGTCATCGCATGCGCGCAGGCAAAAATATTCTCCACGCTCCGCCCCTAGCTGTACCGCTCTCGCAAAATTTTCTATTGCGCTTACATGTTCTTCGAACTTAACGATGGAGAAGCGGCGATCCCAACTGCAAAATTGCTCGGCTATATCGAGCGTTTTATCGGTCGATTTATTGTCGAGAATGATCGCTTCAAAATCCCCGAACGTTTGGCCGGCAATGCACCGTAGACTGCTGGTGAGTGTCTTCTCGCCATTGTAGACAGGGAAAACGACGACGACCTTCGGCTTGGGCACTGATCTTTGTCTCTAGCTTTGAACTTGTCTTGCCCATATCGAATGGTGCTACGATCTGAAACGGGGCCTTCACGATAGCTGGCGCCAAACGGCCTCATCGCCGACGACATCCCCTGCGGCGACTTCCTTGAAGTCTGAGACGAGGAATGTGCCGGTTATCGGTTCTAGCGGTATGTTGGAGGCACGAGCCGGAAGAACCTAGCAACCCTCGCTCGCAGTGCTCTCTTGTGGGTCTTGAACCAGGGCGCGACTCTCTTGTTGGCGTGCTTCTCTAGCACTCCTCTCAAAACGGCCTTTTCATTCTCCGAGTAATCAGTATCAGCAATTAGTTTCCTGCTCAAGGCCACGTATGCCTTGCGTGCCGCAAGGCGCTCAACCGGATCTAAATGGTAGAAGCCTTCGCGCATGATGCGTTGGATGAATACGGAGTCGGTGACAAACGCTACTTCGCCGTGCAACATTGCTCGCATCGTCACGAGATGATCGAACGCCCACAAATATGGATACGCTTTCACTATGGAGAGACCGTCGACAGCCGCTTCGCGCCTCCAAAGGCCATAAAACCAACTGGGATGGCAGCCGAGCAGCGTCGCTGTTGCCCGAGACAGGCGATCTTTTCCCGAACTCACGGGCAACGGGTAATCAGCTTCCCTGCCGCTCGTTGTGTTAATTCTATGGATCTTCGTCACAGCCAACTTGACGTCAGGGTTTTCGTCAAGGGTCCTGACTGTCGAGCGGAGATGATTCTCGTCAGTGAGATCATCGTCCGCTCGCCACATGAAGTACGGGGCGCGTGCTAGGCCTAGCCCCTGCTTAAAGTTCTCAAGCGCAGGGATCGTTTTGTCGTTTCGAATATGGACGAACCGGCTGTCCGCCGCTGCAACTTCCGCGCAAATCTCGCTTGTACCGTCGGTTGACGCGTTATCACAAATGATCGCCTCAAAATCTACGAAGCTCTGGCCACGGATGCAATCTAAGCATTCGCGTATGGTGGCTACACCATTAAAGGTCGGTATTACAATACTTGTGCGTATCATTTGTATCCCATTGCAACCGTTCTTGGGTCAGGGTATGTGCGTTTCGGGGTTCAACTGGGGCTAGATTGACGAACAACGCGTCGCGCAGATTGCGCAACGGTAGTTCCCGTCGTGGCCTATCGTGGGGTTAAATTTGCGCGTGCCAAAAATCGATCTCTGCATTGTCTCTACACGTCGGCCAGATCTCTTAGCAACAACCATCAAAAGCTTTTCAGATAATGTTTTCTCCAATTTCGAAATAGCGGACGTTTTTGTAAATCTCGATCCCTATTTCGGTGATGAGGGTGACCACGTACGTTGCGCCGAACTAATCAAAGCGACGTTCCCGCAGTGCATTCTATTCGAGCCCGAGGTGCCGAGCTTCGCGGGAGCTGTCCAAAGGCTCTGGTCATCTACAAAGGCCGATTTTTTTTTCCACCTTGAGGATGATTGGATCGCGCTGGAGAGTATTGGAAAGGCTGCCCTTTCGCCCTTTGAAGACAAAGCCGTTTCCCAGGTAAGTTTCCATACTGCCGAAAAGAAATGGGACGTCAGAAAAAATGGCTATTTCCACAAGCGCAATGAATATTTCCGGATTTTCGGCATAAATATTCCAAAGTTTAGGACATTCCCAATATTTACTACATCACCTTGCATTTTGCGGGGCGATTTTGGAAGGCAATGTGCGACTCTAATGGACGTTTCAAAGGATCCAGAAAAGCAGTTTTATTATGGCGTCAACCCTTCTCTGGAGGCATTCGTTAAGAAACAGAAGAGTTTCGTCTACGCCCCAAGCAATGCGCCTGTAATTGCTGATATTGGGCGGGAGTGGCAGAAACTGAAGAATATGCGAAAGGTGATCCGCGATGCAACGTCCTCATGGGAGATCATTTCTGCGCCGTCTGCGGCCGCGGTGATCGACCGAGCGTAGCCATGCGAGAAGTTCTTCTTACGGGGGCGAGCGGCTTTCTCGGCCGACCCATCCCAAAATTTCTCATTGATTCCGGAGCTAGGGTTCACACCATTGGACGAACACCTTGGTCCGGCCGATCGGACGCGGTCCAATTCCACAAGATGGATCTTTTGTCGCCAGATGGAGACGCATTTGGAAGAGCATCTGAAATCGGAGCGGACACACTAATCCACACGGCTTGGTGCACCGAACCCGGTGTCTATTGGAACAGTATAGACAATCTCCGTTGGATGGCTGCTTCGCTGCAACTTGTCGATGCTTTTCTCAGAGGTGGGGGAAAGCGTGTGGTGGTTGTGGGCACCTGCGCGGAATACGATTGGCGGTATCATACGCTCGTCGAGAGGGAAACTCCTTTGATGCCATCCACACTGTATGGGCAGGCAAAGGCTTCTCTGCACAAGACGCTTGAGTGTTACGCGAAACAGCATGGAATTTCTTTCGCCTGGGCCCACGTTTTTTTTTCCGTATGGCCCGCATGAAAAGCGTCGCCGACTGCTGAGCGACCTAATTGTTAACCTTCTCACCGGCAGAGAAATGCCCGTCTCCGAAGGGCGGCAGATTCGCGATTTCCTCCACGTCGAAGATGCCGCAGCGGCAATCGCTGGACTCGCAGAAAGTAGCGTTCAGGGACCGGTCAATATAGGAAGCGGGGACGCGAAGTCGCTTCGCGATGTGATCGAGATCGTGGCAAAAGAAACGGGTAGGCCCGAGTTGGTCCGATATGGCGGGAGGTCGCCAATATCAAACGACCCTCCTAGCTTGGCGGCATCTGTAAATCGACTGCGGGATGAAGTAGGTTTTCTGCCGCGATATGGCCTTGAACTGGGCCTCAAATCCACTGTCGACTGGTGGCGCTCAGAACTCAAGGCCGCTTCCATTTAAATAATCGCGCGGGAATTATATGTATAGAGCTTGCCCTGTCTGCAATGGAATTGACGTAGTACCGAGCATTTCAAGAGCAAAGATTCCGCTGCTTCAGAATCGGGTTTACGACACAAAGAAAGAAGCCGTCGCGGCAGCCTGGGGGCGCCTAACGTTGTGCACATGCGGTAGATGCGGCTTCAGCTACAACGGTGAGTTTGATGAACGCCATATCATCTACGACCAGCATTACAACAACGATGTGCCATCTCAAGTTTTCGAACTCTACTCGGAACAGATTGCGCGCCATCTCATTAAGAAATTCGGTCTGACATCGGGCACGGTTTACGATGTAGGTTGTGGGAAGGGCACGTTTTTGCGCATACTGTGCAGACTAGCGCCGGGGATCAACGGGATTGGGATAGATCCTAGCTGCACTCCAACAGTCGAAGACAACTTCACGCTCATTCAGGACGTTTTCCATTCTAGCTCATTCCAAGCGGACACAAAGCTAGTGCTGCTAAGGCACGTCTTGGAGCACATAACGATGCCGGTAGAATTTCTGACTGAGCTTGGCAAAGCAGCGCCGAACATTCCACTCTATGTTGAGGTACCTGAACTCGGCTGGATTTTCGAGAACGGCGCATTTTGGGACTTCTGTTATGAGCACTGCAACTACTTCAGTCCCGACTCACTAAGGACTACTCTCCAGCTCGCCGGCTTCTCCGATATTGAACAAAGCTCCTCGTTTGGCGGCCAGTACCAGTGGGCTATCGCAACGGCCAACGGCGTTGCGGCGACGGTGTCATCGATTGGAGCAGATGCGATCAAGCTTGCACAATCTTATTCTGCGTCAGAGAGCGTGGAGATGGAGAAGGTGCAAGCGACTATCTCGAGCAGCGGAAGTACTGCGATTTGGGGCATGGCAACGAAGGGCGTTATTCTATCATGCCTGCTAGGCGACAAAGTGGTTACGAACGGGATCGACATTAACGGCAAGAAGCAGGAGAAATTTGCACCCCTGTCTGGAGTTCAAATCCATGCGCCAGAGTGGCTGAAAGCTAATCCTGCAGAAACAATTCTCGTCATGAACAGCAATTATGAAGGCGAGATACGGGAGGCCCTCAGGCAGCTCGGCGTAGGATCCAAAATAGTTGTAATGTAAACAGGAACGCTGTCGGCGAGCATCGATGTATCCACGCTGGCTGCCGTCGTTGACATGAACGATAGCTAATGGGCGAACCGCTTCGCAACAGACAACCTGTTCGCGAAAGCGAAGCTCCGTTCATCTCAAGTAAACACACTCCGCCTGTCTTCAGTACGACCTGCAATCTTCAGCAAAAAGGTAACCCATGACCAGAACCGTGCCTCAAGGCGCGGCGATGCTGCTCGACTTTATCCGGGAGGCGGAAGTCGGCAGCAAGGGCCGCGCGTCTTACGACGTGATCTACGGACATAACCAGGGGAAGCTTACAAAGCCGCTTACGGAGATGACGATCGCCGAGGTGATCCGTGCGCAGAAGGGATGGGCGAGGGCGCACGGATCGAGTGCGGCGGGGGGCTATCAGTTCATGCGGGCCACGCTCGCCGGGCTTTTGAAGGAAGTACCGGGACTGCGCGGAGAACAGCGCTTGGATCCCGCGCTTCAGGACCGGCTCGCCCTTCACCTTCTGAACCGCCGTGGCTTCGCCGGCTTTGTCTCCGGCGAAATCAGCCCTGTTGAATTCGCGAGGCGGTTGGCGATGGAATGGGCGTCCCTGCCGATACTCGCCGAAAGCCAGGGCGACCGGCAACGGTTAAGGCGCGGACAGTCCTATTATGCCGGCGACGGGGAGCGCTGGTGCGGCCGGAAAAGCTGGAGGCCGTGCTTGGCGCGGTGCTGGCAGCCGGTTCACGAGAGGATGAGGCAGACCGCGTGGGCGAGGAGGCGGCGCTTGTGGTTCCGGCACGCCCGCGCAGGCCGGTTTCCCGGTCCGGCCGCTTCTGGACCTGGTTGCTGACGGCCGGCGGCACGCTCGTCACGGCGCTGAAGGAGTTGAACCTTGTCGCGCTGGATTGGCGGGTGCAGCTTGCGATCCTCGCCGTAATCGTTGGCTTTGCCGTTTACGCCATCTCGTCGATGCCGGCGGTTCGCGATGCCTTGGGCCTCACGCGATGACGTTGCCGTGGAGCAGTCTGGTCATCGGTGCCCTGATCCTGGCCGGAATTTCCTGGGCAATACTCGAAATCCGTTCGGATGCCGCGCAAGCGGTCCGCAATTCAATCGAAAGGCAGAACAATGAAGCAGCAAAGAGCGCTGACGCGAAGCGCCTTGACTATGACGTCTGTTCTTCTTCTGGCGGGCTGTGGAACTTCGGGACCGGCCGATGTGAGCGGCCTTCGCGGCATCGTGGGAACTGAGCTTGCCGGCGCACGCGGCGCGACGCAGGCCGACCAGCGCAAGATCGACCGCACGGTGGTCGGCCTCTGCGCGGCATTCGTCTGGACTCGGGCGGAATGCGCGAAACACGGGGAGGGCGGAGATGATTGATGCCGGCGTTCACCAGCAGCTCGGCACCTTGGTGGCCGAGGTGAAGAACCTGAGGGAGGACCTGCGCCGATCGGAGGATAGATCGGATGCGGGCCGCCTATCCATGACGCGACGGATGGACGAACTGGTCGAGCGCATGCGGACGCTCGAGGGCTCGATGATGCTCGTCAAGGACGATATTGCCGCGATGAAGCCCGTGACCGAGGATGTGCGCAATTGGAAGCTGATGGGGATGGGCGCTCTCGGCGTTATCGGCATCGGCGGGGCAGCGCTCGGCGTGACATTTGCCGATGTGGCAAAACGCGTGCTGATGCTGACGAGAGCTGGGTAGAGGTCCTCTTTCGCTATCGTAACCGCGTAACCGGAAGCGGTGGATGCGGTAGCCCGCCAACACAATGCAGACGGTGCGCGAATAGCGGCCGCGCCGCTCTTCGATGCCTGATCATTGAATTGCGCAATCCAAGCAAATCGCTCGCGCTCTTCCGGGGAAGTGCTCCAGCGCAGGGACCGACGCGCCCATTCAATCGTCGTCGAAAAGGGGTAGGTCGCGGTAGCGGCGGCTTACCAGCCGCAGCGACCGGTCCGGTTCGATGACATAGGTTTCGTAGACCCGGCGGCCGAACCGGTCGATGAACTGATGCGGCACAATGCTGCCGACCGGCGCCTTGGTAAGCCTGGTGCGTGGCTGGCCGCCGTAGGTGATGCTGCCGGGAATCGGCTCCAAATAAGGCGAATAGCCCATCGAGGTCGCCTCGCAGCCGGTCAGAAGTGTGAGCACGCACAGGACAGGAAGAACATATTTCATGACGATCCTCGCCACTTGCATGATTCTCGCCGGCGTTCAGTCGCTGAAGATGTCGTAATCTATGCGGCGGCTGGTCAGTCGCAACGAGCGGTCCGGATTAATGACATAGGTCTCGTAGACCCGGTGACCATAGGTGTCGAAGAACTGGTGCGGCACCATGCTGCCGATCGGGGCCTTCGTCAGTTTCGTTCGCGGCTGACCGCCATAGGTGATGCTGCCGGGCATGGGTTCCAGTCTGGGGCCGTAGCCAACCGTTTGCGTCGATGTACAGGCGCTGAGCGCGGCGGCGGCGCAGAGGGTGAGGAGAGTTGTGCTCACGGCGCCGCGCCTCCCGATGGACACGTGGCGATGTCCTGCCGGGGCCCGCATTGTTGTGCGGTTCTCCGGTTTCATTCCGGTTTCAGGGAAGATGCAGTAGGCTGCGGCGGATTGCATCGCGTGACGGTTCATGTACATGCTTCGCCCCATATGAGTTGCACCAGCTTATTCCTTATTCGACAACGTGCAAAGAAAGCAGGAAGTTCGGCTTGTCGCGGTGATCTCCGCGTTTCGTGGGGGATTTCGCGATATTTCGATTGCATAGGCAGGAATCTTTGAAGGATGTAATGGCCGAGGCCCGCCGATGCATGAGGAAATCCGTGCGAACCTTCCAGTGGGATCGCGCGTTTGATTCGGTGTCGGCGAATGGGCCTGCAAACAGAACCCCGGTTTCCGACGAGTCGCTGCTCAGGTACTGCCCATGACCGCCGAACAGACCCTTTCGTTTCTCGTGCTCGGCGCCATGATGATCTTCTTCATTTGGGGTCGCTTTCGCTACGACATCGTCGCCTGCTCGGCGTTGATGCTTTCGGTTGCGGTCGGTATCGTTCCTTTCGATAACGCCTTTGACGGCTTCAGCGACGACATCGTCATCATCGTCGGCAGCGCACTGATCGTCAGCGCGGGCGTTGCACGTTCGGGTGTGGTCGATGCCGCCATCCAGCGATTTCTTCCGGATTTGCAATCGGTGAGGGCGCAGCTTGCTCTGCTCGTCGTCACGGTCACGGTACTTTCGGCCTTCATAAAGAATATCGGCGCGCTGGCGATCATGATCCCGGTGGCGTTCCAGTTCGCGCGCCGCTCGAACGTGCAGCCCTCCGTCTTCCTGATGCCGATGGCTTTCGGCTCGCTGATCGGTGGCCTGATGACGCAGGTCGGCACCTCGCCCAACGTGGTCGTGTCCCGGGTGCGTGCGGATCTGACGGGCGAGAGTTTCACCATGTTCGACTTCACGCCCGTCGGCGCTTCTCTGGCACTGGTCGGCGCGGTGTTCCTGCTGTTCGGCTATCGCCTGGTGCCGGAGCGGAAAAGTCAGCAGGTCGGCATGCATCAGGCGATCGAGATCACCGACTACACGTCCGAGGCAATGGTCCCGGCCGGGTCGCCGGTGATCGGCAAGCCGCTCAGCAACCTGGTCAAGATCGGCGATGGCGGAGCCGTAGTGATCGCCGTCTTCCGTCGCGGCACGCATCTGGCGCCGCTGCCCGATGTCGTTATCGAACTGGACGATATCCTTCTGCTCGAAGGCGGTCCCGCTGCGCTCGACCGCATCGTCTCCCAGGCAAAGCTCAAGATCTCCGGCGATCGTGCGCCGATGCCGAACGACAAGGAGAAAGCCGAGACCGAAGCCATCGAGGCGGTGATCGCCACCGGCTCACCGCTGATCGGCATGTCGGCTCAGCGCCTGGCGCTCTTCAACAATCACAACATCAACCTGCTGGCCGTCAGCCGCCAAGGCGAACGATTGAAACAGAGGCTTGGCAGCATAAGACTGCGGGCCGGCGACATCGTCGTGCTTCAGGGTACCCGCAGGGAATTGCCGTCTTTCCTGCAGGACTTCGGCTGCCTGCCGCTCGCGCAACGGGAAATCCTGCTCGGCACCATTCGCCGTGCCACCGTTCCGTTGCTTGTTCTGGCGACCGCGATGGGGGCGACCGCGGTTGGCGTCGTGCCTGTGCAAATCGCCTTTTTTGCTGCGGCGCTTGCCATGGTGGTGTTTCGCGTCATCCCTCTGCGTGACGTTTATCGCGCCGTGGACGGACCGATCCTGGTCATGCTTGCAGCGCTGATCCCCGTCAGCGACACTTTGCGCACGACGGGCGGCTCGGACCTGATCGCGGGCTGGCTGAGCGGAATGGCGGCGAGTCTGCCGCCTGCGGGGGCGCTTGCCATCATGGTCGTTGCGGCCATGGCGGTGACACCCTTTCTGAACAATGCCGCCACGGTCCTCGTCATGGCGCCGATTGCCGCCAGTTTTGCAACGGCGCTCGATTACAGGCCAGACGCGTTCCTGATGGCGGTGGCCATCGGCGCCGGCTCCGACTTCCTCACGCCAATCGGCCACCAATGCAACACCCTGGTAATGGGACCCGGCGGTTACCGGTTCAGCGACTACCCACGACTGGGTCTGCCGCTTTCCGTCGTCATCGTGATCGTCGCGGTGCCGATGCTGATGTGGGTCTGGCCGCTGCGTTAGAATGCCGGGGACAAATGGAACCGAGCGGAATACGGATTGCCTGCCAAATTGCGGGCATTCGGTGGAAACGGCCTGATCGCCGCCTATCTTGCGGGGGAAGCGTATCTTTTGTGGAAGTGCTCTGAATTGCTCTGGCAGTAGGGAGGCATGTGGGCGTCATGACTGGCGATATCGAGATCTGTACGCCGGAAGAGGTGCTGAAATTCTGGTTCACGGAACTTTCTTATGACCACTGGTTCACGCCGGATCCAGGGCTCGACGAGCAATGTGCGCAGCGCTTTCAGGCGTCGCACCTGGCCCTGTCCAGAAACCTCGACAATGTCTGGCGCGAGACCCCGCAGAACTGGCTGGCGGCCGTCATCCTTTTCGACCAGATGCCGCGCAACATGTATCGCGGGTCGCCGTTAGCCTTTGCCACGGATTGCCTTGCGTTGCGGGAGGCGAAGCTCGCCATCGGCGCGAGCGCCGACATGGCGGTGCCGAGGGAATGGCGCGCGTTTTTCTATATGCCGTTCGAGCACTCCGAAAACCTGACCGACCAGACCATGTCGGTCAAGCTGTTCACCGAACTCGGAGACGCCAGCTACCTCGACTATGCGATCCGGCATCGCGACGTGATCGAGCGGTTCGGGCGCTTCCCGCACCGCAATGGCATTTTGGCCCGCATGTCGTCACCGGCCGAGGAAGAGTACCTCGCGCAGCCCGGCGCCGGGTTCTAGGCATGAACCATGGCGGAAAACGAAATCAGGAGGAAACCAATGAGTGCCGGAGAACTGCCCTGGCAAGGGGGATGCCGCTGCGGACAGGTGCGCATCAAGGTGAGCGCGCAACCGCTTCTCACGATGGCATGCCATTGTACCGGCTGCCAGCGAATGACCGGCAGCGCGTTCTCGTTGAGCGTCGCCATTCCGAGCGAAGGCTTCGAGGTCACACGCGGCGAGCCTGTCATCGGCGGCCTTCACGGCGCAACGCGCCACTATTTCTGTCCTCATTGCATGAGCTGGATGTTCACGCGCCCGGAAGGCATGGACTGGTTCGTCAATCTCCGCGCGACCATGCTCGACGATCCCAGTTGGTGCAGGCCGTTCATAGAAACCTGGACCAGTGAAAAGCTGCCGTGGGTGAGCACATCCGCCGTTCATAGCTACGCGGCGTTGCCACCGCTGGAGAGTTACGAGCAGTTGCTGGCGGACTATGCCAGGCATTCCGAAGAGGATTGAGCCGCGAGACGATTCAGATCAGCCTGGATCTCAGAGGATTTGCATCTTTTTGCCGTTATGCATGTGCAGACCGGCAACTGGCAAAGCTCGGAGCGGTTCTGCGCGGCGCAGGGATTATCGAAGGGTAGGAAATTGCATCTCCTGGAAAAACTGAGGGCGCTTTCGATCGCCCTGTCTTTCGGTGCGCTGACGCTCGCTGCCGGCGGATCCGCAGTTGCGCAGGAGCCCGCGCCGAGCGTTGAGCAAACCCGGCCGGCCCAACAGGCCGCACCTGCCCAGCCTCTCCAACCTGCCCAATCCGTCCAGCCCGCGCCGCAGGCCGAACCGGCACAGCCGGCGACGCAGACCGGGACGGGTCAGGCGCCGGATGCCGCATCGCCGGTATTGCAGCAGGCGGAGGATCAGCTTGCCCAGGCCGACCGGGAGCTGAAGCGTCTCATCGAGCGTACCAATGCCGTCGAGGACGACGACGCCATGCTCGCCGAACTCAGGGTGCAGGTCGACGAGCTTTCGAAGCAGATCATCGCCGCCTCCGTCCCCACCCGTCCGAGGCTCGACGAAATCAAGGCGAGGCTCACGGAGCTCGGCGATCCTCCCGGTGAGGGGCAGCCGCCCGAAGACGCGGTCATCACCGATGAGCGCAAACGCCTCCTGGCGGAACGCGGGGCGATCAATGCTCTGACGGGCAGGGCGGAGAACCTCTCGGTCGAGGCGAGGAAACTTGCCAACCGGATCACCGCGACGCGCCGGGCGATCTTCTCCAACACCCTGCTGAGACATACGGATGTCTCGGCGGCGATGTTGAGCGAGGCCGTCACTGCAACGATGCACGAAGCGATGGCACTGTCGCGCAGCATCGGCGGTTGGCTGACATTCGCCTGGAATTACAAGCGCGTGCCGCTGCTGAGCGCGATCTTCCTTTCGCTCTGCGCCGCGCTGCTCTTCCTGGTCGGCGGTTACAGGCTTTTTTCGCCGGTCCTCATGCGCCACGAGGAAGACGACGAGCCCACCTATTTCCGGCAGCTTTCGCTTGCGTTCTGGTCGACACTCATCCCGACTCTGGCGCTCGCCGCCTTCGCTATGTCGAGCTACTTCTTCCTCAGTAGTTTCAACGTCTTGCGGCCGGATATTGCTCCCATAGTTGCGATCACGCTCGCCATGGGCGTCGTGCTGTTCTTCATAGCCAGGCTGGCAGGCGCGGTGCTATCGCCGAACCGATCGAGCTGGCGGCTCGTGCGCGTTTCGGATCGCGGCGCGAAAATGCTGATGGTGCCGATCTTCGCGATGGCGCTCGTCAACGGGCTCGACTATCTGCTCGGCAGCATCAGCGAGTCTCTCGGTTCTCCGGTGGTGCTGACGATCGCCAAAAGCTTCGTGGCATCGATCATCATCGGTCTCATTCTCATGTCGATGGCGTGGATCCGGCCTGTGCTGAGGGCCGATGAACCTTACGATGCACCGGGACGTCCCTGGCCGCGGGTTATTTCGCTCTCGTTTCTCCTGCTGGGCGCGGCGCTCATCGCGACTGCATTGTCGGGCTATGTCGGCCTGGCGCGCTTCATCGCCACGCAGATCACGGTAACGAGCGCGATCCTGGTGACGGTCTATATCGGCCTCCTTACGGGGAAGTCCGTGTCCAAGCAGGGCGCCTTTGCCGAAACGGTAGCCGGACGCTATCTGGAGCGCCGCTTCCATCTGGAGCCGGTTGCGCTCGACCAATTCGGCCTTTTTGCCGGTCTCGGCATTTATGTGCTCGTTCTCTCCTTCTTCATCCCGCTGATATTGATGCAGTGGGGCTTCAAGACTGCGGACATAGAGTCCTGGGCCCATCAGGTGCTGACCGAAATCAGGATCGGCACGATCACGATTTCGCTGGTGGGCATTCTCGCGGGGGTATTGCTCTTTGCCCTCGGCTTTCTCGTCACGCGTTGGGTGCAGCGCTGGATCGACGGCAACGTCATGGCGCGCAGTCGCGTCGACGCCGGCGTGCGCAACTCCATACGTACCGGTATCGGCTATATGGGCGTGGGCATTGCCGGCCTTATCGGGTTGTCGGCCGCCGGCATCGATCTTTCGAGTCTCGCCCTCGTTGCCGGCGCCCTCTCCCTCGGCGTCGGTTTCGGCCTGCAGAACATCGTCTCCAATTTCGTTTCGGGTCTGATCCTGCTGGTGGAGCGTCCCTTCAAGGTGGGCGACTGGATCGTCAGCGGTACGACCGAAGGCTTTGTGCGGCGAATCTCCGTCCGCGCGACCGAGATCGAGACCTTCCAGCATCAGTCGATCATGATGCCGAATTCTCTGCTCATCAACGCCTCGGTCGGAAACTGGACGCACCGCAACAAGCTCGGCCGGTCGGAAATTGCAGTGACGGTGACCTATGCCAGCGATCCGCGCCGGGTTATCGAACTGCTCTACGAAATCGCCGCAGCCCATCCGATGATCCTCAAGAACCCGGCTCCCAATGTCGGCTTCACGGCCTTCGAAGACGAGCGAATGACGTTTGAATTGCGCATCTATGTCGCGGACGTGCTGACGGCCGGCGGTGTTCGCAACGACCTTCGCGTCTCGATCTACGAGCGCTTTCGTGACGAGGGAATCGGCGCGCCGTTCCCGATGAAGATCGAGGATGTAACGCCTGAGGAAGAAGCCGGAAGCGCCGGACCCGAACCTTCGGTTATGGAGAAAGAGAAGGCCTGATCTCGCCGAAGACAAGGCCTGACGCGCCGGCGCCATTGGCGAAGGCAGGAAAGAGAAGAAGGAGCGGTAATACCGCTCCCTCTATCGGCCGAACCCCGGCCGCACGTTGAACCTGCGCACTTCCGCCCGGAAACGGTTACACAACGTTTCCGGGGAGTGCTCTAAAGCCCGGCCAGAGCCTGGGCCACCGGCATAACGTGTGGCCACACCTCCATTGCCCCGCGATAGATCATGTCGAGTGCGACGTAGAAGATGATCGCCAGGCCGATGTAAGCGATCCAGTGGTACCGGCTGAGCAGGCGGGCGATAAAGCCCGCGGCGATACCCATCATCGCGATAGAGAGCGCCAGACCAAAGACGAGCACGGTTGGATGCTCTCGGGCGGCACCGGCGACGGCGAGGACGTTGTCGAGCGACATGGACACGTCCGCTATCACGATCTGTGTTGCCGCCTGTTTGAAAGTCTTCTTTGGGGCCGAGGCGTCCGCATTTCCCAGGCCGTCAACGCCTTCGTGACCGCCAGTGCGAATCTCGCGCCACATCTTCCAGCAGACCCAAAGCAGGAGGAGCCCGCCGGCGAGCAGGAGCCCGATGATCGCAAGCAGTTGGACCGTGAAGATGGCGAGCACGATGCGAAGCACGGTGGCGGCGAGAATGCCGACGAGAATAGCCTTCTTGCGCTGCTCCAGCGGCAAGCCGGCTGCTGCAAGGCCGATAACGACGGCGTTGTCGCCGGCAAGCACCAGGTCGATCACAATGACCTGCAGCAGTGCCGTCAGGCCGGCGGAAGTGAAAATCTCCATGTGTGGTAACCCTTCTTGTCCCCGAAACGCCTGCGGCGTTGCAAAACGCATAGACCGCGAACAATCGACGGATCAAGTGGGCCGGGACAACTAATCGGCATTTTCGAAGGACACAGGAACGCCGAGCAGCTTCCGGTGCTCTGACGCGGCTCGAGCCGCCGCATTGTTTTTCCTGCACGGCGTACGCTTCGAGAAATTCTGGGCTACGGCGCCGCGCGTCTTATCAGACGCGCAAAGGTCGCTGTAGCGCTTTGATCTGCTGCATGTTTTTGACCTTTGATCGGTTACGATCAAAGAAAACATGCACTACAGCGCCGCGCGTCTTATCAGACGCGCCAAGGTCGCTGTAGCGCTTTGACCTGCTGCATGTTTTTGACCTTTGATCGGTTACGATCAAAGGAAACATGCACTACAGCGCCGCGCGTCTTATCAGACGCGCCAAGGTCGCTGTAGCGCTTTGATCTGCTGCATGTTTTTGACCTTTGATCGGTTACGATCAAAGGAAACATGCAGTAGGCTGGCCGTGGCTAGAGGGGTGGCCGGCGTCTCCTTTTCGCGACGGGAAGGCGGCCGGCCGAAACGGGGGCGGCGCTCGTGCGCCGAATGTGATGAAGACGTATGCTGTCGTTATGGTGTCCGCAATGCTGTGGGCTGGCGTGGCCTATGCCGCGACCGTTACAAACAAGGATGGCGAGGCCGCTGTTCTGGTGATCGTCGAAGGGGAGAGCCGGATCGAAGTGGCAATCGATGCAGGTGCGACGGAAGTGATCTGCCCCGGCGGCTGCTTCGTCACTGCGCCGAGCGGCGACCGCGTGGGACTCCAGGGCGACGAGACGATCGAAATCGTCAACGGCTCCGTCGTTGTGAAGTGACGCCACGTGCGGCGTATCCTCCGGGACCGGAAGGCCGCCGGAAGTTGGGCCTTTCAAAGATAATGCGGGGCCGTAGCCCCGCACCGTGTTGGGCGACGGCACGTGCAAAGCGGAAGATCAGCTCAGCTTTCTTCGCCGCTCCAGTTCCGCTTCGGTCGGCTGTTCGAACTCGAACGAACCTGTTACGACAGGGCCGCTGCGGACGTATTTGTTGGCGGTGACGCCCGTCCCGGAGACTTTTGAACCGAGGAGTTTCATGGCCATCGGCATGGCGCCGTGACCAAAGAGCCGCTTGCCCTTTCCGAGCACAACCGGAAAGTACGAGATGTACATCTCGTCTACCAGATCGTTGCTGAGCAGGGTCTGCAGGAAGTCGGTCGAACCCTGGGTCAAAAGATCGGGACCTTCCTCGCTCTTCAGTTTCTTAAGCATTGCAACTGGGTCGGAGCCGAGAGTACGGCTGTTTTGCCAGTCGAGCCTCAGATCGGGGTTGCGCGTGGCGACATATTTGGTGATCCGGTCAAAGAGCGGACCGATCGGATCGTCAGGGCCGGCATAGGGCCAGTGTGCGGCGAAGATGTCATAGGTCTTCCGCCCAAGCAGAAGATCGAACGGCTTGGAAAACATCTCGTCCACCGCTTGTCCCATGGTCTCGTCGAAATAGGGGGCGGCCCAGCCGCCATGGTCGAAGCCGCCGACCGGGTCCTCGTGCGGTCCGCCCGGCGCCTGCATGATTCCGTCAAGGCTTACGAATGCGCCAACGATGATCTTTCTCATTCCGGCTCTCCTCGTTCGTGGTGTTACCGAACCCAGGACGCTGGACGAAGGCCGATACCGACAGCAACGCCACAAGCTGCAAGAATTTCCTTTAGAACTTTGGCGTAAGAGCGGCTCACGGGATCGCGAAAATGCTGATCTCGTTGGCAATTCCTCTTAGCGTCACGTTGTGCGCCATCGGACTTAGGCCCCGATCAGAGAGCACACCGGATGCTCGAGGATCCTCGAGGACGGAGCCGGTCGCGAAGATCTCACGCGAGGTGGCGAGATGTTGCACGCGCGAGGCGATGTTGACGGTCTGGCCGAAATAGTCCTGCCGGTCGTTCAGGTTGACAGCGATGCACGGCCCCTCATGGATGCCGATCTTGAGGAGCAGGTCCTCGCTGCCGCGCTCTTCGTTGAGTTCGCGCATTGCCTCGCGCATCCGCATTGCCGCGGTGACAGCCCGGTCGGGCGTCGGGAAAGTCGCCATGACCGCATCACCGATCGTCTTGACGACGGCGCCGGCCCCGGCCGCGACGATTTCGTTCAAGACGTTGAAATGCGTTCTTACCAGGTCGAAGGCCGCGAGGTCGCCGACGCGCTCGTAGAGTTCCGTCGAGCCGCGCAGGTCGGTGAAGAGGAAAGTAAGGCTGGTGATCTTCAGCCGTTGGTCCACATCGAGCGTGTCGGTGCGGTAGATGTCGCGGAAAGTCTGGTTGGAGAGCAGCCGCTTGGCGGTGAGAAATGGCCGACGGCGGCCGAGCAGGGCATGCAGCGCTTCGCCTGCCACGCAGATCGAGGGCAGGGTACGAACCTCGGCGTGGTTCTCCACCGAGACGCGCAAGGGGCCGGGCGGCAAGCTAAGCGTCTCGTGATGGCGGTGCGAGCGATCGAAGACGAGCCCGAGATTCCTCCTTTCCCTTGTCGGTTCGCCGCTCACATCCAGGAATTGCGCGGCATGCGTCACCGGCTCGAAGATGATGACGAATTCCGCGGGAAGCTGCAGCGAGATCACGGCTTTCTCGCCTGGCGGCAGTTCCAGTGCCTCCAACAGGAATTCGTCGACCTTTGCTTCGTAATCCTCTTCCGGCAGGTCGATGCCGGAACCCCAATAGATCTGGCGGAAATATTCGGCCGGCGGCAATTCATGCGGCGTATGTGCTCCGATGCGGCGCACGCGCGGACTGACCGTGAAGGTGACTTCGACCATCTCGTCGAGCGTCGGCTCGTAACCGGCGGCACAAAGCGCGCAGGTATACTCCGTGCTCTGCACCGTCTTCAGGGACGTGTTGGCATCGAGTACACCGCCGCAACCCGGACAGAGCACATTCCAGGAAAGCTCGAAAATGCCCAGGCGCGACGCATGCAGAAAGCCTGCGATCGTCTCTTCCTCGTCGAGGCCTTCGCGCGCGGCAAAGGCGAGCGCATTGATCCGGCAAAGCCTGTGATCGGGTGCATCCCGAACGAGCCGCTCGAATGCATCGGCGACCTCCGTCCTTGCCGAATGGCGCAGCACATCGAAAAGGGGTTGGGCTTCGCTCATGAACACATTCTATACGGAAATCGGCTGGCGGTCAGGCCGCATTTCGGTTTGGTGCAATGTAATTATATATTTGAAGTAATGTAATTTATATTTGTAATACGAAAATTATTTTTAGCCGTATCTCGATTTGTTCTTTGGAATTTAATATTAGTGGCCTTCTTCGCAACTCAGGGGATGAGCGACATGACTACAGTCGTGGGGACGGCCGGAAACGATACCCTATCTGGAACCGAGGAGAAGGATCGCATCTGGGGTCTAGCCGGCGCCGATGAGATCGATGCCGGCGGCGGCGATGACCTCGTCGACGGCGGGGCTGGAAACGATCGTCTGACAAGCAGGAGCGGGTATGACCGGCTCGACGGCGGCGAGGGAGATGATCTCATCAGCCTGATCGGGACCGGAGGCGCGGTTACAGGCGGTGCCGGCGTCGATACGCTGGTGGTCGACCTGTCGAACGTCAGCTCCGACGTCCGGTTCAGCGGCGAGCACGGTCACGGCATCATCGGCTACAACACGGCGAACTGGGAACACATCTTCTTCAATCGCATCGAGAGGCTGGTCCTGACGACCGGCAGCGGCAACGACCGGATATTCGGCGCCGCCACCGACGACATCATCTCGACCGGCGCCGGGAACGACGTCGTAGGCCCATACGGCGTCGACGGCGACGACGGCACCAGCATGCTGGGCGACGACGCGATCGACACAGGCAGCGGCGGCGACATCATCAACGACACTGTTGGCGCGAACCGGATCTTTGCCGGAGACCATAACGACATCATCATCACCACGCTTTCCTCCGCGGTGATCGACGGCGGGAGCGGCTGGGATAAACTCTCCATCTTCGAGGAAGGACGAACCGACGGCGTCACTATCGATTTCGGGCAGGGGTTTGCCTCGACGGGCACGCTGATCAGCGGGATCGAGGTTGCAAGCGTGGATCTCGGCGGCGGCAGTGATACGCTGATCGCCGGAAATCTGTCTTCGCTCACCGCCCATATGGGCGAGGGCGACAATTATGTCGCCGGCGGCAGCGGCAGGGATTATGTCGCCTCCGGAAGCGGCGACGATGCCCTCTATGGCGGCGCCGGCGATGACATCCTGATCAGTGCGGGCGGGAACGACGTGCTCGCCGGCGGCGATGGGAACGACGAGATTTACGACGGCGGAACGAGTTTCGGCGACGGAGAGACATATATCGACGGCGGCGCTGGCGACGACCTCATCCAGGTGGTTGCGCCATCCGGCTTTATCGATGGCGGTGGCGGCAGCGATACGTTGCGCGTCGTCGATCCCCTGCCGGGCACGAATTTCGACGCTTCGACCGGCACGCTGGGTACGGCGCTGATCTTCACCAATATCGAGAGATTCGAGCTGTCCGGCGGCTCGGGGAACGATAGCATCCGCACGCTTGCAGGCGACGATCAGCTCGCCGGCAACGACGGCAACGACCGGCTGGACGGCGGCGCCGGAAACGACGTGCTTTGGGGCGGCGCGGGTGACGATGTCATGACGGGCGGAGCAGGCGCAGATACCTTCCTGTGGTCGTCCGATACGTTTTCGTTCGCAGGTGTGGATCGTATCACGGATTTCGATGCGGACGGCGGCGACCTGCTGCGCTTTACCGGATATGCACCCGACACCACGCGCATCGACAGCTTCGCCGACCTGGTTGCCGCCGCGACCGAGACGGAAGACGGGCTCTACATCGCCTTCAACGGATCCGATACATTCGGTCTGTTGCTGGACAAGGTCGCACTTGCCGACCTTTCGGCGGATGATGTCGTCTTCGTTTGAGAGATGCCTTTGCCGGACATTTGGATGAGCGCGCCATTAACACCGGATAAAGCGTTTTGCTCCTAGGGTGCCTTCCGGCGACACTCTTTTTCATAGGCGATCAATGTCATTCTTCGGCATTTCCGGAATGTACTTTTCCGGTGAATCCCTCGGCGAACACCGTATCGTGCTTGCCGAGGACTCCAACCTCTTTGCCTCGATGGTCTCGAAGCGGCTGAAGGAGCTTTTCGATATCGATGTGATCGTCTGTCGCGACTACGAGGACCTGCAGTTCGCTGTCGAAAACGCTTCCTTCGCGCCATCTCTCGCCATTTCCAATATCAACCTTCCAGGCGCAGAGAACGGAGAGGCACTCACCTACCTGATCGAAATGAGCGTGCCGACGATCGTCTTCACCGGTTCGTTTCAGGAGAGCACGCGCGAGACGATCCTCGCCAAGGACATTGTCGATTATGTCATCAAGGACAGCGTCTTTGCTGTCGATATGCTGGCAGAGTCCGTCTGCCGATTCCTGACGAACCAGCAGCATCACGTGTTGATCGTCGACGATAGCGCGACGGCCCGGGCCGTGTTGACGACGCAGTTGAAGCGCTACAATTTCAGAACGAGCTCGGCGGAAAACGGCTCTTCGGCGCTGGAAATCCTGAAGAACAATCCGGACATCGCCCTCGTCATAACCGACTACAATATGCCTGATATCGACGGTTTCGAGCTTACGCGGCGAATCCGCGCCGCCCACGGCCCGCATCAGCTAAGGATCATCGGTGTGTCGTCGTCGACGGACCGGCTGCTTTCCGCCCGGTTCCTCAAAGCCGGCGGCAACGATTTCGTCGTTCGCCCCTTCGTCAACGAGGAATTCTACTGCCGCGTCAATCAGAACCTCGATACGCTCACCAAGGTGAGAACTTTGAACGCGAGGACCAAGATCCCGGCCTGAAGGACGACCGCCATTCGGGCGGGTCGGGCGACCGGCGCCGCGGGTTGATGTCGGAATTTGCCGTTCTGAACGTCCTGGCATTGTGATCGGGGAGGCGGGAGTGCCGAGACGCGGTCCGGCCGGCTTACAACAGAAAATCTCCCGTCACGAGGCTCTTCAACCCGGAAAGCTCGATCTGAAAATCAGCGCGGCCGTCGCCGTTGACATCACCATAGATGATCGTCTTATCGTCGACTGTGCCCGCCGGATTGAACGTCTTGTAGATGAGCTCGCCCGTGTGACGGGAGAATTCGCCGGTGCCCCGCCACGTGAAGGCCTGATTGCCGGCCGCGCCGGTGTTCGCATCGATGGCGGATAAATCGAGCCGGTCGAAGCCGTTCCCGAAGTCCGTCACGGTGTCGCGATATCCGGCACCAGAGGCGGGCCCATATGCAACATTGTTCACATAGCCGGAGAAGCCGGGCGCCGAGTCGTTCGGTGATTTGAAAACAAAGGTGTCGTTCCCTGCTCCTCCCGTCAGCAGATCGGCTCCCGCGCCGCCAATGATCGTATCATTGCCGGCTGCGCCGTTGATGACATCGTTGCCCGCTCCTCCGTCAAAGGCCTCGTTCACCGCGGTGCCGGTGAGGCGGTCGGCGCCGGCCGTGCCGATATAACGCTCGATGACGTCGGTGACGGACACCCTGATCGTCTTGGTCGCTTCTAGTCCTGCTCCGATAGATGAGTCATCAAGCCCGATGGTCACGTCGAGGAATGGGTTTGCCTCGAAATCGAGCCGGGCTCCTGCCTTCAGCCAGAGGACGTTGGCGCGGATTTCGAACAGCGACGCATCCGCGCCGCTCAAAGACAGCAGATTGGTGCCCTGGGTGTCATCGGCGATCACAAGAGTAGCGACCTTCTGAGCCGTTCCCGTCGAGGCATCTTCGGCAATGCGGGTGAGGTTCTGCGTGAGCGTAAGGCTAGGAGCGTCGTTGACGGGGTTGACGGTGAAATTGAAGGTCGCAGGCGTCGGCGCGGAATTGTCTTCATTGCCGTCTTCGACGGCGACACGGAAGGAGGCGGCGGTGGTCTCCGAGCCGTTGTGCCGGAAGGAGACGAGGCCGGCTGCGAGTTGCGCTGCGGTAAAGCTCGCGGCCACTGACCCGTTGACGAGGACAGAGCCGTTGACGGCGCTGGAGACGGTGAAAGTAACACCCGCTGCTGTGTCGTCCGGATCGGAATAGCCGAGATCCGCCGTCGTGAGCTTATAGGTTCCGCCCTCCGCGACCGTCGCTTTCAGGTCGCCGGTGCGTATGGGGGCGTCGTTGAGGGGATTGACGGTGAAATTGAAGGTCGCAGGCGTCGGCGCGGAATTGTCTTCATTGCCGTCTTCGACGGCGACACGGAAGGAGGCAGCGGTGGTCTCCGAGCCGTTGTGCCGGAAGGAGACGAGGCCGGCTGCGAGTTGCGCTGCGGTAAAGCTCGCGGCCACTGACCCGTTGACGAGGACAGAGCCGTTGACGGCGCTGGAGACGGTGAAGGTAACACCCGCTGCTGTGTCGTCCGGATCGGAATAGCCGAGATCCGCCGTCGTGAGCTTATAGGTTCCGCCCTCCGCGACCGTCGCTTTCAGGTCGCCGGTGCGTATGGGGGCGTCGTTGAGGGGATTGACGGTGAAATTGAAGGTCGCAGGCGTCGGCGCGGAATTGTCTTCATTGCCGTCTTCGACGGCGACACGGAAGGAGGCAGCGGTGGTCTCCGAGCCGTTGTGCCGGAAGGAGACGAGGCCGGCTGCGAGTTGCGCTGCGGTAAAGCTCGCGGCCACTGACCCGTTGACGAGGACAGAGCCGTTGACGGCGCTGGAGACGGTGAAGGTAACACCCGCTGCTGTGTCGTCCGGATCGGAATAGCCGAGATCCGCCGTCGTGAGCTTATAGGTTCCGCCCTCCGCGACCGTCGCTTTCAGGTCGCCGGTGCGTATGGGGGCGTCGTTGAGGGGGTTGACGGTGAAATTGAAGGTCGCAGGCGTCGGCGCGGAATTGTCTTCATTGCCGTCTTCGACGGCGACACGGAAGGAGGCAGCGGTGGTCTCCGAGCCGTTGTGCCGGAAGAAGACGAGGCCGGCTGCGAGTTGCGCTGCGGTAAAGCTCGCGGCCACTGACCCGTTGACGAGGACAGAGCCGTTGACGGCGCTCGAGACGGTGAAAGTAACACCCGCTGCTGTGTCGTCCGGATCGGAATAGCCGAGATCCGCCGTCGTGAGCTTATAGGTTCCGCCCTCCGCGACCGTCGCTTTTAGGTCGCCGGTGAGGGTGGGGGCGTCGTTGACGATGCCGTCGACGAGGACGAAATCGGTGGGTGCTATATTGTTCAAGGTCCGCAGAGCACTGTTGCCGGCGCTGTCACTTATAGCCGCCCCATTGAGCGTGAGGGGGCCGAGCGTGATGCCTGTCCAATCCGCCTGATTATCGGCAACCGTCAGTCGGAATCCCAGAGCGGTGCTGCCGCTTCCTGCAACATAGTCGGCATAGGCTGTCCCGCCCGTATCGAGGATAACCGTAAGTCGCGGAACGCCGTTGGTGGTGTCCACGATCACGGCCTCATGGAAGTTCACCGTGAAGTTCAGACTGTCGCCGAACTTGTAAGTGCCGGCTGCAGGCACTCCTACGCTGGTGACCGTCGGCGCGACGCCGTCCACGACGATGTTGTTCTGTGCGGCGATCGAATTGGCGCCGCCCGGAGTCGGGAGCGTCAGATCGGCGTCGACATTGGTGGCGCTTCGGATCGCCGCGCCGTTCGCCGCTAACGCGGTGAGGGCCGCATAATCCAGATCCGGCGTCAGATCACCCGCCTGAACCGTGTAGCTGAAGGACAGCGTATTCGATCCGGAACCCGAGATATATGCAGCGAGCCGGTCGGTGGCACCGGTTTCCAGCAGCAATGTGGGCGTTCCGCCGGTGGTGTCGACGTTGACGGCGCCATCGAAGGTTACGGTCAGTGTGATCGTATCTCCTGCCTTGTAGACTCCGTCAGGCGCGACAGTGTCGACGCTGAGGATCTTCGGAGCCGGCGACAAGACGGCGATGGCGATCGTATCGCTATCGCTTTGCGTACCGCCTGAGCCGGAAAGCCCCTGATCATTGGTTTCGATCTTCAGTAAAGCGTCGCCCGAATAGCCGGCAGTAGGCGAGAAGACCAGCCCGTTCAGTGCGACGTTGATGTCGCTCAAAGAACCCGTAAAGATCATGCCCGAATCGGACGCGCCGGCGCCGGCAATGAAGGTCAGGCCCGTAGTGCCGCCGAGCGTAAGCAGGCCGTGTTCGGCGGTAAGCGTCACCAGGACCGTACCGCCGCCGGCATCGACGTCGGCAATCGAGATTAAATTTCCATTTGCAAGGCTGAAGACGAGGGCGCCGTCGGTCGAAACCGATTGCCCCGCCGGGACGTGGTTTACGGGTGCATCGTTCACGGCACTCAGCACGAGCGTCGTGGAAGAAGCCTCGCTTTTCGCGCCGCCGGACCCGGCATTGCCGAGGTCGTTTATCTCCGTCGTCAGAACGACGTTGGCGGTCGCGTTGGGCGCCGGCGTAAATGTGACATTGGAACCGGCAATGAAGGCATTGATGTCGGCCAGGGAGCCGGTCATTTCCAGCGATGCACTCGTGCCGGAAATGGTAACGCCGCCGGCAGATTGCGCCGCGAGCGATCCCGAGGCGACGCTGAAAGTAACTGTGACGCTGCTGAACCCCGCATCCGCATCCGCGTAGGAAATGCCCGTAATTGCAGTCGCAGTGTCCTCGGAAACACTGACCACAGCGGGAGCCGAAACCGTCGGGGCGTCGTTGACCGCCGTTATTTGCAGCGCCGTCGTTTCGGTCGCGGTCTGCGCGCCGCCGCTGCCTGTGCTTCCGCCATCGGTGATGCTCGTCGTGAGGATCACGTTGCCGGTCGCATTCGCGGCCGGCGTGAAAGTCACGTTGGCGGCAGCAATGAACGCGTTGATATCGGCCATCGTGCCGGTGAGCGTGAGGCCCGTCGCCGTTCCGCCTGCCGTGACACCGCTGCCGCTGACGGCCGAGAGCGATCCCGATGGCACGGAGAAGGTGACGGTCACGGAACTGCCGCCAGCGTCCGCGTCGGAGAAGGAGATGCCCGTGACAGCGGCCGACGTGTCCTCCATGAGGGCGATTGCGGCGGGCGCGGCAATTTGCGGCGCATCGTTGAAGGCGCCGACGTCGATGGTCTTCGTGGCAGGAGCGCTGTCGCTAGTACCGTCATTGGTGCTGAAGCTGATCGTACGGGCCGCGGCGGTTGGTGCCTCGGAGGTGTTCACATAGGTGACAGTCCGTAACGCCGCCTGCCACTGCGCGACTGTTGCCGTTGCGCCCGGCGACGTAAGGGTCAAAACGCCTGTCAGGGAGTTATAGGTGGCATCGATATTCCCGAACGCGGCCGAACTGGTATTCGTGAAGGTCAGAACGTCCTGATCGGAATGAAAGTTTCCGGTGATCTGGACGGTCGCCGAGGCGAGTGTACCGTTGTCGAGGTCGGACACGGTCAGTCCGGTGTCGATCGCCACCGGTGCATCTCCCTCCGTAAAGGATCCGGTACCACCGGACGTCGTCGTCACCGGGGCGTCATTGGCTGCGACGAGATTCACCGTCGTAGATGTCGTTGTCGAATTGCCGCCTTCGGCGTCGCGGACCGTAACAGAGACGGTCCTTGTGCCGGTGGGCGAGGCGCCCATGTTGGCGTAGGTCAGATTGTGAATAATGGCTTCCACTGCGGCGCCCGAAGCGTTGCCGTTCAAAGCGACCTGCAGGAAGCTGGACCCCGCACCGCCTCCGCTCATTGTCCCGATAGCGGTGCCGCCAAAGGTAACGACCGAACCTGAAATTCCGATTTGCCCGGCACCTGTTCCCTGGTTTTGCAGACCAAGGGCATCTTCGCCTGGGACCAGTCCGGAAAGCGTGAAGCGCACCTGTCCGCCGCTCCAGCCGGTGTTGTCAGCATCGGTGACCGCAGCCGGACTTATCGTATCCACCAGTATCGCAGCTTGACTGCCGCTGACATAGTCCTTTGCGTCGGAGGCATCGAAATTGGTAACAACCGGCCGGTGGTTCGCGTCGATCGTTATATTATCGAGCCAAAAGCTCATCGTGCCGGTGGTCGTCGTCTCCGGAATGATGAGGTCTCCCACACTGAGCGATGCCCCTCTGCTTACAGCGGGAACATTGCCGGCAAAGATCGCCCGATAATAGTAAGGTCCGACCCCATCGCCGTGAATATTGTCGTCAGGCCAGCTGGTTCCGTCCAGACCGAGCCCGGGCGACCAACCATTCACGATCAAAGGATCGGCGTTCACGCTGATCTGGTAATCGTAGAAGTCGATCAACGCTCCGGTTGCGCTGGTGATGGCGATCGAGAAGTGCTCGCCGCCATAGGCCGGATCCTCGGCGAAGTTGAAACGGCCGTTGTCGAAATTGGCGCTCCAGTTTCCTTGCGCGGTTATCGTGAAAACGAGCCCGCCGGCGCTAAGGACATTATCGGCCCCACCGGCCGATCCGTCGGTGATCTGCCCGGCGGAAAAGTCGATCAATGTCTGCGCCATGTCTGCACTCCTGCAATGTCTGCCGCGATCGCCTGGGGGGAACGGCACTGACTCCGAGCCATGGGCGTGTCCGTTCTGTTTTTGTCTACGACCCCGTTCGCTTCACAGGCGTCCGGAGAAACTCATAATTCGTTGATTAAAAAGGTTTTTATCCGCTTACGAGGCATCGCCCTGCGTCTTTGTCCCTGCCGCTCAGTTCGCAAGTCACATTCGCCAACGGATTCCGACCCGCACGACATCGAAATCGAGATCGTTTTCGTAGCGCGGGAACGCGCCGACCGGTTCGATCGCTGCGCCCGAGGCGGTCACCTTGCCGAAATCGTAATGAAGATATTCGAGCATTGCCGACCAGTTTTCTGCAAAGCGCCATTCAGCCCCGGCACCAGCCACCCAGCCGCTCTTTGTTCCTCCGCCGGAGACGTTCATCTGACCGATCGTCGGCCAGTCGCTAAGGTCGTAGGCGCGCACGGCGATATCGGCCACGGCCACACCGCCGGTCACATAAAAGAGCAGGTCGTCGGCGGCAAGTCCGGCACGAAGACGCGCGGTGCCGGCCCAGTCGGTGTCGAAGCTTGCATGTGTATCGTTGACGAGTGCCGACGTGCCGGTGCCGGCGAGATTCATCAGGCTGAAATCGACCGCGCCACCGAAGACGAGTGTCAGTCCATCGACATCGAACTGCCTGTCGCAACCGGCTTCGATCCCGCCGATCGCGCCGTGGTCATCGCTCTTGATCACTTCGTAGGGCGGACCGACACTGTTCCACGAGGTCCCGCCCGTCGCGAATGGCCCCTGTGTGAACGGCGAATCCGTCGCTTCGGCATCGGCGCGGCCATAGCCCACATTTGCGCCCAGGTAACAGCCCGACCAATTTCGGGAGGAAGTCAGTTCGTCGGCAAAGGTCGCGTGAGCGCTTGTTACCGTCAGCGCAACGGCGAAGGCCACGGGCAAGGCGAGACCGGACATGATTATCTCTCGTGATATATGATAAACAACTTATGGATGATAACGCAGCTAAAATTCGCGTTATGCGACCATAAGTAAAACAGCGGCCCAAAGAAAGTGGGGGTCGGCACAATCGTTAATTTTTTGTGAGAGACGGCCGTTATCCGAAGAAAATGGCGCTCCGGCCGAATTGAAAGCGGGCGAAAAAAGAAATCCCTCGCTGCAGCGCGACGGCGCGGCCGGAAAGCGAGCCCGCATTTTCCCTATTTCAATGAAACAGGGAAATGCTCTAACACTTTGAAACTACGCACTTCCGCACGGAAGTGCTCTAATCGGTCCGTTCGAACGAATCGGAGCTTCGTTCAACTCTGCTATGTTCCAGAGGATCGAAAACGCGGCGATCTACCGCGCCATCTGCAGCGTCAGCTTTCGCTCGGCGCGTTCCTGTTGCGGCGAGCGGTTGTAAAGCTCGCGGTAACACTTCGAAAAATGCGAAGCGGAAACGAAGCCGCAGGCGACGGCGACTTCCACAACCGGCATGGACGACTGGATAAGCAGGTGCCGGGCGCGGTCGAGGCGGATTTCCAGATAATAGCGGGCAGGCGATCTGCCCATCTCCTGGCGGAAAAGCCGCTCGATCTGACGGCGAGACAGGTCCGCGCTTTCTGCGATCTCCAGTAGCGACAGCGGCTCGGAGAGGTTGCTCTCCATCAGTTCGATGATCGACAGGACCTTGGCGTTCTGGACGCCGAGACGCGCTCTCAGCGGCAGCCGCTGGCGGTCGTGCGGCCCGCGCACCCGATCGGTGAGCGCTTGTTCGCAGACGCGGTTGACGAGGTTCTCGCCGAAATCCTGATCGATCAGGTTCAGCATCATGTCGAGCGAGGCGGTGCCGCCGGCGCACGTATAGATGTTGCCGTCGATCTCGTAGAGGTCCGCATAGACATCGGCCTGGGGGAAGCTCTCGGAGAAGCCCGGCAGGTTTTCCCAATGGATCGCGCAGCGCTTGCCCGTGAGCAGGCCCGCCGAGGCGAGCACATGGGCGCCGGTACAGAGACTGCCGACGGCGATGCCGCGGTTATAGGCTTCGCGCAGCCATGCATTCACCGACTTGTTCTGGAAGTCCTCGACATAGACGCCCGAACAGACCAGCACCATGGATGGGCGGCTTTCTCCGCCGAGATATTTGCGTTCGTCGGCGAGCGAGGTGTTGACTTCGAGCGCAATGCCCGCCGACGAATAGACCTTTTGGCCGTCGGTCGAGGCGAGACGCCACGTGTAGGCTTCGTAACCGAGCATCCGGTTGGCGATGCGGAGCGTCTCGATCGCCGCCGAAAAGGGCAGCATCGAAAAGTTTGGCACCAGAAAGAAGACGAGCGAACGCTTCTTCGTCAGCGGTTTGTGCATAAAACCTCCCAGGCTAAAGCACGTTGCATAGATCGAATTCATGCGACGCACTTCAGGTCGTCGCTTTCGTGCATGTCGTCAGCCCCAAACCGCTGCGCACTTTTGGCGACATGCATTAAGGCTCGCATATTCGTCGCTTGGAATATGCGCTTCAGCTTGTCGAATTGCGACATTGGCATGGAAAGCCGCGACTGGGAAGAAATTTCGCATTGCGACATCCCTCCGCCCGGGCCTGTCGCGTGCCGGGTCGACGAGTGTATGAAATGCGACAAGATCATGGATCGCGATGACGTAATCGAGCAAAAAGGAGGCAAACTGAGCGAAAGTTGCGCAAGTGAGCTTGAGCTGCGGCTTTACCGCTAGCGACTTTTCACCTTCGCAGAATTCGGATGTCGGTATTTGACAAGACGCATTGGAGAGCGCGCAGCTTCAGGGCCTGTCTCCAATGCAACGCAGCGACGGTGCGGCTTGCATGGGCGTTTAAAATAGGGTACCCCCCTATGCTATGTCCCATACGATCAGAGATCAGGAAAAGTTGCTCGCCCGTGTCCGTCGGCTAAAGGGGCAGATGGAGGCGGTCGAGCGTGCGCTCGAAGCCCGCCAGCCCTGCGGCGATATTCTCAACCTCGTCGCCTCCGTGCGTGGTGCGGTCAACGGGCTGACGATCGAGCTGATAGAAGATCATATTCGCGGGCACGTAGCCGGCCACGAAACCCAGGGAGAGCGCGAAGAGGGCGCTGCCGAACTGATCGAAATCGTCAGGAGATACCTGAAATGAGCGAAACCCATTCACCGGCGCCCACAGGCCATGAACATGTATTCCTCGGCGACAATCACCAGCGCAACGAAAGGCGCACCTGGTTCGTCATCGCACTGACTGCGGGAATGATGGTCGCGGAGATCGCCGCGGGTACCTTTTACGGTTCCATGGCGTTGGTCGCCGACGGCTGGCATATGTCGACGCACGCCGCCGCCCTGCTCATCGCGGCGCTTGCCTATCTCTATGCCCGGCGCAACGCCCGCAACCCGCGCTTTACCTTCGGTACGGGCAAGCTTGGCGATCTCGCCGGTTTCTCAAGCGCGATCGTACTTGCCTTGATCGCTCTGCTGATAGGCTGGGAAAGCCTTCTGCGCCTTGCCAATCCGGTGGCGATCAGTTTTCCGCAGGCCATTTCGGTGGCCGTGCTCGGACTTGCGGTCAATCTCGCCTGTGCCTGGCTGCTTCGCGAGGATCATTCACATCACCACCACGGTCACCATCACCACCACCACGGCCATCATCACCATCACGAGCACCACCATAGCGTCTCGGCCCACGGCCGGGACAACAACCTGCGTGCTGCCTACCTGCATGTGCTGGCGGACGCGCTCACCTCGGTCCTCGCGATCGTCGCGCTTGCAGCCGGCAGCGTCTATGGCTGGATATGGCTCGATCCGATGATGGGCATCGTCGGCGCGCTGGTGATTGCCCGCTGGTCATGGGGCCTGATACGGGACAGCGGCAGCGTGCTGCTCGATTACATCCCGCCGGGCGAGGACCTGCCGGACGAAATACGCGCGGCGATCGAGCGGGACGGGGATCGGATCACCGATCTGCACGTGTGGCAGCTTGGGCCCGGCCACCACGGTGCCATCGTTTCGCTGGTGACGAAGAATCCGCAAAGCCCGTCGACCTACCGCCGCAAGCTCGAGCACATCCACGAGCTTTCGCACGTGACGGTCGAGGTCGAGCCGCTGGCGGCCTGAGAGGCAGGTCGATCTATCGCGCCTTGCGCCGCGGATAGGGCGTCTCGCCCCGGGCGAGCATGCCGACATATTTTTCGATGCGCGCGGCGCGCGTCTCGCTCTTCTTCGCGTCGTGAATGCGGAAGAGGATTGCGTAGCGATTTCGGCTGTCGAGTTCGTCGAACAGCATCTTAGCGGCTGCATTCTGCGCGAGCGCATCGTGAAGATCGTCAGGAACGGTCGCCTTGCTCGGCGGTGGCGCGGCGGCATCCCATCGGCCGTCGGTCCTGGCGCGTTCAACTTCGGCAAGGCCGCGCGGCGTCATGCGCCCCTCGGCGATCAATTCGGTCGCCCGAGCGCAATTCACCTGCGACCATCGGCTGCGCGCACGGCGCGGCGTGTATTTGTTCAGGTAAAAGTCGCTGTCGGATCCAATACGCTGACCGTCGATCCAGCCGTAACAGAGCGCCACATCGAGCGCCTCCCTCGGCGTGATGCTTGCTATCCCGGACGCTTTCTTGGCGAATTTCACCCAGAGCCCTTTGCAATCGGAGCCTTGCTCCGCGATCCACGTTTCGAAGGTCTTTGCGTCCGCAAAATGGATCACCGGCAATTGGGCTTCACTTTCACTCATGAGGATTACCGATCTGCTGGGAGTTCTTGGCACGGGCCGCTTTCACGAAAGCAAAAACATACCGCTGACGCCAGCTGCAAATTTTACCAGGAGGCGAGGCTCGTCCGAGCAAAGGCAGTCACAGGCCGGGCGCATTGCTGAAAAAATTGCGTTGATCAATGTCGGAGACCGGGAGCCCCGCTCGTCTTATCATCGAAACCGGCATAGGCCGGCCGCAAACCGAGGAGAAGACCGATGTTCCGCATCGCACTGATTGCCGCGACCCTGCTTGTTGCGGGCGCCACGCTTGCCCGATCCGAACCGGCGGGCAATCGGGTCAAGGTCAACGGCATGGAAATGTATTACGAAGTCTCGGGCGAGGGCGACCCGCTCATCGTGCTGCACGGCGCCTACATGAACATCCCCTCGATGGGTACGATCATCCCGAAGCTCGCCGAGACCCACAAGGTCTATGCGATCGAGTTCCAGGGCCACGGCCGCACCACGGATATCGACCGGCCGATCACCTATCCCAATCTGGCCGATGATGTCGCGGCCTTCATGGATGCCGTGAAGATCGAAAAGGCCGATGTCTTCGGCTACTCCATGGGTGCGGCTGCCGGTCTGCAGCTTGCCGTCCGCCACCCGGAAAAAGTCGACAAACTCGCCGCCGCCTCCGTCGCCTATGATGCCGAGGGCTGGCAGCCGGCGTTCAAGGCCTTCATTCCCCAGATGTCGGTCGAGATGTTCGTCAACATGCCGTTTGCCGAGGACTATCGCAAGCTCGCGGCCAATCCCAACGGTTTTCCCGAACTCGTCAGGAAGCTGATCGCGCTGGAGAAGGAGCCGATGGCATGGGAAGCGGACGTCAGGGCGCTGAAAACCCCGGTTTTGATCATCACCGGCGATGCGGACGTGGCGACGCTCGAACATTCGGTCGCTCTGTTCCGGCTGCTCGGCGGGGGCGTCATGGGCGACATGGGCAAACCGCTGCCCGCCTCGCGCCTTGCCGTCCTCCCGGCGACGTCGCATACCGCCGTCATCAGCCAGCCCGAGTTGCTTCATGCGTTCGTCGAACCATTTCTGAAGGGCAAGACGCCGAAGGGATTCTTCGAGTAGGGAGCACTGCTGACGGCGACTGTTTAGCGCTCCCTCGAAACAAGAAGGGCATTCCGTTGCGGGAATGCCCTTATAGTTTGGTCTTGCGGTCAATGCCGGGAGGGTGGCATCTGCAGTCTTTAATCATTGGTCCGTCTTATGTACTGCATCATCGACGGAGGGGAAGCCGATATCCTTCAACGTGTCGTAGGAGAGGTTCTCCAGGACACGTTCGTTGCGGTGCCGCTTCCAGGCTGCCCAGGCACGGGCCCGCAGGTTGAAAAGTCCGGGCAGGGCTGCAAGACCCTGGCTCGATGCGGATGACGAATGCTCGTTCATAGACATTGCTGGTTCCTTCTGAGTTCCTCAAAAGGTCGCGACCATGGACGTTATGGTGCAACGCGATTGATCATTCAAACGAATATGTTTGATGTAATTCATCAAACATCGTGATTGATTTCGCCCGCTATAGCCTTTCTATCGGATGCTCTGATCGGCTGCTGTTCCGCGGGTAACAGGTCGTTTCGCACCCTGGCTGGAAGTCTCGCCAATTGCCGGCGTGTTTCCACCCGATTCCTGACCAGATTGCCGGCACGCCGCCGCTCGGCAATCAGTTCAATAAGAGATCGGGCATGCCACAGCATCGCCAGAACGATGTCCCCCTCATCGATGGATCGAGCCTGCCTGGGCGCCCGATCGGTGGGTGCGGCGCTCGGGGCCGGTCTTTCATGAGGGGCGCCATTATTGATCGCCAACGTCAGAGCGGACATAGCCTTCTCCTTCTGGTTCAGGGCGTTTCCGTCCCTTGCAGCTTGACTATCGCGCATGCGTGATGTTCAATCAAACGAAATGAAGTTAAGCTATCTTTCAGTTTTTCTGATCGAGGATGCCGCCATGAACATGATGATGCGCCACGCGCTTCCGCTGCTCGAAATGGACGTGCTCAAGACTTTCGTCGCCATTGCCGAGACCGGTAACTTTACGACCGCCGCGGAGACGGTCTACCGCACGCCTTCGGCGGTTTCGATGCAGATCAAGAAGCTCGAGGAAATGCTTGGCTGCACGTTGTTCCTGCGCGACGCCCGCTCGGTGTCGCTGACGCCGAAGGGCGAGCTCCTGCTCGGCTATGCCCGGCGGCTTCTGTCGCTCAATAACGAGACGGTGTCCCGCTTCCTGTTGCCCGACATGAACGGTGTGGTGCGGGTCGGTGCGCCGGAGGATGTCGGCGAGCGAATCCTGCCTGATGTATTGAAGCGCTTTGCCGAGACGTATCCGAACGTCACCATCGACGTTTCGATCGGCATGAGCAACGCGATGCGCAAGCGGGTCGACGAGCACCGCCTGGACATCGCCGTGTTCAACAGCCTTTCCGAGGAATCTGCCAAGGGCGCCGAAATCCTGATGCAGGAGAAACTGGTCTGGGCAGGTGCGAAATGCGGGAACGCGCATCTGCGCGATCCTCTTCCGGTTTCCATGTGGGAGGACGGCTGCGTCTGGCGTGCCGATGCGGTCGAGAAGCTGTCGCATGCGGGCCGCAAGTTCCGCGTCGCCTTTTTGAGCGCCTATACCACCGGACAGCGTGCGGCTGTTCTCGCCGGGCTCGCGATCGCGCCGCTGCCGCGCTACCTCGTCCAGGGCGAGATGGTCCAGCTCGGCGAGCGTGACGGCCTGCCGGATCTCGGTCACTACAACATCGGCCTCAAGGTCATCGAAGATGCGCCGGCGCCGGTTCTGGCGGTCGCGGAGCATGTTCGGGCTGCCTTCGCCGAGCTGCGGATGCAGGCGGCATAATTGCGCAAGCGGCTTCCCGGGACCGCCAAACGACCCGAGAAGCAAACGTCGCGCTGAAATTGGGGTGGACGATGATAAGTTATGGCTTATAATAAGCTATGACTTATGATCAGGACAGAGCCTTTATTGCCCTTGCCGATCCAACGCGCCGTGCCATCTTCGAGAAGGTGGCCGAGCGGCGGCAGTCGGTCGCCGAGATCGCCCGGGCGATGCCGGTTTCACAGCCGGCGATCTCACAGCATTTGAAGATACTGAAGGAGGCACACCTCGTGCGCGACGTGCCGTCGGGTGCGCGGCGAATCTATTCGATCGATCCGAACGGGCTGGGGCCGCTCAGGAAATGGCTCGACCGATTCTGGGATGATCAGCTCGCCGCGTTCAAGCAGGCGGCCGAGGGGGCCGAGCGTTCCGAAGAAGCCGAAGAGTAACCTTATCGCGATCTCACGGGAGGAGGATCTCATGAACATGATCGAGCCGGCACCGGTCCGCAAGTCGGTTACGGTGCGTACATCGCCGCAGCAGGCGTTCGACGTTTTCGTCAGCGGAATGGGGACGTGGTGGATCAAGGGCCACAGCCTCACGCAGTCCGGCCAAAAGACGGTTGTGGTAGAGGCCGTCGCGGGTGGCCGCTGGTACGAGATCGGCAACGCGGGAGAGGAGTGCGAGTGGGGGCGTGTCATCGCTTGCGACCGACCGAACCGAATTCTCTTCGACTGGCAGCTCAACGCCGATTTCGACTACGATCCCGGCCTGCATACCGAAGTGGAGGTCCTGTTCGAGGCAAATGGGGAAGGTGGCACAACTGTCATTCTCGAGCACCGCCATCTTGAAAAATACGGCGTGAAGGCCAAGGAAATGCGCGGCATTTTCGATTCGGAGAATGGCTGGGGCGGCCTGTTGGCGTCCTATGTGGAGAAGGCAGCAGCTTGAGTTCACGCGGGTTCCCGGACGCGTAGGGATGAGGAAATCAAGCAGGCCGCGGCGGGTATCCCGAAGCTCAACAGACCTTAATCCGGCTGCGAAATGCTGGCCATTCTGGCCAGCCGTTGGAATGCCGTCGGAGCCATGGGCTCTGCTTCGAGCCGCTTGCGGATGAGCGCGGCGCATTCGTCAGGCGTCATCATGGACGTGTCGACTGCGAGATCGTAGATACCGGGGCGATGCACCTCTCGCTGCCATGCGAGCACCTGGCGCGGAACAGGCTCTGCCTCGCTACCGGTGAGGTAGCCGCCTTCGCGACCGGGCTGGCCGCGATTGCGTCGCTCCATTATCGTCTCGACCGGACACCGCACCCCGACAAAGAGGACGGGAAGGCCGAGAAGCCGGCGAGCGCAGTCGGGAAGGATATGGCGCGGTTCGCCATAGGCGTCGTGATGCCCGACATCGGCGACAACGTTCAGACCCAGCCGGCTATGCGCGGCAACGGACTCGTAGAGGGCAGCGTAGAAGAGAGGTACGAGCGCTTCGATTTCAGGTAATTCACCGCCGGGCCGCAACCCGATACCCGGCAGGTAGCGGCGAGGCATTACTCGCTCCATGTAGGCGTCGACGCCAAGGTTCATCCATGGTCCGTCGAATGTCTCCTGGATCGCCTCGGCTATGCTCGACTTGCCGGATCGTGGCGCCCCGTTGAGGATGACGATCCGTCCAGGATTGCAGCCGCTTTTCATCGGATCTCCTTGGCCGTCGACACAAGGTTCGGCTATTCGAAGCGGTGAGACGGACTACTCCCTGCTGCGTCGCCGCCTGCGGCCGCTTCCTTCGCCACCGTCATCGGTCAATGACTTGCGCGCCGGCAGGGTAACCACTTCGGCGAGTTTCGGGAAGGCATCCACCTTGTTCGGCATCGCCATGGCGTTGACGAAATGCTCCTGAAACTTCGATTCAAGCGCCGTCTCTATCTTCTCGATTTTCCTCACTGTTTGCTCGATCTCGCGGCGGTGACCGCGATTGAGGAGCGCCATCAGCGCGCCTGTGCCGGCGGCATTGCCGACCGCCTTCACCTCAGTGAGGTCGCAATCGGGGATCAGGCCGAGCACCATGGCATATTTCGGATCGATGAACGAGCCGAAGGCACCGGCAAAACGGATCGTGTCGACGTGATCGACACCTTGTTTCTCCATGAGCAGCTTGATGCCGGCATAAAGCGCCGACTTGGCGAGCTGGATCGCTCTGATGTCGTTCTGCGTCACGGTGATGCGCTGTTCGCCTTCGTGGAGCAGATAGGAGAAGGTGCGGCCGTTCGGGATGATGCGCGGGCTCTTCGCGACCATAGCGCCGTCGACGACGCCGTCCTGCGAAATGATGCCGGTGAGGTACATCTCCGCGACGACTTCGATGATCGCCGAGCCACAGATTCCTGTGACACCGACTGCTGCAGCTGCCTCGGCGAAGCCTTCTTCATTCGACCATTTGTCGACGCCGATTACCCGGAACCGCGGCTCCAGCGTCTCGGGATCGATGCGGACGCGCTCGATCGCTCCGGGTGCGGCTCGTTGACCGGAGGAGATCTCTGCCCCCTCGAAGGCCGGGCCGGTCGGCGATGAGGCGGCGACGACGCGCTCCCTGTTGCCGAGCACGATCTCGGCATTGGTGCCGACATCGACGAGCAGCATCATCTTGTCCTGACGATGCGGCCCTTCGGAAAGCGTCGCACCCGCGGCGTCCGCTCCGACATGGCCGGCGATGCAGGGGAGCATATAAAGGCGCGCGCCGCGATTGACCTCTATGTCGATTTCGTGCGCCCAATATTGCAAGGCGCCGGATACGGCCAGCGCGAATGGCGCCTGTCCGAGCTCCGTCGGATCGATCCCGAGGAACAGGTGATGCATGATCGGATTGGCGACGACGACCATGTCGAGAATGTCGTGGCGGTCGACCTCGCCCTCAGCGCAGACCTTGCCGATCAGGCCGTTCAACGCTTCGCGGACCGCCTTGGTCATCGCCTCGCGGCCATCCGGATTCATCATCACATAGGAGACGCGGCTCATCAGATCCTCACCGAAGCGGATCTGCGGATTCGATGTGCCGGAGGAGGCCACGATGCGTCCGGAGAGCAGCGATACGAGATGCATCGCGATCGTCGTCGAGCCAATGTCGCAGGCGACGCCATAGGCCTCGTTCTTCAATCCCGGCCAGAGAGCGACAATGAAGGGACGGGAGGAGTCCATGTCGCGGTGGATCGCCGCAGTCACGGCCCAATTGCCCTTGCGCAATATGCCTTGGACCTGGGGGATCAGGTGGGGGGCGATCAGAAGGTCCTTCCAACCCCAGTCCTTTTCCAGGACGGCCTTCATCCGATCGAGATCGCCGAGCGGCTTATGCATGTCCGGTTCGTCGATCTCGACATAGCACAGTTGCACCGCCGCGTTGCGCTCGATTACACGATCGCTTGCGGCCTTGCGCACCACCTGCGCGTTGATGACGGTGTCCTGCGGGACGTCGATGACGAGATCGCCGAGAATCTGGGACGAACAGGACAGCCGCCGCCCGTCCGGCAATTCGCGCACGCTCGCGTAACGCTGCTCCTTGGGACCGATCGGCGAGATATGGTCGCTGGACGAAACGATCTTGTGCTTGGCGAAATTGCCTTCCTGGACGGAAACCTGGCAACGTCCGCAGGTGGCGCGGCCGCCACAGACGCTTTCGACATAGACCCCGAGCGAACGTGCGGCGTCGAGGATCGGCGTACCGACGGGGAAACGGCCGCGTTTGCCGGAGGGCATGAAGAGCACCAGCGGATCGTTCTTTTCGTCCTTCGAGGGCACGTTCAACATTTTCTGTCTCGCCAGCAGTTTATTTCGCGAGCCGGCGGGCGTTTGCCCGCACGCGCTTGGCATAGGGCCGAACTGCGGCCGCCGCTATCCGGTTGTGCGCGGCGGCAGAGCCCGGCTTTCCGGCAGCAAGTGCCGCGGCCGCATTCATTCCTTCCTTCACCAGGGCGACATTGGCGGCGACGACGCTTTCGGCGACGGCCGCCATTTTTTCAGTCACCATCCGGCTTGCCTCGACATAGTCGGTTGCCGAGCCGGTGATAGCGGCGACGGCCATGGCCTGCGTACGCGCGGCGATGACCATCGGAGCCTGAAACCAGAGTGCCGCCAGGTCGCTGGCGAAGGAGTGGTGCTTGGCCATTTTTACTCCGCCCGTGCGACGCCGGCGCGCGCCGCGCGTCCGCCGCGCCGCCCGCCGGCACCCGCCGGTGCTGCCGCAGCGGCGACGGCATGGCCGCCTTCGGCCGGCTTGTGGTCGCGATAGGTCATGATCCAGTTTGTGCAGTTCGGGTCGGTGCCGTTAAGCACGTTTGCGGCTCGAACCGCCTCCATCTCCTGCGGACGGCAGGGGTTCATGATGGCCGAGGTCATACCGGCGCCGATAACCATGGGGATGAAGCCGGCGTTGATGCCGTGGCGGTGCGGCAGGCCGAAGGAGATGTTGGAGAGGCCGCAGGTGGTGTTGACCTTGAGCTCTTCGCGAAGGCGGCGAAGCAGCGCGAAGACCTGCTGCCCCGCAGATCCCAGTGCGCCGATGGGCATGACGAGCGGATCGACGACGATATCGTGCGGCTTGATGCCGTAATCGGCGGCGCGCTCGACGATCTTCTTGGCGACCGCGAAGCGGACGTCCGGGTCCATCGAAATGCCGGTCTCGTCATTGGAGATCGCCACCACCGGAACGTCGTATTTCTTGCAGAGCGGCAGGATCGCTTCGAGCTTTTCCTCCTCGCCGGTCACCGAATTGACGAGCGGGCGGCCCTTTGCAACGCGCAGGCCGGCTTCGATGGCGGCGGTAACCGAACTGTCGATCGACAGCGGCACGTCGACGAGGCCCTGAACGATCTCCAGCGTCTTGACGAGGAGCGGCGGCTCGGTCTCGTTCGGGTCGACGGCCGTCACGCCCGCATTGACGTCGAGCATCGTCGCGCCGGCGGCAACCTGCTCCAGCGCATCCTTGATCACGGTGTCGAAGTTGCCCTCGATCATCTCGGCGGCGAGCTTCTTACGGCCGGTCGGATTGATGCGTTCGCCGATGACGCAGAAGGGCTGGTCGAAGCCGATGATGATCTCGCGTGTGGCGGAGGCGACGATGGTGCGGGTCATATAAGATCCTCTGAACCTTGAGCGTTGGCCTATGTAATAGGGCCGTTCTGTGTTTGTAAGGCGCTGGACGAGCAGGAGCGCCGGTTATCCTCTGCTAAAGCCGCCGATCACGGCTTTGTCTCAATGCGGGTGGTGCGCGGCGGCCTCGGCCATCTGCTGCTGATTTTCTTCTTTGCCTTCGCGGATATGTTCCAGCCGCTCGGCAACCAGCGCGTCGGTCGGCGCGGCTTCGCGCGTCCAGGGTTTACGGCCCCTCAGGACACCTGATTCATGGACGATTTCGGCAACATATTCCTCCTGGCGATAGGCCATGACGTGGACGCCGGAGACGCCCTCGATCTCCTTCACCTCGTTCATGATGTCGATGCAGAGTTGCTTACCTTCCTTTTTCTGGTCCTGGGCGCCCTCGAGCCGTTTGATGATGCTGTCCGGAATGTGGATGCCCGGAACATTGGAGCGGATCCAGCGGGCAGTCTTGGCGGATGCCATCGGCCCAACGCCCACCAGGATGTAGCACCTCTCGTGAAGACCGAGATCGCGCACCTTCTTCATGTATTCGCGAAACATCGGAACGTCGAAGCAATACTGGCTCTGCACGAACTGTGCGCCGGCTTCGATCTTCTTGGCGAGGCGATAGGGGCGGAAATCATAGGGCGGAGCGAAGGGGTTGATCGCTGCTCCGAGGAATACCTGGGGCGGCGTCGTCAGCTTGCGGCCCGAAAGGAACTTGGAATTGTCGCGCATGATGCGCACCGTCTCGAGCAGGGACATGCAGTCGAGATCGAAAACCGGCTTGGCCCCGGGCTGATCGCCCGCCTGCACGCCGTCGCCGGTGAGGCACATGATGTTCTGGACGCCCATGGCCGAGGCGCCGAGCACGTCCCCCTGAATCGCGATGCGGTTCTTGTCGCGGCAGGCGATCTGCATGATCGGCGCATAGCCCATGCGCGTCAGGAGCGCGCAGATGCCGACGGATGACATGTGGCAGTTGGCGCCCGAAGCGTCGACCGCGTTGATGCCGTCCACCCATCCGTCGAAGATTGCCGCGCGCTCGTAGACGTCCTGGGGATCGGCGCTGTCCGGCGGATTGAGCTCGGCCGTCACTGCGAACTCGCCGCGACGCAGCACGCGCTCCAACCGCCCGCGCGAGGAATGGCCGGGCAGGGGATCGAGCGGTGCGCCTGGATCGTGGGGATTGATGTCCGGGCTCATTGCTGCGGGCCTTCCTTCTTCGCCGCTTCGCGGGCGGCCGCGGCCTCGGCCGTTACCCGCAACCAGGACGAGGTTTCGCGCAGCGACTGGTTGACCGGCTTCTGCACGTTCATGATCGCATCACCCTTCACCATGTTCTGCGAGCCCTTCCACGCCTGCACCCAGACACAGGGCATGTCCGGCTCGACTTCGCAATTGCCGTTTGCCCGTACGCCGCCGCAGGGCCCGTTCCTGAGCTGCTTCGGACAGTTCATGGGGCACGACATGCCGGTTGAGGACAGTGCGCACTGCCCGCACATGCGACAGTCGAAGAGGAAGCCCTTGACGTGGCGCTCGACGAAGGTCACGGGCCTTTCAACCCGGTTGTAGCCAATTGCGTTCCATAGAGGATGGAGAAGCAGGAACATGTCGGCGAAACGGTTGTAGAACCACTCGAGGAAACGCGAATTGCGTACGGCCCAGAGACGCACCGTGTATTTGTGGCGCGAGCGGCGGCTGGGCGACACGCCCTGGGGTGTATAGGCGCCCGTCGCCGCCTTCCTGGCGGACTGGGCGTTACCGGTCACGACCTTCGGGTCAGGCATTGTCCCGGCCTCCGGCCTTGACGAGTGCGACGAGGCGCTCCCGGTCATAGGCGGCTTCCAATTCGGCCGCCGCCCTGTCGGCTTCCGTCTCGAGGTCGTCGGAGACTGGAACGGGATCGGCCTTGCGCCATTCGGCAAGGTAGTCGTCGGTCTCGGCGGCGCCGGTGCGCATGGCGCACATGTCGATCGCCTCGGTGAAGCGCAGCGAGAGCTCGCGCTTGGCGGTCTTGCGGCCCTGCTTGATGATGACTTGCGCGGGGATATCGCGCCAGTAGACGATAATGCGGTCTGCCATCGGATTCCTGTTCTCCTATAAGGGCGACAATGCGCATGTCCACGCGCCGTGGCTCACCTTGCCACGACGTCCGATATGTCCAAAAACGACGCTGCACAATCACGCATCCGAACCTTGCGCTCGCGGAGCGCGCCGCTTGCGCCGGCGCGGCGAAATGCCTGCCTTATCGGCGGCGACAAAGGACCGGGAACACGCGTGCACCGGCCCTTCGGATGGTCCTTAAGAATATCATGAATCTTGCATTCACTGCGCGTTCACCTGGCCGGCGGCAAAAGCTCTGACCTATTCGAACAGATAGGTGTGGAGATGAAGAAGATTGGGATCCTGTTCCTCGCGGCTGTGACGGCTTTCACCGGCTATGCGCCTGCGCAAGCCATGCCCGTCCCAACCGTTCCGGTGTCGCAGACGAGCGACGTGCAGATGGTCGACCACCGCGGCTGGCATGGTCACCGGCATCGCCCGCGGCACGGCTGGCGCCGGCACGGCCATCGACACGGCTGGTATAACGGGCATCGCGGCTACAACTATCGCCGCCACGGTTACCGCCGGCACAACGACGGCTGGTGGTATCCACTGGGAGCCTTCGGTGCCGGTATGATCATCGGCGGCGCCATCGCCCAGCCGCGTTACGCAGAGCCACGCTATGCGGCGCCGGGATTGCCTGCCAGCCACGTAAACTGGTGCTATGACCGCTACCGCTCGTACCGCGCTGCGGACAATTCCTACCAGCCCTATGGCGGCCCAAGACAGCAGTGCTATTCGCCTTACTACTGAGGTCGTCGAGCATTGTCCCTCCGGCAACGCACGGAGGGACAGCCGGTCCTTCTTTCACCGGACGATGACTTCAGATCCGACCGAGATCCGCTCAGTAGCCGGAGCTGCCGCCGCCGGAACCGCCCATGCTGCCGCTACCGGCGCTTTCGCCGGAGCCGCCGCTTTGTTGAGGGCTGTTGCTGTTCCGGGCCGACTGGCTGCTCATGCAGCCTGCCATCGTCAAAAGGGCGAGTGCGGCTGCGACGATCGATGATCTGCCGGTCATGACGTTCTCCGATCACCGGACTTGATATGAAGAATAGCTAATATTCTCTCATCTGTCGGCTAAAGACAAGATTCCCACCACGCTTGATTTCTCGCAGGCATGCATCATCTTTTCTTGGATTGCCGGGCTGTCTCCGAGGGTGTCATGTCGAAGACCGTAATTGCAGTTCTAATCCTGATCTTCGCTTCGTCCTGCGCCAACACGGCACGGGGATTCAGGGAAGACAGCACGCAAACTGGCCATGCCGTCGACCGGGCGACCCATCGGGTCTTGAGCGCGGGGGCGCAGTAGCAGGCAGGTCCCTCTGTCTACCACCTGCCGTGCCGCAGGCCATTCCAGAACCAAGTCCAGACCGGGGGATGGTACCACTGCCGCGACGGGGCCGCGATGGCGATCGGGCGCAGTTTCCCGGCAAGGGCGTCCTCGACCGCACGGATGGCGATGTCGGTTGAGGCGGCCGTCTGGAGAAGGGGGTAGGTGTGGATCGTGTCGGCGCGGCGCGGCGCCTGCCGCGATTGATAGAGGATGCCGCCGGTGTCGACGCCTTCGTCGACGAGATGAACGGTCGCGCCGAAATTCTCGGGATCGTTGTTGGCCAGCGCCCAGTAGCCTCCCATCAAGCCGCGATATTGCGGGTTGATGCCGGCATGGAAATTCAGAATCGGACAATTGACGGCAGCAAGCGTTTCCGGCTTCAACATGCGGCAACTGATTAGGAAGAGGACGGCGGGTTTCAGTAGCTGAAGCATTGCATGGCCGTCAGCGTCGTTGATCGAGTCAACGCGGTGGACGGGCACCGTCCGGTTGGGCGCGGCGGACGCATCATTCTCGCGAAGAATCTCGGCTGCCCGACGCCGGGTGAAGCGCTTGCCGATGCGGGAGACGAACATCGTCGCAAGTTGCCCGAGTGCCATTACCCATCCGAGTTTGCGCGCACGCCGCTTGACGAAGAGCGCCTTCGATTCCGGCTCCTCCTGCAAAACTGCAACATTCGTGAAGCGCGCAGCCAATGCGTTGATCATGATGTTCGCATTGTCGCCTCCGGCGGTCACCACGACGATGCGTCCCTTGTGCTCGGCGCTCGACAGCGCCCCTTTTTCAGATTTCACGTTACACATCAGCGGATCGCGACAAGAATTTGCGCCAGATGGGATTTGAGGTGCGCTGCGCGGCAGGTCAGCGCAGGAAATATGCCGTCAATACGTTAGCACAGCCTTAAGCTGTGCCCTGCACACGATCCCGAAGGATCGCGGGGCCATCGCACCGCCGACGAGGCGTGAGTGCCGGGACCGGAGAGAGTGGATCAAACCTCGATCAGCGATGTCGTAAGATCGCCATAGCCGGTATAACGGTACTCATATTCGAGCCCGAGAGTAACGGCGGCGCGCCGGGCTTTTTCCTGCAACGCGGCGTCCTCCTGCTGGGAGAGATAGACGAGCTTGCGGTAGTGGCCGAAATACATGTCGCGCAGTTCCGGGTGCCGGTCGAGGCCGAGCGGCTCGATGACGAAGGCTTCGAACTGCCGGGCAAGGAAATCCGTCAGGAAGAAAGCTGTGATGTCATCGTCCCAGCGGGCTGCGAAATCCGCGTTTCCGGCGAAGAACGAGTAGCAATGCGGACCCGGGATGCGCGTCACCCCTTCCTCTTCGCAGAGTCGGTCGATAAGCCCGCCGGTGCCGCAATCGGCATAGGCGATGAAGATGCGCTCGAAACCGTTGGCGCGCGCCCGGGTGATAGCCTCACGCAGGCCCGGAGTGATCTTCTCCGGCGTGTTGTGCCAGATGGCCGGCAGACAGTTGAGCTCGATGTGGTCGAGCCCGTTGGCCGCGCAGACGGCAAGAATTTCGCGCGCGATCGCGCCGCAACCAATGACATGAACTTTCTTCGGTTGTGCACGTTCTCTTGCCGACGTTGCGTTTTCCATCTTTATTCCGCCTTGCATCAACACAAAGGAATCACGGTCATGACGACAAAATCCATCGCGACCATCGGAGCCGTTCTGATAGCGCTGGCAGCCCTGAGTTCCTGCGCAAATACGATCCGCGGCGCAGGACAGGATACTGCAAACGCAGTCAACGCGACACAGGGAGCCGGCCAACGGGTCGCCAAGGCCGCCAACTGACGGCACCCGGTAAGTGCTCTTTCCGAAAAACAAAAAGCCGGCTGCTCGTTTCACACGGGCAGCCGGCTTTTTTCATGTCAGATCGTCTCAGCCGGCTGCGAGCTGATTGTGCTTGCGCTTCATGTAGTCCTTGGCGGTCTCGACGGCGACGGCGGCATCGCGGCAATAGGCGTCGGCCCCGACGGCCTTGCCGAATTCCTCGTTGAGCGGTGCACCGCCGACGAGGACGACGTATTCGTCGCGCAATCCCTTTTCCTTCATCGTATCGATGACGACCTTCATATAGGGCATGGTCGTCGTGAGCAGGGCAGACATGCCGAGGATGTCCGGCTTCTCACGCTCGAGCGCTTCGAGGTAGTTCTCGACCGGATTGTTGATGCCGAGGTCGACGACGTCGAAGCCGGCGCCTTCCATCATCATGCCGACGAGGTTCTTGCCGATGTCGTGGATGTCGCCCTTGACCGTGCCGATCACCATCTTACCGAGCTTCGGGGCACCGGTTTCGACGAGCAACGGGCGCAGGATGAACATGCCGGCCTTCATCGCATTGGCCGAAAGCAGCACTTCCGGGACGAAGAGAATGCCGTCGCGGAAATCGATGCCGACGATGCGCATGCCTTCGACCAGGGCCTGGGTCAGGACGTCGTAAGGCGTCCAGCCACGCTTGAGGAGGATGCGCGTCCCTTCCTCGATTTCCTCCTTGAGACCGTCATAGAGGTCGTCATGCATCTGCTGCACGAGTTCCTCGTCGGAAAGGTCCTCGAGAATGATTTCATCGTCTGCCATAGTTGGGTTCCTCGGTTCCTGGCACAGTCATTTCGCACGGGTGGCACGAGAGATGGCACAATCCGGACGCGTTGCCCAATCCTTAGCGGGCTACACCTAAAAATCTCTTGTTGAAAGCGACGTCGCATATGATGAAAAACGACGGCGCCCCGCGTAAATGCTCCCATGCGACAGCGGTAGCGCATTATTCCGCGGTTCGGAATCTGCCGCCTGCAAAATTATGCAGCACTTCAAGGCGTTAGAGTGGCGCTTGCGCGGTCCCGATCTGAAGCAGCGAAAGACGTACGCTCGAGGCACTGCAATGGTAGCGACCGCAGACCGAGTGTCTAAGATGCGCCAGCCGTTGGCGCATTAAGACCCGTACCGGTCCGGCGCCTTGGTAGCATTAGGCTAAATCGACTACCGGATGCATATGCCCGCCGCTGGATTTAGCCTCGCGAAAGGGGTATGCGCCCACCCATCAAAGTGTTGCGGCGTTCATCGCGCATGATGCGCGGAGCACCGCGGGAAGAGGAATGAGCGAATGAGCGACGTTACAGAACAAGGTGCGGCCGAAGGCGGCGGACGCCGCGCGCGTGGTGAGGGGCGGGGAGCGGCAGCGCGTCGCGCTTCCCGCACCGGCGGTGGCCCGGGACCGTCTCTGCCCTATATCCAACGCAGGATTCGCGAATACGAAGTTCTTGACGAGGAAGGGCTGCAGCTCATCGAACGCAACGCCGACGTCGTTCTCGAAGAGATCGGCATCGAGTTTCGCGACGATGCCGAAGCGCTCGATCTGTGGAAGGCCGCTGGTGCCGACGTGCGCGGTCAACGCGTGCATTTCCCCAAGGGACTTTGCCGCGAGCTCTTGAAGACGGCGCCGAAGGACTTTACCTGGCACGCGCGCAACCCGGAGCGCAACGCTCAGATCGGCGGCAAGGCGACCGTCTTCGCGCCGGTTTACGGCCCGCCCTTCGTGCGCGATCTCGAGGGCAACCGCCGCTATGCGACGATCGAGGATTTCCGCAACTTCGTGAAGCTCGCCTATATGGCGCCGTCGATGCACTCATCGGGCGGCACGGTCTGCGAGCCGGTCGATATCGCCGTCAACAAGCGCCACCTCGATATGGTTTATAGCCATATCCGCTATTCCGACAAACCCTTCATGGGATCGGTCACCGCGCCCGAGCGCGCCGAAGACACGGTCGCAATGGCGAAGATCCTTTTCGGCGACGATTTCGTCGAGAACAATGCGGTGACGTTGAACCTCATCAACGCCAACTCGCCGATGGTCTTCGACGAGACGATGCTCGGTGCCGCGAAGGTCTACGCCCGCCATAACCAGGCTTGCGTCGTTTCGCCCTTCATCCTGTCGGGCGCGATGAGCCCGGTCACGGTCGCCGGCACACTGACGCAGATCCTCGCCGAAGTGCTGGCAGGCGCGGCCTTTACCCAGCTGATCCGCAAGGGCGCGCCGGTGCTGTTCGGCACCTTCGCCGCGTCGATCTCGATGCAGTCGGGCGCGCCGACCTTCGGCACGCCGGAGCCGTCGCTCGTCTCCTACGGCGCTGCTCAGCTTGCTCGCCGCCTCGGCCTGCCGTTCCGTACCGGCGGTTCGCTCTGCGGCTCGAAGGTTCCCGATGCGCAGGCTGCGCATGAATCGGCAAATACGCTGAACATGACGCTGCTTGCCGGCACCAATTTCGTTCTGCATGCGGCCGGCTGGCTCGAGGGCGGTCTCGTCTCATCCTACGAGAAGTTCATGATCGACCAGGATCAGCTCGGCATGATGCAGAAGATGGCCGAGGGCGTGGACCTTTCCGAAGGCGCGCAGGCGCTCGACGCCATCCGCGAAGTCGGCCCCGGCAGCCACTATCTCGGCTGTGCACATACGCAGGCGAACTTCCAGAGCGCCTTCTATCGCTCGCCGCTCGCCGACAACAACTCCTTCGAGCAGTGGGAGATCGAGGGCGAAAAGCGGATCGAACAGCGCGCCAACGCGCTCGCCCGCTCGTGGCTCGAACATTATGAAGCGCCCTATCTCGATCCGGCGATCGACGAGGCGCTGAAGGAATTCATCGCGAAGCGAAAGGACTCGATGCCCGACGCCTTCACCTGAAAGGCTCCCGAGCGAGCCAGGGAGCAAGGCGGCGCGGCGCAGGTGGCCGATATGATACAGAAAGAGGTCTGGCGCCCGCATTACGAAACTCAAGGGCCGAAACCGAAATGACGGCTCCTTACGCATCGGAAAGCGATGTGCTCGAAACCATCCGTGCGGCGCTTGCGCCGCACGGTCTTTTTTTGCGCGGAACCATCAATTTCGCGCCGGGCGAGGCGGGACCAACGCTCGAAGGCGGCAAGCCCGCAGCGTGCGTGGTGCTGATCGGCAATGTCGGCGGCTCGGTCTGGGAGCCTTTCCGCCGGTGGCGCGAAGGCGAACCCGACGGCGGCGGTGCGGAGCCGCTCGACAACTGGTCGAAACAGGTCATCCGCCCGGCGGCTGCGGCAGCAGGCGCCTCGGCGTATTTTCCGTCCGATCCCCCTTGGCAGCCCTTCCAGCAATGGGCAATGCGTGCCGAAGGGCTGAAGCCGTCGCCGCTCGGCATCCTCATTCATCCGCTCTACGGTCTATGGCACGGCTATCGCGGCGCGCTTGCGTTCGATCGAGCCATGCCGGTGACGGGCGAGCCGGCGGGTGGCCACCCCTGCGAAACCTGTGTTGGAAGGCCCTGCCTTTCCACCTGCCCGGCGGATGCTTTGGCAGGCGCTACATTCGATATCGGGCGCTGCCGCGCGCATCTGAGAACCGGGGAAGGGGTGGCCGGCTGCCTTGCTCACGGCTGCCTGTCGCGCGATGCCTGTCCGGTTGGGCGCGACTATCGCTATGCGGTGGGGCAGTTGCGTTTTCATATGGCGGCGATCGAGTTTTAATCAGAGCGCGCCCACATAAATCCGCTGCAATCCATGCGATGCTACGTCGTATGATTCCCTCCGGGTCTGTTCGATGCCGCTGTTTACAAGAGCCTTCATCGCCGGCGCCGCCCTTCTATCCGCCGGTCTCGCTGCACCCGCCTTCGGTGCCTGCCGCGATGTTCGCCATCTCGGCGAAATCTACCTCGCCTGCAGCTTCGACCCGGCGACGAGCGACATACGGCTCTACAACAAGGACCAGGCGGGCGTGCCGTTCAGGTCCTTCAGAGCGCTGTCGGTCGAACTTCGTCGTCGCGAACAGTACCTCGTCTTCGCAATGAACGGCGGCATGTACCACGAGGACCTCGCTCCGGTCGGGCTGCATGTGGAGGAGGGCGCGGAGCAGGCGCCGCTCAATACAAATCCGGGTTGGGGCAACTTTCACATGCTGCCGAACGGCGTCTTTTATGTCGGCGACGGCAAGGCCGGGGTCATGGCTGCGGAGGCCTATCGCCTTGCCGGCATCGAGCCGCGTTTCGCGACGCAATCCGGTCCGATGCTCGTCATCGACGGTGCGCTGCATCCCCGTTTCCTGCCGGATAGCGACAGCCTCAAGACCCGCAACGGCGTCGGGGTGACGCCCAATGGCGAGGTGGTCTTCGCCGTGTCGAAACGGCCGGTGCGCTTTCACGATTTCGCGACCTTGTTTCGCGACGCGCTGGATTGCCCCAATGCGCTCTTTCTGGATGGTACGATCTCGAGCCTTTATGCGCCGGAGATCAATCGGCACGACCGGCTGTTTCCGCTCGGCCCGATCATCGCTGTCGTCGCGAAGTTTCCGCGCTGACTTGCGATCGGATGTATTATAAGTCTAATATTGACAAAATATACAAACCCCGTCAGATGCCGGCATGAAGACTGAACCCATCATCCCCCAGAGTCTCGCGATCCACGCGCCGTCAGCCGCGGCGATTAGTGCGCTGCTCTATCCCCATGCCGAGATCGTCCTGCACGATCTTGCGAGCGGGCGGATAGCCGCGATCTGGAATGCTTTTTCCGGCCGGGGCGTGGGCTTGGAATCGCTCATCGAGGATGGCCTCGGGGACATCGTTGAGGGCGCCTCCGTGCTTGGGCCCTACGAAAAGACGGGTGCGGATGGGCGGCGGCTGAAATCCGTATCCGCGGTGCTGCGCGACGGCGAAGAACGCGCCGTCGGGTTGCTCTGCATCAATCTCGATGTTTCCCGTATCGACGACGCCGTGAGGCTGCTCGCGGCCTTTGCCGGCACGCCGGAACCACGGCCGCAAGCATTGTTTTCGCGCGACTGGCGCGAGGAGATCAATGCAGCGCTGCACGCTTGGCTAAAGGTGAGGGGCCTTGCGCTTTCCGCCTTGAAGCGCCCGGATCGCGTGGCCCTGGTTGCGGCACTCGAAGAGCAGGGGCTCTTCAAGACCCGCAACGCCGTCGACCATCTGGCAAGCCTGATCGGCACCTCGCGCGCATCCATCTACAACTATCTCTCAGCCGCGCGCGACGAAGGCGTCGCCTGAATGAGCACCGAGCCTCGCCTTCAAAGGGAAGAACGACCATGACGACCTTGCCGGCCTTCCGCCTCGAGACGCATTTCTCGCGCTGGGAGTTCACGGCGCGCCACCACATGACCGCGAGCGACAGCGAAACGATGTCGATGGCCGAACTTCTTTCGCTTGCCGACGAGGCCGATCGCGACGCGTGGGAGCGGCTGACGCTCGGCTATACGGAGACCCATGGCGCTCCGGCGCTCCGCAAGGCGATCGCCGCGACCTACGAGGGGCTTGAGCCGGAAGATATCCTCTGCTTCGCCGGTGCCGAGGAGGGGCTCTACTGCGCCATGCTGGCTCTGCTCGGTCCCGAGGACCATGCCATCGTCACCGTGCCGAATTACCAGTCGATGGAAACCCTTCCGGTCACGATCGCCGCCTCGGTAAGCGGTGTTGCACTCCGTCCCGAGAACAATTGGCAGCTCGATATCGCCGATGTCCAGGCGGCGCTGCAGCCGAATACGAAGCTGATCGCGGTCAATTTCCCCAATAACCCGACGGGCGCTGTCGCCGAGCCGCCGGTCTTTCGCGCGCTCGCGGCACTCTGCGCCGAGCGCGGCATTCATCTTTTCAGCGATGAGGTCTATCGAGGGCTGGAGCGCGACGAGGAGAAGCGCCTGCCGCAGGCGGCCGAACTCTTCGACCACGGTATTTCGCTCAACGTCATGTCCAAGGCCTATGGCCTTCCGGGGCTTCGGATCGGCTGGATCGCCTGCCGCGATCACGCGCTTCTCCAGCGCATGGAAGGCATGAAACACTACCTTTCAATATGCAATTCCCGGCCATCGGAGGTGCTGGCGACGATCGCGCTGAAATCCCGCCATCGGATACTCGAACGCAATCGCGCGCTCTGCACGCGAAATCTCGAAAAACTCGGCGCCTTCTTCGCCGAGTTTGCCGATCTCTACGAGTGGCAGGCGCCGGACGGCGGCTGCGTCGGGTTCGCCCGCTATCACGGGCCGGGCAGTGTGGAGGAACATTGCCGGCGCCTTGTCGAGGAATCAGGCGTGCTGTTGCTTCCTTCAAGCCTTTTTGTCTCCGATCTGCTGCCGGTCGCGCAGGATCGCTTCCGCGTCGGATTCGGCCGTAGGAACATCGAAGAAGGGCTCGAAGCCTGGCGCAATCATCTGCGACGGGCGCGCGTGAGGTGATCGGCGGGGTGGCGCCGGCCGATTGCACATGTTAACGACGCGCCGACCTCACGGAAGTACCTGCCTCGCATTATGCATTATAGACCCGAGATCGACGGGCTGCGCGCCGTCGCCGTAATCCCCGTCCTGCTGTTTCACGCCGGTTTCGGCTTTATCTCCGGCGGTTTCGCGGGAGTCGACGTTTTCTTTGTGATCAGCGGCTTTCTGATCACGAGCCTCATTCACCAGGAGATCCGCAGCGGCGCATTCAGCATCGTCGCTTTCTATGAGCGGCGTGCACGGCGCCTCGCGCCCGCGCTTCTGTTCGTCTGTACGGTATCTATTCCCTTCGCGCTCATGTGGATGCTGCCGAAGGAATTGAACGAATTCGGCAAGAGTCTCTACGCGGCGAACCTGTTCGCGGCGAATTTCTTTTTTTGGGACCAGACGAACTACTTCACGCCCGACACCGATCTCATGCCGCTGCTTCACACCTGGTCCCTGGCGGTCGAGGAGCAGTTTTACATCGTCTTTCCCCTGCTTCTGCTTTCGTTGCGCCGCCTGTCGGAGGCGACCGGGCTCAGGGTAGTCGTCGCGGCGACGGTTCTGAGCTTCGGCGCGACCCAGCTTGTCGCGCGCATCGATCCGGCGGCAAACTTCTATCTCCTGCCCAGTCGCTTCTGGGAACTCGGCCTCGGTGCCGCCGTCGCCCTCTCGGGGGTTGCAAATCGTGAATTCTCCAGATTCGTCCGCGAGTGCTTCGCCTGGGGCGGGCTTTTCCTCATCGCCGCGAGCTATCTATCGATAACCGACCCGGAACATTATCCGGGCTGGGCGACCGTTCCGGTCGTCGCCGGTACGGCACTCGTTCTCGCTTTCGCCCGCGGCGACACGCTGATCGGCAGGTGCCTTTCGGCCCGCCCGCTCGTTGCGATCGGCCTCTGCAGCTACAGCCTCTATCTCTGGCATCAGCCGGTATTCGCATTTGCGCGGCTGCGCACGAGTGACGGAGTGACGCCCGCCGGCTACGCCGGGCTCATCGTGCTCTGCTTCGGTCTCGCCTACCTAAGCTGGCGCTACGTCGAGGGTCCCTTTCGCAATCGTGCCCGTCTCGGGCGGAAGGCGATCTTCGCAACGGTCGCGGCCGTGGGGTCCATAACCGTTGCGACTGGCCTGGTGCTCGACGGCAGCGACGGTCTCGCCTCCAGGAATGTCGATCTTGCCCGCCTGACCAAGCCGAGCGTCGGCCTGGGCAAGGATTGCAACGCGGTTATCGACCTGAAATGCAGCACAAGCAGCGAACCGGTCATTGCCGTCTGGGGAGACTCCTTCGCCAGGCACCTCGTCGATGGCATCCTGGCGTCCGAACCGGACGCACGGCTTATGCAACTGACGAACAATAATTGCGGTCCGCTCGCCGGCCTCGCCCCGATCAAGGCCAAGTTCGAGCCCGCTTGGCCGCAGGAGTGCATCGAGCACAACAAGGAGGTGCAGCGCTTCCTTCTGGCCCACAAGTCGATCCGCTATGTCGTGTTGTCCTCGCCGCTGGATCAGTATCTGGAGGAAGAGACGATGCTTCTCGACGGTAAGGGAGTGGTGCCGTCGGACGCCCGGATCGTGACCGGTAGCTATCGAGCAAGCCTCGCATGGTTACGGCAGAACGGCTTTCGGCCGGTCGTCATCGCGCCGCCGCCCCAGGATGGGCGCGATACCGGACTTTGCGTCGCGCGAGCCCGTCTGCTTGGAACCTCCGCCGATGACTGCGGGGCGCCGCTTGCGAATGTGCAGTCCCATGACCGCGACGTGCTCTCGGTGCTGGCGGATATCGCTGGCTACTATCCGGTCGTAAGCTTCACCGGCTACCTTTGCGGCGCAGGTCGCTGCCGGACCGAGGACAAGGGAGTGGCGCTCTTCGAAGACCATGGGCATTTTTCCGAAGAGGGGTCCCGTCATCTCGGTGCCGCGCTTCAGTTCTACCCGGTATTTGCCAGTGCTGCGGAATATGGCTGCACGGCGGAGCGCGGCCGGCTCGGGGCACCTTTGCGCGGGATTTGCGATCTCGCCGAAAAGCTTGCTTTCGTTAGCGCCAGCGCCGTCCCGGCGGCGCACATGCGCACTCACTCTGGTCCCGTAAAATAGGATAGCTCCGGCTTGCCGCCGGAGCTGCCGCAAGCCTTACCTTACGCGCGCCGACGGCGCTCTCGGGCCGGGGCGGCGGGGCCTTCATTTGCCGATTTGTTGCGCAACGGTCCGATCTTCTCGACGATCGTTTCGAGCGTGGGGCGCTCGCCCCTGGTGTGATTGTCGATCGCAAGCCGCATTGCGGCCAGATGGTTGCAGGAGGTGCCGCAACAGCCGCCGATGATCCTGGCACCGGCATCGACGGCCAGCCGGGCATATTCCGCCATCAGCGGCGGAGTCCCGGAATAATGGATCTCCGAGCCGCGGAATTCGGGAATGCCGCAATTGCCCTTGACGACGATCGTAGCCCCTGGGCTTGCAGCCGTCATGTCGAGCAGCGAGGAAAGAATGTCCGACGCCCCGACGCCGCAATTCGCGCCGACGGCAACCGGACCTTCGCCGATATCGGCGGCGACGCCGTGAATGTCTTTCGGGTGCAGGCCCATCATCGTCTTGCCGGCGGTGTCGAAGGAGCCGGTGTAGACATAAGGGAGGCCGACCTTCGCCGCGGCTTCGGCGGCCGCACGAATTTCGTCCGGAGAGGACATGGTCTCGATCCAGGCGACCTCCGCGCCGCCGGCTTTCAGGCCCTCGATCTGTTCGACAAAGGCCGCGACCGCGTCCTCATAGGAGAGGGCGCCGAGCGGTATCAGCAGTTCGCCCGTTGGGCCGACGGACCCGGCCGTAATGACTTTTCGCGGAGCCTTGTCGGCGACGGCGCGCGCGATTTCTGCCGCCCGCTTGTTGAGCTGGTGGACCCGGTCTTCGGCCTGGTGAAGCTTCAGCCGGTGGCGTGTGCCGCCAAAGGAATTGGTGAGAATGATGTCGGCACCGGCATCCACGAAGTCCTGATGCAGCTTGGTGATGTTGTCCGGCTTGGTCTCGTTCCAGATCTCCGGCGCCTCGCCCGCTTCAAGCCCCATGGCGAAGAGCGACGTGCCTGTGGCTCCATCGGCAAGCAGGACGCCCTTCTGGGCGAGGAGATCGGAAAGGGCATGGGCTGCAACGGACATCGGATTTTCCCGGCTGAATGGAATTGCAATAAGATATAAAGATATCTTTATGTGTTGGCAACAGAATTGCACAGATCAACGCGGCAATTCGTCCGCAAGCAGCGCGGCAAGGTCGGCTGCGGGCTTATCCGCCCGGGCGTGCAGCCGCAGGCTGAATTCCGCCGGTGGCAGGGACGGCAAGCCGAGATGGGCAGGAGCACGCTCGATGCCAGTGCTGAGAAATCTTTCCGTCCGGGTGGTAACGGCGATGCTGCTCAAGACAGCCGCGCGTAAGCCCGACAGGCTGGGGCTCGTTGCCGCGATCCGAAAGCGGCGGCCGGTTCTCTCTAGGGCCGATATGGCGGCGGCGCGGAAGCCGCAAGGTGGGTCGAGCACGGCGAGGGGTAGCTCCTCTTCGTCCGTTGCCAAGCCCCTGTCGGAGCAGAGCCAAAGCATCTGTTCGCCGAGCACGAGCAATTCGTCATCTGCAGCCGCCTGTCGCATGGCAAGAAGAATGTCGATCTGGCCCTGATCGAAGGCGGCCGTCAATTCTTTCGACCTGCCGATCCTCAAATCCAGGCGGATGCGCGGATGGGAGCGCGCGAAGCGGCGCAGCAATCCGGGCAGCATCGTATCGGCAAAGTCCTGAGTGCTGCCGAGGGAGATTCGTCCATCGGCGCGCGCGCCCCTGAGGCTGAGCCAGGCGTCGCGATGCGCATCCAAAATGCGCCGGGCATGCGCGGCGAGTTCCTCTCCCACGGGCGTGAGCACACGTCCGCGCCCGGCGGGCGCAAGAAGGCGCTCGCCGATCAGCGCTTCCAACCGCTGCATTTGCGCCGTCACGGCGGAGGGCGAACGGTTGACGGCCATTGCCGCTCTTGCAAGCGAGCCGCCCTCGGCGAATGCGAGAAAAGTGCGCAGCAGCTCGGGGTCGATCGGATTCATGCTTCAATTTTATAGAAGTATTCCTGCAAAACAATTCGATTTTTCTGATGTGGCAGTGGTGGCAAATTGAAGAGGTGTTATTTCGAGAAAGGAACCTGTGATGCCCATCATCAACATCAGCTTTACTGGACAGCCGGAGCCGGAGCTTTCGGAGAAAGTAGCGGCAAAGGTAAGCGACCTCACGCAGTCGCATCTTCGCAAGGACCCCTCGGTGACGGCGGTCGTGGTCAGCTATGTCGATCCCCGGCATTGGTTCGCGGGCGGAAAGTCGCTCGCATCGCAGCAGGCCAGCAGTTTCTGGCTCGACATCAAGGTTGTCGACGGCACCAATACCAAACAGGAACTTGGCGCCTATATCGAAGCGATCTTCGCGGCCTTCGAGGATATTCTCGGGACTGTCCATCCCGAAAGCTACGTGCTCGTGCATGAGGTACCGGCGGCAGCCTACGGCTATGGAGGCAAGACGCAGGAGTTCCGATACATCAGCGGAAGGCTGGCGGTCACTTAAATATCCGGTGTCGAGGGCGCCGCGCGACGCCCTCGATAACGGTCAACGACGTTTCCTCGGATCGGGTCAGTCGCCAGGATTTCGGCATCAGGTGGCTGCATGCGCTGCCGCGAAAGCACGGCGGATCGCCTCTTCGCCCGTACCTTCGGCTAGATCGCCGCGACCGGCTTCATCGAGTCCTGTGCTCAGCCTTGCCCGCAAATCGTCCAGCTCGGCCTCTTCCCGCTCGAGCAGCCGCAACCCGGCGCGCAAGACATCCGAGGCATTTTGATAGCGCCCGGAGGCGACCAACCGTTCAAGCAGCGCTGATTGGGCGTCAGTCAGAACGACGTTTCGAGTAGCCATGTACATCTTCCGCGGCAAACCGGCCAGCCGAATATCCCCCGAACGAGGGCGCCCATGGGCGCCCCTCAATGCGAATCAAGCCGCCTGCCGGTCGGTATGCTGCACGGGCGTCACCATGGCGGAGATGATCATCTGCAGGTCGATCGCACCGATCGGGCGGCCATTGGCGTCGACGACATGCGCATTGCTTATTTGCGCGCCGGTCATGGTGCGGGCGGCGGCTTCGAGCACGGTGCCTGCGGCGAGCGGCAGGCCTTCCGGATTGCCGGACAGCGGCCGCATGATCGTTTCCACGTTGACCACCCGCCCGCGGTTCACTTCCTTCACAAAGGCCGTGATGTAGTCGTCGGCCGGCGAGAGCACGATTTCCTGGCCGGTTCCCTGCTGCACGACGCGGCCGTCGCGCAGGATGGCGATCTTGTCGCCGAGCCTCAGGGCCTCGTCGAGATCGTGGGTGATGAACACCACCGTCTTCTTCAACTCCTTCTGCAGTTCGAGCAGCACCGACTGCATGTCGACGCGTATCAGCGGATCGAGTGCCGAATAGGCTTCGTCCATCAGCAGTATGTCGGCGTCGTTTGTAAGTGCGCGGGCAAGGCCGACGCGCTGCTGCATGCCGCCGGAAAGCTGGTTCGGATAGTGCTTTTCGAAGCCTTGAAGGCCGACGCGCTCGATCCAGCCAAGCGCACGCTTCTCGCTCTCGCGCCGGTCCACGCCCTGGATCTCCAGACCGTATATGGTGTTCTCGAGAACCGTGCGATGCGGCAGCAGTGCAAATTTCTGAAAGACCATCGCCGTCTTGTGGCGGCGGAATGCGCGAAGGTCGTTCTCGTTCATCTTGCAGACGTCGACGCCGTCGTAGAGGACTTCGCCGGAGGTCGGATCGATCAGCCGGTTGATGTGCCGGATCAGCGTCGATTTGCCGGACCCCGAGAGCCCCATCACGACCGTTATGCAGCCGCCAGGCATGGAAATGTTGATGTCCTGCAGTCCGAGCACGTGGCCGTGCTTTTCGTTGAGTTCGGCCTTACCCATCCCGTTCTCGACGAGCTTGACGTAATCCTCCCCGCGCGGGCCGAAAATCTTGTAGAGGTTCTTCACCTCGATTGCGTGACTAGCCATGGACAACCTTTCCCCTTCTCTTGGCTTGGAGCTTTTACGCCGACTGCGTTTTCGCGGCGCTTGCCGCTCCTTGCATCAGAACTGTGACAGCGGAAGACGCGGACCGCTTTACTGTTTGCGACGCAGGCGCGGCTCGTGCGTCGCGCATCAGGCAGCCGCATCCTCGAAGGGGCACCGGAATCGATCACGTTCACGACTTCAGGCCGATCCGACCGACAATCAGAGCGCCGCCTTCACCTTTTCGGCGACCTCCGGGCTTACCCACTGCGTCCATATCTCCTGGAAGTTCCCGAGGAAGTAGCGGGCGGCGCTCTCGTTCGTCCCCTGGTTCTGATCCATCCAGGCCAGAACCTTGTTTACCGTCGCGTTTTCCCATTGCCGCGCCTCGACGTAGTCCATGGCGCTGCCTGCTCTATCGGCAAAGGACTTGGTCACCACGGTATAGACGTCCGAGACCGGATAGGAGTTCACCTTTGGGGTCGGGCAATCCGGAGCGGCAGTGCAGGAGTCCCATTCCGCCTTGTCGTGATCCACACCGAAAGACAGCAAGGTCATCTCGTACTTGCCGAGCAAGGCGGTCGGAGCCCAATAGTAGCCGAGCCAGCCGGTCTTCTTCTCGAATGCTTCGGTGATCGACGCGTCAAGCCCGGCAGCAGAACCGGGATCGATCAGCTGGAAGCCGGCCTTTTCCGCATCGAGAGCCTTGTAGAGATTGGCGGTGGAGAACCGGCAGTTCCAGCTTGAAGGGCAATTATGGATCGCTCCCTTTGCGGGGTTCTCGTGAGAAGGGAAGAGTTCCGGGTGCTTCAACGCGTCCTGCACCGTTCGGATATCCGGGTGCGCGTCGGCGATGAACTTCGGAATCCACCAGCCTTCGACACCGCCTTCGCTCAAGATCTTGGCGCCCTCGACGAGGCGGCCCTCCTTGACTGCGGCATCGAAAGGCGTGCGTACGGAGTTGATCCAGAGTTCCGGCACCAGGTCGGGCTCTGCCTTCTCGTTCATCGAGGTGAAGGTCAGCATCGTGTCGCCGGCGACGAGCTTCACGCTGCAGCCATAGCCGTTTTCCAGGATGAACCTGTCCACGTGAGCCGTGACGCCCGCCGAGGCCCAGTCCATCTCGGCTATGCTGACGTCGCCGCATTCGGCAGCTCCGGAGGGGCCCGCCAGAGAGCATATGCCTGCCATGAGGATGAGGGTAGCAAGGAGTTTTTTCATGTCCGTCGACACCTTCACGTCACTGCGGCCACACATGGTGGATGGAGCGCCGCCTAACCGCTCCCGCGCTGAAGCTGCCAGCCGGCCCACTTCGTTGTCATTGCGGCAAGCCTAAGTGTTCGCGTTGAGAAATCAACCTTTTCATCCGGCGTCTGGCGCCGGCGGCGTATTCCGCCGTGACGCCCTCGCTGTACCGAGCACACGAACGGCGAAATCGACGAAATTCACTTTTGGTTAAGACCTCAATAACGATCCGGTAAGGTTGTGGGGATAATTGTCTGCCTGCGGCGGGCGACTGCCGCAGGTCCGGATCAGGTAGTGCGTGCCGGACCCGATATTCAGCGGAATAATCTGATCGCCGCACCCTTCCGTTCCAACGGTTGGGTGCGGCTTTTGCATTTCGGGGGAAGCGTGAACAAGCTGCCCCGAAAAAGGGGGCGGTTTCGAACGCGACGCGGCGCTTTATCCGACGTTGGACGTTCGGATGAGGCCGAGTGGGCCGACCGGCGCTTCCGCGACGACATTGCGGACGCGGGACTGGCCGTTCGGCGCCTTGGAGTTCCAGGCGATCTGAACGAAGTTGGGTTTGCCGAAGACGAACAGCATGGCTTTCTACCTTGGGAGACCGGGCAATTTTCCGGCGGGGTTTCGATGGCGCGGATATAGGCTCTTGCCGGGACGACTTGAATGCCAGGCTCGGCACGGCATGTCGCAATTGAGCAAGCGTGCAAGAAATTTTCGCACGCTTGAAGAAGGCCGGAAATGCACCGTGACCGCCGGTGACGCAATCATGGCGGAATCGCGTCGGAACAGAGCTTTGCGGCGGGCGGTTTCGATGCTACGGGAAAGGCATGACACGCAAGATCATGCTGCAGGGAACCGGCTCGGATGTCGGAAAATCGGTACTGGTAGCGGGCCTCTGCCGGCTCGCTTCCAATCATGGCCTCAGCGTAAAACCGTTCAAGCCCCAGAACATGTCGAACAATGCCGCCGTTGCCGACGACGGCGGCGAGATCGGCCGTGCGCAATGGCTCCAGGCGCTTGCCGCGCGCGTGCCGTCCTCCGTGCATATGAACCCGGTGCTTCTGAAGCCGCAATCGGATGTGGGCAGCCAGGTCGTCGTCCAGGGCAGGGTGGCGGGCCAGGCCAAGGGGAGGGAATACCAGGCTCTCAAACCGAGCCTCCTCGGCTCGGTCATGGAGAGTTTCGAACAGGTGTCCGCCGGCGCCGATCTCGTGATCGTCGAAGGCGCCGGCTCGCCGGCCGAAATCAACCTGCGCGCCGGCGACATCGCCAATATGGGGTTTGCCACCCGCGCTGACGTGCCCGTGGTTCTCGTCGGCGATATCGACCGCGGTGGTGTGATCGCGTCCCTGGTCGGCACGCATGCGATCCTGCCGGGGGACGACCGGCGCATGGTCACCGGCTACCTCATCAACAAATTCCGCGGTGATGTCACCCTCTTCGATGACGGCATCGCATCGGTCCGTCAGTTCACCGGCTGGCCTTGCTTCGGCGTCGTGCCCTGGCTGAAAAGTGCCGGGCGGCTGCCTGCCGAAGACTCCGTCGTCCTCGAGAGGCTGACGCGGGGCGGCGGCAAGGCGCTGAAGGTCGCAGTCCCCGTCCTGTCGCGGATCGCCAATTTCGACGATCTCGATCCCTTGGCCGCGGAGCCGGACGTGGACATAGTCTTCGTTCGGCCGGGGACGCCGCTTCCCGACGATGCGGGCCTCATCGTCATACCCGGCTCGAAATCCACCATTGCCGATCTCGACGATTTCCGCAGGCAGGGCTGGGACCGGGATCTCGACCGGCATATGCGGCGCGGTGGCCGGGTCGTCGGTATCTGCGGCGGCTATCAGATGCTCGGAAGCCGGGTTGCCGACCCGCTCGGTATCGAGGGCGGCAAGCGCGAGATCGAGGGGCTGGGGCTGCTGTCCGTCGAGACGGAGATGGCTCCGGAAAAGACGGTTCGCAACAGCCGCGCCTGGTCGCGGGAATACGACGTCGCGCTCGAAGGCTACGAAATCCATCTCGGCAAGACGACGGGCGCCGATTGCAGCCGCGCGCCGGTCGAGATCGACGGCCGCCCGGATGGAGCGATGTCGGCGGACGGCCGCGTGATGGGCACCTATCTGCACGGTCTTTTCGGAAGCGACGCCTACCGGTCCGCGCTGCTCAAGAGCTTCGGTATCGAAGGCGGGGGAGGCAATTACCGCCGGTCGGTGGATGCGGCTCTCGACGAGATCGCCTTGGAACTCGAAACGGTACTCGATCGGGCGTGGCTCGGGACACTGCTCGGGTAGGGCCGGCCGGACGAGGCGTGCCCGTTTGGAGTTTCCCGCCCCGGACCGTATCGTGCCGCCAGCGCAGCAAACGGCTCGTTGAAAGGATCGGAATGCAGCAATACGACGACGATCTTCGGCAGTTCGAAGCCCGGGGCGCACCGGCTCTGCCTCCAGCCGCGGAGCAGGGCTATGTGGAGCGCGATGGCGCCCGGATCTGGTATTCGACATACGGCGCGGGAGCACCGGTGGTCCTTTTGCACGGCGGCCTCGGCCACAGCGGCAACTGGGGTTATCAGCTTGCGCCGCTTCTTGACGCCGGCCGTCGCGTCGTGCTCATCGACAGCCGCGGACATGGGCGCAGCACGCGTGATGAGCGGCCCTACAGCTACGAAGTGATGGCATCCGACGTCCTCGCCGTCGCGGACATGCTGCAGCTTCAGAAGTTCGCCGTGGTGGGCTGGAGCGACGGGGCTTGCATCGGCCTCGTTCTTGCGAACCGCGCGCCCGAGCGCATTGCCGGCGTCTTTTTCTTCGCCTGTAACATGGACCCGAGCGGCGCGACAGAATTCGAGGCCACTCCGGTTATCGATCGTTGCTTCGCCCGGCACCGGAAGGACTATGCCGAATTGTCGGCGACGCCGGATCAGTTCGACGACTTCGTCTCGGCCGTCAGCGAGATGATGAGTACGCAACCCAATTACTCGGCAGGCGACCTCGCCGAAATCCGAGTACCGGTCGCGGTCGTGCAGGCCGAGAAGGACGAGTTCATAAAATGGGAGCACGCCCAATATCTCGCCCGGAGCATTCCCGCAGCCGACTTGATCGCGCTTGAACACGTCAGCCACTTTGCGCCGCTGCAGAGACCCGACGTGTTCAACGGCGCCATGCTTGCATTTCTCGACAAGGTCCTTCCAACCAGGACCTGAGCTTTACACCCGTCTTCACGTTCTCCGTTGCATACGCCTTGCGAAAAATGCAGCATGGTTTCGGGGTAGGACGACCTCTTCGCCGCTGTGCATGGCGACGGCGTCCGGCGCGAAGGGCGCTGCCATGGCACGCACGCAGCTAGTTGGGGTCATTATCGGCCTGGCGATCGTCGCGGCGCTCACAGTGCTGCGTGCAACCGATCCGCCACTTTTGCGTCTCGCCCGCGATCTCACTTTCGACGAGTACCAGCGCCTGGCGCCGCGCAGCTTCGAGAACGTTCCGGTTCGCGTCGTCGACATCGACGAGGCGTCGCTGAAAGAGTTCGGCCAGTGGCCGTGGCCGCGCGACCGCGTTGCCGCTCTGGTCGACCGGCTCTCGGAAATTGGCGCGGCGGCGATAGCCTTCGACATCCTGTTCTCCGAACCCGACCGTCTTTCGCCGCGCAGCGTCATGCGCGACGTCGCCGGAATCGATCAGGCGCTCCTTGAGCGGTTGCCGGACAATGACGAGATACTCGCACGATCGATCGGCGACCGGCCCGTCGTGCTCGGTTTCGGCCTTACCAACGCAGGCAACTACCGGCCGCCGGTGAAAGCGGGTTTCGCCTTCACCGGGGAAAGCCCGTTCGATGCGCCGCCGCGGCTTACGGCTGCGACTCCTTTGAGGCCGCAACTCGAAGCCAGGGCCGCGGGCCTGGGCCATATAAGCCTCAATCCCGGCAGCCGGTCGGCCGTCGTGCGCTCGGTCCCGCTGCTGTTGAGCGATGGCGAGCAACTCTATCCGAACCTGGCCCTCGAAGCGCTGCGCGTGGCTCAAGGCGCTTCCACCTACATCGTAGCGGGTGCTCCGGATGCGCCCGATACCATCACGCTGATCAAGGTCGGCGAATTCGTGGTGCCGGTGACCGCAGCGGGCGAACTCTGGCTCTATGTCAGTCCGGATCGCGCTGAAAGATATGTCTCTGCCGGCCGGGTGCTGGCGCCCGGCGGAGTTTCCGCCGAAACGAGGGCAGCGATCGAAGGCGGTATCGTATTCGTGGGCACGTCGGCAGCAGGCCTGCAGGACATTCGTACCACGGCTCTTGGGCACAATGTGCCCGGAGTGTCGCTGCACGCGCAGACTGTCGAGCAGGTTCTCTCGGGCCACTTTCTCTCCCGCCCGGATTGGGCGGACGGACTGGAGATCCTTGCGATCGCGGCTGCAGGCAGCCTGCTTGTCCTGCTGACCACCTTCGTCAGCCCGGCCGTCGCGCTTGCCTGCGGCCTCCTGATAACCGCGCTGGCCCTCGTGGCCTCCTGGTCAGCCTTCCTTTATGCAGGCCTGCTATTCGACCCTCTGGCTCCAATCCTTGCCGGATCGATCACCCATTTTGCGGCAACCGCCTATCGGTTCCTGGTCATAGACCGGGAGCGGCGCGTGGTTCGGCGCGCCTTCGGCCAGTACCTGTCGCCCTCGCTTCTCTATCGCATCGAGCATACGCAGGACGCCCTGCGTCTCGGCGGCGACGATCGTGAGTTGACGATCATGTTCGTCGATGTGCGCAACTTCACGGAGATCAGCGAGCGCCTGACGCCGGGAGAGGTGGTGCGGTTTCTCAATACGCTGCTCGATGCGCTGAGCCGCCATGTCATCGCCAACGAGGGCACGCTCGACAAGTTCATCGGCGATTCGATCATGGCGTTCTGGAACGCGCCCGTCGACGTCGCCGATCACCCCGGCAAGGCGGTCCGCGCCGCCTTGGCCATGCGCGAGACGCTCGCCCGGCTCAACGAGAGCGACGCCTTCGGCTTCGGGAGCGATCAAAAGGTGGCGATCGGCGTGGGAATCCATACCGGGCTTGCCTGCGTCGGCAATATGGGGGCGGAGATGCACTTCAACTATTCGGCCGTCGGCGACGCGGTCAACATCGCCGCCCGGATCGAGGCCGCCTGCAAGGATGTCGGCTTCGATATTCTTATATCCGAGACGACGGCGGATTTGGGCGAACGGTGCGCCGTGCTGGAGGCGGGGGCGCTGGCGCTGAAGGGCAAGAGCACGCGAACGCGGGTTTACGCCGTGGTCGGTGACGAGCATATGGCCGCTTCGGCCGAGTTTTCCGAACTGCAGCGCATTCATGAACAGTTGATCGGGGCGATGCGTTCGAGGTCACGGCCGCGCAGAGAACTCGTCAATGCCGCAAAGCTCAAGGCTCCGGCCCTATGTGGAGGATTATCGGATTTCTACCGCCGCATCGGGCGCCGGACAGACCACTTTGCCGGTGAGCCTTTGCCGTTCGCAGACGAAGTCGGATCCGCCGAGTAGAGAGGGAGTGCTCTAACCGCGGCCCTTCTTCGTGCCTGTGTCCAGTTGCCCGTTCTTGCCGGTATCCTGGCCCTTCTTGCCGGTGTCCTGCCCCTTCTTGCCCGTGTCCTGCCCCTTCTTCCCCTTGTCGAGGCCACGCTTGCCCGGCTCGTTGCTGGGTGTCTTGCCCGGGCGGGGCGCCTTTTGCGGGCTTGCTCTTTCGGGCGGCCGCGCGCGTTCCGGCGCGGTCGGCTTGATCTCGACAGCGGCCGAAATACCGCAACTGCCGCTCATGCTGCCGAAGGAGGCAGACAGTCTTTGGTCGCCCGAAAGAAAGGGCAGGGCCTTCCGGTTTCCGAGCGTCGCCAGTGTGCGGCGACCGGCCCTGTGCGTGTCCGTCATGGTTCCGTCGCGCTTTGCGATCACGCAATCGCAGCGTCGGGTGAGCTGCTGGCATCCCGCCGGGCCGCAGAACCGGGCCGCGCCCTCCAGGAGAACGATCGCAGTCGTTCCGTCATTGCCGATGTAGAAATCGAACACGGTTCCGCGTACGCCGATCGTTCCGGCAGGTGTCAGGATCTGATAGGCCGAGTGCTTCGAATTTCCGCTGATCCAGCGAAACGTGCCTTTGGCGGCGGCGACGGTGAGTTGCTGCACCGATTTCGAATCGTTGAAGACGAACTTGTCGATGACGACGGAAGAGCCTGCCCCCACCGCCAATTTACTGCCGTCGCGGAACACGAACTGGCCGAGCCCGGATCTGGACGTGCTTATTCGCTCGTCCCGGTGAACGGCGTCCCGCTCCACGAGCGGTCCGCCGCTGCCGGTGACCACCGTCCTGATCCGGACCGCTTCTCCAACCGGTTCGGCAGCAATTGTCGGTATGGAACCGTAAAACGCTGCGCCCAACACAGCGATTGCGGCACGACGCAAGTGAAACATCGCACCCTCCACGATGATCTCCTGCGGCCGACGTGGTCCGGGATCATGAGCGTGAATGAGAAATAACCGGATCGACACAATGTCGCCGGACCCCAAGCATTCATTCTTATCATGGGGTGGGCGGAAGTGTCTGCCTACCCGTTCGGAGTAGCCGACGCAAAGCGCATTTCTGCCGTAATCGGCGGCCCCGGTGTCGCAGGCCGTCGATTGACTTTGCCGCCGCCGCTTCATAATTAACGCAGTATGGATGGTTCTCTCGTGCCGAGGTGGGGCGAGGGAGTAAATGGGAATGCGACGGGGCGGACCCACGCCGGGCGCCCTTATCGCAGCCGACCCCGCGACTGTAGAACGGTCAGGGTTCGCCATCGGGCATTTCGCCGAATTTCAACGCGCTGCATGGGGCAGTCTCGTGAAGTTTGGCGACATGTCGGAAAAGCCACTGGCGTGGCATTGCGATCAGCCGGGCAGGACGCCTCTTCTTCTACGAATCGTCCGCCTTTCGCGATGCCGCAAACGCCGGGAAGGCGAGGCGAGCCCGTTCGGTCTTTTGCCGCATCGTTTTTCGGGCCGAGCCGGTCCGGCGAACGTGCGGCCATGAGGATCGTGACGCCGTGAGCCAGGAGACCTGCCATCCGTCAGGGCATTCCGCCCGAGGGGAGATGCTCCCCGATGCCAGCACGGAGGTTGTCGTGGCTCATAGATCTTCGATCGAACGCGTTTTCGGCGTGCGCCGTTGCCGCTACAGCCATCGCTATGGCAAGCGGTAATGGACATTTCCAATCTCGGCCCGACCCTCGTGCTTGGCGGCGCGCGTTCGGGAAAATCCACCTTCGCGGAAAAACTCGTCGAAGCCACCGGGTCTCCGATGCACTATCTTGCGACCGGCCGGGCCTTCGACGAGGAGATGCAGGAGCGCATCGCCCTTCACCAGGCCACTCGGCAGGGCAAGGGCTGGACCACGCACGAGGAACCGCTCGATCTCGTGGGGCTGCTTCGCCGCATCGATGAGCCCGGCCGGGCTGTCCTCATAGACTGCCTGACCCTGTGGGTGACCAATCTGATGATGGAGGAGCGCGACATGGCCGCCGAATTCGCCGCGCTCGCCGCCTTTCTGCCCGAGGCGCGCTCGCGCCTCGTTTTCGTCTCCAATGAGGTGGGTCTCGGGATCGTCCCGGAAAACCGGATGGCGCGCGACTTTCGCGATCACGCCGGCCGGCTCCATCAGATCGTGGCGGAGAAATCCGCAGAAGTTTACTTTGTCGCGGCCGGACTGCCGCTGAAAATGAAGGGTTGATTCATGACACTCGCAAGGGCTCCGCAGCGCAAGATACCGGCTACCGTCATCACCGGCTTTCTCGGTGCCGGCAAGACGACGATGATCCGCAACCTGCTGCAGAATGCCGACGGCAAGCGCATAGCGCTGATCATCAACGAATTCGGCGATCTCGGGGTCGACGGCGATGTGCTGAAGGGCTGCGGAGCGGAAGCCTGTTCGGAAGAGGATATCATCGAACTGACCAATGGCTGCATCTGCTGCACCGTTGCCGACGACTTCATTCCGACCATGACGAAGCTGCTCGAGAGGGAGAACCGGCCGGATCATATCGTCATCGAAACCTCCGGCCTGGCGCTGCCGCAGCCGCTCGTCGCCGCATTCAACTGGCCGGACATCCGCAGCGAGGTAACGGTCGACGGCGTCGTCACAGTGGTCGATAGCGCAGCGGTCGCCGCGGGCCGCTTTGCGGATGATCACGACAAGGTGGACGCGCTGCGCGTCGGCGACGATAATCTCGACCACGAGAGCCCGCTCGAAGAACTTTTCGAGGATCAGCTCACCGCCGCAGACCTCATCGTTCTCAACAAGACGGACCTTATCGACGCCGCGGGACTCAAGTCCGTGCGCGAAGAGGTGGCCTCCCGCATCAGCCGCAAGCCGACGATGATCGAGGCGAGGAACGGCGAGGTAGCCGCCGCCATCCTGCTCGGGCTTGGCGTGGGCACGGAGGGCGATATCGTCAACCGCAAGTCTCACCACGAGATGGAGCATGAGGCAGGCGAGGAGCATGATCACGACGAGTTCGACAGCTTCGTCGTAGAGCTCGGCGCGATAGCCGACCCTGCCGCTTTCACCGAAAGGCTCAAGGGCGTGATCTCAGAGCACGACGTGCTGCGCCTCAAGGGCTTCGTCGACGTTCCGGGAAAGCCGATGCGCCTCCTGGTCCAGGCGGTCGGCAGCCGCATCGACCAGTATTTCGACCGCGCATGGGCTTCCGGCGAAACACGCAGCACGCGTCTCGTCGTCATCGGGCTGCACGACATGGACGAGCCTGCCGTGCGTGCAGCGATTTCGGCACTCGTGTGAGGCGATTTTGAGTGTGAAACTGAAGTTCACCTCCCCAACCCCTCGGGAGGGGTCTTTGTTGCGGGAGCATCCATGCATCTCCTCCTAGCTCAGAAAGGAACGATCGCCGACGGTAATGAGGCGATCGACCTCGGACAGAGCCCGGGCGACATATTGTTCCTGTCGGCGGCCGATACGGAACTTGCCTCGATCGCGGCTGCCCATCGTCAGCGCGCGGGCGCAAGAAGCCTGCGGATCGCCAGCCTGATGAATCTCATGCACCCCATGTCGGTCGACACCTACGTCGAACGCACGGCGAGGCATGCGAAGCTGATCGTCGTACGGCCGCTCGGTGGTGCGAGCTACTTCCGTTACGTCCTGGAGGCGCTCTACGCCGCGGCGGTTGCGAATAAATTCCAGATCGCCGTGTTGCCGGGCGACGACAAGCCGGACCCGGGCCTCGACCCGTTCTCCACCGTCTCGGCGGAAGACCGGCAGCGCCTTTGGGCGTATTGCACCGAAGGCGGCGCGGAGAATGCCGGCCTTTTCCTCGATTACGCGCAGGCACTGATCGACGGCGGCGACAAGCCGCAGCCGGCGCGGCCGCTGCTCAAGGCCGGCATATGGTGGCCGGGCAGGGGCCTGATCGGCGTCGAGGAATGGGTTCGCCTATCCGAACTGCGTCGGGCTGTACCCACCGCGCAGGCGGACAGAGCGGAACACGAACCCACCGTCGCCCTCTGCTTCTACCGCGCGCTCGTCCAGAGCGGGGAGACGAAACCGGTAGAGGCGCTGATCGAGGCGCTTGCGGCCGAGGGCGTGCGGGCACTCCCCGTTTTCGTCTCCAGCCTCAAGGATCCGGTCTCGATCGGCACGCTCGAAGCGGTCTTCGCCGAAGCCCTTCCGGATGTCGTGATGAACGCCACGGGCTTTGCCGTTTCCGCGCCGGGCGCGGACCGCCAGCCGACCGTGCTCGAATCGGGCGGCGCGCCGGTGCTGCAGGTCATCTTTTCCGGGTCGTCGCGGGAGGCCTGGGAAACTTCGGCTCAAGGGCTGATGGCCCGCGATCTCGGCATGAATGTCGCGTTGCCGGAGGTGGACGGGCGGGTTCTCTCCCGTGCCGTTTCCTTCAAGGCAGCCTCGGTTTACGACCCGCTGGTGGAGGCCAATATCGTCGGCCACGAGCCGCTTGCCGATCGCGCGCGCTTCGCGGCACGCCTCGCCGCCAATTGGACGAAGCTGCGCCGGACCCGGCCCGAGGGCCGCCGGGTCGCAATCGTCATGGCCAACTATCCGAACCGCGACGGACGCCTCGGAAACGGCGTGGGTCTCGATACGCCTGCCGGCACGATTGAAGTGCTGAAGGCGATGACGGCAGAAGGCTACGCTGTCGGCAATGTTCCTGATGACGGCGACGCGCTGATCGGCTTTCTGATGGCCGGGCCGACCAATGCGGCGAGCCGCGACCGGGAAATCCGCGAAACCATTTCCTTGAATCGCTACAAGGGTTTCTTCGACGCGCTTCCGAAAAAGATTCAAGAGGAAGTGACCGCGCGCTGGGGTGCGGCGGAGGCCGATCCCTTCTTCATCGACGGCGTATTCGCCCTGCCGCTCGCGCGCTTCGGCGATGTGCTCGTGGGCATCCAGCCGGCGCGTGGCTACAACATCGATCCCAAGGAAACCTATCACGCTCCGGACCTCGTGCCGCCGCACGGCTATCTGGCTTTCTATGCCTATCTGCGCGAGGTCTTCGGCGCCCATGCGATCGTCCATATGGGCAAGCACGGCAACCTCGAATGGCTTCCCGGAAAGGCGCTGGCGCTTTCCGAAGAATGCTACCCCGAGGCGATATTCGGCCCGATGCCGCATCTTTATCCCTTCATCGTCAACGATCCCGGCGAAGGCACTCAGGCCAAGCGGCGGACGAGCGCCGTCATCATCGACCATCTGACGCCACCTTTGACGCGGGCGGAGTCCTACGGACCGCTCAAGGACCTGGAGGCGCTGGTCGACGAATATTACGAGGCTGCGGGCGGCGATCCGCGGCGGCTCAGGCTGCTCAGCCGGCAGATCCTCGATCTCGTCCGCGACATCGGCCTCGACCACGACGCCGGGATCGAGAAGGGCGACAGCGAGAACCAGGCGCTCGAAAAACTCGACGCCTATCTCTGCGACCTCAAGGAAATGCAGATCCGCGACGGCTTGCATATCTTCGGCCTGGCGCCGGAAGGACGGCTTTTGACCGACCTCACGGTCGCGCTCGCCCGTGTGCCGCGGGGTCTGGGTGAGGGCGGAGATCAGAGCCTGCAACGGGCAATCGCGGTGGACTTGGGGTTGCACGCGGCTTCACGCTCGCAACCATTCGACCCGCTCGATTGCGTCATGTCCGATCCCTGGGCCGGCCCGCAGCCCGATCTTCTCGCCGCCCTCTCGGATGCGCCATGGCGCACCGCCGGCGACACGGTCGAGCGCATCGAACTGCTTGCGGCGAAGCTCGTTTCAGGCGAAATCGCCTGTCCGGTGGAATGGACCAACACCCGCGCCGTACTTGACGTGATCGAGACGCGGCTGAAGCCTTCGATCCAAAGCTCCGGCGAGGCGGAAATCAAGGGTCTGCTGACGGGCCTCGACGGCCGGTTTGTCGCCCCCGGTCCCTCGGGTGCGCCGACGCGCGGCCGTCCGGACGTGCTGCCGACGGGGCGCAACTTCTATTCGGTGGACAGCCGGTCCGTGCCGACGCCGGCGGCCTACGAGCTCGGCAAGAAGTCGGCGGAGCTGCTCATCCGCCGCTACCTGCAGGACCATGGCGAATGGCCGTCTTCCTTCGGCCTCACGGCCTGGGGCACCTCCAACATGCGTACCGGCGGAGACGATATCGCCCAGGCTTTGGCACTGATCGGAGCAAAGCCCGTCTGGGACATGGCCTCGCGTCGCGTGACCGGGTACGAAATCGTTCCGCTTGCCGTTCTCGGCCGTCCCCGTGTCGACGTCACCTTGCGTATTTCCGGCTTCTTCCGCGACGCCTTTCCCGAGCAGATAGCACTCTTCGACAAGGCGGTCCGGGCGGTCGGCGCGCTCGACGAGGACGATGCCGACAATATGATCGCCGCCCGCATGCGTGCCGAAACGCTGCGGTGGGCAGAGCGGGGCGCCGACGCGAAGGAGGCTCAACGCCGTGCCTCCTATCGCGTCTTCGGTTCGAAACCCGGCGCTTACGGAGCGGGCCTGCAGGCGCTTGTCGACGAGAAGGGCTGGGAAACGCGCGGCGATCTTGCCGAGGCTTACCTCACCTGGGGCGGCTACGCCTACGGTGCCGGCGAGGATGGAAAGGCGGAGCGCGGCCTTTTCGAGGAGCGTCTGCGCTCGATCGAAGCCGTGGTCCAGAACCAGGACAATCGCGAGCACGATCTGCTCGACAGCGACGACTACTACCAGTTCGAGGGGGGCATGAGCGCCGCGGCCGAGCATCTCGGCGGCCAGCGCCCGGCCATCTACCACAACGACCATTCGCGCCCCGAAAAGCCGGTCATCCGCTCGCTCGAGGAGGAGATCGGCCGCGTGGTGCGTGCCCGCGTTGTCAATCCGAAGTGGATCGACGGCGTGATGCGCCACGGCTACAAGGGAGCCTTCGAAATCGCCGCGACGGTCGATTACATGTTCGCCTTCGCTGCGACCACCGGGGCGGTCCGCGATCATCACTTCGAGGCAGCCTATCAGGCCTATATCGCCGACGAGAAAGTCCTCGGGTTCCTGCGCGAAAAGAACCCGGCCGCGCTTTCGGAAATATCGGAGAGGCTGCTGGAGGCGATCGACCGCGGCCTATGGAACCCGCGCTCCAATTCGGCGCGATTCGAACTGAACAGCCTTTCCGGCCGCGCGGCTACCGACCGTCTGATGGCCGGAAATCAATAGGGAGGACATCATGAACGACGAGACCGCGAATACCGGCGAACCGATCGCCGAGAAGGACGAAGCGCGTCACGCCATGAAGATGGCGAAGAAGAAGACTGCCCGTGACAAGATCATGGCCACCAAGACGGACGAAAAAGGCTTGATCATCGTCCACACCGGCAAGGGCAAGGGCAAGTCGACTGCCGGATTCGGCATGATCTTTCGCCACATCGCCCACGGAATGCCCTGCGCCGTCGTTCAGTTCATCAAGGGCGCCATGCACACGGGCGAACGCGACCTGATCGAGAAGCATTTCGGCGAGATCTGCCAGTTCCACACGCTCGGCGAAGGCTTCACCTGGGAAACGCAGGATCGCGCGCGCGACATTGCCATGGCGGCGAAGGCCTGGGAAAAGGCCAAGGAGCTCATCCGCGACGAACGCAACTCCATGGTGCTCCTCGACGAGATCAACATCGCGCTGCGCTACGACTATATCGACGTCGCCGAGGTCGTAAGCTTCCTCAAGGAAGAGAAGCCGCACATGACGCATGTGGTCCTGACCGGCCGAAACGCCAAGGAAGACCTGATCGAGATCGCCGATCTGGTGACGGAGATGGAGCTGGTGAAGCATCCCTTCCGCTCGGGAATCAAGGGCCAGAAGGGCGTCGAATTCTGATGACGCAGAGCTGGCAGCTATTGGCGCTGCTCTCCGCAGCGCTGACTGCCGTCTTCGCCAAAATCGTCGCCGCTATGTCCATTCGTATTGACAAGTCGTATCCTAGCGTTAGGCTTGGCTGAAATTATCTGTCGGCATCTGGGCCTCGAAGAGAAACTTTGTTTCTCTGCGGGGCCTTTTTGCATTTGAGGGGCGAATGACAGGCAACGTTACCTACCCGGTGGGAGTATTGTTCTCGCGGAGCGGCAGCTATGCGCAGCCGGCGGGCCAGGGCTTTGGCGGCGCGATGGCAGCAATCGAGCATGTCAATGCATCCCGGCGTTTCCCGTTCAGGCTCGAGGCCCATCATCTCGATCCCGCAGGCGAGGCGGATCGCTATGCACCGTTTTGCAGGCAACTGATCCGCGAGCACGGTGTGCGCCATGTGGTGGGCTGCACCACCTCCTGGAGCCGCAAGGAAGTGATTCCCGTGGTCGAGAAGCTCGACGCGCTGCTCTGGTATCCATGCGTCTATGAAGGTTTCGAGGTTTCCGAAAACCTTATCTACGTTGCCGCCTGTGCCAACCAGCACCTGGTGCCGCTTCTCGACTATATCGCGCCGCGCTTCGGCAGCAGGGCGATGCTTGTCGGCTCCAACTATATCTGGGGCTGGGAGACCAACCGGATCGCACGCGACATTCTCCATCGCTCGGGCGGCGAGGTCCTGGGCGAGCGTTTCGTGTCGATGGGAGACACGGATATCGCCCATCTGATCGACGAGGTGCGCGAGAAGAAACCGGATTTCATCCTGAACAACCTGATCGGTCCGTCGTCCTACGCTTTTCTGCGCGCACTTCAGGCTCTCGCTGAAGCAGATGACCGCTTCCATCCCGATAGATGCCCGGTCATCAGCTGCAACCTCTACGAGGGCGAGATCACCGGGCTCGGACACGCCGCGGCGGGGCATTTCACGGTCAGCTGCTATTTCCGGACGATCCAGTCGCCCGAAAACGACTCCTTCCTGAAGACACTTGCGGCGCTGGATCCGGGTGCCGTGGTCGATGCCTTCTATGTGCAGGCATTCAGTGCCGTGGTGATGATCGCCGAGGCGATCGCGCGCAGCGGCAGCGACGATGCGGATCTTGTACGCGCCGCCCTGTGCGGGCAGGCAGTCGACACGCCGCTCGGGGCCATCAGCGTCGATCGATGGACGAACCACGTGGAATTGCCGGCCCATATCGGCCGCGCGGGTGCGGATGGCAGTTTCGAGATCGTCAAGCGCTCGTATGAAGCCATCGCGCCGGATCCGTTCCTGACATCCACGCCGCTTGTCCGCCCGATGGGAGGGGACGAGGTCCGGCCCGAACTGAAGGTGGTGAAATGAGATCTGTTCATAACACCCCGAATTTCGATGGCTGGCGGGCGCTCATCCTGCACCGGCCGCATCAGAACGTCGACGCTCTCTTTGCCCAATGCGCCCGCATAGGCATTGCGGCGGAACAGGCTTGGCCGGATTTTCCCAGGGATCGATCTGCAGAGGAGTTCAACATCCTCCTGATCGACGCAGATATGGGCCACGACGAGCAATTTCCCTGGCGTCAGGGGGAAGCCCCCTTGCCGATGATCGCACTGATCGGCTCCGAGGCACCCGGCCGCATCGCCTGGACGATCGCGCAAGGAGCCGACGCGCAGCTCCTGAAGCCCATCGGCAGCGCCGGGCTGTACAGTGCTCTGATGGTCGCAAGCCACAGTTTTGTCCGCCGCCGTGCGCTCGATCGTGACGTCGCCGCACTGAAGGATCGCCTCGCGCGACGCCAGGAACTTGCGGAGGCGACGGCACTGCTGATGCTCCGGAAGAACTGCGGGGCCAGCGAAGCCTACCAGCACCTGCGCCTGACCGCGATGTCGCGCAGCTGCAGCATCGAGGACGTCGCTGCGGCCATCGTCCAGGAATTCGAGAACCACGGATTGAAGAATGCAGACCATGGTCGCTGAAACGGCGCGCAGCAAAGAGAATAGGACACCGGGCGTGTGGACGCGCCTCCTGCGCAGGCCGCTTGCACTCATCGGTCTTGCGGTCATCATCGTGGTGGTGGGCGCAGCAGCGCTTGCGCCTTGGATCGTGCCCTATGACCCGCACGAGCAGTTCTTCGAGGGTCTGACCATCGAAGGCGCGCCGCTGCCGCCCAACAGCCAGTTCTGGCTGGGTACCGACCTTGTCGGACGCGACCTCCTTAGCCGCCTGATCTACGGCGCGCGCACCTCGCTCGTCATCGGCGTGGTCGCCAATGGCATTGCCGTCGTCATCGGCTCGCTCGTCGGCATTGCAGCCGGCTATTTCCGGGGCTGGGTGGACACCGTGCTGATGCGCTTCACCGATCTGATGATGGCCTTTCCGGCACTTCTCCTTGCCATCGTTCTGGCTGCGATCTTCACGCCCAGCCTATGGATCGTGGCGATGGTCATCGCCATGGTGAACTGGGTGCAGATCGCCCGCGTCCTCTATACCGAAACCCGCTCGATCGCCGAGCGCGATTTCGTGACTGCCGAGCGGGCCATGGGTGCCGGCGCCGGACGCATTCTCTTCCGTCACATCCTGCCGCATCTCCTGTCCACGATCATCGTCTGGGCGACGCTCGGCATTGCCACGACTGTACTACTGGAGGCGACGCTTTCATTCCTCGGTATCGGCGTGCAGCCGCCCATCCCGTCGTGGGGCAACATCATCTTCGAAAACCAGACCTACTTCACCTCGGCACCATGGCTGGTGTTCATACCGGGCGCGGCGATCCTGGCGCTCGCGCTCGCCTTCAACCTGGTCGGCGATGCGCTACGCGATGTCCTCGATCCGACGCAGCAGGGGAGGCATTGATGGCAGCCTATATCGCGCGGCGACTGCTTCAGACGGTCGTCATCCTGCTTGGCATCAGCTTCGTCACCTTCGTTCTGCTCTATTTGATACCGGCCGATCCGGCCAGACAGATCGCCGGCCGCAGCGCAACGGCTCAGACCGTGGAGAACATCCGCGAACAGCTCGGGCTCAACCTGCCCTTCTATGAGCAGTATCTGCGTTACGTCACGGGCCTGGTGCAGGGCGACTTCGGCCGCTCCTATCTGCAGAAGACGGAAGTCGCCACTTTGATCGCATCGCGCCTTCCGGCAAGCCTCGTGCTGATGGCCGGAGCCATCACTTGTGAACTGATCTTCGGGCTCACCATGGGCATCGTCGCGGCGCTCCGGCGCGGCTCACGCACCGACGATACGCTGATGATCGCGTCTTTCGTCGGGGTGTCGGCGCCGCAATTCGTGATCGGCATCCTGCTGCTTTACGTCTTCGCCGTGAAGCTCGGCTGGTTCCCGATTGGCGGCTACGGCACCTTCGCCCATCTGGTCCTGCCCTCCGTTACGCTCGGCTTCCTGGGCGCCGGTTGGTATTCGCGCATGATGCGTTCCTCGCTGATCGAAGTGATGCGCCAGGATTTCATCCGCACGGCGCGCGCAACCGGTGTCGGTCGCGCCAAGGTCCTGTTCCGACACGCAATGCCCAACGCGATACTGCCCGTTATCGCGATGATCGGCATCGACATCGGTCTGTTCATGTCCGGCATCGTGGTGGTGGAAAGCGTCTTCGGCTGGCCCGGCATCGGCCAGCTGGCCTGGCAGGCGATCCAGCGGGTGGACATCCCGATCATCATGGGCGTCACGCTCGTCTCTGCGTTTGCCATCGTGCTCGGCAACCTGCTCGCCGACCTCATCACACCGCTTATCGACCCGCGCATCAAGCTGCGCTGACGCGGGAAGAAAAAACTGCAGCATCAAGAAAGGAACTTCAGATGAGGAACTTGCTACTGGCCGGCGTCTGCGCCGCCGCACTCATGGGAAATCCCGCGCTTGCCGACGACATCAAGCAGGGTGGCGAAATGACCGTCACCTACAAGGACGACGTTTCGACCCTCGATCCGGCGATCGGCTACGACTGGCAGAACTGGTCGATGATCAAGTCGCTGTTCGACGGCCTGATGGATTATGTCCCGGGCACGACCGAGCTGCGTCCCGACCTTGCCGAATCCTACGAAATCTCGGAGGACGGCAAAATCTTCACGTTCAAGCTGCGCAAGGGCGTCAAATTTCACAATGGCCGCGAGCTGACTGCCCAAGACGTGAAATATTCGATCGAGCGCGTGGTGAACCCAGCGACCCAGAGCCCGGGTGCCGGGTTCTTTGCAACGATCAAAGGGGTCGAAGAGGCCTCGGCCGGCAAGGGTGGCGAGCTGTCCGGCATCACGGTGCAGGATCCGCACACGATCAGGTTCGAACTGACCCGCCCGGACGCCACTTTCCTCCACGTCATGGCGCTCAACTTTGCCCATGTCGTGCCGAAGGAGGAGGTCGAGAAACACGGCGCCGATTTCGGTAAGAATCCGGTCGGTTCCGGTGCCTTCAAGCTTGCCGAATGGACACTTGGGCAGCGTCTGGTGTTCGAACGCTTCACCGACTATTGGAACGAAGGGCTTCCGAAGCTGGATCGCATCACCTTCGAGGTTGGCCAGGAGCCGGTCGTTGCGCTTCTTCGCCTGCAGAACGGCGAAATCGACGTGCCCGGAGACGGCATTCCGCCGGCGAAGTTCGTCGAGGTGACGAACGACCCCAACTTCAAGGATCTGATCATCCGGGGCGGCCAGCTGCACACCGGCTATGTGACGATGAACGTCAAGATGGCTCCCTTCGACAAGGTCGAGGTGCGCAAGGCTGTGAACATGGCCATCAACAAGGATCGTATCCTGCGTATCATCAACGGTCGCGCGGTCGCTGCCAACCAGCCGCTGCCGCCCTCGATGCCCGGCTATGCAAAGGACTACGCAGGCTATGCCTACGATCCCGAAGGCGCCAAGAAGCTGCTCGAGCAGGCCGGCCTCGGCGACGGGTTCTCGACCGAACTCTATGTCATGAACACCGACCCGCAGCCGCGCATCGCCCAGGCGATCCAGCAAGATCTGAAGGCGATCGGCATCACGGCATCGATCAAGTCGCTCGCACAGGCCAATGTCATCGCGGCCGGCGGCGAGGAAAACCAGGCGCCGATGATCTGGTCGGGCGGCATGGCGTGGATTGCCGATTTCCCCGATCCGTCGAACTTCTACGGCCCCATTCTGGGTTGCGGCGGTGCCGTGCCGGGAGGCTGGAACTGGTCCTGGTACTGCAATGAAGAGCTCGACAAGAAGGCAGCCGAAGCCGACGCCATCGTCGACCCGGCAAAGGCCGCGGAGCGCGAGGCCCTGTGGCGCGACATCTATCTGAAGATCATGGAGGACGCGCCCTGGGCGCCGATCTTCAACGAGGAGCGCTTCACCATCCGCTCGGAGCGTATCGGCGGCGAGGACAAGCTGTTTGTCGATCCGGTCCACATCCCCGTCCACTACGATCAGGTATATGCAAAAGATGTGCAGTAACTGCGACTACACCATCCACGGACGCCATCACCACTACGGCTGGGATCATTCGATCCCGCCGGTGGAAACCGTGGCGCCCGGATCGCGGCTCGAGTTCAATTGCCTGGACTCCGGTTCCGGTCATTTCACCGCCGACAGCACGGTTGCCGATGTCTCGACGGTCGATTTCACGAAGGTCAATCCGGTCACCGGTCCCATCTATGTCGATGGGGCCAAGCCGGGTGACGCCCTGAAGGTGACCATCGAGCACTTCAAGCCGAGCGGCTTTGGTTGGACGGCCAATATTCCGGGCTTCGGGCTCCTCGCCGACCAGTTCGCGGAGCCGGCGCTGACACTCTGGAAATATGATCCGGCTACGCTCGCTCCCGCAGCCTTTGGCGAGTTCGGCCGGGTTCCCCTGAAGCCCTTCGCCGGCACGATCGGGCTCGCGCCGGCAGAGCCGGGGCTGCATTCCGTGGTTCCGCCGCGGCGGGTAGGAGGCAATCTCGACATTCGCGACCTGGCGGCGGGAACGACACTTTACCTGCCCGTCGAGGTGGAGGGCGCCTTGTTCTCCATCGGCGACACGCATGCGGCGCAGGGAGATGGCGAAGTCTGCGGCACGGCCATCGAAAGCGCGATGGACGTGGTCCTGAAGCTGGAACTGGTGAAGGACGCCAACCTCAAGATGCCGCGCTTTACCACGCCGGGCCCCGTCACTCGGCATCTCGATGCCGAGGGCTATGAGGTCACGACCGGCATTGGAAGCGATCTGATGGAAGGTGCGCGGGCGGCCGTATCCGGCATGATCGACCTGCTCTGTGCGACACGCGGCATGAAGCCGGAAGACGCCTACATGCTCTGCTCCGTCTGCGGCGACCTTCGCATCAGCGAGATCGTCGACCAGCCGAACTGGGTCGTGTCCTTCTATTTCCCGCGCATCGTCTTTGCGTGACGAACCGGTCCTGTTCCGCCTCGGCGGGGCAGGGCGTCCTTCCGATGACATTGCCAAGGCCTCTGCCCGATGACTTCCTCTTTGCTTTCCGTGAAGGAACTGACCGTCCAGGTGGCTACGCCGACCGGGCCGAAGGTCGTGGTGGAGCGTCTGTCCTTCGATCTTCTTCCCGGCAGGACGCTTTGTCTTGCAGGTGAGAGCGGATCGGGTAAATCGATGACCGCGCTTTCGCTGATGCAGTTGCTGCCGAAGCCGATGGCACGTATTGCGGGCGGCTCAGCCACTCTCGATGGCGAGGACATATTGGCGCTTCCGGAAGCACGCATGCGGCGGATTCGCGGGCGCAAGATCGGGATGATCTTCCAGGAGCCTATGACCTCGCTCAATCCGGTGATGACGGTCGGCAATCAGCTGATCGGGGCGATCACCGCCCACGGAAACACCAGTGGCCGGCGCGCCGCGCGGGCGCGGGCCGTCGAACTCCTGGACCAGGTTCAGATTCCAGAGCCGGAGCGGCGGCTCGGCCAGTATCCGCACGAGCTCTCCGGCGGCTTGCGTCAGCGCATCGTCATCGCGATGGCGCTCGCGCAGAACCCGAAAATCCTGATCGCCGACGAGCCCACGACGGCGCTCGACGTAACGGTTCAGGCGCAGATTCTGGCCCTTATCCGCAAGCTGCAGGCCGATCATGGGATTTCGGTGATCATGATCACCCATGATATGGGCGTGGTCGCGGAAATGGCCGACGAGGTGCTGGTGATGAAGCATGGCCGTACCGTGGAGCACGCAACCAGCAGGGATCTTTTCGCGCATCCGCAGGATGCGTACACGAAGGAGCTCCTTTCCGCCGTGCCGCGCCTTGGCGAAATGGCGGGAACGGAGACGCCGAAGCGTGCAGCGGGGAAGGCGGTCGAGACAAGATCTGAGCCAGGCGCCGAACAGCCGATGCTCCAGGTCGAGAACCTCACGGTTCGCTTCGACATCAAGGGCGGCATCCTTCAGCGCCCGGTCAGGCGACTTCACGCGGTGGAGGGCATCTCTTTTTCCGTGCGCAGGGGTGAGACGCTGTCTCTCGTCGGAGAGTCCGGTTGCGGCAAGTCGACGACCGGCAAGGCGCTCTTGAACCTTGTCCCGTGGACGGGAGACATACGCGTCGACGGACGCTCCACGCGCGGCTTGCGGGGGAGCACGATGCGGCCCATCCTGCGTGACGTCCAGATGATCTTCCAGGACCCTTACGCATCGCTGGATCCGCGTATGCGGGTCGGCGATCTGGTGGCCGAGCCACTTGTGATCCACGGCCTTGCAAGCGGAAGCGAACTGCGTGACCGGGTGGAGTATCTCTTCAAGCGGGTCGGATTGTCGCCCGAGCAGATGAAGCGTTACCCGCATGAGTTTTCGGGCGGTCAGCGGCAGCGCATCTGTATCGCGCGCGCCCTGTCTCTCTCACCGAAGCTCATCGTCGCAGATGAGTCCGTCGCGGCACTCGACGTGTCGATCCAGGCACAGGTGCTCGATCTCCTGCAGGACATCCAGGACGAGACCGGCGTCTCCTACCTGTTCATTTCTCACGACATGGCGGTCGTCGAGCAGATCAGCCACCGGGTAGCGGTCATGTACATGGGCCGCTTCGTCGAAATGGGCACGCGGCGGCAGATCTTCGAGAGTCCGCAGCATCCCTATACGAAGAAACTGATGGCAGCCGTTCCCGTGGCCGATCCGGGCCGAGTACGCCGGGATTTCGTGCCGAAAGCGGAAGACCTGCCGAGTCCTGTGCGCGCCCTGGATTATGCGCCATCCTTCCCGCCGCCATCGGATCTGGGCGGCGGACATCTCGTCTGGAACGGCTGAACTGTCGTCGGTTTGCGGCCGGCCTACAGCCCCAGCCAGATACGCAGCGGATATTCCGGGTCGGCGAGCAGCCGGATGGCGAGCGCGATCGAAACGACGACCAGCAAAGGCTTGATGATTTTCGCGCCCTTTGCCATCGCATAGCGCGAGCCGACTTGCGCGCCGAGGAACTGGCCGACGCCCATCGTCAGGCCGATCTTCCAGAGCACGACGCCGCTGAGCAGGAAGACGAAGAATGCGCCGATATTGGAACCGAAGTTCAGGAATTTCGTGTGCGCCGTCGCCTTGAGGATGCCGTAGCCTGCGAGCGAGACGAAACCGAGCATGAAGAAGGAACCTGTGCCCGGACCGAAAACGCCGTCATAGAGGCCGATCAGGGGCACGAAGGTGACGGTGAACAGGAAAACCGACAGGCGCCGATGTTTGTCGAGGTCGCCGATATTCGGCTTGAAACCGAAGTAGAGCGCGATGCCGATCAACAGGAACGGCAGCACGGCCTCCAGAACGTCCGCGGGAACGACCGTCGCGAGCAATGCGCCCAATACCGCGCCTGCCGCCGACATCAGCGCCATCGGGAGTTGCTCCCGAAGGTTGACGTGGCCGTGCCGGGCATAGGCGATGCTCGCCGAACCGGAGCCGAAAAGCGACTGCAGCTTGTTGGTGCCGAGCGTCTCGAGCGGCGGAATCCCCGCGATCAGCATGGCCGGGATGGTGATCATCCCGCCGCCGCCGGCGATCGAATCGATGAAGCCGGCAAGGAATGCGGCCGCGAAAAGAAAGAGCAGTATGTGGAGGGCTAGGTCGTGCACTGGAGTCTCGAGCAAATAGGGCGGCGGGAACTGCTTCAGCCGCCTTGTGTCAGAGGTGACGCCGAAATGCAAAGAATTGTCTGAGGTCGATCCCGTGGCCGCACGGATTGCGACACGTGGATGGCGCAATCCGGTTTGACCGACCTGAAGCGCTCCGATAAAAATGACGATCATGCGACGGCGTCCGTTCAGGCGGACTGAAAGAGCGTCCGGTGCGGCCGACCCATGCAGGGGGCTTGATCCGGTGCTGTCCGGACCGGTACGTGGCATTTCGCCGGCCCGGCGCTTCGTATGGAACGCCGACGCCGCATGGGAGCCGCACCGCATATGCCTTCCGCCGAAGGACACATCACCGCCAAACTCGTGCTCGGCCTTGGCTGCGAGCGCAACACTGCGCCCGAAGAGGTTATCGCGCTTGCCGAACAGGCGCTTGCGGACGCCGGCGCTTCCGGCAAGGATGTCGGACTCGTCGCCTCTCTGGATGCGCGGACCGATGAGCCCGCGATCCATGCGGTCGCGCGGCACTTTTCGGTGCCCACGCATTTCTTCGACGCTGCCACGCTGGAGGCGCAATCGTCGCGTCTAAAAAATCCATCGAAGGTCGTCTTTGCCCATACGGGTTGCCACGGCGTCGCTGAGGGCGCGGCCTTGGCGGCCGCCGGGTGCGACGCGGTGCTGCTCGTGCCTAAGATCCGATCGGTGCGGGCGACGGCGGCAATCGCCGGACCGGCCGATTATGCAAGGGGAGCCGTGTGATGGCCTCGGGCGAATTTTGCAGTTTCTTTGATGAGCCGATTCAATTATCTGCCATTGTTTCCTGCATAACGACTTCAAGTTTTTCCTCGGTTGGATCGGATGGAATGCCTTGCTTTGCCCGGAGTATCGACCGATGACCGACATGTTTGCCGGCCTGCCTGAACTCGAGCCGGGTTCGGTCTGGCTCGTCGGTGCGGGCCCGGGGGATCCCGGCCTTCTGACCCTGCACGCAGCCAATGCGCTTCGCCAGGCGGATGTCATCGTTCACGATGCGCTGGTCAACGGTGATTGCCTCAAGCTCGCCAAAGCGAGTGCAGCACTCGAATTTGCGGGCAAACGCGGCGGCAAGCCTTCGCCGAAACAGCGCGACATCTCGCTGCGGCTCGTCGAACTGGCGCGTGAAGGGAAGAGGGTGCTGCGCCTCAAGGGTGGCGATCCCTTTGTCTTCGGCCGAGGCGGAGAGGAGGCGCTGACCCTGGTCGAGCACCGCATCCCGTTCCGCATCGTTCCCGGGATCACCGCGGGCATAGGCGGGCTTGCCTATGCCGGCATTCCGGTCACGCATCGGGAGGTCAACCACGCGGTGACTTTCCTTACCGGCCATGACTCTTCCGGCGTCGTGCCGGACAGGATCAATTGGGAAGGCATTGCCAAGGGCTCTCCGGTAATCGTCATGTACATGGCGATGAAGCATATCGGCCAGATCTCCGCCAATCTGATGGACGCCGGCCGCTCGCCGGACGAGCCGGTGGCATTCGTCTGCAATGCGGCGACACCGGAACAGGTGGTGCTGGAAACCACTCTTTCGTCCGCTGAAGCCGATGTGACCGCTTCGGGGCTCGAGCCGCCGGCAATCGTCGTTGTCGGCGAGGTCGTCCGGCTTCGCGCCTCGCTCGACTGGCTTGGCGCGCTCGATGGCCGGGCGCTCGCTCCCGATCCGTTTTCGAGCCGCATTCTCCGGAACCCGGCATGAATGGACTGATGATTGCAGCCCCGAGCTCCGGCTCGGGCAAGACCACGGTGACGCTCGGCCTGATGCGGGCATTGAGACGGCGCGGGCTCTCGATCGCGCCTGGAAAGGCGGGGCCGGACTATATCGACCCGGCTTTTCACACGGCTGCCAGCGGCAAACCCTGCTTCAATTATGACCCCTGGGCAATGCGCCCCGAACTGCTCCTAGCCAATGCGGCGGCTGCGGCGGAAGACGGCTCGGTGCTGATCATGGAGGCGATGATGGGCCTCTTTGACGGTGCAGCGGACGGCACGGGCGCGCCGGCGGATCTCGCCGCAGCACTTGGACTTGCAGTGATCCTGGTCGTCGATTGCGCGCGCCTCTCCCATTCCGTGGCCGCCCTGGTCGGCGGCTATGCCCGTCACCGCGACGATGTCCGTGTCGCGGGCGTCATTCTGAACAGGGTCGGCAGCGACCGGCATGAGGGAATGCTGCGCGATGCGCTTGCCGGAATTGCGATGCCGGTCTTCGGCGTACTGCGACAGGACGCTGCACTGAAGCTGCCCGAACGCCACCTGGGCCTCGTACAGGCAGGCGAGCATGGATCGCTGGAAGCCTTCATCGATCACGCGGCAATGCGGGTCGCATCGGGTTGCGATCTCGAGGCGGTGCTTGCTGCGGCGACGCCGCTGACGGTGGGAGTGACGGCCGGAACGCTAAAGCCGCTCGGCCAGCGGACAGCCGTCGCGCGCGACGTGGCCTTCGCCTTCTGCTACGAGCATCTTCTTTCGGGCTGGCGCGGGCAGGGGGCCGAAGTCACATTCTTCTCTCCTCTTGCGGACGAGGCGCCCGATCCGCGTGCCGATGCGGTCTATCTCCCCGGCGGTTATCCCGAGCTTCATGCGGAACAGCTCTCCAATGCTTCGAATTTCCGCGCGGCCATGCACAAGGCCGCTGGGGGCGGGGCGCGCATCTTCGGGGAGTGCGGCGGCTATATGGTGCTGGGCGAGGGGCTTGTCGCGGCGGATGGCGGGCATTACGAGATGCTCGGGCTTTTGCCGCTCCTCACGAGCTTCGCCGAACGCAAGCGGCATCTCGGCTACCGGCGCGTCACGCCGGTTGACGACGTGTTTTTCCGGGGACCGATGACGGCGCACGAATTTCACTATGCCACGATCGTTTCGGAGGGCGCGGCTGAGCCGCTCTTCACGGTACGTGACGCGGCAGGGCTCGATCTCGGCCGCGCCGGCCTCCGTCGCCGGAACGTTGCCGGTTCCTTCATGCATCTCATCGATTTCTCGGAATGATCATGGCCGCTCCCATCATTCATGGCGGCGGGATCACGGAAGCCGCAGCGCGCTTCGGGGGGACGCCCGAAGACTGGCTTGACCTCTCGACGGGGATCAACCCTTGTCCCGCCGCCCTGCCGGAAATCGACGCGCGCGTCTGGCACCGATTGCCGGATCGGCATGTGGAAGAGGCAGCGCGTGCGGCGGCCAGTCGCTACTATCGGACGGGCGAACTCATGCCATTGCCGGTGCCCGGAACACAGGCCGCCATTCAATTGCTCCCGCGGATCGCCGGCCAGGGAAAACGAGTCGCCATATTCGCGCCGACCTATGGCGAATATGCGCGCGTACTGAAAGCCGCCGGCCTGGTCGTCGACTCGGTCACGTGCGCCGGTGATCTCCAGGCGGCGCACGGCCTGGCGGTCGTCGTCAATCCGAACAATCCGACCGGCCGGCGCTTTCCGCCGGAGGAAATCCTTGCAATGGCGGAGGCGATGCGGGCGCATGGCGGCCTGCTCGTGGTGGACGAGGCCTTCGGCGATCTGGAGCCGGACGCAAGCGTCGCCGGACACGTTGCGGCCAATGACAACCTCGTCGTTTTCCGTTCTTTCGGGAAATTCTTCGGTCTTGCGGGTCTTCGGCTCGGCTTTGTAGTCGCGAGCCGGACGATCGAGGACTCGTTTCGTGACTGGCTCGGGCCCTGGTCGGTCTCGGGTCCGGCACTTGCGATTTCGGCGAAGCTGATGGAAGGCGACACGCTGGGGATCAAGGTCGGCATCGCGGAACGCAAGGCCGCGCTCGACGCGGTGCTTCTCGGCGCCGGGCTCGATGTGGTCGGCGGCACCGGCCTTTTCACGCTCGTAGAACACGAACGGGCTTACGATCTTCACGCGGCGCTCTGCGAGGCGCATATCCTGACGCGAAAGTTCGACTACGATCCGCGCTGGCTGCGTATCGGATTGTCACCGAACGCGCAGGGCGACCGTCGTCTCGCCGAGGCTTTGAACCGGATGGGTGTGTAGTGTCGGCTGAAATACTTCTTATCCTTGTGATGGCGCTGCTGCTGGACCGCGTCCTCGGCGATCCGGACTGGCTCTGGTCGCGTCTGACGCATCCGGTGGTGTTCTTCGGCAAGGCGGTCGAATTCGTGGACGAAGCGCTTAACCGCGGCGAATTCACCAAGGCCTGGCTGAAATTCCGCGGTGTCGTCGGCATTCTGGTGCTGCTCGCCGGCGCCACGGCCCTGGGTGTCGTGCTCGCTCGGCTTTTCGATGTGCTTGGCGCCCTCGGCTCTTTGCTCGAGGTTGTCACGGTGGCCGTCTTCCTCGCCCAGAAGAGCCTTGCAGATCACGTTTCCCGGGTCGCCGCCGGCCTGCGACGCGATGGACTTGCTGGCGGCCGCCAGGCGGTATCGATGATCGTTGGACGCGATCCGAACACACTCGACGAGCCGGCGGTCTGTCGCGCGGCCATCGAAAGTCTTGCTGAAAACTTTTCAGACGGCGTCGTCGCTCCCGCCTTCTGGTATGCGGTTGCCGGACTTCCCGGTCTTCTTGCCTACAAGATGCTGAACACGGCCGACTCGATGATCGGCCACAAGAGCCCGAAATATCTTCATTTCGGCTGGGCTTCGGCGCGGCTCGACGATCTGGCGAACCTGCCCGCGGCACGGCTCTCGGCCCTCCTGATCGCAGCCGGCGCCTATTTCAGGCGCGGTGCGGAAGCGGCGAAAACCGCAATCGAGGTGGCGCGGCGCGATCACGGACTTCACCGCTCGCCCAATTCCGGCTGGCCCGAAGCTGCGATGGCAGGCGCAACCGGCGTTCAGCTTGCAGGGCCGAGAATCTATGGTGGTGTGAAGGTCGACGAGCCCATGATGAACGACGCCGGCCGTGCGGTTGCTGCCATCGAGGATATCGAGGCTGCGGTCACCGTCTTCTATGCGGCCTGTTCGGTGATGACCTTCGCCTTCGCGGCTGCTGCTTTGCCGCTTCTGCTTTTCTAGGTCCCGGATCACGAAAGTAACTCGCTCAGGACCTACACGGTCGTCGTTGAGCAACACCTTCTCCAAATCGCCGTGGCAAAAGACCATGGGGCATTGGCTTTTGCGGTGCATTTTTCTATAGGGTTCGCCAAGACTCGAATTTTAAGAGGTATGCGCGTGACAGCTACATTCGACAAGGTTGCCGATATTATCGCGGAAACGAGCGAAATCGATCGCGAGACGATCAAGCCGGAAAGCCACACGATCGATGATCTCGGCATCGACAGCCTCGACTTTCTCGACATCGTTTTTGCGATCGACAAGGAATTCGGCATCAAGATTCCGCTGGAGCAGTGGACTCAGGAAGTCAACGAAGGCAAGGTCTCGACCGAGGAGTACTTCGTGCTGAAGAACCTTTGTGCCAAGATCGACGAGCTGCGGGCCGCAAAAGCGGGTTGAGGAAAGCCTGAAGCGGCTTTCCGCGTGAATCGCGCTTTCATCTGCGATCGGAGCTTGGCGATCATCGCTGACACGGATCGGCCCCTTTCCCGATGCCGCCTGTCGCGCCCCGCGCTTGACAGGCGGCATCGGCATTTTTACTTGAGCGCGAAACGAATGGGATGAGCCTGCATGCTCCTTGAATATTTCCAGATGATCGACCGGGTCGAAACCGTCGATCTGTCGGCCGGCCGTCTGGTGGCGCGCTCGGTCGTGCCGGAGAAGAGCCCGGTATTCGAGGGGCACTTCCCCGGCTACCCGCTGGTCCCGGGCGTGCTGCTGATCGAAACCATGGCGCAGGCTTCCGGCTTCCTGGTGCTGGCCGCGACGAAATTCGCCGCAATGCCGTTCCTGATGACGGTCGACGGTGCGAAGATGCGCAGCTTCGTCGAACCGAATGCCGAGCTCGAGATAGAGGCTCTGCTCGAACACGAGGGATCCGGCTTTGCAGTGACGAAGGCCAGGATTGCGTCTGGCGGCAAGAAGATATGCGATGCCCAGCTGAAGCTGAGGACGATCCCGTTCGACCAGGTGCCGCTGGGCGATATCGTGCGCAAGCGTGCGGAAGAACTGGGGCTCATGGCCGCGATGGCCGGTTCGGAGAAGTGAAGATGACGAAATCCGCGAACGATGTGGTGATCACCGGGGTAGGCATCGTGACGAGCCAAGGCGTCGGCGCCGAGCCTCATGTGGCGCTGCTCGGCGCGGCCGAGCCGCCTGAGGTTCGCATCGAAACGGAACGTTTCGCACCCTATCCGGTGCACCCGTTACCGGAAATCGACTGGTCGCAGCAGATTCCGAAGCGCGGCGACCAGCGGCAGATGGAGAACTGGCAGCGCCTCGGCGTTTTCGCTGCCGGCCTGGCGCTCGACGACGCTGGTCTCAAGGACAATCTCGAAGCCTGCGGAAGCATGGACATGATCGTCGCGGCCGGCGGCGGCGAGCGCGATATCAACGTCGACTCGCTCATCGTCGACGAGGCGCTGAAGCGCAACGACCGCGAACGGCTATTGAACGAGAAGCTGACGACGGAACTGCGCCCGACGCTGTTTCTGGCGCAGCTTTCCAACCTTCTCGCCGGCAACATCTCCATCGTGCACAAGGTCACGGGTTCGTCGCGCACTTTCATGGGCGAAGAGGCGGCCGGCATTTCCGCGATCGAGACGGCCTTTGCCCGCATCAAGGCCGGTCAGTCGAGCCACACGCTGGTCGGCGGTGCATTTTCGGCCGAGCGTCTCGACATCGTCCTGATGATCGAGGCGATTCAGGGCCATGCGCTCGGTGAGTGGCATCCGATCTGGTCCCGCAAGCCCGAGGACGGGGGCGGCATGATCCTCGGTTCCGTTGGCGCCTTCCTGGTTCTGGAGTCGCGCGAATATGCCGAGTCACGCGGCGCCCGCATCTATGCGACGATCGATGCGATCGGCGGCGACCGCGGCAGCCGCGAGGACGGGCGGCTCGAAGCGCGCCTCAGATATCTATCGAAGCCGGCCCTCGAGCTCGATCCGCAGTCGACCGTCGTCTTTTCCGGCACCTCGGGCTTCCATGACCTTGCCGGACGGGAAAAGGCGTTTCTCGAAACCGAACTCGCCGGCCGGCCGGTCCGTGCCTATGGCGGGCTCGTCGGTCACGGCATCGAGGCGCAGTTTCCGGTCGGCATGGTCCTTGCCGCGCTCTCGCTCGGACACGCAGCCAAGGTTCCACCTTTCGACCCCGCCGCCGAAGCCCCGATGCTGGCCCCGGCAAGGGCGGCGGTCGTCACCACCATCGGCCACTCCCGTGGCGAAGGCGTCGCCGTGCTTGCCGCGGAATAAGGAGCTCGAACTATGAGCAAGGCTTATAAGGACCACCTCGGCCGTCCGATCGTTGCCGTCACCGGCATGGGCGTCATCACCTCGCTCGGGCAGGGGCTCGACGACAACTGGGCGGCGCTCACCGGGGGCGTATCGGGCATTCACAAGATCACCCGGTTCCCGACCGATGCTCTTTCGACCCGCATCAGCGGCACGGTCGACTTCATCGAGATTCCTGCGGAGAATGCCGTCGAGCGTTCCTATGCGATGGCGCGCGAAACGACGCTGGAGGCCCTGGCTCAGGCCGGCCTTTCCGGCGATTTCAACGGCCCGCTCTTCCTGGCGGCCCCGCCGATCGAGCCCGAATGGAATGCCCGTTTCGAGCTTGCCGACCGCTCGCCGCCGTCGAGCCAGCCGGGCGACGCCTATAATCGGTTCCTCGCGGCAATGCGGCAGAAGGCGGATCCGACCTTCCACGAGGCCGTGCTATTCGGCTCGATCTCGGAGCGTCTTGCGGACCGCTTCGGTACGCGCGGCCTTCCGGTGACGCTTTCGACGGCTTGCGCATCCGGGGCGACCGCCATACAGCTCGGCGTCGAAGCCATCCGCCAGGGCAGAACCGACAGGGCGCTCACGGTTGCGACGGACGGCTCGGTCAGTGCCGAGGCCCTCATCCGCTTCTCGCTGCTCTCGGCGCTCTCCACACAGAACGAGCCGCCGGAAAAGGCTTCGAAGCCCTTCACCAAGGATCGCGACGGTTTCGTGATTGCGGAAGGCGCCGCGACGCTGGTGCTCGAATCGCTGGAAGCGGCGGTCGCTCGCGGCGCCCGCATCTACGGCATTCTCAAGGGCTGCGGCGAAAAGGCCGACCTCTTCCACCGCACGCGTTCCTCTCCCGATGGCGGACCGGCGATCGCGACGATCCGCGCGGCACTTGCGGATGCGGGCATCGACGAAGCCGGGATCGGCTACATCAATGCCCATGGCACCTCCACGCCCGAAAACGACAAGATGGAGTATCTGTCGATGTCCGCGGTCTTCGGCGAGCGGTTGCCGTCGATCCCGGTCTCATCCAACAAGTCGATGATCGGTCACACGCTGACGGCAGCCGGTGCGGTCGAAGCGGTCTTCTCGCTCCAGACGATGCTCAGCGGCACGCTGCCGCCGACGATCAACTACCAGAACCCCGACCCGGCGATCGTTCTCGATGTCGTGCCGAACGTGAAGCGCAGCCAGCAGGTGACTGCAGTGCTGTCGAACTCCTTCGGCTTCGGCGGCCAGAACGCCAGCCTTGTCATGACCGCCGAGCCGGCCTGAGTGGAAGAAAAAGGCCCCCTCTGGCCTGCCGGCCATCTCCCCCACAAGGGGGGAGAAAGGTGCGGTTGGCCTCTCGCTTCGCTCCAAGCGTCGCAACAAGATGAGCCTTGATTGGAAGGCGAAAGGCATGCGACGCCTACTCTCCCCCCTTGTGGGGGAGATGGCCGGCAGGCCAGAGGGGGTCTATCCCTTCCGCGCAACTCTCGCGCGACAACGACATATGCAAAGGAAAAGACCATGCGCGCCCTGCAACTGCTCGATGACCGCAAGCTTGAAATCACCGATCTGCCGGAGCCGGAGGCGCCCGGTCCTGGCGAGGTGACGCTGCGGGTCAAGGCGGTCGCGCTCAATCATATCGACGTCTGGGGCTGGCGCGGCATGGCTTTCGCCAAGCGCAAGATGCCGCTCGTCATCGGCGCGGAAGCCTCCGGCGTCGTGGAGAGCATCGGCCCGGGCGTCGCCAATGTGCTCCCCGGCCAGCTCGTCTCGATCTACGGTGCGCGTACCTGCGGCCTCTGCCGCCCGTGCCGCGAGGGGCGCGACAATCTCTGCGAACATGTCGGGGGCGTCCATGGCTTCCATCTGGACGGCTTCGCGCAGGAGAAGGTCAACCTTCCGGCGCGCCTGTTGGTGCCTGCACCCCCCGGCGTCGACGAAATCGGCGCGGCGCTGGCGCCGGTCACCTTCGGTACCGTCGAGCACATGCTGTTCGACAACGCCAAGCTCGAACCCGGCGAGACGATCCTCGTCCATGCCGGCGGATCCGGTATCGGCACGGCCGCGATCCAGCTCGCCAAGAAGATCGGCTGCACGGTCATCACCACAGTCGGATCGGACGACAAGATCGACAGGGCGAAGGCGCTCGGTGCCGACCACGTCATCAACTACCGGACCGATCGTTTCGAAGGCGTGGTGCGGAAGCTGACGAAGAAGAAGGGCGTAGATGTCGTCTTCGAACATGTCGGCAAGGATACCTGGGCGGGCTCGATGCTGTCGATGAAGCGTGGTGGACGCCTCGTCACCTGCGGCTCGACTTCCGGTGTCTCGACCGACATGAATCTGATGATGCTGTTCCAGCAGCAGCTGAAACTGCTCGGCTCCTTCGGCTGCCGAATGGAGAACATGGCGAACGCCATGCAGAAGATGGGGCGCGGGCTCGTTCACCCGGTGATCGACACCGAGGTGGGGCTCAACGATATCGACCGCGCGCTGGAGCGTATGGAGTCGCGCCAGATCTTCGGCAAGATCGTGTTGCGGATGGATTGATCTTCGTGCGGATGCTGATCACACGGCTGGTGCTTGCTGCGGATCGCTTCCGTCAATGGTCGATCGCGCAGTTCGTCCTGCTGCTTCTCACGATACTCAAGCTTTTCCCCGCGGACATGGCCATCAACTTCATGGATCGCGTTGCCCGCCGGATCGGGCCGAAGACTGGTCGCCACAAGCTGACGCTGATCAATCTGCGCAATGCCTTTCCCGAGAAGAGCGATGCCGAGATCGAGGCGATCGCGCTCGAGAGCTGGGGCAATATGGGGCGGCTCGCCGCCGAATACGTGTTCCTCGATCAGCTCTTCGACTTCGATCCGGCGCGCGCGGAACCGGGCAGGGTGGAGGTTTCGGGCATCCCGCTCTTCCTGGAACTGCGGGACAATCCGCGGCCCTTCATCGTCTTCACGGCCCATAGCGGCAATTTCGAGATGCTGCCGGTTGCCGGCTCGGCCTTCGGCCTCGACGTGACGGTGCTCTTCCGGCCGCCGAACAATCCCTATCTCGCCGACCGGGTATTCGAATTCCGCAAGGAGCGCATGGGCAACCTCGTGCCGTCGCATGCCGGCTCCTCTTTCGCCCTTGCCAGGCAGCTCGAACGCGGCGGCGGCGTCGGGGTGCTCGTCGACCAGAAGTTCCGTAAGGGCCTGAAGACGAAATTCTTCGGGCAGGACGTGCAGACGAATCCGCTGCTTGCCAAGCTCGTCCGCCAGTTCAATTGCGAGGTCTATCCGGCCCGTTGCATTCGCCTGCCCGGCAACCGCTTCCGGCTGGAGCTCGAGCCGGCGGTCGAGATCCCCCGCAGGGCCGACGGCAGCGTCGATGTCACGGCAACGGCGCAGATGCTGAACGACAAGGTCGAGAGCTGGGTTCGCGAATATCCGGGCCAGTGGCTCTGGTATCATGACCGCTGGCACATCAAGCGGTCTCTTTGAGCCGGTCTCCTGACGCACATCTTTTCCCCTCGTAAACCGCCGTCTCCTTAAATCGGTGCCGATTCAGGGATTGTCTGGAGTGCGCCGGGCATGCGCGAAGGGAATCGTGACAGCGTCCGCCGAAAGGAGGAAACGAGATGTCACAGGAGTGGCCCATGTTCATCCTGCAGTGCATCGTCGTCTTTGGGCTCGTCGGCGCGCTGTTCATCCGCTTCGGCGAATGAACAGGCGTACGGCTACTGCGCGGACCACACCGCCAGCTCATAGCCATCGGGGTCGGCAAAATGGAACCGCCGACCGCCCGGGAAGGTGAAGATAGGCTTGACGATCTTGCCGCCTGCGGCTTCGACCCGCCGCTGAGCGTCCTCGATCTGGTCGGCATAGATGATGACGAGCGGACCGCCGCTGCGGACCGGGCCGAGTGTCGTGAAACCGCCGGTCAATCGCCCATCGCCGAACTCGCAATATTCCGGGCCGTAATCCGTGAAGGTCCAGCCGAAAGCGCTCCCGTAGAAGGCCTTGCTTGCGGCGATATCCGTCACGTTGAATTCGACATAGTCGATACGTTTGTCGTTACCTTTGCTGGCCATTATCTTTGCCGCTTTCCTGATTGTGGTTACCGGTTTCCAGAATGGATTTGAGCGCGGCAAGGTCCTTTTCGACCCAGGCCGCGTCCTCGGCGAATTGCGCATCGGTCATGCCGGGCTGCCTGAGCAGGGTGAACATGACTTCCGCACCGTCGCCGTTCGGCACGACGCGAAGCGCATTGTGGACGCGCGCGCCGTTATCGAGTGTCACCAGGTGATCCACCACACCGAATTCGTTATCGGCAACGAAGCGGACGCGGGCATTTCCGAGGGGGCCGGGTGCGATCCACTCGTCGCCGTCGCGCGTGAGCCCGGAGGAGAGACCGGTCGCCCAGAGCGGCATCTTCCCGTGGTCGGCCATGAAGGCATAGACCTCGCGCCAGTCGCGCTCGATCGAGGTGTGAATGATCCGGGCCGTCATCGTCGCCATGCGTTCCTCCGTCGAGGGGATTTATAGCATTGCGCCAGGCAATGGTCTTGAACGAAACGGCCAATCTTGCCGCGTAGGCTCGAAACCGATTAACGGTGCCGGTCGCCTATGGACGTGACAAAGTCTTTTGAATCAGGTGGTTGTGCGGAAATTCTCAACCCGGCCAATGCCGAAGCGCGCGGCCAACTGCCGCTGGATTTCGCGCGGCGTGAAGGATGTGAGCCCTCTTGCCTCCCGGGCAAGATGGGCCTGATCGGCATAGCCGGCATCGACAGCGAGATTTGCCAGCGTGTCCCCGGGCCGCGAGCGGCAGGCGGCCAGGAAGCGCTGCAGGCGAAGAATGCGGCCGAGGGTCTTTGCGCCGTAGCCCAGATGCTCGTGGCAGTGACGGCGAAGTGTCCGCTCGCTGGTGCCGATCTCATGGACGAGGGTCCGGATAGGATCGTCCACGGTCGACCGGCCGACCTGGAGATGTGCGACGCAAGCCGCAATGTCCGGCGGCGGCGGCGGCTCGGCGGCGGATAGACGTCCAAGCAGGGCCGCGGCAAGAACACCGAGCCGCTCCGGCGTGCTCGCTGCATCCCGCATCCGCGCCTCGATCTCGTTCGCAGCCGGTCCCCAGACCAGATGGAGCGGCACCGTTTGGCCGGTCATTTCACGGAGCGGCGTCCGCAACCACGACGCCGCCGCGCCGATCCGGAATCGAGCGCCGATGATGGTTTCGCCGGCAGGAAGCTCGGGAAAGGCGGCAATCCTGTCGGGACCGACGATGGCGAGCCCCTTCGACGACCAGATGATGTCGCTGCAACCGTCGGGTACGACGGCGATGGTCGAGGGGGCGCCGTCGGGCATGCGATGCAGCCAGAGGCATTTGAAGTGGGAGGCGAGCGCCGCTGGGGGCGACTGCTCACGATAGATTCCGCTCGTCTGCGCGAGTGCGGGAGGGCCGAGCCTCTGCCTGGCCTCCTGCTGGAGCCGTTCGGGGGCGCCGGGGTCTTTGTCATATGCGGGGCAGGACGTTCCCATTGCCCTCTTTTGCGCCGGCGAACCTGCGCGGTCAATGCCCGATCGCCGAGGCAAGGAGTGCCTCGGCGATCCCAGCTGGCCCTAATCGCGCGACCAGATCTCGCCGTCGATCTTTCCCTGCAGCTCCGGATAGTCGGCCGCGTGGAAAACCGGGACGGCGCCCGCTTTACGCTGCTCGAAATAATCTTTCGTCAGCTTTGCGATGGTCCCCGAAAGGAGCAGGATCGCGACGAGATTGATCGTCGCCATCAGACCCATGGAGGCGTCGGCCGCGTCGAAAACGGTGGCAATGCTTTCGTAGGCTCCCCAGACGACCATCGCCAGCGTGGCGCAACGCATGATCATAAGCCCGAGTCGGTTGCCCCCGCCGAGATAGGTCAGCGCGTTTTCGGCGTATGAATAGTTGCCGATGATCGAGGTGAAGGCGAAGAAGAAGATCGCGATGGCGATGAAATAGGTGCCGGCCGAGCCGATATGGGTGCTCATCGCCGCCTGCGTGAGCTGTGTTCCTGTGATGCCGGAGCCGGGTTCCAGCGTACCCGAAAGCAGGATCATCACCGATGTCGCGGTGCAGATCAGTATCGTGTCGATGAAGACGCCCAGGGACTGCACGAAGCCCTGCGACGAGGGATGGTGCGGTACAGGCGTCGCCACGGCTGCGATATTCGGGGCCGAGCCCATGCCTGCCTCGTTCGAGAAGAGGCCGCGTTTGACGCCGTTGAGCATCGCCGCAGCAATCCCGCCGGTGATGCCGCCGGCCGCTTCCTGAAAGCCGAAGGCGCTCGAGATGATCGTCCAGAGTACGCCCGGCACCGCCGAGGCATTTGCGATCAGCACGTAGACGGCCGTGAGCAGATAGGCCGCGGCCATGAAGGGAACGACAATCTCGGCGACGCGGGCAATCTGGCGGATGCCGCCGAAGATCACCACGCCGGAGAGGAGGGCAACGGCCACGCCGACTGCGAATTTGGGCACGCCGAAGGCGCCCTGGACCGCATCGGCGATCGAGTTTGCCTGAACGGCGTTGAACACCAGACCGAAGGAGAGGATGAGGCAGGCCGAGAAGATCGTGGCCGCCCAGGGCGCATTGAGGCCGCGAGCGATATAGAAAGCCGGCCCGCCGCGGTATTGCCCGTCCTCGTTGCGAATCTTGTATAGCTGAGCCAGCGCGCTCTCGGCATAGGCGGTCGCCATGCCGACGAACGCCACGATCCACATCCAGAAGGTCGCGCCGGGTCCGCCGAGATAAAGAGCGACCGCCACGCCGGCGAGGTTACCGGTTCCGACACGTGAGGCGAGGCTGACCATAAGCGCCTGGAAGGGGCTGATCCCGGCCGCATCCTTGCTGCCGCCGCGGCTTAAGACCCGGAACATTTCGGAGAAATGAACGATTTGGGGAAAGCCGAGCCGGACCGTGAAATAAAGGCCGACCGCAAGCAGACCATAGATGAGCACATAGCCCCAGAAGATCGTGTTCAGAAAGCCGATGATCGTATCCATACGGTCCTCGCTCCTATTGCATTGGAGGTTGCGCGCCGGCCCCTCGTTCCCGTCGCGCGGGGGACTCGGACGTATTGTGCGGCATTAGGGCGCAAACTCGACTCAGATCAAGGCTCTGCGGGGCTGGATCGGGCAGAACACGGGGCATGAGGCGATATATCCCGTGGATTCGCTTCGGACGCATTCAGAAGGAGGGCGTAGAGGGTGCCTTCCGGCGCGTGTTCAAGGCGTCGAGCAGGGGTCGGAAAAGGTTTGATTTTGTCAGGAACGGCTTGTCGTAAATCGATTTGAATGCCAAAACAGCCTCCGCCGCCGCGTGCCGTCCGGTCCCTGATTTCCTTGGGGGGCGGCAGACACGCGCAGATCAATTCGAAGGGCCGGCACGCGCGCGATTGCGCCCCGTTGCCGGCTCTCCTGTCCAATGGAGGCAATCACGTGTCACAGGCGGAAATCGGCCTAATCGGTCTCGGAGTCATGGGCTCGAACCTGGCGCTCAACATCGCTGAGAAAGGCAACAGGATCGCCGTTTTCAACCGCACGGTCGACGCGACACGCAAATTCTACGCTGAGGCCGGCGCACTCAAGGACCAGATCGTCCCCTGCGAAACGATCGAAGAATTCGTCGCCGCCATCCGCCCGCCGCGTCCGATCATCATCATGATCAAGGCCGGCGATCCGGTCGACCAGCAGATGGAGGCCCTGAAGCCCCATCTCGCCAAGGGCGACATCATGATCGATGCGGGTAATGCCAATTTCCGCGACACGATGCGCCGTTTCGATGCGCTGAAGGACTCGGGTCTCACCTTCATCGGCATGGGCGTCTCCGGTGGCGAGGAAGGCGCGCGCCACGGGCCCTCGATCATGGTCGGCGGCACGGAAGAATCCTATCGGCGCGTCGAGAAGGTTCTGACCTCGATCGCTGCGAAATATGATAGCGACCCTTGCGTCGCATGGCTCGGCGAGAACGGGGCGGGGCACTTCGTCAAGACGATCCACAACGGCATCGAATATGCCGATATGCAGATGATCGCCGAGATATACGGGATCCTGCGTGACGGATTGAAGATGACGGCACAGGAGATCGGCGAGGTCTTCGGCGCCTGGAACAAGGGCCGGCTCAACTCCTACCTGATCGAAATCACCGAGAAGGTCTTGAAGGCCGCCGATCCGCTGACCGGCAAGCCCATCGTCGATATGATCCTCGACAAGGCCGGTCAGAAGGGCACCGGCAAATGGTCGGTGATCGAGGCGCAGAACATGGGCGTGCCTGCGACCGCAATCGAAGCGGCGGTCGCAGCGCGCAGCATCTCCTCGGCGAAGGAAGAGCGGGAAGCCGCCGAAAAGGTTCTCGGTCTGCCGCCGGTCGGCGAAATCAAGGTGGCCGACAGGGACGGCTTCATCAAGGACCTGGAAAACGCGCTGCTCGCCGCCAAGATCGGCGCCTATGCGCAAGGCTTCGCAGTGATGGCGGCGGCGTCGAAGGAGTTCGGCTGGAACCTGCCGATGCCGACGATCGCAAAGATCTGGCGCGCCGGCTGCATTATCCGCTCGCAGTTCCTCGACGAGATCACCACCGCCTTTACCAAGGCACCGGATGCCGCGAACCTGATCGTCACCCCCGCCTTCGCTGCCATGGTCAAGGAGAGCGACGGCGCGTTGCGACGGGTGGTTTCGACGGCCGTCCTCGGCGGTCTGCCGGTGCCTGCGCTGGCCTCGGCGCTCGGCTATTTCGACAGCTACCGCCGCGGCCGCGGCACGGCCAACGTCATCCAGGCGCAGCGCGACTTCTTCGGCGCCCACGGTTTCGACCGTGTCGATGGCGCAGACAGCCATCACGGTCCGTGGGGCAGCGGGCTGAACGCTTGAGCCCGCATGAGTTTAGAGCGGGCGGCTGGGCCGCCCCTCTAACCACACGTCCAGGCAAGCCCTGGCGTTTAAGGTCTCAATAAGGGAGCCATTCGAGAAGGCAGGCATGAAATTCACAGTGATCGAAGGGGGAAAGGCGGCGGAGGTCACGGCCGCCGGATCGGCAACCATCCGCGACGAGGCGGAGAGGCGCATAAAGGCGGCGGGCTATGAGCAGTGGCGGGTGCGGAGCCTGGCAACCGGCGCGCCTATCCCAGGGCCTGTCCAGTACCTGAAGATGCAGATCGATTTCGTCGCCGGAAAGCTCGAGCAGCTCAATCCCATCCCAAGCGATTTTACCGACGACAAGTACTGGCCTGCCGCTGGGATTTGAGCCCTGCTGCATCGGCGCGGAAGAGTCTTTTCAGCCCAAGGACTTGGACTGGCTGGATTCCTGTGACAGCACAGGAATGAGGGGCGCTGGTAACAGGCGGGCAGGCCTACGATACCGCCGACCTCGCCATCGGCGGCTGGAATTCCGGTTGGCTGAGGCTCTGAAGCGTCTCCGGCGGGCGGCCTTCGATATGGCCGATCACAGCCTTTGCGAGCTCGCGCCCGGCAATGCGGATGTCCTCATACATCGTCATTACTTCCGGACGCAGCCAGCGCAGGAAGTCGCTCGGCACTTTCGACACCATTTCGGCGTCCTCGCCGACCTTCTTGCCTGCCGCTTCGATCCCTGCGATCAACGCGATCGCGCCGGAGCCGCTGCCGGAAACCACACCGTCGGGGGCATCGGGGGAACGCATCAGCTTCTCGAATGCATCACGGATGGCCACCAGGCTGTGGTCGATGTTGACCTGGTGAAAGCTTACGGCTTCCGCGCCGAAGTCCCTCACGCCCCTCTCGAAACCGGTGCGCATGTGCGAATGGAAGGTCAGGTTCGGCGGCGGCTCGAGGAGCACCAGCCGCCGCCTGCCGCGGTCGACGAGCTTTCGGACCGCCTCGTAGGCGAAGCGCTCGTTGTCGAAGTCGTGATAGGGATGGATCAGCCCCATCTCGGTGCGTCCATGGGTGGCGAAGGGCAGGTGGCGCTCGGTTAGTAGCGTTACCCGCGGATCGTTGGGTTCGGTTCGGGAGATGATCACCCCGTCCGCCGCGCCGGTATCGAGAATGTAGCGGATCGGGCCGAGCGGATCCTTGGCCGAACTGTAAGGCGTCACGACCAGGTGGTATTGCGTGCCGGCGAGAATTTCGGTGATGCCGATGACCATGGGGCTGGTGATGCCCATGATCTCTTCCTCCAGAGTCAGCACGAGACTGATGACATTGGTCTTGCCCGTCCTGAGGCGAACACCCGCGCGGTTGGGCTGATAACCGATCTGTTTTGCTACAAGACGGACGCGCTCCTTGGTTTCCGCACCGATGTCCGGAGCATCCTTCAGGGCGCGCGAGACGGTGGTGACACCGAGCCCGGTCATGAAGGCGATCGTCTTAAGGGTCGGTCTGCCGCCTTCGACCGGCGCCGCCGTCGTCGCTCTGTTCTTCGTCTTGCCATCCATGCCCGTCACGCCAATCCGCTCTCCTGAACCACGGCCCCCCGTCGCACTCGTTCAACCGCCGGCCGCGTCGCCCCGCCTTATATACGAAATACGGCTGCCGGCCACATTCATCGACGCCGATGTTCAGCCGGAAATCTGTAACGATACAGTAGCAATGTCGAGCATTTTCGTTGCTGCAATGCGAAGGGCGCAACCCGCAGGTTGAGTTCCGCCACGGAGAGCGCCGATGTCGCATATGGGAAGACATTAAAGGCTCCTCCGAGACGAAAAGTATGGGAAGACCCAGCGTTACTAACAGCTTACCTCGAAAAACACGTTGAGAGCCTTGCCTCTGACCAGACGCTTCGTCGATACCTTTCTCACAGGAATGTGCTATCAAAAATTGTATTTTCACATTTATCGTGAATTGGCCGTTGTAGGTGTTGCGCGGGGAAATTCTTTGATCTAAGTTTTTACGGCAACGTTACAGTGAGGGAGGACACTCATGAATTTACGTTTTCTAGCTGCCGCTTTGGGCGCAACCGCTGCCTTGCCCTTCGGCGCTGCCAGCGCGACCGATCTCGAGGTCACGCATTGGTGGACTTCGGGTGGAGAGGCGGCCGCGGTTGCCGAGCTTGCGAAGGCTTTCGACGCAACCGGAAACAAGTGGGTCGACGGCGCGATCGCCGGCTCCGGGGGTACGGCGCGCCCGATCATGATCAGCCGCATAACCGGCGGTGACCCGATGGCCGCCACCCAGTTCAACCATGGCCGTCAGGCGGAAGAGCTGGTGCAGGCGGGATTGATGCGCGATCTCACCGATATCGCCACCAAGGAAAATTGGAAGGAAATCGTGAAGCCGTCGAGCCTGCTCGACTCCTGCACGATCGAAGGCAAGATCTATTGCGCGCCGGTCAATATCCACTCCTGGCAGTGGCTCTGGCTTTCGAACGCCGCCTTCAAACAGGCGGGCGTCGAAGTTCCGAAGAACTGGGACGAGTTCGTCGCAGCCGCACCGGCGCTCGAGAAGGCCGGGATCGTTCCGCTCGCCGTCGGCGGTCAGCCGTGGCAGGCGAACGGCGCCTTCGACGTGCTGATGGTCGCGATCGCCGGCAAGGAGAACTTCGAGAAGGTCTTCGCCCAGAAGGATGAGGAAGTGGCGGCCGGGCCTGAAATCGCCAAAGTCTTCAAGGCTGCAGACGATGCCCGCCGCATGTCGAAGGGCACCAACGTCCAGGATTGGAACCAGGCGACCAACATGGTCATCACCGGCAAGGCCGGCGGACAGATCATGGGGGACTGGGCCCAGGGCGAGTTCCAGCTTGCGGGTCAGAAAGCCGGCGTGGACTACACCTGCCTTCCGGGTCTCGGCGTCAACGAGGTGATCTCGACCGGCGGCGACGCGTTCTACTTCCCGCTTCTGGAGGATGAGGAAAAGTCGAAGGCGCAGGAAGTGCTGGCGTCGACCCTGCTCAAGCCGGAAACGCAGGTGGCCTTCAATCTGAAGAAGGGCTCTCTGCCGGTGCGCGGGGACGTCGATCTCGCGGCCGCGAACGACTGCATGAAGAAGGGCCTCGATATCCTCGCCAAGGGCAATGTGATCCAGGGCACGGACCAGCTTCTGTCGGCCGACAGCCAGAAGCAGAAAGAGGACCTCTTCTCCGAGTTCTTCGCGAACCACTCCATGACGCCGGAAGATGCGCAGAAGCGTTTCGCCGACATCATCGCCGCTGCGGATTGAGAGCGGCGCTCCAAGCCCCGCACTTTGACGGGGCTGATCTTCCCTCGCCGAGAGCACGGTGAAATCGTGCCGCCTGCGCTGATTTTTGTCGGCGCAGGCGTGGCGGGCGAGGGCGGCAAATGGGCGTGAGCCGCCGGCGCATTCCGCGGTGCCCATCACAAGAAAACCTTTTGCAGATCCGGAGGAGGAAACATGACAGGTCTAACACGTGGCTCGGCGCGGCCGAACCAGTGGCTGCGAAACCTGAATGCGAAGATCGCCTCTATCCCGATGATACTCACGGCCATGGTCATCTTCGTGGGCGGCACGGCCTGGACGGTCGTCTACTCCTTTACCAATTCCAAGCTCCTGCCGCGGCTCGCCTTCGTCGGCTTCGACCAGTATGAGCGGCTGTGGGCCGCGCCTCGCTGGCTGGTCTCGATCCAGAATCTGGCGGTCTTCGGTTGCCTCTCGCTGGTTTTCAGCCTGGTGATCGGCTTCGTCCTCGCCGCCCTGATGGATCAGAAGATCCGTTTCGAGAACACGTTCCGGACGATCATGCTCTATCCGTTCGCCCTGTCGTTCATCGTCACCGGTCTCGTCTGGCAATGGCTGCTCAATCCGCAATACGGAATCCAGTCGATCGTCAGGTCTTTTGGATGGACGAGCTTCTCCTTCGACCCGCTCTACAATTCGAACATCGTCATATACGGCATTCTCATCGCCGCGCTGTGGCAGGGAACGGGCCTCGTCATGTGCCTGATGCTGGCCGGGTTGCGAGGGATCGACGAGGACATCTGGAAAGCGGCCCGGGTCGACGGCATCCCGATGTGGAAGACCTATGTGCTGATCATCATCCCGATGATGCGCGGCGTCTTCATCACCACTCTGGTGATCATCGCGAGCGGCATCGTCAAGGTCTACGACCTCGTCGTGGCGCAGACGAGCGGCGGCCCGGGCATCGCCTCCGAAGTGCCCGCCAAATACGTCTACGACTACATGTTCCAGGCCCAGAACCTGGGCCAGGGCTTTGCCGCCTCCACCATGATGCTCGTGACCGTCGCGATCATCATCGTGCCGTGGGCATATCTGGAGTTCGGAGGAGGGCGCAAGCGTGGATAACATCGCCAATCACAGCATGGCCGCGGCTTACGAGACTGCCCCCGGCGGTCCCATGGCCGGGCCTCGCGGCAGAAAGCCGCGCCGGACGCTCTCCCGCCGCAATATCATCGTCTACGGCACTTTGATCGTCGTGGCGCTCTACTATCTTCTGCCGCTTTACGTGATGATCGTCACATCGCTCAAGGGCATGCCCGAGATCCGCGTCGGCAACATCTTCGCTCCGCCGCTCGAGATCACTTTCGAGCCCTGGGTGAAAGCCTGGGCGGAGGCCTGCACCGGTCTCAATTGCGATGGGCTTTCCCGCGGCTTCTGGAATTCGGTGCGCATCACCGTGCCGTCCGTGATCATCTCGATCGCAATCGCTTCCGTGAACGGTTACGCGCTCGCCAACTGGCGCTTCAAGGGCGCCGATCTGTTCTTCACCATCCTCATCGTCGGCGCCTTCATCCCTTACCAGGTGATGATCTATCCGATCGTGATCGTGCTCAGAGAAATGGGCGTCTACGGGACGCTGACCGGCCTGATCATCGTGCACACGATATTCGGCATGCCGATCCTGACGCTGCTGTTCCGCAACTATTTCGCCGGGCTGCCGGAGGAGCTCTTCAAGGCCGCACGCGTCGACGGCGCAGGGTTCTGGACGATCTATTTCAAGATCATGCTGCCGATGTCACTGCCGATCTTCGTGGTTGCGATGATCCTCCAGGTGACCGGGATCTGGAACGACTTCCTTTTCGGCGTGGTCTTCACCCGGCCGGAATACTACCCGATGACGGTCCAGCTCAACAACATCGTCAATTCGGTTCAGGGCGTGAAGGAATACAACGTCAACATGGCGGCCACGATCCTGACCGGCCTCGTGCCGTTGACGGTCTACTTCGTCTCCGGCCGCCTGTTCGTCCGCGGCATCGCAGCCGGCGCAGTGAAAGGATAAGCAAGCATGACAAGCGTATCTGTCAGGGACCTGTCGTTGAACTTCGGCGCCGTCACCGTGCTCGACAGGCTCAATCTCGACATCGATCACGGGGAGTTCCTCGTCCTGCTCGGCTCTTCCGGGTGCGGCAAGTCCACGCTGCTCAATTGCATTGCCGGGCTGCTCGACGTTTCCGACGGGCAGATCTTCATCAAGGACCGCAACGTCACCTGGGAGGAGCCGAAGGACCGCGGCATCGGCATGGTGTTTCAGTCCTATGCGCTCTATCCGCAGATGACCGTTGAGAAGAATCTCTCCTTCGGCTTGAAAGTCGCCAAGATCCCGCCGGCCGAAATCGAAAAGCGCGTGAAGCGGGCCTCGGAGATCCTGCAGATCCAGCCGCTGCTCAAGCGCAAACCTTCGGAGCTCTCCGGCGGTCAGCGGCAGCGCGTGGCGATCGGCCGGGCGCTGGTGCGCGATGTCGACGTCTTCCTGTTCGACGAGCCGCTGTCGAACCTCGACGCCAAACTGCGCTCCGAACTGCGCGTGGAGATCAAGCGCCTGCACCAGTCGCTGAAGAATACGATGATCTACGTCACCCATGACCAGATCGAAGCGCTGACGCTGGCCGACCGGATCGCCGTCATGAAAAGCGGCGTGATCCAACAACTCGCCGATCCGATGACGATCTATAACGCCCCGGAGAACCTCTTCGTCGCCGGCTTCATCGGCTCGCCGTCGATGAATTTCTTCCGCGGCGAGGTGGAGGCGAAGGATGGACGCAGTTTCGTTCGGGCCGGCGGCATCGCCTTCGACGTGACCGCCTATCCGGCGCATACCAGGCTGCAGCCGGGCCAGAAAGTCGTTCTCGGCCTGCGGCCGGAGCACGTGAAGGTCGACGAGGCGAGGGACGGCGAGCCAACGCATCAGGCGGTCGTCGACATCGAGGAACCGATGGGGGCGGACAACCTCCTATGGCTGACATTTGCCGGCCAATCGATGTCGGTGCGGATTGCCGGCCAAAGGCGCTACCCGCCGGGAAGCACGGTGCGCCTCTCCTTCGACATGGGCGTCGCGTCGATTTTCGACGCCGAGAGTGAAAACCGCCTCTGACAAGTCGCGAAGCGGACCGGGATACGAGACTCGGTCCGCATCAATGAAACGGCGCCGGTGCAGGCCGCCCGGTGCACGAATGGACCATGGAAATGCCTTCCGAGACCCCGAACCGCGATGCCGTCCGTATCGACCTTTCCGGCGATTGGCTGCTTGCCGCCGCCGACAACAGCCACGCCCTGACGATCGCGCTGCCGGGCGACGTGCACAGCGCGTTGCAGCGGGCCGGCATCATCGCCGATCCCTATCGCGGCCGAAACGAGGCCGATGTCCAGTGGGTCGCCCGGAAAGACTGGGTGCTCGAGCGCACCGTCGTCATCGATGCCGACGATCTGAACGGGGGATGGTATCTCGACTTCGAAAGCATCGACACGGTCGCCTCGGTCTACGTCAACGATGAACTCGTATTGCAGGCCGAGAATTGCTTCCGCCGTTATCGGCCTGACGTATCGGGCGCGATCGTCGCCGGCGAGAACCGCATTCGCATCGTGCTCCATTCGGCAATTGCCGAGGGAGCGCGGCGGCAGGCGGCGCAACCCTTCTACGTGCCCTATCACGACGGCAATTCGCCGATCGCCAACGGAAACATGCTGCGCAAGCCGCAATGCCATTTCGGCTGGGACTGGAATATCGCCATCGCGCCGCTCGGGATCTACGGCTCGCTGGCGCTCTGCCGGCTGGAAACGGCCCGCATCGAACATGTCACCACGCGTCAGATGTGGCTGGATGACGGGTCCGTCGATCTGCAGGTGACGGTCCAGCTCTTCGCCCGTGAACCCGGCATCGTGCCGGTCCATTTCATGCTCGACGGCGTGCGCGAGCGGCTGGATTGCGCGGTCGGCGCCGGGGAAACGCGCCTTACCCATGTCTTCACGGTGCAGGAGCCCAGGCGCTGGTGGCCGGCCGGCAGCGGCGACCAGGCGTTCTCGACGCTCAAGGTGGAGGTGCCCGGCGAAACCGTCACGCGTCAGATCGGCTTCCGCACGATCGAGCTTGTCACCGATAAGGACGAGGCGGGGAGCCGCTTCGCCTTCCGGGTAAACGGCCGCGAGATCTTCTGCCGCGGGGCCAACTGGATACCGGCGGATGCTCTGATGTCGCGCGTCACGCCCGAAAGTGTCGAGGACCTGCTTCGCTCGGCGGTCGACGCGAACATGAACATGATCCGCGTCTGGGGGGGCGGCTTCTATGAGCCCGACTGGTTCTACGATCTGTGCGACCGGCTCGGTCTGCTCGTCTGGCAGGATTTCATGTTCGCCTGCAATCTCTACCCGTCGACGCCGGATTTCCTGGAGAATGTTGCGGCCGAAGTGGACTATCAGGTCAGGCGGCTTTCGACCCATCCGTCCCTCGCGCTCTGGTGCGGCGACAACGAGCTTGTCGGCGCGCTTACCTGGTTCGAGGAGAGCCGCCGGGATCGCGACCGCTATCTCGTCTCGTACGATCGCCTGAACCGGACGGTCGAGGCGGCGATGAAGCAGGCCTGCCCGGAAGCGATCTGGTGGCCGTCCAGCCCCTCCGTCGGCTACCTCGATTTCGGCGACGCCTGGCACGCCGACGGCGCCGGCGACATGCACTACTGGTCCGTCTGGCACGAGAACAAATCCTTCGACAATTACCGCACCGTGCGGCCGCGCTTCTGCTCGGAATTCGGATTCCAGTCCTACACCTCGATGCCGGTCATCCGGCAGTTCGCCGAAGCGCATGACCTCAATATCGCCTCGCCGGTGATGGAGGCGCATCAGAAGAATGCCGGCGGCAACGAACGCATTGCCGGCACGATGTTCCGCTACTTCCGCTTCCCCAAGGATTTTCCGAGCTTCGTCTATCTGAGCCAGATCCAGCAGGGCCTCGCGATCCGGACGGCCGTCGACTACTGGCGGTCGCTGAAGCCCCATTGCATGGGCACGCTCTATTGGCAGCTCAACGACACCTGGCCGGTCGCGTCGTGGTCGAGCCTCGACTACGGCGGACATTGGAAGGCGATGCACTACATGGCGCGCCGCTTCTTCCAGCCGGTTGCGGTAGCCGCAATTCCCTCTGCGGATGGGCGGGAGATCGCCTTCTCGATGGTGAACGACACGGCCGAGCCGGCGACGGTCGAGTTGCAGGCGTTCCTGGTCTCGCTCGACGGCAATCGGCAGCGGCTGCTCGCCGCAGCGGGGACGTGCCCGGCCGATCGCGCGTCGACACTCGTGACGGTCGCCGCGAAGGACATTCCGCCAGACACGCTGCTCTTCTGGTCTTTCGAAGCTTCGAACGGGGCAACGGGCGAGGGACACTATGCCCACGGTACCTATAAGGCGCTCGATCTCGTGCCTTCCGGCCTGACCATCGAGGCGGTGCCTCGGTCGGACGGTTCCTTCGATGTCGCCGTAACGGCGGCCGGGCTGGCGCTGCACGTCATGATCGAGGCCGATGTCGAGGGACGCTATTCCGACAACGCATTCGATCTGACCGCCGGCGAGACGAAATCGATCCGTTTCACCCCGAGGATAGCGCTCGACGCGGGCGCGAGCCCACGCTTCAGCGCCTACGATCTCGAATCCTGCCAGGGAAAAGGGTGACCCCTTTTACGCGCACTCCCAAGCAACCGTTCCAACGAAACCACCAGGAGATTTCGATGAAAGACGTCAGCTTCCAGCTCTACAGCGCCCGCAATTTTCCGCCCCTTGCCGAAGTCCTCTCTGCTGTCGGCTCTGCCGGCTACACACAAGTGGAAGGCTACGGTGCCCTTTACGCGGCCCTCTCGGACGCGGAGATCGCCGATTTCAAGGCAGGGCTCGATCGCAACGGCCTCTCCATGCCGACCGCGCATTTCGGCCTGGATATGCTGGAGAGCGACGCTCCGCGCGTGCTTGAGATCGCCGAGGCGCTCGGCATTCGCGCTATTTATTGCCCTTACCTGATGCCGGACCAGCGCCCGGGCGATGCGGGCGGATGGCGAGCCTTCGGGGCACGGCTGCAGACGGCCGGCAAGCCGTTCCGCGATGCGGGGCTCGACTTCGGCTGGCACAATCACGACTTCGAGTTCCATGCACTCGCCGACGGCTCGGTGCCGCTCGACCAGATTTTCGCCGGCGGTCCGGACCTTTCCTGGGAGGCGGATATCGCCTGGATCGTGCGCGGCGGGGCAGACCCCTTCGCCTGGATCTCCAAATATCCAACCCGCATCACGGCGGTCCACGTCAAGGACATCGCGCCTAAGGGCGAGAAAGCGGACGAGGATGGTTGGGCCGACGTCGGAGAGGGCACGCTCGACTGGAAGGCACTGATCCAGGCGCTTTCCAGAACCTCGGTTAAATACTTTGTCGCCGAACACGACAATCCCAGCGACTTCAGGCGTTTCGCCAAGCGCTCGCTGGCTTCGATTCAATCCTACTGATCGACGGATAAGTCCCATGACAAAAGAACTTGGTGTCGGCATCATCGGATGCGGCAATATTTCCACGACCTATTTCAAGCTCGCCCCCCTGTTTAGGGGCATTCGGATCGCCGCTTGTGCCGACATCAATCCGGCGGCGGCGGAAGCACGGGGCGCCGAATTCGACGTCACGGCGCAGAGCATCGATGCGTTGCTCGCCAATCCGGAAGTTGACATCGTTGTCAATCTGACGATCCCGGAGGCGCACTTTCCGGTCTCGAAAGCCATTCTGGAAGCCGGCAAGCATGTCTACTCCGAGAAGCCGCTGGTGCTTTCGCTGGAGCAGGGCGAAGAGCTCAGGAAAATCGCCACGGGGAAGGGGCTGACCGTCGGCTGCGCACCGGACACTTTCCTGGGTGGAGCCCATCAGCTTGCGCGCGCCTATATCGACGCCGGCAAGATCGGGCAGGTCACCTCCGGTACCTGCCACGTCATGAGCCCGGGCATGGAGATGTGGCATCCGAATCCGGACTTCTTCTTCCTGCCGGGCGGCGGGCCCGTGCTCGACCTCGGACCCTATTACATAGCAAACCTGATCAACCTGATCGGACCGGTGAAACGGGTAGCCGCACTCTCCTCCATGGCAAGCACGACGCGGACCATCACCAGCGAACCCAGAAACGGGGAGGTTATCCCGGTCAAGACGCCCACCAACATTCATGCCCTGCTCGAGTTCCGGAACGGCGCCACCATCACGCTATCGGCAAGCTGGGATGTCTGGGCGCATCGTCATGCGAACATGGAGCTTTATGGCACCGAAGGGTCGCTCTTCGTTCCGGATCCGAATTTCTTCGGCGGCACCGTCGAGGCGAGCGGGCGGAACAAGGACATCCAGCCGCTCGAAATGTGGGAGCACCCCTTCGCCGTCAACAACTGGGACCATCCGCCCGGCCCGATCGCCAATTATCGTACGGCGGGGCTTGCGGATATGGCCGATGCGATCCTCAAGGGGCGCGATGCCCGCTGCTCGCTGGAACGTACGCTGCACGGTGTCGACGTGATGGTGTCGATCCTGAAATCCGGCGAGGAGGGAAGCTTCGTCACGCTGTCGACCACCTGCACTCAGCCGGCGGCGCTCGGTATTGAAGAGGCGCGGGCGTTGTTGCGCTGAGCCTGCTTCTGCGTTGACCCTCCTCCGGTTGCCCGGGCCTTGCCGGTGCCCCTCATCCGGCTGCCGCCACCTTCTCCCCATTTTGATGGGGAGAAGGGACAAGCGGCCGGCTTCCTGCTGCTATTGTCGGTGTGAGAGGTGATCGAGCGGCTGCCGCTATCCCCTTCGCCCCGCCTGCGGGGAGAAGGTGCCGGCAGGCGGATGAGGGGCCCTTTATCGATCTACTCCCTCTTGAGGGCCCTTGTGGGGAGGGGTATTCAAGGCCACCGAAGCGAACGAAGGAACATAAGTCATGGCCTGGCAACCGGCGGAAAACCGATACGAGAAGATGAAGTACAATCGCTGCGGCAGGAGCGGCTTGAAGCTGCCGGCGATTTCGCTGGGTCTTTGGCACAATTTCGGTGGCGACACGCCGCATGAGCGCAAGGTGGACGTGTGCCGCACGGCCTTCGATCTCGGCATCACCCATTTCGATCTGGCCAATAATTACGGCCCGCCGCCCGGCTCGGCCGAAATCGCCTTCGGCGAGATCATGCGCAGCGATTTCGCCGGCCTGCGCGACGAACTCATCATCTCGTCCAAGGCGGGGTATGACATGTGGCCCGGCCCCTATGGCGAGTGGGGCAGCCGGAAATATCTTGTCGCCTCTTGCGATCAGAGCCTCAAACGCATGGGGCTCGACTATGTCGACATCTTCTATTCCCATCGCTTCGACCCGGAAACGCCCCTCGAAGAGACTTGCGGAGCGCTCGATCACATCGTCCGCTCGGGGCGTGCGCTCTATGTCGGCATCTCCTCGTATAACTCCCAGCGTACCCGCGAGGCGGCGGTAATCCTGAAGGAGATGGGCACGCCCTGTCTCATCCATCAGCCGAGCTATTCGATGCTCAACCGTTGGGTCGAGGATGACGGTCTCGTCGACACGCTGGAGGAACTCGGCATCGGTTCGATCGTCTTTTCGCCGCTCGCCCAGGGCATGCTGACGACGAAGTACCTGAACGGCATTCCCGAGGACAGCCGCGCCGCGCAGAACCACTTCCTCAAGAAGGACTTCATCCGTCCGGGGATCATCGACAATATCCGCAAGCTGAACGCCATCGCCGAACGGCGCGGCCAGACGCTTGCGCAGATGGCACTCGCCTGGGTGCTGCGCGGAGGCCGCATCACCTCGGCGCTGATCGGCGCCAGCCGTTCCGCACAGATCGTCGACTGCGTCAAGGCGCTGGAAAACGACACTTTCACACCAGAGGAACTGAGCGAGATCGATCTTTACGCCCGCGAGGCCGACGTCAATCTCTGGGCCAAATCCGCCGAGCTCTGAATTGGCTCGAATGCATTGATTTGCCTCGATTTTGGGCAACTTCCAACCGCTTGCGGCGTCTTATACAAAAGTCGAAGAAGACGGCGCAAAACGGTCGCTGGACATGCATTATCGATTATGTATGGTGCACATGTGCCGCGGTGCGCAAAGCCTTCGCGGGCTTCAGCGTTGCCGGCAATAACGAGGAGGAAAGAGACCTTGCGACGTCCCGGACGGGGCGGACGAAGGCTCGACGGGCAGTGGCGCGGTCGATCCGTGCCGGACTGCTCGTGGCGGGAAACAGGGAGGAACCATGGATCGCCGTTCATTCATCAAACATGCGAGCATCGGCGGCCTGGGTGCGGCTGCTGCATCGGCGCTGGCTGCGCCGGCCATTGCGCAGACCAATCCGAAGGTCACCTGGCGCTTGACGTCGTCCTTCCCGAAATCGCTGGATACCATCTATGGCGGTGCGGAAGTTCTGTCGAAATACGTGTCCGAAGCTACCGACGGGAATTTCCAGATCCAGGTCTTCGCCGCCGGCGAAATCGTCCCGGGCCTGCAGGCAGCGGATGCGGCGGCTGCCGGCACCGTCGAGGCGTGCCACACGGTCGCCTATTATTACTGGGGTAAGGATCCGACCTGGGCACTCGGCGCAGCCGTGCCCTTCGCCCTCAATGCCCGCGGCATGAACGCCTGGCACTATCATGGCGGCGGCATCGACCTCTTCAACGAGTTTCTCGGAACCCAGGGCCTCGTCGGCTACCCGGGGGGCAACACCGGCGTTCAGATGGGCGGCTGGTTCCGCAAGGAAATCAAGACCGTTGCCGACATGAAGGGCCTGAAGATGCGCGTCGGCGGTTTCGCCGGCAAGGTCATGGAACGCCTCGGCGTCGTCCCGCAGCAGCTCGCCGGCGGCGATATTTACCCGGCGCTCGAAAAAGGCACGATCGACGCGGCCGAATGGGTCGGTCCCTATGATGACGAGAAGCTCGGCTTCTACAAGGTCGCACCCTATTACTACTATCCCGGCTGGTGGGAAGGCGGCCCGACCGTGCATGCCATGTTCAACAAGGCAGCCTTCGACGGCCTGCCGAAGGCCTATCAGTCGCTCCTGCGGACGGCCTGCCAGGCGACCGACGCGAACATGCTGCAGAAGTACGACTATCTCAACCCCTCCGCGATCAAGCGCCTCGTGGCGGCGGGGGCAAAGCTGAGCCCGTTCAGCCCGGAAATCCTGTCGGCCTGCTTCGACGAGTCCAACAAGGTCTACGCGGAAATGGAAGCGTCGAACGCGCCATTCAAGAAGATCTGGGAATCGATCAAAGCCTTCCGCGCCGAGTATTTCCTCAACGCACAGATTGCGGAATACAACTACGACACCTTCATGATGATCCAGCAGCGTAACGGCAAGATCTGAAGCTGCGGACTGGATTGCAAAATGAAGAACCCCGGAGCGACGGTGCTTCGGGGTTCTTTTTTTGCTTATCACCTGACGAAATCGGTTCTCATCTTCGTTTCACCGAATCGATGACCGGTAAAATGCTTCAACAAATTGAACTTCCGTTCGCACATACTTTTCCATCCCGCTTTAAGGCCTGTTGAGATTCATCTGGTGTTTATGACGGCTGCTGCGAAATCGGTGATGGCGTTTCTCCTGGCCCTCATCTCTGTGCTTGTCACAGAGATCCAGCAGCGCCGCGTCTGCGGCGCGGGAAATGTTTTTTCAGCCCAAGGACTTGGCCTGGCTGGATCCCTGTGACGAGCACAGGGATGAGGAGATCAAACAAGCCGCCCCGGGGGTATCCCGAATCTCAACGGGCCTTAGTTGAACGACGGCGGTGCGCTGAGATCGGGGGCCGGATTGTTCTGTTGAGGCGCCGTATTCGGTTGGGCCGGCTGCTGGCCACCCCCGTCGAGCGGACTGCCGCCCGGCAGTTGCAAGCCGCCGGGAAGGCCGAGGCCGCCGCCATTGTCGGGCAGGGTAAGACCGCCGCCGCCGGTGCCGAAGCCCGGGACCTCGATCTTGATCGTCGACGGATCGACCGCCGCGCCGCTGCCTTTATAATGCAGGACCATCTGCGGGAACATCAGGGTCAGCGCAACCATGACGACCTGTATGCAGACGAAAGGCACGGCGCCCCAATAGATCTGTCCGGTCGTCACGGGCTGCATCATCTTGCCGGTCACCCTGTCCAGATAGGGCACCCTGGCTGCCACGGAACGCAGATAGAAGAGCGCGAAGCCGAAGGGCGGATGCATGAAGCTCGTCTGCATGTTGATGCCGAGCAGCACGCCGAACCAGATCAGATCGATGCCCAGCTTGTCGGCCGCCGGCGCGAGCAGGGGGACGATGATGAAGGCGAGCTCGAAGAAATCGAGGAAGAAGGCCAGGAAGAAGACGAGCACGTTGACGGCGATCAGGAAGCCGATTTCGCCGCCCGGCAAGGCCGTCAGCAGATGCTCCACCCAGAGATGCCCGTTGACGCCGTAGAAGGTGAGCGAAAAGACGCGGGCGCCGATCAGGATGAACAGAACGAAGGCGGAGAGCCGCGTCGTGGAGGCGAGTGCGGCGCGGACGACCTCCATGTTGAGGCGGCCCTTGCCGGCCGCCATGACGAGCGCGCCGACGGCTCCCATGGCGCCGCCTTCGGTGGGTGTGGCGATGCCCAGGAAAATCGTCCCGAGAACGAGGAAGATCAGGGCCAGTGGCGGGATCAGAACGATGATCACCTGTTGCGCCAGCCGCGAAAGCGCGTTGATCTTGAGCGTCCTGTCGGCGAGGGCGGCCAGGTAGATGAATATGATGCCCACCGTCGCGCCGAGGATGTCCGCGTTTTCGCCCTGCGTCGGCGAAAGATAGACGTGGGCCGCATAGGCGATCGCGCAGGCGACCAGGAGCGCGATCGCAAGCGAGGTGACGCCGGACCCGAGCGTGCGCGCCTCCAGAGGCAGCGCCGGCATGGAGTGCCGCTTCACGAAGGTCATCAGCAGGATGTAGCCCATATAGAGCCCGGTCAGAACGAGGCCGGGGATGAGGGCGCCGGCATACATGTCGCCGACCGAGCGGCCGAGCTGGTCGGCAAGAACAATCAGCACCAGCGACGGCGGGATGATCTGCGCAAGCGTGCCGGAGGCGGCGATGACGCCGGAGGCAATGCGCCGGTCGTAGCCGTAGCGCAGCATGATCGGCAGCGAGATCAGGCCCATCGCGATGACGGAAGCTGCGACGACGCCGGTGGTCGCCGCAAGCAGCGCGCCGACGAAGATGACCGCGTAGGCAAGTCCCCCGCGCACGGGACCGAAGAGCTGGCCGATCGTGTCGAGAAGGTCCTCGGCCATGCCCGACCGTTCGAGCACTATGCCCATGAAGGTGAAGAAGGGGATGGCGAGAAGCGTGTCGTTCGACATGACCCCCCAGAACCGTTCCGGCAGTGCGTTCAGCAGTGGCCAGGAAAGATTGATGGAGTCGGACAAAGGCGCGAGTTCGACGCCGATGATGAAGAACAGGAGACCGTTGGCGGCGAGCGAGAAGGCGACCGGGTATCCGAGCAGAAGGAATACGATCAGCGACACGAACATGATCGGCGCCAGGTTTTCAGCGACGAACTCGATCATGAACGGGCCTCCGGCGCAACGGCGTCATCGAGCGGTGCATGGGCTGGGACGTAAGGCGTCGGATCATCCATGTTCCCGGTCATGATGGCGATTTTTTTGATGATTTCCGAAACGCCCTGCAGCGCGAGAAGCACGAAGCCGATCAGCAGGATCGCTTTCGCCGGCCATATGATGAGCCCCCCGGCGCTCGAGGAAAGCTCGCCCGAGACATAGGACATCCGTACGTAGGGTACGAGGTAATAGAGCATGAGAACCACGAAGGGCATCAGGAAGAAGACGTGCCCGAAGAGGTCGATCCAGTGCTGCACGCGGCGCGAGAACATTCCGTAGACGACGTCGATGCGGATGTGCTCGTTCTGGCTCAGCGTGTAGGCGGCAGCGAACATGAAGGCCGCGCCGAAGAGATACCACTGCGCCTCCAGCCATGCATTGGACGACATGTTGAACACTTTTCGGATGACGGCGTTGCCGGCGCTCACGAGCACGGCCACCAGAATAAGCCAAGAGACCGCCTTGCCGATCCTTTCGGTAATGGCGTCGATCAATCGGCTGAAGCCGAGTAACGGTTTCATCGAGTTCCTCCCCGCAATGGTTTTTGTTTTTTTGCCAAGCACAGGCAGAGTGCCCATTTCAAGCCTGCTTTCAAGTGCGACGGCCGATTTTCCGGGATAGGGGCGGGGTCTCAGACGAAAGTCGAATACAGTCCGCCGGCGAATGATCAAAACTTAGGCACGCAAGCGCGATTCCCGCCGATGTTCCGCCGCAGCTTTCGTGGAAAATAAAGCCCGTGCAGGGGATTTCACGCGATTCGAGAGGTGGCAACCTGCCAGGATCGCCGGTGTGGGAGCGCCTGCGTGAAAGGTCTTGAAAAGACGGTGAGCATGGGGCTGGATGCGGCACCGCGAAGAGGGAGATGCAAGAGATGACCGCGACGATCCGGAACCCGATCCTGCCCGGTTTCAATCCGGACCCATCCATCTGTCGGGTCGGCGAAGACTATTACATCGCGACCTCGACATTCGAATGGTACCCCGGTGTACAGATTCACCATTCGCGCGATCTCGTGAACTGGCGGCTCGTGCGCCGCCCGCTCGAGCGCGCAAGTCAGCTCGACATGCGCGGCAATCCCGACAGTTGCGGCGTATGGGCTCCGTGCCTCTCCTATTGCGACGGGCTGTTCTGGCTCGTCTACACCGACGTCAAACGCCTGGACGGCAACTTCAAGGATGCCCACAACTATATCGTGACGGCGGAAGCGGTGGAGGCCACCTGGTCCGATCCGGTCTATGTCAATTCGTCTGGCTTCGATCCGTCGCTGTTCCATGACGACGATGGCCGCAAATGGTTTCTCAACATGCAATGGAACCACCGCTCGGAAAGCTTCGCCGGCTCGCCCAAGAGCCCCGCTTTCGACGGTATCCTGCTGCAGGAATGGGACGAGCGGACCCGCAAGCTCGTGGGTCCGGTGAAGAACATCTTCGCCGGCAGTCCGCTCGGCCTTGTCGAAGGGCCGCATCTCTTCAAACGCGACGGTTGGTATTACCTGACGGTCGCCGAGGGTGGAACAGGTTACGACCACGCCGTGGGCATGGCGCGGTCCCGCACGATCGACGGACCTTACGAGATGCACCCGAATGTTCATCTCATCACCTCAAAGGATCACCCGGAGGCAGCTCTGCAACGGGCGGGGCACGGGCAATATGTCGAGACGCCGGACGGCCAGGCCTATCATACGCATCTTTGCGGCCGGCCGCTGCCGCCGCAGCGACGCTGCACGCTCGGGCGCGAGACTGCGTTGCAGAAATGCGTCTGGCGGGAGGACAGTTGGCTCTATCTCGAAAATGGCGGGCCGGTTCCCGAGGTGACCGTGCCCGCGCCGGGAGCCGCGGGAACAGTCGCTGAGCGCGTCCTCTTTGAAACGGACTTCGACGAGCAGGTGCTTCCGCCGGAGTTCCAGTGGCTGCGCACTCCGATCCCGGAGCGGATCTTCTCGTTAGCCGCCCGGACCGGGCATCTCCGGCTCTTCGGCCGCGAGAGCATCGGCAGCTGGTTCGAGCAGGCGCTGGTGGCGCGGCGGCAGGAACACCATTCCTTCCGCGCAGAAGCCGTCGTCGATTTCGCTCCCGATACCTATCAGCAGGTCGCGGGACTGACCCATTATTATAACCGGCACAAGTTCCATGCCCTCGGTGTCACACGGCACGAAACCCTCGGACGCGTCCTCACCATACTCTCCTGTCCGGGCGATTTTCCGAACGGGCGGTTGACCTATCCGGTCGGCAGCGGTTTCGCCGTACCGGACGGTCCAGTTCAACTCGCCATGGAGGTGAGAGACAACGATCTCCAGTTCTTCTGGCGGGGAGCGGCCCAGGCAGAGTGGCTGACCATGGGGCCGGCGCTCGACGCCGGCGTGATTTCGGACGAAGGCGGGCGCGGCGAGCACGGTTCCTTCACGGGGGCGTTCGCCGGCATTTTCGCTTTCGACATCTCGGGTTGCGCGGCGCCTGCCGACTTCGACCGGTTCCGCTACCAGGCGCTCAGCGTTTGAAATGCCGTACGCTTATGAGGTAACTCTTATAAGCATCGGTAATCATTACTTATTTGTAATGGCAGGCTTCATATTCGGTTCAGGAAGGGAGGCTTAGTTTCGGGGGGTAATAACGAAAGGGAAACCCCATGAAACGCCTTCTGATCGCGCTCGTCGCAAGCTCATTCCTCGCCACTCCGATGGCGTTTGCTCAGCCGGCCGGCTCCTTCGAGCTTGCGCAGGCGCATGATCGCAATCGCCACAGGCACGTCGATCGACATGTCGAGAAACGCGTCGACCGACACGTCGAGAAGCATGTCGAAAAGCGCGTGATCATCAAGAAGCACCGCTGGGCGCGCGGCCACAGGCTGAGCCCGTCCGAGCGGCGCCACATGGCCTATGTCCGTGACTACCGCCGCTACAAGCTGCGGCCGCCGCCGCGGGGCCAGCAATGGGTGCGTGTCGACAATGACTTTCTGCTGATCAGCCTCGCAACGGGCGTGATCGCAGGCCTTGCATCGGCTTATTGACTTTACGTGTTCCTTTTGAAGGACTCCGATTTCTCCCTCATCCCTGTGCTTGTCACAGGGATCCAGTAGCGCCGCGTCTGTGGCGCGGGAGAGTCTTCTCGGCCCAGGGACCTGGGCCGACTGGATTCCTGTGACAAGCACAGGAATGACGGATACAGGAATGACGGGCTCGTTACATCTTCCATGTCAGTCTAGCTCGCCGAAGAAAGGCATTCCTTCAGCGAAGCGCCGATGTTTTCCATCATCTGGAAGTAGAGATCCGGTCCAGCCTCGAGGGTGCCGGCTTCCGGATCGAGCGTGCCGGATTTCGCCGGCGTGCCTTCGATGACGACGCTGACGAGCTTCGGCTCGAACTGCGGCTCGGCGAAGACGCAGGTCGCGCCCAATTCCTTGATCTTCGCGCGAATCTCGGAGAGCCGCTCGGCGCCGGGCAGCACCTCCGGGCTGACGGTGATCGAGCCGGCGACGCGCACCTGGTAGCGGTTTTCGAAATACTGATAGGCATCGTGGAAGACGACGAAAGGTTTGTCCTTGACGGCAGCCACCGTCTCGGCAAGGCCCTTGTCGAGAGCGTCGATCCGCGCGTTGAACTTCTCCAGATTTGCCTTGTAGGTGGCGGCGTTGGCCGGATCGGCCGCGGCCAAGGTCTTCTCGATCTCGGTCGCCATGTCCTTGGCGTTCATCGGATCGAGCCACATATGCATGTCGAACTCGCCTTCGGCATGATCGTGATGGTCATGCTTATCGGCGTGCTCGGCACCGTCCGCTTCGCCGGCATGGGCATCGCCGTGATCCTCGTGCCCCTCATGGCCCGCTTCCTCGCCGTGGCCCTCTTCACCGTGATCGTGCCCCTCGAAGGCGCCGCCCTCGCGGAACTTCAGCTTCGAGAGCCCGGGAGCCTCGCCGAGTTCGACCACCTGGGCTCCTGTGCCGAGCGTATCGAGCGGCTTGTCGAGGAACGCCTCGAGGCCGGGTCCGACCCAGAACACGACCTTTGCCGCCTGCAGTGCCGCGGCGTTCGAAGGCTTCATGGTGTAGGTATGAGGGGAGGCGCCGCCCTCGACGATGAGCGAGGGCTCGCCGACGCCCTGCATGATCGAGGCGACCAGCGAATGGACCGGCTTGATCGAGACGACCACATTGGGCGCCTCCGCAAATACGGGGGAGGCCAGGAGAAGCGTCGAGGCGAACAGGAGGGCAGTCGTCGATTTCATCGTTATCTCCGAATTGTGCGGTGGCTGCAGCCGGCTTTTACGGCCGGACATTGCTTGTAACGGCGTTGTTATGTTATTACATCAATTGCGTTATGCTATAACGTGTGCGATAGCCAGTGGCAACCACCAGCCGGAACTTTTTGATGTTGAACTTCCGATCACCAGAAACGATGCCCTTGGTCAGCCTCGCCAATGCCGGGGTGCGGCGAAACGGCAGGTGGCTCGTGCGCGGTGTCGATTTTTCGATCAGCCGCGGCGAGATCGTCACCCTCATAGGGCCGAACGGATCGGGAAAGTCGACGACGGCAAAAACGGCGATCGGGGTTCTCAAGCCGGATGAGGGACACGTCGAGCGGCTCGCAGGGCTGAAGGTCGGCTATGTGCCGCAGAAGCTTGCGGTCGACTGGACGCTGCCTTTGACGGTGGAGCGGCTGATGACGCTGACGGGGCCGCTTAAAGGTCGGGAAATCGAGGAGTCGCTCGCAGCGACGGGCATGCTGCACATGGCGAAGGCCGAGGTACAGCACCTTTCGGGTGGCGAGTTCCAGCGGGCGCTGCTTGCCCGCGCTATCGCCCGCAAACCCGACCTGCTGGTCCTGGACGAGCCGGTGCAGGGGGTCGATTTTTCCGGGGAGATAGCCCTTTACGAGTTGATCAAGCAGATCCGCAACCGCACCGGCTGCGGCATCCTGCTCATTTCCCACGATCTCCATATCGTCATGGCGGAAACCGATACGGTCGTCTGCCTCAACGGCCATGTCTGCTGTCGCGGAACGCCGCAGGTGGTGAGCCAGAGTCCGGAATATCTCAAACTCTTCGGCCGCCGTGCCGCCGGCGCGCTTGCAGTCTACAGTCATCACCACGACCACACGCACCTCCCGGACGGGCGGGTGCTGCATGCGGACGGCAGCATCACCGAAAGCTGCTTCCCGGGCGACGGCCATCATCATCACGAAAAGGCCGACAACATTCATGACCACGATCCGGACTGCGGCTGCGGCCATCACGCGCGGCTCCAGGGTTACGACGGGACGGAGAAGCGCGATGCTTGACGATTTCTTCATTCGCGCGCTCGTCGCCGGAATTGGCATCGCCATGGTCGCCGGGCCGCTCGGTTGCTTCGTCATCTGGCGGCGCATGGCCTATTTCGGCGATACGATGGCGCATTCGGCGCTGCTCGGGGTGGCGCTCTCGCTGCTCATGGACCTCAACCTCATGGTAAGCGTGTTTATCGTCGCCTCGGTCGTCTCGGTGCTGCTTCTCTTCCTGCAGAAGCGCGGCGCGCTCTCGACCGACGCGCTGCTCGGCATCCTCTCGCACTCGGCGCTGTCGATCGGCCTCGTCATCGTCGCCTTCATGACCTGGGTCCGGATCGACCTCGTCGGCTTCCTCTTCGGCGACATCCTCGCGGTTTCCCGCGCCGATATCGACATCGTCTGGGGCGGTGGCATTCTGGTGATCTTCGCGCTCGTCTATCTATGGCGGCCGTTGCTCGCATCGACCGTCAATCCGGAGCTGGCCGAAGCGGAAGGCCTCAATCCCGAAAGGGCGCGGTTCTTTTTCATGCTGCTGATGGCTCTGGTGATTGCGATCGCCATGAAGATCGTCGGCATCCTGCTGATCACCTCGCTGCTGATCATACCGGCGGCGACCGCCCGTCGCTTCGCCTCGTCTCCGGAAGTCATGGCTGTCTGCGCCTCGCTGATCGGCGCGGTCGCCGTTGCCGGCGGGCTTTTCGGCTCGCTTCATTGGGATACGCCGTCGGGACCGTCTATCGTGGTTGCGGCGCTGGTCCTTTTCGTGCTGAGTCTGCTGCCGGTCGGCCGCCGGATCGAGAGCGCCCCGCATACTTCGCATGGAGGACATCACTGATGGTTACGCCCCAACTGACCAAGAACCAGTCGCTGGTGATGGGGGCGCTTGCCCATTCGGACGGTCCGATGAGCGCTTACACCATTCTCGACAAGCTGCGCGACAATGGCTTTCGCGCACCGCTGCAGGTCTATCGCGCACTCGACAAGCTGCTCGAATACGGGCTGGTTCATCGGCTGGAGAGCCTCAACGCCTTCGTGGCCTGCAGCTGCCCGCATGAACACGAGCACGACCACGGCGTCACGGCCTTCACCATCTGCGAAGGCTGCGGCCAGGTGACCGAGTTTCATGACGAGGTGATCGAGGATCGGCTTTCCACGCTCGTGCGGGCGCAGGAGTTCAAGACCGAGAAGACGACGATCGAGATCCGCGGACACTGCAAGAGCTGCGCGTAAGGCCGCGTATCAATCCAGCAGCGTAAACTGGGCGGCGTAACGCTGCCAATTCTTCACATAATGTTCGGCCGAACGCTTCAATCCCTCGACTGCGGCGTCGTCGAGTGTCCGCACCATCTTGGCCGGAGCGCCGACGATGAGTGAATTGTCGGGGAATTCCTTCCCCTCGGTCACCAGCGCATTGGCGCCGACGAGGCAATTGCGGCCGATCTTCGCGCCATTCAATATCGTCGCTCCCATGCCGATCAGCGAATTGTCGCCGATGGTGCAGCCGTGAACGATCGCCCGGTGACCGATGGTGCAGCCTTCGCCTATAGAAACCGGGTGACCGGGATCGACATGGATGATGACGGCCTCCTGGATGTTCGTGCGCGCGCCGATGCGGATCGGCTCGTTGTCGCCGCGCAGCGTCGCGCCGAACCAGATGCCGACGTCCTCGCCGAGCTCAACCTGCCCGATGATATTGGCGTCCGGCGCCACCCAATAGCTGCCTTCGGTCGGCGTCTGCGGTCTGAGCGGTCCTAGAGCGTAAAGCGGCATGGCGGCTGCGTCCTTTAATCGAAGGCGGTGACTTTCGCTCTTCCTGTTTCTCAAACGATATTGACGGAGATCGCGCCGATCCCGTCGATGCCGCAGGCGACGACATCGCCTTGCGTGACGGGACCCACACCTGATGGCGTCCCGGTCATGATGATATCGCCCGGTGCGAGAGTGAAGAGGCGGGACAGTTCGGCGATGATTTCGGGCACCTTCCAGATCATTTGGTCGAGATCGCCCTGCTGGCGCAGTTCGCCATTGACCTTGAGCCATATGTTGCCGCTTGCGGGATGACCGATCGCGGTGACGGGGACGATCGCGGAGACCGGAGCGGAATGCTCGAACGCCTTGGCGGCCGTCCACGGCTTGCCGGCCTTCTTCGCTTCCGCCTGCAGGTCCCGGCGGGTGAAGTCGATGCCGACGCCATAACCGAAGATGTGATCTGCCGCTTCCGAGACGGGAATGTCCGCTCCGCCGGTGCGCATCGCGACGACCAGTTCAACCTCGTGGTGAACGTCGGAAGAGCGCGTCGGATAGGGGAAATTCTCGCCCGGCGGCAGAAGATTGTCGGCGTTCTTCTGAAAGAAGAAGGGTGCCTCACGGTCCGGGTCGTGACCCATCTCGCGGGCGTGGGCCGCATAGTTGCGGCCGACACAATAGACCCGGCGCACCGGAAACCCGACGGAACTGCCGGAGATCGGCAGCAGGATGAGCGGCGGGGGTGTCAGGGCTGTCTGCATGATCGTCCGGCTCCATCATTCGGTCTCGGTCTGGCCCGAGCGGTTCGTTCGCAGAATCGACGCACCGGCACCGCCCGGTAAGTCAGGGCGACGCCGAAGCGAATCTGGAGAGAAGGACGTTAGCAGCCGGACGGGCTGCTGCAATAGGCAGAGCATGAGGATGATGCCGGAGCCGCGCTCTCGGGCTCAGGCGCAGCGTGCATAGGCCTCGAGTTGGTCACGCGTGAGGAAGCGCCCGTCGGACCGCGAGTTTAGCTCCGGATGGCTGTATTCGAGGCTCGGTACCTGGGGAAGCTCAAGGGCCTGGCGTACGGTCATGATGCCGATTTCCTTCCGGCCGCTTTCGCGCTTCATGCTGACTTCGACGATACGATAGAGATTACGCTCTCTCATCATAGCTCTCCCGTATTATTTTCTTATGTCCCTCTTTTGATGGGACCTTAAACATTCGATATTGGTTTTTGTGAGACGGACTAAAATATAACCCCGCAAGATGAAGCCTTCACGACAGAAATCGGGCGGTTTGGCGAAGATTTCCGACTTATTTCGAGGCTGGACCGCGCGATTGCGAAGGTCGCATTCCCATATTCGCGGATTAAATCTCGGGATCGGTTATATTAGGGGTTTCTTTGTTTTTCAAGCGGTCCGACTGGGTGCAGGCGAATATTGCGCCGCACAAGAATTGTATTACGAATACATAGGCCCCGACTGGGAGGCGCCGAGCAATGATCCGCGCAGGAGGCGGAGGATCACGCCATTCGCCATTCGCCATCGTCACCGGCAGCCGCAAACGCAAAGGATCGATCACGTGTCGCGGTCGGTTGCTCGGGCTATCGTGAGCTAGTGCGCTTTAAGGCGCGCCTCCTCAGCGGCGGAAAGAAAGAGTCTGCGTGCTTCCTCGCAGGTACGGCGCCCGTCGATCGCGGCGCGGCACGCGCTGCGCGCGGCGACATAATAGGGGCCGCGATAAGGCCAATGGTCCGCGAGGCACCGGAGCGCATCGGACGGTCCCTTGACCATGCGCACGTCACCCCCGGTCATTCCAAGCTCGATGGGATTGCTCCACAAGACCTGCATGCTTCTCCTCCTGGATCGCAGCGACGCGGCAATCGTGCCCCGCGTCGTGGGTATGTTCGGTTCCTATCGGGCGACAAGCGACGGACACCGGCTTCGACTGCCGCTTTCCCGCTCCCGGGATCATGTACAAGAACGCTGCCGGGTCAGCCCCGGTTCCCTGCCGCGAAAGGCCGGAGACCGAGCCAAGCGCTTCAATGTAGCTCAGGGATTCCGGTTTGTCCGCAATTTTGCTGAAACACAATTTTGCTTCTATCCGCCGCCGCCGCGGCCGACCGGATATCTTCGCCGGAAGGGGCGCTAGCTCATCGCCGAACGAGCCCTTATCTGGAGTTGTTCTTTCCTTCGCCACCCGTATTGCGCTGCATCCCCTTAAATGGCGGGGTTTCAAGCACTTGGCCCCCATTCTATACCTTTTCTGCTGTTGGAGGGCTGGAATGGTGACGGTTGCAGAAATCCGTTTGACTTGGTTGCCGCTGCAGAATGGGACTTTCTGCGCGATGCTTGGCATACATGAAGTCGCCTTTGTCATGAAACGGCAGGCCATGAGCGATTGGGCCTGGCGTATCTCCCATTGCAACGGTACCGGTGAAACAGGCTTCCGCTACGCGCCGACGCTCGAGGGCGCCAAGGCGGAGGTCCTTGCCGGCATTCAGGAGTGGTTCCGTCAGGCGGGGTTTCAATGAGCTTCAACCGCCTCTGCCTGTGGCAGTAGAGCGGGATGAGGAGAAAAGTGTGCTGTTTTCCGCCCGCATCCCGCCCTAACGTTCATGATGTCAGGTCAACCCGACCTGAGATCATCGTGATTCAGCGACTATTGGTGCTGGTGTCAGTCGCTCGAAGTGGAAGCCGGGGTTTCTCCACCGCCTGAGCCGGTATCCTGACCGCCGCCGGAGCCGCTGTCCTGACCGCCGCCGGAGCCAGTGTCCTGACCGCCGCCGGAGCCTTCGCCGCCGCCGGAGCCGCTATCCTGGCCACCACCGGAGCCGGTGTCCTGACCGCCGCCAGAGCCGGTATCCTGACCGCCACCTGAGCCGCTGTCCTGACCGCCGCCGGAGCCTTCGCCGCCGCCGGAGCCGCTATCCTGGCCACCACCGGAGCCGGTGTCCTGACCGCCGCCAGAGCCGGTATCCTGACCGCCACCAGAGCCGGTATCCTGGCCGCCGCCGGAGCCTTCGCCCCCGGAGCCGCTATCCTGGCCACCACCGGAGCCAGTGTCCTGACCGCCGCCAGAGCCGGTATCCTGACCGCCACCAGAGCCGGTATCCTGGCCGCCGCCGGAGCCTTCGCCGCCGCCGGAGCCGCTATCCTGACCGCCGCTGGAACCGGTATCCTGGCCGCCACCTGAGCCAGTCTCCTGACTTCCGCCTGGCGCGCTGCCGGCGTCGGCAACGACAAGGACGTCGCCATGAGGACCGGCGAGCGCTGTACTCTGACGCAGGCCGTCATCGAACGACGCTAATGAGGCAAATGGCGTGGCAACGACATAGGCGAGACCAAGCAATGAGCCGATGATAGTTTTTCCTGTTCTACGCATTGTCCTGCTTCCTTCCCTAAAGTTTAGGACATGTTTCGAACCTCAGCCTCCAGCGCGGCGCAGGATGGCACAGAAAGTGCTGGCTTACGCAAGAATATTATAACTGACTGATCTGCAACAGAATATCCAGTTGCAGGCGCCGAGAGCTGCCCGATTTTGGCCACAAGATACAATCGACAGTATTAATTGCGAAGGAACAATACATCCAATAATCTGGTTCTGATCTGTTTCTTCTATCGGTTATATTAACGATCTCTCTTTCACTCGACGATTGTGCACGTGATTTGCTACAAGCTTCGGACCGCTGCCGCATGTAGCAATGGCAACGCAAAACGGGTTAAAAGGGATCAAACGAGAGCTGACGAGACATGATGGAATCGGTGCAAACTGACGGGAAGAGGGGAGAAAACAGGTACTTCAGGGGACCCGTTTTTGCCGTGGCGCCTATGATCGATTGGACCGATCGTCATTATCGGTTCTTCGCGCGCCAGCTCTCGAGCCATGCTCTGCTCTATACGGAAATGATCGTCGCGGATGCGATCCTGCGAGGCGACCGGGAAAAGCTGCTCGGCCACGACGCCTCGGAACATCCGGTCGCCCTGCAGCTCGGCGGCAGCGATCCGGCGAAGATGGCGGAGGCGGCGCGGATCGCCGAAGGCTTCGGCTACGACGAGATCAACATGAATGTCGGCTGCCCATCAGACCGGGTGCAGTCCGGCACCTTCGGCGCTTGCCTGATGCAGGAGCCGGCGTTGGTCGCCGACTGCATCGCGGCGATGAAGGCGGCGGTCAAGATTCCCGTCACGGTCAAATGTCGCATCGGCGTCGACGATCAGGATCCGGAAGTAGCACTTCGCGACCTCGTCCAGCGTGTCAAGGATGCCGGAACGGATGCCGTCTGGGTGCATGCCCGCAAGGCATGGCTCAAAGGGCTGAGCCCGAGAGAGAATCGCGAGATTCCGCCGCTCGATTATGGCCTCGTACACCGGCTCAAGGCGGAAAATGCGAATCTTTTCATCGGTCTCAATGGGGGTCTTCAAAGGCTGGATCAGGCGCTATCCCACCTCGATCCGCTGTCGCTGCCGACGCGAGGAGCCACCGGGACTGCGGCAGAGCCGGCATGCGGTGCTCCTCTCGACGGCGTGATGCTCGGCCGTGCGGCCTATCACGACAGCGGCCTGCTGACGGCCGCCGACGGCTATTTCGTCCACCCGCTGACGGGGGCCGAGCCCATGCCGGTCGATCGCGACGGCTTTTCCGATCATGACCATAAACTGTCGCTGGATTTCTGGTCTGGGATCCGTGACGCCATGGCGGACTATGCCGCCGCGCATATCGAGAATGGCGGCCGGCTGATCCACGTCACGCGGCACATGGTCGGGCTCTTCCAGGGCTGGCCCGGCGCGCGGCGCTATCGTCAGATACTCTCTACCGAGGCCACCCGCAAGGACGCCGGTCCGCAAGTGATCCATGCTGCCTTCGACGCGGTGTTCGAGGCGGTAACGGCAAGGCAGGCGGCAGAGTAGCCCGACTGCGGCGCGAGTCTCCTCCGCCGGCGAGGGGAAGGTGGGCGGCAGGCCGGATGGGGCGCTCTCCAACGAAAAACGGCGCCTCTTGCGAAGCGCCGCCCTTCAAGCTTTGTCGAACGCCAGGCTTAGAGAGCCTGGAGGTTGACGGCCTTCGGGCCCTTGCCCATGCGATCCGGCTCCGTGTCGAAGCTGACCTCCTGGCCATCGTTCAATGTGGTGAGGCCTGCGGCCTGGACAGCGGTGATGTGGACGAAAACGTCCTTCGAACCGCCTTCCGGCGTGATGAAACCAAAACCCTTGTCCTGGTTGAAGAATTTGACGATGCCTTTGGTGGCCATGGAAGAAGTCCTTTTCCTTCAGTCTGTCTTTGCCGCAACCCTGCGCTTCAATATCACGCATCGGTTGCTTTAGGTAGTGTGTCCGCGCCCCCGGGAGGAAGCGAACGTGTCGTCTTCAGCGAAATGCGCTGAAAGGCGTCGAGTGGTCACGATATCGGGGAAAAGACGTCTACGATGCCGCTTGCGGCTGTCCCGGCGTCAAGCCAGGCTCAAAGCGAAAGTCCAGTCTCCGGGATTGAAAACGCCCGAACAGAGATAGGATTGGCAGTATTCCGCGAAAAAGGCAAGGGGAGTTCTTGCGATCTCGCACCTGCGGCGATGCCTTATGCCGAAGCGCCCGCCTGACCTCACAGTGCCATGTGCCGCAGGGCGAATGCCGTGGTTTGCCTCGTTTCGACCACATTTTCGTCGCGGCACTAGATCACGATGTTTTTAGGTCGGGTCGACCTAAAAACATGAACGTGATCGATACCAATAGTTTAAGCGGGATGCGGGCGGAAAATCGCACACACTTTTCCTCATCCCGCTCTAAGGTCTGTTGAGATTGATCCTAGGAAACCTATCGGAGGACTGCAATCTCTCCTCCTCCTCATCTCTGTGCTCGTCACAGAGATCCAGCAGCGCCGCGTCTGCGGCGCGGGAAGAGTTCTTTCAGCCCAAGGACTTGGTCTGGCTGGATCCCTGTGACGAGCACAGGGATGAGGAGATCGAACAAGCTGTGGCAGGTATCCCGAATCTCAACAGGCCTTAGGTTGAGCCTGCGCTCTCCCTACGGGCCTCGCGGGCTTGCTGCTGCCGCGGCGAACCGGTAGGTCTATACCGGAGACGAATATGCGAGTTGACGATGAGCAGGTGGCCGGCGTGATCGATCCCTATGCCCTCCTTGGAATTGAGCGCGACGCCGACGAACGGGCGGTCCGGACGGCCTACCGTCGGGCGGTGAAGACCGCGCATCCCGACCGCGGCGGTGATGCCGAGCAGTTCGGCAAGCTGCAGGCGGCCTACGACCTCCTGAAGGACCCGGTGCGCCGCAAAGTCTACGATGACACCGGCTACGATCCGCAACTCGCCGACCCGAAAGACCTGAAGGGCCTGATGATGCTGGAGACGCTCGTCAACGATTTCATTCTCGACGAGCGCGAGCCCGGCAGTTTCGATCCGGTCGCGGCGATGCGGCGCAAGCTCTCCGACGACATCGTCAAGAACCGCTTCCACATTTTGGAACTGGAACGCCACCGCTCCCGCGTGCGCAAGCATCTCGACCGCCTCGGTCGGCGGCCCGAGACAGACGTGCTCGGCTCCATGCTGCGCGCCCGCAGCCAGTCGATCGCCGAGGCGATCAGGAATGCCGAAGCCCAGATCGAGGCGATCGAGCAGGCCTACACCATGCTCGAGGGATATTCCTACGAATTGGAAGCGGTGGAGGCGAAGGCGCGCGCGGCGGAGTAGAGCAGGTGCCGCCTGTCCATGCCAGGGTACCGCCGTTGGAGCACTTCCACTGTGACATAGGTTTCCGTCCGGCCGTGGTTACCTTCAGAGCTGGATGCTCGCCGGCAACGCACCCGGATCTGCACGCATGTGATGCGCGTGGTCAGGGCGCGGACGTCGTGCCGGCTATGAAAAGCCGGCACGACGTCCTGGTCATTTGCAGTCGACGCGGTCGAGCGCTCTTGCAACCAATCCTTCAGTGGCCCGACTTCCCGCCATCGCGGTGATCGTGACCTGGTTAATCCTGATTACCTTTGAGGCCGCCATCTTGGCTGCCTTTGCCGTTGTCCTGGTTGCCGTTGTCCTGGCTGCCCTTGCCGTTATCCTGGCTGCCCTTGCCATTGTCCTGGCTGCCCTTGCCGTCGTCCTGGTTGCCCTTGCCATGGTCTTGGTTACCCTTGCCGGTGTCTTGGCCACCGCCACCGCCGGGATCGCCGCCGCCACCGCCGCCACCGCCGGGATCGCCGCCGCCGCCACCGCCGCCGCCGCCGCCGGGATTACCACCGCTCCCGTTATCGCCATTCACGCCGCGGGTGGAGGTCGTGGAAAACGGATTTCCGATGGCCGCCGTGGAGAGGGGCGGGCATTGCTCTATTTGCCCGGCCGTGAGGATCTCCGCTCTGTTCTGAGCCATGCAGCATGCTTCGTAATTGGCGTCCGTCAGAGGGCTGCACTGCTCAGCCACGAGCATGGGGCCCGTAAGGTTCTGGGCGTGCGCGGGAATCGTTGTCGAAGTTGAAAAACCGACCGACATAAGAGCCAGGCCGGTGCTCGTAAGAAATACATCCAGGGTTTTCATGTTTTTCTCCCTAAATTAGTGACAACTTAAATTCTAACCGGGAGGGAAATGTTCCATAAAAATTTATGGGTTTGAGTGGTATGTCGGGCTAATCATTTCGGATTACCACTAAAAAAAGGGGGTAGTTGGCATATCTTTGGACGCGTTCTTACGGCCGCCTCTTGCAGCGACCCTCTCGAGCAATTCGACGGTCCGGAAGGGCCCAGCGCCGGGTGGAGCCGGTTGCGACTGCGGCGGCAGCGAGTGCTTCGTGATCGGTAAGCGGCTCAGCAGATCGTCGGATTCTGATACGACCGGCTCACCGTCCCGGACGCCCTGTCTTGCCCTTCGTCCGGCTCTTGCGCCGCTTTTCCTCGGCCGGATCCTCGTAGGACCCCACGCCCGGCTTGGCGCGGGTGAGGGTCGGCTTCTCCGGTGCCTGTCCCGGTACCGGCTTCTCCGTGCGGCCGACGGTCATTTCGTCCAGGGTGTTTTTCCTGAATAGCGACTGCCCCTCATCTGCCTTTCGGGCACCTTCTCCGCGGCCGCGGGAAGAAGGGATCGCCACGTCGCGGCCCATTTCATCGAGTTCGGGTTTGCGGAAGAGGGGACGTTCGGTGTCGGTCTCCGGGCCCATATTGTCGAGCGAGGGCTTTTGGAAGTAGGACTGTGTCTTTCCCTCCCCATCGCTTTTCGCCTCCCCAACACTCCCCACAAGGGGGAGGGAGTCCGTTGTGCCGGGCACGCCCTTGCTGGCTCGCTTGCTGCTCTCCTGCGATTTCGCTTCCTCTCGCGCCATCGGGTCGTCCAGCACTGCCAGTTCGGCCGCCTTGAGGCGCTTGATCTCGTCGCGCAGGCGTGCGGCCTTTTCGAAGTCGAGGTCCGCGGCGGCGTCGCGCATCTGTTTTTCGAGTGCGTTGAGGTGCGCCTGGAGATTGTTGCCGACGAGGTGGCCGCCATCGGCAAAGCCCTTGCCGGCGACGCCGGAAATATCGGCGCGGACATGGTCGCGTTCGTAGACCGAATCGAGGATGTCGGAGATCTTCGCCTTGACCGATTCGGGCGTGATGCCGTGCTCGGCATTGTAGGCCATCTGTTTCTCGCGGCGGCGGCTGGTCTCCTCCATCGCCCGCTGCATCGAGCCGGTGATCGTGTCGGCATAGAGGATGACCTTGCCGTCGACGTTACGGGCGGCGCGGCCGATCGTCTGGATGAGCGACGTTTCCGAGCGCAGGAAGCCTTCCTTGTCGGCGTCGAGAATGGCGACGAAGCCGCATTCGGGAATATCGAGACCCTCGCGCAGGAGGTTGATGCCGACCAGCACGTCGAAGGCGCCGAGGCGCAGGTCGCGGATGATCTCGATGCGCTCCAGCGTGTCGATGTCGGAATGCATGTAGCGCACCCGCACGCCCTGTTCGTGCAGATATTCGGTCAGGTCCTCGGCCATGCGCTTGGTGAGCACGGTGACGAGGGTGCGGTAGCCCGCGGCTGCGGTCTCGCGGATCTCGCCGAGCACGTCGTCCACCTGCGTCTTGGCGGAGCGCACCTCCACCGGCGGATCGATGAGGCCGGTCGGACGGATCACCTGTTCGGCGAAGACGCCGCCGGCCTGTTCCATCTCCCAGGCGCCGGGCGTTGCCGACACGGCGATGGTGTCGGGGCGCATCGCGTCCCATTCCTCGAAGCGCAGCGGCCGGTTGTCCATGCAGGAGGGCAGGCGGAAACCGTATTCGGCGAGTGTCGCCTTGCGGCGGAAGTCGCCGCGATACATCCCGCCGATCTGCGGAATGGTGACGTGACTCTCGTCGATGAAGATCAGCGCATTGTCGGGAATATATTCGAACAGCGTCGGCGGCGGCTCGCCCGGCCTGCGGCCGGTGAGATAGCGCGAATAGTTCTCGATGCCCTGGCAGGAGCCGGTGGCTTCGAGCATCTCGATGTCGTAACGGGTGCGCTGTTCCAGCCGCTGCGCTTCCAGAAGGCGCCCGGCGCGTTCCAGTTCGGCGAGGCGCTGGCTCATTTCCTCCTTGATCGCCTTGATCGCAGCGTTCAGCGTCGGCCGCGGCGTCACATAGTGCGAATTGGCGTAGATCTTCACCGACTTGAGGTCGCCGGTCTTCTGGCCGGTGAGCGGATCGAACTCGGTGATCGAGTCGATCTCGTCTCCGAACATCGAGATGCGCCAGGCGGCATCTTCCAGGTGGGCGGGAAAGATTTCGATCGTGTCGCCGCGCACGCGGAAGGAGCCCCGCTGAAAATCCATGTCGCGGCGCTTGTATTGCTGCGCTACGAGGTCGGCCAGGAGTTGCCGCTGATCGAGGCGGTCGCCGACACTCATCTGGAAGGTCATTGCCGTATAGGTCTCGACCGAGCCGATACCGTAAATGCAGGAGACCGAGGCGACGATGATGACGTCGTCGCGTTCGAGCAGCGAACGCGTCGCCGAGTGGCGCATACGGTCGATCTGCTCGTTGATCGAGGATTCCTTCTCGATGTAGGTGTCCGAGCGCGGGACGTAGGCTTCCGGCTGGTAGTAATCGTAATAGGAGACGAAATATTCGACCGCGTTATCCGGGAAGAAGTTCTTGAACTCGGAGTAGAGCTGCGCCGCGAGCGTCTTGTTCGGGGCCAGAATGACGGCCGGGCGCTGTGTCGCCTCGATCACCTTGGCCATGGTGAAGGTCTTTCCCGAGCCGGTGACGCCGAGCAGCACTTGATTGCGCTCGCCCGAGGTGAGGCCGTCGACCAGGTCCGCGATCGCCGTCGGCTGGTCTCCGGCCGGCTCGTAGTCCGATTGCATGCGGATCGCGATGCCGCCTTCGGACTTTTCAGGCCGGGCCGGGCGGTGCGGCGTCCAGAGCTTGCCGTCCTTGAACAGCGGATTGCCGCTCTCGATGAGCTTCGCAAGCGCCTCGACGGTGGCGGTGACGCCGGAGCCCGAGGTGAGCTTGTCGGCATCCTCCAAGGCGACATCGAGGCCTGCCACCGGATTGAGCCCCGCGGCCGCTCGCGTCTTCGGATCGGTCGTTCCGCCCATCGATGTGCCGCGGGCCGATTTCGACGCGGAGATCTCCACCTTCTTGCGATGCCTGCCGGCCTTGGAGGCAACCTCGCGCCGGCTCTCGAAGGTGCTCGCTTCCGCTTCCGATTCGAGCTGCTTCACCCAGTCGGAGACATTGCCGGAAAGCGGCGTACCGGAAAGCGGCGCCTGCGGGGCTTCTTCGAAACCGCCGGGTGCCGACGATTTCTTCGGGGAATTCTTCGTTGATCTGGCCATGGCGGGAATATGGACAGAGTCAGGTCGAAAGTGAAGGGGGAACGAGTACAAAAGGGAAACGGAAAGCTGCGATCTTCTCGTCGGTTTCCCGGACCTTCGAGGCGGCGGCTTGAACCGACGGTCGCATCGTTGCACTGGCAGCCGAAGGCACTTGCAACGCCGGCACCCGGCGGAGCATCCTCGGCGTGCGATTCGCGCTCTTCCCGAGGTTTCCATGCCATTTGCCATCAATCCTGCCTATGTCTGGCCGGTCATCCTGCTGCTCCTCTCCAATGTCTTCATGACCTTCGCCTGGTACGGCCACCTGAAGTTCACTTCGTCGCCGCTCTACATCGTCATCGTCGCCAGCTGGGGGATCGCCTTCTTCGAATATTGGCTGGCCGTGCCGGCGAACCGCATCGGACATTCGGTCTATTCGGCGGCGCAACTGAAGACGATGCAGGAGGTGATCACGCTTACCATTTTCGTCCTCTTCTCGATTTTCTGGCTGAAGGAACCGATCGGCTGGCATCAGCTCATCGGCTTCGCGCTGATCGCGCTCGGGGCGTCGTTCATCTTCAAGGGGTGAGACGTCGCCACGAGGGGCGTTTGCCCCTGTCAATCGAGAAGGTCGAAGGCGCGATACATCCATGTGAGCTGGTAAAGAACCGCGCCCACCAGAAAAGACGCATGGAAGCGCCGGTCGGGCGTGATCGCCGCGATGATGCAGAGCGCGATATAGGCCGCGTTGCGCAGCGGATATTCGATCCCGAAGGACTGGAAATAGGCCTTGCCCTTCAAGGCCGTGTCGATGAGGTCGACTGCGAATGCGATGGCGAGGAAGCCGAAGAACCAGGCGCGCCTGGACATGAAATAATGTTCGTAGCCGCTGTATTCGTCGAGCGTCGTCGGGAAGAGGAAGACGCAGAGGAGGAAGAAGACGCAGCTATAGAGGATGACGAACAGGTAGACGCTGACGTCGATCACCGCCAGCGAGTGCAGGTGATACTCCCACCACCAGAAATGGACGAGGAAGACGAACATGAACAGCACCCAGCCGAGGTGTATCCAGTAGACCTTCGTCTTGCCCGGGTGCTGCACGAAAAGCGCGACACCGCTGAGGAGCCGCGCAAGCGAGAGGCTGATCACCATGCCCATGACGACGCGTATGTGCGAAAAGATCGCCGGATCGGGCTGCACCTGCTCCATGAATGCGGCCCCTATTGCTCGGACGGAACCGGCGTCGGCTTGCCGGTCGAGTCGAGCGCCACCATCACGAAGATCGCGTCGGTGACCTTTTCCATGACATGCGAGAGGTAACGCTGCGCCCATGCCTCGACCTTGAGCGTCATCGACGTCCGCCCGACCGTGACGATGTCGGTATAGATGCAGAGTGTGTCGCCGATCTTCACCGGCATGGCGAAGGCCATTTCCTTTACCGCCGCAGTCACGACGCGGCCCCTGGCGCGCTCGGCGGCCCGGATACCGCAGGAAAGGTCCATCTGCGCCATGACCCAGCCGCCGAAGATGTCGCCGGCGGCATTGGCGTCGCCGGGCATTGCGAGCGTGCGCAAGGTCAGTTCGCCATTCGGCTTGCTTGCTGCGTTCATTCGGCCTGTCTCCCTGTTGACGAACAAGGTTTAACGCACTGCCGTCAGGCGAGCAAAGAGGCGCCGGAACAATTCCACGCTGAAGAAGCAAAGGCGGCACGCGTGACGGTTTTATCGTTAATTTGATCACCCTCAAATCTAGTGAGTGTTTGTTAGGAGCTTTGCAAATAGCCGCTCATATTCTGCATGCCTCGAAATGGAGGCAGGGGATGAGAAGAATTCGGATTTCAGCGCGTCTTTACGCGCTGGTCGCGTTCGCGCTTTTGACGATGGCGGCGGCGCTGACCTTCGGACTGATCCAGGCGCAGGACAAGCTGGTTGCCGAGCGCAAGGCCATGCTCGCGGCGATGAACGAGAACGCGATCACGGTGTTCGACGCCTATCACGCCCAGGAAAAGGCCGGAACGCTCACGCGCGAGGAGGCGCAGGGCCGCGCTCTGGAGGCGATCCGGGCGATGCGCTATCAGGACAGCGGCTATTTCTGGGTGAACGATATGCATCCGAAGATGGTGATGCATCCGATCAAGCCCGAACTCGACGGCGCCGACCTGACGCAGAACAAGGACCCGAACGGCAAGTTCCTGTTCGTGGAATTCGTCAAGACGGTGCAGGCGCACGGCAAGGGCTTCGTCGATTATTACTGGCCGAAGCCCGGCGCCGACGAGCCCGTGCTGAAATATTCGCATGTGGCCGGTTTCGAGCCCTGGGGATGGGTGGTCGGCACCGGTGTTTATGCAGACGATCTCGCCGCCATGTTCCGCGAGCGCGCCTGGCAGATGGCCGGCATTCTGGTCGCGGCAGCGCTCGCGATCCTCATGGCGGCTTTGGCGATCGTGCGCAGCGTCGTTCGGCCCATCGAAAAGCTGAAGGTCTCGATGCGGGCGATCGCAGACGAGGACCTTTCCTCGGATGTTCCGGAAACCGATCGCGCCGACGAGATCGGGCAGATGGCGAAGGTGCTCGTCGTCCTGCGCGACTCCGTCAGGGAGCGCCTCGAACTGCGATCGCGCGAGGCGGAGCAGCAGGACCGCCTCGACGCAGAACGGCGCGGCCACGAGGAGCGCCAGCGTACGACTGCCGCAACCCAGGCCGAGGCGATGGAGACGCTCGGCGCCGCGCTCGAGCGGCTGGCAAACGGCGACCTCACCGCCGCGGTCGCCCGGATCGCGCCGGAATATGCCAAGCTCAAGGACGACTTCAACACGGCGGTCGCCGCGCTTCGCGACGTCATCGGCGCCATTTCCCGATCCACCGAAATCGTCCATGGCAGTGCCGCCGATATATCAGAGGCGGCCAACAACCTGTCGCGCCGGACCGAACAGCAGGCGGCGGCTCTTGAAGAGACAGCCGCGGCTCTTGACGAGATCACCTCCACCGTACGTCATGCGTCGGGTCGTGCCCTCGAGGCGCGCGACATGGTCGACGAGACGAAGGCGAGCGCCGCAAAATCCGGTGATATCGTGCGCAACGCGATCGATGCCATGGGGCGGATCGAAGCCTCATCGAGCCGGATCAGCCAGATCATCGGCGTGATCGACGAGATCGCCTTTCAGACGAACCTGCTGGCGCTGAATGCAGGCGTCGAGGCGGCGCGGGCAGGGGAGGCCGGCCGCGGTTTCGCCGTCGTTGCCCAGGAGGTCCGCGAACTCGCGCAACGCTCGGCCGGCGCGGCAAAGGAAATCAAGGCGCTGATAGGCACCTCGGTGAAGGAAGTCGGCGCCGGCGTCGAACTCGTCCGCTCGACGGGCGATGCGCTGATGGAGATCGAGGCTCTGGTCAACCGTGTCAACGAGCAGGTGGCCGCGATTGCGACCGCTGCTCGGGAACAGGCGACCGGACTGCAGGAGGTCAACACGGCCGTTAACAGCATGGACCAGATGACGCAGCAGAACGCGGCAATGGTCGAGGAGACGACCGCGGCAAGCCAGACACTGGCGCAGGAAAGTCGTGAGCTGAAGGCGCTGCTCGAACAGTTCAGGCTCGAGGAACGGGGCGCGCAGCCGGCCTATGGCAGGGCAGCGTAAACGATAACAGCAAGCGTAGCGGCGACAAGGCCTGCGTTCGGACGGACGTAGGCCTCTTCGTTAAACCTGCGTCGCTCGGGCGGGTGAGCCTGCTCCTGTCGGTGGTGAGTGGATGGCGCATCTCGCGGGAGTTGACGCGTGGCCGCAAGACAGGCGAGATGGTGCGACGGAAGGACGGTCGCTATCGCGCGCCGATCCGGCCGCATCCGAGATCCCAGTCAAGGGGGAGACCTGTGTTGCCTTTCAAGCGTTTCATCATGAAGTCTGCCGCCATCTTCCTGGCCGCCGCCGGCTTCCTTTCTGCCTGTACCGTGGTCGTCGACGAACCGCGCCCCGGTCCGGGGCCGATCCGCCCGCCAGGCCCGCAAATGTGCACGATGGAATTCGCGCCGGTCTGCGGCGAGCGCGGCAATCGCATGCGGACCTTCCCCAATGCCTGCCAGGCACGCGCCGACGGCTTCCGTGTCGTTCATCGCGGCGAATGCCGCCCGGCATCCCGTCCGCCGGAAGAACAAGCCTGCACGCGCGAGTTTTCGCCGGTGTGCGGTCAGCGCGGCCCGAGAAGGCAGACCTTCCCCAATTCATGCGTGGCGCGCGCCGAGGGTTTTCGCGTCGTCGCACCCGGCGAATGCCGCCGCGAGGATGATCGCCCGCAGCAGCCGCAATTCTGCACCCGGGAATTCGCGCCGGTCTGCGGCGAGCGCAACGGACGATCAAGAACATTCCCGAATGCCTGCGAGGCACGGGCGGACGGGTTCCGCGTGGCTCATCCCGGGGAATGCCGTTAACCGGACGAAAACCGACGTTGAAAAGGCCCGCATTCGTAAGGATGCGGGCCTTGTCTTTTGTGCCCGCTCGCCTGATTTGGCGTGCCGCCGGCAAGGCTTCGTTTACCACGTTTGCTTAAATTGCTTTGCAAAGCCGACTTTCTCGACCGAGCGCCCGTTTGGCGACATTCCGCACGTTCATTCTCGGCTGTGGGCAGGCGGCGCACGGACAAGGCCGAAGCTTTGTCATGGATGAAGGCGGCAATCAGTATGGCGTATGTTTCTCTTCTTCATCGTCCATTGGCGGCGCTGCTGTTGTCCATTCCACTCGTTGCCTGCACGACAGACGTGCTTGCGCCACCGGCCCGGATCGACGGGAGCTCTCGTGTCGGCGCGATCAGGCCGGCGCCTGCAGCCATGCCGGAGCAGGAAGTCGCTGCCTATCCGTCGTCAGAGCCGGTCGCCATGGCCAGCCAGACCTCGGTTGCACCGGTTTCCGATAATGCGGCCGTTGCGCCGCAGGGCCAGGTCGCCGCGGCCGGATCGATGACGGTTCCGCCCGAGGGGGTGAACATGGACGCCATGCTCGGCGTCGAACCGGTCGTCGGCCTGGCGCAGGAGCAGGCCGGTGAAATCGCCGAGGGGAATACGACGCAGCCGGTCGTAGCCGGTGTCGGCGACAGCGATGTGCGCCAGCTTGCCGGAGCGCCGCAGCCGGTACCGGTGGCTGAGGCGAATCCCGGCTACGATCCCGACCTGCCGCCCCTTGCGGCCGCGCAGAGCGCGGCCGAGGAAGCGAATAGAACGCATGTACTCCAGCCGCAGCGGGCGACGCGCACGGAAGAGCCGCAGCAGGTCGCTTTCATACCGCGCGCCCGCAGCCCGCTGTCGGCGCCGGAGTTTACCGGCGAAATGCCGGGCTCGGAGATTGCGTGCCGGCAGCGGTTGAAGAAGCTCGGGGTCGTCTTCCGCGACGTTCCGCGAGTCCATAACGGACCGTCCTGTGGCATCGACTACCCGATCGAGCTCAGCGGCCTTTCCGGCAATATCGGCGTCAAGCCCGCGGTGAAGCTCAATTGCCAGGTGACGGAAGCCTTCGCCAAATGGGTGAAGTATGAGCTCGCGCCATCGTCGCGCTACCGTTACTGGTCGGGCGTCAAGACGATCAAGCCGCTCGGCGGCTATTCCTGCCGGACGATGAACTCCCGGCGCGGCAATCCCATGTCGGAACATGCGCGCGGCAACGCGATCGACGTCGGCAAGTTCGTGCTGAAAAACGGCAAGGAAATCGATGTACGCAGGAAAGGTCTCTTCGCTTTCCGCGAAAGAGGGCTCTTGAAGGCCGTGCGCACCGATAGCTGCAAGTATTTCAACACCGTGCTCGGCCCCGGCAGCGATCCTTTCCACAAAGACCATTTTCACTTCGATCTGAGGACGCGCAAATCCGGCTACCGGCATTGCGACTAGGCGCGGCCTGAAAGCGCCCCTGCTCGACAGACCGGATTCGGTATTAGCCTCTGCGATGCCCCTTCGATTCGGTGGACCGAGGTATTCGTTGGCGGCACCTCGGCGGTGACGGCAGCATTGTCCGCCGGTCTTGCGGTTGCTGCATTCCCTTGTCGGCTGGCAACTGCGGACATGATCGAGGTTAGCCAGATGCTCAACCTGCCGTCAATTCCGTCATTGTCCATCGTTCTGCACTCGTCCCTGACTGACCCCAAAACGCGCGAAACACTTCGCGCGATCACGGCGGCGTTCAGTGAGCATCGCAGGAACAGCAACAAGCAAATCAGCCTCGTTCCCTCGTAGCGGCCGGACGGAAAGCGCCCCGACAAAGAGAGGCCGGCTAATGACAATCGCCCAACTGATGGAGATGCCGGCAACGAAACCGACGTCGCCGCGCGGCTCGCGGTGGTACTGTCCATCCCCGCCTGATCGGCAGGCGCGTGGCGCGTGAGGACTTCGAGAAGGCCATGCGTGCCGCCAATGACCCGCGCCGAATCCGACGACGAGAAGTAACCATCTTGATTTTCTTTAGTGGTACGGGTATCGTCCGTACGTAACGGAGATCGATATGGCCCAGACGCTTCCCAACCGTGACGACCGCATCGAATTGCGCACCACGCGCGAGGAAAAACGGCTTCTCACCGCCGCCGCCGCCCATGAGCGGCTGGACGTGACCAGCTTCATCATGCGCGCTGTTCTGCCCGCCGCCCTCGATGTGGTCGAGAACGCCGAACGCATCTCGCTCTCGGAGCGGGACTCCTTGCGCCTGCTCGACCTTCTGGAAAACCCGCCCGCTCCGACGCCGGCTCTGCTTGCCGCAGCACGCCGCCGCATTGCCCGAGGCGGGAAGAGTGCTTGACTGGCGCGAAGAGCCCATCGGACGCAACCATGACCGCAAGGCGTTCGATTGCGGCACGCCGGAACTGAACGAATATCTGCGCCGACATGCCCGCCAGAACCATGAGGGCGGCGGCTCCAAGACCTTCGTGGCGGTGGCTCCGTCCGCGCCCGAAAGCATCCTCGGCTACTATTCCATCAGCCCTGCCTCGATTGCCTTCGCAAAGGTCCCCGATTTCCTGACCAAAAGGCTGGGGCGCTACGAGGTCGCCGTTTACCGGCTTGCCCGACTGGCCGTAGCGCTGCCATTGCAGGGTCAGGGGCTTGGCGGCGATCTGTTGCTGGCAGCGGGCGCGCGGGCGCTGGCCGTGGCCGCGCAGGTCGGCGGGGTGGCGCTGGCTATCGACGCCAAGGATGAAAAGGCGGCGCGCTGGTACGAGCGTTTCGGCGCAATGCCACTGCTTGACAGCAGCCCGCTCAGCCTGATCCTGCCGTTCAAGACCATCATCGACGCTCTGGACACCGCGCAGAGCGAATAACCGATCAGAAAGGCCTCCGTCACGCTCCGCATTGCCCGTTACGCCCGCTCCGAGAACTAGCGTAACGCCTCCATCGAGGACCAGTTGCGCCAGTGCCGCGAGCGTACGGACCGCGGCGGCCGTCTGCCGGAACCGGAGGCCGATGGCGCCCGTTACCTGAAGTTCAACGCGCTCAAGGGAGCAGCGTGGGGCTGAGGGCCTGACCATGGGAACGGTGACCAAATTCCGGAATATACGCCCTTGCATGACCGAAAGGGCAGACGAAGCTGCGGCGCTGCTGAAGGCGGCGGCGAACCAGAGCCGGCTGATGATCCTGTGCACGCTCATCGAAGGCGAGCACTCGGTCGGCCAGCTGGAAGAGATGCTCGGCATCCGCCAACCGTCCTTGTCGCAACAGCTGACCGTGCTGCGTGAGGCTGGTATCGTCGCGACACGACGCGACGCCAAACAGATCTTTTACCGGCTCGCCGAGGAGAAGGCCGTAAGGCTGGTAATGGCGCTCTATCAGATATTCTGCCGCTGACGCGACTGATTTGACGGAGTGTCAACGCAAATTTGGCTTGGATGGGCTGCAAATCCATGTGAATCGGCCCATATAGAGCAGCACCCTGCCGACTTTGCACCTCTTCCCCGGATATGTTTCATGGCGCCAATCGTTTCCGTCTCCAATCTGTCGAAGACCTATGCCTCGGGGTTCCAGGCTCTGAAAGGCGTCAGCCTCGACATCGAGGAGGGCGAAATTCTTGCCCTCCTCGGTCCGAACGGCGCCGGCAAGACGACGCTCATCTCGATCGTCTGCGGTATCGTCAATGCGACGGGCGGCAAGGTTACCGTCGGCGGCAACGACGTCGTGCGCGACTTCCGCCAGACGCGGGCGATGATAGGCCTGGTGCCGCAGGAACTGACCACCGATGCATTCGAGACCGTGTGGAACACCGTTTCCTTCTCGCGCGGGCTTCACGGCAAGAAGCCGGATCCGGCGCATATCGAAAAGGTGCTGAAAGACCTCTCGCTCTGGAACAAGAAGGACAGCACGCTGCGCGAGCTTTCCGGCGGCATGAAGCGGCGCGTGCTGATCGCCAAGGCGCTCTCGCACGAGCCGCGCGTCCTTTTCCTCGATGAGCCGACGGCCGGTGTCGACGTCAGCCTGCGCAAGAGCATGTGGGAGGTCGTCCAGCGGCTGCGCGCTTCGGGCGTGACGATCATTCTGACGACGCACTACATCGAGGAAGCGGAGGAGATCGCCGACCGGATCGCGGTGATCAACAGCGGCGAGATACTGCTCGTCGAGGACAAGAATGCGCTGATGACGAAACTCGGACGCAAGCAGCTGCGCGTCGATCTGGCCCAACCTCTGGAGCGGGTTCCCGATTCTCTCGCCTCCTACAATTTGTTGCTTGAGGGCGAAGGCGAACGCCTGATCTATGAATACGACACCAGCGCTGACCGGACGGGCATCACGTCGCTGCTCGCAGCCTTGGCCGAGGCGGGCATTAGGCTCCGGGACATTTCCACGAGGCAGAGTTCGCTCGAGGATATTTTCGTTGAGATCGTGGAGGCGGGACGATGAACATAGAAGCAGTGAAATCCATCTATTTCTTCGAGATGGCGCGCACACGCCGCACGCTTCTGCAAAGCGTGGTGTCGCCCGTCATCTCCACCTCGCTCTATTTTATCGTTTTCGGCGCCGCCATCGGTGGGCGCATCCAGGAAATAGACGGGATTTCCTACGGCGCCTTCATCACGCCCGGGTTGATGATGCTGACGCTTCTGACGCAGTGCATCGGCAACGGCTCATTCGGTATCTATTTCCCGAAGTTTACCGGCACGATCTATGAGGTGCTGTCGTCACCGATATCCATGCTGGAGATTGTGCTCGGCTATGTGGGGGCGGCGGCGACAAAGGGGATGATGATCGGCACGATCATTCTTGTCACGGCCTCGCTGTTCGTCGATCTCAGCATCGCCCATCCCTTCGTGATGCTTTTCTTTTTCGTTCTGACGGCGGTGACCTTCAGCCTGTTCGGTTTCCTGATCGGCATCTGGGCGAAGGATTTCGAGCAGCTCAACCTCATTCCGATGCTGGTGGTCCCGCCGCTCGTCTTCCTCGGCGGCAGCTTCTATTCGATCGACATGCTGCCGTCATTCTGGCGGGCAGTAAGCCACTTCAACCCGGTCCTTTATCTGATCAGCGGCTTCCGATGGAGCTTCTTCGAGATCTCCGACGTAAATCCGCTCGCCAGCGCGGCAATTATTCTCGTCTTTCTCGCCCTCTGCATGTCCGCCCTGACATGGATATTCCGGACCGGGTACAAGCTGCGTAACTGAGGCTGGATCTGCTGGGGGCTCAGTCCCTGAGCCGAAGCTCGTCGCTGCGCATCTGCAGGAAGTCGAGGGTCGAGAGGAAGCTCATGCCGAGCAGGCTGCTGTCGAGTCGCCCCTCGGCCGCGACCATGGCGCGGATATTCGTCCGCCGGATCGGTCCGATGGCGATCTCCGGCAGGATGACCGGGGCCGCAAGTGCCGGCCCGTTCGCGGTCATGACAGTGATCGTGTAGCCGAGATCTGCGACCTCGAGACCGGCCCTGGCCGCGTCCTCATGGGTGAGCACGACACTGCTCGCACCGGTGTCCACAAGCATGCTGACCTCACGCCCGTTGATCGTCGCATCGGCGGCGAAGTGGCCGTCGATCCGCTTGTGCAGCACCACCTCCTGCTGACCCTCGCTGTCGGTGATGACCATTGCCCGGCCGGGCATAAGGCCCGCCAGTACCCGGTCGCCGACGGACTGGAGCTCGAAGCGGTAGACATAGAGTGCAACGAGGACGAGCGCGATCAGCAGCCAGATCGCGATCTGCGTCAGCCCTTCTCCCAGTGTTCGGCGGCTTCTGACGATACCAGCCGCAAAAAGCGTTGCCAGAGCGCCGAGGGCAACGAGCTGCCCGAAGTCGTCGTTGTTCATGCCGAAAGTTCGGCCGGAATCGTGATTGAGGATCAGCAGCACGAGGCCGATGCCGAGTATTGCGAGGAGGATGATCAGTCTGCTCATGCGCCGTTTCGTTCTCGCGCCATGCGCGACCGGCGCGTCTCCCGCCGCGGTTTGCGCTCGACCGTTTCCAGTCGCGCCGGCAAGGCCTGCATGATGCTGTGCCGTTCGGTGTCGGTGTAGAGCGTCCAGGCGCCGATCTCCTGACGTGTGCGCCCGCAGCCGAAACAGTAGCCGGTCCTATCGTCGATCGTGCAGACGAGAATGCAGGGAGATTCCATGATCAGGACAATGCTCTGCTGTTTCGTTCGAAAATATATCGGCCTTTCAGATGGCCAGTGCAAGAGCGCCCAGAACGGCGATCTCCGTGAGTTGCTGGGTGGCGCCGATGGTGTCGCCGGTGTGGCCGCCGAGCTTGCGTGAGGCGATCCGGGTGAAGCCTGGCACGGCAAGGCCGAAAGCGGCGAACGAAAGCAGGACGGCGACGGTCGGGATGCCGGCGAGGTAAAACAGCACGAGCGCGAGGAGAACGCCAGAGCCGAGCGCAACCGATGTCGCCCCCGGCTCGGGAACACCCGCCGAGGCGGCGACCCCGCCGCGGCGGGCAGGGGGGAGGCGGGACCAGTGCCAGACCATCGCGGCGCGGCTCAGCGCAGCGGTGGCCAGCAGCGCAATTCCACCGCCTGTCGGCGTCAGCAGCGGCAGGAAGGCGGCAAGGGCGGAGACGCGAAGGCCGAAGGAAAGGATGAGGGCAACCGCGCCATAGGTACCGATCCGACTGTCCTTCATGATCTCCAGCGCGCTTTCCCGATCGCGCCCGCCGCCGAAACCATCGGCCGTATCCCCAAGGCCGTCCTCATGCAGGGCGCCGGTGACCATCGCCTGCACCGCGACGACGAGGAAGGCGCTGAAGAGCGAGCTCGCGTGAAGCGCGCCCAGAATGAACGCTATCGCGGCGGCAGGAAGGGTGATCAGGATACCCGCAAGCGGGAAGGCGCGCACGGCGCGGCCGAGCCCGCCGTCATAGCCGCGGAAATATCGATCCGGCACGGGAATGCGGCTCAAGAAGGCAACCGACCGTGCGACGTCGTCCCAGAGCTCGCGAACATCTGCCATCTCGTCTCCCGCATCCCGAATCGCCCGGCGTTCCGCGGGATCATGCGAGACGACGGCAATTGGCGCAAATGCCGTTGCCGCGCGCGGCCTCACACTCTATGACGTGCCCCGAACGAGTTTCACATTGCAAGGATGATCCATGAGCGCCAGCGGCCTGCCGTTTGATGATTTCCGCGAACTACTGCGCAATCTGCCTGGGCCGGACACGGCGGCACTCGTTGCGGCGCGCGAGCGTGACGGGCAATTGACGAAGCCGCCCGGCGCTCTCGGGCGCCTCGAGGAAATCGCCTTCTGGCTTGCCGCCTGGACGGGACGTCCGCCGGCGGTCAACCGGCCGCTTGTCGCGATCTTCGCCGGCAATCACGGGGTGACCCGTCAGGGAGTGACGCCCTTTCCCGCTTCGGTGACGGCGCAGATGGTCGAGAACTTCGCCGCCGGCGGTGCTGCCATCAACCAGATCTGCGTAGCACACGACCTCGGCCTCAAGGTCTTCGATCTGGCGCTCGATTATCCGACCGGCGATATCACCGAGGAACCGGCTCTCTCGGAGCGTGACTGCGCCGCCACCATGGCTTTCGGCATGGAAGCGATCGCCGGAGGCACGGATCTGCTGTGCATCGGCGAGATGGGCATCGGCAACACCACGATCGCAGCCGCCATCAATCTCGGCCTCTATGGCGGCACGGCAGGGGAATGGGTCGGCCCCGGCACCGGTTCGGAAGGCGAGGTGCTCATGCGCAAGATCGCTGCTGTCGAAAAGGCCGTTGCGCTGCACCGCGACCACTTGTCCGATCCGCTCGAAGTCATGCGGCGGCTTGGCGGCCGCGAGATCGCGGCGATGGCGGGCGCAATTCTCGCCGCGCGGATGCAGAAGGTGCCCGTCATCATCGACGGCTACGTCGCGACCGCGGCCGCGGCGATCCTCAAGGCCGCCAACCCGGCGGCGCTCGACCATTGCCTGATCGGCCATGTTTCAAGCGAGCCCGGTCACATGCGGGCGATCGAGAAACTCGGCAAGACACCGCTCCTGGCTCTCGGCATGCGGCTTGGCGAAGGCACGGGTGCGGCTCTTGCAGCAGGCATCGTCAAGGCGGCGGCTGCCTGCCACAGCGGCATGGCGACCTTTGCGCAGGCCGGCGTAAGCAACAAGGAGTAGGGCACGCTCCGGCGCTTGCTGTCGATTGGCCGTCATGCGTGCTATGCTCGTGCCGTGCAGCTATTGATGCGCGGCGGCTTCTCGCATATCCGGGAAGCGCCGGGTCATCGGTTCGGGTGGCCTCGCAATGCGGCATTGGTGCCGCCTTTGATTCGCCTCAATAGGAACGTCGAAGCTGTGCCCTCTCCCAACCCGCGAGACGAAATGGACGCCAAGAACACTACCTCCCGCAACGGCACCGCCGCGCCGGTCCACAAGCATCGTGGTATCCGGCATCTTTTCGCGGCGGCCAGCTATTCCTTCGGCGGTGCGAAACGCCTGATCGGCGAGGCGGCATTCAGGCACGAACTCATCGCCTTCGCGGTCGCGATGGTCGCGTTCATGATCGTCGGCGCGAACCTGTTCCAGTACGTCGCGATGGCAATCCTGTTTCTGCTGATGATGGCCTTCGAGGCGATCAACACCGCGATCGAGGAGATCGTCGACCGCGTCTCGCCGGAGATCTCCGAAATGGGCAGGAACGCAAAGGATCTCGGCTCCTTCGCGTGCCTTTGCCTCATTCTCGCCAATGCGGCCTATGCGCTGTACGTGATATTTCTCGCTCGCTTCCTGGGCTGACCAGCAACGCGGCGGCGCATGCAGATGATCAGGCAAAGCTCCTTCGCCGTCGGGTGAGGGAAGGGACGTCCTCGACCGGGGGCAAGCTCTGCAGTACGCGACGCGGCGGCAGGATGGCGATCGCCTCGGTGCCTTCCCGGAGTTTCGAGCGCAGGATGAACTGGCCGCCATGCTTGGCGAGGATCGCCTGGACGATCGGCAGTCCGAGGCCGGTACCCTGTTCGGCGCTCTTGATGGCGATCGAACCCTGGCCGAAGGCGGAAAGGACGATCGGGATTTCCTCTTCCGGAATGCCGGGGCCGTTGTCCCTGATCGAAAGATATTGTCCGCCGCCGGCGGTCCAGCCGACCTTCACGCTGACCTCACCGCCCGACGGGGTGAACTTGACGGCATTCGAAAGAAGGTTGAGCGTCACCTGGCGCATGGCCTTCTCGTCCGCCCAGACAGACGGCATCGCCTGTTCGAACTGATGGCCGATGGTTATGTTCTTGCCGCGAGCGCGGAGCTGAACCATGCCGATGCAATCCTCGACGATCTCTGCCAGGTTTACCGCATCCTCGCTGAGCTCGTACTTGCCGGCTTCGATACGCGAAAGATCGAGAATTTCGTTGATGAGATTCAAGAGGTGCTCGCCGGAGCGATGGATGTCCAGCGTGTATTCCTTGTAGGTCGGGTTGCTGAGCGGCCCGAGTACCTCTGTCGACATGACCTCTGAGAAGCCGAGGATGGCATTGAGCGGTGTGCGCAGCTCATGCGACATCGAGGCTAGGAAACGGGACTTGGCGAGGTTCGCTTCTTCCGCGCGGCGGCGAGCCTCGTCCGACATGGACTTCGCCACCTCGAGTTCGGCGATGAGATCGTCCTTTTCGGACTGTACCGAGAGAATATGGACGTTGGCGCGGTTCATCCTGTCGGTCATGAACGCCAGGAAGACGAGCGAGAGCGCCAGAATGCCCGTGAGGCCGATATCGATCGCGTCACCGGTCCTGAGTGAGGAGAAGCCGAGCGCGGCCAGGACCGGCAGAAACGTGTAGTAGAGGGCGTTGCGCAACAGGAAAGTGCCCATGGCGGTGACCGCAAGGGCAATGAAGAGCACCGTTCCCTCGAAGAGTCCGGAAGCGATCTCGCCGCAGGACGCACAGTCCGGGAGCGTGAAGATCGCCCAGCACAGGCCGGTCAGCATCTGGCTTGCGAGGAAGCGGCGGCGCCAGACGGACACTTTTTCGGTGACGACATCCTCGCGCTTGGCCTTTCGCGCGAGAAAGATGGTGACCGCATGCGCCGAAAGCGCCAACAAGGCCCAGGCGAGAATATGCGGGTCGCCAGAGAGGTAGATGCCGCTGGCGGCGATCAGGATCACGAGGAGAGGCAGGGCCATCGCGCCGTGGAGCACGGACTCGATGTGGAGCAGGAGCATTTCCCGTTCGAAGCCGGACGGTGCCGATGTGCCGGTCTGCAGCCGCTGACGCGTCGCGCGAACGGTCTTCGAAACAGCCTTGTTTCGATGGCTCCGCGACTTGTCCACGATGATCTTGTCGGTCGATGTGCTGGCGGCGATGCTCATGCTTCTGGTCAGGATTGGGTTCAGCTTGCACTCTAGGATGCAATCCTTAAGAAGTTGCTGCCCCCATGAAGGATTCGACAACCATTGTGGCGCGATTGCGGTTTTCGAGGTCGGAACGCGGGCAGGAACAACACGAGGAGGCGCTGGGCGTGAAGTCGCAGAACCGCAGATTTCGGATTGTCGGCGGCAGCGGCGCAGGCCCGGGCTCTGCTGGAAGGCGCTTTGGCTTCGGTCGCTCCGGAGTTCCCGCGCGGCGAAAAAGGCCGTCCGGCAGCGGCGGCATGGCCGGCGGGTGGATCTTCCTGGTCCCGCTCGGTATCGGCGCCTATATAGCCGCGCAGCTGCCCGCGCCGGAACGCCCCGTGACCGGCGAGTTGAGCGGCCCGGCGTCGGCGAGCGATGGCGACAGCCTGCGGCTCGACGGGCGCCGCATACGCATCGAAGGCATCGATGCCCCGGAGATCGGTCAGATGTGCCGACGCGGGGAAACCGCGTGGGACTGCGGCGCGCAGGCGCGGCGACGGTTGGTTGCTCTCGTCGCGGGAACAACAACCGTCTGCCGGCTCCATGGCCGCGATCGCTATGGCCGGGAACTGGGTGTCTGCGCGGCTGGCGGGGCCGACCTCGGAAGAGAGATGGTCCTCTCCGGTCATGCGGTCAGCTATGGGCTCTACCGTGACGAAGAGGAAACGGCGCGAACCGGCCGGCTGGGTCTCTGGGGAGGCGATTTCGTGAGGCCGCAGGAATGGCGGCGTTCGAACGGCGGTGCGGAGGAGGCCCCGCACCGGGCGGGTGACTGGCTGGAGATCATTATCCAATGGCTTCAGGAGCATTCGAGCGCGATCATGGCGAGGATCGGCGGTGACTGAGGAGCAGCTGCAGGCGTTGCGGGCGGCGATCTCGGTCTGTCGCCGGTGCCGTGACGAGCCGGCGCGCGGCGAAGGCCACCGGCTGCCGCACGAGCCGAGGCCGGTGGCGGTGCTTTCCGCGTCGGCTCGGATTCTGATCGCCGGGCAGGCGCCCGGCCTGCGGGTCCATGAAAGCGGTCTTCCCTTCAACGATGCTTCGGGCGATCGGCTGCGGCAATGGCTGTCGGTGGACCGGGCGGCATTCTACGATCAGCGAAACTTCGCGATCGTGCCGATGGGTTTCTGTTTTCCGGGCTACGACAGACACGGCAGCGACCTGCCGCCGAGAAGCGAATGTGCGCCGCTGTGGCGGCAGAGGGCGATGGACGCGATGCCGCAGATCGAGCTGGTGCTGGCGGTCGGCCATTACGCGCAGCGCTGGCATCTCGGAACGGACTGTCCGAAATCCATGACGGAGACCGTGCGCAACTGGCAACGCTACGCGAAACGCAATTCCGGCATCTCCGTATTGCCGCTGCCGCATCCGAGCTGGCGCAATACCGGCTGGCTCCGGCGTCATCCCTGGTTCGAGGCCGAGCTGCTGCCCTTCCTGCGTGAACGGGTGCAGGCGCTGACGATCTGAAACAATTTTCTTTATTTTCATAAATCCCGCGCTATAGAGGGAAAAATATTCGAGAGGACTTTCCATGGATCGCCTAGACCGCAAGATCCTGCGGCTTTTGCAGGAAGACTCGACCTTGGCCGTAGCCGACCTCGCAAAGAAGGTCGGGCTTTCCACCACGCCTTGCTGGCGGCGCATCCAGAAGATGGAAGAGGAGGGCGTGATCCGCCGCCGTGTCGCGCTTCTCGATCCGGTGAAGGTCAACACCAAGGTCACCGTATTCGTGTCGGTGCGCACCAATTCGCATTCCATGGAGTGGCTGCGGCGGTTTTCCGAAGTCGTGGCGGATTTTCCGGAAGTGGTGGAATTCTACCGTATGAGCGGCGACGTGGATTATCTCCTGCGCGTGGTCGTTCCGGATATCGCGGCCTATGATGCCTTCTACAAGCGTCTGATCGCCAAGATCGAGATCCGCGACGTTTCCTCGGCCTTCGCCATGGAGCAGATCAAATATACGACGCAGCTGCCGCTCGATTACATGGTCATCGACCAGGCAAAATCGAGCGAGGATTAGAAGGCCGGGTGGTTATCCCCCGGTCAAGCCCGGGTAGGCGACCTTCATGCGGGAAGCCCCAGTCGCTGGCGGACCTTGCCGTTCGTCAATTCGCGCAGCGCGTCCTTGCCCGTCCATCGCGCCGTGCGGTCCGTGCTGGCCGCGAGCTTTTGCCCGAGCGCCAGGGCCGGGCCGTGGCAGGCGGGGTTGCGCTTGCCGATCTGCCTGAGTGCCCAGTTGACCGACTTCTTCACGAAGTTGCGCTCGTCGGCCGCATGAGTCTCGATCAGCGGCAGCCAGGCAAGCAGCGTCGAATCCGGCTCCTTCTTGAGATGCACGGCGGCTGTTGCGATCATCGCGAAGGCCAGGCGGCGGACGAATTCCCGCTCATCGGCGGCGAATTCAGGAATGATGACTTGCTCGAGGCGCGCTGCGACGAAGAGGTCGGCAACGGTATCGACCACTTCCCAGGAGTTGCAGGCATTCGCCCATTGCCGCGCTTCAGCGAGCGTCAGCGCCTTCGGGTCCGCGGTGAACGCTGCCAGCAGGCGTGCTTCGCGGATGCCGGAGGTCCAGAGGTCGAGGGCGCGGGCGTGGTCGGTCTTTACCAGGCGGGCGACGCGGCGAAGCTGGACGTTCGAAAGCCCCAGGGCGGTTTCGGTCGCAATGCCGAAGCGCGCCATGCCGGCGATGTTCGCGTCCGAGCCGAGGGCGCGGAGGTGTTCGATGATCTCTTCCGCCGTCGACGCCGGACCAGGCGTCATTTTTCGAGGCGGGCCAGCAGGGAAGACGTATCCCAGCGATTGCCGCCGAGCGCCTGGATGTCGCCGTAGAACTGGTCGACGAGGGCGGTCACCGGAAGCTTGGCGCCGTTGTGCCGGGCCTCGGCGAGGACGATATCCAGATCCTTGCGCATCCAGTCGACCGCGAAGCCGAAGTCATACTTGCCTTCGTTCATGGTCTTGTGGCGATTTTCCATCTGCCAGGAACCGGCCGCTCCCTTGGAGATGACCTCGATCACCTTCTCGATGTCGAGCCCTGCTTTCTTGCCGAAATGGATTCCCTCTGCGAGCCCCTGGACGAGCCCTGCGATACAGATCTGATTGATCATCTTGGTGAGTTGGCCGGCGCCGGCGGGGCCCATCAAACCGACCATCCGGGCATAGGCTTCGATGACGGGCTTGGCCTTGTCGAAGGCTCCCGCATCGCCCCCGCACATGACGGTGAGCACGCCGTTTTCCGCTCCGGCCTGTCCGCCGGAGACCGGCGCGTCGATGAAATGCGCACCCTTCGCCGCCGCCGCCGCATAGAGCTCGCGCGCAACCGCGGCCGATGCCGTCGTGTTGTCGATGAAGACCGACCCGGGTGCCATCGTTTCGAAGGCACCGTTCTCTCCCGTGGTGACGGAGCGGAGGTCGTCGTCGTTGCCGACGCAGGCGAAGACGAAATCCTGGTCCTTGGCCGCCTCGGCCGGCGTTGCCGCGGTCCGGCCGCCGAATGCCGCTGCCCATTGCTCCGCCTTGGCGGCGGTCCGGTTATAGACCGTGACATCGTGCCCGCCGCGGGCCTTGAGATGACCGGCCATCGGGTATCCCATTACGCCGAGACCGATGAATGCGACTTTGGCCATTTCCTTGAGACTCCGTTTGCGATGGCATGTTCCGCCCGACGATAGCCGCGGTCGCAGCAGCCTTCAATCAGGGTTTGAAGCGGGCGATCACCAATTGGCCGGCAATCGGCTCGCCTTCCTCCATGCGCACCGTGATGTCGGTGATGTCGACGATCTCGAACCCGGTCGCCGCCAGGCGTTCGCGCAGGTAGGTTTCCGAGTGGGCGAAGCGCTGGTGCGGTCCGACGGCGAAGCCTTGCCCCGCCGGAGTCTCGTCCGGCAGGCTCTCGCTCGAGAAGATCAGGAGCCCGCCCGGCACCATGTTGTCAACCGCGCCGAAGAACAGCGGCTCCAATGCGCCGATATAGGGCAGGACGTCGGTTGCGGCGATCAGGTTGAACGGTTCGTCGTCATTGTCGTCGAGAAAATCGACCGCCTCTGCAACATAGAGCGTCTCGTAGAGGTCCTTCTCATGGGCGATCTCCACCATGTTTTCCGAAAGGTCCACGCCGGTTATGTCTTCCGCCATGTCGCGCAGCGCACCTCCGGTCAGCCCGGTGCCGCAGCCAAGATCGAGGACGCGCTTGAACGGTCCGAGCCCGAGCGCCTGAATCCGCTGGCGCACGAGCAGTGGCACGCAATAGTGGAGCTGGTCGACGAGAACATTGTCGAAGACGTCGGCGTGCTGATCGAAGAGCGTTGCCACATAGGCGTCCGAAGCCTTGAGCGGCGTCTCGCCGCGGCCCATCGATGCCAGCCGAACGGCGGCACCGCCGTGGTCCTCCGGGTCGATTTCCAGAACTTCCCGATAGGCGGCGGCGGCCGCGTCGAAATGCCCGGACTTCTCCAAGGCAAGCGCGCGGTTATAGGCCTCTGCGAGGGCTTCCTCGTCGATCTTCTTGATTTTCTGCGTCATGGGCGCTTCTTACGACCCCCGGCGGCCTTTGACAATCGCCGGTCGCGGCCGTTCCTGTAAGTGGCCCCCGATTCCTGCGGAGTCATAAGATCTCGCGGCGCGAGGGAGGGTCTCCCGAGTGAGCAGAATAATGGGAACAATCGCCTGCGGCAAAGATTTTGACCAGGTCGGGGCGCGCGGCATTTAACCTTGATCGAAAAGGAGTCATCATTCCTAAAAGAATGAAAAATCCGGAGGAATGCCGATGTCTGCCGAATTGAGCCCGTTGACATTGGAAACGGAGATACCGGAGCGGCAAACGCCGCCTCTGCCGCAGACACCGCAGGAGACGATCAACGCGATCATCCACTATTATCGCGGCGAAATCGGGCGGATGGCCGGTTGGCGGGACCGCATAGACCGAACATCGAACTGGGCGATCACCGTGGTCGCAGCGATGCTTTCGGTTTCGCTCTCGACGCCGTCGTCCCATCACGGTGTCCTTCTCTTCGCCATGCTGCTCATCAGCCTGTTGCTGCTGATCGAAGCGCGGCGTTACCGTTTCTTCGACGTTTATCGTGCCCGCGTGCGCCAGATGGAACGCGGCTACTTCGCGCAGATCTTGTGCCCTGAAGGCACGCCGAGCTTCAGATGGTCGGTGTCGGTCGCCAAGAGCCTGCGCCAGCCGGCTTTCCTGATGGGCTACAGGGAGGCCCTCTGCCGGCGGTTGCAGCGCAATTATTGCTGGATGTACCTGATCCTGCTCCTGGCATGGGCACTGAAGATTTCCTCCCCGAAGATTTCGAGCACGGGAGAGCCCTTCGGCCATGTCCGTTCCTGGGCCGATGTTGCCGAGAACGCCGCTCTCGGTCCGGTGCCGGGCGTTGCCGTGGCGATTGGCGTCGCGCTCTTCTATGCGGTCGTGCTCTACGGTTCCCTCCACAGGGCGACAGGCGCCGGCGAATTGGCTCATGGCGAGGTTCATGTCTGAGACGCTGCGTGCGCCGCTGCGCCGCATTGCTGATGCCGCCTTCAGAAATTCTCATTTGATGCCGGCGCGCAGGCCTGCTTCAACTGCGCTTCTCTCGGTCATGCCAAAAGGAGCACAAGATGAGCGAACAGAAGGTGGCGATCGTCACGGCCGGCGGTTCCGGCATGGGGGCCGGGGCGGCACGGCGGATGGCGGCAGAGGGCTACAGGGTTGCAATCCTTTCTTCGTCCGGCAAGGGCGAGGCGCTCGCAAAGGAACTCGGCGGTATCGGCGTCACCGGATCGAATCAGTCGAACGACGATCTGAAGCGGCTCGTCGATACGGCCTATGACGCCTGGGGGCGCGTGGACGCGCTGATCAATTCGGCAGGCCATGGCCCGCGGGCTCCGGTGCTCGAACTCACCGACGAGGAATGGCACCGGGGGATGGATGTCTATTTCCTCAATGTCGTGCGGCCGACCCGGCTGGTGACGCCGATCATGGTGGAGCAGAAATCCGGCAGCATCGTCAATATTTCCACCTACGCTGCCTTTGAACCCGACCCATTGTTTCCAACGTCGGGGGTCTTCCGTTCCGGGCTTGCGGCTTTCACCAAACTCTTTGCCGACCGGTATGCCGCCGACAATATCCGCATGAACAATGTTCTGCCCGGCTTTATCGACAGTCTGCCTGAAACGGAGGAACGCCGTCGGCGGATTCCGATGGGACGCTACGGCGCATCGGAGGAGGTGGCCGAGTTGATCGCGCTGCTCGCAAGCGACCGCGGAGGCTATATCACCGGCCAGAACATCCGTATCGACGGCGGCATCACCCGATCCGTCTGACCCATCCGACAACGACGTGCACCGGAACCTGGAGCAGGATGAGGAAAAGTGTGTGCGGTTTTCCGCCCGCATCCCGCTCCAATTTCTTGAATCGATCACGTTCATGTTTTTAGGTCGACCCGACCTGAAAACATCGTGATCTAGTGGACGATAAACTCTCCCTTGAGAGCCCGCCATTCGGACGCCGAGATCAACTTCCGGTGCACATAGCGTACCGAATGCAGCGGGCCGTCCAGCTTCTCCTGCCAGAATTTGAGGAAGCTGTGCATTTCCGGAAAGTCCGGCGCGATGTCGTAGTGTTGCCAGATGTATGTCTGCAGGAAAGCCGGGTGGTCGGGCATCCGATAAAGTATCTGAGCCGTCGTCAGCCCGTAACCCTTGAGCTGCAGTTCCATGTCGTTCGTCATGCGGACCTCACTTTTCACAAAGGTTGGTCTCTATGATGGAGCGCTTGATTGCTTAATCAAGCCTTAATGTAGGTGAATAAAGCGAGAAATCGCTTACAAAAACAATCGCTTGGCAGCATATGACGGCGAGTGCTGCCAAGCTACAGGAATACGGCCTGCGGCCAAACGCGTTTAGCGCTTCAGATGGCGGGTCAGGCGGGCTTCCAGCCAGCCCCAGATGTTGCGCAGCAATTCCACCATCAGCAGATAAAGGATCGCCGCCCAGATATACATCTGGTAGTCGAAGGTCCGGGAGAAAGCGCGCCGCGTCTCACCCATGAGATCGAAGACCGTGACGATCGCCACGATTGCCGAGCCCTTGATCATCAGGATGATTTCGTTGCCGTAGGGGCGCAGCGCTACGATCATCGCCTGGGGCAGAATGACCTTGAAGAAGGCTACGCGCTCCGGCAGGCCGAGCGCGGCCGCCCCCTCGCGCTGGCCGCGCGGCACGCTTTCGATGGCGCCGCGCAGGATTTCCGCCTGATAGGCGGCGGTGTTCAGAGTGAAGGTGAAGAGCGCGCAGTTCCAGGCATCGCGGAAGAACCACCACAGTCCAACGGTTTCGAGCTGCGGACGGAAGCTGCCGAGCCCGTAATAGATGAGGAAGAGCTGGGTGATGAGCGGCGTGCCGCGGAAGAAATAGACATAGGCATAGGCGACCCAGCCCCAGAGCCTGTTTTTCGACATGCGCCCGAGCGCCACGGGCAGCGAAAGGACGGCGCCCATGAGAATCGACGAGATGACGAGTGTCAGCGTTACTCCGAGGCCGGAGAGGAAACTCGGTCCGTAGCGGGAGAATTTTTCCGGGTCCCAGCCATTGACGACCGTCAGGAAGATGCCGACGCCGAGCGCCAGCCAGATGCCGAGCGCAACGCTGCCGAAAAAGCGCGAGAAGGTGTAGGGCTTCGGCGGGGAGGGCGGCGGCGCCTGCGGCGGGATCATGGTCTCGGCAATGCTCATCGGCCCGCCTCCGCGCGTTTGGTCGAGCGCTCGAGCGCCGAGAATACGACGGAGGAAATCATCGCCAGGACGAGGAAGAGAACGCAGGCGATGCCGAAGAACTCGAAGGCATGCTTGGTGACGCGCGCCGCGATCCCGGTTTGCCGGAGAATGTCCGGAAGGCCGATGACCGAGACAAGGGCGGTATCCTTGAGCAGCGCCATCCAGAGATTGCCGAGGCCGGGCAGCGCGATTCGGATGAGCTGCGGCAGGATGATGAGGCGCATCGTCTTGCCCCGGTGCAGCCCGAGCGCGTCACCGGCTTCGTACTGCCCGTGAGGAATGGCCTTGAAGGCCGAAAGCAGCACCTCGGAGCAATAGGCCGAAAAGACCACTCCGAGTGCGATCATTCCCGCTACGAAGGCATTGATCTCGACCGCTCCCTCATAGCCGACCGTCGCGAGGAACTGTTGAACCAGGATCTGCAGGCCGTAATAGACGATGAAAAGCGTGAGGAGTTCCGGCAGGCCCCGAAAAATCGTCGTATAGATGTTGCCCGCCAGTCGCAGGGACTTTTCCTCCGATTGCTTGGCGAGCGCGACGAAGAAGCCGATGACCAAGCCCACCGGAAGCGTTGCGACCGCGAGACTGGCGGTGACCAGGAAGCCATAGGCGATTTCATCGCCCCAACCCGCGTCTCCGCATGCAAGTAGCGTTCCCGAGCCGAACCAGCGAAAGATCCCCGCGGGACCGCATAGCGGATCGATGATCGCACCGATCCAGGCGAGACCGGCGGAAAGGGCGGCAAACAGTCCGCTCATGCCAATAATTCCCCGTACCGTTTTTGGCGTCTACTGCATGTTTGCTGTAATCGTAAATAACCAAACGATAAACCATGCAGCAACTTAAAGGGTTACAGCCGCCTTTGCGCACCTATAGGACGCGAGACGCTGTAGACGCTTATTTTCGAGATTCCTTGTCAAACAAAAACGGCGGAAGGGCAAGCCCGTCCGCCGTTGCATTTTTCTCATCAACCGAGATTTTCCCGGCATTAAAGCCGGATACTCGCAGGAAACGCTGCGATTAGCTGCCGTAGACGTCGAAGGGGAAGTACTTTTCGTTGATTTGCTTGTACTTGCCGTTCGCGCGGATGGCCTCTATCGCCTTGTTGAGCTTTTCGCGCAGCGCATCGTCGCCCTTACGGATTGCGATGCCGGCGCCCTCGCCATTGATGACGGGATCGATGGGCAGGGTGCCGAGCAGCTTGCAGCAGGCGCCGTCTTCGGTCTTCAGCCATTCGGAGAGCACGACGACGTCGTCGATGGCTGCGTCGATGCGGCCGTTTGCGAGGTCGAGCTTGTATTCATCCGCGGTCGGATAGAGCTTCACCTCCGACTCCTTCATATGCGCTTCCGCGTAGTTGGAGTGAGTGGTCGAGCCCTGCGCGCCCAGCGCCTTGCCGGAAAGGGCCGCTGCGGTTGCCTCGGTTATCGGTGAATCCTTCGGCACCACGATAGCCGGTGGCGTGTTGTAGTATTTGTTGGTGAAATCGACCTGCTGCTTACGCTCTTCGGTAATCGACATCGACGCGACGATAGCATCGAACTTCTTGGCGACCAGCGCCGGGATGATGCCGTCCCAATCCTGCGTCACGAAGGTACATTCGGCCTTCATCTCTTCGCAAAGCGCCTTCGCGATGTCGATGTCGAAGCCGGTCAGCGTGCCGTCCGACTCGAGATTGTTGAAGGGCGGGTAGGCGCCTTCGGTACCGATCACGACCTTCTCGCCCTCTGCCATGGCAACGCCGGCCATAAGCACGAAAACGGCAGCCGATGCGGTGGCTGCAAGCCGTCTGGAAATACGCATGATGTCCTCTCTGTTGGCTCGGCATCCGGTTCTTCTTGTTTCGCGGATGCCAATTGGCGCCGGGGCTTCAAGCCGCCGGTTGCGGCGATATTCGTACGGTTTTCCTGCAAAAATCAACTGGAAAGCTTTGCTTCCCACTGTTCGACGCGAATCATGTCCTTCGATCGTCGCAGAAGTTGCGCGCGAAGATGAACGGGCCGTTCAGGACCGGTTAATGTCGGCTTCTATAGGCCTTGCAGCGGAACCGATCCGCGGCTGCAGCGTTGCGGCTACGGCATTTCGGCCGAGGCAAAAAAGGCCGGGACCGCGGATCATGGCCCTGTGACGAGGGCGTCATGGTGGGCGAGGCGATTGGAGTCGCGGTTGCACACCAGCGTCAGGACCTCCGAACAAGAGGAAGAAACAATGTCGATACGATCCAGACTTTTCGCAACAGTGGCCTTGCCCGTTCTTTCGGCGTCCCTGATGATCCAGCCGGCCTTCGCTGACAGCCTGACCGCTCCGTTCGAAGTCGCTCAGGAAGGAGAGGGCCAACCGTCGCCCGAGGAGCTGTTGCTGAAGCGGAAGCAGCGCCAGGCCGAGGAGGAATCACAGGGGCAGGCGGAAGAGCAACAGCCGCAGGCCGAGGAGCAGCAAACACCGCGCAAGAAGCGCCAGCAGCAGGCTGAAGAGCAGCCGGCAGCCGAAGAGAGTGCTCCGCAGCAGGCCGAAGAAGAGGCTCCGCGGCGCAAAAAGCGCCAGCAGCAGGCTGAAGAGCAACCGGCAGCCGAAGAGAGCGCTCCGCAGCAGGCCGAAGAAGAGGCTCCCCGGCGCAAGAAGCGCCAGCAGCAGGCTGAAGAGCAGCCGGCAGCCGAAGAGAGCGCTCCGCAGCAGGCCGAAGAAGAGGCCCCCCGGCGCAAGAAGCGCCAGCAGCAGGCTGAAGAGCAGCCCGCGGCCGAAGAGAGCGCTCCGCAGCAGGCCGAAGAAGAGGCCCCCCGGCGCAAGAAGCGCCAGCAGCAGGCCGAAGAGCAGCCGGCAGCCGAAGAGAGCGCTCCGCAGCAGGCCGAAGAAGAGGCCCCCGCGCGCAAGAAGCGTCAGCAGCAGGCCGAAGAGCAGCAGCCCGCAGCCGAGGAGGGCGCGCCGCAGCAGGCCGAGGAACAGGAGCCTACCCGCAAGAGACGCCAGCAACAGGCCGAGGAGCAGCAGCAGACGGACGAGCAGAAAGCCGCCGAGCAGCCGGGTGCCGAACCTGAGGGCGGCACGACCGCTGAGCAGCCCGCTACGGAGGCGCCGGCCGAACAGACGGGCGAGGGCGAGCAGCAGCCGGTGCCTGGCGCGGAACCACCCGCAACTGCAGAACAGCAGGGTGAGCAGCCCGCCGGCCAACCGGCTCCCGAAGTCGTCGATGAGCGCTCGACGGAAGAAAGGCAGAAGATCGCAGAGGATCCCGCAGCCTCGGATGATACCGTCGTGCTTCCCGTCGAGAGGGGCGCAGCCGTCCTCGACAGCGACAAGGACGCCGACATCGCAGGCGGCAACCAGTCGCGCGAGACCCGACGCAAGCAGCGCGAGGAACTGCGTGCCAAGCAGGAGAGCGTAGAAGTACCGACCGACGATGCGTCGGCACAGGCGGCGATCCCGGCCGAAGCCAGGGAAGAAATTCCGCAGAAGATCGAGGCTGTGCTCAGCGAAGAGGGCGAGCGCGTCGAAGAGGCTCCGACCTTTACAGTGCCGCAGACGACCAACATCATCAACAACACCGTCATAAACAACACGGTGAACAACACGACCGTCAATAACACCACCGAGAACAATGTGACGGAGGTGAGGGTTGTCGAAGAGGTCGACGATCGTGTCATCCTCGGCGTCGGCGATCGCATCTTCGTGCGCGGTGACGACCGGCCGCGTCTGCGCAGGAATTCGGAAGAGAGTTTCTACGAGACTCTTCCGCGGGGCCGCGTCCGCGAGACGATCGTCCGCCCCGGCGGCTATCGGATCGTCACCATCTACAACGAGTACGGAGACATCCTGACGCGCACGCGCGTCGATCGCGGCGGCGAGGAATATGTCATGATGTACGCGCCGGAATATGAAGAAGACCGGCCTACTATCGTCGACGTGGGTTACGATCTGCCGCCGATGCGCCTGTCGATACCGGTGGACGAATATATCGTCGACGTCGCCGAGGATCCCGACCGGGATTACTACGAGTTCCTGTCCGAACCCCCGGTCGAGCCGGTCGAACGCGTCTACACCATCGATGAGGTGCGTCACTCCGCCCGCCTGCGCGACAAGGTTCGCCGTATCGATCTCGACACCATCACCTTCGCGACGGGAAGCGCCGAGGTATCGATGTCGCAGGCGAAGACCATGCGCAACGTCGCGGAGGCAATGAACAAGGTCCTTGAGAAGGATCCGGGTGAAACCTTCTTCATCGAGGGTCACACGGATGCCGTTGGCGCCGACCAGTCCAACCTGGTCCTCTCCGACGAGCGTGCCGAGTCCGTCGCAGTGCTCCTGACCGAGGTCTATGGCATCCCGGCCGAAAACCTCGTCACCCAGGGCTATGGCGAGCGGTTCCTCAAGATCCGCACGGATGGGCCGGAGCAGGAGAACCGCCGCGTCACCATTCGCCGCGTGACACCGCTGGTGCGCCCTGTAGCGCAGCGGTAGGGGCAACGAAGCATGCGAACTGACATCGGGGCCGGGAAACCGGCCCCGATTATTTGTGCGTTCTACAGCCCGCCTGTGTGCGCTTGTCTTGGATGGCTGCCGTCCACTCGACCGTCAGTCACGCAGTCCCGTGACCTTCTCGACGAAATCGGCGATCGCCTGCGTGTCGTCCAGGTCGAATACGGGGAGCCCGGTGTCCGCGACCGGGTGATCGGCAGCGATGGCCATGATATGCGGATCGCTCGGAGCGAGCGGTTCGCGATGGGCCGATTCCTCGCGGCGCGCCTCGATTTTCGGGACAGGCTCGCGCTTGTAGCCTTCGATCAGTACCAGGTCGCAGGGGGCAAGACGCGACAAGATCTCTTCGAATGTGGGCTCCGGCGCCCCACGCAATTCATGCATGATTGCGAAGCGCGTCGATGAAACGATCGTTACCTCATGCGCGCCGGCCTCGCGGTGGCGGTAGCTGTCGGCGCCGACCTTGTCGATGTCGAAGTCGTGATGCGCGTGCTTGATCGTAGAGACCATATAGCCGCGCCGGGTCATTTCGCTGACAAGACGGACCATCAGGCCGGTCTTCCCGGAATTCTTCCAGCCGGCGATTCCGAAAATCTTCGGTGGGCGCAAGGGGTCGTTCATGGTTCGCGATCCTCCAGATAGGGCAACCAGGCCTCAGCCTGCCGAAGCTCTTCGGGGGTGTTGATGTTGAAGAAAGGGTCCAGCGGTCCGGCCGCCGTCGGGATCAGGGGAAACTCTACCGCTGCCGATTCGTGCCGCGCAATGAAGGCACGGACGCGCCGCTTTTCGTCCGCATGAATCCACGCCTCAAGATCATCGGCGAGCGCGACGGGCCAGAGCGCGAAAAGCGGATGCATCTCACCGGCCGAGAAAGCGACGGCGATTTCACCCCCGGACGTGATGGCGGTCTTCAGCCGGGCGGCAAGGCTCTTGGGAAAGAGGGGCGTGTCGACCGGCACGGTGAGCACATGGCTAGCCCCCGGTGACTTGCGCACAGTATGGCGCATGGCGGCCAGAATGCCGGCCAGCGGGCCGACGAATCCGGGTATCGTGTCCGGCACGACCTCGAGACCAAACGCAGAAGCAGGATCCGGATCGGCATTCAGATTGATGGCGATGCCGGCGACCTGTGGCCGGAGGCGCTCGATCACGCGCGTAAGCATGCTCCTGCCCCCGAGCAAGAGTCCTGCCTTCGGGCGCCCCATGCGCGAAGAAAGTCCGCCGGCGAGGATGACTGCCGGAGGGAATGTGGCATGGGAGGGGGCGCCTGTCATCGAGAACGTCCTCAGCTATTCCAGGGGGCCGCCGAGTGCGCGCTGCGCGACCGCCTGCCGGCCGCGCTTGCTCTCGCGATAGAAAGTATAAAGGCCGGAACCGATGATGATGGCGACGCCCGCCAGCATCCAGCGGTCCGGCGTCTCTGCGAAAAAGACGACCCCGAGGGTGACCGACCAGAGAAGGCTCATGTAGCGGAATGGCGCAATGACGGAGATCTCGCCCTCGCGCATCGCGAGTACGATCGTCTGATAGCCGAGCATCAGAAGCACGCTGGCGCCGGCGATGTGGCTGAGAGACGTCGCAGACATCGGTTGCCAGCCACCGAGCGGGACGATGAGGGCCGCACCGACCAGCGTCGTCACGAGTGAGGTCGTCACGGTGATGTACAGCGACGGCACGTCGGTGCCGATGCGGCGGGTGCAGAGGTCGCGGGTCGCGGTGCAGAAGACGCAAGCGACGACGGTGAGGGCCGCCGCGGTGAAGCCCTCGGGACCAGGGCGCAATACGATGAGGACGCCGGCGAAGCCTACGACGATCGCCGCCCACCGCCGCCAGCCGACGGGCTCGCCGAGAAACAGCGCGGCGCCGAGCGTGACCGCCAGCGGAAGTGCCTGCATGATCGCCGAAGCGTTGGCGAGCGGGATCTGGCCGAGCGCGGAGATATAGGTCACCGATGCAAGCGCCTCCATGGCGATGCGCAGCAGTATGGCCGGCCTGAAGATCGTCCGAACCGGCCGGAAGGCGCCGAAGCGGTATGCGACTACGACCACCATCAGCGTCGTCAGCAATCCGCGCATGAACATGATCTGGCCTGTATTCATGACGCCGGTGACCGATTTTACCAGCGCATCGTTGCAGGCGAACCCGATCATTGCGAGGCACATGAAGACGATGCCGCGGAAATTGGCTGACGAGCGCATTCTCATTCCTGATAGCTTGTGGCCGAACGGCGCGAGCCTTCCCGGCATGGCGAATCCCTACTGCATGTTCCTTAAATCCTATCCGATTAAAGGACAAAAACATCCAGCAGATCAAAGATCTGAGCGCTTCAAAACCGGTGCGATAGGAGATGTGACATAGAGCCGAGCAAGGCATTGCCGCTTGTTCCTTCGCCCCGCTTGCGGGGAGAAGGTGCCGGCAGGCGGATGAGGGGCAGGCTCACCCCCCGGTGACGCTCATGTGGCGGGCGACGGCGGGGCGGTTGTGCTCGCGGTCGATGATGAAGTCGTGGCCCTTCGGCTTGCGGCCGATCGCCTCGTCGATGACCTGCGCGAGATAGGCGTCGTCGTCGGTGGCGCGCAATGCGGCGCGCAGATCGGCGGCGTCGTTCTGGCCGAGGCACATATAGAGCGTGCCGGTGCAGGTCAGCCGGACGCGATTGCAGCTTTCGCAGAAATTGTGCGTGAGCGGCGTGATCAGGCCGAGGCGGCCGCCGGTCTCCGCGACCTCGACGTAGCGCGCCGGGCCGCCGGTGCGGTAGGGGATGTCGCTGAGCGTGAAGTCGGCCTCGAGCCGCCTGCGCATCTCCGAGAGCGGCAGGTAATGGTCGGTCCTGTCCTCGTCCACTTCGCCCATAGGCATGGTCTCGATCAGCGTCAGATCCATGCCGCGGCCATGCGCCCAGCGCATCAGTTCCGGTATCTCGGCGTCGTTGAAGTCCTTGAGGGCGACCGCATTGATCTTCACCTTCAATCCGGCTGCCAACGCCGCATCGATGCCTTCGAGCACCCTTGCCAATTCGCCCCAGCGGGTGATCTGGCGGAACTTGTCGGGGTCGAGCGTGTCGAGCGAGACATTGATCCGCCGCACGCCGCAATCGACGAGTTCGGCGGCAAATTTGGAAAGCTGCGATCCGTTGGTGGTGAGTGTCAGTTCATCCAGCCGTCCCGCTTCGATCTCCTTGCCGAGTTCGCGAATGAGGAACATGATGTTCTTACGCACCAGCGGCTCCCCGCCGGTGAGCCTCAGCTTGCGCACGCCCTTGGCAATGAAGGCGGAACAGAGGCGCTGGAGTTCCTCCAGCGTCAACAGGTCCTTCTTCGGCAGGAAGGTCATGTGTTCCGCCATGCAATAGGTGCAGCGGAAGTCGCAGCGGTCGGTGACCGAGACGCGCAGATAGGTGACCGCGCGACCGAATGGATCGACCATCGGGGCAGTCGTGGTGTCGAGCGGTCTGGCGTCGGTCTGGTCTATAGCGGCCGTGTTCAAGTCTTTTCTCCCTGCGCATTCAATGTCGTGGTCAAAAAGGGTCGCGTCAAGGCGCATCCTGTCGCAAACTGTTTCAAATATCTGGAAAGCCGTCTGCGGACGATTTCCGGCCGTTCAATTCTGCTTTACTTGAACGGGGACGAACACGGAGCAATGACGATGAGCGTATTCTGGCCCACCGAACTGCGGATATCTAGGGATCGCCACCGCCTGTCCGTTACCTTCGACGACGGCGCGGCCTTCGACCTTTCCGCGGAACTCCTGCGGGTCCTCTCGCCCTCGGCAGAGGTGCAAGGACATGGCCCCGGCCAGCGGGTGACGGTCCCGGGCAAGCGCAACGTCCAGATCATCTCGGTCCAGCCGACGGGAAATTACGCGGTGCGAATCGGTTTCGACGATTCGCACGACACCGGCATCTACACCTGGACCTATCTGCGAGAGCTCGGCGAGAAAGGCGAAGAGCTGTTCAAGGCCTATGAGCAGGAACTCGCCGACAAGGGTATGTCGCGCGACAAGCCCGAAAAGCCGCGCTGACGTCTGGCAGCGTCCGGTAACCGCCGACCGGGGAAGCCTCGTTCAGCCTCCCGCCGCCAACTCATCGTCCTTGAGCAAGGTGGCGATGATCCGCTCCATCGACTCGGCGACCTTGACGCAGTCCTCGATCGGCTCCCCGCCGTGCGAACTCTCGATGAGCGCCGTCTGAATTTCCATTGCCTCCTCGGTCAAGGTCCTTCCTGCTGAGGTCAGCGACAGACGCAACACGCGTTTGTCTCTTGCGTCGCCCCGCCTTTCGATGAGGCCGCGCTTTTCGAGCTGCGGCAGCAGCATGCTCATGTTTGAGCGGCCGACGAGCAGCTTGCGTGCAAGCTCCTGCTGGGTGATGCCGTCGAAACGGTAGAGATTGACCAGGATGTCCAGGTGCGGCGGCTTCACATCGAGATGGGTCAGCCGCCGCGTCAATGTCTGCTGCATCAGCTGACAGGCGCGGGCAACGGCGATCCAACTTCGAAAACGAGGATGATCCCAGGGAAAGTGGTGGCTTTCGATCTGTGCTTGCTTTTTGTTCATCGTTGTACAATTATGTTCATGGTTGAACATTAGAAAGCGCCACTATGCCATCCTTTGCGATCAAGGTCATCCGTCTATCGCTGAAGGCCGTTTCCGCGTTTTCGGCCGACAAGGCGGGCAAGTCCGCATTCTGGATATTCTGCCGCACCCCGAGCCGGAAGCCAAAAAACGGCAAGGAGGCGGCGCTGCTCAAAGCGGCAGTCCCGATCATGCAACGATCGCGGAAGGTCACGTTGTCCTTTGCGGGCGGCTGGGCTGCCGCTCGGCATTTCGAACGGCGGATGGGCGGCCGCGGGCCGCGGGTACTGGTCGCGCACGGCTGGGGATCTCGCAGCGACTATCTGGCAACGCTGATCGACGGGCTGCTCTCCTCGGGCGCTGAGGTGGTGGCGCTCGACTTGCCGGGACATGGAGCGTCGCCCGGGCGGACGCTGACCATGCCGCAAGCGGTGAGGGCGATCGATGCGGCGTGGCGCCATTTCGACGGATTCGATGTCGGTATAGGCCATTCCTTCGGCGGCGCGAGCCTTGCTTGCGCGGCCGGGGCAGTGCTCTGCGATGTACCGGCGCGCGTTCCCGGGAAACTGGTCCTGATCGGTGCGCCAAGCGAAATGACATGGCTCTTCAGGGGCTTCGGCCGGACGTTGGGGCTCGCGCCGAAGGCGCAGGCAGCTTTCGAGGGCATGGTGGAGCGGCTCTCCGGGCGTCGCATTGAGGGTTTCGATGCCACCCGCATCCTGGCGGCACTCCGCAAGCCGGTTCTGGTCATCCATGCCGAGGATGACAAGGAGGTCCCGGCCGATCACGCGCGCCGCTACGGCGCCGTCGGGCCAAATGTAGAATTGCACTGGGCGAACGGTCTCGGGCATCGCCGCATCGTTTCCGCCGCTCCGGTCATCGAGAAGATCACGGAATTCCTCTGGGAGCGCAGGAAAGAGGCTCCCATGTCAAAAATCGCCTGATGGCGTCATCAGGCCGTCATGCTATTCCTCGAAACGGGCGCGCAGAGATCGCGATTTTCGGCGTGACAGCCGTAGCACCGTTGCAGGAGGGATGAGATGACGATTATCGGAACGGTCGAGGAGTTGCAGGCGCTCTATGGCGGAACGAGCGAGGCATCGATCGTCAAGGTAACGAGTGCACTGACGGCCGAATACAGGGAAATGATCGAAGCGTCGCCCTTCGCAGCGCTCGCCACCGTTGGTCCTGAGGGACTCGACTGTTCGCCGCGGGGCGACGATCAATGCGTCGTCCGCATCGCGGACGACAAGACCGTGCTGTTGCCCGACTGGCGCGGTAACAACCGGGTGGACTCGCTTGCCAATATCGTGCGCGATCCGAGAGTGGCGCTGCTCTTCCTCGTGCCCGGATCGAATACGACCATCCGCATCAACGGCACCGCCGTCGTCAGCGTCGACCCTGCCTTGACCGGTTCCTTCGAGGTCGATGGGAAGCATCCGCGCAGCGTCATCGTGGTCACGATCGGCGAGGTCTATTTCCAATGCGCCCGGGCCCTGATCCGTTCGCAGCTCTGGAATGCGGAGCGCTTCGCCGATGCGGCCTCGCTGCCGACGCCGGGCGCGTTGCTGAAAGCTGCCAAGGCCGATTTCGACAAGGAAAGCTACGACCGGGAATGGCCCGGCCGCGCCGCGAAGACGATGTGGTAGGCGGCCGCGGCGGCGGCACCATGTCGAGCCGCGGCCGCATGAAGTGCGGTCAGGCCGGGCCGATCATGGTTTCGGGGCGGACGACGGCGTCGAACTCCTCGTCCGTGACGTAACCGCCGCCGACGGCCTCCTCGCGAAGCGTGGTACCGTTCTTGTGGGCGGTCTTGGCGATCTTGGCCGCGTTGTCGTAGCCGATCTTCGGCGCAAGCGCAGTCACCAGCATGAGCGAACGGTCGAGCGCCGCCTTGATGTTGTCCTCCCGCGCCTCGATCCCGACGACGCAATTGTCGGTGAAGGAGATAGCCGCATCGGCGAGCAGTTGCACCGACTGCAGGAAGTTGTACGCCATCAGCGGATTGTAGACGTTGAGCTCGAAATGGCCCTGGCTGCCGGCAAAGGTCAGCGCCGCATGATTGCCGAAGACCTGGACGCAGACCTGGGTGAGCGCCTCGCATTGAGTCGGGTTGACCTTGCCCGGCATGATGGACGAGCCCGGCTCGTTTTCCGGCAGTGAAAGCTCGCCGAGGCCGGAGCGGGGGCCGGAGCCGAGGAAGCGGATGTCGTTGGCGATCTTGAAGAGCGCGGCGGCGGTGGCGTTGATTGCCCCGTGGCTGAAGACCATCGAGTCGTGGGCGGCCAGCGCTTCGAACTTGTTCGGCGCGGAAGTGAAGCCGATGCCGGTGATGGCAGCGATTTCCTCGGCGACCTTCTCGGCAAATCCGACCGGCGCATTGAGCCCGGTGCCGACGGCGGTCCCGCCCTGGGCGAGCTCGCAAAGGCCGGGGAGCGTCATCTCGATCCGTTTGATCGAGGAGGCGACCTGCGCCGCATAGCCGGAAAACTCCTGTCCCAGCGTCAGGGGCGTTGCGTCCTGCGTATGGGTGCGGCCGATCTTGATGATGTGATCGAAAGCCTTCACCTTCTCTTCGAGCGCCTTGTGCAGGTGCTTGAGCGCCGGCAGCAGATCGTGGATCACGCGCTCCGCACAGGCGATGTGCATGGCCGTGGGATAGGTGTCGTTCGACGACTGGCTCATATTGACGTGATCGTTCGGGTGAACCGGCTTCTTCGAACCCATGACGCCGCCGAGCAGCTCGATCGCACGGTTGGAAACGACCTCGTTCGCATTCATGTTCGACTGGGTTCCGGAGCCCGTCTGCCACACGACGAGAGGGAAGTGCTCGTCAAGCTTGCCGTCGATCACCTCCTGTGCGGCCTTGACGATGGCGTCGCCGATCGCCGGGTCGAGGCGTCCGAGCGCCATGTTGGCGCGGGCAGCCGCCTGTTTGACGATGCCGAGTGCGCGCACGATTGCCAGAGGCTGCTTTTCCCAGCCGATTTTGAAATTGCCCAGCGATCGCTGCGCCTGGGCGCCCCAATAGCGGTCGCTCGCCACTTCGATGGGGCCGAACGTATCTGTTTCCGTGCGGGTCGATGTCATCGTGATACCTGCTTTCGTCATGCGGTTCATGAAGCCGAGGCGGGGAACCGGGTCCAAGGCCGATCTTACTCCCCGCTGCCGGGCATTTCTCTGCCTTGGCCATGCTGCCTTGTAAAGGGGCCGCGGGGGCTCGGAACACCTACAATCGTTTGAATTGCCCCCGAGCGGCAAGCTCCGACCGGGCATCGCCGACATGGGTTTCCGGCCGGCGGCGATGTGTCCTTTCCGTCACATCCGCAATCTTCCGTTGCGCGTCTTCCTTGTGTCGCAGGGAACATCGGCATCGCGCCCGGCCGGGCAAAGTAGATGCAAATCAGATTTTTAGGCGAAGGGGCATGGCTGAAAACGGATCGCGGCGAGACGCGGGGCGCGGATTCGGGAGGCTTCGTTTCCTTTTCATTCACCATCCTTTTCTATAACTCTCGGAGCACGAGGGCGTGGCGAGAATCTGGCGGCGGCTGCATTCGGCGGCGACGCAATACGGGGACGTTTGTATCTATGAGAATCATCAAGTCGGCAGCGATTGTCACGCTCATGAGCGGCTGTGTGGTTGCAACCATGGATGTGCAGCCGGCGTCTGCAATCACCTTCATGGACTTCATCCGCGGAGGCAAGAAGCGCGACGTGCAGGAGCAGGTGCAGCCTCGGCGGCAGCTTCCGGGTGTGGACATGTTCGCGCCGCAGCGGCTTGATCAGAAGGCGGCGAAGCCACCGCGCATCACCGGCCCGCGCTATTATACCTACAAGGCGGAGCCGCTGCGCCGGATCGCGACGGATCGTCTGGTCGATCCCGTCGTCACCGGCTCGGTGCTGAACGGGGCCCTGCCGCCCATGCTGCGCTCGCCGCTTGCCGACGCGCGCCAGTTTCTTCCGGAAGTCGATGTGCGCGCCCCCGCCGAGGTCGCAAAAGCCGTCGAGAATTTCTACGGCACGCGGACGGATTTCCTGTGGATCGAGGGGACGGGCGTCAGCGGCCGTGCCAAGGCGGCGCTTGGCGTCTTGTCCGACGCTGCGAAGGTCGGTCTCGACCCGCTCGACTACGCCGTCATCGTTCCTCCGGAAGATTTCGACCGCGGCGACATGATCGCCCGCGAGAAGGATCTGGTGCGTTTCGAAATCGCGATGTCCGCGGCCGTGCTCACCTATGTCCAGGATACCGTGCGCGGCCGTATCGATCCGAACAGGATCTCCGGCTATCACGACTTCAAGCGGAAAAACGTCGATCTTCTCGGCTTTCTGGAGAAGATCGAGACAAGCAGTGATGTCGGGGCGCTTGTCGAAAGTCAGAATCCGAAAAGCGCACAATTTACCGCATTGAGGCAGGAACTCGAACGGCTTCGGACGCAGGTGGAAGCCGCGCCGCGGGTGGAGATCGCACCGGGGACGTTGTTGAAGCCCGGCGAAAGCAATCCGGAACTCGCGAATGTTATCGCCGGAATCAAGTTGAAAGCCTCGGAAGCGTTGAAGACGGAGCATGCGGTCGTGCTCGCGGCCTATGAGGGGACGCCGGACTACACGCCCGAGCTGGTGCCGCTCGTCGAGGCCTTCCAGAAGGAATATGGCCTGAAGGCGGATGGCATTGTCGGGCAGGCGTCGATACGCGCCCTCACCGGCGGCGATACGACCGAAGGAAAGATAGACAAGGTCGAAATCGCGATGGAGCAGGCGCGCTGGTTGCCGGATGGGCTTGGCGACCGCTATGTCTTCATCAACCAGCCGGCCTTCACCGCGTCCTATACGGAACAGGGCACGGAGCAGTTCTCCATGCGCGTGGTCGTCGGTTCCAAGGCCAACCAGACATATTTCTTCCAGGACGAAATCCAGACGGTCGAAGTAAATCCCTATTGGGGCGTGCCGCAGTCGATCATCGTCAACGAAATGCTGCCGAAGCTTAGAAACGACCCGGGTTACCTGGACCGCATGGGTTATCAGGTGGAAGTCGGCGGCCGCGTCGTTCCTTCCACCGCGGTGAACTGGTACGGATCGACGAACTCGATCGCCGTGCGCCAGCCGCCGAGCAGCGACAATGCGCTCGGCGAACTCAAGATCCTCTTCCCCAACGCGCACGCGATCTATATGCACGACACGCCGTCGAAGAGCTTCTTCAAGCGCGACCAGCGGGCGCTAAGCCATGGCTGCGTGCGTCTTGCCGATCCCCGGCGCATGGCGGCGGCGGTTCTGGGCGTAAGTGTCGACGAGGTCGGCATGGAAATATCGGGCGGCCGCAACAAGGCGCTGCCGGTATCCGCCAAGGTCCCGGTCTATGTTTCCTACTTTACCGCCTGGCCGAACAAGGACGGAACCGTCGAGTATTTTGACGACGTCTACGAGCGCGATATGTATATGAATCGCGCTTTCGAGGCCACGCGCAAGGCGCGGAGTCTGGAAGGATGAGGAGGTGGGCCGCGTTACACGAGCGGCCCCTTTCACTTCGGCTTGCGGGAGAGCACAGTCTCGACCAGATCCGGTGTCAATTCGTCGAAGTGCCCGATGATACGATCGGGCAGCAGGCTTTCGATCGGCACGTCCGAATAGCCGAAGGGCACGACGATCGACGGAACAGAGGCATTTCGGGCGACGAGAACGTCGTTGAGACTGTCGCCGACCATGACCGCCCGTTCGGCCATCCCCCCGGCATTCGAGACCGTCGACAGCAGGTGGTCGGCATGCGGTTTGCGGACGGTGAAGGTATCGCCACCGGAGATCGCCGCAAAGCGGCCAAGTAACCCCAACCCTTCCAAAAGACGCTTTGCCAGCATTTCCGGCTTGTTGGTGCAGACTGCGAGTTTCAGCCCCGCATCCTGCAGGCGATCGAGCGCTTCTATCAGCCCCGGATAGGGAAGGGATTCACCCGGCATCGATCCGTGATAAAAATCGACGAACTCTTTCATCTGCCAGGTCAGTTCTTCTTCGGCGATCGTTCTGCCGCGAAGCGCGAAAGTCCTCTCGATCATGGCCCGTGCGCCGTGGCCGACCAGATGCGTGAGATCCGCATAGGTCACCGGCTCGATACCGGCTTGCGTCACCGCATGGTTCAAGCTGGCGACAAGATCGGGCGCTGTGTCGACGAGCGTACCGTCGAGATCGAAGACGACTAGGGGCAGGGACACCGGCAACCTCGTTCTGCAAAACCTTGTCCGTCCGGGTAGGCGAAGTCGGCGCGGAATGCAATGGCGACCTAGGTCGTAGCGCTGCCGGAATCCGGTTCGGGCCGTGCATTTTGACTTTTGTTTGCCGCGGCGGGCGTGTAAGTGTCTCAGCGGAATTGGAGGGTGGCGGCCGAGGGCGACGCCCCCGCCTGACGTGGATCGAGAGGGAGCGAGTGGCGCATGGACGCCCGCCAGATGAAGATCAAGGCCGCCGAAGCGGCACTTGAACATGTCGAAAGCGGCATGCGGCTTGGAATAGGCACAGGCTCGACGGCTGAAGAATTCGTCCGATTGCTGGCCGAGAAAGTGGCATCCGGCTTTCAGATCTCCGGCGTTCCGACGTCCGAGCGGACTGCGCGCCTCTGCCTCGAGCTCGGTGTGCCGCTAAAGTCGCTCGACGAACTGCCGGAACTGGACCTGACGATCGACGGGGCGGACGAGGTCGACGGAAAGCTGCGCCTGATCAAGGGCGGCGGCGGCGCGTTGCTGCGCGAGAAGATCGTTGCGAGCGCCTCGACGCGGATGATCGTCATCGCCGACGAATCGAAGGTCGTGGACGTGCTAGGCGCTTTCAAGCTGCCGATCGAGATCAATCCTTTCGGCCAGGTCGCCACGAGGCTCGCGATCGAGAAGACCGCTTCGCGGCTGGGTCTGGCAGGGGAAATCGTCGTACGATCCTCCGGCGACGGAGTCTTCATGACCGATGGCGGACACCTCATTCTCGATGCATCTTTTGGCCGTATTCCTGATGCAGATGCGCTCGCGGTGGAGCTGAACGCGATCCCGGGGGTCGTTGAGCACGGGCTTTTCATAGATGTGGCGTCGATGGCGATCATTGCCGGTCCTGAGGGAGCGCGCACGCTTACGGCGTCTTGAGCCGCTTCGGCTGAGTGGCGCGGGGCGTATCGAGAGACAGATTTTGCACAGGTCAGCCAGGCGGCGGCTATCGGCCGGGCGGCACGTGCCAACACAGGAGCATGGATAAATATGAACAAATTCGCAGGTCTTGCCCGCACTTTCGCTACTGCTGCGATCCTCGTTTCGGTTTCGGTTCCGGCGGTACGGGCACAGGAGGTGACGGAAGATCAGATCAAGGCTGCGCGTGCGACGATCGCGGCGCTCGGCGTGACCAACAGCTTCGACAACATTCTGCCGAACCTCGCCGAACGCCTGAAGAACACGCTCATTCAGGCGTCGCCGAACCATCAGGAACTGATCACCGCGACCGTGGACGAGAAGGCGCTCAGCCTCGCCGGGCGGCGTTCGGATCTGGAGCGCGAAGCCGCGACCATCTACGCGAAGACCTTTACCGTCGAAGAGCTGAACGCCATCGCCGACTTCTACAACTCGACCGCGGGCAAGAAGCTTTTGAACGACGGCCCGATCGCCTCGCGTGAGATGCTGAAGGCTGCCGACATCTGGGCGGCAGGCGTTTCGCGCGACCTGACCAGCGAAGCGACGAAGTCGCTCGATGAGAAGATAGGCAATGCGCCGGCGGCAAATGCAGGCGCTGCGGCGCCCGCCCAATAAGCCCTCGGGCGAACCGGCGGTCTGGCCACCCGAAGCTGACCGCACGAGGTCGGCCGCAAGACAGGAGCCCGGAGTGATCCGGGCTTTTCTTTTTTTGCGTCGCAATACTATATCAGGGGCGAAAGGCGACTCCGTTCGCGCTTTCCAGCCCGACGTCTTCCGGCCGACGGCGTATTCGACATTTCATTTCCTGCAGGAGTTCCCATGAGCGCTTTCGACTATGACCTCTTCGTGATCGGCGGCGGTTCGGGCGGTGTGAGAAGCGGGCGGCTGGCTGCGGCGCTCGGCAAGAAGGTGGCGATCGCCGAGGAGTTCCGGTATGGCGGGACGTGCGTCATTCGCGGCTGTGTACCGAAGAAGCTCTATGTTTATGCCTCGCAGTTTGCGGAACATTTCGAAGATGCGGCGGGCTTCGGCTGGACCGTCGGCGAGAGCCGTTTCGATTGGGCCAAGCTCGTTGCCGCGAAGGAACAGGAAATCGCCCGGCTGGAGGGTCTTTACCGTAAGGGCCTGGCGAATGCCGGCGCCGAGATCCTGGATACGCGCGCCGAGCTCGCCGGTCCGAACACGGTGAAGCTGCTTGCCAGCGGCAAGACCGTCACGGCGGAGCGCATCGTTATCGCGGTCGGCGGACATCCGAGCCCGCATGACGCGCTGCCGGGCCACGAACTGTGCATCACCTCCAACGAAGCCTTCGATCTTCCGGCGCTGCCGGAATCGATCCTCATTGCCGGCGGCGGCTACATCGCCGTGGAATTCGCCAATATCTTCCACGGGCTGGGCGTGAAAACGACGCTGATCTATCGCGGAAAGGAAATTCTATCCCGCTTCGATCAGGACATGCGGCGCGGCCTGCACGCAGCCATGGAGGAAAAGGGAATCCGCATCCTCTGCGAGGACATCATCCAGTCGGTGTCGGCGGATGCGGACGGACGGCGTGTGGCGACGACGATGAAACATGGTGAGATCGTCGCCGACCAGGTGATGCTGGCGCTCGGTCGCATGCCGAACACGAATGGTCTCGGGCTTGAGGCCGCCGGCGTCAGGACCAATGAGCTCGGCGCAATCATCGTCGACGCTTTTTCGCGCACCAGCACGCCGGGGATCTACGCGCTCGGCGATGTGACCGATCGCGTGCAGCTAACCCCCGTGGCGATCCACGAGGCCATGTGCTTCATCGAGACGGAATACAAGAACAATCCGACTTCGCCGGACCACGACCTGATCGCGACCGCCGTGTTCTCGCAGCCCGAGATCGGCACGGTCGGGATCACGGAAGAGGAAGCGGCCCGGAAATTCCAGGAGATCGAGGTCTATCGCGCCGAGTTCCGGCCGATGAAAGCGACGCTCTCCGGCCGTAAGGAAAAGACGATCATGAAGCTCGTCGTCAATGCCGCTGACCGCAAGGTCGTCGGGGCGCATATTCTCGGCCATGATGCCGGCGAGATGGCGCAGCTGTTGGGGATTTCGCTGAAGGCCGGCTGCACGAAGGACGATTTCGACCGGACGATGGCGGTTCACCCGACGGCGGCGGAGGAGCTCGTCACGATGTATCAGCCGAGCTACCGCGTGAGGAACGGAGAGAGGGTCGGCTGAGCCTCTCCCGTCGGCGTCGTGGCGGTCCACGTTTTCTGGTAGGATGGCTTTCCAAGCCCCCTGTTAACGTTTATAAGCCCGCATCCGCGAAAGTAGTCCGCCCGGGCGTTGTGGCAGATCGCAGGTATCGGCAGGGCTGCCGACGCGGGCGCATGCAAATCCGGATGCCGGGCCGCATGACGGCCGCAGGGCGCGACGCGGGCCGATCCGCGTCAGACAACAGGTGATGGAAATGGCACAGACTTGGACTCCGAACAGCTGGCGGCAAAAACCCATTCAGCAGGTGCCGGACTATCCGGACCTCGCAGTGCTCGATAGCGTGGAAGCGCGTCTTGCCAAGTATCCGCCACTTGTCTTCGCCGGAGAGGCGCGCCGTCTCAAGAGCGCGCTTGCCAACGTTGCCGAGGGGCGCGGCTTCCTGTTGCAAGGGGGCGACTGCGCCGAGAGCTTCGCCGAGCATGGCGCCGATACGATCCGAGATTTCTTCCGCGCCTTCCTGCAGATGGCCGTCGTCCTGACCTTCGGTGCGCAGCAGCCGGTCGTCAAGGTGGGCCGCATTGCCGGCCAGTTCGCCAAGCCGCGCTCGTCGGGCGTCGAGAAGCAGGGCGATGTGACGCTGCCGAGCTACCGCGGCGACATCATCAACGGCATAGAGTTCACGGAGGAGGCACGCGTGCCCAATCCGGAACGTCAGGTCATGGCCTATCGCCAGTCCGCGGCGACGCTCAACCTGCTGCGCGCCTTTGCCATGGGCGGTTACGCCAATCTCGAGAACGTCCATCAGTGGATGCTCGGTTTCGTCAAGGACAGCCCTCAGGCAGAGCGCTACCGCAAGCTCGCCGACCGGATCTCCGAGACGATGGATTTCATGAAGGCGATCGGCATCACCGCTGAAAACCATCCGAGCCTGCGTGAAACGGATTTCTTCACGAGCCACGAAGCTCTGCTGCTCGGTTACGAGCAGGCGCTCACGCGCGTCGATTCCACCTCGGGCGACTGGTACGCGACGTCCGGCCACATGATCTGGATCGGCGACCGTACGCGCCAGCCCGATCACGCGCATATCGAATATTGCCGCGGCATCAAGAATCCGCTTGGCCTGAAGTGCGGCCCGTCGCTGACGGCGGACGGCCTTCTCGAACTGATCGACATCCTCAATCCCGCCAACGAGGCGGGACGTCTCACGCTGATCTGCCGCTTCGGGCACGACAAGGTCGCCGAGCATCTGCCGCGCCTCATCCGAGCCGTCGAACGGGAGGGCAAGAAGGTGGTGTGGTCCTGCGATCCGATGCATGGCAACACGATCACGCTCAACAATTACAAGACCCGGCCGTTCGAGCGGATTCTGTCCGAAGTCGAAAGCTTCTTCCAGATTCATCGCGCCGAAGGTTCGCATCCGGGCGGCATCCATATCGAGATGACCGGCAACGACGTCACGGAGTGCACCGGCGGCGCGCGTGCGCTTTCAGGTGACGACCTTGCCGATCGCTACCACACCCATTGCGATCCGCGCCTCAATGCCGACCAGGCGCTTGAGCTGGCCTTCCTGCTCGCCGAGCGAATGAAGGGCGGTCGCGACGAGAAGAAGATGGTCGTCAACGGCTGATCGGTTCGATAAAGCCATCAGTTCAATATTTCTGAACCTGCGGCGCATTCTCTGAATTTGACTTTGGCCGGGCCAGCTTGAAAGCTTGTCCGGCCTTTATGTGTTGAAGTGCATAGGTTCGAAGGGGGCAGACGATGGAGATAAACGAGGGCGGTTGCCTTTGCGGCGCTGTTCGTTTCAAGACGCGCGGAAAGCTTCGCGAACTGATCTTCTGCCATTGCTCTCAATGCCGAAAGCAAACCGGGCTCTACTACGCGGCCACCAATGTGCCCGACCGTGAAATGGAAGTGGAAGGCGTCGAGAACGTGACCTGGTACCGTTCCAGCGATGAGGCGCGACGCGGTTTCTGCCGGCATTGCGGATCGGCCCTGTTCTGGAAGGCGGATGGACTGGACTACACGTCCATTCTCGCCGGTACATTCGACGGGTCGGTGGCGCTCGAGCCCGGCTATCACATCTTTTGCGCGGACAAGGGGCACTATTACGATATCGGCGACGACCTGCCGCGCTTTGCAGGATCGCGGCCGTAGCGGGCAGAGAATGCTCGGCAGTCAAGCAGCCCAATCGGAGGCTTGATCATAGGCACTGGCCAACGCCTCGACCTTGACCGCCTGCCAGGAGACATATTCCTCGATCAGCCGTGCGCTCAGCCAGAACCGTCCGCGTCGTCCATCCTCGGATTTTCCAAGGAACCCGGCTGCGTCGGCTCTGGCGAATATCCGGCGGACGTGGGTATTCGATATCAGGTAGTGCTCGGCCAGTTTCGCCAGGCTGACCTCGACCCATACCTTGCCGTCCATTGGCGCGAATTCGGAGACGCGCGTCATGAGATCGTCGAGGATCACACCGCCCGATTCGGACCAGACAAAGATGGCGACACCCTTCGGCGGCGTCGTCCATCTGCTGTCGGAGAGGAGGCGCCGTGCCGCGAGCGGCTGGGCGCGCTCGAAAATCGATTTGTCCGCTTCGACGCGTTCGATCCTGGTGCCGCCGTCAAGGAGATCGATCGTGCTCATCTGACTTTTGAACCAGAGTCGCATCGCGGTTTCGCTGACCTCGGTCGGCTCGAGGGGACGCGCTCTCTTGGTACGTCCGCCGGATGCCGGCTGAAGCATCTTGTAAGCGACCAGTTCCGCGAGGAAAGCGGCGGCCGTGTTGCGGCTGGCGCCCCCGGTATCGCGCATGAATTTGAGCAACCGTGCGGCGGTGATGCCCGATTCCGGGTTGTTGACGTCCCGTTCGAGATGGAGCGAATAGGCCGCTTGCGTCAGCATCCACTTCTGGTGTGACGCCACCAGGCGCGCCACGCGCGGAAAGAGGTCATTGAGGGCGATCAGCGTTCGCGCGCCTGCCTGCAATATCTGCGGGAAATTAGGATTTCGCACCAAGTCGCTAACCGTCAAGCCGGTTGGCACCTGCTGCTCAGAGCTGCCCTTCTCCGCGACCCGCTGCATCTGCTGCGCGTGCCCCCACTCCTGCGCTGGGGGCACTGCATGGTCCCTTCGCCCCACATTTACCATTCACGCGTTATGCTCAATGCGCAAGGCCTGCGTTTTGTTTCACACGAAATTGAAATCTGCACGTGTGCGAGCGCTTTACTGAACAAGAACGGGCCGTTGGCATTTGACGCCGGTGACGCGCACGTCGGCCTCGCCGACGCGCACGCCGACCAGGAGCAGGAGATTGTAGAGCAATTGATCGACGGGTGCGGTCACGGCGCCGAGTGTTTGCGCCAGAGCCTGCTGCAACAAAGTCGGGCTTCCGATCGAGAGGAGACGGCCCACATTGATCTGCGCGTCGAGATTGCCGAGCAGGGTCTTGGTCGTCGATGAGAGGATATCCCTGGTCGAGACGGTCTTGATCGTCCGCGAGGAAACCTCGGCAGGGCTGAATGCCAGGCGAGAGGGTTGCAGGTTCTTGGACTCGACATGGGCGATGCCGTCGATCTTGATGAGACCGTCGAGGAGCCGCGCCCGCGTCACCCGGGCATCGGACGAAAAGCTCGACAGGACGGTGGGATCGACATCGCCGAGGGCGATCTCCGCCACGCCCGGGACCGCATCTATGATCACCGCCGCATTCTCCGGCGTTCCGCCGTAGCAGCGGATATCCGAGAGCTTTGCTTCCGCATGGGCGAGTTCGACATAGATCGGTAGCCGTATGCGGGTCCCGGCGAGAGCCGCGAGACCGTCGATGACGACTTCGACAGCGAGGCGCGTTTGTGCCGTTCTTACGGCCGCGCCGGGTGAACCCAGGCGATGGCTCGGCGTTTCCACGGGCGGTTCGCCGATCGCGAGCCTGACTTTTACCGAGGCGATGCCCGGCAAACCCGCAACGGCGTCGAGTGCGATCTGATGCTCGCCGTTGGCGATCACCGCAGCGGCGGAGACGATCTGCAATGCACTGACTTTCATCGCCCAGTCCGAGCCGGCATCGACGCTGAGGCTCTTCTTCGGGTCGATGTTGAGGATCTGCGCCAGAGTGAGTGTCTGCTTGTTCCCGACTGTCGCGAGTTCGACGGCCTTGAGCGCTGAAGTCACCGTTCCGGAGAGGCCCTGCACAAGCCGAAGCGACCCGAGCAATTGCGGCATCGTCAGCTCCGCCGTCAGCACGTCTTCGTAGGAAGCGGCCGTGAGACTGAGGCGGGTGGCGATGATCTTGAGGAATGGCTGGATATCGATGTCGGCGTCGATCAATGCCTCGTAATCCATGACCTTCAGCGCAATATTGGTGCCGAGCATCTGGCCGAGGATCGCGTTCAAGAGACCGCCGTTGAGGCTGGCAAGGCGGGAGCCGACGGAGAAGGCAGCGATCTTTGAACTCGCCGCGGTACCGATGACGCTCAAATCCGGCGGCTCGCTGAACAGCGCCGCGAGATAGATGTCGCCCTTCTTCTCAAGCGTAACCTGGACGGCGTCGGCGGGCAGGGCCCCCCTGATGAACCTTTGGCCGGCATCGATCGCCGGGTCGGGGACGTAGCGCCCGCGCACGATCGTCGCCACCCCCTTGGCGGCGGTTTCGACGTCGTTCGGCAGCAGCTTGCCGTCGACCGTCATCAGGCCCGAGGGAGTCGAGACGGCGAAGCCGAGATCGTTGCTCCGGAAGTGGGCGAGGACGGTCTCTTCGGCGGAGCTTACATTGGCGGCCGCCGCAATGGAGGCGAGGTCCGCGACAGACTGCAGCTCGCGCCGCTGAAGGGTAAGATAGCCGTAATCGATGCCGAGCCCCATCGACGCGACCACCAGCGGCATGACGAGCGCCGCCGAGACCCCAATATTGCCGGTGCGGGACTTCAGGCATCGGCGGAAGGCGGTTGTCGCTCCATGCATCTCAGATACCTCCCACGCGTATCGTCGCGTAACGCTCGATCTGCTCGCCCGGCAGGGCAAAGGTGAAAAGCTTCCAGATCGGAAGATCGCTTGCGTCGTAGGAAATGGTGACGGTGAACTGGTTGGTATTGTTGGCGTCATCGCGGACGGTGACGTTCATACGGGAGGAGTCGATGAAGGTCTGGTTCATCGTCGTGCGCCGGATGTAATCGGTGGCAAGGCGCTCCCGTTCTTCCTGCGAAAGGCCCGCAATCGCAGTCCGCGCCGCATCCGCGGCGACCTGCTGGATGGAATGTGCGGCGCTCAGATAGATCCCGTAGGCTATCAGCGTCAGCACGCACATGAAGAAAAGCGGCGCAATGATCGCGAATTCAATGGCGGCAGCACCCTTCCGACTGGCGAGCAGGCGGTTGAAAACGGACATGCAGCATCTCCGAGTATTCTGAGTATTTGTTTCCAATTGTCCCTGCAGCTTCAGGGTGCGCCACAATCGTTAATTTTCTTATACTTTTTCAACCCATTGTTTTTCCTCGTGGAATATTGCCTTTTAGGAAATCTTTATTCGCGTTTTAATTGATTCACAGGAGGTCTTGCCACATTTCATGTAGTTGAAAGCAGTCGCCGCAAGGACTTGGCCTGGCTGGATTCCTGTGACGAGCACAGGAATGAGGGAGGCGGGAAGCACGGCCTACGAGAAGTATTCCGAGGGACCGGGACCCTCTCTCCCCTCATCCCTGTGCTCGTCACAGGGATCCGTCAGCGCCGCGTCTGCGGCGCGGGAGAGTCTTTTCAGCCCAATGACTTGGCCTGGCTGGATTCCTGTGACAAGCACAGGAATGAGGGAGGCGGGGATGCAAGGCCTACGAGAAGTATTCCGAAGGACCGTACCCTCTCTACCTCATCCCTGTGCTCGTCACAGGGATCCAGCAGCGCCGCGTCTGCGGCGCGGGAGAGTCTTTTCAGCCCAATGACTTGGCCTGGCTGGATTCCTGTGACGAGCACAGGAATGAGGGAGGCGGGGATGCACGGGCGTTACGGCAACCTTCGCTCGAAGGACATGCGCGCCATCTCCTTCCGCACGGCCTATGAGAAGTATTCCGAAGGACCGTATCCTCTCCACCTCATCCCTGTGCTCGTCACAGGGATCCAGCGGCGCCGCGTCTGCGGCGCGGGAGAGTCTTTCCAGCCCAATGACTTGGTCTGGCTGGATTCCTGTAACAGGCACAGGAATGAGGGGGGCGGCGGGGAAGCATGACCAATGAGAAGTATTCCGACGGACCGCACCCGCTCCACCGTCATCCGGTGCTCGTCACAGGTATCCAGCGCGGAGCGCTTGTGCTTCGCCCTCCGACCGAGTCCGTTCACAAACCGGCGCTGTAAAGCTCGGCATGGGACTTGAAGAAGCGCTCGGTGCTGTAGCGCTTGCCGAACATCATGTCGTGCTGCAGGAAGCGGTAGTCACGCAGCGATGCGGGGACCTTCGGCTGGCGCAGCCAGTCGGCGACGTCCTTGCCGTTCTTGCGGATCAGCATGTAACGGTCGAGGACACGGTAGTGGTCGTAGACCTTGCCCAGGAACCCCGTGTAGTAGGGATGCTCGTAGCCGGCCTGTTTCAGGATCTGGTAGGAAAGGAAGGCCGGGCTGATCGTGCCGATGTTCTTCTTCGAACCCGTCTTGTTCGACCAGACGACGAGCGGCGTTTCATGCTCAGCCTTCATCTGATCCTTCGGTCCCTTGCGCTCCGCCGTAATGCCCTTCATGTAACCGGTGCTGGAATAGACCGTATTCAGCGGCGGCAGGTGGTCGCCAAAGAGAACGATGATCGTCTCCCGGTCGCGTTCTTTCGCCCAGTCCATCAGCATCTTGAGGCTGTCGTCAGCCTCCTTCACGCCTTGCGCATAGGTGGCGAGCACCTGGCGATCGGCTTCGGGAAGGTCGCCCTCGACCTTGATCGTGTTCTTCGCATAGCGGTTGGCCTCATACGGACCATGGCCCTGCAGGGTCACCGCGAAAAAGAAGAAGGGGTCCTCCACTTCGTCCGCCTGGCGGATGATTTCCTTCGTCAGGGACTCGTCCGACGCGAAGATGCCGCGCTTCTGCATGGCCGGCATGTTCTCTTCCGACCGGAACATGTCGAAACCGAAGGCCTTGTAGACGGCTGTGCGGTTCCAGAACCACCCCTGGAAAGGGTGAATGGCGCGCGAAACATAACCCTCGCCGCGGAAGAACGTGGCGAGCGAGGGAATGGGATTGCGGATATATTGCTGGTAGGGGATGCTGCCATAGGGCAGGAACGCGTTGGAAAAACCGGTCAGCGCTTCGAATTCGACATTGGCGGTCATGCCGCCGAACTCCGGAGAAAAGACGTTGCCGCCCTGCAGTTCACGGATTGTCGGCATGGGATCGGGCGTCAGCTTCACCTTGGGAAGACGGGTCGGATCCCAAAAGGATTCGCTCATCAGCACGATCACGTCCGGTTTGCCGCGATGGGTCGTGCCGGCGGGAAGCGGCTTTACCGGAATCCGGTCGATCGCGTCCGCCATATAGCCGGCCGGCGCGTTTACATTGGCCATCGGGAGGTTGATGGCAAAGGCAAGCGCGAAGCCGTTATGGCGGTAGTTCTCGGTCTGATCCCACATGATCGGGATGACCCGAAGCCGGTCACGGATCCACGAGAACTGGTTGTAGTCCATGATGTTCCAGAATGCGACCAACAGCGGCAGGGCGAATGCGATCCGCATCAGCCGCTCCCGACGTGTCAACTTGGGAAAGTTCTGCCAGGCGAACCGCAACAGGAGAGCGCCAACGACGATGGCCGCGATCAACCCGGCGACGACGCCGACCGCGGTCCACGGCCTGTCCTTCACGAGTACCGGCATCAGTTCCATGATCTGCCGGCCGAAAAGAAAATCGGTCGGATAGAGCGGATCGGACAGGAAGACCTGCTTCTGCTGACTGATGAATGCCGGCACGACGGCGAGCGGCGCGATGAGCAGCGCGGCCTTGTGTTCGCGACCGAACAGGGCATCGACGCCAAGCATGGCGAGGAAGAATACGGCGACCGTGGTCCAGGCCGGGCGCATGGGATCTGCGAAATAGGCGACGGTGTCGGGCCAGGACCAGCGCACGATCACTTCGACGGTGAAGACGAGCGCTATCGCAATGAGAAGCGTGAAGAGCGCACTGCGCGCGCCCGACAGGGTTCTCGTGTATCTTGCGGAAGAGCTTTCCCCGTCGGCGTAGACTTGAGAGCTGCTCACGGCGGAATCGATACGGGCCAACGGGCGTCTCCAGTTTCACAAATATTTCACTCCACCGTCATACGACTGTCATCTTGAACAGGGGATGAATGGCGGAAACGGCGCCGCCGCCGCCTGGTTCCTGTGGCCGCGCAAGAATTTCTGCACTTCGTGTAACGGTCCGAAAACACGGAGCTTTTCGGATTTTTTCCGCCGGATCTCGATTGAGTGTGGGTTTTTTCCCGCCGGATGCGGTAAGAACAACGCGAACGAAACATGCATTCGCTGACGAGAGACGACGGGCCCGCTCATGACTGCACAGAAAGCCGCTCCCTCAACGCTACGGATCGCCGTGGCACAGCTCAATCCGACGGTCGGAGACATTGCCGGCAACGTTGCAAAGGCACGCGAGGCACGGACGGCGGCGGCGCGCGAAGGCGCCGATCTGCTGCTTCTGACCGAACTCTTCATCTCCGGCTATCCGCCGGAGGACCTCGTCTTGAAGCCCGCTTTCCTGAAGGCCTGCGAACAGGCGGTGGAGAAGCTTGCGGCGGAGACGGCAGATGGCGGGCCGGGCGTCGTCATCGGCTTTCCGCGGCAGGCCGCCGGCCTCCGGCACAATTCCGTTGCGGTTCTCGACGGTGGCAGGGTCATCGCCATCCGCGACAAGGTCGACTTGCCGAACTACGGCGAGTTTGACGAAAAGCGCGTCTTCGACGCGGGTGAGATGCCGGGCCCGGTGAATTTTCGCGGCGTGCGGATCGGCATTCCGGTATGCGAGGACATATGGGGCGATCTCGGCGTCTGCGAGACCCTCGCGGAGAGTGGCGCCGAAATCCTCCTGTCGCCGAACGGCTCGCCATACTATCGCGGCAAGGTCGACGTGCGCCATCAGGTGGTGCTGCGGCAGGTGATCGAGACCGGCCTCCCGATGATCTACGCCAACCAGCTCGGCGGCCAGGACGAGCTGGTTTTCGACGGCGCGAGTTTCGCCTTCAACGCGGACAAGTCGCTGGCATTCCAGATGAGCCAGTTCGAAGAGGCGGTCGCCGTCTCCGAATGGAAAAGGGGCGCGGGCGGCTGGATCTCGGCCAACGGGCTCAAGTCGCGCATACCGGAAGGCGAAGAGGCGGATTACCGCGCCTGCATGCTGGGCTTTCGTGATTACGTCAACAAGAACGGTTTCAGGAACGTCGTTCTTGGCCTGTCCGGCGGCATCGATTCGGCGATCTGCACGGCGCTTGCGGTGGATGCGTTGGGCGAGGAGCGGGTTCGCACGGTCATGCTGCCCTACCGCTACACCTCGCGCGAATCGTTGCGGGATGCCGAGGCATGCGCCAAGGCGCTCGGCTGCCGCTACGACATCGTAGCGATCGAAGAACCGGTCGAGGGCTTCCTCAGCGCGCTCGCCGACACGTTCGAGGGAACCGAAGCGGGCATTACCGAGGAAAACCTGCAGAGCCGCACGCGCGGGACGATCCTGATGGCGATCTCCAACAAGTTCGGCTCCATGGTGGTGACGACGGGCAACAAATCCGAAATGTCGGTCGGTTACGCCACGCTTTACGGCGACATGAACGGCGGTTTCAATCCGATCAAGGATCTCTACAAGATGCAGGTTTACGCGCTGGCACGCTGGCGAAACGGCACCGTTCCGCCGGGAGCGCTAGGCCCGTCAGGCGAAGTCATTCCGCAGAACATCATCGACAAGGCGCCGTCGGCCGAACTCCGCCCCGACCAGACGGATCAGGATTCGCTGCCGCCCTATCCCGTGCTCGACGACATTCTCGAATGCCTGGTCGAGAAGGAGATGAGCACGGAGGAGATCGTCGCCCGCGGACATGAGGAGGCAACCGTTCACCGGATCGAGCACTTGCTCTACATCGCTGAATACAAGCGCCGCCAGTCGGCGCCGGGCGTGAAGATCACCAGGAAGAATTTCGGCCGCGACCGGCGTTATCCCATCACCAACCGCTTCCGCGACAGGGGGTAATCATGCGCAGTTCGGTGGAGATCTTCGACATTGCGACCGGCGAGACGCGCGTCGTCTGGCAGACGGAGCGGTTGGTCGAGGCACCGAACTGGTCACCCGACGGAAAATTCCTCATCATCAACGGCGACGGCAGGCTTTACCGGCTTGGCTTCGACGGTTCCGATCCCACGGAGATCGACACCGGCTTTGCGCGGCACTGCAACAACGATCACGGAATCTCGCCCGACGGCAGCACGCTCGTGATCAGCGACAAGACGGAATTCGGCAGTTCGGCAATCTATCTCCTGCCGGCAGAGGGCGGCACGCCGCGGCTCGTCACACGCAACCTGCCGTCCTACTGGCACGGCTGGTCGCCCGACGGGCGCATGCTGGCCTATTGCGGGATCCGCGATCAGGTCTTCGACATCTACACGATACCGGTCGATGGCGGGGAGGAACGCCGCCTGACGCAGGGGCAGGGCCGCAATGACGGGCCGGACTGGTCTGCGGACGGGGAGTGGATCTATTTCAATTCGAGCCGTACCGGCCGCATGCAGATCTGGCGGGTTAGGCCGGACGGCAAGGATGTCCAGCGCATCACCGACGGCCCTTATGGCGACTGGTTTCCGCACCCTTCTCCGGACGGCAGACACCTGCTCGTGCTCTCCTATGACGGCGATGTCTTCGATCACCCGCGCGATCTCGACGTGCGTCTCCGCCTGATGGATCCGGACGGCGGCAATGCGCGCGTACTGCTCGAACTCTTCGGCGGGCAGGGGACGGTGAATGTCCCGAACTGGTCGCCCTCGGGCACCGCCTTTGCCTTCGTACGCTACGAACCGGAGGAATAGCCAGCGGGGGTCAGATACGCGGCAGGTTGTAAGGGGTGATTACTTCGACCGCGGAAAGATGCCGCTTTTCGGAGGCGCGCAGTGCGCCCCGGCGCTCCATGACCGCGTGGAAAGCCATGTGGACGTCCGTTTTCAGGTCGTGGTGAAGAACGAACTGGACCAGGCCCTGACGCAGGAGATCCAGATTGTCCTCGTCGAGGTCATGAGCGACGAAGAGAGCGCAGCCGCGTTGCATCTGTCCGAAGGCGTCGAGCACAGCGCGATTGCCTCCGCCGATCGAATAGGCAGCATTGATCTCCGGATGGCTGGCGATTGCCTTGAGGGCAAGAGCGCCTGTCTCCTCGTTCCTGCCATGGCCCTCGCTGATCTCGACCACGCCGATATGCGGATATTTTTCCCGCAGCACGCGGCGAAAACCGATCTCGCGTTCCTCTTCGCCGCGGAAGCGGCTGCTCGATATGGTGACCAGCACAGTCGCAGGCCGGTCCGCGAAGCGCTCGCCGATCAGGTAGGCTGCGGTTTCACCGGCGGCGCGGTTGTCAGCCCCGGCATAGGCCGTCCGCGATGAATGCGGCAGATCGGTAACGAGCGTGACGACCGCAACTCCCGCATTTTCGAGCCGCGCCACGGCGGCCGCAATCTCCGGCACGTCGGGCGCCTTGAGGACTACTCCGTCGGCTCCCCGAAGCCGAATACGGTCGAGCAACTGGCTGATGTCCTGCGGCCGCATGGTCTCGGCGAAATGGAACCGGGACCGGAAAACCGTAGGCATGAAGGTCGCGGCTTCGCTTTCGAATGCCTTGCGCACCGCTTCGGTGAAGCGTTCCGGCGCCTCCATCACCACGTCGACGGCATATTTGCGTCCCTGTACCTCAAGGCCCGCCTGCTGTCTCTCGAGTTCACGAATGGCTGCATTGACGCGCATTACCGTTTGCTGGCGCACGCCCTGCCGGCCGTTGAGGACGCGATCGACGGTCGCCGTACTGAGTCCCGCCTGGAAGGCGATGTCCTTGACAAGAAACGGATGTGCCACCGATCCCTCCTGATGGCTTTTTGATGGATTCCTGCTCTATATCAGAAGCGGGCAAGCCGTATAGTCGCATCATCGTCATCCTTGAGGAGGAGAGCTGATGAAGACGGACAATCCCGCGCGGGCGCGTCTGGAACGCGTGTGGCTCAGTGAGGCGGCCTGCGATATCGAGGAATTTCGTGCGGCGGTCGAGCACCGTGTCAGCCTGGCGGACTATCCGTACGCGGCGGACTGCCAGAAGAACGTCCTGATTTATGACAGCGCCCGTCTTGCCGGCGATTGCGCCACGCAGGACGGCAGGCGGTCGGTGCTTGCGGAGATCTGCGAGGCGCTTGCGACGGGGCCGGGCGTGGCGGTCTTCAAGCGCGCCTTCACCGATACGCGGGTGATCGACGAAGCAAGCCGCATCTTCGACGAGATCATCGAGGAACAGCACCGCACCAACAGCGGCGGCGGCGATCATTTCGCCAAGCCCGGCGCCAACGACAGGATCTGGAATTCACTCGAAAAGCACTGCCTGAAGAACCCCGAGAATTTCGCGGCCTATTACGGCAACGCCATCATCGCGCTCGTCAGCGAAGCCTGGCTCGGTCCGAACTACCAGATGACGGCGCAGGTCAACCGCGTCAATCCCGGCGGCGCGTCTCAATCGCCGCATCGCGACTATCATCTCGGCTTTCAGACCTCGGCCGTTATAGAGCAGTATCCGGCGCATGTGCACAGGCTCTCGCCGGTCCTGACGCTCCAGGGCGCGGTCGCCCATTGCAACATGCCGGTCGAAAGCGGGCCAACCCTGTTCCTGCCCTATAGCCAGACGTATCTGCCCGGATATCTCGCTTTGAAACGGCCGGAGTTCCGCACCTATTTCGAAGAGAACCACGTGCAATTGCCGCTGGAGAAGGGCGACGTCGTGTTCTTCAACCCGGCGCTTTTCCACGCCGCGGGCAGCAACCGGTCTGCCGGAATCAAGCGTGTGGCCAATCTTCTGCAGGTATCCTCCGCCTTCGGCCGGGCGATGGAAACGGTGGATCGCGAACACATGTGCGCCGTGCTCTTTCCGGCTCTGAAAGTTCTTGCGGCCGGAGGCAAGCTCACGCAGGACGAAATTGCCAATGCGGTTGCCGCGTGCGCCGAGGGGTATTCGTTCCCGACCAATCTCGATCGTGATCCGCCGGTTGGCGGTCTGGCGCCCAGGACGCAGGCACAGCTGATGCACGAAGCGCTCGCCGGCGAATGGAGTGTTGAGGCGTTTGCCGAAGCGCTGGCCGATCAGGCGGCGAAAAAGCTAAGCTAGCCGTCTTGGCTTAAGGTCTTTTGAGATCTTGAGTTTATCACGGCTACTGCGAGATGGATGATGGCGTTGGTGCTCTGGTGGATTTGTCGGGGCGTAGGGCGGTGCGGACAAGGTTGCCGAGCACGTCGGTCAGCGTGGGGAGGACTGCAATCTCTCCTCCTCATCTCTGTGCTTGTCACAGAGATCCAGCAGCGCCGCGTCAGCGGCGCGGGAGGAGTTCTTTCAGCCCAAGGACTTGGTCTGGCTGGATCCCTGTGACGAGCACAGGGATGAGGAGATCAGACAAGTAGCGGCGGGTATCCCAAATCTCAACAGGCATTAATGCACGCTCACCAAGGCATATTCACCAACATCTCAAAGGGAGGATCAGGATGAGCACGGACCACGCCCGACTGGACGGGAAGATCGCCATTGTGACCGGGGGCACGCAGGGGCTCGGTGCCACGATTGCCGCACTCTTCGCGGAGCGCGGCGCCGCCGGCGTCGTCATTTGCGGGCGCAACGCGGCGAAGGGCGAGGCGAAAGCTGCCGAGATCGCCGCGGCGACGGGTTCGAAGGTCGTCTACGTACCGGCGGATCTCGAGCGGGTGGAGGATGCCCGTGCCGTCGTGGCGGCTTGCGACCGCGCCTTCGGCCGCGTCGATGCGCTGGTCAACGCCGCAGCGATCACCGACAGGGGTACGATCCTCGACACCAGCCCGGAACTCTTCGACCGGATGTTCGCGGTCAATGTGCGGGCGCCATTCTTTCTGATGCAGGAGGTGATAAAGGTGATGCGGCGCGAGAAGACGGAGGGCACGATCGTCAATATCGGCTCCATGTCGGCGAAGGCGGGTCAGCCCTTCATCGCAGCCTATTGTGCGTCGAAGGGGGCGCTGGAGACGCTGACCAAGAATACCGCCTATGCCGTCCTTCGCAACCGGATACGGGTCAACGGCCTCAACATCGGCTGGATGGCCTCGGAAGGCGAAGACCGGATCCAGCGCGAATATCACGATGCGCCGGCGAACTGGCTCGAAAAGGCGGCAGCGAGCCAGCCCTTCGGCAGGCTCGTCGACCCGGCCGAGGTCGCGCGTGCCTGCGCCTATCTCTCATCGGCAGAATCCGGCCTCATGACGGGTTCCGTCATCTGCTTCGATCAGTCGATCTGGGGTGCCTATGACGCCTCGCCTCATCCGGAGGCGCCGCTCTGAAGCTCCCGCTTGCTTGCCTTGCCTTTCGTGGGGACCTGTGGCCATATGCGCCCGTCAGGTGCCCGCGAAATGCGGGAGAATCGGGAAGCCGGTGCAGTTCCGGCACGTGCCCAACGCTGTGAAGGGGACGTTCTCGCCGAAAAGGGCTCTGAATCTTTTCAGAGCTTTGCCACTGAATATTGAAGCTATTCGGGAAGGCGGCGCGAACGGATGATCCGAAGTCAGAAGACCGGCCTGGCGAGATAGACCGGCCCCGCGCGGACGGCGGGAGGTTTCCGCATTGTTGGGGATCGAACGATGCTGCCTGACCCGAACGGCTGCCTTACGGCCGCCGGAGCTTTTTCGTCGGACGAGCGCGCCGCCGTCTATCGTGCCATTGAGACGCGTCGCGACGTGCGCGACGAGTTCCTGCCCGAACCATTGTCCGAGGAACTGATCGCCCGCCTGCTCGGTGCGGCGCACCAGGCGCCGTCCGTCGGCTTCATGCAACCCTGGAACTTCGTGCTCGTGCGCCAGGACGAGACGCGGGAGAAAGTCTGGCGGGCTTTCCAGCGCGCCAATGACGAGGCCGCAGAGATGTTTTCCGGCGAAAGGCAAGCGAAGTACCGGTCGCTGAAGCTCGAAGGCATTCGCAAGGCGCCGCTCAGCATTTGCGTGACCTGCGACCGGACGCGCGGCGGAGCGGTCGTCCTGGGCCGCACCCATAATCCGCAGATGGATCTGTACTCGACCGTTTGCGCCGTCCAGAACCTCTGGCTCGCCGCGCGGGCGGAGGGCGTGGGCGTCGGCTGGGTCAGCATTTTCCACGAGAGCGAGATCAAGGCTATCCTCGGAATCCCGGATCATGTCGAAATCGTCGCCTGGCTCTGCCTCGGTTTCGTCGACAAGCTGTATCAAGAGCCGGAACTCGCCGCGAAGGGCTGGCGACAGCGCTTGCCGCTCGAAGATCTCGTTTTCGAGGAAGGCTGGGGCGTCCGTTAGATGACGATGTTATTAGGTCGGTCGACCAAAAAACTTGAACGCGATCAATTCCAAGAGGTTAGAGCGGGATGCAGCGGAAAACCGCACACACTTTTCCTCACCCCGCCCCAAGGCCTGTTGAGTTTCGGGATACCCGCCGCGGCTTGTTGATCTCCTCATCCCTGTGCTTGTCACAGGGATCCAGCCAGACCAAGTCCTTGGGCTGAAAGGACTCTTCCCGCGCCGCAGACGCGGCGCTGCTGGATCCCTGTGACAAGCACAGGGATGAGGAAGAGGAGAGATTGCAGTCCTTCGATACGTACAGCGCCGCGCGTCTTATCAGACGCGCTTTGATCTTCTGCATGTTTTTGTCCTTTGATCGGCAACGGTCAAAGGACAAGTCCAGTAGGCCGCGCAGTCGGTACTCAAGGAATTCAAGAGCATCGCCATTCTTGCAGAATGCTCGCAACGGCGTATGTCAGTTTTCCTGCAGCGGCTGGTAACGGGGCCCAAGCGGATGCTTGAGGTCGATCGCGCTCTCTTCCTGCGGAAGGAAGGTCGGACCGACGACGCGGACCTTGTTTTTGGCCGGGTCGTAGGGCCGCTCTTCTATCGGCTTGGCCGGCGCCTTCTTCTCGCTGTCAATGGTTATGACCGACGGGCTGACGACGGTGAGCTTGCCGGCGGAGCCTGCCTTTTGCCCGTTGGCATCCGTTGCGGGGTCCGGGATTCCGCAGCCACAGATGCCGGGTGAGCCGACACTGCGCGCCCGGTAGGCGAAGGCCGTTGGGAGATCGGTGTAGGGCCGGCCCGTCGTCGCCGAAATCATCTGGTCGGCTTCTTCCGTCGCGAGCACATGATAGTAGAGCTCCGTCTCCGCACCCGGGCATCGCGCGCGGCAGAGATCGGCGTCGCGACCGAAGTCTGCCGGCGTGGCATGCGAGGAGATGGGAAAGAAGGCGCCATCGCATGTCCTTACGCACATGGTTCTGAGGCTGCCGGCGAAATCGTCATCCGTGAGCGGTAGCTCGGCCCGGGGGGCGTCGAGCAGAAGCGGATAGGCATCGCTGTCCGGCGGCAGGTCGCGCAGGATGTTCCGGTGAACCTCCTTTCCCTCGGCGGCGCTCGCAAACTGGCCTTCGGCGCTTCCGGCATCCCAGCCCTCTCGGGGCGCTCCCGAGCAGCCGTTGAGTTCCATGGCAGCGAGGATGCGCCGGCGAACGTCGTCGTCACCACCGCCGATCAGATGCCTACGCTGCGCCTTGAGTTGCCGCAGATTCTCCTCCATCCGCGCGATCGTGTCGTCGAGTTCGGCGCAAGCGGCCTCGTCATCGCCGCCGATGACGACGACGCTGTCGCTGCTGCATTCCATTCGGCGGCGATCGTTCTTGGCGCGGCGCAACTCGATGTTCTGGCGGGAGACCGCACCGGTGAAATCGCGCAGGCTGGCATTCGTCGTGAAACCTGTGGGAAGGCCGGCGAGGCGTGCGCCCAGCCGTTCGCAAACGCCGGACGCTGCGGCCGGGCCGGCTGCGGCCAGCGCCAGCGGTACGAGAACCGCCGCGATGCGCCGGATCTTGGATGCCACTTTCGGGGACGCGGACACGTGCTTCTTCCTGCATTGCAGCGGACCGTTGCCGATGTGTCCGCCTTACCGTCTCATCATAGGACCTTGTCGAGATGGCGCAACGGGAAGAGGGCATCTGCGTTAATTCGCAATGCCCGTGGATGGAAGCTGTGGGCCGTGCGATCTGCACGGCCCGGATTATCGGGTCAGGCGGCGCGTGCCGTTTCAAGCGACATCGGGCGATCGAGAACGGTGCCCTCGATGGAGGCCACCGCCTTCATCGTTTCGAGCAGGTTCCTGCTCACCTCCCACGCGATGGCGACCGCATGGACGGAGCCGATCCTGTGCGGATCGGCGATGCGCTCCCCAGGGCAACCCATGCGGCGGAACATTCGCTCCAGGAACACATCGGTGACCGTGACGATATGGCTGATGCCCGAGGCAAGGCTCATTTCGCCCACACCGCACATCAGTTCGGCCGCGGCGATGGTGACCTGGTTCGATGCGCGATCCTGGGAGATTTCGGGATCGATGCAGAAGCGGCTCGATTCCCACACCGACGCACTACGGATTTCCGGATTGTCCCCGAGCAGGATCGGGAACGTATCGTCCAGCATATTCGGACCGAGCGTCGGAAGGAGCCTGAGGGAGCCACGAATCTTGCCGGTGTCCGGCGAGTACGACATGACATAGAGCGGATTGGCCTTGTCGTAGTGGTCGATTTCCCAGTCCCCTTCGGTCTTGACGTCCCATTTCAAGAAGTCGTGGAACACGCGCTTACGCAGCCGGAACATCTCGTCGATGGCCTGGGGGTGCTGGCTGCGACCGTTTCCGTTCACTATCCTGATCATTTTTTCGCTCCATGCGTGATTACGCGATGTAGCGATGCTGTCAGGCTCGGATGACACATGTAACTGTCTATAGTGACAGTTTATTTCCTCATTTTTTCCCAATAGATTTGTGGGGGAATCTGCGAGTGGCCGGTCCTGTCCCGGGCCGGCAACCCGTCAGATGGTGGGGATCAGAGCATGTCGAACAGCGTGCGCTACAGCTTGCGTGTTGGACACTACATTGAGTTTGCGGCGGGCATTGGTCATGAAGAAACGCACCGTTCGCTCGGATATGCCGAGAATCGTTGCGATCTCCCAGTAGCTCTTGCCGGCCGCCGACCACGTGAGCACCTCCGTTTCCCGCCCGGTCAGGCGGAGATCGCGCTCGTCGAGCGCCCCGGCCATCGCCGAATGTTCGAGCATGGAGGCGTGGAAGAGGTTGGCAGCCAGCTGGAAATCGCGCAGATGGCAGCGGCGGTAGGCGGACCACTCAACCGGCGACATGTTTGCACCGATTGCGAGAAGCGCCATGCGGCCCGCAGGCGAGGGGAGCGGTAAGGCCACGCCTTCGGTGGAAAGCCCGATTTCTTCGGCCGCCTCGAAGAGGGGCTCGCATTCCGGAAAGCGGCGCCGCGCTGTCGCCCATTCCACCGGCCTGACGCCGCCGAGCGCAAGCTTGAGGATCGGGTCGATCCTGTAAAGCCCCCTGGCGGCGTAGATTTCGGCGGCGTAGGCGCCGAAAGTGTGATGCAGGCGGCAGATTCTCAAACCATCCGGAAGAGACTCCGCCTCCAGATACAGGAGATGCGAGATGTTGAAGGTTCGACGCATCAGGGCGAAGAAGCGCTCGGGGTCTGCGCAACCTCCATATTCCACGATATCCAGCAAATTGAGGACAGCCTGTTGATTAGCCATGCCGTAACACCGAAACTTGCCCCTATAATAAACATGGTTTACGGCGGCCGGTTTTGTCTAGTGCAATATTTCATAAACGGTGCAGTAATCCCGCTTATGCAATCATAAGTTGACTTTTTGGCCAAATATCGCTGACGCGGCTGCGTCGGTCCCGTGAAAGCGGCGTTTTTCCGCCCTCCAGTGAATGAGGAGGCGCGCCACCCCTCAGACGGGATGGCTTGATTCGACGACGGCCAGCGCTGCCATGTTGACGACGCCGCGCGAGGTGACGGACGGCGACAGAATATGCGCCGGCAGCGCCGAGCCCAGAAGGATCGGGCCGACATGCAGGCTGTCCGTCATGGTTTTGACCACGCCGAGCGTGATATTGGCCGCGTCGAGATTGGGGAAGACGAGCAGGTTCGCTTCGCCGTTCAGCGTGCTGTCCGGCATCACGCGTTGGCGCAGGACCTCGGAGATGGCGGAATCGCCGTGCATCTCTCCGTCCACCTCGAGATCGGGGGCGAGCTCGCGCACGAGCTGCAGTGCGGTGCGCATCTTGAAAGCGCTCTCGGAATCGCGCGAGCCGAAGTTCGAGTGGGAGACGAGGGCAGCACGCGGCGTGATGCCGAAGCGGCGGATTTCGTTTGCCGCCATCACCGTCGTCTGAGCGATCTCCTCCGCGCTCGGGCTGAAGCTCACATAGGTATCGGTGAAGAAGGTCGCGCCGCGTTGTGAGATCAGGAGGCTGAGCGCCGAGAAGTCGAGTACGCCCGAACGCTTGCCGATGATCTGCGATACATCGCGCAGATGCCTGCTGTAGCGTCCCTCGACCCCGCAGATCAGCGCGTCCGCCTCGCCGCGCTTGACGGCGAGCGCGCCGATGACCGTCGTATTCGTGCGCACGATCGTGCGGGCCGCCTCGGGAATGACGCCGAGCCGCCCGACGAGGGCGAAATAATCATCGACATAGTCGCGATAGCGGGGGTCGCCCTCGGGATTGACGACCTCGAAATCGACATCGGGGCGGATTCTGAGGCCGTAGCGCCGCAGGCGGGTCTCGATGATTTGCGGGCGGCCAATCAGGATCGGCTTGGCCGTGCCTTCTTCCAGCAGCACCTGGGCGGCGCGCAGCACCCGCTCATCTTCGCCCTCGGCGAAGATGACGCGGTTCTTCGCCGCGTTCTTCGCTGCAGCAAAGACCGGCTTCATGATGAAGCCGGAGCGGAAGACGAAACGGTTGAGCTTGTCGAGATAGGCGTCGAAGTCCTGGATCGGACGCGTGGCGACGCCGCTTTCGGCCGCCGCCTTTGCAACGGCCGGCGCAATGCGCAGGATCAGCCGCTGATCGAAAGGCGAAGGGATCAGATAGTCGGGGCCGAAGACCGGCGTTTCGCCGGAATAGGCGCGCGCGGCGACATCCGACGGTTCCTCGCGGGCAAGGCCGGCGATCGCGCGGACCGCCGCCATCTTCATTTCTTCGTTGATGGTGCGTGCGCCGCAATCGAGCGCGCCACGGAAGATATGCGGGAAACAGAGGACGTTGTTGACCTGGTTCGGGAAGTCCGAGCGTCCGGTGCAAATCATGGCATCGGGCCGCGCGGCGCGGGCCACCTCTGGCATGATCTCCGGCGTAGGATTGGCCAGCGCCATGATCAGCGGCTTTTCGGCCATCCGGGCCAGCAGTTCAGGCTTGAGGACGCCGGCGGCCGAGAGCCCCAGAAACACGTCCGCCCCGCCGATGCTGTCGGCGAGCACGCGATTGTCGCTCTCCTGCGCGTAGACGGCTTTCCACTCGTCCATCAGGGCCTCGCGCCCTTTGTAGACGAGACCTTCGATGTCGTGGACCCAGATGTTTTCGCGCCTGGCGCCCAGCGTGACGAGGAGGTTGAGGCAGGCAAGCGCCGCCGCCCCGGCACCCGAGGCCACGATCTTGGCCTCGGCAATGTCCTTGCCGGCGAGTTCCAGGCCGTTCAGGACGGCGGCCGCGACGATGATCGCGGTCCCGTGCTGGTCATCGTGGAAGACCGGTATTTCCATTTTCTCGCGCAGACGCCGCTCCACCTCGAAACATTCGGGAGCTTTGATGTCCTCGAGATTGATGCCGCCGAAGGTCGGCTCCAGCGCCGAGATGACGTCGACCATCCGATCGACCGTCGGTGCGTCGATCTCGATGTCGAAGACGTCGATCCCTGCGAACTTCTTGAAGAGAACAGCCTTACCTTCCATCACGGGTTTGGAGGCGAGGGGACCGATATTGCCGAGGCCGAGAACGGCGGTGCCGTTCGATACCACGGCGACGAGATTGGCGCGGGCGGTGAAATCGGCTGCGGTCTCGGGATTGTCCTTGATGGCGAGGCACGGTGCGGCGACCCCGGGTGAATAGGCGAGCGCCAGGTCGCGTTGGTTCCCGAGCGGCTTGGTCGGCTGAATCTCGAGCTTGCCGGGGCGGGGATAGCGATGGAAGAAGAGTGCCTGCTGATCGATGTCTCCGCTGGCGGGAACGGCCTGGGATTTCGCTTTATCGCCCGTGTTCATGCCTTTGCATTCCTTGAATTCTTGCGTGGACCCGAGAGCGCGTTTGTGAAATCGCGTTCACGTCCGGTGCTGATAGATGTCGTGCCTTTTGGCATGAATCGCCCGGCACGTACAGTTTCGACGCGGTTCTTTCCAGCATGGCTACTCGGCGCTCGCTGCGTGCTCGGCGTCCCATGTCATCTTCCTGAAACACGAGTCTGATTTTGACGGTCGTGAAACGGCTAAACCAGGATGAGGCTGGCATGGCGGCGGCATCGGCACCCCAACAGGATTCCGTTCGGAAACTGCGGACGCTTTTCATTTCCGATGTTCATCTGGGCTCGAAAGCGGCCAAGACGGACTTTCTCCTGGATTTCCTGCGGCACCACGAGGCGGAGACGATCATTCTCGTCGGGGATATCGTGGACGGCTGGCGTCTCAAACGCAGCTGGTATTGGCCGCAATCCTGCAACGACGTGGTCCAGAAGCTTCTGCGCAAGGCACGAAAAGGCACGCGCATCATCTACATCCCCGGCAATCACGACGAGTTCCTCCGGGACTTTCCGGGCGTTCACTTCGGCGGTATCGAAGTGGCGCAGCGCTATCTCCACAAGGGCGCGGACGGGCGGACCTATCTCGTGCTGCACGGGGACGAGTTCGACGTGGTCGTGCGCAACGCACGCGTTCTCGCCTATCTCGGCGACTGGGCCTACGACATGGCGATCGCCATCAATATAGGCCTTGCGGCGATACGTCGTCGTCTCGACATGCCTTACTGGTCGTTTTCCTCCTGGGCCAAGCTGCAGGTCAAACATGCGGTGAACTTCATCGGCGAGTTCCAGAAAGTCGTGACCGAGGAAGCCCGTCGTCACGACGCGCAAGGCGTGATCTGCGGCCACATCCATCATGCGGTCATCGAGGACATCGACGGCATCCGGTACATAAACACGGGCGACTGGGTGGAGAGTTGCACGGCGATCGCCGAGCATCACGACGGCACGATGGAGCTCATCACCTGGCACCAGATGCGCGGCGACACCGCCGCTGGGCAGCGAGCCGGGGAGGCCGAGACGATGCCCGTCAGGCGGTTGGCACCGCAGGCCGCCTGAGTGATTCTGCGGGGTAAGGGAAAACTCCCGGAGGGAGCCGGCTATCGTTCCGGTGGACAAGCACCCGCAGTGACGAGCGGGATGAGGAAAAGTGTGCGCGGTTTTCCGCCCGCATCCCGCGTCTCAACTTTTTGGTATCGATCACGTTCATGTTTTTAGGTCGACTCGACCTAAAACATCGTGATCTAGCCGATGGCAAACACACGCGCGGTTGTGCTAATGGTGGCCCACAGCCATCAGGTCCTTCCATGATTCCGTCATCTGCTCCCGCATTCGTCGCGGGGCCCCCGCCGCGCCATTTCGCACTCCGCATCGCGCTTCTCTTCTCAGCGCCGCTGATCGTCAACGGTTTCGCCATGCCGTACTTTCCGGTCTGGCTGAGCAGCCTGTCGCTCAGCGACTTCGAAATCGGCATAGTGCTTGCAGTTCCGATGTTCGTCCGGGTAATCACCGCACCACTGGCGGGCGTTCTCGCAGACCGCATCGGCGAGCGGACGATCGTCCTGATCTGGTCGGGTATCCTATCCTTCGCCGGAGCCGTCGTTCTTTTCTATGCGCAGAGCTTCTGGCCGGTGCTCGTCATCTACACGCTGCAATCTGCGGTTTATTCGCCCTATGTGCCGATCGTCGAGGCGATCGCCCTTTCGGGCGTGCGGCGCTGGGGCTTCGACTATGCGCAGATGCGTGTCTGGGGATCGGTCGCCTTTATCGGGGCGACGATGCTGGGTGGCTGGCTGATCGGAGTCGTCGGCGGGCAGATGGTCCTGCCCGCCATGGCGGCGGGCTTCGCGCTCACCATCCTTTTGGCGGTGGCCGCGCCGCGTGTCGGCCGTCCGCGCAGGCCATCACCGATTACCGCAATCACCGAGCCGCCGCCGCAATCGCTGCGACAGGCGGATCTGCAACTGCTGCTGGTCGGCGTGACGCTGGTCAACAGCAGCCATGCGATGCTCTTCGCCTTCTCTGCCATCTATTGGCAGCATATCGGCTACAGCGGCACCCAGATCGGCATTCTCTGGAGTGCCGGCGTCGCGGCGGAAGTGCTGATGTTCTTCCTCGCCAGGGCGATCGTCCGCCGTTTCAGCATCTGGACGATGATCTTCTCCGGCTGCCTGCTCGCGGTCGTACGCTGGCTGATCTTCCCGATGGATCTCGGCTTCTCGGGCTATTTCGTTCTGCAGTGCTTTCACGCCTTCACCTATGCGATCATGCATACGGGCATGCAGCACAAGCTGGTCGAGCGTGTCGCGGAGGAGCAGGAGGCGTCGGCGCAGGGGCTCTACTTTTTCTACACCGGCATCTTCACGGCGATCTTCACCTTTCTGTCGGGCTATTTCTACGCCTGGTTCGGCGTCGACGGCTTCTACTCCATGTCGGCGGTCGCGCTTTCGGGCTGCCTTTTCACCTTCCTCGGCTGGTATCTTCAGCCCCAGAGGCTGGCCTCCGGCGGAAAGACGAGCGAGGCCTCGTAGCGAAGGCCCGGCGAGCGGTCTTTCGAGAGCAGCAGCGGTCCGTCGAGATCCACGAAATCCGCGTCCTGCGCGACGAGTACCGCCGGCGCCATGGCGAGCGAACTGCCGACCATGCAGCCGACCATGATCTTCAGGCCGAGGGCTTCGGCCGCAGCGCGCATGCGCAGGGCCTCCGTCAGCCCGCCGGTCTTGTCGAGCTTGATGTTGACCGCATCGTAGCGGCCGACGAGCCTTTCGAGGTCCTCCGTGGCATGCACGCTTTCGTCGGCGCAGACGGGTACCGGGCGAGGCAGGGAGGCGAGTATCTCGTCGCGGCCGGCGGGCAGCGGCTGTTCGATGAGGCTGATGCCGTTCTCGGCGCAGGCGGCGAAGTGGGCGGCAATGTTGGCTTCCGTCCATCCCTCATTGGCGTCGAGAATGATGCGGCTCCCCGGCGCGCCGCTCCTGACGGCGCAAATGCGCGCCGTGTCGTCTGACGTTCCGACTTTCACCTTGAGAAGCGCCCGATGGGCGTGTTTCGCGGCCTGGGCCCTCATCTCCTCCGGCTCGGCGAGCGACAAGGTGTAGGCGGTGGTCAGAGGCGTCGGGCCAGCGATTCCGGCGAGCTCGGCAGCGGAGCTTCCGCTGCGCTTTGCCTCGAGATCCCACAGGGCGCAGTCGACCGCGTTTCGCGCGGCGCCGGCCTTCATCGCCGTCTGCAGGTCGGTGCGGGTCATGTCCTCTTCGATGAGGGGCCGCACGGTCTCGATGGCGCTCAGCACCGACTCGACCGATTCGCCGTAGCGGGCATAGGGCACGCACTCGCCCCAACCCGATAGCTCGCCGTCGGTGACGCGGCAGGTGACGACGCTTGCCGTGGTTTTCGAGCCGCGCGAAATGGTGAAAGCGCCTGCGATCGGGAAATGTTCGACGGTGGCTGTAAGAGTAATCGGCATAGGGACCCCATGACTTCATCCGCTCCGGACCGCGAATGGCGGAGTTTTGCGAAGCTTGCGGCCCATTGTGTCATTTCTGTCGCACCAAGGGCACTGTACGACTTTGAATTCCCGCATGATTTTGTCATCAAATCGATTCTGGTTTAAGAGACTATGCGGAGAACGAACTGAAAGACCGATATCACGTGACGCGTGCCCAAACAGAGACCGCTGCCGACGTCGTCGTCGATGAGGGCGCCGCCGGAAACGGTCGGCGCTATGTGTTCAGCGGCGACTGGCGGCACGAGACGGCGGAGGCGATGGCCGCCAAGCTGAAGCGGCTTGAAAAGCCCGCGGGCGGCCAGAGCGAATTCGACTTCTCCGGCATCACCCGGATGGATACGGCGGGTGCGTGGATCATTCGCCGCTTCATGAATGGGACAGCCGACGAAGTTCGTTTCACGGGCGGCGAGCGCTACGCCGAATTGGTCCGCGCACTGCCGAAGCAACTGCGTCGCCCGGAAGAGAGTGCGACGAGAATGCCGCTTTTCCAGCGGCTGTTTACGCCCGTGGGCGAGCTGACGGTCTCCATCTGGACCGACACGGTGGCTGCCATGTTCATCCTGGGCTCTGCGGTACGCGGCGCGCAGATGAAGCTCGGGCGTCACGCCGGCGTTTCGCCTGCTGCGATCGTCCACCAGATCGACCGTATGGGCGTCATGGCGACGCCGATCATCACCCTGATGTCGTTCCTGATCGGCGCCATCATAGCGCAGCAGGGAGCGTTCCAGCTCCGCTCATTCGGCGCGGAGATTTTCGTGGTCGATCTCGTCGGCATCCTGCAATTGCGCGAGATCGGCGTGTTGCTTACCGCGATCATGATCGCCGGTCGGTCGGGCAGCGCGATTACTGCCGAGATCGGCTCCATGAAGATGCGCGAAGAGGTCGATGCGCTCAAGGTCATGGGCTTGAGTCCGGTCGGCGTTCTTGTCTTTCCGCGTCTCGTGGCGCTGACGATCGTCCTGCCGCTCCTGACGATCATCGCAAACTTCGCCGCGCTTGCCGGCGCCGCCATGGTGGCATGGACCTATTCCGACATCACGATACCGACCTTTTTGGCGCGGTTGCAGGAAGCGGTCGATTTCTCCTCGGTCGCGGCCGGCATGATCAAGGCGCCCTTCATGGCCCTCATCATCGGCGTCGTTGCCGCAGTCGAGGGACTGAAGGTCGGAGGCAGCGCCGAGTCGCTCGGGCGGCGCGTGACCTCCTCCGTCGTCAAATCCATATTCGTCGTGATTCTGATCGACGGATTGTTCGCCATGTTCTACGCGGCAATCGATTTCTGAGGTAGGCGAACATGGTTCAGGCGGTCATCGAAAAGCAAGCGGATGCGGGGGGCAAGCGAGAGGCGGTCCTCTCCGTTCGCGATCTGACCGTCGGCTTCGGCGACCATGTCGTTCTCGACAATCTCAATCTCGAAGTGCTGCGGGGTGAAATTCTCGGCTTCGTCGGCGCCTCCGGTACCGGCAAGTCCGTACTGATGCGCACGGTCCTTCGGCTTCTGCCGAAACGTTCCGGCACGATCGAAATTCTTGGCGCCGACTACGACAGCATGGGCGAGGCCGAGCGCATCGCACTTGATATGCGCCTCGGCGTGCTGTTCCAGCATGGCGCGCTTTTCTCCGCCCTGACGGTGCGTGAGAACATCCAGGTGCCGATGCGCGAATATCTCGATCTGCCGCAAGACCTGATGGACGAGCTCGCGCGCCTGAAAATCGAACTGGTCGGCCTCGCACCGGAGGCCGCGGAGAAATACCCTTCGGAGCTTTCCGGCGGCATGATCAAGCGCGCGGCGCTTGCGCGCGCGCTCGCGCTCGATCCCGACCTCGTCTTTCTCGATGAGCCGACGTCCGGCCTCGATCCGATCGGTGCTGCGGAGTTCGACGAGTTGATCGCCAAGCTGCGGGACACGCTTGGATTGACCGTGTATATGGTGACGCACGATCTGGACAGCCTGTTCTCGGTCTGTGACCGGATCGCGGTGCTCGGCAAGAAGCGCGTTCTCGTCGAAGGCACCATCGAGGATATGCTCACCTGCGACGAGCCCTGGGTGAAGTCGTATTTCCGGGGCAAGCGCGCAAGGGCAATCGTGCGCGAGCAGGATTGAGCCGGGAATGCGCAGGCGGGGGAGCTACGGCAAGCCTGCTCGCAGAAGTACATGAACAGGCGGCAAGGGCCGCAAAGGTAGGTAATGCCGATGGAAACTAAAGCGAATTATGCCATTGTCGGCTTCTTCACCGTCCTGGTCATCGCCGCGGCCTTCGGCTTCGTCTACTGGATGTCGCAATATGGCCGGACCGGCCAGATGGTCGAACTCGTCGTCAACATTCCCGGATCGGCCAATGGTCTGTCGGTGGGCTCACCGGTGCGCTTCAACGGGATCAACGTCGGCAGCGTGCGTAATCTTGCGATCGACGCCAACGATCCTCGCTATTCGATTGCGATCACCGAAGTCTCGGCCGATGCCCCGGTCATGAAATCCACGACGGCGACGCTCGAGGTGCAAGGGCTGACGGGAGCGGCCTATATCGAGCTCAGCGGCGGGCGCAAGGGGGACGAAAACATCCTCAAGACCGCGCTGGAAAAGGGCACCCAGGCGCATATCCTTGCCGATCAGTCGAGCGTCACCAGCCTGCTGGCGACCGCGGACCAGATCCTCGACCGAGCGAATTCGGCGATCACGGATATCCAAAGCTTCGTCACCGACGTCCGTGGCCCGCTGACGTCAACCATCGGCAACGCGGAGCGCTTTTCCAAGGCGCTGGCGGACAATTCCGGTGCGATCGACCAGTTCCTGAAAAGCGTCGAACAACTGTCGGGCTCCGTCAATGCAGCATCGAAGAAGCTCGACGATACGCTTGCGAGCGCCGACAGGCTGATCAAGTCGGTGGACCCGAAGAAGATAGACAACATCGTCAGCAATGCCGAGCAGGTGAGCAACAATCTGAAGGATGCTTCGGGCGGGGTATCGGAAGCGATCGCCGGATTCCGGCGTACGGTGGAAACTTACGATCAGTTCGGCAAGAGCGCGCAGGAGACGTTGAAGCGGGTCGATACGCTGGTAGCCGCCGTCGACGCGCAGAAGGTCGGGCTGGTTGTCAACGACATCACGGCCGCGAGTGCGGACGCCCGCAAGGTCGCCGCACAGGTTTCGGACTTTGCCGAAAAGATTTCCGCCCGGCAGGATGATATCGATCAGACGATCACCGATTTCACGCAAATGTCCAACAAGCTGAATGCGGCATCGAACCGGGTCGACAGCATCCTGGTGAAGATCGACGGCTTCCTCGGCGACGCGGATGCTCCGTCGCTTTCTGCGCAGGCACGCGAAACGCTCGAGTCCTTCCGGCGGGTGGCGGAAAACCTGAATGCGCAACTGGGCCCGATCGCGGAAAATCTCAAGCGTTTCTCCAATTCGGGACTGCGGGACGTGGAGGCGCTCGTCGGCGACACGCGCCGCACGGTTCAAAGCCTGCAGAATACGATTTCCGATTTCGATAAAAATCCGCAGCGCCTTTTGTTCGGCGGCGAAACGGTTAAGCAATATGATGGCCGCACGCGGCGGTGATTCGTTTATCGAGGGTCGCGGGCAGGTTGCGTTGAGGGCGGGGAGCTGAACGGCGCCGCGTTGTTAGGGGATATTTGGCGTATGGGTTTTCCGGGTCTGGTAGGTTTTCGTGGCGCGGCGGCGTCCCGGTCTGCGGTGGTCCTTGCATTGGCGGCGATGCTGGCAGGGTGCGGCTCGCGCCAGGCGGCGAACGACACGTTCAGCCTGGCGTCCGTTCCTGCCGTGGAGCGTCCGGGGGCTACAAACCGCCAGCTTCTCGTTCCGGAACCGACGGCGCTGAAGACCCTGGGCAGCGACCAGATCGTGGTTCGCCTTTCGAGATCGGAACTGCAATATCTCGCCAGGGCCCAATGGGGAGACAGTCTGCCGCGCATGGTGCAGGACAGGCTCGTCCAGACCTTCGACAATACAGGCAGGATTCGCGTCGGCAAGCCCGGCCAAGGGCTCGCCATCGATTATCAATTGATAACCGAGCTCAGAGCCTTCGAAATATCTACCGATGGAGCGGCAACGGCGGTCGTCGAGATATTCGCCAAGATACTGGATGACCGGAACGGCACCGTCCGCAAACAGCAGGCCTTCCGCGCCGTCGTGCCCGTGCGAGGCGCCGGCAATCCCGCTTTCGTCGCCGCGCTCGATGCCGCGTTCGCCCGGGTCGCGGCCGATATCGTGGGCTGGACGCTCAGCTCCATCTGAAGGAAGTCCTCCAGGAGCTATCGCCCCTGTGCCGGCTGGCGCAAGGGAATCCCGGCGACGTCTCGCCGGTTGGAGAAGGTATCAGTGAACTGCGCATTCGTCACGGCCCTGGGTATCGGGTTTATCCAGAAGCGCGGGGAACTGATCATTCTGCTCTTGTGCGCTGGGGACAAGGGCACACAGGATAGAGACATCGGAACGGCGAAAGAGATCGCCGCCTAATGGAGTGATATCGATGTCTGAAAAGTTTACCGAGTTTGACGTGTCAGATCTGCTCACCAGCGAAGGCGCCATTGAGGCTTTTCTGACCGAGGCAATGGAAACGGGGGATGCGCAACATATCGCTTCCGCCCTCGGTGCGGTTGCTCGCGTCAAAGGGATGACCAAGATCGCCCGCGAGACTGGCCTTGCTCGTGAACACCTGTATCGCTCGCTTAGCGAGAACGGGAATCCGACACTCGAGACAACGCTTGCCGTGCTCAAAGCCTTCGGTTTTCACCTGATGCCGAAACACGATGCGGCCGTCTGACGCTGGATGAAAGCCTGAACTGAATTTATTGTTCCTGATCTGAGATCAGCCGCTTTTCTGCAGGTGAAAGGCTGTTCAACCCCTCCCGACCTTCGCGAGTTCGATGCGATTGACCACCTCGGCGACCCCTTCGACCGATCGGGCCGCCTCTCCCGCGCGGGCGATCTCCTCTTCGGTCGCCACTGTACCGGCGAGCAGGATCGTACTGCCCGAGCCGGTCACCGTGACCTCTATGGCGTCGAGGCCGGGCGCGACTGCAAGACAATGAGCGACTCGGCGCTCGAGTTCGGCCGGATCTTCGGCAGGCAGCCTCTCGGGGTCACCGCCGAAGAATGTCCGTTTCTTGAAGACCATGCGTCGCTCCTTCTCTCCTGGAGAGGGAAACGCCGAGGCGGCGCATTTGTTCGCCGTCTCAAGGGAGGCCGAATAAGCTGCGATTCACGGCCAGCGTACGAGTGGGGGCAGGGAGGAGAGAATCGACTCCACATTGCCACCGGTCTTGAGACCGAAGATCGTGCCACGGTCGTAAAGAAGGTTGAACTCGACGTACCGGCCACGGCGCACGAGCTGCTCGTTTCGATCCTGCTCGGTCCAGGGCTTGTTGAAATTTGTCCGGACGATTCTCGGATAGACGAGTGCGAAGGCCTTGCCGACATCGCGCGTGAAGGCGAAATCCGCATCCCAGCCGCCGAGCTCCTCCGCAGAACGCAGCCAATCGTAGAAAATCCCGCCGGTGCCGCGCGGCTCGTTCCGGTGCTTCAGATAGAAATACTCGTCGCACCACTGCTTGAATTTTGCATGATCGGCGACGGGGTGCCGATTGCAGGCGATCTCCATGGCACGATGAAAGAGCACGGTATCCGGATCGGTCATGATGCGCCGGCGGTCAAGGACCGGCGTGAGGTCCGCACCGCCGCCGAACCAGTTGCTGGTGGTCACGACCATGCGCGTGTTCATGTGCACGGCGGGGACATTGGGATTGACCGGGTGGGCGATCAGCGAAATGCCCGATGCCCAGAAGCGCGGATCGTCGCTCGCGCCGGGTATCTGTTCGCGGAACTCCGGCGAGAACTCGCCGAAGACGGTGGAGGTGTGAACCCCCACTTTCTCGAAGACGCGTCCTTCCATCATGGACATGCGACCGCCGCCGCCGGCGCCTTCCTCGCGCAGCCAGTCCTTGGCGACGAACCGGCCTGCGGGACGATCCGACAGCGGACCCGTCAATTCGTCCTCTATCGCCTCGAAGGCGGCGCAGATCGTGTCGCGAAGGCTCTCGAACCAAGCCTTTGCCGCTGCCTTCTTGTCTTCGATGTCGGCCGGCAGGCCCTGTGGCAGTTGCGGTCTTTCCATGGGGATGCACTTCCGTTCGCGGATTTCCCTACTGAAAACCGCCGATTCGATGTCGCCGCCACAGTCCATATTTTCAGCTGCTTGGCAACGGTGCCACGGCGACAGCGACAGTCTACCGCAATCAAGGCCTCAGCGGAGGATCGGGACAAATGACTGGCAATAATGCGGCGCTCATCCTATCTTTTCGCCAGAGGTATGGCCCATGGCGAAGATACCCCCAGGACCGCCGCTGGACGGCTTGCGGCGCCAGATCGCCCGGCATCGCCGGGAGCATCCCACACGAAGAGACGGGCTTTTCGTGCGCGAGACGTTTCGGCTCGAGCGCGACGCCGCGCGGGCCAAGGCGCGGGAGTGGTTCGATACCTGGCCAAAGGCTGCCTATTGGACCGAAGTCGAGAGCTGGCGCCAGCTCGAAGGCGGCGAGATCGAGTTCACGATGCGCCGTCTCCCGAGCGCAGACTGATTGCGCCCAATCCCACCGCTGGCACCGACAGGCAAGAAAAATCTTCGGCGATCGATAATAGCGTGGCCAAGGTCATGGAGGCGCGCTAAACCATTTGGTGTTTCCCTCTCGCCATTGCGCGTACTCCCGAACCTGCCCCGATGCCCGTTCTCCGTTCCATCATCGTGCTCTCCATCACTCAGATCATCGCTTGGGGAGCGATGTTCATGTTCGTCTCGGTGACGGCGGCCGGAATGGCGGACGATCTTCTCCTGAGGCCCTCGGCAATCTATCTCGGCCCGACCGTCATGCTGGTCGCGATGGCCTTCTGCTCACCATTGCTTGCGCCGGTCTACGCGCGCCACGGGGCGCGGCTCGTGCTCGCTTTCGGTTCTGCAGCCGCGGCTCCGGGGCTGTGGTTGCTGGCCGGCGCCGGAGGTCCGGTTTCCTATTTTGCGGCCTGGGGCATTCTTGGTCTGGCCGGGGCCGCAGCACTCACGACTTCGGCTCAGGTGTTCCTGACAGAGATCGCGGGCGAGGGCGCGCGTCGTGCCATCGGGGCGCAGATGCTCGCCATGGCGCTCGCGCCCACGATCGCCTGGCCGGTCACGACTTTCTGCGAGGCGGCTCTCGGTTGGCGCGGCACATTCGTCCTCTATGGCGCGGTCATGCTCCTCGTCTGCGCGCCCTTGCATTTGTTCGCCTTGCCCAGACGCGAGCCGCCGAAACGCAATCCCCGGGTCCCCAATTCGAATCGATCTGCGTCGCCGGCTGCTGTTCGTCGCCAGTGGCGCGTCGTTGCCCTGATCACGGCGGCGGTCGCGCTCAACGGCTTTGTTACCTGGGGCTTTCAGCTCGTGGTGATCGATCTTTTCCGCAGCTTTGCCGTGCCCGGCTACCTGGCGGTCGGCTTCGGATCGGCCATCGGTTTCATCCAGCTCTCGGCGCGGCTTTTCGATTTCCTCGGCGGCAATCGCTGGGACGGGTTGACGACGGGCCTGGTAGCCGCGGCGATCATGCCGCCGGCACTGCTGGCGCTCGCGCTTGGCGAAGGGGCGGAATGGTCGATCATTCTCTTCCTCGTGCTCTATGGCCTTTCAAGCGGCGCCATGTCCGTCAGCCGGGCGACGATGCCGCTCGTCTTCTTTTCCTCTGCGGAATATGGGGCGGTGGTGGCGCGCCTCGGCCTGCCGCTCAACCTCGCTTTCGCGGCGGCCCCGCCGTTCTTCTCCTTCCTGCTTGGCGAGGCGGGCAACAGGTGGACGCTGGCGTTCGCGCTTCTCTGCTCCCTCGGTGCATTGGCCAGCATGGCTCTGCTCTCCCGTATGAGGCCTGCGAAGCCGGGTTAGCTCGCCTCATGCTCCGTCCCGTCGGCGGGATCGATGAGGCGCGGCCCCGTTCCTTCGGAGGCAAGAACGTCCCATGGATTGCGCAAGGGACAGTCGCGCATCGACAGGCAACCGCAGCCGATGCAGCCTGTGAGCTGATCGCGCAGCGCCGTCAGGTTTGCGATCCGCTCATCGAGCTGCTGCCGCCAGGTCTTCGAGAGCCGTCCCCAGTCTTCGACCGTCAGCGGCCGGTCGTCGGGGAGCACCGACAGGGCCGACTGGATCTCGGCAAGCGGGATACCCGTACGCTGGGCAACCTTGATCACGGCCACCCGCCTCAGCACGGAACGCGGGTAGCGCCGCTGATTGCCCCGGCTGCGATTGCTGCGGATGAGCCCCTTGGCCTCGTAGAAATGAAGCGTCGACACCGCGAGGCCGCTGCGTTCGGCCACTTCGCCGACCGTCAGCTCGCGCTTGATATCATTGGGCTTGTCTTTTTTCACGGCTGCTATTGACCTCAACTATAGTTGAGGTTCTATAGCATGAGCTCCCTGCAACCGACAACATGGAGCCGACACAGCATGACTGAGAAGATGACCCTTGCCTTGATCTACGGCAGCGCACGGCAGGGCCGTTTCTGCGATACGGTCGCCAGCTGGCTCATTCGTGAGCTCGAGACATCCGACGTGTTCAGCCTGACGATCATCGATCCCGTCAGAATGAAAAGCGCTCGCGGCGACAAATCCGCCGGACCAGCCGAGTGGATGGAACGGAAGGTCGCCGAAGCGGACGCATTCATCGTCATCACTCCGGAATACAACCACGGCTACCCGGCGGCGCTGAAGGAGATGATCGATGCGGTCTATGAGCCCTGGCACGCAAAACCGGTCGCCTTCGTTTCCTATGGCGGCGCATCGGGCGGCATAAGGGCCGTCGAGCAATTGCGGCAGGTCTTCGGCGAATTGCATGCCGTCACCCTGCGCGACGGCATCTCCTTCGCCAAGGCCTGGTCGAAGTTCGATGCGGCGGGAAATCTCTACAAACCGGAAGAGATGCGAGCGCCGCTGTTCCTGATGATCGACCGGCTGACCTGGTGGGCGCGCACGCTGAAATACGCGCGCAAGGCGACCCCTTATAACGAGATCGCCGCATGAGCGCCGTCAGGATCGCCGGACTCCCGTACCGTTGATGGCCGCCCGTTTCGGCTCAGAAAGCACCGGTCTGCCGCAGCGCTTCGCCGGCGATCATGGCGGCTGCCATGGCGATGTTGAGCGAACGCTGGCCGGGCGCCATCGGTATGAGGATGCGCGCGTCGGCCCGCTCGTGGACGTGATCGGGAACCCCGGCGCTTTCCCTGCCGAAGAGAAGGACGTCGTCCGGCCGGAAGCTGAAGCGCGTGTAGGGAGCGGCCGCCTTGGTGGAGGCGAGCACGAGGCGTCTGCCGGTGCTCGACCGCCATGTTTCGAAACGCTCCCAGCTGACGTGCCGCGTCATGGTTACCGCCGCGATATAGTCCATTCCCGCACGCTTGAGATTGCGGTCCGAAAGATCGAAACCGGCCGGCTCGATGATGTCGACCGAAAGACCGAGGCAGGCGGCGAGCCGCAGGATCGTTCCGGTATTGCCAGGAATGTCAGGCTGGTAGAGGGCGATGCGGAGGTCGTTCATGCGCTTGCCGAAAGATTGATCGTGGGAGTGATTGTGATGACCGTCTATGCCACCGATCGGCCTCACGATCCATGGTCGGGTGTGCTCCGACGCGGTTCATTCGGGGGCGCTGCTTTTGCCGCCGCTAATTTGTGCCGTATTGGCAACAGACCACCGGCCGGTGAAAAAATGGGCAAGAAAATGCCTGCGACAATCTGGCATGGCGGCGCGAATGAGGATAAAGCTCAGTCCTCTTCAACGCGAACCGAAGGAGGCATGCATGACTGTTCTGATGTTGACGCGCCTCCCACGAGTAACACGGCCTTTCCTGGCCTGACCGGTTCCGCGCCTCTGCTTCTTTCGATCGAGCGATGCGCGCTCCGGTTCATCCGGAGGTCATGGCCCGCTCGCGGGCGTCATTTCCGGGTTGCATTTTTCAAGATAAAGAATGCGGGGCGACCCGCTTTCCTTCAAGATATCTGAAGGGGCTAGACAATGTTCGGCTGGTTTGAATCCCGCCTCGATCCTTATCCGACGGAGGAGCCGACGCTTCCGCCGAAGGGTCTCTTTGCCTTTTGCTGGCACTACACCAAGCCCGCGGCTCCGTGGCTCTTGATCATGTCGATCTGCACCATGCTGATCGCGATCGGAGAAGTGGCCCTGTTCCAGTTCCTGGGCAATGTGGTCGATTGGCTGTCCACCGCCGATCGCGAAACCTTTCTTGCGACCGAGGGCGGCAGGCTCGCCTGGATGGCAGCGCTGATCCTCATCGGCCTGCCGGGGCTGGTGGCGCTCGACTCCTTCGTCATGCATCAGGTGTTGCTCGGCAACTATCCGATGATCGCGCGTTGGCAGATGCATCGCTATCTGCTGAGGCAGAGCATGACGTTCTTCGCCAACGAATTTGCCGGGCGCGTGGCGACAAAGGTCATGCAGACGTCGCTTGCCGTCCGTGAAACGGTGATGAAGATCCTCGACGTCTTCGTCTATGTGGTGAGTTATTTTGCGACGATGTTGATTGTCGTGGCGGCCGCGGATTGGCGCCTCGTGATGCCGCTCGGGTTGTGGCTCGTCATCTATATCGTGATCGTCACCTATTTCGTTCCGCGGCTGCAGAAGATCTCCAAGGAACAGGCCGACGCGCGCTCGATGATGACCGGCCGCATCGTCGACAGCTACACCAACATAGGCACGGTCAAGCTTTTCTCCCATGCAGGGCGGGAGGAGACATACGCTCGCGCGGGCATGGACGAATTCCTGGGCACTGTTTACCGGCAGATGCGGAAGGTCACGCTCTTCCACATATTCGTCTACGCAAACAACTGTATCGCCCTTTTCTCCGTCGGCGCCCTCGGAATCTATCTGTGGCTGACGAGCGGAATCTCCATCGGCGCGATCGCCGTTGCGATCGGTCTTGCGATGCGTGTCAACGGCATGTCGCAATGGATCATGTGGGAAGTTTCGGCGCTGTTCGAGAATATCGGCACGGTCTATGACGGCATGGGCATGATGACCAAGGCGCATGACATCGTCGACAAGCCGACTGCCGTGACGCTCAAAGCCGACCAGGGTGCGATCAGCTTCGAGGACATCCGCTTTCACTACGGTAAGTCCAAGGGAGTCATAGACCGGCTGTCGCTGGATATCCGGCCCGGGGAGAAGATCGGTCTGGTCGGCCGCTCCGGCGCCGGCAAGACGACCTTGATGAACCTGCTTCTGCGCTTCTACGATCTGGAATCCGGCGCGATCCGGATCGACGGCGTGGACATCTCGACGGTCACGCAGGACAGCCTGCGTTCACAGATCGGCGTCGTGACGCAGGACACGTCGCTCCTGCACCGCTCCATTCGCGACAACATCGCCTATGGGCACCCACAGGCAAGCGACGACGACATCATTGCCGCCGCGAAGAAGGCGAATGCCTGGGACTTCATCCAGACGCTCGAAGACAATCTGGGCAGGCGAGGGCTCGACGCTCAGGTCGGCGAACGCGGCGTCAAGCTTTCGGGCGGCCAGCGGCAGAGGATTGCGATCGCCCGCGTTTTCCTGAAGGACGCACCGATCCTCATCCTCGACGAAGCGACCTCTGCGCTCGACTCGGAGGTAGAGGCCGCGATTCAGGAAAATCTCTTCGCGCTGATGTCCGGCAAGACGGTGATTGCCATCGCCCACCGCCTGTCCACGCTGACGGAGATGGATCGCCTGGTTATCCTCGAAGCCGGCCGGATCGTCGAGACCGGTTCTCACAGCGAACTCGTCGCCAGGCGCGGCATCTATGCCGATCTCTGGTCTCGCCAGTCCGGCGGCTTCATCGCCGACGAGGTCGAAAAGGAGGAGGCGGCGGAGTAATCCGCGGCCTCCCGCGCCTCAGCGGGCCGAGTCCAGCGGTCCGGAGTTACGCAATTGTAATGGGCGCGACAGCGAAAACGGATTGCCCGGATTTCAGAACCGCCTATATCGGAACAATGCTGCGCGCCATCGTCAAGATTTTCGAGAACTGGATTGACCCCTTTGCGCCGCGCGAGCGGTTGCAGCCGCCGCGATCGCTCTGGGGTTTTGCCTGGTTTTACGCCAGCCAGGCGAAAGGTCCTTTTTTCGCCATGGCCGTTCTCGGCGGGCTGGTGGCAATGCTGGAAGCCGGCCTGTTCTATTTCGTCGGCCGGCTTGTCGATGTGCTCGATACGATCCGGCCGGAGGACGGCTGGCAAGGGTTGATTTCGACCAACGGGCCGGAACTGCTCTTCATGCTGCTTACGGTCCTGGTGTTCCGCTTCCTTGCGGTGACGCTTGCCGCACTCGTGGAGGAGCAGTCGATCATCACGGGCTTCCTCAACCTGGTGCGCTGGCAATCCTATGTCCATGTCGCGCGGCAGTCGCTCGCCTTTTTTCAGAACGACTTTTCCGGGCGGATCGTTACCAAGGTCTGGACCGGCGCACAGGCGACGAGCGACCTGATCGTCTCGCTGCTGCAGGTGGTCTGGTTCATCGTCATATACACGGCTTCGACCATGGCGCTGATCGCCCAGTTGGACTGGCGGTTGGCGGCGATGGTCGCCTTCTGGATCGTGGTCTTCCTGGTGCTCGCCCGCTATTTCGTCCCGCGTGTACGAAAGCATGCCCGCGACACGGCGGAGATGGCGTCGATGCTGAACGGCCGCATGGTCGATGCCTATGCGAACATCCAGACGCTGAAGCTCTTCGGCAGTGACGAGGAGAACGATCGTTACATTCGGGGGGGCTTTCACCGTTTCCAGGGAGCAGTCATCCCTTTCACACGTCTGCTCACCGGCGTGAGGGCATCGCTCGCGCTTTTGTCCGGCATGATGATCGCGGCGATCGCGGTCTACGCGGTTCACTTGTGGCTGGCGGGCGCGGTCAGTTCCGGCGCCGTCGCGTTCACCCTTGCGCTGGTCCTGCGCCTCAACATGCTGCTCGGGCGGATGATGTCGCAATTCAATGCGATCATGCGCAATATCGGCACGATCCAGAATTCGGCCGAACTGGTATCGCAGCCGATCGGGCTGACCGACCGGCCGGGCGCACCGGAACTGCAGGTCACCCGTCCGGAAATCCGCTTCGAACATGTGACGTTTCACTACGGCAGGGGCGGCGGGGTCATCGACAACTTTTCCCTTACCATCCGCCCGGGCGAGAAAGTCGGCATCGTCGGCCGTTCGGGTGCCGGCAAGTCGACCCTCGTCAATCTGCTGTTGCGCTTCTACGACCTCGAAGGAGGGCGAATCCTCATCGACGGACAGGACATCGCTGCCGTCCGGCAGGAATCGCTGCGCAGCCAGATCGGCATGGTCAGCCAGGACACGTCGCTCCTGCACCGATCGATCCGCGACAATATCCTCTTCGGGCGACCGGGGGCGGGCGAGGAGCAGTTGATCGAGGCGGCGCGCAAGGCGGAAGCCTATGACTTCATCGTCGATCTGCAGGATCAGCGCGGCCGTAGAGGCTTCGATGCACATGTGGGCGAGCGCGGAGTCAAGCTTTCCGGCGGCCAGCGCCAGCGTATCGCGATCGCCCGGGTCATGCTCAAGGATGCGCCGATTCTCGTGCTGGACGAGGCGACTTCGGCGCTCGATTCGGAAGTGGAAGCGGCGATCCAGTCCAATCTGGAGCGGCTGATGCAGGGCAAGACGGTGCTGGCCATTGCGCATCGGCTATCGACGATCGCGGCGCTCGACCGGCTCGTCGTCATGGACAGGGGCCGTATCGTCGAGGACGGCACGCATGCCGAACTGATCGCCAATGGTGGTCTCTACGCCGATCTCTGGTCGCGCCAGTCGGGCGGTTTCATCGCGCGCGAAGAGGCCGCGGAATAGGGCGCTCCGCGGTGCGGCTATAACCCGTCAAGTCCTTGTGCCAATTGGTCGCGCCTTTCCCCGCGACAATCTGCCCGCGGCCCCTTGTCAAGGCTGGACATAATCTGCGATCAGGCATAGAACGCGCCGGATTGATGGGGAATCTGCGTGCAGAATTTTTCCCGGATTCTGACATCCGATCCGTGGCTTGCCTCAAGGGGCCGGATGGGGTGCCAGCGTTTGACGGGGCGTGATTCCAGGCTCGGGACGGGGCAGGAAGCGCGCCGGGGGCGGATGCGGTTTCCGCAACATTTGCGTGAGAGGATGTTTTAGCCGTGAGCGAACACGAGACTTCAAGCGAGACCATGGGCGAGCCCACTCGCCGCGATTTCCTATACCTGGCTACCGGTATGGCCGGCGTCGTCGGCGCCGGTGCGGCGGCATGGCCGTTCATCGACCAAATGCGTCCGGACGCATCCACGCTGGCGCTTGCTTCGATCGAAGTCGACGTTTCGAGCTTGCAGCCGGGCATGTCGCTGACGGCGAAGTGGCGCGGCAGACCGGTCTTCATCCGCAACCGCACCGATAAGGAAGTGGAAGAGGCCAAGGCCGTCGCACTCGAAGAATTGAAGGATCCGGTGGCCCGCAACGCCAACCTTCCGGCCGATGCCGAGGCAAGCGATCTCGATCGTTCCGCCGGCGAAGGCAAGGAAAACTGGATCATCATGGTGGGTGTCTGCACCCATCTCGGTTGCGTGCCGCTCGGTCAGGCGGGCGACTTCGGCGGCTGGTTCTGTCCCTGCCACGGCTCGCACTACGACACGGCCGGCCGTATCCGCAAAGGCCCGGCACCGGAAAACCTCGCCGTGCCCACCTTCTCGTTCGTTTCCGACACAGTCATCAAGATCGGTTGAGGGGACTACTGATAATGAGTGCTGATCATTCAACCTACACGCCAACGACGGGCATCGAGAAGTGGGTTGACTCCCGTCTTCCTCTGCCCCGGCTCGTTCACGACTCGTTCGTCTCCTATCCGGTTCCGCGCAACCTGAACTATGCTTACACCTTCGGTGCGATGCTCTCGGTGATGCTGATCGTGCAGATCCTCACCGGCATCGTCCTGGCCATGCATTATGCCGCAGAAACGAGCGTCGCCTTCAATTCGGTCGAGAAGATCATGCGCGACGTCAATCACGGTTGGCTGCTGCGTTACCTGCACGCCAATGGCGCGTCGTTCTTCTTCATCGCGGTCTACCTGCATATCGCCCGCGGCCTCTATTACGGCTCCTACAAGGCGCCGCGAGAGATCCTCTGGATCCTCGGCGTGGTCATCTATCTCCTGATGATGGCGACCGGCTTCATGGGCTACGTTCTGCCCTGGGGGCAGATGTCCTTCTGGGGTGCAACCGTCATCACCGGCTTCTTCTCGGCCTTCCCGCTGGTAGGCGAGTGGATCCAGCAGTTCCTGCTCGGCGGCTTCGCCGTCGACCAGCCGACGCTGAACCGCTTCTTCTCGCTGCACTACCTTCTGCCCTTCATGATCGCCGGCGTCGTCGTCCTGCACATCTGGGCGCTGCACGTTACCGGCCAGACCAACCCGACCGGGGTGGAGGTCAAGTCCAAGTCCGACACCGTGCCCTTCACGCCCTATGCGACGCTGAAGGATGCGCTCGGCGTATCGGTCTTCCTGATCGTCTATGCCTGGTTCGTCTTCTACATGCCGAACTTCCTCGGACACCCGGACAACTATATTCCGGCGGACGCGCTGAAGACCCCTGCTCATATCGTTCCGGAATGGTACTACCTGCCGTTCTACGCGATGCTGCGCGCGATCACCTTCAACGTCGGCCCGATCGACTCCAAGCTCGGCGGCGTTCTGGTGATGTTCGGCTCGATCCTGATCCTGTTCTTCCTGCCCTGGCTCGATACGTCGAAGGTCCGGTCGGCCGTCTACCGCCCGTGGTACAAGCTGTTCTTCTGGATCTTCGTTGCTGACTGCATCCTGCTCGGCTGGCTGGGTTCGCGCCCGGCGGAAGGCCTCTATGTCGTGATGTCGCAGCTCGGCACGTTGTACTACTTCGCCTTCTTCCTCGTCATCATGCCGATCCTCGGTCTGATCGAGACGCCGAAGCGCATTCCGAACTCCATCACCGAAGCGGTGCTGGAAAAACAGAATGCCAAGGCGCAGTTGAAGCCCGCACGCGCCTGACCGGAACAGCGATCGATAAGGAATCCACAACAATGAAAAAGCTTGTTACAGGCATTCTGTCACTCGCTGTCGTCGCCGGTCTCGGTTTGGGGGCGGCGTTGGCCCAGGGAGAGGAAGAGGGCGGCGAAGAGCACGCTGCCGGCGCCACGCCTCACTATCCGATCCACAAGCCGGAACAGCAGGACTGGACCTTTGCCGGCCTGTTCGGCCACTACGACAAGGGTCAGTTGCAGCGCGGCCTGAAGGTCTACACCGAGGTCTGTTCGGCCTGCCACTCGATGGAGCTCGTCTCCTTCCGCACGCTCGAGGACCTCGGTTACTCCGAAGCACAGGTGAAGGCCTTCGCAGCGAACTATGAAGTCGAGGACGGTCCGAACGCGGATGGCGAGATGTTCACGCGCAAAGCCGTTCCGTCCGATCACTTCCCGCCACCCTTCCCGAACAAGGAAGCGGCGGCTGCATCGAACAACGGCGCGGCACCGCCGGACTTCTCGCTGATCGCGAAGGCACGCGGCATCGAACGCGGCTTCCCGCAATTCGTCTTCGACATGTTCTGGCCCTACCAGGAAGGCGGTCCCGACTACATCCATGCGCTTCTGACCGGCTACCAGGATCCGCCGGCGGGCGTGGAAGTGGCCGAGGGCACGCACTACAACCCGTATTTCGCCAGCGCCGCGGCACTGGCGATGGCACCGCCGATCTCCGACGACCAGGTCACCTATGACGACGGCGCCCCCCAGACCGTCGACCAGTACGCCAAGGACGTCTCCGCGTTCCTGATGTGGGCTGCCGAGCCGCACCTGGAAGATCGCAAGCGCACCGGCTTCATGGTCATGGTGTTCCTGCTCATCTTCACCGGCCTCATCTACCTGACGAAGAAGTCGGTCTACGCGAACAAGGAACATTGATCCGTTTGCTGGTCAGCAGGCGCGATTGACAGGAAGCCTCGGTTTTTACCGGGGCTTTTTTGTTGCGGGGCAGCCGATCGTTCGAGCAGTGCGTTCGCCGCCGCCGCTAATCCGCCTGCCGGCACCTTCTCCCCATTTCATGGCTACGGCATGCACATATCTCTTGCGGTCCGGTGCGGCGGATACTGCTCATGAAAGGATCCCTCGGGAACCCAACCGCCTCAACCCCGCTCAGTCGGGGTTGCCCCTCAACCGGCTGCCGCCACCTTCTCCCCGCAGGCGGGGAGAAGGGATATGCCGCGCCCGCTCGCTCCCTCGGGCGCGCGGTGAATGCGGGGTTCAGTTGGCGCCGCTTGTCCCTTCTCCCCGCCTGCGGGGAGAAGGTGCCGGCAGGCGGATGAGGGGCGGGTGACCGCTAATGCCAATGTCAGCGCATACGGGTTTGATCCCAAGGACCCATCCGCAAGCCTCGCCACTGCTGGAAATACAGATGCCGCCACTCCGGAGTAAGTCCGCGAGGGGCTGGACAACAAGAGATATGTGCATGCCGTAGCATCGAAATGGGGAGAAGGGACAAGCGGCGCGCCCTTCGCCCTGATCTGAATATGTGCGGAGCCTTGCCGCGAGTCCCCTTCGCCCCGCTTGCGGGGAGAAGCGCAACCATTAGACTAAGCGCAAGAATTTTGTTGTGGCGCGCTTTTCGTCCATGGGGTTTGGCGCTTGACGACGGTGTTGGCGAAGATGATGAGTTTGCGGACGCAGGCGATGAGCGCCGCTTTGTGGGATTTGCCTTTTGCGGTGAGACGGTCGTAGAGCTCAACCAGCGTCTCGTTCCAGCGCTGCGACGCCGGTAAGGCGGCATTGAACAGGGCCCTGCGGACGCGCGCCCGTCCGCCGGCGATATGGCGCTCGCCTTCACGCTTGCCGCTCTGGTCGTCATAAGGCGCCACGCCGGTCAGCGCGGCGATCTCCTCACGGTCGACCCTGCCGAGTTCGGGCATCAGAATGACCAGGGTGAGTGCCGTACGGATGCCGATGCCGTCGATGCTTTCGATCAGATCAAGCTTCCGGGCGAGATCGTCATGCTCGCGGACAGCGGCCTGCAACAGCGCGAGCTGGGCTTTGCAACGGCTCTTGAGCTCACCGATGGAACGATCGATCTCCTCGAGGATCCGCCTGTCGGTGAAACGCTCGCGGCGGGTCTTGAGGCAGGCTATATCGGCTTCGATCTGCTCGATGAACAGCAGCCATTCGCCAAACGCGATCAGCCGGCTATCCGGCGCATGGCATCGCGCATCCGAACGGGCAGCGCACTCGGCGATCAGCGCGGCGTCGAGCTGGTCGTTCTTGGCTCGGCGCAGCTTATAGAGGCCGAAAGCGCGCACTTGCCGCGGCTGCAGCAGGACGACCTCAAAGCCTCTCTGATGCAGATACGCAATCACGTCGCGCTCATATCCGCCGGACGCTTCGATCCCGACCCGTCCGATCCCCTGCCGCTCGAGCCAGTCAGCCAGAGTCTGCCAGCCGTCGGCGTTGTTGGGCACTTTCTGTTTGTCGCTCACCGGGTAGGTGGCGACATCAAGCCATGTCTTCCCGGTATCAATACCGGCCGCTTTCATGCTAATCTCGGTCATCCTTGTCGTCCCTGCCTTGCATACGAACCAGGTTGTTCCAGCAACCATTCGGGCCACGATGAGGAACCGACCGCGATCCTGCTTCTCCGTAACCCCCAAAGGTTCTGGTGCCGGCGATCCGACGGTCGGCGCCTTTGGCCGGGCGGCCGCCCGGCCAAAGGCATACCGAATCCTTTACAACATTTCTTATGCAAGGTGCCGGCAGGCGGATGAGGGGCTGGAGCAGTCCACCTCATCCTCTTTAGATCACGATGATTTTAGGTTGGGTCGACCTGAAATCATGAACGTGTCGATTTCAGAATTGAGACGCAGGATGCGGGTCAAAGACCGCATACACTTTTCCTCATCCGCGCTAACCCAATAAAAAACGGCCCCGTCTTGCGACGAGGCCGTTCCCGAGAGACCGATTGCGTGTCAGCTGAAGCGCCCTGCCGCGTGGGCAAGCATGGTGTAGACCTTGCCGGTATCGGACGTCAGATAGGTCTGCGTGATGCGCTTATCCGGATCGTTGCGCGCCACATCGGCGAGCAGCTTCTCGAAATCGGCGATATACCGGTCGACGGCGGTGCGGAACTCCGGCTCGCGATCGTATTTGCGCTTGATCTCGTCGAAGGTCTGCTGCCCTTTCAGCGTGTAGAGCCGGCGGGTGAAGACGTCCCGTTCGCCGCGCTGATAGCGCCGCCAAAGCTCGACGGAAGCGTCGTGGTCGATCGCGCGCGCAATGTCCACCGAGAGCGAATTCAGCGACTCGACCACATGGCGGGGGTTGCGGCTGTCCCCGGCCTTTGCGACCGGCTGGCTTTCCGCCGACCGCGGCCGTGCTGCTGCGGGCTCTTCCTCGCGGGACGCGGCGCGCAGGAGATCGCGCATCCAGCCGCCGCCTTCTTCGGCACGTTCCTCCGTTGCCGGCGGCCGGGCAGGCTGCAGCGGACGGGTGGCCTGCTCTATGCCCAGGCTTCCGCGCAGAGCGGCATTCGGGGCCGGCTGAGGTGCGGCAGGCTGCGGCGCGGCGACTTGCGGTGCGGCGGCTTGTGGGGCGACGACGCGGGCGGCCGGGGCAGCGGGGGCTTCCTGCTGGCGAACCGGCTGGGCGACTTCGAGCTGCGAGGACGACTTGCCGATGATCTCGGACAATTCCTGCAGCGCCTTGATCTGCTCGCCGACGGCGCGCCGCATCAGCGCGGCATTTTCCTTGGCCTCTTCCGGAAGGTCGAAAGCACCGCGCTTCAATTCTTCGCGGGTCATGTCGAGTTCCTTGCGGATTTCGCCGGCGGAACGACGGATGTCGTCGGTTGCGCCGTTGAAACGGCCGATCGCATCTTCGATCGCCTGGCGGACTGCTTCGCGCAGCTGCGCCGCGACGCCGTCGGACTTCTTGCCGCTCTCCGCCAGCATGCGCTCGACGTCGGAAACCGAGGCACCGATAGTGCCGCGCAGCCGCGACGCGGCGTCCTTGGCACGCTCTTCCACGGAGGCGAACGCTCCTTCGAGCGCCTGGCCGGCTTCCTCGCCGGTCTTTGCCATGACTTGACGCAGGGCCTCGGACGCGCTGAGTGCACGTCCCTCCACCTGCGAAAGCGTCTTGTTTGCGTCGGCGAAGGACGTTTCGACGCCGGAGCGCAGCCTGTCGGCGATCTGGCGTGAGCGTTCTTCGGCCTGCGAGAAGACCCCTTCGACCGAAGCGGCAGCTTCATCGCTCGCCTTCACAAGCGTATCGCGCAGGGCTTCGGCAGCTTCGGTTGCCCGCTGTTCGGTGTTCGACAGCAGTCGGCCCACATCGGAGAAGGAGGATTGGATGCCACTGCGCAGATTGCCGGCAACCTGGCCGGAGCGTTCCTCAGCGCGTTGGAACGCGCCGTCGACGAAGCCCTCGAGTGCCCGCATGGTCCGCTCGATCTCCTCCGAACGCTGGACGAGCCCGACAGACAGCGTCCGGAGAGCGTCCTGGCGCTCTTCGAGTGTGCTGACCAGGTTCGACTGGGCGGCGGCGAGGAGGTCGGAAGCCTGTCCGAGAACCTTCGAATGGTCTTCGAAGCGGCCGACGATGCCGCCGATCTGCGACAATGTCGAGGAGGAAATGTCCGACAGCTTGTCGACTTTGCCTTCGATCAGGCGGGTCGAGGTGGAAAGCATGTCGGAGGCTTGCCGCGCGGTCTCCGAGACCTTTGCGGCGGTCGCCTCGAGCCGCTGGTCCATATCTCCGAGATTGCCGCTCGCCTGGTCGATGACCGTGGCGATCGCCGAATTGCTTGACGCAAGCTGGTCGATCAGGCCCATGGCCGTCGATTGCAGCCGGTTCTCGACCATCTTCATCGCCTTGGCGGTCTCTTCCGCACGCAACGAGATGGCGTCGAGCGTCTCGCCGGTCCGTTCGGTGATGGCGTTGATGAGCGCGGCGTTTTCGGCACGCAGGCGGTCGGCGCTTTCCTGGGTGAGGGAAGCGATGCGCTCGGCCGCCTCCTTGCCGGTAGCGGCATATTGTTCGATAACCGGGCGAGCCTGCTCGTCGAGAAGACGCGACAATTCCATCGAGCGCCCGGCGAGCATCGAGTTGAGTTCGCGGGTGCTTTCGTCGAGCGTGCTGCGGATGGACTGACCGCGCGCATCGAGCGCTTTCTCCGCCTCGGTCAGGCTCTGCTGAATGCTCTTGGCATGGGTCGCGATCTGGCTGTTGGTCGAGGCCAGTCGGGCGGTCGCCGTGTCCGCGGCCTCCGCGACCGAGCGGGCGAGATCGGCGTGGCGTGCGGCCGTGGCCGATGCGGTTTGTTCGATCGACGATGCAAATTCGGCGTTGCTCGCCGCGAGCGCGCCGGCGAAATCCGCGCCCGCCTTGGACAGGAGCCCGGCCGAGCGGGCGGCTTCCGCGTCGATCTCCTGGGTGGCGTCGCTGACGGCACCACGCAGGCTGGTGACGAGCGCGGCGGCTTTCCCCTCGATCGTGCGGTTTACGTTGTCGAGGCCGATATTGAGGGCCCGATCCATCGTGCCGAGCCGCTCCTCGATCCGGCCGGTGCCGGCTTCGATGGCAGTCGATATGCGCGTTGCCGCTGCCTCGCTGATCCGGTCGATCTCGCCTGCGCGCTCACCGAGACTGTCGGCGATCCGCTGGCCGGCATTGTCGACGATGGCATTGACGCTGCCGACGCTGTCGCGGATGCGCTCTTCGAGGGAGCCGAGGCTCGTTTCGATGCGGGCGCCGGTATCACCGAGAATGGCGTCGACGTCGCCGACGCTGCCGCGGATACGTTCTTCCAGGGAGCCGAGGCTTGTTTCGATGCGGGCGCCGGTTTCGCCGAGAATGGCGTCGACGTCGCCGACGCTGCCGCGGATGCGTTCTTCGAGCGAACCGAGGCTTGTCTCGATGCGAGCGCCGGTTTCGTCGAGGCGGCTATTGACGCCGCTGATCGAAATGTCGACGCGGTTGGTGAGCGTGTCGGCCGCCAGACTGATCTGATCGGCTGTTTCGGCCAGGCGTTCGGCAATCTCGCCCGTCGTCGAGCGCATGCGGGAGTCGAGCGCCTCAGCGCTGCGATCGATCGCTCCGGCGATCGATGCCTGGCGCTCCTCGAGCGACATTTCGAGCATGCTGGCGCTGGTCGCCAGAGTAGTGGCCATCGCTATCGACTGGTCGGACAGCAACTCTTCGAGCCGCTCGCGTCCCTGGCCAACCGACAGGTTGATGGTGTTGATCCGATCGTCAAGTGTCGTGCGCAATTGCTCATGGGTCGTCGCCAGCGTGTCGCGCAGTTGCGCGGCCTTGCCGGAGAGCGTCCGATCGATCTCGGTCGCCTTGTCGGCAAGCGACGCGGTTGCTTCCGACGTGCGGGCGGCGAGCGCCTCGGTGCTGCGCTCGATCGCTCCGGCAATCGAGGCCTGGCGCTCTTCCAACGACATTTCAAGCATGCTGGCGCTGGTCGCCAGCGTCGTCGCCATCGCCATCGACTGATCCGAGAGCAGCTCTTCCAGCTGCTCGCGGCCCTGGCCGACGGCAAGGTTGATCGCGGTGATCCGGTCGTCGAGCGTCGAGCGGATCTGGTCGTGCGTCGTCGTCAGCGTATCGCGCAGGTGTGAGGCCCTGCCGGTGAGCGTCTGTTCGATCTCGGCCGCTTTTCCTGCAAGCGAAGCCGTTGCTTCCGACGTGCGGGCGGTAAGCGCCTCCGCAATCTCGGCGCTGGTGCCGGCCAGCGTCTCGGAAATCTTTCCGACGCGGCTGCTCAGGTCCTCGGCGATGCGGGCGCTGGTATCGGTGAGCGTATCGGCGATCAGGCTGACGCGACCGCCCAGGTTTTCGGCGACTTCGGAGACGCTCTGCGAAAGCTTGTTCTCGATCTCGCCGACGCGGTCGGTCATGGTCTCGGCGACCGCCATGGCGCGGAAAGTCAGGCTGTCTGCGACGTCCTCTGCATGACGGCTGAGCGAGTCAGCCATTTCGCTGGCGCGGGCCGACATGGTGGAGTTGATCTGCGTCGCGCGTTCGGCGAGCACGCCGTCGAGCGCTGCGGTCTGGGTGGACAGCGCGTCGGTAATCGTCTGGCCGCGCTCTGAGAGGACGCGCTCCAGCCGGTCTGCGGTGCCGCCGACGGCACTTTCAATGACGCTTGCTCCGGAGGTGAGGGCGGTCGACAGTGCAGCCGTACGCTCCGAAAGCGTGTTGTCGAGGCGATGCTGGCTCGCGGCGATCGCGCTCGTGATTTCGTCGGTGGAGCCGGTAAGGGTCTGCTCGATGCGGGCATGAGCAGACTGCAGGCCCTCGATGAAGGCGGACGTACGGGAGTCGAGTCCGTCCGTCAGGCTTCGTTCGCTCGTCGTCAGCGCGTTGGCTAGCGCATCGGCGCGCTGGCCGAAGCCGTTTTCGATGCGCTCCTGCGCTTCGGTCAGGGCGCCCATCAGCGAACCGGTCTTGTCCGAAAGTACGCTCTCGATGCGGTTGTGCGCGTTGCCGATCAGGCTGCTGAGCTCGGAGGTGCGGCTGCCGATCGTCTCCTCGATGAAGTCCTGCGTCGCGCCGAGCGCCGTTGCCAGGGTGAGCGACTGCTCGGAAAGCGCCGAATTGATCTTGTCCACACTGCTGTCAAGGGCGCCGCCGATGGCCTCCGAGCCGCCGGAAACGGTCTCGTTGATCCGGTGGAGGCTTTCCATGAGCTTGGTGTCGAGCTGGCTCGCCCGCTTGTCGAAGGCGCTTGCAAATTCGTGGAAGCGTTCGTCGAAGGCGCTTGCCAATTGGCCGACCGTCGTCTGCAGCTTTTCCTCGAAAAAGCCGCCGCGCAGATCGAGATCCATGATGGCGTCGTCGGCGCTCGACTTGAGGCTTTGGCGGAAGCTCGCTCCCTTTTCGTCAAGGGCCGAGTTGAGCGAGGAAAGCACGTCGTCGAGGCCGCCGGAAATCGCCTGCTGGCCTATCCTGAGGCTCTCATTGAGATCGCGCGTCCGGGCGATCAGCGTCTCGTTGAGCTGACGGGCGCGTTCGTTCAGGGCGGCGTTGAGCTTCTCGGTATTGGCGTCGAGCGTCGAGGCACGGGTTTCGAATTGGCTGAGCAACTGCTCGCCACGCTGCGTCAGGTTATCGCTGAGTGCATCGAGACGCGCGTCGAATTCGTTGCTGAGCGCCACTCCGGCGGTCGTCAGGCCCGAAAGCAACGCGTCGGTCCGGGTGGTCAGCATGGTGCTCAGATTTTCGAGCGCATGGTCCGATTTGTCGGTAAGTGCCGCGGCCCGGGTATCGATGAGCGAAGCGAAGGCCTCGCCGGAGACGGCGATGCGCGACGCAATGTCCTCGCTTGCCGTTTCGAGGTCGTCCTTCAGCTTGGTATGCGCGCCAGCGATCGCCGTGCGGATCCGATCCGAATGGCCGATGATCGCTTCGCGTTCGAGACCAAGCTCCTGGACGAGCGTGCGGACACGCAGTTCGTTTTCGCTGTAGCTGCGCTCGAGTGCGCTGACTTCCGAATGCACGAGCGCTTCGAGCTCGGTCGCCCGGGCGATGGTGCGCTCTATGCCCTCGTTCATCGCCGAGACTTCGCGGCGCACGGCCTGGCCGACCGTCATGACGCGGTCGGCGGCATTGGTTTCCGGCTCGGCGAGGCGCATCGCAACCTCGGCCATCGAACGCGCGGCGCTGCGCAGTTCCTGAGCACGCGCGATCATGATCGCGAAGGAGAAGAAGAGCATGACGGGCAGGGCGATGCCGAGCAGGATGCCGATTGCTCCAGGCATGGCCGCGAGATCGCCGAGAGAGCGGATCTGCCAGATCCCGGGCGCATAAAGAAGGTGGGCGACGCCAAGCCCGGCAACCGTCCAGACCAGTGAAATGATGGCAGCGACCCGGATTGCCGCGCGGCTCGAGCGAACCTCCAGCGAACGCAGCATGGCGGCTGGAGATTTGCGCGTGTCGTCGTTGGCGGGCGCCAGGGGAGGCTGCTTCGGCGCCATCTCGCTCGCAAAACTGCGCGGTGCTTCCGCGCCGCGCGCGGACTTCGGAGCTTCCTGTTGCGCTCGTGCGGCGCGGGCCTCACCGGATCCGGCGGCCTGCCGGGCGGTCTCGGACACATTTTCCGGCACCGGCTCGTCCAGGGAAGTCTCGTCGTTCAAGGCCGACTTCAGGTCGTCAAAGTCGATCTTCAGGGCAGCTTCCAGCGCCTGGAATGCCTTTTCGTCGATCGACTCGTTGGTCTTCTTCGTCGCCATACGGATACGCCTCACTACTATTGCCCGATGATGGCCGTCTTCCTGTGCCGCCAGGTGCCCAGCAGAACATCCGAACCAGGGCGGTGACCGCAAGGTCCAAGCTTCGCAATGAAGCCATAGATTGACTGATCACCCATTACATCGCCTCGATGGATAGCCGCAGCCTATGCCCTGCGACACCTTGTGACGCAGCTTATCCACCGGAACAGTTGCCATTTTCATATACGGACCCGTTCCTAATCGTATCGTAGTGACACATTAGCCGGGCTCTTACAATTATGAGCGTTCCCCATTCATTAAAATCCTAATGATTTCTTAACGGAAACACGGTCTCCGGACCCGAAAAGCCAAGGGAATCAGCCGGTTTAATGGCCGTTAACCATTTCCTCAATTTTTCTGCCTCCATTGCGCCGCGTTTTAGGTCAATGGCAGTGCCGCGCACCGATAATCCTGTTTGAAAACGGTGCGATTGTTTAGAGCGGGATGAGGAAAGTGTGTGCGGTTTTCCGCCCGCGTCCCGCTCTAATTTCTTGGTGACGATCACGTTGATGTTTTTAGGTCGACCCGACCCAAAAACATCGTGATCTAGGCGAAATCGATTGTAGGAAACGAGCCCATGGCGGCACTCAAGATAGCCTTCGAGGTACCGGACACCCCCGCAAATTCCATTCCCTCCAGCAAGAATCCCATCGACCTTGCGCATCTCTACAAACAGACGATGGGGGACACGGCGCTCGAGATCGAGGTTTTGAAGCTCTTCGCCCGTCAGGCACGCCAGGCGATGGCCGAGATGGCGGAGCGTGACGCAGAGGCCTGCAGCCAGGAGGCCCACCGTCTGAAGGGGGCGGCTCTCGCGGTCGGTGCGGTCGCAGTCGCCGAGGCTGCAGCCGCCATCGAGAAATGTCCCGCCGACGCTGCACTGCAGAGCGCTCTCGGCGCTGCCGTTCTCGAGGCAGAGCTCTTCGTTTTGAAACTCTGCCGTTGAGCTGCAGCACGCCCTGATCGGGCGCAGGACCGGGATGAGGAAAAGTGTGGGCGGTTTCCGCCCGCATCCCGCGCCTCAACTTCTTGGAATCGATCACGTTCATGTCTTCAGGTCGACCCGACCTGAAAACATCGTGATCTGGTCGCTGCTGCGGCTTGTCGCTATTGTGCATGTCGTTGTCCCAAAACCGCTGCGCACTTTTGGGCCGGATGCCTTAAAACCTATCATCAAACGCGATCTGCCCAACCGCCGCGGCAATTTGAGGCTGTGCGGATGGGCCGCATCGTGTTGACTGGCCGGATGATTTGTTGGAAGAACGTGCCCTGAATTCAAAGCCGGGGCACCGCCTAGTCCTGACAAGCCCTGTGCCAGCCGGCCGGCCCCTTCAATTCGTTCCGGAAAGAGAAATGACAAAACTTACGATCGTAGCCTTTGACGGCGCGCGCCACGAACTCGATGTCGAGAACGGCTCCACGGTCATGGAGAATGCGGTTCGCAATTCGGTCCCCGGGATCGAAGCGGAATGCGGCGGGGCCTGCGCCTGCGCGACCTGTCATGTCTATGTCGACGACGCCTGGGCGGCCCAGGTCGGCACGCCCGAAGCGATGGAAGAGGATATGCTGGACTTCGCCTACGACGTGCGTCCGACCTCGCGTCTCTCCTGTCAGATCAAGATGAGCGAAGCTCTGGATGGGCTCGTCGTTCATGTTCCCGAGCGCCAGGCCTGACCGGCTCGAAGGGCCATCGTCGCAAAAAAAAAGCCTCGCCGGTCAATCGACAAGCGAGGCTAGGAGGGCGCATCGCATGCAGATGAGGGAGGGAACATCTGCCGCACCAGGACACGCCAGGAGAACCTGTGCTGCCTCATCGCCCGGATAATGCTGCATTAGCCGAAGACGACGAAGCCAAACTCACGCCGGTTGCCACTAAAACGCGAGATCTCGGTATCGATCCGCAATCCAATGTCAACTTCATCGAGCAGTTGAACTTCGGTTCCTCCGCTCGTTGCATGATTTTAATATAGCTGAGTCGGCTGCTGCTCGCTATCGTTAGATTCCGCCAGTAAAATACTGTGGGTTTCTGGCGCTTTCTTCTGAAGCTGAATTTATATCCTACCGTTTCTTTGGGGTATTCCGATCCAAAGAGCAAACACGGTCCCGCGTATCGCGCGGCGGCGATGCACGGCCTGCCTCACGTCATCAGCAGGTCTTGATCAGCGGGTCTTGGCGTTCTTCTTCAGGCTTTCGAGGCGGTATTGCAGCAACCGGATCATCCGCCGGTCGAAATTCGCCGCCTCGGTGCGGTCGAAGCGCGCCTGGTCCTTGTCGTGCCGCTCGACTTCCTCGGCGCTCACTTCCGCTACCCGGGCCTGCATGCGCTCGCAACTGTCCTCGGCTTTCAATGAAAGCAGCGCCTTTTCCATCTGGCGCGCGTGAATGCGCGCGATCTCCGCATGGCGTTCCTCGTGGCGCTTGATGTCGCTCGCCAGCGTGTCCCAGACCAAGGCCAGATCGCGACCCGCCTGTCGACGATACTTCCAGCGCGGCAGAATGATGCGCGTGTTGAGCGTGACCTTGGCCGAGCCCACCGCGCAGCGGTCGTCGCGACTGACATAGGTGACCGTGCCGCCGAACTTGATCCGGGTGGCGCCCGGATGCCGCGTTCCGGTGCTCTTCATCATGGGGCCGGACGCCGAAAGCGCCTTGTCGAGTTCTGCGGCCGTGCGCCCGCCGATCGAGAAGTAGGAGATTCTCTTGCTGATCAGTGTTTCGCCCGAGGCATTGCCAAACGGGACGCCGACGAGCAATGCGACCAGGGCTGCACGCAGCGGGATATGTAGTCGGGACATGGAAGCGCGTTCTCGCCGGTTGAACTTCATTGAAGCTTGGGGCATAGCCAAAGCCAGCGCAACACAAATCGGCCCCAACCGACGTCGACAAGCTTGCATGGTATGTGAGGAAGACGTCATAAGATGTTGCTTTCGAAAGATATATTTGCACCATGACGGGCGGTTAATTCGAGCCGTTCAGCTGCGGACCGGAACAATGACATACGATCCATTTCAGCCTTCTCGCTGGCATTTGGCGCATGGACGCGATCTCGAACTGGGCCCGCGTGGCGTTTTGATGGCGATCATCAATGTTACACCGGATTCATTTTCCGACGGCGGGCGCTTCGCTGATCCTGACGCTGCTGTCAGAGCCGCGCTGCGCGCACTGGAGGCGGGCGCGGAAATCCTGGATATTGGCGGCGAATCCACGCGCCCGGACGCCAAACCGGTCAGCGCCGACGAGGAACAGGCCCGCATCCTGCCCGTTATCACGGCGATCGCGCGGCAGTCCCAGGCCGTCATTTCGGTCGATACTTACCGCGCGGAAACCGCCCGTTTGGCGGTTGACGCCGGCGCCCACATCGTCAACGACGTGCACGGGCTCCAGCGCGAGCGGGCGATCGCGACCGTGGCGGCCGAGACGGGGGCCGGGCTCTGCATCATGCATACCGGACGCGACCGGGAAAAACTGAGCGATGTGATCGAGGATCAGTTCCATTTCCTGGAGCGATCCCTGCAGATCGCCGCCGCCGCCGGCGTAGCGCGGGAACGGATCGTGCTCGATCCGGGCTTCGGATTCGCGAAGGACACGAACGAGAACCTCGAACTGATGGCGCGCTTCCGGGCGTTGCATGAGTTTCGACGTCCGCTTCTCGTCGGAACGTCGCGCAAGCGCTTCGTCGGCGCGGTGACCGGCCGGGAGGCGGGAGGCCGCGACGTCGGTACCGCCGCGACGACGGCGCTCCTCAGAACTGCCGGCGCTGCGATTTTTCGGGTACATGATGTCGCAATCAACAGGGATGCGTTAGCGGTGGCCGATGCTATGCTGGCCGCAAAGAACAGCTGACGGGACATGAAGCCATGACTGCGACCTACACGATCACACTGAAGAACTGCGCGTTCTTTGCCCGCCATGGCGTGCTCGACGAAGAGGAGTTCCTCGGGCAGCGTTTCTTCGTCGATGCGGAACTCGTGGTCGATCAGGGGACGGCGCTTGCCGAGGACTGCATCGACGACACCGTGCATTACGGCATCGCCTTCGCCGAGATCGAGAGGATCGTCACTGGACGCCGGCGTTACCTGATCGAAGCGCTGGCGCTTGAGGTCGCCAAGACGCTTTGCGCCCGTTTTCGCCAGATTCGCAAAGCGAAAGTCTCCATCCGCAAGCCGAACGCGCCGGTTCCGGGCATTCTGGACTACGTGGAAGTCACGGTCGAGCATGTCGCCGAATAGGAGCTGGCGGCACGCGATACTCGGTCTCGGCGGCAATCTCGGCGATCCGCGCCGGTCGATGGCAGAAGCCCTGCGGGCGCTCGACGCGCGGTCCGATTGCCGGGTCGTCGCGGTGTCGCGGCTCTACCGCACGCCGCCATGGGGCAAGACGGATCAGGATTGGTTCTTCAACGCCTGTGCGGAAGTCGAAACGACGCTGGATCCGGAGGCATTGCTTGCGGCCTGTCTCGATATCGAACGGGCCATGAAGCGCGTGAGAATGGAGCGCTGGGGTCCCCGAACCATCGACATCGATCTCCTGACCTTCGGTGACCTCAACAGGGCGAGCGCGACGCTCACGCTGCCTCATCCGCGCATGACCGAACGGGGCTTCGTGCTGAAGCCGCTCGCCGACTTCGCGGCAGACCTTGCCGTCGAAGGACGGACAGTCATTGAATGGCTGGGCCGGGCGGATGTGACGGGCATCGAAGTGGCCGACGAAAACGTCGAATGGTGGCGCGCGGAGGAATAGGCAGAGAGGCCGTGATCGCGTATCTGTCGGGAAGGGTGGCTACTCGATCGAACCGACGGCGATATCGTCCATCTGCCGGTTGAGGCTCACGCCGATGACCGGGACCATGGTGTCCTCGACCTTCACCGAGATCGTGATGTTCATGGTTTCTTCGCCCTGCAGGCGCGCGATCATCGCACCATTAAGCTTTTTGCGGTTGATCCCGACGACCACCTTGTCCTTGGCAACGCTGCCGGACACGACATCGAGACCCTTGCCCTCGGCTCCGTCCAGGAACTTTCCAGTGTAGCTGTTGCCCTTCCGAACGATCGTCGCCGACATCGGCTGCTTGAACACCCCGACGCGGCAGAAACCGTCCAGTTTCAGGCCGGCTTCATTTCCGGGGGCCGCTTCACCGGTGAGATCGCAGGTAAACTTCGTGCCCTTGTACTTGCCGGCAACGATTTCGCCCGGGCCTTTCCATTGCCCGGCAATCCTGTCGAAGAACGCCTTGTCGCGGGCGCCGGAGAACGCGGGTGTCGCAAGGCCCGCGGCGGCGACAAGCGCGATAACGGCAACGCCGCGAACAATCGGAGAAGGGCGCGAGAGCATGAGCAGTCCTTGATGGATCAAGCTGGAAACTGACGCCTACATTGCCGTGAAAATGGTTAACGGATGGTTTCATTCCGGCTTCCATGCCGCCTTATCTTGCGAAGAGAGCAGGGCGCCGGCGATGTGATCGACGATCAGCCGGCTGAGCCCTCGGACCGTGCGGTGCCCGGCGCCAGGTCGCCCAGAAAGTCGCCGATGCTGGGGCGCTTCAGCGCGCGAAACGGCATCGGCCTGCAGAGATCCATCGCCGCGATCCCGATGCGCGCCGTCATCAGCCCGTTGATCACGCCCTCGCCGAGGCGCGCGGACAGCTTGGATGCCAGGCCGTGGCCGAGGATCTGCTGGATGAGGCTGTCGCCGACGGCGATCGAGCCCGTGACGGCGAGATGTGCGATGACATCGCGCATCAGGCGCAGCAGGCCGAGCGTGCCCGGGCGGCCGCCATAGAGTTCGGCCATGGCACGGATCATCCGCGCGGATTCGTAGATCACGTAGCCGAGGTCCACGAGAGCGCGGGGACTGACGGCAGTCACGATCGACACCCGCTTCGCGGCGCCAAGAATGATCCGCCGCGCCTCGCGGTCGAGAGGCGCCAGCAATTCACGTTCCGTCAGTTCGATGAGATGGGGTGCATCGATGATGTCGCCCTCGGTCTCCGCCAAGCGGGCGCGGCCCTTGGCCGTCCGGGGATTGCCGGCGAGCAGGTGAACGAGCCTCGCGGTCGCAGCGCGCGCGGCTTGCGTCTTTCCGGATGCGGCGGCCGCGGCGAGATCGGCCTTCAGCGTCTGGACGGCGGTCAGCTGCATCATGCCGAAGACTTCGCGCGCGACCACGATCAGGAAAGCGATGACGCCGATCGCCACGACTGCGACGGCTCCATAGCCAAGCCAGTCGGCGCGCGAAAAGAGATCGCGCACGAGCCGGTCGATCCAAAGCCCGAGCGCAAGCGAAACGAGGATGCCGAACGCCCCCGCGGCGATCTTGCCGAAGGAGAGCCGGCGCCGACGCGGCATTGCTTCCGGCAGGTTGAGCGATTCGACAGCCGCGGTGGTCCCGATGAACGGGTCCTCGGCATCGGGCTTCATGACGACCTTTTCGCTAAAACTTCCCGGTGCGCGCCGCGGCCTCTGTTCCATCCCGCGTTCGGTGGCCTCCTCGGCTTCCACGGAAAAGGCGGCCGGCCTGCGTCGACGGTCGTTGAAATCATCACTCATGCCAGGCGATCTCCGAGCAGGAACTGCATGGCCCTGTCGAGCCGGATATGCGGCACGGAGAGTTTCAATCCGCCGCGCGTCTGTTCGAGGTGCGGCGGTCGGAAGCGGACGAAATTCAGTTCCGGCATCGCTTGCTCTGGAGCGGAGGCGGATAGGGCGGATGCGGAGACGCGGTCGACGGCTTCAAAAAGAAGTTCAGGATCTTCCGGTAAGTCTCCTGGAAATATCGCTGTTTTCTTTTCGCCGTCGAATATCTCGCCATTGATCTTCTCACCGGCGATCGGCGTTCCGACGATCACGGGCAAACGATGGCCATCGTGGTCCACGGTTGCCTCGCGCGTTGCTCTGACAGATGCGAGCGCCATGACCTCAAGGCCCGCGCCGCTCATTCCTATTCGCTCGGTCGCCCGGCTGACGAGGCGAGCCGTGATGCGTTCGAGCCGGTCGTGACTTTCGTGGTGCAGGTGATCGGCCTTGGTGGCGGCGATCAGTACGCGGTCGATCTTGCGCGTAACGAACGAGGTCAGCCAGGAATTGACGCCGGGCCGGAAGCAGGCAAGCACGTCTGCCAGAGCCTGTTCCAGATCCTTCAGCGCCTCCGTGCCGCGGTTGACCGCCTGGAGCGCGTCGACAAGCACGATCTGGCGGTCGAGGCGGGCGAAATGTTCGCGGAAGAACGGTTTTACGACATGCGTCTTGTAGGCTTCGTAGCGTCGCTCCATCATCGCCCAGAGCGAACCCTTTGGCGCGCGGCCGGGCGGCAAGTCGGGGAGCGGCGAGAAGGTCAGCGCCGGCGACCCTTCCAGATCGCCCGGCATGAGGAACCGGCCAGGCGGCAGGGTCGAGAGGGACCGGTCGTCCTCCTTGCAGGCCTTGAGATAGGCGGTGAAACTCTCGGCAAGCCGGCGGGCGCTGCCTTCCTCGGCCGGCGTCGAAGCTCCGAGCGCGTCGGCAAGTCCCAACCAATCGCTCGACAGTTCGGCGCGCATGCCGGTGCGCGCGCGTTGAACCGTTGCGTCGCTGAACTGCCGGAAGTCCTGGCTGAGCAGCGGCAGATCGAGCAGCCATTCGCCGGGGTAATCGACGATGTCGATCGACAGCCGCCCGGGAGAGAGCAGGCGACTCCAGCCGCTGGCGCTTTCGTAATCGAGCGTGATCCGAAGCTGCGATATGGCCCTGGTCGAATCCGGCCAGGACCGATCCCGAACCAGCGCCGCAATGTGATCCTCATATTGAAAGCGCGGCACCGCGTCGTCGGGCTGCGGTTCGAGCCGGATCTTGGACACACGGCCCGAGCGGACCGGTTCGAAAACCGGCAGCCGCCCTCCGTTCAGCAGGTTGTGGACGAGCGACGAGATGAATACGGTTTTGCCGGCCCGCGAAAGGCCGGTGACGCCGAGCCTGACGGACGGGGTGACGAGACCCGCTGCGCGGTCGGCGAGATTGTCCAGGGCGATCAGCGCGTCGTCTTTGAAGCTGGTGAGAATGGGCGCCAAATTCTTTCGTCCCTTCGGGAATGATGAGCGGTACGGTTGATTTGCCGATATCCCAACCGGGGCGCGGGCATCCGCGTAGCGTCTGGAGCGATATAGGAAATGTTTCCGTCAGCGCAACAACGCGAAGCGAATTCGCCGTTTCCGCAGGCGGAAGCGGCTGGCAAGGCCTCATCCTTTCTCGGCTTCTTCAGGGGCGGGAACGAGGAACTTCGAAAGTGTCGCGGTCCATGCTGTTCCGGCTTTCGGCCGCGCCGCAAAATCGATCACCGCCATTCCGGCCGGCGGATATCCGTCAGCGAGTGCCGCAGCTGCCCGTTCTTCACCCAGAGTTCGTCGAAAGAGCTCCTCCATCATCGGATTGTGCCCGATGATCATCAGCGAGGGTCGGCTCGCATGTGCCTCGACAAGGTCGGCATAGACGGTTGTGGGTCCGGTATAGAGTGTGTCGAGGTAACGAATGTCGATATCTTCGTCAAATGCGCGGTATAGCGGTTCGGCCGTCTGCCGGCAGCGGACGGCTGTCGAGCAAAGGATCAGGTCCGGCCTGATGCGATGGTCGGCTGCGGATTGTGCCGTCAGTTCCGCCTCCGCAAAGCCGACATCGTCGAGTGCGCGATCGAAGTCGCTCTGGCCGGGCAGAGCCCAGCCCGATCGGGCATGGCGAAGCAGCAGAAGCTGGAAGGCCGGGACGACGCTGTCTTGCATGTATTCACCCGGTGTTGGAAATCCCCAGGATGGTGGCGTCCGTCGTGCCGACGGCTCGAAACGCCTTGCGGATGCTCCGTTGTCCCGCCGGTCGGCGTAAAGATCAAGCCGCGCTTCGCGGTTTTTTGATCCGGCGGGCCCATTGAACCGACGCCCGTCGCGCACCAAATGTCGCAATCCGAAACGCCGCCTTGCTCGCCCATGGAACGTCAAACGGCTGGCGCCGTCGGCGGTGAGCGGTGTTTCGGCGTTTAAGACTATGCGTGTAATTGTGATGAAATATTAGCCGGTTAGCCTGCGATGCGGGCAGTGTTAAAATGCAGTTAAGCACTGATTACAAGGCTTGAATCAGAGCTTCCATAGGTCTATACACCGCCGCAATGAGATGTTCTTCAGGAGAATCGCGTTGAGTGAGAAGATCGATCTTAGTACCTATGTCCTGTCGGAGGACGAGGATTTTATGAATGCGAACCACCGGGCATACTTTCGTGCGAAGCTGAATGCCTGGAGAAACGACATCCTTCGCGAAGCCCGCGAGACACTGGATCACCTGGCGGAGGAGAGCGCCAATCATCCTGATCTTGCGGACCGCGCCTCATCCGAAACGGACCGGGCGATCGAATTGCGCGCTCGGGACCGTCAGCGGAAGTTGATTGCCAAGATCGATGCCGCGTTGCAGCGGCTCGATGAAGGCACCTACGGATACTGCGAGGAAACCGGGGAGCCGATCGGACTGAAGCGCCTGGACGCCCGACCGATCGCAACTCTCTCGATCGAGGCGCAGGAACGTCACGAGCGTCGCGAGAAGGTCTACCGGGACGAATAAGTCCGGGGACATCGTTGGGACTATCGAAAACGGCGCGGTTCGACCGCGCCGTTTTCATTTGTGCATCGATGCGTTGTTCCGGGATGTACGAATTACAATTTGCGGCTCACGGAGATATCGGCGAGCATCCTTTCCATCTCCTCTTCGATCGTCGGCTCCTTGCGGGTGTCCTGCGAGGGCGATCCGAGTACCGGTTCCTGGCGACCGGCGGGCCTGATCTCCGGACGCGGCGGCCCCGAAGGTGTGAAGCGTTGGAGATCGCCGCTGATTTCCGCATCGAGCATGCGCTCGAATTCTGCGGCTGCTTCCGGCGCGGCGGGCCGAGGCGGGAGAGATTGGCCCGGCATGCCCTTTACCGGTTCGATCGCCGTAAGCGGGACGGGGCGCTCGTCGCGAGCCGCGGGCTCCACCGGAAGCGGGCGGTCACGCACCGCGCCGAAATCGGTATGCGACGGCTCGATGGCGGATACGGGCGGAATGTGAGGTGCAGGTAGAGGCCTGGAGACCTGCTGCGGCTGCGACGAGCCGAGTGCGGGGGCCTGCTGCTGATCCGGGACCACGCGCACTGGAGGCTCCGGGCGCGCGGCGACCCGCGGCGGCTCACTCGGGCGCGCCGGTTGCCGCACGGGTTCGGCCGCAGCTTCCGTCGGGAGAGGGGGCTCGGGCGGGACAGGGGAAGGAACAGGCCGGGGCCGGACTTCCGCAATCGGGGCGCGGGTCGTCTTTTCTTCCGGCTCCGCCTGAAGCGTGGCCGGAACCGGGTTTTCTCCCTCGGGCGCGATGCGGCTTTCGATCACGATGTCCGTCGGGCCGCCGATCATGATCAGGTGTTCGACGTCGTCGCGGCGGACGAGCACCAGGCGCCGACGCGTGTCGACTGCGGCGGCATCGAGCACCGCAAGCCGCGGCTGTCTGTTCTTGCCGCCGCGGACGAAGGGAGAGGAGGGCTTGTTGCGCATGAGCCGAAGCACGGCCACGAGGCACAAGAGACCGATCGCAACCGCTCCGGCCGCGATCATGAACCGGCTGGCGTTGTCCCCGAGGATTGTTTCCATCATAGGCTGAACTCCTTACTGCCGCTTCGCATGGCAACATTTGACGGCTTTTTTCGGGCTTGGACAAGCTTCGGCCCGACATTCCCTGTGAATTGACCGCAGCGCTTCCGCAGAGACGCTTTTTGCTGTTATCTCTGATTGTTAAAGATGATTCCAGGTCGATGCGCGAAAGCGCCGAGGGCGGCCATCGATTTCGCGACGATGCCTTCGGACCCGGCCACCGCATGGTTCCTTAACCGGAAACGGATTGGGGGATAAATCATGCGGCAATTCAAAGTATTGCAGCGGCCCTTGTGCATCCACGGGGATGTACGGCACTGCAAGCGCTCGGGATCGCGTTCGATGCGACCCGGCAGCAGGTGAGGACCCGATGACGAAATTGCGGCAGGCAGGTGACTACCAGATGCCGGTCGTTGACCGGGGCGTTCGTCCGGGAACCATCCTCAGGATCATCCTGCTTGCGATCGTCCTCACCGCGTCGGCCGCCGCTTTCGTCGTCTTCAAGGACCAGCTCGAAAACGAGATCGTGCTCGGTATTCTCGGCGTGCTGGCCATGGTGGGCATATTCTTCCTCGTTTCTTCCGTCATCGGCTTTATCGAGGTGATGCCGCAATCGCGGCCGGACGAACTGGCGCGCGCCTTCCTCGACGCGCATGAAGACGGGACGATCGTGACCGACCGCAAGGGGCGCATCATCTATGCCAACGCCGCCTATGGTGCCCTGACCGGCACCAAGAGCGCGGCAGGCATTCAGTCGCTCGAAACGATCCTGTCGCGCAACCGCGAGGCGACGGAAGCGATCTATCGCCTGACCAACGGTCTGCATGAGGGCAAGCAGGGTCACGAGGAGTTCCGGCTGCTGAAACCTCTGGCGAACGGCAAGGTGGCTGGCTCCGGCGCCCATTGGTATCGGCTGAAGGCGCGGGTATTGCCGCTCGAGGATGCGGGCAGCAATCCGCTCTACCTGTGGCAGATCGCGGATATTACCGCCGAGCGCGACGAGCAGGAGCGCTTCTTCAAGGAGCTGCAGAACGCGATCGACTATCTCGACCACGCACCCGCGGGCTTCTTCTCCGCCGGGCGAAAGGGCGAGATCTTCTATATCAACGCGACGCTCGCCGATTGGCTCGGAATCGACCTGACGAAGTTCCAGCCCGGCTCCGTCAGCATTGCCGATCTGGTCGCGGGCGAGGGGCTGGCGCTCGTACAATCGGTACAGGCGGAGCCCGGTCTCAAGAAGACCAAGATCCTGGACCTCGATCTCAGAAAGGCCAACGGCCAGAGCCTGCCGGTACGCTTGATTCATCGCGTTTCCTCAGCGCGGGACGGTGCGCCAGGCGAAAGCCGGACGATCGTGATGTCCCGGGAAGGCGACGATGGCGATCAGTCGGCGTCGAATGCCGCGATGCGGTTCACCCGCTTCTTCAACAACACGCCCATGGCAATCGCCTCGGTGGATGGAAACGGCCGCATTCTCAGAACCAACGCTCCGTTCATGAAGCTCTTCGCCGGGCTCGTTTCGCAGGACGAGGTCGAGCGCGGGGCGCTGATCGACGCTGTCGTGCATCAGTCCGAAAGAGGGCGTCTGCAGGAGTCGCTGGCTGCCGCGAAGGACCGGCAGAGCGATATCGCACCGATCGACGCGCTTCATCCCAAGGATGAGGGGCGTCACTTCCGCTTCTATGTCAATGCAGTCATCGACCAGAGCGATCAGGCGCCCGAGGAGGCTGCGATCATCTACGCCCTGGAGATCACCGAGCAGAAGGCGCTCGAAAACCAGATGGCGCAGACGCAGAAGATGAATGCCGTCGGAACGCTCGCCGGCGGCATCGCCCATGATTTCAACAATGTCCTGACGGCCATCCTGCTTTCCGCCGACCATCTCCTGCTGTCGGCGCGGCCGGCGGATGCGACCTTTGCGGATCTGATGGAGATCAAGCGTAACGCCAACCGGGCAGCCGTGCTCGTGCGGCAACTGCTCGCCTTCTCGCGCAAGCAGACGATGCGTCCGACGGTGCTCAATCTCACCGACGTTATCGGCGATCTCAGGATGCTCGTCGACCGGATGACCGGCACCAACGTCAAGGTCGAGGTGGACTACGGCCGCGATCTCTGGCCGGTCAAGACGGACCTCGGCCAGTTCGAACAGGTGCTCCTGAACCTCGCCGTCAATGCCCGCGACGCCATGCCTGCCGGCGGGATCATCACGCTTAGGACACGCAATCTGCCGGCGAGCGAAGTGGCGGCGCTTGGACGGCGCGAACTGCCCGAGGAAGACTTCGTCATGGTCGAGGTGTCCGACCAGGGTACCGGCATTCCGCCGGAAATCATGGACAAGATTTTCGAGCCCTTCTTCACCACGAAGGATGTCGGCAAGGGCACCGGGCTCGGACTGTCGATGGTTTACGGCATCGTGAAGCAGTCCGGCGGCTATATCTATCCCGAGTCGGAGATCGGTAGCGGGACAACCTTCCGCATCCTGCTGCCGCGCCATGTCGACATTCCCGAAACGCAGGATGAGGACGCGTCCGCAGCGCAATCCGCGGCGCCGGCGAGGAGCGAACCGGTTGCGGTGCCCATGCCTCGGGCCGAGCCTGCCGATCTTACCGGGGATTCCGCGGTCGTGCTGCTGGTCGAGGACGAGGAAGCGGTCAGGCGCGGCGGCAAGCGCATGCTGGAGACGCGCGGCTATACGGTTCACGAAGCGGGATCGGGTATCGAAGCGCTGGAGATCATGGACGAACTCGACGGCGCCGTGGATATCGTCGTGTCCGACGTCGTGATGCCGGAAATGGACGGGCCGACGCTGCTGCGCGAGCTGCGCAAGACGTATCCGGACCTGAAGTTCATCTTCGTATCCGGCTATGCCGAAGATGCTTTTGCGCGAAATCTGCCGGCCGACGCGAAGTTCGGCTTCCTGCCGAAGCCCTTCTCGCTGAAGCAACTTGCGGTCGCCGTGCGCGAGATGCTCGACAGCTGACGAGGCTTCTCCTCTGCGGAGCGAATGCCCCTCATCCGCCTGCCGGCACCTTCTCCCCGCAGGCGGGGAGAAGGGACAAGCGGCGCCAACCGAACCCCGCATTCACCGCCCGCCGAGGGAGCGAAGCGGGCGCGGCATATCCCTTCTCCCCGCCTGCGGGGAGAAGGTGGCGGCAGCCGGTTGAGGGGCAAGCCCGACCGAGCGGGGGTTGAGGCGGTTGGGTTCCCGAGGGATCCCCTTCATGAGCAGTATCCGCCGCACCGGCGCGCAAGAGATATGTGCATGCCGTAGATTTTCGATGGGGAGAAGGGGACAAGCGGCGGCGCAGCGGATCCCCTTCGCCCCGACTGCGGGGAGAAGGTGCCGGCAGGCGGATGAGGGGGGAAGTGGGCCGAAAGGCCCCATTTGCCTTACCGTTGCGTCAGTCGTTAGCAGCGAGAGCGACGGCGATCCCGGCGGCAAGGCGTGCATTGTTCTCGACCAGCGCGATATTGGTTTCGAGGCTGCGCCCGTCCGTCAAACGGAAGAGGTTGTCGAGCAGATACGGGGTGACCGCCTTGCCGGAAATCCCCTCGCTCGCCGCATTGTCCAGCGCGCGGGTGATGTAGATCTCCATCTCCTCGCGCGGGATTTCGCTTTCTTCCGGCACCGGATTGGCGACAAGCATTCCGCCGTCGATTCCGAGCAGCTCGCGCGTCCGCTGGAAACTGGCGATCGCCGCCGGGCTGTTCAGCATCAGCGGGCTCTTGAGGCCGGATTCACGCGACCAGAAGGCGGGGAAGTTCTCGCTGTCATAGGTCACGACAGGGACACCGCGCGTTTCGAGCACTTCCAGCGTCTTGGGAATGTCCAGAATGGCCTTGGCGCCGGCGCAGACGACGATGACGCCGGTACGTGCGAGTTCGTCGAGATCCGCCGATATGTCGAAGCTCTGTTCCGCCCCGCGGTGAACGCCGCCGATGCCGCCGGTCGCGAAAACCCGGATGCCGGCGCGGGCGGCGGCGATCATCGTTGCGGCAACGGTCGTGGCGCCGGTGCGGCGTTCGGCGATCGCAAAGGCGAGATCGGCGCGCGACAGTTTCATGGCGCCCTGCGTCTTCGACAAAGCCTCCAGTTTGGCATCGTCCAGACCGATATGCAGGACCCCGTGGATCACGGCGATGGTTGCGGGCACGGCACCCTGTTCACGGATGATCGCCTCGACGCTGCGGGCCATGTCGAGGTTGCCGGGATAGGGCATGCCATGCGTGATGATCGTGGATTCCAGCGCGACGATCGGCGCACCTCGTTGCTTGGCGGCTGCGACTTCATCTGAATATTCCATCGGCAGGGACGGGGAGGAGGGTTTGGTCATGATCGTTTCCTTGATTGATGACATCCTCGACGGCAAAATTGCTCGGGGATGCCTGATCGATTCCGGTGCCTGGAGCGGAGGATGCGGAAGTACCGCTCGCATTCCGTGCCGCGCGGCTCCCAATTCAGCCGCCAAATCTCATGACAGCATTTCCGTTTCCGGCACAAGCTGCAGAACCTGCTCCAGCATGTCTTGCGACATCTCGTCGGAAGCCGCGAATGGCGAATGCAGCGTTATGACGGCGGCCGCCATGCCGAAGCGAAGGCAGGCGGAAAGATCCGCACCTGCAAGCCGGGCGGCGAGAAAGCCCGAGGCGAGCGCGTCGTCGGCGCCGGTGACGTCGGCAAGTGCTGAAAGAGCCGGCGGCGTAGCGACGCAGGCACCCTCAAGATCAAAAGCGACCGCGGCCCGGCCTCCGCGCGTCACGACACCGCCGGAAAGGCCGGCGGAGCGCAGCAGCAACGGCCATTCCTCGGCGGTCGCGGCCTCGGTTCCGGTAAGCGCGCGCGCTTCCGCCTCGTTCATGAACAGGAAATCGAGCCCGTCGAGGCAGTCGCGGTAGCGGACCACCTTTGCAGGCGAAACGGCGATACCGGCACGTAGCGGGCAGAACTTCGCAGCGGTGCCGACGAGGGCCGCCAAGGTCTCCTGCGGCAGATTGGCGTCCATCAGCACGAGTTCGCTCGCAGCCAAGATCTCGCGCGTCGCCCGCTGCTGCAGCCGGCGCGGCGTAAACAGAGTATAGAGGTCCATGTCCGCGAGCGCGATGACGAGGTTGCCGTCGTTTTCGAGGATTGCCGTATAGCTCGGCGTCTTGCGATCGAGAAAGGTGAAGGGGCGATCGATCACACCGGCAGCTTCCGCAGCGGCCGCTACCGTGTCGCCGGCGGGATCGCCGCCCCGCGGGCTGATCATCGTCACGCGATGGCCGAGGCGCGCGAGATTTCTCGCGGCATTGAAGCCGCCGCCCCCGGCTTCCTCGAACCAAGCGCCCGGATTGCTCGCGCCCGGTGCCGTCGCGCCGCTGATCCGGCCGCGCCTGTCGATATGAGCGCCGCCGAAAACGGCAATGTTCTGCGACTTCACCTGTGCTTGCATCTGGTCCTCGATGAAGGGCGGAGAAAAGGTGGCGAAGTCTCTCTTCCGCCGGCATTCCGATCTATCGTTTCGGACTACCTTTTAGGGCTTTGTCCGGATTTGATCCATCGTGAATCACGAGCGAATCGGGGCGGCGCGTCAAAGCCGGCATGCGTTGACGCGCTGCCTGTGGATACAGTGGATGAAAGGCGTGAACAAGAATCGAACGTGATGAAATATGGCAAGCGTTTTCAAATACTTGACGTGCCATTGCCAAGTTGGAACAAAACATGTACAAAAAGGCTTGCGGCGGCTTCATTGCCTCGATAGCTCCAATAACCTAAAGGTGGACCAATGGCACAAAATTCTTTGCGGCTCGTAGAGGACAAATCGGTGGACAAAAGTAAGGCACTTGAAGCGGCTCTTTCCCAGATCGAACGTTCGTTCGGCAAGGGATCGATCATGAAGCTCGGAGCGAAGGACAGCGTAGTTGAGATCGAAACCGTCTCCACCGGTTCGCTCGGCCTCGATATCGCGCTCGGCATCGGCGGCCTGCCGAAGGGCCGCATCATCGAGATCTATGGTCCGGAAAGCTCGGGCAAGACGACGTTGGCGCTGCAGACCATTGCCGAGGCACAGAAGAAGGGCGGCATCTGCGGCTTCGTCGATGCCGAGCATGCACTCGATCCGGTCTATGCGCGAAAGCTCGGGGTCGATCTCGAAAATCTCCTGATTTCGCAGCCTGATACGGGCGAGCAGGCGCTGGAAATCACCGATACGCTGGTCCGCTCGGGTGCGATCGACATTCTCGTCATCGATTCGGTGGCCGCACTCGTGCCGCGCGCCGAAATCGAGGGCGAGATGGGCGATAGTCTGCCGGGCATGCAGGCGCGCCTCATGAGCCAGGCGCTGCGCAAGCTTACGGCATCGATCTCCAAGTCGAACTGCATGGTGATCTTCATCAACCAGATCCGCATGAAGATCGGCGTGATGTTCGGCTCGCCGGAAACGACGACGGGCGGCAATGCGCTCAAGTTCTACGCTTCGGTGCGCCTCGACATTCGCCGCATCGGTTCGGTCAAGGAGCGCGAGGAAGTCGTCGGCAACCAGACCCGCGTCAAGGTCGTCAAGAACAAGATGGCACCGCCCTTCAAGCAGGTCGAGTTCGACATCATGTATGGCGAAGGCGTTTCGAAGACCGGCGAATTGATCGATCTCGGCGTCAAGGCGGGCATCGTCGAGAAATCGGGCGCCTGGTTCTCCTATAACAGCCAGCGTCTCGGCCAGGGACGGGAAAACGCCAAGCTCTTCCTGCGGGAGAATCCCGAACTGTTGCGCGAAATCGAGACGGCTCTGCGGCAGAATGCCGGTCTCATCGCCGACCGGTTCCTGGAGAATGGCGGGCCGGAAAGCGACGGCGACGAAGCCGCCGATATGTAATCGGCTGCAGCCGTCTCGTTGAAGCATGCAAAACCGGCCGTCGCCACCCGCGGCCGGTTTTTTGCTGCCCGCTGGACAGCATGATATGCGGACGATAAAAGCCTGTGGTTCCGACGGCTCGGCCGGCGGAAAGCGTGACTTGATTGAACGCGACGCGCTTTATGCGCGGGGGTGAAGAGTGCGGCTGGCAGCCTGGAGAGATCGGGCTGCCGCCGGAGTGTACACAGATAGGACGCAAGATGAGCGGCGTGAATGAAATCCGGTCGATGTTCCTCGACTATTTCCGCAAGAACGGTCACGAGATCGTGTCGTCCAGCCCCCTCGTGCCGCGCAACGACCCGACATTGATGTTCACCAATGCGGGCATGGTGCAGTTCAAGAATGTGTTCACCGGCCTCGAGCAGCGACCCTATTCGACCGCGGCGACGGCGCAGAAATGCGTGCGCGCCGGCGGCAAGCATAACGACCTCGACAATGTCGGCTACACCGCCCGGCACCACACCTTCTTCGAGATGCTCGGCAATTTCTCCTTCGGCGACTATTTCAAGGAGCGCGCGATCGAGCTTGCCTGGAACCTGATCACGAAGGAATACGGGCTCGATGCCAAGCGTCTGCTCGTCACGGTGTACCATACCGACGACGAAGCCTTCGGCCTCTGGAAGAAGATCGCCGGCCTGAGCGACGACCGCATCATCCGCATTGCGACGAGCGATAACTTCTGGGCCATGGGAGATACCGGTCCATGCGGTCCGTGCTCGGAAATATTCTACGATCACGGCGACCATATCTGGGGCGGACCTCCCGGCTCGGCCGAGGAAGACGGCGATCGCTTCATCGAGATCTGGAACCTCGTCTTCATGCAGTACGAGCAGATCACCAAGGAAGAGCGCGTCGACCTGCCGCGGCCCTCGATCGACACGGGCATGGGGCTGGAGCGCGTCGCCGCCGTGCTCCAGGGCCAGCACGACAATTATGACATCGACCTTTTCCGCGCCTTGATCGCTGCTTCCGAAGAGGCGACCGGCGTCAAGGCCGAAGGGGACCGGCGCGCGAGCCATCGCGTGATCGCCGACCATCTGCGTTCCTCGGCCTTCCTGATCGCCGACGGGGTTCTACCGTCGAACGAAGGCCGCGGTTACGTGCTGCGCCGAATCATGCGCCGCGCCATGCGCCACGCACAGCTGCTCGGCGCGCGCGATCCGCTGATGTGGAAGCTGCTGCCGGCGCTCGTGGGCCAGATGGGCCGGGCCTATCCGGAACTCGTCCGCGCCGAAGCGCTGATCTCGGAAACGCTGAAGCTGGAGGAAACCCGCTTCCGCAAGACCCTGGAGCGCGGCCTCAACCTTCTGGCGGAGGCTTCGGCCGATCTTTCCGAAGGCGACCAGTTCAACGGCGAGACGGCCTTCAAGCTCTACGACACCTATGGTTTCCCGCTCGACCTCACCCAGGACGCGCTGCGCGCCAAGGGCATTGGGGTCGATACGGACGCATTTACGGCGGCCATGCAACGGCAGAAGGCCGAGGCCCGTGCCAATTGGGCCGGTTCCGGCGAAGCCGCGACCGAGACCATCTGGTTCGAGCTCAGGGATAAGCACGGCGCGACCGACTTCCTCGGCTACGACACCGAGTCGGCCGAAGGGGTCATCCTGGCAATCGTCAAGGACGGTGCCGTCGTCGACTCCGCTGCCAAGGGCGAGAACGTCCAGCTGGTTTTGAACCAGACGCCTTTCTACGGCGAATCCGGCGGGCAGGTGGGCGACACCGGCGTTATCACCACCGAGACCGGCAAGCTTACGGTGACCGACACGCAGAAGCGTGGCGAAGGGCTCTTCGTCCACTATTGCACCGTGGAGGAAGGCAGCGTGAAGACCGGCGAGGCGGCCGCCTTGACGGTCGACCATGCGCGCCGTGCGCGCCTGCGCGCCAACCATTCCGCGACGCACCTGCTGCACGAGGCGCTGCGCGAGGTCCTCGGCACCCATGTTGCCCAGAAGGGCTCGCTCGTCGCGCCTGAGCGCTTGCGCTTCGACGTCTCGCATCCGAAGCCGATGACGGCCGAGGAGCTGAAGATCGTCGAGGAGATGGCAAACGAGATCATCGTCCAGAATACGCCGGTCGTCACACGGCTGATGAGCGTCGACGATGCGATCGCCGAGGGCGCCATGGCGCTCTTCGGCGAGAAGTACGGCGACGAGGTGCGGGTCGTGTCCATGGGGCAGGGCCTTCGCGGCTCCAAGGCCGGCAAGCCCTATTCGGTCGAGCTCTGCGGCGGCACGCATGTGTCCGCCACGGGCGATATCGGCCTCGTCCGCGTCGTCTCGGAGAGCGCGGTCGGAGCGGGTGTCCGCCGGGTGGAAGCGCTGACCGGTGAGGCGGCGCGCGCCTATCTCGGTGAACAGGACGAACGGGTGAAGACACTCGCCGCCGCACTCAAGGTCCAGCCTGCGGATGTTTTAGGTCGGGTCGAGGCTCTCCTGGACGAGCGGCGCAAACTGGAGCGGGAGCTTACAGAGGCGAAGAAGAAGCTCGCGCTTGCGGGCGACGGCCAGAACGGTTCCGGGGATGCCGCCCGCGACATCGGCGGCGTCCGTTTCCTCGGCAGGGTGGTATCCGGGGTCGAGCCGAAGGATCTGAAGAGCCTTGCGGACGACGGCAAGAAGTCGCTCGGTTCGGGCGTCGTCGCCTTCGTCGGCGTCAGCGGCGACGGCAAGGCAAGCGCCGTCGTGGCCGTCACCGACGACCTCACCTCGAAGGTCAGCGCCGTCGATCTGGTGCGCGTCGCTTCGGCGGCACTTGGCGGCAAGGGCGGTGGCGGACGCCCCGACATGGCCCAGGCGGGCGGCCCGGACGGCGGACGTGCAGCAGAAGCGATCGAGGCTGTTGCGGGCGCGCTCGCCGGTTAAGCCGGGGGCGCGCTGAACTTCCGGAGGGCGCTGCGGCGCCCTTTTTCATGGCACCCGTTCGGTCCGGATGGTGTCCAGCGCCTGCCGCGCTGGACCTGGGTGGTCACCGAGCCAGAGTCGCCGACCACTCAGGTCACCATCGAACTATTTGACCTTCTCGATATCCGGCAACGACCAGGATTTATCGAAGAAGGGCTCGGTCGGTCCGTAGAACCGGAAATACGCGAACCATCCCTTGTCGGCATTTGTCTGCACCCAGTTCGCCTCGTGACCTTTCGGTGCAGTGGGACCGAAATATACGTCAATCGATCCATCTTCGTTTTTCACTATGTCTTCTTTTCGCGACGAGATGTCCGGCCGTCCCTGTTCGGTGACTGGCATCTGCCGGGTCGACTCGTCGTAGGCCGTCACAGACCAGAAGCCCTTGGCCGGCGGATCGGCAGGGACATGAAGCCGATAGTTGTTCTCGCCCGAGAGCCATGCGCCGTCTGCATCCTTGTAGGAGGCTATGTACCGCTGGCCGACGCCCGGAGTTTGGGTGAGCATTGCCTTGGAGATCACGACCGCTTCGTAGAACCAGGCAGCACGCTCATCGAGCTGGTCATAGGTGTTGGCCTTCTGGTCGGTCGCAACCACAAGCGCATGTTTCCAGTTCGTGCCCTCCCAGAAGGGCGGTTCGACGCGCTTGTCTGTCGTATTTGCCTTGGCCATGGCTTCGCCGACGATCGCGCCGTCCTGAAGAATCTTCTTCTGGCGTTCGTCGGGTTGATAGGGTTTCCCTTTTTCAATGCCGAGGAACTTCAACTGCGCCATCATGAAGCGATCACGCTCTTCGACGGGTTCTCGTTGAATGACCTCGTTCAGGCTGTCCCAATAGGCCATTCCATGGGGCGGCATTTGGGTCCACTTGACGTCTCCCGCAGCGCGCACGGGCATCGGCTCGCCAGTTCCGTCAAGCGTCCAAGTGTAGGTCTTGATCTGCGGGATGAGTTCGGCAATTGCCTTTTCCTTGTCGGCGTCGAGCAGGCGGAACCCCGCCAGCACGTCCCGGCTCGTGGATTGGATGACAAAGTATCCCTCGGCCTCCACCGGGCCGTATCCGGGCGGGAGGATCAGATACTTTCCGCCCTTGCCCATCCGGGCCGACCACGCCTAGATCGGCCATGACGCGCTGCCACTGGTCAAGCACCATGCCTGCAATCAGCCCCGGCGGTACAACCACGACCATCGGCCCGGATTCTTTGAGATCGATGAACGTCGCGATGTAAGGCGTGGTGTAGTTCGGCGTCAAAATGCCAAGCTTCTCGGCAAAATCGAGATAGGAAAGCATTTCACCGTTCTTGGCCTTGAAGACGTTGAAATGGGCCTTTCGCCATTCGTTGAGGCCGACGGCAGGAATGCCCCACAGGTAAGCTTGCGACGCTCGCTGGAAATCCATTTCGTCGTAAAGCTTGGCCACGGTTTCCTTCGAGGGGTAGCCGCTCTCGAATGTCAGTTTGCCGATGCGGGTATCGAGTTCGTCGGGCGTTTCCTGAGCATGAGCGCCAATGCCTGCCACGCTATAAAGCAGGGCGGCAGCCAGGGTCGTGCGGGCAAATCTTCTCATTGCAGCCTCCATCGAGGGTTCGGGATTCACGGGTGCGCTTGTCGGGGTCGATGACCTATTCAACCTTTTCCACGTCCCCGGGCTTCCAGGTGCCATCGATCGCCGCTTCGGCCGGAGCATAGAGGCGAAGGATCGCGAAGAAGCCTCGCCCCGACACCGTTGCCAGCCAGTTGCCCTCCTTGCCCGCCGGTGCTTTCGGACCAATGTAGATGTCGGTACTGCCATCTTCGTTCTGCGCCGGCTTGTTGAGTTTGCCGAGCGAGGGGAAAGGCTGGCCGTTATCGAGGCCGGATGCGTTCTCCGCCTCGTAAAGCGTCACGGACCAGAAGAGTTCTGCCGGAATGTCCTTCGGCAGATTGACCTTGTAGCTGTGCTCGCCATCGAGCGGATCGCCGTCAGCGTCCTCGAAAGCGATCATGTAGAACGCGCCCTTGCCGGGTGTCATCGACACCATGCCGGGGCTGATCGAGTAGTAGTCGGTAAAGAACCAGGCGCGGGCGTCCAGTTCCCTGTAGTTTCCGTTGCTTACAAGGAAGCTCAGGTCGATTCCTGCATTCGGCCAGCGCCCGCTCAGATTGTTGATGGGATTGAGCCAGCGCCGATCCTCGTAAACCCGGAAATCCGCGCCGCCGATACCCTTTTCAAAGCCGGTCACGCGGCTCATCTTGTAGCCGGTCTTGGCGGCAGCATCGAGGATCGCGCGCGTTTTCTCGTCCGGCGAGAATGGCTGGTTGGCGGCAATGCCGATACTTTTCAGCATGCCCAGCCAGTCGGGATCCGCCAGAACAGCCCCCTCTGCATCCAGGAGATTCTTGATGTGTTCGAAGGCGCTCACATCGGCGCGGGGAAGCATATTGAGTGAACGGCCCGATGCGTCCGGAAACTCCATCGGTTTCGCCGTCTGCTCTTGCCCGAGCGGATAGATTTTCGATTTTTTCATCACCTCGACGGCCGGCTCGATATTGTCCAGCGACTGGTAGAACGAGCGAAGGAAAATGAAGACGCTGTTCGTCCCCGAGCGGTAGACATAATAGCCTTCGGGCACGTCGCCCTTGTATCCTGGCGGAAGCAGCAGGAACTTGCCGCCTTTGCCGCCATCGGGCCCCGGCAGACCGACGTCGCCTGCAAATTTGCCGCTGTCTTCCGGGATGGGTCGTTGCCAGAAATCGAGCAGAATTCCCTGCAGTTTCTCCGGCGATTCAAAAACCAGCGGCCCGGTTTTCGACAGGTCCACAAAGGCCATGCCGTAGATGAGGTCCGAGTTCGGCGTGGTGACGTGGGTCTTTGCGTCCAGACGTTTGGTCCAGATCGGCATGACGTTGTAGCCGGTGCCGAAAGCCTCCTCCGCGCCGACCTTCATGCCGAGCGTGTTGATGAGCGGCAATGCCCAAAGATAGGTCTGCGTGGCCCGCTGAAACAACAACTCGTCTTTCAGCGTCTGAGCCGTTTCCGAAGTGGGCCGATTTTTTTCGAACGGCAGATTGGCGATACTGTCGAAACGCGACTGATCTGCGAAGGCGGCGCTCAACGGCGCAAGCGACAGGCCGATGGCAGTGGTCAAAGCAAATAGGTGTTTCATCTCGAAGGCTCCTTACTTGGTCTTCACGATGCCTCCTCCGGGCTGGAACCCCGGATACGGGAAACATCGACGTCGCTGTTGCACTCGTTCAATCACTTAACCCATCGTACCCGTCGTCCAACGCCCATCGCCCGGTGCTGACCCCATTCGCAATCCGCGAAAGGAGCTCGGCGATGCTTTGAGCAACCACAGGGCGATCGGCTTCGTCATAAAGAAACCAGATGATCTGGCCGTATCCGTTGGTAAGTTCGGGACGAAGATCGATACAGTAGTGATCGCCGCGCGGGCTGCCGAAGAGCGGAAGCCAGTTTGGAGACCAAACCACGGTACCTAGAAATTGCCGGCCGTCGCCGCAGGCGGGATAAACCCCGCCCCCGTATCGCAGGCAAAGGTCTTCCCAGGCAATGATGACAAGATCGAGCGGCAGCCACCGTTGATTGAGGTAAAGGGCGGGGCTGCCTGCGGGCTGTCCATCATGGGCTGCGTACAAGCGTCGGATATCCGGAGGTAACCTTCTCCCGAATTTGGCCTCGACCCGCTGGACAGTCCCGCAATCCGCGCCGGGTCTCACGAAGGGCAAGCGATCGGGGTGGTGGCGGGCAACCCAGGTATCGATGCGTTTCAGTGCAAGCACGGGTTCAAGCTGGTTCGGCATGGGGTCTCCATGGAGGCGCTAAACTCTAGGTCTTGCCCATCCATCGAATTTCGCGTCGAAGGATATGCGCGCTCCCACTATCCTCAAGACCACGTCCGTGCCAAAATTTGGCTGAGCGTGCCAATCTTGAAGAAACTGTAGGACGAATTTCCTATGAGTGGTTCGGCTATTGAGAGCACCCATTTCTCCTGCCGGGATTTCGATGTCTGGCGGGAGAGCATCAACGTCGTCTTCGACGTCGAGCGGCGTTCGCAAGACGGAAACGCGCCATTCACGGCGAGCGTCGAGGCTTTCCAATTGGGCGACATGGTCGTGACTGATGCGGTTCTCGGTGCGCAACGCTACGTGAGATCGTCCGCACGCGTGCGGCGGGACGGCATGGATCACTTTGTCCTCAATCTTTATAGGACGGGTGGCTGGAGAGCTGAAACGGCAAGAGGCGAGTTTGAAGGAAGAGCGGGTCAGGTGTCCGTGCTCGACCTTTCCTGTGAACTGATCAGCGACGAACCGGACTGTCACCTCGTTGCACTGTTCCTGCCGAGATCGCTGATAGAAGACCGGCTCCCCAATCTGGGAGGCCTCCACGGTTCGGCTCCGACTGGCCCCTACGCCATGCTTCTGGCCGAATATCTGGACATGCTGGCACGGCGATTACCGTTCTTGCACTCTGGGGACGAGACGGCTCTGGCAGGAGCCGCATGCCAAATGCTTGCTGCCTGCCTGGCTCCGTCACTTGCCAATGTCGAAGCGGCGCGCCCCGGTCTTGAACTGGTGCTGCTACGTCGCGCGAAGCGCTATATCGAAGGTCATCTAAATTCCAGCGCGCTGAACATCGATGCGATCTGCAATATCGTCGGCGTGTCCCGCAGAACGCTTTTCAGATTGTTCGAACAGGAAGGAGGCGTGCTGCACTACATCCAGGGCCGTCGGCTGGAGCGAATCAGAGCCGTTCTGTCGGATCCCAACGAAACGCGTCGCATTTCCGACATCGCTGCCGAGTTTGGATTTTTGCGCGGCGATCACTTCGCACGGGCATTCAAGCACCAGTACGGGGAGACCGCACGCGAGACTAGAGAGTTTCTGCACCAGAATTCGGACGACCGACGGGACACCTCGCCGGTGCAGCAGAGCCGACGTCAAGGGTTTGACGACTGGATACGGCGGCTTCCGTCGTAGCGCGCAAGGTGAGAACGACGGTTACGATGGAACGCCGCCGGCTCCCACGACAAAAAGAAACCCGGCGCCAGGCCGGGTTTCCAAAATCTGGCGATAGATCACGCTGATTACGCCGCCATTGCCTTCCTGAGGTTCTCGTCGATCTTGTCGAGGAAACCGGTGGTCGACAGCCAGGGCTGGTCGGGACCGATGAGAAGTGCCAGATCCTTGGTCATGAAGCCGGACTCGACCGTATCCACGCAGACGCGCTCCAGGGTCTCGGAGAACTTCGCGAGTTCGGCGTTGCCGTCGAGCTTGGCGCGGTGGGCGAGGCCGCGGGTCCAGGCGAAGATCGATGCGATCGAGTTGGTCGAGGTTTCCTCGCCCTTCTGATGCTGGCGGTAGTGGCGCGTCACCGTGCCGTGGGCGGCTTCCGCCTCGACCGTCTTGCCGTCCGGCGTCATCAGCACCGAGGTCATCAGGCCGAGCGAGCCGAAGCCCTGCGCGACGATGTCGGACTGCACGTCGCCGTCGTAGTTCTTGCAGGCCCAGACATAGCCGCCGGACCACTTCAGCGCCGAGGCGACCATGTCGTCGATAAGGCGGTGTTCGTACCAGAGCTTCTCGGCCTTGAACTGGGCGGCGAATTCCTCGTCGAACACCTTCTGGAAGATGTCTTTGAAGCGGCCGTCATAGGCCTTCAGGATCGTGTTCTTGGTCGAGAGATAGACCGGAACCTTGCGCTGCAGGCCGTAGTTGAACGAGGCGCGGGCGAATTCGGTGATCGATTCGTCCAGGTTGTACATGGCGAGTGCCACGCCGGCGCCCGGCGCGTCGTAAACGTCATGCTCGATCGTCTGGCCGTCTTCGCCGACGAATTTGATCGAGAGCTTGCCCTTGCCCGGGAACTTGAAATCGGTCGCGCGGTACTGGTCGCCGAAGGCGTGGCGGCCGACGATGATCGGCTTGGTCCAGCCGGGGACCAGGCGCGGCACGTTCTTGCAGATGATCGGCTCGCGGAAGATGACGCCGCCGAGGATGTTGCGGATCGTGCCGTTCGGCGACTTCCACATCTTCTTCAGCTTGAACTCCTCGACGCGACCCTCGTCCGGCGTGATCGTGGCGCATTTTACGCCGACGCCGTGCTTCTTGATTGCGTTTGCGGCGTCGATCGTCACCTGGTCGTCAGTTGCATCACGGTTTTCGACGCCCAGGTCGTAATATTCGAGATCGAGGTCGAGATAAGGGTGGATCAGCTTGTCCTTGATGAACTGCCAGATGATGCGGGTCATCTCGTCGCCGTCGAGTTCGACGACCGGATTGGCGACCTTGATCTTTGCCATTGATATGCCTCGTAGCTTGCGGAACACCGCGCGCGGCATTCCGACGGTGGGAGAAATCCAGAGCCCTATAGCACTGTGAGCCGGCAAGGCAAAGCATGCTTGGCCGAAACTTTGGGCCAAGGCGGCGGGCTCGGAATCGGCTCCTCGCGCCCGGTCTTCAGACCGGGAACCGATCACCTCACAGCTTTGAAAAGACGGCGGGAAAGGCTATTCAGAGATCGAGCGGCGGCATGCTTCAACTGTTTTGTGCGCGTCGTCATCCCGGAAACGCTGCACGCTGCGGGCGTGCGGAGAGGCGGAGGCGCCATGACGTTCAGGCTTCGCTTGCGGGACTGGCTGCTGGCCAATGATCCGGCCTTTTCCAGGCTGCGGCAGGCGTCCCGCATAACGGCGACCGTGGTGATCTCGGTCGCTCTGCTGATCGCCTTCCATTTCATCGCCACCCCGCTGCCGCCGGCCGCCTACGGGCTTGCGATTACCCTTTCGATCGAAGGCGGTCTGGCGGTTCGCGACCGGACGGCATCGGAACAACTGGTCACGCGTATACTGGCAGTCGTCACCGGCGTTGCGATGGTCACGCTCGCCTCGGCGCTGGAGGGTTACCGGCACGTTTCCGATCTCGTTTTTCTCGTAGTCATCTTCGTGGCCGTCTATGGCCGCGCCTTCGGCCAGCGCTGGTTCGCCATCGGCATGTTCGCCTTCATGTCCTATTTCACCGGAGCCTATCTGCGCCCCTCGCTGGACCAGTTGCCGGCGCTCGTTCTCGGCGCCGGGATTTCAGCGGCTATCGCGCATCTGGTGCGGACCGTCCTTCTCCCGGACGACCGCTACCGCGATCTCCTGCGGGCGATCGCGAGCGTCCAGCAGAGGGTGGATGAAATCCTTCATGGGATAGCGGCGGCTGCGCGCAGGCCCATTCTCAGGGCTGCCGATCGCCGCAGGCTGCATGCGCTGGAAGAGAGGTTGAAGGAAGCCGTGTTGATGGCGGAGAGCTTCATTGCGACGGACACCCGCCGCCCGGCGCCGGAACCCGGGGACGTGTCTGCGGACCTCGCCATCGGGCTCTTCGACATTCATCTTGCGGCCGAGAGTGTGATCGTGCTCAGCCTTCAGGCAATGCCACCTGCGGCTGTTGTCGACGCGGTTCTGGCGCATGATGCGGGCGAGATGGAACGGGGAATGCAGTCGCTGGGCGAGGCGAACGTCAAACAGCTCGAGGCTGCCAGGGCTCTGTTTTGGCTTCATACGGTTCGAGATCGCCTCAACCGCAGTCTGGCCGACCTGGAGGCGGCGGACCTCGATGAACCGCCTCCGGCGCCATCTCCAGAGCCACCGGCGGCAACGGCTCGCTTTTGCCTCGCCAACCCGGCTTTACGAAGCGCTATCCAGATTACCCTCGCCTCGGGCATCGCAATGGTGTTCGGCCTGATGCTTTCACGCGAGCGCTGGTTCTGGGCGGTTCTCGCTGCCTTCCTCGTCTTCACCAATACGCGCTCCCGCGGCGACACCGCAGTGAAGGCCCTGCAACGGTCGGCCGGCACACTGGCGGGCATCGTCGTCGGACTTGCGGCGGCAAGCGCGATCGGCGGGACCGTCTATATAGTCCTGCCCCTGGGGGCGGCCTGCATCTTTCTGGCCTTCTATTTCCTCCCGGTCTCCTACGCGACCATGACTTTCTTCGTCTCGGTCGTCCTCTCTCTCGCATACAGCCTCCTCGGCGTTTTGACGCCGCAGCTCCTGGAACTGCGTCTCGAGGAGACGCTCGTCGGCTCCGTCGCCGGCGCGGCGGTGGCTTTCGTCGTGTTTCCGACGAAGACCCGCACGACGCTCGATGCGGCGATCAGAAACTGGTGCGACAAGCTCTCCGAGTTGCTGGAGGAGGCAAGGAGGGGGACGTCCGGCCTTGATCTCGTCAGCCGGTCGCAGGCGCTCGACCGCGCCTACAGGGAACTGGCCGCTGCCGCCAAACCGCTCGGCGTTTCCTGGCAGCTCGTCACCCGCCCGGGGCACGTGCGCCAGACGCTGGCGGTGTTCATGGGCTGCACCTATTGGGCGCGCATAGTCGCGCGTAAGATGTCGCAAGACCCGGAAAGCCCGAACGACTTCGCGGCGCAGATCGAGGAAAATCTGAAGCTCGCAAGCAAGGTGCGCGAAACCGGAGCGGACTATTTCTATCGGTCCCGCAGCGTCGCTGCGCCGGTCGAGCGTCATCTGCCGGTATCGCGCGACGATGCCGGCCTTGGACTGGAGATGGTTGCCGTTTCGCTCGAGCGTCTTCATTCGCCGCGCGTTCGGCCCGCCGGGGAGGAGCGCGGGCTTTAAATCCGCGTCCATATATGCGAGGGAAGCGCCGAACAGAAGGCACACAGGCGATGGCAGGCACCAACAGCGAGCGCGAACTTTTGACGGAAGGTCCGGCGATCATTCTCGCCTTTCCCCAGCTCGGCGAGAATATCGGCATGGTGGCGCGCGCCATGGCGAATTTCGGCCTGTCCGAACTGCGCCTCGTCAGCCCCCGCGACGGCTGGCCGAGCGAGAAGGCACGCTCCGCCGCCAGCCGTGCCGATCACGTCATCGACGGCGCCAAGCTTTACGAAACGCTCGAAGAGGCGCTCGCCGATCTCAATTTCGTCTACGCGACCACCGCGCGCGACCGCGACGGCTTCAAACCCGTGCGCTCGCCGATCGTCGCCGCCCGGGAACTCCGCCACCGGTTCAAGGAGGGTGAGAAGGTCGGCATCATTTTCGGCCGCGAGCGTACCGGACTGACCAATGCCGAGGTCGCGCTTGCCGACGAGATCGTGACGTTCCCGGTCAATCCCGCCTTCGCTTCGCTGAACCTCGCCCAGGCAGTGCTGCTCATGTCGTATGAGTGGCTGAAGACCGGCATGACCTCCGAGGACGAGACGTCTTTCCAGGCGAGCCAGCAGCGTCCGGCGACGAAGGAGCAGTTGCATGGGCTCTGCGAGCATCTGGAAGAGGCGCTCGACGCGCGCAACTATTTCCGTTCCGCCGACAAAAAGCCGAAATTGGTCGAGAATCTGCGCGCGGTTCTGACCAGGCCATCCTTTACCGAATCGGAAATCCAGGTGCTGCGCGGCGTCATTTCATCGCTCGACCGTTTCACGCGGGAAAATCCGCGTGGCTCCGCCGCACCGCCCGGGCACAGCAGAAAAGAACAGGGCGGCGGTGACAAAGACTGAGCTGAAGCCCATCCTGGTCTTCGACAGCGGGATCGGTGGCCTGACGGTGCTGCGCGAGGCGCGCGTGCTGATGCCGGAGCGGCATTTCATCTATGTCGCAGACGATGCCGGTTTTCCCTATGGCGGCTGGGAGGAGGGCGCTCTGAAGGAGCGGGTGATCGCTCTTTTCGGTCGGCTGCTTGCCGAGCTTGATCCGGAAATCTGCATCATCGCCTGCAACACGGCCTTTACGCTCGTCGGCGCGGATCTGCGCGCCGCCTATCCGCAGATGACCTTCGTCGGCACTGTCCCGGCCATCAAGCCTGCGGCCGAGCGCACCCGTTCGGGTCTCGTTTCGGTGCTTGCGACGCCGGGTACCGTGAAGCGCGCCTACACCCGCGATCTCATCCAGTCCTTCGCCTCGCAATGTCACGTCAGGCTTGTCGGCTCGGAGAACCTTGCGCGCATGGCGGAAGCCTATATTCGCGGCGACGCATTGGCCGATGAGGCGGTCCTCGCCGAGATTGCGCCTTGCTTCGTGGAGGCGGAGGGAAAGAGAACCGATATCGTCGTGCTGGCCTGCACGCACTATCCCTTCATGGCCAATGTTTTCCGCCGGCTGGCGCCCTGGCCGGTGGACTGGCTGGATCCGGCCGAAGCGATCGCAAGGAGGGCGCGCTCCCTGGTGCCGCTGCCGAACGGGTTCGAACCATTGAACGGCGAGGACCCGGCGATCTTCACGTCAGGCAGGCCCGATTTCGCGACGCGCCGGCTGATGCAGGGCTTCGGGCTGAGAGTCATGGCGGATGCCGTATCTGCGGACCGGCGCGAACGGATCTAGATCGGCTGCTGGGCCGCCCGATTATTCCCTGTGGGTTTCGATATTCGGCGGCGCTTGGGGGCACGATCCATGCTAGGTGTTGCCCGTTTTGGCGGTCCAGGCGTGGCTGCGAATCAATCCGCGAAGATGAGGTAATGATGAAAGTCGGCATCGACATGGGAACGACGTCCGAAGGGACTTCGGCCTCGCTCGATATCGAAGAGCTTCTGGCGACACGTCTTCTGGTGCAGGGCAATTCCGGCTCCGGCAAGTCGCATCTGCTCCGCCGTCTGCTGGAACAGTCCGCACCCTGGGTGCAGCAGTGCATCATCGATCCGGAAGGCGATTTCGTCACGCTTGCCGACAAGTTCGGCCATGTGGTGATCGAGGGGGAGCGTACCGATGCGGAGCTCATCGGCATCGCCACCCGCATCCGTCAGCACCGCGTTTCCTGCGTGCTTTCTCTCGAAGGGCTGGATGTCGAGCAGCAGATGCGCAGCGCCGGCGTGTTTCTGAATGCGATGTTCGATGCGGACCGGGAATATTGGTATCCCGTTCTGGTGGTCGTCGACGAGGCGCAGATGTTCGCGCCGTCGGTCGGCGGCGACGTTTCGGAGGAAATACGCAAGGTTTCGCTCGGCGCAATGACCAATCTCATGTGCCGCGGCCGCAAGCGCGGCCTTGCCGGCGTCATCGCCACACAGCGCCTCGCCAAGCTCGCCAAGAACGTTGCCGCCGAAGCCTCGAACTTCCTGATGGGACGCACCTTCCTCGACATCGACATGCTGCGCGCCGCCGATCTGCTCGGCATGGACCGGCGCACGGCCGAGATGTTTCGCGACCTGAAGCGCGGCTCCTTCGTGGCGCTCGGTCCCGCGCTTTCCCGTCGCCCCTTGAGGGTGACGATCGGTTCGGTCGAGACCTCGGCACGGTCGATGAGCCCGAAGCTGATGCCGCTGCCCGAAGCGCCGCAGGACGTGGCGGATCTGATCTTCACGCCCGACCCGGAGGAATTCACCCGCCCGGTCGTCCGCCGGACAGCGCCGCAGCCGCGCCCCGCCAGCGATATTCTCGCGGAGCTGTCGCGCCCAAGGCCCGAGCCCGCAGCGCCCGTGGAAGCCAAGCCGGCGCAACCGGAAATCTCGGCGGAGGAGAGGGAGGCGCTGATCGGCAGCCTCTTTGCCGAAATCGTCGCTAATCCGGAGGCCGCGTTCAGGCCCGATGCGGAGCTCTACCAGGATTTTCTCGTGCGCTGCCGCATTCGCCGCGTCCCCGGACCGGCACTCTCCTTGAGCGCATTCCGCCGCAAGATGGCCGTCGCCCGATCGGGCATCGATGCCGAGACGGCGGCAAGCGAGGATTGGGCCTCGGCGCTTGGGTTGGCCGACCGGGTGACGGAAGACCTGCAGGCGGTTTTCCTGATGCTGGCACAGGCGGCCCTGCGCGGGCTGCCGTGCCCATCGGACGCCATGATCGCCCGTGCCTACGGAACGCATTCGGCCCGTCGCGCACGGCGATTGCTCGGTTATTTCGAAGAGCAGGGGCTCGTCGTGGTGCATGCGGATTTCTCCGGCAAACGCATCGTCGCTTTCCCCGATCTCGGCAAGGAAACGGCGCCCGGCGACGCCAATGCCCCTGAAACGGGAGATTCAGCGCGCGCGGCCGCCGAGTGAGATTGCATTCGGAAGTACGGCTGAATTTGCCATTGTTCCTGTCATATTCCGTTGACAATTCGCCGCCCAGTGCTTAAAGACCCGCTCAACGCCGGGCAGTGATGCCCGGGGTTTCATTTGACATGTCCCGTGGTTTCTCCGGCAGCGATCGTGAGAGGCCTGTCAGAATCCCAAAAATGGGTTCAGAGGAGGGCGTGTTTCCTTGATCCGGTTTGGCAACAAACCGGTGTAACACCTTGAAAGGAAATGCGATGAGCAAGCGCGAATCGTCCAAGTACAAAATTGACCGCCGTATGGGCGAAAACATCTGGGGCCGTCCGAAGTCCCCGGTGAACCGTCGCGAATATGGCCCGGGCCAGCACGGCCAGCGCCGCAAGTCCAAGCTTTCCGACTTCGGCGTGCAGCTGCGCGCCAAGCAGAAGCTGAAGGGCTACTACGGCGATATCCGTGAAAAGCAGTTCCGCGCGATCTTCGCCGAAGCATCGCGCCGTAAGGGCGACACCCCGGAGAACCTGGTCGGCCTGCTCGAGTCGCGCCTCGACGCGATCGTCTACCGCGCCAAGTTCGTCCCGACCGTTTTCGCCGCGCGCCAGTTCGTCAACCATGGCCACGTCAAGGTCAACGGCGTTCGCGTCAACATCGGTTCCTACCGCTGCAAGCCGGGCGACGTCATCGAAGTCAAGGAAAAGTCCAAGCAGCTCGTTACGGTTCTCGAAGCCGTACAGCTCGCCGAGCGCGACGTTCCTGATTACATCGAAGCCGATCACAACAAGATGGTCGCGACCTTCGTTCGCGTTCCCGCTCTCTCCGACGTGCCGTACCCGGTCGTCATGGAGCCGCACCTGGTCGTCGAATTCTATTCGCGTTAATCGGGCTTCGCCTGAAAGAATTTGGAAAACCGCCCGGAAACGGGCGGTTTTTTTGTACGAAGTTGCCGGACGAATCCCATAAGCTGGACGCGGGTGCAGGACGGAGTGTCCTGACCGAGACCGCTTCCGAAGTGAGAAGTGCCGTATGCGCGAGCCGAAACCGCAAGAAGACCTCCAGGCGATCATCGACGACATCTATCGGGAACTGACGCCGCGCCTCGGCGAAGGGAAGGTCGCGGACTATATCCCTCAGCTCGCACGCGTCGATGCCCGTCACTTCGGCATGGCGATCGTCACGACGGGTGGCGAGGTCTATCGCGTTGGCGATGCGGAGATGCCGTTCTCCATTCAGAGCATCTCCAAGGTGTTCACGCTCACGCTGGCGCTGGGCAAGCACGGCGAAAACATATGGAACCGGGTGGGGCGAGAGCCTTCGGGCTCGGCCTTCAATTCGATCGTCCAGCTCGAGCATGAGGGTGGCAAGCCGCGCAACCCCTTCATCAATGCCGGCGCGATCAGGATAAGCGACCTCATTCTCGCCGGCCACACGCCGAAGGAACTGATCGGCGAGATCGTTCGCTTCGTCCGTTACCTCGCGGATGACGAGAACATCGTGATCGACCACGAAGTCGCACGCTCGGAGACTGCGACCGGATACCGCAACATCGCGCTTGCGAATTTCATGCGGTCCTTCGGCCGGCTCGATCATCCGGTCGAGCACGTGCTTGGCGTCTATTTCCATCATTGCGCGCTCGCCATGACCTGCAGCCAGCTCGCCAAGGCCGGGCTGTTTCTAGCCGCCGGCGGCACCAACCCGCTGACCGGGCATTCGGTCGTGTCGCGCCAGCGCGCGCGGCGGATCAATGCACTTATGCTCACCTGCGGCCATTATGACGGCTCCGGCGATTTTGCCTACCGCGTCGGTCTGCCGGGGAAGAGCGGCGTCGGCGGCGGCATCATGGCGGTGGCGCCGGGCAAGGCATCCATTGCCGTCTGGTCGCCGGGACTCAACGATTACGGCAATTCGCTGCTGGGGTCGCTGGCGCTCGAAATGCTGGCAGCGCGTACGGGTTGGTCGGTGTTCGGGCCGTAAGCACGCGGAATGCAGCCGCCCCTCATCCGGTTGCCGCGACCTTCTCCCCGCAGGCGGGGAGAAGGGGACTCGCGGCACCACCTTCGCCACCATGACCATGACCGCCTGCGAACCATCGGGCACGTCCTCTCCCCGTGCGCGGGGAGAGGGTTAGGGTGAGGGGCAAACTGGTTGAGGCCAAGGCTCGCACGCCCGTTTTTTCTTGATCTTCCCGGCCGGACGGGGCAAGTGCTGCTTCAGAAAACAGAGCGCAACCTGCGCTCTGCACAATCCGAGATTGCCGCCATGGAACTCGCACAATCCTCCCCGGACGGGACAGACAGCGTCATTGACGGTGACGCCGCCTTCGAAGGTGCGGCCCATCCGCTTTTTTCGCGCATGCCGTCCTCCGTCTCCTTCAACAAGCTGCGCAAGCGCCTGCTCAGGCAGGTGCGCCAGGCGCTCGACGATTTCGGCATGCTCAAGGGCTCCAGGCGCTGGCTTGTCGGGGTGTCGGGTGGAAAGGACAGCTACAGCCTGCTGGCGCTGCTCATGGATCTGCAGTGGCGGGGTCTGCTTCCCGTCGAACTCGTCGCCTGCAATCTGGATCAGGGGCAGCCGAACTTTCCGAAGCATGTCCTGCCCGACTATCTCCGGTCGATCGGCGTCAAGCACCGCATCGAATACCGCGACACCTATTCGATCGTGAAGGAGAAGGTGCCGGCGGGCGCGACCTATTGTTCGCTCTGTTCGCGGCTTCGGCGCGGCAATCTTTATCGCATCGCCCGGGAGGAGGGCTGCGACGCATTGGTGCTTGGCCACCATCGGGAGGACATCCTCGAGACCTTCTTCATGAACTTTTTCCATGGCGGGCGCCTGGCGTCCATGCCGGCGAAGCTTCTCAACGACGAGGGCGATCTGACGGTCCTGCGGCCGCTTGCCTATGCAGCGGAAGACGATCTTGCGAAATTCGCCGCGGCCATGGAGTTCCCGATCATTCCCTGCGACCTCTGTGGTTCGCAGGACGGGCTCGAGCGCAACGCGATGAAGGCGATGCTTGCGGATATCGAGCGGCGCATGCCGGGCCGCAAGGACACGATGCTGCGCGCGCTCGGACACGTGAACGCCTCGCATCTGCTCGACCCAAAGCTTTTCGACTTTCAATCCCTCTCTCCGGAGCCCAAAGAATGAGCCATTCCGTCGACATCGCCGCACTTGCCAATCTGCTGCAGGAAGCGGCGGTAAAGGAAATCCTTCCGCGCTTTCGCAATCTCGGCTCCGGCGATGTGCGGATGAAGTCGGAAGCGATCGACCTGGTGACGGAAGGCGACGAGGCCGCCGAGAGGCTGATCAAGGCGAATATCGACGCGATTGCGCCGGGGGCCGTGTTCATCGGCGAGGAATCCGTCGCCGCCGATCCGGCGCTCCTCGACAAGCTCGCCGGTGCCGATCTGGCCATCGTCGTCGATCCGATCGACGGCACCTTCAACTTCGCGGCCGGCCTGCCGCTCTTCGGTGTGATGGCGAGCGTCGTCGCCGGGGGAGAGACCGTCGCCGGGATCATCTACGATCCGCTCGGCAACGACTGGGTCATCGCCGAGCGGGGCTCCGGCGCGTGGATGTGCCGGCCCGACGGCACGCAGGAGAGACTGTCGGTCACAGCCGGGGTCACCGTCGAAAACATGGTGGGCGTCGCATCGGCCGGGTTCTACGCGCAGGCCGAGCGCCGCATCGTCATGGGCAATATGGCGAAGGTCCGGATGGCCACGAGCTATCGCTGCGCGGCGCATGAATACCGCATCTTCGCCGGCGGTCATCTGCACTTCCTGATGTATCAGAAGCTTATGCCGTGGGACCACCTTGCCGGCACCCTGATCGCCGAGGAAGCCGGCGCCTATGCGGCCCGTTTCGACGGCTCACGTTATCTGCCCGCGCATACGAATGGCGGGCTGCTTCTGGCGACCGACAGGGATAGCTGGGAGGAGTTGCGGCGGGAGGTCTTCACCGTCTGATCGGAAAAGACCACCCTTTACATGACAGAGGCCGCCCGGTCTTTCCGGGCGGCCTCTGTCATTAGACCCAATGCAATCCGGACGGAAAACCGTTCACATTTTTCCTGGAAGCGCTCTAAAGGTGTCCGCCGCCGTGTTCGTGCGTCGCATCGCTGTCGCCCGGATGGGTGAACAGCTTTCCATTCTCCGCCCAGAGCGTCGCCAGGATGGTCAGCAGGCCGAATAAGGCGTAGCCGCCGAAGAGCGGCTGCAGCGTGCCGTCGAAGAGCTGGCCGACGGCACCGCCGATCAGCGCACCGCCGGTGGTGGAGACGAAACCCGTGACGGCGGTTGCCGTACCCGCCAGATGTCCCATCGGCTCGAGGCTGATGGCGGTGAAGTTGGTGGCGATAACGGCGAAGAACATCAGCAATAGCGAAAACAGGAGATAGCTGATGGCGAAGGCCGGAGTGCCTGCGAGCGACAGGACGTAACCGATCGCAGCAAAGAGGGTGAAGAGGATCATCGCGGCATGCGAGATGCGGCGCATGCCGAAACTGCGTACGAAATAGCCGTTGGCGAAGTTCGCGACCGCTATCCCGCCGGCAGTGCCCGCAAAGGCGATCGGCATCCAGTCGCTGAGGTTGTAGACCTCGCCGAAGACCTGCTGAACGCTGACCACATAGGCGCAAATGACGGCGGTAAACAGGGTCATTCCGATCATGTAGCCGCAGGTGATGCGGTTCGTGAGCACCGTGCGGAATCCGGAAAGGACCGCGCCCACCGATAGCGGCAGACGTTCCTCCTTCGGCAGGGACTCCTTCATCCGTGTCAGCGCCCAGACAAACAGGGCGGCGCCGACGACGCCGATCAGGATGAAGATCCAGTGCCAGTCGGCATAGGCGATCACCACCTGGCCAAGTGTCGGCGCGACGATCGGCACGATCATGAAGACGATCATGACGTAGGACATGACGCGCGCCATGTCGCGGCCGCCGAAACAGTCGCGGACGATCGCCATGGTCGTGATGCGCACTGCGGCACCGCCGATCCCCTGGATGAAGCGGAGCAGAAGCAGCGTCTCGATGCTTTCGACCCAGGAGGCGGCGAACATCGACAGGCTGAAGAGCGCAAGGCCGCCAAGGAGAACGGACCGGCGCCCGAAGGCGTCCGAGAGGCTCCCGAAGAATATCTGGGAGAGGCCGAAGCCCAGGAAGAAGACGCCGATCACGAGTTGCGTATCGTTGGCGTTGGCAACGTCGAGCGTCTGGCCGATGCTTGGCAGAGCCGGCAGCATGCTGTCGATCGCGAGCGCAATGCTCGCGGTCATGACCGCAATGGTGACGATGAATTCGACAAGGCCCATTCCGAGGCGCGCGGCGCCCGAGGCCTGATCGGCGTGGCCCGACGATTGTTCACCGAGCGAAGATTGTTGGGAAACGGAAGTCATGTTGAAAATATCCAAAATGGACTGGGAGGAAAAATCGGTGTCCTGGAGCCAATCCGGCTAGCCGGCCGGATTGTGCGGTTTGAAGAGCTTGCCGCCCTCTGCGATCAGCACGCAGACAAGCGCGACGACGGCGACCGTGAAGAAGCCGACCGCAAGGGGCGTGACGCTGTTATTGAAGGCCTGGCCGATGAAGGCGCCGATGATGCCGCCGCCGATCGTCTGCGTGAAGCCGAGAACGGAAGAGGCGGTGCCGGCCACGTGGCCGAGCGGCTCCATCGCCATGGCGTTGAAGTTGGCGGCGATCAGCCCGAACTGGAACATGGTGGCGGCATGAAGGAGCATGAAAAGCGGCAAAGGCAGCGGCCCGATCAATGAAGCCGACATCCAGATGAAACTCGCCAGCGTGAAGCCGAGAAGTGCTGCATGCGACAATGCCCGCATCCCGAACGTCCGGACGAGTCGCGAATTGGTGAAGGAGGCGACCGCCATCATGCCGGCGAAAGCGGCGAAGACGGCCGGAAACCAGACGCCGAGACCATAGACGCCGACGAGAATCTGCTGCGCCGAGTTGATGAAACCGAAGAGAGCGCCGAGGAGGGCCGACGTCGCGAGCGTATAGAACAGCGCCAGCCGGTTCGTCAGCACGATGCGGAAGCCCGCAAGTATGGACGAGGCCGTGAAGGGGCGCCGGTTGGCGGGAGCCAAAGTCTCCCGAAGGCGCAAGGCGACCGGAAGCGCTACGGCAACCGCGAACAGAGCGATCACGACGAAGATCATGTGCCACTCGGAAAAGAGCATGATCAATTGTCCGATGCTCGGTGCGATGACCGGAACGATCATGAACACCATCATCACCAGCGACATGATCTCGGCCATCTGCCGCCCGCCATAGACATCGCGCACGATGGAAACGGTGATGACACGGGTTGCAGCCGCGCCTATGCCCTGCACGAGCCGAAGGAACAGGAGTGCCCCGAAGGTCGGTACGAACACGATCGCAAGAGCGCTGACGCCGTAAAGTGCCAGCCCGCCCAACAATGGTGCCCTTCGCCCGAAGCGATCGGACAGCGGGCCGAAGAAGAGCTGCGCGAACCCCATGCCGAGCAGGTAGGCGGTTATGACGTATTGCCGATGGTTCTCATCCGCCACGCCGAGGCTCGCGCCGATTTCCTGCAGCCCCGGCAGCATGATGTCGATCGAGATCGCGTTGATGGACATCAGCATGGCCATCAATGCAATGAACTGGACTTTCGTCAGTCCGGAGATGGTGGCGGCTTGGTCTATGGGCCTTGTCATTTCATACATCCTGCCGGCTGCAGCTTTCCTGCAGCCGGTTCTTCGCCACGCCGAGCCAGTGCGTGGCACGTTTCGCAATGATTTGGATCTGCTGAATAAACTCAGTCTTTTGTTGTGTCGGATCGAAAAGGACGCAGTACTTGCCGGTGGAAATCGGAGCAGGCCGCACGCCGGACAGGGCTGCATGCGAGACCGCGCGCCCGCTCGTCCATGGCGATTCATGACTGGCGTGAATTTCGCCGCCCGCTCATGAAGCGTATTGAAAATTAGATGCGCGGCATATTGCTTCGGAATCAAAAAAGGCGGTTACCCGCCTTTTCCGATCATCGCGAAGATGCGGTTCGGAAGTGTCAGGCGGCGCCCTTGACGGAGATACCCTGTCCCTGAAGAAGCGACTGCAACTCGCCAGCCTGGAACATTTCCCGCACGATGTCGCAACCGCCGACGAATTCGCCCTTCACATAAAGCTGCGGAATGGTCGGCCAGTTGGAATAATCCTTGATGCCCTGGCGCAGATCGGCATCGGCGAGCACGTTGATGCCCTTATAGTCGACGCCGACGTAATCCAGGATCTGCACCACCTGGCCGGAGAAACCACACTGCGGAAACTGCGGCGTTCCCTTCATGAAAAGAACGACGTCGTTGCTCTTGACCTCGTTATCGATGAAATCGTTGATTCCGCTCATCTCGTCTTCCTTCCTGCGCCGGTTTCAAGGACCGGATATCGATTGGGGTCTAGATAGCACGCATGGACGTGGTTTTCACCACCCAATCGCAAAATTATTGATGGTCCCTCAAAGTTCGGCTTCCGCACCACTCTCGGGGCGGGATGAGGCTTAGAACACGTGATCTAGGCCGAGCGGCGGCGCAGTTTGCTCCGGGAAGCCGCGGTCCGGCGACGGCTCACCTGCTTCTTTGCCGGTTTACGGAAGGCCGCCTCGACGATGTCAGCCAGTATGCCGCCTGACTTGGCTTTCCTGCTTCGCCGTTTCGCCCGCTTGGCCGCGGTTCCGGTCGCTCTGGTTTTCTTGAGGATCTCTTTCAACGCGCTGTCAACGACCCCGCTTACGAGCTCCTTGATCAGGTCGGCCATTTCCGTCTTACTCCGGCGCGCTGGTTTGAAGGGCAAGTGCATGGAGTATGCCGCCCATGTTGCCCTTCAAGGCATTGTAGACCATCTGGTGCTGCTGCACGCGCGTCTTGCCACGAAACGCTTCGGCCACGACTTCGGCGGCATAGTGGTCGCCGTCACCGGCCAGATCACGAATCGTGACCTTTGCGCCGGGAATCCCGGCCTTGATCATGTCTTCGATATCGCCTGGTGCCATGGGCATGATACGCCAACTCCCTTGTTATTCTTGCGGCGCGGCCGCATTGCCGCCGCCCGCTATGAGCTCAAGGGAAACACGATTCAGGGGCCGAAGGCAAATGCTGTTTCGGCCGCCTGCCGGCCGGCGGGTCAATTGTCCGGTGCGAGATCGCCGCCCATGTAATTGGGGAACCACGCTTCATGTGCGGAACGCAATTCATCGACGGATACGGGCCTGGCGTCTCCGAGCTGCACCGCATTCCCGCCTGTCCTGCCGATCACCGGCAGCGCAACGCCGGCGGCTTTTGCACGTGCGGCCACCGTCTCGGCCGAACCCTCGGCCACGGTTACGACATAGCGGCCCTGGTCTTCGCCGTAGAAGACCGGGATCGGGTCGTGTTCCGCAGGTGCATCGATCGTCGCGCCGATGCCGGAAGCGATGGCCATCTCGGCGACGGCGAGCGCAAGTCCGCCCGAGGAACAATCGTGTACGGCCGTAACCAGGCCGTCCTCGATCAAGCCGCGAACGAAATCGCCGACCTTGCGTTCATGGCCGAGGTCGACATGCGGCGCCGGACCGTCGGTGCGGCCGTGTATATCGCGCATGTAGACCGACTGGCCGATATGCGTTCCCCAGCTCTCCGGAGCGCCGGCGAGCAGGATGCTTTCGTTCGCCGCCGCAAAGCGAATCCGCGCCATCTTCGACCAGTCGCGGACGAGGCCGACGCCTCCGATGGTGGGGGTCGGCAGGATCGCCTGGCCGTTGGTCTCATTGTAGAGCGAGACGTTGCCGGAGACGATCGGGAAGTCGAGTGCCTGGCAGGCTTCGCCGATGCCTTTGATCGCATGGACGAGCTGGCTCATGATCTCCGGCCGTTCGGGATTGCCGAAGTTCAAATTATCGGTCGCGGCGAGCGGTAGCGCGCCGGTCGCAGTCAGGTTTCGCCAGCACTCGGCGACCGCCTGCTTGCCGCCCTCGAACGGATCGGCTTCGACATAGCGCGGCGTAACGTCCGAAGAAAAGGCAAGTGCCTTCGTCTCATGGCCCTCGACGCGGATTACGCCGGCGTCGCCGCCCGGCAGCTGCAGCGAATTGCCCTGGATCAGCGTGTCATATTGCTCATAGACCCAGCGGCGCGAGGAATTGTTGGCGGAGCCGACGAGCTTCAGAAGCGCATCGGAAACATCAGCCTGCGGGACGTCGTTGGTGGCGAGCGGCGAGGGTGCCCTTGCCGGCGTCCAGGGGCGGTCGTATTCCGGCGCTTCGTCGCCGAGCTCCTTGATCGGCAGGTTCGCCACTTCTTCGCCCTGGTGCAGGATGCGGAAACGCAGGTCGTCGGTGGTCTTGCCCACGATCGCGAAATCGAGGCCCCATTTGACGAAGATCGCCTTGGCTTCCTCTTCCTTTTCCGGGCGCAGCACCATCAGCATGCGCTCCTGGCTTTCGGAAAGCATCATCTCGTAAGCCGTCATGCGCTCTTCGCGCACCGGCACCTTGTCGAGATCGAGTTCGATGCCGAGATCGCCCTTGGCGCCCATTTCGACGGCCGAGCAGGTGAGGCCGGCAGCGCCCATGTCCTGGATCGCAATGACCGCGCCGGTCTGCATCAGCTCCAGGCAGGCTTCGAGCAGGCATTTCTCGGTGAAGGGGTCGCCGACCTGAACGGTCGGGCGCTTCTCCTCGATCGACTCGTCGAACTCGGCCGATGCCATCGTCGCACCGCCGACACCGTCGCGTCCGGTCTTGGCGCCGAGATACACGACCGGGAGGCCGACGCCTTCCGCCTTCGAATAGAAGATCGCGTCGGTCTTGGCGAGCCCCGCCGCGAAGGCATTGACGAGGATGTTGCCATTGTAGCGCGCGTCGAACTCGACTTCGCCGCCGACCGTCGGCACGCCGAAGGAATTGCCGTAGCCGCCGACGCCTGCAACGACGCCCGAGACGAGGTGGCGGGTCTTCGGGTGATCCGGCGAACCGAACCGCAGCGCGTTCATCGCCGCTACCGGACGCGCACCCATCGTGAAGACATCACGCAGGATGCCGCCGACGCCCGTTGCCGCTCCCTGGTAGGGTTCGATGTAGGAGGGATGGTTGTGGCTCTCCATCTTGAAGACGACGCAGTCACCGTCGTCGATGTCGACAACGCCGGCGTTCTCGCCAGGGCCCTGGATGACGCGCGGCCCCTTGGTCGGAAGCGTGCGCAGCCATTTCTTCGAGGATTTGTAGGAGCAATGCTCGTTCCACATCGCCGAGAAGATGCCAAGCTCCGTAAAGGTCGGCTCGCGCCCGATCAGGTTCAGGATGCGTTCGTATTCGTCGGGCTTGAGCCCGTGCGAGGCGATCAGGTCCGGGGTGATTGGGCGGGTGTTGGAAATCGTCATCGTCGACCGTCAAATCCTTCGGGCGGCGCGCAACCCTCGCTTCAAGGGAAGGCGCGTGCGTACCGCAACGTAACAGGGGCGCTTTGCGGCTTCTTTAGCCTATGCTGCGGCGCGGCGCGACAGAAAAATACGGTCGATCAACAGGGCGGCAGCCCGGATTTCAGCCAGGCGGACCGGGGCTCTAGATCACGATGTTTTCAGGTCGGGTCGACCTGAGTTTATGACGGCTGCTGCGAGATAGATGATGGCGTTGAGGCTCTCGTGGGTTTGTCGGCGTTCAGGGCGGTGCGGACAAGATTGCCGAGCGCGGACTTGGTCTGGCTGGATCCCTGTGACGAGCACAGGGATGAGGAAATCAAACAAGTAGCGGCGGGTATCCCAAATCTCAACAGGCCTTAGAACGTGTAGCCCAGCATCAGCCCCGCACGCGTGAGCCCGTCGTTAGGGCCGTCGCAGAGGTTGGCATTGGACGCATGCTCGACCGTGGCCGAGAGATTCCAGTGGTCGTCGAACCGGTAGCCCGCGGCCGCATATTCGCGAAACAGCAGCCGGCAGCCGAGTTTCGGTCCGTCCGATCCATCGTCATTGAGATCGCCGTCATGCACCGTGGCGCCGGCGCCGAGCTCGATGAAGAAGCGCTCGGTGATGTCGGCATCCCAACTCAAGCCGGCGTAGATCTCGCTCGCGCCGCTCGACGAGGTCGCGACGGAGGCGCCGGCATGGATCCGCGGCCGCAGGATTTTTTCGGCAAGGCCGTTTGCGCTGCCGGCGCCGAGCGGATCGAAGAACACTGTAACGGAGGGGAAAACCCCGTCCTCCTGATTTGAGCCGTCGCCGATCGAGGTCGTTGCGCCGAACCGCAATTCATCGAAGACATTTTCTGCTGCACCGGCCTGAGAACTACCGATGAGTGCGCTCGAAAGTGTCAGGGCTGCTGCAATGAATGTAAGCGGTCCCCGACCTGCAAACGAGCGGAAATCTTTCATGCTCAAACCTTCCAGTGCGAATCAATCTCTGCGGGATCAAAAGCAAGAGTAGATTGCCGAGGCTTGCGCGAAAGTCACCTTTAAAAACTAATCAATCGAAACTGTCGTATCCGGCCCGCCCGCTGTCGAGAAGCCGGCGCAGTATTTCGAAGCCTCTTCGCACCTCGGATCGTTCGATGGGCGAGGAGAAACCGACGCGGATACGATGGAAAACCCGGTCGGAGCGTCCGGCCTTGAATTCATCCTCATCGTCGATGAGCACGCCCTCCTGCAGGGCGGCCTGCTTGAAGGTTCCGGAAAGCCAGGGCTCGGGCAGCTTCAGCCAGAAAAACGGGATCTTCGGATGCGAGTTGAAATCGAAGCCCGTAAAGATCTCGCGCGCCAAAGCTTCGCGTGCGCCAATTTCCTCGACGCCGCGATTGCGCAATACCGACGCCGATCCGGAGAGGACCAGACGGGCGCAAAGCTCCGCGAGAATGAAAGGCAGGCCGCCGCTCACCATCTTGTGGGCGACGCGGATGCGCTGGCTGAAATGCGGCGGGCAGGCGACCCAGCCGCCGCGTACGCCGGCAGCAACGGACTTCGAAAGACCGCCGACGAGGAAGGTCCGCTCGGGCGCTAGTTCCATCAGCAACGGGAGCGGGTCTCCGGTCATGGAACCGTAGAGATTGTCCTCGACCAGCCAGACGCCGTATTTGCGCGCGATGACTGCGATTGCCCGGCGCCGGTCGAGCGGCATGACCGCGACCGTGGGGTTCTGCGCGCCCGGCATCAGAAAGGCGAGTTTCGGGTGCTGCTGGGCACAGACACGCTCGAAATCTTCCGGCCGCATCCCGAACTCATCACTTTCCACCAGCGCGATCCGCCGGCCGATGAGGCCGGCGCTGCGGCTGATCTGGGAATAGGTCAACGTCTCGAATGCGATGCGGTCGCCGGGGGAGGTGACGGCCGAGATCACCGCGACGACGGCGGCATGAGCCCCAAGCGTCGGAACGACCGTTTCCGGCCCCGGCCGGAAATTGCCGCGTGCCAGCCATTGAGACCCGGCCTCGAACCAATGATCCGGAAAGTTGCGGGCATAGCTCGCAATGTCCCCGTGATGCTCGCGGCTGATATCTCCAAGCAATTGCGCCAGAATGTCGCCCTGTCCGATATCAGGAGCGGCGGTGCTGTCGAAGCGGAGCTTGCCGGCTGGGGCTATGAGCGGGCGTGTCCCTGAAAGCGACGTCGTCAGCGGATCCGACTGCTCCGGCGGCCGGCTTTCCGGATGATCGAGAACGTAGGTGCCGCGGCCGACCTCGCCGCTGACGAGACCACGTTCGCGCACAATGCCGTAGGCACGGCCGATCGTGCCGATCGTCACGCCGACATCGAAAGCGAGATTGCGCTGGGGCGGCAGCTTCGTACCCGCGGGCAGGGTGCCGTTGCCGATCGCCTCTTCGATCTGGTCGGCAATGCGCGCGTAAAGCGGCCCGTGACCTTGTTCAATGTCGGGAAGCCAAGTTGTCATAGTGACAATTCTCTATATTGCGCGACATTCTGTGTCAATTATCTCTAAGGCAGCAGATGCAATGCGAGCAATGGTGATGACAATGGGTGCAATTGATGCAATTCGGCCCTCGGAGCGAAATCCGCGGCCACCGGCCCGCTTCGGCATTGATTCACGATGTGGCGCGGGAAACGTGTTGTCGCGGCTTTGGCAGCTTTATTGCGCGCTCGCGTCCAAAAGGCGCAGCCGGCTGGCGCTCGACGAACTGAGCACGCATCTGCTCGACGATATAGGCGTGAGCGAAAAGGAGGCGCGGCGCGAGTCGGCCGTCCCTTTCTGGCGGTAGGGTGTCCGGCAAATGTTTCCTCCCTCACCCCTGAGAGACACGGGAATGAGGGCAATGAGAGCGTCGCCACGCGGAAGGTGGCGTTGCCGAAGATGGTCGGATCAGCTGCAGCCTTTGCCGCCGGCGGCCCAGCGGCGCACATCCGCGGCGATGCGCGTCCCTACGGGCTCGCTCATCAACGGGCCGAAGGCCTGCAGGCGGGCGGGTTGACCCTCGGCCTCGACCACGGCAAGCGGGCGCGATTCCGGTGATTTGCGCGGGACAATCAGGATGCGCGGGCGTCCGGAGAAGGAGTTGAGTTCGGGGGCGAGGCGATAGGCTTTGAACGCCGCATCACCCGACTTGAACCAGCAGCCGCTCGCGCCGAGAGCGACGCGCTCCATCGTCGGCAGCGCCGCGGAATTTGCGGCCGGTGCGGCGGGACGCCCCGACTGGCAAGCGGCGACAAGCGTCAGGCTTGACGCAACGCAGGCGAGCGCAAGGGAACGTCCGTTGAAAATGGATGACATAGGAGGTCTCGCGGAACTGGTGGCGAACGCCGCCTTCCAGCGGCGACCGGAGCAATTTCAAAAAGTACGAAGCGGTTTTCCACCCGTATTGCTACATGACAAAACTTAAGCAGCAATTACGTCCAGCGCGGAGGCGAAGAGTCCTCGGCCGTCCGCGCCGCCATGAGCGGACTCGATCAGGTTTTCCGGGTGCGGCATCATGCCGAGCACATTGCCCTTCGCGTTCAGGATGCCGGCAATGTCGTTGACGGAGCCGTTCGGATTGGTTCCTTCGGCATAGCGGAACACGACCTGGCCATTGCCTTCGATTGCCTTCAACGTTTCAGCATCGGCGAAATAGTTGCCGTCATGGTGGGCGACGGGGCTGCGGATCACCTGGCCCTTGGCGTAGGCGCGGGTGAAAGCGGTGTCGGCGTTGACGACTTCGAGCTTCACCTCGCGGCAGACGAACTTCAGCGAGGCGTTGCGCATCAGCGCGCCTGGCAGGAGGCCCGCCTCGACGAGGATCTGGAAACCGTTGCAGACGCCGAGTACGCGCACGCCTTGCTCTGCCTTGGCCTTGATCGCCTGCATCACCGGCATGCGTGCAGCGATCGCGCCGCAGCGCAGGTAGTCGCCATAGGAGAAGCCGCCGGGAATGACGATCAGGTCCACATCCGGGATTTCGCTCTCGGTCTGCCAGACGGTGACCGGCGCCTTGCCGGAAATCTTCGTCAGCGCCGCGATCATGTCGCGGTCGCGATTGAGACCAGGAAGCTGAACGACGGCGGACTTCATGACGTACCTATCTTGCCTTTGCCCCCGGCATATAAGGATTTCCGGGGCTGTTTCAACGCAGTGCAATGGCCGCCCCCGCCGTCAGGCGAGGGAGATGCTGTAGTTTTCGATAACGGTGTTGGCGAGCAGCTTTTCGCACATGGCCTTGAGGTCGGCTTCCGCCTTGGCCTTGTCGGCGGTTTCGAGCTGAAGATCGAAGACCTTGCCCTGCCGCACCTGGCCGATGCCGCCAAAGCCGAGGGCGCCGAGCGCGCCTTCGATCGCTTTGCCCTGGGGGTCGAGAACACCGTTCTTCAGCGTCACGGTTACGCGTGCCTTGATCACTTTTGCTTATCCCCGAAATTACTTGACCAGCACCGGACCCGAACCGCGCGGCGGCTCGTTTTCATTGATGATGCCGAGGCGGCGGGCCACTTCCTGATAGGCTTCGACAAGTCCGCCCATATCGCGGCGGAACCGGTCCTTGTCCATCTTTTCCTTCGTCTCGATGTCCCAGAGACGGCAGCTGTCGGGGGAAATCTCGTCGGCCAGGACGATGCGCATCATGTCGCCCTCATAGAGGCGGCCGCATTCGACCTTGAAGTCGACGAGCTGGATGCCGACGCCGAGGAAGAGGCCGGAAAGGAAATCGTTGATGCGGATGGCGAGCGCCATGATGTCGTCGAGTTCCTGCGGGCTCGCCCAGCCGAAAGCCGTGATGTGCTCTTCGGAGACCATCGGGTCGTCGAGGGCGTCGGCCTTGTAATAGAATTCGATGATCGAGCGCGGCAGTACGGTGCCTTCCTCGATGCCGAGGCGCTTGGCAAGAGATCCGGCAGCAACATTGCGCACGACGATCTCGAGCGGAATGATTTCCACTTCCTTGATCAACTGCTCGCGCATGTTGAGGCGGCGGATGAAATGGGTCGGAATGCCAATCTTGTTCAGATGGGTGAAGATGTACTCGGAAATCCGGTTGTTGAGCACGCCCTTGCCGTCGATGACGTCATGTTTCTTCTTGTTGAAGGCGGTGGCGTCGTCCTTGAAGAACTGGATCAGCGTGCCCGGTTCCGGACCCTCGTAAAGGATCTTGGCCTTGCCCTCGTAGATACGGCGGCGACGATTCATGGATCTGTCTCTGTGGTTGTTGGCGCTCTTGGGAGGCGCATTGGGAATTTTCTCAGCGGGTCCATATCCGAAAAGAAGACAATTAACAATCGGCGTGTCTTTCCATCCCCGGATTAGATTAGGCTATCATGAAAGTCGCCGAAGGCGAAAAGGCGCATTGCACTTTCGAGAGCCTTTTGGTTTATGCGATGGTGCTTCGGGCAGTATGTTTTTGAGGGAGATCGATTGATGACCACGATGCAGGATCGCGAGAAGGCTTTCGAGGCGAAGTTCGCACTGGACGAGGAGTTGAGGTTCAAGGCGACCGCACGCCGCAACAAACTGCTTGGCCTTTGGGCCGCCGGTCTGCTCGCCAAGTCGGACCCGGAAGCCTATGCGAGCGAAATCGTCGCCGCGGACTTCGAAGAGGCCGGGCACGAGGACGTCGTGCGCAAAATCAAGACCGATTTCGATGCGGCCGGCGTTGCAATATCCGAAGACGACATTCGCGTCCGCATGATTGAGTTGCTCTCGGAAGCGGTCGCACAGCTACAGAAAAACTGAACCGATACCTCCATGCCGCCGCCCGGCAGAGACCGGGCGGCGTTTCTTTGTGCCGCGCCCGCTGTCATGCGAAGACGCGACCATCGAAGAGCTTTCGCGCGGTGCGCAGAAACGAGCATTCCTCCACGCTGCCGGCGTTGTCGAGCCGAAGCAGGATTTCCATACGTCCCGTCGGGTGCTCGACGGCCACGGTCTTTTCCTCGCCCTCCGGCAAAATGGCCAGGGACGCTGCGGGACTGTTTGGCAGCAGGCACGCCGTGGCCACGCTGAGTGCGCCAAAGACGCCGATCGAAGCATGTACGCGGTGGGGAATGAAGCTGCGGGTCATGATGGCGCCGCCATTCACCGGAAGGGCGACCAAGGTCATCTTGGGTACGGACTTTTTCGTGACGTCGCCCAAATTCATCAGCGGTCCTGCGGCGAGGCGGATGCGCTCGATACGCGCCTTGACGGACTCGTTCGCCTCGAGCTCTTCGCGGCTCTCATACCCCGTCAGGCCGAAATCCGCCGCCCGCATGACAACGACCGGCATTCCGTTGTCGATCAGCGTGCAGGCAACACCCTCGATCTCGTTTGCGGCCGAGCCGGTCGGCAGCAATGCGCCACAGCTTGAACCGGCGGCGTCCGTAAAGGTCAGATAGACGGGTGCTGCGGGAGTCGGCACTCCGTCGATCGATGCGTCGCCCGCATAGACCGGTCGGCCGTTCGCGGTGCGGATGCGCGCGACAGCCGACTGGGACGTGTTCTCCATGTAGATTCGGATGGCGGTTTCGCCTTCCGCGGCTTCGACCAGCCCGCGCTCGACGGCAAAAGCGCCGACTCCGGCAAGTATATTGCCGCAATTCTGGCTGTCGCTTACCAGTGCCTGATCGACGAAGACCTGGAGAAAGAGAAAGTCTACGTCGAAATCGGGCCGCGCCGAGGCGCGAACGACGGCCACCTTGCTCGTCAGCGGATCGGCCCCGCCGATGCCGTCGATCTGACGCGGGTCGGGCGACCCCATGATGCGCAGCAGGAGCCGGTCGCGCTCCCCGGCGTCGGCGGGAAGATCGTCGGCGAGGAAATAGGCGCCTTTCGACGTGCCGCCCCTCATCATCATGCACGCGATGCCATCCGGCGTCATGTGTTCACTCCTGTCAGGTCGTTTCAAGGAAGAGGAAGCGCGAGCAGCTTGCCGAAGACCAGATAGGCGATCGCCCAGAAGCCGGCCCCGGTTGCGACCGCTCGGACCAGCGGTTTCTCGCCGGGAAAGAGCAGCGTCGCCACGCCCCCGCCGATTCCGAGGCAAAGGGCCAGCCCGATCCAGTTCGCGCCGAGACACACCGCGACGAAGAGAGCCATCAGGCCGCTGACGCGTGCAATGTCGACCCTGCCGTGCGTTCCGCCGAGATCGACGCCCCTCAGGACCTGAACGAGATAGACCGCCGACACGGCCGTACCGAAGACAGCAACCTGAATGGGCAGCGAACCCGGCCCGACATCGCCTCGTGAATGTCCAGCCGGCAGTCCGAGGCTCAACAGCAGGAAGCCCACGTTCCAGCCGATGCATACAAGGGCCGCGACGAGGTTTTGCCAATAATGCCCGTGCGGTGCCTCCCCGCCGTGCCCGGCGGAGAGGACATGTATCGAAGTACCCGATGCGTGATCGCTCATTCGACGTATCCGTTGGCCTTGAGGAATTCGAGCTGGTTGGCGAGGTCGCTCTGCGCCCGTTTGGTGAACTCCTCTTCCTTCCAGTCGGGGCTATCCTGGAACTGCTCGGTCTGGAACTTCTTCCAGTCCTCGGATGCGGTCACTTTGTCCACTGCAGCCTGGATGGCGCCGACGGCGTCGTCGGGTGTTCCCGCCTTTACCGCGACACCGCGCCAGATCGCCCCCTCGATGTCGTAGCCCTGCTCCTTGAACGTCGGTACGTCGGGCAGGAACGCGCTACGCTCGTCGGTCGAAACGCCAAGCAGCTTGATCTCGCCGCTTTTGACCTGCGCAAGGCCGGTCGATGGCGTCATCATGGCAGCATCGAGGTGCTTGCCGAGGAGGCCGAGCGTCACCTTGCCTGACGCGTCATGCGGGATCCAGCCGCTCTCGAAACCGCCCTTCTTCATGAGCTGGTACAGCATGTACTGATGAAAGCCGCCGGGCGCATGGCCGCCGACCTTCAGCCCGTTCGGATTGTCCTTCATGTATTTGGTGAAATCGTCGACGGACTTGAATTGGCTGTCGGAAAGCACCGCAAGCGAAGACGGCTCCGACTGCATGGCCCGAAGCAGGCGGAAATCCTCGAGTTCGAAGGGAATGAGCCCCTGGGCGATGCCGAAGGTCAGCGTTCCGGTGAGGACGAGGATGTTGTAGCCGTCGGCCGGCTGCGTCATGATCTGCGAGACGCCGACGGCGCCGCTCCCGCCCGGCCTGTTGTCTACCTTCACCGTCCACCCTGCCTCCTTTTCCAGGAGCTCGGCGAGCTTGCGGCCGTAAGTGTCGAGCGCTCCTCCGGCACCCGCCCAAACCACCAGCGTCACCGGCTTTTCCGGAAATTCCGCGGCGATCGAGTTCGCCGGTACGGCAAATCCCGACAGGGCGAGGGCCAGTCCCACAGCCGCGCCTGCCATGCGCGTCCCAAACGTTCTTCTTGTAATACTCATTTCTTCTCCTCCAGTTGGATGCTTTTCAACGGACGGTGCCGTCCGCCGTTTCTTCGGTCCGCGCACTGGCGCGGTGCGCCTGGATCCGCCGCCAAAGCGGCGTCAGCAGGCTGACGAGGCTCAGGATGAGGAAGATCAGGCTGATCGGATCGGTGACGAAGATCGTGTAGTCGCCTTGCGAGGACACGAGCGCGGTACGGTAGTTCGACTCCACCAGATAGCCGAGCACCATAGCCAGAATGACGGGGGCGACCGGGAAGCGGAGCTTCTTCATGAGATAGCCGACGACGCCGAAGCCGAGCATCAGATAAACGTCGAACATCAGGTTGCGGATGGCGAAGGCGCCGAGAACGGCAAAGGCCATGATGCCGACGGCGATCACCGCATCGGGCAGTCGCATCACTCGGGCCATGAGCGGCAGGAAAAGAGAGCCGGCGGCATATTGCACCAGCGACGCGATGATCGTACCGAAAAGAATCGCATAGACCAGCGATGGCGCCTCGTTGAAGAGCTGCGGACCGGGATGCAGACCGTGCATGATAAGTGCGCCGACCATGATTGCAGTCGTTGGGGAACCGGGAACACCGAGCGCAAGGAGAGGCACGAGTGCGCCGCCGACTGTGGCGTTGTTGGCGGCTTCAGGTGCCGCGATGCCGTTTGCGGAGCCATTGCCGAACTCTTCGGGATGACGGTCCCGGGCGCGGGCATAATCTCGGGCGACCCAACAGGCGATGTTGCCGCCGACGCCTGGAAGAATTCCGAGCAGCGTGCCGATGACCGAACCGGAGAGCATGGAGCGCCAGGTTTCCTTCCACAGCGCCGCTGACATGAAGACGTGGCCAACCTTGTCCTTGATGGACGGCGCCGACACCACGCGGCTCTCGACCATCGCTAGCGCTTCCGACACGGCGAAGAGGCCGATGAGTGCCGCCAGAAACGGTACGCCCTCATAGAGCTGGAAAAGTCCGAAGGTGAAGCGCGGCGTGCCGGCGATCGGATCTATGCCCACCGTCGCGAGCGCAAGACCGAAGGCCGCACAGGCAAGACCCTTCACCAGCGAACCGCCGGACAGTGCCGCGACCGAGCTCAGGCCGAATACGCCGACGGCGAAATATCCGGCCGGGCCGAACTTCAACGCCAGCGAGGCGAGCGGCATGGCCAGCAGCAGCAGCGCGAGCCCGCCGAGAACCCCGCCGACGGTGGAGGCCGTCAGTGAGATCGAGATCGCCTCGTTCGCCTTGCCCTGTCGAGCCATGGAATAGCCGTCGATCGCGGTCGCCGCAGCGGCGGCCGTGCCCGGCGTCGACAGGAGGATCGCGCTTATCGAGCCACCATATTCGGCGGAGGTATAGAGCGAGATCATCAGCAGCATGCTGAGCTCGGGGCCGAGATTGTAGGTGAACGGGATGAGCAGGCTCAATCCGATCGACGGACCAAGCCCGGGCAGGGCGCCGATGACGATCCCGAGCAGGGCCCCGGTGACGAGTACGGCAACTCCGGAAAGGCTGAAGATGACGCCGAGCGACTGTAAGATACCGTCCATCTCAACTGTCCCTCGCCAAGCGGCGTGCGAGCACCGGCACGAAACCGCGATAGCCGTCATTCACGGAGAGCCCCTGATCCTTCATCGCCGCATGGGCGGCAGCGATCGTCTCGCAGGCAGCCCGCGACATGGGGGCATTCAAGCCGAAGGATTCGATCGTTTCGGCCGCTTCGGTCATCTCTGTCACGCGACGGGCGCCGTGCTCGAAGGTTCGGGAAAGGTAATAGTCGGCGACGTTACGCCAGTCGAGACCGGGAAAGGTCTCTTGGACCGAATCGAGAATGCGCTCGGTAACGCCGGCCCGTTCCGCCGAGGACAGAGCTTCGATCAGCAGGGCCTCGACGCCTTTGATCATCACCGAACGGATCATCTTCAGCGACGAAGCTTGGCCCGGGGTCTCACCGACCGCTTCGAGGTTCATGCCGAGCGCGTTTAGGCGCTCCGCCACCTCGACGGCGCGCCTGCCCGCGACGAGGATCGGAACCTTCTCCGCATAGGGTGGCACACGCGCCATGACGGCGCCTTCCACGAAGCTGCCCTTCCCGGTCGCGATGGCGCCGGCTGCGAGTGCCTTGGTGTCGGGCCCGACGGAGTTGAGGTCGATGAAGACTGCCTCGTCGGAAAGATGCGGCGCTGCCGAGGCGGCGACGGCCTTCGTCGCGGCACCCACGACGAGCGACAGCACGACATCCGCGCAAGCAATGCCGGCCACGTCGTCGAGCGGTTCGACTCCGAGTTCCGACGCTCGTGCCCGCAGGGCGCCGGAAGCAGCCGGGTCGTTGAAGCGCAAATCGTAAGCGGCGAGCCGCGCGGCGTTCCGGCCGCCAAGCCCGCCGGCGATGGACTGCGCTGCCTCGCCGAAGCCGATGAATGCAATCGTGGTCATTCGTCCTCCCTGCAGAAATGGCTCCTGCGCCATCTCCCGCTCAATCGATATATTTCAGTCCTTTGGCGGCGAGTGCGCCGCGCATGTCGTAGATGTCCAGTCCCAGTTCGCCGGCGGCCAGCCGCTCACGCGTCTTGCGCTCCTTCTCAAGCCGCGCGCGCGAGGCCGCCACTGCTTGTTCAGCCTGCGCTTTCGGCACGACCATGACCCCGTCGTCGTCGGCGATGACGACATCGCCGGGTGCCACGGTGGCGCCTGCGCAGACGATCGGCACGTTGACCGAACCAAGCGTCGCCTTCACCGTTCCCTGTGCCGAGACGAACCGCGACCAGACGGGAAAGCCGATTTCCTCCAATTCGCTGACGTCCCGTACCCCGGCCTCGATGATCAGTCCGCGCACGCCACGCACCATGAGGGAGGTCGCAAGCAATTCGCCGAAATAGCCGGCGTCGCAAAGTGAGGTCGGTGCGACAACGAGAATGTCGCCTTCGCGGCATTGCTCGACCGCCACATGGATCATCCAGTTGTCGGCAGGCGGTATCGAGACCGTTACCGCCGTACCCGCCACGCGCGCCCCGCGCCAGACGGGCCGCATATAGGACTGCATCAGGCCGGTACGGCCCATCGCCTCGTGCACGGTCGCAACGCCGCACTCCGCCAGGGCGTCGGCAAGGCTTCTATCGGTGCGCTCAATATTCCGGTGAACCACGCTCATGCCAGCGCTCCATGGCCGAGGGTACCGGTGACATGCGGGAAGACGGCCTCGTAGGCCTCTCCATAGGTGATCTTGTAGTCGGAATTGCGCGAGGCCTGGACGCCTCGCTGGAGGGCGACACGGGTATAATATTCCCAGAGATGCTCTTGTCCCTCCATGCACTTGATCGCGGCCAGTTTCTTCTCCCAGACGTCGGTGATGTCGAGCAGGAAGTTTGGCTTCCAGTTGCATTGTTCCGGCTGGTGCGGCTCGAAGAGATAAACCGGCGGGGCGCCGAGTACGGGCGTGCCGGGCTTGTGCCCATGCGCCTGGGCTATGACACGCGCATGCTGGGCGAATTCGGTCGCCATCGGATGATCGAAGTTGTACGGGTCCTGCCGCGAGTGCGTCAGCATGAACTCCGGGCGTATTTCGCGGTAGAGCTCCACCAGCCGATCGAAAGCTTCCGGCGTCACCTGCATGGGATAATCGCCAAGATCGTAGAACAGGATATCGTGAACGCCGAGCGCCTTCGCGGCGTTCTCCGCCTCGCGCCGACGGTCCGCCTTCACGGTCTCCAGGGTCATTCCCGACTTCTTCCAGAGCTTCGCCGACTCGCCGCGCTCGCCGAAGGACAGGCAAACGACGGTGACTGCATAACCCTGTCTTGCGTGGGCCGCGATCGCGCCGCCAGCCCTCCAGACGAAGTCGGCCGAATGGGCGCTGACGACGAGTCCGGTCTTTTGATGCATATCCATGCTCCTTCATTCTTCGGAGTGGACACTGGCACCCAACAGGATCCGGGTGCTAATACGAAAGCCGAGCAGAGCTATAGTTTTTTTCGAATCTGCCTCTGGAGCAGAGATGATCGCAATGGATATCAACCTCCGGCATCTGCGGGTCTTCATGCAGGTCTGCGAGACGGGCAGCCTCAACCGGGCGGCCGCCGAGCTGCACATTTCACAACCCTCCGTCTCGGTTGCGCTGGCGGGTATCGAGCGCCGCTTCGGCGCGAAACTCCTGTCACGCTATGCTGCCGGCAGTCAGCCGACGGCGGCCGGCGAGGTTCTCTTGATGCGGCTTCGCCGCATGGAGAACCAGATCGCCTCGGCGCTGGCCGAACTCTTCGGCGTGAGTTCGCAGCGAGACCCGACGCTGGTCGCCAAATGTCTCGCCCGGATCGGCTTTCGGCAGATCGAGGCGCTGATCGCCCTTTCCGGCAGCGGTTCGATTACCGAGGCCGCGCGCAGCGGCGGCGGCTCGCCGGCAGCGCTGCACCGGGCCTTGCACGACCTGCAGACCAATATCGGCAGGGCCATCCTTATGCGCAGTCCGGCCGGCGTGGCGCCGAATGCGCTAGGCCGCCGCCTTGCGATCCGCTGGCAGGTCGCTCTCACCGAACTGGAGCAGGCTCTGGATGAAATCCGTGAAAACGAGGGGCGCATGGAGGGGCGGATCAAGATTGCAAGTCTTCCGCTTGCGCGCACCCTGTTGCTTGCGCGCGCCGTCAACCCGCTTATGGCGGCTCACCCGAATGCTCGGGTGGAAGTCATGGATGGCTCTTACGAGGCTCTGTCGCAGCAGTTGCGCACCGGCGCGAGCGACATTCTGATCGGAGCGCTGCGTTCGGGCAGCGACCTCGAGGGGCTGCGGGCGGAGCCCCTTTTCGAGGACCCCTATGCGGTCGTCGGACGATCCGGGCACCCGCTTCTCAACAGCGACGGCAAGGGCGCATCGCTTGACCAGCTCGCCGCCCAGCAATGGGTCGCCCAGCGGCCCGGCACACCTATCCGGGCCGCATTCGACGCGCTCTTTGCTGGTTGCCGGGATGCGCCAAGGGCGAGCATCGAGACGAGCTCGCTCGTTCTCACGCGTGCCATCATTCTGGAAAGCGACCGGCTGTCGATGCTCTCTCGCCGCCAGATCGCCATCGAGGAAAGAGAAAACCTTCTTGGCTGCGTTCCGGTCGCCGACGAGGTGCGCAGCCGGCTCCGGACGCGAACCATCGGTATCACCGTTCGGGAGAACTGGTTGCCGAGCAGGCTTCAGAAAACTTTTCTGGAATGCCTGCGCGTCGCGGCAGCGGGTCTCGGCCAGGTGTGAGTTCCGGTGTCCAACACGGACGTGCCTTACGCCCGCAGGCGGCTCAGGAACTGGGCGAAGACCATCGAGCCTTCCGGCCAGGGGCCGTGGCCGGACTCCGTGTTGATGTGGCCGGCGTCGCCGGCATCGACGAGCAGCGATCCCCAGGCGTTGGCGATGTCGCCGGCGTGCTCGTAGGAGCCGAAGGAATCGTTGCGGCTGGCCACCATGACCGACGGGAAGGGCAGGGGATCGCGCGGATAGGGGCCGAAGGTCATCAGGTGTTTCGGCCGGATCTTCGGATTGGCGACGTCCGGCGGAGCAACCAGGAATGCGCCGGCAATCTGCCGCGTGCAGTGAGGCAGTGCGTGGATCGCCGTGGCAACGCCGAGCGAATGCGCGACGATGACGACAGGCTTCTCAGCGGCGTTGACCTCCTCGATCATGCGCGCCACCCAATCCTCCCGCACTGGCTTCGACCATTCTGCCTGCTCGACGCGGCGCGCGGTCGACAGTTTGCGCTCCCATCGGGTCTGCCAATGGTTCGGGCCCGAGTTGGTGTAGCCGGGAACGATGAGGATGTGCGTTTCGGAAACCTTCATGATCGTCGCGATTTGAAGTCGAAAAAGGCCGAAGTCAAGGCGGAGGCGACAGAGGCCGCATTTTCTGTATAATCGCACTCACAGCCGCGGTTCGACAGCGGCCCATCTTTTACCGCTGTCGCGGGTCCGTGGCTGCTCTGGTTCGTTGAGGAGTGTGAGCCATGACAACCTTCCATGTTCTGTCGGGGGCAGATCCGACCGTCACGCATCCCGGCATACGAAAGATTGGCATTGCGGATGTGTTCGACGCGTTGCGTCTCGGGCTGGATGACTTCCGGGAAAAGCCGTCGCATTATGTTTTTCTGTGCCTCATATATCCAATCGCCGGCGTCGTGCTGATGACGTGGAGTGCGGGAGCGAACATGCTGCCGCTGCTCTATCCGCTCGCTTCCGGCTTTGCCCTCATCGGGCCTGTTGCTGCCATCGCCCTCTACGAGGTCAGCAGGCGTCGCGAACTCGGCATGGACGCGCGATGGCCGCATGCAATGCGGCTGCATCGCCATCCGGCAATCCCGTCGATCCTCGCGGTTGCCGCTGTCCTCTTCGTGATCTTCGTCGTCTGGCTGCTCGTCGCCCAGGGTCTTTATATAACCATGTTCGGTCCGACGCCTCCGGCTTCTATCTCGGAGTTCTGGACCAGTGTGACGACCACCGAGCAGGGGTGGAACCTGATCCTCGTCGGCAATCTCGTCGGATTCGTCTTTGCCGTCGTCGTGCTGTCGATCAGCGTCGTGACCTTCCCGCTGCTGCTCGATCGCGACGTCGGTGCGCTGACGGCGATGGAAACCTCCGTCAGAGCGACGCTCGCCAACCCGGTGCCGGTGGCCCTGTGGGGTTTGATCATCGCAGCCGGACTGGTGATCGGCTCCATCCCGATCTTCGTCGGTCTTGCCGTCATCATGCCGATCTTCGGCCACGCGACGTGGCATCTCTATCGCAAGCTGGTGGAACCTGTCGGGGCGGCGCGATAGCGTCTCTCGAGCGGGGCGTTGGACGGCAGCAGCCCTCAACGCCCCGTGCCTCGATCCGGTCCTTCACTCAAGGTCAGCGAAAGAACTTGTAATAGGACGAGATCTGGGCCGCCGTGTTCGAGGACAGGTTCAGCTTGATGCCGATCCTGTCGCCGCGAGCCCAGCGCACCATGCCGGAGAGAAAGCCGAGCTCCTCGCTCCGGATCGTCACTTCCTGGCCGGTCCGGGCGCCGATATCGAAGAGCAGCCTGAAGCAGATGCCTTCGTCGGAAAGATCCACCACAATCCCGTTGGTCGAACCCGTCTTGCAGGTGACGGTTCCGGTTATCTTGGTCTCTTCGCGCGAAGAGGCACGCTGAACACTGTCCTTGTAAACCATGGTTTCCTCGAAACCTGATTGAGACAGCTGCAATCTTCACATGGAGCACCTAAAGGAACGCTAAAGACTTGGCCCGCATTTGAGCGAAGGACGTCAAATGCGGGCCATGGAAGGACGCGCGCCAACCCGGGATAGGCGGTTTCTGTTCTACAGCGCCGCGCGTCTTATCAGACGCGCAAAGGTCGCTGTAGCACTTTGATCTGCTGCATGTTTTTGTCCTTTAACCGGATACGATTAAAGGAAACATGCAGTAGCTAGACGGAACCGAAAACCCGCCGGAAGATCGTGTCGACATGCTTGGTATGGTAGCCGAGGTCGAATTTCTCCCGAATGTCCTCTTCGGAAAGAGCCGCACGTACTTCCGTGTCGGCGAGCAGTTCTTCGAGGAAGTCCTTGCCCTGTTCCCAGACCTTCATGGCATTGCGCTGTACGAGGCGGTAGGCGTCTTCGCGCGATACACCGGCCTGGGTGAGGGCGAGAAGGACACGCTGCGAATGAACAAGCCCGCGGAACTTGTTCATATTCTTCAGCATGTTGTCCGGGTAGACGAGAAGCTTGTCGATGACGCCGGTCAGGCGGGCGAGCGCGAAATCGAGCGTAACCGTCGCATCCGGACCGATCATCCGCTCGACCGACGAGTGCGAGATATCGCGTTCGTGCCACAGCGCCACGTTTTCCATGGCCGGAACGACGAAGGCGCGGACCATTCGGGAGAGGCCGGTCAGGTTCTCCGTCAGCACCGGGTTGCGCTTGTGCGGCATGGCGGAAGAGCCCTTCTGGCCCGGAGAGAAATATTCCTCCGCCTCGAGTACCTCGGTGCGCTGCAAATGCCGGATCTCGGTCGCAAGGCGCTCGATCGAGGAGGCGACGACGCCGAGTGTGGCGAAATACATCGCGTGGCGATCGCGCGGGATCACCTGGGTCGAGACGGGTTCAGGCTTGAGGCCGAGCGCCTTTGCCACGTGTTCCTCGACGCGCGGATCGATGTTGGCGAAGGTGCCGACCGCTCCGGAAATGGCACAGGTCGCAATCTCCTCGCGGGCAGCGAGAAGGCGTTGCTTGCAGCGGTCGAACTCCGCATAGGCGAGCGCGAGCTTGACGCCGAAGGTCGTCGGCTCGGCGTGGATGCCGTGCGAACGACCGATGGTCACCGTGTCCTTGTGCTCGAAGGCACGCCGCTTCAGCGCTTCGAGCAGCTTATCGAGATCGGCAAGCAGGAGATCGGTGGCGCGGACGAGCTGAATGTTGAAGCAGGTGTCCAGCACGTCGGAAGAGGTCATGCCCTGATGGATGAAGCGGCTGTCGGGGCCGACGAATTCCGCAAGATGGGTGAGGAAGGCGATGACATCGTGCTTGGTGACGGCTTCGATCTCATCGATGCGGGCGACGTCGAAGGTTGCCGCGCCGCCCTTTTCCCATATGGTCTTTGCAGCTTCCTTGGGGATCACGCCGATCTCGGCCAAGGCGTCGCAGGCATGCGCCTCGATCTCGAACCAGATGCGGAACTTGGTTTCCGGCGACCAGATGGCCACCATTTCCGGCCGGGAGTAACGGGAGATCATGGGCTTCAAGCTTTCGTCGAGAGTGGAGGATGGCTGTGCCTCTATCAAAGATGGCGGTGAAGCTCAACGCCGTTGCCGCGCGTCCGATCGCGCGAGCAGCAGACTCGTTGCTACGAGCGCGACTGCACCGAGGGGTAGGTAAAGGCGAACGCCGAGGACCAGAAACTGGTAGAAGGCGGCAAGCGACGTGAACGCGAACTGGAACAGCCAGGTGCGTGTTCCGGTCATCGCATGCCACTGCGCATAGAAAGTGCGGTAGTCGAGCGCGAACAGGAATGCCGTCGTTCCGATCGTGCCTGCGGCGAGGCACAGGAAAAAGGCCGAAAACCGTGTCTCGGCCGGTCGGTTCTGCGACAAGCAGCGGGCGGCAAACAGCGAAAGCGGCCATGCGACGATGCCGCCCCATGCGTAAAGCCCGAGAATGCTTTTCAGGTGGAACGTGGCGTCATTTTCGCGGAACCAAAGTGCAAGCCACGCCGAGAGAGCCATCGCGAAGCCCCAGCAGAGCGCGCCCAGGATCGCTTCCCGCAAGCTCGGAACCGAAAGCGCGAGACGGTAGCGCTTCGGCCGGTCCGGGTCTGCGATGAGCACCTTTGCCCGGACCGCGGCCTTCCCCTCCATCAACCGGGAATCCGCACCGGTACCGCGATCCAGCGGCCGTCGGTCGTGCCCTCGAAGCCGAGCGACTCGACCAGGATCATCACTGCATGGACCTCGGAGCCGTCGGCCTTGACATGGGTCACGACGCCGCCGATGCGGTAGCCTGTCGGGCAGCGGCGGCTCAGCGGGATGCGCTGATCGTCTTCGAGTATGTCCGATGCGGGCTTCCCGGCCTTTTCGGTCATCGTCAGACGGAAGCCTTTGACCTCTTTCAGAAAGCCCTCGCAGATCCCTTCCGGTTCGAAGACCTTCTCTTCGAGCTTCAGCGCATAGGTCTTGCGGAAGGATGCATCGGCGGGAAATGAGGAATAGGTCAGTGTGCGCGGCTCTGCATCGAGCTCGGTCACGGGATTATATGCAGCGAGCACTCCCGGCGTGTCGTGGAGACGATAGGCATCGATGAGCGGCGCAGAGCGCCTGTGGGCTTCACCGCGCGCCCTGTGCAGATCGGCTCCGTCCTCCTCCGCAACGGCGCGCACGGGAGCGCCGGGCAGGAAGGCGTCGGTATTCGTGTCGAGAACGTAGATCGTCGAATAGGGAAAGCCGGAGCCGTCCTGGATACCGTATTCCTCGAAGGCGAAGACATCGCCGTCCGACGAAAAGCCGATCGGTTGGAAGGCGGCGTAGTCGCCGGCCGCCGCACCCGATGCGGCAAGCAGCGCCAGAATGATGCCCGCAGTCGCTGCCCGCGCCGTCATCCGCGTGCCTTTTGCGCCTGCGTGCGGAGCACTTCGATGGCGCTGCGATACGCATCGACGGAGTCGCCCTTGAAGATGGCGGAGCCGGCTACCAGCACATTGGCGCCCGCTTTCGCCGCGACGCCGGCCGTATCGGGCGCGATACCGCCATCCACCTCGATCTCGATCGGGCGGCTGCCGATCATTGCCTTGATCCGCCGGATCTTCTCCTCAGTCGCGCCGATGAACTTCTGGCCGCCGAAGCCGGGATTGACCGTCATCACGAGAACGAGATCGACGGTGTCGAGGACATATTCGATTGCGCTTTCCGGCGTCGCCGGATTGATCGAGACGCCGGCTTTTTTTCCGAGCGACTTCACCGTCTGCAGCGACCGGTGCAGATGCGGGCCTGCTTCGGCATGGACGGTTATGATGTCGCATCCGGCCTTCGCAAAGGCTTCGAGGAAGGGATCGGCCGGCGCGATCATCAGGTGGCAGTCGAAGGTCGCCCGGGTGTGCGGGCGCAGCGACTTGATCACGTCGGGTCCGAAGGTGATGTTCGGTACGAAATGTCCGTCCATGACATCGAGATGGATCCAGTCGGCGCCGGCCTCGGCGACGTCGCGAACCTCCTGGCCGAGTTTGGAGAAGTCGGCCGCCAGGATCGACGGGGCAATGCGAATGGGGTGGGTCATCATCGTGCTCCGGCTCTTTCCCGCGCCATAGCATTCTCGGGCCTCCCGAACAACCGGCGCGAAGATCAGGAGCGTGAGGACCAGGCAGGTATCAGATCGTCTCCGGCGTCTCGTGCGTCGTATACGCCGCGCGCGATCGCACGGGCCATTGTGGCGGCTGCCGCGGCGCTGAGATCGATGAAATCCTGAAGCAGTGGCGTCTTTCCGCTCGTGCCCGTCGAAAGCGCAAAGACCAGATCGCCGTCAAGCGGCGTATGAGAGGGCCACAGGGCACGCGAAAAGCCGTCATGGGCCGCGATCGCCAGACGCTTAGCCTCCGCCTTGGTGAGCAGCGCATCGGTGGCGATGACCGCGATGGTCGTGTTCGTCGCCGACGCTTGCCGCTCCCGAAACTTGAAGCGAGGGGTAGCGGCGTCCTGCGGCCAGGGCGTGGGCTGGCCCAGCCCGCCGAACTCGTCGTCCATCTCGAAGGGTGCTGCCCAGAAATGACGTGTGTCGCCGACGGTCGCCGAGCCGATGGCATTCACTGCCACGAGCGCGCCGACGGTGATCCCGTTGGACAGCACCGTCGACGCGGAGCCGAGACCGCCCTTGAAGGTCGCAGTAAGCGCGCCCGTGCCTGCGCCGGCGCTGCCGGTCCCGAAATCCGCCGATACCGCACGCGCCGCTTGGTAGCCGAGATCGCGATACGGAGCGTAGCGTCCCCAATCCTTGTCGCCGCCATTTGCCAGATCGAAGAGGATCGCCGCGGGCACGATCGGCACACGGTGCGGGCCGACGGCGAACCCGCGCCCCATCTCGCGCAGCGCGGCCTGGACGCCCGACGCGGCATCGAGGCCGAAGGCCGAGCCACCGGAGAGCACGATCGCGTCGACCGCCTGGACCGTATTGTGGGGAGCGAGCAGATCGGTCTCGCGCGTGCCGGGAGCGCCGCCCAGAACCTGGACGGCGGCCGTCGCCGGCGGATCGCAGAGCACGGCCGTAACCCCGGATTTCAGCCTGACATCCTCGGCATTGCCGACCAGCAATCCGGGCACGTCCGTGATGAGATTTCTGGCCCCTTTCCGCATCATTCCGTACTGCCCGTAGCGGCTGCATCGACGAAACGCCCGTCCTGCCATCGCATCAGCCTGTAAGGGGTTTCGGCCAGCTCGTGCGCACTATTGAATCCGATCGGGCCGAGCACTGTGGGATAGGGTCCTTTCGTCAGGGCGTCGGCAAGCGAGCTGCCGTCTTTTGCCGCCTGGTCCTTCGCCTGCTCGAGGAGCGACACTGCGGCAAAGGCGGGGAGAACATATCCCTCGGGCTCGATCTTGGCGGCGCGCATGGCCTTTGCCACCGCCGCAGCCTCCGACGATCGTGCGGGGTCGGGGATCGTCATGGCAAGGACGCCGTTCTCAAGCGGGACGTCGAGATCGGCAGCGTTCAGCGTGTCGCCGCCAAAAAGGGTTATCGGCACGTTTTCCGCTTTCGCGTCACGCGCGATGACCGCCGTATCGTTGCGGTCGCCTCCGGTGAAGACATGCGTTGCGCCGCTCTTCGCCAGCCGCCGCACGAGGCTCACCTGCTGCTCCTGCGAGGGGCGGTAGGTGTCGGTGAAAACCGGTGTTATGCCGATCTCGGCCAACCCGTTGCGCACGCTCTCGACAAGCTCGCGGCTGTGGATCGTCCCGTCGTCGATCAGAGCGAGCGGCCGGCCTTTCCAGTTCGCGACGATGGCATCGGTGATCGCCGCCGCTTCGGCCTTGCCGCTTGGGGCCAGGCGATAGAACGGCCACTCTTTCTTGAGTGCGTCCTCCATGAGGATGTCGGAACGGACGCTGACGGTGATCGCCGGAATGCCGGCTTCGGCGAGCGCCGGCAGTGCGGCTTCAAGGCTCTCGGTGCACAGAAAACCGATTGCCACTTCCGCGCCGCTTGCAAGCAGGGCTTTCGTCAGCGCCTCGCCGCCGGCAGGATCGCAGTTTTCGTTGATCGGGATCACCTGGCTTCCGCGGTCGCCGGCCTGGAATGCTGCCCCGGCAGAAATCTGCCTTCCGAGAGAGGCGAAAGCCCCTTCCTCTGGAGCCACGACCGCGACCTTCACGTCGGCAGCGAAAGCAGGACCGGTCAGCGCAAGCGCAGCGACGAAGAGGCTGGTGACGAGTGATTTAGGCATGTTTTTTCCCGCTATCGACCGCCATGTTTTAAGGATGTGGCCGCGCCCGTCAAAGGAAAAGATCGAGGCATAACGAGGCTTTGTCGCCGCATCGATTGCAAGCGCCGCTGATCCGCAAGATTCTCGCGCCGCCGGGTTTCATATTTTCCGCGAGAGTCTATGTATGTGCGAGATATCGTTCCGGAGCGAGATGTGTTGGAGAAGACCCGGCTGGACCCGATAACCTACCGTGATGCGATGAGCCGCATGTCGTCGCATGTGCAGCTGATCACGGCGGCCGATGGCAAGGAGCGGCGCGGCGTGACGATCACCGCGTCCTGCTCGGTATCCGACGATCCGCCGACCGTGCTCGCTTGCCTCAACGCAGCCAACCGGCGCAACGACATCTTTTCGCGTGGCGGCAGCTTCGCGCTCAACCTGCTTGGCGCCCAGCATCACGCCCTGGCTCACGCCTTTTCGGGCCGCGACCAGCTCGACATGGAACGGCGCTTTGCCCTCGGCCGATGGACGCAGCGCACGACCGGTGCGCCCATCCTCGTCGAGGCGATCGCTGCCTTCGATTGCCGCCTGATCGAAGTCAAGGAAGTGGCCACACATCTCATCCTTATCGGCGAAGTCGTGGACGTACAGCTCGGCCCGAAGCAGCCACCGCTCATTTATGTGGACCGCGGATATCACACGCTATAGGTTTTCGTCCACGCGGGAGGAAGCATGGCGAGACAGGTGACAGGAAAGCTGCCCCAGTCCATCGATGAGACGAGGGCGATGCTGGAGGCGCAGGATTATCTCGCCGGAACCGCGCTTGCGACCGTTCTCTTCCTGGCCCTCAGGATGAAGCGCCCGCTATTCCTCGAAGGCGAGGCCGGGGTCGGCAAGACCGAGATCGCCAAGGTACTGGCGCGCGCCCTCGACCGCCCCCTTATCCGGCTTCAGTGCTACGAGGGTCTTGATGTCGCCTCGGCCGTCTATGAATGGAACTATCCGGCTCAAATGCTGGAAATCCGCCTGTCGGAAGCGGCGGGCACCGTCGACCGCCAGAGAGTGGAAAGCGACATCTTCTCCGAGCGGTTCCTCATAAGACGGCCGGTGCTGCAGGCGATATCGACGACTGCCGGGAGGGCGCCGGTGTTCCTGATCGACGAGCTCGACCGCACCGACGAAGCCTTCGAAGCCTTTCTCCTGGAGGTGCTTTCCGATTTCCAGGTCACAATCCCCGAACTCGGGACGATCAAGGCCGACGAGCCGCCGATCGTCATCATCACCACCAACCGGACCCGCGAAATCCACGATGCCTTGAAGAGGCGCTGTCTCTATCACTGGGTCGACTATCCCAAGGCGGCGCAGGAACTGGAGATCATCCGCCGCAAGGTTCCGGGCTGCAACGCGGCGCTTTCACGCGAGATCGTTGCCTATGTTCAGAGGTTGAGGGCGCTCGACCTCTTCAAGAATCCCGGCGTCGCGGAAACGATCGACTGGGCCACGGCGCTCACCGAGCTCGACGCGCTGGCGCTCGATCCCGAAACGGTGGCCGACACGCTCGGTACGCTTCTCAAATATCAGGACGACATCGCCCGGATCGAAGGTGCCGAAGGCCGCCGCCTGCTTGCCGAGGTGAAAGCCGAATTGCTGGCGCAGGACTGAGCAGGATGACCGGCGGATCCCATTCGGATGAAGGAAGGCTTGCCGACAACATCGTCTTCTTCGCCCGTGCCCTGAGGCGGGCTGGACTGCGGATCGGTCCGGCCGCCATCGCCGATGCCATCGGTGCCGTAAAGCTGATCGGCATCGGCTCCCGTGGCGAATTCTACGCAGCGCTCCAATGCATCTTCGTCAAGCGTCATGAAGACCAGGCCGTATTCGACGAGGCGTTCCGGCTCTTCTGGCGTTCGCCGGATCTGGTGAACAAGATGATCGCGCTCATGTCGCCCATTGCCATGCCCCGCTCCGGGGAGGATCGGCGTCGGCGCGCCGGCGAAGAACGCGTTCGTGATGCGCTTCTTGCCGGCCGGGACGGCGCGCAGCAGCCGAGCGAAGCGCCGGAGGTGGAGGTCGATGCACGCTACACCGTCTCGGGCCGGGAACTCTTCCGCAAGGCGGATTTCGGCCAGATGACGGCCGCGGAGATCGCCGAGGCAAGAAAGGCATTGTCCGCGATCCTGCTGCCGCTCGACCGGGTACGAACGCGCCGCTATCGACGGTCCCATCGCCCGGTGCGGATCGATCCGCGCTCCACCATGCGCGATGCCATGCGGTTTGGCGGGGACTTCATCCTGCCGCGCTTTCGCGAGCCGCGGCTCGTCCATCCGCCATTGGTCGTGCTTGCGGACATTTCCGGATCGATGAGCAAGTATACCCGGATCTTCCTGCACTTTCTGCACGCGCTGACCGAACAGCGCCATCGCGCCCATACTTTCCTTTTCGGGACGCGGTTGACGAATGTCACGAGGCAGATGCGCAACCGTGACCCGGACGAGGCGCTGGACGACTGCATCGCGGCGGTCAAGGACTGGTCGGGCGGCACGCGTATCGGAGAGACGCTGCACGATTTCAACCGCCGCTGGTCGCGGCGGGTGCTCGGGCAGGGGGCCGTCGTCCTCTTAATGACCGATGGGCTCGAGCGCGACGATACGGCCGAACTGGAGACCGAGATCGATCGTCTGCATCGTTCCTGCCGGCGTCTCGTCTGGCTCAACCCGTTGCTGCGTTTCGACGGTTTCGAGGCGCGCGCCCGAGGAGTCAGGGCCATGCTTCCGCATGTCGACGAGTTCCGCCCGATCCACAATCTCGAATCCGTCGCCGATCTGGTGAAATCGCTGTCCGGCCGCGGAGCGCGCGATGCCGATCCGCGGCGTTTCCTGAACCATGGACGGCTTGCCGTTGACCGTGCGCCGGCGAATGCGTCACAGTGAAGTGACTTGATCCGATGCAGGATCATTGCCTGAGTGCAGTTTTCGGAGTTGCAGCATGCAGAACGAGCCGAACATCCTCGATCCTTTGGCTGTCGCCCAGACCTGGCATGAGCAAGGTCGTTCCGTGGCCCTTGCGACCGTGATCGAAACCTGGGGCTCGGCGCCACGCTCCGTCGGAAGCCACCTGGTGATCGACGGGGAAGGTAACTTCCAAGGCTCCGTTTCCGGCGGCTGCGTCGAGGGCGCGGTCATCGCGGAGGCTGCCGACGTGATTGCGTCCGGTACCCCGCGGGTTCTCGAATTCGGCGTCGCCGACGAGACTGCGTGGCGCGTCGGGCTTTCCTGCGGTGGCCGGATCCGCGTCTATGTCGAACGAATTGACGGCTGAACGATGGAACTGAGCACACTGCAGATACTCAATGACGCCCGCGCGTCACGCCGCGCCGCCGTCGTCGTCAGCGATCTTTCGGACGGCAGCAGTCAGGCTTTTGTCGAAGGCGATCGCATTCCCCCTGAATGGGCCGCGCCCGTCTCCGAAGTGCTGCACTCGGGCCGGCCCCGCCTTCTGAACCTCGAGGAAAGAGCGCTTTTCTTCAACGTTCATCTGCCGCCCCCTCGTATCGTCGCGATCGGAGCGGTTCACATTTCGCAGGCATTGGCGCGTCTGGCGCCGGTCGCAGGTTTCGACATGGCGGTCATCGACCCGCGCACCGCCTTTGCAACGGCCGAGCGTTTCCATGGCGTCGAGCTTATTGCCGACTGGCCGGAAGACGTTCTGCCCGCTCGACCGCTCGATCGCTATACGGCACTCGCCGCCCTCACGCACGATCCGAAGATCGATGACTATCCGATCAGCGCGGCACTGGAGGCGGGATGCTTCTATGTCGGCGCGCTTGGCAGTCGCAAGACCCATGCGGCTCGGACCGAACGCCTGCAGACGCAAGGAGTGCCGGGGGAGGCGATCACGCGTATCAAGGCCCCCATCGGCCTCGATATAGGTGCCGCGAGCCCGGCGGAGATTGCGGTTGCCGTGTTGGCAGAGATCATCGGGGCCCTGCGGCGTCGCGACGTGAACCTGCCGGCGGAGGGCGCCAAGTGAGGTTCGGGCCCGTACCGCTTGCCGAGGCCGAAGGCGCTCTCCTGGGCCATTCGGTAAAGATCGGCACGATGAAGCTGTCAAAGGGGCATCGCCTGAGCGCCGACGATGTCGCGGCGCTTGCCGAAGCGGATGTCACGGAGGTCATTGTCGCGCGGCTCGAGCCGGACGACCTGCCGGAGGACGAAGCCGCAGCGCGCATAGCTGCGGCAATCGCTCCGGATCACCTGCGGTTCTCGCGGGCCACGACCGGCCGGGTCAACGTCTATGCTACCGCTGCCGGCCTTTTCGTTGCCAATCGCGCCGTCATCGATCGGCTGAACCGTATAGATCCGGCGATCACGCTCGCCTGCCTTGCCGATCATGTTGCCGTCGACGCCGGCGACATGGTGGCGACGATCAAGATCATCCCTCTTGCCGTGCCGCAAGCGCTCGTGGAGCGAGCGCAGGCACTGCTTCGGGCGGATCGGGCCTTCGAGGTCAAGCCGTTCACGCCGCGGCGCGCGGCCCTGGTGGCGACTGAGCTGCCTTCGTTGAAGAGCCAGGTTATGGACAAGACGCGCGCCGTCCTCACCGCAAGGCTCCTGCAATCGGGCAGCCGCCTCGATAGCGAGCAACGCGTGGCTCATACTACCGAAGCGGTCGCCGCCGCGATCTCGGACGCTGCCGATTCGCACGACCTGATCATCGTCTTCGGCGCTTCGGCCGTGGCCGATCCGGACGATGTGATCCCTGCCGCCATCCGGCGCGCGGGCGGCGTCGTAGAGCACGTCGGAATGCCGGTCGATCCGGGCAACCTGCTCGTCCTCGGACGATTAGGGGAAATCCCGGTCCTCGGTGCTCCCGGATGTGCACGAAGCCCGAGGGAAAACGGTTTCGATTGGATTCTCGACCGGTTGATCGCGGGCGAGTGGCCGAGCAAAGCCGACATTACCGGGCTCGGCGTCGGCGGGTTGCTCAAGGAAATCCCGACGCGTCCGCAGCCGCGGGAAGGGAGCGCCGGCAAGCGGCCGGGTCCCGTCGGGATCGTGGTGCTCGCAGCCGGCCAGGCGAGCCGGATGGGGCCGGATGGCCGTCACAAGCTGCTCGCGGAGTTCGGAGGCATGCCGCTCGTGCGCCGGTCGGTGGAGACCGCCATCGCGGCGGCTCCGGGCAGAGTGATCGTGGTAACCGGCCACCGGGAAGCGGAGATCCGGGCCGCACTCGCGGGGCTGCAGACCACATTCGTCTCGAACCCCGACTACCGGAGCGGGATGGCCTCTTCGCTGATTGCCGGTCTCTCCGCCCTGGATGCCGGCGCCGGCGGGATGCTCGTCATGCTTGCCGACATGCCGGGCATTACTTCGGCACACCTGGCAAAGTTGATCGCTGCCTTCGAAACCGAATCCGGCCGTGCTGTGGTGCGCGCCGTCGCCGGCGGTCAGCGCGGCAATCCGGTCATTCTGCCGAAGGAAACTTTCCATGCCGTCCGGCAGCTCGTCGGCGACGTCGGGGCGAGGCACATTGTCGAGCGCTGCGGCTTGCCGGTGATCGACGTCGAACTCGGTGCTGCGGCGCGTCTTGATCTCGACACGCCGGAGGCGATAGTGGCTGCCGGCGGGCTACTGAGGGATTGAGCGATGGACAATGCGGCAATCGAGGAGATCTTCGAAACACTCGGCCCGATCAAGATTCGCCGCATGTTCGGCGGCAAGGGCATCTATTTCGACGGCATCATTCTTGCGTTGGAAGTGAACGGCGAAATTCTTCTGAAGGGGGATGCCGAATCGGCGCCGGCGCTCGAGGAAGCAGGCGCCCGGCAGTGGGCCTATGAAGGCAAGGGCAAGCCGGTGAAAATGCCCTATTGGAGCATCCCTGAGCCGGCCTGGGACGATCCGGATGAAATGGCGCGCTGGGTTGGACTTGCCTACGAGGCCGCGCTCAGGTCCAAAAAGTAGAGATGATCGTCCCGGGTTTCAGGCGAGCGCCCGCACCGCATCTGCCGCAAAGCGGGATAGAGGCTGGGGCAGGGCGGTCAGGTCGAACCAGCGGATGTCGGAGAGCTTGTCCGGCTCGGTGAGACGCGGCTCGCCGGAAAAATTCTCCGTCGCATAGATCAGCGATATCCAATGTTGCCGATCGGCTTCGATCATCTGCTCGCTGACGCACAGAAAGCGGGTCGAGTGGATGGAAAGGCCGCTTTCCTCCTCGGCCTCGCGCCGCGCTGCATCCTGTGCACGCTCCATATGATCGACTTTGCCGCCGACGATGCTCCAGTGGCCGGCTTCCGGCGCCTTCAGGCGTCGGCAAAGGAGGATCTTTCCATCCCGCAGGATTGCCAGACCGCAGCCGAGACCGGGGAAATCGATACCGGGCAGTGCCATGAGCGAAGAATCAGGCCTTGCCGACGATCAGCATGAAGGCCGGAATGTCGTCGCCGAAACCAACCGGCGTCGGGCCGTCGTCATGATCGCGGCGGTTGCGCTGGCGACGGTCGCGATTGTCGTCATTGGCTGCATTTTGCGCGCGGCCGGGACGGTCGCTGCGGCCGTTATGACGATCCTTGCTGTCGGCATTGCGTTCGATCTTCACCGCGTCGACCCTTTCCGGGACTGTTTCGAGTTCTTCTGTATTATTGCCTGAGGCTGTGACAGGTTTGCGATCGGCGTGAACCTTGCCGGGACGCTCCCTCTTCCGGTCCTTGCGCCCGTCGCTGCCGCGGTCGCGACGGCTGTCGTGGCTCTCCATCGGCTCGGGAAGCTCCGAAAGGTCGCCGTTGAACCATTCGACCTTCTGGCCGATCAGCTTCTCGATGGCATCGGAAAACTTCGTCTCGCGCTTTGTGACGATCGTGAAAGCGGCGCCGGAACGCCCAGCACGGCCGGTTCGGCCGATGCGGTGGACATAGTCTTCAGCGTGGATCGGCACGTCGAAATTGAAGACATGGCTGACGTCGGGAATGTCGAGTCCTCGCGCCGCGACGTCGGAGGCGACCAGCAGCTTGATGTTGCCGTCCTTGAAGTTGGCAAGCATGGCCATGCGTGAACGCTGATCCATGTCGCCGTGCAGCGCGCCGACCGAAAAGCCATGGCGATCGAGCGAGCGGAAGAGCTCGGCGACATCCTTCTTGCGATTGCAGAAGATGATCGCGTTCTTCAGGTCCTCCTGGGACCGAATGAGTTCACGAAGCACGGCACGCTTCTCGTAATCCTTGCCGTGTGCGGCTACGAAACGCTGCGTAACGGTTATGGCCGTCGAGGACCGGCGTGCCACCTCGAGCCGCTCCGGATTCTGCAGGAAGCGATCCGCAAGCTTCTGGATTTCGGGCGGCATCGTCGCGGAGAAGAACAAGGTCTGCCGCGTGAAGGGAATGAGCTTCGCGATGCGCTCGATGTCGGGAATGAAGCCCATGTCGAGCATGCGGTCGGCCTCGTCGATGACGAGGATCTCGACCCCCGTCATCAGGAGCTTGCCGCGCTCGCAATGGTCGAGCAGGCGGCCGGGCGTGCAGATCAGCACATCGGCGCCGCGCTCGAGCTTGCGGTCCTGCTCGTCGAAGGAAACGCCACCGATCAGAAGCGCGATGTTGAGCTTATGATTCTTGCCGTATTTGTCGAAGTTCTCGGCAACCTGCGCAGCGAGTTCGCGCGTCGGCTCGAGGATCAGCGTACGCGGCATGCGTGCGCGTGCGCGTCCCTTTTCCAGAAGGGTCAGCATCGGCAACACGAAGGATGCGGTCTTGCCGGTTCCGGTCTGGGCGATGCCGAGAATGTCGCGGCGCTGAAGCGCCGGCGGGATGGCACCAACCTGGATCGGTGTCGGTATCGTGTAGCCCGCATCGGTAACTGCGGAGAGAACTTTCTGGCTCAGGCCAAGGTCAGCGAAATTGGTCAAAGGGGAAACTGTTTCCGTTCCGGTTCTGATGAACTCTGATCGATCGTTGGAAAATGCAGCAGCATGTGGCGGCGCTCATACGACCAAAGGCGCCGAAAGTCAAGAAATCCAGCACGTTGAAACACTGGAAGTTGAATCCGCCCGATTCTCATGCTTTTCGCGTCAGGCGCGGGAGAGGTAGCTGCCCGCAGGCCCATTGTCAATCGAGATAGCCGGCGAGCTCCGTTCCGGCCCTCAGGAAGCGCGCCGGATCGACGGCGTGCCCGTTCAGGCGAACCTCGTAATGAAGATGCGGGCCCGTCGACCGTCCGGTGCTTCCCGACTTGGCAATGACCGCGTCTGCCTTCACCACATCGCCGACATTGACCAGGATGGCGGACAGATGTGCATAGCGGGTCGAGACGCCGTTGCCGTGATCGATCTCGATCATGTTTCCATAGCCGCCCGCAGGACCCGCGGCCGTGACGGTGCCACCCGCGGTCGCGCGGACTCGCGTGCCGGTCGGTGCGCGAAAGTCCGTTCCGGCGTGCAGCGCCGGACGGCCGAGAAATGGATCCAGCCGATTTCCGAAGCCGCTGGAGACATCGGCTGCCGGCGCCGGGCTGGCGAGAGGAAGTCTTTTTGCTGCGTCACGGGTCTGCTCAAGCTCCAGGAGAGCGCTGTCGAGACCGACCAGGAACCGATCGAATACGTCTCCATCCTGCGGTTCGACGAAGGGACCGCCGATTCCGGCTTCCGCGGCCGTATCCGCGTCGAGCGCTTCCCCGGCTTCCGGGAGCGTGAAGCCGGTATCTTCCACGATCGCCCTGATTGTCGCGGACGTCCTTAGCGCGCTGTCCGTCATCTGCCGGAGATGCGCCATCTGTTCGCGCTCCACGCCCTTGAGCGAAAGCGTGACGTTGGAAAACATACGGTCGGCCCGGTCGGAAGCGCTTTCGCCACCCACATTCCCGGAGGAGACGGGTGCATAGCCGAGTACGGCGGGGCGGGGAGGCCGGTCGTCATCCTTGCCGGCGATGCCCATGATCGTCTCGATGGCCTTGACGCCGCCCCGAGCTTCTTCGCGCCCGTCATAGGCCAGCGGTTCCGTCGCAGGAAAAGTGTCTTGCTGCCCGGTATGATTCAAGTCCGCACCGTCTTCCGGGAGTGCGCCGAACCGGCCGCTTCTCGAGGTCAGTGCCAGCTGCCGCTGCAGAAGTTTCTCGACCTTCTGTTCGACAACCTGCTGATCCAGCAATTGCCGGCTCGTGACACGGTCCACCTGCGCTCGCAGTGCAGTGATCCGGTCCTCGTATTCATGCTGCATCCGCGCCTGCCGTGCGATCGTTCCGCCGATCAGGTCGTCGCGAAGCACCAGATATGTGGTTGCGGCAAGATATCCTGTGCCGAACATGCCGACGAAACAGATGGCCAGGGTCGCCATCCATGGGCGGACCGTCATGTGCCGGACCCTGTCGCCGCTCGCCAGGATCAGGACGTGACTTTGCCTGCGCTTCCCGAAGGCGTTTACCGAACCAACAGACACCACACCACCCCCGCCGATGCGCCCCAGTTTGCGCGTCCGGAGGCGCGCTGCGCTGTAGTTCGCGTTGCTCGACGGCAATTACACTTTGTTAGGGTTAATAAAGCGTGTGTGCGAGGCGTTTTCTCAGATGTTGGTGGAGGCGGTCATCGATCGGTAGAAGGAGGGGGTCAATCCCGCCTCCGCCCGGGCAATGTCGTTGAACGGAGGCTTCAGCGGTCCGCGGAAATTCGCCCGCACGAGCGTTTGAAAGGTTGCGGCGGGGTCCTTCTTCTGCCGGGCGCAGAGAAAGCGGAACCATTTCGCTCCGACCGCGACGTGGCCCTTCTCGTCCTCGTAGATGACGTCGAGGACGGCAGCGCTCTCATCGTCGCCGGTCTCCCGCATCTTTGCGCGCAATGCCGGAGTCACATCAAGTCCACGGGCCTCGAGAATCAGCGGAACCACGGCCAGGCGGGCGGTCAGGTCGTTGCGCGTGTCGTGCGCCGCCTGCCAGAGGCCGTCATGGGCGGGAAGATCGCCATAGTCGGCGCCGAGGTCGTTCAGCCTTTGCCGTACCATGCGAAAATGCTTGGCCTCTTCGAAGGCAACCTGCATCCAACCGTCAAAGAAGGAATTCGGCACCGGCTCGGATGCAAAGCGTGCGACGATGTCGAGGGCCAGATCTACGGCGTTCAGTTCGATGTGGGCGATAGCGTGCAGCAGAGCGATCCGCCCTTTCAGCGAGCCGAGCGAGCGCCGCTTGACCTGCGTCGGTGGCGTCAGAACGGGCTTGGCCGGCCGGCCGGGCCGCTCGGGCACGGTGCGGTCCAAAGGCGAGCGCAAGGACAGCGTTCGCGCCTGCCAGCGCCGCGCCGCCTCCTGCGCGACCTCTGTCTTGACGGCAAGATCGGCGGCACGGATCGCTTCGACGGCCGCCCCGCGCAGGCTATGGAATTGCGGAAGTCGCGTCATGGTCTTGCCGTATCTGCTCAAAGCGTCTTTGCGGCGGCCAGAACCTCGTCGGCGTGGCCGGGGACTTTGACCTTTTCCCAGACGCGGCTGATCACGCCCTGCCGGTCGATCAGGAAGGTGGTCCGCTCGACCCCCATGTATTTACGGCCGTACATGCTCTTCTCGACCCAGACACCGTAGGCGTTTGCCGCGGCCTTGTCCTCGTCCGCGCCAAGGGCGACCGTGAGGCCGTGTTTTTTTGTGAAACGATCGTGGCTCTTGGCCGAATCGGGCGACATGCCGACGAGCGCAATCCCGGCTTCCTGGAATTCCTTCGCCAGAGCCGAGAAGGAAATAGCCTCCTCGGTGCAGGCTTTCGTATCGTCCTTCGGGTAGAAGAACAGAACTATCGGCTTTCCGCGCAGCTCAGCGAGCGAGATCGAACCGCCGCCATCACGAGGAAGTTCGAACTCCGGGGCGACATCGCCTTGTCCCAATCCTGCCATGATCAAACCTTTCTTACGTCACGTTTTGTGGGCATTCCGCGGTTAATGCATGTCCCCAAAATCGTGCATCGTCTTCGGGATCGAATGCAACGCGCTTGAGGGCATATCGGAGATCGCCGAAGCCCGTCCAGCAGAGTTGTGATAGATTTGACAGGTGCCGGACGGCTTCGTAGCTACTGTATGATCCTTTAACTCGGATTCGAGCGGAGGTGAAATCGTGCAGGCTCAATGCCATAAGCAATCTTGCGCAAAGGGGAAATGGCGAGCCTTCTCGCTCCCGCGAGAGGCGAAGCATGGTGATTTGGTGAGACGAGTATCGATCTAAATGGGGCGAATGAAAGATCCGGCCATCGCTTGCGTCGCGGCGGCCCGATGGGAAACATGCAATGGGGCAATCAGGTCGGACGCTCGTGCCGATGACTGAAATCCGCGGCGAAAAAGTCGACTTTCGCAGGGAAGACATCGTCGCGCTGCATGCGTTGCCCTCGGCTCAAGCGCATGATCCGGTCATTGTGCACACGCCGCGTCCGGGCGGTGCCTGGCGCTTATGCGCACGGCTTTTCCTGTGCTGCTCGCTCCTCGTCTTCATCGCCGTTGCTTCGCTCGTCGCCATCATAGAAAGCGGGATCGTCGACGGACCGTTGAACGCCCGGGCACGTACGGCACTCAATGCGGCGCTGGGTCAGGGATACAGCGCCGATGTCGAAAGCACGGTCATCCGCTTGACAGGCGGCGGCGCTCTTGCGCTCAAGGCGCGCGGCGTCACGCTGAAGGAGAGTGGCTCGGGCCGGCACCTCGCCAGGCTGGGTGCGATCTCGATCGCGCTCGATCCGTTCGCCCTGGCGACCGGCCGCATCGACGTCTCGAGGCTCGAAGCGGAAGGCGGCGAACTCGACACCGGCCTATTGCCGCGCGGCGAGCCGATCGATCTCACCGCCATCCGCATCGCCGATGTGGGCAACGCGCTTGAAGAGCTGTTCGCGCAGGGCGACCGGATGTCACGGTTGACCGCCGGGCGAGCGACGCAGACCGTCGTGCTCTCGAATTTCAGCCTGAAAGTCAGCGGCGTCCGGGGGCGCGTTGTTCCCGTCGAAATCAAGACGCTGGAGTTCAGCCACGATCCGGACAGTTCGATGCGCGTTGACGGCACGATCGCAGTCGATGGGACAGAATCGCTGCTGACGGCAAAGGCCCTCGGCAACAATGGGCGCATTGCCGCCTTCGAGGCTCGCCTCGACGCGCTCTCGCTCTCGCCGTTCCTCTATCACGGCAAATCGGCCAAGGAGGAGGCCTTCGGCATCGAGGCCGCCGCCGATGTGACGCTCAACGCGGCTCGCGCGACGGACGGCAAGAAGCCGGCACTCACGGCAACCGTCAAGACTTCCAAGGGCGCCTTCCACGCCGGCGGACTCGTCTCGACTCTCAATTCCTCTGACCTCAACCTCTCTTACGATTTCGAGCGGGCCTCTGTCGAAATTTTGTCGTCGATGGTCAGGATCGGCCGTTCGAGCTTCCCCTTTACCGGTGCCCTGATCGACCTCGACAAGGTCGCCGGCGCGGACCGGAAGGGCTTTGCGGTCGACCTCCTGCTCAAGAACGCCAGTTCCGATCCCGAGGACCTGCAGGAGCGCCCGCTTGCCTTCGATGCCAAGGCGAGCGGCCGTTTCGAGTCGGACAGCCACCGGCTGATTTTCGATCAGCTGGCAATATCGAGTCCGCTCGGTTCCATGGCGGGGTCCCTCTCGGTCGATTTCGGCAAGACATCGCCGCGGATCAGTTTCGCCGCACTCAGCGACAGGATGCATTCCAGGGTGGTCAAGCAGTTGTGGCCGTGGTGGCTTGCGAAGGGTGCTCGCCGTTGGGCCCTTGCCAACCTCTACGGCGGCACGGTCACCGATGCCCGCATAGAGGTCTCCATCCCTGAAGGGCGCATCGCCAGCAGCGGCGGTGAGTTGCGGCTGAACGAGCGGGAACTCAACATCAATTTCGCCATCGACGATACGCGCATCAACATCGCGGGCGAGATCCCGCCGTTGCGCGACACGGCCGGGCATTTCAGCCTCAGCGGCGAACGGATGTCCGTCGCGGTCAAGAAGGGTGCCGCGTTCTTCCCCTCCGGCCACTCCGTCGCCTTGAATGGCGGCGATTTCGTCATTGCCGACGTCTATAGCAAGCCGCTCATGGCGGAGATGAAGATCGAGGTCGCGGGCCAGGCGGATGCGATAGCGGAGCTCGTCCGCTACAAGCCGATCCAGGCGCTTCAGAAGACGCCCTTCACTCCGGAGGATTTCACCGGCCCGATGAAGGCGCTGGTCGGTGCGCGATTTGGGCTCATATCCGACCAGAAGCCGCCACCACCGCTGTGGCAGGTGGAAATGCAGCTCGAGAACGTCACGATAAAGCGGCCGATCGCCGGACGTTCGATCGCCAATCTCGACGGTACGATGCGGATCGACAATGAACGTGCCGTACTTCAGGCGAACGCCCTGATCGACGGCGCGAAGATGCGCATCGCGCTCACCGAGCCGGTGGATGCCTCCGCCGATGTGAAGAGAACGCGGGAAATCTCCGGAACGCTCGATGAGGCGGCGCGGGCGAAAATCGCTCCGGCCCTATCCGGTATGGCCAGTGGGCCCGTCGGCATCGACGTATCGCTTGCGGAAGATGGCAGCCAGTCGGTGAAGGCCGATCTCGGTAAAGCCGTCCTCTCGCTGCCCTGGATCGGCTGGAGCAAGGGATCCGGCATCGCCGCAGAGGCGCATTTCACCATTCGGGCTACCGGCGGCATTACGGAAATAAACGACTTTCATCTCACCGGCGAAGGCTTTGGCGGCAATGGCGAATTGCGCGTCGATGAGTCCGGCCTCGTATCGGCCCGCCTGAGGGGCGTGCGCCTGGCCAGCGGCGACGACTTCGCCGTTACGGTGGATCGCAGCAGGGGCGGCTATTCGATAGACCTCACAGGCACGGCAGCGGATATCCGACCGGCGCTTGCCCGGGTGAAGGGCGGGGCCGCTGCTAAGGATGGCGGCAATGTGAAGATCAATGCGCGGCTCGATCGGGTCACCGGTTTCAACGGCGAGGTTCTCTCGAATGTGAACCTGGCCTATTCGAGCCGCGGCCAGCAGATCGACGATGTCGACCTTTCGGCGGTAACGGCAAGCGGTCAGGCCGTCGTCGCCAGATTGGTGAAGGCCGGAGCGGACAATACGCTGGAACTGACAACGAGCGATGCCGGGGCATTTGCGCGCTTCATCGACATCTACCGCAATATGCGCGGCGGTCTCCTCAATCTGCGTCTGCGTGATCGGGGCGCCAATTCCTGGCGCGGAACCGTGGACATCCGCAAGTTCTCGCTCGTCGGCGAACAAAGGCTGCAATCGATGGTCTCGACGCCGGCGGGGCAGGACGGGCGCAGCCTCAATCAGGCGGTTCGGCGCGATATCGATGTGAGTACGGCTCAGTTCGAGCGTGGTTTCGCGCAACTCCTGCTGGATCAGGGCGCGATCCGCGTCGGCAGCGGGGTCGTCCGCGGCGTCGACGTCGGCGCGACGTTCCAGGGTACCGTCCGCGACTCCAATGGCCGCATGGACATGACGGGAACGTTCATGCCGGCCTATGGACTGAACCGCCTCTTCGGCGAGCTGCCGCTGATCGGCGTCCTGCTCGGAAACGGCCGCGACCGCGGTCTGCTCGGCATCACGTTCAAACTCACCGGTCCGTTCAGCCAGCCGAACCTGACCATCAATCCGCTGTCGATCATAGCGCCGGGCGTCTTCCGCAACATTTTCGAGTTTCAATGAAAAGGCCGGCGCTGCGGCCGGCCTCCGGTAACCGAATGTCTCGCCCGCTCACACTGGCCGAACGAGCAGGTGCTTCTTCTTGCCGAGCGAGAGCTTGATGACGCCGTCGCCGGTCACGTCGCCGCTTCCAATGACGCGGCGTTCGTCGCTGACCTGATCGTCATTGATCCGGACGGCGCCGCCCTGAACATGGCGGCGCGCCTCGCCGTTCGAAGCGGCGAGGCCGGCGCGGACCAGAAGCGTCAGCAGGCCAAGCCCCGATTCGAGTTCGGGAGCCGGGACTTCGACCGAGGGCAGGTTCTCGGCAAGCGCACCTTCCTCGAAGGTCTTGCGCGCCGTTTCGGCTGCCTGTTCCGCCGCCGCCCGCCCGTGCAGCATGGCGGTGACCTCGGTTGCCAGAACCTTCTTGACCTCGTTGATCTCGGAACCGCCGAGCTTCGACAGCCGGTTGATTTCAGCCATCGGCAGGGTGGTGTAGAGCTTGAGGAAGCGTGCGACGTCGGCGTCCTCTGTGTTTCGCCAGTACTGCCAGAACTCGTAGGGGCCGAGCATATCCGTATTGAGCCAGACGGCACCGCTCAAGGATTTGCCCATCTTCGCGCCGGAGGCGGTGGTCAGCAGCGGCGAGGTGAGGGCGTAGAGCTGCGGCGTTCCCATCCGGTGGCCGAGATCGATGCCATTGACGATGTTGCCCCACTGGTCCGAACCGCCCATCTGGAGCCGGCATCCGGTGCGCTCGTAAAGCTCGACGAAATCGTAGGCCTGCAGGATCATGTAGTTGAATTCGAGGAAGGACAGCGACTGCTCGCGCTCGAGCCGCATCTTCACGCTGTCGAACGACAGCATGCGGTTCACCGAGAAGTGGCGGCCGACGTCGCGGAGGAATTCGAGATAGTTGATGCCGAGCAGCCAGTCGGCATTGTTGATCATCAGCGCGTCCTTGGGGCCGTCGCCGTATCTCAGGTAGTTCGAAAAGACCGTCTTGATGCTCGCTATGTTGGCGGCGATCGTTTCGGGCGTCATCAGTTGCCGCGCCTCGTCCTTGAATGACGGATCGCCGACCATGCCCGTGCCGCCGCCCATCAGCGAAATGGGTCGGTGTCCGGTCGCCTGCAGCCAGTGCAGCATCATGATCTGAATGAGCCCGCCGGCGTGCAGGCTCGCAGCCGTGGGGTCGAAGCCGATATAGGCAGTCACGGTTTCCGTACGGAACAGCTGGTCGAGACCGGCATCATCCGATGTCTGATGGATGAAACCGCGTTCGCTGAGAGTATGAAGGAAATCGGACTTGAACTCGGACATAACCTGTCTCTTTCGGCTGGGTAGAACGTGTGCGCCGGGCCTTTATCATTGTTTCTTCGAAAGTGCACGTTTTTGCTTGCCGGGTGTTTTGCTATGAACGCAGATGCGGGTCGGAGGCGGCGCGCGTTCGGCGGAGGATAATGCATGGGCAGAGTATTGACGGCGATCGGACTGATGAGCGGCACGAGCATGGACGGCATAGATATCGCAGTCGTGCGAACGGACGGCGACAGCATCGTCGATCGCGGCCCGTCTGCCGGATATGCCTATGATCCGCAGTTCCGGGAGCGCCTGAAACAGGGCCTCGAAGACGCCCGGTCGATTGTCAAACGAGAAGAGCGGCCGGGTACCCTCGCAGACCTCGAGCGCGACCTGACGCTGCGGCACGCACTCGCGGTTCGGATGTTTCTCCAGGAAAACAATATTCTGCCGGATAATGTTGATGTAACAGGTTTTCACGGACAAACCGTCCTGCATCGCCCTGATCAAGCGTTGACGGTACAGCTTGGCGATGGCGATCTGCTGGCGCGGGAAACCGGAATCGACGTGATCTACGACATGCGGGCCAATGACATGGCCCATGGAGGCCAGGGCGCGCCACTCATTCCCGCCTATCACGCCGCCCTGGCGCGCGGTCTCTCCAAAGTCGGGGAGATCGCCACCCCCGTCGTCTTCGTCAATATCGGCGGCATTTCCAATCTCACCTACATAGGCGCAGGCGAAGAAATCGTCGCCTATGACAGCGGACCCGGCAATACGCTGATCGATCAATGGGTGGAGGCTCACGCCGGCATTCCCTACGACCAGGGCGGCATGATCGCGAGCGAGGGCGGCGTCCTGCGGGAACTCGCCGACCGTTATCTTTCTCACCCGTTCTTCAGCGCTGAGAAACGCCGCTCGCTCGACCGTAACGATTTCGCGCCGCCGGCGGCAGGCGATGCCAGCCTCGAGGATGGAGCGCGTACCCTCGCTCATGTAACGGCCGCCGGCATCGTCCGGTCCGCGCGCCATCTTCCGGCAAGTCCGGCAACCTACATTGTCTGCGGCGGCGGCCGCCTCAATTCCGTGATCATGAGCGACCTTCACGCGCTTGCGGAAGCGGAGGGCGCGCGCGTGCTTGCCGCAGAAGCGCTGGATCTGAACGGCGATTCGATGGAGGCCGAGGCCTGGGCCTATCTCGCCGTGAGATCGCGATACGGCCTGCCTTTGACCTATCCCGGAACGACGGGCGTCAGCTGTCCGGTAAGCGGGGGTAGGCAGGCCGCAAAACACGCACAAGCCGAGTCGGCTTAATGAATTCTTCGCGCGCCTTCGCTAACCTACGCCACGACAGCGGAGAGCCGTGGGCTCGTTGACCGCGGAAGGACTTTCGGAACTTCGATGGGTGGTGCACTTTCACTTCTGGCGGTGAATTTCGTCATTGCCCAGATATTCGCGGCGGCTTTTCTCGTCATCGCCGCGAAACGCCGTCCGGGGCGGCCGGCAGCCTGGTGCGCCGCTGGATTTGCCATAGCTTCTCTGGCTGCGATTTGTGAAGCGGTTCTGCCGTTTACGCCTGTACCCAAGTTGTTCGCCGTCGGGGCTTTCGCAAGTGTCCTTGCCGGCTTTTGTCTTCTGCGTTTCGGCCTCGGGCTCTTTTATGGCGTACCGTCAAAGCCGTGGGCGCTTGCCGTTTTCTTCGCCGCTTCGGTAATCCTCGATCTGTTTATCTACTATCTTCCGCGCGGAACGTTGCAGCACGCCTTCTTCTACCAGGCGCCGTTCTTCCTCATCCAGGCCTGGACCGCAGCCGCGGTTATCCGTTCCCGGCGCCGCTCCTACGCGGACTGGATCCTAATTGGCTTCCTCGCGATGAATGCGCTCCATTTCCTCGTCAAGATCTATGCGGCCGTCGCCGCGGGGGCGGGCACCACGGCTTCGGACTATCTTCAGAGCCCCTTCGCCTTGATTTCGCAGGCGTTCGGCGCCGCGCTGATCGTCGGGACCGGCGTCGCGATGTTGGGCGTCATGGTCAAGGACATCGTCGACAAGGCACGCGCCAGCTCCGAGACCGACGCCCTTTCGGGTCTCCTGAACCGGCGCGGCTTCATCGAGCGCGTCGCCCCTTTGCTTCCGACCCGCAACGCCGAGGGTCCGGGCGCGCTGATCCTTACGGATCTCGACCGGTTCAAGGGCGTTAACGACACCTATGGCCACCACACGGGCGACGAGGTAATCCGCCAGTTCGCGCGTGTGCTTCTCGAACTCATGCCCAGCCGTGCTGCGGCGGCACGCCTCGGCGGCGAGGAGTTTGCGGTGTTTCTTCCCGGCGTGGGCCTGAGCGATGCGCGTGTCGTTGCTCAGGGAATGCGTGCCGCCACCGCCTCAACGCCTATCCCCGGGCTCCCGGAGACGGCGACGATCACCGCAAGCTTCGGTGTGGCGGCGATCGAACCGGGAGAGCCGCTGGAAACGGCGCTACAGAGGGCGGATAAGGCGCTGTACGCTGCCAAAGCCGCGGGGCGCAATCGTGTCGAATCCGCAGAGCGGTCCGCGCGTGTCGTGACCCCCGCTGTTTCCCAGTGGATCAGGCATTAGATCGCCACTGCTTACGACGAAGCTTCGCCTAGGGGAAAACGAAAGACCAAGGCATGTTCCTGTCACAGGAATCCAGCCAGACCAAGTCCTTGGGCTGAAAGAACGCTTCCCGCGCCGCAGACGCGGCGCTGCTGGATCCCTGTGACGAGCACAGAGATGAGGGTAGAGAGGGTGCGGCCCCTTGGCGTGTTTCCCTCAACCGTGAAAATAGCGAGGCGACACGGCAGGTCCCGGTCACGCCCGTGTACAGCGTCCCGCTTCGCTTCGATGCGAGAATGTAGACGTGACCTTTCATTGCGTGACAGGTTGACCATTCCCTCGCATATTAGCAAGCTTAAGTTGTGATAGCCGCACATCCCCGATCCTTCATTCCTGTGCTTGTCACAGGAATCCAGCCAGCCCAAGTCCTTGGGCTGAAAGAACGCTCCCCGCGCCGCAGACGCGGCGCTGCTGGATCCCTGTGACGAGCACAGGGATGAGGATGAGAGAGATTGTATGCCGCCGAAAAATTTCCTACAGCGCCGCGCGTCTTATGAGACGCGCAAAGGTCGCTGCAGCACTTTGAGTTGCTGCATGTTTTTGCCATTGATCGGCTACGATCAACGGAAACAGCACGCTCGGTACTCAAGGGAATCAAGCGCATTGCCATGCGTGCCGACAAAACCGACCCGAGCTTCAACGCCATTATCCATCTCGCAGCCTAAACTCAAAATGAATCTCAACAGGCACTAGACGCACGGCAAGCGACAGCCCGGGAAACGTGCAGGATTCCCGGGCTGCCTCATGGAATGGCGCCGTTCAGCGAATGCGCTTCGCTGCCGGCTCAGGTACCAGTTCGCCGTTGAGACGGCGGTCGAGATAGTCTTCGCATTCGGCCATGAGGGTTTCGACCTGGCCATTGAAGAAGTGGTTGGCGCCCGGGACCGTCTTATGGGTGATCAGTATGCCCTTCTGCGCCTTGAGCTTCTCGACGAGCCCATTGACGTCCTTCTCCGGCGCGACCTTGTCGGAATCGCCGTTGATGATCAGGCCGGAGGAGGGGCAGGGCGCCAGGAAGGAGAAGTCGTAGATGTTCGGCTGCGGTGCCACCGCCATGAAGCCCTCGATTTCCGGACGCCGCATCAGCAGCTGCATGCCGATCCAGGCGCCGAACGAGTAGCCGGCGACCCAGCAGCTCTTGGAATCCGGGTGCAGGCTCTGCACCCAGTCGAGCGCGGACGCCGCGTCGGAAAGCTCGCCGGCACCATGGTCGAATTCGCCCTGGCTGCGACCGATGCCCCGGAAGTTGAAGCGCAAGGTGGTAAAGCCGCGCTTCTGAAACATGTAGAAGAGCTGGTATACGATCTGGTTGTTCATCGTGCCGCCGAACTGCGGGTGCGGATGCAGGATGATCGCAATCGGTGCGCTCTTCTGCTTCGAAGGCTGATAGCGGCCCTCGAGGCGACCGGCCGGTCCGTTGAAGATGATTTCGGGCATTGGCTCTCCGGGAGTGCTTTGGTTCAATTCCGTCGTTCTTGGTGCCGATCTGTCTTGACTAAACCAGTCAGCTTTTCTAGAACCTACTTTAGAACCGTTCAAAACTTTGGTGCGGGCGTCCGCATGAGCTTCGTCTCTTAAGGCAAGCGGCGCGGAAAATTCAAGGAAAATGCAACGGGCCGCTCGAAGCGGTCGCAGCAGGCCTAGCGAAGGAATCGATGTCGGGATCGCGCATCTACATGGACTGGAACGCCACGGCGCCGCTTCTGCCGGAAGCGCGCGAGGCGCTCCTGTTCGCGCTCGATCAACTCGGCAATCCCTCTTCGGTCCACGGCGAAGGGCGTGCGGTGCGCGCCCTTGTCGAGAGCGCCCGACGCGATGTTGCCACTCTCTGCGGCGCGCAACCCGCAGCGGTCGTCTTTACCAGCGGCGCGACGGAAGCGGCGAACCTGGTGCTGACGTCTGAGTTCCGCATGGGGCGCACGCCGCTGAAGGCAGGCAAGCTCTATGTTTCGGCCATCGAGCATCCGGCAGTGCGCGAGGGCGGGCGTTTCGCGCGCGAGGATGTTTGCGAGATAGCGGTGACAAACGCCGGGATCGTCGACTGCGCAGCGCTAGAAGATCTGCTTCGGGCCCATGACCGTGAGACCGGTCTGCCGATGGTGGCCGTGATGCTTGCCAATAATGAAACGGGCATCATTCAGCCGGTCGCCGAGGTTGCGGCGCTCGTGCGCGCACATGGCGGCATCCTGGTCGTCGATGCGGTTCAGGCTGCCGGCCGGCTGCCGCTTTCGATCTCATCGCTCGGTGCGGACTTTCTGATCCTGTCGTCGCACAAGATCGGCGGCCCCAAGGGAGCGGGCGCACTCGTCGCCCGCGGCGAGATCATGATGCCTTCTCCGCTGATCCGCGGCGGCGGACAGGAAAAGGGACACCGTTCGGGGACCGAGAATGCGGCGGCGCTTGCGGGCTTTGCGGCTGCGGCCCGAGCCGCGGCCGGGGATATCGACGGGCGCATGGCCGCCATAGCCGCGCTGCGCGACGGCCTCGAGGCGGAAATGCAGTCCTGCGCCCCCGATGTGGTGATCCACGGGCGCGACCAGTCCCGCCTGGCAAATACATGCTTCTTCACGCTTCCGGGGCTGAAGGCCGAGACCGGACAGATCGCTTTCGATCTCGAGGGCGTCGCCTTGTCGGCAGGCTCGGCCTGCTCGTCCGGGAAGGTCGGGCAAAGCCATGTTCTGACCGCCATGGGCTATGATCCGCGCCAGGGTGCGCTGAGGATTTCGATCGGTGAGGCGACCACGCAAGCGGAAATCGAGCGTTGCGCGGCGGTATTCGCGAAAGTGGCGGCGCGGCGACGCTCGGCCGGACAGGCGGCGTGAAGCGGAGAGCATTGAATGAAATTGCGGAAAAGCAATTTTCCGCTTGGCAAATGGGGTGAAAAACGCCTTTTAGCCATTACATAAGCGGTGCGCGAATACTTGCATCGTATTGACAAGCTGCCGGACCTTGGATCCGGCGAGATTGGAGAACGACATGCCTGCCGTGCAGGAAACCATTGATCAGGTCCGCCAGATCGACGTGGACCAGTATAAATACGGCTTCGAGACGACGATCGAGATGGACCTTGCTCCGAAGGGGCTGTCCGAGGATATTATCCGTCTGATCTCGTCCAAGAAGAACGAACCGGAATGGATGCTCGAATGGCGCCTCGAGGCTTATCGCCGCTGGCAGACCATGGAGGAGCCGACCTGGGCGCGCGTCCGCTATCCGAAGATCGACTTCAACGACATCCATTATTACGCGGCGCCGAAGGGCACGACCGGGCCGAAATCGCTCGACGAGGTCGATCCGGAGCTCCTCAAGGTCTATGAGAAGCTCGGCATTCCGCTGAAGGAACAGGAGATTCTCGCCGGCGTCGAGAAGTCGAAGATCGCCGTCGATGCGGTGTTCGATTCGGTCTCCGTCGTCACTACCTTCAAGGAAGAGCTGAAGAAGGCCGGCGTCATCTTCATGTCGATCTCCGAGGCGATGCGGGAACATCCGGATCTCGTGCGGAAGTATCTCGGTACGGTCGTACCGCAGTCGGACAACTTTTATGCGACGCTGAACTCCGCGGTCTTCACCGACGGTTCCTTCGTCTATGTGCCGAAGGGCGTTCGGTGCCCGATGGAGCTCTCGACCTATTTCCGCATCAACGAGAAGAACACGGGCCAGTTCGAGCGTACGCTCATCATCGCCGACGAAGGCGCCTATGTCTCCTATCTCGAAGGCTGCACGGCGCCGCAACGCGACGAGAACCAGCTTCATGCGGCAGTGGTCGAACTGATTGCGCTCGACGATGCCGAGATCAAGTATTCGACGGTGCAGAACTGGTATCCGGGCGACAAGCAGGGCAAGGGCGGCATCTATAATTTCGTGACCAAGCGTGGCGATTGCCGCGGCAAGAACTCGAAGATCTCCTGGACTCAGGTCGAGACCGGATCGGCGATCACCTGGAAGTATCCGTCCTGCATCCTACGCGGCGACGGTTCGCGCGGCGAGTTCTACTCGATCGCGGTTTCCAATGGTCACCAGCAGATCGACTCGGGCACGAAGATGATCCACCTCGGCAAGAACACGTCGAGCCGCATCATCTCCAAGGGCATTGCGGCCGGTGTTTCGGAAAACACCTATCGCGGTCAGGTCTCGGCGCACCGCAAGGCCGAGAACGCCCGCAACTTCACGCAGTGCGATTCGCTTCTGATCGGCGACCGGTGCGGTGCGCACACGGTGCCCTATATCGAGGCGAAGAATTCGACTGCGCAGTTCGAGCACGAGGCGACGACGTCCAAGATTTCCGAGGACCAGCTTTTCTACTGCCTGCAGCGCGGCATTCCGGAAGAGGCGGCGATCGCTCTGATCGTCAACGGCTTCGTCAAGGAAGTCATCCAGGAACTGCCGATGGAATTCGCCGTCGAGGCGCAGAAGCTGATCGGCATCTCGCTCGAAGGCTCCGTGGGCTAAGGCCCGCCCGAATACCGAACCGGCGCACGGAATTCGTGCGCGATAGACGATTTCGTTTCCCAAGAGGACGAACACACATGCTTGAAATCAAGAACCTGCACGCACGCATCGCCGAGGACGGCACCGAGATCATCCGCGGCCTGAACCTGACGGTGAAGGCTGGCGAAGTCGCGGCCATCATGGGGCCGAACGGCTCCGGCAAGTCGACGCTCTCCTACATCCTGTCCGGGCGCGAAGATTATGAAGTGACCGAGGGCGACATTCTTTACAACGGCGAAAGCATCCTGGAGCTCGACGCATCGGAGCGAGCTGCGAAGGGCATCTTCCTCGCCTTCCAGTATCCGGTCGAGATTCCGGGCGTCGCCACCATGCAGTTCCTGAAGGTGGCGTTGAACGAACAGCGCAAGTACCGCGGCGAAGAGGAATTGACGACGCCTGAATTCATGCGCCGCGTCAAGGAAGCTGCCGCCGAGCTGAAGATCGCGCCCGAAATGCTGCGTCGTCCGCTCAATGTCGGCTTCTCGGGCGGCGAAAAGAAGCGCGCGGAAATCCTGCAGATGGCTCTGCTGGAGCCGAAGCTCTGCGTACTCGACGAAACCGACTCCGGCCTCGACATCGACGCGCTGAAGATCGTTGCCGATGGCGTCAACGCGCTGCGCTCGCCCGATCGCGCGGTCGTCGTCATCACGCACTACCAGCGCCTGCTCAACTACATCGTTCCGGACACTGTCCACGTCCTCTACAAGGGCCAGGTCATCAAGTCCGGCGACAAGACGCTGGCGCACGAACTCGAGGCCAACGGCTACGCGGATATCATCGAGGCGGCAGCCTGACGCCTGTCGAAGGAGTGTTCGAATGAATATGCAACAGGCCATCAAGATGACGGCGGCCGAAACGGCGCTCGTCGATGCCTATACGGCGCAGATCGGTGATCTGCCGGGCGACGGGGCCGTGCTGTCGCTTCGCGACACGCTGGTTCACGAGTTGAAGACGGCAGGTCTGCCGACGCGCCGCGTCGAAGCCTGGCACTATACCGACCTGCGCACGCTGCTGCGAGCGGTGCCGGCGGCCGATCCGACCGCCTTCGCCGATCGCGTAGAGCCGGTCGTTCCGGGCTCGTCTGTTCTGTCCGTGCGCAACGGCCAGGCGGATATCAAGAGCGTTCCCGAGCATTTGACGGCGCGCTCCTATACCGAGAGCCTGCTCGATGGTTCGGCGGTAGCCGGGCTCTCCGTCCTCGGCTCGGACGATGCGATCGGCCGGATCAATGGCGGCCTCGTGCGCGGCGGACTGGAAATCACCGTCGCCGCCGGCGCGCAGATCGAAGCTCCGATCGAAATCCAGGTGGTTCAGAGTCATGGTCAGGCGCATACGCGCTTTCCGGTTTCCTTCGGCGCCGGCGCGAAAGCGACCGTGATCGAGCGCCATCTGTCGACGAATGCCGAGCCGAGCTTCGTTTCCTCGGTAAGCGACGTGACGCTCGCCGACGGCGCCGACGTGATCTGGATCATCCTGCAGCAGCAGGGTCCGGCCGATACGCATCTCGGCCAGATCCGCTTCGATCTCGGCAAGGACGCGAAACTGCACCTCTTCGTCATCAATGCCGGCGGTAAGCTGGTCCGTCAGGAGCTGCATGGCCGTGCGAGCGGCGAGGGCTCCGACCTCACCCTGCGCGGGATCAACCTGCTCGGCGGCGACAGCCACACGGATCTGACGTTCACGCTGAGCCATGACGTGCCGCACACGACATCGAGCGAGATCATCCGCAACGTCGTCTTCGATCGGGCGAAGGGCGTGTTCCAGGGTAAGATCCTGGTCGCGCAGGACGCACAGAAGACCGACGCGAAAATGTCGTGCAACACGCTGCTCCTTTCCGACGACGCCGACTTCTCTGCGAAGCCGGAACTCGAAATCTTTGCAGATGACGTGCAGTGCGGTCACGGTGCAACGGTCATCGATATCGATCACACGCAGCTCTTCTACCTTCTCGCTCGCGGCATTCCGGAAAACAAGGCGCGCGCGATGCTCGTCAATGCTTTCGTCGCCGAGATCGTCGAGGAATTGGAAGACGACGAGGCGCTGGTCGAGGCGCTGGAAGATATAGTCGCGGCCTGGCTCGAAAAGCACGCCTGATTGGATAAAGACATGGAACATCCTGCGCCGCCGGTAGCGGCATACGACGTCGAAGCGGTCAGGAAGGATTTCCCGATCCTTTCACGGACGGTCTATGGCAAGCCGCTTGTCTATCTGGACAACGGCGCGTCGGCGCAGAAGCCGCAACTCGTCATCGACGCCGTTGCCCATGCCTATTCCAACGAATACGCCAACGTCCATCGCGGTCTGCATTTCCTGTCGAATGCCGTGACGGAGGCCTATGAACAGGCGCGCGAAAAGGTTCGCCGTTTCCTGAATGCCCCGTCGGTCGACAACATCATCTTCACCAAGTCCTCGACCGAGGCGATCAACACGGTCGCCTACGGCTATGGAATGCCGAAACTCGGTGAGGGGGACGAGATCGTCATCTCGATCATGGAGCATCACTCCAACATCGTTCCCTGGCACTTTATTCGTGAGCGGCAGGGCGCGAAGCTCGTCTGGGCGCCGGTCGACGACGACGGCGCATTCCACATCGAGGACTTCGTCAAGTGCCTGACGGAGCGGACGAAGCTGATCGCCATCACGCACATGTCGAACGCGCTGGGCACGGTGGTTCCGGTCAAGGAGATCTGCCGCATTGCCCGCGAGCGCGGCATTCCGGTGCTTGTCGACGGCAGCCAGGGTGCGGTGCATATGCCCGTCGACGTCCAGGACATCGATTGCGACTGGTATGTGATGACCGGTCACAAGCTCTACGGTCCTTCCGGCATCGGCGTGCTCTATGGCAAGACCGGAAGGCTGAAGGAAATGCGCCCCTTCATGGGTGGCGGCGAGATGATCGAGGAAGTGACCGAGGACCGCGTCACCTACAACGATCCTCCGCATCGCTTCGAGGCCGGCACGCCGCCGATCGTCCAGGCGATCGGGCTCGGCTATGCGCTCGACTACATGGAGAAGGTCGGCCGCGAGGCGATCAGGGCACACGAGGCGAGCCTGACGGCCTATGCCCGCGAACGCCTGTCCTCGGTCAATTCGCTGAGGGTCTTCGGCGACGCGCCCGGCAAGGGGAGTATCTTTTCCTTCGAGATCGCCGGCATACACGCCCATGACGTATCGATGGTCATCGACCGTGCCGGCATTGCGGTGCGCGCCGGAACGCATTGTGCGCAGCCGCTCTTGAAACGGTTCGGCGTCACCTCCACATGCCGGGCGTCCTTCGGTCTTTACAATACCCGGGCCGAGGTCGATGCGCTGGCGGACGCGCTGGAACACGCACGCAAGTTTTTCGCTTAGGGAGACGGACATGGGTCTCGAGCAAACACAAGAAAAAGTCGACGTCCGCGAAGGCATCGTTCATTCGGCCATTCCGCCGGAGGAACTGGCGCGCCTCAGCGACGACATCATCGCGGCGCTCAAAACCGTCTATGACCCGGAAATACCGGCGGACATCTTCGAACTCGGTCTCATCTACAAGATCGATATCGAAGACGACCGGATGGTGAAGATCGACATGACGCTGACCGCGCCGGGCTGCCCCGTGGCTGGTGAGATGCCGGGTTGGGTCGAAAATGCCGTCGGCACCGTCGAGGGCGTTTCGGGCGTCGAAGTGTCGATGACCTTCGATCCGCCGTGGACGCCTGACCGGATGTCGGAAGAGGCGCAGGTTGCGCTCGGCTGGTATTGAGCACCTGCCGATATTGATCCGTTGGCAAGCGGGCATTACATTCAGTCTGGAAAGCGCCGGGCCTTTAACCCGGCGATACGAAGGAGATGGAGCCTATGGGCTTTGCCGTAATGAGCCTGACCGATGCCGCCGCCAGCCGGGTCCGGTCGATCGTGGAAAATGCCGGAGGCGAGGCCAAGGGCATCCGTATCAGCATCAAGAAGGGCGGTTGCGCCGGCATGGAATATGCCGTCGATCTCGTGAGCGAACCCAATTCGAAGGACGACCTGATCGAGCACCAGGGTGCGAAGGTCTGGGTGGCCCCCGAGGCCGTGCTTTACCTTCTGGGCACGCAGATGGATTTCGAGACCACCACGCTGCGCTCTGGCTTCACCTTCAACAACCCGAATCAAACGTCGGCCTGCGGCTGCGGCGAGTCGGTGGAACTGAAGCCGGCGGATCTCGCAGCACTTGCCGAGCGCGGCGACGCGGTGGTCCGCGCCAGCTGATTTCGTAGCCGCTGCGTTTCGAAACGCCCCTCATCCGGCCTGCCGGCCACCTTCTCCCCGTTTTAACGGGGAGAAGGGACAAGCCGCGAGCGCTCGCCCTACATCAAATCGGAGCAAGACAGCAGCCGCGATTCCCCTTCGCCCCGCTTGCGGGGAGAAGGTGCCGGCAGGCGGATGAGGGGCGAGTCTTCGTCTAGGTGTCTAGTCCCGCCGTCACTCCGCCTTGATCTCTCCCATGCGGTTCCAAGCGTCCAGGCCGGCAATCTTGTATGCCTCGGCGAGGGTCGGGTAGTTGAAGGTGTTCTCGACGAAATATTCGACGGTGCCCTTCAGGTTCAGGACGGCCTGGCCGATATGGACGAGTTCGGTCGCACCTTCGCCGATGATATGGACGCCGAGCAGCCGCCGCGTCCTGAGCGAGAAGATCATCTTCAAGAGTCCCGAATCCAGGCCCATGATGTGCCCGCGCGAAGTCTCGCGGAATCGGGCGATGCCGCATTCGTAGGGAATCCCGCGCTCTTTGACCTCTTCCTCGGATAGGCCGCAGGTGGATATTTCCGGCACGGCATAAATGCCGTAGGGGAAATATTTCTGCGGCTCCTTGGCGATTGCGCCGACCGCAACGCGGGCTGCGACGCGGCCCTGTTCCATAGAGGTCGAGGCGAGGCTCGGAAAGCCGACGACATCGCCGGCGGCGTAGATATTCGGAACCGTCGTCTGGAACGTTTCCGGATTGACCTTCAGCCGACCGCGGGCATCGGCCTCGAGACCTGCCGCGGGAAGGTTGAGCGCATCCGTCGCGCCCATCCGGCCGGCGGCGAAAAGCACCATCTCCGTCGTGATCTTGCGGCCGTTGTCGAGGGTAAGCAGCACCTTGCCATTGTCGAGCCGCTCCACTTTCTCCGCCTTTTGGCCCAGGTTCAGTTTCATCGCGCGGTCGCGCAACTGATAGGTGAAGTCCTCGACGATCTCCCGGTCGATGAAATCGAGCATGGTGGTCTTCGGGTCGATGACCGTCACCTGGATGTCGAGGGCGCTGAAGATGGTGGCGTATTCAATGCCGATGACGCCGGCGCCGATCACCACAAGCGAGCGGGGCAGTTCACGGATGTCGAGCAGTTCGTCACTGTCGACGACCGTCCTGCCGTCGAAAGGCATGTAGTCGGGCCGAAAGGGCTTCGTTCCCACGGCAAGCAGGATGCTGGTGCCGGAAACGAGCATGCTCTCGTCGTCGTCCTTGGAGATCTCGAGCGTCGTCGGCCCGACGAAGCTCGCCCTGCCGCGGATGTGCTGCACGCGGTTTCGCGCGAACTGGTGCTCGAGCACCTCCACCTCGTGGTTGAGCGTGATGATGAGACGACGGCGCAGATCTTCGGCGCTGATTTCCTGCTTGACCCGGTAGGAGCGGCCGTAGAAGCCGCGCTCGCGCCAGCCGGTGAGGTTGAGCGCCGTTTCACGCAGCGTTTTCGACGGAATGGTGCCGGTGTGGACGGAAACGCCACCGACCCGTTTTCCCTGTTCGATGACGAGCACCTTCTTGCCAAGCTTCGCGGCCTGGATGGCTCCCCTGCGCCCGGCCGGACCACTGCCGACGACGATGAGATCGTACTGGTTCATGAACGCTTCCCCTGCTCGCGTGAGAATCGTTGTGCGATGCGGCATCTTTCGCGCAGGCACAGCTATATCGTCAATCGCACCGTTTGATGACGTGCAATGCCGTAGCGCCCTGTTCTGGATGCGTCTGCTGCATATTTTCCATCAGAACAATCGAAACCCTTTGAGGCTGACATGGCCGTCCTTGCCGATGATGACGTGATCGTGAAGCGCAATGCCGAGCGGCTTGGCGGCCTCGGCGATGAGCTTGGTCATGTCGATGTCGGCGCGTGACGGCGTCGGGTCGCCGGAGGGATGGTTGTGCACTAAAATCAAGGCGGTAGCGGAAAGCTCCAAGGCGCGCTTGACCACCTCGCGGGGATATACGGGCGTGTGGTCGATCGTTCCTTGCTGCTGCACCTCGTCGGCGATCAGCGTGTTGCGCTTGTCCAGGAAAAGGATGCGGAACTGCTCCTTCGTCTCATGCGCCATCGCTGCGTGGCAATAGTCGATCACGGCGCTCCAGGAGGACAGAACCTGCTTGTTGCGCAATTCGCTCCTGAGCATGCGGTGGCTGGCGGTGGCGACGAGCTTGAGATCGAGCGCAACGGACTCTCCGACGCCTTTGACTTCCTGAAGGAGGTGCAGGGGAGCGCCGAAGACGGCCGCAAGCGTGCCGAAGCGGTCGAGCAGCGCCTTGGCGATCGGCTTGGTGTCGCGGCGGGGGATGAGGCGGAAGAGGATGAGCTCGAGAATTTCGTAATCCGCCAGCGCCGCATCCCCGTGTTCGCGGTAGCGGGCTCTCAGGCGATCCCGATGGCCGTGATAGTGCGTATCGGTTGCCGGCGCCGGCGCGGTTGCGGGGCTGTTGCGGGTCCGCTTCTCAGGGAAGAACCCGCGTTCGTCCGCGGCGTCGAAAAGCTCGTCGGGTTCGCCGGGCGGGATCTTCGTCACGCGTCGCCCGCGACGTGAATGCCGGGCTTGAAGAGACCGGCCGGTGAGAGCGTGAATATTTCACAGCCGTCCGACGTGACGCCCACCGTGTGCTCGTATTGGGCCGACAGGGATCGATCGCGCGTAACCGCCGTCCAGCCGTCCGAGAGGACCTTCACATGCGGGCGGCCAAGATTGATCATCGGTTCGATCGTGAAGATCATGCCTTCCTTGAGCTCCGGCCCGTCATTGGCGCTGCCATAGTGAAGGATGTTGGGCGCGTCGTGAAAGAGCCGGCCGACGCCGTGACCGCAGAAGTCGCGCACCACCGAACAACGCTCGGCTTCGGCATAGGCCTGGATCGCCTCGCCGATTGCCCCCGTGCGCGCGCCGGGGCGAACCGCCGCTATGCCGCGCATCAGGCATTCATGTGTTACGTCCAGCAGGCGCTCGGCGGCACGCTTTATCTCTCCGACCGGATACATCCGGCTTGAATCACCGTGCCAGCCATCGACCACATAGGTCACGTCGATATTGACGATGTCCCCTTCGCGCAGCGGCTTGTCGTTGGGGATGCCGTGACAGACCACGTGATTGATCGAGGTGCAGGAAGATTTCGTGTAGCCGCGATAATTGAGGGTTGCAGGGAGCGCGCCGTGGTCCATGCCGAACTCGAAGACGAAGCGGTCGATCTCGTCCGTCGTCACGCCCGGGCTCACGCGCGCCACGAGCTCGTCCAGGCAGCGTGCCGTCACCTGACAGGCCCTGCGCATGCCTTCAAATCCCTCCGGCCCGTAAAGTCGAATGACACCGGTGTTCTTGTAGGGAGCCGCGTCGGCCTCGATGTAAGTTACCATTCCAGACTTCCGTTGTTTCAGGCGATTTTCATAAAACAGCAGGGACCGGTTCGTCCACTACGATCGGTCCTGCCGCCACGATTTGCGCCGGCGATACCGCGCACTTGACCGCATAGGCCTCGACCCCGCGGGCGCTCGCCCTTTCGAAAGCGCGAGCATAAACCGGGTCGAGCTCGCGGCATATGCGGAAGCGACTGCAATCGCCTCTCTGGACAAGATAGAGCATGATCGCGCGGTGTCCCGCCTCGACCATATCGCCCAGTTCCTCGAGATGTTTCGCGCCGCGTTGTGTCGGGCTGTCCGGGAATTCGGCGAGACCGCGGACGCGGCTGAAATGGACGTTCTTCACCTCGACATAGGCGAGGCCCTTTTCCGCATCGCTGAGCAGAATGTCGATCCTCGAATTGCGGCCGTATCTCTGCTCGCGCCGGAGCGTGCCGTAGGTGTGGAGATTGCCCACCTGTCCGGCCATGATCGCCTCTTCGGCGATCCGGTTCGGCAATCCGGTGTTGATGCCGACCAGCGTGCCGTCCGCCTCGACGATCTCCAGCATGTGGCGATACTTGCGTGTCGGGCTGTCGTGTTCCGAGAGCCAGACCGGCGAGCCCGGTGTGGTCAGGCCACGCATCGAGCCGGTATTCGGGCATGAACCGGTGATTGCCGTTCCATCGGCCAGAATAGCGTCGAACAGGAAGCGCTTGTAACGCTGCACAAGCGTCGCAGGGACGAGCGGGCGAGGGAAATTCAAGGGGATTGCACTCTCTGCGGCCAGTCGTTGCGGTCAGGCGCGCACGCGCACGTAGGAGCCGGGCGCTTCCTCGATGGAATTGAGCGGACCTCCGGCCTTCCGCGCCGGAACCCTGCGTTTGTCGAGCCGTTCGACCCAACCCTGCCAATGCGGCCACCAGGACCCGGCCGTCTCCTTCGCTTTACCCATCCAGGTCTCGATGTCGCCCTTCGGCGCCCCTCCCGTCCAGTATTGATACTTGCTTCGGGCCGGAGGGTTGACGACACCGGCGATGTGCCCGGAGCCGGAGAGCACGAAGGTCACCTTGCCGCCGAAGCTGCTGCTGCCGAGGAACACGGATTTCGCCGGCGCGATGTGGTCCTCCTTCGTAGCGAGATTGTAGATGGGAATCTTGACGTCGCCGAGGGATACGCGGCGGCCGGCAAGCATCATCTCTCCCCTGGAGAGCCGGTTTTCCAGATAGCAGTTGCGCAGATAGAAAGAGTGGTTGGCCGCGGGCATCCGCGTCGAATCGGAGTTCCAGTAAAGCAGGTCGAAGGGCAGGGGATCCTGGCCCTTGAGGTAATTGTTGACGAAATAGGGCCAGATCAGTTCCGAAGCCCGGAGCATGTTGAAGGCCGACGCCATCTTCGAGCCTTCGAGGTAGCCGGTGGCGCTCATATTGGCCTCGAGGTGGCGGATCTGGTCGTCGTCCACGAAAACCTTGAGATCGCCGGCGTGGGTGAAATCCACCTGCGTGGTGAAGAGCGTCGCGGAGCGAATGCGTTCGTCGCCTTCGGCGGCATGGAGCGCCAGGGTGGCGGCAAGCAGCGTCCCGCCGACGCAATAGCCGATGGAATTGACTTCGCGCTCGCCGGTTGCCTGCTCGATGATATCAAGCGCGAAGCCTATGCCTTCGCGTGCATAAGCTTCCCAGTCCTTGGAGGCATGGCGTTCGTCCGGGTTTACCCAGGAGATGACGAAGACCGTCTGACCCTGGTCGACAGCCCATTTGATGAAGGACTTCTCCGGGTTGAGGTCAAGCACGTAGAATTTGTTGATCCAGGGCGGGCAAATGAGCAACGGCCTCTTCAGCACGGTCTCGGTACTCGCCTCGTATTGCAGCACCTGGCAGACATCGTTCTGGGCGATCACCTTGCCCGGAGTGATCGCGATGTTCTCTCCGATGGCGAACTTGCTGGTGTCCGTCTGGCGGAGCCGAAGCTCGCCGCGCCCGGCGGCTATGTCTTCCGCCAGCATCTGCATGCCTTTCACGAGATTGGCGCCGCTCGACGCCACGGTCTCGCGATAGAGCTGCGGATTCGTCGTGATGAAGTTGGTCGGGGAAAGAGCGCTGGCAATCTGGCGAACGTAGAAGGCCGCCTTGTGACGGGTATGATCATCAAGGCCCTCGGCGTCCCTCACCATGCGCTCCGCCCAGTCGGAGGTGACGAAGTAGGCCTGGCGGATGAAATCGAAAAACGGGTTCTTCACCCAGTCTTCGTCGGCGAAGCGCTTGTCGTTGTGCTGAAGGTTGGCCGGGTCCTCCACGGCGTCGCCTGCCATGCGCTGGAGTGTCCGCGACCACATATCGAAGAAGCTGCCGAGAAGATGGGTCTGGGCTTCGAGTGTCCGCCGGGGGTCGGAGAGCCAGTATTCCGAGACCTTGGAGAGGGTCTTGACCATGTCGGAGACCGGCTCGGCGAAACTATCCGTCTTCTCGCCCGCTTCGCGGGGGGCGAGCCATGCGGAAGCGGCTTTTCCGAGCTGCTCTGCCGCGCGAGCCATGTTGATGGCCAGGCTTTCGGGATCCTTGACGATGTAAGGCTCGACCGATTTCGGGTCGAAGCCGGCAAAGCCCGTAGCGCCCTCAGCCTTCTCTGCTGTCACCCGGCGTCCTCCACAGCATCTTGTTTGTTTTGTATTTTTACATTCTGCCCGAAAATGATTACAAGGGCTACTGCATGTTCCCTTGATCGTAGCCGGTCGAAGGACAAAAACATGCAGCAGATCAAAGTGCTACGGCGACCTTTGCGCGTCCCAGGAGACGCGCGGCGCTGTAGCGCATCGTCGCGCCGCAGAAACAGAGGTCATCGCCAGCATGCTTGCCGTCGGAAAACAGCGTTCGCTTTCTTGGATGTCCGCACTGATTCTCGCAGGCGTGCTCGCGGGCTGCAACTCGACGGCGGACCTTGCCACCTATCCCTCTGTTTACGGTCAGAAGCCCGCCGCCATGCAGCAGATGACCAGTGAGGAGGCGCTGAACATGCAGGGCCAGCTGACCGCACTTGCCGGACAGCGCCGGTCCGGCGCGATCTCCGAAGCCGAGTATCAGCGTCGCCTTAAGGAATTGCAGCTTCTGGCCGAGCAGCACGGTGCCGACACGCTGAAACAGATCGAGAATTAGCGCTTGCCTTTCTCGTGATTTGGCCGCAAAGCGTTGAATGGCCGCGATGGCGGCCGTTCACCCCGCGCATGTCGAGCGAAGAGCCCAAGGGCTGGCAAAGACGCGCGCCAAATGAGGTCTGGAGATGGAAGAGTTTCATAAAGTCCGGCGTTTGCCGCCCTACGTTTTCGAACAGGTCAACCGTTTGAAAGCTAGCGCGCGAGCGGCCGGTGCTGACATCATCGACCTCGGCATGGGCAATCCGGATCTTCCGACCCCGCAGTCCATCGTGGACAAGCTGTGCGAAGTCGTCCAGGACCCGCGGACGCATCGTTATTCGTCATCGAAGGGCATTCCCGGGCTGCGCCGTGCGCAGGCCGCCTATTATGCACGCCGCTTCGGCGTCAAGCTCAATCCCGAGACGCAGGTCGTCGCGACCCTCGGCTCCAAGGAAGGCTTCGCCAACATGGCGCAGGCCATCACCGCACCCGGCGACGTGGTCCTTTGCCCGAATCCGACCTATCCGATCCACGCCTTCGGATTCCTGATGGCAGGCGGTGTCATCCGCTCGATTTCGGTCGAGCCGGACGAGAGCTTTTTCCCGCCGCTCGAGCGTGCGGTCCGGCACTCGATCCCGAAGCCGCTGGCGCTGATCCTCAATTACCCGTCCAATCCGACGGCGCAGGTCGCCACGCTCGATTTCTACAAGGATGTCATCGCCTTTGCGAAGAAGCACGACATCATCGTGCTGTCGGATCTCGCCTATTCGGAGATCTACTTCGACGACGCACCGCCGCCTTCGGTTCTGGAAGTGCCGGGTGCGACCGATGTGACCGTCGAATTCACGTCGATGTCGAAGACCTTCTCCATGCCCGGCTGGCGCATGGGCTTTGCCGTCGGCAACGAACGACTGATCGCGGCGTTGACGCGCGTGAAGTCCTATCTGGACTACGGCGCATTCACCCCGATCCAGGTGGCGGCGACGCAGGCACTGAACGGTGACGGCAGCGACATCGCCGAGGTGCGCGCCATCTACAAGCGGCGGCGCGACGTCATGGTGGAAAGCTTCGGCAAGGCCGGTTTCGAGGTGCCGCCGCCGCCGGCGACGATGTTCGCCTGGGCGAAGATCCCCGAGAAGTTCCGCCATCTCGGCTCGCTGGAATTCTCCAAGCTTCTCGTCGAGAAAGCGGATGTCGCCGTTGCTCCGGGTATCGGCTTCGGCGAGCAGGGGGACGACTATGTTCGTCTCGCGCTGGTGGAGAACGAACACCGAATCCGCCAGGCCGCGCGCAACATCAAGCGCTTCCTTTCTTCGGCGGACGAGACGATGCACAACGTCATCTCGCTCAACGCACATCGGTAAGGAGCCGGGCTGTGCCCGTTTCCGCACCCAATTTGCCCCGCCCGGTCTGGCGGGGCGCCTCTACGTGTTAGGAACTTGCTATGGCAGATGCCCTCAAAATCGGCATTGCGGGCTTGGGGACCGTCGGTGCCTCGCTCGTGCGGATTCTCCAGGATCGTCAAGAGACGATGGCGACCACATGCGGCAGGGCGATCGAAATTACGGCGGTAGCGGCAAAGGACCGGTCGAAAGATCGCGGAGTGAAGCTTGCGGGAATTGCCTGGTTCGAGGACGCTGTTTCGCTGGCGTCGGAAGCAGACATCGACGTCTTTGTCGAACTGATGGGCGGTGCCGGAGATCCGGCCTATTCCTGCGTGAAGGCGGCGCTCGCGCGCGGCGTTCATGTGGTGACCGCCAATAAGGCGCTTCTGGCAGCACATGGTATCGAACTGGCGGAAATTGCCGAGCAGCATGGCGCGCTTCTGAATTACGAAGCTGCGGTCGCCGGCGGCATTCCCGTCATCAAGGCGCTTCGCGAGTCGATGACCGGCAACACGATCTCGCGCGTCTACGGGATCATGAACGGCACGTGCAACTACATCCTGACGAAAATGGAGAAGGAGGGGCTCTCCTTCGAGGAGTGCCTCAAGGAGGCTCAGCGTCTCGGCTATGCCGAGGCCGATCCGGCCTTCGACATCGAGGGCAACGACACCGCGCACAAGCTCTCGATCCTGACGAGCCTTGCCTTCGGCACCGCGATTGCTGCCGACGACATCTATCTCGAGGGCATCACCAACATCTCGATCGAAGATATTCAGGCGGCTTCCGACCTCGGTTACCGCATCAAGCTTCTCGGAGTGGCCCAGCGAACCGATAGCGGCATAGAGCAGCGCGTCCATCCGACCATGGTACCCCACGACACCGTCATCGCGCAGGTCGACGGGGTGACAAATGCGGTTGCGATCGAATCCGACATCCTTGGCGAGCTCCTGATGGTGGGCCCGGGCGCCGGCGGGGACGCGACCGCATCGGCCGTGCTTGGCGATATCGCCGACATTGCCAAGAGCCGGCCCGGCGCGCAGCACGTGCCGGCATTCGGCCGTCCGGCGAAGGCGCTGCTGCCCTATAAGCGCGCCCGGATGCAGAGCCATGAGGGCGGCTACTTCATCCGGTTGAAAGTGGTCGACCGCACCGGCGTCTTCGCCAATGTGGCGAAGCACATGGCGGAGAACGACATCTCGCTGGAATCCATCATGCAGCATTCCAAGCACTATGCCGACCCGGCCGAGCCGAAGACGATCATCCTCGTCACGCATGCGACATCAGAGGCTTCCGTGCGCAAGGCGATCGCCTCGATCAAGGGGGAGGGATATCTCGTCGGCGAGCCGCAGGTCATCCGGATCGAGCGTCCGAAGGCCTGGTGACCGCGCGTCCCCATCAAATCTGTTGAGAAGCCGCTTCAACTCGCGACTTGCAGGCCGAACTGCGCCCCCGCCGGTTTTTCAGTGCCGAAATCTTCGTTAAGAACGGAGGGACTTCGGGCGGGTAGACAGATGGACGTTTTGGCGGATCCGATCCAGCGGGCATTTCTCGGCGTTGAACGCTCGGTCAGCGGTCAGCGCTGGGTGTCGCGCCTCGATCAGGCGGGCCAGAACCGTGCGCTGGCCATCAGTCAGGTCCACGGCTATTCCGAACTCATCGCCCGCGTGCTTGCCGGACGCGGCGTCGGACTGGACGACGCGGCGGCATTCCTCGAGCCCACGTTGCGCGCACTGATGCCCGATCCCGACACCCTGACCGACGGCCGCAAGGCGGCCGAGCGACTCGCGGATGCTATTCGTCGCCGCGAGAAGGTGGTGATCTTCGGGGACTACGATGTCGATGGTGCGGCCTCATCCGCGCTCATGGCGCGTTTCCTGCGGCATTTCGATATCACGGCCGAGATCTATATTCCCGACCGCATCTTCGAGGGCTACGGACCGAACCCGCAGGCGATCGATCAATTGATCGATCGGGGCTCCGAACTGATCGTCACGGTCGACTGCGGCTCGACGAGCCATGAAGCGCTGGCGGTGGCGGCTGAGCGCAGGACCGATGTCGTGGTCATCGACCACCATCAGGTCGGCTCAGTGCTGCCGCCGTGTCACGCCCTGGTGAATCCGAACCGGGAGGACGATCTGTCGGGGCAGGGGCATCTCTGCGCCGCGGGCGTCGTCTATCTGGTACTCGTCAATACATTGCGCGTGCTCCGCCTCAGGGGCGACCCGCGCGCGGCATCCTTCGACCTTCTGTCGCTGCTCGATCTGGTGGCGCTTGCGACCGTCTGCGACGTGGTGCCGCTCAAGGGTCTCAACCGGGCCTATGTCGTCAAGGGACTGCTTGCCGCACGGCACATGGGCAATGCGGGCCTTGCCGCACTCTTGCGCAAGGCGGCGATCGGCGGACCCGTGACCCCCTATCATCTCGGCTTCCTGCTTGGCCCGCGGATCAATGCCGGCGGGCGTATCGGCGACGCTGCGCTCGGCAGCCGTCTGCTGACCCTCGACGATGCCGCGGCGGCGGAAGCCATCGCCAGCCAGCTCGATGAACTCAATCGCGATCGCCAGGCGATGGAGGCGGCGATGCTTGCGGAGGCGGAAGCCGAGGTGCTGGCGGAATACGGAACGGGCGAGGGCGCGTCGGTGATCGTCACAGCCAGGCAGAACTGGCACCCCGGCATCGTCGGTCTCATTGCGGCGCGCATAAAGGAGAAATTCCGCCGGCCGGCCTTTGCAATTGCGTTCGATCCGAACGGCCGTGGAACCGGATCCGGCCGTTCGATCAACGGTTTCGACATGGGGCGGCTCGTCCGTGCGGCCGTCGACAACGGCCTGCTGGTCAAAGGCGGTGGGCACGCAATGGCTGCCGGGCTGACGGTCGAGCGCGGTAAGCTCGGCCAGCTTCGGCAATTCTTCGAAGAGCGCGCCGAAACTGCCATTCGCGATCTCGTCGCCGTCCAAACGCTGAAGGTCGATGGCGCGCTGGCCGCCGCCGGGGCGACGCTCGACCTCGTCGATCTTCTCGACCAGGCGGGCCCATATGGCTCCGGCCATCCGCAACCGCTCTTTGCCTTCCCGCAGCATCGGCTGCGGGATAGCCGCCAAGTCGGGGCCAACCACGTGAAGGTGACGCTCGAGGGGCAGGACGGCAGCCGCATGGAAGGCATCGCCTTCCGCGCGGCGGAGACGCCGCTCGGCGATTTCCTGCTAGGCAACCGCGGCGCCACCGTTCATGTTGCGGGTTCCGTGTCAGCGGATCTGTGGCAGGGGACACGCAAGGTTCAACTGCGTGTGACGGACGCGGCGAAGGCTAACTGAGGCGTGATCCGACGCGGCGGTTCCCAGCCGAATCAGCCTCTTATGAAATTCTCTTAAAGACTTTGAAGAGGAATGGCACGCCCAACGGGAATCGAACCCGTGTTTCCGCCGTGAAAGGGCGGCGTCCTAGACCGCTAGACGATGGGCGCCTGCTGCAGCGTTTTGTGCTCCGAAAGGCGCACGCGCTGTAAGACAAGGCGGCTTATAGAGAGCGCTTCGGATTCTCGCAAGAGACCGCGAGCGGTAAATTTCGATTTTCCGTGGAAAAAGATCGGGAGCAAACGCAGGCGCTATTCGGAAGCGAAATGGTGCGCTTTCAGGGTAAGAAATTGGTACGCCCAACGGGACTCGAACCCGTGTTACCGCCGTGAGAGGGCGGCGTCCTAACCGCTAGACGATGGGCGCCTGCTAGTGACGATCAGCACCATACTATGAAAAACATGAAATGGAAAAGAGGTGGAATGGCACGCCCAACGGGAATCGAACCCGTGTTTCCGCCGTGAAAGGGCGGCGTCCTAGACCGCTAGACGATGGGCGCCTGCTGCAGCAACCTTTGTACCTCTGAAAAGGCGCAAGCCGCTGTAAGACAAGGCGGCTTATAGAGACGGCACCGGGTTCATGCAAGTGATGAGAGGCGATTATTTTGTTTTTTCGGCAAGAGATTCGCGCAGGTCACCTCGTTCCTATGGTGACGGAAAGCATAGGCGTCTCATTCGCGCGCAAGGCGAAGTACCCACAAGTATAAGAGGGGGAAGTGGCACGCCCAACGGGAATCGAACCCGTGTTTCCGCCGTGAAAGGGCGGCGTCCTAGACCGCTAGACGATGGGCGCCTGCTGCAGCAACCTTTGTGCCTCCGATAAGACGCAAGTCGCTGTAAGACGAGGCGGCTTATAGAGAGGGCTTCGGATTCCCGCAAGTGGCAGTTTTCATTTTTTCTCGGAAAAATCGCCTCTGACCACGACGGGCCTTGTTTGAATGTAGCGATCGCCGATCAGCCTTTGCGACGGCGACAGCGCCAGTTCCAGTCGCGCTGGGGGCCGATGTCGATATGGACGGAGTTGGTATGGCAGTAGGTGCCGACGCCGCCGCGGCCGGGAACGTTGCGCAGGAAATTCGCGAGCTCCCATTTGCTGACGCCCGCCACCTGGATATCCGCCGCCTCGCAGCGTGTGTGGAGAGACTGGCGCTTGCGGTTGACCTTGATGGCGCGCAGGCCCGAGGTGACCATGACTTTGCGGCCGTAGTGACCCTCCACCGTCTTCAGGATATCGAGAAGCTCCGGTTTGAAACAGCCTGTTTCCACCTTCTCCGTTTGCAGGATGAGTCCGCTCGGCGTGAGTCGGGCAAGGCCGGAGAGGTTCGCCACTTCCACGGGCGCGTCGTCCTCGTCAGCCTCGTGCGCTTCGTGTTCCATGCTGAAAAGCGGGTTCATATTGACGCCGGGCAGTGAGGTATAGGCGAGGGAAGCCACCTGCGGCTGTCCCGCATTGTTTGCGGTAATCGTTTTCTTCTCGCCTGCCGGCACAGCGCGTATCGAGTCGGACCGCGGCTTTTCCCTGCGTTTCGGCGCAAACAGGCTTGCGAGGGTCCAGGTCTTCTTCGTCTCTTGAGTCTCTTTCTCGCCTTGGGTGGGGCCTGCCGGTTGGGTGGCATCCGGCGGCGTCCCCGAGGCGACTTCGACCGGCTGCAGGGCTGCCGCCGTCGCGCCTGATAATGCGGCCTGCGCGCTCAAAGGCAACGGAACGGCCGCGGGCGTATCGCTTTCGCCGGTGGCTGCCGGAGTTGCAGCGGAAATCGCTTCGTTTGCCGCTGGAACGTCGCCTGCCGCGCCCTGTTGCGGTTGAATAACCGGTTGGGCCTCGGATTGCCCGTTGCTGAAGAGGCTATTGGCCTTTGCATTCATGGTCGGTGATGCGCCGGCCGGCGGCGTTGCCGTCGGCTGGCTGCCTGGGTCCGGCTGCGCTGCCCCGGACGGGCCTGCTGGCGATTGCCCGTAGATGCTCGATGATGTCGCGCGCAGCGCAGTGCCCTGCATGGCCAGGCCGGGCTGCATGGCGGCGCTGCTTTGGCCTGGTGCGCCGTCGGGCGCCTGCGCCGTCGTGCCGGCACCAGGCGCAGGCTCTTGCCCGTCTTGCATCGTCTCCTGGGATGCCGCCGGCGCTGCTTCCGCCACCTGTTGGGATTTGAGCTGACCGATTGTCTCGTTGTCGGCGACTGCCGACACACAACCGGCCAGTGCCAGCAGCGATACGGATAGTGCCGCGGCGCGTCCGATCGTCAGGAGACTGTATCCTGGTTCCAGATGTTGCAACGCCTTTTCCCCGCTCTCCGTGCATGCGGGTGGCTTTGCACCGCGCACACAACACGTCCCGGTTCCGAATACTGTCCGGAACGGCACAACAATTTCACGCGGAGGGCACTAGGCTCCCCACGGGAAAGGTCAGGCAAGTATAGGGCTTTCCCCGCAAGTGACGACGAAGCAGAGCCCCGTTTCAACGTCTGCGCGGCAAGGTAATGAACGCCGCGTGTTTTGTAAACCTGCACCAACCTATTTCAGCTTCGCAAAATATAAGCGAAGGCCCGGCAATAGCCGGGCCTGAAGATCATCCGCTGTTCTATTGATCCTCTTGCGCCGGCCAGTGCCGCGCCGCTCGGCAGAGCCGGCGACGGCTGACGATTAGCCGGTGGCAGTTGTGCGAGGCTTACCAGACCCCCGTATTGGCCATCGAAGCCCAGGGTTCCTGGGCCGCCAGGTGTTCGCCTTTCTGCAGGATCTCGATCGAGATGCCGTCCGGCGAGCGGACGAAGGCCATGTGGCCGTCGCGCGGCGGACGATTGATCGTCACGCCGTTGTCCATCAGATGCTTGCAGAATGCGTAGATATCGTCGACCTCGTAGGCGAGGTGGCCGAAGTTCCGCCCGCCGGCATATTCCTCGGGATCCCAATTATAGGTGAGTTCCAGGCAGGGCGCGGCTTCATCCTTGGCGCGGTCGACATCGCCGGGGGCAGCGAGAAAGATGAGCGTGAAGCGGCCTTTCTCGTTCTCGTACCGGCGAATCTCTTGGAGCCCGAAAAGCTTGCAATAGAAATGAAGAGCCTGGTCGAGGTCTTTGACGCGAACCATTGTATGCAGATACCGCATTGGAGAATGTCCCTGTTTCGTGGAAGATGGCGTATAGTGAGGCGACGGCAAGCCAGACGCAAGGCTGCGTGCCTATAAACGTCTCAGGCCAAAATATGTCGAGGGGCTTGCACACGCGCAGCGGGACGATGTTATTCTGGCCCATAAGAATCAGTTAACCGTATCGAAGTGTTGCGCGTAACGAGGGGCTGCGAGAATGGCTGACAGGACATCTTCGAAAGACGTCATCCATAATGGCGAATTTGGCAACGACGCCCTTGATCTCATCGAAATTACCGGCGTTATCAAGTGGTTCGACGTTGCCAAGGGTTTCGGCTTCATCGTTCCGGACAACGGCATGCAGGACGTTTTGCTGCATGTGACTTGCCTCCGGCGCGACGGATATCAGACCGTTCTGGAAGGTGCCCGGGTCGTCGCTCTCATTCAGAAGCGGGATCGTGGCTACCAGGCCTTCCGCATACTCTCGATGGACCAATCGACGGCCGTTCACCCCTCCCAGCTGCCACCGGTCAGAACACATGTTCAAGTCACCCCGACGAGCGGTCTCGAGCGCGTGCTCGTGAAGTGGTTCAACCGAACCAAGGGATTCGGCTTCCTGACGCGCGGGGAGGGCACCGAAGACATTTTCGTGCATATGGAAACGCTGCGCCGCTTCGGCCTGACGGAGCTGAGGCCCGGCCAGGTGGTGCTCTGCCGTTTCGGGGACGGAGAGAAGGGCCTGATGGCTGCGGAGATCCATCCCGACGGACCGACGCCGACCACGCGGTCGCACTGATGTCCGGAGTCGTCGGCATAGCTGCAAGAAGCGCCCTGACGGCGCTTTTTTTGTTGTTGCTGCTCGTTGCCTCAGCCATGGCCGAGGTTTCCTTTGCGAAGGAGCGGGTGCGGCTGATAACGGCGAGCGGACGCACGCATGATCTGACGGTGGAGCTCGCGGTCGACCCGAGTCAGCGCGAGCAGGGGCTGATGTATCGCCGGCAGATGGCGCCGGATCACGGCATGCTGTTCGATTTCGGCGAGACGCGGCCGGTGATGATGTGGATGAAGAACACCTATCTGCCGCTCGACATGCTTTTCATCGCAAGTGACGGCACGATCCGCACCATCCACGAGAACGCGGTTCCGCATTCCGAAGCGATTATCGATTCCAGGGAACCCGTGGCCTATGTGCTCGAGCTTAACGCCGGAACCGTGAAGCGGCTCGGCGTCAGCCCCGGGGACAGGCTCGAAGGCGCGGGACTTCCGGCGACGAAGCGGGCGAACTGAAGCATCCGCCGGCTCCGCGTCAGCCGCGAAATTTGCTGTTGCAGCAGCAGGGCGAAGCGTGTATCTCCGCCTTCGTGGTGCGGAGTGTAGCGCAGTCTGGTAGCGCATCTGGTTTGGGACCAGAGGGTCGGGAGTTCGAATCTCTCCACTCCGACCATCCAATCACGTGAAAACATTGATCTCTTGGTCAACGGGAGCCGTTCGAAACAATGTCCGCGAAGATCTATCGTCCCGCAAAGACAGCAATGCAGTCCGGCAAGGCCAAGACGCATCTGTGGGTGCTGGAGTTCGATCAGGAGAGACCGCGCACGATCGACCCGATCATGGGCTATACGAGTTCCGCCGACACGCGGCAGCAGGTTCGCCTGACCTTCGAGAGTGCTGAGCAGGCGATCGCCTATGCCGAGCGCAACGGCATCGAGTATCGCGTGATCGCGCCCAAGGATGCGGCTCGCAAGAATGTTTCCTATTCGGACAATTTCCGCTTCAACCGGATGCAGCCCTGGACCCATTGAGGCTCACGTGCTGAGACGGCCCCTTAGCTCAGCTGGATAGAGCACCTGCCTTCTAAGCAGGTTGTCGCAGGTTCGAGTCCTGCAGGGGTCGCCAACCATATAGCCCGACTCATCCGTTGATTGAAACGACGATCCTTTGCGATTGATCGAATCAACGGGTGAGAATCGGTCTCTTCGCATAGCGTGACCACCGCCGCAACTGCCGCAAGCGTGGCACCGTCAAAGAACTGCGGTCACTTCACACTCCAGATCATTGCAATCCACATCCTGGCGGTTCTGCTTTCAGACAACTCGTCTTCGCGCTCTTGGCTGTATTAAAACCTGTTTGAGATCGCCTTGCTTGCGGATACTTAGCCCGCATGTCTTTCCACGTTAATCTTGCCGCGAGTTGTTGTGAATGCGGATGAACTAGATAGAGTTTTTTTGACTGATTCTATGCAAGGTTGAGGCGGCGCGGCAGAAAATGCTGAAATATCCCGATAAATTTCTGGCAGTCCGCGCAGACTGTATCAACCTGCCGCCTTTCTCCGCACTATGTGCAGGTTATGACAGCGACCATTGGCGGGCGAAACCGTTTGCTGATCACCTCTTCCAATGGTTGCCGTTTGCGGCGTTAAGCCAGGAAAACCAGCTAGCGTTCGGAGCCAGTAATTTTGTCGAGATGCTCCAGCTCGCCGCTGCACACATCTACAATACGAAGAAGACGGCGAGCCGAGGCGAAATTGGCGAGCTTATTTTCCATTTAGCGTGCATCTTACACTTCGGCACCTCTCCGGTGTTGTGTAAGCTCGTGCTCAAGACCTCTTCCAATGACACGGTGAAGGGGTTTGACGGCGTTCATATCCTGCCGAAAGGCGACGATTTCGAAATCTGGCTCGGAGAATCGAAGTTTTACTCCGATCCCTTGCGCGGAATCCAGGACGCTGTCAAATCAGTCAAAGAGCACCTCCTCCCGGCCTTTCTCGACATGGAAAAGACCATGATTCTAGGTCACGTCGCGGAAGGAGTTCCCAACAGGGAAGCCGTTAAAAAAGCCTTCAAGCCCCAAACATCCAAGGATGAGCTGCTAAAGCGGGCGGTTTTTCCAATTTTGATCGCGTACAACAGCGACACAGTGGCCTCTCATAAGGTTCTTTCGGCGAAATACACCGCTGAACTAAAGGCCGAAGCGGAGAAGCTGCGGGGTTATTTCGCTGACAAAGCAGCGGGCCTGACCGCCCGTTTCGTGCTGATGTTCGTGCCAATGAACGACAAGAAAGCAGTGATCGACAGTTTCGACAAAAAGCTTGAGGCCTTTCTATGACGATTTTGGAACGTTTGCGCACGCTGGAGCCAGCGGCAATGTTAAGTGCCGACGACATTTTCGACGCAATGGCCAGCGCAGGAAGCCTGCTTGCAGATTCCTCGGACCGCGAGGACGACGCAGCACTTGAAATATCGATCCGCCTTCTGGAGGCCCGCCGCCAGGGTCAAATCCCTAAAGACTGCCTCAACGTCGTGGAGATGCTGGCCGAGGAGTGTGGACTGTATCCTTACGTTGACGGCGAGAAGTTCAGCCTATTCGGCCAAGCCGTCATTGAGGCCCATGCTGTCCAACTTGACGAGAAGCTTTACCTGCACTCCAAGCAAATGGAGATTTTGCTCCACCTGCTGGCGGGCGACAATGTCATATTGAGCGCTCCGACAAGCTTTGGCAAAAGCATGCTCGTCGATGCGTTTCTCACGTACAAGTCGCCACACACGGTTGTGATGCTGTTGCCGACAATTGCGCTGATCGATGAAACGCGACGGCGTCTCACCCGGCGCTTTAGCGACAGATATGATATCATCACGACCGTGACTGATGGTTACGATCCCACCGTCCCAACGATTTTCGTTCTTACGCAGGAACGGTTCTTGCAACGAAAAGACGTCAAGAAAATCGATCTGCTTTTCGTCGATGAGTTCTACAAGCTCGATCCCACACGCAAAGATGACAGATACGAGAACCTGAACATCGCGCTCTATCGCGCGCTACCGAAATCAGCGCAGTGCTTTATGGCAGGGCCTCACATCAAAAACATCCTCTTGGGTGATCAGTACAGAGGAAGTTTCCGCTTCGTACAGACAGATTACCGAACCGTATCGGTCAATATCTTTGACCGGTCGGCTCGTGAGGACAAAAAGGATGCGCTCTTGGCTGATTTGGCCGGTGTCGCAGATGAAAGCTCCATCGTCTTTACGGCAACTCCTGGCTCAGCTCAAAATCTTATGAAGGAATTTATTGCAGCGAAGCTAGGGACAGATAGCCGCATTGGAACGCTGCTGAAGACCTGGATTGCTGAGAATTATCATAAGTCCTGGCCAGTGGGAGAGGGTACCGAAAAAGCAATCGCTGTCCACCATGGAAGGCTTCCTCGTTCTCTCGGTCAGCTCTTCATCCAGCTTTTTGACCGTGGCATGATCAAAATCCTCATCTGCACGTCCACGCTGGTGGAAGGTGTGAACACGTCAGCGGCCAACGTTTTCATTTTCGACAAAAAAATCAACCACCGGGCCGATCTAGACTTCTTCTCGTTCGCCAACATTCGCGGACGTGTAGGCCGGATGATGAGACACTTCGTCGGGCGAGCGTTCCTTTACTACACCCCGCCAGAAGTCGTGGAAACCAATGTAGAGATACCGGTTCTTTCCGACCCCGCTTCGTCGTCAGACTACATCCTCATGAACATCGAGAACGACGAGCTGCCGCCTGCGGGTAAAACTAGAAAGGACCAACTGCGCGCCACCACAGGACTGTCAATCGCTGTCCTCAAAGAGCATGGGGCTCTTGGGGTCGACAACCTCGTTGCAGCAAATGACCGCATCCAACAAACTCTAAAGAACGATCCCGCCTTACTGATATGGAAGGGCTTCCCTAATAAGGAGCAAAGGATCGAGGTCGCCGAGATTGCTGTCATAACCGCCAGAGCTAGAGGCGATCAGTTTGGCATGGGCAGTGGGAAGCAGGTTGCTTGGACATGGGCGCAGCTTCAGAAGATTTCAACGTTGCCGAAGTTCCTTCGCTGGTTCGAGCGGACTTTCTCTCCAAATGATAAAGGGAAGGGCGTGGATGACGCTTTCCGCTTCCTCCAGGCATGCGAATTCGCATTTCCCAGGTCGCTCGCCGCGATTGAAGCACTGGTCCTGATGAATGAGCCCCGAGAGGACGCGAACTATGGGCCGTATATCGCGTCATTGGAAAGCTGGTTCCGGCCAGCGTGGATGAAACAAGTCGATGAGGCTGGCATTCCATTGCCCCTAGCAGAGCGGCTGGCAAGGCATCTGAAAGCTCCAGCGGATCGCCACGATGCCCTTCAACAGATAGCGCAACTCGATCTGGACGGACTTGGATTTGACGAGATCGACGAGCTTTTGATTGAGTTGGCTGCCGAAAAGTAACACACGGTCGCAATCTGAGAGGTCTGTTCAACGTGTCAGACCTGGGCCCATCAACTTCACCTGAATGAATGCTTTCAAGCCTTGGTGCCTTCTCAAAGCTCTGACCGATGGTCCTAATCTGCTGCCCACTGGCAAGCAGCTTCAGCCTCCGGGTTCAGGCTTTTTCCTTCGGGGGCCACGCGCAGTGGACAGGTTGTTGCGCAATTTCGTCCAAAGTTTTGAGTCTATACTGGCGATCTCTGTCTCATCCGTTTCCCCAGACCGGTCGTGCTCAACAATCGGAGTACCATACTTGCCTGTTCCACCGATCATCCGGAACCACTTTTTCATCTCGCGTTTTCGGCTCCGATAGGCCTTTGTATCGTAACCCATGGTCTCAACGACGACAGTGGAGTTCAATACTAGTGGTCCTTGGGCACTAACAACGAAGTCGGGAATGCATACCGGCCGCTCTGTCGGGAGACGCGGCCCCATGTCGGATAGCGGCTTCAAGATTTGACTTCGAGGCCGAATGTTTCGAGGTATGTTTTGCAATCAATTACCTGGTCTAAGGTTGCCTTCTCCAGCGCACTGTCAACGAGAGCAAAATGGGTTTTTCCTAGGCAAGGATGTGCATACGCTCTGATTACCCTCGGAGTGTCCTGGGCCAAGACTGTTGCTAAGGATATTTCGCAAATTCACAGTGTTCTGCGTGAGGGAAATTTCGTGCGTAAGGCTCGCGTTGTATTCCGTTCTTTGCATGAGGGTGTAAAATTGGTGGGCGAGCTGTCTCGCCCTGACAGTCGCATGCAAGCCAACGATGTTTCGCGGCGAATTTAGACGCTACCTTCAGACCTCTAGTTTTGGCTTTAGTTTGTCTGAATTTACCAAAAGCTCTTTTCAGACTGAGGTAGTCTCTACAACTGACCGGCCCCAGTTGCTTGAGCGAATTTTTTACAACCACATTTAGCAAATTGGTGTCTTTCAGGCCCAGGTTCGATGCACTCGTAAACTGGGAGACTTAAAAATGCTTTTGCCACCAGGGTATGAATTTTATTCAAACTTTCTTTTCAGCTTTGGACCCTTAGGTATGCAGGAACCGGACCTGACTCTCTCGGTCAGGAATGAGCGACCGCATAAGCCGTACATCATTGGGCAACTCTTTGACGAAGCGCAATCCTTGCGACGGACCACAGACCGGAGTCGCACAACACAGCAACTTCGACTAGGCTTAGCAAAAATTCTAAGAGAGGTGGCTCCAGAAATCGCTGCGACCGCAGAATGTCGATTGGCTTATCTTGGGCTGCAAGCAGGGTTCGTAGAAGCAGTGTTGCAAGAAATCGAACACTACAGGCAATAGGGCTGCTTGTGCAGCAAGGTCGGCTCAACGTCTTCGCCGACATCGCCTGACGGCGTGGCTCAACATCGCTGAACTGGACTCGAACAGGCGACGACAATGACCCCAATGCTCAGTTGGCGAAACGCAGCAGTCCACCAACGGATTAGCGCGCTCCTTCAGGACTACCGCGACATGCCTTAGTGTGGGACGATCTCTTTTAGAGCTGAAGTTCCGTCGTACACGAATGTCACGCTGTAGCGGGCCCTGGTAACTCCGACATACAGCTCGGGTTTGACACCGCTCACAAGCTCATAGTCTCCCGTCTTCAGCCATTTCTGCGCCTTCTTATGCGGGAATATTAGTATTCGGTCGAAAGTCATACCCTTCGACTCTCCAAAGTTCAGGGCTGGAAAACCAGCGCATTCCGTTTTCACAGATAATCGTAGGACCTGCGGCTTAAACTTGTTGATGTACTCGGTAACGTGACCTGTCTTTATCGAAAACACGCCGTCATGACCGGTCATGTCCTTGTTTCGCGACCGTGTCTTTTCGTGGTCGGGATAGAAGCTGTCGGCTAGGTCTGCAATCATTTGGTTGCACCGGTGCGTCTCGACCTGACGCTGCAGTTCAACGAGCTTCTTTTTCTCCCACTCCCGAAATTTCTTGATGATATCGGGTCCGCGAAAGCCTTTGTGACGATTGGCATTGTTGGTCGTGAAGGTGGATTGTCGGGGATCGCCTACAAGAACCACCTCAAGATTGGACCTGAGCAGTAGTTCGAGGATGTCGAGGTCGTATCCAGCGAAATCCTGAATTTCGTCGATATAGACGCGTTCAAAGCGCTGCTCCAACCGACGCACGATCGCGTTGTCGGATATCGCGTTACAGTCGCAGACGAACTCCGCGAGCTTGTTCGAGTAGATGTTCGACGAATTGCCGAAATAATAGCGACCAGCGTCCGATTTGGGAGCAAACCGGTCGACGGTCGTCTCTGTCCAAAAAATCCCGTCGATGCGTTTTCCGTATTTGTGGTTCCTGTACGGCCGAGCCATTTCTCGCAGAAGGAAGGTGTACCAGGGAATTATTTCCACATGGGGCGGGATGGCTTGCCCACGCTGATAGAACGTGGCCTGAATCTCGCGAACGTTGTTTCTGGTGTAGGTGATGATTGCCGACCGGACCGACTTGTCGGCCAGCACCTCGTCAACGATGCGTGTTGTCTTTCCACCACCTGCAGCGGCAATGACGATCCGGTTAGGCGACCGCACGGTTGATATACTCCGGTACGTTCCACGCTTTATCGGTTTCAAAAAGCCGTAGAGCGACCTCGGTTTTGTTATTCTGCATGAACTTCAGCAGGTCTTCATCCGTGGTGTACGTGGTGCCCAGGATATCATTCAACACAGCCCGGTCATTGGCCTTGAGAAGTTGGGGCTCCAATGTCCTCGCATTCTCGTCGGGTCGTACTGAACTGCGATGTGTTTATGCTTGAGATAATCGGCGTATTTTTGCTGCAGCCGAGCCACGTCCCCATCGTTGTCGGTCACCACGTCGACCTTGGTATTCAATATGTCAGCGATTTCCAAAAAGCGTTTGAATGCGAGAGAGCTGACACTGATGACATCGACGCCCGCCTCAATGGGCATCTTTCCGTGCCTTCGATGAAAGGCCTTCTGCACAATTAGCTCATCGGAAGGCCCTTCAACCAAGATCGCGCGCTTTGATAGCACCAGTCGAAGCGTGTCGTAGCCCGGCAGTTTCAGGAAGTAATCCCGGGTATTCGGGTCGAGCGCGGTTAGCTTGGTTGCGATGCCGTTCATGAACATCAAAACCGAATCGACTCCAAGCTTGTTCATCACGTAGCTGCTGTGGGTGGTTATCAGGAGCTGCCGGTCTCCGCGTTTGGCGGCGATATGAGCGATCAAGCTTGCGAGATTTGTAAATGAAAGATGGTTCTCAGCTTCCTCGATCAAGAAAACGTGGGAGCTGTCCGCAACATCCAGGGCTAGCTTGATTTTGACGGAGCTTTGTTCACCTTTGCCAACAAGCGTCATCGGAATCTCATCAAGGTGCGGCATCACACCTGACTCCCAGCTTGCCCGAGCCGAACTGTCGAGCGACACGGTGATCGCCTTGTCAGAAACATGCCCTTTCTTCGCTTCAAGACCTGAATTGATCGCTGCCACCTTAGGGTCGGCGAGGAAGCGATCTTTCATCTGCCGATATGAGAGAGCGAGACTGACCTGCTCCTCACGCGTCAGGCTGTCCTTGACCACATCCAGGACATATCGATTAGCAACACCGTTGTTCCGCAGGGTGCTCGCGTCGATGTAGCTGGGTCGAACCGGAATAGATCGTGCTGTCACATCGTTGTCGGCGAAATCGCGCCACCGGACAATGTAATGCTCTACTGGAACCGTTCGAATGAGCGAGGGATCGGCGATATAGTCCTCATACTCAGCCCGGTAGCCTTCGTTGAATTCGATCAGCATTCTGACGCCTGGAACGTCAAGCTTCAGGGAGTTTATCCGTCCTTTCAGCTTCGTCAGGTCGGGATTGTCCGAGAAATATAGCTCGATCAGAATCGGAGGCGGCGGACCGACATACTTCTTGTGCAAGGCCGCGATGTATTCGGTGACCACCTTGGAATTGAAGAGGTAAGGGTGCAGTTCCCCCTGAATAGCACGGCCGTTGATCTGCCCACTCAAGGCAAGGTGTGTTGCTTCCAGAAGGGTCGATTTCCCGCATTCATTGTCGCCGACAATGACGTTCAGGTTCGGATTGAGATCAATCGTCGAGTCCGGCAAGCACCGGTAGTTTTTGATGACCACTTTTGTAATGTGCACCGAAATCCCCGCGACCCATCCTGAAAGCCGACGAATCGGTTCAGATTCAAATATGGATTCTTACCGTGGGGATCGTGGATGATACAACTGGTGCGTTAAATCTGCGGCTTCAATTTGCCTCGCCGTTCTGCCAGTTCAAGGTATAAACGCGGGATATGGACGGGGTCATCACCCTTAACATGATGACCCCGGTGCTTCTATAGCCGGTCACCGCCCGTAGGTCGCGGCCGTCTCGAACCGAGGCTCTTCCAGTTCAGCAATCGGACTGATGTTGCGCCCGACATGCTTGATCATCGGGAAGCCCTGCTTTGTAAGCTTTTCCATAGCATCGAGATCGCCTTCAGAGGCGGCCACGACTAATGGTCTCGGAGCGTCTATGTACCTGCTGTTGACTGCTCGAGGCTGATAGACTTGATCGCAGTTAAAGGAAGAAATCGTCGACCCTGAGGCTCGTGGCGCCGTTCACCCTTACCTGGAAATCAGCGTAGCCATCGCCATTGACGTCGCCCGAGATGATTCCGGAGCGGAAGTTGAGCTCTCCAGCCTCGCCCGAGAAGGCATTCCCGCCGATATAGGTGAAGCTCTGGTTTCCGCTCCAGGTCGTGTCCGCATCGATTGTGGAAAGATCGATGACGTCGAATTCCGACCGATGGAAATCGGTGATCACATCGCGCCGGCTGCCTACGGCCGATTCGCTGATTGAGTTGAAATCGAAACTGTCGGTGCCGGTTCCGCCGACCAGGTAGTCGAAGCCGGTGCCGCCGCGCAGGATGTCGGCGCCGGAGCCACCATAAAGGTCGTCGTCGCCGCTGCCGCCGTCGAGAACATCATTACCGCCGAGGCCCTCGATAATGTCGTGGCCGCCGAGCCCGCGCAGGGTGTTGGCTACGGCGCTGCCGGTTATATCATCATGGCCGTAATTCGTGCCGGTGGCGTTTTCAATGCTGATGAGGTCCTCACGCCGACCGCTGCCGGTAGTCGCATAGTTATAGCCGAGGTCGATCGTCACGCCCTTGCCGCGCTCCGCGCTCCAATCATCCTGGAACTGGTAGCTGATAGTGTCGGTGCCCGTGCCGCCGTTGAAGTAGTTGTTGAAGCCGACTGAGAAGAAGGTGTCGTTACCGCTTTCGCCGTAATAATCGCTCGCATAGCCTTCGATCTCGAAACGGTCATTGCCGCTGCCGCCATAGACAATGTCGTAGGAGCTGGCATCGCGTGCGCGAATGTCGGCGACATAGATGTCGTTGCCGCCACCAAGGTAAATGTCGTTGCCTCCTTCGTAGGAGTTCACCACGAGATCGTTGCCGTAGCCCGCATCGACGAAATTGTATCCGCCGTAGCTGTCAGTCCGGTTCAGGTAGATGTCGTCGTCGCCATCGTAGGCGTAGATCTCGATCGCGATATAGCCGTTCTGCTTGATGATGTCGGCGTAGTTCGTTCCGTAGATGCGCGTAGCCATTGCTCGACCTTTCGGCAAAACCATTGAAATCTCAGGCTGATCATCGATCAGCATAGCTGAATGGCCGGTGAACTGATTGCGGCGCTTTCGTGATTTTATCGTCCATAGGGCAGGCAGTTCCTCCCAAACGGCAAGGTGGCAAAATTGCTCGGGATACTCTTCCCGTCGCCCCCGATATTCGGGGCCGTGGCTGGACTGAAACGTTCCTTAAGCAGGAGCGTTTCTTAGCTAGGGGCGCACCAAAGGAGGAATGCGATGCGTCCTTCCGAACGCGTCAAGGTTATAGAATGGGTCGCAGCTTTCGCCGCAGTCGCTTATATCGCCGCGCTTCTTGTGGCGGTGCTGCCTTGAGGGCGTCTTTCAAGCAAGCCCCGACAATTGCCGCTGCTTGCGAATGCAAGCGATTGCGGCTGCTTCAAGGCTTTTGCACTCCGTTTCGGACCTGAGCAGGGCCCCTTCGTCTTTCAGGGCTGAGCAGCGAAGGAGGTCGCGCCGCAAACACGCATGCTCGTAAGCCTCGCAGAGCTTCCGAAATGCGGGGCTTTGCATCATCCACGCGCTGCCGCGGAGATCTGGTGCTGCCAAAAACAGCCGTGCCATTCCTGCCTTTTGCACATCCATGTCGGCGCTCGCAAACTTCGTCGAGCTAACCGTTGCAACAGATACTGTTAGGAAAGGTTCCACGCGGCACATCTGCAGCTTCGCCGGCTTTGATTAGGTCGATGCCTCCCACAGGAAGACCGCCAACGCGGTTCCAAGGGCGGTCATGACGGCCAGCTTTAAAGCTTTCATTCTGCGTGTTCTTTTGCCGCTCCAGTCGTAATCCATCTTGGTCACCGTGCCGGCGAGGTTGGCCGCCTCGGCGGCGGCAGGCCTCTGACCGCCTTCGTGTCAGCCCCAGGGCGAGGCCAGCCGCCAGAAGCGCCCGACCTCTAACCGCCTCCTCCCCGTGCGAGACGGCTGAAAGAACCTAGCGCCTCACGCCTGCTGAGGGCCATTAGCCCATCCGTCGTAATCCCACACCCCATGGTCGTAATCAGGAGATACCAAAGAGCGCCATCACCGCGCAGCAGGTTCGCTCTGCCGCAAAGGGCGAAGTGCGCTTGGCGTGACTTTGCTGATGTCGTCAAGCGCGGCCTGGCGATACTTCTTCGGGGAGGGTGACGCCGCGTCCGGCTTATCGAAGTGACAGCCACCTTCTGCCGAGATATTCCAGCGCCTTCAGGCGTCCGGGATCGGCATCGCGGATGACGCCAACCGACTTCCGCCGCTTCGCAATCGTTTTCTTTCCAGTTTCTAGTCCCGTATTCTCTTCGGATGATGCACTTTGCTCCGGCAACGCGTGGTCGTCTCTGTCTTGCATCAATCAATTCCCCAATGCGCTGTAGTTGGTGGAGCCTCAGAGCTGCGGAGAAGGGACAATCTTTACAGCTCTGAGGCCATCACTCACCCAAGCGGCTGGGTCGCCGCTCGAGGGTGACAACTCCAATATGCGTGAAAGGTTTCGCTCGGCGGCGTGCCTCAGACCTTTGTCATTGATCAACCAGACAAAGGTCCGATACTGCCTCTTGAACCCGCTTTCGCCCTCACTATCTCCATAGCAGAAGCGACGTTCGAAGCGGTTCCCTTGGATGGAACGGGGCGAATGGGCCCAGCTAGTTGATGGCAACGTCGTAATCGGAGCTGCAGCGGATCCGGCCAATCCAACTGCAGCTCTGTTTGCGTCAGGCCATCTCGCGATCTTGAGGAGCGGGGCTGCCGCCGTCGTCGTCCCCGCCGTCATCGTCAGGCCACCAGCCCTTCCAATCGTCTCCCGGCGCTTCCTTCGCCTGGCGTCCGTCCAGACGGGCGATGAGCATCTTCACCAGCTCGTGTTCCGAAACTCTCTGGATCATTGATCGAGTAGCAGGCATTGCGAAACTGCACGTCAGTGGGTTCGCCCAAGCACATCGAGGAGCCAAACGAGGCCGCCGTCCATGAGCGCTGCCTTCGGCGCAACCGCCTGAATGGTGGGCGCGCCGAGATCCAGCGGCAGCTTTGCAGTAGCGACTGCGAAACGCTCCGCATGCATCTCGACGAACCGTTTCGGCAGAACGCAGACGAGCTGCGTCTTGGTGAGGAGATCGAGCGCCAGCATGAAATTCGGCACGGCCAAGGCCACGCGACGGGAAAGGCCACGGCTTTCGAGCAACTCGTCGACGATGCCCGATGGGTCGCCTCTCGGCGCGACGAGCAGGTGCTGCATGCGGCAGTAGTTCTCGAGCGTCGGGTTTTTCAGAAAGGGATGGCGGCTCTGCGCGGCGATCACGAAGTCGTCCTCGTACAGCCGTTGGGCGGCGAATCGGGCCGGCAGCTCGTAAAAAGGTGCGATCGCCACATCGATCAGCCGCCCGTCGAGATCGGAAAGCGCCGTCTCCATCTGCATGTGCCGGACGACGAGATCGATGCCCGGCGCAGTGCGGGCGATCTCGTCGAGCAACGGTGGCAGGAAAACCGAAAAGCCGTCGGCCGTGCCGATCGTGAAGCGGCGGCGGGAGCGCGCCGGATCGAAGGGTTCGGCGGTGGAGATGACAGTTCTCACTCGCGCGAGGACATCGCGGATCGGCGCCTCCAGTTCCTTTGCCCGCTCGGTCGGCACCACACCCTTCGGCGTCTTTAGGAATAGCGGATCGTTGAGCAGGCGCCGCAAGCGGCCGAGACCGTGGCTGACGGCGGACGCGGAGAGGTTCAGCCTTTCCGCGGCGCGACCGACATTCCTCTCGTCGAATACCGTTTCGAAGAGCACCAGCAGGTTGAGGTCGGCGCGAGAGAGATCAATTTCGTTCAGCATAATGGTGAAATCATATCAGTTCATTCAGCATCGGCAAAAGCGTAGTCCTTCGGCGTGCCGAGGCCTTGCGGTCTCCAACCAAGCGGAGGAACAAATGAGCGATTTCATCGGCTACATCGAAGCCCTGGCGCTGCGCAACTCGCAGCCTGCAGAGGAGCAAAGCCGCGCGCCAGCACCTGCTGATCGGGCCTTCAACATGCGACTGCGCGAGGCGCTTGCGGGGAGCGACGAGGCAGCGGCCATCATTCGCTTCTGGCGCGAAGCGGGGCCGACGCGGTGGTTCGCCAAGGAGGCCGAATTCGACCGCGCCTTTCGCGAGCGCTTCCTCACAAGCCATAAGGCGGCGGCACGCGGTGAGCTCCTGGACTGGACGGTTTCGCCGGAGAAGACTCTGGCACTCATTCTTCTTCTTGATCAATTCCCCCGCAACGCTTTTCGCGGCACGCCACGCATGTACGAGACCGACGCACTGGCGCTCGGCGTTGCACGGGCGGCGATCAACGCGGGTTACGATCTCAAGGGACCGGCCGACCTGAAGCTCTTCTTCTATCTTCCCTTCGCCCACTCGGAAAGGCTCGCCGATCAGGAACAATCGGTCGAGCTTGCGCGCCGCCTCGGCGAGCCGAGCCTTTCGCACGCCAAAGGCCACCGCGACATCATCCGCCGCTTCGGCCGCTTCCCGCACCGGAACTGGATACTCGCAAGAGCAATGACGGAGGATGAGCAGCGGTTCCTGGACGAGGGCGGGTTTGCGGGCTGAGGTATAGGTGCCGTGACGGACTTGTGGAGGATCCATAAATCCAGGCGAGCATGGAAAGGAAGTGCAGGGCCATGCGCGACGGGTGCCTCCGGATACCTCCCGGAGGACTGCAATCTCACTCACCCTCATCCCTGTGACGAGCACAGGGATGAGGAGATCAAACAAGCGGCGGCGGGTATCTCAACACGCCCAATCATCAGAACACTGCTACTGCTACCCGAATGGGTGGGTTAACTCCCCGGCAATCGGAGCGTATGCTTTGTAAGACGGCATCTTTCCATGCCGCCATCCTTTTGGGGAGGATGCCATGGCCAGACTTCTGACTGCCATGTTCGCCGTGTTCGGTATTTGCCTCTTCTCGCTCGCCTCTGCCAGGGCCGACCCGGGCGACGACGTAAAGGCCGCCTACTCGGCGTGGGACGCAGCATTCAACAATGCGGACGCAAAAGCCATCGCGGCGTTCTACACGGACGACGCTATTTTCTTGCCTGCCACCCATGACGTGATCAAGGGACCTGCCGGGGTTGAGAAATTCTTTGGCGGGATCTTCGGCATGGGCGTGACAGGCCACAAGCTTGAATTGATCGAGGCGCAAGGCGAGGGCAACCTGCTGATCGGCACAGCGAAATGGTCGGCCAAGGGCAAAGACGCCAAAGGTGCCGATCAGCCATGGGCTGGAGTGGCAACCCATGTCTTTGAGAAACAGGCAGACGGCAGCCTGAAACTCAGAGTGCACACGTTCAACTGAGATCCACGCGTCCCGCGAAGCCAAGTGCGACAGTGTACTATCTTGCAAATGGCCTTCGGCTTCTTTGGAGCCGCCGACAGCCATGACGGGTTCGGACGGCTGGGGCGATGATCGACCCGGTGGGCGGCGCCTCCGGTTCTCGCTCGACCGCAAGTATGCTCATCACGATAGAGATGAGCACGAGTATGAGCACCAGAAAGGCGAGTCCCGCTTTATCCATCCCCCATCATGGCAAGGTGAATGCGAGCAAACCGGGGCAAACATCGACGAAGAAGGTCACCGACGCCTGTCACGGTTAATTTTATCTGAATCAACCTGCTCCTGCCGCAACCGGGCATCTCGACGCCGGACGGCACACAGTTTTCCCGCGAATGCTCCGGACGGCTGCGATCCGTTCCGGCCGATCGTTTGCCACGCCCGCGTCAGGAATGCAGCGTCAGTTTTTTCAGTATCTCGATCCTTCGCTCGCCCGATTGATAGATCGAGATCAATCTTGCGGCCAGCGCCTCCGCCTGGTCGCCGCAGTTGGGTACCTGACGCTCTTCCAGCAGTTGCTCGAACACACGGCCGAGTAAATCGATTTCGCCGGGATGAAAGGCTTGGGGAGAGTAGTTCCGGGATGCCGACACAGCGCGCAACTCCTCGGCTTGGGGCGAAAGCGCTATGATCTCCCGGCCATCGGCGCCCGTGCCACATGCCGATGATCGTGAAGCCTACGCTCATTTGCGCAATTGGCGACGCCTCGGCGGTTGCAAAGGATATCGACAAGGCCGAGCCGCGCAAATTCAGCCCCTAGATCACGTCGGGTCGACCTCAAAACATGAACGTGATCGATTCCAAAAAGTTGAGACGCGGGATGCGGGCGGAAAACCGCACACACTTTTCCTCATCCCGCTCTGGCCTTAAGCTGCGGCGCACCGCGCCTCGGTCACTGCCGCCCGAACATGGACGTGGTGGCGCAGAATGAGCACATAGATCGCCGCGTAAATGCCGATCACGATCACGCCCACCCATTCGATCCTGAACGGCGTGAACTGGTAGGCCATGACCAGGCCGAGCTGAAGAAGGAAGTGCAGCGGATAGTATGCTCTCGCTCCGAGCCGCGACTTCGTCCAGCCGAGATTGAGGCCGTAGAGACGGATCAGGGAGTCGAGCGAATTCACGACGAAGATGATGCCGACCGTGACCATGAACCAGTTCAGCCAAGCCGGGATAACGATCTGCTGCTGGAAATAGATGTAAAGCACCGCGAACCACACCGCCAAGGGGATCGAAGGCAGGAGGATCATGGCGACCGCCAGCCGCCATGTCCTCAGCCCTCCGACGAACATGGAAACGAACTGACCGATCATGATGCTCCAGGAGAACCACCAGAAAAGGTAGAACTCGTGATATTCCGTGATCGGGCTGACGAAGCGGTGCAGATTGGCAAAATAGTCCGACAGCAGGCCCATATTCGACGCAAGGCCGCTGATGCCTATATCGCTGTAATAATAGGCGGCTGCCAAAAGCGCCACGACAGCCAGGGTCACGAACATCCATGTCGAGGTGACGGCCAGCCATTTCATGAAGCTGACGTTGCTGCTGGAATAGACGGACGCCGCGATGACGGCGACGACGATAGCCCAGCGCGCCGGCATCGAGATTCCCTCGATATAGCTCGGCAATGCCGTGAGGAAGAGATAGCAGGTGAATGCGCATGTCGCGATGACCGTGAGATTGTAGACCCATTTGACGAGGGCGATCTCGAAGATTCTGAGCCGAGGCTCGAGCACCACGAAGTAGAAGGCCGAGAGGAAGTACATCATCCAGACCAATGGTCCCCACATGCCGAACTCGATTGCGAGGGGATTAGTGAAGCCGTAGGCGCTATCAGCCGCATAGGCCGGAAACTCGGTCAAGGGGAGCATGACCAGGCCCATATCCAGTCCAGCCGTGAACAGCAGCGCCACGAAGGTGTATATGCCGACAGGAGTTTGCCCGCGACAGTGGACATTGCCCCAGCGGACGATGACGAAGATGGCGCTGAGAAGAACCGCCGCATAGGCGGTGCTGATGATATAGCTCACGGCAGATCTCCCCCTCTTGTCGTCCCGCCGCATCCGATCGGACGGGAGCGGCATGAGGCCACAAGCATGCCGATTTCAAACGTCCATGAGCGACGCGGCGCTAATCGTGAACGACGCGCCGCGGCCGTTTCGAGCCGCAAGCGATCGACAATGGCCATGAGAGTGCGCAATTCGAGAGGCTCACCGGAGACGCGTCAAATCCACAGGGCGGTTGTCAATGATCGCTTCCATCGAAAAGAAGCCCGTCACGGTGGCGAGGTCGAAATTTGTGATGAGCTTCTGATAAAAGGCGTCATAGCCGGACATGCCCCTGGTGACGACTTTGATCAGGTAGTCCCATTCCCCGCCGATGCGGTAAAAATCAATGACTTCTGGAAGTTTCTCGACATGCGCCCTGAAGCCGTCGCTCCACTCCTTGGAGTGGTGACGGGTGCGAATCATCACGAACACGATGAGATCGAGGCCCAACGCGCCGATATCTATATCGCTATGGGACCCGCGGATCATTCCGATCGAGTGAAGCCGCTGGAGACGGCGCCAGCAGGCATTTTGCGACAACCCTACCTTCTCGGCCAGTTCGCGCTGCGAGAGGTTCGAATCCTTCTGCAGCGCCGCCAGAATCTTCAGATCGAATCCATCGACTTTAGCTTGAGATTCGATCATGTGACACAAAATCCGGGATGAACTGCAGAAAATAGGTGAACATTTCGACGGTGCGGCAGAATACAATCGATGTCAACATCCAAGCCTCGGAGGTGATCGTGCAAGCTGTCCGCTATGAGCCAAAAGACAACGTCACGCCTCTTGAGCGGTTTCGCCGAGGGCTGGACCGCAGCGGTGTTATAGAATTCCTGCGGGATGATCTCGTCGGGGCCACTTCGCAGATTGAGGGGCCCTACGGCATCAGGAACCTGGTCTATGCCGACTATGTTGCATCCGGCCGGGCGCTTCTAACAGTTGAACGTTTCATCCTGGAAGACGTTCTGCCATTTTACGCCAACAGCCATACCGAGGCTTCCTACTGCGGCGGTTTCATGACCCGCATGCGGCGGGAGGCGCGGGCGTTGATCGCCGAATGCTGCGGAGCGGATGAGAGACATGCGGTCATCTTTACCGGATCCGGCGCGACTTCAGGGCTGAACCGCCTCGTCAAACTGTTCGGCGTCACCGAAGCGATCGCGGCAGGGAAGACCGTACGGGTCATCATTGGTCCGTACGAGCACCACTCCAACATACTTCCCTGGCGCGAAAGCGGGGCGGAAATCGTAGAGCTGACCGAGTCGCCCATGGGCGGGCCGGACCTTTTCCTTCTGGATCAGGCGCTGCGAACCGGATCTCCCGACCTGACCATCTGTACATTGTCCGCGGCCTCGAACATTACGGGAATCACCAGCGACGTCGCGGCGATTACCGACTTGGTGAAATCGGCCGGGGCCAAGATGATCTGGGATTATGCAGGGGCCGGTCCCTATGTACCGATTTCGATGTCGCCGAGCGGCTCTGCGGAGATCGACGCCATCGTTCTCTCGCCACACAAGTTCATTGGCGGCCCGGGCGCTTCCGGCATTTTGATCGTCCGGCGCGGCGGCTTGGCAACGAACAAGCCCTCCTGGCCGGGTGGGGGGACGGTGAAATTCGTCTCGCCGGAGACGCATGACTACAGCGACAGCCTCGAAGCCCGCGAAGAGGCGGGGACGCCGAACGTCGTCGGCGACATCCGGGCGGCGCTCGCCTTTGTCGTCAAGCACGCAATCGGGTTGGAGGAAATGGCGCGGCGCAATCGCCAACTTACCGTTCGTGCCTTTTCCGCGTGGAAGGATGTCCCACAATTGGAGATACTTGGACTTCCTGCGCTGGACCGGCTACCGATTTTTTCCTTCCGCATCCGCAACGGCAAGGGGGGATATATGCACCAGCAACTCGTTACTCGCATGCTGAGCGACCGGTTCGGCATTCAGGCCCGTGGCGGTTGCGCCTGCGCCGGGCCCTATGTTCACAGGCTGCTGTCGATCGATGCGCAGCAGTCGGAGCAGATGCGCCAAGCCATTCTCGCCGGCGACGAAATAAAAAAGCCGGGCTTCACCCGGCTGAATTTCAGCGTTCTGCTCTCGGACGAAAAGGTGAAATTCATCCTCGATTCCGTCGCGAAACTGGCTGCCGACGCTCCGGCGTTCGAACCGGATTACGACTTCGATCCGGCACGTGCGATCTTCTTCCCTCGTGTAGCGGCCGAGAACGGAGGGGCACATGCACAGGCCTGATGTAGCTGCCTTTTACGACGCGGCCACGGGCAGCATTCAGTATGTCGTGGCCGACCCGGAAACGGGAAAATGCGCGATCATCGATCCGGTGCTCGACTTCGATCAGAAGTCGGGTTCTACCGCGACGACGAACGCCGACGCCATCCTCGATCATGTGGCCAAGCAGGGTTTGAGTGTCGAATGGATACTGGACACCCATCCGCATGCGGATCATTTCTCGGCGGCACGCTACCTCAGGGATCGAACGGGGGCGCCGACGGCCATCGGCGAGCACGTGAAAGGCGTGCAGCAGATCTGGAAACAGATCTACAATTGGCCGGATTTCGTGTGTGACGGTTCGCAGTGGGATCGGCTGTTTCGCGACGGCGATATCTTCAATATCGGGAATCTCGCAGTCCGCGTACTGCACTCGCCGGGGCATACACTCGCGTCGATCAGCTACATCGTCGGCGATGCGGCCTTCATTCACGACACGTTGTTCATGCCTGACAGCGGTTCCGCCCGGGCCGACTTTCCCGGCGGCAGCGCCGAGAGCCTGTGGAACTCGATTCAGGCCATTCTTGCCCTTCCGGGCGAGACCCGCCTCTTCACCGGACATGACTATCGGCCAGGCGGCCGTGACGCTCTGTGGGAAAGTACGGTGGCGGAACAGAAAGCCGATAATAAGCATGTCGCCGGAAAAACGCAGACCGATTTCGTCAGCCTGCGGGAGGCGCGCGACAAGACCTTACCGATGCCCAAGCTTATCCTCCATGCCCTGCAGGTAAACATTCGCGGCGGAGAACTGCCTGCCGCCGAGGACAATGGCCGCCGCTACCTCAAGATACCGCTGGACGCCTTTTCCGGTGCCGTCTGGGAATGACGAGGGCAGGGACGATCTTCGTATGGATTCCATGGATCATTAGAGGGGGCACGTATTGTCCCCGCATCGCCGGGGAGCGTTCGCCCCTCATCCGGCTGCCGCCACCTTCTCCCCGCAGGCGGGGAGAAGGGACAAGCGGCGCCAACTGAACCCCGCATTCACCGTCCGCCCGAGGGAGCGAACGGGCGCGGCATATCCCTTCTCCCCGCCTGCGGGGAGAAGGTGGCGGCAGCCGGTTGAGGGGCAACCCCGACCGAGCGGGGTTGAGGCGGTTGGGTTCCCGAGGGATCCCCTTCATGAGCAGTATCCGCCGCACCGGCGCGCAAGAGATATGTGCATGCCGTAGCATCGAAAATGGAGAAGGTGCCGGCAGGCGGATGAGGGGCGGCTTCGAATCCAATGCTGCCCATTGGCCTCTGAGTTAGCGGAGACCGGGTTCGCCGTCCTTGGCGAGACGCAGCCGGCAGCCGAGCTTTTCGAGAAGGGCGCGTGCCGATCGGTCGAACTTCGTTCCTTCCATCCGGATCCAATCGGTAAACAGGCGGACCGGGCGGCGGTTGATGTGCCGGCTCGGACAGACGATCCAGTAGGCGGGAAATTCGACGACCTCGAACGCGGTGGACAGCGGCACAAGGCTGCCGCGCTCCAGTTCCTCTTGCGCCAGCGTTGCCGAATCCAGCACGATCCCGGCGCCGTCGCGCGCAAGCTGGATCGCCATCGAGGAACGATCGAAGCGTAACGGGGCCTGCTCCGTCGGCGGGTCGATGTTATGGACGACAAGCCAGACGTCCCATTGGTAAAGCGCCTTCACCGAATGGATGAGCCGCGCCTGGGCAAACTGCAGCACCGGATCGTCGCTGACCGAACGCAGCCGGTCGCGATAGTCGGGGCTGCACATCGGCAGGACGAAATCGCTGATGATGCACTCGGTACGCAGCCCCTCCCAGGCGCCGGAACCGTAACGCAAGTCGAGGTCGATCACTTCGGTCTCGAAATCGGAAAAATCCGGCGTTGCATCGACACGAACGCCCCAGTCGGGATTGGCATCAAGGAAGCTCTTGAGGCGCGGTGTAAGCCAGCGGACCGCGAAACTGGGGCTGGAGCGCATCGTCAGCTGACGGCTGTTGCGCTGGCGCAGAACTGCCGAGCGGGCGTCGCGAATCATCCGGAAAGCACTCGTCGTCGTCTGGAAAAGCAGCTCGCCGTCGATCGTCAGGCTGAGCCGCCGGTCCTTTCGGCGGAACAGCCGTACGCCCCATTGTTCTTCCAGCTGCTTCAACTGCTGGCTGACGGCCGCTGCCGAGACCCCCAGTTCCGCGGCGGCAAGGGAAACGCGGCCTGTACGGGCGACCGCCTCGAAATAGGCGAGCGAGTTGAGGTTGGGGTTGATCGGCAAGCTTGCCTCCGGGGCGGAGTTCCGCCGCGCTGACGGAAGGATGATGCGCAGCCATCCGTCAATTGCTGCACGCGCGCCGTTTATGTCAAGTGATGCCGTTCAGGCGTCGATAGGCGGCAATCACCTGGCTGTCGTCCTCCAGGCCATTCCCGCTGCCGCTTTCGGCCAGGAACATCTGATGGGCGGCCGCCGCAAGCGGGAGCGCCATGCTGACCGACCGCCCTGTTGCCAGTGCGATGCCGAGATCCTTGACGAAAATATCAACGGCACTGGTTACGGGCGGCGTTTCCGTGATCATGCGAGGTCCACGGTCCTTCAGCATCCAGCTCGAGGCAGCGGAGTTGGAGACGATTTCGAGCAGGGTCGCGGCGTCGACACCTGCCTTTTCGCCGAGCGCCAGGGCCTCAGCCGCGGTGGCGAGGTGCACGCCGCAGAGAAGTTGGTTGATCGCCTTGACGACGGCGCCCTGGCCTTGCTCCGGTCCGCAATGGAAGACCTTGTCGCCCATCGCCCGAAGCACAGGCACAACCGCGTGGTACGCCTCTTCGGGAGCCCCCACCATGATGGTGAGCGCGCCCGCCTTTGCCCCGACCACGCCGCCGGAGACCGGGCAATCGACGAGGACCCTGCCGCTCGCTTCCACTTCGTCAGCCAGTCGCTTGACCTCATCGGGCGGGCAGGTTGCCATGAGGCAGATATGAGCACCTTGGGGCAGAGAGGAAAGAGCGCCGGATTCGAGGAGCACCGAACGCGCCTGTTCCGCATTCACGACCATCAGCACGAGAACGTCTGCTCCCGAGCAGGCTTCTGCGGGGTTTGCAGACCTGATCCCGCCAGTAGCAGCGAGTGTCTCCATAGCCGCGGCCCTAACGTCGAAGCCGCGCACCGTATGACCCGCCCTGATCAGATTCTCGGCCATTGGCAGTCCCATGGAGCCGAGGCCTACGAATGCAACTCTCTTCTTATCATTCATGATCGGTCCTCAGTAGATCGTCAGAGCGGGAACATATGACATCAGCACCAGGACGGCTGCTGCAACGATGTAGAAGGGCCACAACTCCTTGACCACCGCCCCGATCGGCACGCGGGCGATCACGGCGCCAATGAAAAGCGTAATTCCGATCGGCGGCGTAAACAGTCCGATCGAAAGATTGATGCAGATCATCACGCCGAGCTGGATTGGGTCCATGCCGATTGCATGACCGATGGCGACGAAGGTGGGCCCGAGCAGCAGGATTGCCGCGGGCAGGTCGAGAAACATCCCCACCACCAGCATGATGAGATTCATCATGAGGATGATCAGGATGGCGCTTCCGAGCGTTTCCAGTGCCCAGTTGGCCACGATGGTGGGCACACGCTCGGTAATGAGGACGTGGCCGACGAGGCTCGATGCGGCGATGACCAGCATGACGACGCCGGTGGTGATCACGGTTCCGACCAGGGCTGCGTAGATCCGCTCCCAGGTCAGGTCCCGATAGAGCAGCAGGCTCACCAGCAGCGCATAGAAGACGGCGATCACGCTGACTTCGGTCGGCGTTGCGATCCCCGCCCGCAGCAACAGGATGATGAAGAACGGCATGGCCAGTGCCGGCAGTGCCGACAGCATAGATCGGCCGAAGGACTTCAACTGCCCGGCATCCGTCAGGCGGGGGAAGTTCCGAATGCGCCCGGACAGGTAGCAAACGATCATCATCCCGCCGGCGAGCATCAATCCCGGCAGGACTGCAGCCGAAAACAGCGATGCAATCGAGGAATTTGCCACCGTCGAAAAGAGGATCAGGGGAATGGACGGCGGGATCAGGCCGGCGATGGTCGAGGAAGAGGCGGTAACGGCCGCCGCAAAGCCTGCCGGATACCCCTCTTTCTTCTGCCAGGGGATCAGCATCGATCCGAGCGCGGAGGCTTCGGCGACTGCCGAGCCGGAGACACCGCCGAAGATCGTGGATCCGACGACCGTGACCTGACCCATTCCGCCGTGGAACCGCCCGACGAGTGCTGCCGCGAACTGCACGAGTTTCTGGCCAAGCGTGCCTGACATCATGAGTGAGCCGGACAGGATGAAAAAGGGTATCGCGAGCAGCGGAAAGCTCTGGGTCGGCTGGAACAGCTTCACCACCGCCAGCACGGTTGGCGTTCCGCCCTGCCATAGGATCGCTGCGCCCGCAGCGATGATCAGCGCGTAACCGACTGGAACCGAGATGGCCAGCAATGCGGCGAAGAGGCCGGTCATGATCGCGGTCATGTCATATGCTCCGTTTCCGGTTTATCCAGCGTCCTCGGGTCGTCGCAAAATGCGACGCGTATGAGGTTGACCAGGGAGGCGAGCGCGATGCCGCCGAAGCCGAACAGCAAGGAACTATAAGCCCAGGCCTGCCCCAGTCCGGTCATCGGAAAGACCTGCGCCCTGGTGATCGAGATCACCTGAAGCGACAGGTAACCGAGATAGGCAAAGGCCACGGCGACCAGGAGATGGATCAGCATCAGCAGGATGCGCAGCTGCTCGGTGGTGAGCAGGCTTCGGAATGCTTCGGCGGCGATATGAGATCCCCGATGCGCGCCGAGTACGATGCCTCCCATGATGAGCCATGGGAACAGCAGGTTCGGCACTTCGTTGGGCCAACCGAGGCTCGCATGGGTGAGATAGCGCACGACGACCTCGGTCATGAGGGCGAGGAAGATTGCGACTATCGAGGCGACGGCAACGACGATCGCGGCCATGTCCAGAACGAGGCCGACCCGATTGGCGATGCGCAAGGCGGGCAGGTCCGCACTTGCGCCGCTATTGCGGACGTTGTCCATCGCCATCACTGGACGGCCGCTGCTTTGGCGGCCCCGACGAGTTCGTCGACGAGGTCGGGATACTGTGCCCGCCATTTGTCATAGACCGACTGCGTCGCCTGGACGAACGGCGCCGGGTCGACGTCGTTGATCTTCACGCCGGCGGCTTCCAGCTCGCCGCGCAGGCGGGTGGTCTGTTCGCCGACCATCTGCCGGTTCAGTTGACCGGCTTCCCGGGCGGCGTCGCGGATGATCTGCTGATCTTCCGGCGGCAGCGCGTCGAACACGATCTTCGAGGCCAGGAACGGCGTCGATTCATATTTGTGGTTGGTCATGGAGATATAGGGCTGCACCTCGTGCAGCTTGGACGAGTGTATGTTGATCAGCGGGTTTTCCTGTCCGTCGACGACACCCTGCTGCAATGCGATGTAGAGCTCCGAGAAGGCCATCGGCGTCGGCGAGGCGCCGAGCGCGGTGAAGATGTCGACGGTCATCTGATCCGGCGGTGTGCGGATCTTCATTCCGGCGAGATCCGACGGCGCTGTGATCTGCCTCTTCGAGTTGGAGGTTTCGCGAATGCCGTTGTTCCACCAGGCAAGCACGACCAGGCCCTGCTGTTCGGCGGCGGCGGCGATCTTGTCGCCGACGGGTCCGTCCATCACGGCCTCGGCCTGTTTCAGATCCTGGAACAGGAACGGCAGGCCAAGGAGCGCGATTTCCGGCACCACGGCCGATGTCGTGCCCTGGGAGTTGGCGGAGAAGGCAATGGTGCCGAGCCGCATGTTGGTAATCGTCTCGGCGTCGTCGCCGAACTGAGCGCTGCCGCCGACGTCGATCTTGAGACGTCCTTCCGATTTCTGTTCGACGAGCTCGGCGAATTTCAGCGATGCAACGTCCTTGGGGTTGCCCGCGGCGGCATTGTGCGAAAGCTGATAGGTCTGGGCGCCGGCGGGGCCTGCGCAAAGCGACAGCACGGCAGCGGTCAGCAGATGACGAAGGTTCATTTTTTCTCCTCCCTGAGAATTTTCTGTCCCGATCGGCGAAGAGAATCGTCCGCTGCTGCACGAAGCCGGCCCTGTGCTCGACATCCCTGGGAAATCGTTCAGAGGCAACTCGCTTTAGCGGCGCACTGCATGCAGTTGAGCGTCCTCCTCGCTCCGCCTGGGCTTGACCATCGCCGATCTTCGCTGGGGCGTCACCTAAGTTTTGCTTAACAACTTGTTCGATCTGCTTAATTGCCGGCGGCCCCTGCCGCGTTCAGTAATTACAGCGCTGACGTCTTTTGCGCCGACAGGTGAGGGGAGGAACCATGACCAGCCAAAGCCCGGCAGTTCAGCTGTCGAACACGAGCCTTGCGCGTCGCGCCTGGGAAATCCGGCGCAAGGCCGTTCGGATGGGCGAGGTTCAGGGACAAGGATATGTGGGCCAGGCGCTCGGCATCGCCGATGTCCTCGCGGTTTCGTATTTTCATGCGTTGACCTATCGAAGGCAGGACCCGGAATGGGAGGGGCGCGACCGATTTCTACTGTCGATCGGACACTATGCCATTGCGCTTTACGCGGCGCTTATCGAAGCGGGAATCCTTCCTGAACAGGAACTCGAGACCTATGGCACAGATGACAGCCGTCTGCCGATGTCCGGCATGGCAGCCTATACGCCGGGAATGGAAATCACCGGCGGTTCGCTGGGCCAGGGACTTGGCATCGGCGTCGGCATGGCGCTCGGGTTGAAGGCCAAGAAAAATCCGGCCTTCGTCTATAACCTGATGTCGGATGGAGAACTGGGCGAAGGCTCGACCTGGGAAGCGGCGATGTCGGCCGCTCATCACAAACTCGGCAATCTGATCTGCCTCGTCGACTTCAATGACCAGCAGGCGGACGGCAAGTCGACCGAGATGCTATGTTCGGAGCCGCTCGGCGCAAAGTGGGCCGCCTTCGGCTGGCATGTTCAACGGGTCGACGGCAATGACATTCCCGCCCTCGTAGCCGCCTTCGATGCGGCACGTGCGCTCGAAGAGGCCATGCCTCGCGTGATCATCTGCGACACCTTGATGTGCAAGGGCGTGCCGTTCCTCGAACAACGCGAGGTGACGCATTTCGTCCGGGTCGACGCAGACGAATGGCAGAAGGCGCTGGCCGCCCTCGACGCGAACCGGCCGGATTGAGGAGAACAGACCATGAGCGTCAACCGCAACTACGACCCGCACCGCAAATGGGAACCGCGCCCGCCGCCGAAGAGCGGCAAGGGAGGGCGCACCTCCGCGATGATCGCCTCGCTGGCGGCGGAGGGCTATGAGACGGTTTCTGCCCCGTTCGGCCATGCCCTGGTCGCGGAAGCTCGCCGCAATGATCGGATCGTGGGCCTCACGGCCGATCTCGCGAAATACACCGACCTGCATATCTTCGCGGAGGCCTTCCCGGAGCGATTCTACCAGATGGGCATGGCCGAACAGGTGATGATCTCGGCGGCGGCCGGGCTGGCGCGCGAGGGGTTCATGCCTTTTGCCACCACCTATGCGGTCTTCGCCTCGCGCCGGGCCTATGACTTCATCGCCATGGCGATTGCGGAGGAGTATCTGCCCGTCAAGATCGTCTGCGCCCTGCCGGGCCTGACCACCGGCTATGGGCCGAGCCATCAGGCAACCGAGGATATGGCGATCTTCCGCGGCCTGCCCAACCTGACGATCGTCGATCCATGCGATGCCATCGACGTGGCCGAGGCGATACCCGCCATCGCAGCCCATGAGGGTCCCGTCTATATGCGGCTCTTGCGCGGCAAGGTGCCGTCGGTGATCCGCCGGCATTGCCCGGATTACAAGTTCGAGCTGGGCAAGGCGAAGCTTCTGCGCGACGGCACCGATGCGCTGATCATCGCTTCGGGCTTCATGACGATGCGGGCGCTCGATGCGGCGGTCGAACTCGGCGAGCAGGGTATCTCGGCTGCGGTCCTCCATTGCCCGACGATCAAGCCGCTCGATACCGGGACGATCCTTGCCGAGGCTCGGCGGGCGGGCCGGCTGGTCGTCACTGCGGAGAACCACACATGCATTGGCGGACTGGGCGAGGCCGTGGCGGCGACGCTCCTTTCGAACGGCGCGACGCCGGCATTCCGAATGATCAGTCTGCCGGACCAGTTCCTGGATGCCGGAGCGCTGCCGACGCTTCATGAGCGCTACGGAATCTCGACCAAGTCGATGGTGCAGAAAATCCGCAGCTGGCTTTGACGCGCCGTTTCGACGCATTAACCCCTTCGCTCCGGCGATCTGCGCCGGACCTTCCGGAAAACAGGAGAATTTCAATGGGAACCGCTCTACTCGAGGGGAATTTTGCCGTGATCACCGGTGCTGCATCCAGGCGCGGCCTGGGCAAGGCCACCGCCAGGCTTTTCGCCGAACATGGCGCCACGGTCGCCATTCTCGACCTTGACGAGGCCGCTGCCAGGGAGGCGGCCGCCAGCCTCGGTCCCCGGCATGTCGGCATGGCATGTAATGTGACCGACCTCGCGAGCGTTCGCACCGTCATGGATGCCTTGGTTTCGCAATGGGGCCGGATCGACATCCTCGTGAACAATGCGGGGATCACCCAGCCGCTGAAGATCATGGAGATCGCGCCGGAGAACTACGATGCCGTGCTCGACGTGAACCTGCGCGGCACGCTTTACTGCAGCCAGGCGGTGATCCCTCATATGCGATCGCGCAAACAGGGCAAGATCGTCAACCTTTCCTCGGTCTCGGCGCAGCGCGGCGGCGGTATATTCGGCGGTCCACACTATTCCGCCGCCAAGGCGGGCGTCCTCGGCCTGACGAAAGCGATGGCCCGCGAGTTGGCACCCGACAATGTGAGGGTCAACGCGATCTGCCCCGGTTTCATCGCGACCGACATCACGGGCGGCCTGCTGACGCCGGAGAAACTGGAGGAGATCAAGGCGGGCATTCCCATGGGGCGCCCGGGAACCGCGGATGATGTGGCCGGTTGCGCGCTCTTCCTCGCCTCCGACCTTTCGGCTTACGTCACCGGCTCGGAAGTCGACGTGAATGGCGGCTCGCTGATCCATTGATCGGGAAGCGGCGCCTCGGCAGGCACCTTTTAAATTTTGGAGGAGTCCATGAAGCTCGGACTGGGGAGTTATGCCTTCCGCTGGTCGATAGGCATCAAGGATCTGCAGCCTGTCCGGCCGATGACCGCGATGGAGGTGCTGGAGATCGCCCACGCTCACGGCCTGAGCGTGGTCCAGTATGCCGACAATCTGCCGCTCGACCGCCTGACTCCCGCCCAGCAACTGGCGCTCAGGGAGCGCGCCGACAGCTACGGTATGGCGCTGGAGCTTGGTACGCAGAGCTTCGACGCGGAGGAACTCGGCCGCTATATCCCGATCGGCGAGCGGATCGGTTCCGGGATCCTGCGCGTCGCGCTTGATGCCGCCGATGCGCAGATTCCCGTGCACGAACTGGCTGCCCAGATCCGGGAGATACTCCCGGACGGGAAACGGTCAGGCCTGCGCTTCGCCATCGAGAACCACTTCAACTATCCCTCTCCGCGAATGGTGGAGCTGCTGGAGGCTGTTGCGGACGAATCACTCGGGGTCTGCCTGGACGTGGCAAATTCGATCTGTGCCGGCGAGTGGCCCATGACGACGATCCGGATGCTGGCGCCCTACACGATCAACCTGCATCTGAAGGACTACCGGATTACCCCCGATCCCTATGGCGTCGGCTTCCGTATCCATGGCACGCCGCTTGGCGAGGGCCGGGCGGAGATCGAGGAAATCCTCGCGTGCCTGTCGCATTGCCCGGACGACATGAGTTGCATTCTCGAGCACTGGCTGCCGCAGACGGAGGACATGGAGGCAACCCGCAGGCTGGAGCACGAGTGGCTTGGTCGGACCGTTGCGGCCGCAAGGCGACTGATACCCGGTGACCATAGGGCCTAGGCTCGAAGATGAGGCCATGGTTCATATTATGGACCCGTCTTAACAAGAATTACCTCGTGGTTTCAGTGTCTTGTATGAACGTGTTGATTGGTGTTTTCCTTTCACCTACAAAATGGACCTGATCGAAAGTCGCTGTGGAGGGCGGCGGACGATCAGGAATGTCGTTCCGATGCCGCCATTGGTTTCGGTCGACGCCTCTGGGGAGGAGCTTTGACGCCGTTCGATCCGCCGTGATGCGCACGACTTGCGCGCGCAACGCGATCGGACGGTTCAAAAGGGAGGAAAGCCGATGACCACCACGACGGAGGGCGTTTCCGAATTCGCCGTGCTCGCAGAGACGATGGAGGCCCGGCCGGGTTCGCGGCTGATGCGCCCCGTCGAAGCGCTATCCGCCGTTCTGCTTGTGGCGATTATCGCCATGCTGCTCTCCGGCGTGGCTTTTCGCTATGGCCTGTCGAGACCGATCGTCTGGATCGATGAAGCGGCGTCGATCGCCTTCCTGTGGCTTGCCATGCTCGGTTCGGCCATCGCGATCGACCGTTGCGAGCATCTGCGTCTGACAATCCTTCTCAATGCTCTCGGCGAAAGGGCGCGGCAGTTCACCGAAACGCTCGGCATGGTCGCCATCATGTCGTTCCTTCTCGTCCTGCTGCCGGCAGCCTACACCTATGCCGCCGGCGAAATGGACATCACTTCGTCGGCATTGAACATCCCGGCGGGTTATCGCGCCGCGGCCATCGCAGTCGGCATGGTCCTCATGGTGCTGCTGGCCGTCGCTCAATTGCTCAGAACCGCCAAGCCGCTCGACGTGGTGGTTTCAGTGGCGTTCGTGCTCGGGGTTGCTTTGGTGCTCTGGTTGCTGACGCCTGCGCTCAGCTCGTTCGGCAACGGCAACATTCTGATCTTTCTCGTCGGCGGTGCCGCCGTCTGCCTCGCGATGGGTGTTCCGATCGCCTTCTGCTTCGGCATTGCGACGCTTCTGTTTCTCGCCTTCACGACATCGATGCCGCTGGTGGTCATGATCGGCCGCATGGATGAGGGCATGTCCAGCCTCATTCTGCTTTCGGTCCCGGTCTTCGTGCTTCTCGGCTGCATTCTGGACGCGACCGGGATGGGCAAGGCGATCGTCGATTTCCTTGCCTCCATGCTCGGCCATGTCAAGGCCGGCATGTCCTATGTTCTGTTGGGCTCGCTCTTTCTCGTGTCCGGCATTTCCGGGTCGAAAGTCTCGGACATGGCGACGGTTGCCCCGGCGCTGTTTCCGGAAATGAAGCGCCGTGGTCACAAGCCGAAGGAGATGATAGCGCTCCTGGCGACCGGGGCCGCCATGGCCGACACCGTACCGCCGAGCATCGTGCTGATCGTTCTCGGCTCGGTGGCCGGCGTGTCGATCGCGGCGCTGTTCACCAGCGGTTTTGCCATCGCACTCGTGCTGCTGGTCGCGCTTGCCGCGCTTGCACGCATCAAGGCAGCCCGCGAAAATGTCGACGGCGTCGTGCGCCCGTCGCTGAAACGCATCGGCGGCACGGCGCTGATCGCGGCGCCGGCCCTGGTGCTGCCGTTCATCATCCGCAGCGCCGTCGCGAGCGGTGCGGCGACCGCGACCGAGGTCTCGACCATCGCGGTCGTCTACGCCTTCATCATCGGCACTGTCCTTTATGGCGGCATCGGCATGCGGCGAACCTACAGGATGCTGGTCGAGACCGCCGCGATGAGCGGTGCGATCCTCCTGATCCTCGGTACCGCCGCGGCGATGGCCTGGGCGCTCACCCAGACCGGATTCGCCTTCGAGCTCACCGACATGATGAGCGGCCTGCCGGGTGGATGGTTCACCTTCATGCTGGTCTCGATCGCCCTGTTCATGCTGCTCGGCTGCGTGCTCGAAGGCCTCCCTGCGATCGTGCTCCTGGCGCCGATCATGTTTCCGATCGCGCGTGCGATGGGGATCCATGACGTCCACTATTCCATGGTCATCGTCACCGCGATGAACGTCGGACTGATGGCACCGCCGATCGGCATCGGCTTCTACATCGCCTGCAAGATCGGCAAGGTTTCGCCCGACGAGGCCATGGGAGCGATCTGGCCCTATATCGGCGCGATGGTGCTCGGCCTCTTGCTGATCGCCGCCGTGCCCTGGTTCTCGCTCGCATTGCTGTGAGCCCGCCACCCACATTCATCATCGACGATCAGGAGGAGAACAGAGCGATGAAAATAACCCGTAGGACGATGCTGCTCGGCACCGGAGCAGTGGCGCTTGGGGCTTCGATCCGCACCAAGGCCCATGCAGCGGACTTCACCTATAAGCTGGCAAACAACCTGCCGGTCACCCATCCGCTGAACATTCGCCTGAAGGAAGCCGCCGACAAGATCCTGGAGGAGACGGGCGGGCGCCTGAAGATCAACATCTTCCCGAGCAGCCAGCTCGGCAACGATACCGAAACGCTTTCGCAGCTTCGCAACGGCGCAACCGAGTTCTTCTCGCTCTCACCGCTGATCCTCTCGACCCTGGTGCCCAACGCCGCGATCAGCGGCATCGGCTTTGCCTTCCCCGACTACGACACCGTCTGGAAGGCAATGGACGGCGAGCTCGGCGCCTATGCGCGCGGCGAGATCGAGAAGAAGGGTCTCGTGCCCATGGAGAAGATCTGGGACAACGGCTTTCGCCAGATCACCAGTTCGAACAAGCCGATCAACACGCCGGAGGACCTCAAGGGGTTCAAGATCCGCGTTCCGCCGAGCCCGCTCTGGCAATCCATGTTCACCGCCTTCGGCGCTGCACCGACCACGATCAATTTCGCGGAAGTCTACACGGCGCTCAGCACCGGCACCGTCGACGGCCAGGAAAACCCGCTGGCCATCGCCTCGACCGCCAAACTCTATGAGGTGCAGAAGCATTGCGCCATGACCAACCATATGTGGGACGGGTTCTGGATGCTGGCGAACAAGCAGGCCTGGGAAACCCTGCCGGAAGACATAAGGGAGATTGCCGCCAAGCATCTCAACGAGTCGGCCATCGCCCAGCGCACCGATACCGCCAAGGTGAACGACACGGTGCGCGAGCAGCTCACCCAGAGCGGCATGACGTTCACCGACCCGGACAAGGCAGCCTTCCGCGAGACGTTGAGGTCGGCGGGTTTCTACGCCGAATGGAAGGGCAAGTTCGGCGACGAGGCCTGGGCCATTCTCGAGAAGGCCGTAGGCACCAGCCTCGGCTGACCATCTGAGCATGACGAGGCGGGCGGCCGTTCACCCGGCCGTTCGCCGACCGATGCAGCGACGCGGCGCGTACGAGCGTGTGGCGCCTTCCGAGGTTTCGAAGTGGCAGACCGTCTCAAGGGAAAATCGGCAATCGTCTTCGGCGCAGGTTCCTCGGGCCCCGGCTGGGGCAACGGCAAGGCTGCCGCCGTGCTTTATGCGCGTGAGGGCGCCAGGGTCGCCTGTGTCGACGTCGACATGGAGGCAGCCGAGGAAACGGCGGCAATCATCGCGTCGGAAGGTGGGCAAGCCGTAGCCATCGCTGCAGACGTCACCGCTCTCGCATCTGTCGAGGCGGCCGTCGCGGCCGCACGGCAGGCATTCGGCATCATTTCCATTCTGCACAACAATGTGGGCGTCACGCATATGGGCGGACCGGTCGAGTTGTCGGAAGCGCAGTTCCAACAATCCGTGGATCTCAATCTCGGCTCGGTGTTCCGCACCGCCAAGGCTGTCATCCCGCACATGATCGAAGCCGGCGGTGGCGCCGTCGTCAACATCTCGTCGCTCGCCGGCATCCGGTGGACCGGCTATCCCTATTTCGCCTATTACGCGACAAAAGCGGCGGTCAACCAGGCGACGGTCGCGATCGCGGCTCAATATGCGCCGCACGGGATCCGCGCGAACTGTGTCGTCCCCGGCTTGATCGACACGCCTCTGATCTACAAGCAGATCTCCTCGCAATACGCCTCTGCCGAGGAAATGGTGGCAGCCCGCAACGCGGCGCTTCCGGGCGGGCGCATGGGTGATGCCTGGGATGTCGCCAATGCAGCGCTTTTCCTTGCCTCCGACGAAGCGAAATTCATTACCGGCGTTTGTCTGCCGGTCGATGGCGGCCAGAGCTGCACGATCATGGGGGTACACTGAAACATGGGCGACCCGGCCGACAGGGACATGACCGGTTCGCAGAGCGTCGATCGTGCGGCGAAGCTCCTGTCGCTGGTTGGCCGGCAGTTGGACGGCATGTCCCTGAGCGCCGTCGTCGAGAAGAGCGGTCTCAACAAACCCACGGTGCGCCGCCTCCTGCTCGCCCTGATCAGGGCCGGTCTCCTGGAGCAGGACGACCGCGACCGGCGCTACTATATCGGCGAAGAAGCCTATGTGCTCGGAACCCTCGCATCGAGCCGACACGGGCTCCTGCGCCTCGCGACGGAAAGCCTGCATCGCCTGGCGCAGAAGACCAGCGACTCCTGTTTTCTCTCCGTGCGCCGCGGAGCGTCGTCGGTCTGTCTCCACCGCGAGGAGGGGAGCTTTCCGATCCGCACCCACGCGCTCCAGGCGGGCTTCGTGCATCCGCTGGGCGTCGGCGCCGGCTCTCTGGCCATGCTGGCCGCCTTGCCGGACGAGGAGGTTTCGTCCGTGCTGGAGCAGAATGCCGCCGTGCTCGAGGAGCAGTTTCCGATGCTTGCGCCGGACGAGCTGCGCCGGCGCGTCGAACTCACCCGCGCTCAGGGCCATGCGGTCAATCCCGGCCTTATCCTCACCAACTCCTGGGGTGTGGGCGTCGCAATCCGCTATCCTGACGGCGGCGTCGCCGGGGCCATCAGCATTGCCGCCATCGACAGCCGCATGCAGGAGCCGCGGCAGAGCGAGCTGGCAGCTCTTCTCAGGCAGGAAGCGTCACGCATCGAAAGCAAGCTCGCCGAGCAGTTCCGCGACCGCGGGACGCGACACATAGCCTCCATTGCAAGACCTCTCAAAAGGAGATTGTCCAGATGACCAAGGCGCAGATCGTAGGCTGGGCCCACTCCCAGTTCGGCAAGACCGACCACGCGGACACAGAGGCGCTGATGGCCGCGGTTGCGGCGCCGGCACTTGCCCATGCCGGTCTTGCCGCCTCGGATGTCGACGGCATCTTTGTCGGAGTCATGAATGGCGGCTTCTCCAAGCAGGAGTTTCAGGCCTCACTTGTCGGCATGACCGACGAGGCGCTCGCTCATGTCCCGTCCGTGCGCCTCGAAAACGCCTGCGCGACGGGCTCGGCGGCGATCTATACCGCGATGGATTTCATCGAGGCCGGCCGCGGCCGCATCGCGCTCGTCATCGGCGCCGAAAAAATGACCGCCGTTCCGACGGCAGAGGTCGGCGACATCCTTCTGGGCGGCAGCTACAGGAAAGAGGAGGCCGACGTCGAAGGCGGTTTTGCGGGCGTCTTCGGCCGCATTGCACAGCATTACTTCCAGCGTCACGGCGATCGTTCCGAGGAACTTGCGATGATCGCGGCCAAGAACCACGCGAACGGCGTAGCCAACCCTTACGCGCATATGCGCAGGGATTTCGGTTTTGCGTTCTGCAACACCGTTTCCGAGAAGAATCCGATCGTCGCGGCTCCCTTGCGCCGCACCGACTGCTCGCTCGTATCGGACGGGGCGGCAGCCCTCGTGCTCGCCGACGCGGACACGGCTGCGACGCTGCAGCGGGCAATCGCCTTCCGGGCCCGCAGCCACGTCAACGACGTGTTTGCGCTCAGCCGCCGGGACATGCTGGAATTCGACGGGCCACGGCGGGCATGGAAAGCGGCCCTTTCCATGGCCGGCGCCACGCTGGACGATCTCTCCTTCGTCGAGACGCATGACTGCTTCACCATAGCCGAGATGATCGAATACGAGGCGATGGGCCTGACCGCACCCGGCGAAGGCTACCGTGCGATCCGCGACGGAACCACCACCAGGAGCGGAAGCTTGCCGGTCAATCCCTCCGGCGGCTTGAAATCGAAGGGTCATCCGATCGGTGCGACGGGGGTCTCGATGCATGTCATCTCCGCCATGCAGCTTATGGGGGAGGCGGGCGAGATGCAGATCCCCGGCGCCGGTCTCGCCGGCATCTTCAACATGGGCGGCGCTGCCGTCGCAAACTATGTCTCCATCCTGGAACGGGCGAAATGACGAACAACGAACCCAAGGGCGGCGTCACCCCTGTTTCGACGCGGGTCATGAACCTTGCCAATTTCCTTTCGCAGGCAGCGAGACGCAATCCGGACGAAATCGCCCTCGTTCACGGGGACCGCCGGTGGCGCTGGAGCGAGGTGGAGGCGCGGGTCGACGCCATGGCATACGCGCTCGTCCATGAGTTCGGCGTGCGTAAGGGAGATCGGATTCTCGTCCACTCCGCCAACTGCAACCAGATGTTCGAGTCCATGTTCGCGGCTTTCAGAGCAGGTGCGGTCTGGGTTCCCACGAATTTCCGGCAACTGCCGGAGGAGGTTGCCTATCTTGCCGAATCGAGCGGTGCCAGGCTGGTGATATTCCAGGCCGCCTTCGAGGCTCATGCCGAAGCATGTCGGGCGGCGGGCGAGCAGATCGGATCATGCATCCCGATCGGCTCGTCACGGGTCGGCGAAGACTATGACGCGATCGTTGCGCGCAATCTTGGAAGGTCGGTTTCGCCTGTTGCCGTCGATCGCGATGATCCATGCTGGTATTTCTATACGTCCGGTACCACCGGCCGACCCAAGGCTGCCGTGCTGACGCACGGGCAAATGGCCTTCGTCATCAACAACCATATCGGCGATCTCTTTCCGGCTACGACCCATCGCGACCGGTCGATCGTCGTTGCGCCGCTGTCGCACGGCGCCGGGATCCATCAGCTGTGCCAGGTCGCAAGGGGCGCAACCACCATCCTCTTGCCGTCCGAGAAGCTCGACATACCGCAGTTCTGGGCCCTAGTCGAAAAATGGAGGGTCAACAACCTCTTCGCCGTACCGACTATCGTAAAGCTGCTCATCGAGGACCCGTCGGTCGATCGATACGACCACTCGTCGCTGCGCTATGTCATCTATGCCGGCGCACCGATGTACCGTGCCGACCAGAAAAAGGCGCTGGAAAAGCTCGGCGCCGTGCTGGTGCAGTATTTCGGTCTCGGCGAAGTGACGGGAGCGATCACCGTCCTGCCGCCCGCCTTCCACAGCTCGGAGGACGGCCCGGATGCGCGTATCGGCACATGCGGCTTCGAACGGACGGGCATGCAGCTGCAGATCCAGGACGAAGACGGCAACGAAGTCCCGGCGGGCGCAACCGGCGAGATCTGCGTGATCGGCCCGGCGGTGTTTGCCGGCTATTACCGGAACCCGGAGGCCAACGCGAAAGCGTTCCGCAACGGCTGGTTTCGTACAGGCGACCTTGGCCATGTCGATGCGCAGGGCTTCCTCTACATCACCGGCCGCGCCTCCGACATGTTCATCTCCGGCGGGTCCAACGTCTATCCGCGCGAGATCGAGGAAAAGCTCTTGATGCATCCGGATATCAGCGAGGCGGCGATCGTCGGCGTTCCCGATCCGGTCTGGGGAGAGGTCGGCATCGCGGTTTGCGTCGCACGTGGCGGTGCGACGGTCGGCGCGGCGGCTCTGAGGGAATGGCTGGACGGGAAGATTGCCCGCTACAAGCTTCCGAAGAAGATCGTGTTCTGGTCCGAAATGCCAAAATCGGCCTATGGCAAGATCACCAAGAAGTTGATCCGCGAGGAACTCGAACGGCGTGGCGAACTGGATATCGGTTCCGCTGGCATCGGAGAGCGCAGGAGTGCTGCCCCGTGAACGATGGAATGAAATCCGTGCTCATCACGGGAGGCGCATCCGGTATCGGCCTCGAAATAGCGAGGCTTCTGCACGAGCGCGGCTGGAGGGTCTACCTGATGGATCGCAATGCCGATGCGCTGGCGGACGCATGCCGCGCGATCCCGATCGATCCCGCCCAGGCAATCGCCTGCAGCGTGACGGATGAAAAGGAGGTCGAATCGGCCATCGCGACGGCCGCGGCGGCGGGCGCACCGCTGCGGGCGGTCATCAATTCGGCCGGCATCGCGATGGACAGGCCTGCCGTCGAGACCAGCGTCGACGATTTCCGCCGCATTCTGGACGTCAATCTGACCGGCACGTTCATCGTCTGCCGCGAGGCGGCGCGTCATTGGCTGGCGACGGCCACGCCCGGTGCAATCGTCAACATCTCCTCCGTATCGGGCCTTGTCGGCAACAAGGGACGCGCCGCCTACGGCGCCTCCAAAGGCGCGGTCAACCTGCTCACTTACATTCTCGCGACCGAGCTCGGACAGGATGGAATTCGCGTCAACGCCATCGCTCCCGGTGCAATCGACACGCCTTTGTCGCGTGCCGTCCATACGGATGACGTGCGTGCGCAATGGCACGAGCGCATCCCCCAGCGCCGCTACGGTTCATCGCGGGAAATCGCGGCCAGTGCGGCGTTCCTGATCTCGGAGGAGGCGAGCTATATCAACGGCCAGGTCCTGGCGGTCGATGGAGGGTTCGTCAACGCCGGTCTGGCTTTGAAAGGACGATGATGCGGAGTCTCCGCCAACCTGGTGCACCGTTCACGCCGAGGGTAATCTCTCTCGGGTGCCACGCCGAAAAGGCGCGATTGACCTTCAAACCGGGCCGGAGCGTGCTCGAAGCCGTCCATGAGGCGCTCGCGGAAAAAGGCTGCGACAGCGCGATGATAGAGGTCAGGGGCGGTGCGTTTGCGCCGCTTGCCTATGTCACACCGACTCTCTCGGATGACGGCATTCATGCCGCCTGGTACAGCGACATACATGCGCCTGATGGCCGCGCACCCATCGAAGATCTGGTCATGACGTTCGGCCGGCGCGACGGGGAGCCGTTCCTGCACGGCCATGGTGTCTGGCGGCACGAGGACGGGTTGCGCGCAGCCGGGCACGTGATGCCGAAGGACTCGCAATTCGCCGAACCGGTGGAGGCGGAAGCCTGGATCATGTCGGGCGCCATCATGGACCAACTGGAGGACAGCGAGACCCGGTTCCGTCTGTTCACGCCTGTGCCTCATACCGCCGCACCGGCCATCACGACGCGGCGCGCCGTTCTCTGCCGTTTGAAACCGAACGAACCGATCCATCCGGCGATCGAGCGCACCGCAGCCGAGCACGGCATCGAGCGGGCGACTTTGCACGGCATCGGCAGTCTCGTCGGCTGCACTTTCGCCGACGGCCAGGTCATGGAATCGGCCGCTTCGGAATTGCTTATTCGCAAGGGGACGCTTTCACCCGATCGAAGCGGACAGGCTAAAGCGAAACTCGATATCGCGATCGTCGATACGGAATGCACCATATTCGAGGGTGAGATAGCCTACGGCGTTGATGCCGTTTGCATAACGTTCGAGGTGCTGATCGTCGAAGAGTGACGGTCGATGGCAAGCCTCACTCCTTCTTCGCTGTGTTTCGCCGCTCGAGCAATTGCTGGAAAATATCGGCTTGCCGGTCTGCCGCCGAGCGTATGGCGGCAAGGTGGTCGAGCATCGCGCCGAAGGCGACGAGGAGAAGGCCGCCGGCAACCGCCGGAAAGGCCCAGGGGAGGACAGCGACAAGGCTTTTCACGTCGGGAGAGGGGACCAGTGTCATCGCCAGCAAAACCAGCGTTCCGATGACGATCGCACCGCCCAAGAACTCCAGAAATCTTCCCATCCTTCCTCCCCGTAGTGTTTCGACGTGCTGCGGTTACATCCCGTCCCGCTTCCGCAACCCGTCTCCTGATGCCTGCTGCTTTCTCATGTCGGAGCCGATATGGCCTTCAGAAAAAACCCGGCGATTGCCGGGTCCTTGATCGAAACTCCTGCGGCGATCAGAACTTCACGCCGACGCCGACGGTAAACTGGTGTTGGTCGAGGTCGACGTTGACGCCGCCCACATCCTTGTCTCCGAAATCGTTGTAACGATATTCTGCGCGTCCGAAGACGCTGTCGGTGAAGCCGTAGTCGACGCCTCCGCCGATAGTCCAGCCGTTGAAGGTTTCCTTTTCCTTGGGCGCGCCGGCGACATCGACGAAGCCGCGCGTTACTGCCCAACCGCCGGTGGCGTAAATCAGCGTCCGGTCGTTTACGGTGTAGCCGAGGCGGGCGCGCACGGATCCGGAAACATCCGTCCCGGCTTCGGTGTCGGATCCGAAGACGGTGACGGTCTCATCGTTCCAGTTGTAGCTGACATCGCCCTCGACGCCGACGACCCAGTCGCCATGCTGATAGTTGTAGCCGGCGAAGGCGCCGAAGAGGCCGCCGCTGAATTTTTCGGAGGCGCTGCCGCCCGGAACGCTGAGGTCGCTGTTCAACCAGCCGCCTCCGCCCTGCAAGCCGAGATAACCGCCCGTCCATACGAAGCTGGATATCGTCTCGACCGTCGGCGCCGGCTCCGGTGCCTGTGCCAAATCGGCTGCATGGGCCGCTCCCCCGAGCAGCGAAGCCCCGAAGACTGCAACAAGCACATTTCTGATCATCACAGATGCCTCCTGTTGTTGCGGCAGAGATTAGCAACATATCGGGTGCGAGTCTGCGAAAAACAACGCCTTCGAACCGCCCGTTCCGAGGGAAAGAAAGAGGGCCGGCGGTTGTTCCGGCCGGCCCTTCCGAAAGTAGCGGAAAAGGGGAACATCATCTCCGAGCGGGCCTGCAAATGCCCGCAAAAGAGATCGATTGCCGGTCGATAATGCCCTAACGCACGTTTGGGATTTGACATATCGCGCATAAAATTTGACGTTATGCGCATGATTGCGAACCGTTCTGCACAATCGTCGATTGAAGTCGTGGTGGTCGTCCTGCCCGAATCATCGATCATGTCCTTTGCCTCGGTCCTCGATCCGATGCGCGCGGCAAATCGAGTGGCCGGGCACGAGGTCTTCCGCTGGCGGCTGCTGTCTGCCGACGGCCAGGCGGTGATGCTGACCTGCGGTGTGCCGATTGCCGTGGACGGAAGTTTCACCCTGCCTGTCGTGGGAGATCTTCTCCTCATCATCGGCGGGTTCAATCTTCACAGGCACGCCGGCAAGCGGTTTCTCGCGACCCTGCAGGAATGTGCACGACATTTCGACATCGTCGCAGGCGTCGAATCCGGGTGCTGGCTGCTCGGCCGTTCGGGGCTCATCAATGGCCGCAAGGCTACCGCCCATTGGGAGGAGCTCGAAGATTTCAGCCAGGCTTTTCCGGAATTGGAGGTGATCGGCGACCGTTTCGTGATCGACGGTAAATACTGGACCTCAGGCGGCGCGTCGCCGACCTTCGACATGATGCTGCATCTCGTCGCCGAGAGACTGGGGCCTGCATTGGCGCTGGATGTTGCGAGCATTTTCGTCTACGACCAGATGCACGGCCCGACGGATGTCCAGCCTTTCGTTTCGCTCGGCCGTATCGAGGCACGCGACCCGGAGCTTGCCGCGGCCATCAGGCTCATGGAGCGCACGCTCGAGCGTCCGATGACCGTCGCGGCGCTGGCGCGCCGGCTTTCCGTCTCCCAGCGCAAGCTCGAAACGCTCTTCGCCAAAGGCCTCTCGACGAGCCCCGGCGCCTATTACCTGCGCCTCAGGCTGCAGGTCGCCCACCGGCTCGTGCGTGATACCGGAATTCCGATGCGTGACATCGCCCTGCGTTGCGGATTCGACAGTCTCTCGGCCTTTTCGCGCGCCTATCGGCGCGAATACCGGACCAGCGCTTTGAAAATGCGCAGCGCACGTGGCGCAGGCGTTACACCGGACGCGTCAGACAAGCGGTAATTGCGCTGCACTTACGATGACCTGCAACAAGCGGGAGCAACGTGCCGCAGCGACTTGCGCTTCGAACGGTTACCTTCGTGCGTGTCCGGCCGACCCGGCGCAGGCCTCTTCGAATTCCTTGACCGTCTCCGGCTCGTTGTCCTCCGGCAGCACGGCATCAGCCATGTCGGCGCGGTCCGCCGAAGCGGCTGCATCGCCTTCATAGACATAGGACTGGATGTAGTAGGCCAGCTCGCCCTTCCATACATTCCTGCCGTCTATCTGCCGGCAGGCCACGGCAGTTTCGAAATCGGACTGGAGATCATCGACCGTAGCGGTGGCCGAGACGAGACTCGAAGGCGCCGCGAGTGAGGCAATCAACAAGGCGGTAAACATGGTGGCAGCCCTCCGGAAGCGAACCTAGGGGGAAACGGCGGGATGGTTCCTTGGTTCCCCTCGATAGAGGGCGATTCCGACTTGGAAGGAAGCGGCAATTTTACATGAATGAGTTTTTGCTGAAAAGCGATGTGTATGTGCCACACCACGGAAACGAAGGGCGTGAGCATTTCCGCGACTCGAAGAAGCGCGGAAATGCTCTGGACCACGATGATCTCAGGTCGGGTCGACCAAGATCATGAACATGATCTATAAGGTTGAGCGGGATGAGGTCGGAAAAGCGCATAGACTTTTTCCGCACCCCGCTCCAATGCCTCTTACTGAACGACCTGGACGACCGTGTAGGTTCTTGGGTCGACGATCACGCGTTGGTTGTTCACCACGGCGAACGCGTAGGAGGGATTCTCAGGAACGGGCGTCAGAGCCACGGTCCGCGGCAGCGGACGACCGACGGCGATCCGCTCCTGCAGCACGACGGTATCGGCGGGAACCGGCTGCTGTCGCACATAGGTTACGACCTGCTGCGGCGGAGGAGCGATAACCGCGCCGGCGACGAGCCCGACCGCACCGCCGATGGCAGCGCCCACGGGACCGCCAACGATAGCGCCGGTAACGGCTCCACCCGCGGCACCCGTCACCGCACCCTGGTTGGTGTCGTTTGCAATAGCGGGCGCGGCAAAGATGCCCGTTGCGATCGCAGTAACAATGAAGATCTTGGCGTTCATCTGTCGTACTCCCTTGATATACGATGGAAGAACGATGTACTTCGTGATTTGTTCCTGTTTTTACTGTAGGACTATCAATCGGATACAGTAACGTTACGTTACCTGAGTGAAATATACCGTGACGGCAGGCGAGTTGCCGGCTCGACCCAGCGGTTCGGCGAAGCCCCAGAGCGGCGCTGCCCGAAGGGACTACTGGGACGCCGCTCCGGGGCCACTCGCGGGGTCCGCCGTCCAGCGGCGGCTGGCTTCGGACCTCGCGATCTCTCTGCAACAATCGCCGATGGCTTTGCTGCAGCCTTCCATGCGAACAATATCGCAGCCGGCAGCGCAGCGTATCGGACCTTTGGCCAGCCAAGAGCCTTATGACACCGGGACCAAAGTCCGCCAGATCAGTGATAGGTCCGCGTCGACTCCCGCATCGGCCGCAACGCGCATGCATCAAAGCCACGGCGGGACGTGGAGCTATGGCGATAAAAAAGCCCCGCTCGATGGCGGGGCAGGCACGCATCCGCTTGGCAAACGAAATGCGGGGAAAGATGTAGCTCCAACGGAACTACGACGCGGACGCTATCTCTGAGCCGAACTGGTGGGAAGGTCTGAATCCCGGTTTCCGGTACGCCGCAGCGAATAAATCCACGGCGTCCGTGAGGGAAGCTGCGGAAAAGCCGGGTCGGCTTGGCCGCGACGATGAGCGGATCGTCTCGATTCAGCTCAAGCCGAAGAACGACAAGATGGCTATCACGATCACGACGAGGCCGACGAGGTAGATAATCTGGTTCATCGCTCAACTCCTTTCATCACGGGTGAACGGACACGCCGCGGGTAAGTTCCAGGCCGGCGGTAAACGCGGGCCGGCCTGGCGCCCTATGCGAAGCGTGGGGTGGCCGTTCTGACCACCGTGAGGTCAGTTGATGACCTGAACGACTGTGCGCGACTTCGGCTCCACAATGAGACGCTGCTCATTGACCACCGCGTATGCATAGGTGGGATTATCCGGGACCGGAGTCAGCATAACGGTTTCGGGAACGGGCTTGCCGACCGCAATCGGCTGCTGAACGACCACCGATGGCGGTGCCGGCTGCTGCTGAACATACGTGACCACTTCGGGAGGAGGCGGCGTGAGTGCGCCGCCGAGCGTGGCGCCTACCACGGCGCCGACCCCGGCCCCGATCGGGCCGCCGATAATGGCGCCGGTTGCGGCGCCGCCGACCATGCCGGTTGCCGCATTGGTACCGTCGGCTTGCTGCGCGACAGCACCGCTGGCGATGAGCGCGACAGTCGCGGTAATAAATACGAGCTTCTTCATAGCATTTCCTCTCGTTGAACTCGTCACTCAACGGGGAAATAAGCAAGCGGTTCCACTCTTTGGACTTTAGTCCGACTCAATGTCAGACGATTGCCCGATCAAGCGTGCGAACTTCGAGGATATATTTCGTTGATAGTCGATTTTCCTTGGATACGCGCCGTTTCGAGGGCGTTGCGTTGTTCATCAGCGGTTCAGGCATGATGGCTCAAGCTGATAGGCAGCGAGAAGGAGTAGACCATGAAAAAGCTCTTATCCGCCCTCACAGCCGTAGTCTTGGCTGCGTCTTTTTCCCTTCCGGTGAGCGCTGCACCGATATTCGTGCCTATGCCGGAACAAGTGAAGACCGACGCCGTCGAGCAGGTCAATCACCGGCGCCATCGCCATTGGCGCGCGGAGCGCCACTGGAACAGACGGTACGCTTCGCGGTCCTGCCGCTACTACGGCAGGTGCTATCCCCGCCATTACAGGCACTACAGCTATCGTGACTATCACCGCTACCACCGGCGCCCGGGCGTGACGATCTATTTCAACTTCTAGCGACGGTTCACACGGGCGCCAGTCCTTCCTCGAAGCGCTATTCGGGGAGGGATTTCTTTTTGCGGCGGATGGATGTCACCGGTGCCAACGCGCACCACGAGCATTCCTGCGGAACTTTGCCAGCGATCGTCTGAGTTTCGTCATGTTCCGGGCGACTTGCTCTATCGTGATCAAGTGCTTTTCGTTCGCCAACACGATGGCGGTCCCACATCTCCTGCAGGGGAGTTCGTCGTTCGCCTTCACCCAAGCGACAGGCCTGCTGGTCTCATGGCCGCATTCGGGGCAGGGGATGCCGATCTCTTCATTATCGAACATGGCAGCACTCCGGTTGAGTGCGAATTGCAGCACAACCTATTTCGAGGCGCAATGCTTACTCTCTGACTAAAATGGGCTACAAACGGACGTCGCGACCGCATCCTTATGGGCATGAGGGAGAGCGGACGATTCCGTGTCGGGTGCCTCGAATTGGTTGCCCGAGCTGTACCATCGGCCACGAAAAAGCCCCGCACGATGGCGGGGCAAGCCCTCATCCAGTTGCCTTCATTGGATTCGGGGACGCAGCCAGAATGCAGCTGCGCAGAGACGCTATCTGCGGTTTCATCAGCGAGAAAGGTCTGATTCCGCGATTCCGGTACGCCTCTTCAAAAATACATGGGCAGGTAAAGCGCTTTTGCACATTTACATCAAGCGCGATTTTCCGTGTCCTGATCACATCAGCGGCATTGCGGGCGGAACGAGCCTGCCGTCGTGAAGTCGACGGGGCAAATCGGCGCAGATCAGCAGCGTCAATGGACGGTGCGGATCGACTGATCGAGAAAGCTGCGTATTCCGTCGCGATGGACGGTCGCCAGAAATTCCTGGAAAGCATCGCGGTCGGTAGCGAACTGATCATCCCAGACGGTTGAATATCCCTCTTGATCGACGACCTCGAGCGTCCAGTCTGCGTTGCTGCCGGCCGGGCGGTATATGCCGATAGTGACCATGATGTCGTCGTCGACGAATTCGCCGGAGAACTCGGAAAACTCGTACTGCTGTTCGTTTTCGGTCATCGATCTCTTATAGCATGCGGGAGTGCCGAGGGGCAGCCTTCATGACGTCACCCCTGTATGTACGCAGGTATATCTGGTCGGGTCCCAGGTGCCGTCCTGACAGGGGACATCGGCAAATCCGGATACGAGCAGGAACAACAGCAGCACTGCGATCAGAATGGCCGCCAGGGCGAGCAGTCTCATGGCGCGCACGTTACGCTTCAATATCGCTTACTCCAGACCACGTGTTGATGCGAGTGATTTGCTCAATTTTGGTTGTGCAGGGCGATTTGATTTTATTGCTTTTTATATCGTGAGCGGCAGGGATTCGACCCCACGACCTACTGATTAGAAGGAAGAGGTTTTTGCCATGTCACTGTCAACTGGCGTTCTACTTCGAGCAGGCATTAAATCGAACCTGATCTGCCCCGAGAAACTGTCTGAGTTCAGGCTTTCTCACGATAAGATCAGCGACCGTATATTTGTCGAAGACAGCCGCAAACGCGGCTGAGGCCTCCGCGAGAACCGGTGGTACACCGCATGCCGGGGCTATGGGGCAACCTGCGCACTCGATCAGTTCATCAAGGCCCTCGGTGTGGCGTAGTACAGAGCCCAGGTTGATTTGCTCCGGCGGTCGCGCAAGCCTGATGCCACCGTTTCTTCCACGGACCGACTCGATGAAGCCGGCACCCGATAGGTCGTTGACCACTTTCTTGAGGTGGTCTTGAGAAATGTCGAACGCCGCCGCGATCTCCCGGATCGAGCCAAGCTCACCTTCGATTAAACCAAGGTGTATCAAGACCCGAATGCCGTAGTCGGTGTATTTGGTTAGCCTCATTAAACCCTGCGTCAAAACGCCCGATCAGAAAAGATGCATTTCAGTAGCACCTTTTTGCCGAATGGAATAGGTGTATTCAAAATGCATCTTTTGGAGACATCCATGACGCATCAACTAACCGAAGCGGACATTTCCCGGGTATTGGCCCGCTTTTACGACCGAGTGCGTGCTGACGAACAATTAGGCCCGGTATTCCAGGTTGTTGAGGACTGGAATGAGCATCTGACAAGGCTGTCGGAATTCTGGTCTTCGATGATGCTTACAACGGGGCGCTACAAGGGCAATCCTCTATCGATGCACCTTGTGCACGCCGAGAAGATTCAGCCTGCCATGTTCATCCGTTGGCTCGAGCTCTGGCATCAGGCGACCGATGAGCTCCTGCCAACGCAAACAGCCCGTGAGATGCAGGCGAAGGCCAAAACGATCGCTGCCCGTTTTTCTCTGATGATCTGCGGGGAGAAGCTTATCGCCGATGCAGTTCCCCAGCCACCGACTGCGCCCACACCCTACCGGATTTCATCACTTTTCGACGAGACCACGCTGCCGCGAGCGTTGCTGGGAGCTCATGCCCTGAAGGCTGGAACCTGGGGAATAGTGCGCGTCGAAGAGGGGCAGGTGCGTTACCGCGAAGATGGCATCTCCAGTCCCCGGCTGCTCGAGCCCGGCACTCCCGCAATTATTCCCCCCGAAATTTCCCACAACCTCGAACTCGCCGGCCCCGTGAAGCTGCGGGTCGAGTTTTACGACCGCCGTCCGGTCGAAATTTATCAACACTGAGCAAAAAGGGCCGAATATCATGTCACGCCAGTTGTCCGCCGAAACCATCGAGCTCGTAAAACAGAGCGTTCCCGCACTCGAAGCTCATGGTAGCGACATCACAAAGGCCATGTATGCGCGTCTTTTCCGGGACGAGCATATCAAGAGCCTGTTCAATCATGCGAACCAGGGCGAGGGTGGCTCCCAGGTGCATGCTTTGGCGGCTGCCATCCTCGGATATGCCAAGAACATCGAAAACCTGAGCGCCCTCGGTCCCGTCATCGAGCGGATAGCTCATAAGCACATCGGTTATCACATCCTCCCGGAGCACTATCCGTATGTGGCCGAGGCCCTACTCGCCGCCATCCAGGACATCCTCGGCGACGCCGCAACACCTGCGCTGCTCAATGCCTGGGGCGAGGCTTACTGGTTCCTTGCGGATATCCTCAAGGAGCGCGAGAGTGATCTTCGCGCCGATATTGAGAGCCGCAGTGGCGGGTGGAACGGGTGGCGTCGTTTCACGATTGCCGAGAAGATTAGGGAAAGCGACGTTGTGACGTCGTTCATCCTCAGACCCTCGGACGGTGATCGCGTCATCCGTCATCGGCCGGGCCAGTACCTGACATTTAGGCTGCCGCTTTCAGACCGGAGTCTGGTCAAGCGGAATTACTCGATCTCCTGCGGGCCGAATGATGAATACTATCGTATTTCGGTAAAGCGCGAGGCCGCGGGGCAGGGTGGCTCCCTGTATTTCCACGACCATGCCAATGTCGGATCGGAAATCGAGGTGACGCCACCCGCGGGCGACTTCTTCCTTCCTGAAGAACCAAACGCCCCGGTGGTGCTGGTTTCGGGGGGCGTTGGCCTAACCCCGATGGTCAGCATGCTCGAGGCGATTGCGAAGGATTACCCGGACCTCGAAGCCCATTTCATCCACGGGGCTTTGAACAGTAATACGCACGCCATGGACAAGCACGTGAGAAGTCTCGCGTCGGCCCATGACCGTGTTACCGTCAAGACATTCTACAGCAATCCTGCGGCCAACGATGCGGCGGGCCTCTCGCACGACCACGATGGCTTCATCACCGTCGATTGGCTCCGTTCGCAGACCCCGTTCGAGACCTCTCATTTTTATCTCTGCGGTCCCAAATCTTTCCTGCGGGCGCTCGTTCCGGCGCTGTCCAAGGCAGGTGTCTCCCCCGACAGGGTCCACTTCGAATTTTTCGGGCCGGCGGACGAATTGCTCGTCGCCTGACATTTCGATGCAATCGTTATCTCAACGAAGGTGACTTCCATGCGGAAGCAGGCCCAATGGCTCATGCGGGCTCTCCCTGCAACAGCAATCATCACCCTAGCCCCAATCTCTGCATTCGCTCACGTGAAGTGGTTTGCCCCCTACATCGTGGGGGCGCGACCTGAGCCGGCCGGCGACACCTTGCGGGATATCTGGTTCTGGGTGGGTATTGCTCTTGTCCTGGTCTTTTTCATTCTGGCCCGCACCATAGAACGCACGTCTGTGGGCGAAACAGCCATCACCGCCTTGAACTGGGCGACCGATTCCCTCTGGGAGCGTCAGGACGACTACATCCGGTCGATCATCGCCGCGTTCTTCATCGCTATTTTCGCCGTCGGGGGCGTCTATCTGACCCCGGATTTGAAAACCCCGGCCGAGTGGGTTTCCTGGCTTCAGCTCGTGATCGCCTGTTGCATATTCTCCCGCCGTACGATGCCCATCGCCGGAATCGGGATCATCGCACTATGGATGCTCGCGCTGAGGGACTATGAGCTCTTTCACCTCTTCGATTATCTTGCTCTCGGCCTCGGTGTCGCCGGATATCTCGTTCTCGAGCCTCTCAAGAATGAGGAACTGAGGTCGCGCCGTTTCGAAGCGCTTCGCTGGGGCCTCGCGATCGCCCTGATGTGGTCAAGCCTCGAAAAATTTGCCTTTCCAAGCTGGTTCTATCCTCTGGTCGTTGAAAAGCCGTTCCTGACATTTGGCATGCCGAGAGACGTATTCATTCCGATGGCCGGCGTCACCGAATTCACCCTTGGCTTCGGATTGCTCTGGACACCCTTGATCCGGAGACTGTCCGCAATCGCGCTGCTCGTCATCTTCACGGCCGCCGTCTGGCCATTCGGCCGTGTGGACCTGATCGGCCATGGCTTGATCATGGCCATCCTGATTGCCGTCGCGGCGGACCATCGTCGGGGCGTGGACCTGATGACCACCTTTAAACGGAGAGTAACGAACATCCCTCTCGGTCTTTCGGCCGCGCTGATTGTCTTCTGCACCGCTTACTGGGGCCTGCACGTTGTGTTCTATGGCATGAACGGCGATGTCGCCATCGGCGATGCGGCAAAGACGACGCATAGCTACAGCAGCGAGCATCCTCATGGCCCGGGTGGACCGGAGGAACCGCATAGTTATCCATGATGCGGTCGACCGCTGAGGCTCCGTCTCTATTTTCGAGACGGAGCTCCCGCGCCACGGATGTAGTGCTACCAAAGCCACAAAGACCAAATCGACCCGGCGGCGGGCCGACCACCAACGGTGTCGAGCCGCGGGACGGCAGACATGCCAGAGCGAAGACGGCCGACAGGGCATCATCTGCAATGGCGATCTTTACCGGAGCTCGTTGAACGATCCTCGTGAAATTACCTGTGGCGTCAGGACTGCGTGGCCGGATACGCACTATGTATACTGATGGGGCCAGCGCATCTGTCCTATGACACAGCCAGCTTGACGACCGATAGCCGGAGGGTGACATGAGAGATGACAAGCGAATTCTGGCTGGCGTGGTTGTCCCGGACACAGAATTGGTCAGAAGGGCGATCGAATACGCTGAACGGGTCTACGAACCGTATCTTTTCAACCATGTCGTTCGGTCGTGGTTGTTTGCAGTCACCTTGGCCAGGATTCAAGACATAAAGTATGACAGCGAAGTCGTGGCGCTCGGAACATTGCTGCATGACGTGACCCTGAACACGTCCTTCCGAGGTCCCCGCCGATTCGAAGTTGAGGGAGCCGATATCGCTCGTTCGTTTGCATTGGATGCGGGCGTCAGCGATAGCCGTGCCCAGTTGATCTGGGACAGCGTCGCGCTCAACTCGACCCCTTCAATAGGTCTGTATAAGGAGCCTGAAGTCGCCCTCTGTACGGCTGGCGTTTGTCTCGACGTTGTCGGGCTTCAATATGACCGGATACCGGCTGCCGATCGAAAGGCGATTACTGATGCGTATCCGCGGCTAGGCATGAAGAGGAAAATGACAAGCTGCTTCTGCCACATGGTGGAGGCTGCGCCTGAAACGACCTATGACAACTTCCTGCGCGACTTTGGAATGCGATATGTGCCGGGGTATGAGGGGCCGTCTTCCGTCGATTTTGTGATGAATGCTCCATTTGAAAGCTAGCCGCCGGTTGAGGCAGTTGGGGGATTCTTGCCTTCATCTGCGAGTAAGCTGCGACACGCGGCAGTAAATACTTCCTGCGGAATTCTTCACCTAAACCAACGTGTAATACTAAGAGTTCCTACAACAGCGTAGTAATTATTCGTCGATATCGCTTCTTCCTCTCAGCGATGTTGGCTTGATAGCGTCCTCGGCGTTCCCCGCCGGCCGAGGATGGCGGGCATTATGTCCGCCTTGCAAGGGCCGTTTCTCCCGCCGGAAACGGCCCTTCTTTTTGCTCCGGTGCCTGGCACGGCGGGCAGGGGCTACGTGTCGCGGAAATCGACGGATTCGCTTACCGGCCGCCATTTCTCGGCATCGATCGATCTGGCGCGTTCGCCTGCGTCGATGCGTTTCATCGCATCACTTCCGAGGATCAGATGATGTGGTAGCTCGTCCGTCCGGGAAAGATCGAAGATGACTGCGGCGCACTTTTGTGGATCGCCTGGCTCACGGCCAACGATCGTCTTTCCGAACTGGACGTTGGGGCCGAGTATCGGTTCATAGTCCGATTCCAGCGCAGGTGTCGTTGCAAGTGCCGCAGAAGTCCAGTTTGTGCGGAGACTGCCGGGCTCAATTGAGATAACTTTGATGCCCAGCGGCCCGACTTCCTTGGCCAAGGCCTCGGAAAACCCGCTGACAGCAAATTTCGCCGCACAGTATGCCACCGTTCCGGCGGCCGCGATCCGCCCGGCGGACGACGATATATTGATTACATGGCCGGAGCGTTGCTTTCGCAGCAGAGGAAGAGCAGCCCGGGTCGTGTTGACGACGCCGAAGAAATTGACGTCTATTTCGGTCCTAAAGTCGTCTGCAGCTGTCTGTTCGAATGGGCCGACCCTGGCGTAGCCTGAATTGTTGACGAGTATGTCCAATCCACCGAATGTGCTGATGACATGATCGATCGCACCCTGACATGCTTCGGGTGACGTAACGTCAAGTTCATAGAGTTCGACCCGATCTCCGTACTGTTCCTTGAGTTGCTGCAGACGGGAGATGTCGCGGGAGGTGGCGACCAGTCGATCTCCTTTTGCGAGGACTAGTTCCGCCAGCGCGCGCCCCAGACCGCTTGCACATCCTGTTATCATCCACGTCTTGTCCATTGTTGGCGCTCCTCGAGATCCGTGCCTTGCATGCTGGTCGATAGCTAAGTGCAGTTGTCCTGCTCCAAAAGGCATGAATTTCGGACGCTGCGTCCAAATCTACACACCTTGTTTTGAGCCGCTGTTTGGTTTCCGTGGTCGTCGTGAATGCGACGACGTGGGTTGTTTTGCCGGGGCTTCGTGTGGGGGAGGGAGAAAGTTAGTCGAGAATTTTGGTCGTTCGGGCGCCGCGTGATGATGAGAGCTTCAACGGAAAGTGTCCCGCATGCAAGGCAGCGAAATGCGCCGGCGTGCGATCTTCTCCTCAACGGAACGTTGGCGGTGTCGGTGCTCTGCGGAATGGGTTGCCGTCCAGGCGCATGCCGGGAGACGTCCGTGTCCATCCAACAGCGCGGCAACGGTTGGTCCAGGGCTTCCGAAGGGGGAACTCCTGCGCTCCATGCAGCGAAACTTTCGATGAGGCACTATTTCCAATGATGCTCGAGGTCCTGTCCGTCTCGTTAGCCGTTGTGGTTGTTCTGGCTGGCGTCATGATCGCGCAGCTTATGCGCGCGAGATCGCATTTGATCGAGTGCAGCCGGGAGATAAGTGAGCTCACAAAGTTGGTTGAGCTGCTGCCGGTCCACATCATTCGGGTCGCGCCCGATGGGGAGCCCATATACTTCAATAGGCGTCTTTTGGAATTTTGCGGTTTGGAGGGCCTGTCGGAGCTCGATAACCCAGGCAGTACCCGGCTTGCCACGGTTCTCCGCTCTCTGGTGCATCCGGCTGATGTGGGCCTGTTCAAGAAGACGGTGAGGTCTTTGGCAGAAGGCGAATCCTACTCGGTGCGATACCGGCTGCGACGTGGGGATGGACACTATCGTTGGATCAACGCTCGCGGCGAGCCGATCAGGGATCGGTCGGGTGACGTTGTTCAGTGGCTGATCGCCTCCGTTGACGTCGACGACGAAGTGCAGGCACTAAATGCTCTTCACGAGAGAGAAAGCCAGTTACGCCGGCTAGTCGATGCTGTCCCAGCGAATATCTGGTGCTCGAATCCTCGGGGTGTTCCAATGGGCATCAACCAACGGCTGCGCGACTTCGTCGGAACCGAGATAGAGGACTGCGATCTGCCGGAAGGAAGGCGGCTGGATGTGGCCTATCAGAAGCTCGTTCATCCCGATGACCTTGCTAACGTTCGCGAGCGTTTCTCGCATTGCCGACGGACCGGTGAACCCTTTGCAATGAGATATCGTATGCGTCGGGCGGATGGGGTCTACCGATGGTTCGAGGGGCGTTCCGAGCCTTTCCGCGATGAGAGCGGCGAGATCAGACAATGGTACGGCGTACTCTACGATATTGAAGATCAGGTGAAAGCCGAAGAGGCTTTGAAAGAACGGGAGCGCGTCGTTTGGCAACTGGTCGAGACGTTGCCGGTAATGGTCGATTGCGCAGCGCCAAACGGCGAACCGATTTTCCGTGGTCAGCAACTCAGGGAGTTCCTCGGTTACGAGCTTGAAGACCTCGACGGCGGTGAGAAGTCGAGATTGAACGGCACGCTTGACGCAGGTGTCCATCCGGATGACCTGGCGGGTGTAAAGGAGCATTATGCCATATCGCTCCGTAGCGGCGAACCTTACGCGCGCCGGCATCGGCTTCGCCGCTTCGACGGCGAGTATCGTTGGGTGGAGACGAGGGCTAAGCCAATGAGGAATGAGGATGGCGAGATCACCCAATGGAACGTGATTTGTTTGGATATTGACGGAGAGGTTAAAGCCGAAGAGAGCCTAAGGTTGGCCCAGGAAGCGTTGGCAAGGGCCAGTCAGGCCGCCAGCCTGGCCGAACTCTCGGCATCCATTGCGCACGAGGTGAACCAACCGCTGTCTGCAGTCATCAACTCTACGAACGCCTGCCTGCGATGGCTTCAGGCAGATCCGCCCAACCTGTTTCGAGCTACCAAATCGGCGGAACGCATCATTCAGAGCGCAAACTCGGCCGCGGATGTGGTCAGGCGAATTCGTGCGCTCTTTCAGCAGTCGCTCGACGTTCGGGACACGACTACGCTGGACGGAGTCCTAGCTGAGGTCAGGGATTTCGTCGCAGCCGAAGCATTGCGGCACAACACGGCGCTGGAAATCAACGTCGAAGATGACCTCCAGCTGATGCCGTTTGACCGGATTCAAATCCAGCAGGTCTTGATGAATCTGGTTCGCAATGGCTTGGACGCGATGTCCACAATTCCAATTGAACGCCTGCTGAAAATAAGGGTTTTCCGTGTTGGGGGCGAGGTTCACACAGAGGTCAGCGATCGGGGAGCCGGCGTGCAGTTCCCAGAGCGGATATTCGAGCCATTCTTCACTACCAAGGAGAAGGGCATGGGCATGGGACTTGCGATATCGCGCTCTATTGTCGAAGCGCACGGCGGGCAACTTTGGGCTGAGAAAAACGGCCCGATCGGTTCGAGGTTCATATTCTCCCTGCCGGCAGCCAACGCCAAATCCGCTTAGTGTAATGTGCCTGCTTTACCCGGCGCTCACCCGGTTTGGTGACACTCATGCTGTTGCTCGATGTCGAATTGTCATCTGATCAATCGAATCTCCTAGCCGCCGCAGGGGCATCCCGCGACGGCGAGCGGACGACCGGTTCTACGATCGGCGCGAGCGGAGACGTTCGGCGTAACCTGAATCCAGGTGCCCGACGCTGACCGGAAAAATCTTCTCCAAACCATCGTGGAGCTCTGACTCGGAAACCCACCCCTTGCCGTTCGTGTCAAGTTTCGCCCACTTGCTTTCACTGTAGGCGGTATCGTGCGGCTCGCCGTTCATCTCAGCGACGCGGGCCTGTCCATCCATAAACTCGGCCTTGGTAACCTTGCCGTCCTTGTCGGTATCCGCCCAATCGAGCGCTTGCTTCGACATACGGGAATGGAATTCCGCAATGAGTTCCTGATCGCTACGCACGGTGGGCATCGTGGGAGCCTGAGCCTGGCGCGTGTCCATTTTCTCACTGACGGAAGACAGCGCATTCCGGCGGGTCTGGGCAATCAGGGTATAGAGAGAATTGTCAGAACCGATTTTCATGAAAGTGATTTCCCTTGCTGGTTGCAGTTGATGCGCGCGAGGGTGGTTCCGACGCCTTGCTTGAAACTTGCCTTCGAGGCCCTCCAAACGTCCTTGTTACAATTGCAACCACTTCGCGAAGCAACGCCGGGGAGATTCGCCGCCTGCGACTGGCGGGGAGACGCTAGAACGACCGTATAGCTATCCACCTTCCACGGCCGATGGCCTAGTGGGACGGCAAGAATCATCGGTAGAGGCCATGACCAAAGAGAGACTGACGACCGCCGCAGGCGCCCCCGTATCCGACAATTTCAACATCGAGACTGCGGGGCCGAGAGGTCCTGCGCTGCTTCAGGACATCTGGCTTATTGAAAAGCTTGCTCACTTCGATCGTGAAGTGATCCCGGAGCGCAGAATGCATGCCAAGGGCGCCGGTGCGTATGGCAACTTCAAGGTCACTGCCGATATCCGCCAATATTCGAAGGCTGCGGTTTTCGCCGAAGTGGGAAAGAAGACCCCGATTTTCGTTCGCTTTTCGACAGTAGCGGGAGAACGAGGGGCAGCCGATGCGGAGCGCGACATTCGCGGCTTTGCGGTCAAGTTCTACACCGAACAAGGCAACTGGGACCTGGTCGGGAACAACACGCCTGTTTTCTTCTTTCGAGATCCTCTGCGCTTTCCTGATCTCAATCACGCCGTCAAACGTGATCCACGAACAGGAATGCGCAGTGCGCAGAGCAACTGGGATTTCTGGACATTGCTTCCAGAGGCACTTCACCAGGTTACGATTGTCATGTCGGATCGTGGGATACCGCGCTCTTTCCGCCATATGCATGGTTTTGGAAGCCACACCTATAGCATGATCAATGCTGCCAACGCGCGTCATTGGGTGAAGTTTACCCTTAGAAGCCAACAGGGAATATCAAATCTTACAGATGCTGAGGCGGCGGACATAATTGGCCGAGATCGGGAGAGCCATCAGCGTGATCTCTTCGACAATCTCGAGCGCGGCGAATATCCGAAATGGAAAATGTATATCCAGGTCATGTCAGAAGTGGCGGCGATGTCTCACAAGCACAACCCCTTTGATGTGACCAAGGTTTGGCCTCACGCCGACTACCCATTGATCGAAGTCGGCGAACTCGAGCTGGACCGCAACCCTGAAAACTTTTTCGCAGAAGTCGAGCAGGCATCTTTCACACCTGCGAATATCGTTCCGGGGATCGGATTTTCGCCCGACAAGATGCTGCAGGCGCGCCTGTTTTCCTACGGTGATGCCGCACGATATCGGCTCGGTGTCAATCATCACCAGATACCGGTAAACGCGCCTCGTTGTCCCGTTCACGCATACCACCGCGACGGCGCGATGAGGATCGACGGCAACCACGGCGCTACCACGAGTTATGTACCGAACTCTGCAAGCGAATGGGACGAGCAGGCGGATTTCAGGGAGCCAATGCTGAGCCTGAACGGTCCGGCCGGTCGCTTTGATCATCGTGTTGACGAAGATCACTTCGAACAGCCAGGCAATCTCTACCGGTTGATGACCGAGGAACAGAAGACAGCCCTTATTTCCAATACAGTAAGGTCGATGGCAGAGGTGTCCGCGGGCGTGCGATCCCGGCACGTTGCAAATTGTCGCCGTGCGGACCGCGATTATGGAGATCGACTGGCCCGCGCTTTGGGGGTGGCCGAGTAATTCTTATCCCACCTTCATGGTGCCCATCTGATAGTTTGCTACCGTATGGGGATGGGACACATTGGATGGCTGACCTTTGACCAGCCATCCAAACCTTTCCGCGAGATCACCGCAAATTCGAGAACGCTTTTACGAGTTCGGCAGAAAAGAGTTCCGGCTGCTCCCAGGCAGCGAAATGGCCTCCATGCTCGACGGTGTTCCAATAGAACAGGTTCGACCATGCGCGCTCCACCCACGAGCGGGGTGCCTTGAAGAACTCGTGCGCGAAGATTGACGCGGCCATAGGAAGATCGATCGGGCCAGCCGAGTAGTTTCCAAACCCGGTCTGGAAAACCTCCCAGTAATAGCGTGCGGACGAGCCTGCCGTGTTGGTGAACCAATAGAGCGAAATGTTGTCGAGCACAGTGTCGATCGACAGTGCTTCGCTGAAGTTCCCGTTGTTGTCAGACCATGCCTGAATTTTTTCCAAAATCCACATGGCCTGGCCGGCTGGTGAATCCGCAAGACCGTAGGCAAGGGTTTGCGGCCGCGTGCCATGCTGGTGCGCGTAGGCGCCGGCGGGGCCGGAAAGGAACGCCATCGACTGAAGCACCTGCTGCTCTTCCGGGGTAGGATTCGCGAGCTTCTCGGTTTGAAAAACCAGGGGAAGATTGACGTGCGCTGCAATCAACCCTTCAGGCCTGCGTTGCGCCAATCGGTGCGTAACCAGCGACCCCCAGTCTCCACCTTGCGCAACCCACCGATCAAACCCGATGCGCTGCATAAGCACGCCCCAGGCATCGGCCGTGCGCTCTGCATTCCAGCCCAGATCTTTAGGCCGGTCGGAAAAACCATAGCCGGGAATTGAAGGGATAACGACGTGGAATGCATCCTCCGCCTTGCCGCCATGTGCGGTGGGGTTTGTAAGGCGATCGATGGTACCCAGAAATTCGACGATTGAGCCCGGCCAGCCATGGGTCATGATGATCGGCAGGGCATTGTCGTGTTTCGATCGGACATGAATGAAATGGACACCCAGACCGTCAATTTCTGTTCGAAACTGCGGATACGTGTTGATGCGAGCCTCGAATTTACGCCAGTCATATTGGTTGATCCAATAATCAACCAACGCTTTCGCGTCACTCAGGGGAACACCCTGAGCCTGATCTTCGACTGTCTCCTTGTCAGGCCAGCGGATGTTGGTCAGCCTGATTTTAAGGTCCTCGAGTGCCGCTTGGGGTATGTTTACCTGAAAGGGCACGAGTTCAGGAGACGCCTTTCCCTGTGGAACCGCACGGGCGGAGACACCGCTTGCCAAAAGTGTTGCGCTGATTGCGGCTGCGCCTCCTAAAAGCGCTCGCCTAGATTGCGACTGGAGCCCATAGGGTTTCGATGATGTCTCGTCGATCATTATTACTGCCTCTGTGATGAAGAAATCCGGTAGGAGACGCGGACTTTTTCCATCACGCGCTTCTCGTTCCCTCCGACACGTAGGTTGGGCCAACTTCGGCGATTAGACCTGCACCATGCACAACAACTGTTCCGGGAACGATATTCTGCTCTGCGATTTAGCGGATCAAGGAACACAAGTTGTTCCACATCGACCGCTAATATCCGTGCCGCCGAGCGATTATTTGCTCCGTATCGAAACGGAGTTAGAAAAATGAGTGCTTTAGATGGAAAGGTCGCCATCATCACGGGCGGCAACAGCGGAATCGGTAAGGCAACCGCCCGGCTTTTCGTGCGCGAGGGCGCGAACGTCATCATAACCGGACGGAGGCCAGACGTCGTCGACAATGCCGTGCGCGAGATCGGTGCCGGCGCCAGCGGATTTTGTGGAGATGTCGCTGATATCGCGTTCCATAGCCGCCTGGCGGCCGAAGTTCGGAATCGCTTTGGAGCCATCGACATCTATATGGCGAATGCCGGAATCATCAATCTTGCGGGCTCCCATACGGTTAGCCCGGAGGAGTATGATCAGCACTTCGCCGTGAACAGTCGCGGCGTCTTCTTCGGTGTACAAGCGATTGCGCCTTTGATCCGTGACGGAGGCAACATCATCGTCACCAGTTCATTGGCGGCGACGAAAATTCTGCCCCAGCATACGGTCTATGCCGGCTCCAAGGCCGCCCTCGCGGCTTTTGCGCGCAACTGGGCCATTGAGTTCAAGGAAAGGCGTATTCGGGTCAATATATTAAGCCCTGGTCCTGTGGACACCGAAATTCTCGGAAAGCTGGGTGTAAGCGAGGCGGATCGGCCGGCACTCGAGGAGCATATGGCGAATATTATCCCTGCTGGGCGCTACGGTCAGCCGGAAGAACTCGCCCAAGCCGCGTTGCTTCTCGCATCGAATGGCTTTGTAAATGGGGTGGAATTGCACGTCGACGGCGGAATGTCCCTGGCGTAAGCACACCGTTTGGGAGGAGTCGGCCGACGCGCTTGCCGCGTTGGCCGACATTTATACCAGCGCGAAGGGGATGCATTGCGGTATGAAAGCAATGGCGCGATCACGCTGCGTTTCATGCGAGCTTCCAAGTTACCCGCCACTGCTGAACCTTCGCTCACGGCCGTTGTAAAGCGCGCCGATATAGACGGGTGTGCAAACCAATGGTTGGGTTGTTGCCATTGTTTTTGTCATTGAAATTACACCGCGGTCTCTTGGAGAGGCGGTGCCTGTTTTCCTGGAGAGATGATCCTCCAAGTGGCAATGCGGGCCTTTTATTTAAGAATTCCTGGAAGGATGTCCCATGCGTAAACTCATCAAGGTAGCAGCATCCGCAGCGTTCTATACGGTTTCGCTCATGCCCGTTTTTGCTGAAACCTCGAAGCCAACCATAGTCCTTGTGCACGGTGCATTTGCCGACTCCTCCAGCTGGAATGAGGTCGTGTCACGGTTAGAAAACGACGGCTATCCTGTCGTGGCGGTGGCGAATCCGCTCCGAGGTGTGAAGTTCGACGGCGAATATGTCGGGCACGTCTTGAACGGATTGAAGACGCCGGTCGTGCTGGTCGGGCATTCCTACGGAGGTTCGGTTATCAGCGAGGCTGCAGCCGACGCCGACAACGTGAAAGCTCTGGTGTTCGTCGCTGCATTTGCGCCGGAACCCGGGGAGTCTGCTGCGGCGCTTTCCAGCAAGGAACCTGGCAGTACGCTTGCACCGACACTGGCAGAACCCGTTGTTTTGGAGGATGGTGTAAAGGACCTCTACATCGACCAAAGCAAGTTTCCCGAACAGTTCGCGGCTGATGTGCCCTTAGCGGATGCCAGATTGCTGGCTGTAACGCAAAGGCCGATAACCGATGCGGCATTGACGGAACCGGTGCGCAAGGCCGGCTGGAAGAACATCCCCTCCTGGTTCGTCTATGGTGATGCGGATAAGAACATTCCGCCGACTACCCTTCAATGGATGGCCGAGCGGGCAAATTCCAAGGGAACGGTTGCAGTCAAGGGTGCTTCCCACGTCGTTATGATCTCCCATCCCGACGAGGTCACAAAATTAATCGAAACAGCAGCAGAAACAATAAATTGATGGAAGCGCGCTGCTGGTGAGCCTACGAGCGAGCCAAGGGGCGGAGTGACGTCCCTAAACCTTCGTTTGGGAGGTGCCGGCAGATAGGCAATGTTAGCCTTCACGCCATCAAACCTAGGAGATTGACATGCAGGCGATCAAATATCTTGTGCTCGGGATGGTATGGTTCAACGTGGTTTTGGCAGGCTGGTTGTCGATCCACATGCTCTATGATCCGGAGGGATGGTATTATTTTGTGCCTGGCGTCACTGACACGGGATTTTTCAATCAGCACTTCATCCGCGATATCGGTATAATCCAGGGATTTGTGGCAGCCGCGTTCGTTGTCGGCATCTACCGGACGGAAAGGCGGATCGAGCTCTGGGCGGCCGCGACGCTTTGGCTGATAGCACACGGCGCGTTTCATCTGTGGGAGGTCGCCGTCGGAATTTGTTCGGCATCCGTCATCGTTCGCGACTTTCCCGCGGTGAGCCTTCCAGCGATTTTCGGAATAGCGGCGACAGCGTGGGCGTGGAGCCAGCGGCAGAATGCCCCGGCTTCAACTCGAACCGCATCGCTCAGCATCTGAACCGGGACGGCGAGGAGCGCCTTTGCGTACCTCGCGAAGACCCGGCGTCTATCGCGACGTGATGTTCGTTGGGGAAACGCCTCCGGCGGTTCCCACGCACTGGTCGAGGCGGCGATGCAATGATCCCTGAGGTCGGTCGGCGTGATCGGATGCCGTTACAGACGAGGAACGTAAACCAAGGTTTATGGTCTCGACCGACCTAATCGGTGATATCTTGCACCTCACGCCAGGGTAGCGCTGTCACCGCCGTCTCCGACTGCGCCGTCGTGCGACGAGTAATCTCCAAGGCAGCCTGGGCGTCCGGTGTCCGGTTCAAGCGTTTTGACTTTGCCACAATTTTGATCGAGGCGAGACCATGCAACACGTTCAAGCCGAACCGTCCACTGATCCAATCGTTTACGTTGTGGATGATGACGAGGAACTGCGCGAGTCGTTGCTGGACCTGTTCCTGGTCACAAAAAAGCGCGCCTCGGCGTTCTCGAGCGGATCGGAGTTTTTACAACTCGCAGATATGAGCGCCCCAGGATGTGTCGTTGTCGACATGAGAATGCCGGGTGTCACTGGGCTGGATCTGCAAAAGCAGCTCAATTCGATCGGAAGTCGGCTGCCTGTTATCTTCTTGACGGCATTTGCGGATATCCCGACGAGTGTGAGAGCCATGAAAGCCGGTGCAACTGACTTTATCGTCAAGCCTTTCGCCAATCATGATCTGCTGCAGGCAGTAGACCATGCCATCAGATTGAATACGGAACGGCGAAAAACAGATGCGGAGCTCGACCGGATCAAATCTCTCGCCGACACTTTAACTCCGCGCGAGCGAGAAGTTATGCTGGCGGTGGTGAGCGGACTGATGAACAAACAGGTCGCTTACCAACTTGGAATAAGCGAAATGACGGTCAAGATTCACCGAATGAGCGTCATGCGGAAAATGCAAAGCCGATCACTGGCCGATTTGGTCCGAAAGGTCGAGCAGCTTCAAAGAGCTCAACCGTGATAGCAGGCTCGAGGCCTAAATCCGCTTCGGAGATTTGAATTATCCGCCCTCAGCAAGGCCTAAATTCGGAAAGACGATGATATCGGCTTCAGTGGTGGGTCTGTCACCCCGTCACCTGCATTTTGCTGATTAGGAGCAAATCCAGGAAATCGCTCGCTGCCGTTTGTTCAGCCGTTGATTTGCAATGGGATTTCTCGCGACACCGCACCCCAAACCTACGTTTATCTATGCCCCAAATGATATTCGCTTAGGGTCGAGAAAGGCCGTCAACCATCGACGGCCCTTCACCTGAATAGGAATGACACAATGACACAGCGCATTAACTTCGCGACGGAATCCTCGGATATCACAAAGAAATTCGTGGAGTTCGTTGCTGCTACCAAGGTGAACGCAGTCGAAGAGTCCATTCGTGATCTGGTCAACGTGCGTATCGCGCAGCTCAACAACTGCACGTTCTGCCTCGACATGCACGTCAAGCAGGCAAAAATCCACGGTGAGCGCGATCTGCGTCTCTACCACCTGGCATCCTGGCGTGAATCGACGCTTTTTGCGCCTCGGGAGCGTGCCGCACTTGCCTGGGCCGAAGTGCTGACCAAGCTGCCCGAAGTCGGTGTTGCTGACGAGATCTACGAACGCGTACGCACGCAACTGAGCGAGAAGGAAATCTCCGACCTGACATTCGTTGTCATGGCAGCCAATGCCTGGACGCGCGTTAACGCCGGCTTCAAGACCGTTCCCGGTTCCTCGGATGTCATGCTCGGTCTGGACCAGGCCGGTCTGAACTGACGGACGAATGCGTGTCGCGCCTGCCGAGGCAGCTTTCTGCAGTATTTCTCGAAGACAAGGAGCAAGATATGAAAATCGTCGTGATCGGTGGATCCGGACTTATCGGTTCGAAGCTCGTGAAACGCCTCCAGGCCAAGGGGCATGAGGTCATTGCCGCGTCGCCGGCATCAGGCGTGAATACGATTACGGGCGAGGGCCTCGCGGAGGTCCTAACGGGAGCGCAGGTCGTCGTCGACGTCGCCAACTCACCTTCATTCGAAGACAAAGCGGTGATGGAGTTTTTCCAGACGTCGGGGCGCAACCTGCTGGCTGCTGAGGCTGCCGCGGGGGTCCAACACCACGTGGCGCTATCGGTCGTCGGAACGGACCGGCTCCAGGACAGCGGCTATTTTCGGGCGAAGCTCGCTCAGGAGAAGCTTATCAAGGAAGCCAAGATACCGTACACGCTGGTTCATTCGACGCAGTTTTTTGAGTTCATGTTCGGCATCGCTCAGTCCGGCGTTCAGGGCGATAAGGTCCATCTCTCTCCTGCTATGATGCAGCCGATCTTCTCGGACGATGTCGCTGACGCTCTTGCCGATCTGGTCTTGGGGCCACCCATCAACGGCGTCGCTGAAATCGCCGGCCCTGAGCCCATCCGAATTTCGGATGCTGTTGAAAAGTACCTGCGCCAGATCGGCGATCGCCGCGAGATCATTGTCGACAACAAGACGAAGTACTTCGGTGCGTTGCTCGATGACAAGACGCTCATGCCCGGTGCCGGTGTCCGGGTCGGCAAGACGGTATATTCCGAGTGGGTCAAGACGGCGACGCCACCTCCGGCGCGATAAGTCTTTCCAGCGCCTTTGTCCTGCCAGCGGTGAACTGGCATCAAGGAATTTACGTCATGGGAGATCGCAGCACCTGCGATCTCCCATTTTTCGTAGTCGCCACCGTATCGCTCACGGCCTGGCATGGTTGACGGAATGCATTGGCGTTGGTCCTGCCTTCGGGCGAAGCGAGGCGGACAGTTCGAGGCATCGTCGGCGAACGATGATTGCGGAAAGGGAAAAAGGCGCAGTGGCAAAAAACTTCGGAGCTCAAAACAAGGAGGGTGCCCTGTTTGGGCACCCTCAAATTGGAATCAGTCTTCGATGAAGCTGAGTATGTCCGAATTGATCAGATCGGCATGCGTCGTTGCCATGCCGTGTGGCAAACCCTTGTAGATCTTGAGCGTGGAGTTCTTCAGGAGCTTTGCGGAAAGCACCGCGGAATCCGCAACCGGCACGACCTGATCATCATCACCGTGCAGCACGAGAGTCGGCACGTCGATGGACTTCAGGTCTTCGGTGAAGTCGGTCTCGGAGAATGCCTTGATTCCGAGATAATGAGCATTTGCTGCACCGGTCATGCCCTGACGCCACCAATTCTGGATCATTGCATTCGACGCCTCGACGCCGTCGCGATTGAAACCGTAAAATGGGCCACTGGCCACATCATAGTAGAACTGCGACCTGTTTGCCGCGAGCGCGGCACGAAAGCCGTCGAAGACATCAATGGGAAGCCCGCCGGGATTGTCCTCGGTCTTGACCATAATCGGCGGAACTGCGCCGATCAGCACGAGCTTGGAAACCCGTCCCTTGCCATGTTTGGCAGTATAGCGGGTCGCTTCGCCGCCTCCCGTCGAGTGTCCAACGTGGACGGCATTGCGGAGATCGAGATGTTCAACCACTGCAGCAACATCCGAGGCATAGTGATCCATGTCGTGCCCCTCGCTGACCTGGCTTGACCGGCCGTGGCCGCGGCGATCGTGAGCCACGACGCGATAACCTTTCGAAAGAAAGAAAAGCGCCTGGTTGTCCCAGTCATCACTGCTTAAAGGCCACCCGTGATGAAACACGATCGGCTTCCCATTCTTCGGGCCCCAGTCCTTATAGAAGATGACGGTGCCGTCTTTCGCGGTGACGTATCCGGTGCCTTGAGTGGTATCGTTTGTCGCTTTCTTCTTATCTGCGGACTCTGCCTTGACACTCATGGCCGCTGTTGCAGCCGCAAGGGTCAATGTGCCCGCCATAACATTTCGGCGCGTGGCGGCAATGGAGCGTGCATTCATTTCAAATCTCCTGATCGAAAATTGGAAAATTTGCCCAAGTGCGGCCGGAAACTCGGCGGACGCCAGTGGAGCAATTGACGCTAACAACTTGGATTAAAACGCGAAACTATACATTGGTTTCGCCGATTGGAGCTAGCTGGCGGGATTGACGGGCCTGATGCTTCGTGACGTGCATCGGGCAAGGAGGCCACTATCCGCATGCCGTGTGAAGGTCGCCGGCGCGCTGAGAAGCACATATTCGGTCTCGTCCGGCCGCCACTCGAAAAACTGCGAGCCAGGGTTATGGTCATGAACGACAAGGTCGTGATCGGCAGCCAAGAAAAATTCAGCATGGATGCTGTCGGCAAAGCCCGCAAACAACATCCGTTGTCTCCTGGGCCTGCCGTTATGCTCACACACACGCACGTCAAATATGCCGAGAGTCGCATCCCAAGGAGCTCTCGAAAGGGGACTGTTCTGCGCAGTCAGTGCCCGGTCAGAATAAGCATAAATCTCGGGGAGATCGAAAAACCGCTCGGTTTCCGTTTGTCCAAGCCCTTCGTTGTCGGGATGCCAACAGTCGGCATTAAGCCGTCCCGTGCGGCATTCACGGGTCAAGCTTCCATGGCTGAGCAATTGGCGGCTTTTGTAACCATAGCCGTTCCTGCAGATCGCAATCTCAACGACAGCATATCCATACGCCAGCGGGTTGCAGCCAATGCTGTCTATAACGGTTTTGAGATCCCGCAGGTAATCTGTGTAGGACGTAACAGGCATCTCGACATCCACTTTGCTTGGCGTGCCTGGTTGCCCGAGCGCGCCGCGAAGGCGAGATTACGAGGATGCACGAGGCGGTTACAGCTATACGGAGGTTTGCCCCGAGTCCGACTCATTGAATCACTCTATTTCACGACATTAATGACATCGTTTATTGTTATAAATCCGGGGCTCGTATATATGTCCGTGGCATGCCACGGAGGAGCCGATGAAGCACATTGTCGTGTTGGAAAGTGACGACGCTGCGCGCTCTGATCTGGTCGGTTTTCTCGCGCTGCAGACCTTCCGGATAACGCAATTGTCAGAGCGTCCACAGCTTCGGCAAATCCTGTCACGTGAGATTGTCGATGCAGTTTTGATCGATGTGAAGTCGGACGAGGATGTTGAACTCGTGAAGGACGTTTCACTGCTTACCGACGCACCCGTGCTGATCCTGAGTGGCAACCGGATAAACGAAGATGAGAAGGTACGTGGACTCGAGGCAGGTGCGGCAGACTATGTCTGCAGGCCCTTTGGATACCGCGAACTCTCGGCTCGGCTCCATGCCGCATTGCGCAGAACGCCCAATTCGAAAGTCGAGCGCCAACGACGATCATACAAATTCTGCAATTATGAACTGGCGGTACAGCGGCGTATCGTTACGCGGCCGGATGCCGTCGCAGTCAAGCTTACGACCGCCGAGTTCAATTTACTGACAGCATTTTTGAAGTCGCCGCGTCAGGTGCTCACGCGCGAGGAGTTGGTATCCGCAAGCCGGGTCCATTCCGGCGAGATTTATGATCGTAGCCTTGATGCACTGATCTTGCGGCTACGGCGGAAGATCGAAGTAGATCCTGCCTCACCCCAAGTGATTATAACCCGGCGTGGGGTTGGCTATGGGCTGGAGTGTGACGTTCAGTTCGATGAAACGCCGCGGCTGAAGCGGTGACAAAGTCAGTTTCCGACGATGCGCGATGCCTTAATTTTCACTCTGTCGGAAGGCCGTATTTCAAAGCGGCAGGTGAGTTTGCCATCATCCCTGCATGTATCAAAAACATCGTTTCCGCTTGCCGCACTCAGAAAGGATGCGACCGCGCTACAGATTCTTTTGTCAGTCCTGACAAGTCTTCCGATCGGACAGGAATGGCTCACGATCATCTTCTGGCCGTTCTCAATCGTTGTCTCGATTTGGGCACCGTGTTGTTCAAGGAAGCGAAGCGCAGTTGACAGGCCGTGATCCTCGCCAAGGACCGAAGTCTTAAACGCGGTATGCAAGTCCGCACCGAGTTGTTTCATGACATCCGGTACGTCGTCCCCGGCTTTCTTCAAAAGCGCCTCGAGAAGAAGAGGAGCAATTGCTTGATATGCGGCCGACATCTGCTCGACCTGCTCGGGAACGATCTCGTAGGAGAGGGATGGTTTTCCCTTTCGCCCTGTACGAACAATTTCCTGCGGCCGAACCAGTCCACGCATTCTGAGGTCCTTCAGCGGGATCAAGATGGCATTTCTGGTCAAACTCAGGGCTTGGCACAGTTCGGTAATCGTCATGCTGCGATGACGAAGCAAGGACAGGATCGCTTCTTTGGTCGGTTGCGGTAGGCGCATGCCAAAAGCATTTACGCGTGCGACTGGTAGAGGGCAAGCGCTCTGCCCAATACCCCTCAAGGCTTCAGCTCGGTTGGGGCGCCCGATCACGAAGGGCAATGCCGCTTTGAGCGCTGATACTGGAGGCCCTGCGCCCTTTCGATCAGCTATGCTGCCACGACAACGGCCGTCGGCAAGGTGAAAATGAATTTTGCCCCTTTCGGATAGTTGTCTTCAGCCCAAAGTTTCCCCCCATGGGCTTCCACGATGGACCGGGAGATGGCGAGACCCATTCCCATTCCCTTGTTCTTTGTCGTGAAGAAAGGCTCGAATATCTTGTCAGGTTGCAGGACCCCGGCGCCATGGTCGCTGACCTCGGTATAAACCCAGTGGTCTGTCTTATATACGCGGATTCGAAGGAGCCGGTCCTCTGCCTCGGGACCAATCGCGTCGAGACTGTTTCTGACCAGGTTCATAAGCACCTGCTGAATCTGTACGCGGTCGAAAGCCAGCAATTGCAGCTCGCCCTCGATATCAGCCTGTATGGAGACACCATGTTTTGCGGCGTCTGCCGCCACGAGATCACGTACCTCGCCAACAACCCCATCCAATGACGTCGAGTCGCGGATATCCATTGACTGTTGAAACAAGGAACGAATGCGACGGACGACGTCGACCGCGGTATGGGCGCTCTGGATGGTGCGGTCTGCAGATTTCCTTGCGCGCTCGATATTCGGAGGCTCTGCCTGCAGCCAACTCAGGCATGCGGTCGTGGAATTGATCACGGCTGAAAGAGGTTGGTTGACCTCATGGGCGATGGAAGCCGAGAGTTCCGCCATGCTGGCAGCCTGACTCGCTCGTGCCAGGCTCTCTCGTGCCAACCGCAGGTTCTCTTCTGCCTTCACTTCGCCGTCGATGTCCAAGCAAATTACGTTCCACTGAATAATGACGCCCTCGTCGTTTCGCATCGGAGCTGCTCTCGTCTCCACCCAGCGATACTCGCCGTCAAATCGCCTGAAGCGATGCCGCCTCGCATAAGGTTCACCCGTCGCCAGGCAACGTGCATAATGCTGCTTGACGTCCTCGACGTCGTCCGGATGAACGCCCGCGTCAAGGGTGCCCTCCAGGCGGGATTTGCCCGAACTATCCAGTGTATCAAGTTCATAGCCCAGGAATTCGCGAAGGCCTTTGCCACGGAATATCGGCTCACCGTCCGGTGCAGCGCAATCAATCATTGCCGGCAAGGTTTCGACCAGTTGCCACAGGAAACGCTCGCGCTCGCGCAGCGCTTCCTCGGCTTTCATCTGGTCGTCGACGTCGAACAGAACACCATACCATTGAAGGATGGTGCCGTCCTCGTCGCGATACGGCTCCGAACGACCTTCCACCCACCGATACATGCCATCAGCGCGACGCATCCTATACCTCATCAGGAACGGTTCGCCTGTCCTCCGGCACTCGTCCAAGCGATCTCGGACCATCGGCAAATCATCCGGGTGGGTTTGCTTGCGATGTGCGACGGCGCGCCTTGTCTCGCCGGGCTCATCGAAATCTCCGAGTTCCAGTCCGACGAAATTTCGCAGCTGTTGATTGACGTAGATCGGGTCGCCTGCAGGGGTTGAGCACCAGATTTGCGCAGGGACGGCGTCAACGAGCCTTCGAAGCTGCTTCTCGCTCTCGTGCAATTTCTCCTGCGCCCGCACTTCATCGTCGATATCTATCGACACCATCAGCCACTGGATAACTTTACCGTCTTCGTCCCGGAGCGGTTCGCCGCGACCATCCACCCAACGATATGCCCCATCTGCGCGCCTCATTCGATATTTCATCGTATAAGGCTCGTCGGTTGAGAGCGAGCGACGGACCGTTTCCAAGACATTGGCGGCATCATCGGGATGCACGAGAGATCCGATTGCGGCCGCCAAACGGCTCGTTCCAGGCTGGTCGAGTTGGGATATGTCTGTCAGTCCGAAAAAATCCAGCAGGCGCTTGTTGAAAAAGAAGGGTTCACCCTGGGGCGTGACGCGCCTGATCTGAACGGGGACCATGTCCACGAGTTGCGAGAGTTCCCGCTCGCGCTCCTTGAGCGCATTGATACTCTCCTTGAGAGTGGTCAGAGCCTGCTGATGTTGTCGCGAGATCGCGGCCACGATCAACGCCGAAAATGCCGAAATGCCGAGAAAGAGCTGCAGCATGATCTGCTTTTGCCGCTGCGAATCCGGATCGCTGGCAAACTGGTTGGCGCTTGATACCGTCAAGACCGTCGCGACTGCTGCCAGGAGCACCAGGGCAAGGACTGCGCCCTTGAATTCGAATCTCACGGCCGCCCACAGCAAAGGAGGCAACACAATGTAGGCATAGGGCTCATAACCGCTGATCGACAGAACAGCGACTCCGACGAAAATACCTGCCAATGAGCACGCCTCGATCCACCTATTGGTCAAAACTTGAGATTTGGAGTTCCAGTTCTGAAAAACGATGAGTGCCAGGGGAGCGATAATCGCGATGCCGGTCGCATCTCCAATCCACCACAATATCCAAGACTCACCAAACGGCTGAATATCATACGCCGCGAGAGTGAGGCTGCCGCTCGTGGCGCTAATGATCGGACTGATACCTGCGCCTAACACAATCAGCGCCAGAACCTCTGAGTATGTTTCCAGCCTCATGGGCAGCCCGCATGTCCGGCGGAGCAGCCACGCGCCGAAAGATGCCTCGGCCGCGTTTCCGGCGAAAATAAACGTCGCCGCAGGTAACGGATTGTGGAACCAGAGCGTGTTTGCGAGAAGCTCGCTGACCAGACCAAACAGAATCCACCAGGGCCAGGTCTTCAACGGCGCGATAATGAGGGTGGCCAGGAAAAGACCGCTCGGCGGCCAAAGGGATATCCCGGTACCGGGTATGATCGCCAAGGCATGCGCGAACCCCCCGCCCAGGATATATGCAAGGATGAAGAGGCTCGCATGCGATAGTTGCGGACGAGCTGACCAGACGTTCGTCACCATCTGTCCCCTACCATCTTCCTGCAAAAACGAGCTGAGCCTGACACGATTGAGGATGCGATTTAGCCACCGTTATATGGGAAACTCAAGGACGATTGCTGCCCGGGACAGCCATAATACGCTTTTAAAATCATGCTCTTCTCGTCTGGTATAGCAGTGCTTTTTAACAAAGATCTCGTTTTCGCGGCCCGGCCCAGTGTCGCATCAAGCATCGTTTCCCGATCGCTTGCAGCTGGGAGCAGCTACCGTTGGCGGTCCTCGTTTAGGTCTGGCGCGTGGTGAACATCGCTGAAATGAAGGGGTTGTTGAATGAGCTTTTGCCGCCGCGGCTTGATTTGTGGGTCGACCAGGCGCCAAGAACAGTAGACGAGGCTGAGTCCGGGTTCAGCGAGCGTGAAGCTCAGCGTCGATACGCAGGGCATGAACTTCCATCAGATCATCGAAGCCGGGTATCCCGTGTTTCCCAAGGTATTCGGTTCGCGACGCACAATTTGCCGCCTTGACGAAATCTCCCGAGATCAGGACCGGGCGCTGGAGAGTTTTGGTCATCCCTTCCAACCTCGACGCGAGATTGACCGCCGGTCCGATAACGGTGAAATCGAGCCTCCGCGTTGATCCGATATTGCCGTACATCACTTCTCCGACATGCACACCGGTGCCAAATCTTATCTGGTGATCGAGAGGGCTACGTCTGGCTAACGCGTCATAGGCCTCCGTTACCGCCGCCATTAAGCGGTCGCAGGCGTCGGGGCGATCCAGCGGAAAGACGGACAGCAGACCGTCGCCGATAAACTTGAGGATTTCTCCTCCATGTCTCTCAATAGGTTCGGCGATAAGATCAAAGTAGTCGTTCAGGATAGCGATGACTTCATCCCGAGGTCGTCGTGCGGCCATTTGGGTGAAATTTCGCAGATCGCACATCATCACCGCCGCACTCACGGTAACTCCGCTCCCACGGGTCGTCGCACCATCGAGGATCTGCTCGCTCGCGTGCGGTCCGACATATGTCTGAAGCAAGGTGCGGGCGAGCTGGTTCTTCAGCCTGATCTCCGTCACCAGCGAAAACAGCGGGAGGATATCACTGATCAGGGCGATTTCGTCGTCATAAAAGCCTTCGGATCGATCGGTTGCGAAGGTGATAAGATGCCTGCGGCCCTGACTGTGATCGAGGGGCCACGCCGAATAGTCCGTGTGCCCTTGCTCGCGCAGCTCTTCGTAAATTTGAAAAATGTGAGGACCGAAAATTAGGATTCTCTGCCGAACCTGCTTGCCGGTATGGATCACACGGTGAAAAGGACTGCGCTGGAAGACATCGGTCGCTTCAACATCATAGGCGACGGTCTGCTCGTCCGCATGTGGCTGGTCGCGGACCCATATGATTCGTGTGCCGAGCCACTGCGGGTGATGAACGCGCAGATGAAGCGTGGACCTGCTAAGGCAGAAGCCGTAGTCAACGAGGCGATGGCAGAGTTGATGGAAGATGGCAGCCGTGCTTGGCTCTTCGCGAAGGCCTGTGGACAGCCAACCCAAAAGGGAGTTTCGGACATCGTCGTACTTCGGAGACATGCTTTCATCTCTGACCGGCTAATACCGGACCATCTATACAGGTGTCCTCATCGGCAATCCGTAGCCCTTTGGTTTTACCTCCGTTGAAATCGAAAAGGGCACGCGATGGATACGGGATGTAAGCCGTGCGTGCAGAGATTTGGTACGTCGCGTGCGTTTCGGCGCCGAGGCACTCAATGGGCAGTCGGACGAATGCCCTATTTTGGACTCGAAGCCTCGATGAAAGCCAGCAAGTCCGCCGAGCTGATCGGCTTTTCGAGAAAGCCTGCTGCGCCACAAGCTTTGGCTGCGGCCCTGGTTCGGTCATCCGAAAAAGAGGTCATTATGCAGACCGGTGGACCGCCTCGTTTCACCAAGGTCTCCAACAGTTCCAGTCCGTTGGTGCCGGGCATTTTCAAGTCCGCAAGGACGCAATGTGCGAGGTGCAACTCACCTGACATCAAGAAGACATCGGCGGATCTGTAGGTTCTACTCTTAATGCCCATTGCGTCAAAAAAGTCATGCAGGGACTCGAGCAGAAACGGGTCGTCATCGACAATGGCTACCGCCGTTTGTGTTTCAGAGTTCATTTGACCTCAAATATGGCTGCGGGCCACTGTCTTCTTCATGAAGGATCAAGAGTAGTTGGGTATTGCTAGTTTATGAGCTCGAACTGTCTGACCAGTTCGGCCAAAGAGGATGCTTGCATCTTGCGCATCACGCTGCCTCTGTGAAGCTTTACCATGATCTCGCTTATGCCGAGTTCGTATGCGACTTGTTTGTTCATCAAGCCGCTCGTCACCAATCCCAAAACTTGGACCTCGCGCGGAGTTAAGGTTGCTGCGCGCTGTCGTACCAGTTGACGGCGAGCCCGGTGTTTTTGCTGTTCGGTGTCGATGGCGAATGCCGCGCTGATCGCATCGAGGAGTTCATAGGTGCGCAACGGTTTTTGAAGAAAGTCGATTGCGCCGGCCTTCATGGCATTGACGCTGGTGGCAACGTCTCCGTGTGCAGTCATGAAAATTACAGGGAGTTCATACCCCCTTACTTCGAGTTCACTTTGAAACTCGATGCCATTCACATCGGGCAACCTGACATCCAGCAGGATGCAGCCGGCGACGTCCCGCGAGGCGCGCGCAAAAAAATCCGCCGCATTTTCAAAGGCGTCAGATTCGATATCCAATGATTGAAAGAGATCCTGAAGCGAAAGACGAAACTGCTCGTCATCCTCAACGATATGAACAACCTGCCGTAGCGGAAAACTGTTCTCGAGGACGGTGGCAGCAACGGTCATGGTTGTTCCTCCAGCCGGACAACGGCATCATTTCTCGTTGCATTTTACCAGCGTATACGGCCCATGCAAGTAAACCAACGTTTGCTATCTTATTGCAATTGAAAGAAGAAGTTTGTTGGCAGCGCCGCGTCGCTTCAGGAATAATCGCGTACAACAGCTTTCCGTGGATGGCTTTTAAGCCGGTGCATTCGGTCGTGTGCCGGGATGTCTTCTGCTGAATTCCAAGCACGAATAAGCAAGGAGGCTGGCCAGGAGCGAATCCTAGAGCGCGTCATCTTCCCTAAACGCCATCGTCCCTGACAGATGCTGCCTTTATCGACGTCACTGTTCGCCCTCGCATTCAAGGAGGGTCAATAGCTGCCGCATACATTAAGTCCCGCAAACTTCGGTGAAGAGGGTGAGGGCGCCTAATACCTTGTTCAATAGTCATACCGACAGCGAAGACATTAAGGTGCGAGTCGCTTGATGACGACAAGAAAAGGGGCTTGCCATGCTTCGACTCTATGACAGCCGGTTTTCGGGAAATTCATGGAAAGTCAGAATCCTGCTGAATCAGCTCCGGCGGCCGTTCGAGCGTATCACGCTCGATTTGGATGCGGGGGAGACGAAAACGGACTCGTTCATCGAACTCAACCGTTTTGCCCGCATCCCGGTTTTGCAGCTTTCGGATAAACGAACAATCGTGGAGTCGGCTGCAATCCTGCTCTATCTCGCTGAAGGGACGGAATACCTTTCCGAGGACCCCTACCTCAGGTCGCAGATTGTAGGTTGGATGTTCTTCGAACAGGGGGATTTGCAGAGATCGATCGCCTTGGCCCGTGTCTATCAGATCAAGGGTATGGCCGATGAAATGTCTCAGCAGATCGAGCGGCTGCATACAGACGGCTATGCAGGCCTCGAGCCACTTGAACGATGGCTTCACCGAAACGAATGGTTGGTCGGCGACAGCTACACGGTCGCAGATCTTGCGGTGTTCGCCTATGTCTCGCTTGCTCACGAAGGCGGCTACCGCATGGAGCGATTCCGATCCATCAACAGATGGCTGGGGGGAGTGAGGTCGCAGCCGGGTTGGCTGGGCTTCTTCGAGCGGAGCCCCTACCAATACGGTTAATATACGGCGCCTTGCTTCGCAGCTAGGCTGCCATCCGACAGGGCACTTTCAAGGTGGCGTTTCAAAAGGGGACGGCACTTTGACCCGCTGCGCTTGAACAAGGTGGTCCAGGTAGAAAGATATTTATGACGGAACAAGCGTACCCATCGATAATCTTGCTCAATGTCCTCGGAGTTGCCGGCATCGTCGTTTGGCACCTGCAAGGCCGTACGAGGCCGACGGAGCGGCTCATCGCGCAAATCGTGTTTTTTCTCGCCATGAGCGTGACCCTGGTATTTGCCAAGATAAACCCTTTTCGGTTCGACGCTCCACATATAGACAGTGACGGAACTCTTGTTGTGTCCGCGAAAATCCTGTGGTGGACCCATATGGCGTGGGCATCGATCGGGTTCGTCAGACTCTACATGGTGCTGGATGGCCGGCCTCGCGAAGCGAGACTGATCCAGGACCTTCTGGTGGCCGTGGTCTATCTTGGGGTCTTTCTATCGGTAATGGCGTTCGTCTTTGGCGTACCCATAGGCACCCTGCTGGCAACATCCGGTGTCGTTGCGATTATATTGGGTTTGGCCCTTCAGAATACGCTTGGAGACGTTTTTTCGGGCGTCGCGCTTACTTTGGGTCGGCCTTATGTCATCGGCGATTGGATACTGCTTAGCGACGGTACGGAGGGCCGTATTGTCGCGAGCAATTGGCGCTCTACGCATATTCTCACGGCGACTCATAACCTGGTTGTTTTACCAAATAGCGTTCTGGCCAAACAAAGCCTGACCAATGTCAGCAAACCCGACGAAAATCACCAGATCACGCTTTCCATCAGGATCGCTCCACACAAGAGGCCGAAGTTCGTGATCGACATTATGCATGAGGCGCTGAACAACTGTAACGGTATCGTCCACGAACCGCCTCCGACCGCAGCACTGGTGGGAATTAGCGGTGCAGCGATTGAGCTGCAGCTTCAGTTTCGGGTGACAGGCCCTGCACAGCGCATCATCGCGCGAAACGAAGTCATAGATCTGGTTTATCAGCATTGTAATTCGAACGGCCTGACGCTCGCAAAACCCGTTGCTATGCAGATCGTCGAGGGTCTGGACACCTTGGAGCCGCGATCGATATCAACCGAAAGGTTGTTGGACTCAGCTCCGTTGCTGACAGGCTTGACGGCGGAAGAGCGCGCCATCCTCGCAGCTGCCGCGATACGCAGAGACATGGCTGCAGGTTCGACTATCATCGCCAAGGGCGAGAAGGCAAAAAGCCTGCTTGTGATCCGTTCCGGGACCGTCATCCTGAAGGACGACGGCGTAGAGATTACCCGTCTTGCGCCGGGCGACTACTTGGGGGCGCGAAGTCTCCTTAACGGAGAGGCCGAGTTATACGAGGCCGAGGCATTGACGCGCGTCACGTTTTTCCAGATCGAGCAACCGGATCTCGAAAGACTGATTGCGAGCCGGCCTTCGATCGTCGACGACTTGACCCTCCGATTGAGCGAACCACGGAGCATACTGGGTAACCGCGGTGTGCCGGTTGTCTCCACGAAGGCGAGGCGAACTGAGCCACACTATTCCCTGCGCCTTTGATAGCCACTGACCCGAAACATGATCGCGGAGCCGCTGGGGCAGATGTTTGATGATGGCTTGGAAAGCGCAGGGCAGTTTCTGGCGGCAATGTGCGGTATTCGGTCTGACCCTCTACGGCGCGAACACGCTATGGCCGGGGGCGGCGTCAAAAGCTCGGAGATCGGGTCTCGTCGGGAGACGTCACGAGAACAGCCGTCCGGCGCGGGATGGCGCATTAATCCGAAACATGGATAGGTGTCGATGCTTGACCTCAAGGACGTGTACTTCTTTGTTCAAGTCGTTGATCGCGGCGGGTTTACCGCCGCCGGCCGTAGTTTGAGGCTGCCGAAATCTACTCTGAGCTATCGGGTGCGCGAGCTCGAAACGTCCCTTGGTGTAAGGCTGATCAATCGCACGTCGCGTCAATTTGGAATGACGGATATCGGCGCTGAGTTTTATCAATACGCGGTGCAACTGCTTCACAGCGCTGACCTGGCCGAGGAGTTTGTCCGGCAACGTCTGGTCGAGCCAAGTGGAACGATCCGGATGACCACGGCGGTAGAGATTGCCCAATTTGCCTTGAAGGACCTCATGCCGGAATTTCTCAACCGGCACCCGAAGGTCAAAATAGTGTCAATTGCAACCGACAGGCTCGTTGACATGGTTGGGGAGGGCTTTGACCTCGCACTTCGGGGACATGTCGCGTCGCTGCAGAGTTCCACTCTCGTCCAACGTGGGATCGCGAGCGTTCCGTGGTACATTTTCGCAAGTCCTGGATATCTCAAAAAGACCGGCGAGATAGTCGAGCCGCAGAGCTTGACGACCCATGCTACGCTGTCGATGGACCGCCACGGTGCGGACTTGTGGCGCCTGAAAGGTCCCACTGGCCAAGAAGTCGATATCCCGATCGAGCCAAGATTTCTTAGCAATAACATGATTGCGCTCAAGGAAGCGGCCTGTGCTGATCTGGGCGTCGCAGCGCTTCCCGGATACATCTGCCGGGACGAAATCGAGGCGGGCAAGCTACGCCAGATTTTGCCTGGCTGGATAGCGGCCGATGCTCGCATGAGTGCATTGATCCCCTACCGGAACGGGCTGCTTCCAGCCGTGCGCTCCCTCGTGGACTTCCTCGCTGCGGAAGTGCCGAAAGTCACCGCGTTCACGCCTTTAGTCGTCGATTTTAAAGGCAACTGTTAGCCTTCTCCGAACGCTGGTGCGGCGAACGCCTCGACTGAGCTTGGTCCGAGTTTGTCGGGGAGATTGTCAGGCTGCAAGCAGCATGGTGATTGTGAGCCTGTGGTAATATCGTAACTGCATTCAATGACTGAGCGGGGGAGTGGCTATGCAAGGGCTTTTGTCGGAAACGGCTGGTCTTGTGACTTTTGTGAGGACAGTTCAAACAGGTTCTTTCAGTGCCGCCGCCAAAAGCCTGGGCGCAACGCCATCGTCCGCTTCCAAACGTGTCTCCCGGCTCGAAGTTCTGTTGGGGGCCAAGCTGTTCCGGCGATCTACGCGTGTCCTCACACTCACTCCGGAAGGCGAGGCTTTCTATGAAAGAGTAATGCCGCTGCTCAGGGAACTCGAAAGCTCGACCGACGTCGTGCAATCCCATGGCGCAACTTCCGGACATTTGCGCGTAAGCCTTCCGGGCGAAATGGGGCGGCTGCTGCTCGGTCCGATTTTCAGCCATTTCATGCAAGCTTACCCCGGCATCTCGCTGGAAATCGGCATGACTGACAGGCACGTCGATATTTTGCGAGATAACTATGACATCGCATTCCGCGTCGGCCATTCGGATCATAATGGACTGATGTCCAAGACGCTTTCGCATCTTGATATGGTCCTTGTGGCAGCACCGTCGTTGATCGAGCGCTATGGAAAGGTCGAGGAGACCGCCAAGCTGCGAGAACTCCCTTTTGCACGGTATTCGGTCCAGGGGCGTCCGTATCCCGTTCGGTTTGCCGACGGTCTTGAAATACTTCCTCGAGGCAGGCTGGACTTGGACTCGGCTACCGCGATTAAGGAGGCGGCGAAACTGGGGCTAGGCGTGGCACATGTGCTGAAGCGGATCGTACAAAAGGACATCGACGATGGGTCCTTGGTTGTCTTGCTGCCAAATTATGAGCTGGAGAAACTGCCGTTCCGCGCACTCCATGCTTTCGGACGAATGCCGAATTTGCGAATGCAGCTATTGACCGACTTTGTCACGAACTTCATCCGGGCTTCGGCCTAACACAAGAGTCGCTTTCAATTTATCGAGCTGCCAAAAGCATGCAGTCACCCGAGCGTCCCGTACCACAGTCTGCGCTCCGATTGGCTGGCCGGCAGCGCCGAACTGAGATATCCTGCGCTCTGATATTACTTCGGGTGAAGGGTTATTCCTGCCGTAGTCCAATGGGTTAGCCGCGGTAAATGCTGAGATGCGTATGCTGCCGGCCTTGTCGGCAACAGAGAATCGGGGATGGCTGAGCTCACAGTGCGGCGCTTCATATTTCTGGTGGGCCTTGCGTTGGCCGGATTGCTCGCATTCTGGGCTACCCATACCGCTTTCGGTTTTCTACCGCTCCTCGTCGCGCTGATTCTCTCTTTCGAGGGTCGGTCTCTCCGGCTCGCGGCATCGGCGCTTCTGCTGGGGTTCGTATGCTCGGTAGCAGTAGCAATAGGCTACAGGAATGACGGAGGAGGGGCCGGCGTGGCCTTGGCCGAATTCTTCGCGGTCACGCTTTGCATTGCTGCGCTCGTCAAAGGAAAACCGACCGGCTTGCCTGCTCCGGCGACCGTGCCTTTTTCGCCAACCTTGACCGAGCGTTCTGCGTCCGCGGCGATGCATCGCAACCCGTCTGACCAGACCGAGCTTATCCATGAGGATGACCGAAGGGACGCGATGTTCGCGTCCGCGCGAGCCTTCTGGACCGGCGTAGCGCAGGTCATGAGCTTTCGCCTTCGTCAGGAAGACGGAAGCTACCGGTGGACGGAAATCACTTCGGTCCCTGCTGTGCCGTCAGGTATTGCAGTCAGTCCGCTGGTGGGGAAGGACCTTCGGTTCGTTGCTGGCCAGACCGATACCGCAGTTTCCGACGTTGATCCGGTAACAGCAGCAAAGACTATCGAAAACCTCTTCGGCAACGGATGGGCATTCGATGCAGAGGGTCGTTGGCTGTATCTTCCGGCGTTCGCGCAAACGACGCTCGGTCGAACGCCTGAGGAGATGAATACATCCTGCGATGAGGGTTTTATCGCCTGGAAGCAGCTTCTGCACCCGGATGAGTATGATGGCGTTGCTGAAAACTGGCTGCACTCATTGAAGACGGGTGCAGCATTCAATGCAGAATTCCGCATAAGGAGAAAGACAGGTTATGCATGGGCTCGCAGTTCCGCTCGGGCGGTTCGCGATGTGTCCGGCCGTTTAGTGGGTTGGTACGGCACGTCAATCGATATCGATGTGCACCGAAAAACAGTCGATGCACTGCATGAACGCGAGAGAGAGCTGTTGGAACTCGTCAACGTCGTTCCGAGTCATCTTTGGCGGCTCTCGCGAAATGGCGAGCCAAATTTCTTCAATACAAGAATGGCCGATTATCTCGGCGTGTCTGTTGAGGAAATCAGCAAACCCGGTTTGTCTCGCCTCGATGCGATGATCGAGACGGCCGTGCACCCGGAAGACCAATCCGGTTTCAAGGCGACGATCATGCGGTCGCTTGAAAGCGGTGAAGGGTTTTCTTCCAGATACCGCCTGCGCCGCTTCGACGGGGTCTATCATTGGATGTCCAGCCGGGCCGAAGCGTTGCGCGGCAAAGATGGAGAAATCCTGCAATGGTACGGGCTTTGTCATGATATCGACGACCAGGTGAATGTCGAAGAGGCCCTGCAGCGAAGCGAATGGCATCTACAACAACTGATCGACGCTCTTCCGGTCCGCGTATGCAGCTGGACGCCGAACGGTGAGATTTCATACGTCAGCAGGCGCTATCTCGAGGAGCTTGGCCTCACGACGGCCAGCTTCGCGGAAATGAGTGCTGCAGCCATGGAGCTCGTTCACCCGGACGACATCCCAAGAGTTCGAGCGAGCGCTGCCGACGCGATCCAAAATGGGGCGGTCTTTCTCTCGCGGTATCGTCGGCGCGGAAAAGATGGCGTTTACCGCTGGACAGACGGCAGGTTTGAGCCGTTACGGAATGCCGACGGAAGAATTACGGAGTGGTACGGCTTAGCCATCGATGTCGACGACGAAATGAATGTGCAACAGGCTCTCCGCGAAAGCGAACAGTCGCTGCAGCAGCTCGTGGAAACACTTCCGGCACTCATCTATTGTGCCGCGCCTGACGGCAAGCCGATCTATCGAAGCAAGAAGCTCCGCGAGTTTTTGGGTTTCGGCCTCGAGGATAAGGATGGTTTGGGCGGAACCAGGCTCGACGGCACGCTGGAAGCTATTATCCATCCCGAAGATCTCGGGCTCGTCCGGGAAAAATACGGTCACTCACTCGCCACCGGGGAGCCATACGTACACAAGCACCGTTTGAGGCGTCACGATGGTGTATACCGATGGGTGGAAACGCGGACCTCGGCCATGCGCGATGCTCTCGGGACAATCGTGCAATGGAACGGTGTGTGTCTCGATATTGATGATTGGGTGCGCGCCCAAGAGGAGCTAGGCCACACGCAACGGAACCTCGCGAGAGCAAGCGAAGCGGCTAGCCTTGCCGAGCTCACCGCATCTATCGCCCACGAAGTCGGTCAACCGCTGGCCGCACTGGTTTCGAGTTCCGATGCCTGTCAGCAGTGGCTTTCGGCGGACCCTCCAAATATCGAACGAGCGCAGAAAGCGCTTGAAAGGGTGGTCCGAAGCGCCGGGACGGCGACCGAGGTCGTCACCCGTATTCGGGCCTTGTTCAAGCACAACAATGATGCAAGGCGAAAAGAGTCGTTCGGCCTGGTCCTGTCAGAGGCCGGAGAACTGATGAGCGAAGAAGCGATAAGACGCAACGTGCGCATGGAAATTGAAAGTGAACCTGAACTGCCGCTCGTCCTGATAGATCGAGTTCAAATGCAACAGGTGCTTGTGAACCTCGTCCGCAATGCGTTCGATGCTCTGGAGCAGGTCCCGTCCAACCGAACGCTGAAAGTTCGGGCCTACGAAAAATGCAACACGATCCACGTCGAAGTGATCGACAATGGATTGGGCATTCAGGATCCAGTTCGGATATTTGAACCGTTCTTCACGACCAAAGGGCAGGGCATGGGGATGGGGCTGGCTATTTGCCGGTCTATCGTGGAGTCTCACGGCGGGCAGCTTTGGGTGGCTAGAACGGAGCCGAGAGGCGCGACATTCACGTTTACATTGCCAGTTGACGACTTGTGACCATGGCCGTTGTAGCCAAGATACTGCGGGCCACATTTCTCTGCAGATTTGCAGTCCTCAGGGATTCACCGCGAGTTCGATTGCAGAACGCAGTTCCTTGCTTGCGAAGGGCTTGAAGAGGCAGGTGCCGGCCTTTTTGGCTTCGTTGATCACAGCGTCTTGAGCGTGTCCGGTCATGAAGACTACGGGTATTTCTATTTCTCGACGTTTGAGTTCCAGATTGAGATCGACACCTCCCATGCCGGGCATTGAGATATCCAGGAGGAGGCAATTTGTTTCCGGTATCGCCGACGATTCCAGAAATTCATTCGCAGATGCAAATGTCCGCACCGAGTATCCGAACACCTCAAGCAGATCGAGCAGCGACTCCCGGACCGATTGATCGTCGTCAATGATCGTGATTGAGAGCGATTTCGTCATGCTGTTCATACCCGCATATTATGCGCTGTCCGGAGGCGCTTCGCGAGCTTTGGCCATTCTTGCGGCGGGGCTCGGGGGTTGCTCCGATGCGCGTTGGAGTGTGAACGAAAACGTGGCTCCTTGCTTCTCGTTCCGAGAGGCCCATAAACGTCCTTCAAGGCTTTCGATAATCGCCTGGCTGACCGACAGCCCGACACCCATGCCGTTGACCTTGGTCGTGTAGAACGCCTCGAACAGCTTTTCCGCCAAAGCCGGGTCGAATCCGATGCCGCAATCGCTAACATCGACGCGTATATCGTTCGGCCCGGATGTTCGGGTTCGAATGTGTACTGTCTTCGGCGTCCCGGATGTGGTGCGCATTGCATCCACCGCGTTCAGAAGCAAGTTCAGCACGACCTGTTGGACCTGCACGCGATCCCCTGCCGCAAGGGGAAGACCATGCGTGAAATCGGTCTGTACGATGACCTCATTCATCTGAAGCTCGTTGGCCGCGAGATTGAGTACTTCACGGACGATTTCATTGACGTTGAGGGGCTCAATCGTCGCATTCTTGCTGCCAAAGAGGCTTCGCAGCCTCTTTATCGTTTCGGCTGCACGGTATCCGTCACGAAGACAACGCTGAGCGGTTCTTACAGCGCCTTCTATATTTGGAGGGGTGCTCTCAAGCATGATCTGGCACGCCTCGGCATTGGCGACGATGCCCAGCAACGGTTGGCTGATCTCATGGGCAATCGATGCCGTCAGCACCCCCAAAGTGGCCGTTCGCGACACATGCGCTAGTTCGGATCGAACGTTACTGAGAGTGTCTTGGGCATGCTGCATTTCCGTCACATCCTGAAGCGAACCAAGATGCCGCCGCTTTCCAGCATGATCGACACCGCTGCGAGTAACCAGTCGAACGTCTTTGACGAGACCGCCGTCGAATTGAAGGCGAAACTGACGATCGATGTCGGCGCCTGATTGCCGGGCGGTTTCGACCAACTCTTCAAACATCTTTTGATCGGCGGGGTGGATACGAGTTCTGATAACCCCGATCGTGACTGCCAATCCCGGTGGAAGTTCGAAGATCCTGTAAATTTCCTCGGAGCACTCAAGCGCATCCAGGTCATCGTGCCAATAGAATCTTCCTGTCCGGCTCAGTCGCTGAGCCTCCCTTAGCCAGGCTTCACTGCGTTGGAGCTCGGAATAAAGCCGAGAGTTGCTCAGCCAGATGCCCGCTTGGGAGGCAAGGAAATCCAGAACAGCAATGCGATCTGGCGAGAAAACGCCCGATGTGAGACCGTTCTCGGCATAGAGAAGGCCGATGATCTCCGTGGCGTTGAATATGGGGATACAAAGGATCGATCTTGGACGCCGGCCATGGAAATATGCGTCGGAGACATCGAACGCTCCGGAAGGCAGATCATTTAGAACCGCGGGTGTTTTCGTTCGTAAAACGTATTTGAGGATGGAATTCGGCAAATCCGAAGGGCTGTGACGGCGCCGCTCGAGCGTGACGGCAATTTCTCCGCGTTCTGTTGCCGCTGTCGCTTCGATATTGAGTTCGCCATTGCTGAACAGTAGCAATGCTCCGCGCTCGGCTCCGGCGTGCTGGACTGAAAGATGCATGAGCTTCTCGATGAGCTTGCTCAACACCATCTCGCTTGAAAGCACTCTGGAGGCCCGCCCAACTGCTTCCACGTCCAATGCAGCCACGGGCATCTCGATTGTGCTCAGGGGCGAGGCGGATGGCTGGCGTTTGCTCAGATGAAGATAGCGAAAATCCAGCAGCCGGACTTTTGCCAGGCAGCCCCACCGGTTGTAGCATTCCCGTGCATTGCGCAAGTACGCGTCTGAGGCAATGTTCAGTCCTCTCGACGCGTAGAAGCGGCCGGCCAGCTCGGCAGAGATGGCTTCGACCTGAAGAAATCCTCCGGATCGCGACAGGTGAATTGACCTCTCGTACAGTGATTGCGCCACGCTGTCCTGCCCCTCCAAGCGCGCGCGCTCGGCACCCAACAGCGCTTCCCGGCACCCGAAATTGGACGGGCTGTTCTTGGACCAGGTTGCCATCCGGTCGTGATGACGGCAAAGCGTGTCCAGATATGTTTGCCGCTGGGCTGCGGACACGGTCTCACGATCGGCCAGTGCGGCCGACGTGAGGCCCGCATAAAAACCGTACTCGGCCTCTTCGATCGAAGACCGCATCGCCCACCGAATGGCCTCAACTCGCGATGCGGCAAGGTGCGCGGCGGTGAAATCCTCGGTTAGATAGTGCTCAATGAGCCTGAAAACCCAATGGTAGCCGATCATCATCGCGACACCGGGTTGCGGCTCGGCTTCCCCGAGCGCCCACGCGTCGTCGTCGGTCGAGATTGCCGTGTCTTCCCCCCGCAGTTTCCGAACGAGGCGAAGCTGGCTGAAAAACCTTTCCGTCGGGAGGCCGAGCTGGACCTTTTTCGCAAAGTCTACAGCGTTCTCGACTTCGTTCTGTACATGCTTCAGCGACTTGCCGCTTACGAATTCATGGGTGATCCGATTTCGCGTATTGTAGGCAGCAAACGCCAGATCTCCGGTTGAACAGCTAATTCGAAAGGCCTCTGCCATAAGGGGTGCGCTGTCGGCCAGCGGCCTGATCCAAGGCGTCGCAAACCCGGCAAATAGAGAATAGACTCGCGCTCTGTAGCGCCCGCTTTGGCTCTTATCGACAAGCCGGCGGGCGAGTTCACCGAATGCATAGGCGGTCTTGTAGTCACCGAACTGCACGCCAAGAGCCATATTCAGGGCCGAAAAGGCCACGGCCGAACTCTCACAAAAGCCATGCTGCAGGCTGAGATTAGTCATTCTCAAGAGGAGAAATTCCATGAGCCGGCGATCTACCGCGTAGGCGGCAGGAAACACCTCCGTCATCACCGCAATCGCGGAGATGATCCGCGGATCAGTCATCTCGGCGGCGTCGGCAAGAGTGTCGATATCAATGTCGGAAAGCCAAAGGTGGAGGCTGTCGAACTCGCTCCGAACATCGGCTTCTGTCGACTGTGACGGCCAGCCCGGATCCGCTTCGCTTAGAAATCGGACGCCTACCTCGACGGCGCGACTGCTCCTGCCAGTTGTGAAATAAAGGAGCACGGCGAGGCAAACAACCTCGGCCCTGTCGGCAAAATCCGTTGTCATCGCCATCAATCCGGAAAGCCGTTCCTCCGCAGCGACCAGATCCCCGGTAACAATCTCGCTCTCGGTTTGATTCAGCTCTAACTGAAAAAGGAGCTGATATTGATCTTGCCGGCGGTCGGCAATGAGCGAGCGCCCTCGTTCAAAATACGACCTCGCGGAAGAATAGGCACTTGCCGCCTTCGCCCGTTGACCAGCGACAAGGTAAAGCTGCGCGACTGTAGCCGCTTCGGCGCGGGTAACGGCAGGCAGGCCCCTGTCGAATTGGTTCGTTATCTCGAAGATACGCTCCTCAAGTTCCCGGCGTGCCGTGTGGGCGAGCAACAACCTTGCGATATCGAGGTGCGCCTGCGCAAGCGATTCGACCCCAAAGAAGGAATAGGCCGCCGCCTGCACATGGTCATGTGCAAAAGACAAGGTGCTATTTGAAAGCTTTATGAGCCCGGCATCGAGGGCGGGATCGAGCAATTCTCTCAAACCGCCGCTGGACACACGCAGCACGAGGGCAGCGGTGCGGGCGTCCGTGACGTTGCCCAGCAAGGAGAGCTGGCCTAACGCCTTCTGCGTACCCGCCGGCAAGCGATCCAACTGCATCGCCAAAAGCTGACCGACATTGTTTGTGAGGCCCTTCTCTCGAACTGCCGAGGTATTCCAGCTCCATTCCGAGTTACCGGGTTGGAAAAACAGCGTGCCCTCTGAAGCCAGCTGACGGACGAACTGAATGGCGAAGAATGGATTGCCTCCCGTTTTCTCGCCAACCAAATCCGCTAGCGTCCCGACGCGGTCAGGCGAGGTCGAAAGGATGTTCGCGACCAAGTGCAGAAGATCGTCATGTTGCAAAGATTGCAATCCGATCTCTGCCGTCCGACCACGCATTGAGCGCAGATTTGAGAGGACGCTTCGGAGCATATCGCTTTGCTCGTTTTCTTCATCACGGTAGGCCCCGATGATGAGTATGTGCCGAAGCTCAGGATCGTTTATAAGCCTTTGAACCAGGTCTAACGTCGCTGCGTCCAGCCACTGCAAGTCGTCGATGAAAAGCACCAGCGGATGTGAGGCAGTCGCAAAAACGTTTAGAAACGCCCTGAATACGAAGTGGAACCGAACCTGTGCGGTCGCCAGGTCCGCGGGAGCGGTCTCGGGCTGCGATCCGACGACGTAGGCCAGCTCCGGGATTAGATCGACGATGAGCTGAGCGTTGCTTCCCAACGCATTCAACAGCGAGTGGCGCCAATGTGCCAGTTCGCTTTCATCCTTGGTGAGAAGCTGCCGCACGAGCCGTGTGAATGCTTGTGCGAGCGTAGCATAAGGTATTTCCCATTTGTGCTGATCGAACTTCCCAGAGGCAAACAGCATGCCTCTTTCAACGAGATTTTTGGAAAGGTCTTCGACGAGCGAGGATTTTCCAATGCCGGGCGGCCCTGAAACCAGGACGAACTCACTTTCGCCACTGGCTACGACCCTATCGACCGCCTTCATCAAAAGCTGCTGCGCTTCGCCACGTCCGAAGAGCATCGGGGAATTTTGTCTTTGATCCAGCAGATCGCTTTTGGCGGGTTGAAAACGCTGGACCTGATCGGTGGCGGAAAAGTCTGCAAGGCAGCGTTGGAGGTCATTTTCGACGGCCTTCGCCGTCTGGTACCGGTCATCCGGATTTTTCTCGAGTAGCTTCAATATGATGGCATCGATCTGGGATGGGATCGCTGCGTCTCTGTCGCTCGGCCTTGGCGAACTTGTGGCGAGATGGCGGTGGGCCCATTCGAGAGCATCGTTGGCTTCGAACGGAAGCGCGCCGGTGAACAGTTCAAACAGAGTGATCCCGAAAGCGTAGAGGTCGCTCCTTAGATCCGGAGAGCGGTTCATTTTTCCGGTTTGCTCAGGCGACATGTAGGCGAGTGTGCCAGCGATTACGTCGATAGACCGCGGAGCCTTCCCATCCACGATGAATTGACCGGCAAGGCCGAACCCTGTCAGCTTTATGTCACCGGACGCATCGACGAAGCAGTTTGATGGGCGGATGTCTCCGTGGAAAAGGCCGATCTCATGGATTTTGCGGATCGATGACGCCAATCTGCATGCAGTTACCAGCACATTTGTCAGGCTGGGCCGCCAGTCGGCCTCTGGCACGGATGCTTCGAGAGAAACGCCGCCCGGGTCTTCAAAAACAAGGGCGATACGGCCGCGATCCCGATGCATGCCTAGTGGATGAATGACTGCCGGGCAGTTTAGACCGGCAAGAAGACTGTATTCCCTTGCAAATCGATCATCGGTGCGGCTTGCAGGGGGCTCGCTTGTCCCCACGAGAACCAGAACGGAGGGGCCGTCAGTGGCCTTCGCGCGATACAATGCAACGTCGGGCTCGGCTTTGACAAATTCGACATCTAGAGCACATTTGGGAAGAAACGAGAGCGCCGCTTCTCGGACACCGTCTAAGTCTGCACGGGCTTTCATTTGTCCGGAACCTGTAGGTGCCTGTAAAGTTGGTGTCATCTTCCACTAACTCGATAGACGGCTGCTCAGCCCGTTCAAACTGTTCGCTTAGGACGGCTGAGGGTAGCCACGACCCACATCGGTGCGCGGCGATGGAGCCATGGCATGGTTTTGTTACTCTACGCACCCGCGAGGCTATCAGGCGTCCCCAACAGATGTATAGCTATGCCTGGGCCTGCCAGTAAACCAACATCCGTTCGGCTGTGCATTGAATCTGCTTGCATGTGCAGCTGGAAAGCATTTTTCAAGAAACGGGTGAGAGACAATGTCACAGCGGCTCAACTACGCACAGTTATCGCCTGAACATTTTAAAGATCTGATGGCCTTCAGCAATGAGGTCAGGAAAGGTTCGATCGAGCCGTCGATCCTCGATCTTGTCGATATTCGAGCATCACAGCTCAACGGCTGCACATTTTGCCTCGATATGCACTCGAAGGAAGCGACAATTCACCAGGAGCGGCCTCTTCGCCTCCACCATATCGCATCCTGGCGGGACTCCAATTTGTTCAGTGCGCGCGAACGAGCAGCGCTTGCATGGACTGAAGCGCTGACCAAACTTCCGGACACCGGCGTTTCTGATGAGCTTTACGAACAGGTGCGAGAACAGCTTTCGGAAAAAGAAATCTCGGATCTCACGTTTCAGATCATGTCCATCAATGCATGGAATCGAGTGAGCATTGCGGTGCGCGCCGTTCCGGGTTCTGCGGACAAGGCGTATGGGCTGGACAAGGCCGGCCTGGTGTAAAGCGTTTCGGCAGCAGGAGATCCGCGCCGATCTCCTGCTTTCCAGAAAAACGCTGCCATCTCAAACAATAGCTCGAAGATCGGTATCGTGCTGGCTTGCTGCTTTGCTCTTTCGACGTGCACTGAACACGGACGATGAAGGTGTGGCGGCGCGCCGGCACCATGAACATCCGGGGTCGCGAGCCGCCCGCGCTACGGCTGACGCCGGGCAAAGGTCCGTTTGAAAGCGTCCCGATTCTGTCTCGAATGGCTGAAGGCGCGGCGCACGATCAGCCCACTCCTAAACCTAAGTTTGGATTACTGGCTTCCGAGGGCGACTGTAATGGTGTTTGAGCCGTCACGAGAGAAGCGCTCGAAAACGACAATGTCCAGAACACGCCTCGTGCGCCGATTCCATGGCCATACGCAACTTCAGCGAACACCAAATGGCCCGTGGCGAGATCGTCCAAGCAACACAGGAGTGCATCATGTCTCAGCCACTAGCAGAAGCCCCTACGTCGGGTCCGCAGCAGCTAAAGATTCCCTCGGAGAACACCTTTCATCCCGGTAAACAGGGCACCAGCGAGCTCGTTCCGTCCCGTTATGCGGTGCGGATCGGCGAAATCGACGTGATGATCGTCAGCGATGGGGTCCTGCCGCTTCCAACGCAAATGTTGGGACATAATGCCGACCCTGCGGCTCGGGCGTCATGGATGGAAAACATGTTTCTGCCGCCGGATGCTTTCGACTGGCCACTAAACGCAGTGGTCGTGCGCAGCGGCGAACAAACCATCCTCCTGGACGCCGGACTGGGCCTTGACCCGGACCTGAATTTGCCGCGGGCCGGACAGTTGGTTAAGCGGCTGGAGGCAGCCGACATTGATCTCGCCTCCGTGACCGACCTCGTACTCACCCATCTGCATATGGATCACATTGGCGGACTTGTGGTCGAAGGGGTGAAGGAAAAGCTGCGTCCTGACCTCCGGATACATGTAGCTGCCGCTGAGGTCGAATTCTGGGAGGCCCCCGATTTCTCCCATACCAGCATGCCGCAAGGGTTCCCGGACGCACTCCGGGCGACGGCCAAGCGATTTCTGAGCGAATATCGCAGCCATCTTCGACCATTTGACGAGGAGCGCGAGGTTGCGCCGGGCGTCGTTGCCCGTCGGACCGGTGGGCACACTCCGGGTCACTGTGTGATCCGCATAGCATCCGGAGGGGAAGGGCTCACCTTCGCCGGTGATGCTGTGTTCGCCGTCGGTTTCGACCAGCCGGACTGGCATAACGGCTTCGAGCATGACCCGGAAGAGGCGGCTCGTGTACGGATCGAGCTTTTGCGGCAGCTGGCGGCGAGCGGCGAGCTCTTAGTGGCCACTCATCTGCCGTTCCCTTCCGTTGGCAGGGTGGCGGTCGCTGGCGATGCTTTTCGTTGGATACCGGTTTTCTGGGATTACTGACAGCGATCGTATTTCCGTTTGTACTTGTCGATTTAGTAAGGCCCGGCAACTGCCGGGCCTTACTTTGAATCTGTGTTTTCCCCTGTGGCTCCTGTCCGAGCGCCATGCTGATCTTTTCAGCGTTCAACCGAAGGCAAATGGCAGCCACACGAGCACAAAGGCGGAGATGATGATCACTGCCACCGCAATCAATTCACCTCTTCGTCCCATCATCTACGGCCATTCGGAAATTACGTCGCTAACTTGGGGCAAACAGCAGAACCACAGCGATAACGATCAACAACGGCCCCATCCAGCGAAAGTGCCTTGTGAGTTGAACGAGCCACGGCATTTGAGTGTTCGTCTGAACGAAGCCAAAGCCTGACGCTGTCATCCAAAGACCGGCGCCAAACATGATTATTTGATCGATATTGGCCATTCGTCACAGGTTCGAACGTGTTACTTGGTCGGCTTCACAAGCGAGATGACCCGCGGCTTAGACGGCGCGTCCAACCATTCGATCCACGTGTCTCGTTCCTCGATCGTGTCGAAAAACCGCCAGAGCTTGTACTCTTCTTCGGTGGTGTCCAGCATCTCGCCAACGGTCACGAGTTCCAGGGGCAATGTCACCTCGTTGCCGTCGAACCGAACGAAATAGAGTCCCTCGGCAGCAAGACGGATCACTTGACCAGTGGAGTAACTCCCATCGGGGGCGTCCATCGTGAAGTACATGCCGGTCAAGGTCTCAAAAATTTTGCTGCTCATTGGTTTCACATGCCAGTTCAAGAAATGGGAATCAGAGATTCGCCCAGGCCGCCGGCAAACGCAAGAGATCACTATGATAGGTGAGGGCCGACAGGCACCGCGCTGACTGGGAAGCAATAGAGGGCGCGAGTATGGCGTCGGCAAGGGCGCAGTGGTGAGCGCGCAGGGATTCGAACCCTGGACCTACTGATTAAAAGTCAGTTGCTCTACCGGCTGAGCTACGCGCTCCCATACCGGGCCTAAGGCCCGGCGGAGTGGCCGGACATATGCACGCAGGCTTTGCGCCGGTCAACCCAAAAATTGCATTAAGGCCTGAGTTTATAACGGCTGCTGCGAGATGGGTAATGGCGTTGAAGCTCTGGTCGGTTTTGTTGGGTACGCCTGGCGCGATGCACTTGAATTCCTTGAGCACCGACTGCCTGGCCTAGGAAAGCTTTCGGAGGACTGCAATGTCTCCTCACCCTCATCTCTGTGCTTGTCACAGAGATCCAGCAGCGCCGCGTCTGCGGGCGCGGGAAGAGTTCTTTCAGACCAAGGACTTGGTCTGGCCGGATCCCTGTGACGAGCACAGGGAGGAGGAAATCAAACAAGTCGCGGCGGGTATCCCGCATCTCAAGAGGCCTAGACCATGGTTATGGATTCGAAGCGAGCGGCTGCGGGTCGGACCGCTCGTCTTCGGCGCGGCTATGGCTCCGTGCGGCAAAATGATCGCCAAAAGGTGATTGGTTTCGCTCCATACATGCGGGTAAGAAGGCGGCAAGTCGAGTGCCGGAGTTCTGATACCTTGTCGATTGCAGATATTTCCATCTGGACCGCCGTTCTTGCAGGTGCTCTGTCCTTTCTCTCGCCCTGCGTCCTGCCCCTGGTGCCGCCTTACCTGTGCTACATGGCAGGCGTTTCCGTCGATCAGTTCCGGGACGGAAATGCAGTGGCAACCGCAAGCACGCGCAGGGCCGTGCTGCCGGCGGCGTTGTTCTTCACGCTCGGCTTTGCGACGGTCTTCGTGGCGCTCGGGGCGGGTGCCTCTTCGATCGGTCTTTTGCTCAGGCAGCATCTCGATCTTCTTTCGCGCATCGGCGGGATCATCATCATCATCATGGGGCTGCATTTCCTCGGGGTCTTCCGGATCGGGCTGCTTGCCCGCGAGGCACGTTTCCAGGGCGGCAAGCCGGCGACCCTGTCGGGAGCCTATGTCATGGGCCTTGCCTTCGCCTTCGGCTGGACACCGTGTATCGGCCCGGTACTCGGCACCATCCTGGGTGTTGCCGCCGCGCGCGATACGGTCGCCGACGGCGCTGCTCTGCTGGCGATCTATTCGCTCGGACTCGCAGTACCGTTCTGGATCGCCGCGGGCTTTTCCAGTGCCTTCATGCGTTTTCTTTCGCGTTTCCGCCGCCATCTAGGGCTCATCGAAAAGCTGATGGGCGCTCTGCTCGTCGCCGCCGGCCTTGCTTTCCTCTTCGGTTTCGTCAGTTCCGTCGCGATCTGGTTCCAGCAGACCTTCCCAATTCTCTCCCAAATCGGCTAAGCACGCCCAGCTACAGCTTCCGGACGGGGAAACGTTACCGGGAAGCGCTGAGTCTTTGAACAACGCACTTCCGGACGGAAAACCGCTACGCATTTTTCCTGGAAGCGCTTCTGCAGCGGCGAGGGAGATCATGGCGGAAATCACGGGTCTGGTGCTGCCGTTCTTCGGCCTCATCTTTCTCGGCTACCTGACGGCGCGCCTCGTCGACCATCCGGGCGAGGCGATGGGCTGGCTGAACACGTTCATCGTCTACCTGGCGCTGCCGGCGCTCTTCTTCAAGCTGGTATCGCGCACGCCGGTGGAAGAGCTTACCCGTGCCGATTTCATCCTGACCAGCGTGGGCACGACCTATGTCGTCTTTGCGCTGATCTTCGCCATAGGGCTGTTCCTGCGCCGCAATACGGTTGCCGAGGCGACGATGCAGGGCTTCGCCGGTGCTTATGGCAATATCGGCTACATGGGCCCCGGTCTGGCGCTGCTGGCCCTCGGGGAGACGGCGGCCGTTCCGGTAGCGCTGATCTTCTGCTTCGAGAATGCAGCGCATTTCACCGTCGCTCCGGCGATGATGGCGGCTGCGGGCGGCAGCAAGCAGAAGCCGGCAGTCGTCGCACTCGGCATTGCGCGCCGAATAGCGTTTCATCCATTCATCCTGTCGACCTTTGCCGGCGTCGCCGCGGCTTTTCTCTCTTTCGAACCCCCGCTGCCGCTGCAGCGGCTTATCGACTATCTGGCGCAAGCGGCGGCGCCTTGCGCCCTTTTTGCGATGGGGGTCACGCTTGCGCTGCGCCCGCTCAAGCGTATTCCCGCAGAGATCGGCTACATCGTTCCGGCGAAGCTCGTGCTTCATCCGGTGCTCATGTACCTGGCGCTCAGCCTTGGCGGGGCCTACGATCCCATCTGGGTACAGACAGCCGTGCTGCTCGCCTCCTTGCCGACCGCAACCAATGTCTTCGTGATCGGCCAGCAATACGGCGTCTGGCAGGAGCGGGCATCGGCGACGATCCTCATCACGACGTTGCTTTCGGTCGCGACGGTGACCGGCCTGCTTTATCTGATACGCTCAGGCGCTCTTCCGGCGGATCTGTTCCCGTAAACCCTCCTTGAACGCCTGCAGCGCGCTGCCGGGATGTATTCCCTCGCGCATCAAAAGTCCGCGCAACGGCCCCGCAGAGGAGAGGAGATGCAGGCCGGCCGCACGCAGGGCCTGCACCGGCAGGAAATTGGAGAGCAGCGAACGGTTGAGCAGGTCGACGCTCGCCGTTCGGCTGAGAATGTCGGCGCGCCGCCGGCCATCGAAGCGGTCGCCTGTGTCTGCCGGCAGGCGGCTGCCGGTTGGCCGGCCGATGAGATCGACAAGGGTCATGATGTCGCGAAGACTGAGGTTCAGCCCTTGGGCCCCGATTGGTGGAAAGGCATGGGCGGCTTCGCCGACGAGCAGCGTGCGGCCCTTGCCGAAACGACGGGCGGAAAGGCCGGAAAGCGGAAATGATTGCGGCATTCCCTCCGTCGTGACTTTGCCGAGAATCGACTGCATTCGGTCCTCGATGGTGCGCGAGAGGACGTCCGGTGCAAGCGTCAGCGTCTCCTCGGCGTCCCGGGGCTTGCGAACCCAGACCAGGCTCGAGCGGTTGCCGGGAAGAGGCACCTGCGTGAACGGACCGCCCTCCGTATGGAACTCGGTCGAAACGTCCTGGTGCGGCAGTTCGTGGCTGAAATTCAGGACGATAGCGGCCTGCGGATAGGACCAAGTGCGAACGCCGATCCCGGCGGCCTCGCGCACCGCCGAGCGTCGCCCGTCTGCGCCGACCACCAGGTCGGCAGTAATCGAGCGGTCATCGCCAAGACCGATCCGAACCTCTGCGCCGTCGATGTCGAATCTCGTTGCCGCGGCGGTCGCACGCTCGAGCGTCGGCAGTCCCGCTTCGTGCCGTTCCAGAATCTCGAGGAAGGGCGCGTTCGGAATGTTGTAGCCGAAAGCATCGAGGCCTACTTCGGAGGCGCGGAAATTGACCGGAGGCGCCCGAAAAAGCCGCGAGGTCCCGTCGAGGATGCGAATGGCGACGAGCGGCGCAGTCAGCGGCTCGACCTCACCCCAAAGATCGAGCTTCTTCAGATATTCGATCGACTGGTCCATGAGCGCGGTGGTGCGGCCGTCGGCGATGGCAGGCCGCGGGCCGACGAGCGCCACGCGGTGACCTTCGCGGGCAAGAGCGATCGCCGCCAGAGAGCCGGCAAGCCCCGCGCCGATAATTGCGATGTCATAGTGATCCATGGCCGACAGGACCTCCCATGCGGTTGCCCGCTTTCGTCTCGATATCACAGCCTGAAGTGCCCGCATTCATCCGAAGCCCTTCAGCGTGTTGCTTCGTGCCCGCATCTTCGGGCGACATGCATTAGTTCTAGTCGCTTAGCCCATTGAAATAAATGGGCAGATTCAGCGCAGGGGCACGCGCCGCATGTCCACAGGACAATGCCGGCCCAAGGCGACGAACGTTTGGAATTTGCTGGCGATGCTCGGCAAACGGTGCATATTACGGCCAAAGCGGTGCCGGTGCTGAAAATAGCGGCTGACCGGCGGCGCAGAGGGACGGGACAAGGGACAGGGCGGCTTCGCACATGAAGTTCTTCAATTACAGACGCGTTCCTTACGCGGAAATACGCGCCTTTTCCGTGCATATCCTCACAGCGTCCGGATCGTTCCTGGCCTTTCTCGGTGTCGTCGCTGCGGCAGAGCACCGCTTCGTCGACATGTTCTGGTGGCTCGGTCTGGCCTTGCTCGTCGACGGCATCGACGGGCCGATCGCCCGCAAGGTCCAGGTCAAGGAGGTGCTGCCCAACTGGTCCGGCGATACGCTCGACAACGTCATCGACTACGTGACCTATGTGCTGCTGCCGGCCTTCGCACTCTACCAGAGCGGCATGATCGGCGAACCCTGGTCGTTCGTGGCCGCCGGCGCGATCGTGGTTTCCAGCGCTATCTACTATGCGGACATGGGAATGAAGACGGACGAGTATTTCTTCTCCGGATTTCCGGTCGTCTGGAATATGGTCGTCTTCACCCTTTTTGTGATCCAGGCGAGCGAAGTCACTGCATCGATTGTCGTTTTCCTATCGGTGATATTGACGTTCCTGCCGATCAACTTCCTGCATCCGGTGCGTGTGAAAAGGCTGAGGCCGCTTAATCTCGGCATCTTTCTCGTCTGGTCGGTGCTCGGAATGTATGCGTTGCTCCTGCATTTCGAGACCCCGCCCTGGGTAGTGGTGGGCGTCGTGGCAACCGGGCTTTACCTCTACGTCATCGGTTTCATACTGCAGATCTTCCCGAAACTCGGGCGTGCCTGAGCGCGATCGGTAGGCTCGGCGCGAAATCATTGCAATCGGTTAGGAGTTGGACATGGCAGAGGCGATCGTCGTTCGCGAACTTGGCGGACCGGAAGTTCTGAAGATGGAGGGCGTTACGCTGGCGGCGCCCGGACCCGGCGAAGTGCAGATCCGGCAGGTGGCGATCGGCCTCAATTTCATCGACGTCTACTTTCGCACCGGCCTTTATAAGTCGGCGACCGGGCTTCCCTTCATTCCGGGCAAGGAAGGCGCCGGAGTAGTGACTGCAGTGGGTGACGGGGTGAGCATGTTCTCGGTCGGCGACCGCGTCGCCTACGCATCCGCTGATGGCGCCTATGCCAGCGAGCGCAACGTAGACGCCTCGCAACTCTTGAAGGTGCCGGAGGGAATCAGCCTCGAGACGGCGGCTGCGATGATGCTCAAGGGCATGACCGCGCAATACCTTCTCAACCAGACCTTCAAGGTGGGCCCGGAGACGACCTTGCTCTTTCACGCCGCCGCCGGCGGCGTCGGGCTCATTGCGGGGCAGTGGGCCAAGGCACTTGGTGCGACGGTGATCGGAACGGCCGGATCGCAGGAGAAGATCGATCTGGCTCTTGCCCATGGCTACGACCACGTCATCAACTACCGCACGGACAATTTCGTCGAGCGCGTCAAGGACTTGACCGGAGGGCGCGGCGTCGACGTCGTCTATGATTCCGTTGGGCGCGACACCTATCCGGCCTCGCTCGACTGCCTGAAGCCGCGCGGCCTCTGGGCCAGCTTCGGCAATTCCTCCGGGCCGGTGGATGCTTTCAACATCGGCATCCTGGCGCAGAAGGGTGCGCTCTATGCGACGCGCCCGACGCTCTTCACTTACGTCGCGACCCGGCCGGCCCTGGAGGCATGTGCAAATTCCCTGTTTGATGTTGTGCAAAGCAACAAAGTGCGTATCAATATCAACCAGACCTATCCGCTCGCCGAAGCCGGTCGGGCGCATACGGATCTCGAAACAAGAAAAACAAGTGGAACGACATTGCTGATTCCCTGACCGAAGCCTTACGGCGCCGGCGTCTTATCGGACGCGAAGGTCGCTGTAGTCTTCACGTTGCTGCAGGTTCCTGTCGATTGATCGGGTACGATCAAAGCAAGCGTGCAGTAAGGCGGGCGGGGATCGAAGAGGGGAAAGAGGGCAGCGTGCCTGAAAAGGGACAAACCGCGAGCGGCCCGCTGCTGGCCGTTCGCAACCTTACGAAATTGTTCGGCTCGTTCGCGGCCTGCAATGCAATCGATCTGCAGATAGAACCCGGAGAAATCCACGCGCTGCTCGGCGAGAACGGCGCGGGAAAGTCGACGCTGGTGAAGATGCTGTTCGGCGTGCTCGCGCCGAGCGCCGGCGAGATCATGTGGCAGGGGGCGAATGTCCGCATCGCCAGCCCGAGCGACGCCCGCCGGCTCGGCATCGGCATGGTCTTCCAGCATTTCTCCCTGTTCGAGGCCCTGACGGTCGCCGAGAACATCGCCCTTTCCATGGACCGGGCCGTTTCGCTCGCCCGCGTCGCCGAGGAGGCGTCACGGCTGTCGCGCATCTATGGCCTGCCGCTCGATCCGAAGGCACATGTCGCCGATCTCTCCGTCGGCGAAAGGCAGCGGATCGAAATCGTCCGGGCTCTCCTGCAGAACCCGCAGCTCATCATTCTCGACGAACCGACTTCGGTGCTGACACCCCAGGAGGCGGACCGCCTTTTCGAGACGCTGCAGAAACTGCGATCGGAGGGGCGTTCCGTCCTTTATATCAGCCACCGTCTCGAGGAAGTGCAGCGCATCTGCGACCGCGCGACGGTGCTGAGACACGGCAAGGTAACCGGCGCCTGCGATCCGCGCGCCGAAACGCCCGCCTCTCTGGCAAGAATGATGGTCGGCAGCGACGTGGCGGTCGTCACACCGGAGGGAACGAGCACCAGAGGCGACGTGCAATTGGAGGCGCGGCATCTTACGGTCGCGGCGCGCACGCCCTTTGCGGTCTCGCTGAAGGACATCTGCCTGAAGGTCAGGGCGGGCGAGGTACTGGCGATCGCGGGAGTGGCCGGCAACGGGCAGAGCGAGCTTTTCGACGCGCTTTCGGGCGAATATCCGTTGGCCGACGACGATGCCATCCAGATCCGCCAGCGGCCGGTCGGGACCAGGAACATCAATGCGCGCCGTCTGATGGGCGCCGGATTCGTGCCGGAGGAACGCCATGGGCACGCCGCGGTCTCGGCGCTGTCGCTCTCCGACAACCTTGTGCTCGCGCGCAGCCAATCGGATCGCCGGGCTTTCCTCGGCGGCGGCGCACTGAAGATCATCCGCCACGGCGCCGTCAAGGCGGCGACGAAGCGGATTGCCGAGGCGATGGACGTGCGCAAGAGCGGCGAGGACCCGCCGGCCGGTTCGCTGTCGGGCGGCAATCTGCAGAAATTCATCGTCGGACGGGAACTCGACCGGCAGCCGGCCGTGCTCGTCGTCAACCAGCCGACCTGGGGCGTCGATGCCGGGGCGGCGAGCCGCATACGCCAGGCCCTCGTGGATCTCGCAAAGGCCGGTTCCGCCGTGCTGGTGATCAGCCAGGACCTCGACGAGATATTCGAGGTGGCGACGGAGATCGCAGTGATCAGCGACGGGCGTCTTTCCGATCCCTATCCTGCCCGCGAACTTTCGCGCGAAAAGATCGGCCTCCTGATGGGCGGCATGCATGGCCAGGCGCAAGGCCAGGCCGAAGGCGAGGGAGCGGCGCATGCGCATTGAACTCGAAAAGCGCGCGAAGGCCTCGACGCTGTTTTCCATCCTTTCGCCGTTCATCGCATTTGCGCTGACCATCGTCTTCGGCGGCGTGATGTTCGCACTTCTCGGCAAGAATCCGGTAACCGCGCTCTACAGCTTTTTCGTGGAGCCGCTGAGCGAGGTCTGGTCGCTGCACGAACTCGCGATCAAGGCGGCGCCGCTGATCCTGATCGGCGTCGGGCTCTCCGTCTGCTTCCGCTCCAACAACTGGAACATCGGCGCAGAGGGTCAGTTCATCATGGGCGCAATCGCCGGCTCGGCCCTGCCGGTACTCTTCTACGATTGGCAGTCGCCGTTGATATTGCCGCTGATGATGCTTCTCGGCATGCTTGGCGGAGCGCTCTTCGCGGCGATACCGGCCTTCCTGAAGGCGCATATGAATACGAACGAGATATTGACGAGCCTGATGCTGGTCTATGTGGCCCAGCTCTTTCTCGACTGGCTCGTGCGTGGCCCTTGGCGCAACCCGCAGGGCATGAACTTCCCGGAAACGCGAACGTTCAGCGCGGATGCGATCCTTCCCGAAATGCTCGCCTCGGGGCGTACGCATTGGGGTTTTGCCTTCGCGATCATCGCGGCGGTGCTGGTGTGGTTCATGATGCGCTATACGTTGAAGGGCTTCGAAATCACCGTTCTCGGCCAGTCCGAGCGGGCAGGGCGCTTTGCCGGCTTTTCCTCGCGCAGGATGATCTGGTTCTCGATGCTGTTTTCCGGCGCGCTGGCGGGGCTCGCCGGCATTTCGGAAGTGAGCGGCGCCATGCAGCAGCTGCGTCCGGTGATCTCGCCCGGTTACGGATTCACCGCTATCATCGTCGCGTTCCTCGGCCGGCTCAATCCGCTCGGAATCGTGGCCGCCGGTCTCGTCCTGGCGTTGACTTATCTCGGCGGCGAGGCCGCGCAGCTTTCGATCGGCGTATCCGAAAAGGTGACGCGCGTCTTCCAGGGGCTGCTGCTGTTCTTCGTGCTGTCGTGCGACGCGCTCATTCACTACCGCATCCGGCTGGTGTGGGACCGCTTCGCAGCGGTCAGGACGGAGGAGGCCCACTGATGGGCATAGTCGAAGCAATCCTCTTCAGTGTCATCACGGCTGCGACGCCGCTGGTCCTCGCCGCCCTGGGCGAGCTCGTCGCCGAGCGGTCCGGCGTGCTCAACCTCGGCGTCGAAGGCATGATGATCATGGGAGCTGTCTGCGCCTTCGCGGCGACGCAGCTCAGCGGCTCGCCCTATGTCGGAATTCTTGCCGGCATTGCTGCCGGCGCCGTGTTTTCGCTGCTGTTCGGCTTCCTGACGCTGACGCTTGTTGCCAACCAGGTAGCGACCGGCCTGGCGCTGACTCTCCTCGGGCTCGGCGTTTCCGGGATGCTCGGAGAGAGTTTCCTCGGCATGCAGGGGATCAAGCTGCAGCCGATCGCGATCCCGCTCCTGTCGAAGATACCCGTCGTCGGACCGCTTTTGTTTCGGCAGGACGCCATATTCTATGCGTCGGTCGCGATCGTGGTGGGCGTCCATCTGTTTCTGTTCAGGAGCCGTGCGGGATTGAAGTTGCGGGCGGTGGGCGACAGCCACGCCTCGGCCCACGCCCTCGGCGTGAACGTCATTCGCACCCGCTACCTGGCCGTTCTGTTCGGCGGCGCCTGCGCCGGACTTGCCGGCGCGCAACTGTCGCTCGTCTACACGCCTCAATGGGTGGAGAACATGTCGGCCGGCCGGGGCTGGATCGCGCTGGCATTGGTGGTTTTCGCCTCGTGGCGGCCCTGGCGAGTCGTCGCCGGAGGATATCTCTTCGGAGCCGTATCGATCAGTCAGCTTCATGCCCAGGCCTTCGGCATCGGCATTCCCTCGCAGTTCCTGACTGCGCTTCCCTATCTCGCGACGATTGTCGTACTCATTCTCATATCGCATAACCGGCGCATGACCCTGATCAACACGCCGGCATCGCTCGGCAAGCCGTTTGTGCCGGACCGGTGAAGAACAACAGCCAGACGGACATTTCTCAAACCGACAGAGGTCAAAAATGAAAAAACTACTCGTCGCCCTCGCAACCACCGTCGCCGTGCTCGGCATCGCGCCGGCCGCAAGCGCTCAGGAAAAGGCAAAGATCTGCTTCATCTATGTCGGCTCGAAGACAGACGGCGGCTGGACCCAGGCCCACGACATCGGCCGCCAGGAGCTAGAAAAGGAACTCGCCGACAAGATCGAAACGCAGTTCCTGGAAAACGTGCCGGAAGGTCCGGACGCCGAACGCGCGATCGAGCGCCTGGCGCGTTCCGGCTGCGGCCTGATCTTCACCACCTCCTTCGGCTTCATGGATGCAACGATCAAGATCGCGGGCAAATTCCCGGATGTGAAGTTCGAGCACGCGACCGGCTACAAGACCGCGCCGAACGTCGCCACCTATAACAGCCGTTTTTACGAAGGCCGTTACATCCAGGGCCAGATCGCCGCGAAAATGTCCGAAAAGGGCGTTGCCGGCTATATCGCCTCCTTCCCGATTCCCGAGGTGGTGATGGGCATCAACGCCTTCGTCATCGGTGCCCGGGCGGTCAATCCGGATTTCAAGATCAAGGTCGTATGGGCGAACACCTGGTTCGATCCGGGCAAGGAAGCGGACGCCGCCAAGGCGCTCATCGATCAGGGTGTCGATATCATCACGCAGCATACCGACACGACCGCGCCGATGCAGGTCGCCGCCGAGCGCGGTATCAAGGCCTTCGGTCAGGCATCCGACATGATTGCCGCCGGCCCGCAGACGCAATTGACTGCGATCGTCGATACCTGGGGCGCCTATTACGTGAAGCGCACCAAGGCCTTCCTCGATGGAACGTGGTCGACGACTTCGAGCTGGGATGGTCTGAAGGACGGCATCCTGACCATGGCGCCCTACACGAACATGCCTGATGACGTGAAGGCGATGGCGGAAGCGACGGAGGCGAAAATCAAATCCGGCGAGCTGAAGCCGTTTACCGGTCCGCTCAACAAGCAGGACGGCAGCCCGTGGCTGAAAGAGGGCGAAACTGCCGACGACGCGACGCTGCTCGGCATGAACTTCTATGTCGAAGGCGTCGACGACAAGCTGCCGCAATAGTCGAACGTCCGAAACACGGCAATCCCGCGCCTCGCGCGCGGGGTTTTCTATAGTCCGACCCGGCCTACCTGCAGCTCTCTGCAGGCCTTTCAGGAATCGTCTATTCGATCTAGTGTTGATCGTCGCCGGCAAGAATCACGCTGACGATGAGGAGTTTCCTGGGGAGGATTGGTTGAAGAGCGTGCTTGAGACCGTGATATCCGGCACGCCGAAGCGGACGAGCCATGCACAGGTCGTGGATCAGCTCGGCAAGGCGATCGTTTCGGGCGAGTTCCCGGTCGGCAGCATTCTCCCCGGAGATCCTGAATTGGCGCTGCGTTTCCGCGTCTCGCGGACGGTACTGCGCGAAGCGATGAAGACGCTTGCCGCCAAGGGCATGATCGTACCGCGCGCCCGGATCGGCACACGCGTCACGCCCCGCAAGGAGTGGAACCTCTTCGACAGCGACATTCTCACCTGGCACTTCGCCTGCGGCGTCGACGAGGATTTTCTCTATCATCTGAGCGAGGTGCGGCTGGCCTTCGAGACGCATGCCGCGGCACTGGCGGCAAGAAACGCATCGGACGCGGAAATCGCGGGGATGATGCGGCTCGCCGTCGCCATGGGCGAAGCGAATCACACCCCCGAGAGTCTCGCCGTAGCGGACCTCAAGTTTCATCTCTCCGTCATCGAAGCGTCCGGCAATCCCTTTCTGCGTACCGTCGGCGGCTTGATCGAGGCAGCCCTTGTGGGCGTCTTCAAGCTCAGTTCGCCGACCGCCGAGAAAGGCGGTATCGACGAGGTTGCGCGCAACCATATCCGCATCGTCGAGGCGATCGGCAAAAGGGACGAGGCGGCTGCACGCCTGGCGATGGAGCACGTGATCAAGGTGGGGCGTGCGCGTATCCGTCAGGCGCTGAGCGGAGGCAAGGCGAAGGCTTGACCGGAACCTCGTCGCGCACCTTACCTCCTGCCGTGAAATCCTGCAGGTGACCTTGCCCGAACTTGCGGCTTAGCCTATCTGGGATGGGGGCAGTCGCGAGGCCGCCCCTTTTTCAACGGTGAACCGGAGACTATGTTCGAGCTTCTTGTCATTTTCCTTCTGCTTTTGATCAACGCCTTCTTCGCGTTGTCGGAAATGGCAATCGTCTCGGCAAGCAAACCGCTGCTTCGTCAGATGGTGAAGCAGGGCAACCGGCGCGCGGAGGCCGCGCTCAAGCTCGCCGAGGACCCGGGCAAGTTCCTGTCGACGGTACAGGTCGGCATCACCCTTGTCGGCATCCTCGCCGGCGCCTATGGCGGCGCGACGATTGCTGCCAAGATTGCGCCGTTCCTGAACGACATCGGCTGGATCAGCCCTTACGGCGACACGATCGCGGTCGCACTGGTCGTCACGCTGATTACATTTCTGTCGGTGGTCATCGGCGAGCTCATCCCCAAGCAGCTGGCGCTCCGAAATCCCGAAGGGCTGGCCATGTTCGTCGCCGGTCCGATGGCGCTGCTTTCGCGTATCGTGGCGCCGGTCGTCTATATTTTCGAAACGGCGGCCTCTATCGCGATGCGGCTCATGGGCATGAGGCCGGAAGATTCCGATCGGGTCACCGAAGAGGAAGTGCAGGCCATCATGGCGGAAGGCGTCGAAAGCGGCGCCATCGAGAAGAGCGAGCACGAGATGCTGCGGCGAATCATTCGCCTCGGCGACCGCAACGTCAAATCGATCATGACACACCGTACAGAGGTGAGTTTCATCGACGTTCACGACAGCCTGGAGACGATCGGGCAGAAGATCCGGCAGTTCGGCCACTCGCGTTATCCGGTGATCGACGGCCCATCGGGTGATGTCATCGGCGCGGTCCTTGCCAAGGAGATATTGAATGTTGCGCCGGCCGCGCCTTTCAACATCCGCGATTATGTCCGCGAAATTCTTACCCTGCCGGAGACGGCCTCCTGTCTGAAGGCGCTCGAAGCCTTCAAGTCGTCCAGTATCAATATGGCGATGATCGTCGACGAGTACGGGAGCACGGAGGGGATCATCACCACCGCCGACATCCTTGAGGCCATCGTCGGCGTCATTCCTTCGAATTATGATAATTCCGAGCACGCCCTCATTCGCCAGCGCGACGATGGCAGCTATCTCGTAGACGGACGGACGCCGATCGATGAAATCCACCTCCAGATCGGCATCGATGGAATCGACGCGGACGGCGATTTCGAGACCATAGCCGGCTTCCTGGTGCAGCAGTTGCGCAAGACTCCGGAGGAGGGCGACACCGCCGAGGCGCACGGCTATCGCTTCGAGGTGATCGACATGGACGGCCGACGCATCGACAAGATCCTCGTCAGCCGGGCCGGTGAGGCACTCTCATAACGCGGGTTTCCGCGACATTCCGCCTCTCAACTCATCAGAATCGATCACATTCATGATTTCAGGTCGATCCGACCTAAAATCACCGTGATCCGCCTGGAAGTAGTCCAGGATGGATGCGCGCAGGCGATGCAGATGGCAGCGAAGGCGGAGAATCGTAACGGACGCGGGAGACTCTGGAGGAGAGCGGCGTGGGGCGCGGCCGCAGCGCTTATGCTGCTGCCCTTGCTCGCGATGCAAGTCACGGAGGAAGTGGCCTGGGATGTCGCCGATTTCGCTATCTTCGCAGCCATGCTGATCTCCGCAGGCGGCGTCTACGAGTTGTCAGTGAGGTTCTCGGCCAGCAGCGCATACCGCGCCGCCATCGGCCTTGCGCTCGCGACAGCATTCCTCCTGATGTGGGTGAATCTCGCCGTCGGCATCGTCGGGACCGAGGATGACCCCGCCAATCTCCTCTATGGCGGCGTGCTGGCGGTCGGCATCATCAGCGCCGTCATTGCGCGGTTCCGGCCGGCCGGAATGGCACGTGCTTTCTTCGCAACGGCGCTCGCGCAGGCGCTGGTCGCCGCGGTCGCGGTGGCCGCAGGAATGGGTTACCCGGCAAGTCCGCCGCTGGAGATCCTTGCCGTCAATGCCTTGTTCGCAATGCTCTGGCTCGCATCGGCTTCGTTGTTTCGGATAGCGGCGCGGGAAGATCGCTGATCGTTTTCATCCGCCACCGCGACGTCAAGTCAGGCGGGCTCTCTGAGCCTGAAAACGCTGCATGCCTCTCCGCTCGCGGCTTCGGGAGCCCCCGGTCGCCGCACGATCAGCCCGTCGGACTGCGCGAAAATGCTGACCATGGACGAATCCTGGCGCGGGAAGGGATGCGCTACGAGCGAACCGTCCGCCTCGAGCGTGAGGCGGGCACGTATATAATCCTGGCGCCGGTCATTGGCCGGCAGCGTTGCGGCGAGCCGTGCATCGACCAGTCTCGAACGGGGCGGCAGATGCGCAAGCTTGCGCGTCAGAGGTTCGAGGAAGAGCAGGGCGCAGACGAGGCTCGAAACGGGGTTTCCCGGAAGGCCGAGCACCGTGACGCCGTCGAGATCGCCGACCATCAGCGGTTTTCCCGGTCGCATGGCGATGCGCCAGAAATCAAGCGTCATGCCGCAGCCGAGAAGCGTCGATTGGACGAGATCGTGATCGCCGACCGAGGCTCCTCCGAGGGTGACGAGCACGTCCACCTGGGCTGCCTGTGCCTTGGCGACGGCGCCGGCGATCGCCGTCCTATCGTCGCCGACGATGCCGAGATCAAGAACTTCGGCCCCGTTGTCGCGGGCAACCGCAGCGATCCCGAAACTGTTCGAAGCGATGATCTGGTCGGGGCCAAGGGAACTTCCCGGCGGCAACAATTCGTCGCCCGTGGCAATGATTGCGATTTTCGGTCGCGCGAAAACCGGCAGGTCCCGATGATTCATGCCGGCCGCGAGCGTCAGGCGGCCGGCGTCGAGTGCGCTGCCGGCGGAAAGCGCGACGTCACCCGCCAGGAAATCCTGGCCCGCCAAACGGATGTGGCGGCCCTTTGCCGGCGCAAACAGGGTGCGGATGCGTCCGTCCGGCAGTTTTTCCGTGTCTTCCTGAATGATGACGGTATCGGCGCCTGCAGGTACCGGCGCGCCGGTGAAGATGCGTACGGCCTCCCCGCCCTTCACGCCACCGCGAAAACGGCGTCCTGCGGCGGACTGGCCGACAACGGAGAGCTCCGCTCCGACTTCGGCGATATCCTCGTGGCGGACGGCATAACCATCCATCGCGGAATTGTCGAATGGTGGGTGGGTCAACTTGGCCGCTACGTTCTCGGCGAGCACCCGTCCGAGGCATTCATGCAGCGCAAGGCGCTCCGTCCGTCGCAGCGGATTGGCCCTGGCCAAAATCCTCTGTAGTGCTTCCTCGACCGAAAGAAGCGACATCAGCGCATCTCTCCCGCGCGGTGATAGTCGCCGGAGCGCCCGCCCGACTTGCTGACCAGGCGCACGCCGCCTATCTCCATTTCCCGGTCAGCGGCCTTGGCCATGTCGTATATCGTCAGGCAGGCGACGCTGACGGCAGTCAACGCCTCCATCTCGACACCCGTCCGTCCGGTCAGCTTCGCCATTGCCTGGACGCGCAAACCGGGAAGGGCGTCATCCGGCGTGATATCGACGGACACTTTCGTCAGCATCAAGGGATGGCAGAGCGGAATGAGGCTGGATGTCTGCTTGGCGGCCATGATGCCTGCGAGCCGTGCGGTCGCGATAACGTCGCCCTTCTTGGCATTGCCTTGGCGAATCAGAGCCAGCGTCTCCGGCTTCATCCTGACGAAGCCCTCCGCGACAGCGACACGGACCGTCTCGGCCTTGTCGCCGACATCGACCATGCTGGCTTCGCCGGCGCTGTCGATATGGGTGAGGGCCGGCCCGCTCATCACTCTGCCGCCATGATGCTTGCCGAGCCGGTCAGCAGCGCACGCGTCGCCGCCTCTACGTCGTCCTTCCTCATCAGGCTTTCACCTACCAGGAAGGTGGTAATCCCGCTCTTCTCTAGGCGCCGGCAGTCTTCGTGCGTGAATACGCCGCTTTCGCCGACCAGGAGACGGTCTGCGGAAACCATTGCCGCGAGCCTTTCGGAGACGGCGAGATCGACCTCGAACGTCCTGAGATTGCGGTTGTTGATCCCGACGAGCGGAGATGACAGGCGAAGTGCTCGTTCCATCTCTTCCGCGTCGTGTACTTCGACGAGGACATCCATGCCGAGTGCAAATGCGGCTTCTTCCAGCCGGCGCGCATCATTGTCGCCAAGCGAGGCCATGATCAGCAGAATGCAATCGGCGCCCCAGGCGCGCGCTTCGAAAACCTGATAGGTGTCGAACATGAAGTCCTTGCGCAGAGCCGGGAGCGGGCAGGCCTCGCGTGCCTTCGTCAGGAACTCCGGCGCGCCCTGGAAGCTCGGCGCGTCGGTAAGGACGGAGAGGCAGGCAGCGCCGCCCGCGGCATAGGCCTTCGCCAGTCCCGGAGGATCGAAATCCGGGCGGATCAAACCCTTCGAGGGGCTCGCCTTCTTGATTTCGGCGATCAACCCGAACTCGCCTTTGTCCCTCCGGGCCGCAAGCGCGGCGTGGAAACCGCGCGGCGCCGACTGATCGGCGGCCCGCGCCTTCAACTCTTCGAGCGGAACGCGCGCTTTCGCGGCGGCGATCTCCTCTCGCTTATAGGCTTCGATGCGGCGCAGGATATCCGTCATGTCTTCTCCTCAAGCCGCGTTCGAGACGGTGATCAACCGCTGCAAGGCGACCTTGGCGCCGCCGCTCGAAAGCGATTGCCGGGCCAGCGCCATGCCTTCGGACAGGTCGCCGGCGCGCCCTGCTATCATCAACGAAGCGGCGGCATTCGCAAGGGAAATGTCCCGGTAGGCGTTTTCCGCACCGTCGAGAACGGCCTGCAACGCAGCGGCATTATGGGCTCCGTCTCCGCCCTTCAAGGCATCGAGCGACACCCGTTCGAGGCCGAAATCGGCCGGCGTCAGCTCGAAGTTGGTGATCGTGCCGTCCTTGAGCGCGGCCACTTTGGTCACGCCGGTCGTGGTAATCTCGTCGAGCCCTTCGCCATGCACGACCCAGACGCTTTCCGAACCCAGATCGCGGAGCACTTCCGCGAGCGGGTCGACCCATTGCGGCGCGTAGACACCGACGAGCTGCTGCCTGACGCCGGCAGGGTTGGCGAGGGGGCCGAGCAGATTGAAGATGGTCCTCGTTCCGAGTTCCACCCGCGTCGGACCGACGTGGCGCATGGCCGAATGGTGCTGTTGGGCGAACATGAAGCCGAGACCGGCCTCGGCAATGCAGCGCGAGATCACCGCAGGCCCGATATCGAGATTGACCCCGAGGCACGAGAGCGCATCGGCCGTTCCGGACTTCGAGCTGAGCGCACGGTTGCCATGCTTGGCGACCGGTACACCGGCACCCGCGACAATCAGCGCGGCCAGCGTCGAAATGTTGTAGGTACCGGCACCGTCGCCGCCGGTGCCGACGATGTCGATCGCACCGTCGGGCGCTTCAACGGGCAACATGCGTGCGCGCATCGCGCCGACCGCACCCACGATCTCGTCGACCGTTTCCCCGCGCACCCGAAGCGCCATCAGAAAACCGCCGATCTGCGATGGCGTGGCGGCTCCGGACATGATGATCTCGAAGGCCGCGCGCGCATCTTCGCGACTCAGTGCCTCGCGCGCTGCGACTTTGGCGACGAACGGCTTCAAATCACTCATGAGTTCGCTTCTCCGTCGTCACCGTTGCGCCAGTGCCGTTTCGGCAAGCGACTGGTTGATCGAAACGCCATAGGCAGTTTGCAATGTGGAGACCATCTGATCCAGGATGTCGTCACCGCTCGCGCGCGCAATCGCTTCGATTTGGCTGCTGTCATTGTCGAGGGCGTCGGCAGGCGCTTTCTCTTCGACCGCCGTAACCTGCATGAGCACCTGGCCGTCGCCGCCGATCCCCGGGGCGTTGGCGACATGGCCGTTCGGACCGCCGAAGGCCGCGATCACCGCGGCAGGGCTCAGCGTCGCATCGTTGGTCGCGCGGGTCAGCCCGGTCTTGGTCTCGACGACAAGGCCAAGTTCGCTTGCGATATCGGCGAGCTTGGCGCCCTTTTCGATACGTTCCTTGAGTTCCTTGGCCTTGGCGGCCAGTGCCGCGCGCTGCTGTTCCGCGGTCCAGTCGGCGGCCACTTCGTCGCGAACTTCGTCAAGCGTGCGGTCCCGGGCCGGAATGATTTCCTCGACGTCGAACCATGCGGAGCCGTCCCGCCCGATATTGACGGCAAGCGTATCCGTTCCGACATCGGCCTTGAAGACTTCCTGGAGAAGGGCGCGCGGTTCCGGAAGATCCTTCACGTCGTCCCCGTTTTGATCCTTGCCGGAAGCGTCGACGGCGTCGACCGTGACGAGCTTGAGCTTCAGCTGTTCGGCGATCTCCTTGACGGTCACGCCGCCGGCGCGTTCGTCTTCGATCTTGTCATGAAGACCGACGAGCTGCTCGCGCGCGGCGTCGAGGGCGATTTCCTTGCGCAATTCTTCCTTGACTTCGTCAAAGCTGCGAACGGCATCGGGCCGGATGTTGGTTACGCGCAGGATGACCGGGCCGAATGCACCTTCGACGACGGGCGTGGTGCCGCCATCCTGGGCAACGGCAAAGGCTGCGTCGGCAATCTTTGCGTCTGGCATGCGCTCCTTGGTGAAATCGCCGAGGAGTACATCTGCCGACGTCTTACCCTCGGCCTTGACCAGATCGTCGAAGGAGGTGCCGGCGGCAAGCTTGGAGGCCGCGGCGTCGGCGGCCTCGCGCGACGGGAAGGTGAGCTGCTCGACCGTTCTCGTGGCCGGCGTGCGGTAGCTCTCCTTGCGCTTCTCATAATCGGCGCGAAGCTCTTCCTCGGTCACGGCGTCCGGTGCGGCCAGGTCCTCGGGCTCCAGCTTGATGTAGCTGATCTTGCGGTATTCCGGAGCGCGATAGTTCGCCTTGCGGCTTTCGAACCAAGGCGCGAGCACGTCGTCGCCCGGCGTTTTGACCGCGTCGATATTTGCGTTGGAGAGCAGAAGATAGTCGATCGTGCGCGTCTCGTGGCGGTACTTGCCAATGGCGTCGACGAGTACCTTGGGCGCCGTGTAACCGTCCGTGAGCGCATCGACGATCTGCGATCGAACCGCGACCTGGCTGCGGTTGTTGATGTAATCCTGCTCGGTCAGACCGGCATTGCGCAGCACGCTCGAAAATGTCAGACGGTCGAACTGCCCGTTGGCGCCGTGGAAGGCCGGGTCTTCGCCGATCAGCCGCGCAAGCCTGTCTTCCGAAAGACCGAGATTCATGTCGGTAGCGAGCTGGTCGAGTGCAGCACCCGCGACGAGCTGGGCGTAGACCTGGTTCTCGACCCCGAAGGCTTGGGCCTGCTGGCGCGACAAAGGCGTACCGAGCTGGCGCGAGAGCAGGGCGACCTGCCGTTCGTAAGCCAGGCGAAAGTCGCTCGCCGACACCTTGACGTCGCCGACGGTGACCACCGCGTTGGGCGTGTTTGGCACCATCAATGTCTGACCGCCCCACACCATGAATGAGAGGATGAGAAGGGCCAGCAGGCCTTTGACGACCCGCGTCTGGGCAGCGTTTCTCAGGGAGTCGAGCATGGGGGCAGAAAACCTCGTTGGGATGCGCTGGCATTACGCCGAATGAATTCGTTCCTTAGAACAAACCAGAGAGGAATTGAAGGCCGGTTCGTCGCAAATTGCGGCCGGCGGAGTTGAACTTGCCAACCCGTCGCCATGGCCGCGCGCCTCAGGGCTCCCGGGGCATTCAAGAGCAAAGGCCGCAAAAGGCGCTAACGACGAAGGCAATGTCGGAATTCGTTAGCCGGCAACTTAAAGCGCGCTGCAAATTAAGCGTTGGAAGCGCGTCCCGCTGTGGCAAACTGATGGGAATCGTTTCTTCGATACTCGACCGGGACTTTCGATCCGCCGGCCATTACGGGAAATCACCTCCATGCAGTCCACGATCGTGATGGTCAATCTCTTCGGTGCAGTGGCGCTGCTGCTCTTCGGCCTTTCGCTGGTCAAGGACGGGGTGACGCGTGCCTTCGGGGCGCGGCTGCGGGCAGCTCTTGCGCGCGGAACGAACGGTCCCTTCCGGGCTTTTTTGACGGGGCTCGTCGCAACGCTCGGGCTCCAGAGTTCGACGGCCACGGCACTCATGACGGCCTCTTTCGTCGAGAAGGGGCTGATCCGTTCGCAGATGGCGCAGATCGTGCTGCTGGGCGCCAATGTCGGCACCGCGATGACGGCCTGGATCGTCGCACTCGGCATCGGATGGCTTTCGCCGCTGCTCATCCTCGCAGGCGTGGCCACGCACCGCCTGAGCCGGTCGAGCGCGCGCCAGGGCGCCGGCTATGCGCTCGTGGGCATCGGTCTGATGCTTCTGTCGCTCGAGCTGCTCGGCACGGCGACCGAGCCGATGCGCCAATCCCAGGCTCTGGGAGCATTTCTCGGAATGCTCGACAACGCCTTGCCCGTGGCGATGATCATTGCGGCCGGTCTTGCCTTTGCGTCATCGTCCAGCCTCGCCGTCGTCATGCTGGTGCTGTCGCTTTCATCCGCGGGCGTGCTTTCTCCCGTATTGACGGTCGCTCTCGTGCTCGGTGCCAATCTCGGTGGCGCAATCCCGCCGGTCATCACCACGCTCGGCTCGCCTCCCGCCGCCCGCCGGGTCACGCTGGGCAACCTCGTGGTGCGCGGCATCGGCTGTCTCATCGCCCTTCCGGCGGTTGGCGCCAGCGCCGACTTCCTGCAGAGCCTGCCGCTGCCGCGGCAGAACCTGCCCGTCGACGTGCACCTGCTTTTCAATCTGCTCCTGGCGATGGTTGCCTGGCCGTTCGCGGGGTTGCTCGCCCGCACCATGACCCGCTTCTTCCCCGACGACGAAGCGGCGGAGACCGGGCCGCGCTACCTCGATGAGGCGGCGCTCGATACGCCGGTCATGGCCCTTTCCGGGGCCACGCGAGAGGTCCTGAGGGTGGGCGACCTGATCGAGGTCATGCTGATGCGGGCCTCCGAAGCGTTCAGCAAGAATGACGTCAACGAACTGGGCGACATCGAGAACATCGAACGGCAGGTCGACCTCCTGCAGCAGGAGGTGAAAATCTTCCTTTCGCGGCTGGGGCGCGATGGCCTGAACGAGGAGGACGGGCGCCGCTCGATCGTGATCATAGACTATGCCATCAATCTCGAGCACATGGGCGACATCATCGAAAAAGGTCTCTGTGAACAGATCGCCAAGAAGGTGAGGGGCGGCTTGCGGTTCTCGGAGGACGGCTATCAGGAGCTGAAGGGCCTTTTCAACCTCACCATCGACAATCTGCGCATCGCACAGACAATCTTCGTCACGCGCAATGCCGACCTGGCGCGCCATCTCATCGAGGTCAAGGTGGACGTGCGGCATATGGAGAAACGCTCCGCGGAGCGCCACCTGGAGCGATTGCGCGATGGCCTTCTGGAAAGCCTGCAAACCAGTTCGCTGCACCTCGATATGCTGCGGGACCTGAAGCGCATCAACGCGCACATCGCCTCCGTCGCCTATCCCATTCTGGAGGAGAGCGGCCTGCTCACCGAAAGCCGCCTGCGGCCGCCGGGCTGATATCATACGGTTTGAACCTGATTAACGCGACGTGATTGTGCGAATTATGGTTCTCGCAATATGTTGCTGATAGGAACGCGCAAAAAGCGCGCGGGCAGAGGCGCGAGACGCCGCGTCGAAGAAATGTCCCGAGAGGGTATCAAGGAGATCAGAGTATGGAACGGACTTGCCTGGCGATCATCCTGGCAGCTGGCGAGAGCACGCGGATGAAATCGGCCATGTCGAAGGTGCTGCATCCGGTCGCGGGGCGGCCGATGATCGCCCATGTCGTCGACGCCCTGGCGAGTGCATCGATCTCGGATGTGGCGCTGGTCGTCGGGCGCGATGCGGACGCCGTATCTGCCGCCGCGGCAACCGACGAAGTGGCCGTCACCTCCTTTCTGCAGAAGGAGCGACTTGGCACCGCCCACGCGGTGCTTGCTGCCCGCGAAGCGATCGCGAAAGGCTATGACGACGTTCTCGTTGTTTTCGGAGACACGCCGCTTATCACCGCCGCACCTCTGAAGGCAGCGCGCGACGGTCTTGCGGCCGGAAACGACGTCGTGGTGATCGGCTTCCAGGCGACGGATCCGACCGGGTACGGGCGTCTCATCGTGAAGGATGGAGCGCTGGTCGCCATCCGTGAACACCGGGACGCCTCCGACGAGGAGCGCCGCATCACCTATTGCAATGGCGGACTGATGGCGATCGACGGCCGCAAGGCGCTCGATCTGCTTAACCGGATCGGCAACGCCAATGCGAAAGGCGAATACTACCTGACCGATCTCGTCGAGATCGCGCGCTCCCTCGATGGCCGTGCAATCGCTGTCGAAGCGCCCGAGGAGGAACTTACCGGCTGCAATACCCGCGCCGAGCTTGCCTATATCGAGCGCCTCTGGCAGCAGCGCCGTCGTCACGAACTGATGCTGGCGGGCGTGTCGATGATCGCACCCGAGACCGTCTTCCTTTCATGGGACACCGCACTTGCCCAGGACGTTCTCCTCGAGCCGAACGTCGTCTTCGGGCCCGGCGTGCGGGTGGAAAGCGGTGCGGTCATCCACGCCTTCTCCCATCTGGAAGGCGCTCACGTCCGTGCCGGCGCTACGGTCGGACCTTTCGCGCGCCTGCGCCCGGGTGCCGACCTCGGAGCGAAGTCGAAGGTCGGCAATTTCTGCGAGGTGAAGAACGCGGAGATCGGTGCCGGAGCCAAGGTCAATCACCTCACCTATATCGGCGACGCCGTTGTCGGCGCCGGATCCAATATCGGGGCCGGAACCATTACCTGCAACTATGATGGCGTGAACAAGCATGTCACCCGCATCGGCGCGAACGCCTTCGTCGGGTCCAATTCGTCGCTCGTCGCTCCGGTTTCGATCGGCGACGGGGCGCTCGTGGCGTCCGGAAGCGTGATCACGGAAGACGTGCCGGCGGATGCGGTCGCATTCGGCCGTGCGCGCCAGGACGTGAAGCCCGGCAGGGCGCCGATATTGCGCGAGCGCTACGAGGCGGAAAAGGCAGCCAGGAAGCGGGCCAAGGCTGCGGAGTAGATGCATTAAATATTGAAACTGAAAGTGAAATCGAAACGGATTGCGTCGCGGCGCAATTTCGCTACCAAGGCTTTCAACAGGCACCTGCGGCGCCGCGCGTTTGTCGGACGCGCAATGGTCGCTGCAGCATTTTAGATTTGCTGCATATTCCTGTCCTCGAGCCGGTACGATTCGGGGAAACATGCAGTGGTCGTTACATTTGAGCTGATACGCCGCAGGGCGTGAAGAGACGCGGAGAGGGATATGTGCGGGATTGTTGGCATCGTGGGGAATCAGCCGGTATCGGAGCGGCTGGTCGAAGCATTGAAGCGCCTGGAGTATCGCGGCTATGATTCGGCCGGCGTCGCGACGATCGACGCGGGAACGCTGCAGCGCCGGCGGGCCGAGGGCAAGCTGGTCAACCTCGAGAGCAGGTTGAGAGAGGAGCCTCTGGCCGGCACCATCGGCATCGCCCACACGCGCTGGGCAACCCATGGAGCACCCACGGAACGCAACGCCCACCCGCATTTCACTGAAGGCGTCGCCGTGGTTCACAACGGCATCATCGAGAATTTCGCCGAGCTCAAGGACGAGCTGGCGGCAGGAGGAGCGGAATTCCAGACGGAGACGGACACCGAGGTCGTCGCGCATCTTCTGGCGAAATACCGGCGCGATGGACTGGGGCGGCGCGAGGCGATGCATGCCATGCTGAAGCGCGTCAAGGGCGCCTACGCACTGGCCGTTCTCTTCGAGGACGATCCGTCGACCATCATGGCGGCACGCAACGGACCGCCGCTGGCGATCGGCCACGGCAGCGGCGAGATGTTCCTGGGTTCGGACGCGATCGCGCTTGCTCCCTTCACCAATGAAATCACCTATCTCATCGATGGTGACTGGGCCGTCATCGGCAAGACCGGCGTCCATATCTTCGATTTCGACGGCAATGTCGTCGAACGTCCGCGCCAGATTTCGACGGCTGCTGCCTTTCTGGTGGACAAGGGCAACCATCGCCATTTCATGGAGAAGGAGATCTATGAGCAGCCGGAGGTCATCGCCCATGCTCTCGGGCATTATGTGAATTTCATAGAAAATCGTGTCGTTCCGATTTCCGACGCCATCGATTTCGGCAAGGTCCCGAGCCTGGCGATCTCTGCCTGCGGCACAGCTTATCTCGCCGGCCTGATCGGCAAATATTGGTTCGAGCGCTATGCCCGCCTGCCGGTCGAAATCGACGTTGCGTCCGAATTCCGCTACCGCGAGATACCGCTGTCGCCGCAGTCGGCGGCTCTTTTCATCTCGCAGTCGGGCGAGACCGCCGACACACTGGCCTCGCTGAGATATTGCAAGGAGCACGGCCTCAAGATCGGCGCGGTGGTCAATGCCCGCGAGTCGACCATCGCACGGGAATCCGATGCGGTCTTTCCGATTCTTGCGGGCCCTGAGATCGGCGTCGCCTCGACCAAAGCATTCACCTGCCAGCTTGCCGTCTTGGCCGCACTTGCGGTCGGGGCGGGCAAGGCCCGCGGAACGATCAGCGACGAAGAGGAGCAAGCGCTCGTAAAGAGCCTTGCCGAAATGCCGCGCATCATGGGTCAGGTGCTGAACAGCATCCAGCCGAAGATCGAGAGTCTGTCGCGCGAACTGTCCAAATGCCACGACGTCCTTTATCTCGGCCGCGGCACCAGCTTCCCGCTGGCAATGGAAGGGGCGCTGAAGCTCAAGGAGATTTCGTATATCCACGCCGAAGGTTACGCCGCTGGCGAGCTGAAGCACGGACCGATCGCCCTGATCGACGAAAACATGCCCGTCATCGTCATCGCGCCGCATGACCGCTTCTTCGACAAGACGGTATCGAACATGCAGGAGGTGGCCGCACGCGGCGGCCGTATCATCCTGATAACCGACGATAGAGGTGCGGCCGCGTCGAAGCTCGATACGATGCACACGATCGTGCTGCCGGAGGTCGACGAGATCATCGCGCCGATGATCTTCTCATTGCCGGTCCAGCTTCTCGCCTATCATACGGCCGTCTTCATGGGGACCGACGTGGACCAGCCGCGCAACCTCGCCAAATCGGTGACGGTCGAATGATCATCCGACCGGAAACTGCGGGCGATGCCGAGACGATCCGGCAGATTACCGAGGCGGCTTTCGCCGGCCAACCCTATAGCGACCAGACGGAGGCCCGGATCATCGACCGGCTGCGCTCCGAGGACGCGATGACGCTGTCCCTCGTTGCCGAGGAAGAGGGTGAGTTGATCGGCCACATCGCTTTTTCGCCTGTCACGATCACCCCGTTCGCGGTCGGCTGGTACGGGCTGGGTCCCGTGTCGGTGCGGCCGGACCGGCAAGGACGCGGCACGGGGAGCGCACTTGTGCGCCGCGGGCTCGACATGCTGCGCAAGGCGGGGGCTTCAGGCTGCGTCCTGGCGGGCAATCCGGCCTTCTATGAGAGATTCGGATTCCGCAACGAGCCTGCTCTTGTTTTTCCGGGTTGTGCGCCGCAATATTTCATGGCTTTACCCTTGTCGGGAGGGCTGGTTTCCGGCACCGTCACTTATCATCCCGCCTTCGGAGCGGACTGACGGATCGATGGCAACGGCATGACGGAAAGTTCCAAAAGCGGCATCATCGCAGCCCGGTTGCGCAACTACTTTCTTACCGGGCTTATCATCTGCGCGCCCCTGGCGATTACGGTGTGGCTGGTCCGCTCCTTCATCGAGTGGGCCGACGGTTGGGTGAAACCGTATCTGCCGAGCTTCTATAATCCCGATAATTATCTGCCGATCGCGATCCCGGGTTTCGGGCTGCTCGTCGCCGTCGTGGTCATCACCCTGGTCGGTTTCCTGACCGCGAACCTCGTCGGACGCTCGATCATCAATTTCGGCGAGTCGCTCCTCAACCGGACGCCGCTCGTCCGCTCCATCTACAAGTCGCTGAAACAGATCTTCCAGACCGTGCTGCAGGACCAGTCGTCCTCGTTCAAGAGGGCAGGGCTGATCGAATATCCAAGTCCCGGGCTGTGGTCGCTGGTCTTTATCGCCACGGACGTGAAGGGCGAGATTGCTGCCAGGTTCGACGAGCGCGGCATGGACATGGTGACGGTCTTCCTGCCTCCGACACCGATCCCCACCGCCGGCTTCCTGCTCTTCGTGCCCCGCGACAAGATCATTCCCCTGCAGATGAGCGCCGAGGATGCTGCGAAGCTGCTGATTTCCGGAGGCCTCGTCGCGCCGGATTACAACCCGCTGGCCAATGCGCCCCCGCGTGCGATCAAGCAGCAAGAGAGCGTTTGAGGTCGCGGGATGATCAGCCGGCCCGCAGGAACCGGATCGCCTCGTCGCGCCGGAAGAGATAGAGCAGCGTCCTGAGCGCCTGGCCGCGTTCCGACGTCAGTTCCGGATCCCTGTCTATGACATAGGCGGCGTCCTTGCGCGCCATCTCCAGGAGGTCGGCATGCGCCTCGAGGCTTGCGATGAGGAAACCCGGCGTGCCGGACTGCCGCGTGCCGAGAAGCTCGCCTTCGCCGCGCAGCTTCAGATCCTCCTCGGCGATCAGGAAGCCGTCTTCGCTTTCACGCAGGACCGAAAGACGCGCGCGCCCTGCTTCGCTGAGTGGGCTCTTGTACAAAAGGATGCAGGTCGAGGCTTCGTCGCCGCGCCCCACGCGGCCGCGTAGCTGGTGCAGTTGCGCAAGGCCGAAGCGTTCGGCGTGCTCGATGACCATGATCGTGGCATCCGGCACGTCGACGCCGACCTCGACGACCGTCGTAGCCACGAGCAAACGGATTTCACCGTTCTTGAAGGCGAGCATGACGGCGTCCTTGTCCGGCCCTGCCATGCGCCCGTGCACCAGGCCGACATCCTTGCCGAACCGTCGAGCAAGGCTCTGGTAGCGCTCATCGGCGGACATGGCGTCGGTCTCCTCGGATTCCTCGACAAGCGGGCAGATCCAATAGGCCTTCTTGCCCTGCCGGAGCGCTGCGTCGAGCCTCTCCACGATCTCGTCCGTCCGTTCGTTCGGAATCGTGACGGTCTGGATCGGTTTGCGCCCCGCCGGCTTCTCCGTGAGCTTCGATACGTCCATGTCGCCGAAGGCGGCGAGCACGAGTGTTCTCGGAATCGGCGTCGCGGTCATCACGAGCATGTGCGGCGAGATACCCTTGGCCGTCAGCCGCAGCCTCTGATGCACGCCGAAACGATGCTGCTCGTCGACCACGGCGAGGACGAGTTGGCGATAGATCACAGCGTCCTGGAAGAGTGCGTGCGTGCCGATGACCAGCTGCGTCTCGCCGGAGGCAATGCGTTCCAGTATCGCGTCCCGTTCCTTGCCCTTCGTCCTGCCGGTCAGGATATCGATCGTGATGCCCGCCGGCGCGGCCATCCTCGAAAGCGTGGCGTGGTGCTGCCGCGCGAGAATTTCCGTCGGCGCCATCAGCACCGCCTGGCCGCCGGATTCCACCGCCGCCAGCATCGCCATCAAGGCCACGGCCGTCTTGCCGGAGCCGACGTCCCCCTGCAGCAGCCGCAGCATGCGGTCGGCTCCGGACATGTCGGCAAGGATCTCGTCGACGGCCGCCGACTGGCTGTTCGTCAAGGAGAAGGGCAGGGCTGCGATTACCGGACCGCTCAACCGGCCGGTCGGATGAATCGGCGTACCGGCGACCTTGCGCAATCGCTGGCGAACGAGGGAGAGCGAAAGCTGCCCTGCCAGGAACTCGTCATAGGCGATCCGGCGGCGCGCCGGCGCCTGCGCATCTATATCGGTTTCGTCCCGCGGTTCGTGCAGGCGCTGGAAGCTTTCTTTGGCGCTCTTGAAGCCCTGTTGGCGCAGGAGTGCCTCATCCAGCCACTCCGGCAGGTCCGGGACGCGCGCCACTGCCGCCTCGATCGACTTGCGAAGGGGCCTCGAGGTCAGGCCTGCCGTCAGGCCATAGACGGGTTCGACGAGCGGCATGTTCTCCGATTCGGCCGCACGGACCATATAGTCCGGGTGGACCATGGAAGCCCGCCCGTTGAACCAGTCCACCTTGCCGCTGACGATCACCGTCTCATCGATGGGCAGGGCCTTCTCGAGCCAGTTCCCCCTGACGCGGAAGAAGGTGAGCGCCAGTTCGCCGGTCTCGTCGTGGAGAAAGACGCGGTAGGGCACGTTCGATCTGCCACTGGGAGCCGGCTGGTGCCGGTCTACCCGGCCCGTGATGGTAACGATCGCACCGTTTGGAGCATGGGCAATGCCGGGCTGGCGGCGACGATCGATCAGCGAATGAGGGATATGGAACAGGAGATCGACGACGCGGCAGTCTTCAACCGTCTCGCGCCCGAGCAGGCGCGCGTAAAGTTCGCCGGTCTTCGGGCCGATGCCGGGCAATGTGTCGAGGGGCGAAAACAGCGGATCGAGCAGGGCAGGGCGCATAGCAATGAAATTGCGACGATAATTCCGGCTTTGGCAAGGCTGACAACCTGCTTTCCAGCGTTTATAGAGCCCATGATCTCGATCCGCAGAGCGGCGGAGAGCAGGAAGGACATCCCATGACCGGCATTTCGCGCACGAGCGCCGATCTCGACCCGCGTCGGCGCAGGATTCTCTTCCGCGCGTGGCACCGCGGCATTCGGGAGATGGACCTGATCCTCGGCCAGTTCGCCGAGGCGGAGCTCGCCGCCTTGTCCGAAGCGGAGCTCGACGAACTCGAAGCGATCATGGGGGAGGAGGACAACGACCTCGTCCGCTGGATCACCGGAGAAAAACCGCTGCCCGAGCGTTATGCGACGGAACTCTTCTTCCGCATCGCGGCCTATCGCCCGGATTTCGACCCGGTTCGCCACGAAACGAAGTAGACATGACGATGATACCTGGCTTCGACCCTAGGAAGATTCTTGCGGCGACGCGGGAAATTACGATCGGCCCGGTGCCCACGGGTGCCGAGGCGCTCGTTCTCGCCGAACTGGCCCGGGCCGGGGCCCCCGTCGCCTATATCCTCTCCGATGGCCAGAAGGTCGCTGACCTCGAACAGGTGCTCGGTTTCGTCGCTCCCGATATCCCGGTCCTGACGCTGCCGGGTTGGGACTGCCTGCCTTACGACCGGGTCTCGCCGAGCGCCGACACCTCGGCGCGCAGGCTTGCCGCGCTGAGCGCGTTGATCGCCCACCGCAGGAAACCGCATCCGGCGATCGTGCTCGTCACCATCAATGCAGCGCTGCAAAGGATCTCGCCGCAGGATGTGATCGAAAGCCTCGCCTTCACGGCACGGCCCGGCAACCAGATCCGCATGGACGACCTTGCCGCCCGGCTGGAGCGAAACGGCTTCGAACGGGTCCCGACCGTGCGCGAGATGGGCGAATTCGCCGTACGGGGAGGCATCCTCGATGTCTATGTACCCGGCAGCGGCGAGCCTTTGCGCCTCGACTTCTTCGGCGACACGCTCGAGGCGATCCGCTCCTTCGATCCCGCAAGCCAGCGCACGATCGGGCAGGTCCGGTCCCTCGACCTCAATCCGATGAGCGAGGTATCCCTGACGCCCGAGACGATCAGCCACTTCCGAAAGCAGTATCTTTCTCTCTTCGGAGCGGCGACGCGCGACGATGCGCTTTATCAGGCCGTGTCGGAGGGACGGCGCTATGCCGGAATGGAGCATTGGCTGCCGCTTTTCTACGATCGGCTCGAAACGGTCTTCGACTATCTCGACGGCTTTCGCATAGTCACCGACCATTTGGCGCGAGAGGCCGCGGCAGAGCGCTCGAAGCTCGTTCTCGACTATTACGACGCCCGCCTCGCTTCGGCTTCGCCGGGCAAGTCTCAGGTCACCCAGGGCACGCCCTACAAGCCCGTGCCGCCGGACATGCTCTATCTCACTGCGAAAGGCTTCGGCGAAGCCCTGAATGATCGCAATGCGGTGCGCCTTTCGCCCTTTACCGAACACGAGGGCGAAGCCCGCCAGGTCGTGAACATCGAAGCGCGTCAGGGCCTGCGTTGGGCCAAACCGGCGGGCGAGGCCGACAACGACGGCACGCGCACCAATGTTTTCGATCAGGCCGTGAAGCATATCGCCGAGAAGCGGGCAAAAGGCGCCAAGGTCATCGTGTCCGGCTGGACGGAAGGCTCGCTCGACCGGCTGCTTCAGGTTCTGGCCGAGCATGGCCTCGCCAATATCCGTCCGGTCAAGGCGCTCTCGGATATCGGTTCGCTCAAGCCGGGGGAGGCCGCATCCGCGGTCCTCAGCCTCGAAGCGGGATTTGAGACCGGCGACCTCGTCGTCATCGGCGAGCAGGACATTCTCGGCGACCGTCTGGTTCGCCGCTCCAAGCGGCGCAAGCGCGGCGCGGATTTCATCGCCGAAGTGACCGGCCTCGACGAGGGCAGTTATGTCGTACACGCCGAGCACGGTATCGGGCGCTTCGTCGGCCTCAGGACGATCGAGGCCGCCGGCGCACCGCATGACTGCCTCGAGCTCGTCTATGCGGACGATGCCAAGCTGTTCCTGCCGGTGGAAAATATCGAGCTTCTGTCGCGCTACGGCTCGGAAGGAACCGATGCTGTCCTCGACAAGCTCGGCGGCGTCGCCTGGCAGGCGCGCAAGGCCAAGCTCAAGAAGCGGCTGCTCGACATGGCCGGCGGCCTCATCCGCATCGCTGCCGAAAGACATACGCGCCATGCGCCGGTCCTTGCGGCGCATGACGGGGTCTATGACGAATTCGCCGCCCGCTTCCCCTATGACGAGACCGAGGACCAATTGAACTCGATCGATGCCGTCCGCGACGATCTCGGCCGCGGCCGGCCCATGGACCGCCTCGTGTGCGGCGATGTCGGCTTCGGCAAGACGGAGGTGGCGCTGCGTGCCGCCTTCATCGCGGCGATGAACGGCGTGCAGGTCGCCGTGGTCGTGCCGACGACCCTGCTTGCGCGGCAGCACTTCAAGACCTTCTCCGATCGTTTCCGCGGTTTGCCGATACGAATACAGCAGGCCTCACGGCTGGTCGGCTCGAAGGATCTGGCGCTCACGAAGAAAGAGGTCGCCGAAGGCAAGACGGACATCGTAGTGGGCACGCACGCGCTGCTCGGCTCGTCGATCAAATTCGCCAATCTCGGCCTGCTCATCATCGATGAGGAGCAGCATTTCGGTGTCAAGCACAAGGAACGCCTGAAAGAACTGAAGACCGATGTGCACGTCCTCACGCTCTCGGCGACGCCCATTCCGCGGACGCTGCAGCTTGCCCTCACCGGAGTGCGCGAACTGTCGCTGATCACGACGCCGCCGGTCGACCGCATGGCGGTGCGAACCTTCATTTCGCCCTTCGATGCTTTGGTGATCCGAGAGACGCTGATGCGCGAGCACTACCGCGGCGGCCAGAGCTTCTATGTCTGTCCGCGCGTGAGCGATCTTCCGGAAATCCATGATTTCCTTAAATCCGACGTGCCGGAACTGAAGGTTGCCGTGGCGCACGGGCAAATGCCGGCGACCGAGCTCGAAGATATCATGAACGCCTTCTACGAGGGGCGCTACGATGTGCTCCTCTCGACGACGATCGTAGAGTCCGGTCTCGACGTGCCGACCGCCAACACCCTGATCGTGCATCGTGCCGATATGTTCGGCCTCGCCCAGCTCTATCAGCTGCGCGGTCGGGTAGGACGCTCCAAGGTCCGCGCCTTCGCGCTTTTCACCCTTCCCGTCAACAAGACGTTGACCGGGCCGGCGGAACGGCGCCTCAAGGTTCTCCAGTCGCTTGATACGCTTGGAGCCGGGTTCCAGCTCGCCAGCCACGACCTCGACATCCGCGGAGCGGGCAACCTGCTCGGCGAGGAGCAGTCCGGTCACATCAAGGAGGTCGGCTTCGAGCTCTACCAGCAGATGCTGGAGGAGGCGGTCGCCGAGCTCAAGGGCGAGGAGGAGATCCACGATACCGGCTGGTCGCCGCAGATATCGGTCGGAACGCCGGTGATGATCCCGGAAGAGTATGTGCCGGACCTCAATCTGCGGCTCGGCCTTTATCGGCGCCTGGGTGAGCTGACCGACCTCAAGGAGATCGACGGCTTCGGTGCGGAGCTGATCGACCGTTTCGGGCCGCTGCCGACGGAGGTGCAGCACCTCCTGAAGATCGTCTACGTCAAGTCGCTCTGCCGCACGGCGAATGTCGAGAAGCTCGATGCGGGGCCGAAGGGCGTCGTGGTCCAGTTCCGCAACAAGGAATTTCCCAATCCCGCGGCACTCGTGGGCTACATCGCGAAACAGGGAACAGTCGCCAAGATCCGCCCGGACCAGAGCATTTTCTTCCAGCGCGAGCTCGCAACTCCGGAAAAACGCCTTTCCGGCGCCGCGATGGTGATGACGCAGCTTGCAGCGCTCGCAAAGGCCAGTTGAGATTCATCTTGAGTTTATGGCGGCTGCTGCGAGATCGATGATGGCGTTGAAGCTCTGGCCGGTTTTGTCGGCGCGGAGGGCGGTGCGGACAAGGTTGCCGAGCGCGTCGGTCAGAGCGGGGGAGGACTGCAATCTCCTTCTCAACTCTGTGCTTGTCACAGAGATGAGAGCAGCGCCGCGTCCGTGGCGCGGGGAAGAGTTCTTCCAGCCCAATGACTTGGGCTGGCTGGATTCCTGTGACGAGCACAGGAATGAGGAGATCAAACCAGCCGCGGCGGGTATCCCGAATTTCAGCAGAATCCGCCGCGTGCTGCTGCGTCAGATCGCGATCACCAACTTCATAAACCCGTGCTGACCGGCGACACCGTGCCGGACCATTCTCGTATGCATCCGGTGAGGGCCACGCGTGCAACCGGCTTATTCGTCGCCAGCGAAAAAGTGTATTTCCATGAGCCGAGGCTCAAAATGTCCCTGAAAAAAGTATAATTCGGATTTCGTCTCGAGGACAATTTTGCTGGCTATCTCGCTGCCATCGTCTTGACTGAATTCCTCGTAGAAAACCCGCAACGAGTCTAACAGTGCTTTAGCAGATGATATCGAGATGCCCGGTTGGAAACCGCCGAGATCGACCTCAATCCCATCGACTAGACGTATAGGAGACCTTTTCGGTTGCGGCTCACCATGATGTACATTCCACAGTTCGAGCCACACCCTCTCAACTTCGACACAATTGCTACGTGTTCGCAAGGAAAACTCAAAGTCGGTATATCCCAATTGGCACGTGAATTCGTCTTCAATGCCGAAATCCCAGCGGTCTGGAACTCCTAAGAACTTTCCCAACGTTTCTAACTTGGTTCCAGGAACAAGAGGGTAATCGCTCGTTCCGACGAGCATGGAAGTGATTGCTATGATTCTCATTGCAGCCTTCTTCTTGAAAGTGCGGCGTTGGGGGAAATTCACGGATGAAATCAGTGAGCGCAGGTTTGGCAGCCTGATCTCTTAGGGACTTAATGGCTGCCAATTCCACGGGAGCAATTGCTCGAGCCTGGTGATCGGGGTGTCGGCGATACGAGCAAGAACGTCGGCGAGCCACGCTTGCGGATCGACGTCATTGAGCTTGGCACTCATGATCAGCGTCGCCATGAAAGCGGCGCGATCGGCACCACGATCGGAGCCGGCAAAGAGCCACGACTTCCTGCCGAGGGCAAAACCGCGCAGCGCGCGTTCGGCGGCGTTATTCGTCAGGCAGATCCGGCCGCCGCCGAGGAAGGACGTGAATCCATCCCAGCGCTTCAGCATGTAATCGATCGGCTCAGTGACCGGTGAACTGCGCGACAGCTTTGCTCGTTCAGATCGAAGCCAGGCCTGAAGCTCATCAACGAGCGGACGGCTGTCCTTCTGACGTCGTTGCAGGCGCTCGTTGGCGGCAAGCCCATTGATGTCACGTTCGATATCAAAGAGCGCGTCGATGCGCTTGACCGCCTCGAACGCGACCGGCGAGATCGCGGCAGCATTCTTGCCGCGTTTGGCGTTGCTGGCGATGTCGGCAAGCACGAAGAACTTGCGCCGAGAATGGGCCCAGCACAGCGCCTGCGTCAGCGGAACGGGATCGCGATCCACCTTGAACAGCGGATTGTAGCCGCCATAGGCGTCCGCCTGCAGGATGCCGGTGAAGCTCTTCAGATGACGCTCGGGATGCTCCTGCCGCCGATCGCGCGAGGCATAATAGAGCGCCGCCGGCGGCGATGTTCCGCCGAACGGCCGGTCATCCCTGACATAGGTCCAGATGCGACCCGTATCGGTCTTCCCTTTCGCCAGGATCGGCACGGTGGTGTCGTCACCATGCAGTCGCTCGGCGGCCAGCACATGCGCTTCGATCAGCGCATGCACCGGCTTCAGCGCCGCGGCGCAGGCCCCGACCTGATCGGCGAGCGTTGAGAGGCTGAGGTCGATGCCCTCGCGGGCATAGCGTTCGCTCTGGCGGTTCAGCGGCTGATGCTGACCGAACTTCTCGAACAGGATCATCGCCAAGAGGTTCGGCCCGGCAAAGCCGCGCGGCGTCACATGGAAGGGTGCTGGCGGCTGGGTGATCTTCTCGCATTCACGGCAGGTGAACTTCTCGCGCACGGTCTGGATCACCTTCCACTGGCGCGGAATCACCTCCAGGGTCTCGGTGACGTCTTCGCCCAGCTTCGCCAGTTTGGCCGATCCACAGCACGGGCAGTTGAATGGTGCGGCAATGACGACGCGCTCGCGCGGCAGATGCTCTGGGAAAGGCTTGCGCGATGGACGCTTGCGCTCGAACGCCCTGACCGTGGATGAGCGTGCCGTCATCTCCGCCGCCAGTTCGTCTTCGCTGGCGTCGGCCTCCAGTTCCTCGAGCTGCAATTCCATCTGTTCGAGAAGCCGGGCCTTGCGCTCCGAGCGACTGCCGTGGATGTCGCGCTTCAGCTTCTCGATCTCAAGCCTCAGTCGGGCAATCAGTGCATCCGAATGTGAGTTCACCGCCTGGGCGCGGGCGGCGAGCGCTTCCGCTTCACGGCGGGCTGCACGCTCCGCGAGGATCATCGCATGCGCGCTGGCAAGGTCGTCGGGAAGCTGATCGGCCGGATCGGTCATGGCGGGATGGAATCATATTCGCTCCTGCCCCGCCAGCGTTTTGCTCATCCCGCCGACGTCGGACGCCAGGTTTTTTGCGGCATTCGCCAGTCTATGCCTTCGAGCAGATAGCCGAGCTGCGCCGGCGTGATCACCACCGTGCCGTCGGCCGCCGATGGCCAGATGAACCGGCCGCGCTCGAGCTTCTTCGTGAACAGGCAGGCACCCTGGCCGTCGTGCCAGATCACCTTGATCAGTCCACCGCTCCGACCCCGGAAGACGAAGAGATGGCCGCTCATCGGGTCGCGCTTCAACGTCTCCTGCACCATCAGCGACAGGCCGGGAAAGCCTCTGCGCATGTCGGTATAGCCCGTCGCTAGCCACACCTTCACACTGTTCGGGACCGGGATCATCGCCGCTCCAGCACATCGAGAATCCGAGCCAAGGCTTCGGTGTCGACGTCACTCTCGACCCGGAGACGACGACCGCCGCCAAGCTCGATCATCACCAAGCTTGCTTTCTTGCGCGGCCGGGAGACCGCCGGCGGCTCGGCCCGGGCCGCTGGCGTTGGCAGCGCTTCAACGACCTCGACCGGAACGAGCTGCGGGACGGACGGCGTGGAGATTTGGCAGAGTTCCTTGCGCCAACGGAAAAGCTGGCTCACATGGATCCCCGCGGATCGCGCGATCTCCGAAACACGGGCCCCCGGCTCGAGCGTCGCCGCGACCAGCCGCTCCTTCTCCTCACGAGACCAGCGTCGACGACGCTCGACCGATGTGATCACTTCAACAAGCTGCTTTGTCATAGGACTATCCCTAGTGCTTGCACTAGGACTTGCAGCCTTCAGGCCATCTCAGCAAGGCGGCCGTCACCGTGGGGGTACCCATTCTCGAAGTCTCGTTCACCCTTAGTCGGCGGCGGGCCAATTGTTGGACGGTTCTTCGATGACCTGCTCGCTGATGTCGTCGGCGGGATCAGGGTCTCGTTCGTAGGCGAGCCGAAGCTGTCCAATCTCGTCAAGAATGGCGGCGTAGACATCCCGTTGGCGCGCGCCGGCAACGACAGCGGCGTCGACCAGTTTTTCCAGTTCGAGGCGCAGCTCGGCGCGCCAATCATTCATCGTCATTGACCTTCCTCCTCAGGACCATCCATGACGTTGTAGTCGCCAGCGAGGATCACCGGAACACCGAATTCCAGCCGCTCCGCCCGTATCCGGCGCTTTCAAGGTAAGTTCGGCGGCGCGATGACATGGAAATACGCCCATACCAGAAACAAACCCGCTATCACCGCGAGCCAGATGAGTGCTTTCCGTTGCATCGGGCCGACCGACCTTGGCTCCGGCTTCGGTTTCGGTCGCTCGAACTTGATAATGTTGTCGTCGCTCATGTGATCCCGTTGGTTTGGCGGTGAACATAGCAGGTCCACCTGCTTGTCTCAGCCGATCTGAAACGCCTACCCCTAATCAAGGCTTCCCGCAAAGCGCTCGGACCATCTTTGTCGCTGGAAGGCCTCGACGACGAAGTCCACGAAGACCCTTGTCTTGGATGGCAGCAGCGTCCTGCTCGCATAGTAAATGGAGATCGGGCCTGCGTCCGCGTACCAGTTGGGTACAAGCCGGACGAGTTCGCCGCGCTCCAGATACGGCAGCGCGTCAGGCTTGGCGATCATCGTGACTCCGAGTCCAAGAAGGGCCGCCTTGCACATCGCCGCTGGGTCGTTGACCACCACTTTCCCATTGAAGACGACCGCCTGCTCCTCGCCGGATGCATTTCGCATCTGCCAATGCCGAATACGTCCCGTGCGCGGCGACCGCATGACGATGCCGTCCAGCACTTCCATGCTTCCAGGCTCGTGCGGCGGCACCTTTCCTTCCATGTAGGAGGGCGAAGCCACTGCGATGATGTGAGCCGGCGCGAGCGTTCGCGCGATGACACCGGGTGTCAGCTCGAAGCCACCCCCGATTGCCGCGTCGTACCCTTCGGCAATGAGATCGACCTGCCTGTTCTCGAACATCCACTCGGGCCGGATGAGGGGATAGCGCTCTGCAAACTCGGGCAGCAGCGGCAGGATGTAGCCGATCCCGAATGTCGGACTCATGCTCACCTTCAGCGCGCCCGACGGCGCGGGCTGCTCCGCCGAAGCTTCGGCGATGGCGCTCTGCAGCGCGGCCAGGTTGTCCCGTATTGCATGGAGGAACCGCTCGCCCGCCTCGGTCAATGTCAGGCTCCGGGTGCTCCGCTGGAAAAGTCGTACCCCCAGATTGTTTTCGAGGACCGCGACGTTACGGCTTACGGCAGCGGGCGTCATGGAGAGTCGCCGCGCAGCGGCAGAGAAGCCGCCGAGTTCCGCGCTGCGGACGAAGGATTCCAGGTTTGACAGGGTTTCCATGGTTTCATCTTCAACGGACGCTTGAAATTCAATAAAGCCATTGACGACTAATCGCAAGATAATCCGCGAGCGATATTCACTCCATCGAAACACGAAACCTTGGAGCTATCGCAATGACAAAGGTGAACGAAAGACTCTCTGGAAAGACGGCACTGGTCACAGGCGGGTCGCGCTCCATCGGTGCGGCCATCGCAAAGCGGCTCGCTGCCGATGGAGCCGCAGTCGCCATCACTTACAGCGCGTCTCCGGACAAGGCAGCCGCGGTCGTGAAGGAAATTGAAGACGCCGGCGGTCGAGCGATCGCTATCCATGCCGACTCCGGAAACCCGGATTCCGTCCGGGCCGCGGTGGCCAAAACCCAGGAGGCATTCGGCTCGCTTGATATCCTCGTCAACAATGCGGGCATCGCGCTCGGCGGTCCCATCGAGGAGATCAAGTTCGAGGACTACGAACGCATGATCGCAGTCAACGTGACCGGTGTCTTCGTCGGAACCCAGGAAGCCGCCCGTCGCATGAAATCAGGCGGTCGCATTATTCATATCGGCTCTTCCATGGTCCGTTACGCCGCCTTCCCGACTGCCTCTCTCTATACGTTGACGAAGGGAGCGGTTGCGGGGTTCAATCGCAGCCTCGTGCGGGACCTCGGTCCTAAGGGTATCACCGTGAACACCGTGCATCCGGGCCCGACCGACACCGACATGAACCCCGATGGCGGGCCTGTCTCGAAGATCGTCGGTCCCGGCATGGCCATCGGCCGTTACGGCAAGGACTACGAGGTCGCGAGCGTCGTCGCCTACCTCGCCAGCCCCGAGGCCGCCTTCGTCACCGGTGCGGACATCGTCGCGGATGGCGGCTTCACCGCCTGATCGTCAAAACCAATTGGAGTTTACCAATGTCCATCGGCATCATTGGAGCCGGCGAGATCGGCTCCGCCTTCGCCCGCGCGCTTGCACGCAACGGCATCGCTGCAACAATTTCCAACAGTCGCGGCCCTGATACGCTTCAGGACCTTGCCAGAGAGCTGACGCCCCATATCAAGGCAGGCACCCTCGGAGAGGCGGCAAATGCCGATCTTGTGCTGGTGGCAGTTCCGTGGTCGAAACTACCCGAGGCACTGGTGGGGCTTCCCGATTGGGGCGGCCGCATCGTGATCGACGCCAACAACCCGATCGAGAAACCACTCTTCAAACCCGCCGATTTGAATGGCCGCCTTTCGACGGAAATCTTCGCAAGTCTTGTTCCAGGTGCTCGTGTGGTGAAGGCCTTCAACCATCTCCAGCCGCACCTTGTTTCAGGCGATCCGCGCGCGGAGGGCGGCAGCCGTGTCCTCTTCTACTCGGGAGACGACGCAAGATCGAAGGCCGAAGTAGGTGCCCTGATCTCCAAGCTCGGCTTCGCCGGCATCGATCTTGGCCCGATCTCGATCGGCGGAAAGCTCGTCCAGTTCCCCGGCGGGCCGCTGCCAGCGCTCAACCTCGTGAAATTCGGATGAACACGCTGAGGCGCAACTCCACATGCTCGAGTAAATGATTCGAATGGTTGTGTGCGCGCCGAGACAGCGCGGCCGATAATACCCTCGGCAACGGCACACAGGTCACGCACAAACGTTCGAACCGTTCCCATCGAACGGCCACGCTCAAGACCCCTTCGAGCGAAAATTGCCCCAAGGTCCAATACCCGCTGCACCGCCGCTCCGCTAGATTCAAGCTCGAAGGTGCCCCAACGCGGAGTTGCCGACAAAGAAATCTCAGCGGCCACGAGCATCACCTGAACAGAAACAGGGAGTATTGAGATGCATATCGGAAGATATTTATCCGGCCTTTCACTTATCGCTATCGTCGCCGCCGGGACAATTCCCGCCTATGCGCAGGACGCGGCGACCCAAAAGGACGCGACGGAAGCAACGCGCGCCGCAAACGACGCCCTGCTCACCCAATTGCCGTTTGACGACACATCCGACTTTGATGATGCCAAGCGAGGCCTCATTGCTCCCTTGCCGACCGAAATGATTCAAGGTCAGGGTGGCAACGCGATCTGGAACCCGCAGCAGTACAGCTTCATAACCGAGGGAGCCGAAGCTCCCGCGACCGTAAATCCCAGCCTTTGGCGGCAATCGCAACTCATCAATATCAGCGGTCTGTTCGAGGTCACGGAGGGACTTTACCAGGTTCGCAACTTCGACCTTTCAAACATGACCATCATCGAGGGCACCGAGGGGATCACCATCGTCGATCCGCTCGTCTCGTCCGAAACGGCAAAGGCCGCTCTCGACTTGTACCGGAAACATCGGGGCGACAAGCCTGTAAAGGCGGTCATCTACACGCACAGCCACGTCGATCATTATGGCGGCGTACGCGGCATCGTGGATGAGGCGGACGTCACCTCGGGCGCTGTCAAGATTTACGCTCCCGAAGGATTCCTGGAGGCAGCCGTCGCCGAAAACGTGATGGCGGGCACGGCGATGAGCCGCCGCGCAAGCTACATGTACGGCAATTTGCTCAAGGCCGATCCGAAGGGGCAGGTCGGTGCTGGTCTCGGCACGACCACGTCCGCCGGAACCGTGACGCTGATCCCGCCAACCAACATTGTCACGGAAACGGGTCAGAAGGAGACCATCGACGGGCTGACCTATGAATTCCTGATGGCACCCGGTTCGGAAGCGCCCTCGGAGATGCTCTGGTACATCGAGGAAAAGAAGGCCATCCAGACTTCCGAGGATGCCACGCACACGCTGCACAACACCTATTCCCTGCGCGGTGCGAAGATACGCGAGCCGCTGCCGTGGTCGAAGTACCTGAACCAGGCGCTGACGATGTGGGGCGACGAGGCGGAGATCATCTTCGCGCAGCACCACTGGCCGACGTGGGGCAACGACAACGTCAAGGAACTGCTCTCCAAACAGCGTGACCTCTACCGCTACATCAACGATCAGACCCTGCATATGGTGAACCAGGGCATGACGATGCGGGAGATCGCCGAGGCATTCAAACTGCCCGACAGCCTTGCCAAGTTCTGGGCAAACCGCGGTTATTACGGCTCGGTCTATCACGACGTGGCGGCAACCTATGTGCTCTATCTCGGCTGGTTCGACGGCAATCCGTCTACATTGCACGAGTTGCCGCCGGCGGAGGCCAGCAAGAAGTATGTCGAGTTCATGGGCGGCGCGGACGCAGTGCTGGAGAAAGCGAGGAAGTCCTATGAACAGGGCGAGTATCGCTGGGTGGCACAGGTCGCGAACCATGTCGTGTTCGCCGATCCCAATAACCAGGACGCCAAAAACCTGACAGCCGACGCCTTGGAGCAGTTGGGCTACCAAGCCGAGTCCGGGCCCTGGCGCAACTTCTATCTCACGGGTGCCAAGGAACTGCGCGACGGCGTGACCGAGCTACCGACACCGAACACTGCGAGCCCGGACACCGTGCGCGCGATGTCGCTCGATCTGTTCTTCGACTACCTCGGTGTGCGGCTAAACAGCGAGAAGGCCGGCGACACCAAACTGACGCTCAATTTCGATTTCGGCGTGGAGGACGGAAAATACCTGCTCCAACTCGAGAACGGGGTGCTCAACAACACGGCGGGCCAGCAGGCGGACAATGCCGATGCCACGATCACCCTCACGCGCGACAGCTTGAACGGAATCGTCCTCGGCGAGACGACGCTGGAGAAGGCGATCGCTGACGGTAGCATCAAGGTGACCGGGGACAACGCCAAGCTCGGGCAACTTGTATCCATGCTCGACAACTTCGAGTTCTGGTTCAACATCGTAACACCCTGACGCAAACAAAGTTCTCCTCGTGCCGCCGAGTAGGGTACGAGGAGAACAGCGCGTACGTGGGTACGGTTTCGCCAAGATACGGAAGTGGTCCGATGCAATTAACCATTGTGCTTCTGAGCATCATGTTGACCGTGAACGCACATGCGGCATTGGCCTGCGGCTATCATTCTTCCCTGGACAGCTCCACCTTTAACGTCGCTCACCCGGGATCGGTGGCCGTGGCGTCAGCCATTTATCACGCGGGAGAGCGCGGCATTCTGGATGACCGGATCACGACTGCGCGTTCCGCTACACTCTTTGGGCAGGGGTATCGAGAAGCTGTAGAACAGCTGAGACGGCTAGAGCGAGGCGTCGCTAATCGTACGGCCGATTTGGGCGACACAGGAAGCCGTCGCTTTGCAGTTTTGTTCGTACGATCACGCCTCTGGACTGACTTCACCGCGCAACCGGGTCGGACTAAAGTAAACATTCATGTCGATGGCCCGGTTCAGGGCGAGCCCATTGTTCTTACCGACGAGAGCGTGCTGAGGGCGCTGTTTTCAAGGCAATTGACTTTTGATGTTGCGGTCAATCAAGGTCTGCTTCAGGTTTTACAGGACCACGACGGCAAGATTCATACGCTCCTTCAGGCGGCTTTTGACGGCGGTTCTCTTTGAATACGCCCTGATGGCTCGCGCCGGCCGTGCTCGACGATGTCGTTGGTTATGCTGACATTGGAGTAGTCGACGCATCGATAAGGGGGCGAAGGCGGCGCTGCCGGGCTAGAGGTTGCAGTGCACGGACCTTGCCAGGCTCTCCTCCCTGCACGCAATGTCGGCCGTGTTTCATCTCGTTGCGCCGGATGGCTCGGCGAGTGCCTCGACGTGGTGGACGTAATTCCGCCGCGTGTTCTGATCGACAATGGCAGCGGGAGCGGCAACGACCAGTCCCGCCGCTGTTCCGACGGTATGGGCGGCCCCGGCGGTCGCAGCGACGATATGGTCGCCGAGTCCCAGGCGACTGTCGGTCAAGGTCTGGCCGCTGGACAGGCGGCTGCCGATCAGTCGTACGATTTCCGGCGACTCCGCAAACTTGGTGTGATGCAGATTGTCGCCTGCCTTGATTTTGGTGAGGTCGACGACGGTGATCCCATTCGCCGCCAACTCCTCCTTGTAGGGCGACTGCTCCGGATCGATCGCTCCCAACCGGGAGACATTTCCCCAGACGCGGCGGGAAACGGCGAGTGCACGGTCGTCGCGCGAGACGAAGAGTGTAAAGCGCGGCCGTTGCTTGCCCATGTCGGCGATCTGCGATCCGAAGACGTCGACGTCGACGTCCGGCGCCGCCAACATGACATTCCTGAACTTCGCCGGCAGGCCGTCGTTGCGAATGGCCATCTGGCGCAGGGACTCGAGCGCCAACCAATTGCCCATCGAATGTGCCAGGATCGATACTTCCTTGACCTCGGGATCACGCGCCAGATACTGGAAAAGGCGTTCTACTGCGTTGCGGGTGTAGTTGGTGCTTTCGCGATCGTAGCCATAGGCCAGCAGGCTCCCGCGCGACGGCCACGTCGCGAGCACCGGAACGCTGCGCGCGCCCGAGTCGTGGATGATCTGCGCGAAGCGGAAGACCGCATCCTCGAAGTGGTTGTTGAACCCATGGATGAAGACGAGGACGCTGCCGTCCGGGCTCTTGCGCACATGCGTGTTCAACCATTTCTCCGCCGCACCGCGATCGACTTCCACCGCCTTCAGTGTTGCGAAATCCGTCTCGGGATTGGGTGGAAGCTTGCTCGGCCAAGCGACTTCACCGGCCTTGCGAACGGTATCGGGCGGAATCGACACCGTCATTTCCGCAAATGTCGGGCTGAGCGCACGCTCGCCGCTGAACATCTCGCCCGGTTTTTCCGCCCGGCTTCGGGTGGTCGTGACCAGCATCTCGACTTGGGCGGCTGACGGATTGGCCGCTACCGGCTCGAGGACCCCTGTCGGGCGGCCCGCACATCCGTAGAGCAGCACAAAACTCCAGGCGGCGCACGCCAAAAGCGGCCGTATTGGTGGTACGCCGGCTTTGGCGTTCCGGGCGAGGTGCCGCTTCAATCCAATCACTCCTGTTGAATGCCGTGTGTACGCCGGCGGAAAGAGGAGCGGCGAACTGGGAGTTCGCCGCTCCTCCGAGCGCCCGGCGAGACCGATGCTTACTTCAGATATTCGACTTTCAGGCTTTCGATCTTGCCGTTGAAAGCAAACGGCTTGCGGTCGAAATACGCAAGGGCGACTGGAGAATAACTGTCTTTGCCCACGTCGAAGGCGTCGTTGGCGGTAAAGGCAAGTGGAGCGGAACGCGGCACGTGTCCTTTGGTCACCTCTTTGCCATCGATGCGGATAACGACGTCTAGCGGTGCAGCGTGATCGCTGCTGGCCTTACGTGTTTCGACCTCGATGTTGACCTTGCCGCTCGGCAACGGATCGGAGGATTCGAGACGCGTCCGCTCTATCTCGAACAGGTTGTACTCGTAGGTGAGCTTGCCGTTCTCGACCCACAAAGCGACACCGCCCGAAAAAGCCCCCAGAGCATACAACACGCCTTCGGAGTCCGGCCGCAGTTCCGCCTCGATGGTCACAAGGTTGCTGCGGGCTCCGACTTTCGGTGCCGTGAACTCGGGAACACCGACCACATCTTGGGTGAATTGGAACTCGGTCGCGGGATTGGACGGCGCATCTTCAGGATGGAAGACGGCAGACCACAATCCTCCCCCGACCGGGAACACCTTATTGGCTTCGGCCTGCACGCCAAAAGCCTTCTTCAGCGCCTCGACCTTTTCCGGATGATCGGCCGCGACGTTCTTTGCCTGGGAGTAGTCCTGGCTGAGATCATGGAGTTCCCATAGGTCATTATCCGGCGACCATTTGAAGATGGCGGGATCGAGGCCGGCCTTCCATGGTATCCGGGGTCCGAAGACGGATGCGATCCACTCGTCCTGATAGATGGCACGGCTGCCCATGATCTCGAAGTACTGCTCCTTCTTTTGGCCCGACGCCTCGGGAGAGTCGAAGGTGTAGGTCATGCTGACACCATCGAGGGGATCCTGGCTGATGCCGTCCACGAGCTTCGGCGGCTGGATGTCCAGGACGTCGTAGATCGTGGGTACGATGTCGTTGAGATGATGGAACTGGGAGCGCGGGGTCTGGTCCGGTTTGATTTTACCTGGCCAGGAGACCACGAGCGGCGTTCGCGTGCCGCCGAAATGGGCCGCGACCAGTTTGGTCGACCGGTGCGGCGTGGAACCGGCCCATGCCCAACCCGCATGATACATGTTATCGGCCTTGGGTGATCCGAGTACGTCCATCCCGCCCAACTCGTTCATCGCACGAATGTGGTCCTTGATCTGGGTGCGGATGCCGTTCTGCGCCAGAAGTTCGCTGATGGTGCCATTCTGGCCCTCCGCGCTGGACCCGTTGTCGCCCCAGACATAGAAGATCAGGGTGTTGTCGCGAATTCCAAGTTCGTAGAGGGCCTCGAGCAGGCGCCCGGCCTGAACGTCCGCATGCTCCGTATAGCCGGCAAAGACTTCCATGAGCCGGCGCTGGAACGGCTTCTCGTCTTCCGGAATATCCTCCCATCCTGACAGCGTATCCGGACGGGGCGTCAGTTGCGTGTTCTGCGGTATCCATCCGAGTTGTTTCTGGCGGGCATAGATGCGCTCTCGCATGGCATCCCAGCCGTCATCGAATTTGCCTTTGTACTTGTCCGCCCAGTCCTTGAAGATGTGATGCGGACCATGCGCGGCGCCGGGCGCCCAGTACATGAAGAAGGGCCGGTCCGGCGTCAGCGCGTGCACCTGCTTCATCCATGTGACCGCCTTGTCGGTCATATCCTCGGTGAAGTGGTAGCCTTCCTTCCCGTGAGACGGGTCGACGCGAACGGTGTTTTCGACCACTGCGGGCTCCCACTGCGAGGACTCTCCAGCAAGGAAACCATAGAAATAATCGAACCCGATACCTTCGCCCGCGGGCCAGTCCGTATACGGCCCGACGGCTGTCGTTTCATTGGCCGGGGTGTTGTGCCATTTGCCGAATGCTGCGGTCGCGTAGCCATAATAGCCAAGGACTTTCGCGACGGTGGCGGAGGTGCGTGGTATCCTGCCGGTGTATCCGTCCCAGTCGTTTGCCAATTCGGCGATCTGGCCGTTCCCGACCCGATGGTGATTGCGCCCGGTCAGCAATGCCGCCCGCGAGGGAGAACACATGGCCGCATTGTGGAAGCGATTGTAGGACAGTCCGTCTTGCGCAAGCCGGCTCAATGTCGGCGTTTCGATCACTCCGCCGAAGGTGTCCGGCAAGGCCGGACCAACGTCGTCGAGCATGATGACGACGATGTTCGGAGCATTCGCGGGGAGATGCGGCTGCGCGGGCAACGGACTGTAAGTGGACTGAGCTATTGTCGGGCCGGCCTTGCTCCCTGAGGGCTTCGGCGGAAAAGGCAGCGATTCCTGAGCCGTTGCGGGCGCTCCCAAAAGCAGGATTGCCGTGCTTAGCGCCAACAAGCGTATTCTCGCGAGCTTAGGTGACTTCATGCGACCCTCCTGGTGCCGACAACGCATCTGAACCCTGCGTGATATGTCGACGTTTCTATCGGGTCGGCATGCCGCACACCGGCGTGCCGACGGACCCAGCCGCCGGCGCAAACACCGGCCGCCGTGAGTTCACGACGCGTAATGTCCATTCTTCCCTCCAGCAAAAGATTAAGTCCAACGCGATGTACTGAATTGGCGAATGTAAACGGCCACGCTCCGCCCGTCGTATATTGCTGGCGAGCCTTCCCAAACGGTTGCATACTGCTATAGTGCTCAACTTATTTCTTGCCTTTTCATGCCAAGTTTGCTGCTCGGATGTCACATTCTGCACCCTCCATCAGGGTTAGGGCCTTCCTGCCGATGGCGCCCTATCTCGCCAAGCACGATGTTTCGGCCATAGAGTTCTGTGCGCGCCTCGGCATCTCACCGAACGTGTTCCGGAACGCCGACGGCTGGCTTCCGCGCGCCCAATGCTTCCACATGGCCAACGAAGTGGCTGCCCTCCTGGGAGATCCATTCGCGGGTGCGCATGTCGGGCGCTTGACCGAACTGCATGATCTCGGCCCATGGGGCCAGTCGCTTCTGGCAGCGGAGAGCGTGGCTGAAGCATGCGTGCTCGCGGTAGCGAACGTGTCGTCGATCCATCAGGGATCGGATATACGCTTCGTGGTGGAGGGCGGAACCGCTCGCATCATCTTCCGTTTCGTCGATCGTTTCGAGTTCGATCCCCGGCAATTCATCCTGGGCAGCCTCGCTGTCCTGCGGAAGGTGCCGCTTTTGGCGGGTGAACCCGCTGCAATAAGGGTTCGGTTGACAGCTTCCAGGACGCATGGAAGCACGGCACTGGAGGAGTGTTTCGGACCCAACATAGAAACAGGGTGCGACTATGATGCGATCGAGTTCGATCGAGATTTGCTCGATCTTTCTCTGAAAACCCCTGGAAATCGGCCATCGAACGTCACAGAGTCACTGGCCTCGACGATAGAGGCGGCAAAGATGCTCAGCGAAAGGCTGTCCGATGGTCATAAGCTTGGACTACAGACCGTAGCGAAAAGCCTCGGCATGTCGGTTCGCACACTGCAGCGGCGGCTGAAGTTTTGCGGCGTCGATTTTGAAGAGTTACTCGACGACACGCGCCGCAACGAGGCAATCCGGCTGATCTGTGAAGGTGTTCATAGCATGACCGACATTGCCTTAAGGCTGGGCTACAGTGATTCCGCGCATTTCACCCGCGCTTTCAAACGCTGGACGGGAGTAGCGCCATCCCGCTTCCGGACCGACCGGATATGACCGGCGGTGGTTATCCCCGCGGAAAGAAGCTTTTCTCCCGATGCAGTGAAACGCCGTCGTTCCAGGCGGCATTTGCTCTGCTGTCGGGCGTCAGTGAGCCGGATGCTCGGCCTTCATCTGCGCGATCTCGCGCAAGGCGCTGGTCAGCACTTCGACCGATTGCGCCCCCATGACCGCATACTGCTGCTCGATGATGAAGCAGGGAACGCCGGTCACGCCGATTTCCCGGGCCATGTCGATTTCCTGCCTTACGGCGTCCTTGTCGGCGTCTGAAGCAAGGAGAGCCGCGATCACCGGCCTTTCGAGGCCGGCCTGTTCGGCGATGCCGAGGAGTACGGCATGGTCGCCGAGGTTGCGACCCTCCTCGAAATTCGCCTTGAACAGCAGGCTCACCACCGCGTCCTGCGCCGCTTCGCCGCCGGTCGCGGCCCAGCGGATCAGCCGGTGCGCATCGAGCGTGTTCGGGCTGACCTTGACGGCATCGAAATCGAAGGCGATTCCGTCTTCCACACCGAGGCCTTCGAGCGTCCGGTGCGCCTCGTCGACGGCGGCCTGTCCGCCGAGCTTGGCCGCCAGGTGCTCTTTATGGTCGATGCCTTCCGGCGGCAGATCGGGATTGAGCTGGTAGGGACGCCACTGGATAGCGACGTTGATCTCGCCGGCGACATTGGCGATCGCCTGGTCGAGGCGATTCTTGCCGAGATAGCACCAGGGGCATACGACGTCCGAGACGATATCGATATTGACGGTTTCCATGGTGCCGGCCTTTCGGTTTACCAAAACTGCGACATAGGCCGGCCGGAAACATCTTTCAATGCGTTAGCGAACGGATGCCAGCTTACTGAACGCGCTCGTCCCACCAACTCGGCAACTGATAACCGTAAAGCGGTACCGTCGTCGGCCGGCCGATATGCTTCCAGCGGGCAATCCATTGCGCGTCGAGATGGTAAAGCGGAACCAGATAGGAATTGTTGACGAGGAGCCGGTCGTGCGCGCGAACGGCGGCGGTGAAGTCCTCGGGGTTGCGCGCCTGCAGGATGTTGTTGATCAGCTTGTCGACGTCCTTGTCGGCGACGCCTGCGAAGTTGTCGCTGCCTTGCCTGTCCCGAGTTTGCGAACTCCAGCGGTTGATCTGCTCGAGACCGGGAGAGAGCGACGAGGGGAAGGACTTGATGATGACGTCGTAATCGAAGGACTGGCTGCGCAACTGATATTGTGAATCGTCGACGGTCCGAACCCGCGCTGCGATGCCGAGCGGCGCGAGAAAGCGCTGATAGGCAAGCGCAACCTTCTCCTGGCCGGCATTCTGGCTCATGATCTCGAAGGCCAGCGGCGTCCCCTTGGCGTCGACCATCTTGCCGTCCTTGATGGAGTAGCCCGCTTCGCGAAGAAGGGTCACCGCTTCCCGGAGCACATTGCGATCGCGGCCCGAGCCGTCCGTCACGGGGAGTCGATAGCTTCCGTCGAGGATCGCCGGATTGATGCGCTCCCTCACGTCGCCCATGAGGTCCAGTTCACGATTGTCGGCTGCCACGCCGAGGAAGGAAAGCGACGAATTCTGCCAATAACTCTGCGTACGCGTATAGGCGCCGTCGAAGAGATTCTTGTTGACCCATTCGAAGTCGAAAACGAGAGCGAGCCCCTGCCTGAGCTTGATGTTGTCGAACATCGGTCTGCGCGTATTGAAGACGAAGCCGAGCATGCCGGACGGTGTCTTCGGCTTGAACGTTTCCTTGATCACATTGCCGCTGCGAACGGCGGGAAAATCGTAGGCCCGGGCCCATTTCGTCGCGCTGCCTTCGGCGTAGATGTCCACCACACCCTTCTTGAAGGCTTCAAAAAGGGTGTTCTCCTGCAGGAAATATTCGACGGAGATCTCATCGTAATTGTCGAGGCCCACCTTCGAGGGCAGATCCTTGGCCCAATAGTCGGGGTTTCGGCGATAGACGATCCGCTCGCCAGGCCTGACTTCCGCGACCCGGTAGGGGCCGGAGCCGAGCGGCGGCTCCAGACTCGTCCGATCGAACGTCTCGACGTTGATCGCATGCTTCGGCAGCACGGGCGAAAGCCCCAGCAAAAGCGGAATCTCGCGATCGGCCTCCTCGGTGAAGGTGAAGCGCACGCTACGTTCCCCGACCTTCTCCATCTTCGCAACCTTCGAGAGGCGGTTGCTGAAAGGCGCGCGCCCTTTGTCGCGCAACAATTCGAAGGTGAAGATCACGTCTTCGGCGCTCACCGGCCGGCCGTCGGCCCAGCGCGCCTTGGGATTGAGGTTGAACTGGATGAAGGTGCGGTCATCGTCCCATTCGACGGTTTCGGCGAGCAGGCCGTACATCGTGAAGGGCTCGTCCTGTGAGCGCTGCATGAGGGATTCATAGACCAGGTTGCCAAAGCCAGGGTCCCACATGCCGCGCGCGGTCGTGCGCATGCTCTTCAAGATGAACGGATTGAGGCTGTCGAACGTACCGACGACCCCGTAGGCGATCTTCCCGCCCTTTTTCACCTGCGGATTGACGTAAGGGAAGTGCTTGAAATCGGCAGGCAAGGCGGGTTCGCCATGCATGGCGATCGCATGCACGGGCGCGGCCAGAGCACCAGTGGCAAACATGCTGGCTGCCAGGAGCATCACCAGGCCGGAAACAACTGCGCGCAACTTCACCTCCCGTGGGGATTCAACAGGCCGATTCCGCGCAAGGTATCAATGCGGGAGCGCATTTCCAACCGGCGCCGGGTCGGGAAAAGAACAAAGCAGGCTCCTGCCACATCCCGCACCGGTTCGAAAGGGCCGCTCAAAGCAAATGATTGCACAAAATCGCAACAAACACTGGATAAACCGCACAAGCCAATGTAACAGGTGTTTCCGGAATCGGGGCCATTCAAATGCCTCATTTGGCCAACAGGACAACGGCGGCTGACGATACTCACTCTGCGGAACTCTGTTCCGTGACCGGATTTCAGGAGACGGAATCACAATGATCTTCAAGTCGAACTTCACCACACGCGCGGGATTGGCAGCGCTGGCGCTTTCTTTCGCAGCAGCCGGTGCGCCGAGCGTCGCATCCGCGCAGCAGGCGGGAGGCAAGCCGCCGCAGGGTTGGTTCAAGGTCTGCACCAAGCAGGAAGACAACGATGTCTGCATCGTCCAGAACCTGCTCACCGCCAATAACGGCCAGCTCGTGACGGCCGTCGGCCTCATTACCGTCTCCGGCAAGGTCAATCGCAAGGTCATGCAGGTTTCCGTACCGTCCGCGCGCATGATCCCGCCCGGCGTTCAGATGCAGATCGACGGTGGCAAGGGCGTCAAGCTCGACTACGCGATCTGCATGCCGGACAAGTGCGTTGCCGAAGCGCCGCTCTCCGACGCGCTTATTGCGCAGCTGAAGAAGGGCAACGAGGTCGTCTTCACCTCGGTCAACTTCCAGCGCGCTCCGAACCCAATCAAGATGTCGCTCGAAGGCTTCACCGGCGTATTCGACGGCGAACCGATCGAGCAGTCCCAGCTTGAAGAGCGTCAGCGCCTCCTGCAGGAAGAGATGCAGAAGAAGGCAGAAGATGCCCGCAAGAAGCTGGAAGAGGCGCAAAAGGCTGCCAAGCAGCAGTAATCATTAGCTCTCTGAATAAAGAAAGACGCCCGGGTCAACGATCCGGGCGTCTTTTTGTACCTGCATCCGCCGACAATGTTGCGGCGACTCCACGTTTTCAGCCCGGCGCCTGAGCGGACGCAGCTATCCGCACGCACCCTTTCCTCATCCCGCTCTAATGCTGATAAGTGGCCTTGGGCTTGTAGTGTCCGGCGTCGGCCTTTTCGAACAGAGCGTCCACCTGGGGATGGCGGATCGGCCTGTCGCTGTCATCCGAAACGAGGTTCTGTTCCGAAACATAGGCGACGTATTCGCTTTCGTCGTTCTCCGCAAACAGGTGATAGAAGGGCTGGTCCTTTTCGGGCCGGATCTCCTGCGGAATCGCATTCCACCATTCCTCGGTGTTCGCATATTCCGGGTCGACGTCGAAGACGACGCCGCGGAACGGGAACATCCGATGGCGAACCACCTGTCCGATCTCAAACTTGGCGTTTCTTTGTTTCATGACGCAACACATCCTTTCAGACAGTTATCTGGGTTGTCGCATATGGAACATCAAGAGGCGCGCGCCTCCGGGGGCGAGCCTTCCATCGGCGTCGAACTGAAAAGGCGGGTTTCGGATGAAACCCGCCTTCCTCGTTTCATCTTGCATGGACAGAACCTGTGAGGGCCGTCCGCTCCGCCATCAGACGGAATAGTACATGTCGAACTCGACCGGGTGCGGCGTCATTTCGAAGCGCATGACTTCCTGCATCTTCAGTTCGATGAAGGAGTCGATCTGGTCGTCGTCGAAAACGCCGCCGGCGGTCAGGAACTTACGGTCCTTGTCGAGGCTTTCTAGCGCTTCGCGCAGGCTGCCGCAGACGGTCGGGATCTTCTTCAGTTCCTTCGGCGGGAGGTCGTAAAGGTCCTTGTCCATGGCCTTGCCGGGGTGGAGCTTGTTCTTGATGCCGTCGAGACCGGCCATCAGCATCGCGGCGAAGGCGAGGTAGGGGTTTGCCGTCGGATCGGGGAAGCGGACTTCGACGCGCTTCGCCTTCGGGTTGGTGCCGAAGGGGATTCGGCAGGAAGCCGAGCGGTTGCGGGCCGAATAGGCGAGCAGGACCGGTGCTTCATAACCCGGGACGAGGCGCTTGTAGGAGTTCGTCGACGGGTTGGTGAAGGCATTCAGCGCCTTGGCATGCTTGATGATGCCACCGATGAAGTAGAGGCAGGATTCGGAAAGCCCGGCATACTCGTCGCCGGCAAAGGTCGGCTTGCCGTCCTTCCAGATCGACAGATGCACGTGCATGCCCGAGCCGTTGTCGCCGAAGATCGGCTTCGGCATGAAGGTCGCGGTCTTTCCATAGGCATTGGCGACCTGGTGCACGACATACTTGTAGATCTGCATCTTGTCGGCATTGCGCACGAGGGCATCGAACTTGACGCCCAGCTCGTGCTGCGCCGCTGCCACTTCGTGGTGATGCTTTTCAACCGTCACGCCCATTTCGGACAGCACGGTCAGCATTTCGGAGCGCATGTCCTGGCTGCTGTCAACCGGCGGAACCGGGAAATAGCCGCCCTTGACACGGGGGCGGTGACCGAGGTTGCCGGTCTCGTAGTCCGTGTCGTCGTTGGAGGGCAGTTCGGAGCTGTCGAGCTTGAAACCGGTGTTGTACGGATCGGCCTTGTACTTGACGTCGTCGAAGACGAAGAATTCCGCTTCCGGACCTACGAAGACCGTGTCGCCGATGCCGGAGGCCTTGAGGTAGGCTTCTGCCTTCTTGGCCGTGCCGCGCGGGTCGCGGTTATAGGCTTCGCCCGAAACCGGATCGAGAATGTCGCAGAAGATGACCATCGTGGACTGGGCGAAGAACGGGTCCATATGCGCCGTTTCCGGATCGGGCATCAGCACCATGTCGGATTCGTTGATAGCCTTCCAGCCGCCGATCGAGGAACCGTCGAACATGACGCCGTCGGCGAACATGTCTTCGTCGACGCAGACGACATCCATCGTCACGTGCTGCAGCTTGCCCTTGGGGTCGGTAAAGCGCAGGTCTACGAACTTGACGTCGTTTTCCTTGATCTGCTTCAGAACTTCATTCGCAGTCGTCATTTGTTGCAATTCCCTGTGTGATGACGAGGATTGGAAAGACGGGGCCGGACGGCCCCCGGATAGGTGAGATCGCCAGACGCGATCAGATGGCGTCGAGGCCGGTTTCGCCGGTACGGATGCGGATCACTTCTTCCACATTGGATACGAAAATCTTGCCATCGCCGATGCGGCCGGTTTGCGCGGCATTGCGGATGGCTTCGATCACGGCCTCCGCATTTTCGTCCGCCAGCACCACTTCGACCTTCACCTTCGGCAGGAAGTCGACGACGTATTCTGCGCCGCGGTAGAGCTCCGTATGTCCCTTCTGCCGCCCGAAGCCCTTGGCTTCCGTGACGGTGATCCCCTGCAGGCCGACCTCCTGAAGGGCTTCCTTCACTTCGTCGAGCTTGAAAGGCTTAATGATCGCTTCGATCTTTTTCATGAGAAAATGTCTCTCCGCTTCTCCCTTTAAAGCAGGTTCTGCCCGCTTGGCCTCACACTATGCACGTAGCGTGCCACTTTTGTAGAGGAATGACGCGCAGATTGCGAAATTTCCAGTGGTAACGCGATAGGTGCCGATGGGGCAGTGGCTTCTGCAATGGCATTCTGCCTATTTTTTATGAGGTTTTGAGTGTTCGACGCCGGCGCGCGACGGAGGATCGCTGCGTTTCGTGCTCGAAGCATGTTATTTGAGCACTTATAGTGTGCAAATGCACATTTCTTAGTCATGTCGCTTTCCGTCAACGCTGCTCTTGTCTTGCGCTTTCGGTCGGGATTAGATCGCTTCCATGCTTCAGGCGCTTTCGAATGTCCTCGTGACCCCGGCGGAAATGACAGCGGTCGACAAGGATGCCGCGCGTTCGGGGATCGATAGCTTCTCGCTCATGCGTTCGGCGGGAACGGCCGTATCGGCCGCCGCCTTGCGGCTTTACCCGGAAGCATTGCGCTTTGTGGTGCTTTGCGGCCCGGGCAACAACGGCGGCGATGGCTATATCGCCGCTGCCGCGCTCGCCGATACCGGCGCAAGCGTCGCCGTCTTTGCGCTCGGCGACGCGGCGATGCTGAAGGGCGACGCCGCGCGGGCGCGCGATGCCTTTGCGCTTGTACCGCGACCCCTCGACGCCTACGAGCCGCAATCGGGTGATGTCGTCATCGACGCACTTTTCGGGGCAGGGCTTGCGCGCGATGTGCCGGACGAGGCGAGAACAGTCATCGAGCAAGTGAATGCGAGCGGAGTACCGGTCCTCGCCGTGGACCTGCCATCCGGCATAGACGGGCGGACGGGCGAAATCCGGGGCTTGAGTTTCGTTGCGGCCCACACGGTGACGTTCATGGCGGCCAAACCCGGCCATCTGCTGATGCCGGGTCGCGCCCGCTGCGGCACGCTCGAAATCTTCGATATCGGCATTCCGGCAAGGCTCGTTGCGGATAGAGCCGGCGATCTTCACGTCAACACACCCGCGATGTGGGAGCAACACCTCGGTGCGCTCGATCCCGCGACCCACAAATACAAACGCGGCCATCTCGCCGTGCTTTGCGGCGGACCGGTTTCGACCGGGGCCGCGCGGCTATCGGCGGCGGCGGGCCTGCGCGCCGGCGCGGGGCTGGTGACGCTTGCCTCTCCGGCGGAAGCGCTCGCCGTCAATGCCGCGCACCTCACCGCCGTCATGCTCAAGGAAATCAACAACGCTGCCGGCCTTGCCGCCTGGCTCAAGGACAGACGCCTGAATGCCTTCGTTCTCGGACCCGGCTTCGGCGTCGGCAAAAAGGCGCGGGATTTCGTGCTCATGCTCTGCGGCCGCGCACTGGTGCTCGATGCCGACGGGATAAGTTCGTTCCGAGAGGGCAGGGAGCAACTCTTCGACAGGATCGCGGCCGAGGGCGGTGAGGTGGTGATGACGCCGCACGAAGGGGAGTTCGCCCGGCTCTTTCCGGATATCGCCGAGGATGCGGCGCTGTCCAAGATCGAGAAGGCTCAGGCCGCGGCGAGGCTCAGCCATGCCGTGATCGTCTATAAGGGGCCGGATACGGTCGTTGCCGCGCCGTCCGGCCGGGCCGCCGTCAATGTCAACGCGCCGCCCTGGCTCGCGACGGCAGGTTCGGGCGACGTACTTGCGGGGATCATCGGCGCCCACCTGGCGCAGGGCATGCCTGCTTTCGAGGCGGCAGCGTCCGCGGTCTGGCGCCACGGCGAGGCCGGTGTCGTGGCCGGCCGCACGGCAACGGCCGAGAGCCTTGTCGAGAGCATAGCGCCGCTTCGAGGGAATGCTTAGAACGCCGAGCGTTCTGTCAGGAGAGCACTTCCAGCAAAGTGTTGGGGTGTTTCACTTTGTCAATGAAACAGTGAAACACGCTAGCCGCGCGTGCCCTTGGCAATCGGTTCCTGGTAGGTGAAACCGAGGTCCCAGGGGAAGTAGATCCAGGTATCCTGGCTGACTTCGGTCACGAAAGTGTCGACGAGGGGGCGACCCTTCGGCTTTGCGTAAACCGCAGCGAAATGCGCCTTCGGCAGCATCGCGCGAACCTCGGCGGCAGTCTTGCCGGTGTCGGTCAGATCGTCGACGATGAGAACGCCTTCGCCCCCATCCTTTGCGATCTCAGGCGAGATGCTCTTGAGCACCTTCATCTGGCCCTGCGTGTCGTAGTCGTGATAGGAGGCGATGCAGACCGTTTCGATCATCCGGATGTTGAGTTCCCGGCTGACGATAGCGGCCGGAACAAGGCCGCCGCGCGTGATGCAGACCATCGCGCGCCATTCCTGCCCGTTGTCGGCCAGCCGCCAGGCCAGGGCGCGGGCGTCACGGTGGAACTGATCCCAGGATACAGGAAAGGCTTTCTCGGGAAGAGACATGGCGGACTCCGGCTTCTTTGCGCTGTCGGCGATAAGCGTTGCTGCAGTTCGACGGCCACGCCGCCGACACTAGTTCATGCCTGATGCAATAGCGGCAATGAAGCCGAAAGTGCAAGAGCCAGTCCAGCCGCGAGCACCGCGATCTGCAATGATTTCGCCGACGCGGAGTTCAGGGCTGGTGTTTCTCGCGTGATCGGCCGATCGCCTCGATCATCGCGATCACCTCGGTTTCGGCGGCGCCAAGCACCGTGGCATCGCGGGCCCGGATCACGATATCCGTCGAGAAGCTCTTGCCGTCGAATCTCGGATAGGAGCCGATGCTCGTTTCGGGATGGTTCTTCTGCACCTCGGTCAGCGGCGCTCCGATGTCGCCCTCGCCATAGGGCGAGCGAACCGTACGGGAAAGGACGGGCGTGCCGGTCTCAAGGCTCGGCAGCAGCGCGTCGAGCATCGCCTGGAACACCTGGGGCACGCCGGCCATGACATAGACGTTCTCGATGGCGAAGCCGGGTGCGGTCGATACCGGATTGGGAATGTGGGTCGCGCCTTCAGGCATGCGGGCCATCCGCTTGCGCGCCTCGGTGAACTCCATGCCGCGGCGCTCGTACATCGCGGCAAGCAGCTCCATTGCCTTCGGCTCGTGAATGCACTCGACCCCGAAGGCCTTCGAAATCGCATCGGCAGTGATGTCGTCATGGGTCGGACCGATGCCGCCGGAAGTAAACACGTGGCGGTAGCGGCTGCGCAGGGCATTGAGCGCCTCCACGATCGCGTCCTGGTCGTCGGCGACGATGCGCACCTCGCGCAGATCGATGCCGACCATCGTGAGCATATCGGCGAGGTGGCCGATGTTCTTGTCCTTGGTCCGGCCGGAGAGAAGCTCGTCGCCGATGGCGAGCATGGCGGCGGTGACGATCGTGGGGCTGGTCATTGGCGCTCCAGGCGTATTCGGATCGCGAACGCGATCTCGTCAGTGTTGAAAAAAGCTGAACAGTCTGTCGACCATCCCTGCACTGGCAGTGGTATGCGTTTTGATAAATCCTGCCGGCCGCGGCGATCAAGCGGAATTGCCGGACAACAAGGAGTATCGTTTTGGCTAGAGTACTGGTTCTTTACTATTCGGCCTATGGGCATATCGAGACGATGGCCCATGCGGTCGCGGAAGGTGCAAGATCGGCCGGTGCCGAAGTAGCCGTCAAGCGCGTTCCGGAACTCGTGCCGGAGGACGTGGCGAAAGCTTCGCATTTCAAGCTCGACCAGCCGGCACCGGTCGCGACCGTCGAGGAGCTGGCGGATTACGATGCAATCATCTTCGGCGCGGGCACCCGCTACGGGACCGTCGCTTCGCAATTGCGTAACTTTATCGACCAGACCGGCGGCCTCTGGGCAAAAGGGAAGCTCGTCGGCAAGGTGGGCTCCGCCTTCACCTCGTCGGCGACCCAGCACGGCGGCCAGGAATCAACGATTCTCGGCCTCATTCCCACGATGATGCATCACGGCATGGTGGTCGTCGGACTTCCCTATGCCTTCCAGGGTCAGATGGGCGTTGAGGAAGTCAAGGGCGGATCGCCCTATGGCGCCTCGACGATCACCGGCGGCGACGGTTCGCGCCAGCCCTCCGCGGTCGAACTCGAAGCCGCCCGCTTTCAGGGTGCGCATGTCGCGCGGATTGCCGCAAAGCTCGCGGACTGACGACCTTCAACCTTCGTGCGCGGCTCCCGATCGAGCCGCGCCCTTTTTTGCGGGCGATTCGGATCACAGTCCGCCCCTCGGCCGGGTCGCGGAATATCGGCCCGCAAGCCTTCGCAAATGTGGCCCAATGGGGCAATTTTGTGTTAACATCGCCGCATTCGGCATCAGAAATGCCCGACGGCGACGTGCTTTTTTTAGCAGGCAAGGTCGCTACAGCACTTTGAATGGCTGCGTGTTTTTCTCAGACCGGCTCCGATTCAGGGAAGCATGCGGCAGCAAGGAGGAACTAAAGGGCCCGCGCGGCGCGGCCCGTCGAGGGCAGGGACTGTCCTTGAACATCCATGGGAGTGAAGGATGGTGCAGATCACTTATTTCATCGTTCCACACGATGGAGGCTGGGCCTACAAGGCAGCCGATGCATATTCAGAGCCCTTTCCCAGTCGCGAGATGGCGCTGGCGGCCGCCAAAGCTGCAGCAGCCGAACAGCAGGTCGGCGGCGACGACGAGGAGATCAGCTTCCAGGATGAGAAGGGAAACTGGCATTTCGAACATGCCGACGGCGGAGATCGACCGGAAGCAACCGTAGAGGATGGCTGACGATGCTGCGTTGGAGGGCAATTGACGCGAAGCCGTTGTCCTTGGTTATGCGACCCGCGCAGGCGGCGACCGAAAATGGAGAATTTCCATGCATTACAATGTTCAGATCTTTACCTGGACTGCACGCCTGGGCGTTCACCAGGTCGGATCGGTCATCGAAATAGACGCGCCGAATCCCAAGGCGGCGGCGATTTCGCTGTTGGGATTGCGGCTTGACGAGACCGGCGAGTCGTCAAAGCTGGCCGTCAGGGTGTGGAGAGGAGAGGACGCCACGCGAGCCGACTGCGACTGTTTCTACTATCATTGAGCCGGTCATTGCCGGCGCCCTCGCCGCACAGCCGGGCCTCTGTTCAGGCCAGTTTCTTTTGTGCGTTGGCCTGACTGACGAAGGCTTGTCCCGCTCGCAGAAGAAGTCCCTCATCTCTCGTGCCGGACTGATATTCCCGGATCAGCATCCTCCCGAACCGCCGAGCCTGCGCGCTCTCGCGCGGCCATCGATGTTCGCGGCACAGCTTGTCGAACACGCGCTGCAGCGTGTCGAGGTCTTCGGGAAGCAAGGCTATGCCGCCGAACGCTTGCAGTGAACGCACGCCCCACCCTCCGTAATCATCATCAAGGATGCCCTTGAGCCCTGCATTATCTTGCCATTGACATGCCGCGATTGAACCCCTGGCGAATCAGGGGTTGCAAAATTTCTTGGGCAGATGCCATTCCCCGATCCTCGAACGGGCCGGCAGGGCCATGAGGAACCTTCAGAAATGTCCGGGGTTGATCTGGCGAGACCGAAAGGAGCGAGCCATGAGCAATCCCAAATATGACGATCTGACGGACCAGCCGATGCCGTCTCCCACATGGAAACCGGAACCGAAAGAAATGGACATGGAGCCACAGCCGCTCCCGGATCAGGCGGCGGAATCCGGCACCGACGAGCCGCCGGCCAGAAGTGGCCAAACCACAAAGAAAGAGAAACCGGCCGAAGGCGCAGGATCGGACAATCCGACCCATCACACCGGCCGCGTTCCTCCAAAGGTGACCGATGGCGAGCTTTGATCGCGTCGAGCGGCTGACCCAACTTCAGGCGCGCGATTGGTGCGCGCCGTTACAGCGCCGCGCGTCTGATCAGACGCACAAAGGTCGCTGTAGAGCACTTTGATCTGCTGCATGTCTTTTGTCCTTTAATCGAATACGATTAAAGGAAACATGCAGTAGAAGCCGGGCTTGCCCGCGCGCTGCAGAAACGATCTAATCGCTTCGATTCATGAGGTGCGGTTCCTCGGGATCGTTTCGCATCCGCGTGACTGTTTCATGCATGTCGTTGTGCCTGACCCGGGCACCGTATGGGGTTTTGGAGAGGGATCCATGTTCTACGCGATATTGGCCTATCACGAGGAAGAGGTGGTCGAATCCTGGACCAGGGAGGCAGATGCCAAGCTGATGGACGATCTGCTGCAGGTCAATGATCGCCTCGTCCGGGAAAAGCGATTGGGGCCGGCCGCACGGCTTGGCTCGACCAGGGATGCCGTGACGTTGCGGGGCGATGGTGCCGGCATGATCATCGACGGTCCCTTTGCCGAGACCAAGGAGCAGTTGCTCGGCCTCTACGTGGTCGACTGCCCGAACCTTGAAGCCGCCGTCGAGACGGCGCGCGAATTGCGCCGCGTCAACCCGACCGCCGTATACGAGATTCGACCGATTTCGCTCTACCTGCCCGGTGCCGCGCTTTCGGCGCCCGACGCGGGTCCGGCTTGACGTGAGGCAGGGCGGCGGCAAAACATCCCCTTGACTGAATCGCCTATGTGCCTGATTTAAGCTGCGGGCGGACGTGGCGAAACTGGTAGACGCAAGGGACTTAAAATCCCTCGGGAAACCGTACGGGTTCGATTCCCGTCGTCCGCACCAAAGCTGCAAGATCGGCAATCCCTCAAGGGCCGGAGATCTCGAATGGTTGATCGACGCTTGCGCTCCTGCCGCTGTTGGTGTCGTTGAAGCGGTAGCGCAGCACATAATTCCCTGATGGTGCCCCGGCGACGTCGATCCTCAGCGTCGCATAGATTTCCTGGTTGCGCTGATAGCCCTTGAAGGTGAAATCGCCGAACGCCTTCTGGCTGGCGAGGACCTCTCCCTTCGGATTCAGGATGTCGAAGTCGACCGTGAAGCGTGTCTCGAGCTTACCCTCGTCGCTTGCCTCCTTCCAGGTAAGTCCCACGGGCTCGACATAGGATATGAGCGTTTCGCCGGCTTCGAATACCGGATCGGGCCGGGGCTCGTACATTGCAAAGCCGGCCGGTGCTGCTGTGACGAAGACCGCCTTGCCGATGGCGAAGGGAAGGGTCTGCGAAAAGTCGCTCATGGCCTTGCGCAAGGTTTCCTGGGCGCCGGCGGCATCGCCGGAGCTCGCCTGCTGTTCGGCCTTCGCCGCAGCGTCGGCAAGCGGACCCGCCTCTGCCTGCGTGTCGGCGAGGATGACGGTGGCGTTCGTGAGTGCCGCCAGCAGGAGCAGGTATCTCGGCATCGCGCTTTCCAAATGCCCGATCGCTCTGAGCTTTCGGCATTTGGCACACCAAGTCAAGGCAAGGCTGCAGCCGAGCGGCGGCTGTTACTGCTTCCAGAAGATCGGAGTGAGCACGACGAGGACGGTCAGGACCTCCAGACGCCCGAGCAGCATCATCAGCGACAGCAGATAGAGCTCGGGATCCTGGAGTGTCGAGAAATTGCCCGCAGGGCCGATAAGGCTGCCGAGGCCGGGGCCGACATTGGAGAGACACGTGATGACGGCCGACACGGCCGTGACGAGATCATAGCCGAGGGCACCCATGACCAGGCTGCCGAAGACCCAGAGCAGGATATAGGTGATGAAGAACAGCAGAATGGCGCGCTGCACATCCGCGTCGACCGTATTCTTCCCGTACCGGACCGCGTAGATCGCATTCGGGTAGACGAGCTTGTTCAGGGCAGACCGGATGGCGTTGAAGAGCACGACGAACCGATAGGCCTTCATGCCGCCCGCTGTCGAGCCTGAACAACCGCCGATGAACGTGCATATGAACGCGACCATGACCACGAACGGTCCCCAAAGGCTGTAGTCTTCGCTCGCATAGCCCGTGGTCGACAATATCGACGTGATGTTGAAGAAGGCATAGGTAAGCGCAAGGTGGAACTCGACGCCGTTGGCGAGCCGGTGGTAAGCCGCGACCGCAACCGAGAATGCGGTGAGATAGCCCAGAAATACGATGATCTGAGGATCGCGAAGGGCGTCCAGGCGCCCGCGCACGACGAGCACGATCAGGATGGAGAAGGGCAGGCTGCAGACCGTCATGAAGAACGTGCTGGCCCAGAGCAGGGGAATGCTGGAAAAGTAGCCGAATGACGCGTCGTGCGTAGAAAAGCCGCCCGTCGCGACGGTCGTCATCGCGTGGTTGATCGCGTCGAACCTGTTCATCCCGAGCATGGCATAGCTGATCGCGCACAGCAGAGTGATCGACACGTACACGACGAGGAAGGCGCGGCCGAAGCTCGCGAGCCGGGCAAAGGGTTTGTCGCTGGTGTCGGAGGATTCCATCTTGAAGAAGGACATTCCGCCGACACGCAGATAGGGGATGATGAACAGGCCGAGAACGACGATGCCGATGCCGCCGAACCAGCTCAGGAGCGACCGCCAGAGCAAGAGGCCGGGCGGCGCGTCATCGAGCCCGACGATTACGGTCGAGCCGGTCGTCGTTACCGCCGAGACGGACTCGAACAGGGCCTGGGCAAAATCCAGCTTTACCGAGGAGAGCCAGAGTGGAATGGCGCCGACGATCGAAAACACGATCCACAGGACATTCACAACCAGGAAGCCGAATTTCTTCGAGAAGGGCGGGGGGCCTGCGCGGGTCGCCATGAACGTCGTCGACGAGATTGCGCCCGACATGAAGGCGGTCACGGCGAAGACCTGCCAGTCCGGGTGACCATAATAGAGATCGACCAGGGCCGGAATCAGCATCGCGCCGGAGAGATAGAGCCCCAGGATCGCCGCGAGATGGACAGCATGCCGGATCAGATTCGCGTTCAAGCTCTTGATTTCCTGCAAGCGGTTTGTTGGTGGGCCGGCGATCGCCCGAAGCGGCCGCGATAGTGCCGTGCGTGACCGATTCGTGTCAAATCGATGGTCTCCGGCGCGGCAATGTGCAATAGCGACTGCCATCGGCAAACTCAACGGGTGAAGTCACGTGATGAAGCAGGATGTTGAAAAAGCGGCAGCGGCGATGCGCGAGATCTTTCCGCCGACGCCGCTTCAGCTCAACGAGCACCTGAGCGCGCGCTATGGGGCGACCGTCTTCCTGAAGCGCGAGGACCTTTCGCCGGTGCGCTCCTACAAGATCCGCGGCGCCTTCAATTTCTTCCGCAAGTCGCTCGGCTCCGGAGCGGCCGGGAAGACCTTCGTTTGCGCTTCCGCGGGCAATCACGCACAGGGCTTTGCCTTCGTCTGCCGCCACTTCGGCGTTCCCGGAGTCGTCTTCATGCCCGTGACGACGCCCCAGCAGAAGATCGACAAAACGCGCATGTTCGGGGCCGAATTCATCACGATCCGCCTCGTCGGCGATATTTTCGATCAATGCTACAAGGCGGCGCGCGAGCATGTGGAAGCGATCGGCGGCGTCATGGTGCCGCCCTTCGACCATGACGATATCATCGAAGGCCAAGCCACGGTTGCAGCGGAGATAGCCGAACAATTGCCGGCCGGCCTCGTTGCCGATCTCGTCGTCCTGCCCGTCGGCGGCGGCGGCTTGGCCGCGGGCGTGACCGGGTATTTGGGCGACAGCCTCTCGGCCGACCGTTTTCTGTTCTGTGAACCGGAGGGGGCGCCGAGCTTCAGTCGCAGCCTGGAACTCGGCGGCGTCGTCACGCTCGACCAGGTGGACAATTTCGTCGATGGCGCGGCGGTCGCACGGATCGGCGACCTGAACTTTGCTGCGCTCCGGAGATTTTCGCCGGAACAGGTGATGCTGCTGCCTGAGAATGCGATCTGCCTGACGATCACCGAAATGCTGAATGTCGAGGGCGTGGTTCTCGAACCCGCCGGCGCGCTTGCAATCACCGCACTGGAGGCGCTTGGCCGCGATAGTGTCGAAGGCAAGATCGTCGTAGCGGTCGTTTCCGGAGGTAATTTCGACTTCGAGCGCCTGCCGGACGTGAAGGAGCGGGCCATGCGCCATGCGGGGCTCAAGAAATACTTCATCCTGCGCATGGCGCAGCGTCCGGGCGCGCTTCGCGATTTCCTCGGTCTCCTGGGAGAGGAGGACGACATCGCCCGGTTCGAATACCTGAAAAAGTCTGCTCGAAACTTCGGCTCCGTGCTCATCGGTATCGAAACGAAACACGCGGAGAATTTCCCCGTTCTCAAACAGCGTTTCGATGCGGCGGGTCTCCGCTACCAGGACATCACCGAGAACGAGATGCTGGCCAACTTCGTCATTTGACAAGGCGTGAAGTGGCCGGCGCCGGGCTCACCAATTTTAGCTTTGACAGGGCCGGCGAGCACGGCTAACTGTGAGGCATGGCATCGTTTTTCTCGAAATTATTCGGTCGCTCCAGCGGCTCTGAAACGCAGGCACAGCCTGCGGCAGGCAAGACCGAGAACTATGCGGATTGCGTGATCCGCGCGACGCCTCAGCGCGAGGGATCGCAGTACCGGCTTGCCGGCAGCATCGAAAAGTCGATGCCGGACGGTGCAACGAAAGTGCGCAGCTTCATCCGGGCAGATCTCTTCACCTCCGAGCAGGACGCGATCGACTCGGCGATGCGCAAGGGGCGCCAGATCATCGACGAGCAGCGCGCGGCCCTCTTTTCCGACGACGCTCAGTCGCGGCCTGTCTGACGTCCGGCGACGGTAATCGCCAGTCCAAACAATATCCTACGGGTGATTCCTCATATTCCGCCCTAAGGCCCGTTTGATCTCCTCATTCCTGTGCTCGTCACAGGAATCCAGCCAGACCAAGTCCTTGGGCTGAAAGAACGCTTCCCGCGCCGCAGACGCGGCGCTGCTGGATCTCTGTGACAAGCACAGAGATGAGGGCGAGGAAGAACGCCATCATTCATCTCGCAGCAGCCGTCATAAGCTCCAGATGAATCTCAACAGGCCCTTGGGGCGTGAGGAAAAGTATGTTCGGTTTTCCGCCCGCATCCCGCGTCAGAGCTTGATTCTGAACCGGGCGAAACCGTCGCTGCCGTCGCCGGCATTCTCGATTTTCACCGCCTTGACCTCTGCCAGAAACTGCCGCGCCCTCGGGCCGCTGTCGAAGAGCACGCTCGTGTCCTTCTGCGGCGCGAAGGTCCAGTTCGCGTCCGCCGAGGGGTTGATCGTTCCCTGTTCGACGATGTAGCGCACGATGACGTCGCGGTTGGTGTCCGGCGCGACGAAGACGACCTTGTCGCCGGCGATGCCCGGAAAATTGCCGCCGCCGCCGGCGCGGTAGTTGTTGGTCGCCACGACAAATCTCTGCTTGGGATCTATCGGCCTGCCATCGAATTTCAGATCACGGATGCGGCTGGCCTCCGGGTTCGCCACATTGCCGTCCTTGTCGTATTTCGCAGGCTGCGAGAGATCGATCTGGTAGGTGACCCCGTCGATCACGTCGAAATTATAGGAAGGGAAGTCGCCATTGATCAGGCTTGCATCGACCGATCCCGGTGCAATCCGGTTGAAGATGCCGGCGGACATTTCGAGCCAGTTGCGCACCTCTTCGCCGGTGATGACGACCGCCTGCACCGTATTCGGATAGAGGTAGAGGTCGGCGACATTCTTGATGGCGATGTCGCCCGCTGGAACATCCGTATAGTACTCGGCACCGCCGCGCCCGCCGGCCTTGAACGGGGCTGCGGCGGACAGGACCGGCAGGTCGCTGTGCTCGGTTTCCTTGAGCATTTCGCGGATATACCACGTCTGGGCCTGGCTCACGATCTGCACCGACGGATCGTCCGCAACGAGCGCGAAATAGGAGTATAGCGGTGCCGAAGTTTTGCCGACGGGGGTGCGCACATAGGCAAGCGTCGCCTCGTGGTCCTTCTGAGCGGCTGCGAGCACTTCCGGCTTGTCACCGACCTCGGCGATCACCTTCTTTTCTTCCCGGCGAAAGATCGGCCGCGCCTCGCTTGTCGAACCGATCACACGCCACTGGCCGCCGTCGCGTTCGAGCAGCAGATCGATGAGGCCGAGATGGGATCCCCAGAAGCCGCCCATGACGCCGGGCTTTCCTGAAATCAACCCTTTGGCATTGTCGACGCCCGGAGTTCCGTCGAACTTGGGTCCCGGAAAATCGAGATGGCTGTGGCCGGTGACGATGGCGTCGATACCCTCGATTGCCGCCAGGGGTACGGACGCGTTTTCGAGATTTTCGGCATAGGACTGCTGCCCTATGCCGGAATGTGAGAGGGCGATGACGATGTCGGCGCCTTCCTCGCGCATCTGCGGCACCCAGGCTTCCGCGGTTTTGACGATGTCGCGCGCATTCGCCTTGCCTTCGAGGTTCTTGGCGTCCCAGGTCATGATCTGCGGCGGTACGAACCCGATGAGGCCGATGCGGATGGGGTGTTCCTGACCGGCGCCGTCCTTCACTTTTCGATCGAGGATCACGTAGGGCTTGAGGAAAAGCTCGTCCTGGCGCGGAGCGGCGGCCATGGCGCCTTTGGTCAAGTTGGCGCAAACGATCGGAAAGTTTGCGCCGTTGATCACATTGAACATGAAATCCAGGCCGTAGTTGAACTCGTGATTGCCGAGCGTGCCGCAGTCGTAGCCGAGCACGTTCATCGCGGCGATGACCGGATGCATGTCGCCTTCCTTCATGCCGCGCTTGTAGGCGATGTAATCGCCCATCGGATTGCCCTGAAGAAAATCGCCATTGTCGACGAGGACCGCGTTCGCCGCCTCGGCGCGGATGGCGTCGACGATCGAAGCGGTGCGCGCTAGGCCAAGCGTGTCGTTCGGCTTGTCGGCATAGTAATCGTAGGGAAAGACATGGACGTGCAGGTCCGTGGTTTCCATGATCCTGAGATGCGCCTGGTTGGCAGCCGCGCGGGTCGAGAAGGGATGCAGCACGACAAATGCCGACGTGGCGGCAAGACCGCCGATGAGGGTCCGGCGCGAAATGGGATGCAAAGCAGTCATCGGTGATCTCCCTCGAAAGCGCGTTCGATGCGTTCAGACAAGCGCGACTATGGCGGAATGGCCCGGCCACGCAAAGCGGCTGATTTTTGCAGACGGGATTGCCGCCGCGTCTCGCTGCATCACGGTCTCAGATGCCGACATTGGGGCGATCGATGACCTCGCGAAGCGAAAAACTCGAATTGATCTTTACGACGTGCGGCAACGCCGAGAGCCAGTCGCGATGGATGCGCTCATAATCCTCCAGATCCTTCGCTGCCACGCGCAGGATGTAATCGTATTCCCCGGACATCAGGTAACACACGAGCACATTGGGGCAGAGCTTCACGGCGGCTTCGAACTCCGCAAGGGTCTTGGCGAACTGCCCGGAGAGCGAAATATGCACGATGACCATGATCCTGTAGTCGAGCGCCTTGTGGGCGATGCGCGCATGGTAACCGGCGATCGTCCCGGACTTTTCGAGAATATCGACCCGCCGCGAACAGGCCGACGGGGAGAGGCCGACCCTCCCGGCGAGGTCCGCGTTCGAAATTCGGCCATCCTGCTGCATAATGCGCAGAATCGAACGATCGATAGCATCCAAGCCAGTCATTCGCATCTTCTTTCGAGTAGTCGCAATTTTGTGCAATAATCACCGAAATCAATGCATGGATGAGCACTTCTTTGCAAGGACATTCTGGATGCCATCTGCTTTGCTGGACCCCTCATCAACGCGGCGGAAAGCCCATGGATAGGAGAGGAACGCAAAGATGCGTGTCGGTTGCCCGAAGGAAATCAAAAACCATGAATACCGTGTCGGCCTTACGCCCGGATCAGTACGGGAATATGTAGCCCACGGCCACGAGGTCATCGTGGAAACCAAGGCCGGGGCAGGGATCGGGGCCGATGACGACTCCTATCGCGCAGCCGGTGCAAGGATCGTACCGACAGCCAGAGAAGTCTTCGAAAAGGCGGACATGATCGTCAAGGTCAAGGAGCCGCAACCGTCCGAATGGGCGCAACTGCGCGAAGGCCAGATTCTCTACACCTATCTTCACCTCGCACCGGACCCGGAACAGACTCAGGGACTTCTCAAGTCCGGCGTCACGGCGGTCGCCTATGAGACCGTGACGGATGAGCGCGGCGGACTGCCGCTGCTTGCGCCGATGTCCGAGGTCGCGGGACGGCTTGCGATCCAGGCTGGCGCTACCTCGCTCCAGAAGGCAAATGGCGGACGCGGAATCCTGCTCGGCGGGGTACCGGGCGTTCTTCCGGCCAAGGTCGCGATCATCGGTGGCGGCGTCGTCGGCCTGCATGCAGCCAAGATGGCTGCGGGTCTCGGGGCCGATGTTTCTATCCTGGACCGGTCGCTGCCGCGTCTGCGCCAACTCGACGATATCTTCAACGGCCGTGTCCATACGCGCTACTCGACGATCGATGCCTTGGAAGAGGAGGTCTTCTCCGCCGACATGGTGATCGGAGCGGTGCTCATTCCCGGTGCTGCTGCGCCGAAGCTCGTCACACGCGAAATGCTGTCCGCCATGAAAAAAGGCGCCGTCATTGTCGATGTCGCGATCGACCAGGGCGGCTGCTTCGAGACGTCGCATGCGACGACGCACTCCGAACCTACCTATGAGGTCGAAGGCATCGTGCATTACTGCGTTGCGAACATGCCGGGGGCGGTGCCGATCACGTCGGCGCACGCGCTCAACAATGCGACACTCCAATACGGACTGCAGCTCGCCGACCGCGGCCTCAAGGCGATTGCCGAAGACCGGCATCTGCGCGCCGGCCTCAATGTCCACCGAGGCCGCGTCACCAATGCCGCCGTGGCCGAAGCGCTCGGCTACGACGCCCACGCTCCCGAGGCCGTCCTCCACGTCGCCTGACACGCTGAACCGCCCGGCGCCATCATGCGCCGGGCTCCCGCTCAGGCCGCTTCGATGCGGCACTGGTAGCAGTTGTATTTTCCCGAGCGAACATGCACGAAGGCGACGTCCGGCCGTGCCAGCAATTCCATGGCCCGCTGCTCGAGGTACTCGGCATCAACGGCCCCGCCCGTGCCATAGACGATGCGCTCATCTCCCCCGTAGCCGCGCAGAAGATAGCTCTTGCTGGATGCGAGTATCGGCGGCAAGGCGTCACCGTCGTGAATGGCGCAATTTTCAGCGTGGATGAAGATCGGTCCCGTTTCGGCATAGGCCTGAACTGACGAAAACGGCCGGTAGGCGAGAACGAGATAAGGCTGGCCCTCATCGACATTGCGAAGGCAGTGCCGGCACGGCACGCCGTCGCCGTCCGAAATGCGCCGTTCGGGCTGGTCGCCATAGGCGTCCGGCCCGCCTTGCCTTAGCCGCTCCGCCTCTCCGACGGGCATTGCAACGTAGTTGAGTTTCATGGCGCTTCTCCCGATTGGCTGAATTCAGGAGAAAGATGCGCACTTGTGTCTGGGAACGACACCCGATACTTGCCGAGCTTAGATCCGACATCCGAAAGCGTTCAGAGCTTCTTCGCGAAGGTGAGAAGTTCCTCGTCGCTCAGCGGCTCGACCACCATCTCGCGCGTCGCGACCGGAGAAAAGCCGAACTGCTGGTAAAGCTGCAGCGCCCGGGGATGATCGAGATTGTTCGTCGTCACCGTGACCTTGCGCGGGTTCATGGCCCAGGCCGCAAACAAGGTCTGCAGCAAGAACCACTTGCCGAGTCCCAGGCCGAGCGCGTGCTCCATGAGCCCGAAATGGGTGAGGTCGATGACGTCATCGTCCAGTTGCTGGAATTCGAAGAAACCGGCCGGCGCACCGTCCACGTAAAGCACCATGACCGTCGTTCGCTTGTCGTGGAGAATAGCCGACAGATCGTCGTCGCTCATGCGCAGGCGCTCCGCCCAGTGCCAGCGCTTTCCGACACGCAGATAGAGAAAGCGGTAATAGGCGAGCGGAATGTCCGAGACGCGCAGGATCGCCGTGTGGATGTTGATCGGCATCGGCAGACTTTGCTTCGGCGGCGACGTCATTTCGAGTTCGGTCACGTGCGCCGTGATCGCGGCAGGCTTCGACCTTGGCATGGCTCTCACTCTTTACCGGTTGCAACCGGGGTGTCCGGCCGGCTACCCCATTCCGACCAGGAGCCATCATAAAGCGTATTGTCCTTATGTCCCAAGGATTGAAGCGCAAGCGTGATGATGGCGGCGGTTATGCCGGAGCCGCAGCTCGTGACGACCGGCTTCGTCAGATCGATGCCGGCATCCGCAAAAGTTCGGCGCAGCGCATCGAGATCCTTGAACCTGCCCTTGTCGGAGAATACGCCCGAGGGCAGGCTCCTTGCACCTGGCATATGGCCCGGCCGCATGCCCGCCCGCGGCTCCGGTTCCTCGCCGGCGAAGCGCCCGGCGCTGCGCGCATCGGCAATCTGGGAGAGCCGGTGCTCGACCACATCCCTCATGCGCTCGAACGAGGTGACCGCGTTCGGGTTGAAGACTGCGTTGAAAGCCTGCGGGCTGGGTTTCGCAACCTCGGTCGTCGTTGGCCGGCCGTCCGCTTTCCAGCCGTCCATCCCGCCATCGAGAACGAAGACGTTCTCGGCGCCCATGATTCGGAACATCCACCAGACCCTCGGGGCGGTGAAGATCCCCGGGCCATCGTAGACGACGATCGTGTCGTTCTCGCTGATTCCCATTGCGCCCACGGCCTCGGAGAATGCCTCGGGAGAGGGCAGGGTGTGCGGCAGCGCGCTCGTCCGATCGGCGATCGCGTCCTGGTCGAAGAAGACCGTCCCGGGAATGTGCGCGGCGGCGTATTCGGCTTTCGCGTCGCGGTTCTGCGCCGGCAGATACCAGGCGGCATCGATTATCTTGACCGACGGATCATCGAGGCGCTGTTCAAGCCAATCCGCAGAAACGACAAAGCGGCTCTTGTTTTCGTTCTCACCATTCATCGTCGTCACTCCACTGGCTTGCTGATGTAAAAGAACAGTTCGCTGCCCGCGCTAGACCGCAACCCCGTCTTCGGGCGTCGCGAAGCGTATACGGAAGCGCCTGTTTTCCTTGCCCTTCTTCTCGATCTTGGCAATGTGGATCGCACCCACTTCCTGCGTCTCGGAAACATGCGTTCCGCCGCAGGGCTGGCTGTCGATCGATGAATTCTCGCCGATGCAGACGAGACTGACCCGGCCAAGGCCCATCGGCGGGCGGACATTCTTCGACTTGACGATGCCCGGATTGGCGGCCAGCTCCTCGTCGGTGATCCACTGCACGTAGACCGGATGGTTCTCTTCGACGAGTTTCATCAGCCCTGCCGTGACCTCGTCCTTGTCGATCGTTTCGCTCATGTCGAAGTCCACGCGGCTTTCCTCCTCTCCCACGGCCGCGCCGGTGATCGGGAAGGGGCAGACGACCGACAGCAGATGGCAGGCCGTGTGCATGCGCATCAGCCGGTAGCGGCGCGGCCAGTCGATGTGCAGCACCAGCTTCTCGCCGACCGCCGGCACGGGCGCGCCATCGGCGGACATGTGAACGATGACGTCCTTGTTCGCGCCATGCCGTGTTTCGACGATGTCGATGCGGCTGCCGTCTTCGCGCTCGAGGAAACCCGTGTCACCCGGCTGCCCGCCGGATGTCGCATAAAAGCAGGTCTGATCGAGCTCGATGCCGCCGCCTTCCAGGATTGCCGTCACGCGTGCTTCGCAGGTCGAGAGGTAAAAATCGTCTCGAAAGAGGGCGGTGACGGTTCCGGTCATGGCAATCCTATCCAGCGGGTTCGTATGGCACTGCTATGTTCGAAGTGATCTTCAGCCAGTCCGGAACCGGCAGACCCTTGGAGGTCAGGAAGTCCGGATTGAAGAGCTTCGACTGATAGCGGTTACCATAGTCGCAGAGGATCGTCACGATTGTGTGTCCCGGCCCGAGGTCCCGGGCAAGCCGCACGGCGCCGGCGATGTTGATGCCGGTCGAGCCGCCGACGCAAATGCCTTCCTTTTCGATGAGATCGAAGACGTAGGGCACCGCTTCAGCATCCGGAATCTGGTAGGCGAAGTCCGGCGTGAAGTCTTCGAGGTTGGCGGTGATTCGGCCTTGACCGATGCCTTCGGTGATCGAGCTGCCGCTCGACTTGAGCTCGCCATGGGCATAAAAATTGTAGAGTGCGGCCCCCTCAGGGTCGGCGATGCCGATCTTGATCGCCGCATTGCGGGCGCGCAATCCTTCCGCCACGCCGGCAAGCGTGCCGCCGGAGCCGACGGCGCAGATGAAGCCGTCGACCTTGCCGTCGGTGTCGCGCCAGATTTCAGGCGCGGTCGTGTCGACATGCGCTTGCCGGTTGGCGACATTGTCGAACTGGTTCGCCCAGATGGCGCCGTTCGGCTCGGTTTCGGCGAGTTGGGCCGCCAACCGGCCGGAGATCTTCACGTAGTTGTTGGGATTCCTGTAAGGCACAGCCGGAACTTCGACCAGTTCGGCCCCAAGCAGGCGCAGCGCGTCCTTCTTTTCCTGGCTCTGGGTTTCGGGAATGACGATGACGGTGCGGTATCCAAGTGCGCTGCCGACAACGGCAAGGCCGATCCCCGTATTGCCGGCCGTACCTTCGACGATCACGCCGCCCGGCCGCAACTGGCCGGCCTTTTCGGCCTGGCGGATGATCCAGAGCGCTGCCCGGTCCTTTACGGACTGCCCGGGATTGAGGAACTCCGCTTTGCCGAGAATGTTGCAGCCGGTCGCTTCGGACACGGCCTTGAGCCGGATCAGCGGCGTATTGCCGATTGCTTCGAGCACGGACGGAAGAACAGGCATATTGAAAACCTCGCGCTGGACGGAACGGATGCCGGCATTAGCCAAGCACTAACCTCGGTCGACGGCAAGCCGATGAACATTTGGTTTCATGGGCAGGATCGCCGAAATATTGGCGTGTTTTCGGCTCAGTCTGTCCTACAGGCAAGGAATAGCGTTTCGCAGCTTTCCTGTCCCGGGCAAAAAACGTCTCTGCCGTCAATCGACGGGCGGGAAGCGGAGATTGCGGGGCAGGCGCTTGCCGTCCGGAGAGGTATAGGGACCGACCGCTTACGCGGCGGCCCCGGTGAGAACCCCCGTCGACGAGCGAGGAAAAGATGACAGCTGTATTCACCGCCCGCCCCGAACATGGATTGGCATGGATCACCGGTGCAAGTTCCGGCATCGGTCGCGCCGTGGCGCTTCGATTGGCCGAGGAAGGCTATTCCGTGGTCGTCACGGCGCGAAGTCACGAGAAGCTGGTAGACCTTCAGCACCAGGCGGCCGGACCGGGGCGGATGATCGTTCTCGATGGAGACGTCACCGATCCGAAGGACATGGAGCGGCTGCTGGCCAAAATCGAATACGAGCACGGGCAGGTGGCACTCGCCGTCCTCAACGCCGGCGTCGCCCTCCCGGTCCGTGGCGACGACCTGCGTCGGGAGCCCTTCGACAGGAGCTTCGCCGTCAATCTCAACGGCGTCGTCAACTGTCTCGTACCGCTTGTCGAGCATATGAAGACCAAGGGGCATGGACAGATCGCGATCATGTCGTCGGTGGCCGGCTATGGCGGCTTGCCGATGAGCGCCGCCTACGGTGCGAGCAAGGCGGCGCTCATCAACATGGCGGAGAGCCTGAAATTCGACCTCGATCGCATCGGCATCCGCCTGCAAGTCATCTGTCCCGGATTCGTGGATACGCAGGCTGCACCGAAAGGCGGTTTCCCAAGACCCGCGCTGGTGAGCACGCAGGAGGCGGCAGACCGGATATGCGCCGGCCTGAAGTCTTCGCGTTTCGAGATCACCTTCCCGAAACGATTTACGTACCTGGTCAAATTGCTGCGTATCCTGCCCTATGGGCTTTATTTCGCGCTTCTCGACCGGCTGGTACCGGGAAGGGCAGCCGTGGCTGCGGTTCCAAAGAACAAGCGCTCAGGCTCCGACGGACAGCCGCGTCAGGCGATATGAAGCACCAGCACCGCGCCGAAAATCAAAAGGCGAGCCACCTCAGCCGATCAGCCTCAGCCTTTGGCCGAAGAAACGCCGCCGCGCCGATAGCCCCGGCTGGGGCCGAAGACCGGCATAAGCGACCAACCCTGCAATCTTGACCTTATACGCCGTTCGCATTACTTTTTTCCTTGTAAAATGTAAGGAGAATGGCGTGCCGACCTCGACGATCACTTCGAAAGGTCAAATCACCATCCCGGCCAAGGTCCGCATCGATATGGGTCTTTCCGCCGGGGATCGTGTGGACTTCATCCGTATGGAGGACGGCCACTATGCGGTTGTGCCCGCTTCCCATTCGATCAGGTCGCTGAAGGGGATTGTTCCTCGTCCGGACAGGCCAGTCAGTCTTGAGGATATGCAGAAAGCGATTATCGCCGGAGCCGCCGGCGAATGATCGGCGTCGATACGAACCTGCTGGTGCGTTACCTGGCGCAGGACGATACCACCCAATCACCGTTGGCTTCACAGATCATCGACGGCTTCACACCCGAGGCGCCCGGCTACATCTCACAGGTGGTTCTCGTCGAAACCGTCCGGGTCTTGACGCGATCATATAGGATGTCACGCGAAGCCGTTGCCAGCGTTATCGAAACTTTGTTGCGGGCGCGTGAGATCGTTGTTGATCGAGCGGATGCCGGCTATCTGGCGCTTGCCACCTACCGAGCGACAAAGGCGGACTTCTCCGATGCGCTGATCGCTCACGGCGGACTCTTGGCAGGCTGCACCGAAACGCTGACCTTCGACAAGCTGGCAGCCGATCATGCCGGAATGCGCCTCGTAAGCCCATGATCAGTGGCAGGTGCCGGGAGGCAGCGTCGCTTCGGCCCTGAGGGAACAAGCGCTCAGGCTCCGACGGACAGCCGCGTCAGGCGGTATGAAGCACCAGCACCGCGCCGAAAATCAGTGACAGTCCAAGCCAGCCGACCGGTTTCAGCCTCTGGCCGAAGAAAAGGCGGCCGCAGATGGCCGTACCGAAGATTCCGGTTGCGCCGAGAAGGGCATAGGCGACCGCCAGGTCCATATCCTTGATCGCTTCCGCCAGCAGCGCGAACGCCGCAAGCACCAAGACGATCGAAAGGGCACCCCAGCCGCGGCGGGCAAAGCCGTTCGACTTCGTCGAGGCGAGATTCGCCGCCACATCGAGCACGCCGGCGGCGATCGCGAATGCGAAGGAGACACCCGACGCGCTCATGCGGCGGCTTCCTCCGCATCGCTCCTGCCGGCATTGAGGAGAAGTATTCCCGCAACAGCCATCGCGAGGCCCAGCATCTCGCGGCCGGAGAGCGCATGGCCGAAAACGAAAACAGAGACGAGCGTTATCACGGCGACGCCGGATCCTTCCCAGACGGCATAGGCGACGCCAACCGGAATGGTCTTCACCGCTCGTGCCAGGAAGACGTAGGAGAGCGCGATCGAGGCATACATGACCACATGCCCCCAATAGGAGCCGGAGCCGGATGCCGCCTTCATCACGGTCAGGCCGACGACCTCGGTCGCGATCGCGAGGACCAGGAAAAGCCATGCAAGACGCATGAGGAAACCTACGAGAAATCAGCCCGACAAAATGAAAAGAGCCATTCGGGCTTTGCCGCGAATGGCTCTTTCGAAACTGGCTCCCCGGGCCGGATTCGAACCGGCGACCTATCGATTAACAGTCGAGTGCTCTACCGCTGAGCTACCAGGGATCATCTGCGCCGCAGAAGTGAGGCTGCTAATACAAATGCTTTTCCGATTTGCCAAGCGGTTTTTCAAAAAAAATGACGGTAGGCGGTTGCCGCCCTGTGGAGAAGGCACCAACTGTGGGGTCATTGGTACGAAAGAAGAGTGATGGCGACCGAAGGCAAGAAGAAGCATTTTGGCATCGATCCCAAGACGCGTGAGATCGTGCTTGGCAAATGGCGGATGAGCCTGCCCAATTCGCCGGCATTGCGCGTCCTCATCGGCGTTCTGCTCGTCTTCGGCGGTGTGCTCGGTTTTCTACCGATCTTGGGCTTCTGGATGGTTCCTCTGGGCCTGCTCGTGCTTTCGCACGACATTCCCTCGATGCGCCGACGGCGGCGCAAGCTGGCCGTATGGTGGGCCCGATGGCGGAGCAAGCCGAACTCGTCCGGCAAGTCCTGAGAGGTGGACCTCGCGAAGAGTCCACCAGCATGCGGATGCAGCGCATTTCAGTCGTCGGAACTGCCCGGCCTTCGACGCCGTTTGGGCAGGAGGGCCACAATGACGCAGGCGAGGACCAAAGCGACCGGCCAGAAGTCGGTCGCCTGATCCCAACTCCACTTCCACATTTCATAACCCTCTAGGTGAGGTGGCGGCAGCTTTGCGCTGATCTCGAAATCACGTTTTTCGCGGCCGTGAAAGTGTCCGATGGCGAAGGCGAGGCCGATGATCAGCGCCAACCTTCTCGGCGCAATCACCATGAACAGCAAGGCGACGACTGCTGCAATACAGACGCCCTCGACCACATGCCCGAGCCAATCGAAGTGGCGCTGAATGTAGCCCCAAGGAATATCCATCACATCGCGCTTCGAGTGCCGCCCTCCCGATGAGGCCGGCCGACGGGACGCTATAGCACAATCGCCGATCACGAGACCACATGGTCCTCCGGGTTCTGCTCTTCGTGGACGTCGTCCGGAGCGTGGGCAACCTCTTCCGTCTTTCAGCATCCGGACGCGGAACTTCACCGGAAAGTACAACCTGTAGTTAATCCGAAGTGGTCAATGGACAGGAACATCGCGTTCGGCAACATTAGAGCACTTTCAGGAAAAGTGTGGACGGTTTTCCGTGCGGAAGTGCGTATTTTCAAAGCGTTAGCCCGCTCGTCACTCCGACGAGGCCGGACGAGGTCGACGCCCCCAAGGCCGTCCGGGTCCCCAAGACGAGCATCACCTGCTTTGCAGCACTGTGGAGAGAAAAATGGCGCATCTGATCGGTGGCATCGCCCCTTGGCTCGGGCTCGACAACCACATCTTCGGCACGAACGATCCGGACATTGTCTTCGGAGACCCATTCACGACCGACAATAGCCTGGGAGTCTTCGAAATCGGCGGCTTCCTGTCTTCGGGGCAGGGTGGCCGCGACAGCCTTGACGGGCACGGAGGCGACGACACGCTCTTCGGCGACGCTTGGGCGATCTCCGATCAGGGGCGTGGTGGCGACGACCAGCTCGACGGCGGCGCCGGCGACGACACGCTGTACGGCGATGCCTTCTCGATCGATGTGAGTGACTCCGCGATCGTCGCCGGAGGGGACGATCGTCTCTCGGGCGGCAAAGGCAACGATACACTCTACGGCGATGGCTACAATTGCCTCAGAGGACGTGGTGGCGACGACTGGCTCGACGGCGGCGCCGGAGACGATATTCTCTCGGGCGACGCTTTCTCCCTCGGCGATTTTTTCATTGGCGGGAACGATCGGCTCCAGGGCGGAGAGGGCCATGACAAACTCTACGGAGATGGCCTCGACCAGGGCGTCGTGGAATCCGGCATCGGCGGCGACGACCACCTCTATGGTGGTTCTGGCAACGACTTTCTTGTTGGAGATGTTCTTTTCTCACGTGGCGGCAGTGGCGGCAACGACCTGCTCGACGGAGGCAAAGGCGATGATGTCCTGTATGGCGATGCAGAGGTCGGCGTGGACACCGCGGGTGGGGACGACCTCTTGATTGGCGGCGCCGGTAACGATCAGCTCTGGGGCGATGGCCGACTTACCGCAGCCTTCGCGGTCGAGACCGGTGCCGATCAGTTCCTGTTTGCGCGGAACAGTGGGCGGGATGAGATCTTCGACTTCGAATTGGACAAGGACATCATCCAAATCGCCGGCTATGGCTACGACGACTTCGCCGATTTTTTGTCCAACATCGGCGACGATGCTGACGGGAACGCTGTCCTGCAGCTGAATGGCACGGTCGATCAGGTCACTCTGATCGGCATCCACGCTGCCGACCTCAGCGCTGCCAACTTCGTCTTTGCGAATGCGGATTTCGCCCTCGTCTGACGAGGGGAAGTTTGTCGGTAACAAAGCTGATCAGGTGTGGCTTTTGGAGGCCTCGGCCGGAATTGAACCGGCGTACAAGGATTTGCAGTCCTCTGCGTCACCACTCCGCCACGAGGCCTCTACGATTTGCGTTTTCAAATCGTGGCGCGGATTTAGAATGATTGACCGCAATCCGCAAGAGGGTACATTTGGAATAGGGACTTTTTTATTCTGTATAAATGTGTCTTCCGTTCTGTGGACCGGGCGTGGCCATAGCGTCCCAAGGCGCAATACTCCCACGTAAGCGCTTTGAAACTGCGTACTTTCGTAGGAAGCGGCTGCGCACCTGGTCAGGAAGCTCTAATGATACCGCCGGATGAGGCCGACGAGCCTCCCTTGGATCTTGACCCGGTCCGGACCGAATATGCGTGTTTCGTAAGCCGGATTGGCGGCCTCCAGCGCAATAGAGGCGCCCTTGCGACGGAATCGCTTCAGGGTCGCTTCCTCGTCGTCGATCAGCGCGACGACGATATCCCCGGGGCTGGCGGTGCTTCCGTTCCGGATGATCACCGTATCGCCATCGAGGATGCCGGCCTCGATCATCGAATCGCCCTTGATCTCGAGAGCGTAGTGCTCGCCGCTGCCGATCATTTCGACCGGTACGGAAATATCGTGCATATTGTTCTGGATTGCCGAAATCGGCACACCGGCGGCAATGCGGCCCATGACCGGAACGGCGACCGATGCGGCCTCGGCCGGCGGCGCCGGTTTCGGTGCGGGGGGCGGCGCAACAGGCTTGCCCAGACTGCCTTCGATCACGCTCGGCGAAAAGCCGCGGCGGACCTGCGAAGCGCCCGCATAGGCCTCCGGCAGCTTGATGACTTCGAGGGCCCGGGCGCGATTAGGTAGCCGGCGAATGAACCCACGCTCCTCGAGTGCGGTGATCAAACGGTGGATGCCCGATTTGGACGCAAGGTCCAAGGCGTCCTTCATCTCGTCGAAGGACGGCGGGACCCCGGATTCCTTCATTCGTTCGTGAATGAACAGAAGCAATTCCTGTTGCTTGCGGGTCAGCATGGCGTCACTCCAGAATCGCGAAACAAATCAAGAACAGAACCTATCTGTTCCATATGTGTTCCGCAAGTGCCTAAAATTCCGTGAATTTCGCTTGCTGTTGAATGCCGATCCGCCCCGCGATCCGGCGTGTCGATGGCGATCGCTCGGAATTCGGGGCAGGGGCCGATACGCTCTCGCATGTTTTGGGCTTACGGCGGGCGGCGCAGGCCTATGCGATGCTAATAGGCAAGGCGCAGTCCGCCCGGCGTAAGAACGTCGAATTCAGGCTCGGGATAAGGCCCGTACCACTGGGTGTAGGTCGTGTTGGTCGAGCCTGTGCTGGCGCACCCCGAAAGGGCGAAGAGGGAAAAAATTACGGCTGCCACCAAAGATTTAACAGGCATGTTTTTCTCCACTCGCGGGAGTTGCCCAGACCTCGAACGGGTCAGACTAAAACTTTCTCTCAAATCAGCTTTTTTGGCAAGCAGCGAGCCGGCAGGGAGGACTGGTGGATGGTGGAGCCGAAGGGAGTCGAACCCTCGACCTCCGCAGTGCGATTGCGGCGCTCTCCCAACTGAGCTACGACCCCACTGGTCAACGATTGTATAAGAGTTTTCGGCCGACCGCGCCAGTGCATTCCACTTGCCGAATGCATCGCAATACAAAGATGAGGCTGACAACTGCAAGCCGCGTCGGTGCCCGCCGGCTGGCAGATAGGGCGGAGTGCAAGGTCACGAACACACAACGCCGCTATCGGCTTTCAGCACTGGCTATTGAGCCACCTCGATCGTGGGCGGCTGCCAAGAGCCATCGAGAATTGCCTCTTTGCCCCAATAGGCGCGGATGTAGAGCGAGAACTTCCCGTCCGGCGCGGGCAGCCAGTTGTTTTCCTTGTCGCCCCCAGGCGACCTCGCGCCTGCGTAGAGGGTAAGCGAACCGTCGGAGTTGCGCTTTAGGTTCTTGTTCTTGGTGCCGAGTGAGTAGCGTTTGAGGTCGTTCGCGTGGAAGAGATGCTTGTCGTTGTACAGGGTCAATGACCAGAACCCGTTGACCGGCGGCTCCTGCCCGGCTGGGAAGGTGATCGCATAGCTGCCGCTGCCGCTGAGTTCTCCGCCCGCGCCGTGGTGGTCGGTGTAGAAATATTGCGTCTCGTTCGGCCGGTTGTCGAACATGTTCGATTTTGCCGTTCCGGTCCGGTTGAAATAGTCGACGCCGAACTGCGCATTGTTGGTCGAACGGTTCCATCCGTTCCCGGCCGGACGTCCGTTGTGCTTCCACTGGAAGAACGGCTGGATGACCTTGTCTTCGGTCTCGACCGCGGTCGCAACCAGCACCTTTTTCAGTTCGGGGTCCTTGGACGCTGCATCGAGCAGCAGGCGGAATTGGCCATAGAGAGCCTCCTCGCCCGGCAACGGATCGACAGTGTCGAGAACCTCGCCGAACTGATCGAAGAACTTATCCGGGACCACCCATTTGGTTTCCTCGCCAGACGATGCCGGTCCGGGAATGTCCGGGACCTTTGCCCATTCGATCGTCTTCATCTCTCCGTCGAAATCCTTCAGCGGATAAGCGACGACCTGGTTGATGACCTCTTGAATCGCTTTCCTGTCCTCGGGCGTGTCGTCCTGGAAGACCCTGGGAATGGCGTTGGCGAGCGAGGTAGGGCAGCGCAAAACATCTGTGATCCCGTCCGGTTTCAGGCCGCTCCACCTCGGACCGGCGAGCAGGTAGAATCCGGGCTTCGAGCCATATGGTTTGCCTAGATGACCGAACTGGTCGGTGCGTGCGTCGTACAAAGCATAGACCCAGAAACGGTCGCCGAAATCCGGCACCTGAATCACGACCGGCTCTTCATCAAGCGCGAAGAAGCCCAAGCCGTAGACGACATCCTGGTTCGGGCACGTGACAAAAGTTTCCGACGGCTCAATGTAGTCGTTGAGCATCGCGATCTGGCCCCGCGGTGCGGCGGGCAGGACGCCGTTGAGGTGGCCCGGTTCCGGTGCCTGGGTGATCGCCGCCCTGCGGTTGATCATGTTAACCATCGGCCAGCCCCAGACGTAGGCCATCTGCGCAACCGTTCTTGCATAGTCGGGGGACATCACGATACCCGTGGCGGGTTGCGTAACAGTTGCGGATGCGGCGTGCTGCTGTGCCTGCGCCGCATTGGCCGTGACGGCGACCGAGGCCGCCGTCACGGCGGCGGGAACCGCCGCTCCGGCGCTCACCGCTGCCAGCGATGCCGCACCCATGCCGCCCTTCATCAAGTCGCGCCGGGTGATGTCGAGTTGATCATTGAAACTCGTTTTCATAGCATATTCCTCTGTTGAATCGCTCCGGTTGGGCACTTGGACATGGGCGCGTTTCGTTGGGGACGCGCCCCGACCTCACTCCACCCTGACCACATCATCCGGCTTCCAGGTCTGATCGAAGAACTCGACGCCGGTTCCGTAGAGACGCAGCGCTATCAGGAAATTTCGGCCGCCGACGGTTTGGATCCAGTTCGAGTCCTGCGCGTCGGCAGGTTTTTCCGGTCCGAACCACAGGTCCACCGAGCCGTCCTGGTTCGTCGCGACCTTGTTGAAGCCGTTGATGGACGGCATCAGCTGCGGCGCTTCCACCATCGTGCCGTCGGTGATGTTGTAGGCGGTAACCGCCCAGAACAGGGCAGCCGGCGGATTGGGTGGCAAATGCAGCCTGTAGGTGCTGGAGCCGTTGAGGAACTCGCCCGCGGCATCTCGGTATGCAACCCGGTATTTGGAACCTGCCCCCAGCGTCCGCATGACCATTGCCGGAGCCGATGAATAGGCAACCTGGAAATAGCCAGCCCGCTGGTCGACATCGAGATAACTGTCCTGGAGCCATTCGGATGTGCCGCTGGCCCAGACATTTTCATACTGCCTGTCGGTGTAGTAGCGATTGCGTCCGTCCGGTCGGCCGAGCTGGCGCTGCGCCAAGATCATCTTGGGCGCTGTCTCGACCGCCTTTTTCAAGAGTTCCTGCTGCTTCCCGGTCGGCTCGAAGGGCTGGCCCTTGATGATGCCGATCGATGCCAGCACACCGCGCAGTTCGGAATCAATCGCCGAGACCGGCTCGTGGTCGACGAACTCCTTCAACTTGGTCCAGTAGGCGTTATCGACCGGATACATCATGTTGATGCGCTTGCCGCTGCCGTTAGGAAACTGCATCGGCTTGACGTCTTTCTCGGGCGTCCAAAGCGGATAGACGCGCGTCTGCTCCGCGAGCGCCACGGCGGGCTTGGGGTCCGGTCCGTTTTCGCCCTTCGCCATGATCGTCCGGAAGAACAGAAAGACATTGTAGGTCTTCGCTTTGAACGCGAAGTAGCCCTGCGGAACCTCGCCGTCATAATCAGGCGGCAGCAGGAGGTAGAGGCCGCCGCGCGCGCGATCCGGTCCAATCAGTCCGACATCCGTGATCGTACGCTGGAAGAAATCGGTAAACATGCCGATGACATTGGGTGGCGCGGCGACGACGAGCGGGCCGGTTTCCTTCAGGTCGAGATAGCTCATCGAGTAGATTACGTCGGCGTTCGGTGTCGGCACCCACGTGCGCGAGTCCATCCGGTCCTTCCAGATTGGCAGGATGTTGTAGCCTTTACCGAATGTCGCCTCCGAACCGTCGCGCATACCGATCACGTTCAGCGCCGGAAGCATGGTTATGTAGGCATGGATCGCGCGTTGATAGTAGAGTTCGTCGCGCAGCGACTCCGCTTCCTCCTGCGGAAGCCAGTTGCCGTTGCCGATCTGCGTCACAAGCGGTGGTGCGGCCTGATCCTGCGCATTGACAGAGGAGGTGACGACCGTCGCCGAACAAAACATTGCAGCGACGATCAAGTTCGCACGTTTTCTGGTCATGATTTCAACCTCGGTCGACTTCGGAAGACGCCACTGGGACGGATCAACCAAAGACTAGTACGAGCGCGAACCGTCTGGCAGTTGGACCATGGGGCAATGCGGCAGCTGGTTCGCATAGCGCGAGGGCGGGTAGCCGCCGAGAAATCCGCTTCCGTAGACGCCAGTCGCTTGTGATTGCCGCGCGGAAGACATGGGGCGGTGTAAAGTTGATCGACTCCGCCACTGCATAGCGGCACCCCCATTCGGAGATTTTTTGTCTGAGCCGAAAACTCCAATGTGCGAATTCAAGTGCGTGGATGCAAACAGCAACTGCTGAATGACGTCGCCCAGCTTCAGCGCCCGATGGCGGGCAATGCTGAGGTGTTTGCAGGCATAGCGAACATTGAAGGCGGATAGGGCGGAGCTTTTGAACGACAGTCCGGCACGCCCGCCAACAATGCCACGTCGGCGAGTGAGCGTCACGTTGATGGCGGACAGGGTGGGATTCGAACCCACGGTACGGTTTCCCGTACGCTGGTTTTCAAGACCAGAGCCTTAAACCACTCGGCCACCTGTCCATGCCGGTGCCATACGCGATTCTTCGCGGCTGACATTTTTGGTTTTTGCGCACGCCAAAATGCTGTGAGATTCGTGAAATTCGTTTCCGAGTTCTCGATAGACCGGCGATCGCTACCGGGCTTGCTGCCCATTCACCAACGGCTGGCTTTTTATCAGCTTTGATCGCAGCGTCAACTTGCTCCGGAGCATTCGCGTGCATTCCAGGCGTGCCGCGCCGGCAGAGAATCGGGTGCTGTCGTGGATCCCGGATGATCATTGTATGCGACGGTTGAGAATTATCCTGAGGCGGGGGCTGGTCCGGTCGCGGCCGGATTGTTCATCCAGTCGTTCCTCCGGCGCAAATGGCGGCCAGTCGAAGTCTTCGTCAAGCGCGTCTCTGGCCTGCAGTCCATCGAGGCGATGGAGCAGGGCGATGATCATCTCGCGGTCGCTGATGCCGCTGCCGGGCGCCAAATAGGCGAACAGGTCCCTGCGACAATCCTCTATGAGCATTCTCATCTTCTCGGTGTTCATGAGCGTCCTTCCGAGGGTGCACTTGGCCGCATACGCCCATGACACGGTTGTGGGCCATCGTCACGGGCGCTGTCCGGTGTCAGGCGCTGCAGTCAGACTTCCGTCGCCTGCCCGGGGGACGTCGTACGCCGCGACGTCCCGACTTCTACCCTCCAGAAGCGCCGCTCCGGCAAGCAGATAAACGGCAATCGCCAGCACCGACAGGAGCATCACGCCCAAGGGCAGGCCGGTTGCCGCCCGTCGCTCCGGCGGCCCATAATCGTCTCTATCGTACATTGCGAGATCCTCTCGGACGCCGGGCGGAACACGGGCAGCACGCCAACCGGTAACGGAGCCTCAGAGTTGCACCGACGGGAAGCTTCGGCCAGCTCTGAGGCCGCCGCACCCCGCGGCTGACGAGCCGTGCGGGTGCTTATTACGATATGTGTCGGCAGGGATACCCGGCAACGGGTTTAGGACCTTTGGCAGGCTCTCTCGGACTATGGTCCAGCGGCTCATTTACGTTCCGTAAACCATAGCGAGCGTTTTTTGGCGCCCCTTCGTCCTCCGGTTCGCAATTTCGCCTTGTTGTTGTCATGATTGTTCGACTGTTCCGTTTCGGGACGGCGAAATTCTCGCGGGGGGAATTACTGCACGATTGCGCCGATCCTTGCGCGTCCGGTCGGAAGCGTGAGCGCTGCAGGAGCGGAATTCGGGTGTGGCTTTGCGAATGATCTTGTGGGACAGATGACATCCAATAACGGTGCGGCATATCTTGTGAGGGGGCTCCGTCTCGCAGCGGTTCCGTTGCTTTGCGCGGTGCTTGCGGCCTGCGGATCGACATCGAGCGTCAAGAAGACCAAGTCGCGGAGCAAGGAATACTTCGCGGAGTCCGTTTATGGCGTCAAAGCCAGTCCCAGGGTCGCTACCGGAAACAACATCCCGAAGGGCGGCGGCCGCTACCAGGTAGGCAAGCCCTATCAGGTCAAGGGCAGGTGGTATCAGCCGAAGGAGGATTTCGGCTACAACAAGAGCGGGATGGCCTCCTGGTACGGGTCGGCCTTCCATGGCCGTCTGACGGCAAATGGCGAGGTCTACGACAAGCATCACCTTTCGGCCGCTCACCCGACCTTTCCGCTGCCGAGCTATGCGCGCGTGACCAACCTGGAGAACGGCACGTCTGTCATCGTGCGTGTCAACGATCGCGGCCCCTATGAATACGGCCGGATCATCGACGTCTCTTCGAAGACCGCCGATCTGCTGGACATCAAGCGCAAGGGCAGCGCCAATGTCCGCGTTCAATATGTCGGCCGTGCGCCGCTCGAAGGCAATGACATGCCCTACCTCATGGCTTCGTACGTCAGGAAGGGCGACCGTGGCCCGAGCGTGATGCCGGAAGGGCAGATCGCCTCAGGCGTGATGGTGGCTTCCAACGAGCCGCTGCGCGACATGGTTCCGAATCTCCGCGCCGTCCCGGTTCCGAATAAATCGATGCTCGATGCCGGCGTGCCGGTGACCGCGCTCGCCAAACCGGCGCAGGCCCCGGCGGCAACAAGCGCCTTCGGCGAATTCGTCGTTCTGCCGCAGATAGGGCCCATGCCGACGTCGCGCCCGCAATTGATCCCGCTGCCGGACGGCAGCATGGCCTATGCCGCGGCATATGTCGAAGTCCGCGTCAGCGACAAGCCTTCGCCCTTCGAGGCGATCATGGTCGATCGCAATCCGCTGACACCCGATTCCATCCTCGCCTATGCGAAGCGCCAGCACCGAAACGCCGACTCGCGCTGACGCCGGTTGAAGAGGGCTTTTCGCGCTGATATGCCCATGAAGAACCGGAGTTTCTCATGCGCATGAAGTGGCTTGCGGTCGTAGGTTTCCTCGCGGCCATCGTTTCGGGGCAAGCGGTCGCCCAGACGCCCGCCTTCGACACCAAAGCGAAGCAGATATATCTCGTCGATGCCGAAACGGGCACGGTGCTCTTTTCACGCGACGAGGATGCACCCGTCCCGCCTGCCTCGCTCGCCAAGCTCATGGCGATGGAGGTGGTTTTCGAGGCCCTGGATAAGGGCGAACTGACGCCCGAGACGAGTTTCGAGGTTTCTGAACACGCGTGGCGTACAGGCGGGGCCCCCTCCGGCACGTCAACGATGTTCGCCGCGATCAAATCCAGGATCCGCGTTGCGGACCTCATCCAGGGCGCAACGGTGCAACTCGCGAACGACGCATGCATTGTCCTAGCTGAGGGAATGGCTGGCAGCGAGGCTGCTTTCGCCGAACTGATGACCAAGCGGGCACGCGATCTCGGGCTGCCGGTCGCCACCTTCAAGAATGCCACGGGGCTGCCGCATCCCGAAAACAAGGTCACGATGCGCGAACTCGTCGCCCTTACGCGGCACCTATACGAGGCGCACCCGGATTATTACCGGCTCTATTCGCAGCCGGAATTCGAGTGGAACAAGATCCTTCAGCGCAACAAGAACCCTCTAATCGCCGCGAATGTCGGCGTCGATGGGTTGGCGACCGGCTTTGCGGAGGGTTTCGGCTTCTCGCTCGCCGTCTCGATGCAACGCGGCGACCGCCGCGTCTATCTCGCGATGGGGGGCCTCGAGAGTGAAAAGGAGAGAATCGAGGAGAGCCGCAGGGTCCTGGATTGGGCGATGACCGCTTTCGAGAAACGGCGCATCTTCGCCGATGGTGAAACCATCGGAGAGGCGAGCGTCTACGGCGGTGCGGATTCCCGAGTGGCGCTCGTGGCGGGCAGCCCGGTCGACGTTCTGCTGCCGGTCAAAAATCCTGAACGGCTGACGGCACGCATCGTCTACAAATGGCCGCTCAACGCACCCGTCGCTGCCGGTCAGCAGGTCGGCGTCGTCAAGCTCTGGAACGGGGACAAGCTGCTGCGGGAAGTTCCCGTGAAGACGGCGAGGGCGGTCGAGCCCGGGACGCTCACGAGCCGGGCGATCGACGCGCTGCAGGAACTGCTGTTCTTCTGGCTGTGACAAATGCGCGTCGCGACGGTTCCTTCCGCCGGACCGATCGGCTAAACAGGGACGATAATGCACGCCGATCCGGGAATTGAAGTGTCGCTGGCCAAGGGTTTTTTCATAACATTCGAGGGGGGAGAGGGGGCCGGAAAGTCGACCCAGATGCGCCTTCTTGCGGAAGCGCTGAGCGCGCGCGGCTACCGCGTGCTCACCACGCGCGAGCCGGGAGGCTCCGTGGGCGCCGAAGCCGTTCGCCACGTGCTTCTTTCCGGCGCGGCCGAGTCCTTCGGAGTCCGCATGGAGGCGATCCTCTTTGCGGCCGCACGCAGCGATCATGTCGAGGAGGTGATCCGGCCGGCGCTTGAGCAGGGAACGATCGTCCTTTGCGATCGGTTCATGGATTCCTCGCGTGTCTATCAGGGCGTGACGGGCAATCTGGAACCGGCTTTCGTCGAGACCCTGGAACGCGTTGCGGTGAACGGTGTCATTCCCGACTGCACCATCATCTTCGACCTTCCCGCTTCGGTCGGGCTGGAGCGCGCCCGCCGCCGCGCCGCAAACGACAGTCCCGACCGATTTGAAAAGGAACAGCTGGAGACGCATGAAAAGCGGCGCGAAGCCTTTCTCGATATTGCTGCGGCCGATCCGGAGCGTTGCCGCGTCGTCGATGCCAACCGTCCGCCGACCGCGATCGCTGCCGAAGTATTGAGTCTCGTCGAGGCGCTATTGCCCCTCGAGGGCAAGCCGCAACCCTCCAATGCGGAAGCGACGTCATGACCGCGGAGCAGCCAGGTGTGCTGGAGGGGGCGCTTGCTCCCGCGACGAACAGCAAGCTCTTCGGTCATCAGGAGGCGGAAGCCTTTCTCGCGCAGAGCTACAGGTCCGGAAAGGGGCATCACGCGGTCCTGATCGAAGGGCCGGAAGGGATCGGCAAGGCAACTCTCGCCTTTCGCTTCGCCAATCATATTCTGAGCCATCCGGATCCGGCAGACGCCCCCGAAAGGCTTGCCGACCCTGATCCAGCCTCGATGGTCACGAGACAGCTTGCTTCGGGCGCATCGCACAACCTCCTGCATCTCGCGCGCCCAGTGGACGAAAAGACGGGCAGGGCGAAGGGCGCGATCACGGTCGACGAGGTTCGCCGCGCCGGCAAGTTCTTCGGCCAGACGTCGGGCACCGGAAACTGGCGCATCGTCATCATCGATCCGGCCGACGATCTCAACCGCAACGCCGCCAATGCCATTTTGAAGATGTTGGAGGAGCCGCCGCGCCGTTCGCTGTTCCTGGTGCTCACCCATGCGCCGGGAAAACTCCTGCCGACCATCCGTTCGCGTTGCCTGCCTTTGCGGCTGAAGCCTCTGGATACACAAGCCCTGCGCCAGGCACTTGCGCATCTCGGGCTCGATCTCGCCGGTCCTGACGCCGAACGGGTCCTCGCCGCGGCGAGCGGCAGCGTTTCGGAGGCGCTGAAGCTGATCAACTATGGCGGACTGGAGATCGCCGGGGCTTTCGACGACATCCTGGCAGGGCAGGGACCGGCCGCCCGCAAGAACATGCACAAGCTCGCTGACGTTCTTTCGGGAAAGGACAGCGAGACGATTTTCGATTTCTTCTCGTCGCTGCTGTCGGGACGCATCATGCAGCTGGCGCGCGAAGCGGCGATCGCGGGCGACGTGGGCAGGGCCGAACGGTTCGCGAGACTCTCCAGCATCGTTGGCGAACGCATGGCGGTGAGCAATGCCTACAACCTCGATCGCAAGCAGACCATCCTTTCCTTGCTCGACGATCTCAAAGAGGCTCTATAGGCAATAGGGAATGAGGAAAAGTGTGCGCGGTTTTCCGCGCATCCCGCGCCTCGACTTAATGAAACGATCACGTTCATGATTTTAGGTCGGTCCGGGCCTGGTCATCACGACTAGGCGCGAATTTCCATTTTCGCTCTATCGCCGCAGCGAGATCGATGTCGTTGTGGTGGGCGAAGAGCAGGACATGACCCAGAATATCTGCCGTTTCGTCGGCAAGCGACTGCTGCAGCGTGTCCGGCGGGGCCTCCCGATTGCGCCCGCGGCCGGTTGCATTGTTCCATGCCTGCGTCAGTTCCCCCACCTCTTCCTGCAGTTTCAAGATATACCAATCCGGGTCACGTCTGATCGCATGCCTGGCCGCATAGATCGCGGACGCTTCCTCGAATTTTCGTTTGAGTTCGCCGAGCACGCACGCCTCCCTGAAGCACTTCCAGGACACGGTCTTCCGTCCCGGAAGGGCGTAGTGTGAAATGATCTAGTTGTTTTTGTTTTGTTCCCGTTTTCCGCTCCTGTCAACCGGGACCGATTCCCGGCGAGGTCACGCGACGGAGGGCTTTTTCTTGCCCCGGCAGTTTCCTACCTGAAGCCTATGCGCTAATAGCACCCTTAGTTCCGATCCCGAGGATATCGAAGCCCGCTATGAGAGATACGTCCCCGTTCTACATCACCACCGCGATTTCCTATCCGAACGGCAAGCCGCATATCGGTCATGCCTATGAACTGATCGCGACGGATGCAATGGCACGCTTCCAGCGGCTCGACGGGCGCGAGGTCTTCTTCCTGACCGGGACGGACGAACATGGACAGAAGATGCAGCAGACGGCGAAGAAGGAAGGAATTTCGCCGCAGGAGCTGGCCGCCCGCAATTCGGCCGAGTTCCAGAACATGGCGCGGCTGCTCAACGCCTCCAACGACGATTTCATCCGCACGACCGAACAGCGCCACCACGAGGCATCGCAGGCGATCTGGATCCGCATGGGCGAGGCGGGCGACCTCTACAAGGATTCCTACGCCGGGTGGTATTCCGTTCGAGACGAGGCTTACTACCAGGAGAACGAGACGGAGCTGCGCGGCGACGGCGTACGTTACGGACCGCAGGGAACGCCCGTGGAATGGGTGGAGGAAGAGAGCTATTTCTTCCGGCTCTCCGCCTACCAGGACAAGCTCCTGAAGCACTACGAGGAAAATCCCGACTTCATCGGCCCGGCGGAACGGCGCAACGAGGTCATCTCCTTCGTCAAGTCGGGCCTGAAGGACCTCTCCGTCTCGCGCACCACATTCGACTGGGGGATCAAGGTTCCGAACGATCCCTCTCATGTCATGTATGTATGGGTCGACGCGCTCACCAACTACGTCACGGCCACCGGCTATCTGACCGACCCGACGGGTCCGCGGGCGAAGTTCTGGCCGGCGAACATCCACGTCATCGGCAAGGACATCATCCGTTTCCACGCCGTCTATTGGCCGGCATTCCTGATGTCGGCCGGTCTTCCGCTTCCCAAGCGCGTCTTCGCTCACGGCTTTCTGCTCAACAAGGGCGAGAAGATGTCGAAGTCGCTCGGCAACGTGGTCGACCCGTTCAATCTGGTCGAGCACTTCGGTCTCGATCAGATCCGCTATTTCTTCCTTCGCGAAGTCTCCTTCGGCCAGGACGGCAGCTACAGCGAGGAGGGGATCGCGACCCGCATCAATTCCGACCTCGCCAACGGCATCGGCAATCTCGCCAGCCGTTCCCTGTCGATGATCGTCAAGAATTGCGACGGCCAGATGCCGCTCTGTGGTCCGCTGACGGACGAGGACAAGGCGATGCTCGCCGCCGCCGACTCGCTGATCGGCACCGCACGCGAAGAAATGGGCAAACAGCTCATCCATCGCGCACTTGCGGCGATCATCGCTGTCGTGTCCGAGACCGACCGCTACTTCGCAGGCCAGGAACCCTGGGCGCTGAAGAAGACCGATCCGAGCCGCATGGCAACCGTGCTCTACGTCACGGCGGAGGTCGTTCGCCAGGTCGCGATCCTTCTGCAGCCCTTCATGCCGGAATCGGCCGGAAAACTCCTGGATCTCGTCGCCGTCCCGACCGACCGCCGCGATTTTGCGCATCTCGGCGAAGCCGGGCGCCTCGTCTCCGGAACGCCGCTCGAAGCACCCAAGCCGGTCTTCCCGCGCTATGTCGCGCCGGAAGCCTGAGTGAAGACGAAACCATGCTGATCGACACCCATTGCCACCTGGATTTTCCGGATTTCGAGGCCGAGCGCGACGCCATCATCGAGCGCGCGCGCGACGCCGGCGTGGGGCAGATGGTCACGATTTCGACCCGGGTGAAACGATTCGACACGATCCTCGCGATCGCCGAGAGATATCCGAACGTCTTCTGTTCCGTCGGCACGCATCCGCATAATGCCGATGAGGAACTGGACGTGACGGCCGACGATCTCGTTCGGCTCTCCGCCCATCCCAAGGTCGTCGCGATCGGCGAGGCGGGGCTGGATTATTTTTACGACAACGCGCCGCGCGACGCGCAGGCGGTGGGCCTGAGGCGGCATATCGCGGCAGCGCGAACAACCGGACTGCCGCTCGTCATACATAGCAGGTCGGCCGACGACGATATGGCTGCCATTCTAACCGAGGAATCGGGGAAGGGCGCCTTCCCCTTCCTTCTCCATTGCTTCTCGTCCGGCCCGGATCTCGCCCGGATCGGCGTCGAGCTCGGCGGCTATGTGTCCTTTTCGGGGATCCTGACTTTCCCTAAATCCGAGGAACTGAGGGACATCGCCAGGACGGTCCCGCGCGATCGGATGATCGTCGAGACGGACGCGCCCTATTTGGCGCCGAAGCCGTTCCGAGGCAGGCGCAACGAACCGGCCTACGTGGCGCACACGGCCGAGGTGCTGGCGCAAGCCATCGGGGTCTCCAGGGAGGAGATTGCCGAAATCACGACCGAAAACGCCTTCAGGATCTTCTCGAAGATGCCGAGGCTTTGAAATGGCGTTTCGGCGGGCCTTCACCATTCTGGGCTGCGGCTCGTCGCCGGGCGTGCCGCGCATCACCGGTGATTGGGGCGCCTGCGATCCGTCGAACCCCCGCAACCGTCGCATGCGGGCGGCCCTGCTCGTAGAACAGTTTGCGCCGGACGGCGGCAAGACGACCGTCGTGATCGACACCGGCCCGGATTTCCGCGCCCAGATGATCGCGGCGAATGTACGCCACATCGATGCCGTGCTCTACACCCATGCCCATGCGGACCATCTGCACGGGATCGACGATCTGCGCGGTTTCGTCATCGAAAATCGCAGGCGCGTGCCGATCTGGGCCGATGCGTTCACGATGGCCCGTATTCGCGACGGCTTCCGCTATTGTCTGGAGTCGCCGCCAGGCAGCGGCTATCCGCCGATCGTCGAGCCCTATGTGATTCCCGACGACCTGCCGCCGTTGACCATCCATGGAGCCGGCGGGCCGATCTCGTTCGAGCCGCTGATGCAGTTTCACGGCAACGTCCATTCGCTCGGCTTCCGCATCGGCGGTTTTGCCTATTGCAGCGACGTCAGCGACTTTCCGGTGGAAACGGTCTCGAAGCTCGGCGGGCTCGATCTGCTCGTCATCGACACGCTGCAGTACAAGTTTCACCCGAGTCACTTGTCCCTGGTGCAGTCGCTCGTGTGGATCAACCGTCTGCAGCCGAAGCGCGCCGTACTCACGCATATGCATGTGCCGATGGATTACGAAACCGTATGCGGCGAGACGCCGGATCACGTCGAGCCGGCTTACGACATGATGCGCCTGGAGTTCGATATCGACCGGCCGACGGTGGATGACGCATAAAGTCTCATATCAGCGATTTTCTCTAAGGCACTGATCCGATGCGGCTTACATCGGTTCTAAGTCATGTCGAGATTCATCTTATGACGCCGGTTGCTGCGAGATGGATGATGACGTTTCTCCTCGTCCTCATCTCTGTGCTTGTCACAGAGATGAGAGCAGCGCCGCGTCTGCGGTGCGGGAAGAGTTCTTTCAGCCCAAGGGCTTGGTCTGGCTGGATCCCTGTGACAAGCACAAGGGATGAGGGAATCAAACAAGCCGCGTCGGGGCATCCCGAATCTCGACAGGCCTTAGTTCACAGCGGTTAGTTAGTTCCATAATCTATCTTATGCGACGCAAATATGTAGCCGCAAAGTTAAAGTGTCCTGTTTCTGCAATGTAAGAATGTCACTCTCCCCGGGTTTAGATGACCTGGGAGATTGCGGATGGGATTGATTGCGATGAGCGAGCGTGATCTGCAGCGGATTGAGGTTTTGTCGAAGGTCATCGATGGTCGGATGACGCTGGTAACGGCCGCTCATGTTCTGGGGTTAAGCACGCGCCAGGTGCGTCGACTGCTGGAGCGGATCCGGACGGATGGTGCCGCATCGATCCGGCACAAGGCGATCGGTCGGCCATCGAACAACCGGATCAGCGACGGCGTTCGGGATTATGCAGTGACGCTGGTTCGCGAACGCTATGCCGACTTTGGTCCGACGCTAGCGGCAGAGAAGCTTGCCGAGCGCGATGGCTTGCGGGTGTCGCGCGAGACCTTGCGCAAATGGATGTCGGAGGCCGGACTTTGGCTGTCGCGCAAGCAGCGGCGCACCTTCCACCAGCCACGATTGCGACGCGAGGCCTATGGCGAGCTGGTACAGATCGATGGATCGGAGCACCGCTGGTTCGAGGATCGCGGTGATCCATGCTCGCTGCTGGTGTTCATCGATGATGCGACCGGCAAGCTGATGCAGTTGCGTTTCGTGCGCTCGGAAAGTGCGTTCAGCTATTTCGAGGCGCTGGAGCTTTATCTCAAAAATCATGGTGCTCCGGTCGCCTTCTATTCCGACAAGCATTCCGTGTTCCGGGTGGCGAAGAAAGACGCCAAGGGCGGCCAGGGCATGACCCAGTTCGGGCGTGCGCTTTCAGAGCTAAACATTGAGATTCTTTGTGCAAATTCGAGCCAGGCGAAGGGCCGGGTCGAGCGGATGAACCGGACGCTGCAGGACCGTTTGATTAAGGATCTGCGCCTGGAGGGCATCTGTGGCATGGACGACGGCAACGCCTTCCTGCCTCGGTTCATGGAGGGCTATAACCGGCAGTTTGCCATTACCCCTGCCCGACCTGATGATCTGCATCGGTCGCTGAATCTTGCCCCGGATCGGCTCAAGGAGATCCTGTGCAAACGCGAGCAGCGCTACGTCGGTGCGCAGCTGACGTTTTCGTTCGAGCGCCAGCGGATCATGCTTGAGGAGACCGAGGTGACGCGCGGGCTGGTCGGTCGCTATGTCGAGACCTACGCCTATGCCGACGGCCGGCTCGATGTGCGGTGGAAAGGCCATTCCCTGCCCTACCGGGTATTCGACAAGGACCAGCGGGTGACGCATGCGGCGATCACCGAGAACAAGCGGCTCGGTGATGTCCTGGCCTACATCAAGGCGCGCCAGGACGAGCGGCCGGCGCCGAAGGTGAAGACCAACAGCGAGAAGATCGGCTACCGACCGCGTGGCCGCAAGCCGGGCAAGCGGACGGATTTCACCAACGATCCAGCGGTCATTGCCCGACGGCGACAAGCGCTCTCTGAGCTCGATGCGGCGGAATGACTGGCTGCTGCAACTGTCAAAGCTAAAGCCGATGGGTGCGTCTCATCCGCCCCCTCCCTTCCCTTACAACCCGATCCAGCCGGTCCGGTCGGGGGCTTGGCTCAGCGCCAGTGGAGATGCCGCGTGTCGTATTTCTAAATGGCTGAAGACGTATCCAAAGTGACATTTCAACTTTGCGCCGGAGCGGACATTTCAACATGGCCGCCACAAAATATGTAGCCGGGTACATTCTATTTCCAAGTGCGACATGCCAATAAAAACGATGAGCCTTGAGGATTTTTGCATGTGTCTCAAGAGACGGTAATCTCGGCTTGGGTGTCGGATTCCAACTCTAAACAGGCCCCCCATAGAGGTGTTTTGTAATAGGTACCGTCCTGCAGAAATTTTAGCCCTTCGCGCTCTTCCCGCAGCAATCCCAGCCAGCACAGGGGCCGCATGATGTCGTGGCGGAACTCCGCTCTGACCATTGAAGCTTGCGTCACTGAGTACGACTCGCTCGGGTATAACTCGTTCACCAGGTCATCCAGCGAACAGCCCTTTCTCGCCTTGATATTGATAAGATTGAGAAAGACGTGCCACCACCGCATCCGCTCCCGCACATCGTCCTGTGCCTGCCCGTAGTCGATATAGGCATAAAGATAGTCTGTCGCGATCTGATCGAAGAAGGTGTGGGGTCTTGCGAGAAAGTCCCGACCGCGTTTGGTGGGAAGCAGTCGGTCTTTGTTTCGCCGCACAAGCCTCAGGTGCTTGAGCATGTCGCGGACCACCCAAAGCGGCGGCATATCAGCTTCGTTCAGAACCTTGCTGATGCTGTACAGATCCTCCGACGTGTAGTCGGGCCAATCGAAGTGAACGGCGGCCCAGTGCACGAACTTGCGGTTCATCGCACCAGACGCAGTCAGGCCGATGCCTCCTTCGGTGTCGGCATAGGATACGGCCATGACCATGCCGCGAACCAGTGGTGACATGGCCACTACATCGACGTCGGCAACGAGCTCAATTTCTGGAAGCATTGCGCGCTCCTGGCGTATCCGGTGGTATGAATTCATCCGGAACCATCTCCCAAGAGCGAGGTGATTGAAACTCCAAAATGCTAAGCATTGGATGGCCCCTCACCCGACCCACCTGACCTTGCAAGCCGGACCAGCCCGTCACATTCTACATGGGCCAGATAGAACTGCGACAAGCCGCGTCGCTCGTGGCGCTGGTTGACGTCAACGCTGGACCGCTTGATTTGAAGGAGACGCAGTATGGATCGATTCCCAGGCGGTTGCCTGTGCGGCAACGTGCGATTTGTGGCGACGGGACGACCATACCGGGTAGGCCTCTGCCATTGTCTCGACTGCCGCAAGCATCACGGGGCCCTTTTCCATGCGTCCGCCATTTTCCCTGAGAACTCTGTGACGATCGATGGCGAGACGCGCGATTACGCCGGTCGGCATTTCTGCCCCCGCTGCGGCTCGACCGTCTTCGCACGCAGCGGAGACGAAATCGAAGTGAGCCTCGGATCCTTGGACGCCCCTGATCAATTGATGCCGACCTACGAAAGCTGGACCGTCCGCCGCGAATCCTGGCTGCCGCAGTTTCCCCTCAAGAGACGATACGAGCGGGACCGTGACGAAACGAGTCGCTTCGAGGAATAGGCCGCACGAACGAACGATCGATTCGCGTCACTCCGGAAGGCCCGCCTTACGGTAGCCGTCGACAAAATGCGCAAGCGTCGCAGCGTCGCGGAACGGCTCCGTATCCGCCCAGTGGCGGGTTGTAAAATGCGGGTTGCCGACGAGGAACAGTTCGACCTCCGCGCGCGCCTCGTCGAGCCGGCCCAGTTGGGCAAGGCTTGCCGCCAGGAAACGTCGCGAGCTGGTGCGATAAGTCTCGTCCCGGCGCAGTGTCTCGACGGCGGCTTCGTATTCGCCGGCGGCATATTGCGCCTGGCCGAGCGTCAGATAGTACCAGCTTGCCGGAAACGGGTTCAGCCGGAACGCCTTGCGGATGTGCTCAAGGCCCTCCTCCACCCGCCCGTCCAGGACCGCGATGTCGGATAACGTCGCCCAGGTATCGGCCTCGTTCGGATCGAGCTCGATCGCCTTGGCGAATTCCGCATCCGCCTCGGCGAAGCTGCGCTCATAGGCAAGCAGGTTGGCCAGCACCCAGCGGCACCCGGCATCGTTGGGATCGATCGCCACGGCTTTGCGCGCCAGCTCCAAAGCAACGCTACGGTTGGGTTCGACCGGTTCGCCCCAATGCACCCATCTCATCCAATGGTTCATGGCGAGCCAGCGATAGGCCTCGGCATATTCCGGATCGAGCGAAACCGCGCGCGTGAGCATCAGATGCGCTTCCCGCGCCGTCTGAGGCGAATCATCGATCAGCTTGCGCGCCCGCACGCAGAGATCGTAGGCCTCGAGATTTTTGGGGCGGTTGCGCGGCGGCTGTGGGCGCAGCCGGCCGAGCAACGCCTCCACGATCTTGCCGGTGACCTCGTCCTGAACGGCAAAGATATCTTCGAGGCTGCGATCGAAGCGTTCCGCCCATAGATGATTGCCACTCACCGCATCGACCAGCTGTGCGTTGATGCGCACCCGCCCCGCGGCGCGTCGTGCGCTACCCTCCAGCAGATAGCGCACGCCGAGGTCCTCAGCGATCTCGCGCACGTCCCTCGCCTTTCCTTTGAAGGCAAAGGCCGAGTTTCGCGCGATGACGAATAGGCCGGAGATCCTGGACAGGTCGGTGATCAGGTCTTCGGTCAACCCGTCCGCGAAGGATTCCTGCTCCGGATCGCTGCTGAAATTAACGAAAGGCAACACGGCTATGGACGGTTCGTCCGGCAGCGGCAGTGCACTTCGCTTCGCGCCACCGGCCTTTTCGACAGGCCCCGTGAAGCGGTAGCCGACCCGCGGAATCGTGGCGATCCATTCGCCGCCGTCGGGGGGCGCACCAAGCATCTTCCGCAGTTGCGCGATCTGGACGGTGAGGTTGCCTTCCTCCACCGCCCTGCCCGACCACGCCGCATCCATCAGCTCGGCTTTTCCCAGGATCTCACCAGGCCGTCCGACGAGCGCCTCAAGCAGCTTCAGCCCGCGATAGCCGACGGCAACGGGCTCATCGTTCCGAACGAGCGTTCCCGCACCCGGATCAAGGACGAACGGACCAAAGACGAAGCGCGATCCCTGCATAGGGCGCATCTATAGTCCGTTTGGAAATTTTTGAGAACTTTTTGGAAGAGCTTAATTACCACGCTGTTCGCATCACGCAGAATTCATCCTCTTTCGGGTCGAGGGCTCTGCCCCTCAAACCGTGTGGAGGTTACCATGAACGATATCCCCTCCGTTGTGACGGAAACGCCGCGTCGTCCCTACCGCCCCGCCACCCTTCGAAGCATTATCGCGACCTGGGACGAGCGGAAGCGCTTTCGCTGCGAACTTGAGCAAAAGTTGAAGGACGATCCCCATTTGATCAGCGATATCGGTCTGACGAGGCTTGAGGCCGAGGCGGAGATCGCCAAGCCCTTCTGGCAAGTATAAGGCAAGTCTGCATGACCGCTGAAAGCACGACTTTATCGCGACAGGACCAGATCCCGTGGGCCGCTATGGCCGGCATCATCGCGACCGTCACGGTGTTCGCCGTGGCACAGGGGCTGACCTATCCCCTGCTCAGCTTCATTCTGGAGCGGCAGGGGACGACGCCTGGCCTGATCGGCTTGTCGGCGGCGATGACCCCGCTGGGTTTCATCGTATCCGCCCTCTTCATTCCGGCACTGGCGCGGCGCGTGGGCGGGGCGCGGCTTGCGATCTTGTGTTCGGGCCTGGCCGCGCTCACGCTGATCGCGATCGGCTGGACGCAGGAGGTCTGGGCCTGGATGCCGCTGCGTTTCCTGCTCGGGTTCTTCGCCAATCCGCTGTACGTGATCAGCGAGACCTGGCTGCTCTCGATCACGCCCGCGCGGCGGAGGGGCCGAATCATGGGCCTCTATTCGTCGATCGTCTCGGGCGGCTTTGCCATCGGCCCGCTCTCGCTCGGTCTGGTCGGCACGCAAGGCTGGCCGCCCTTCATGGTCGGCATCGTGGCCTTCCTTCTCTGCGGTCTGATCGTGCTTGCGGTCGTGCCGCACCTGCCGAAGATGCCACATGAAGGCGAGGCGACATCGGTCGGCGGCTTTTTCGCACTGGCGCCGCTCCTCTTGTTCGCGGTTTTCGCCGCAGCCGCCTTGGAGCAGACCCTGCTTTCCCTGTTCGCGGTCTATGGCGCGGCGGTTGGCAGTACAGAAGGGCGTATCGCCTCGCTCATCACCTGTTTCATCGCAGGCAACGCCGTGCTGCAGATATTGCTGGGACGGGTGGCCGAACGGTTCGGGTCGCTGCGGACCATGATGCTCTGCGCCTTCGCTTCACTGGGTGGCTGCCTGCTGCTGCCGGCGATCTTCGAATCATGGCTTATCTGGCCGCTCTTTTTCGTCTGGGGCGGAGCCTCGTTCGGAATCTACACCATGTCGCTGATCCAACTCGGCGAGCGATTCACGGGTCAATCCTTGATCGCCGGCAACGCGGCTTTCGCCTTCGTATGGGGCATCGGCGGCATCGTGGGCTCGCCCACGACAGGACTGGCGATGCAACTGATCGGACATCAGGGGCTGCCATTGTCCCTTGGCCTGCTTTGCTTTGTGCTGGCGGTGTTTCTAATCCCGCAGCTCAACAGGCCTTAATGCGCCGTAAAAGCTCCGTCGACCGGATGATAGCTGCCGGTGATGAAGCTCGCCTGTTCCGACAGCAGGAAACAGACGAGAGCCGCAACTTCCTCCGGTTTTCCCCGCCGGCCGAGCGGCTGCAGCGCTTCCAGGCGTCGTGTCTTCGCCAATTCCGAATGTCCCGACAGAAGCGGCGTTTCGATCCAGCCGGGGCCGACCGCGTTGATGCGAATCCCCATTCTTGCATATTCGATCCCGGCCGCCTTGGTGAGCCCCACCACCCCGTGCTTGGCGGCGGTGTAGGCGGACGCGGTAGGCAATGCAACCGCACCGAGAATCGAGGACATGTTGACGATGGCGCCGCCGCCCTTTCCGAGCATGGCGGCGATCTCGTATTTCATGCAGTAGAAGACGCCGTTCAGGTTGACTTCGATCAGCCTGCGCCAATCTTCGAGCGGGTAGTCCGCGGTCGCTTGGCGCGGGCCCTCTATGCCTGCATTGTTGACCGCAAGATGCAATCCGCCGCATTCCCGCACGGTGAAGGCGACCATTTGCTCTACCGCCCCCGCGTCGGTGACGTCGACGGTGAAGTCTCGCGCCCTGCCCCCGGCAGAGCGAATCTCGGCCGCGACGCTGCGCGCCGCATCGGCGTCGCGGTCGGCGACTATCACTTCCGCACCCTCGCCGCCAAGTTGCCTGGAGACGGCGGCGCCGATGCCGGAACCCGCGCCGGTCACGATTGCGATTTTTCCTTCCAGGCCGAGTTTCATCGTGCCGCTCCTTGTCTCCGCTGCTTCCCCGAACCAGTCGATCAGACGCCGGTTCCGGTCGCAAGAGGTTTCATCCTTGCGGTCGTATCCGTTGCAAGGCTTGGCCGACACGCGCTTGGGTGTTAAACACGAAATCGTAGGGACTCACAATTTACTCAGCAGGTGAGAATGGAGAAGGATCGCATTACGCGCCGGGTACTCGTGCTGGGTAGCCTGGCTCTCTTCGCCTCTGGCTGCAGTTCGTTGCGCTCGGCGGACAGCCCGCAATCAGCCAGGACCCGTATAGACCCACGATACCGCAGGCAGGAGGTCGCCTATTATGGCGGCGAATCGCCTGGAACGATCGTCGTCAATACGGAAGAACGTTACCTCTATTATGTTCAGGGAGGCGGTTCGGCGATTCGCTACGGGATCGGCGTAGGCGAGGAAGGCCGCACCCTCAAAGGCCGGGCGAAAATCGGCCGCAAGGCGGAGTGGCCCTCCTGGACGCCGACTGCAAACATGATTCGCCGCAAGCCGCATCTGGCGCAATATGCCGGCGGAGTGAGCGGAGGGCTGCATAACCCGCTTGGGGCCGCCGCGCTCTATCTCTATCAGGGCGGAAACGACACCATGTTCCGGCTGCACGGGACGAATGAGCCCTGGACGATCGGCCAGGCCGTATCGAGCGGTTGCATTCGTTTGACGAACGACGACATCGTCGATCTCTACAGCCGCACCCCGGTGGGTGCGACCGTGCTGATCATTTGATGGCGTTTTCCGTTACATTTCGGTATAAATGACTAAGCCCCGTGTGTTCCGACGCGGTTGATAACCCGGTAACCATAAAGCGGTTATCAACTGTGTCCTTTCTGCACTAGGCCCCGGCGCAAATCGCCACTATTACTTGAAGTGTTGCCTTCGATAACCCATTCCGACTATTGAGGAAAGGACTACTTGATGAGCCGAATTCTAGTTGTGATGATTGCGTTGCTTTCTGTTGCCGGCCTCACCGCGTGTGATACGATCGGCAAGGGTAAGGGTAAGGCCCCGCCGCCTGCTGCCGTCGATACGGTAGAACCGGCGCCGGTATACAAGTAACAGTGACTTTGCGCCGTGGGAGAGCTCAACGACCGCCCTCCCACGGCGCGTTATTCAGGCTAGACCGGCTGTGAGACTGACGGCATAGTACGCGTCAAGAACTCCAGAGAGCCGGCCCGAGGTCTGGATTGTCAGACTCGGAAGACAATCTAAGTGGTGTGATGACGCTTGCACGAGGCCGCATATCCCTTGTGATCTTGGTCGCACTGGCAGCAGCTGCATGCCAGACACAAGACAAAAATCCCGAACCCCGCTACGTTTCCAGCAGCCTGAATGGGCCGGCGAAACTCGAATCTCAAGCGAGAGAGCAGGGATATTTCATCGAATTTCGCTCCCGCTACGCGCTGAGCTATGGCCACACCTACGTTATCTACGGGCGCACGAACAAGTCTGGTGCGGTCGTTCAGCGCCAGGTTGCCGGCCTTGCACCGGCTACCCTTGATCCGACACCGTATGTCCTTGGCCATTTCGTGCCCGTTCCGGCTGAAACCGGCGCGAGCGACGGTGACCTTGAGGAAGAATACCGCTCGGCAAGCTGGCGCGTCATGCTGACGCAGGCGGAATACAACAAGGTCGTGGCTTTCATCGACAAACTGAAAGCCAAGTCGAAGTTCTGGCACGCGTCGCTCTACAACTGCAACGCCTTCGTGGCCGAAATCGCCCGCTCCATGGGCTATAAGACACCCGGCATCTGGCTTAGGCCGCAGGAATTCATTACAAGGCTTCGGGAGATGAACGGAGGTTGAGAGGCGACGGGCACAGAGCTCGCGATCCAACCGTCACCGTTCGAAATAGAATCACGCTGCGAAGCATCGGCTGAAGAAGGTTCCCGCCCGATCGTTGACGCCAGGCGCAGGCTAAGGACTTGGGGAACTAGACATGTCGGTATCCTCCATCGGCGAGATCGCCTGGGTGCTCGGAATCGTTGCCTGGTACTTCATTCGCCGCCCTTATGAACGCCGCGCGAAGCGCGTGCGTGTCGTCAGCCACCGCCGCTCAACCTCCGAAAAGCTGGGCCTGGCGGCGGCCCTGCTTGGCCTCGCGATCATTCCCGCTTTTTATGTCGCTACCGGGATCCCGGAGGGGGCCGACCACCCTGCCCGGCTCTGGGCCGTCGTGCTCGGTGCCGTGATTTTCTGTCTGGCCATGTGGGTCTTTCGCAGAACCCACAAGGAACTCGGTCGCAACTGGTCGATCACGCTCGAGATTCGCGACAAGCACGAACTGATTCGCCGCGGTCCTTACGCCCTGGTCCGCCATCCCATGTATACTTCGTTCCTGCTGATGGGCGTAGGCCAGGCGTTTCTTCTGCCGAACTGGGTCGCAGGGCTGGCGGGTCTTGCCGGTTTCGCGGTCCTCTTTCTTCTGAGAGTGGACAAGGAGGAACGCATGATGATGGAAATGTTCGGCTCCGAGTATCGCGACTACATGGCGGACACCAAGCGGATCATTCCTTACATTTACTAGAGGTGCATGATGCGAGGCCGAGCCCTCAAGCTTTCAGCGTCTCGGCGCCTGGTCGGGGATCTCATGCGATTTTCGATGAAGGTGCCGCGGGTGAGCGTGCAGCGGCGGATGAATCTCGGGCCGTTGCTCGAGGCCAGAACATCGCTTGAAAGCAGGCCATCCTGGACGGCGCTCTTCCTAAAAGGATACGGCCTTCTCGCTCAGGAGACGCCCGAGTTGCGGCGCGCTTACGTCAAATTTCCCAGACCGCAGCTATACGAATATCCGGGAAGCATCGCTTCCATCGCGCATGAAAGGGAGTACGAGGGCGAACGAATCGTGCTGCTGACGACGATCAAGAATCCGGAGCGCCGTCCGATCGCGGAGCTGGGGTCCTTGATGCAGACGGCGCGAACCAGTCCCGTGCTGGAGGTCAAGGAATTCCGGCGCGCCCTGAAGATCGCCCGCCTCCCCGGTCCGATCAGATGGCTTCTCATGTGGCTCGGATTGAACATCGGCCGGCAAAGGGCGCGCCGTTTCGGTACATTTCAGCTGTCGGTCTATTCGGGCCTCGGCGCGGAATCGCTCAACCCCCTCACGCCGTTAACCTCGCTTCTCAATTACGGCCCGATCGACAACGATGGCTCGGTCACCGTGCGCATCCACTATGACCACCGGGTCATGGATGGCGCCAACGTCGCGCGTGCCCTCGAGCGGTTCGAGAGGATATTGAACGGCGAAGTCACCGCGGAGCTGGAAGGGCTTGCATCCGGGCGCGACGTAACCGCTGCGGCAGGTTCCGGAGCGGCGCGATGAGGCCGGGCGATCAACTTCGTCCCGCTGTCGTCGTCGTCGGTGCCTCCCGGGGAATCGGCAAGGCAATCGCCGAAGTGGCCGCGAGGGATGGTGCACCGGTCGTACTCGTGGCGCGTTCGGAAGTGGCGCTGGCGGCGGCCGCCGACGATATCCGGAACGCCGGAGGCGAGGCGTTCACGGTCCCGCTGGATTTCCTGGCTGATGATGCGGCGCTCGGTCTCGAGGACTTCCTGTCCGCAAACGGCCTGTTCTGCGACGTACTCGTCAACAGCGCCGGTTATGGATTGCGCGGAGGCGCGACGGTCCTGCCGCTCGATGAACAGCTCGGCCTCGTCGACCTCAACATCCGCGCCCTTACCGAACTCACCTTGCGCCTCCTGCCGGGCATGGTCGCGCGCCGTCGCGGCGGCGTCATCAATCTCGGTTCGGTCGCGAGCTTCACGCCGGGTCCGTATATGGCGCTCTACTATGCCAGCAAGGGCTTCGTCCGCTCCTTTTCGGAAGCGCTGCACCAGGAACTGCGTCACACGGGCGTGACCGTCACTTGCGTGGCGCCGGGCCCGGTCTCGACGGAATTTCTGGCAACCTCAGGCGCCAATCGCGTGGCACTGTTCAAGATCTTGCCCAAGCTCGAGGCGGGCTATGTCGCTGAAAAGGCGTGGCGCGGCTTCAAAACAGGCCGCCGCCTCGTCATACCCGGCCTCTCGGCCAAGCTGACGATCCTGTTGGCGGCGCTGGTGCCCTCCGCGATCATGCTGCCCCTGATCGGCCGATTGCAGCGCAGGAGCAAGGATCCGTGCCCCTGCGGCTCCGGCAAAAGTTTCGCGTCGTGCTGCGGTGCCCGCGGAAATTCGCTCGGAACCACCACGCAAAGTCGGTAGAGAAGCATTCGCGGATTAGGAGCGGTCACGAAACATCGCCCTCTCCATGACGTCGAGTCGTTACGGTCTCTGAATATAGACATTAAAAAGTTTAAATATCTTATTGATATTCAATCGCTATCTTCGATAATCCCCTCTAGCTAAGTCCAGGGAGGAAGCACGTCCCGGCAGGAAAACTGCTACGGCGATCAGCTGATTTCCAGATCCGAGACGTCCCATGGACGACGAGCGGCCTTTCCTTGACACGGGGAAGAACCAGGGCACCGGTTCCAGAAAGACCGAATGCTCTGTCTCCGCCTCACGGATTAGGCGTCTCCGAAGCCACTCTTCGTAGCGTTATCAGTCCTTGCTGTAGTCAGCGCCGTACCATTTGGTCGTCAGTTTTCCAAGCGTGCCGTCAGCCTTCATCGCTTTGATGATTTCACCGATCCTGCCGGTCCATTCCGAGTCGCCCTTATCGGCAATGACGACCGCAGGCGACCGAAAGGGATACACGCCCTCGAGGATACGAACGGGATAGCCGTTTCTGACTGCATTTTGGGCGGTCTGCTCGGGGGCGATGACAGCGTCCAATCGAACCCCGTTTCCAAGACGCAGGTCATCGAAGGGCATCATTGAATCCGGAAACGTGCGCACTTCGCCCGGTTCGAGATTGTATTGGACCGGCGGCAAGCCCGGTGCATCGATCTCCAGGCGACGGTTGATGAAGTCCTCGGATGCCGTACCTGTTTCGACGCCGATAATCTTACCATCCAGCTCCTCTTCCGATTGAATGCTGCTCTCGGCATGAACGACGTAGACATAAGGGCTGTAATAATAGATTCCGGCGAAATCGATGACCTCTGCCCGCGCCTTGGTTGGAGCAACGGAACCGACCCCGAGGTCGAAACGTCCCTGCCAGTGGCCTCCCGTCATGGTTGCCCATTCCGGGGTTTCGAAACGTACATTCGCGCCCAACCGTTTGCCGATTTCATTGGCGACATCGATGTCAAAGCCGACGAGGACGTTGTTCTCATCGAGAAAACCCTGCGGAGGCCAGCCGACATTGGTGGCGACGACCATCTCTTTTCTTTCATTGACGCGATCAAGCGTTGAGCCTGCCATTGCCGAACTGCAGAATATAAACAGCGATACCGATGCTATAGCTACCATGCTTTTCATGTTGTCTCCTACCCCCGTTGAACGGTCAACAATGCCCCGGACGTTTTTTGCTGGGATAGTTCTACAAGCGGACGACCTCCGCAAACCTATTTATTAGAATTCTGCTATCGGAATTTCCGATTCCGACTTCCAGAATAGAGCGATAAACTCAGATGCTGAAATGAAACCATCGCCGCCGGCAAGCTCATTTCGTTTCCGTCGGTGGAGGTCGTCGGCGACGACGTGGCTCAGGAAGCGCCTAACTTTCGGGCGCGCAGATTGCCGTTACCGGCTCAACGGCGTGGTCATGGTTGAGGCGGCGACAGCCGTGGCCTCTATCCTTCGGCCAGAACGTTGTGTGCAATCGTCGCTCGACTGCGCGGCGTCGGACGGACATTCCTATGAATGTTAAAGGGATGGAGCATTTCCGCGATCCCGAAAAAGAATGGGAATGCTCTGGCCGTGAAGCTCACACCGGTGGCAGATCGCCGCGTTGCCAGCCTTCCATGGTCTCCGCCATGAAATCGGTATAGCGCCCTTCTTCGATAGCCTTGCGGATGCCGGCCATCAGCTCCTGATAATAGGCCAGATTGTTCCAGCTGAGCAGCATGCCGCCGAGCGATTCGTTTGAACGAATCAGGTGGTGCAGATAGGCGCGCGAATAGTCGCGAGTCGCCGGACAGGAAGACTGTTCGTCGAGCGGGCGCGTGTCTTCCGCGTGTCGGGCGTTGCGCAGATTGATGCGGCCGTAGCGCGTGAAGGCGAGGCCATGGCGTCCGGAGCGGGTCGGCATGACGCAGTCGAACATGTCGATCCCATGCGCGACGGACTTCAGGATATCGTCCGGCGTCCCGACGCCCATCAGATAGCGCGGCTTGTCGGCCGGCAGGACGGGGCAGGTCACGTCCAGCATGCCGAGCATGACCTCCTGCGGCTCACCGACGGCGAGACCCCCGACGGCATAGCCCTTGAGGTCGAGATCCCTGAGTGCCAGGGCCGAGCGTTCGCGCAGTCTGGGAATGTCGCCGCCCTGTACGATCCCGAACATCGCCTTGCCAGGCTGATCGCCGAAGGCGACCTTGCAGCGCTCCGCCCAGCGCAGCGACATTTCCATCGCACGTTCGATTTCGTCGGGTTCCGCCGGCAGCGCCACGCACTCGTCGAGCTGCATCTGAATGTCGCTGCCGAGCAGGCCCTGGATCTCGATCGAGCGTTCCGGCGACATGTGATAGAGCGCGCCGTCGACATGGCTCTTGAAGGTCACGCCCTGTTCGTTGAGCTTGCGCAGGCTCGACAGCGACATGACCTGGAAGCCGCCGCTGTCGGTCAGGATCGGCCGTTCCCAGCGGATGAACTTGTGCAGCCCGCCAAGCCTGGCGACACGTTCGGCGCCCGGGCGCAGCATCAGGTGATAGGTATTGCCCAGAATGATATCGGCGCCCAGATCGCGCACCTGGTCGAGATACATCGCCTTGACCGTGCCGACGGTACCGACCGGCATGAAGGCAGGCGTACGGATCGTCCCGCGGGGGGTCACGACTTCGCCGCGGCGCGCATTGCCGTCAGCCGCAAGCAGTTTGAATTGGAACGTCTCGGTCATTTAATCTTTCCGGAAGAGCAGGCTCGAATCGCCGTAGGAATAGAAGCGGTAACCCGTTGCGATCGCGTGGGCATAGGCCGCGTGCATCGTTTCGAGCCCCGCAAACGCCGAGACCAGCATGAACAGGGTCGATTTCGGCAGGTGGAAATTGGTCATCAGCATATCGACTGCGCGAAAGCGATAGCCCGGCGTGATGAAAATCCCGGTTGCGCCCGACCAAGGACGGATGTTCCCGTCTTCGGCGGCTGCGCTCTCGATCAGCCGAAGCGATGTCGTGCCGACACAGACGATGCGGCCGCCGCGTTCGCGCACGGCATTGAGCTTCGCAGCGGTCACCGGGTCGACGTGGCCGATTTCCTCGTGCATCACGTGGTCGGCGGTATCGTCTGCCTTGACCGGGAGGAAGGTTCCCGCACCTACATGCAGCGTGACGAAATACCGTTCGATCCCGCCTTCGTCGAGTTTGGCGAAAAGGCGGTCGGTGAAATGCAGCCCTGCAGTCGGCGCGGCTACCGCCCCCTCCTCGCGCGCATAGACGGTCTGGTAGTCGGTCCGGTCCTGCTCGTCGTCGGCACGCTTGGATGCGATGTAAGGCGGCAAGGGAATGTGTCCGACGGCCATGATCGCCTCATCGAGCGAGGGGCCAGAGAGATCGAAGCGAAGCGTCACCTCGCCGGCATCGCCTTTTTCCTCGACCACGGCCTCCAGCGAACCGAGCAGGCAGGCATTGCCGCCATGTCCGAAGCTGATCCGGTCCCCGGGCTTCAATCGGCGGGCCGGGCGGGCGAAAGCTTTCCAGCGACTGGGTGCAACCCGCATATGCAGCGTCAGCGACACGGGCGTGCTTATATCCTCACCCCGGTAGCGAACGCCTTCGAGCTGCGCCGGTATGACCTTGGTGTCGTTGAAGACCAGCGCATCTCCCGGCCGCAGGAACGACGGCAGATCGAGGACGCCGCGATCTTCGAGAACCGGTGCGCCGTCGGGGCGAACGACGAGCATGCGGGCGCTATCGCGCGGGCTTGCGGGCCTCAGCGCAATGGAATTTTCCGGCAGGTCGAAATCGAACAGGTCTACGCGCATCTATGGTATCAATTAAAAGCAAACCCGCCCCGGCGGCTCGCGCGATCGGGGCGGGCAGGTCAGTGCGCTACAGCGCCGCGCGTCTGACAAGACGCGCAAAGGCCGTAGCACTTCGAACCGCTGCATGTTCCGTCCTTGGATCGGGGACGATCCAAGGAAACATGCAGTAGCCCAGATCAGGCGTCGGCGGCAACCCGCATCGAAACGATGGTATCCGGATCGCGGACCGGTTCGCCGCGCTTGATGTTGTCGATATTCTCCATTCCTTCGACGACCTGGCCCCAGACAGAATACTGCTTGTTGAGCCAGGGAGCATCGGTGAAGCAGATGAAGAACTGGGAATTGGCCGAGTTCGGCATCTGGCTGCGCGCCATGGAGCACGTTCCGCGCACGTGTGAAACATCGGAGAATTCGGCTTTCAGGTCCGGCTTGGAGGAGCCGCCCATGCCCGCACGGGACGGGTTAAACTGCTCGCCGCCGGTCTTGCCGTATTGCACGTCGCCGGTCTGGGCCATGAAATCCTCGATCACGCGGTGAAAGACCACCCCGTCATAGGCGCCTTCACGCGTCAGCTCCTTGATGCGGGCGACATGGCCCGGAGCCACATCCGGCCGCAGCTCGATCACCACCCTGCCCTTTGTGGTTTCCATGATGATCGTGTTTTCCGGATCCTTGATCTCGGCCATGATTCTTCTCCTTCTGTTTTCAGTCTTACCTGCCGACCTTAACGCTGATCATGCGGTCTGGATCGGCGACGGCACCATTATTGGCGTCATCGCCGAGCTTAATCTTGTCGACATTCTCCATGCCTTCGACGACCTTGCCGACGACCGTGTATTGGCCGTTGAGGAAGTCACCGGGCGCGAGCATGATGAAGAACTGCGAGTTGGCGCTGTCGGGATCCTGCGCGCGGGCCATTCCGACGGTGCCGCGCTCGAAGGGAACGTCGGAGAACTCGGCCGGAAGGTTGGGCTTGGACGAGCCGCCGGTTCCGGCGCGGTCGCCCTGGAAACCGTCCTTCATGTCGCCGAATTCGACGTCGCCGGTCTGGGCCATGAAGCCCTTGATGACACGATGAAAGGCGACATTGTCATATTCGCCTGCCGCGGCCAGTTCCTTGATCTGCTGGACGTGCTTCGGGGCGATATCCGGGCGCAACTCGATGACGACGGGGCCGTCCTCGAGCTGAACCGTCAGGATATTTTCGCCGGACTGCGCCAGCGCACCTCCCGTGAAGGCGGCGAGCGCCAAGGCTCCGGCAACAGCGAATTGGAGAATCTTCATTGGGACTCCTTGCGTGATGTAAAGCTTATTTGCGCTTCGCCTGCAGCGCCTGGTGAACCGCCCCAGGGACGAAAGCGCTGACGTCACCGCCCATAGCCGCGATCTGCCGAACCAATGTGGCCGTAATGGGCCGGGAGGCGGTACCTGCCGGCAGGAACAGGGTCTGAATGTCAGGGGCCATCTGCCGGTTCATGCCCGCCATCTGCATCTCGTAGTCGAGGTCCGTTCCATCGCGGAGCCCCCGGACCAGCAGCCTTGCGCCGTGCTCGCGGGCGGCATCCACCACCAGGTTGTCGAAAGAGACGACGGATATGTCGGCTGCCCTCTCCGGCAACGTCTCCTCAAGCGCGGCCCGGATGAGATCCGCCCTTTCGTCGAAGGAGAAAAGCGGTGCCTTGCCGGGATGCACGCCAATCGCGACGATGACTTTGGCTGCGACGTTCAATGCCTGCACGAGTACATCGAGATGCCCGTTGGTGATCGGATCGAAGGAGCCGGGATAGAAAGCCGTGGTCATCGCGCCTGTTTCCGTTTGGTGAAGCCTTTTGTCACGGACGGCCGCGGACCGCAAGGGTTGTACGATCCTTGCGCCCTGTTCCCCGGGAAACAGCGGCGGCAAAAGGCTGAATGCTAGATGAATGCAACGTTCAAGAGGGTTTCACACTGCAAGCCGTAACGTGAACCCAAGTTAACGGGAACTTTTTTGAGTACATGCCGTTTAAACCGACGAAAGGAGACGGCCATGGGACTTGCTCTATTTTCGATGGCGATGTTCTTCGCGATGGTCGTTGCGACGATCCATGCGCTGCGAGACGAGGACCGTGACCGCGCGACCGTACTGTTGCCGCTGGCCGATAGACGCAGGCGGAAATGACGAGTTCGAGTGTCGTCGCTTGCCACAGCTGAAACCAATGCCTCCAGGAAACTTCTCGCCGGAAGTTTCACAAGCGATCCCATTCTTCCCCTGATGCGATCGCTTCTACAAGCCGGACGGTCTCCCCTGCCCGTCCGGCTTTTTCTTTGCGCAGCTGCATATAGAACAGAAAGCTCCAGCAACACGCCGATGCCGTTCAGAGCATGGGCGCGCCTTGTATCTTTTCGGTTCGACGGCTCGCGATGAGGCCCGTGCGGTATCAAGCAGTTCCTTGAGGAGAAGCTTTCCATAGAGGTGGATGTCACTACTCGAAACAGCCTTCGTCCGATGCTCCGCACCGATATCGACAAATCCGCGGTCCGCGTTTTCTAATGGCCAAGCGCAAGGTTCTCGCCGAAATCCTGGAAGCCATCCACGGCATCGAGACTCATGCCGCCGGAAAGTCGCTGGGCGACTTTGAACGGGACTGGCTGTTGCGCCTCGCCATTCAGCGCGCTTTGGAAATCATCTCGAAGCAACCCGCCACGTTCCAGACGAACTGCTGACGATCGCGCCGGATGTTCCATGGAAGCAGATTCGCGGCATCGGCAACATCCTGCGCCACGAATACCATCGGATTGCCGACGACATTATATGGGTGGTCGTCACCGAACACATTACCCCGCTTGGGGTTGCTGTTGCAGCATATCGGCGACGAGCCACAGGCGTGAGCGACCAGACGTCTCGCCAAACACCACCGCAACACGTTTCCAGCAATCTGCTAAGAAGCGGCCGGCGCCGCGCTCACCCTACGGAGCAGACGGAAGAAGCGCCAATTGAGCAGCAAGGCCGCAGACGCGAGCCCCAGGACAAAACCGAACCAGACGCCGACGCCGCCGAAACCCAGCGGAAAGGCAAAAGCCCAGGCGCAGAAGAAGCCGATCGGCCAATAGGCTATCATTGCCAGGATCATAGGTATGGTCGTGTCCTTGAGGCCGCGCAGCATGCCGGCGGCGATGGCCTGGAGGCCGTCGACGAGCTGGAAGGCGCCCGCGATGACGATCAGCGGTCCTGCAAAGGCGAGAACCTCGGCTGCATCGGGCCGCCTCGTATCGAGGTAGAGGCCCGCAAGCTCATGCGGGAACAGAGCGAAGATGGTGCTGCCGACGGCAGCAAAGCCGACGCCGAGCGTCAGCACGGCAATTGCGGCACGCTTCACGCCTACCATGTCGCCGCTGCCATAGGCCAATCCAATGCGCACCGTTCCGGCCTGCGCCAGGCCGAGCGGGATCATGAAGGCAATCGATGCGAACTGGAGTGCTATGCCATGGGCAGCCAGTTCGATGGTTCCGATCGTGCCCATGAGCAGCGAAGCCACGGTAAACAGGCTGACTTCCGCGAGAATCGTCACCGAGATCGGAATGCCGAGATAGACCACCTCTCCGAAAGCCGGCCAATCCGGCCGCCAGAAGCGGACGAACAGCTCGAAGCGATGCAGTTCCGGTTGCCGGCGGATATAGCCGATCGTCAGGGCCGCACCGAGCAGCGCCACGCCGAGAGCGGCGACGGCCGCGCCGAAGATGCCCAGCTCCGGAAAACCGAAATGGCCGAAAATAAGGACATAGCAAAGCGCGGCGTTCAGAACCAATGTCACGAGCGTCACGTAGAGGATAACCCCTGCCCGCTCGAGCCCGCTCAAAAATGCCCTGAGGACCATGAAAATGAGGCTGGGGAAGATCGCCCACTGGGCGATATGCAGGTATTCTCCCGCAAGCGCCGCGACCTCGGGTTTCTGTCCGGCAAAGAGCAGGATCGGCTCGGCCATCCAGAGGACCGGCGCAGTCAGCACGCCGTAAAGCAGCACCACCCACATGCCCATTCGTACCGAGCGTCGCACGGAGACCTGATCGCCCCGGCCCTGCGCCTGAGCGACCATGGGAACCACCGCATTGGCAAATCCGCTGCCGAAGATGAAGATCGTGAAGAAGACCTGCGTCGCGAGGATGATGGCCGCCAGCTGAGTGGCACCCAGCTGGCCGACCATGAGCACGTCCGTCGTATTGATCGCCAATTGGGCGAGCTGGGCGCCGATGAACGGCACACCAAGATAGAGGCTCGCGCGAAAATGCGTGGGCCATGAATTGTCGCTCTGCGCAAGCACGAGGTCTTTGGTCGCGGTCAGCATGAGGAATCCTGGCTCTGCACCGGCAATGGGCAAAGGGAAAAATGAAGAAGAGAGAACGAATTAGAGCACCACCAGGGCTTGCGCCAGCGGTAAAGGCCGAACTGCTCAATTTTTCATCGATTGATCAAGAAAATTGATCAATCTGCAGGCATGGAAGCAACGGACCGCTAGGACCTGTGGACACTTATGGATAGGGATTTGACGGCCCATATTGCGAGGGACTTTCGTGGAAAATCCGGCGCCGCAGGCCGTCCGCCTGCAAGCCGGATTTTTCGCGACAAGGCACCGCAATATGGTCCGCCCGAAGGGTTTTGCACAAATCGCCCACTGCCGGCGGCTTTTCCCTTGCAAAGGGGCAACCCTTTGCTGCGGAAAAATCCTTGGCATTGACCGATTTGTGCAAAATCAAACCCCTATCCATAAGTGTCCACAGGTCCTAAGCCTCCGTCACGCTCGCACGGCACCGCGGACGGCGCCTCCCCGGCCGGCGCCGACCTTGGCAAGGAAGATAACCAGCGCGGCGACGATCAAGCAGCCTGCCAGGGCATAGGGAGCGCCGGCAAAGCTATGGGCGGCTGCAGGGTCGGTGAAAAAGGCGAAAATCTGCGTGAACATCAGAGGTCCGAGGATCGTCGTAATGCTCGATATGCTGGTGAGCGCACCTTGCAGCTCGCCCTGTGCCGACGGCGGGACATGGACGGAGGCTATGCTGCGGAGCGGTGGATCGGCTAGGCTTTCGAGCGCGGTCGCGACGATCACCGCGTAGACCATCCACCCCTCCCAGGCGGCCGCATAGCCCGCCATCCCGAGGGCCGTGAAGGTGAGCCCGAGTGCCGCCGTACGCCTTTCTCCCAGTGCCGGCACGACACGCGGGAGCACCAGCGCCATCACGATTGCGCCGCCCACGCCGAAGATCCCCAGCGAAAGCCCGATCTGCCCTTCGCTCCACCCGTAGCGATAGGAGCCGACGAAGGACCAGACGGCCGGGTAGACGGCGTGAGCCAGCCAGTAGAGGAAGAAGACGAGGCCTACCCAGCCGATGCCCGGGTAATGGCGCATCTGCTTGAGCGCGCCGAGCGGGTTTGCCCGGTGCCATTCGAAGCGCCGCCGGTTGGCCGGGGCGAGCGTCTCGGGCAGGAGAAAGACCCCCATGATGAAATTGAGGAATGAAAGCGCTGCCGCACCATAAAAGGGCACTCTCGGGCCCAATTCGCCGAGGAAACCTCCGATGACCGGGCCGAGCGCAAAACCGGTGCCGAAGGCAATGCCGATCAGCCCGAAGTTCTTGGCGCGGTTCTCATCGTCGCTGACATCGGCAATGTAGGCGGATGCCGTGCCGAAGCTCGCGCCGCTGATGCCGGCAAGGCTGCGCCCGATGAAGAGCATCCAATAGCTGGTCGCAAGCGCGCAGATCAGGTTGTCGAGCGCAAAGGTCAGCACGGACGCAAGCAGGACCGGCCGACGCCCGAATCGATCGCTCAGATTCCCGATAAGCGGTGCGAAGAGAAACTGCATCGCCGAGTAGACGAGCAACAGCCATCCACCGTCGACCGCGGCCTCGCCGATATCCGCGCCGGTCAGTTCCTCGAGATAGGCCGGCAACACCGGCACGATGATTGCGATGCCCATGATGTCGAGGAAGAGAATGAGGAAGACGAGGAACAGACCGCGTCTCACGAATTTCTTGTCGAGCATGAAGCTCTCTCCCCGCTTTCCGCCGGAGCGGAGACAGAACGTGAACGACGTTACCAGAATAGGTGTAACGGCTTGCCTGGTCCGAAACAATACGTGAACATGTCAAAGTTTCTGATCATACCGATCGGTTGTACTTATAGCTCGCATTCGCCTCCGCGTGCATCATTTGCCTCGCCGCTCCGACTTCAGGAAGTCCACGAAGGCGCGCAAAGGGCGCCGGGAGGTGCCGGCGACCCGCATGGTAGAGGTATGGTCCGGGAAAGCCGCTTCGGAAGCACAGCTCATGCACACGGACAGTGAGCGGCGGAAATGACGGAGAATCGCCGGACGGGCTGCCCGGTCCGGCGATGTGATCAGACAGCGCCGGAGAAGGTGTCGCAATCCGACATCTTGCCACTGTCGAAGCCCCGCTGGAACCACCGCATCCGCTGCTCCGACGTGCCGTGATTGAAACTTTCCGGGACGACATAGCCCTGCATGCGCTTCTGCAATGTGTCGTCGCCGATCTGGGTCGCAGCGTTCAGCGCCTCCTCCAGATCGCCCCGTTCCAGGAGCCCCTTCTGCTCGGTGTATTTGCCCCAGATCCCGGCGAAGCAGTCCGCCTGCAGCTCGACCCGGACCGACATCTGGTTCGCCTCGGCCTCGCTCATGCGCTGCCGCATCTCATTGAATTTGGGCAATACGCCGATCAGGTTCTGGACGTGATGACCGACCTCATGCGCAAGCACATAGGCCTGGGCGAAATCGCCGGAAGCTTCGAATTTCTGGGCCAGCTCGTCGAAGAAACTCATATCGAGATAGACTTTGCGGTCGCCGGGGCAATAGAAGGGACCCGAGGCGGAAGAGGCAAAGCCGCAGGCCGAACGGACCGAGCCGTTGAACAGCACCAGCCTCGGTTCCTCATATTGCTCGCCGCTCGCCTGGAAGATGCCGTTCCAGGTGTCTTCCGTTTCGGCAAGAACCGTGGCCATGAAGGCCTTCATCTCTTCTTCCTCGGCCGTGCCCTGCGGCGCCCCCGACCCGTCGCTCTGCTCGAAGCCCGGCATGTTCGCCGGACCGCCGCCTTCGAGCACCTGAAGCATGTCGATGCCCATTGCCTTCAGGACGAAATAGAGAATCACGAGGAAGATGAGCGTGCCAAAGCTCATGCCCCCGCCGGCGCGACGCATTCCGCCGCCGCCACCGGGCAGGCGGAATCCACCGCCACGACCGAAAGGGCCGCCTCCCCGGGGGCCGGCCCCGCGCTGATCCTCGATGTTTCCGGACTGGCGGCGGCCCTTCCATTCCATGATCTGTCCTCCAGAAGGCGTCGCCTCTACTTAGCGCGCTGAGTGATTTTATAAGCCGGGGCGGCGATCCTTGTAAAACGCAATCGCCGCCACCCGGTTGCATCCGGCGCATCGTTTTGTCGAGCGGAGCTGCCGGCCCAAAGGGCAAGGCGGCAGGATTGACGCTCGCGCCGTGTTCGGCTCCAATGGAAAACAGGCGGCGGGAGGAACAGATGAAGGCAGTGCGTCTGGAGTCGGTCGGCAATATCTCCGTTCGGAACGTTGGGATTCCTGAGCCCGGGCCTGACGATCTGCTCGTCAAAGTGGAAGCCTGCGGCATCTGCGGGACCGATCGTCATCTCCTTCATGGAGAATTTCCGTCGACGCCGCCGGTCACGCTCGGCCACGAATTCTGCGGCATCGTCGTCGAGGCCGGGAGCGCCGTTCGAGACATCGCACCGGGTGCGAGGATCACCGGAGATCCCAACATCTCCTGCGGCCGCTGCCCGCAGTGCCAGGCGGGCCGGGTCAATCTCTGCCGGAACCTGCGCGCGATCGGCATCCATCGCGACGGCGGCTTCGCCGAATACGTCCTGGTGCCGCGGAAACAGGCCTTCGAAATTCCGCTTACTCTCGATCCCGTGCACGGCGCTTTCTGCGAGCCTCTCGCCTGCTGCCTGCACGGTGTCGATCTTTCGGGAATCAAAGCGGGGTCGACGGTGGCGATCCTGGGCGGCGGCGTGATCGGCCTGCTGACGGTGCAGCTCGCAAGGCTCGCCGGCGCCACGACGGTCATTCTCTCGACACGCCAGGCAACGAAGCGTCGCCTGGCCGAGGAGGTCGGCGCCACCGCAACGGTCGACCCGTCGGCCGGCGACGTGGTCGAGGCGATCGCAGGTCCGGCAGGTCTCGTCCCCGGAGGCGTCGATGTCGTCATCGAGTGCGCCGGAGTCGCGGAAACGGTGAAGCAGTCGACGCGCCTCGCCAAAGCGGGCGGTACGGTCGTGATCCTCGGCGTGCTGCCGCAGGGAGAAAAGGTCGAAATCGAACCGTTCGACATTCTCTTCCGCGAGCTCCGTGTGCTTGGTTCCTTTATCAATCCCTTCGTCCACCGCCGCGCGGCCGACCTGGTTGCGACAGGCGCGATCGAGATCGACCGGTTGATTTCACGGCGCATATCGCTCGATGAAGCACCTGATGTCATTTCAAATCCCGCCGCTGCCGGCGAGGTGAAGGTATTGGTGATCCCGTCCGCCGAGCGGGTGGCGCAGCAATAGTGTTTCTATCGGAGAACCGTAGGTTCGAGAGGCGGAACAAATATCTTTGCTTTCTTGTCGATTCCCGAATTTTCGGGGTTCCGCTGGCGAAAACATTTGCCTATAAGCCGCTTCTAGCCTGAAAAGACCATAAATGCGCGACCCGGCCGGTGACCTCCCAACCTGGCCGGTTTTTCGCGCAGCTAGAAACGGATGATTGCCCATGCCGAAGCGCCAAGACATCAAATCGATCCTCATCATCGGCGCGGGGCCGATCGTCATCGGTCAGGCATGCGAATTCGACTACTCCGGCACCCAGGCGTGCAAGGCGTTGAAGGAGGAAGGCTACCGCGTCATCCTGGTCAACTCCAATCCGGCGACGATCATGACCGATCCGGGTCTGGCGGACGCGACCTATGTCGAACCGATCACGCCAGAGGTCGTCGCCAAGATCATCGCCAAGGAACGCCCCGACGCGCTGCTGCCGACCATGGGCGGACAGACGGCGCTCAACACGGCCCTGTCGCTGCGCCGCATGGGCGTGCTCGACCGCTACAATGTCGAGATGATCGGTGCGAAGCCCGAGGCGATCGACAAGGCGGAAGACCGCGCCCTGTTCCGCGAGGCCATGGCGCATATCGGCCTCGAGACGCCCAAGTCGCGCCTGGCGAACGCCACGGACATCAAGGACCACGACCGCAAGTCGCACGAGGCGGAGCGCTCAGCGCTCAAGGCGAAGCTTTCCGGTGACGAACTCGACAAGGCGCTGGACGAACTCGAAAACCAGTGGAACCTCGGCGAAGGCGATCGCAAGCAGCGCTATGTGAACCACGCCATGGCGATCGCCGCACAGGCGCTCGACGATGTCGGGCTCCCCGCGATCATCCGGCCGTCCTTCACGCTCGGCGGCACCGGGGGCGGCATCGCCTATAACCGTTCGGAGTTCTTCGAGATCGTCGGCAGCGGTCTCGACGCGTCGCCGACGACGGAAGTCCTGATCGAGGAATCGGTCCTCGGCTGGAAGGAATATGAGATGGAGGTCGTCCGCGACAAGGCGGACAACTGCATCATCATCTGCTCGATCGAGAACATCGATCCGATGGGCGTCCACACGGGCGATTCGATCACCGTTGCGCCGGCACTGACCTTGACCGACAAGGAATATCAGATCATGCGCAACGCCTCGATCGCGGTGCTGCGCGAGATCGGCGTCGAAACGGGCGGCTCGAACGTCCAGTTCGCCGTCAATCCCGAGAATGGCCGCCTCGTCGTCATCGAGATGAATCCGCGCGTCTCGCGCTCCTCCGCACTCGCATCGAAGGCCACCGGCTTCCCGATTGCCAAGATCGCCGCCAAGCTCGCAGTCGGCTATACGCTCGACGAACTCGAAAACGATATCACCGGCGGCGCCACGCCGGCATCCTTCGAGCCTTCGATCGACTACGTCGTCACCAAGATCCCGCGCTTCGCCTTCGAGAAATTCCCGGGAGCCGAGCCGACGCTCACGACCGCAATGAAGTCGGTGGGCGAAGTCATGGCGATCGGCCGGACCTTCGCCGAATCGCTGCAGAAGGCGCTGCGCGGCCTCGAGACCGGACTGACCGGACTTGACGAGATCGAGGTGCCTGATTTCGACGACAATGGCGACGGCCGCAATGCCATCCGCGCCGCGCTCGGCACGCCGACGCCGGACCGCCTGCGCATGGTCGCACAGGCGCTGCGTCTCGGCATGAGCGAAGCCGAAGTGCATGAAGCCTGCAAGATCGACCCCTGGTTCATTGCCCAGTTCAAGGCGATCGTCGACATGGAGGCGCGCATCCGCGAGCACGGCCTGCCCGCCGACGCCGAGAACCTGCGCATGCTGAAGGCAATGGGCTTCTCCGACGCCCGGCTTGCGACGCTTACCGGCAAGCGTCCGAAAGAGGTGGCCGAGCTCCGCAACGCACTGAACGTGCGCCCCGTCTACAAGCGCATCGACACCTGCGCGGCCGAGTTCGCATCGCCGACCGCTTACATGTATTCGACCTATGAGACGCCTTTCGTCGGTGCCGCCCGGTCGGAGGCGCAGGTTTCCGACCGGAAAAAGGTCGTCATCCTCGGCGGCGGCCCGAACCGGATCGGCCAGGGCATCGAATTCGACTACTGCTGCTGCCATGCCGCCTTCGCACTGAAGGACGCCGGCTACGAAGCGATCATGATCAACTGCAACCCGGAGACGGTTTCGACCGACTACGACACCTCCGACCGGCTCTATTTCGAGCCCCTGACGGCAGAGGACGTGATCGAGATCATGCGTGCCGAACAGGAAAACGGCACGTTGCACGGCGTCATTGTCCAGTTCGGCGGCCAGACTCCGCTGAAGCTTGCCGAAGCGCTGGAAAAGAACGGCATCCCGATCCTCGGCACCGCGCCGGACGCGATCGATCTCGCCGAGGACCGTGATCGCTTCCAGAAGCTCCTGATGAAGCTCGATCTCAACCAGCCGAACAACGGCATTGCCTACTCCGTCGAGCAGGCCCGCCTCGTTGCCGGCGAAATCGGCTTCCCGCTGGTCGTGCGCCCGTCCTATGTTCTCGGCGGCCGCGCCATGCAGATCATCCATTCGGAAAGCATGCTGCAGAGCTATTTGCTCGACACCGTTCCGGGGCTGGTTCCTGAAGATATCAAGCAGCGCTATCCGAACGACAAGACCGGCCAGATCAACACCTTGCTCGGCAAGAACCCGCTCCTCTTCGACAGCTACCTGACGAATGCGATCGAAGTGGACGTCGATTGCCTTTGTGACGGAAAGGATGTCTTCGTTTCGGGCATCATGGAACATATCGAGGAGGCCGGCATCCACTCGGGCGACTCCGCCTGCTCGCTGCCGGTGCATTCGCTCGGCACGGACATGGTCGACGAACTGGAGCGTCAGACGGGGGCGCTCGCCAGAGCGCTGAATGTCGGCGGCCTGATGAATGTGCAGTTCGCCATCAAGGACGGCACCATCTATGTGCTCGAAGTAAACCCGCGCGCCTCACGCACCGTTCCCTTCGTCGCCAAGACGATCGGCGCGCCGATCGCCAAGATCGCCGCCCGCGTCATGGCCGGCGAAATGCTCGACGAGGCGATCGCCGCCTATGGCAAGAAGCCGGATCCGCGCAACCTGAAACACATCGCCGTCAAGGAGGCCGTCTTCCCCTTCGCCCGCTTCCCGGGCGTCGATACGCTGCTCGGCCCGGAAATGCGTTCGACCGGCGAGGTCATCGGGCTCGACACCGATTATGCGCTGGCCTTTGCCAAGTCGCAGCTCGGCGCCGGCGTCGACCTGCCGCGCGACGGAACGGTCTTCGTCTCGGTTCGCGACGAGGATAAGGAACGGGTGCTGCCCGCGATCCGCATTCTCTCCGACATCGGCTTCAAGGTCATGGCGACCGGCGGCACGGCGCGCTTCCTCGGCGAGCAGGGCATCGTTGCAACCAAGATCAACAAGGTCCTGGAAGGACGGCCCCATGTCGAGGACGCCATCCGCAACCGGCAGGTCCAGCTCGTGATCAACACGACCGACGGCAACAAGGCGATCTCCGACTCGAAATCGCTTCGCCGCGCGACGCTGATGCAGAAGGTGCCCTATTACACCACGATGGCCGGCGCCGAGGCCGCGGCACTCGCCATCAAGGCACTGAAGGCAGGCAACCTCGAAGTGCGTCCGCTGCAGAGCTACTTTGAAGCCTGACACTTGCGGATTTACGCTTGTGAACGCAGCCTGAATGTCCGATTCAGGCTGCGTTCCATTGCGGCATGGTTCCATGTCCCAACATGCGGAAACGGATCACCCGTGACGCGCGTGGTTGGGGCAACGACATGCAGCTATATTTCTTCGATCTCCATTGGGACGACGATTGTTTCACCGATGACGAGGGTATCCTTCACTTCGATGAGGGATCGGCGCTCTATTACGCCTAGCGTATCGCCGACAGGATCGGCCGCGACGCGGATTATGGTTCCCTGAAGGTCAGGATACGCTCGCAGGCAGGCGCGCTCCTCGCAACCGTCACGCCTTCGCGGGGCCGCGTCGCCGAACAGGACGCCCTGCTCGGCCGCCGCCGCCCCGGCCTTTTCCCGCATCCGTTCAAAGCCGGCCTTGCGCCGTCCGCGGCTCGGTGAACGCTACTGGATGGTTGCCCTGCCTTCGCATCGCGCCAGCCGCAGGGTCCTGATCCCGAAGACGAGCGACGCGGCAGCGAGAACGCAGCCGAGCGCGAAAACACCCAGCATTGCGGCCGAAATCACCCGGGCGCTGACACCTTCGTCGAATCCTCCGGCGTTGGCGACCGCTCCGAAAACGGCCGCGCCGATCGCGTAGCCGGCTGATTGCAGCGTCGGCAGCAGCGCCGAGGTCTTGTCGCGTTCCTCGATGGACGAGACGTTCATCAGCAGCTGGCTCAGCGTTCCCCAGCAAAGGCCGAATCCGGCTCCGACAGCGCTCTGGCTGACGAAGACAAGGCCGTATTCGCCGGAGGCGACGGCGAGCGTCAATCCGCCGAGGCCGAGGCAAAGGAACAGCGGCCCGGTCCAGACCAGCCGCACGCGCGTCTCGTGGGAGCGCAGGCTCGCGACGATGATCGCCGTCAGGCTCCAGGATATGGCCATCAAGGCGTTTGAGAAGCCCGCGGCGGTCGGGCCGAAGCCCCAAAGATGTTGCAGTGCGTAGACGAGATAGACGGAGCCGGAGGCTTGTGCCAGAGGCATCAGCAACACGACCCAAAGCCCTGTTCCGAGCGGGCGATCGAACGAAAACGCGCCGAATGGGAGGATGGACTGCGGCGATCGGCGGTCGAAGTGAACGGTCGCGACGAAGACCGCAAGTGCCGCCGCCAGCAGCGCCGACATGCTGTAGCCGTCGGCAGCCGTATTCGAGAGCGAGATCAACATTATGCCGAAGCCGAACGCCACCAGCCGCAGCAAGGGAACCGATCCGGCCGCCCTTGGACTTTGCTTTGGCTGACGAAGGATTGCGACGACGAGCGCTATGAAGATTGCGGCTGCCGGTATGTTGACGAAGAAGGCGGCGCGCCAAGACCAATATTCCGTGAGCAGGCCGGATATGAGCGGCCCGCCGAAGGCGGCGGCAGCCCATACGATCGCTTCTGCGCCGAATATCTTGGGCACCAGCCGCTGCGGAAAGAGCTCCGGTATCAGTGCGTAGCACAGGGCGGCAATGATACCCTCCCCAAATCCCTGGAGCACCCTCCCGGCCAGAACCTGCGGCATGCTGCTCGCCATCGTCGCGATGGCCGTGCCCGTTGCGAAGACGAGCGCGGCAACGATCAGCGTGTTGCGCGCGCCGAACCGGACCTTCAGGCTTGCCGCCAAGGCGCCACCGACGATGGCGAAAACGAGGTAAAGCGTGAAGGCCCAGGACAACAGGGCGGCTCCGCCAAACTCCGCGACGCCGTCGGCAGTGCCGTCGAGACGAAGAACTCGTTGAAGGCAAAAAGCGCGACGCCCAGGCACAGCGTCACGGTTGCGGCGAGGTGGCGCGGGCGCAGGAGCTCGCTCCAGCTCCCCTCCTCCAGGTCGACCTCCGTCTGCGGCGCCGGATCGGCCACTTGTGATTCCTCTTCGACTAAACTCATGATTCGGCCCCGTGTAATTGGTATGGAGCCGGCACTGATACGACCTCAATCGCGGTTGAGGTAAAGAGGCTTTACTGCAGAATTTCACCTTTACCCCAACCCGCCGGAAGCCGCGGATCGATATGAAGCGCCGCGCGAGGATCGCGAAAAATCTGGCTTTCGGACTTCCGATTCTGTTATAAGATCGGTTCGGTTTGTTAGGACGGTTCCGGTGCTTGCGCTCCGGAGGCCGTTTTCTTTTGCGCTGGCGCCGCCGAAAGGCGGCGCCGCGTGCTTGATGAAGGATGATGAAATGGTCGACAAGGTGCCCATGACACAGGGTGGATTCGTCAATCTGCAGGAGGAGCTGCGCTGGCGCCAGCAGGAAGAACGGCCGCGCATCATCGAAGCGATCGCCGAGGCCCGCGCCCATGGCGACTTGTCGGAGAACGCCGAATATCATGCGGCAAAGGAAGCGCAGAGCCATAACGAGGGAAGAATTTCCGAACTCGAAGACCTGATCGCGCGCGCCGAAGTCATCGATCTTTCGAAAATGTCCGGATCGAAGATCAAGTTCGGCGCAAGGGTGAAGCTCGTCGACGAGGATACGGAAGAAGAAAAGACCTATCAGATCGTCGGCGATCAGGAGGCCGACGTCAAACAGGGACGCATTTCCATCTCCTCTCCGATCGCCCGCGCGCTGATCGGCAAGGAAGTCGGCGATTCGATCGAAGTCAATGCACCCGGCGGATCCAAGGCGTATGAGATTCTCGCCGTTCAATGGGGCTGACCTGCCTTTCGGGGCGCGCGCGCGGTCCCGCGCCGCCCCTCCTCCCTTGAATTGATTGTCGCAGGCGCAAGGAGAGCGCACAGGTGGTCGATATCCGCGACGTCGAAGTGATCGCGCCCAATTTCAAGCAGCGTCTGTCCGGCGTTACCTCGACAATCATCCAGCTGGTGCCTGTGCAGCGTGCCCTTGGACAGAAGATCGCGGTTCTCGGACCAGGCCTTCCCAAGAGCCTTCCGTCGGTTCGCTTTCGCGATCTCATTCATCTCTGGAAGAGGCCCGAAGGCCGGCCCTGCCGCGTTTGGCACGCGCGTCGAAACGTCGAAATGCTCCCGGCCATCCTTCTGCGCGACCTGCTGCGCATGAAGATCCGGATCGTCTTTACCTCCGCTTCGCAACGCCGGCACACCGGATGGAGCAAGTTCCTCATCCGCCGGATGGACGCGGTTATCGCCACCAGCGGCAGGACGGCCGCCTATCTCGATGTACCGAACACCGTCATCCTGCATGGGATCGACACCAAGCGCTTTCAGCCACCCTTCGACAAGACGGAGGCGAAGAAGGCGCTCGGCCTCGATCCCGCGAAGAAATTCGTCGGATGCTTCGGGCGCGTACGCCATCAGAAAGGGACCGACCTCTTCGTCGACAGCATGATCGCCCTCCTGCCCTGCCGCCCGGACTGGGGAGCTATCGTTGCCGGGCGGGCCACCGGCCCTCACCTTGTCTTCGAGTCGGAACTGAAGGAGCGCGTCGCCAAGGCCGGGCTCGCCGACCGTATCCTGTTCGTAGGCGAACACACGAATATTCCCGACTGGTACCGCGCTCTCGATCTCTTCGTCGCCCCGCAACGCTGGGAAGGCTTCGGCCTGACGCCGCTCGAAGCAATGGCGACCGGGGTCCCCGTGGTGGCAACCGATGTCGGCGCGTTTTCGGAACTGCTAACCGGCGGCTCCGAGGAGACGGGCCTCATCATTGCGGCCGACGATCTCAAGGCGATGGTCGATGCGGCAGCCGCCTTCATGGACGACCGGCCGCGGCTTGCCGCCGCAAGCGCCAATGGTCTGGCACGGACCTCCAAAAACTTCGCCATCGAGCAGGAAGCCCGCGCGATCGCAGCGGTTTACGAAAGCCTGATGCGTTGATCTTGGCTACGGCTTCGAGGCAAACAGCTGCAGATAGGCGTCAGTGATCGCTTCTCTGGAAAACTGCCCGACAAGCGTCTCGTGTCCGCGCTCGGCCAGGCGCGTTCTTAGGGAATTGTCGGCCACGATCTGCTCGATGGCGCGGGCGAAACCTTCGGCATCGCCGATATCGGCCATCAGACCGTTTTCGCCGTCGCGCATGAACCATTGCGGCCCTTCGGAACGGGTCGATACGACCGGCGTTCCCTGGGCCCAGGACTCGAGGATGACGTTGCCGAGGGGCTCGTGGCTGGACGACATCACGAAGACATCGGCCGCAGCCAGGAAAGGTCTCGTGTCTTCCTGCCAGCCGGCAAAGCGAACGCGGCCGGAAACGCCGAGGCCCGTCGCGAGCTTATGCAGATTGTCGCGCTCCTCTCCATCGCCAAGCAGCCAAAGATAGACCCCCGGCAGTCTGGCGACCGCTTCGATCAGCGTATGAAACCCTTTCCGCTCGACGAAGCGGCCCATGGACATCACGACGGGCGCATCGGCGGGCGTATCGAGCTTTGCGCGGTCAACCGCCACGACACGCCCGGTCCCGGTGAAATTGGAGATGACCCTTATCTCCCGTTTCCAGCCCAGGTCGCTGACGCGCTCGGCAATGCCCGGCGTGTTGCACACGATGCAGTCGGTGTTTCTGAAATAGCTCAGGCGGGTCGGATAATCGCCAAGGCGCGAGATCTTGAATGCGCCTTTGTAGTTCGGCATCAGTTCGCTTGCCCGGGGCGCCCAAGCCATCAGGACATCCGGCTTCTCGCGCCGGGCCATGTGCTTCACCTTCAACGGGAGCAGGATTCGATCGAGCGAGAGGTTGCGAAAATGGCTTTCCCGGATCTTCGCGGCGCCTTCGATGTCTCGCCGCCAGCCGCGCCCGGGGCGGATGATCGCCGTCTGCTCGACGCCGCGTTCCGCAAGCGCATTGACCAGGTGTACGAAGAAGCGCTCGGCGCCGCCGTCCTTGCCGAAGTGAAAGTGAGTGACTTTCATCGCTTTGCGACACCTCTGTCGAACAGGTCGAGATAAGCGTCGGTGATCGCTTTTTCGGAGAAGCGCGTGCGCAAGGTTTTGCTGCCGCCGGCGCTCAGCCTCTCGCGAAGCGCCGGATCGTCGCGCAGCCGGCGAATGGCCTCCGCAAGACCCACGTCATCGCCGCAATCGACCATGAGAGCGTCGCTCTCATGCGTCATCACCCAGGATGGCCCCTCAGCGCGCGAGGCTATCGTGGGCTTTCCGGCGCCCCAGCCTTCGAAGCAGACATTGCCGAGAGGCTCGTGCGACGAGTTGATGACGAAGGCGTCGCCAGCGGAGAGAAAACCATAGGCGTTCGTCTGCCATCCGGTGAAGCGTACGCGATCACGAAGCCCGAGTTCGTCGGTCAGCTGCTCGAGCTGCTCTCGTTCCGGGCCATCTCCGATAAGCCAGAGATAGGAGTTCGCCACCTCCTTCACGGCGCGGATGAGCCCTGCGAAACCCTTACGTTTGACGAAGCGGCCCATGCCGACCACGACGAAGGCGTCCGCCGGTGTCTGCAGGTCGGCCCGCGCTACGGGCGGTGCAGGCCTTGCGCGGGTGAAGTTCGCGATCACCTCGATGTCGCGCTTCCAGCCAAGTTCACGAACCTTGGCGGCCATATCCGGTGTGATGCAGACGAGCGTCTCGACATTGGTATAGTAGCCGAGATGTTCGGGATAATCCCCCAGCCGGGAGATGCGAAATGCCTTGGCATGAGCCGGCATGAAGCGGCTCGCCCGCAACTGCCAGGCCATTATGACGTCCGGCTCGAACTCGCGAAGGACCCGGTTCATCCGCCATTTCAGGAGGAAGCGAGAAAGCGAAATGCGCCGAAAAACCCCTTCATAGATCGTAGCACCGTTCTCCAGGTCCTTGCGCCAGCTGCGGCCCGGTCGGATCAGTGCCCGCTGTTCGACGCCCCTCTCGTGCAGCGCATTGACGAGATTGACGAAGAACCGCTCCGCACCGCCCTCCGTGCCGAAGTGAATATGCATGACCTTCATGCCGAACCCCTTGATCGATCAGTGCGAAAGCGCATCATCCACATTCGGGCGCGCCTTCAGAGCGTGCCGCTGGTAGATCTTCGCCGCCGTCAGGAAGGCATAGACCGCCCCGGTCATGGCCTCGATGAAGCCCGACAGGCCGCAGCGCCAGAGACCGTTGCGGAAATAGAGCCTGAGAAAATAGATCGGCGGAGTGAAGATGAGCTTGTAAAAGCGCGGCCGTTTTCCGGACTCGACCTGCTGGTCCGCCTTCAGCGTCGAGTATTTGTTTTCCTTCAGAATCTGCTCGTCCATGACCAGCGGGCGGAAATGAAGGAGACTGCCGGTCCGGGCATTGCCGACATTTCCCTCGGGCACGATGCCTTCATGGACTTTCTGACTGAGGTCGTAACGTCCCTTGCCGCGCCGGATCAGCCGCAAGTTCCGGCGCTCGCGGACGTTTTCGGGGGTATAGCCATAGCCGATCAGATAGGGGCGACGCGCCACCCGCCAGCCGACGATCTCGTCCGATGCTGCGAGCAGTTCAGGCAGCAGTTCTCGCAGCGCCTTGTCCAATCTCTCGTCCGCGTCGATGTTGAAGCACCAGGGCTGGCTGCATTGCTCGAGCGCAAACTGCTTCTGCCCGGCATAGCCGCGCCACGGCTCGTACATGAAACGGATGGGCCAGCCCGCGTCGATATAGGATTGCACCAAAGCGGCGGTGCCGTCCGTCGACCCGGAATCGACGATCACGATTTCCGCGCAGCGCTCGAGACTCTCGATGCATTTGCCGAGATAGGCCTCCTCATTCAAGCAGATGATGAAGGCTGAAAGGGGAAGCTTGGGGATCATATGGCCGTCCCGCGTCGCCGGAAGCGGCAGGGCTCCCTCGCTCTCGTCGTGGAAATTGTTCAATTCATTCGGTCCGCGAGGCGTTTGGTTGCGATGCGCGGCGGCCGGGCCGCCCTGCACATCAGATTTCTACCTGACATGCGTCCTTCACTTGACGGATCGTCAGCATCGTCCGCACCGTGTCGACATTCTCGGTGGCGGTCAGTTCTTCAATAACAAAATCCTGAAAGCTCGCAAGGTTTTCGGCCACGCACTGCAGCAGAAAGTCCGATTCCCCGGACACCATCCAGGCCTCGCGAACAAGCGGCCACGAGGCGGTGCGGGCGGCAAACGCCTTGAGATTGGCGTCGGACTGGTGCTTGAGGCCGACCATGCAGAAGGCGACGAGGTCGTATCCCAGCGCGGACGCATTCAGAAGCGCACGATAGCCTCTGATGACGCCGGCCTCCTCGAGCTTGCGCACGCGGCGCAGGCACGGAGGAGCCGAGATCCCCACTCTCTCGGCCAGTTCCACATTCGTGATCCGGCCGTCGTCCTGCAGTTCGCGCAGTATCTTCATATCGATGGCATCGAGCTCGACGCGTACGACCATTGCCCAAATCCCCAATCCTGTCGGCCTTGCGGGGAAGGCCTTATTTTATCCGCCGATCAACTGCACGACAGGCCGAAACCGCAGCGCCGATCCGTCCGCACCAAGAGCCGCCCGGCGGCGGCCTTCACGGCGCTTTCTCCGTGCTTGGGTAGCACGTAACCGAATGCCGATACGAGAGCGCTTGCAGTTGCATGCACAAAAACCTTGTGCGCCCGGGCGCTGGAGCGTCTTATGACGGTACTGCGGGTCAAAACCGATGCAAATATGCCCGATCTGGTGTCAAAACGACGCTGACCACGCAACCACTTGTGTGTATCAGAGCGCGCGCCCTTGAAAGTGCGCGCCGTGAATACCTAAAGTAAGGCAATATTTGCATTATCGGATTGCACCGGAGGACGCTCCCGGCTCTCTCCGGCGGACGAAGGACAAAAGCATGACTGCGCGCCACACGAAAGTGCTGATTATCGGTTCCGGACCTGCCGGTTATACCGCTGCCATCTATACCGCGCGGGCCATGCTTTCGCCGGTCCTCATCGCCGGCATGGAACAGGGCGGCCAGCTGATGATCACCACGGATGTGGAGAATTATCCGGGCTATGCCGATCCGGTCCAGGGACCCTGGATGATGGAGCAGATGCTGAATCAGGCGATCCACGTCGGCACGGAAATCGTCAACGACCTCGTAACCGATGTCGACCTGTCCGTCCGCCCCTTCCGGATCAAGACGGATAGCGGCACGGATTGGACGGCGGACGCTTTGATCATCGCCACCGGCGCCAAAGCGAAATGGCTCGGCATCGAAACCGAGCCGACCTTCATGGGATTTGGCGTTTCCGCCTGTGCTACCTGCGACGGGTTCTTTTACCGCAACAAGGAAGTCATCGTCGTCGGCGGCGGCAACTCCGCCGTGGAGGAAGCGCTTTATCTCTCCAATCTGGCGAAGACCGTCACCGTCGTTCACCGCCGGGATGCTTTTCGTGCTGAAAAGATCCTGCAAGAGCGCCTTTTCGCAAAGCCGAACGTCAAGGTGATCTGGGACCACGAGGTTCTGGAATATCTCGGGACGCCTGCAAAGCCGCCGATGCCGGCCTCGGTCAACGGCGTGAAGCTTCGCAACACCAAGACCGGGGAAACATCCGACATGGCAATCGACGGTGTTTTCGTCGCGATCGGTCATGCGCCTGCGGTCGAACTCTTCAAGGGCAAACTTCGCCAGAAGCCGAACGGGTATCTCTGGACTGCGCCGGATTCCACCGCGACCGACGTCCCGGGCGTCTTCGCCGCCGGCGACGTGACCGACGACATCTATCGCCAGGCGGTTACCGCCGCCGGCATGGGTTGCATGGCTGCGCTCGAAGCGGAGAAATACCTTGCGGGTCATATGCCCGTCGCAATTGCAGCCGAATAGAAGCTGCTGAACAGGGCGCGCGCCGGGATCGGGGCGCGGCTCTGAGTGGGAACATGCATCGGTCGTCTCCGGAGAAAAGTGGCAAGCTTCTCCGGCTGAGCCTTTATGGGGGATTCTATGTCGCTGGACTGGGACAAACTGCGCATTTTCCATGCGGCGGCCGAGGCTGGCTCGTTCACGCACGCGGCAGACAAACTCCACCTTTCGCAGTCGGCGATCAGCCGGCAGGTCAGTTCGCTCGAGCAGGACGTCGGCATCAAGCTCTTTCATCGGCACGCCCGCGGCTTGATCCTGACCGAACAGGGCGAAATGCTCTATCGCACGGCGCACGACGTGCTGATGAAGCTCGAAAGCGTCAAGGCCCAGCTTAGCGAGACGACGGACAAGCCGAGCGGCAAGTTGCGGATCACGACCACTGTCGGCCTCGGCCAGGGGTGGCTGACCGACAAGATCCAGGAATTCATGTCCTTGTATCCGGAAATCCAGGTACAGCTCATCCTCGACAACGAGGAACTGGACGTGAACATGCGCCATGCGGACTGCGCCATCAGGCTGCGGCAGCCGCAACAGTCGGATCTGATCCAGCGCAAGCTCTTCACGGTGCACATGCATGTCTATGCCGCGCCGTCCTACATCAACAAATATGGCGAGCCGCAGTCGCTTGACGATCTCGACAATCACCGGATCATCACCTTCGGCGAGCCCGCCCCCAACTATCTGCTCGACGTGAACTGGCTGGAGATTGCCGGACGCGATTCCGACAATCCGCGCATATCGCATCTGCAGATCAACAGCCAGACATCGATCAAGCGCGCCTGCCTGCTCGGCATCGGCATCGCCATGCTTCCGGACTATATCGTCGGTCGCGATCCCGGCCTCATTCAACTGCCGATAAGCGCCGACATCCCCTCTTTCGATACCTATTTCTGCTATCCGGACGAACTGAAGAACGCAGCGAAGCTGAAAGTCTTCCGCGATTACATCGTCGCTAAAGCGAGAAACTGGAACTTCTGACGATCCGTTCAATTGCCCGATTTGTGAGCAATTGCCAACAGCCTGCGTAAGCCTTTGTTATTCCTCGGCTCTTTTCAAGGGAAAGCGAAGCTCTTCGAAAACCGAATCCTTGTGCGCTGCAAAAATGAGCAGCGATGCGCAAACGGCATGGCTGTCATGCATATTAAATGATTGCCGATAGCCCAAAAAAGCAGCATACCACACCCAGCTGATGCATCTTTGGTGGCTTCTCCTCCCAGTGCCACCGCAGCAGCTGTTCCCCTCTGGAGGTTTTAATTACCTTCACAACTACAAGGGCCCAAGTTTTTCTTGTGGCCCTCTTTTTTTGCCTGGCGGAGCCCCACAGCCCTCAGTTGCGAAAATCTTGGGAACGGCTATTGAAAGCGGCTACGGCCCTACCCATATCTTTTTCAGCTGGTGCATCTAGCGGCTTTCTCCTCCCCAGCCGCTGCAGCAGCTGTTCCCCTCTGGAGGTTTGAAACCTTCACAACTGAAAGGGCCCAAGTTTCTTGTGGCCCTCTTTTTTTGTCCGCATTTTGCCCGGCGTTTATGGCCACTTCCTTTGTAGCCCACAGCATTCACGACGTTGTGACTTCCCGTATCGAATTTTAGCGATATATATATCGGGAAAACTGAATACGCCGAAATACGATGGATAGAGACGAAATTCTGAAAGCACTGGCGCATCCGACGCGCATGGAGATCCTGACCTGGCTGAAGGAGCCGCAGGCGCATTTCTCCGGCCAGGAGCATCCGCTCGACATGGGCGTCTGCGCAGGGCAGTTCGAAAGATGCGGCCTTTCGCAGTCGACGGTTTCATCTCATCTCGCCGTGCTGCAGCGCGCCGGTCTGGTGACGACCCGCCGCGTCGGCCAATGGGTCTTCTACCGGCGCAATGAGGAGACCATCGCAGCGTTTCTGAAGACCATCGGCGATCTCTGATAACCCCCACTTCCTCCCAAGTCTCAACCGCAATGGAAAGGACAATCCATGGCCTCTCTCTTCGACCCGATCACGATCGGCGATATCAGCCTCAGCAACCGCGTGGTGATGGCACCTCTGACCCGGAACCGTTCACCCCAGGCAGTGCCCAATGATCTTAACGTCGCCTATTACGAGCAGCGCGCATCCGCCGGCCTGCTGATCACCGAAGGGACGGCAATAAGCCACCAGGGCCAGGGCTATGCCGACGTGCCGGGGCTTTACAAACCGGAGGCCCTCGCCGGCTGGCGCAAGGTCACGGAATCGGTCCACAAAGCCGGTGGCAAGATCGTCGTGCAGATGTGGCATGTCGGGCGGATATCCCACGACTCGCTCCAGCCGCAGGGCGGAAAACCGGTCGCCCCTTCGGCTATCCGCGCCAAATCGAAGACCTACCTCGTCAACCCCGATGGGACGGGCAGCTTTGCCGAAACCTCCGAACCGAGAGCGCTCGAACCGGCGGAGATCGCCGGCATCGTCGAGGATTACCGCAAGGCCTCTCGGGCCGCGATCGAAGCCGGATTCGACGGCGTCGAGATCCATGCTGCCAACGGCTATCTGATCGACCAGTTCCTGCGCTCCGGCTCCAATGAACGCACGGACGCCTATGGCGGCTCGATCGAGAACCGCGCCCGCTTTCTCGTCGAGGTGGTCGATGCCGTTACCAAGGAGATCGGCGCTGGCCGGGTCGGGATCCGCATCTCTCCCGTGACCCCCGCCAACGACGCTTTCGATCCGGACCCGCAGCCGCTCTTCACCTATGTCGTCGAAGGCCTCGCCCGATATCCGCTCGCCTATGTGCACGTCATCGAAGGCGCAACGGGCGGAGCGCGCGACCACCAGCAGGGCGATCGCCCCTTCGACTACACAAGCCTCCGTGCCGCCTACGCAGCGGCCGGCGGCAGGGCGGCCTGGATGACGAACAACGGATACGATCGCGGTATGGCGCTGAAGACGGTCGAGAGCGGCGAAGCCGATCTGGTTGCTTTCGGCAAACCCTTCATCGCCAATCCGGATCTCGTTCGTCGTTTGAGAGACAACGTGGCCCTGAATGCACCGGACCAGGCGACCTTCTATGGCGGTGGCGCCAAGGGTTATACGGATTATCCGTCGCTCGAAAACGTCGCCTGAAATCGATAAGGAGGAAGGAGCCCCGCCCAATGCGCGGGGCTCCTTGCGCAGCGAATCGATTATGCTGCCCCGATGTTCACGTCTTTCATCGATGAATGGTCTCTCGAGCCCGCGGGCGACCCGATCCTCACGAGGACGAGCCGGCTGCTGCCCGTTCGCTGGCGCGGCGTGCCGGCGATGCTCAAGGTGGCAGACGAGCCGGAAGAAAGGTCTGGCGGGCAGTTGATGCGATGGTGGGACGGTCACGGCGCCGCCCAGGTTTACGCCGCAACCGATAGCGCCATCCTCCTCGAACGGTCGGAGAGCCGCCGTTCGCTTTTTCATATGGCGATGACCGGCAGCGACGACGACGCCACCCGGATCGCCTGCCGCGCCGTTGCCATGCTGCATGCAGCACGCCCCTCCCCGCCGGCGGGTCTCGCACCGCTCGAGCGCTGGTTCCAGGCGCTGGCCCCCGCAGCCCGCCTCCATGGCGGTATTCTCAGGACCTGCGCAGACGCTGCCCAACATCTCCTATCCACGCCCGATGTCCCGGTCGTCCTGCATGGAGACATTCACCATGGCAACATCCTCGACTTCGATGCCCGGGGCTGGCTGGCCATAGATCCCAAGGGCCTCTGTGGCGACCGCGGTTTCGATTACGCCAATCTCTTCTGCAATCCGGAGCTTCCCGTCGTAACCGCTCCGGGGCGCCTATCCAGACAGCTTGCAATCGTCGCCCATGAGGCGCGGCTGGAGCCGAAGAGGCTCCTTCAGTGGGTCATCGCCTATGCCGGCCTGTCGGCGGCCTGGTTCCTTGGCGACGGAGAAAGCCCGGAAAGCACTTTAGCAGTGGCCGCGATTGCCGACGCGGAGCTGAGGGGTTAGAGCGGGATGAGGAAAAGTGTGTGCGGTTTTCCGCCCGCATCCCGCTCTCACTTTTGGAATCGATCACGTTCATGTTTTTAGGTCGACCCGACCTAAAAACATCGTGATCTGGTGGACAAAAAGAGATTCGGCTGTTGAGCTGAAAAGTCCGCTGGACCCGGAGGAAGAGTATGGAGATCAGAGACGCCGCCGAAACCGATCTTCCGGCGATATGCGCGATCTACAATGACGCTGTGGCGAACACGACGGCGATCTGGAACGAGACCCTTGTCGACGTCGCCAATCGGAAGACCTGGTTGAAAGCACGCAATGCTGCCGGCTTCCCGGTGCTTGCCGCCCTTTCCCTTGACGGCGAGGTCGTCGGCTACGCCTCCTTTGGCGAGTGGCGCGCCTTCGACGGATACCGGCACACGGTCGAGCACTCGGTCTATGTGCGGGCGGACCAGCGCGGCGGCGGCATAGGCCGGGCGCTGATGCTCGAGCTCATCGATCGGGCCGAAGCACTTGGCAAGCACGTGATGATCGCGGGGATCGAGTCGGGAAACCTGCCGTCGATCCGTCTCCATGAGCAACTCGGTTTTCGCGAGACCGGCCATATGAAGGAGGTCGGCACGAAATTCGGCCGCTGGCTCGACCTCACCTTCATGCAACTGATCCTGCGCACCGGTTCTCCCGACTGAAAGCTTTGCAGCCCGATTTCTCGTCCGCGACGAAGATGCTATCTATATGCACTCGTTGGTCGCCGAGGGCCGCATGGTCGAGTACGAAAAGGCAGGCACAAGCCGCATCCGGAGCACCCTGAAAGGACATCTGGCACGCGTCGCCGCGGCCGTATTGTCCGTGGTCATGTGTTTTGTCTCCGGCCACTCCGGGGCCGCGGAGGCGCGCACCGACGCGCCGGCTCCGCCGCGGAAATGCCTCTACTCGGGCGTGTCCACAGAAAACCCCTTCCTCCGTCTCTGCATCACCTCCGACAATTTCGCCCGGGACGTCTGCGGCATCATCGAACATTATGCCAAGGCGAACGACCTGCCCGCCGCTTTCTTCGCCCGCCTGATCTGGCGCGAAAGCCTTTTCCAGCCGGACGCCATCAGCCCGAAGGGCGCAGAAGGAATCGCTCAGTTCATGCCCGCGACGGCAAAGCTGCGCGGCCTGTCGGACAGCTTCAACGCGGTGGCGGCGCTGGGCAAATCCGCCGAGTATCTGAGCGAGCTCAAGTCCCGTTACGGCAATCTCGGTTTTGCGGCGGCGGCCTACAATGCCGGCGAAGCAGGCCTGGAGCGCTTCCTGGAAAAGGACCGCTTACCCTATGAAACGCGGGATTACGTGCTGGCGATCACCGCCTATTCCGTCGAAGACTGGCGCGACAATCCACCGAAGTCGCTCAACATCGAACTCGACAAGGACAAAAGCTTCCTCGATGGCTGCGTCGCGCTTGCCAATACGCGGCGCTTGCGCGAGCTGGTTATCGCCGATGAAGCCGTCTGGGCGCCCTGGGGAGTTCAGCTTTCGGCCCATTATCAGAAATCCATGGCGCAGCGGCTGTTCCTGAATGCCGTGAAAAGATTGCCCGCTCCGATCAACAGCGAAAAGGCGGTTCTGGTGCGGGAGCGTAATGCCAGCTTCGGATCCAGGCGCCGCTACGCTGCCCGCATCGGCCGGCAGACGCGCGCCGAAGCCGATCAGCTTTGCGCCGCCATACGAAAAAGCGGCGGCGCCTGCGTCGTTTTCAAGAACTGACGGCGCCTTTCGCCGGTACAGCGATGGAACGAGGATGTGCTTGACCTCCTCATCCCTGTGCTCGTCACAGGGATCCAGCCAGGCCAAGTCCTTGGGCTGAAAGAACATTGCCCGCGCCGCAGACGCGGCGCTGCCCTCATCTCTGTGACAAGCACAGAGATGAGGGCGAGGAGAGATTGCAGTCCCCGATACGTTTCCTAGTAGGCCGCGCAGTCGGCACTCGAAGAACTCAAGCCCAACCCCGAGCGCATCTTCTGAAGGTGACCTTTGCACATATGATAAGACCCGCCGCTGGATAGCGGCGGGCCTGAAATCGTTCCTGCGCTTCGATCACTCGTCCGGTGTCGACGCGGTGTCCGTCGGCAACTCCGGTTCGGCCATGACGCCTTCGGCACCTACGGCTTCGATCTCCTCGTCGCCATCCGGCTCGGTGATCCGCTCGACCGAAACGACCTTCTCGTCCTTGGCGGTGGAGAAAATGGTCACGCCCTTGGTGGCGCGGCTCGCCAGGCGAATGCCCTCCACCGGAACCCGGATGAGCTGGCCTCCATCGGAAACGAGCATGATCTGGTCGTTGTGCTCGATCGGGAAGGCGGCGACGAGTTCGCCGATTTCCGCAGTCTTCGAGGTATCGGTGGCGCGAATGCCCTTGCCGCCGCGGCCTGAAGTACGGAAGTCATAGGACGAGGAACGCTTGCCGAAGCCTTTCACCGAGACCGTCAGGATGAATTGCTCGCGCGCCTTCAGTTCCTCGTAGCGCTCGTTGGTGAGTTCGCCGCCATTGGTGACCTCCTCGCCGACAAGCACGATTTCCTCTTCTTCACCGGTCAAGGCGCGACGCTCCGCGGCCGAACGCTTCAGATAGGCGGCACGCTCCCACGGCTCGGCTTCGACGTGAGCGACGATGGCCATCGAGATGATCCGGTCGCCGTCACCGAGCGAAATGCCGCGAACGCCGATCGAGTTGCGGCCCGCGAAGACGCGGACATCGGCGACGGGGAAGCGGATGCACTGGCCGAGCGCCGTCGTGAGCACCACGTCGTCGAACTCGGTGCAGGTGTCGACCGAGAGGATCTCGTCGCCCTCCTCCTCGAGCTTCATCGCGATCTTGCCGTTGCGGTTGACCTGGACGAAGTCGGAGAGCTTGTTGCGACGGACCGTGCCGCGGGTCGTCGAGAACATGACGTCGAGGTTTTCCCAGGTCGTCTCGTCCTCGGGCAGCGGCATGATCGTGGTGATGCGCTCGCCGGGTTCCAGCGGCAGCATGTTGATCAGCGCCTTGCCGCGCGACTGCGGCGTGCCGATCGGAAGCCGCCAGACCTTCTCCTTGTAGACGATGCCGCGGGAGGAGAAGAACAGAACCGGCGTGTGCGTATTGGCGACGAACAGCCTGGTAACGAAATCCTCGTCGCGGGTGGCCATGCCCGAGCGGCCCTTGCCGCCGCGGCGCTGCGCCCGATAGGTCGTCAGCGGCACACGCTTGATGTAGCCCAGATGGGACACGGTCACCACCATGTCCTCCTGCGCGATCAGGTCCTCGTCGTCCATGTCCGGACCGCCTTCGGCGATCTCGGTGCGGCGCGGCGTGCCGAACTCGTCCCGGACTGCGGTAAGCTCGTTCTTGACGATCTGCATGATGCGGAGCCGGGACGACAGGATGTCGAGGTAATCCTTGATCTCCTCGCCGATCTTGTTGAGTTCGTCGCCGATCTCGTCGCGGCCGAGCGCGGTCAGACGCTGCAGGCGCAGGTCGAGGATCGCGCGGGCCTGTTCTTCGGACAGGTTATAGGTAGCGTCGTCGTTGATCCGGTGGCGCGGGTCGTCGATCAGCCGGATGAGCGCATCGACGTCGTGCGCCGGCCAGCGGCGCTCCATCAGCTGTTCGCGCGCGGTCTGCGGATCCGGCGCCTGGCGGATGAGCTTGATCACCTCGTCGATATTCGCGACGGCAATCGCGAGACCGACCAGCACATGCGCCCGCTCGCGCGCCTTGCGCAGCAGGTATTTCGTGCGCCGGCTGACGACGTCCTCGCGGAAGGAGACGAAGGCGCGCAGCATGTCGAGCAGCGTCATCTGCTCCGGCTTGCCGCCGTTCAGCGCCACCATGTTGCAGCCGAAAGAGGTCTGCAGGGGCGTGTAGCGGTAAAGCTGGTTGAGGATGACTTCGGCGTTGGCGTCGCGCTTCAGTTCGATGACGACGCGATAGCCCTGGCGGTCGGATTCGTCGCGAAGATCGGAGATGCCCTCGATCCGCTTCTCGCGGACGAGCTCGGCCATCTTCTCGATCATCGTCGCCTTGTTCACCTGATAGGGGATCTCGGTAATGATGATCTGCTCGCGATCGCCGCGCATCGGCTCGATATGGGCACGCCCGCGCATGATGACGGAGCCGCGGCCGGTCTCGTAGGCCTGACGGATGCCCGAACGGCCGAGGATCAGCGCCCCGGTCGGAAAATCCGGTCCCGGAATGATCTGCATCAGCTCCGGCAGCTCGATCGCGGGATTGTCGATCAGGGCGATACAGCCGTCGATCACCTCTACGAGGTTATGCGGCGGGATATTGGTCGCCATGCCGACGGCGATGCCGCCGGCGCCGTTGACGAGCAGGTTCGGGAACTTTGCCGGGACGACGACGGGCTCGTGCAAGGTGCCGTCGTAGTTGTCGCGGAAATCGACCGTGTCCTTGTCGAGATCGTCCAGCAGCGAATGCGCCGCCTTCTGCAGCCGGCACTCGGTATAACGTTCCGCCGCCGGCGGATCGCCGTCGACGGAGCCGAAGTTGCCCTGACCGTCGATCAGCGGCAGCCGCAGAGACCAGTCCTGCGCCATGCGTGCGAGCGCATCGTAAATCGCCATGTTGCCGTGCGGATGGTATTTACCCATCACGTCACCGGTGACGCGGGCGCATTTTACGTATTTCTTGTTCCAGTCTATGCCGAGCTCGCTCATCCCGTAGAGGATGCGGCGGTGAACGGGTTTGAGACCGTCGCGCACATCGGGAAGCGCACGCGACACGATCACGCTCATGGCGTAATCGAGATACGACCGCTGCATTTCCTCGATGATGGAAATCGGCTCGATGCCTGGCGGATTTTTTCCGCCGCCGGGGGTGCTTTGCTCAGTCAATGGTGATCACGATCTTTGTTCAGAATCAGTCGGTTTTTTATAGCCGAATGCGGCTCGGAGCGCCAATTTTCGGCCGGTGTTTTGAACAGTCTTTTGCCGCAGGAACAGGCTTTTCTAGGGCAAGGAAAGGAGCTCGCAAGGAAAGCTGCGCGCCTCGGGGATGGCGCTGGTTTAAGCCATTGCGTTGCGCTTGGCTACCCGCTCTTTCCAAGCTCGCATCGCTTGCCTAACAATGCGGGCCACACCACCGGGAATAGCCGGGGTAAAATCCGGAAGGGGACACGGATGTTCGACGTCGATCTCTTGATCAATGCGCTGACGACGCTGCTCGTCACGCTTGATCCGCCCGGCCTTGCGCCGATCTTCCTGAGCCTGACCGTCGGCTTGAGCCGGCAGCAGCGCTTCCAGGTCGCGACCCGCGGCTCGCTCATCGCTTTTTTCATCCTCGCCGCCTTTGCACTTTTCGGCGACGGCATCCTCGGTCTGCTCGGCATCTCGATCGGCGCCTTCCGGATCGCCGGCGGCATGCTGCTCTTCTGGATCGCCTTCGAGATGATTTTCGAGAAACGCCAGGAGCGAAAGGAGAAGGCCGGGGAAACGGCGATCACGAAGGACCACCTCCACAATATCGCGGTCTTCCCTCTCGCACTGCCCCTGGTTGCCGGGCCGGGAGCGATCTCGGCAACCATCCTTCTCGGCAGCTCATTTCCCTCGGCACTGGAGCGGGTGCAGCTCATCGTCGTCATCGCCGCATCGATGGCGATACTGTTCCTGGCGCTGGTGATCGCCGAGCGCATCGACCGGTTCCTGGGCGTCACCGGCCGGGCGATCCTCACCCGCCTCCTCGGCGTCATCCTTGCCGCACTCGCCGTTCAATTCGTCGTGGACGGCGTGCGTTCGGCGTTTCAGGTCTGAACGCACAACGAGAACGGCCCGCAACGAAGCGGGCCGGATGGTCTCGGACTGGCTGGCGCAGTCGATCAGAACGGAATGTCGTCGTCGAGATCGCGCGAGAAGTTGCCGCCCTGGTTCGGCTGGTTCGATTGACCGCCGGACCGGGCGCCGCCCGAGGAGGGCCGCGACTGATCGTATTCCTCGTAGCCGCCACCGCCGTAGTCGCTGCCGCCGCGACCTGCGCCGCCGCCCTCGCCTCCGCGGCCGTCGAGCATCGTCAGGGTCGAGTTGAAGCCCTGAAGGACGACCTCGGTCGAATAGCGGTCATTGCCGGTCTGATCCTGCCACTTGCGCGTCTGCAGCTGGCCTTCGATGTAGAGCTTGGCGCCTTTCTTCACATATTGTTCGACGACCTTGCAGAGGCCTTCGTTGAAGACGACGACCGTGTGCCACTCCGTCTTCTCGCGGCGCTCGCCCGAATTGCGGTCGCGCCAGGTCTCGGACGTGGCAATTCTGAGGTTGGCGATCGGCCGGCCGTCCTGCGTGCGCCGGATTTCCGGGTCGGCCCCGACGTTTCCGATCAAGATCACCTTGTTGACGCTACCAGCCATATCGCTTTTCCCGTTTTTGCCGCCGGACCGCTCGGCCGGCTCTCCAATGTCTCATGAGCGAACACCTTAACGGCCCGCCGCCGCCGATACGCCCCGTATCGCGCATAATCCACAGCTGATTTGGCGTGGATATGGCAGAGTTTGTTCTTTTTTTGTTCTAGTATTCCTCTATGATCCTGTCAACCGAATCGCAATTGAGCCGCCTCTTTTGCCGATTGCGCCTCGACATGGGCGCGGCCGTCATTACATAGGGGGCTTTCAACCGACATACAAAGCTGGCCTTCCGATGAGCGAACTCAAGACCATTTCCATTCGCGGCGCTCGCGAGCACAATCTCAAGGGCATCGACCTTGATCTGCCGCGCAACAAGCTGATCGTGATGACCGGCCTTTCGGGCTCCGGGAAATCGTCGCTCGCCTTCGACACGATCTACGCCGAGGGCCAGCGGCGCTATGTCGAGAGCCTCTCGGCCTATGCGCGCCAGTTCCTGGAAATGATGCAGAAGCCCGACGTCGATCAGATCGACGGGCTCTCGCCGGCGATCTCGATCGAGCAGAAGACCACGTCGCGCAACCCGCGTTCGACTGTCGGAACCGTTACCGAGATCTACGACTATCTGCGCCTGCTCTTCGCGCGCGTCGGCGTGCCCTATTCTCCCGCCACAGGCCTGCCGATCGAAAGCCAAACCGTCAGCCAGATGGTCGACCGGGTGCTGGAGTTCGGCGAGGGGACGCGCCTCTACATGCTGGCCCCGCTCGTGCGCGGGCGCAAGGGCGAGTACAGGAAAGAGCTCGCCGAGTTGATGAAGAAGGGCTTCCAGCGCGTAAAGGTAGACGGGCAATTTTACGAGATTGCCGACGTGCCGGCGCTCGACAAGAAGTACAAGCACGACATCGACGTGGTCGTCGACCGTGTCGTGGTGCGGCCCGATATCGGAACCCGTCTCGCCGACAGTATCGAAACCTGTCTTACGCTCGCCGACGGCTTGGCGATCGCCGAATTCGCCGACCGCCCCCTGCCTCCGGAAGAGACCTCCGCCGGTGGCTCGGCCAACAAGTCGCTGAACGAAACGCATGAGCGGGTGCTGTTTTCCGAGAAGTTCGCCTGTCCCGTCTCGGGTTTCACCATTCCCGAGATCGAACCGCGGCTTTTCTCCTTCAACAACCCCTTCGGAGCTTGTACGACCTGCGACGGGCTGGGCAGCCAGCAGAAGATCGACGAGGCGCTGATCGTTCCGGAGCCGAACCGCACCCTCAGGGACGGCGCCATTGCACCCTGGGCGAAATCCACGTCGCCCTACTACAACCAGACGCTCGAGGCCCTCGGCACGGTTTTCGGCTTCAAGCTCGGCAGCCGCTGGAGCGAGCTTTCCGAGGAAGCACAGGAAGCTATTCTCCACGGAACGAAGGACAAGATCACCTTCCACTATCAGGACGGCGCCCGATCCTACAACACGACGAAGACGTTCGAGGGCATCGTGCCGAATCTCGAACGCCGCTGGAAGGAGACCGACAGCGCCTGGGCGCGCGAGGAGATCGAGCGCTATATGTCGGCGGCCCCCTGCCCCGCCTGTGCCGGTTACCGGCTGAAACCGGAAGCGCTTGCCGTCAAGATCCACGCGCTGCATATCGGCGAGGTCTCCGAAATGTCGATCCGCGCCGCACGCGACTGGTTCGAGGTCTTGCCCGAGCATCTCAGCACGAAGCAGAACGAGATCGCCGTGCGCATCCTCAAGGAGATCCGCGAGCGCCTGCGCTTCCTGAACGACGTCGGCCTCGAGTATTTGAGCCTCTCGCGCAATTCCGGCACGCTTTCGGGCGGCGAAAGCCAGCGCATCCGGCTCGCGTCGCAGATCGGCTCAGGGCTGACGGGCGTTCTCTATGTTCTCGACGAGCCCTCGATCGGCCTGCACCAGCGCGACAATGCCCGCCTCCTGGATACGCTGCGGCATCTGCGCGACATCGGCAACACGGTCATCGTGGTGGAGCATGACGAGGATGCGATCCTGACGGCCGATTATGTCGTCGACATCGGCCCGGCGGCCGGCATTCACGGTGGCGAGGTCATTGCGGAAGGGACCCCTTCCGATATCATGTCCAATCCGAAGTCGTTGACGGGGAAATATCTCTCCGGCGAGCTTTCCGTTGCCGTGCCCGGCGAACGGCGCAAACCGAAGAAGAAAAAGGAAGTCACCGTCGTCGGCGCGCGTGCCAACAATCTGAAGAACGTGACCGCGTCGATCCCGCTCGGTGTCTTCACCGCCGTCACCGGCGTATCGGGCGGGGGCAAGTCCACCTTCCTGATCGAGACGCTCTACAAGGCTGCCGCCCGCCGCGTCATGGGCGCGCGCGAAAATCCGGCCGAACACGACCGCATCGACGGCTTCGAGCATATCGACAAGGTGATCGACATCGACCAGTCGCCGATCGGGCGCACGCCGCGCTCCAACCCGGCGACCTATACCGGAGCCTTCACGCCCATTCGCGACTGGTTTGCCGGGTTGCCGGAAGCAAAGGCGCGCGGCTACCAGCCGGGCCGCTTCTCCTTCAACGTCAAGGGCGGCCGCTGCGAGGCCTGCCAGGGCGACGGCGTCATCAAGATCGAGATGCACTTCCTGCCGGATGTCTACGTCACCTGCGACGTCTGTCACGGCAAGCGCTACAATCGCGAGACGCTGGACGTTCACTTCAAGGGCAAGTCGATCGCCGATGTGCTCGACATGACGGTGGAGGAAGGCGTCGAGTTCTTCGCGGCCGTTCCGGCGGTGCGCGACAAGCTGGTGACACTGAACCAGGTGGGCCTCGGCTATATCAAGATCGGCCAGCAGGCGAACACACTTTCAGGCGGCGAGGCCCAGCGCGTCAAGCTCGCCAAGGAGCTGTCGAAACGCTCAACCGGGCGCACGCTCTATATTCTGGACGAGCCGACAACCGGCTTGCATTTCCACGACGTAGCCAAGCTTCTTGAAGTTCTGCATGAGCTCGTCAATCAGGGTAATTCCGTGGTGGTCATCGAGCACAATCTCGAAGTCATCAAGACGGCCGACTGGATCATCGACTTCGGCCCGGAAGGCGGCGACGGCGGTGGCGAGGTCATTGCGCAAGGGACGCCGGAAGAGGTCGTGAAGGAGCCGCGCTCCTATACCGGCCAGTTCCTGAAGGAGCTTCTGGAGCGCCGGCCGGTGAAGAAGGTGGTTGCGGCGGAGTGATGCGTGGCCTCCTGAAGCGGGTGGCGTCTCTGATTCGCCCCGGCTACAGCGGTTTTGCGTGTCTGAGTGAGCATCGAGGAGGAAGAGGATGGCAAATTCGGGACAGATCCGTGTCGGCATCGGCGGATGGAACTTCGAACCCTGGGAAGGCACCTTCTATCCGGACGATCTTCCGAAAAAGCGGCAGCTCGAATTCGCCGGCAAGGAATTGCGGACGATCGAGGTCAACGGCACCTATTACAGCTCACAGAAGCCGGCGACTTTTGCCAAGTGGGCGGCGGAGGTTCCCGACGGCTTCATTTTTTCGCTGAAGGCCAGCCGCTTCGTGACAAATCGCAGGGTCCTGTCCGAAGCCGGTGAATCCATGGAGCGGTTCCTGACGCAGGGGCTGACGGAACTCGGCGACCGCCTCGGTCCCATTCTCTGGCAGTTCGCGCCGACCAAGAAATTCGATGCGGAGGATTTCGAGGGATTCCTGAAGCTCCTGCCGGAAAAGCAGGACGGCCTGAAGCTCCGCCACGTGGTCGAAGTCCGCAACCCCAGCTTCAAGGTTCCGGACTTCGTCAAGCTCATTGAAAAATACAAGGTTGCCGTCGTTCTCGCCGAGCATGCGGACTACCCGATGATCGCCGATGTCACGGGTGATTTCGTCTATGCACGGCTGCAGAAGGGCAGCGACGAGGTGAAGACCTGCTATCCACCGAAAGATCTCGATCGCTGGGCCGAGCGGCTGAAGACCTTTGCCGCCGGCGGTGAGCCGGACGACCTGGAGAAAGCTGCGCCGGAACGCCAGCCCGAGACGGCACCCCGCGACGTCTTTGCCTTCTTCATCACCTCAGGCAAGGTCAACGCTCCCAACGGCGCTAGGGAACTGCAGAAACGCGTGGGCTAAGGCCTGTTGAGATTCGGGATTCCCGCCGCGGCTTGTTTGATTACCTCATCCCTGTGCTCGTCACAGGGATCCAGCCAGACCAAGTCCTTGGGCTGAAAGAACGCTTTCCGCGCCGCAGACGCGGCGCTGCTGGATCTCTGTGACAAGCACAGAGATGAGGCAGGAGAGATTGCAGTCCTCCGATACGTTTCCTGAACCTAGGCGCCCCGCAACTAAAATCGTTAACGTGATCGATTCTAATGAGTTAAGACGCGGGGTGCGGGCGCCAGGGGAGTCCCAACATCGCCCCTCGACTTGATACTGCTGGTACCGCCGAATCACCAAAACGGGGGTTGTGTGCGTCAAGTTCTGCAAAATGGGCGGTCATGCGTGCTGGTCATGCGGCTTGACGGAGTGCGAGTTTCTTGTGCTCTCGCAGGTCGTCCATGTTGATGTAGCGATTGGCCTCCATCCAGTTTTCGTGGGTTTCGACGGCGAGGGCGCGGACGAGTCGTAGGCAGCTCTCGGTGTTGGGAAAGATGCGCACGACGTAGGTTCTGCGGCGGATTTCCTCGTTGAGGCGTTCCAGCATGTTGGTGCTCTTGAGGTGCTTGTGATGCTGGCGCGGCAGACGAAAGAAGGTCAGCGTCTGCTCGATGGTTTCCTCAACCCAGGAGGTCAGGCGCGGATAGCGGACCGACCATTTTCCCAGCCACGCGGCGAGATCGGCCTTCGCCTCATCAAGGTCGCGGCGATCATAGAGCCATCGAAGCTCCTGCAGGCAATCGTCGCCATGTTTGCGCGGCAGGTGATCGAGGGCGTTCCTGAGGAAATGCACGTAACAGCGCTGCCAGGCAGCTTCCGGGATCACCTCGCCAATTGCCGCGACGAGACCGGCATGGTCGTCGGAGACCACCAGTTCGACGCCCTTCAAACCGCGCCCTTTCAGCCTGACGAGGAAGTCCTTCCAGGCGCAACGGCTTTCACGGCCGGCCATCTCGACCGACAGGATCTGCCGCCGTCCGTCCCAGTCGATGCCGACAGCGATCAACACCGCCTGGCTCATCACCACACCGGCCTCGCGCACCTTCTCATAACGGGCATCGAGAATCAGGTAGGCAAACGGCTCTTGAAGCGGGCGCTCGGCAAAGGCCTTCAGGCTCTCGTCCAGCCGCTTGTTGATCGCCGAGATCGATGACGCCGAGAAGGCATGGCCGCACAGCTCCTCGGTGATCGCCTTGACCTTCCGCGTCGACACCCCTTGCACATACATCTCCGCCAAGGTTGCCACCAGCGCCCGCTCGGAGCGCTGATAGCGTTCGAACAATTCGGTGGAGAAGTGCCCCGAGCGATCCTGCGGCACCCGCAGCTCGAGCTTGCCCACCCGCGTGATCAGCGTGCGGCCATAGTGGCCCGAACGGTAGCCGAGCCGCTCCGGCGTGCGCTCGCCTTTCGCAGCTCCCAGCGCCTCGTCCATCTCCGCTTCCAGCACCTCCTGCATCACCGTGCGGATCACCTCGCGCAGCCCATCGGGGTTCGAAAGCAAAATGTCTTTGACGGCGGCGCTGGCTGTCTTACCTTCAGTCTTGGTCATGGTGGCGTTCCTTCCAGGGAATCAGGTGACGTCAACATCACCAGCCTGCCATGACCGCCTCTCTCAGTGAATTTGCAGAACCTTCAGCACACTACCAAAACGGGCCGCATCACACACCCACCTGATTCGCAATCGCGAGTAGCGCTAGGCCGCGTCTTGTACCCGCTTTTTCATCCATAAAAATTTGAATTTGGGCCTGCCGCTAGCTCATCTTCGCAGGCAAGCGGTGGAAGTCCCTGTTTTTCAACGGATTGATCGATGTCCCCGTTTTCCACAGTCGACCCACACAAGATATAGCGCTCAAACTTCCGTCACAAACCACCCCTTGACGCCCCGAGGCGATTCACGGTTAATGGATTTCACGTTGCGACGGCGGCGGACCGGGAAGTTCAGAGGCCGGTTCACACCCCCAAATCGTCGGTTCCGACATGCGGCCCGGGCGGATGACCCCGAGCGGCTGCAGTGGCGGAATTTTGCGCGAAATTTGGGTCGCTCAAGCGGCATTTCGAGCTGGCGTAAAGAGCCTGTTAATACTATATTTAGTGTTTGCAGCCAGCATCATCACAAGATACAGGATTACCCAGGAGCTGGGTTTCCTCACATCGACAGAAATTTTCAGGCTGGCTGCGAGATCCATCGCGGCCGGGCGAGGTTAACTGCGCTTTAGCGCATGGCAACAAAGGACGGGACAATGAAGATCGAGCGTCGTTTCACGAAGGCAGGGCAATCCGCCTATGCCGAGATTGAGTTCCGCAAGGCGACGAGTGAGATCAAGAACCCGGACGGGTCCGTGGTCTTCCGCCTTGCGGATATCGACGTGCCGGCGCAGTTCTCGCAGGTCGCCGCCGATATTCTCGCCCAGAAATATTTCCGCAAGGCCGGTGTGCCGGCAAAGCTGAAGCGTGTCGAGGAAAACGACGTGCCGTCCTTCCTCTGGCGCTCGGTTCCGGACAACGACGCGCTGAAGGCGCTGCCGAAGGAAGAGCAGTACGGCTCCGAAACCGATGCCCGCCAGGTTTTCGATCGCCTGGCCGGCACCTGGGCCTATTGGGGCTGGAAGGGCGGCTATTTCGACACGGAAGAGGACGCCAGCGCCTTCCGCGACGAGCTCGCCTACATGCTCGCCACCCAGCGCGTTGCTCCGAACTCGCCGCAATGGTTCAACACCGGCCTCCACTGGGCCTATGGCATCGACGGCCCCGGCCAGGGCCATTTCTACGTCGATCCCTTCACCGGCAAGCTGACGAAGTCGAAGTCCGCTTACGAACACCCGCAGCCGCACGCCTGCTTCATTCAGTCGGTCGCGGACGACCTCGTCAACGAGGGCGGCATCATGGATCTCTGGGTGCGTGAGGCGCGCCTCTTCAAATACGGCTCCGGCACCGGCTCCAACTTCTCGCATCTGCGCGCCGAAGGCGAAAGGCTCTCGGGCGGCGGCAAGTCCTCCGGGCTCATGAGCTTCCTGAAGATCGGCGACCGCGCCGCGGGCGCCATCAAGTCGGGTGGCACGACGCGCCGCGCCGCCAAGATGGTCGTCGTCGACATCGACCATCCCGACATCGAGGAATACATCAACTGGAAGGTCAAGGAAGAGCAGAAGGTCGCCGCCCTCGTCACCGGCTCCAAGATCGTCGCCAAGCACCTGAAGGCGATCATGAAGGCCTGCATCAATTGCGACGGCAGCGACGATGCCTGCTTCGATCCCAAGCAGAACCCGGCGCTGAAGCGCGAGATCCGTGCCGCCAAGCAGGCGCTGGTTCCGGAAAACTATGTCAAGCGCGTCATCCAGTTCGCGCGGCAGGGCTATAAGGACATCCAGTTCAAGACCTATGACACGGATTGGGATTCGGAGGCCTATCTCACGGTTTCCGGCCAGAACTCCAACAACTCGGTCTCGATCAAGGACGACTTCCTGCGCGCCGTGGAGGCGGATGGCGATTGGCACCTGACCGCCCGCAAGGACGGCCGCGTCATGAAGACCCTGAAGGCGCGCGACCTCTGGGAGTCGATCTCCCACGCGGCCTGGGCCTCGGCCGATCCGGGCCTGCACTTCAACACGACGATGAACGACTGGCACACCTGCCCGGCTGCAGGCCCGATCCGCGCCTCCAACCCGTGCTCGGAATACATGTTCCTGGACGACACGGCCTGCAATCTCGCCTCGCTCAACCTGATGCAGTTCAAGGATGCCGCGACCAAGCGGATCAATATCGGCGACTACGAGCATGCCGTCCGTCTCTGGACCGTCGTTCTCGAAGTCTCTGTGATGATGGCGCAGTTCCCGTCCCGCGAGATCGCCGAGCTCTCCTACGAATACCGCACGCTCGGCCTCGGCTATGCGAATATCGGCGGCCTGCTGATGTCGTCAGGCATTCCCTATGACTCCCCCGAGGGCCGCGCCATCGCCGGCGCGCTGACCGCGATCATGACCGGCGTCGCCTATGCCACCTCTGCCGAGATCTCCGCAAAGCTCGGCCCCTTCCCCGGCTTTGCGCCGAACCGCGACAACATGCTGCGCGTCATGCGCAATCACCGCCGCGCGGCTCACGGCGAGACCGCCGGCTATGAGGGCCTGTCCGTCAACCCGGTCGCGCTCGTCCACGGCGATTGCCCGGACCAGGACCTGATCGCCCATGCCAAGGGCGCCTGGGACAAGGCGGTCGAGCTGGGCGAGAAGCACGGCTACCGCAACGCCCAGGCCACCGTGATCGCGCCGACCGGTACGATCGGGCTCGTCATGGATTGCGACACGACCGGCATCGAGCCCGATTTCGCCCTGGTGAAATTCAAGAAGCTCGCCGGCGGCGGCTATTTCAAGATCATCAACCGCGCGGTTCCCGAGGCGTTGCGCACGCTCGGCTACTCGGAAAGCCAGATCGCCGAGATGGAGGCATATGCCGTCGGCCACGGTAACCTCAACCAGGCCCCGGCCATCAATCCCACGACGCTCAAGGCCAAGGGCTTCACCGACGAGAAGATCGAAGCCGTCAATGCGGCGCTTAAGGCTGCCTTCGACATCAAGTTCGTCTTCAACCAGTGGACGCTCGGCGCCGACTTCCTGAAGGAGACGCTGAAGGTCAGCGATGAGCAGCTCGCCTCGATGGACTTCAACCTGCTCGAGCATCTGGGCTTCTCCAGGAAGGACATCGAAGCCGCCAACATCCATGTCTGCGGCGCGATGACGCTCGAAGGGGCACCGTTCCTGAAAGCAGAGCACCTGCCGGTCTTCGATTGCGCCAATCCCTGCGGCAAGATCGGCAAGCGCTACCTCTCGGTCGAAAGCCATATCCGCATGATGGCGGCCGCCCAGCCCTTCATTTCGGGCGCAATCTCCAAGACGATCAACATGCCGAACGAGGCGACCGTCGAGGATTGCAAGAACGCCTACATGCTCTCCTGGAAGCTCGCGCTGAAGGCGAATGCGCTCTACCGCGACGGTTCCAAGCTCTCGCAGCCGCTGAACGCCTCGCTGATCGAGGACGAGGAAGACGAGGACGCGATCGAGGAGCTGATGCAGGCGCCGGCAGCCGCCCAGGCGGTCGCCGTCACCGAGAAGATCATCGAGCGCGTCATCGAGAAGGTGGTGCGCGCCCGCGAGAAACTGCCGAACCGCCGGCAGGGCTATACCCAGAAGGCGATCGTCGGCGGCCACAAGGTGTATCTGCGCACCGGCGAATTCGGCGATGGACGGCTCGGCGAGATCTTCATCGACATGCACAAGGAAGGTGCGGCCTTCCGGGCGATGATGAACAACTTCGCCATCGCCATCTCGCTCGGCCTGCAATATGGCGTGCCGCTCGAGGAATATGTGGAGGCCTTCACCTTCACCAAGTTCGAGCCGGCCGGCATGGTCCAGGGCAACGACGCGATCAAGAACGCGACGTCGATCCTCGACTATGTCTTCCGCGAGCTTGCCGTTTCCTATCTCGGCCGCCACGACCTTGCTCATGTCGACACCTCCGACTTCAGCAATACCGCGCTCGGCCGCGGCATTCAGGAAGGCAAGACCAACCTCGTCTCCACCGGCTGGACCCGTGGCTACAAGCCGTCCATCGTCGGCGGTACCGGCGAGCGCTCCGAGCCGAAGGGTGCTTCGACGGCCGCCCCGGCCCGCGCCTCGGCCGGCGCTTCCGTCACCTCGATCTCCGGCAATGCCGTGCGAAAGCTTGAGCCGGCAATCGCCGCCGCCACTTCCGAAGTCGTCGCCTTCAAGCGCGATTACGAGGAACGAGCCGTCGAACTCGCCGAGGAGATTGCCGAAGAGGCGGAACAGGAGGTGACTGCCCTCTTTTCCGACAAGGCCGCGGCAGAGGCCGCTGCGGCGAAGTCCGAGGCAAAGAAAGTCGAAGCCGAACGCCGCGCCCGCTCGATCATGCAGGGCTATACCGGCAACATGTGCTCCGAGTGCCAGAACTTCACGATGGTCAGGAATGGCACGTGCGAGAAGTGCGACACATGCGGCGCCACGAGCGGGTGCAGCTGAGACAGCGGCAGAAGTTGTTGTAGTCAGCCATTGGTTACGACGCACAGCCACTGAAATGACGCAGTAATCGATATGGCCGCCTCCCTGGAAGCGGCCATATCTATGTTCTGCACAGGGATATCCGCGGGCTTCACGGAAGAGGAAGCTCAGGCTATGCGGGCCGCGTCTCCATCATCGAGCGCCTCACCGACATCCGCGCCCACCACGCCGCCAGCATCTCGTGCTCCCGGAGCATTTCCTGCCCTTCCGGCGCCCTGAGGAAATAGTCGAATATCGGGGCGGCATAGAGGTCGGCGAGCGACATGGTCTCGCCTGCGAGCCATGGCGCCGTTCCCATAATTTCGGAAATCGCCTTGAGGCAGGTCCTTGCTTTCGGCAGCGCAGCGGCGATTGCGTTCTCGTCAGCGGCCGCGCCGCTCGCCGGCTTTGAGACGCGTTCCACGTAGACTCCCCAGACCAGAGTGGGATAGGCGTAGTTGTCGGCGATACTCATCAGCTGGTTGCAGCGGGCGCGCTCCCGCGGATCGAGAGGTTGAAGCCTCCTCCCGTCGAACACGTCATCGACGTAGCGCGTTATCGCGCCGGTCTCGTAAAGCCTGAAGCCCTCATATTCGAAGGCAGGGATGCGACCGAAGGGATGCCGCTCCAGATAGTCCTGTGGCGGGCCATCGCTCGCGAAGATGTCTACGGGGACGAGTTCGTAGTCCGTTCCCTTCTCGGCCAGCGCCAGCCGCACGATCCGCACGTAAACGCTGTACTCCGCTCCGAACAGGCGCGGCCTTCCGGTCATTGCAGCCCTCCCCATTGCCTGAAGATTTCGACCTGATGATGTAGCACCACTTCCAGGCATCAATGTGCGGATGCGGCAGGCGGCTGTCACTCCGAAAGGAAAAAGCAAAAGAGTCAATGTGAAAGCGATGGACGGGCGGCTCAGGATACCGCAATTTATGCGCGTCTGACGAAGCAGAATCGGAGAGTTCATGCCCCTCAAATATCTGACCGCCCTATTGGCGCTTGCCGTCCTGTCGGGGTGCACCAGCACCGGCGGAAACAACACGACCTATGCTCAGTGGTACGGGCCGAATCCCGTTCCCAATTTCAGCGCCGCGAGCCCCGGTGGTGTTCGCGTAGGCTATTAAGCACCCGGACCGGCCAAGGACGCTCGCGGAATTGCGCAGCGGCCGATGTTCTTCAAGGTGTGGGTGAACCGGTTCCCTGACGGAGGCGGCGCAGTCGCAGCGCCTCCGTGTTTGCCATGCGAGCCGGCGCCGCCGTTTGGCTCGCAATGGAATTGGCCGCGCAGAGGTGACACTCACCTCGGGAGGTGACACTCACCTCGGGAGGTGACACTCACCTCGGAGGCGGCGATCACCTTGGAGGTGACGATCACCTCGGAGGTGACGATCACCTCGGCGGGACGAGACCTTGATAGTAATCCCCGTCACCGCCGACCACCCGGTCCCCGGTGTGCGAGCACGCCGCCAGCGTGGCGAGTGCGAGCAACAACACGATCTTGCGCATAGGCCCCCCGTACCTTTCCTAACAGTTTGACGGCCATTGATATTCTGCCATTCGCGCAGGATCAATTCCCAACCGCGCAATCCACACGGTCCTGCGGCAGCGCTTCTTACACCATCCGGGCTACTACATCGGTCCCAAGAAATCGGAACCGATTGGCGCGATGCCGCATGCAACGTCTCATCAGCGCTTCGGGGGTATCAAGCCGGGATAGTATTGCCCGTCCCCTCCATAATACCGTTCGGCGCTGGGCGTCGCCGTTTGTGAGCACGCGCTGAGAACGAAGACCGCCACCAACATTCCGATTGCCCGCATAGAGTATGTCCTTTCGCATATAGATTTCCGCAACCGGGTCGCGCCGACGCGCTGCATCGGCTCTCCGTTGCACCTGCAATTGTACATGCGATTCAACCGGCGATGCACACGATTCCGTGATGTCTACCATCAAGTGCAGGTCCCGTATTCCCCCAACCGGTCCACTTGGGTGTCGAACCGGTCAGGTGCCGCAAGCCGGTCACTATGGTGGCTGCGCCCGGAGTGAGCGTTGCCGCAGCGGTGCCGACCGCCAGGACATAGTCGACCTCCCCCGCCTTCTCGAAGGTGAGCGTCACGGGCACGGAGCGCGGGCGCCTCTCAGCGACAGCCCTCTTGCGATGCGACGGAAGCGGGTTCGTGCGCCGCATTTGGGGCTTCGATTGATGCGTGTCGTTCTTAAAGCCGCTATAGACCTGAGCGACATGCTTCAGAGAGGCGTCGGGGGTACGACGCCGCTATAGTATTGGCCTTCTCCCGTATAGTACCGTTCGGCGCTGGGCCTTCCTGTTTGCGAGCACGCGCTGAGAGCAAAGATCGCCAACAACAATACGATCGCGCGCATAGACTTACGTCCTTTCGTGAGTGAACTTCTTCAATATGACTTTTATGAACTAGATTTTTTCCGGCGCAGAAGCCGCGCCGGTTCTCGGTTACGGCTGCGATTGTACATGCCGTTCAACCGGCGGTACACAAAATTGCGCAATGTTCAGCCCCGCAGCCCTCGAATCGTTACGATTTTCCTAAAATTCAATCACCCGATTTCACCTGCTCGCAAGCGCAGTCTGGCACAGGAAAGGATTATCGTGCCCGAGGACTGACAGGATGACCCAGGTCGTTACCATCTCCGCGACGACGGCGGCCTATGCGGCGGATGCATTGAAGCCGCCCACGCGCTTGCGTGGCGATGGACCTGTCGACGAGGCAATCACACTGCTTTGCGCGCGCGGCCAAGAGCGGGCGGCGGTCACAAAGATCAGAAGCGCGCTGCCGCTGCACCTCATGCTGATCGCTGCAGAGCGCCGTCTGCCGCAACAGACGCAGGCCGAAACGCTGCGCCGCTATCTCGAAAACGCCGAGGACGAGGACGAGGGCGGAGGCGATCGCCGGCGGGAAGACAAGCCTGCCGGCGATGAACAGGATCTGGGCGAAATCACCAAAATGCTCGACCGGCTCGTTCAGGGATCCTGAGCCGGTCGACGCGCTTTCCTGTCAGTGTTCTATTGATGGCTGTGGCCGGAGTGAGCGTTGCCCGCGGCGGTGCCGACCGGCAGGACATAGTCGACCTCCCCCGCCTTCTCGAAGGTGAGCGTCACGGGCACGGCATCGCCTTCGGCAAAGGGCTTCTTCACCTCCATGAACATGAGATGCAGGCCGCCGCTCTTCAGCTCGACGGTTCCGCCGGCGGGAACGGCAATGCCGTCCTCGAGCTTGCGCATTTTCATGACGTCGTTCTCCATCGTCATTTCATGGAGTTCGACCCGGCCCGCGGCCGGGCTCTCGACGGCAAGCAGCCGGTCGTCGGCACTGCCGCCGTTCCTGACCACGAAGCCGCCGCCGCCGACCTTGGCGCCGGGCAGCATGGCCTTCACGGCTCCGCCCGAGATCTCGAGATCGCCGAGCTTGACCGTTTCGGGCGCGGACTGATGATGCCCTCCGTGACCGGAATGCTCGTCGCCCGCCGCCATGGTAACGGTGATCGTCGGCGCCGGATGCTCGAGGGAATGGGCGTCCTCGCCCTCCGCCGCCACCTGATCCCAGACCACCTTGCCGTCGGCGCCGCAAAGCTGCGTCGTCGGAAAGGCAAGCACGGTCTCCTTGTCGAAGCCCGCGAGTTTTCCGCGCACGACGAAGGTGTCGTAATGTTCGTCGGGAAGGTTGCCGCCTTTCCAGCGAATTTCCAAGGGACCGGAGGAAACCTTGGTGCCGTGATCGTCATAGGTTTTCCGGTAGTCGCCCTTGATGATCTCCAGCTCCCAGCCGGGCTTAGGCTGGGGCTTGGCAAAGACGAATCCCTCCGGCAGCTGCACCCGCACTTCGGTCGTCGCCTTGCCGTCGCAGCCATGCGGCACCTGAAGCGTGGCGTTGACGGTCGTTTCGGCCGGCGCGCTGCCCGTCTCGAATGTCGCATGCGCATGGGCGAGCCCTGTGGCGGTGAATGTGAGGCCGGTGGCAAGCAAGGAAAGTCTGATCGTGTTCATGTCGTAATTTCCGAACCACGTGCCGGAACGCGGCCTTCGTGGGTCAATGCCGCATAGCGGCGCAAGAAATTCTGGGTTGGATTCGAGGAGATTTACGGCTGGGCCGGCGGGCCGCGCGGTGGCGGCAGCAGGCGCAGGGGCAGAAGCACCGCCTCGGCGGCGACGATCGGCGTTCCGGCAGTCCAGTCGCCGTTTTCGGCCGGCAGGCTTTCATCGGGCGCCGCCGGCAGGAGCACGGAGGCGGCGAGCCGGCAGGCTTCGCAAACGGGAGCAGATGACGACGACTTGCCGTGGCCGGCGTCATGATCGACGCCGCCCGTGCCGAAGCAGATACCGGCGAAGGTGCCGTCGGGGAGAAGATATTCGGCGGAAATCGCCGGGCCGGCCGCTTTCGCAAGGGCTGGCTTATGGGCGAAGGACAGGAATAGGAGTGCGAAGGCTGCGAGCAGCCGCATCGCAATTCCCCATTTCCGCTCGCGCCCTGTCATGGCCACCTCTCTTCGGTCTTCCCTATCCGCTGCCCAAAGAAATTGCAAAGGCCGATTTTGCCGCACTTGTCGCGGAGGATGAAGTCAGGGCGACAAAAATATGTTTGGTCGCGACATAGGCCCTTGCCAAAATCCGGCCTTCGCCGTTATCTGGATTCGACCTCGTTGGGAGAAACCGGTTCGATCCGGTGCCGAAGGAGCAACCGCCCCGGAAACTCTCAGGCCAAAGGACCAGCAAGGTGCCGGTAGGACTCTGGAGAGAAGCGTTCGCGCTCGCCGAAGGGATAACAATCTCAGGCAAAGGGACAGAGGGGGCTCGAATTTGTCGGCGCATGACGCCGGTATTGTGAGCCGGCGCGAAAACGCGCCAGACCTGGAGGCCGGACTTGGAAGACGTTTCCACCTTGAAACACACGCCTTTGCACGCGCTGCACCTTTCGCTCGGTGCACGCATGGTGCCCTTCGCCGGTTACGACATGCCGGTCCAATACCCGGAAGGCGTATTGAAGGAGCACCTGCATACCCGCGCCGCCGCCGGCCTCTTCGACGTGTCCCACATGGGACAGATCGTCGTGCGGCCGAAATCGGGAAAAATCGAGGACGCGGCGCTGGCGCTGGAAAAGCTCGTGCCGGCGGATGTTCTCGGCCTCGCGGAAGGCCGACAGCGCTACGGCCTCTTCACCAATGCCGCAGGCGGCATTCTCGACGACCTGATGATCGTCAATCGCGGCGATCATCTCTTCCTCGTCGTCAACGCGGCCTGCAAGGATACCGATCTTGCGCATCTCAAGGACGGTCTCGGCAGCGTCTGCGACGTGACCATGCTGACCGACCGTGCCCTGATCGCCCTTCAGGGACCCCGGGCCGGAGCGGTCCTCTGCGAACTCTGGGCGGACGTCTCGTCGATGCGCTTCATGGATGTCACCGAAGCCGACCTTCACGATGTGAGCTGCATCATCTCCCGCTCCGGCTACACCGGCGAGGATGGCTTCGAGATCTCCATTCCCGCGGAAGCGGCTGTGGATGTGACGCAGCGCCTGCTCGAACATCCCGACGTTTTGCCCATCGGGCTCGGCGCGCGCGACTCGCTCCGCCTCGAAGCGGGGCTTTGTCTCTATGGCAACGATATCGACACGAATACGAGCCCCATCGAAGCAGGCCTCGAATGGGCGATCCAGAAAAGCCGCCGCGCCGGCGGTGAGCGCGCCGGCGGCTTTCCGGGCGCCGGCCGGATACTGGCCGAGCTCACCGACGGAGTTTCCAGGCGGCGTGTCGGCCTGAGGCCCGAAGGCCGGGCGCCGGTCCGCGGCAATGCCAATCTCTTCGCCGATGCGGAGGGCAGGACGGCGGCAGGAACCGTCACCTCCGGCGGCTTCGGTCCAAGCGTGGATGGACCGGTCGCCATGGGCTATGTCGACGCCGAGCACGCCGAAGTCGGCACCAGACTGTTCGCAGAGGTGCGCGGCAAATACCTGCCCATCGCCGTCACTGCCCTGCCCTTCATCAAACAAACCTACAAACGCTGATCAGGAGAACCTGCGTATGCTGAAATTCACCGAGGAACACGAATGGCTGAAGATCGATGGCGACGTCGCGACCGTCGGCATCACGGAGCATGCCGCTGGCCAGCTCGGCGATCTTGTCTTCGTGGAACTGCCGGAAGCGGGTGCCAGCTTCTCCAAGGGCGACTCGGCCGCGACGGTCGAGTCCGTCAAGGCGGCATCGGACGTCTATTGTCCGCTTGATGGAGAAATCGTCGAGGTCAATCAGGCGATCGTCGACGATCCGTCGCTCGTCAACAGCGATCCGCAAGGCGCGGCCTGGTTCTTCAAGCTGAAGCTCGCCGATCCGGACGCTGCCAATGCGCTCCTGGACGAAGCGGCCTACAAGGAGTTCGTCGCCTGATGAGCATGCCCAAGGATTTTACCTTCACCGATTACAAGCCTTACGACTTCGCCAATCGACGTCACATCGGCCCTTCGCCGGCCGAGATGGACGAGATGCTGAAGGTCGTCGGCTATCCGAGCCTCGACGCGCTCATAGACGACACCGTGCCGCCGTCGATCCGCCAGCGGACGCCGCTTGCCTGGGGCGCGCCGATGACCGAGCGCGAGGCACTCGACAAGCTGCGCGAGACGGCGAACCGCAACCGGAAGCTCGTCTCCCTGATCGGTCAGGGCTACTACGGGACCATCACCCCGCCGGTCATCCAGCGCAATATCCTCGAGAATCCGGCCTGGTACACCGCCTATACGCCCTATCAGCCGGAAATCAGCCAGGGGCGGCTGGAAGCCCTGCTCAACTACCAGACCTTGGTTTGCGATTTGACCGGCCTGGACGTCGCGAACGCCTCGTTGCTCGACGAGGCGACGGCGGCAGCCGAAGCCATGGCCATTGCCGAGCGCGTCGCAAAGTCCAAGGCGAAGGCTTTTTTCATCGATGAGAACTGTCATCCCCAGACGATCGCGCTCCTGAAGACCCGGGCGGAGCCGCTCGGCTGGCAGATCGTCGTCGGCGATCCGTTCGAGGATCTGGACGCTGCCGGCGTCTTCGGCGCGATTTTCCAGTACCCCGGTACCTACGGCCATGTCCGCGACTTCTCGGGCCTGATTGCCAAGCTCCACGAACAGGGGGCAATCGCCGCCGTCGCAGCCGATCCGCTGGCGCTGGCGCTTCTGAAGTCTCCCGGTGAAATGGGCGCCGACATCGCGATCGGTTCGACCCAGCGCTTCGGCGTTCCGGTCGGCTACGGCGGACCGCACGCCGCCTATATGGCGGTCAAGGATGCCTATAAGCGCTCCATGCCCGGCCGCCTCGTGGGCGTGTCGGTCGATGCGCGGGGCAACCGCGCCTACCGGCTGTCGCTCCAGACCCGTGAACAGCATATCCGGCGCGAAAAGGCGACATCCAACATCTGTACCGCGCAGGTGCTGCTTGCCGTCATGGCCTCCATGTATGCGGTCTTCCACGGTCCGGACGGAATAAAGGCGATCGCCCAGAGCGTGCACCAGAAGACGGTCCGGCTTGCCATGGGATTGGAGAAGCTCGGCTATACCGTCGAGCCGGATGTCTTCTTCGATACGATCACCGTCGAAGTCGGCAAGCTGCAAGGCATCATTCTCAAAGCCGCCGTGGCCGAGGAGGTAAACCTTCGCAAGATCGGCACGACCAGGATCGGCATCAGTCTCGACGAGCGTTCGAGGCCGGTCACGCTCGAGGCCGTCTGGCGCGCCTTCGGCGGCGATTTCAAGGTCGAGGAGTTCGAGCCGGACTACCGCCTGCCGCAGGAACTGCTTCGCACCAGCGCCTATCTCACCCACCCGATCTTCCACATGAACCGCGCCGAGAGCGAGATGACGCGTTACATGCGCCGGCTCGCCGATCGCGATCTTGCGCTCGACCGTGCAATGATCCCGCTCGGCTCCTGCACGATGAAGCTCAACGCGACCGCGGAGATGCTGCCGATCACCTGGCCGGAGTTCTCGGAAATCCATCCCTTCGTGCCGGCCGACCAGGCACTCGGCTATCAGCATCTCATCGAAGACCTGTCGCAAAAGCTGTGCGCGATCACCGGCTACGATGCGATCTCGATGCAGCCGAACTCGGGTGCCCAGGGTGAATATGCCGGTCTGCTCGCGATCCGCGCCTACCATATCGCCAACGGCAACGAGCATCGCGACGTCTGCCTGATACCGACCTCGGCGCACGGCACCAACCCGGCCTCGGCGCAGATGGCCGGCATGAAGGTGGTGGTCGTCAAGGTGAGCGACGCCGGCGAGATCGATATGGACGATTTCCGCGCCAAAGCGGAGCAGTATGCGGACACCCTCTCCTGCTGCATGATCACCTATCCCTCGACGCACGGCGTGTTCGAGGAGAACGTCCGCGAAGTCTGCGAGGTCGTGCATAAGCACGGTGGCCAGGTCTATCTGGACGGCGCCAACATGAATGCGATGGTTGGCCTTTCCCGCCCTGGCGACATCGGCTCGGATGTCAGCCATTTGAACCTGCACAAGACCTTCTGCATTCCGCATGGCGGCGGCGGTCCCGGCATGGGCCCGATCGGCGTCAAGTCGCATCTCGCCCCCTTCCTTCCGGGACACCCGCAGACCGACGGGCACGAGGGCGCCGTATCCGCCGCACCGTTCGGGTCGGCCTCGATCCTGCCGATCTCCTGGAGCTACTGCCTGATGATGGGCGGCGAAGGCCTGACGCAAGCGACCAAGGTGGCGATCCTCAACGCCAATTACGTCGCCGCCCGGCTGAAGGGTGCCTATGACGTGCTCTACAAGTCGGCGAAAGGCCGGGTCGCGCATGAATGCATCATCGATACCCGTCCGCTCGCCGAAAGCGCCGGCGTCACGGTCGATGACGTCGCCAAGCGCCTGATCGACTGCGGCTTCCATGCGCCGACGATGAGCTGGCCGGTCGCGGGCACACTGATGATCGAACCCACGGAATCGGAAACGAAGGCCGAGCTCGACCGCTTCTGCGACGCCATGCTGGCAATCCGCGAAGAGGCCCGCGCCATCGAGGACGGCCGGATGGATAAGGTCAACAATCCGCTGAAGAACGCGCCGCATACGGTCGAGGACCTCGTCGGCGACTGGGACCGGCCCTATTCGCGCGAGCAGGCCTGCTTCCCACCGGGGGCCTTCCGCGTGGACAAATACTGGTCGCCGGTCAACCGTGTCGACAATGTCTATGGCGACCGCAATCTCGTCTGCACCTGCCCGCCGATCGAGAGCTACGCGGAAGCGGCGGAATGATGATGTGATCCGATCGGGCGCGGTTCAAGCGCCGCGCCTGCCTGCCACGTCCTGAAAGCAAAAAGCCCGGCTCCTAAGCCGGGTTTTTCGTTGGCCTACTGCATGTTTCCTTTAATCGTATCCGATTAAAGGACAAAAACATGCAGCAGATCAAAGTGCTACAGCGACCTTTGCGCGTCTGATAAGACGCGCGGCGCTGTAGGCACTTCCTGGAGAAGTGCGGAGCAGCTTTCCCTCTGCAGGAAAGAAAAAGCCGCCCGGAGGCGGCCTCTTCGTGTCCTGAGAGATGCGATTACTCGGCGCTCTCGTCCGCAGCCTTCTTCTTGGCCGGGGCCTTCTTCTTCGGCGCGGCGGCTTCTTCGCCCTCGCCGGCTTCGGCCTTGGCGGCTGCCTTCTTCTTGGAGGCCGTTTTCTTGGCCGGCTTTTCGTCGGCTTCGTCGTCAGCCGTCAGCTCTTCCTTCGAGACCTTCTTGTCGGTCACCGAAACCTCGGTGAGCAGGTGGTCGACAACCTTCTCTTCGAAAAGCGGTGCTCGCAGCGAGGCGGCAGCACCGGGCGTGTTGCGGAAATATTCGAGGATTTCCTTTTCCTGGCCGGGGAACTGGCGCAGCTGCTCGAACAGCGAACGCTGCATCTCGTCATCGCTGACCTGAACGCCGGCCTTTTCGCCGATCTCGGAGAGAACCAGACCGAGGCGGACGCGACGCTCGGCGAGCTTGCGATATTCGGCTCGCGCTTCCTCTTCCGTCGTGTCTTCATCGGCGAAGGTCTTGCCGGCCTGCTGCAGGTCGGTGTTGATCTGGCGCCAGATGTTCTCGAACTCGGCATCGACGAGGCGCTCGGGCGTATCGAACTGATAGAGTTCGTCGAGCTGGTCGAGAAGCTGGCGCTTGACCTTCTGGCGGGTGATCGAGCCGAACTGGCTTTCGATCTGGCCGCGGACGATTTCCTTCAGCTTGTCGACGGATTCGAGGCCGAGCTTCGTTGCCAGCTCGTCGTTGATCTCGATCGGGGCAGCGGCAGCGACGTCCTTGACGGTGATGTCGAAGGTCGCTTCCTTGCCGGCAAGGTTGGCTGCCGGATAATCGGCCGGGAACGTGACCGTGATGGTCTTTTCATCGCCGGCCTTTACGCCGACAAGCTGCTCCTCGAAGCCCGGGATGAAGCGGTTGGACCCGAGCACGAGCTCAGCATCTTCGTCCTTGCCGCCGTCGAAGGCTTCGCCGTCGACCTTGCCGAGATAGTCGACCGTGACGCGGTCGCCATTGGCAGCCTTGCCCTTCTTCGATTCGTAGGTGCGGGCGCTCTCGGCGATGCGCTGGATCTGCTCGTTGACTTCATCCTCGCTGACGTCGACGACCTCACGGGTGACCTTGATGCCGCTTGCATCCTTGAGTTCGATCGGCGGAATGATTTCGTAGGCGACCGTGAATTCGAAATCGGCCTGGGCGTTCAGGATCTTGTCGGCTTCCGCCTCGTCCTCGGTCATCGCGATTTCGGGCTGGGTTGCCGACTTCTCGCCGCGGCTCGTGAGGATTTCCGTCGGCTTTTCACGAACGATCTCGTTGACGAGATCGGCCATGATCGACTTGCCGTAAACCTTCTTCAGGTGTGCAACCGGCACCTTGCCGGGACGGAAGCCATTAATGCGGACACGATCCTTCACCTCGACGAGGCGCTCGTTCATCCGAGCCTGCATTTCGTCGGCCGGGATAACGACCTTGAGTTCGCGCTTCAGCCCTTGAGCGAGCGTTTCGATAACCTGCATGTTAAAACCTTCACTTCACGTTGACAGTGCTCTTCCCTTGAAAGGCTAGGCGAGCACGTGAGCCGATCCATTTGCCGGGAGTGGCTTTACGCAATTCCGACCGCTTTGCAAGCAAAATGGCGCCTTGCCGGCCCTCCTCAGCGCCGAATACCGACGCGTGACTGCTATATCGTCCTGGTGCGGGTAGAGAGACTTGAACTCCCACGCCTTGCGGCACCAGAACCTAAATCTGGCGTGTCTACCAATTTCACCATACCCGCGTTCAGACGATCGCACCGCCCAATCGCATTCCTCACAAGATTTCATCAGCGGAATGCCGCGGATATTCTTGGGCCATGCGAAAGGTTCAGGGCTCCCGAGCGCGGCGTCTCTATAACACTCGTTTTCAACGGATCAAAGGGAAAATGCTCGCGCCCGTTGCCCGCTCGCAGCCCGCGCTTCGAACGGCAAGTTTGAGGCTCCTTAGCAGAGGATGCCGGCAGAAACGTGATGCCGCGTCCCGACGCGTAACAGCCACTGGATCCGCGCCTTCCATTGTCGGGACGGTGGACGGCGATCCGCGTTGCGCAATCCGCATATCTTCCATGTGGACATTGCACTGCACAAATCGATTTGAAGCCACTATATTCCAATCATCGAGGCGCCGCGGTGATAGCCGGACGGGCGCCGGCGGGAATGATCGCCCGCGGCGGGAAGTCCCGCAAAGATCCGGGCTTAAGCTCGACAGAATTCGAAGCAGCGCACTCCTCCTCCCATCGCCGCTTCGATGGATTGGCAACACTCCTCCTCCCGGTTGCCAATCGCCTTTATGACGCCCGCCGGTCCTCCTCCCCCGACGGGCGTCATTTTCCCTCAGATATCCCCGCGCATTTTGTAAAACGATCCACTTGCCCATTATTTCGGCATTTTGTGATCATCGACGCCTGAGCCATGCATCACTTGCATAGGTGCCATTCGTGGCAGCCCCTGGTAAAATCCGGGGGTTCGGCCTATATTCTAATCATCGATCGGGCAGCGCACTCCTCCTCCCAGCGCGCCCGATACGGATTGGCGACACTCCTCCTCCCGGTTGCCAATCAGATCAAACAACGCCCGCTGGACCTCCTCCCCCAGCGGGCGTTGTTTATTTCTCCCTCCGCCCATAGCAGTGACGCCGAGACCCACACTACGGCGCGCCGCGTTCTAAGGTCTGTTGAGATTCGGGATACCCGGGGCGGCTTGTTTGATTCCCTCATCCCTGTGCTCGTCACAGGGATCCAGCCAGACCAAGTCCTTGGGCTGAAACAACGCTTCCCGCGCCGCAGACGCGGCGCTGCTCTCATCTCTGTGACAAGCACAGAGATGAGGAGAGGAGAGATTGCAGTTCTCCGATACGTTGTTTCCTGGGCCATGCAGTCGGCAATCTTGTCCACACCGCCCTGAACGCCGACAAACCCACGAGAGCCTCAACGCCATCATCTATCTCGCAGCAGCCGTCATAAACTCCAGATGAAATCTCAGCAGGCCCTAAAAGACCGCCACGGTCCTTGGAACGGTCTGGAAATGCGCAGGAAGCCCGCATCGGCACCAAAAGGTTAAGCCGCGGTTAACGCCGTTGAAAAGCTTTGCACGTCGCGCATGGGTGCGATGCAGCATTATCTCTGTAATCCCGGCTCAAACCGATTATATTCCGGTTCATAAGATGATGGCCAGCAAGAGAGATAGAGCGCTGGCGAACGACCTAGAAAGGAATAGGATCATGAACCTCGCACGTTCTTTCAACAACTGGCGCAAGTATCGTCAGACCTGCAACGAACTCGGCCGCATGAGCGACCGTGAGCTGACCGATCTCGGCATCGGCCGCGCAGACATCCCCTACGTTGCCCGTCAGGCAATCAAGTAAGCATCAAAGCTTTCGCCAGATTATGGCCTTTCAAACGCCTTCCGGCTCCGCCGGTGGGCGTTTTTTTATTCTGCTGGGCCGTTCTGATCTCGTGCAGTAGTCCCTGAGAAAGCAACTTAACCGATACTTGATCGATGGCGCATTTTCGAGCCGGGCGAAATGCATGCTCACGAAATGATCGATGCACTGCACAAATGCATAGCAGATGCATCTACTTTGCACTCCATCTCCCAGTTAGACAAGCGTATAAGAACCTCAACGACGCAGACAATCACTGTCGCGAGCGATCTTCTTGAGGAAACGACCATGAACCCGATTCGCATTGCAAAAAGCTGGATCAACTACCGCCGTACCGTTGCCGAGCTGGGCAGCCTTTCCAACCACGCTCTGAACGATATCGGCATTACCCGCTACGACATCCGCAACATCGCGGCTCGCTCCTTCCGCTAATCGGATCGAGTATTGCTTGGCTTGAAGACGGCGCCCTCGGGCGCCGTTTTCGTTTCTTGGAAGCGACGGATGCCTGTGGTAGGAAGCCGCCCATGAACAAAACGACGTCCTCCCATTCGCCCATCCACGTCATCGGCGGCGGCCTCGCCGGGTCGGAAGCCGCCTGGCAGATCGCCGAAGCGGGCGTGCCGGTCATCCTGCATGAAATGCGCGGCGTGCGTGGCACCGATGCGCACAAGACCGAGAGCCTCGCCGAACTCGTCTGCTCAAACTCTTTCCGCTCCGACGATGCGACCAGCAATGCCGTCGGCGTGCTCCATGCGGAGATGCGTCTTGCGGGCTCGCTCATCATGCGATGCGCCGATCTTAACCAGGTGCCTGCAGGCGGTGCGCTCGCGGTCGACCGCGAAGGCTTTGCCGAGGCAGTCAGCGCAGCGATCGCAGGCCATCCGCTGATCACGGTTCTTCGGGAAGAGATCCGGGGCCTGCCGCCGAAGGACTGGGATCTCGCCATCATTGCGACGGGCCCGCTGACAGCACCGGACCTCGCCGAGGCGATCCGCGCGGAGACCGGCGCCGATGCCCTCGCCTTCTTCGACGCCATCGCACCGATCGTCCATGCCGACACGATCGACATGGATATCTGCTGGCACCAGTCGCGCTACGACAAGGTCGGCCCGGGCGGCACGGGCAAGGATTATATCAACTGCCCGCTCACACAGGAGCAGTATGACGCCTTCGTCGATGCGCTCATTGCCGGCGACAAGGCCGGCTTCAAGGAATGGGAAGGCACGCCCTATTTCGACGGCTGCCTTCCGATCGAAGTGATGGCAGAGCGCGGCCGAGAGACCCTGCGTCACGGGCCGATGAAGCCGATGGGCCTCACCAATGCCCATAATCCGTCGGTCAAGCCCTATGCAGTAGTGCAGCTTAGGCAGGACAACGCGCTCGGCACGCTCTACAACATGGTCGGCTTCCAGACGAAACTGAAATACGGCGCGCAAGGCGAAGTCTTCCGGATGATTCCGGGGCTACAGAATGCCGAGTTTGCGAGGCTCGGCGGCCTGCACCGCAACACCTATATCAACTCACCGACGCTCCTCGATCATTCGCTGACGCTCAAGTCACGTCCGGGACTGCGCTTTGCCGGCCAGATAACCGGCTGCGAGGGCTATGTGGAAAGCGCGAGCATCGGCCTCCTGGCGGGCCGCTTCGCCGCGGCGGAACGCAAAGGCGTGTCTCCCGTGCTACCGCCGGTGACCACGGCCTTCGGTGCTCTCCTCGATCACATCACCGGCGGCCACATCGTCTCCGACGACGAACCGGGCAAGCGCTCGTTCCAGCCGATGAATATCAATTTCGGGCTGTTTCCGCCGCTCGAGCCGGGCGCCCTGACAAGGCCGGAGGGTGCCAAACGCTTCCGGGGCAAGGAGAAGGCGCTCGCCAAGAAGCAGGCGATGGCATCGCGCGCGCTGAGCGATTGCGCAAGCTGGCTCGACCAAGCCGTCTGACGAGAGATGAGAACTCCGGTTTCAACCGGTCAATCCAGACCCTGCGCCGCGTCACCCGCTACTTCCAACTCCGATTTCGGACTGAAAGTGCCGAGCAGCCAGAGCGAAACCTCGGCTGCCTCGGCGGCCGTCCGAAACTCGAAAGCATTGTCCAGATAGGCGAAATCCGGGAAGTGGACGATCAGCCCCCGCCCACTCTCGGACGTGTTGACCCGCACCTTGCCGGGCTGAATGACGTGGCAGACATAATGCGTGCCGTGCGATTGTATGAACCCGGCCTTGCCATCGTGCAGCCGCAGGAAGATCGCCGTTCTGTCGACGGTCGAATGCAGCGCCCGGATCGCTTCGTCGGGGAATGCCCGGCCGAATTCCACGATCGCCGACCCGGCATCCGGATTGTCGGCATCGCGCTCTGCACGTGCGCTCATCCGAATATAGAACAGGCAGACGGCGGCGATCGCCACCAGGAGCAGTAACCAAAGCATTGCGTGGGTCCCTTGATAGCGACGGGATTCCGATTGAGGAGGATCATATCCCGCGAGACTTGCGCCAGCGTGACGGCCGGGCGGCTAGCGAACGCTAAAACTCCCGGCGCCGGCTCGCCCGCCACATCCGCCATTGCCGCTGCCATTGCGGCGGCTGCAGTGACTGACGAAGGATTCGTGCTCCGGCGGCCTCCGCGCGATCGAACACCGGTTCGGCGAGGGCAACGGGAATGAACGCCGAGAAATTCCGGCCCGAGATCGCGCCTGCGCCTTCACGTGCCTTGGCGAGATGATCGCGGCCGAGGCCGCAGAAGGCGCGAACGGCCCTTTCGATCGCACTCTCGTCGGTCCCGGCAAGAAGCGTTTCCCTGTCGAGGCCCGTTGCGCTCAAAAGCTCGGCAGGAAGATAGACCTGGCCACGCCCGACATGAACCGGCAGAAGCAGCAGGAGACCGGCAACCGTCTGAGCAACCCCGGCATGGCCGGCTGCGTCTGCAGACCTCGCTGCGTTGTCGGGGTCCAGGATGAGAGATGAAAGCTGAATGAGTGCCGATGCGGTTTCGCCGGCATAACCCTCCAGCGCCGCCCTGTCCTGCATCGGGTCGTCGTAAAGATCGAAAATGCGTGCATCGATCATGTCCTGAAGGACGCGAACCGGAAGGTGATGCTCGCGAATGCAACGCAGGAGCGCTTCGGCCAGCGGATGCCCCGCGCCGTCGGACTGCTCGTTTTCGAGAGTGTCACGCCACCATTGCAGCCGGATCTCGCCCGGGAGCGGCTCCTTGACCATGTCGCGGACACGGGCGATTTCCGCGTAAAAGGCATAGAGCGCCGCGAGCGAGTGGCGCTTCTCTGCCGGAGAAAGCAGACAGGCCAGGTAGCGATCGCGGTCGGTGTCCCGCAAGGTTGCGAGAATCTGATCATCGGACTGTTGCACGCCGAGCTTCCTTCGAACGCCTCACACCGCGATCAATGCCGCGGCGACGGCGCGCGATTCCGCCAACATCACGTTATAGGTCCGCACCGCCGCCCCGGTGCTCATCGGATCGGACGAGATGTTGGCGGCCCTGAGCGCTTCCTTCAGGTCTCCCGGCAAGGGACGGATTTCCCGGCCGGTGCCGACGAGCAGCACCTCGACGTCACGCGCCTCATCGAAGATGCGCTGGAATTTCGCGACCGCGAGCACGTCGCCTTCGGCAACGTCCCAGGCGTATATGCCGGAAGGCAGCATCAGAACCGACCCGCGATGCGACATATCGGCGAAGCGGAAGCCGCCATTGCCGTAGGCGTCGACAGGTGCGCGTCCTGGAAAGTGCGCTTCGCGCATTTCGATCCCTTTTGCCATGATCACACCGCACCCTTTGCTTCCGTCTCCGACGACGCATCCGGCTCCGCCGGGTCCTGCGTGCCTCCAAGACGATTGTTTCGGCGATTGAAGAGGATGAGCAGCGGTCCCGCGACATAGATCGAGGACACGGTGCCCACAAGCACACCGAATATGAGTGTCGCGCTGAAGGATTGGACGAGACCACTGCCTCCGAACAGATACAGCGCAACGAGAGCAAGGAGCGTCGTCACGGCGGTCAGGACGGTCCGCGACAGGGTCTGGTTGATCGACGTGTCGATCAGGACAGAGAGCGGCATCCTTCGATAGCGCACCAGATTCTCCCGGACTCGATCATAAATCACCATGGTGTCGCTCAGCGAGTAGCATACGATCGTCAGCAGCGCTGCGATGCTGGCGAGATTGAATTCGATGCCGGTCAGAACGAGGAACCCGAGCGTCAGCAGCACATCGTGCAACGTCGCGACGATGGCTCCGACGGCAAATCGCCGGCCGAACCGAAGCCACACGTAAAGCAGAACGGCCAGCACGGCTGCGGCAACCGCGAGCGACCCTGCCCGCGTCAACTCTCCGGAAACACCGGGGCCAACCACCTCGACACGCCGGAAGACATATTGATCCTCAAGTTCGGAGCGAACCAGCCCGACGGCCGTCTGCTCGGCATTGTCGCCGGCTTCCTGCGACGGGATACGGACGAGAACGTCTCGCGCCGATCCAAGTTCCTCGACTTGAACGTCTCCGAGGTTCAATTCGTCGAGACGGGCACGGATGTCGGCACCATCGGCGACGCCGGTCCGTGCTCTCAATTCGATGACGGAGCCGCCCCTGAAATCTGCTCCCATGTTGAGCCCGAGGCTCGTCAGGAGAACCAGCGAAGCAAGCGACAATGCCGTCATAAGAATAAAGACCGGATTGCGGATCGCCATGAAACGGAAATCCGCCCGGCTGAAAAATCCGGTCCGAATGCCGCGCGGCAGACGCTGCGGCAGGCGGCGGCGATACCACCCGCGAATAAGGCGGCGTGTCAGGCTGTGCGCCGTCAGAATGGTGGTGACGCTGCCGATGGCAAGCGTAACCGCAAAACCTCGAATAGCGCCCGACCCAAGATAGAGGAGGATGGCGCCGGCAATGAATATCGTCAGATTCGCGTCGACGATGCTCCTCAAGACGCGCTCGAATCCCTCGTCCAGCGCCCTTCGCAAGGGTTTGCCGCTGGTGCGCGCTTCTTCCCTGAGCCGCTCGTAGATGAGCACGTTCGAGTCGACCGCAATTCCGATCGTGAGGATGATCCCGGCAATTCCGGGCAGCGTCAGCGTGGCGCCGGTGACGGACAGGACCGCGATGATCAGCACGACGTTGACGATGACGGCAATGACGGCCACGACACCGAAGAAGCCGTAGAAGCCAATCATACAGGCTGCTACGGCAATGGCCGCGATCAGGCCCGCCGTGAGGCCGTTTGCAACGGCGTCAGCCCCGTCCTCGGGACCGACGGTGCGCTCCTCGATGACCGTCAGCGAAACGGGAAGCGGGCCGGCCCGCATCAGGGCGGCAAGATCGTTCGCCCCGTCCTCCGAGAGATTTCCGGAAATCCGGACGGCATCACCGGAAAGCGCGCCATCCAGAACGGACGTCGAGATAACCTGTCCGTCGAGCACGATCGCGAACTGCTTCCGCGGATCCGACTGCAGGAACGGCGCGACCCGCGCGGCAGCCCCGGCTGCAATCCTTGCATTGACGACAGGTTCGCTCGTTGCCGGATCGAAGCCCGGCTGTGCCTCGACGAAGTCCGGCGCCGCAGCAAAGGCGCGTCTCTCGACGAGGTAGGGTATCGGCGGATCGTCCAGCGAATAGAGGACCTCGGACCCCGCAGGCGGCCTCGTATCGACGGCCTGTTGTGCTGGCATCGAGGAATCCAGCCACTTCAGGGCGACATCTCCTCGCTGCCCGAGGAGATCCTTCAATCTTTGCGGCTCGTCCAGACCGGGGACCTGCACGCTCAGCCGGTCACCGCCGCGACGCTCTATGATCGGTACGACCGCGATGACTTCGCCGACACGCCGGCGTACGACCTCGATGGACTGGGCGACGGCATCTGAGACCCTCAGATCTATGCCCTCGTCCGTCAGGCGAAGCCGAAGCGTGTCGCTGGTCGCGCTTTCCTCGTAGACCAGTTCCTGGATGGAATTCCCGAAAAGGCCGCCCTGTCGAACGGGGGCGACCAACGCCTTCAGCGCGTCACGCGCCGCTGGTGCTTTCGTTGCATCGCGGAGACGAAACTGCAGACCCTGCCCGCTTCCGGACAGCCCCGTATAGCGGATATCCGCCTGTCTCAGCGCATCGGCGATCGTGTCGATGGTCGATTGCAGGCGCTCCGCGACGATGTCTTCGCGGCTGACCTTGAGGACGATATGGGAACCGCCCCTGAGATCGAGCCCGAGCGGCACCTGCCGATGCGGCAGCCAGGTCGGCCAGTCCGCAAGCTGCTCTCTGGAAAGGAGATTCGGCAGTGCGAAGGCGAGGCCCGCAAGGACGACCAGCCAGATGAGAATGTTCTTGAACGGCGACAACCTGGGCATATTTCGAAATGCTCCATCTGCCGGTCTCTGCCGGTCGCGGCCCTTGCCCTAACCACGGTGATTTTGGCCTCGCGTCGCTCCAAAATCAAACCGTGATCGATGCCGATCGAAGGCGCGGTATGCGGGCGAAAACCGCGCACGCTTCTTCAAGTACCCGCGCCGGGGTTACTCCTTGACGGGCTCGCCCTTCACGCGAACCTCGGAGACGCCGCTGCGCACGACGCGGACCTTGATGCCCTCGGCGATCTCCACTTCGAGCTCCGTATCGTCGACGACCTTGGTCACCTTGCCGACAATGCCGCCTCCGGTGACGACCTGGTCGCCGCGCCGGATGTTCTTCAGGAGCTCTTCGCGGCGCTTCATCTGCGCACGCTGCGGCCGGATGATCAGGAAATACATCACCACGAAGATCAGCAGGAAAGGCAGGATGGACATCAGAATGTCGGCGCCGCCGCCCCCAGGGGCCGCCGTCTGCGCGAAAGCTTCGGTAATAAACATCGATCACTCCTTGAGTTCAAATTGCGCGCTTGCCCCCGCGGCAAACCTGCCGGAATATAGGCAAGCCGTCCCGTAACACAAATCGTCGGTACACTTCCCCGTTTCTCCTGCCTCTGGCACAAATTCCGCAGCAGGAGAACCCCCTGGTTGCAGGCTGCCGGTCTTTTCCAGCGCAAACCGCCGTGCTACCGAGAAAAACGCCGCCGGCGGCAGCTTCAACGGATTCGACCGGAGGACGAACGTCGCGGCGATTCAAGGATTTGGGTGGGCTGACGCACGCCCGTTATCGCGCGGGTCGGCCGCCCATGTTCGAAATTCAGCCTGCCGGAGACACATGAAATGCCCGAAAGCAAGATCGACGTCCTGCTCACCGAAATACAGAAGCTTTCGGCCGCGATGGAGCGCATCGCCGGACCGGCATATGCCGTCAACAATTGGCATGAGGCGGAGTGTTTCGTCTGGGCACCGGCCACGCGCCACCTGCAGCCCGTCCCGAGGCCGAATCGCATCGACCTCGCGCTCATCGCCGGCGTCGACCATGTCCGCGACATTCTCTTCGACAACACGCTCCGCTTCGCCGAAGGCTATCCGGCGAACAACGTGCTCCTGTGGGGCGCCCGCGGCATGGGCAAATCGTCGCTGGTCAAGGCGGTCCACGCAAAGGTCGCCCACGACACCGGCAGCGCAATCAAGCTCGTCGAAGTACACCGGGAGGATATCGCCACCCTGCCCGTGCTGATGGAAATCCTGAAGGCGGCGCCGATGCCCGTGATCGTCTTCTGCGATGATCTCTCCTTCGATCACGACGATACCTCCTACAAGTCGCTGAAGGCGGTTCTCGACGGCGGCGTCGAGGGGCGCCCGGCAAACGTTCTGCTCTATGCGACGTCCAACCGCAGACACCTGCTTCCCCGCAATATGATGGAAAACGAACAATCCACCGCCATTAACCCCTCGGAGGCCGTCGAGGAAAAAGTGTCGCTCTCCGACCGCTTCGGGCTTTGGCTTGGTTTCTACAAATGCAGCCAGGACGACTATCTGGCGATGGTCGACGGGTATGCGCAGTACTTCAAGTTGCCTCTCGAGCCCGAAGCGCTGCATGCCGAGGCTCTTGAATGGGCGACGACGCGAGGATCGAGATCCGGCCGCGTCGCCTGGCAATTCATTCAGGATCTGGCCGGTCGTCTGCGCAGACAACTCGACACTCCTGCGTAATTGCACTTGCCGCCAGGTGGCGTGATCGCACAAGCGCCGCGCGTCTTGCCAGACACGCGGCGCTTTCGATTTGCCTACCAGCCGGACACAGCCGGTGCCACGGCTTATTCCAGATAGGTCGCAGGGTTGACCGGGGTCGCATTCTTGCGCACCTCGAAGTGAACTTGTGGCCGGGTCGCTCTGCCTGTCATGCCGGAGGATGCGAGCGTCTGGCCGCGCTGGACTTTCTGACCGCGTTGGACCTTGAGTTCGGCAGCGTTGCCGTAAACCGTCACCGTACCGTCGTCGTGGCGCACCAGAACGGCATTGCCGAGTTCTTTCAGGCTGCTGCCCGAGTAGATTACGACGCCGTTCTCGGCTGCCTTGATGGGCGTCCCCTCCGGCACCGAAATGTTGATGCCATCGTTTCGGTTGCCGTCGACATTGGCGCCATAGGCCGCGACGACCGCGCCACGGACCGGCCAACGGTACTTTCCGATGCCGGTCGATTTCGGAAGATCCTCGTTACCATCCGACCGGATGGCAACCTCCGACACGCTTTCCTTGGCGGCAGGCGCCTTGGTTTCAGTCAGCTTGCCCTGCTCCGTCGAAGCCGCCTGGGCCTCGTTCTTCTTGGCCGAAACAGAAGCCGTGACCACCGCATCGGTCGCCGGTGTTTTCGCCGAGGCACTCGGGATGTTGAGTTTTTGCCCGATGCGGATGGCTTCTGTCGAAAGCCCGTTTGCCTGCTTCAGGGCAGCGACCGAAACGCCGTTCGCCTTGGCGATACGGTTGAGCGAGTCGCCCGGCTTGACCGTATAGGCACCATTTCCACCGCCCTCGCCGGCGCTGTTGAGCTTGCCCGCCGCGACATCGCTGCGGCTTTCGCTCTTTTCACGCGATTGGGACTGGCCGGGGAGGATCGCCACCTCGCGCTGATCGGTCGGCAGCGGAGACGGACGCTTCTTGCCGCCCTCCACGTCGGCGATCGAACCCGATGCAGCCGCCTTCGCGGCGCTGCCTGCAGTACCGAATGTCGGAATGACGAGGCGTTGGCCCGGCTCTACCTGGCTTGCCGATTTCAGGCCATTCGCCTTCAGTATCTCCTTCTCGGGGACGCCGAACCGTCTGGCGAGGACCGTAACCGTGTCGCCTTGACGGACCATGATCGTCGGCGCGTTGGAGGCGCTCCAGCCCCCCTTGCCCGACATATCCTTGGCAGCCCCCGCCAGCGGCTCCGCCTTCGGGAGGGCCGCAGCCTGCGATTCGAGGGAAGCGGTCTGAACCTGCGGCTGCCGGGATGCGGCCGACGGCTCATCGAGGCTCGTTCGCTGAACGCTCATCGGCGTCGATGCGACACGGGCGCTGGATACCGGCGCGGCCGCCGTATTGTAGCCTCCGTCGCCGCCGCCGGAGGGATAGGATTGACCGAGCGCTGCACTGTTTCCGTAGGAGGGCGCCGCACCGCCGCTCGCGACATCGCCTCGCGGTACCGTACTCGAGCCCTGCGGGATCGAACCCGTCATTATGTCGTCGGACCGCGAAAAGAGCCCGCCGAAGCGGCTGGCGTCAGAACTGCAACCGGTCGCTACACCCGCAAGCAGGATCGCCGCACAGAGACGGATCACGGACTTGCCTGCCTGGGGAGATACAAATTTACGCATGACGCTTTACCCACTCCGAACGCAACTCGCTGTAGAATGATTAAAGCGCATTAGAGTTACCGCCCGGTTAAAGGCGGCACCATTTTGGCGAAATGCTAACCATAGCCGCGCCGAAGCGGGCGTTTTCCGGTCATATATGCGCTGCCGGACCCTGAGACGGCTCGTTATAGCAGCTCGGAATAAAGCCGTTCGATTTCGGTCATCGGTCTCGGCTCGGGCGCATCTACCTCATAGCTGATGTTGGACGCATCCCAGGCGAAAAAGGCGCGCTCTGCCGGCGACATCGTGGTTGTGGCCGGCGAAGGGGCAATCTTGTCTTCCTCGAGAAAGACGCTGACCAGGTTCTCGAATTCGGCGTCCATGTCGAGGCCGCTGTCGGCATCATAATCGAGCGACCGCAGGCCCGCGACCGCCGCTTCGCGCGTCCCGAAATAGCGCAGGCTGTTCTGATCCTCAGGGCGAAGGCCGTCATAATAGTCGATGAAGGCTCGGTAATATGCCCTGTAGTCACCGGTTTCGGCGAGCCTGCCGAACGCCTGGTGTTCGCGTGCCGCTAGTTGCGGCGAAAGACGATTGTTCCACTCGTCCTTCGTGAGAGGCGGCAATTTCTCAGGTGTTCTTTTGGCCCGGCCGAGATAGAGCAGCGCGTCGGCGGAAAGCGAAATGCGCGGTGTCGGATCGACGAAGCCCGTAGGCGGAACCGCCACCCCGCTCTCGCCCTTGTCTGCGGCACCGGCCTGGTCAGCCGAACGCCCGGCGAGATTGCCCAAGCCGTCACCTGCCGCAGCGGCAGCGTTCAACCTGTTCTCGATCTGCATATGCCGTCTCCGTCTGTCGCACGACGACCGCGATGCGGAGCCGATGCACACTCCGCGCCATCTTCATGCTGCCCCGGCTCTGATCACGATGATTTCAGCTCGGGTAACTAAAGCGGGAAGCTTGCGCGGGGCTGGAGCGGGTTAAAATTGTCTTAACGCACTCATCCCGCTTTAAAGGAACGACGCTACCTGGGGGACGATCGGGAGGTAAGGCGCGTCGAACAGATCTTCCCGGTCGAAGCGGCTACCGGTGCGGTTGACGCGAACGATGCGGCAATGCGTTTCGCTCATCATGATCGGCACCAGCAGGGTGCCGCCGGAGACGAGATGATCGGAGAACGTCCGGGGAAGGCTGTTGAACGCGGCGGTTATGAGGATCCGGTCGAAGGTGCCCTCACCCGGCACTCCTGCGCTGCCATCGGCCTGGCGGACGACGACGTTGCGCAGGCCCGCCTTCTCCAGGTTTTTCTGCGCCGATGCGACGAGTGTCTGATACCTGTCGATCGTCAGCACGCGCTCGGCGATCCGCCCCATCACGGCCGCGGTAAAGCCGCTGCCGGTTCCGACCTCGAGTATGCGCTGGCCGGCCTTGAGATTGAGACAGTGCAGGAGCCGGACGGCCATGTCGCAGCCCTCCATGAACGAACCGCACTCGAGCGGAATCAGCCGTTTGGAGTAGACCTCGTCCTGGTATTGCGGCGGAGCGAAGAGCGTCCGCGGCGTCTGCTCCACAGCCTTCAGCAGCTCATGATTGACGATGCCGCCCGAGCGAAGCCGCAGCGCCATCGCTGCAAACCCCTCCTGCTGCGAAATTCGTCCGTTCAAGCGACACTTCCTTCCCGCAATGCCTGCGCGATGCATTCCTGAGCGGCATGATCGGTCATGTCCAGTTTAAGCGGGGTTACCGAAATCCTGTTGTCGCGGAGAGCCCTGATGTCGGTGCCTGAACGGAAATCGCCGGCACGCTCGCCGAAACGGAGCCAGAAATAGGGAAAGCCGCGTCCGTCCGTGCGTTCGTCGATGCTGAGACCGAATTCGAGCTTGCCCTGCGATGTGACTTCAACGCCCGCAACGGCATCGACGGCGCAGTTCGGAAAGTTCAGGTTGATGAGCGTTCCGTCCGGCAAGTCGACACCCATCAATGTGCGGATGAGCGCCGGTGCGTGCGTCTCGGCTACATCCCAGGGAACGTCGCGGCCGACGGCATGTTGATAGGCCTGGCTGAGCGCGATCGAACGAATGCCCTGCAGCGTTCCCTCGATGGCGCCGGCCACCGTTCCGGAATACGTGACATCGTCCGCAAGATTGGCGCCGACATTGACGCCGGAAAGCACGAGGTCGGGCTTGCGATCAAGAATCTTCTTGACCGCCATGATCACGCAATCGGTCGGCGTGCCCCGGAGCGCGAACCGCCGTTCGGAAACCGGGCGCAGACGCAGCGGCTCCGAAAGCGTCAGAGAATGAGCAAGCCCGCTCTGGTCCACTTCCGGCGCCACCACCCAAACGTCGTCCGATATCGTCCGGGCGATCCGTTCCAGCACGGAGAGGCCCTCGGCGTGAATGCCATCGTCATTCGTCAGCAGGATGCGCATTGCCGGTCTTCTTCCGCTTCTTCGTGCTTAGGCCGATTTCTCGATCCGCCGCAGGCCGCCCATATAGGGCACAAGGACGTCCGGCACCGTGATCGAGCCGTCATCATTCAGGTAATTCTCGATCACGGCAATCAGCGCCCGGCCGAGAGCGACGCCGGAGCCGTTGAGCGTGTGGACGAACTTCGTCCCCTTCTCTTCTTTCCCGCGGTAACGTGCGTTCATACGGCGGGCCTGGAAATCGCCGCAGACGGAGCAGGAGGAAATTTCGCGATAGGCGTCCTGGCCCGGCAGCCAGACCTCGAGATCATAGGTCTTGCGCGCGCCGAACCCCATATCGCCGGTGCAGAGCGTCATGACGCGGTAGTGCAGGCCGAGGCGCTTCAGCACCTCCTCGGCACAAGCGGTCATCCGCTCGTGCTCGTCGATCGAACTTTCGGCGTCGGTGATCGACACCAGTTCGACCTTGTTGAACTGATGCTGGCGCAACATGCCGCGGGTGTCACGACCTGCGGAACCGGCCTCGGAGCGGAAGCACGGGGTCAGCGCAGTGAAGCGCAACGGTAGTTTTTCACCGTCGAGAATCTGCTCCCGCACCATGTTCGTCAGCGGCACTTCCGCGGTCGGGATCAGCCAGCGCCCCTCGGTCGTACGGAAGAGATCGTCGGAGAATTTCGGCAACTGTCCGGTGCCGTACATCGCATCGTCGCGGACGAGCAAAGGAGGCTGAACCTCGATGTAGCCATGCTCCCCGGTGTGCAGATCAAGCATGAACTGGCCGAGTGCCCGCTCGAGGCGCGCAAGCTGGCCCTTCAGGATGGTGAAGCGCGAGCCGGCAATCCGGGCCGCTCCTTCGAAGTCCATCAGTCCCAGCGCCTCGCCAATCTCGAAATGCTCGAGAGGCTTGTGGTTCCAGCCGGGCTTGGCGCCGACGACCCGGGTCACGACATTCGCGCTTTCGTCCGCACCGACGGGCACGTCGGCGAGCGGCGTGTTGGGGATGCGCGACAGCGCATCCGAGAGCTCGGCCTCGATCCGGCGGCTTTCCTCTTCGGCCGCCGGCAACGCATTCTTGAGGTCGGCGACTTCGGCCTTGAGCCTGTCGGCCAGCTCGCTGTTCTTCTGGGCCATCGCCGCGCCGATCTCCTTCGACGCAGCATTGCGCCGCGACTGCATGTCCTGCAACGACTGGAGGACTGCGCGGCGGCGTTCGTCAAGTGCGATCAGGGACGCCGACAATGGCTCCGCACCCCGTTTCGCCAGGGCTTCATCGAGCGCGTCTGCATTCTCACGGATCCATTTGATATCGAGCATAGTCGTTCCACGCGTTGGTTGCTGCATGACATCGGAGCCGTTGACGACGAAATCCTGCAGCGATTCAGAATGCCACAGCGCCCCTCGCGCGTCCGAAGAGCGCGGGCGCTGCAGTAACGGCGCAAGAACTCCGCGGTCAGCCCTTGGCGGGGTCAGCCGTCTCGGACGAACTTTCCTGCTCGGAGGCAGCCTCGCGCTCGAGGGCCTCGGCAGCCCTTCGCCTTTCGACGATTCGCGCCGTGTAGATTGAAATTTCGTAGAGAAGGATGGCTGGCAGCGCAAGGCCGATCTGGGAAACCGGATCCGGCGGCGTCAGAACCGCTGCGACCACGAAGGCGATCACGATCGCGTATTTGCGCTTTTCGGCAAGCCCCTGGGAGGTGACGAAGCCGACACGCGCGAGGAGCGTCGTGATGACCGGCAACTGGAACACCAGACCGAAGGCGAAGACCAGAGACATGATGAGGCTGAGATACTCGGACACCTTCGGCAGGAGCTGGATGGCGACCTGCCCTTCGCCGCCGCCCTGTTCCATGGCGAGGAAGAACCACATGACCATCGGCGTGAAGAAGAAATAGACCAGCGCGCCGCCAAGCAGGAACAGGAGTGGCGAAGCGACGAGGAACGGCAGGAAGGCAGCGCGTTCGTTCTTGTAAAGGCCGGGTGCAACGAACCGGTACACCTGCGACGCGATGACTGGAAATGCGATCACCAGCGCACCGAACATCGCGACTTTGATCTGCGTGAAGAAGAACTCCTGCGGCGCCGTGTAGATGAGCTCGACGTTGCGGTGGCTGAGCCCGGCCCAGCTCACGGCCCACTTGAACGGCAGAACAAGGAGGTTGAACAGCTGCTTGGCAAAATAGAAGCAGACGAGGAACGCCACGAAGAATGCGCCCACCGCCCACATCAACCGCGTGCGCAGTTCGATCAGATGCTCGATAAGCGGCTGCGGCCGGTCCTCGATATCGCGGCTCATGCATCACCTTTCTTGCGCGAAGCCGCGCGCGTCTTCGACTTGTTCGCAGCCGGCGCTTCGCCCGGCGCCTTGCGCGCCGGCGACTTCTTCGGCGCCGTTTCGCCCGCGGCCTTCTTCGTGACGGAAGTGCCTGGCTTCTTCGACTGCGCTCTGGGCTTGGGCGCAGGTTTCGGTTCGCTCGCCTTCGGCACGTCGGCGGCACGGTCCATCTGCCTCGATGCCGAGCTCACCGCTGCCGCCGCCACCTTTTCCGTGGCTTTTGCCGCCGTTTCGCCGACGGCGTCGGTATTGACCGGTTCGACCAGCGGTTCGGGCGTTGCGGAGGCTGGCGGTCTGTCGGGCGCGGTCGCCTTTTGCAGATCGGATTTGATCTCGTTTCCGAGCTGCCGCAGCGGGTTCATCGCATCCCGCAATGCCGCGGTCGGATTGAGACTTTGCGCATCGCTGATCGTCTTGCGCACGTCGTCGAGATCGGCTTCGCGCAGCGCCTCGTCGAACTGCCGCCGAAAATCGGACGCCATTCCGCGCATCTTGGACGTCATCCGTCCAAACGCGCGCAGCATCGGCGGCAGGTCCTTCGGACCGACGACGATGATCAAGACGATTGCGATAACAACAAGCTCGGTCCAGCCGATATCAAGCATCCGACGCGCCCTAAAAACCCGTGATGCGGGCTACCGGGTGCCTGTCGCACCCAGCCCCGTCAGCTTCCGACCGTCAGCGGACTTCGTCAGATTTGTGGTCGACGGTCTTGCCGTCGATCGATTTGTCGGCCGAAGCGACCTCGTCGTCGCCCATGCCCTTCTTGAAGTTCTTGATGCCTTTGGCAACGTCGCCCATCAACTCGGGGATCTTGCCGCGGCCGAACAGCAGCAGAACCACCGCCAGAACGATCAGCCAATGCCAGATACTAAAGGAACCCATCCACTTACTCCCTCGAGACCCTAAACAGATTAGAGCCCAGCACGTTGTCATTTTTCAGGCGCACCCCTCAGGGGACGCCTCCTCTTGGCGGACCCTAAGGTGTTGATGCGTCTTTTTCAAACACCAATATGTCGCGCTCGTTAACGGAAAGCGTGACGTCACGCAATCCTTGCGGCAGCAAATCGGCGCGGATGCGGGCGCGAACCGTGCGTTCGGACTGCGGCACGGCGAGTTCCAAAAGCTCCACGACGCCCAGGAAGCGCCGGGACACGATGCGCGCCGGAATTTCTCCACCGGTCTCGTCGAGCCGGATGCCGGAAAGACGCACGGCTACGCTCAGTGGCTGCCCCTCCGTATATTGCCCGGTTGCCACAACCCCCAGCGGCGTTTCGACATGACCGTCCCGCACGCGCGCATCGAAGACGTTTATTTCGGAGAAGAAGCCGGCAGTGAAGAGATCGCAGGGCCGGCGATAGAGCTCGTCCGCCGTGCCGACCTGCACCAGGCGGCCGTCCTTCAGGAGGGCGATCCGGTCAGCCATACGCATCGCCTCCTCGGCGTCGTGCGTTACGACGATGGCGGTCGCGCGCGTCTCGCGCAGTATGGCCAGCGTGTCGGCGCGGATGGAATCCTTCAGGCGGGAATCGAGGCCGGAAAAAGGCTCGTCCATCAGCAGCACCGCCGGCCGCGGCGCAAGTGCACGGGCCAGCGCCACGCGCTGCTGCTCGCCGCCGGAGAGCACATGCGGATACCGCTCGGCATAATGCAGAAGGCCGACCCGCTCCAGCGCGGCATCGGCCTGCAGCAATGCCTTCTTCTTCGGCAATTCGGTCAAGCCGAAACAGACGTTCTCACGGATGGTCATATGAGGAAAAAGGGCGAAGTCCTGGAACATCAGGCCGACGCCGCGTTGCTCGGGCGGAACGAAGATGGAAGGGCCGGATATTTCCTGTCCGTTCAGCAGAAGGCGCCCGCCCGTCTGCTTCTCGATGCCCGCGGCGATACGCAACAGCGTTGTCTTGCCGGAGCCGGACGGTCCGAGCAGGCAGAGCACTTCGCCGGCTTCGGCCTTGAGCGTTACGCCCTTGATCGTATCCTTGGAATGGTAACGATGGCTGATATTCTCGAATGCCAGGTTCGCTGCGAACGACACACCCGAGCGCCTCGTCATCGCGACGGCGCCGTTACGCGCATCTGAAACCATGCTTGCATTCCTCGACCCGAAGATCCCGTTCTATACCTAAAGCCGATATCCATACTCAGGATTTTTAATCGTCTTCTTCAGGCTTCGGTGTCAAGAGGCCCAGTTCTTCGAGGTCCATCTGGGTGATGGGATCCTCGTTTTCGGCAAACTCATCGTCGCCGATCGGAACCGGAATGTTCAGATGGGAAGGGACACGCCCGGACAGCAGGCCGGCCCCCTTCAGTTCCTCGATGCCGGGAAGATCGCGGATCTCTTCGAGGCCGAAATGATCGAGGAAGTCTCTCGTCGTGCCGAACGTCACCGGACGCCCGGGCGTGCGCCTGCGACCGCGGAACCGCACCCATCCTGCCTCCATGAGCACGTCGAGGGTACCCTTCGAAGTCTGGACGCCGCGGATATCCTCGATCTCTGCCCGTGTCACCGGCTGGTGATAGGCGATGATCGCCAGCACCTCCAGCGCCGCGCGCGACAGTTTGCGGACCTCCTGCTCGTCCGTATTGACGACGAAGGACAGATCCGCGGCAGTGCGGAAGGCCCAATGGTCGGCGACCTGAACAAGGTTGACGCCGCTGCCCGCATAACGGTTCTTGAGCCTCGCCATCACGCTTCCGACGTCCACACCGCGCGGCAGGCGCCCGGCGATATAGGCTTCTGAAACCGGTTGGGCGGAGGCAAATACGAGGGCCTCGGCGATCCGCTCGGCTTCCTGCTCGAGCCTCGGATCGAAAGAAAATTCTTCCTCGTAATCCTCGTCACCGGGCAGGAATTTCTGGGCTTCAGCCACGCGCCGCCTCCATCTCCGCCAAGGTTGCCGCATCGAACGGATTTGGCCCGCGCCGCAGATAGATCGGCGTGAAGGCCCCTTCCTGACGGATTTCCAACCGCCCTTCGCGCACCATTTCGAGTGACGCCGCAAAGGAGCTCGCAATCGCCGTCGCGCGCTCCTTCGGGCTTGTCATGTAGCGGATCAGGAAATGGTCGAGCGCCGTCCAGTCGTCAAGGCTCCCGACCATTCTCGCCAGGATCAAACGCGCATCGCCGAGCGACCAGACATGCCGCTTCTCGATCGTCACCTGGGTTATCGCCTGACGCTGCCTGAGCGTCGCATAAGCTGTCAGCAGGTCGTAGAGCGAGGCGTCATAATCGGACTTCCTCTCCGTGACGATGTGCTCGGGCGCACCGCGCACGAAGATGTCCCGGCCGAGGCGGTTCCTGTTCACGAGTTTCATCGCGGCGTCGCGCATCGCCTCCAGACGTTTCAGGCGGAACGCAAGCGCCGAGGCCATCTCCTCGCCCGATGGGCCTTCATCCTTTGCCGGCTGAGGGATGAGCAGGCGCGACTTGAGATAGGCCAGCCACGCCGCCATGACGAGATAGTCGGCTGCAAGCTCAATACGGATAGACCGTGCCCGCTCGACGAAGGCGATATATTGTTCCGCGAGCGCCAGCACCGAAATGCGGGAAAGATCGACGCGCTGGCTGCGCGCAAGGTGCAGCAGGAGGTCCAGCGGACCTTCGAAGCCGGCGATGTCAACGACGAGCTCGTCCTCGTGCAATCCGCGACGGGCAGACTCGTCCTGCCACAAAGGCTCCATCGGCGCCTTCGCGGAAGGCATTTCCTGCCTTTCGTCCGATTTGCTCACGACCCTGCCCTTTCAGCAACGGACCCGCCCGCCAGGCTCAAGAGCCTAGGCGAGCGCAAACATTGCGTTGAACTCCGCGCGCAGTGCAGCTTCGACTGCGTCGTCCGGTTCCCGGAAAGCGGCCTCGGCAGCCCTCGCCCGGCGGAGCCTCTCCCCGGAGAGAACCGGAACGACATCTGCCACGGCCTTCATTTCTTCCATAATGCCGTGACAATGCAAGACGAGATCAAGACCGGCGGCGATTATTCCGCCGGCACGTGCCGTCATGTCGCCGGCAAGCGCATTCATGGAGACGTCATCGGACATCAGCAGACCGTCGAAGCCGATGTGGCCCCGGATGATCTCGCGCACGACTTTCGCAGAGGTCGTCGCCGGGTTGTCCGGGTCGATAGCAGTGAAGACCATGTGCGCCGACATGGCCATCGCTTCGTCCTTCATTGCCGCGAAGGGCAGAAAATCGCTGCTCTTCAATTCATCGAGACCGGCGCTGACGACCGGCAGGTTGTGATGCGAGTCGACGAAGGTCCGGCCGTGACCGGGCATGTGCTTCATCACCGGCAGCATGCCGCCCGCCTTCAAACCTTCGCTCATCGCGCGACCGATCGCGGTTACCGTCGCCGGGTCATGCCCGTAGGCACGATTGCCGATCACGTCATGGCTGCCGGGTACCGGCACATCGAGTACCGGCAGGCAATCGACCGTAATGCCGAAGCGCATCAGGTCGAAGGCATGCAGACGCCCCATGAGCCATGCGGCACGCAGGCCGAGTTCCCTGTCCCGCCGATAGATTTCACCGATGGCCGCGCCGTTCGGATATTGCTGCACGAGCGGCGGGCGTATGCGCTGAACGCGACCGCCCTCCTGATCGATCAATACCGGGGCCCGGGGGCTGCCGATGCTCTCACGCAGGCTCGCCACCAGGTCGCGGATCTGCTCTTCCTCGCCGATATTGCGTCCGAAGAGAATGAAGCCCCATGGGCGCTCGCCCGCAAAGAAGTCGCGTTCTTCCTGCGTCAGCGTGAGGCCCTTGCAGCCGGATATGAATGCTTTTGATTCGCTCATGCGAAAAGCATACTGCATGTTTCCCGGAGCGGGAAAAGTGTGTGCGGTTTCCGCCCACTCCCGCTCCAGCCCTTTGCACAACGAAAACGGGCGCGGCATCCCTGCCGCGCCCGTTCTCGTTTCGGACTTTGCCGTGTTTATTTCGTTACCAGGCAGCTTCCGCCGGCGCTTTTATAGCGAGAGCAAAGCGAATTGGCCTCCTCGCGCGAACCGACGGGGATCCTGACCCGGTAATACGTGCCCTTGCCGGCGATCTCTGCCTTGCGGATGTCCACCCCGCGACCGCCGATCACGCTCGCGAACTTCGAGGAGAGATTGTTGTAGCTCTTCTGCGCCTCGGCCTCCGAAGGCAGAGAGGCAATCTGGATCACGTAGCTGCCGGCGGGAACCGAAGCCGTCGCCAGCGGTGCGGCTGCCGTTTCGGTTGCCGGCTGGCTTTCCGCGGGGGCCGCGGCGGGAGCAGCCGCCTCCGGCTGAGCGGCCGGGCGTGCCTGCGGCAGCGCGGTCGTCTTTACGCTTCGAACGGGAGTGACTCCTTCGGACGCCGCAGCGAGCTGATCCGGCGGCGCGGCAGCGGTTGCTTCGGCTTGTGAACCGGCGGCAACCGCTTCACCGGACGCACGGGCCGGGATCGGCGCCGCACCGCCGGCTGCTACCGCCGCGCTTTCCGGTTGCGGAGCCGGTTCCTCACGGGGGACAAGCGTACCGTCCGGCTTGACGATCATGGTGCGGACCTTGCGCGGTGCAACGGCGGGAACCGCTTCCTCTTCATCAGTCGCATTGCCGGCATCAGCCCCCGGCAGCAAGCGGGCGACCTCGTCGTCGTCGGCGGGCGAAGCACCCGGCAACATCTCGACGTCTCCACGTCCCTCGAGCGGCAAAGTCTCCGGCGTCAGCGTCCGCTGCACCACGTCCATCGGCTCCTCCGTCGAGGAGACCAGGCTCTGCTGGAGCGGCGCCTTGCCCGAGACGCCGGCAACGCGGTCGTAAACCGCCTTGTCCTGGTTCGGCACAGTCTTGCCGCCCTTCTCCTCGGGTACGACCTTCACCGGCGCCTTGTCCGCCAGGATGATCTTCGGACCATCGCCGGAAAGCACCGCGTTGCTGCCGCCCATCCAAGCGTAGACGGCGGCGCCGCCGACGATGATGATCCCGGCAACGCTGGCGGCCAGCAGCATCGAGCGCTGGGACCGCCGGCCATAACCCTCTTCACGATATTCCTCGGCCCGAGCATGGGGCATCGCCGTCACGCGCTCGGCTTCCTGCGTTGCGCTCCGGCGCTCCGCCATCGAGCGCTGGAAGTCTTCCTCCATCGCCTTCTCGAACTCGTCGAAATCATCGGCCGGTGCGAGTGCAGGACCCGCCTTGTCCGCCGATACAGACACGGGCTCGAGGTCTGCGCCGTTCTTGGCAGCAGGCGTCGGCGCGCTGAACAGCTGCGCCATCTCGGCGTCGATATCCAGATCGTAATCGGCCGGATAAGCCGCTGCTTTTTCCTCGGTCTCAACCGGAGGGAGTTGTGGAACGTCCAGTTCGCCGATCGGTGCGACGCCGCTTTCGGTCTCGCCGATCATCGCCGGGTCGAAAGGCAAGGCTACGCCGGCGGATGGCTTTTCGGGCTCCACCGGCACAGACATGTCCCGCGCCGATACCGGCGCTTGATGGACGAATGTCTCCGGCTCGCGTGGCGCGGCCATAGCCTGCAGATACGGCTGCGCAGGCGTTTCCACGAGCGCCGGGTGCGCTACGGCGGCTTGCGTAGCGACAACGCTCGCCGGCGCCTCAGCAACCGGGCTGTCCGCAAGATCGAGGTCGAGCGCTATGTCAGCCAATTCGAGTTCGAAGTCCTCGATGTCGAAGCTCGGCTCGACTTCCGCTTCCGGCATCCTGTTTTCGGGGATCTGAGGCGCTGCTTCCGCACGCATCTCGGGCGCACGTTCAGGCGACACGCTCTGCGCGACGACCGCCGGGCTTGTGGCAGCCGCGCTTGCGACAGCGGTCTCGACGGTCGGTGTGGCAAAAGCCCGCTGCTGCGAAACGCCGCCTGACGACGCTACCGGAGTCGCGCGGCTGAACGTCGGAGTAAAGGGATAATTGTTCTTCTTCACCGCCGCCGGAGCGGGCCGATCCTGAGTTTCGGCCACGGCCGGCGCAGCGGCTTCTGCGGCGGCAGGCACCGGAAAACGCTCGACATCGGTCAGGAGCCGGTCGGCGTCGGTGGAAGCTGACGGTTGCGACGGCATTTCCGGGGGTGCGACGGCAATGTCCGCCAGCTCGTCGCTCTCGACCGCACCGGCGAGATCGCCGGCCATGTCGACATAGACGGGCTCTGCAAGCCCGGCCTGCTCGGCGAGTTTGCCGGCTACGGCCAGCTTGGCGGAAAGCGGCTCCTGCCAGTCGGAGAAGATAGGAACATCGCTTACGTCGGCAGGTACGGAACCCGGCTGGGCAGCGTCGGTCGCATCCGGCGACGCATCGTAGCCAAGCGACAATTCGAGCTCGCGCTCTAGGTCCACGGCCGGTTCGTCATGCGGCGCCGCGACCGCAGCCAGATCGCCATTCGACGTCCATTCCACCGGGGTCTCGATCGAAGGCAACGCGGCGGCCTCGGCGACCTCCTCGGGGGCCGGAGCGACATCGGCGACGACTGCATTCTGAGCAGCCTGCTCGTCGAAGACAGAGTGCAGGCCATCGGTCGGCACTGCGGCAGACGGATGTTCGACAAGGCCGCTATCGGGCCGAACAGGCGCCGCATGGGGCGTATCGTAGCTATCGAAGGCGCGGAGGAGCTCCTCCTCGAGATCGAAGGCCGGCTCGCGCCGCATCGCCTCCTGATGGCGCTGAAGTTCCTGCAGTTGCTGAACGGCTGGCCGAGCATCGTAACCGACAATGCGGGCAAGTTCGCTCAACGGATCATCATCGGCCAATGGTTCGAATTCTGCCGGCCCGCTTCGTGCGAATTGTTTGTCTGCCATACTCTCCACTCACAACTGCCTGCGTTGAATTGCCAGTGCATTGTGGGGAATTGGTGACACGACTTACCGCATCTCATCCGGTGCAGAAGTGCCTGTGATCGACAGGCCTGACTTCAATACCGAGGCGACAGCATGCACCAGCCCGAGTCTGGCAATGCTTAATTCTCTATTCTTATCGTTAACAAAACGTAATTCCGGGTTTTCCTTACCTTTGTTCCAGTGTCCGTGGAAGACCGCGGCAAGATCATACAGGTAAAAAGCGATCCGGTGAGGCTCGTGCGAGAGTGCTGCCGCCTCCACCACACGGGGATATTCTGCAAGCTTGGCGACGAGCTGCATTTCGGTGGGATCGACGATCGCGCCGGCCGCGGCCGCGAAATCGACTGAGGACAGATCAAGATCCGGGAATGCTTCCGCAGCCTGCCGGAAAACGGAACGGCAGCGCGCATGGGCGTATTGAACGTAGAAGACCGGGTTGTCCTTCGACTGTTCCGTCACCTTTGCGAAGTCGAAGTCGAGCGGCTCGGAGCTCTTGCGGTAGAGCATCATGAACCGCACGGGATCGCGCCCGACTTCGTCGACGACGTCGCGCAGCGTCACGAAATCGCCCGAGCGCTTGGACATCTTCACGGGCTCGCCGTTGCGATAGAGCTTCACGAGCTGGCAGAGCAGCACCGTCAGCTTCGCCGTTCCGCCGGAGATCGCGCGCGCAAGCGCTTCCAGCCGCTTCACGTAGCCGCCATGGTCGGCGCCGAGGACATAGATCATCTCGTGGAAACCACGATCGAACTTGTCCTTGAAGTAAGCAACATCGGCCGCGAAGTAAGTATAGCTGCCATCGGACTTGATCAGCGGGCGATCGATGTCGTCGCCGACCTCGGTCGAGCGGAAGAGCGTCTGCTCCCTGTCCTCCCAATCTTCCGGCAGCTGCCCCTTCGGCGGCGGCAGCGTGCCCTTGTAGACGTGACCCTTGAAGGTCAAATCGTTGATGGCTGTGCGGATCCGCGCTGCACCGTTGTCGTGCAGGGCCCGCTCGGAAAAGAACACGTCATGGTTGACGTTGAGTGCCGCCAGATCCTCACGGATCATCGCCATCATCGCGTCGATGACGCGCTCCTTGACGAGCGGCACCCATTTGTCCTCCGGCATGATCCTGAGGCTCGTGCCGTACTCGTCCGCGAGCGCCTCGCCCACCGGCACGAGATAGTCACCGGGGTAGAGTCCCGCCGGGATTTCGGCGATATCCTCGCCGAGCGCCTGACGGTAGCGCAGGAATGCCGAGCGGGCGAGCACCTCGATCTGCGAACCCGCGTCGTTGATGTAGTATTCCTTGGTCACGTCATAGCCCGCAAAGGCCAGCAGGTTGGCGAGCGCGTCACCGACGACCGCACCGCGGCAATGGCCGACATGCATCGGACCCGTCGGATTGGCCGAGACATATTCCACGTTGATCTTGCGGCCGGCGCCGAACGTGCTGCGTCCGTAATCGACGCCGGCACGGGTGATGGCTGCCAGAAGCTTCTGCCAATAGGAAACCGACAGGCGGACATTGATGAAACCGGGACCGGCAACGGAGACGCCGGCAACCTCCGGATCCTGCCCGAGCTTGTCGACGATAAGGTCCGCAAGCGCCCGCGGGTTCATGCCCAGGGGCTTGGCGAGCACCATTGCGGCATTGGTCGCCACATCGCCGTGACTTGCATCACGCGGCGGCTCTACATTGATGCGCCCGAAGTCCAGCTCGGATCGCTTTTCACGAATAATCTCAATCGATTCCAGAATTCTGTTAATTCTTGCTTCGAAGTCTGTGAAAAGGTTCATCTAATCCGTCCGCTTTTTCCAGCCACACTGGAGAATGGCGCAAATTCAAAGGAGGCCGGGTCCATCGAGAACCTGCAGCCTCCACGCGGGGGCGTCACTAGCGCAAATCGGGCGTATGGTCAAACAAGCGCCTATGCACGCTTATCGCGAAAGTATCGGTCATACCGGCGAGATAATCCCCGACGTGACGCGCCCGGGCCGGCTCCGCCATACCGGCGATCTGGTCGATCCAGTAATGCTCCTTCATCAGCGACGGATCGTCCATGAAGGCCCGGTAGAGGTCCGTTACGATCGATGCCGCTCCCTGCCGTACCCGCATCACCTCCGGATGCCGATAGATGCGCGTCATCAGCAAATTCTTGATCTGGCGGTCCGTCTCGCTCATCTCATCCGAGAAGGTGGCCATGACCCTGCCCGCGCATCGCACGTCTTTCGCGCTTTCCGGCCGGACTTCACCAAGCCTTTTCTGCGCCACGGCGATGACGTCCTCCACCATGGCGGTGATCTGCCGCCGCATGATCTCATGCGTGAACCGGCTGCTTTCAAGGCCCGGATATCGGTCGTGGACCTCGCGCATCAACCGGGCGAGAAACGGTATCTCTTCCAGCATTTCGAAAGTGAGATAGCCGGCACGCAGACCGTCGTCGATATCGTGGGTATTATAGGCGATATCGTCGGCAATTGCCGCCACCTGCGCCTCGAGGCTCGCAAAGCTCGCAAGCTCGAGGTCGTGAAGCGCGCAGTAATCGAGAATCGGCTGCGGAACCGGGCCGCGGAGGCCCTGCCCGTCGGCGGTCATCAGCGGGCCGTTGTGTTTGACGAGCCCTTCGAGACTCTCCCAGGTGAGATTGAGGCCGTCGAACTCCGCATAGCGCCGCTCCAGCTTGGTGACGATGCGCAGCGACTGGGCGTTGTGATCGAAGCCGCCATAGGGCTCCAGCACCTCGTGCAGTGCGTCCTCGCCGGTGTGCCCGAACGGCGTATGGCCGAAATCGTGGACGAGCGCCACACCCTCGGCGAGATCCTCGTCCAGTTTCAGCGCCCTGGCGAGAGCGCGAGCGATCTGGGCGACTTCGATCGTATGCGTGAGCCGCGTGCGGTAGTGGTCTCCGTCGGCGGCAATGAAGACCTGCGTCTTGTGCTTCAGCCGCCGGAAGGCCGTGGTATGAACGATGCGGTCGCGGTCGCGCTGGAAATCGGAACGGGTCGGGCTCGATGCCTCGGGGTAAAGTCTGCCGCGGGAAGCCCAGGGGTTCGATGCATAAGCTGCGTGTTCACCGTAACCGAAACCAAGGGCCTGCCTGTCGACTGTCATTTCACACCTGCGCGCGTCATCCCATTGACGGGACATTCAAGCCTTCATACCTATAGAAAGCGCTACAGGAAAGCGACGCCGGCCGGCGACTCCGTCCCCTCGGGGCGGAACAGCGGCTTGCGGCAAGCCTGAAGATCGCCTGTCATGGCACGCGATTATAGCGTCAGAGCGAAGACGAATCTCTCCGGTTCTTGACCCCGGCAGGAGGCAAATAAGATGCAGGAAACAGTTACGCTTTCGGATGCGGCGGCCAGACGCATTGCCGCCATTCTCCAGGCGGAGAAGGACAAGAGCGCGATGCGCGTCTCCGTCGAAGGCGGCGGGTGCTCGGGCTTCTCCTACAAGTTCGATTTGGTGGACGCGGCAAATGCCGACGATCTCATCCTCGAAAAGGACAACGCCAAGGTCCTGATCGACAGCCTGTCGCTGGTCTATATGGGCGGCTCGGAGATCGATTTCGTCGACAACCTCCTCGGGCAGTCCTTCCAGATCAACAATCCGAACGCCGTCGCAAGCTGCGGATGCGGAACAAGCTTTTCGATCTGACGCCTCGCGCTGCATGACGCCACAGCTAAAGGTAGGGCGATCCGAGCCAGAGCAATCGGTTTGCCAGACGGTTTACGAGCGGCTGCGCGCGGAGCCCTGCAAGGGTCACTTCATCCGCGGCCGCGCGTATGGCACGGACCTTTTCGCCGATTGCGCGTGCGAAGGCTTCGTCGAGTATTTCGAGGTCGAACTCGAAATTGAGGCGCAGGGAGCGGGGATCGAGATTGGTCGAACCGACATAGGCCCAGCGATCGTCGATGACCATCAGCTTGGAATGGTTGAAGGCGCCCTTTGCCCGCCAGACGCGGCAATGACCTTTCAGCACCTGGTCGAACTGTGCCGTCATAGCGCGGTCGACGAGTGTCAGATTGTTGACGGAGGGCACGACGATGTCGACTTCGACGCCCTTCCTCGCCGCCGTCACGAGCGCGCTGACCAATTCCTTGTCGGGCAGGAAATAGGGCGACATCAACCGGATATGTTTTCGCGCCATCGAAAAGGCGCCCATAAGCATCTTGTGATTCGTCTCGTTGGTATTGTCAGGACCTGAGGGAACGGCCCGCATCAGCACCGATCGCCCGTCCGGCTCCGCCGGAAGGTCGGCGAGCCGCCAGCCCTCGCCTGCCAGTATCTCCTTGCTCGAAAACTGCCAGTCTTCCGCGGCAACCTGAAAGATATCGGCGACAACGGGTCCGGTCACGCGGAAATGCGTGTCGAAAGAAGCAGCCTTGCCTGCGATTTCAGCGGCGAAGCCCACGCGGATGTTCATGCCGCCGGCGAAAGCGACCGCGCCGTCGACAACCATGATCTTGCGGTGTGTCCTGAGATTGGCATAGGGCAGCCTCAGGCCCATGATGATATTGCCGTTGAAGACGGCGGTCGGCACGCCTCCTTCCTTCAGATAGCCCACAATGGACGGCACGGAATAGCGCGCACCCACGGCATCGATCAGGACGCGCACGGCGACGCCGCGTTTCACTGCGGCGATCAGGGCATCGGCGAACCGCATGCCGATGGGATCGCGGTCGAAAATATAGCTCTCGATGAGAATGCTGCGACGGGCGGAGGAGATCTCGTCGAGCATCGCCGCATAGACCGCGTCGCCGCCCTCGAGCATGGTGATGTGGTTTCCCGCCGACATCGTGAAGCGCGCAACCCGGTCTCCAAGCATCTTCATTGCCGCGAAACGCTGCCCGAAACGGGCCACCACCTGATCATGCGTGACATCGAAGCGCCCGAAAGGGTCCCGCTCGGTCGAGCGCAGCAGCGAGCGCTGCAAGCCGATAGACGAGCGGCGCATCCGATTGATGCCGGCAACCGCGTAGATGACCGCACCGATGACCGGTGAGAGCAGCACAACCCCGACCCAGCCGGCGGCCGCCCGCACATCGTCTTTCGTCATCGCCGCATGGATGATTGCCGGGACGCCGAGGACGACCGAAAGCAGCGCCAGAAAATGCGGCCAGTAACTCTCTATGAACGCGATCATGCGCGGGACTATAGACGGACGCGGTGCGGAATCAATTCGGCTACTTAAGGGTGAAATCTAGCGCGGGGAAGAAGCGGAAGATGCGCCGGAACGGCGGCCGCCTGATCCGGACCCATGTGGCGGGTCCCGGATTTGTCAAAAGAATTTCCAGCGGCTAGAACGAACCGACCGAACGGACTCAAATCTCGTGAGATGCAAGGCTGCCCAATGAAGATTGCCACATGGAACATCAATGGCGTCAAAGCGCGTCTCGACGGCCTCGTTGGCTGGCTGAGGGAATCGAACCCCGACATCGCCTGTCTGCAGGAGATCAAATCCGTCGACGAAACATTTCCGAGAGGCGAGATCGAGGCGCTCGGCTACCATGTGGAGACGCATGGACAGAAAGGCTTCAATGGCGTCGCCCTGCTCTCCAAGGTGAGACCGGACGAGATCAATCGCGGATTGCCGGGAGACACCGCCGACGAACAGTCGCGCTTCATCGAAGGCGTGTTCTCCGTCAATGGCGGAGCCCTTCGGGTCTGCTGCCTCTATCTGCCCAACGGAAATCCGGTAGAGACGGAAAAATACTCCTACAAGCTCGCATGGATGCGGCGCCTGGCCGCCTTTGCGGAACAGAGGCTCGTCCTCGAGGAACCGCTCATCCTGGCCGGCGACTACAACGTCATTCCGGAGGCGCACGACTGCTGGGACGTAAAGGTCTGGCGGAACGACGCTCTCTACCTGCCGGAGACACGTGCCGCCTTTCGGCGGCTGCGCAACCTTGGCTTCACCGACGCGGTGCGCGCGACCTCCGACGAGGCGCCGCTCTATTCATTCTGGGATTATCAGGCCGGCTGCTGGCAGAAGAATTTCGGCATCCGCATCGATCACCTGATGCTGTCGCCGGAGGCGGCAGACAAGCTCGTGTCGACCTCTATCGAAAAGCACGTCCGGGCCTGGGAAAAGCCGTCCGACCATGTGCCCGTAACGGCTGAATTCGCGTTCGAGACGGCCTGAGGCGAGCCGACCTTCCCTGCCCTAAGGTCGCCATCCTCGGGTCAGGCCACGCGGGACCTCAATCGTCGTCGTTCTGCAGATGCATGTTCTGGGACATCGTTATCGCTACCCGGCGGTCGTCTTCGGTGGCGAGCGAGAACGCCTGTTCCTGCATGGCCTGGAGCCAGGGCCGGTCCTTGGGGGAACATTGGCCGAGCGCCGCCGTCATGTATGCGAGACCGCGAGCAGTCTGACCTTCCTGGAAAATGACGTTGCCGAAAACGCCCATGGCGCCGGCATGACCATTCTTGCGCGCCCGGTTCAGCCATTTCTTGGCCTGCTGGACATTGACGCTTCCGCCCTCGCCCGAAAGCAGCATGCGCGCGAGCTGAAATTGCGCTTCCGCCACGCCGAAAGTGGAGGCCGCCTGGAAATACAACTGCCTGGCCTGCGACAGGTCGGACCTTACCGGGGTATCGGGAATGCCGCGCCGGTAGTAGCCGGCAAGCGAAATCAATGCATTGACGAAGTAGCCGGTATCTTCCGAGCCGGGCTCGACGCCCTGTTGCGCAATTTCGCTGTAGATCTTGAAGGCTTCGAGATCGTTCTCCGCGACACCATCGCCATAGGCGTACATATTCGCGAGCGCCCAGCGAGAGCCCGTGTGCCCCTTTTCGGCCGCATAGCGGTAGGCCTCGACCGCTTCGTCTTTCCGGCCGCTCTTGTAGGCGGAAAAACCGAACTTGAAGAGCGCGAAGGGGCCTGACTCCTTGGTCACGCCGGCTCCGGGATCGAAAGCCCGTGCTGGCCCGGCCGCGGCTGCGCCAACCGCCAGCGACATGCCAAGCACCGCAACCCTAAGCGACTTCAATTCACCCGCGCGCATAACAATCAGTTTCTTTCGTTCGAGCCGGCCACGCCGACCCCATCACCGTCGCGAAGATGCTGTACGCACTGGCTCCTGCGCCCACCGGTGCTCCGGCTGCGTGCCTGAGGCCAATTGCTACGGAATATCATGACGGCACACAAACTCACTTCACCTCAACGCGGGCATGGAACTCGACTAGCCTTCGTCCCTATATCGCTGCTCTCATTTTGTGGCGGGAAATGGACATAATCGACCCGGCCCGGATAGTAGCAAACCGTAGCAGGAAATGTGTTGCTGAATCGTCACATTCACAACCGCTTATAAGCGTGGTTACCAGACACAAAAAAGGCCCGGGGAGACCGGGCCTTTTGGAGTAATTGCCGAGAGGTCAGAACCTGACCTTCAGAGAGGTTGAGATGGCCCCGACGAAGTCATTGCCGAAGTCGTAGGAGACGTCACCGCCAATTGTTTGTCCTTCGAAATCAACCGGCCCTGAACTGCCGCTGGTCAGGATTCCGACGACACCGGCGAGACGGATTTCCACATTTTCGGTCGGCGTATAGGAAACACCTGTGCCGAGCGTCCAGGTATCGGTCTGCGCGCCGTATCCCTGGCTTGTTCCACGATCCCAGGTGAGGCTGACTGCACCGCTCCACTGATCGTTGAACTTGTGGCCGATGCCGCCGGTAACCGTCCAACCGTCCCGGTAAAGGAGGTCGAGGCTGGTGCACGGCGTAGTAGGCGATATCGTCGCAGGGCAGAATGTTACAACCTGCAGCTGACTCCAATCGGTCCATTTGATGGAGCCAAACGCCAACCAGCCGGGGGCAATGCCCGATTGAACCTTGAGTTCAAGCGAATCCGGCATCGAGGCCGAACCCTGAACGTCATATTTGGTGCCGGTGATCACCCGAGGACCAACCGGAAAAGGGTTCGGAAACGCAAGCTGACGCAGATCGATGAAGCCCGAAAGATCATCCAGATCCACAGCACTGTTATAAACTAAGCTCGCCCGCATCGCATATTCGGGAATTTCGTACGCGACGCCGGTGCGCCAGCCCCATCCGCTATCTTCCAGCTCGAGACGACCGACGCCGGAAAAGGTTGAAAACGGAAACGGCGCGAAGGTGTAATCCTGCACGAGCCGTTCTTTAAAGCCTCCCACTTCCTGATAGAACCCACCGCCAATAACACGGAAATAGCCGGGTCCCATTTGCCACTTATAGGAACAGGTGGCCGCATAGTTGTCGCTCTCCACCTTCGTCTCGATGTTGTTGTTGGCACCGGCCCAGTTTTTGCCGGGGTTGGTGTGGGCGCCCCAAGGCTGCGAGTAGTCCGCCATACAGTCAATACTGTCACCCAAGGCAGCCTTAATGCCGATGCGGGGCGCCCAATAGCTCTCGGTGTCGTCCGCGGTGCTTGGACGATAATTCAGGTTTCCGCCACCGAATGTCCCGCCGAGTATGTCCGTATCGGCGGTATCCGTATCCTCTACATTCTTCAGCTTACGCTGCGGATTGACATAGGTCGCCGTCGCTTCTGCCGCATAGTCCGACGGGTCGAACAAGAGATCGATATTATAGCCGCTGCGTTCAAGCCCTCCCGCCTGCGCAGCCGAGGCCACGAGCATTCCGGCAACCGCAGCCAGAATACCCTGCTTCAATCCAATTCGAGCCATCAAGCTCCTCCCCTGCATTCCAAATCATGCGACCACCCAGCTCGATGCCGCGCTTGAGGGAAGTATCCTCACGATTGCGTGAAATGGCAAACTGCAAACCCCGGGAAAGGCCCGGCGGGCACGGTCACCGGATTTACGTAAGAATTCCCATTTCTCGCCACAATTCGAACTCCAGTAGAATTTCATTCCTTTAAGGCCAGGATTTTGATCACCCGGAGGAACTAATTTCTATTTAAGGCGGCGTGTGTGACGCTTGAACAACAACATGGCTTTTTACGCGAAACCCTTGCGGAGCACTATTGAAACGCCGGCACGTAAAACCTAAGCGTGCATTGTCGGCCGCCCCCACCTCATTACCTCGCGCAGTGACCAAGCATCCGATTCGCGGCACGGGCGAGAAATTAGAAAATCCGCGGCATTGCTGCCGCGGATTCCATTTCACCGCGAACCTGCCGGGGCGATGAAGCTTCAGCCCGCTTCCGAAACGCGGGACAAAGCAACGCCGAGCGATTCTCTTTGCAGGTCGAGTTCGACCAGCCGCTCGCGCTCGGCCTCGACCAGTTCAGGCTTGGCATTGGCGACGAATTTTTCGTTGGCGAGCTTGCCGAGGATTCGCTCCCGCTCGACGTCGACCTTTGCGATGGCCTTTTCCAGGCGCAACTTTTCGGCCGCGAGATCGATGAGACTGCCGAGCGGAAGGCAAGCCGTCGCTTCGCCGACCACGATCTGAGCGCTGCCGCGGGGCGCCACTGACGCGTGCTCGATGTTCTCCACCCTCGCCAGACGCTTGATCGCGGAGGCGTGCCTGTCGAGCCGCTCGCTCGTCAGCGCCTTCGCCCCAACGATGACCAGTGGTGCCATCGCCGCCGGAGGGACGTTCATTTCGGCGCGAACCGAACGAATGCCGGAGACGAGGTCGATCAGCCAGTTGATTTCGTCCGCGGCCGCGTCATCCGCATAGAAGGCGGCAGGCCATTCGGCATGACAAAGGAGCGTCGTACGCTCTCGCCCGGGACCGGTCGTCTTTTCCCAAAGCTCTTCCGTCATGAAGGGCATGAACGGATGCAGCAGCTTATAGATCTCATCCAGGACATAGGCCGTGCAGGCCTGGGACTCGCGCTTGGCCGCCTCGTCGTCGCCGTTGAAGACAGGCTTCAGGAGTTCGAGATACCAGTCGCAGAACTGGTTCCAGACGAAGCGGTAAAGGGCTCCCGCCGCTTCGTTGAAGCGGTAATCCTCGATCGCCTCGCTCACGTCACGAATGGTGCGCGACAGTTCCGTCAGGATCCAGCGGTTGATCGTCAGCGACGCGGCCTCGGGGATGAAGCCTTCGCTGCTTATTGCCCCGTTCATCTCGGCAAAGCGGGTCGCATTCCACAGCTTGGTTCCGAAGTTGCGGTAGCCTGCTATCCGGGCCGGGTCGAGCTTCACGTCGCGCCCCTGAGCCGCCATGATCGCCAGCGTGAAGCGCAATGCGTCGGCGCCGTATTCGTCTATCAGCTCCAGCGGATCGATGACGTTGCCCTTGGACTTCGACATCTTCTGCCCGTTCTTGTCACGGACGAGCGCATGGACATAAACCGTATGGAACGGCTCGACTGGCGTGCCGTCCGCATCCTTCATGAAATGAAGGCCCATCATCATCATCCGGGCGACCCAGAAGAAGATGATGTCGAAACCGGTTACCAGCACATCGGTCTGATAGTATTTGTCGAGCTCGGGCGTCTCCTTCGGCCAACCGAGCGTCGAGAAGGGCCAGAGCGCCGAGGAGAACCAGGTGTCGAGGACGTCCTCGTCGCGTGTCAGGATCTCACCCGGCTTGAAGTTTTCGAGCAGGTCTTCGACATAGGCCTTCATCGGTCCTTCATGGGCGATGTAGTGCTGGATCGCCGCATGCAGCGCTTCCTCCTCGTTTCGCTCAACGAAGATCTGCCCATCGGGACCGTACCAGGCGGGAATCTGATGGCCCCACCAGAGCTGGCGGGAAATGCACCAGGGCTGAATGTTCTCCATCCATTCGAAATAGGTCTTTTCCCAGTTCTTCGGGACGAAGTTCGTCCTGCCTTCCTTGACCGCCGCAATCGCCGGCTTCGCCAAAGTCTTGGCGTCGACATACCATTGCTCGGTCAGGCGCGGCTCGATCGGCACGCCGCCGCGGTCGCCATGGGGCACCATGTGCTTGTGGGGCTCGATATGATCCACGAGGCCGGCCTCTTCAAGCATCTCGACGATCAGCTTGCGGGCTTCGAAGCGATCCTTGCCTTCCAGCCGGTCCCAGGCGCCATGGAGCGCCGCCGGATGGTCGAGACCTTCGAGGAAATCCTCATTGTTCTTGATCGTTATCCGGCCGTCTGCCGTGAGAACGTTGACCTGCCTCAGTCCTTGGCGCTTGCCGACGTCGAAATCGTTGAAGTCATGGGCAGGCGTCATCTTTACCGCGCCGGTGCCGGTCGTCGGATCCGGATACTCGTCGGCGACGATCGGGATGCGGCGCCCGACGATCGGCAGGATGACATGCTTGCCGACGATGCCTCTGTAGCGGACGTCATCCGGGTGCACGGCAACGCCGGTGTCGCCGAGCATGGTTTCCGGACGCGTGGTCGCGACGACGAGATAGTCGCGCGTCTCCCATTCCGTCGCATTGCCGTCCTCATCGAAGGCGACAGGATGCTGATAGGTCACGCCCTCTTCGAGCGGGTAGCGCAGATGCCAGAGATGGCCGTTGACCTCGACCGGCTCGACCTCGATGTCGGAAATCGCGGTCTGCAGCTTCGGGTCCCAGTTGACCAGACGGGTGTCGCGATAGATGAGGCCTTCCTTGTAAAGGCTGACGAAGACCTCGATAACCGCCTCGGACAGGCCCTCGTCCATCGTGAAGCGCTCGCGCGACCAGTCGCAGGAGGCGCCGAGCCGCTTCAATTGATTGAAGATCAGGCCCCCGGACTCGGCCTTCCACTCCCAGACCCTCTCTATGAAGGCCTCGCGGCCCATGTCGCGGCGGCTCGGAAGCTGACGTTCCATGAGCTGGCGCTCGACGACCATCTGGGTCGCGATACCCGCATGATCCATACCCGGCTGCCAGAGCACATCCTTGCCGCGCATGCGCTCGAAGCGGACCATGATGTCCTGCAGCGTGTTGTTCAGCGCGTGACCCATGTGCAGCGAACCCGTCACGTTCGGCGGCGGGATCACGATCGTGAAGGTCTCCGCGTCCGGCTTCGCGTTGACACCGGCGCGGAAGGCATCCGCTTCGTCCCAGGCCTTGGCGATCTTCGGTTCTACCGCTGCGGAATCGTAGGTTTTATCAAGCATTCTTTGGCCGATTTCTGGAGATTGATGTCAGCGTTTGTAAACCGGAAGGCCCGGGGCAAGTCAACCTGAACGGGGAAAAAGCCGCAGCCATCGTGCTTGCGGCTTCCATCTTAGAGCACTTCCAGGAAAAGTGTGTAACGGTTTTCCGTCCGGAAGTGCGCAGGTTCAAAGACTTAGAGCACTTCCAGGAAAAGTGTGTAACGGTTTTCGCTCGGAAGTGCGCAGGTCAAAATCGCTTTCGGGAAAAGTGCGCAGCGATTTTTCCGGGATTGCCACGACGGCAGAAGCAATTCCTGCCTGTCTGCCGTTTACGTCAGCGCCGGGGCCCGCGCGCAACGCGCTCGATCTCTTCGCGCACCAGTCTTTCGACCAATGTCGGCAAGTTGTCGTCCAGCCATTCCTGCAACATCGGACGCAGCATCGCCTCGGCGATCTCGTCGAACGAACGCCGGGGTCCGTTCTCGACGGCATGTGCCAACTCGTCGAAGGCGCGCGCGACCTGCCGGCTGACAGCCGGGGAAACGATCGTTCCAGGCGTGCTTTCCGGCGCCGTCGCCTCGTCCGAGTCCGTCGCATGCGCGGCCGCCGACACATCCCCGGCCACGGGAGCCGACTCGGCGTTCGCGGCCGCACTCGCCGGAATGGCCGACGAGGGGAAAGCAGCGATGCGGGACATCATCGCCGGGCTATCCGCTGGCGACCGCGCCTCCTCGGCTCCTGCTTGATCCCTCGGAACCGTATGCACCGCCTGCCGCTCCGAAGCTGCCCTCACCCTTGCCGCGACATCGGCAAGCGAAAGCGGCGCAGACGGCGATACCGGCGCGTTGGTACGGGTGTCGACTGCGGATGGTGACGTCCTGACCGAGGAAAACTGGTCCTCGACGGATCCGAACGCATCCGCTTCGATCTCCGAATCTATCGACAGTTCGATATCGTCGCCGGCGTCGTCCTCGAACGTCTGCCGCGCGGAGGTTCCGGCCGGACCAGGCTCGTTACTCTCTATGATCTTGCGAATGGATGCCAGAATCTCATCCATCGAAGGTTCACGTGCGACGTTGAGCTGCGCCATTTCAATCCCCGTTTGCTGCGGACGAACACGGAAAAAAGCCCTCCGTGTGCCGATTCGAACAAACCTTAAGTGAGTTCGCCGACGAAACAAACGCCGCGAATCAGCTCGGTAAATTCTTGCACAGATTTGTTTTTTTCGGCAGGGGCAACGGCACTTGCGCTCTAACACAAAACGCCGCGGCCCTCAGGGCACGCGGCGTTCTGTGTCGAATTGGCTGAGGGCCGCTTAGCGCCCGTCGACGGTGCGCAGGCCGAACCACTTGTCCTTAACGGCCTCGTAATGTTCCTCGGCCCGATACTCGGCCACCTGCAGGCCCTGGCTCCTGACGGTCAGGTGGCCCATTGCGGCGAGCAAGGCGTAGCTTGCAACCACGGCGTCGCGCTGCGCTCCGGCCAACGACTCCTGCGCGTCCAGAACGTCCTGCTGCGAAATGAGAACGTCGAGGGTGGTGCGCTGACCGACCTTGCGTTCTTCCACAACGCCTTCGAGCGCCAGATTGGCGGCGGCGATCTGCGACCGGCTGGCCTTGATTCTGGCGAGTGCGGATTCGAGCTGCGCGTGGGCCGAGACGACCGTCTGCTGCACCGAGGCCCGCGCCGAGTCGACGAGGATTCGCTGCTGCCCCAGGATTTCCTTCGCCTGACGAATCTGTCCGTATTCGGCACCGCCCTGATAGATCGGAACTTCGAGGCGAGCCGTGACGCTCGCGGTGGTATCGTCGAGGCCTTGACCGGCATTACCGGTGTTGCGGGTCACGGCGCCCTGGAGAACGACGCCCGGCAGCATCGTGCCTTCCGCCGATTTCACCTGGTAACCGGCCGAATCGACGGCATATTGCGCCGCCAGGATTTGCGGGTTCTCCCGCAGCCCCGTCGCAACGGCCTGATCGAGGGACCTCGGCATGGCCTTCGTGGCCGGTCCGGGCTGTCTGATGCCGGTCGGCGCTGCGCCGACGATCTGCACATAGACCGCTTCGCTCTGCTTCAGCTGCGCGATTGCCGCGACGAGCAGCGACTGTGCGTTGGCGAGTTCGGCTTCCGCCTGGCTCACATCCGTCCGCGTGCCTTCGCCCACTTCGAGGCGGGCCTGTGCGGCGCTCAACTGTTCCCGAAGGAAGGCGAGGTTCTGCCGGCGAATGGAAACGACCTGCTGATCGCGGGCTATGTTCGCATAGGATTGCGCGGCCGAAAGAAGGATCTGAATCTCATTGGCCTTCAGCGTCTCGCGGCTCGAAAACACGTCCGCTTGGGCCGCCCTGACATTGTTCAATGTCTGAAATCCATCGAAGATCGTCTGCGTGATGGAGATGCCGACCTGTCCTGCGTGAAGGTCCTGCGCACGGCTCTTTTCCTGGTCCAGCCGCGTTAGCGTTCCAGTCGCCGACGCGGAAATCTGCGGCCGGTAGCCGGCCTTCGCAATCGGCACCCCTTCGTCGGTCGCGCGCAGGCCGGCGCGAGCGGCGTTGAGATCCGGGTTGTTCGCATAGGCCTTGGCCATCGCCCCGAAAATCGTCTCCGCGAGAACGGCGTGGGGCGCGAGCAGCACACTGGTCGAGACAGCCGCCCACAAGGCTGCTTTGCGGACAATCGACACCATCTTCCCTCCGATCAATCGGGGCAGCGTCGCCACCCCGCATTTTTCAGCAGACCGTTTGGCGGCCTGCACAAACACTGCAGTGAAGCCCAGCGCCACCCATGGCGGGCAAATCACCGCTTCCAGGCTCTTTTGAACTCCGGATTCGGTTCTACGACAACTGCGCACCGACCCTCTACACGGCCATTTCAAAAAGAAACAAATAATACGTTGCCGATTGGCAACATTGCAGTTTTAGCTTCAGCACTCATATGTTGAGCTACCTCAATAAGAGGCACATCAAAAAACAAAAGAACGGTCGCGGCGGAAGCCGGGAAGCGGCTTCACGGCGGTGTTGAAGTCAGCTCGCTCGGACGTCATGCCCGATTCGCGCACGTAAAGTTTCGCACGAGATGCGTTACCAAAACCTTCCACGGCCACGAGCCGGCCGCCGTCGCGAAGCTGCTCGAACAGCTCGGCAGGGAGCATCTCGACGGCACCGTCGATGAAGATGACGTCATAGGGCGCTTCCGCCGCATATCCCTTGGTCAGATCGCCGCTCACCACGGCGACGTTGTCGTAACCGAGGCGTGTCAGCGTTGCCGTGGCCGTGGCGGCCAGGGCTTCGTCGCTCTCCAGCGCCACGACGGAACCGGCGAGAAGCGAAAGCAGGGCCGAGGCGTAACCTGTCCCGCAGCCGATCTCGAGGACCAGATCCGATTTGGAGATCTCCGCGAGCTGGAGGAGCTTTGCCAACGGCGACGGCTCCATCAGGTAACGCGGCTGGGAACCGCCGACGAGCTCGATATCGGTGTCGATATAGGCCAGCTCCCGCATCTTGGCAGGCACGAACTCCTCACGCGGGACCGACAGGAAAGCAGACAGGACTGAATGGGAGGTCACATCCGTGGTCCGGATCTGATTGTCCACCATCTTGATGCGGGCTGCTTCGAAGTTCATGATATTGCCTCGTGTCGGAATGGGCGCGGCGCCGGAAAGACCGTGCGATCTTGCGTCCGGCGGCGGCCAGCCTGTTGCCTGAAGCGCAACGCACCGATCGTATGCATGCGACGCGCCCTAGGTTGTTGTCTCTGTGCATGTCGTTGGCCCAAAACCGCTCCGCGCTTTCGGACGCATGCATAAAGCTCATAGATCGCCGCACGGCCGGTTTCAAGCGACTGCGCATCTGTGCACGCAAAAAGGCACCGCCAGCCCACATCGGGACCGGCGGTCGGGACATGAGGAAACCTGCCGAGACGCGGGATGCGGTGGGGGAACCGCACTCCCTTCTCCTCATCCCGCTCTCTAAGGCCTGTTGAGATCATAGGCGAAGGTCAAACCACTTGTCGTCTCCCCGCATGCGGGCTTACGGCATGCACATATCTCTTGCGCGCCGGTGCGGCGGATACTGCTCATGAAAGGGATCCCTCGGGAACCCAACCGCCTCAACCCCGCTCCGTCGGGGTTGCCCCTCAACCGGCTGCCGCCACCTTCTCCCCGCAGGCGGGGAGAAGGGATATGCCGCGCCCGCTCGCTCCCTCGGGCGGGCGGTGAATGCGGGGTTCAGTTGGCGCCGCTTGTCCCTTCTCCCCGCCTGCGGGGAGAAGGTGCCGGCAGGCGGATGAGGGGCGGGTGACCGCTAATGCCAATGTTAGCGCATACGGGTTTGATCCCAAGGACCCATCCGCAAGCCTCGCCACTGCTGGAAATACAGATGCCGCCACTCCGGAGTGCCGTGGCATCGTTTTGGACATGCGAAGGTCTAGCCGTTTATCGTGCTCGTCACAGGGATGAGGAGAGCAAACAAGCCGCTGCGGTTTGCCCGAATCTCAACAGGCCTTAGCGGGCGGGTGCGGCCTCAAGGCCGACGAGTGCGATCTTGCCGTAGCCGGCATTCTGAATGAGGTTCATGACCGTCATCAGTTCGCCGTAGTCGACCAGCCGATCGGCGCGCAGGAGCACGCGTGTTTCCGTGTTGCCGCCGGTTATCCGGTTGAGTTCGGCAACGAAAGCTTCGCGAGGCGCCTCTTCATTGCCGATGGCAAGCGTGAGGTCGGCCTTCAACGTCACGAAGACCGGCTTGTCGTCGCGCGGCGTCGGCTTTGCCACGGATTGCGGCAGATCGACCTTCATGTCGACCGTCGCGAGCGGCGCAGCCACCATGAAGATGATGAGCAGCACGAGCATGACGTCGATGAAGGGGGTGACGTTGATCTCGCTGTTCTCGTCGAGATCGCCGCTGCTCTCGGAAATTCTTCCAGCCATTTTCGCTTATCCGATTCTGGCGATCGAGTCGGGGGCGTGGGCGAAGCCGTCCTGGCGGCGCGGCGGCGCTCTGCGGGCGTGGCGATGATCGAGATCGCGGCTTACCAGTCTTTCGACGGCTGCCGCCGCATCTGCCAGGATGAGTCTGTAGCCCCCGACGGAGCGGGCAAAATAGTTATAGATCACCACCGCCGGTATTGCCGCGACGAGGCCGATCGCAGTCGCCAGCAGCGCCTCGGCGATGCCCGGCGCGACGATGGCGAGATTGGTCGTCTGCGCCTTGCTGATGCCGATGAAGGAATTCATGATTCCCCAGACGGTGCCGAAGAGGCCGACGAATGGACCGACGGACCCGATCGACGCCAGGATTCCCGTACCGGCGCTCATCCTCTTGCCGGCGCGAACCTCGATACGCGTGAGGAGAGAAGAGACGCGTTCCTTGACACCGGCTGCCGGCGCAAGGTCCAGAACGGCTTCCGAGCGTGTCATTTCGTCGATCGCTGCGGCGACCATCTCCCCAGCCACGCCGGCGCGGCGCTCGAGCTTTGGCTGCACCTCGGCGAGACCATTCGCGGAAACGAGCGCAGCCACGGCGCGCTTGAGGCGCGATTTGGCATATATGAGTTCCAGCGTCTTCACGAGGAAGATCGCCCAGGTGGCGACGGAGGCGAGCGCCAGAGCGACCATCACCGCCTTTACGACGATATCGGCAGCGAGGAACATACCGACCGGCGAAAGATCATGCGGAAGCACGGGGTTGACTTCCGTCGCGTCGCCCGCTGCTGCCTCGAGCGGCGCCGGTTGCGCGCCCGGGTCATCGGCGCCGGGAACATCTGTCGCCGGCGGCTGCGCATCGACCGAGACGGACGAGGGCTGTTGTACGGTCTGCGCGAGGCCGTTCGCGACCGGGCCGGCAAGGAAAACAGCCAGCGTTGCCGCCAGCAACACGTTCAATTTCGGCCGGATCCGATCAGACATCTCGTTCCTCTTTTCCCGCATTCGCCCGAGCGTCACGGGCCTGCAATCGATTTCAACCATCAGGTGGGCGCGGGATGCAAACCGCGGCCGCTTGCGCCTCCCTTGTCGGTGAAGCGCCTTCGCAACGCTCTTTACGACAAACAATGGCGGGATGACAAGATTGTGGAGTACAATAATCAAGAATATGCGGCAGATGGGGCGATGAGGAATGCGCGGGCCGTCAGGGCGGTGAACCTTGCGAAATAAAACTGCCCGTCCGCCAGTCGTAGCGGCGATGACGCTGCCAGGGGCGCTCAGTGGAGGAGAACGACGAGACGACGCGTATGCGAGGCGGCGCGCCCGGTTGTTCCTGCTCGGCATGGATCTCGACCGCCCCCGTCCGGCGCAGCGTCTCGGTGCTTATGACCAGCGATCCGCCGGGCGGGCAGCCTGCAGACGGGCGGCGGCTGGCGACGACGACCAGATCGACGCGACCGCACAGGAAGGAGAGCGATTCGGCCTTTTCGATAACAGCCACTGTCCATCCCTCTCGGCTGCGCCCGGCGCACCCTGTTCCCTTTCTGCAGGCGAAGACGCCGGCTCGAGCCGAGGTCAGGAAAGCTGATGTCCCGGCGGCGGTGTCCGGTTCCGCTGCAAGGTCGACCGGTGCCTTATGTGCTGCGATCGCAAGCGCGCGCTGCCATTGCGAGAAGATGAACTCCGGCGGACGGCTCCGATTGGTCGCGATTGCATCCGCGGCGACCAGACCGACCAGTTGAGCATCCTCCGATATGGCGATCGATGGGCGCTCCTTCCGCGGCTCGAGCACGATCGCGGATGCACCCAGAGCGATCAGCCCCGCACCGACGAGCGCCAGCCGCGTTCTCAGCACGCAGAGCAGGATGCCGCCGAAGGCAATAAGGAAGAACTGCACGTCGCCCATGCGACCGGTCGTCCACTCGCCGTCGAGGGATGCGACATATCTCGCGACCGCCAGCATCCAGTCCAGCCCCTGCCCCATGACCACGAGGGGGTAATATTCGAGCCCGAAGGGCATAAGCAGCATCGCGAACAGCGCGAACGGCATGATGAGCACGCTGATCAGAGGCGTCGTGAGAACGTTTGCGGCCAGCCCGTAACCGGGGAGCCGGTTGAAATGGGCAGCCGCGTAAACCGCCGTCGCCAACCCGCCGATGACGGAGGTGGCGACAGTACCGATGGCGAGGCCGGACACGACCCCCGCGCCCCCCCGGTTCCTCGGGGTTTCGCGATCCTTTCTCCTGTGGTCGCGCCAGCGGGAATAGCCCGCAACGAGGGCCAGCGTCGCCGCAAAGGACATTTGGAACCCTGGTCCGGCTGCCGCCGATGGCGTCCAGGCGAGGATGACGAGTGCGGCAAGCGCCACGTTGCGCAGGCTGATCGAAACGCGGTCGACGAACAATGCGACGAGCATGATCGAGATCATGATCCAGGATCTGAGCGCCGAGACCGCGCCGCCGGAAATCAGGATATAGAAGAAGACCATGAGAAGAGCGCCGACGGCGGCGATCTTCTTGACGGAATATCTTTCGGCCAAGCCGGGAACGAAGCTCAGCAGGGTCCGGGCGCCGATGAGAAACGTGCCCGCCGCCAGCACCATGTTAAGGCCCGAGATCGCCAGGACGTGCGACAGGCCGGCGGCGCGCAGCATCTCGACGGCCTCGCGGCTGATCGCGCGCTCCTCGCCGGTCACCAGCGCCGCAGCGATTGCACCGGTATCGCCGCCGATCGCTGTCCGGATTCGGTTGCCGATCGCCTCGCGGACCAGTGCCAGATATGCGGCCGCCTTCGCCGGCAGCGAGGCCTGGGACCGATCCGTGACAGCGCCGGCATCCACCGGCGCTCGCGGCGCGCCATAGAAATACCCGACCGCGCCTACGCCTTTGAAGTAGGCGCCGAACGCGAAGTCATTGAGACCCGGCAGAGCCGGCCCGGAGGGCGGCGACAAACGCGCCTTGCCTTCGATCGTCGCCCCGACCGGAAACGCCTCGTGACGGCTCCGCGCCAGGAGCGTCGCCCTTTCCGGAGCCCTGCGAAGACGCGGGCCGGAGGTTTCCTGGATGCGAACGAGATAGCGCCAGCGCCCCCTGTCGTCCGGATCCCGCGACAGCACGGTTCCGCGAACGGTCGTCGTAACGGGAGTATCGAGAATGACCGTGTCGCGCCTTGCTGTTTCGGCCGCGGCGAGCAGCATGCCGGCCGTAAAGAGAGCAGGCGCGATCAACAGCGGCCGCCAGTTTCGCAGGTCTCCCCGGCAAAGCACCGCAGATATGCCGAAAACGCAAAGCAGCGCTGCAAGTTTGGCAGTTCCGACGGTTTCGGGCAGCGCGAGCCATGCAAGCGAGCCGAGCGCAAGCACGACCGGGATCAGGACGAAGCCGTGGCCGTATTCCTGCTCTTCTGCAACTGCAGCGCCTATCCGGAGGGAAACCGCCGTGGCCGCCGAGCGTATCCGATGGCGAATGTGTGTCGCATGCCGGCCGGCAGGCGCCCGGCGGCCGGAGCCGATGACGGGCAAATCGCCAGTGAGAACCTGCGTCGCCTCGCTCTCGGGCCACGCGCTGCGTTCCCCATCGCGCACGACCGCTTGTGCCCCGCTCTCCCCCATTCCGCTCCGCCCGCGCCTGTTTTCGCGATCCTGCAGCCAACCATGCAATCTTGCAACTCGAAGGCTGATGCTCAAAAAAGAGGCAGACTAGATAGAATGGTACCGCATTATCAGCTTAGCGATCATTGATCTCTTCGAACGAATTGCCGTAACATGCGTTTGTTGCGTTGCCATATGCGTTTTCGCATCGCACAAGTTTGCCTTTGGTACTGCTTGGCAGTCGAAAATAAATCATATAGCAAATTCGCAACGCTCAAATTCGCGGCACAGAGCTATGCCACGATGTCACAAAAACGGAGGGTCCCATGTCAGAGAAAAGCGCGACAGTAACATTCGGCGGAAAATCCGCGGACCTGCCGGTGCGATCGGGATCAATCGGTCCGGACGTCGTGGACATCGGCTCGCTCTACAAGCAGACGACGATGTTCACCTACGATCCGGGCTTTACCTCCACGGCATCGTGTGAATCGAAGATCACCTATATCGATGGCGACGAGGGCGTCCTGCTTCACCGCGGATTTCCGATCGAGCAGCTTGCTGAGCACGGCGATTTTCTCGAAGTCTGCTACCTGCTTCTCTACGGCGAACTGCCGACAAAGGCTCAGAAGGCCGATTTCGATTATCGCGTCACGCATCACACCATGGTCCACGAGCAGATGTCGCGGTTTTTCACCGGCTTCCGCCGCGATGCCCATCCGATGGCCGTCATGTGCGGCTGCGTCGGTGCCCTTTCCGCCTTCTACCACGACTCGACCGACATCACCGATCCGCATCAGCGGATGGTCGCATCGTTGCGCATGATCGCCAAGATGCCGACGATCGCCGCGATGGCCTACAAGTACCATATCGGCCAGCCCTTCGTTTACCCGAAGAACGATCTCGACTACGCCTCGAACTTCCTGCGCATGTGTTTCGCCGTGCCTTGCGAGGAATATGTCGTCAATCCGGTCCTGGCGCGCGCCATGGACCGGATCTTCATCCTCCACGCCGACCATGAGCAGAACGCATCGACCTCGACCGTTCGCCTCGCCGGCTCGTCGGGTGCCAATCCCTTCGCCTGTATCGCTGCCGGTATCGCCTGCCTTTGGGGGCCCGCCCATGGCGGCGCCAACGAGGCGGCGCTCAACATGCTCGCCGAAATCGGCACGGTCGACCGCATTCCGGAATATATCGCCAAGGCCAAGGACAAGAACGATCCGTTCCGTCTGATGGGCTTCGGCCACCGGGTCTACAAGAACTACGATCCGCGCGCGAAGATCATGCAGAAGACCACGCATGAGGTTCTCGCCGAACTCGGCCACAAGGACGACCCGCTCCTGGAAGTCGCGATGGAGCTCGAACGCATCGCCCTGACGGACGAGTACTTCATCGAGAAGAAGCTCTACCCGAACATCGACTTCTACTCCGGCATCACCCTGAAGGCCCTGGGCTTCCCCACCACGATGTTCACGGTGCTCTTCGCCCTTGCCCGCACCGTCGGCTGGATCGCCCAGTGGAACGAGATGATCGAAGATCCGGAACAGCGCATCGGCCGTCCGCGCCAGCTCTATGTCGGCGCACCGCTGCGCGACTATGTGCCGATCTCAAAGCGGTAAACGCGGGACGACCTCGAAAGCCTACACCACCAACCGTCATCCTCGGGTCAGGCCCGAGGATGACGGTTGGTGGGTTTGCGCGTAATGACTGCGGCGAGGTTCTTGCACGAACCGCAGATCGGCCTTGCGAAGGCTGAGGCCGTCTTTAAGGGGCATAGTAACGTCCCTCTCCAGTCACCCTCGACTCCTCCGCCGTCATCCTCGGGCTTGACCCGAGGATCCAATCACGAGCGTCGTTGGTATCGGGAATGGAAGATCGAGCTCATCGAGAAGATGAACCCCGATTGGCGCGACTTGTATTTCCAGCTTTGGTGAGCTTGCATATGGATTCTCGGGTCAAGCCCGAGGATGACAGGTGGTTGGGTTTGTAAAGACTATGGCGAGGTGCTTGCACGGAACCGGCTGATCGGTCTTGCGAAGGCTGAGGCCGTCTTTAAGGGGCTAGTAACGTCCCATCCCAGTCACTCTCGACTCCCCCCGTCATCCTCGGGCTTGACCCGAGGATCCAATCACGAGCATCGTCCGGATATGGCGGGCTATGTCTATATCGTCACGAACCACAAGCGCGGAACGCTCTATATCGGCGTTACGTCCGATCTCGAGCGCCGCATCTTCGAACACCGAGAAGGCTCGACGCCGGGCTTTGCGTCGAAATACGGGTGCAATCGACTGGTGTGGTATGAGGAGCACCTGCAGATCGGTACGGCCATTCAGCGCGAGAAATCGCTGAAGCGCTGGTATCGCGAATGGAAGATCGAGCTCATCGAGAAAATGAACCCCGACTGGCGCGACTTGTATTTCCAGCTTTGGTGAGCTCGCATATGGATCCTCGGGTCAAGCCCGAGGATGACATGCGGTAGGGTTCGTAAAAACTAGGGCGAGGTTCTTGCACGAACAGGCAGATCGGCTTTGCGAAGGCTGAGGTTAAGGGTCACAGCAACGTCCCTTCCCAGTCCCCTCGACTCCTCCCCGGTCATCCTCGGGCTTGACCCGAGGAAGCACTCGCCTCTCCTCATCCGGCCCGAAGGCAAGCGAGGACGATATCCGCCGCCTTTTCGCCGGGCGGCCGATCCGTTTCCATTCGCTGTTGAACGAGGGCGAAGCCGTCGAGCATCGCACGACGTTGCGCCGTATCGCTCGAAAGCCGTTCGAACCAGCGCGTCAGAACGGCCGGCCGGATCGACTTGTTGAAATATTCGGGCACGACCGGAAAATCCGCGATGAGGTTCGGAAGCGCCGCGGTCCATATCCGAATGCGGGAATGCAGGAGGCTGACGATCCAGTCGGCAGAGTAGGTGGACACGACCGGAACTCCAGCGAGCGCCAGTTCGAGGATCACCGTACCCGAGGCGGCAATGGCCGCGTCGGCTTGGGCAAAAGCCTCCCATTTCCCGTCCGCCGTTACGCTTATCTCGGGCTGGATCCTCCAGGATGCCGTCAACGCCCTCACACGCTCTTCCTGGCGCGGCACGGTCGGCAAGAGGAAACGAATGCCTTCGTGCCGCTCCGCGAGTTCTTCGGCTGCTTCGCGGAAGATCGGAAGCAGGCGGCTGACCTCGCTCCCGCGCGATCCGGGCAGCAGGAGACAGGCCTTCGGCTCGCGCCGATCCTGCATCTGCTGTCTAAGCCGCTGGCGCTCCCGGACAGCGAGGACATTGCCGTCCGATGCGAGCCGATGCCCGACATAGGTCGTCGGCGGACCGCCGAGCTTCGCCATCGCTTCCTGCTCGAAGGGCAGAACCGCGAGCACGTGATCCACATAAGCACGCATGCGCGGCGCCCGCTCCGGCTTCCACGCCCAGACGCTCGGGCAGACGTAGTCGATCACGGGCAAGTCCGGCAATGCGGCGCGGACGCGTTGCGCCACGCGGTGGGTGAAGTCCGGGCTGTCGATGATCAACAAAGCATCCGGACGCGCAGCGGCGATCGCGCGGGCGGTCTGCCCAATCCGCAACAGAAGCTTCGGCAGGTTCGCCAGAACCTGCGAGAAACCCATGATCGACAGTTCGGAATAGTCGAAAAGCGACCGGAGCCCTTCGGCTTCCAGCCCCTCGCCACCAACGCCCACGAGTTCGAGCGGACCGCCCAGACGGTCACGCAGCGCCCGTACCAGGTCGGCCCCGAGCAGGTCTCCGGAAACTTCTCCGGCGATAACCGCCAGCCTGTAGGCCCTGCCCGTCATCTCCGGTCCCTGCGGCCGTCGCGCTCGATACCGAGAATGAACAGCCCGCTCCTGTCGGCCTCCTGCACGAGACGCGCGCGCTCGAGAACCAGCGCGCGTCCCGCCTCGACGGCAATGCCCGCGAGGCCGGCTGCATGCGCTCCTGCGACCGTCGACGGACCGATCGAGGGCAGGTCCGCCCGTTCGTCCTGTTGCGGCTTGCAGAGCTTGACGAGAACGCCGCGACGACGGATTGAAATCCGCCCGTCTTTCCTGAGGTCGGCCACTCTCGCCAACATGGCGTCCGTCCCTTCCGCCCCCTCCAGCGCCACCACCCTGCCGCCGACTGCAACGGCGCCCTGGCCCACATCCAGCGCCCCCAGCGCGTTGGCTGCGGCGATGCCGGCTTCGATGTCCCGCCGGTCTTCGTCCGTCGGGGCATGGGCGCCGAGCGGACCGGTATCGGCAAGAAGCCCCGGAACGACCTCGTGCGCGCCGATCACATGGGCGCCACTTGCCTCGATCAATTCGATCACCATGCGCAGCACGGCGTCGTCCCCGCCGGATATCAAGGTGCGGAAAACCCGCGGCACCTTGGCCAGCGTCTTCAGCGTAGGACGGATATCGCGCCACTCCGGCCGTCGCTGCACCGCACCGGAAAGGACGACCCGGTCGATTCCCTCGGTCTCGAAAGTGCGGCTGATCGCGGCAAAGTCTCCGATTGCGCAAACGGCATGGTCGAAGCCGGTCCAATCGGTATCGGCCTCACGCGAAAGCGCGATGATGAACGGGTCTTCACCCTGAAGGCGTGCGGCCTCGGCCACGTGATGGGGAAGCGTTCCGGCGCCGGCGATGATGGCAAGCCTGCCTTTTGACTGCGGCAGGCGATGAATCGCCACCGCCATCAGCCCTTGGCGCCGCGATTCGGCGACGACAGCGCGCGGTCGCTCTCCGCGGCGATGAAATCCAGGATCTCGATTGCCGGCGCGCAATCGAGATATTCGTTGCGGATAGCGGCTGCGTTCGCGCGGATCGAGCCGTCTCCTTCGAATATCTGCTTATAGCACCGCCGAACGCGATGAATCGCGGGACGATCGATCCCCGCACGGGTCATCCCGACCACGTTGAGTCCGCTCAACACGCCGGGGTTGCCGTTGAGCATTCCATAGGGAATGACGTCATAGCTCACCGCCGACAGGCCCCCGATGAAGGCCTGACGCCCGATGCGGGTAAACTGGTGAACCGCGGAGCCGCCCCCGAGTATGGCTCGATCCTCGACGGTCACGTGCCCCGCAAGCATGACATTGTTGGAAAGGATGATGTTGTTGCCGAGGCGGCAGTCATGCGCCACGTGCGAATAGGCCAGGAACAGGTTGTTGTTGCCGATAATGGTTGCGCCGCCATGCTCCACCGTACCCGTATTCATGGTCACGCCTTCGCGGATGGTACAGTTTTCGCCAATCACCAGTTTCGTATTCAAGGCGCTGTGGTGCACGCTCTGCGAATCGCCGCCGATGACGGCACCCGGAAAGATCTTCGTGCCCTTGCCGACGCTCGTATGGCCGATGACCGCGACGTGACTCAGAATTTCGACGTCATCCGCAAGAACGACATTCGGCCCGATGTGGCAGAACGGGCCGATCTTCACGTTTTCGCCGATTACCGCACCGTTCTCGATGGCCGAGGACGGGTGGATCTTCGCACTTGATGCTATCATTCTCAGGCGTCTTCCTTGCTGACAATCATCGCGCCGATATCAGCTTCCGCGACGAGTTGCCCGTCAACTTTTGCATCGCAGTGAAATTTCCAGATATTGCCGCGCTGCTTCTGCTTCACGACATGGAACTCCACCCGGTCGCCCGGCACGACGGGTTTGCGGAACCGGGCATTGTCGATCGTCATGAAATAGACGAGATTGCTTCCGATTCCCGTCTTGCGCGCACAGATCGCGCCGGCCGTCTGCGCCATGCCTTCGATCAGAAGAACGCCCGGCATGATCGGCTTCTCGGGAAAATGCCCGGTGAAATGCGGCTCGTTGGCCGTCACGTTCTTGATTCCGATGGCCGAATTGTCGTCATCGATCTCGATGATGCGGTCCACCAGCAGGAAGGGGTAACGATGGGGAAGAAGCCTCAGGATTTCCTGTATGTCCGCCGTGCCGAGGACCGTTGCAGCCTCATTCATCCTTGCCACCCTTCTTCTTCTGCCTCTCGCTCGACCTGAGGGCCATTTCGGCGACATCGCGCAGGAAATCCCGCATCGGTCGCGCCGGAATCCCGCCATAGCGCTCGCCGGCCGGCACATCGCTCGCCACGCCGCTCATCGCGGCGATCTGCGCTCCGTCTCCAATGGTGATATGCCCGTTGACCCCGACGCCTCCGCCGATCATGACGCCGTCGCCGATCTGCGTGCTGCCGGCGATACCGACCTGGCTGACGATGCCGCAGTAGCGGCCGATGCCGACGTTATGGCCGATCTGCACGAGATTGTCGATTTTCGTCCCCTCGCCGATCACGGTGTCATCCATTGTGCCGCGGTCGATCGTCGTGTTCGCACCGATCTCGACGTGATCCTGGATGATCACCCGCCCGACCTGGACGATCTTGATCATTCCGCCCTTCGGGCCCGGTGCGTAGCCGAATCCGTCCTGGCCGATGCGTGCGCCCGGATGAATGATGACGTTGTTGCCGATCAACGCACAAAGGATGCTTGCACCGGCGGAAATGGTGCAATCCCGGCCGATCCGCACGCCCTGTCCGATCATTGCTCCCGCTGCGATGCGCGTTCCGCTTCCAATCTCGGCGCCGGCTCCAATCACAGCCATCGGCTCGACCTCGACGCCCGCCTCCAGGCGCGCCGTCGGATCGACGAAGGCTCCCGGCGCTACGCCCCTCTCGCTCGTATTATACGAGGGCCGCATGGCCCTTTCGTGAAGCAGGGTGCCGGCAAGCGCGAAGGCAGTGTGCGGCTTCGATGTCAGCAGCACGGGAATAGTGTCGGGGACGATCGACGAAATTGCTTTGTCGCAGATGATCGCGGCGGCGCGACAGGTCTGCAACTCTTCGCGATTCTTGCGCGACAGCATGTAGCAGATGTCGCCCGGCTTGGCGCGATAAACAGGCGCGACCGCACGCACGGTGCGGTCGGCGGCGCTTGTATCCAGCAACTCCGCCCCAATCTGATTCGCGAGGTCGCCCAGACGAATCCCCTGATGGGGCGGAAAAAACCAATTCTGTTCCATGGACACTCCAGAACGATTCTCTGGCAGTTCTGGACTGCTCTTTATCAGAACGACGAGTTGATACCGAACTTGAAGTTCTGGACCTCGTCGAAGTCTTCCTTCGCAACCGGCACGGCGTAGTCCACACGCAGCGGACCGAAAGGCGAAGCCCAGATCAAGCTGACGCCGACCGAGGCGCGCAGCGAGGCATCGTCCCCGCGTACCGATTCACCAGGACCGATCTCGACGTCGTTGCCGTAGAGCGTGCCCGCGTCGACGAAGAGCGCGCCGCGGAAACCGCTGTCACGCGGAAGACCCGGCAGCGGGAACGTCGCTTCCGCAGACGCCGTGAAATAGGTCGTACCGCCCAGTGCGTCGCCGTTGTTCATGCGCGGGCCGAGACCGTTGCGCTCGAAGCCACGGATGTCGTTGCTGTTCAGCTGGAACTGGTCGAAGACTTCCAGCGAACCGGACGTCTCGAACAGATGACCGGCGCTACCGGAAAGCGAACCGATGATGTCGGCCTCGTCATGCAGCGTGTAGTACCACTTGGCTTTACCCGTCAGCTTGTAGAAGTCCGACGTGCCGCCAAGGCCGGCAAACTCCTGCGTCACCGAAGCGAGGATGCCCTCATGCGGCAGTTGAGCATCATCCAGCGTGTTGTAGGTGATGGACTGCGAGATGGACGAGCGCGTCCAGGGGCTGCCGTCGATTACACGGTCATAGGGGGACGAGAGTTCGTCCCGGTCGCCGAAATATTCTAGCTCCGTGTAGTTGTAGCGTAGCGTGGTCGACAGGTTTTCGGTGATCGGCGCGGTCACGCGCAGGCTGAAGCCCTGATCGTTGTAGCTGTAGTTGTCGTCGTCGAAGTCGTTTTCGTTCTTGAAGAGGTCGAAGCCCGCAGCGAGACGATAGCCGAGGAAATAGGGCTCAGTGAACGAAACATTGTAGGTCTGGCTGTCCTCGCCCTTGCCGGCGGCAAGACGAATATACTGGCCGCGGCCCAGGAAGTTCTTTTCTTCGATCGAAGCTTCGACGAGGAAGCCGCCGCCGTCGCCGGCGGAATAGCCGGCGCCGATGCCGAACGAACCGGTCGACTGATCCTGTACGTCGACGACGATGACTACACGGTCAGCCGCGCTGCCCGGCTGCGTCGAGATGTTGACCGACGAGAAATAGCCGAGCGCCTCCAGGCGGCGCTTGGCGCGAGCAACCATTTCCTGGTTGAAGGCATCGCCTTCGCCGACATCGAACTCGCGACGGATAACGTAGTCACGCGTCCGGGTGTTACCGCGAATCTCGATGCGCTCGACATAGGCGCGCTCGCCCTGGTCCACGAGATAGTCGACGGCGATCGTGTGGTTGGCGAGATCGCGGTTGCCGCGCGGCGTGACGCGCGCAAAGGGATAACCCTCCGACGCGACGCGCTTCGAAATCTCGCTCATAGTGCTCTGAATGTCCTTGGCCTTGTACACCGTGCCTTCGCGGCTCTGAACGAGACCCCTCAGTTCCTCGGCGTCGATGCCTTCGACCGTCGACTCGATATTGACCGGACCGAAGTCGTATCGAGGACCTTCCTCGATGGTGATCGTCACCGTGTATTCGTTGGTCGCCTCATTGAGCGCCGCTTCGGACGAGACCACCTGAAAATCGGCATAGCCGCGGTTGTAATAAAACTGCCGCAGCAATTCCTCGTCGGCCCGCAACTTATCCGGATTGTAGACGTCCTTGCGCGTGAGGAACGAGAAGATGCCCGATTCCTTGGTCGCAATCACCGACTGCAGACGGCCGTCGCTATAGGCCTCGTTGCCTACGAAGTTGATCTGCGTGATCTTCGTGCGCTCGCCTTCATTGATGACGAAGGCCAGGTTGACACGGCCTTCGGCAATCGGAACGACCTGGGTCGTCACGGTCACGTCGCTGCGGCCGATGGCGGCATAGGCGTCCCTGATGGCCTGAATGTCGGTTTCGACGGTCGCCTCGCTATAGGGACCGAGCGGTTGGGTGCGAACGACACCCTGGAGCTTGTCATCCTTGATCTTGCGGTTGCCGTTGAAGACCACCTGGTTGACGAGCTGATTCTCGCTGACGGAAACGACAAGCGATCCGCCGGAAACCGTGATGCTGACATCGGAGAAATAGCCGGTGGCATAGAGCCGCTTCACGGATGCGTCGATATCGGCATTGCTGAAGCTCTTGCCGGGAACGATCGTGATATTGGCGCGAACGGTTTCCGCGCTGACGCGCGTTGCCCCACGCACTTCAACCCGATTGATGACCGCGGCTTGCGCGACTGAGGTACCAGCAACAAGTCCTACCCCGGTACCCGTGGCGACCATGCTTGCTGACAGAGCAAACGCCGACACCGCGTTCAAAAACCTTGAACCAGCTTTCATGTCAAAATCTTACCTTTTCCCAACGTCCCGCGGCAGTTTCGTGCCGACTCCGGTCACGGTTGCCGTTTTAACCGCTTTTCCCATACAAGCAAGTCAGCTCGTTAATTTCTGTTTACTTCAATTCCAACCGTGGCTTAACAGCCACTACGGCCTCTTATTATCGTAAACAAACCGTTATCGAGCAGCCGGCGAAACTCACTCGCTCCCCGAATCCTTAACGATGTCCGCTCCCGCCCAAGACTCCGCCCCTATCCGAAGAGCCAGTTGATATCGTTCCAGGCCGCAAAAACCGTCAGCATGAGCACCATGGCAAAGCCTATGCGGAATGCGAGATCCTGTGCGGCAGGACCGACGGGCCTGCCGCGCAACGCTTCGACCGCATAGAACATCAGATGGCCGCCATCAAGCACCGGCACGGGCATTAGGTTGAGCAATCCAATGGAAACCGAAAGCACGGCCGCGAAATTCAGCACCTCGGCAATGCCGAGTTTCGCCATCTGACCGGACATCTGGGCGATACGGATCGGCCCGCCGACCTGATCGGCGCTCATCCGGCCGACAAAGAGATTCGAAAGATAGTCGAGCGTGCCCGTTACGATCCGCCAGCTCTGCAGTGCCCCTTGCCCCACCGCTTCGAGAGGTCCGTAGGTCTCGACCCGGAAATTGCCGGCCTCCTGGTTCGTTCCGATGCCGATCTTGCCCTCTTCCATCTTGTTGCCGAGCGGGTCGACGGATTCGGTACGTTGGGGCACCATCGGCAGGTCGATCGCAGCGCCCTCGCGCTCGATCCGAACGGTGATCGGCAGCTCGGGACGGACGCTAACATAGCGGCGCACGTCGTCGAAGGTGGCGATCGGCTTTCCGTCGATCGAAAGCAGCCGGTCTCCCGGCAGAACACCCGCCTTTTCCGCGGCACTGTCCGGCGCCACGAAAGCGACGACGGGATCGGCGACGGCACGGCCGTAAATGGAAAACAGGACTGCGAAGATCGCAATCGCCAGAAGAAAATTCGCGATGGGACCGGCCGCGACCGTCGCCGCGCGTTTCCATAGCTTTGCGCCCAGGAATGTACGGCCCCGTTCTTCCGGCGCGATCGTCTCCAGCCGCCGGTAGTCGGGCGTGCTCGCCGCATCCTCGTCGCCGAAGAACTTCACGTAGCCGCCAAGCGGGACCGCGCAGAATTTCCAGCGGGTGCCGTGGCGATCGGTCCAGCCGAAGAGCTCGGGTCCGAAGCCGACGGAAAAGGCCAGGATGCGGATGCCCGACCAGCGCCCCACCAGGTAGTGTCCCATCTCGTGAACGAAGACCAGCAACGTCAGGAGGAACAGGAAGGTGGGGATCGTGTACTGGAGATTGTCAAGCAGTAGGCTCATAGTCATTCCTAACGCGTCCGCTGCCACGTCCGCCAGTTCAAATTGCAAGGTCGGGGCCGTGCCGCCATGGTTCGCACCGCCGCATGATAGTCCCGCTTCGAGCCCGATATAAGGTCTAGGACCTGTGGACACTTATGGATAGGGATTTGACGGCCCATATTGCGAGGGACTTTCGTGGAAAATCCGGCGCCGCAGGCCGTCCGCCTGCAAGCCGGATTTTTCGCGACAAGGCACCGCAATATGGGCTGCCCGAAGGGTTTTGCACAAATCGCCCACTGCCGGCGGCTTTTCCCTTGCAAAGGGGGCAACCCTTTGCTGCGGAAAAATCCTTGGCATTGACCGATTTGTGCAAAATCAAACCCCTATCCATAAGTGTCCACAGGTCCTACACCGGCAGTCTTCAAAGACCCAGCAGAATCGCGCCGAAGGCGACTTCCCGGCCGCCCGCCAGCAGGAACTGCCCAAGCACCAGAGCCAGTGCGGCAATGCAGGCGAATATCAGCCCGTCCACCCGGTCCATGACGCCGCCGTGGCCCGGGACCAGTCTGCTCGAATCCTTGACGCCGAAGCGGCGCTTGACGAAGGACTCGAACAGATCGCCTATCTGGCTTGCGACGGACAGGACCAGCGCGATGACGGGGATGCGCAGGTCCTCGAGCGAAAAGTGAGCCATGAAAACGGCGACACCCGCAAGAACGCCGAAAGTCGCCCCGCCGATCGCGCCCGACCAGGTCTTGCCCGGCGAGATTGCCGGCGCCAGCTTCGGCCCGCCGATCGCCCGCCCCGTGAAGTAGGCGAAAATATCCGTTGCCCATACGACGGCGAACACGAACAGCATCGCCATCAGCCCGAGATAGTCCGCTCCGCGGATCGCCGCGAGGGAAATGCTCGTCAGGCCCGCATAGACGATCCCGCCCGGCAGCCACCAGCTGGTTCCCTTCATCAGTACCCAAAGCGCTACCGCGAGCACACAGAGGGCAAGTCCCGGCAGGCTGATATGCAGATAATCGAGGAGGACGAGACCGGCGATCACCACCTGCGCCAGCCAGCCGAGGGCATTGCCCTGAAAGTCCCGCTCGGGGAGCTTGGTGATGGTGGACCACTCGTAATAGACGAGCAGGCCGATCGCGACGGAGAGAAGCTGGAAGGCGAAGCCGCCGATCCAGGTTGCAGCAAGAACCACCGCAGCCAGAACCAACCCGGAGGCGATACGAAGTTTGAGTTCGGCCTGCATCAGGAGCCGACCGCCAGAGTCGGTTGGGTCAGTCCGCCGAATCGGCGCTCGCGGCAGGCATATTGTTCGATCGCCGCGAAGAATGTCTCGCGCGTGAAATCCGGCCAGAGGTCCGAAATGAACAGCAATTCGGAGTAGGCCCCCTGCCAAAGGAGAAAGTTGGAGAGACGCTCCTCGCCGCTCGTCCGGATGATGAGATCGGGATCGGGAATGCCCGCCGTATCGATCGTCGAGGATATCCGTTCCGCGGTAATCTCTTCCGGCCGCAGACGACCGGCAGCCACGTCCCCCGCCAGGCGGCGCATGGCTCTCGCCAGCTCGTCTCTGGCGCCGTAATTGAACGCGATGACCACCGTGATGCCGGTGTTTGCGATCGTCGTCTCCTCCGCTTCGATGAGCAGAGGCAGGATATCGCCGCTCAGGTTCGAACGGTCGCCGATCACCCGGATGCGGACGTTCTCACGGTGGAGATCGGCGAGATCCCGTCGGATGAAAGCCTTGAGCAGGCCCATGAGGTCGCTGACCTCGTTTTCCGGCCGGTTCCAGTTCTCCGACGAGAATGCGAACAGCGTCAGGTAACGGATGCCGATCTCCGCCGCCGTCCTTACCGCCCCGCGGACCGCCTCGACGCCCTTGCGGTGGCCCATGGTACGGGGCAGTCCACGCGCATTCGCCCAACGACCGTTGCCGTCCATGATGATGGCGACGTGAGCCGGTACGTTTGCGGGATTGAATTCTTGCATGGGTTGTCCGAACAAAGAGACTCACCTATCCGCAGGTCAGACCTGCATGATTTCCTTTTCCTTCTCCGCGAGCAAGCGGTCGATTTCGGAAATTACGTCATCGGTCATTTTTTGGACCCGCTCGGACTGAGCACGGCTCTCGTCCTGGCCGATCTCGCCGTCCTTTTCGGCTTTTTTCAGGTCGTCCATACCGTCACGGCGAACGTGGCGGACGGCAACCTTGCTTTTTTCGGCATAGTCGTGCGCGACCTTGACCAGCGATTTGCGGCGCTCCTCGTTCAGTTCCGGCAGCGGAATGCGCAGGTTCTGCCCGTCGACGATCGGGTTGAGCCCCAGATTGGACTCCCGGATCGCCCGCTCCACGGCACCGACCATGGACTTGTCCCACACCGAAACCGAAAGCATCCGCGACTCCGGGACCGTGATGTTTGCCACCTGGTTCAGCGGCATGCGCGAACCGTAGGCTTCGACGGTCACCGGATCGAGTACGTTCGCCGAAGCGCGACCGGTCCGCAGCGACGCGATGTCGTGCTTGAAAGCAGCGATCGCCCCGTCCATCCGACGCTTGAGTTCCTTCAGATCCACACCTTCACTCATGGTTCAAGACTCCCGTTCCTATCAGCGGCCCTTGCGGGCCCCAGCAGCTTGTCAATTATCGGTCACGATGGTGGCACGGCCGCCACCCGTCAATATCTCCGTGAAGCCGCCCTTCTCGTGGATGGAGAAGACGACGATCGGAATGGCATTCTCCCGCGCAAGCGCCACGGCGGCAACATCCATGACCGCGAGGCCCTTTTCGAGAATCTCGCTATGGGTCAGGCGGTCGAAACGGGTGGCCGAGGGGTCCTTCTTCGGATCCGCGGAATAGATCCCGTCGACCTGTGTTCCCTTGAAGATCGCCTCGGCGCCCATCTCCGCCGCACGAAGCGCCGCAGCCGAATCCGTCGTGAAGAACGGATTGCCCGTGCCGCCGGCGAAGATCACGACACGGCCGAGCGAAAGATGATAGAGCGTCGCGCGCTGCGAGAAACTCTCGCAGATTTCCGGCATGGCGATGGCCGACAGGACGACGGTGTCGATATCGAGCTTGCGCAGCGACGTCGCCAGCGCAAGCGCGTTGATGACCGTCGCCAGCATTCCCATGTGGTCGCCGGTTACGCGGTCGCCGCCCTTGGACGCGACAGCGACACCGCGGAAGATGTTGCCGCCGCCGACGACGACGCCGACTTCGACACCCATCGCTCTCGCTTCCGCGATATCGGAGGCAATTCGGTCGGCTACGGCAACATCGATGCCGAACCCTTGGCTTCCCATAAGCGCTTCACCGGAGGCCTTGAGAAGAACGCGCTTGTAGATTGGCTTGGCCGACATTGTCACTCCTGAAATAGATCGGCGCGCGTGTGCAGGCATCTGGCGCACACCGGCGTAAAGGCAAAATCCGCTGCGTGGTATCAACCGCTCCGGCGGGTCCTACGCATCGACTGGAGCCGGATACACGAAGGGCACCGCGTTGTCACGCGATGCCCCCACGTTTTCCCATTCGGGGTGAAGAAATCAACCCTTCGCGGCGGCTGCCACTTCAGCCGCGAAGTCGCTCTCTTCCTTTTCGACGCCTTCGCCGAGCAGGAGACGAGCAATGCCGGCGACTTCGATCGGCGCGCCGACGGACTTTTCCGCTTCCTTGATCGCGGCTTCCACCGTCTGGTCAGGGTTCATGACGAAAGCCTGCGACAGAAGGGCGACTTCCTCGAAGAACTTGCGCATGCGGCCATCGACCATCTTCTCGATGATGTTGTCCGGCTTGCCGGAAGCGCGCGACTGCTCGATGAAAACGTTGCGCTCGCGCTCGGCGACCGCCGGGTCGATTTCGCTCGAACGGACGGCGAGCGGGTTGGTCGCGGCGACGTGCATGGCAACCTGCCGGCCGATCGCGTTCAGAGCTTCCTTGTCGCCGGTCGACTTCAACGCGACGAGCACGCCGAGCTTGCCGATACCTTCGCCTGCGGCATTGTGTACATAGGTCGCGACGACGCCGTCCTCGACCTCGAGCAGTGCCGAGCGGCGCAGCGTCATGTTCTCGCCGATCGTGGCAATGGCGTCCTTAATCGTGTCTTCAACGGACTTGCCTGTCGCCGGATAGGTCGCCTTGGAAACGGCTGCAACGCTGCCGTCGGTGCCAAGCGCGACGTTGGCGACGCCGCGGACGAGCTCCTGGAAGGCATCGTTGCGGGCAACGAAGTCGGTTTCCGAATTGATTTCGACGACGACGGCCTTGGTGCCGGAGCTGGCAATGCCGATGAGGCCTTCGGCAGCAGTGCGGCCGGACTTCTTGTCAGCCTTGGCGATGCCCTTGGCGCGCAGCCAGTCGATGGCGGCTTCCATGTCGCCATTGGTCTCGGCAAGCGCCTTCTTGCAGTCCATCATGCCTGCGCCGGTCTTTTCGCGCAGCTCCTTCACCATTGCGGCGGTAACAGTCATCTTTGTGCCTCTTGTCTGTTTGCTGGCGCGCCGACCGGGATTGGCGCAGTGCCAGAAGGGTTTGGCAGGAAATGGCCTTTCTGTGTGACATCGTGATGAAGCCACTTTAGCGATGTTCGCGGGCCCACCGCGCGCGATCGGCCGGGCCATTTCCGGCTGATAAAGAACAAGGCCGTTCAGATTCTACATCACAAACGGCCTCGTCCCGATATTTCATGCGTACGGCAGCGCTTCGTCTGCCGGTCGGGCCGATCAGGCTTCGGACGCTTCCTCGAGAGCCGGCTCGACCGGAACCTCTTCGGATGCGCCGAGATCGCGGCCAGAGGCGCCCTGCTGACGGGCAATACCGTCAATGGCGGCGCGGGCGATGAGATCGCAGTAAAGGGCGATAGCGCGCGATGCGTCGTCGTTGCCCGGGATCGCGTAATCGATCTGGTCCGGATCGCAATTGGAGTCGATGACGGCAACCACCGGAATGCCAAGACGCTTGGCTTCGTCGATGGCGATCGATTCCTTGTTGGTGTCGATGATGAACATCAGATCCGGGGTACCGCCCATATCGCGGATGCCGCCGAGTGCGCGGTTGAGCTTCTCGCGCTCGCGCTCGAGGTTCAGGCGCTCCTTCTTCGTGAAGCCGGAAGCTTCCGAAGTCAAGATCTCATCGAGCTTGCGCAGGCGCTGGATCGAGTTGGAGATCGTCTTCCAGTTCGTCATCATGCCGCCGAGCCAGCGGGCATTGACGTAGTACTGGGCGGAACGCTTCGCTGCGTCCGCGATGATCTCGGAAGCCTGGCGCTTGGTGCCGACGAAAAGCACGCGGCCGCCGCTGGCGACGGTGTCGCTGACGACCTGAAGGGCGCGCGACAGCATCGGAACGGTCTGGGCGAGATCGATGATGTGAACGTTGTTACGGTCGCCGAAGATGTACGGCTTCATCTTCGGGTTCCAGCGGTGTGTCTGGTGGCCGAAGTGCACGCCCGCCTCGAGAAGCTGGCGCATAGTGAAATCAGGCAATGCCATGCCTTTGTCTCCTTTTCCGGTTGAACCTCCGCAAGGCGTCGAGCGCACCGCAATGCGCCCACCGGCGGAACGATCCGGATTTCTCCCGGAAAATCCCATGCCTTACGTGTGGAATGGCCAGCCCCTTAGCGGCAACCGCCCGAGAAATCAAGCCTTGATGTCGTTTTGGAGTCGTTTGCCGGCGCTTACTTGCACTCTTCGGTGTTGAAGACCTCGAGCTTGGCGAGTTTTCCGCTCAGGACGAAGTCTCCGTAGTCCATGGTGAGATCCCGCGTCACGCCGTTCTCGTAGAGCTTGAACGCCATGCGATAGACGGGCAGCGCGTCGCCGTTCGCTTCGTCGTTGAAATAGGTGATCGTCACCGGCCAATAGTTCTCGCCAGCAAGCTTTCCGGCCTTGCCGACATCCGCGTCGTCAGGAGCGGGCTTGCGCGGCTTGCCCACGAAGGTCGAGGTGATCAGCGTCTTGTCGCCCGAATCGGAACCATCGAAGATACGCGCCTCGAAAAAGCTCTCTCCTTTTTTCGCACGTTCGATCACTTCGAGCATGTGCTCGGTCGGAAACCGGCTGGCCGCAAGCGCCACCTGGCGCTTGTCCGGAGCGGTCAGCTCGACCTTGACGCCCGATTTATCGTCATGCGCGCTTCCGCGCACCTCCTTGTCCAGCTTCTCGTCGGTGAAGGAGCGGGTGAGGAAACGAAAATTGCCGTTCTTCATGTCCTCATAGGTGGTGGTCTGCTGATCGGTGAGGCGAACCTCCTCGCCCGTATCGACCTGGGTGACGAAGCGGAAGCTGACGGTATAGCCTTCGCAGGAGGAGCCGTTGAACTCATAGACCATGCGGCCATACATGCCGGAGATGCCGGACCGCTCGGAGGCGTCCTTCAGCTCCAGATCGTAGACGGCGCGATGGGGAACGAGGGCACTCGCCTGTGCAGCGCCCGCCGTCATGACCACGACACAGACGCTTCCCAGAGTGACCAGACCGAAGCCTTTACGAAACATCCGTTTCCTCCTGTTGGACTCGCCGCCAATGCGATAAACAAGCTTTCGGCAGAAACAAGGCAGATCGGTTCTGGTCCACGCCTGTCACGATCTGCTTTGCATGCCGGATTTTAGCACAAAAGACAACAACGGAGCCTTTCCATGTCCGCAGAGATCGAAACCCGCCTCACCGAACTCGGCATCGTCCTTCCGCAGGCAGTTGCGCCTGTCGCGAACTACGTGCCTTACGTCGTCTCCGGGTCGATGCTCTACATTTCCGGACAGCTGCCGATGGAAAACGGCAAGGTCGCCGTCACCGGCCATGTCGGCAAGGATGTCGATGTCGCCGGCGCGCAAAGAGCCGCCGAACTCTGCGCGATCAACATCCTGGCACAGGCCAAGGCGGCTCTTGGCGATCTCGGCCGTATCCGCCGCCTCGTCAAGATCAACGGCTTCGTCGCTTCCACGCCGGACTTCGTCGAACAGCACCTGGTGATCAACGGTGCCTCCAACCTGCTTGCCAATGCGCTGGGCGAGGCCGGCAAGCACGCTCGTGCGGCTGTCGGCATGGCTTCCCTTCCCTTCAACGCGGCTGTCGAGATCGACGCCGTGATCGAAATCGCGTGATCAGGGACGTCCAATGAAGGATCTTTCCTGGCTCAAGGCCCAGCCGATCGCCCATCGCGGCTTCCATGACATGAATCGCGAAGTCTGGGAGAACACGCTCTCGGCCTTCGCCCGCGCGGCCGAAGCCGGTTTCGCGATCGAATGCGATCTTCAATTTGCGGCCGACAGCGTTCCGGTCGTTTTCCACGACCACGACCTGCAGCGTCTCTGCGGGATCAGAGGCGACGTGCGGGCGAAAACGTCCGCCGAGCTCGGGCTGTTGTCCATCGGCGGCACCAGGGACAAGGTGCCGACGCTCAAGCAGATGCTGCGCCTCGTCGCCGGCCGGGTCCCGCTCATCATTGAACTCAAGGGGCGGAAGGGCGACGACGAGGGCTTTGCCGCGGCCGTGCTCGAGACGCTGGAAGGTTATGACGGCCACGTTGCGCTGATGAGCTTCGACCATTGGCTGCTCAGGGACCTGAAGGAGCTGGACGCGCCCTACCCCCTCGGCCTGACTGCCGAAGGCTCCAATCCGGAGACCTTCTTCGTGCACGAGGAGGCGATGCATCTCGGGCTCGACTTCATTTCGTACCATTACGGCCACCTTCCAAATCCTTTCACGGAAAAGGAGCGCGCGCTCGGCCGCACGCTCATCACCTGGACGGTGCGGGACAGACAGGCTCAGGAGCACACATTCGCCAATGCCGACCAAATGACCTTCGAGGGTTTCGATCCGCGGGAGATCATGATTTCGTAGGCGCATGACAGACGCGATCACCATCCGCATAGAGCATTCGTTCACGTCGATACCGCCGGCGAGCTGGGACAGGCTTGCCGGCGCCTCGAAGGGGCATGCCGGCACGCCCTACAACCCCTTCGTCTCCCATGCCTACCTTTCCGCACTGGAAGAATCCGGATCGGCAACGGCGGAAACGGGATGGCTCGGGCAGCATCTCCTGATGGAGGACGCGGACGGTTCCCTGCGGGGAGCGCTTGTCTGCTACGTCAAGAGCCACAGCCAGGGGGAGTATGTTTTCGACCATGGATGGGCGGATGCCTTCGAGCGTGCCGGCGGCCGCTACTACCCGAAGCTGCAATGTTCCGTGCCCTTCACGCCGGCAACAGGGCCGCGGCTGCTCGCGGCCGAGGGAAGCGACCGACAAACGGTCGGCAATGCGCTCGCGGCCGGTCTCAAGGAACTCACGCGCCGCCACGGTCTTTCCTCGGCCCACGTGACCTTCGTCCCGGTTGACGAGATGGCGGCCTTGGAGCGGGCGGGCTTCCTGCACCGTATGGACCAGCAGTTCCATTTCATCAATCAGGGCTATGGATCGCATGACGACTTTCTCGCCACGCTTGCCTCGCGAAAGCGCAAGGCACTGAAGAGAGAGCGCCGCGCAGCCGTCGAAAACGGCATAACCATCGACTGGCTGACCGGCAGCGACCTCACGGAAGAGATCTGGGACCAGTTCTTCGCCTTCTACATGGACACCGGCGGACGCAAATGGGGCCGCCCCTATCTGACCCGCGCCTTCTACTCACTCATCGGCGAGCGCATGGCCGACGACATATTGCTGGTCATGGCCAAGCGCGGCGGGCGCTACATCGCGGGTGCGATCAATTTCATCGGCGGCGATGCGCTGTATGGCCGGCACTGGGGCTGTATCGAGGACCACCCCTTCCTGCATTTCGAAGTCTGTTACCATCAGGCGATCGATTACGCGATCGCGAAGGGATTGAAACGCGTCGAGGCCGGCGCGCAGGGCGAGCACAAGCTCGCGCGGGGCTACATGCCGGTGACCACCCATTCCGCTCATTTCATCAGCCATCCGGGGCTTGCGCGCGCCGTAGCCGATTATCTGGAACGGGAGCGCCGGGATGTGGAAGAAACCGGCGAGTTTCTTGCGGAGCACGGGCCTTTCCGCAAAGGTGAGCGCCAGGACGACTGAGACACCGCGAACGCGTGCCAGGAAAAGGAAACGACATGAGTGCATATGACACAAACAATATCTTCGCCAAGATATTGCGCGGCGAGATACCCTCGCATCGCGTCTACGAGGACGAAGCCACGGTCGCCTTCATGGATGTGATGCCGCAGGCCGAGGGCCATGTCCTGGTGTTGCCGAAGGCCCCGTCACGCAACATTCTCGACGCCGACCCGGCCACCCTCACCAGCCTGATCGCAACTGTCCAGAAGATCGCCGTCGCCGCCAAGACCGCTTTCGACGCCGACGGCGTCACCATCATGCAATTCAACGAGGCACCGGCCGGACAGTCCGTCTTCCATCTCCACTTCCACGTCATCCCCCGCCGCGAGGGCGTTCCGTTGAAGCCGCATTCCGGCAAGATGGAAGACGGGGAGGTGCTGGCCGCAAACGCAGAGAAGATCCGCCGGGCGCTTTAAGGCCTGTTGAGATTGGGGATTCCCGCGGCGGCTTGTTTGATTTCCTCATCGCTGTGCTCGTCACAGGGATGAGGATGTTGGGGAGGCCCAGACATCGCTTCAGCCCCGTAGAGATCGGGCTGTTTGCTATGTGCTCACCTGAAATCGCGGAGACGATGTGCCGGCAGAGAAAGACTCAGGCAAAGATCCTCATCTAATAAGATAGCCTTGATTCAAACGTTTATGGCAATCTGTCATATCAATGCTTTAAGTCGTCAAAACCCCAGCCACCAAAGACCCGCGGCCAGGGCGGCGATTGCCGTTGCAATGCCGGCGGCGGGCTTCTGGCGGGCGGCGAAAAACACGATCGCGCCTATCACGACGGAGCCCAGCCGAAGCCACAGTGGCGACTGCGCAAGAACGCCGGTCGGGTAAAGAATAAGCTTTGCGATGACCGCTGCGACCAGTGCCGTCGCCACCGCCCTCACCCAGTTCAGCGCCTCCGAATCGTCGCGCAGACGATTGCCGGCGAGGACCCCTAGCCATCGCCAGATATCGGTCGCGAGCCAGCCGGCTATCCCGATGAACGCATAGGCCCACCATCCGTCCATCCAGGTCACGCGCTCGTCTCCCGCCGCGCGCGCCATAGGCGCTCGCCCGCCCAGGCCAGCGTTCCGCCGCCAAGGCCGGCGAGCAGGATGTCGAACTCGGGTGCGATCCAGTAGCAGAGCGGCCCCGCGACGAGCCCGATGGCGAGGGCCGCGTAGACGACCGGATGGCGCGCGGAATTCCAGATCGAGGCGAGGAAATAGACCGGCGTCAGAAAGAAGAGACATCCGGCGACGATCGGCGGGAAATCGGCGACGAGGCGATAGACGATCCCGACCAGCGCCATATTCGTGGCGACCAGCGTGATGCCGAAGCCGGCGAAGAAGGTCGCGCGGTGCTGGCGCGGAACCGAATGCACGCGCTCCATCGCGAAGACCCAGGCGGTGATGGCGATGAAATGCGAAAGCACGAGAAGCAGCCATGTCGGCGTCTTCGGCGTGCGCAGCTCGGGAACGAGTGCGGCGACCATCGGCATCAAGCGCACCGACGAAAGCGTGACCGCCAGGAACGCCGTCGCAAGACTCGCGCCGCTGAGGATCGAACTCACGAGAATGACCTTTGCCGGCAGGGCCCAGACGATGCCGGTCATGAACACGACCTGCGCCGGCGGGATCCCGGCCTGAACCGTCAGCGAGCAGAAGCCCACGAAGGAAAGCATGAGGATTATGGCCGGAAGGCTGAATATCCCGCGCGCACCCGCCAGAAACCAGCCCAGAGGCGATCGCTCCTCTTCGATACGGTTTGTGGAATCCACCCGCTATGCTCCACGCTCACAAGAAAGTGCCGGGTAACTCACCCGGCACCGTCACGTCCAGTCGCGATCGCGTTATTTCTTGCGCGGCACCTTCGGAACCGTCCGCCCCCTGAGGGGAGCCGCGCCGGAGCTGCCGCCGCTCTTGTTCGAGGACTTGGCGGTCGTCTTCTTCGACTTGGCTTTCGCGCCCTCTTCGGCTGCGGCTACGCTTTCCTTTTCGGCAGCCTTCTTGGGTTTCGCGCCCTTGCCGGCCGGACGCGAGACTTCGGCCTTGGGCTTGATCGGAGCAGTTTCCGGCACGGCTTCGAGCATGAGCCCCTTCGTGCCATCTTCCTTGTTGCCGATCGTCACCTTGACGACACCGCCCTTCTTGAGCTTGCCGAAGAGGATCTCGTCCGCGAGGGGCTTCTTGATGTTTTCCTGGATGACGCGTGCCAGCGGCCGTGCACCCATCTTCTCATCATAGCCCCTCTCTGCAAGCCAGGCGATCGCATCAGGCGCAAGGTCGAAGGTGACATTGCGCTCCGCAAGCTGCGTTTCGAGCTGCATGACGAACTTCTGCACGACCTTGTGGATGACCGGGGTCGGCAGAGAGTTGAACGGAATGACGGAGTCCAGACGGTTGCGGAACTCCGGCGTGAAGAGGCGATTCAGCGCCTCCACGTCCTCGCCGGTTCGCTTGGAGGAACCGAAGCCGATCGCCGCCCGAGCCATGTCGGACGCGCCGGCATTGGTCGTCATGATCAGGATGACATTCCGGAAATCGATCTTCTTGCCGTTATGGTCGGTCAGCGAACCGTGATCCATGACCTGCAAGAGGATGTTGAAGAGATCCGGATGCGCCTTTTCGATTTCGTCGAGAAGCAGCACGCAATGCGGATGCTGGTCGACGCCATCGGTCAGGAGTCCGCCCTGATCGAAACCGACATAGCCGGGAGGCGCGCCGATCAGTCGGGAGACCGTGTGGCGTTCCATATATTCCGACATGTCGAAGCGCAGCAGCTCGACGCCGAGCGAGGTGGCGAGTTGCTTCGCCACTTCCGTCTTGCCGACGCCGGTCGGGCCGGAAAAGACGTAGCAGCCGATCGGCTTGTTGGGCTCGCGAAGGCCTGCGCGCGCCAGCTTGATCGACGAGGCGAGCGCCTCGATCGCCAGATCCTGGCCATAAACGACGGAACGCAGTTCCTGCTCGAGATTGGCGAGCACGGCTTCGTCGTCCTTGGACACGGTCTTCGGCGGGATGCGTGCCATCGTTGCGACGGTCGCTTCGATCTCCCTTTCGGTGATCAGCTTGCGGCGTTTGCTGACGGGCAAAAGCATCTGAGCGGCACCGGACTCGTCGATGACGTCGATCGCCTTGTCCGGCAGCTTCCGGTCATTGATATAGCGTGCCGAAAGCTCCACCGCCGCCTTGATGGCATCGTTGGTGTATTTCAGCTGGTGGTAGTCCTCGAAATACGGCTTGAGGCCCTTCATGATCTCGATCGTGTCCGCGATCGTCGGCTCGTTGACGTCGATCTTCTGGAAGCGGCGAACGAGAGCCCGGTCCTTTTCGAAGAACTGGCGGTACTCCTTATAGGTGGTCGAGCCGATGCAGCGGATCGCGCCGGAAGAAAGCGCGGGCTTCAAGAGGTTCGACGCGTCCATGGCGCCGCCCGACGTGGCCCCGGCACCGATGACCGTGTGGATCTCGTCGATGAACAGCACTGCACCGGGATAGTCTTCGAGTTCCTTGACCACCTGCTTCAGGCGTTCCTCGAAGTCGCCGCGATAGCGGGTCCCGGCCAGCAGGGTTCCCATGTCGAGCGCGAAGATCGTGGCGTCCTGCAACGCCTCGGGCACCTTCTTCTCGATGATGCGCTTGGCAAGGCCCTCGGCGATTGCCGTCTTGCCGACGCCAGGATCGCCCACGTAAAGCGGGTTGTTCTTGGATCTGCGGCAAAGCACCTGAATGGTCCGGTTGACTTCGGCGTGACGCCCGATCAGAGGATCGATCTTGCCGGACTTGGCCTTTTCGTTGAGGTTCACGCAATAGGCCGTGAGCGCATCCTGCTGCTTCTTCGGGCCGGCCTCCTCGCTCTCGCGCGAAGCCTTCTGTTCGGAGTCCTGGTCTTCCGCACCGCGCACCGGCCGCGCCTCGGAGCTCCCCGGCCGCTTGCCTATGCCGTGCGAAATGAAATTGACTGCATCATACCGTGTCATCTCCTGCTCCTGCAGGAAATAGGCAGCATGGCTCTCGCGCTCGGCGAAGATCGCCACGAGCACGTTGGCGCCCGTCACCTCCTCGCGGCCCGAAGACTGCACATGGATGACGGCTCGCTGGATCACGCGCTGAAAGCCGGCCGTCGGCTTGGAGTCCTCGTCGTAACCGGTGACGAGGTTCGACAATTCGTTGTCGACGTAATCGGTCACGGTCTTGCGAAGCGTGTCGAGATTGACGTTGCACGCGCCCATCACAGCCGCCGCATCGGCATCATCGATCAATGCCAGCAGCAGGTGCTCGAGCGTCGCATATTCGTGATGGCGCTCGTTGGCAAAAGTCAGTGCCTGATGCAGCGCCTTTTCGAGGCTGGGCGAAAATGTTGGCACGTTAGTTCCTCATTTCTTTTCCATGACGCATTGCAACGGATGTTGATGCTGCCTGGCGAAATCCATCACCTGCGTCACCTTGGTTTCGGCGACCTCGTAGGTGAAGACGCCGCATTCTCCAACGCCGTGGTTGTGGACATGTAGCATTATGACGGTCGCCTCTTCGCGGTTCTTCTGAAAGAAGCGTTCGAGGATGTGAATGACGAATTCCATCGGTGTGTAATCGTCATTCAAAAGCAGAACGCGGTACAAACTCGGCTTCTTGGTCTTCGGCTTGGTGCGCGTGATGACGGACGTGCCACGACTGGGGCCGCCTCCGTCTCCTTCGCTTCCCTGCTGCATCCGGACCGGCATGGCGATCATTCTTGTTCATTCCTTTACAGCCGCGGATCCATTCGCATTCGGCCACGACATGCTTGCCTTTATCTAATGGTTCGTTCTTGGATTTTAAGACCGAACCCACGCACTGCAAACATATTCGCACGGCGAAACACAAGATTGATCAAATTTCTTCGGCGGCGGTGGCAACTTTCACGGGTTGCGGCGGGATCAATGAGCCGCGGCGCACGAACAGACGAAGGCCGGCCGCGGCATCCGCGACCGGCCTGTTCTGCAATAGCGATGAGGCTGATGGTCAGGCGGCGGCGGCTGTTTTGACCGCAGCGGCCGCCTTGGCAACCGGTGCCTCGTACGGCTTGTAGGCGTCCTTGGCGAGGTCGGCATACATCTCACCGATCTTCGTCGCCTCGGTGAAGAAGCCTTCGTAGCTTGCCTTCAGATAATTCGTCTGAAGCTCGAACGCTGCTTCGAGGCTTTTGACGCTGGTAAGCTTTTCGAGATGAGCAACGCTATCCTCGAAGGACTTCTTCGAATAATCGGCCGCTTCGGTCGCAATAGCCTGGAAGCCTTTGGTCATGGCGGAGTAGCTCTTCACGGCCACGTCGAGGGCTTCCTTGCTCTTCTTGTTCGCATCGTCGAAGTTAAACATCGGGTGTCTCCTTGTGACGGCTCGGCTAGGAACTCGGTTTAGTCTATGTGCACTGCACAAAAAGTCAAGTTCAGTGTGCAATGCAATAAAACACAGTTCTTGCAACGACTTGATGAAGACCGGACGCCTCCGGACAAATTCTTCGAAAAGTATGATTTAACAGCAGAAAACCCGGCCTGATTGCTCAGAACCGGGTCTTGCAACGCGCGATTACCACCGATCCCGGTGGGATCGAGGGCTCTCAGAGATCGATGTCGAGGATCGCCATCGAGAAATTATAGGAGAGCTCGCCGTCCTCTTCGTCCCGGAAGACGACACCGAGAAATTCGTCGCCGAGATAGACTTCAGCGGATTCGTCCTTCTTCGGGCGAGCCTTGACGACCATGGACTGGTTGAACGTGCGCTTAAGATAGGCCTCAAGCTTGCGGATTTCTTCGGGCTTCAAAACTCTTCTCCGTAGCCGATTGATTTGCCGCGCTTGTTGCACGGGCCATTGCCAGGTGTAAACCCATCAGAGCGCCAAGCGTTCGCCGAGAGGCGAAGAAATGCTCGCAACGCCTTGAATTGCTGCACTGATTTTTCGCGGCGTCGATGCCCGGCACAGCCGGGTTTCAGGCGCCTTGATCAGATATCGAACGACGCCAGGATCTGGTCCATTTGACGCGACGGCTCGGAACAGCCGGCCTCGCCGACAACCTTCGCCGGCACCCCGGCAACCGTCGATTTGGGAGGGACCGCCTTCAGCACGACGGAACCGGCGGCCACGCGCGAGCAGTGGCCGATGTGGATGTTGCCGAGAATCTTTGCGCCGGCGCCGATCAGCACGCCGTTGCCGATCTTCGGATGACGGTCGCTGCCTTCCTTGCCGGTGCCGCCAAGCGTCACGCCATGCAAGATAGATACGTTGTCGCCGATGACCGCGGTTTCGCCGACGACGAGCCCCGTTGCATGATCGAGGAAGATGCCGCGCCCGATGCGGGCGGCCGGGTTGATGTCGGTTTGGAAAACACTGGAGGAGCGGCTCTGGAGATAGAGCGCAAAGTCTTTCCGGCCGCGGTTCCACAGCCAGTGAGCCAGACGGTGCGTCTGTATGGCATGGAAGCCCTTGAAATAAAGCACGGGCTCCATGAAGCGCGTGCAGGCCGGGTCGCGGTCGTAGACCGCCTGTATATCGACGCGCAGGACGGCGCCCCATTCGGGCCAGTCCTCGAGCATTTCGGCGAAGGTCTGGTGCAGGAGGCTCGCCTGTAGGTCGGGATGGTCCAGCCTCTCGCAGATCCGGTAGATGACGCAATCTTCCAGGGAATGCTGATTGACCACCGTCGAATAGAGAAAGGCCGCCAGCATCGGGTCGCGCTCGGCCGCCAGACGCGCCTCCTCACGCAGGCTATCCCAGATCGGATCGATCGCTTCGAGCGATTCCGTATGACGAAGTTCTGTCTTGGCGACCATGGTCGCTCTCCTTCCTGGGCGGTCCCTCAGCGGGGTCGTCTTTGGCTTGCCTGTTTAGGACGGGTCGTTGTTCCGGCATATATAGGCCAATTCCCGGTCGACATAAATGGCCTGACCGGAATTCACCTCTCGTTACAGCGCCGCGCGTCTTATCAGACGCGCAAAGGCCGCTGTGGCACTTTGATCTGCTGCAGGTTTTTGTCCTTTAATCGGATAGGATTAAAGGACACATGCAGTAGTGGCACGGACGGGAGCAACTCGAGGAAAAGTGCGCAGGGTTTTCCGTCCGGACTGGCCTCACCCAACCCCGGCAAGGAACTCCAGAACCGCCTTCTTGAACACCCGGTCGCCGACCGCCAGCATGTGGTCGCGCCCGGGAATGTCGAGTGCCACGGCATGCTGCATCAGCGCGGCGAGCTCCTCAGCCGATCCGGCGATGTCATCCTTTGTCCCGACGCCGATCAGCACCGGCACGTCTATGCGGCCTACCTCGTCTGCGGTAAGCAGGTCCCGCGATGTCGATATGCATGCGGCCAGCGCCTGACGATCGCTTTTCGTCTGGTCTGCGAAGGCGCGGAACGTCCGGCCGCGCTCGTGCGTAACGTCCTCCAAAGAAGGTGCAAGCAGCGCGTCGGCGATCGGATCCCACTCCCCCACCCCCGTGATCATGCCTATCCCGAGACCGCCGAATACCAGCGAACGGACGCGATCCGGGTGCTGCAAGGCCAGGAATGCCGAGATCCGCGCGCCCATCGAATAACCCATGACATGCGCTTCGCCGATGCCGAGATGCACCAGAAGTGCCGCCGCATCCCCCGCCATCTGCGGCGGGTGATAGAGCGAGGGATCATGGGGCTTGCTGCTTTGCCCGTGCCCGCGATTGTCGAGCGCGATGACGCGGTATCCGGCGTCGCCGAGCGTCTTCAGCCATCCGGGAAAAACCCAATTGACATTGGCGCTCGATGCAAAGCCGTGAATGAGCAGGATCGGGTCGCCCGAGGGGTCACCTTCGTCGAAATAGGCGATTTCCAGTCCGTCGTGCGTGAAGCGGGAAAATGGCGGAGGGTTCAAGTCCATCTGGTTTTCCTGGTATTGTCCTGTCGGCGCGGACGTTAGTTGGTAAAGCAACGCCCGGAAACCCCAACCGCTCCAAAAACCATAGGGCGCGGCATGTTTGCCGCTACACATTTTCGCCAAAGCTCACTATGGTGCCGGCAAAATCGACACCCCAATCGACACCTAAGACTTGCATATATCGGAGTACGACATGGCCGGCCACAGCATCCCCCATTTTCAGAACGACGGCGGGCACCGGGTCATCGAGATCGGCGTCAAGGAATTCATGTGCACGGGTGCTTCCGTCCCGTTCGACCACCCTCACATCTTCGTCGACATGGGCGACGAGAACGAGAAAGTCTGTTCCTATTGCTCGACCCTCTACCGCTACAATCCTTCCCTGAAGGCGACGGAAACGATCCCTCCGGGCTGCCTTTTCACGACTAAAGCCGCCTGATCCTGCGCAGGCGACGGCGCGATATCCATGCAAAAGGCTGATCCGGTCGCGATCGTCGGTGCCGGCATCGCCGGGCTGACGGCTGCGCTCTGCCTTGCACGGAAGGGGTTCCGGACGGATATCTTCGAGCAGGCCGATGCATTGGAGGAAGCCGGTGCCGGGCTTCAGCTTTCGCCGAATGCATCGCGCATCCTCATCGAACTCGGGTTGCTGCCCGCTCTCGAACGCGTCTGGAATGAACCGGAAGCGATCTCGCTTACCGACGGCCGCTCGCTGCGGCCGCTTGCCAGCGTGCCTGCCGGCGCACGCGCCCGCGAGCGCTGGGGGGCGCCGTATGGCGTCCTGCATCGCGCCAGCCTGCAAACGATCCTTCTGGATGCCGTCCGGGCCGAGCCGCTCTGCCGCCTTCATCTGGGGAGGCGAATCGCGGACGATCCGCGAACAGTCATCACCGAGGCGAGCAAGCGCTCACCGGCCGCGATCATCGGCGCGGACGGGATCTGGTCGCGGATTCGCTCCTCCGTTGCCGGCGCCGGCACCGTCCGTTTTTCGGGCAATGTCGCCTGGCGCTTCACGCTGCCACGCACCCGGGTGCCCGCCTGCCTGTCGCAAGATCGCGTCACCGCCTTCCTCGCGCCGAAGGCCCATCTCGTCGCCTATCCGATCCGGAAGATCGACGGCTTCAACTTCGTTGCGATCGTTGCCGGAAGGGCGTCGGGCGAAACCTGGGAGGGGCGCGAATCCGGCGATCGCCGGCGCGAGTTCGAGGCGGCCTTCAGGGATTGGCATCCCGACCTGCGCTCGTTGCTCGGTCACGCCGGCTCGGCGACCTACTGGCCGCTCTGCACGGTTGAAGACGGGGCTTGGCACAATGGACGCGACACCATCCTCATCGGCGATGCTGCCCACGCCCTGACGCCATTTGCAGCCCAGGGCGCGGCGATGGCCATCGAGGACGCCCGGGAACTCGCCCGCTGTATGGCCGATTCTCCCGACCTTCCCTCCGCCTTCGCACGCTATGAAGACGCACGCAGGGTGCGGATCGGCCGCGTTCGCAAGCGCGCCGCCTTCAACAGCTTCGCCTACCACGCAGCAGGTCCGGTGCGGATCGCGCGCAATCTCGTTCTTTCTTTCAGAAAACCCGAAGCGCTCGCAGCCGATTTCGACTGGCTTTACGGCTACGGCGCTTAGTTGGCGCAGGATGAGGGAAGCGTATTTCCGCCTCCCTATCGCTTCGGTCAGACCTCAGACGGCGTTTGCCGCGGCGAGGCCCGCCTCGATATCCCGGCGGATGTCCGGTACATCCTCGAGTCCGATCTGCAGCCGGATGACCGGCCCTTCGGACGGTGCCTTCGCCACCTTGCGATCGGAGAGGTTCACGTGAACGGCGAGGCTTTCGAAGCCGCCCCAGGAGTAGCCGAGCCCGAACAGCGAGAGCGCATCCAGGAAGGCATGCGCCTTTGCCTTGCCGTCTTCCGGTTCCGCCTTGAGCACGAAGGAGAATATCCCGCTCGCGCCGCCGAAGTCGCGCTTCCACAATTCGTGTCCGGGAAAGCTCGGCAGTGCCGGATGAAGCACGCGCGCCACCTCGTCTCGGCCCTCCAGCCATTCAGCGATCGCGAGCGCGCTTGCCTGATGACGCTCCAGGCGAACGCCCATCGTGCGCAGGCCGCGCAGGATCTGATAGCTGTCGTCCGGCGAAACGCAGACGCCGAGCGTAACCATCGCCTCGCTGAGTGCCGGCCAATGGGCCGCATTGGCGGAAACGGTTCCGAGAAGAACGTCCGAGTGACCGGAGGGGTACTTGGTCGCCGCATGGATCGAAACGTCGACGCCGTGGTCGAGGGGCCGGAAATAGACCGGCGTCGCCCAGGTATTGTCCATAGTCACGATACAGCCGTGCCGGTGCGCCGCGGCGGCGATTGCCGGAATATCCTGCATCTCGAACGTATTCGAGCCCGGGGCTTCCGTATGCACCAGCCGCGTGTTCGGCCTGATCAGGTTTTCGATGCCGGCGCCGATCGTCGGGTCATAATATTCGACCGTGACGCCGAGCCTGGAGAGCATCGTGTCGCAGAAGTGGCGGGTGGGGAAATAGACCGAATCGACAATGAGCACATGGTCGCCCGAGGAGAGATAGGCGAGGAACGGCACCGTGACCGCAGCGAGCCCGGAGGGAACGAGGATCGTGCCCGCTGCGCCCTCCAACTCGTTCACGGCCTCGCAGAGCGCGTCGGTCGTCGGTGTGCCGCGCGTCCCATAGGTATATTTCTGCGCCCGCGTCTCCATCGTCCTCGCATTCGGGAACAGCACGGTGGAGGCGTGAACCACCGGCGGATTGACGAAGCCATGGAAGTCGGAGGGGTTGTTGCCGGTGTGCGCGAGACGGGTATTGATCCCCTGCTCCGCTCGCCCGATCTTGTTGTCTGCCATTGAAACATCCGCTGTTGATTTTCGCTGCCGACTCATCGAACGGGCCACCGGCCGGGTCAAGGAAAAATTCAAGCCGGCCGCCCGTGAATCACGAAGATGCGCAACTGACGGTTTTTTATTCATGACGGGCAATTCTGTCGCGAGACCTGCCTAAACTTCTGGCGAGCTTCACGTTTTTCACATTGAAGATCATAAAATCGGCAACGTCTCTTGACCCTTCCAGATTTTGAGCATGAGATAGTTTGTACTCAGGCCAGGAGGGTGGCCGAGGCTGCACGCGCCAAGAGAGCGCAACCGTGCAGACGCGAAAAACGACAACCGAAAAGGTTAAAAAAAATGGCAAGAAGAATTCTGACAGCTCTCGTTGGCGCTGCTGTCGTGGGGATTGGCACACATGCGGCATCCGCCGCTACGCTTGACGACGTGAAGGCCAAGGGCTTCGTCCAGTGCGGCGTGAATACCGGCCTCGCCGGTTTCGCAGCCCCTGACGCCTCGGGCAATTGGAGCGGATTCGACGTCGACTATTGCAAGGCGATTGCGGCCGCGATCTTCGGCGACGGCAGCAAGGTCAAGTATACGCCGCTCTCCGCCAAGGAGCGCTTTCCGGCGCTGCAGTCCGGCGAAGTCGACGTGCTCGCACGCAACACGACCTGGTCGATCAACCGCGACACGGCGCTTGGCTTCAACTTCCGTCCGGTCAACTACTACGACGGCCAGGGCTTCATGGTTCGCAAGGAACTCGACGTGAAGTCCGCCCTCGAGCTTTCCGGCGCCGCCGTCTGCGTTCAGACCGGCACGACGACCGAGCTCAACCTCGCCGACTACTTCAAGGCGAACAATCTGCAGTACAACCCGGTCGTCTTCGAGAAACTCGAGGAAGTGAACGCTGCCTACGACGCCGGCCGTTGCGATGTCTATACGACCGACCAGTCCGGCCTCTATTCGCTGCGCCTCACCCTCTCGAAGCCCGATGACCACATCGTTCTGCCGGAGATCATCTCCAAGGAGCCGCTCGCACCGGCGGTCCGCCAGGGTGACGATCAGTGGTTCGACATCGTCAGCTGGGTCCATTACGCCCTGGTCCAGGCCGAAGAGTTCGGCGTAACCCAGGCCAATCTCGAAGAAATGAAGAAGTCGACGAACCCCGACGTTCAACGCTTCCTGGGCGTCGAGGCCGACAGCAAGATCGGCACGGACCTCGGCCTCACCAACGAATGGGCGGTCAATATCGTCAAGGCAGTCGGAAACTACGGCGAAGTGTTCGACCGCAACATCGGCGCAGGCAGCCCGCTGAAGATCGAGCGCGGCCTCAACGCTCTCTGGAACAAGGGCGGTCTCCAATACGCACCGCCGGTCCGCTGATCGGACGCTATGTCGGGGGGACGGCCGCGGCCGTTCCCCCGATCAACGATAAAAACCCGATAAGGGGAACATCCGAAAGGATGGACAAGGGGAAAGAGGCATTGCATGGCCATCGGCGTCACCAACGCGCCTGAACGAAGCAGGTCCTCAGGGTCGATCATCAACGATCCTCAGGTGCGCGGGATATTCTATCAGGCAATCACCATCATCATCCTCGCAGCGCTCATCTACTGGATCGTCGACAACACCGTCGACAACCTGAGACGCGCGAACATCGCATCCGGCTACGATTTCGTTAGAAGCCGCGCCGGCTTCGATGTCGGACAGTCGCTGATTTCATTCACCAGCGATTCCACCTATGGCCGCGCCTTGCTGGTCGGCTTCATCAATACGTTGCTCGTCGCAATTACCGGAATCATCACGGCGACGATCATCGGCTTTATCGTCGGCATCGGACGCCTTTCGCACAACTGGATCATCGCCAAGCTCTCGCTGGCCTATGTCGAAGTGTTCCGCAACATCCCGCCGCTGCTCGTTATATTCTTCTGGTACAGCGGGGTGCTGTCGATATTGCCGCAGGCACGAGATGCGCTTGCCCTGCCCTTTGATATCTTTCTGAGCAATCGCGGCGTCGCCTTTCCGAGGCCGATTGCCGAAGAGGGTGCAGAATACACGCTCCTCGCGTTTGTTATCGCCGTCGCCGCAAGTGTGTTCTTTGCCCGTTACGCGCGCCAGCGGCAGTTGGCGACCGGCGAGCGCCTTCCCGTCCTGTGGACCGTGCTCGGGCTGATCATCGGTCTGCCGCTGGTCACATTTCTCGTGACCGGTGCGCCGATCACCTTCGACATTCCCGTGGCGGGCAAGTTCAACCTTACGGGCGGTTCGGTCGTCGGACCGGAGTTCATGTCGCTGTTCCTCGCGCTTTCCTTCTACACGGCAGCCTTCATCGCCGAAATCGTCCGGGCCGGCATCCGCGGCGTTTCCAAAGGCCAGACGGAGGCGGCACATGCGCTCGGCATACGCCCGGCGTTGACGACGCGCCTCGTGGTCGTGCCGCAGGCGATGCGCATCATCATTCCGCCGCTGACCAGCCAGTATCTCAACCTCACCAAGAACTCCTCGCTGGCGGTTGCCATCGGTTATGCCGATCTCGTTGCCGTCGGCGGCACCATCCTCAACCAGACCGGACAGTCGATCGAGATCGTAAGCATCTGGCTCATCGTCTATCTCAGCCTGAGCCTCGCGACGTCGCTGTTCATGAACTGGTACAACGCCCGAATGGCGCTGGTGGAGAGGTGAGATCATGAGCACGAATCAGGCCTCTTTCGTTCGCGCTTCGATGATCGAAGCTTCGCCTGCCCCGTCGCTGGAAAGCGGTGTCGTCTCCTGGCTGCGGAAAAATCTGTTCGCCACGCCCAAGGACACCGCCCTGACGATCATCAGCTTGCTCATCCTGGCATGGCTGGTGCCGCCCGCAATCCAGTGGCTCTTCATCGATGCCGCCTGGAGCGGCGGCGGCCGCGGCGTCTGCGCCACGCTCTCGCAAGGCGGCTCGCAGCCGGAAGGCTGGAGCGGCGCCTGCTGGGCCTTCGTCAATGCGAAATTCGCCCAGTTTCTTTTTGGCCGCTATCCGCTCGACGAGCGCTGGCGTCCGGCGCTTGTCGGCATCCTCTTCGTGTTGCTCCTGGTGCCGATGCTGATACCGAGAATCCCGTACAAGGGATTGAACGCACTTCTGCTGCTGGTCGCCCTGCCTATCCTTTCGGCGATCCTCCTCCCAGGTGGCTGGTTCGGCCTCACCTATGTCGAAACGCCGCTCTGGGGCGGCCTGATGGTCACCCTGGTCCTGTCCTTTGTCGGAATCGCGGTTTCGCTGCCGCTCGGCATCCTGCTGGCGCTCGGGCGCCGGTCGAACATGCCGGTGATCAAGATGCTCTGCACCGTCTTCATCGAGGTCATCCGCGGCGTTCCATTGATCACGGTGCTTTTCATGGCCAGCGTCATGCTGCCGCTGTTCCTGCCGCAGGGCGTCACCTTCGACAAGTTCCTGCGCGCCCTGATCGGTGTGTCGCTCTTTGCCTCCGCCTACATGGCGGAAGTCGTGCGCGGCGGCCTGCAGGCAATTCCGAAGGGCCAGTATGAGGGCGCCGATTCGCTGGGGCTCAGCTTTTGGCAGAAAATGGGCTTCATCGTCCTGCCGCAGGCCCTGAAGCTGGTCATTCCCGGTATCGTCAACACATTCATAGGCCTGTTCAAGGACACATCGCTCGTGTCCATCATCGGCATGTTCGACCTGCTCGGCATCGTTCGCCTGAACTTCAGCGATACGAACTGGGCCACCGCCGTCACGCCACTGACCGGCCTTATCTTCGCGGGCTTCGTCTTTTGGCTTTTCTGCTTCGGCATGTCGCGCTATTCAGGCTTCATGGAACGCCTGCTCGACAGAAGCCAGCGGTAAAAAAGGGGAAAAAAGAAAATGGCAAATACCGCCACTGCACCGAAATTGGCCGTCTCGACGACGGATGTCGCGATCGAAATCACCAACATGAACAAATGGTACGGTGATTTCCATGTGCTGCGCGACATCAATCTCAGGGTCATGCGCGGCGAGCGCATCGTCGTCGCCGGCCCGTCGGGTTCCGGCAAGTCGACGATGATTCGCTGCATCAATCGGCTCGAGGAGCACCAGAAGGGCAAGATCGTCGTCGACGGCATCGAACTCACCAACGACCTGAAGAAGATCGATGAAGTGCGCCGGGAAGTCGGCATGGTCTTCCAGCACTTCAACCTCTTCCCGCATCTCACGATCCTGGAAAACTGCACGCTGGCGCCGATCTGGGTGCGCAAGATGCCGAAAAAGGAAGCCGAGCAAGTCGCGATGCACTTCCTGGAGCGCGTCAAGATTCCGGAGCAGGCGCTCAAATATCCGGGCCAGCTTTCGGGCGGTCAGCAGCAGCGCGTCGCCATCGCCCGCTCGCTTTGCATGCGGCCGAAAATCCTCCTCTTCGACGAGCCGACCTCTGCGCTAGACCCTGAGATGGTCAAGGAAGTGCTCGACACCATGGTCGGACTCGCCGAAGAAGGCATGACCATGATCTGCGTCACCCACGAAATGGGCTTCGCCCGCCAGGTCGCCAACCGCGTGATCTTCATGGACCAGGGCCAGATCGTCGAACAGAACTCGCCGGCCGAGTTCTTCGACAATCCTCAGCACGAGCGGACCAAGCTGTTCCTCAGCCAGATCCTGCACTGATCCGGAACAGTTCGAAACGACGGCGGCCCGCCTTCATGGCGGGCCGTTTCGTTTTGTGTTCCAAGCCAAAACCTCGCAGAAACCTTCCATTCTAAGGCCCGTTGAGATTCGGGCACCGCCGCGGCCTCGAATTCCTGCCGTCTGCTCGAAAGGAATGGGACAAGCTGGGCGCGACGATCCGGCAGCAGCTTGCAAAGAAGCTGCGTGAGCGTTTGGAGCGCCCCCGCATTCCGAGCGCCGCACTACACGGGATGCCCGACCACTACAAAATCAAACTGAGACAGCTTGGCTATCGTCTCGTCTACCGGGTCGATGACAGCGTTGTCACTGTGCTGGTCGTGGCAGTTGGAAAGCGAGAGCGGGGTGACGTCTACAACTTGATGCGAGCACGCGGGCGTTAGATCGCCGGACCGGGCATCATAGGCCACCTAAACGCTCCAGCCCGCACGCGGCGAGAGGGGGTGACTATGGCAGCCGAGGCGCCCGCCACGAGTCCCTTCGCCCCGCTTGCGGGGAGAAGGTGCCGGCAGGCGGATGAGGGGCGGCCGCAAATCGGCGTAAAATATCTTTAAGAGGACGCTATCGCCGTCGGCGCCATGGATCAGCCGACGAATGCACGTTCGATGACGAACTCTGCCGGCTTGTTGTTGGCGCCTTCCGTCAGGCCGGCGGCTTCGAGGATTTCCTTGGTATCCTTCAGCATCGCGGTGGAACCGCAGATCATTCCGCGGTCGATCTCGGGATCGAGCGGCGGCAGGCCGAGGTCTGCGAAGAACTTGCCGTTGGTCATCAGGTCGGTGATCCGGCCCTTGAAAGGATATTCTTCGCGCGTAACCGTGGCGTAGTGCCGAAGCTTGTCGCCGACGATCTCGTTCAGGAACTCGTGATTGCGGATTTCATCGACAAGATCGAAGCCATATTTCAGCTCCGCCACGTCGCGGCAGGTATGGGTAAGGATGACCTCCTCGAACTTCTCGAAGGTCTCCGGGTCGCGGATGAGGCTCGCAAAGGGCGCGATGCCCGTGCCCGTCGAGAACATATAGAGCCTGCGGCCGGGCACGAGCGCATCCAGCACCAGCGTGCCGGTCGGCTTCTTGCGCATCAATACCTGGTCGCCGGGCTTGATCCCCTGCAGATGCGACGTCAGCGGCCCATCGGGCACTTTGATGGAGAAGAATTCCAGTTCCTCGTCCCAGGCCGGGCTCGCGATCGAATAGGCACGATAAACGGGCTTGTCGCCGACCATCAGTCCGATCATCGCAAATTCGCCCGAGCGGAAGCGGAACTCCTGCGGGCGTGTCATGCGGAAGCGGAAGAGCCGGTCGGTGTAGTGTTCGACGCTCGTCACCGTTTCAGCGAAGACGCCTGCCGGAGCCTGTACCGCGAAATCTTCTTTTTTTGCCGGAGCATTCATCGTGACCACAGTCCTGTAAATGGTGACGCTGTTTATCAACTACAAGCGGATATTCCAACCCATGCCGAATTGAAAGGAAATCCCTTCCAAATATAGTCGCTTTCGAGGATTTCGGCTTGCTTCACACTGTCGCGGCCTGCACCTTTCAAGAGACGCGGCGCCAGCTGTAGGAATTGATGTTGGCGGACGGCTTTGCCGTCGGCTGGTAGTGGTTGGAAATGCCCGGCAGCCGGCCCTCCGAAAGCCGTTTGATCGCCGTGGCGTTGGTTACGGCGAAGCTGTCGACGCCGCAACGCAGCATAAGCGGGATCGGGTCGATCAGCACGTCGCCGACGGCGCGGATTTCGCCCTGGTAGCCGAGCCGCGAACGCAGCAGCGAAGCATGGCTGAAGGACCGGCCGTCGCTGAAAGCCGGAAATGCCACCGCCACCAGCGCGATCCTTTCGAGATACGGCTGAAGACGCATCACGTCGTCTGCGGGGTTGATCAGAACGCCAAGCTCCGAGGCATCGCTCTCCGCAACCGCCGCCAGGAAGCCGTCGATGTTCAGAATCGCCTTCTCGTTCGACCCGGCCTTGGTCTCGTCGGTTTCGATCACCCAGGGATCATCGTTCACGAAGCCGGTTTCTTTCCAGATTTTCGTCATCTTCTGCTGTCCTTGGATCACGCGGCTGCCTGGGCACCGCCGCCATAGAGCGCATCCTTGAAAGGCTGCGGCCCCACCCGGCGATAGGCTTCGAGGAAGGTCTCCGACTTGTCCCGGCGCAAGCCGAGATAGGTATCGACGATCGTCTCCACCGCGTCGGTCACTCTTTCCGGCTCGAAGCCGCGACCGATGATCTCGCCGATCGATGTATGTTCGTCGCCGGAGCCGCCGAGCGTGATCTGATAGAGCTCCGCGCCCTTCTTTTCGACGCCCAGAAGACCGATATGGCCGACGTGATGGTGCCCGCAGGCATTGATGCAGCCGGAGATCTTGATCTTGAGCTCGCCGATTTCGGCCTGCCGCTCGGGCGAGCCGAAACGGTTCGAAATCTCCTGCGCGACCGGAATCGAGCGTGCATTGGCAAGCGCACAGTAGTCGAGCCCCGGACAGGCAATGATGTCGGTGATCAGCCCCGCATTGGCGGTGGCGAGGCCGGCGGCGACCAGGGCGCGATAGACAGGCTCGAGGTCGGCAAGCGCCACATGCGGCAGGATCAGGTTCTGCTCATGGCTGACGCGGATCTCGTCGAAGGCATATTCCTCGGCGATATCGGCGACCGCATCCATCTGTTCATGGCTGGCGTCGCCCGGAATGCCGCCGATCGGCTTCAGAGAGATCGTCACCATGCCGTAGTCGGGATGCTTGTGCGGCTGGACGTTCTGGTGCACCCAGCGGGCAAATTCCGGATCGGCCTTCTTCCAGCGGGCGAGACTGCCCCAGCCCTCCGGCCGGTTCGGCAGTGTCGCGGGCGCAAAATAGGCAGCGATCGCCTGGATATCAGCGTCCGGCAGCTTCAGTTCCGTGTCCTTCAGATTGGCGAATTCGAGCTCCACCTGACGGGCCAGTTCCTCGGCACCGGTTTCATGAACCAGGATCTTGATGCGCGCCTTGTACTTGTTGTCGCGGCGACCATGGAGGTTGTAAACGCGCATGATCGCGGTCGTGTAGGAGAGCAGATCCTCTTCCGGCAGGAAGTCGCGGATCTTCTTGGCAATCAGCGGCGTGCGGCCCTGCCCGCCGCCGACATAGACGGCAAAGCCAAGCTTGCCGTTCTCGTCCTTCTTCAGGTGCAGGCCGATGTCATGCACCTGAATGGCGGCGCGGTCGCGCTCGGCGCCGGTCACGGCGATCTTGAACTTGCGCGGCAGGAACGAGAACTCCGGATGGACGCTCGACCATTGCCTGAGGATTTCGGCATAGGGGCGCGGGTCGGCGACTTCGTCAGCCGCGGCACCGGCGAAATGGTCCGCCGTCACGTTGCGAATGCAGTTGCCGGAGGTCTGCAGCGCGTGCATCTCCACGCTTGCCAGTTCCTGAAGGATATCAGGCGTGTCGGAAAGGCGCGGCCAGTTGTACTGGATGTTCTGGCGGGTCGTGAAATGTCCGTAGCCGCGGTCATATTTGCGGGCGATATGGGCGAGCATCCGCATCTGCCGGCTCGAGAGCGTACCATAGGGAATGGCGACGCGGAGCATATAGGCATGGAGCTGCAGATAGACGCCGTTCATCAGGCGCAGCGGCTTGAACGCATCCTCCGCGAGTTCACCGGACAGTCGCCGCTGGACCTGGTCGCGGAACTGCTCGACGCGTGCGGAAACGAAGGCGTGGTCGAATTCGTCGTAACGATACATGGCTTCTCAGGTCCTCAGGCAGCAACATTCTTCGGGCCCGCAAGCCCGCGGTATCCAGGAGCGTAGGGGATCGACGGCCCTTCGGCACGGATCCGCTCACGCATGCGCAACGGCCGCAGCGTACCGTCTACTTCCTCGACGTCGATAACGTTGACGTCCACCACTTTATTCTCGTCGAACGAGCGCTTTCCGGTCGCCTCCAGGGCCGCGACGGCCTCCGCATGGCGAGCGACGAAGGCATCCTGCAACGACTCCACCCAATTGCCGGAAGCGTCGAGCCAGACGGAGATGCCATCCGCCAGACGGTTTGCCGTCAGAACCTTTTCCACCATCGCGTCGTCCTCAATTCCAGATCTGTTCGGTGCGTTTCGCTGAAACTTTGCCGGCACCGCTATACTTGGTGCGGCCGGCCGCCAGCGGCTCGGACCGCTCGAAATTCGCGCCCGCAACCGCTTCGCCGATGATCACCATGACCGGCCCGTCCAGTTCCGTGCGGGCCTCGAGGTCCGGCAGATCGCGGAGCGTTCCGTGCAGGAGACGGCGCTCGGCACGGCTCGCATTCTCGATCACCGCGACGGTCGTGTCCTGCGGCAGACCGGCCTGCATGAGCCGCGAGGCGACGGAGGCCGCAACGGTGCGGCCCATATAGACGGCAATCGTCGCGCCGGAAACCGCCAGTCGCGCCCAATCGGGAAGAACGCTGCCTGTCAGATCGTGCCCCGTCGTGAAAACCAGCGACGATGCCACGCCGCGCAGCGTCAGCGGCAGTTCGAAATCGGCGGCCGCGGCAAAGGCGGATGTGATCCCCGGCACCACCTCGTAGCTGATGCCGGCTTCACGCAGTGCCGCCATTTCCTCGCCTGCCCGGCCGTAGACCAGAGGGTCGCCGGACTTCAGCCGCACGACGCGCTTGCCTTCGCCGGCAAGCTTCATCAGCAACTGATTGATCTCGTCCTGCGACTTGGTATGGCAGCCCTTGCGCTTGCCGACCGAAAGCCGCTCGGCGTCGCGGCGGCCCATGTCGACGATCGCTTGCGGCACCAGCGCATCATAAACGATGGCGTCCGCTTCCATCATCACGCGCTGCGCCCGGAGCGTCAGCAGGTCTTCGGCGCCCGGTCCGGCGCCGACCAGCCACACATGGCCGGCCACGCCCCCCGCGACATCCAGAAGCTTCGAGGCCTCGCGGCGCGCGGATGCAAGATCGCCGAGCGCTACTTGATCCGCCACAGGGCCCGAGAAGAAGCGGCGCCAGAAGACACGCCGCGCGACGCCGCGCGGCACGAGGCGGTCGACGGCGTCGCGATAGCTCGCAGCCAAAGAGGCAACGATACCCAAGGACGGCGACAACAATTGATCGATCTGCGCGCGGATCATCTGCGCCAGAACCGGCCCTGCCCCTTCGGTGCCGATCGCAACTGCAACGGGCGCCCGGTTGACGAGTGCCGGCGTGAGGAAATCGCAATAATCCGGCTGATCCACGGCATTTGCGGGGATTTTCCGCTCGCGCGCCGCAGTCGCGACAACGCGGTCAAGCGCCGCATTGCCGGTTGCGGCAAAGACGAGGACGGAGCCTTCGACCTGATGAGCCCCAAAGGGTTCGCGCACGGTCTCGATATTGTTGGCATCCAGAAAAGCCTCGAATGCCGGTTCCGGGCGATCCGCATAGGCGACGATGCGCGCCTCGGTATTCAGCAGCAACCGCACCTTGGCGAAGGCCTCGTCCCCATTGCCGAACACCGCCACGCTTTTCTGCGCGACGCGAAAGAATGCCGGAAAGACGGACAATTTCTGCGACATAACGAGGGGACGGCTCCTTTTGCAGGCTGCGGCGAATATCGCCTATAGGCCGCAACATTTGAAGGAACAGAAATTTCAATGCTTTTCCGGCCACGTATTGTTTTGCTCGACAGCCAATCTTTTTGAGCAAATATCTCCGGGACCCTGATCCGCCCGTTGGTTCGGCCATTGCGCCGGTCGGCCGACCTCCGTTAAATGCCGGCTCAAAGCAGGAGACCGAGATATGAAAAAAACCCAACTGGCAGAGCGCCTGCTGACCGTCATCGAAGAGGACATACTGCCGCTCACCGAAAAGGGCGTAGCCGACGGCAACAAGGTGTTCGGCGCCGCTATCCTGCGCAAGTCCGATCTGTCGCTGGTGCTGGCCGAAACCAATAACGAGACCGAGAACCCGCTGTGGCATGGCGAGGTGCACACGCTCAAGCGCTTCTACGAGATGGCCGAGACGCCGGACACGCGCGAGCTGATCTTCCTGTCGACGCATGAGCCCTGCTCCATGTGTCTCTCGGCGATCACCTGGGCAGGTTTCGATAACTTCTACTATTTCTTCAGCCACGAGGATTCGCGCGACAGCTTCGCTATCCCGCATGACCTGAAAATCCTGAAGGAGGTCTTTCGCCTCGAGCCGGGCGGCTACGCCCGGCAAAATGCATTCTGGAAATCGGCATCCATCGCGGCACTGATGCAGGAGGCCGATCCGGAAACGCGGCAGCGGCTCAGCGGCCAGGACGCCCGCATCCGGGCACGCTACGATCGTCTGTCCGATACCTATCAGGCGAGCAAAGACACCAACGCCATACCGCTGAATTGAGCCATGGAAGCTTCCCGCGACATTCAACGCCTGCTCGACATCATGGCCGCGCTCCGCGATCCGGAGACGGGCTGCCCCTGGGATATCGTGCAGACCTTCGAGACGATCCGGCCCTACACGATCGAAGAGGCCTATGAGGTCGCCGACGCGATCGAGCGTCATGATATGGACGACCTGTGCGACGAACTCGGCGACCTTTTGCTGCAGGTGGTCTTTCACGCACGCATGGCCGAGGAGGCCGGCGCGTTTTCCTTCGGTGACGTCGTCGAAGCCATCACGCGCAAGATGATCCGCCGCCATCCGCATGTCTTCGCCCGCTCCGACGCCGACACCGCCGAGGCGGTGAAGCTGCAATGGGAAGAGATCAAGCAGGCCGAGAAGGCCGACCGGCGGCAACGGCGCCTGCAGCGCGGCGTGTCGCAAGAGGAGCATGCTGGCCATCTCGGCTCGATCCAACGCAGCTTCCCGGCGCTGGTCGAGGCGCTGAAGCTGCAGGAACGGGCGGCAAAGGTCGGCTTCGACTGGTCCGAGCCTGAGCCGATCCTCGACAAGGTCGAGGAGGAAATCGGCGAGCTGCGGCAGGCACTTAAAGACGGTGACCTCGGGAAGGTCGCGGACGAGCTCGGCGACCTGATCTTCGTGCTCGTCAATATCGGCCGCCATGTCGGCACCGATCCGGAAATGGCGCTGCGCGGCACCAATACCAAGTTCCGGCGCCGCTTCGGCCACATCGAGAAGGAACTGGAAGCCGGAGGCGAAACGCTCGATGCGGCGTCGCTGGAGCGCATGGAAGAACTCTGGCAGGCGGCGAAGGCTATCGAAAGGCAGCTGACGTAGGCTCGTGCGTTACCCGCTGCGTCTATGCTATTCCTCATCCCTGCCCGTCAAGGAATCCAGCCGGGCGAAATCCTTGGGCTGAAAAGACTCAGCCGCGCCGCAGACGGGGCGCTGCTGGATCCCTGTGACGAGCACAGGGATGAGGGTGGAGCGGGTAAGGTCCCTCGGCGCGTTTCATAAGCCGTGAAGATATTGAGAGATGTCTTCCCATTCGGGGTTCAGTTCCTCTATCAAATTGAGCTTCCACTTCCTCGGCCATTTCTTCATCGTCTTCTCCCGCATGATGGCGGAAGTCAGCAGGTCGAACTCCTCGAACCACACCAACATCTTCACGCCGTATCTGGACGTGAATCCAGGCGTCAGATCGTTCTGATGCTCGAGGAGGCGGCGAGGCAGGTCACGGGTCACGCCCGTATACAGTGTTCCGTTTCGCTTCGATGCCAGAATGTAGACGTAACCTTTCATTGCGTAACAGGTTGAACATTCCCTCGCGTATACGCAAGCGAAAGTTGCAGCGGCCGTGCATACCACAATCCCTCATTCCTGTGCCTGTCACAGGAATCCAGCCAGGCCAAGTCATTGGGCTGGAAAGACTCTTCCGCACCGCAGACGCGGCGCTGCTGGATCCCTGTGACGAGCACAGGGATGAGGGTGGAGCGGGTGCGGTCCTTCGGAATACTTCTCGTAGGCCGTGGGATATTAATGAGATGGCGCGCATGTCCTTCGGGCGAAGGTTACCGTAACGCCCGTGCATCCCGCCTCCCTCATTCCTGTGCTCGTCACAGGAATCCAGCCAGACCAAGTCCTTGGGCTGAAAAGACTCTCCCGCGCCGCAGACGCGGCGCTGCTGGATCCCTGTGACGAGCACAGGGATGAGGGGAGAGATGGTCCCGGTCCCTCGGAATAGTTCTTATAGGTGCGCGGATATCAAAGAGATGGCGCGCAGTCCCCAAACGAGGTTTGCGGCAGCGCCCGTCCCCACCTCCCTCATTCCTGTGCTCGTCACAGGAATCCAGCCAGACCAAGTCATTGGGCTGAAAAGACTCACCCGCGCCGCAGACGCGGCGCTGCTGGATCCCTGTGACGAGCACAGGGATGAGGGGAGAGATGGTCCCGGTCCCTCGGAATAGTTCTTATAGGTGCGCGGATATCAAAGAGATGGCGCGCAGTCCCCAAACGAGGTTGCGGCAGCGCCCGTGCATCCCCGCCTCCCTCATTCCTGTGCCTGTCACAGGAATCCAGCCAGACCAAGTCCTTGGGCTGAAAAGACTCACCCGCGCCGCAGACGCGGCGCTGCTCTCATCCCTGTGACGAGCACAGGGATGAGGGGAGAGAGGGTCCGGTCCCTCGGAATAGTTCTCATAGGTGCGCGGATATCGAGGAGATGGCGCGCAGTCCCCAAACGAGGTTGCGGCAGCGCCCGTGCATCCCCGCCTCCCTCATTCCTGTGCCTGTCACAGGAATCCAGCCAGGCCAAGTCATTGGGCTGGAAAGACTCTCCCGCGCCGCAGACGCGGCGCTGCTGGATCCCTGTGACGAGCACAAGGATGAGGGTGGCGAGGGTGCGGTCCACTCTTATAACCTGTGCGGAAAGTCAGAAAATGGCGCAACACTCCTGGCTGCTACCAATCCTCTTCGACGGCCTTCGGGCCGTTGCCCAGCCGCCTCTCGAGCTCCGTGGCCTCTCCCTCCGTCAGACGCAGGTCCAGGCTCACGCGTCCATCCTCGAGGTCTTCGCGGCCATCGACGATCGCATGCTGGTAGACCCAAGGCAGCAACTGGAGCTGATCGAGACCCAGAACGACGGTGCACTCGGTCATGACGCCGGAAAGACGCCGGCCTATTTCAGTGAGGAGATCGTCGACACCTTCGCCGGTCATGGCCGAAACGGCGACCGTGTTGTCGGCGCTCGCGGCCTTCTTCACCAGCGCTTCGCGCACTTCCGGCTCGACCTTGTCGATCTTGTTCCAGACCTCGACAATGCGCTCGGCACCCTCCTTCTCGTCGATGCCGAGATCGGCCAGGATACGCAGCACGTCGCTTGCCTGGGCCTGATTGTCCGGATCGGACAGGTCGCGCACATGGAGGACCAGGTCGGCCTCGAGTACCTCTTCCAGCGTCGCCCGGAAGGCGGCGACCAGATGCGTCGGCAGATCGGAAATGAAGCCGACGGTGTCGGAGAGGATGACCATACGCCCATGCGGCAGTTTCAGCCGCCTCAGCGTCGGATCCAGCGTCGCGAAGAGCATGTCTTCGGCGAGCACGCCGGCCCCGGTCATCCGGTTGAAGAGCGTCGATTTGCCCGCGTTCGTATAGCCTACGAGCGCGACGATCGGATGCGGCACCTTCTTGCGCTTCGACCGGTGAAGCTGGCGCGTGCGCCGCACCTGCTCCAACTCGCGCTCCAGCTTGACGATCCTGTCCTGCAGCAGCCGGCGGTCGGCCTCGATCTGCGTTTCGCCGGGCCCGCCCATGAAACCCGCGCCGCCACGCTGCCGTTCGAGGTGCGTCCAGCTGCGAACCAGGCGGCCCTTCTGATAATTGAGATGTGCGAGATCGACCTGCAGCGTGCCCTCCCTGGTGGAGGCACGCCGGCCAAAGATTTCCAGAATGAGGCCGGTGCGGTCGATGACCTTGGCGTTCCATTCCTTTTCGAGATTGCGCTGCTGGACAGGCGTCAGCGGGTGATCGACGATCACGAGCCCCGCATCCTTCTCGCTCAGGACGTGACCTATCTCCTCGATCTTGCCGGTGCCGAGCAGCGTGCCCGGTTTTGGCTGGGCGACGGAAACGATCATGCCGTGAACGACGTCCAGGTCGATGGCGAGCGCCAGGCCCGTCGCCTCCTCCAGCCGGCTTTCGTCCGAACGCGTAGCGGGCTGCGCAACGATGTCGGCAGAAGCCTTCCCGGTCTTTTTCAGGATCGGAACGACGACGACGGCACGCGAATCATCGCGGAGCCTCTCGAGCTCCGGAATGATCGACGACGATTTTGAATCACGCTTGGTAATGTTCCTCACATCCCGTCAGGAGGCAGCTTCCTCATTCTCGAACATCTGCAACGGCTGGCCCGGCATGATCGTCGAGATGGCGTGCTTGTAGACGAGCTGAGAATGACCGTCGCGGCGCAACAGCACACAGAAATTGTCAAACGATGTTACGACACCCGTCAGCTTGACGCCGTTGATGAGGAATATGGTCAAAGAAATCTTTTGCTTGCGGACCGTGTTGAGAAAGAGATCCTGCAAGTTTTGAGAACGTTCCGCCATCGCGCCGCTTCTTTCTTATTTGCCGGCGTTCTGGCGCCGGTGCATTTTGTTAATTTTTAAGGTGTCACGTACGATCCCGGCACCTCCGCAGGGTTTGGTATCAAATCACCGTCTTTTCCGCAATGTCGAAAAAGGCCTCGCGAATATTCTGTGCTATGCTTCCTGGATGACCGTTGCCGATCGTCTTTCCGTCGACGGAAACGACGGGAAAGCAGATGCTGGTAGCAGCGGTGATGAAGACCTCCCGCGCTGCGAGCATTTCTTCCACGGAGAAGGCCGTTTCCTCGATCGCAAGGCCCAGCGGCTTGGCCACGTCCATCAGGGTGGTGCGGGTCACGCCGCGCAGAATGCCACTTTCCGCCGGGCGGGTGCGTAACGTCCCTTCGCGGTCCACGATCCATACATTCGTCGCCGCCCCCTCTTTGACCATGCCGTCCACGTCGACGAAGATCGCCTCCTGCGCGCCCGCTTCCTTCGCCTGCTGACGGGCAAGCACATTCGGGAGAAGGCCGACGCTCTTGATATCGACGCGATCCCACCGGTTCTCCGGCACCGTTATCGCCGATATGCCCTCGGCATTCTTCCGGGCGATCGCCCCGGGATCCGTGCGCTTGGCGGTGACGACGATCGACGGCGGCGTGTCCGCATCAGGGAAAACATGATCCCGCCGCGCGACGCCGCGGGTCACCTGCAGATAGAAGAGCCCGTTGCGGACCCTGTTTCGGCGCAGCACCTCCCGGATGACATGGATCAGCGCCGCACGGCTCATCGGCCAGCCTATCCTGAGCTCGCCCAGGGACCGCCCGAGGCGATCGAGGTGACGGGTCAGGTCGATGATGAAGCCGTGCCGCACCTCGCAGACCTCGTAGACGCCGTCGGCAAACTGGTAACCCCGGTCCTCGACGTGAATGGCGGCTTCGGCGTGCCGGACGTAAGTGCCGTTGACATAGGCGATTCTCGGCATGGCTGAGGCCCTCAGAAATATTGAATGCTGACGCGGAAGAGCTGTTCGACATCGCGGACGGTCTCGGCGGCCGCGAGGAGGACCACGCGGTCCTTCGCCTTGATCCGCGTGTTGCCGTCTGGGCACACATAGGCCTTGTCGCGATAGAGCGCGCCGATGCGGATACCCTCCGGCAATTCGAGCTCGCGCAGCGCCTTGCCGACCAGCGGAGAGGTTTCGAGCGCCTCTGCCTCGATCACCTCCGCCATGCCGTTCTGCACCGCGTAGACCGACCGGATGCGGCCCTTTCGCACGTGCTGCAGCACACGCGAGATGGTGACGGCGCGTGGATTGATATAGGCGTCGACGCCGGCGGCGCCGGCGAAGTCCTGATAGGCCGGTTCGTTGATCAGCACGAGGGTCGACTTCGCTCCAAGCCTCCTGGCAAGCATGCTCCCGAGGATGTTGATCTGGTCGTTATTCGTCAGCGCGACGACGAGATCCGCCTCCTGGACATCCGCTTGCGCCAGGATCCGCTGATCCATGGCCGAGCCGTGGAGGACCACCGTGCTGTTGAGCTTGTCGGCGACGAGCACGGCGCGATCCCGGTCGTTTTCGACGAGTTTCACCCGCATGCGCGGCTGCTGTTCCTCGATCGTTCGCGCGACGAAATAGCCGATATTGCCGGCGCCGAGGATGATGATCCGCCGCGCCTCCTGTTCTTCATGGCCGAAGAGCGCCAGCGTGCGGCGGGCATGGTCGCGGTCGCAGACCACATAGGCGAGATCGCCGGTCTTCAACTGGTCGGAGGAATGCGGAACGATCAGCTTACCGTCCCGGAAGATACCGGTCACGGTCGCGTGCAGATCGGGAAAGAGCTCGCTCAATTGCTGCAGCGGCGTGTCGACGACGGGGCAGTCTTCCATACATTCGATCGCAACCATCGCGATCCGATCGTCCGCGAAGCGCACCACGTCGGTGGCGCCGGGAAAGGATATGCGGCGAAGTACGAGCCGCCCTACCTCGATTTCCGGAGAGATCGTCACGTCGATCGGGACGTTCTCGCGCGAAAAGAGGTCGGAATATTCGGGCGCAAGATAGCTCTGCGCGCGGATGCGGGCGACCTTGGTCGGTACGTTGTAAATCGCATGGGCTACTTCGCAGGCGACGATGTTGACCTCATCGTACAGCGTTACCGCGATGAGCATGTCGGCCTGGTCGGCGCCCGCCTTCGCCAGTACATCCGGATGTGCCCCGTGGCCGACGTAACCACGCACGTCCAGCGTCTCGGTTATGTAGGCAATCAGCGCGGCCGACGTGTCGATCACCGAAACGTCGTTATTCTCGCGCGACAGCCGCTCGGCGATGCCGTAACCGACCTGCCCTGCCCCGCATATGATCACCTTCATTGCTATTCCTTACGTATGGGACGGATCTGCCGATGGCTCGTTATGGGTTTCTGATCACACGCCCAACGATTTCAGCTTGCGATGAAGGGCGGAGCGCTCCATTCCGACGAATTCGGCGGTGCGCGAGATATTGCCGCCGAAGCGATTGATCTGGGCGATCAGATAATCGCGTTCGAACATCTCGCGAGCCTCCCGCAGCGGCAGGGTCATGATGTGCTGATCGCCCTGCGCCGAGATCTTCGGCAAGGTGTCCCCAACCTCGTTCGGCAGCATGTCGGCGGTGATCGGCGTATCGGGACCGTCGCTGCGCGCAAGGATCATCAGGCGCTCGATGTTGTTGCGCAGCTGGCGGATATTACCGGGCCAATCGTGCGCCTGCAGCACGGCCAGCGCATCCTCGCCGATCTTGCGCGGACGGATGCCGGCCTGTTCGCTTACCTGTCGCATGAACATGTCGACCAGGAAAGGAATGTCCTCGCGCCGCTCCGCAAGAGCGGGAACGCGCACCGGAATGACGGCGAGCCGGTGATACAGGTCCTCGCGGAACAGGCCTTCGGTGATCATGTTCTCGAGATTGTAGGCGGTCGAGGAGATGATGCGGACATCGACCTTGACGCGCTTGGAGCCGCCGACCCGCTCGAACTGCTGGTCGACGAGGACGCGCAGGATCTTGTTCTGCGTTTCGCGCGGCATTTCGCCGACCTCGTCCAGATAGAGGATGCCCCCGTGGGCCTCCTCGAGTGCACCCGTTCGACGCGGCTGCCCCGTCGTTCCTTCGGTACCGAAAAGCGCGATCTCCATTCTGTCGGGCGTGATCGCAGCCGCATTGAGAGCCACGAAGGGACCGTTGGCACGCGCGGACTTGCGATGGATCATCCGCGCGACGAGTTCTTTGCCGGAGCCGGACGGTCCCTGGATCATGATACGGCTGTTGGTGGGCGCCACTTTCTCGATCATCTGGCGCAGTTGCGACACGGCAACGGAGGTTCCGATCAGTTCCACCGGATCGCCCGACTTCCGTCTCAGCTCTGAGTTTTCGCGCTTGAGCTTGGAATTCTCGAGCGCCCGCTCGGCGATCAGGATCAGCCGGTCGGCCTTGAACGGCTTCTCGATGAAATCATAGGCTCCGCGCTTGATCGCGGAAACGGCGGTTTCGATGTTGCCGTGACCTGAGATCATCACGACCGGCAAATCGGGGTGCCGGTTCTTGATCTCGTCGAGCAGTGCCAGGCCGTCGAGCTTGCTTCCCTGCATCCAGATGTCCAGGAAGATCAGGCGCGGCACACGGTCGTTGATCGCCGCGAGAGCGCTCTCGCTGTCGAAAGCGGTCCGCGTTTCATGGCCCTCGTCCGAAAGGATTCCCGAGACGATCTCGCGAATATCCTCCTCGTCATCCACAACCAGAATATCAGCCGCCATTGGTATTACCCTTATCCTTCAAATTATCTTCGCCCCCGGTCTCGCCGGCGGGCGGCAGAACCACCCGGATCATCGCCCCGGCGCCACCGTCGAAGTCCGGCGGTGCGTCGTGCAGTTCCAGTTGCCCGCCGTGGTCCTCTATGATCTTCTTGACGATAGCGAGGCCGAGACCGGTGCCCTTATCCCGCATCGTCATGTACGGCTCCAGAATTCGGTGCCGGTTCTCGGTCGGAAGCCCCTTGCCGTTGTCGATGACGTCGACCACGAAACGGCCGGTGGTATCATCGCGACGGGATCGGATGACGACTGTGGGCGCGCCTCGTGACGTTCCCGCGGGCACGGCTTCGATCGCCTCCACCGCGTTCTTGACGAGATTGCCGAATGCCTGACCCAGCATGCGGCCGTCGAACTGCCCCTCGAGCGGTTCGTCGCCGAAATCGCGGACGAAGTTGATGTGGCTGTTGCCCATCTCGCGCAGGAATACGGCGTCCTTCAGGATCGCCCGCAGGTCCGACTTCTCCTTCGTCGGCTTCGGCATCCGCGCAAAGGCGGAGAATTCGTCGACCATCCGGCCGATGTCCTCGACCTGGCGCACGATCGTTTCGGTGCACTGGTCGAAGACCGCACGGTCCTCCTGATCGATCTGCTTGCCATAGCGGCGTTTCAGCCTCTCGGCCGAGAGCTGGATCGGCGTCAGCGGGTTCTTGATCTCGTGTGCGATGCGGCGAGCGACGTCCGCCCATGCGGTGGAGCGCTGCGCGATTACCAGATCCGTGATGTCGTCGACGGTGATGACATAGGAGCCATGCGATTCGTCGCCCTCCTCCCGCGTCACCTGAACATTCATCGTGCGCTCGGTGCCGCCGCGCATGATATTGATCTGCTTGCGGTAATCGTTGCGGTAGCGGCTCTCGGCCTCGACCAGAACCGCTTCGATTTCCGGGGCCACGTCGCTGAGATTCGCTCCGATGAGCTCCGGCGCCGCCTTCTTGAGCATCCCTTCCGAAGACGGATTGAAGATGGTGATGCGGCGATCCCTGCCGACGCCGATGACTGCCGCCGTCACGCCGGAGAGCACTGCCTCGATGAAGCGGCGGCGTTGGTCGACCTCGTCCTTCGCCACCAGGATCTGATCCTGCTGGGTCCGAATTTCGCTCACCATCTTGTTGAACGTGCGCGACAGGTTGCCGACGTCGCCGTCGACGGCGCGCACGGGAACGACGACGTCGAGATTGCCGGAAGCGACGCTGTCGGCGGCGCCGATCAGCTGCCGGATCGGCCGGACGATGCGGTCGGCGACCGCAATGGCCGTCCAGATCGCCGCCAGCAGCACGATCAGGGCAAAACCGATGTAAAGGACGCCGAAGGCGATCTGCAGGGAGGTCCGCCCGGCCTCGAGCGTCTTGTATTCCGCAGTGTTCTCTTCCATCAGCCGCATCGATCGCATGACTTCCGGATCGACGTTTCGGACGGTGTAAAGATAGGTGCCCGGAATGTTTTCGAGCGGAATGACGGCTCCCACCAGATTGGTCACGCCCGGGGGGATAAGCGTCGGCTGACCGGCAATGGTGCTTTTCAGTGCGTCCTGCGGGATCGCCGGCAGCGGACGATCGGTCGAAATATTGGCCTGGAGTATGGCGCTGCCGTCAGCGCGCACGAGGAATGCGCCGAGCATGCCGCGCCCCCTCGCCTGCCGTGTCATCAGCTCGACGAAGCCGGTACGGTCGAGGCTATAGAGCTGGCGATTGCGCTCCAGGTCGTTGGCCATCGACACCGTCTGACCCTGAAGGTAGCTGGCATTCTCGAGGACGTAGGCCTGCGCGACGTTCAGGGAGGAACGGACGATCGCCTGCGTACGCAGCGAGAACCAGCGGTCGAGGCCGACATCGAGGGTGATGCTGGCGAAGATCGCGACGAGGATCGCCGGCGTGATCGCGACGATCGAGAAGAGCGCGACGATGCGCACATGCAGGCGCGCTGCGGCTCTTCCCTTGCTGCGCGCCCTGAGCAGTCTGAAGATCTCGCGAGCGATGAGATAGATCAGGCCCACGACGAAGAGGCCGTTGATGCCGGCACAGGCGATCACGATGTTTCTCTCGGGCCGGATCGGGGTCAGACCGAGGAGAACGAGCAGCGACAAGGTGGCGCAGATCAGGGCACCGGTGGCGAGCATAAGCCCCGGCAAGGCAAAGGAGGCTCGCCGATCCTGGGCAGCAGTGACTCCGTCCTCCGTGCCCAATGGCAAGGCCATTCCATCCACCATGAAAAGTGCTACCCCCAACCGGCGTACCGACGACACCGGCATACGCCTGCGTTTCGGACCGAGACATTGAACCTTAAAGCGCCGCGTCGCCTTTCGGATACGCAAAGCTCCCCGCCCGCACCCGTCTGATCGACCGGCTGCGACCGAGCGCCGGCGAATCGACGCTTATGCGAGGTTCAAGCAACGCATTGTGGCGAAAATGCAACGGTGTTGCATCTCAGTCAAGCGCTACGCGAGCTGCGGTACACCGAGACCCCGAGTTCGCGGATCTTCTTGCGCAGCGTATTGCGGTTGAGACCCAGGAGGTCGGCCGCCTTGATCTGGTTGCCGCGGGTCGCCGTCAGAGCCGCGAGAATCAGAGGATATTCCATTTCCGCAAGGACGCGGTCGTAAAGGCCGGAGGGCGGTAAGGCATCGCCAAAGCTCGCGAAATACTGCCGCATGTTTTCCTCGACCGCCTGCGATATCGACAGCGAGCCCGAGCGCGCCGCGGCCTTCTCGATCGGGCTGTCCGGGATCTCCGAACGCAGTTCGTTCTCGATGATTTCGCGGGTAATGACATCCTGTGGATAAAGTGCCGTCAGACGGCGAACGAGGTTCTCGAGCTCGCGCACATTGCCCGGCCAGGGATGCGCCTTCATCAATTCGAGCGCCTCCTGATCGAAGCGCTTGACGTCGAGCCCTTCCTTTTCGGCCTGCTGGACGAAATGGCGGACAAGGTCCGGGATGTCTTCGGCGCGGTCTCTCAGGGGCGGCAGACGCAGGGGCACGACATTCAGGCGATAGTAGAGGTCTTCGCGGAAAAGGCCCTGATTGATCGATTGTTTCAGGTCCTTGTTGGTGGCAGCGACGATGCGGACATCCGAGCGGATCGGCGTGCGTCCGCCGACGGTCGTATACTCGCCCTGCTGCAGCACGCGCAGGAGACGCGTCTGCGCATCCATCGGCATGTCGCCGATTTCGTCGAGGAAGAGCGTCCCCCCTTCGGCCTGCTCGAAGCGCCCGGTGGAGCGCGTCTGGGCGCCGGTGAAAGCCCCCTTTTCATGACCGAACAGTTCCGACTCGATGAGGTCGCGCGGGATCGCCGCCATGTTGATGGCGACGAAGGGGCCATTTCTCCGCTTGCCATAGTCGTGCAGTGCACGGGCAACGAGTTCCTTACCGGTGCCGGACTCGCCGGTGATCATCAGCGTGAGGTCGGTCTGCATCAGCCGCGCAAGCACGCGGTAGATTTCCTGCATGGCGGCGGAACGGCCGACCAGCGGCATCCCGTCCTGCGAATCGTCCTCGAGTTTGGAGGGCCGCCGCTTCGGTTCGGCGAGCGCCCGGCCGATGATGCCGATCAGCTCCGTCAGATCGAACGGCTTCGGCAGATAATCGTAAGCGCCCTTCTCCGAAGCCTTGATGGCCGTCATGAAGGTATTTTGAGCGCTCATCACGAGAACCGGCAGATCCGGCCGTGCCTTCTTGATCCGTGGCAGGAGATCGAAGGCGTTTTCATCCGGCATCACGACATCGGTCACGACCAGGTCGCCGTCGCCGGCGGATATCCAGCGCCAGAGGGTTGCGGCATTGGAGGTGATGCGCACATCGTATCCGGCACGGCTGAGCGCCTGGTTCAGCACGGTGCGAATGGCTGCGTCGTCATCCGCGACGAGGATCGTTGCGCCCGTCATCCATTGGTTCCTTTTGTCATCGGAGTTTCGTCATCGGCCGCCAGCCCCTTGGATGCCGGCATGAGAACGCGGAAAGTCGTGCGGCTATGCTGGCTGTCGCATTCGACGATGCCGCCGTGGCCGCCGATGATCTTGGCCACAAGCGCCAGGCCGAGACCGGACCCGTTCGTCTTGGTGGTGATGAACGGGTCGAAAAGATGCGGCAGCAGATCGGGAGGGACGCCCGGACCGTTGTCATGCACGCAGAATTCCAGAGGCAGCGAGATCTTTTCGCGCGTTCCGGCGACCGAGAGGCGAATGCCCGGCCGATAGGCCGTCGTCAGCAGAATCTCGCCGTCCGCCCTGTCGCCGATCGCCTCGGCCGCATTCTTGATCAGATTCAGGAAGACCTGAACCAACTGGTCGCGGTTCGCGAAAACCGGGGGAAGCGACGGATCGTAATGTTCCGATATCCTGATTCTCCGGGCAAAGCCGGCCTTGGCGATCGCCTTGACGTGGTCGAGCACCGCATGGATGTTGAGCGGCAGGCGGTCGACCGGGCGCTCGTCGGAGAAGACCTCCATCCGGTCTACGAGCGAGACGATGCGGTCCGTTTCGTCGCAGATCAGTCTCGTCAGGGCGCGATCCTCGTCATTGACGGAGGTTTCCAGGAGCTGCGCGGCGCCGCGAATGCCCGAAAGAGGATTCTTGATCTCGTGGGCGAGCATGGAAGCAAGGCCGGTAACGGACCGCGCTGCGGCACGGTGGGTGAGCTGGCGGTCGATCTTGTCCGCCATCGACCGTTCCTGAAAGACGACCACCACCGATCCGGGTTGCGACAGTACCGGGGCCACATAGAGATCGACGAGCTTGTCGGCTCCGAGGCGCGGAGAGCTGAGGTCCACCCGGTACTCGTTGACCGCCGCCCGACGCTCGCGAACCTGCTCGATCAGCGTCAGGAGCGGGCTGCCGAACGGAATGAAAGCGCTGATATCGTGGCGCGCAAGATGGTTGGCGCTGGCCCCGAAGAAGGATTCGGCCTCCCAGTTCGCAAAGGCGACGAAGCCGTTCTCATCCACCAGGATGACCGGATTCTGGATCGCGTTCAGCACGGCCATGGAAAGATCGTTGGCACCTTCCACCGGTGCCGTTGCCTTCTCGGTCATGCCGCAATCTCCTCCCTCGCCGCCGCCCCGCCGGAGCGAACAATGGCGGCTACCACGCTGTCGCGTACGAAACCCTTATCGGTCGATGTCAGAATCGCGGCTTTCTCCGAAGCGGGAAGCTCGGGCGCGAAACGATCGAGATACCAGCCCGCATGTTTGCGGGCGGTCCGCAGCCCGACCTCCACGCCGTAGAATTCGAGCATCATCTCGTAATGCTCCGCAAATATGCGGGCGACGCCCGACGCATCCGGGTGAGCAGCAGCGCCGGCGAGAACGCCAGCATGCCACGGCCGCCCCTGGCACGATCGACCGACCATGACGGCGTCCGCACCCGACCGGCGCAGGATCTCGTGCGCATCCGCAACCGAATCCACATCGCCATTGGCAATCAGCGGGATGGAGACCACCTCGCGGACGGCCCGGATCGCATCCCAATCGGCTTTGCCGTTGTAGAATTGCATGCGTGTTCGTCCGTGAATGGTGATCGCCTTCACGCCTGCCTCCTCGGCCCTTCGGGCAATCAGCGGCGCATTGATCGAATTCTCATCCCAGCCGAGGCGCATCTTGAGCGTTACCGGGACCGTGGCTGCTTTGACCGTCGCTTCGATCAGCGAAAGCGCATGATCCGGATCGCGCATCAGCGCAGATCCGGAATAGCCGCCGGTGACCTTCTTCGCGGGACAGCCCATGTTGATGTCGATGATATCGGCGCCATTGGCCTCGACGATCCTCGCCGCCTCGGCCATCCAGTGCGCTTCACGCCCGGCGAGTTGCACGATGTGCGGATCGATGCCGGAATTCTTCAGCCGCGCCCAGGATTCGGCGGCGTTACCGACCAGTTCGCGGCTCGCCACCATCTCGGTCACGACGAACCCCGCGCCGAAACGCCAGGCAAGCATGCGAAAGGGAAGATCCGTCACGCCGGACATCGGCGCGAGCGCTACGCGATTGCGGATTTCGACATTCCCGATCAGAAGCGAGGGTGAAAAAGCCGTCGAGGGCAAATGCATATCTTTCAGGCACATGAAAATCTTGCACTATTTTTAGACATTGTTCTTCTGCTTGCCAAGCCCTTTCGACGCGCGGGACAAAATTCCTCGCATGGCTGGCCATGGCAGGACCTTCGCGGTACATCACGGCGAATATTGGCGAATGCGGGACCACATACAGAAGATGCAAGGCGAAGAACAGTTCTCCTGCGGCGTCGTGATCGTTGCGGCCGGCCGCGGCGAGCGCGCCGGCCAGTCGGCCGAGGGACCGAAGCAATACCGCACGATCGGTGATCGGCCCGTTATCGCCCATACGCTTGACATTTTCGCGACATGGCCCGGAGCGGGACCCGTCGTCGTCGTGATCCACCCCGATGACGAAGAGCTGTTCGCGGCGGCCCGCAAGCGGATGGCCGGGACCTTCGAGCTGACGGTGGTTCACGGCGGAGCGACGCGCCAGCTTTCGGTGCTCGCCGGGCTGGAAGCGGTCGCCGCTACCGGCGTGGAATACGTGATGATCCACGACGCGGTGCGCCCCTTTTTCGATCACACACTGCTCGATCGCTGCGGTGCGGCGCTTCGTGACGGCGCCCAGGCCCTCCTGCCGGCAATTGCGGTCGCCGACACGCTGAAGCGTACGAAGGCGGCCGGCCTCGTCGCCGAGACCGTTCCGCGAACCGATCTCTACGCCGCGCAGACGCCGCAGTGCTTCCGCCTCGAGCCGATCCTCTCCGCTCACCGGCGAGCGGCGGCAAGCGGCAGGTCCGACTTTACGGACGACGCCTCTATCGCCGAATGGGCCGGCATCCCCGTCCTTCTGGTGGAAGGAGCCGTGGACAATTTCAAGTTGACACTCCGGAGGGACCTGTCGATGGCAGACGAGAAACTGACCCGCATGGCCATTCCCGATGTGCGCACCGGCAACGGCTATGACGTGCATCAACTCGTGGACGGCGACGGTGTCACCCTCTGTGGTGTCTTCATCCCCCACGACCGCAAACTCTCCGGCCATTCCGACGCGGACGTAGCCCTGCACGCCTTGACCGACGCCCTGCTCGCCACTTGCGGTGCCGGCGACATCGGCGACCACTTCCCGCCATCCGACCCGCAGTGGAAGGGCGCGCCTTCGCGCATCTTTCTCGAACACGCTGCGCGGATCGTCCGCGAGCGCGGCGGCACTATTACCAATGCCGACATATCGCTGATTGCCGAGGCGCCCAAGGTCGGGCCGCATCGTCAGCAGATGCGCGAGAACCTTGCAGCGATACTCGGTATTTCGCTCGACCGCTGTTCGATCAAGGCGACGACCAACGAGAAACTCGGCTTTGTCGGGCGGAACGAAGGAATTGCGGCGATCGCCACCGCGACCGTCGTCTATACATCACGGAGCAAGCCCGATGTGGACGACCGATACTGAAGAGAAAGCGCGGGCCATAATCCAGGATTTCACCTCCCGCGGACTTAAACTGGCGACCGCGGAGTCCTGCACCGGCGGCCTGATCGCCGGCGCCTTGACGGAAATCGCAGGCTCGTCCTCCGTCGTCGACCGCGGCTTCGTCACCTATTCCAACGAAGCGAAGGTCGAGATGCTCGGCGTGAACCCCGCAACGCTTGCCGCACATGGCGCCGTCTCGCGTGAGACGGCAATGGAGATGGCCCGCGGCGCGGTTTTGCACTCAGCCGCCGATATGGCCGTGGCCGTCACGGGCATAGCCGGGCCGGGCGGCGGCTCCGCCGAGAAGCCCGTCGGCCTGGTCCATCTCGCCGCTGCCGCTCGCGACGGCGCGATGATTTACCGGGAAATGCGCTACGGCGACATCGGCCGGGCTGCGGTGCGGCTTGCCACCGTGCACACGGCGCTCGATCTGGTCGCAGAGCTGGCTCACGACCCGTAGATCACATCCGCCCGCTTTTCGAATGCCTCGGAGAACATGCGGAAGGCGCGATCGAACATCGAGCCCATGAGCGCGCCCAGAAGGCGGCTCTTGAATTCATAGTCTATGCAGAAGTGTACGATCGACTGGCTTTCGTCCACGGGCTCGAAACGCCAGACATTGTCGAGGTACTTGAACGGACCCTCGATATAGTTGACGTCGATGATCCGCTCTTCCCGTTTGAGAAGCACCTGGGTTGTGAATGTTTCCCGGATCGCCTTGTAGCCGACCGTCATGTCGGCAAGCAGCAGCACCTTGCCGTCGCGCTCCTTGCGCGAGCGTACGCTCAGCGCTTCGCAAAGGGGCAGGAACTCCGGATAACGCTCGACATCGGCAACGAGAGCGAACATCTGCTCGGCCGAGTGCTTGACGACGTGGTTGGTTTCGAAATGCGGCATGAATTTGAGTTAAGGCCCCAGCGCCGGAAGATCAAGGAGGCGGCGCATTTGTGCCCGGCTTGTTGCGGCAGACTGCTCATGCGAACGATATTCGACCTTGATGCTATATGTTCGCATGGCGCCCTATGCTGGCAAAGGAATTCGCCTTTCGTAACTCACCGCGTTTCCTCTATTCTGCGCGAGCTTCCTTTCGCACGAGATATTATGGACGAAGAGCAACAACTCGAAATTCTGTCGCCGGTCACCGATCTTGGCTTTGTCCGAATCCTCTTGGCCGACCTGCATGACGAGCTGCCTTCAAAGGTTGCTCGGTTCCGCCAATTGGCGGACCTCTCGACGTCCCTCGGCGCAAACGGCACGATGTTCACCGGAGGCGAGACGACATATCTTGCTTGGACAGAAGCCAGATCGAGCTTCGTTCATGGAAACTACATCGCGACCGTGATGTTATGCCAAGGGCTTGCAGAACATCTTTTGGCATCATACCTGGAACTCGGAATTGACGGGGAACAACTGCCGCCAAGGGTCAAATTTCCTATTACCCTCGAACGATGCTTGAGCCGGGGGATCATCGTCGACGCCGACGTCAAAGATCTTCAACGTCTCATGAAATTGCGCAACCCACTGTCGCATTATAGGAATATTGATGATCCCTCGAACTTGACGCACCGAGCCCTCGAAAATCAATCGCCAGCCGCCGACCACGTTAGGGGTGACGCAAGCTTTGCCTTGTCGGTAGCGGTCCGATTGCTTTCGCTGCCGGCATTCAGGGTCGATAAATGAGCGCCTCATGCGCGTCCTGCTCAAGTGATTGGTGCGCCGCACTTGTTGAATTTGGCAGCATGTCGCGAATGCCCCTCATCCGCCTGCCGGCACCTTCTCCCCATTATGATGGGGAGAAGGGACTCGCCGAGCCGTCCCGATCCTCATCGGGTAAACGAGTGCGGGGTGTTGCCACGGGGTCCCTTCGCCCCGCCTGCGGGGAGAAGGTGGCCGGCAGGCCGGATGAGGGGCGGAAGCAGGCGGACTACTCCGCCGCAGCCAGCTTCCTTTCGCGCGCCGCCTTCAGCCTTGCGAAGTCGTCGCCGGCATGGTGGGACGAGCGGGTCAGCGGGCTTGAGGAAACCATCAGGAAGCCCTTGGTGTAGGCGACCGTCTCGTAGGACTTGAATTCTTCCGGAGTGACGAATTTCTCGACCTTGTGATGCTTGCGGCTCGGCTGCAGATATTGGCCGATCGTCAGGAAATCGACATCGGCGGTACGCAGGTCGTCCATCAGCTGCAGCACTTCGTTGCGCTCCTCGCCGAGGCCGACCATGATGCCCGACTTGGTGAACATGGTGGGGTCGAGTTCCTTCACGCGCTGCAGTAGCCGGATCGAATGGAAATAGCGCGCGCCCGGCCGGACCGTCAGGTAGTTGGACGGAACCGTTTCGAGATTGTGGTTGAAAACGTCCGGCTTGGCGGCCACGACACGCTCCAGCGCGCCGGGCTTGCGGAGGAAATCGGGCGTCAGGATTTCGATCGTGGTTTCCGGCGAGGCTTCCCGGATCGCGAAGATGACCTTCTCGAAATGCTCGGCGCCGCCGTCGTCGAGGTCGTCGCGGTCGACTGAGGTGATGACGACATGGCTCAGGCCCATCTGCTTCACCGCCTTGGCGACATTTGCGGGCTCGTCCAGATCGAGGGCATTGGGCTTGCCGGTCGCGACGTTGCAGAAGGCACAGGCACGCGTGCAGATCTCGCCCATGATCATGAACGTCGCGTGCTTCTTGTCCCAGCACTCGCCGATGTTCGGGCATCCGGCTTCCTCGCAGACCGTCACGAGCTTGTGGCTCTTCACGATCGAGCGGGTCTCCTGGTATCCCTTCGAGGTCGGTGCCTTCACACGGATCCAGTCCGGCTTGCGCAGGACCTCGGTGTCGGGCCGGTGGGCCTTTTCCGGGTGGCGAACACGCTGCGCCCGATCCGAGACGGCGTCGAAAACCGTTACCATGTGTCTTCCTTCATAGTGACGGGCAAGCGGCAGCAAGGCCGCCCGCACCTTGTCGCCTTATATAAACAGCCGGACATGAAAAGTCAGGCCACCATTTGCATGGCAGCCTGACGGCAAACGAATGGTGAATGGCCCTACCCTCGAACGGCGCGGCCCGCCGCGATCAACAGGCATGCGCCGATGAATCCGATGATGAGATAGGCGATCCAGCCGGTGTAGGCCATGCCCAGGGCCGCGAGAATGAAATTCAATACCACGGCGCCGATAATGCCAAGGATGATGTTCGCGAACAGCCCCATCTGGCTGTTCATGAATTTTTCCGCCAACCAGCCGGCAAGCCCGCCGATGATGATCGCCGCCAGGATACCTACGCCATTCAAGCTCATGAGAACCTCCCCGCATTGTAGATGCCATGCAATCAATGCGTGAAAAAGCCGAAAGTTCCGGACGGCCGCGCGTCATCAGGCGTTCAATACTCTGCCGTAGGCATCGAGCACGCTTTCCTTCATCATCTCCGAAAGGGTCGGGTGCGGGAACACCGTGTGCATCAGTTCCTCTTCGGTCGTCTCCAGGTTCATGGCGACGACGAAGCCCTGGATGAGTTCCGTCACTTCGGCCCCTACCATGTGCGCGCCGATCAGTTCGCCGGTCTTCTTGTCGAAGATGGTCTTGATCAGGCCCTGGTCTTCGCCGAGCGCGATCGCCTTGCCGTTTGCGCCGAAGCTGTATCGGCCGACGCGGATGTCGCGGCCGAGTTCCTTGGCCTTCGCTTCCGTGAGGCCCACGGAGGCGACCTGCGGGTCGCAATAGGTGCAGCCCGGGATCTTGCCCTTGTCGAGCGCGTGCACGCCGGGAACCCCGGCAATCTTCTCGACGCAGATGACGCCCTCATGCTCGGCCTTGTGCGCCAGCATCGGCGGGCCGGCGACGTCGCCGATCGCATAGATGCCCGCGACATTGGTCTTTCCGTAGCCATCGGTGACGATGCAGCCGCGGTCGGTCTTCACGCCGAGAGCCTCGAGGCCGAGGTTCTCGATGTTGCCCTGAACGCCGACGGCGGAGATCAGACGGTCCGCCTTGATCGGCGTGACCTTGCCGTCCTTCGTCTCCACATGCGCCGTGACGTCGTTCGCGCCCTTCTCGACCTTCGTCACCTTGGCATCGGTGATGATCTTCAGGCCGCGCTTTTCGAGCTGCTTACGGGCGAAGGCGGAAATTTCCGCATCCTCGACCGGCATGATCTGCGGCAGCAGTTCGACGACGGTCACGTCGACGCCCATCGAGCGGTAGAAGCTCGCGAATTCGATGCCGATCGCGCCGGAGCCCATGACGAGCAGCGACTTCGGGAATTCCTCCGGCTTCATCGCCTCGAAATAGGTCCAGATCAGCTTGCCGTCCGGCTCGATGCCGGGGAGCGCGCGCGGGCGCGCGCCGGTTGCGACGATGATGTGTTTGGCCGTATAGGTACCCTCTCCCTTGACGCCCTTCGGAACCGGGTTCTGCGGCTGGACGGCTGGCTTGGACGGCGCGCCGACGACGATCTCGCCGGGTTTGGTGAGCTTCGCCTCACCCCAGATCACGTCCACCTTGTTCTTCTTCATCAGGAAGGCGACGCCGCCGTTCAGCCGCGCGGAGACGCCGCGCGAGCGGGCAACGACATCCTTGACGTTGGCGGTGATCTTGCCTTCGAGGGTCAGGCCGTAGTTCTTGGCATGGTTGGCATGGTCGAGAATTTCGGCGGAGCGCAGCAGCGCCTTGGTCGGAATGCAGCCCCAGTTGAGGCAGATCCCGCCCAGATGCTCCCGCTCGACGATCGCCGTCTTCAAACCCAGCTGCGCCGAACGAATGGCGGTCACGTATCCGCCCGGACCCGAACCGACAACGATAACGTCGTAATTCTCAGCCATGTTTTTCCTACCTTTGGTCAAGCGGCGTTGCGGGTGAAAAGCACCCAGTCGTGTTTTCTGCTGTCTTCGAAAAGCGGCACGGCCTCGGCGCGCGCCACCTCCTCGAAGCCGTTCAGCCTGTAAAGCGCCTGCGCTGTTTCATTGTGGCTTTCGGTGATCAGGCTCACCGGCGCCTGTCCAGCGCGGGAAAACTCGTTCTCGAGCAGAGCGCGGCCTATGCCTTTACCGCGGTAATGGCGGTAAACGCCGAGGCTATCGATGAACCAGTGACCGACCACCTGCTTCTGCAGGAAAAGCAAGGGCGCAAGCACGGGATGTTTCGGCTGGATCTCGAGGATCGATGCATCGATGCCGTAGGAAACCGACACGCCGACGATCTCGTCTCCGATTTCGGCCACCACCGCATCGCGCCACGTACCGGGCCCGGCATCCCGACGCAGCACGTTGCGGCCATGCTCGAAGGCGGTTTCCGCGGATTTGCTCAGAACGCCGCCGTACCAGAGCCAGGAGGCAAAGCCGTGTGAGGCGATGTCGATCAGGATCGCAAGTTCCGCTGCCTCGCTTCGCTTAGCAGGCCTGAGGGTCGCGCCAGCCGTCATCGTCAAAGCCCGAGCATCATCCGCACGACAGGCTCCAATCCTCTGCCGACTGCCCGGGTGTTCTCCGCGTCGAGGTGGACACCGTCGATCGGCGTCGTCCTGGCCACCGATCCGCCGTCGAAGAAGCCGCAGTCGAGCTCGTCGGCGAGATCGCGATAAAGCGGCGCCAGCATTGCGGATTGCTCGACCCCGCCCGCGAACATGGCGGCAAAAGCGCTGTTGGCCGTCTCGCAGAGCGGCGGCGGCGAGACGATGAGAATCTCGGGCTCCTCCTCCGTTTCCGTCGGCCAGTCGTGCCTGCGCACCAGATTGACGAGGCGCTCGATGCCCTTCACCGCGCCGAAAGCGGTGCCGTGAATGATCGGTTTCATGTCGTTCGAGCCGAGCATGAACACGATGAGATCGAGTGGCGCGTGGGTGTGCAGGACCGTCGGGAGGACACGCGCGCCGTTCCGGTCGCAATCGGCGAGATGGTCGTCATAGGCGGTCGTCCGCCCGTTCAGCCCTTCGGCGATGACATGCGCGTCCGAACCGAGCGCCTTCTGCAGCACGCTCGGCCAACGGTCCTCCAGCGCATGCCGGCCGGAACCGGTTGCATCGTATCCCCAGGTCAGACTGTCACCGTAGCAAAGGACTGTCTTCATCTGCCTACTCGCTTTTCATGGGGAAAGGACCGGCTGGGAAGCCGGTCCGGATCGCATCAGACGAGCATACCCATCGGGTTTTCGATGTAGCGCTTGAAGGCGGCGAGCAGTTCGGCGCCGAGCGCGCCATCGACGCAGCGATGGTCGGTCGAAAGCGTGACGGTCATCACATTGGCGATGACCATTTCCTTGTTCCTGACGACGACACGGTCCTCGCCGGCGCCGACCGCGAGGATCGTCGCGTGCGGCGGATTGACGACGGCGGCGAAGTCCTTGACGCCCATCATGCCCATATTGGAGACGGCCGTGGTGCCGCCCTGATATTCTTCCGGCTTCAGCTTGCGCTCCTTCGCGCGCTTGCCGAGATCCTTCATCTCGTTGGAGATCGCCGAGAGGCTCTTCAACTCCGCCTGGCGGACGATGGGCGTGATCAGGCCGCCGGGGATGGAGACGGCCACGCCGACGTCCGCGTGCTTGTGCTTGACCATGTTCTGATCGGTCCAGGACACATTCGCATCCGGAACGTCGCGCAGCGCCAGAGCAAGCGCCTTGATCACCATGTCGTTCACGGAAAGCTTGTAGACCGGCTTACCATCCTTTTCAGGTGCTGCGGCATTCAGCTGGGCGCGCAGCGCCATAAGCGCGTCGAGCTCGCAATCGACCGAAACATAGAAATGCGGGATCGTCTGCTTCGATTCGACGAGGCGCTTGGCGATCGTCTTGCGCATGCCGTCATGCGGCACGAGTTCGTAGGAGCCTGGCTCGAAGAGCTTGAGGACGGCGTCCTCCGACATGCCCTTACCGAGCGTCGCCGAGGCCGGAGCTGCTGCCGGCGCGGCGGCGGGTTTGGCGGCGCCACCGGAAACGGCTGTCTCGACGTCCTTCTTGACGACGCGGCCATGCGGTCCGGAACCGGCGATCGCCGAAAGGTCGATGCCTGCCTCCTTCGCGAGGCGGCGTGCCAGCGGCGACGAAAAGATGCGCTTGCCTTCGCCATCGGCGGGCGCAGGAGAAACCGGAGCAGCAGCTTGCGGTGCCGGCGCTGCGGCGGGTGCCGGCGCTGCGGCGGGTGCCGGAGCCGCGGCCGGTGCCGTTTCGGCCGTTTCCTTCGGCCTCGGTGCCGGGGCTGCTCCCGCTGCACCGTTGCCGCCCTTGGCGGCAGTCGCGACGTCTTCGCCCTCGGCGGCGAGAACCGCGATCAGCGCATTGACCTTGACGCCTTCAGTGCCGGCGGGAACGACGATCTTGGCGACCGTGCCCTCATCGACGGCTTCCACTTCCATGGTCGCCTTGTCGGTCTCGATCTCGGCGATCACATCGCCGGACTTGACCTTGTCGCCTTCCTTGACCAGCCACTTGGCCAGATTGCCTTCTTCCATGGTCGGAGAGAGGGCCGGCATGGTGATGTTGATTGGCATCGAACGACCCCCTTATTTGTAGCAGACGGCTTTCACCGCATCGACGACTTCCGCGACATTCGGCAGAGCAAGCTTTTCAAGGTTGGCCGCGTAAGGCATCGGCACGTCCTTGCCGGCGATCGTCAGGATCGGCGCATCGAGATAGTCGAAGGCCTGCTGCATGACGCGGGTGGCGATCTCGGTGCCGACGGAGGACTGAGGATATCCTTCCTCGACGGTGACGAGGCGGCCGGTCTTCTTGACGGACTCGATGACGGTCGGCAGGTCCATCGGCCGGATCGTGCGAAGGTCGATGATCTCGACGTCGATACCCTGCGCCTCGAGTTCCGCCGCGGCCTTGATCGCATAGGTCATGCCGATGCCGAAGGAGACGAGCGTCGCGTCCTTGCCGGTACGATGGATGCGTGCCTTGCCGATCGGCAGCACGAAATCGTCGAGCTTCGGCACTTCGAAGGACTGGCCGTAAAGGATCTCGTTTTCGAGGAAGATCACCGGGTTCGGATCGCGGATGGCGGCCTTGAGCAGCCCCTTCGCGTCCGCCGCCGTATAGGGCATGACGACCTTCAGGCCCGGAATGTGGCTGTACCAGGCGGCATAGCACTGGGAGTGCTGCGCGGCGACGCGGGCTGCAGCACCGCTCGGACCGCGGAAGACGATCGGCGCGCCCATCTGGCCGCCGGACATATAGAGCGTCTTAGCGGCCGAGTTGATGATCTGGTCGATCGCCTGCATGGCGAAGTTGAACGTCATGAACTCGACGATCGGGCGCAGACCCGTCATCGCCGCGCCGACGCCGACGCCGGCAAAGCCATGTTCCGTGATCGGCGTGTCGACCACGCGGCGCGCACCGAATTCCTGCAACAGGCCCTGCGTGACCTTGTAGGCGCCCTGGTATTCGGCGACCTCTTCGCCCATGACGAAGACGTCCTCATTGGCGCGCATCTCTTCGGCCATCGCGTCGCGAAGCGCTTCGCGGACGGTCATCGTCGCCATTTCGGTTCCGGCCGGAATTGCCGGGTCGGAAGGAACGTCCGCCTTGGGCTGCGCCGCGACGGGCGCCGCGGAAGCAGCCGGCGCTTCAGCCGCGGCCGGCTTAGGCGTTTCCGCTTTCGGGGCTTCGGTTTTCATGGAATCGATGTCGCTTGCGGCTTCGCCATCCTGCAACAGGACGGCGATCGGCGTGTTCACCTTCACACCCTCGGTGCCGGCTGCGATCAGCAGCTTGCCGATCGTGCCTTCGTCTACCGCTTCCACTTCCATCGTGGCCTTGTCGGTTTCGATTTCCGCGATGACATCGCCGGAGGACACCTTGTCCCCCTCGTTCTTCAGCCACTTGGAGAGCGTGCCTTCCTCCATGGTCGGGGAAAGGGCAGGCATAAGGATTTCTACAGGCATGTTTGTCCCTCCCCGGATCAAAGCAGGATATCGGTATAGAGCTCGGAGACATCCGGCTCCGGATCAGACTGGGCGAAATCGGCACTGTCCGCAACGATGTCGCGAACCTCCTTGTCAATCTGCTTCAGTTCGTCCTCGGTGGCCCAGCCTTTATCCGTCAGGCGGGCCTTCACCTGCTCGATCGGATCATGCTCCGAACGCATCTTCTGCACTTCATCCTTCGAGCGATACTTCGCCGGATCGGACATGGAATGGCCGCGATAGCGGTAGGTCAGCATTTCGAGGATGATCGGGCCCTTGCCGGAACGGCAATGTTCGACCGCCTCGTCGGCTGCGGCCTTGACGGCGCGGACATCCATGCCGTCGACCTGATAGCCGGGAATGCCGAAGGAAGCGCCGCGCTGGGAGAAATCGGTCTGCGCCGATGCCCGCGACACGGAGGTACCCATGGCATAACGGTTGTTCTCGACGATGTAGATCACCGGCAGTTTCCAGAGAGCGGCCATGTTGAAGCTCTCATAGACCTGACCCTGGTTGGCGGCACCGTCGCCGAAATAGGCGAGGCTTACATTGTCGTTGCCGCGGTATCTGTTGGCGAAAGCGAGGCCGGTCCCGAGCGAGACCTGTGCACCGACGATGCCGTGCCCGCCATAGAAATGCTTTTCCTTGGAGAACATGTGCATAGAGCCGCCCTTCCCCTTGGAAAGACCGCCACGGCGCCCGGTGAGCTCCGCCATCACGCCGCGCGCACTCATGCCGCAGGCGAGCATATGGCCATGGTCGCGATAGCCGGTGATGACCTGGTCGCCCTCTTTCAGCGCCAGCTGCATCCCGACGACGACGGCTTCCTGACCGATATAGAGGTGACAGAAACCACCGATGAATCCCATGCCGTAGAGCTGGCCGGCCTTTTCCTCGAAACGCCGGATCAACAGCATTTCCCGGTAGGCCTTGAGATCGTCTTCCTTGGAGAATTCGGCGATCGTGCCGCCGGCAAAATCTTTCTTGGCCGGCTTGGCAGCGGTCTTGCGGCTGGAAACGGACGCGGATTTTCGCGGAGCCATTCGTTCCTCCCAATGGTTAGCCTTTGGCGGCTACCATAGGGAAAGAAAAGCGCGGCAGCAATGCCATATTTGCATGGCTATTATTCGCGCCAACCATTTGAACTTTCAGGTCTTTTTTGACTTAACCTATTTTCAGTTAATTCGCAGAGTGGTGGAAAATAACGATCTCGTCGCTGCGCGACATGTTGAGCGCGAGGCGAGCCTTCTCATCCAGCATGTCTCTCTCCAGCGAACCGTCGCTCATCAGCTCGACTTCCTTTTCCAGGATTTTTCGCGTCTGAGTGAGCTCGTCCAGCCGTGCCTGCCGCTCGGCAATCTGGCGGTCAAACTCCTTCGTCGCCTCCAGACCATAGCCGCCATGGATCGAATGATAGCCGAAATAGGAAAGGAAGGCGACCGCCAGCAACGGCACCACCAATCGCCCCAGTCTTCGCTTCTTGTGATGCCGTGTCCACATCGCTCATGCCCTGAATTGAGTTGGAGCGGGCTGCAGGAGAAACTGCAAACCATAATCCCGCGCCCGCTCCAATACGCAGTACGAATATGAAGACTAGCGTCGATTGATTAACCGACGGTTGACCATGAATAATTTGCGAATGGAGAGGGAATTCGGAGGACGGAGCGCCGTCGGCCGGCCATCGGCCATGAAATCGCGGCGGCCCCTCATCCGCCTGCCGGCACCTTCTCCCCGCAAGCGGGGCGAAGGGACTCGTAGCGCCGCCGCTTGTCCCTTCTCCCCGTCAGAACGCTACGGCATGCACATATCTCTTGTTGTCCAGCCCTTCGCGGACTTACTCCGGAGTGGCGGCATCTGTATTTCCAGCAGTGGCGAGGCTTGCGGATGGGTCTTGGGATCAAACCCGTATGCGCTAACATTGGCATTAGCGGTCACCCGCCCCTCATCCGCCTGCCGGCACCTTCTCCCCGCAGGCGGGGAGAAGGGACAAGCGGCGCCGACTGAACCCCGCATTCACCGTCCGCCCGAGGGAGCGAACGGGCGCGGCATATCCCTTCTCCCCGCCTGCGGGGAGAAGGTGGCGGCAGCCGGTTGAGGGGCAACCGAGACCGAGCGGGGTTGAGCCGGTTGGGTTCCCGAGGGATCCCCTTCATCAGCAGTATCCGCCGCCCCGGCGCGCAAGAGATATGTGCATGCCGTAGCGTCAGAACGGGGAGAAGGTCGCGGCAGGCGGATGAGAGGCGGAAAACTACCCCCGCCCCGCCTTCAATCATCCACGCAGGACCGAGCGTCCGGCATATTGCGCCTGCGGGCCGAGCTGTTCCTCGATACGGATCAACTGGTTGTACTTGGCGAGCCGGTCGGAACGTGCGAGCGAGCCGGTCTTGATCTGACCGCAATTGGTGGCGACCGCGAGGTCGGCAATCGTCGAATCCTCGGTCTCGCCGGAGCGGTGCGACATGACGGCGGTATAACGCGCCTTGTGCGCGGTCTCGACCGCATCGAGCGTTTCCGAAAGCGATCCGATCTGGTTGACCTTGACGAGGATGGAGTTCGCGACGCCCATCTTGATGCCGTCGCGCAGGCGCGCAGAATTGGTGACGAACAGGTCGTCGCCGACAAGCTGGCACTTGTTGCCGACGAGGTCGGTCAGGGATTTCCAGCCGTCCCAATCGTCTTCAGCCATGCCGTCCTCGATCGAGATGATCGGATATTTGCCGGCGAGCTCGGCGAGATACTCGGCCATGGCACCCGGCTCCAGCGTACGGCCCTCCCCCTCGAGCACGTATTTGCCGTCCTTGAAGAATTCGGTCGAAGCGCAGTCGAGGGCGACATACATGTCCTCGCCCGGTTTGTAGCCGGCCTTCTCGATCGACTTCATGATGAAGTCGAGGGCTGCAGGCGCAGAGGCGAGGCCCGGCGCAAAGCCGCCTTCGTCGCCGACATTGGTGTTGTGGCCATCCGCGGCGAGCTGCTTCTTCAGCGTGTGGAAGACTTCCGAACCCATGCGGACGGCGTCCTTGAGGGTCTCGGCGCCGACCGGCATGATCATGAATTCCTGGAAGTCGATCGGATTGTCGGCGTGAGCGCCGCCATTGATGATGTTCATCATCGGAACGGGCAGGAGATGCGCGTTCGGGCCGCCGACATAGCGGTAGAGCGGCAGGCCGGAGGCTTCCGCAGCGGCCTTCGCGACGGCCAGCGAAACACCGAGAATGGCGTTGGCGCCGAGGCGCGACTTGTTCGGCGTGCCGTCGAGCTCGATCATGGTACGGTCGATCTGGATCTGGTTTTCAGCGTCGAGGCCGCCGATCGCCTCGAATATCTCGCCGTTCACCGCATCGACGGCGCGTTCTACGCCCTTGCCGAGATAACGCGTGCCTCCATCGCGCAGCTCAACCGCTTCATGCGCACCGGTCGAGGCGCCCGAGGGAACCGCCGCGCGACCGAAACTGCCATCCTCGAGATGGACATCGACCTCGACGGTCGGGTTGCCGCGGCTGTCGAGGATCTCTCGGCCGATGATGTCGATGATTGCAGTCATGATCTCTTCCCTTGTGGACGATGATGATGGTCGGCCTGTCTTAATTCACGGCCTTGAAATTACAATGGCGCCGGGATCGCAAAATCCGGACCGCCGGGCCGCTTCATGAAAAATTCACGAAGCGCGGCACCGGCTCACGCTTTCGAAACCGCGTCAAAGGCGAGCAGTTTCTCAAGCAGCCGCGGCATGTCCTTCAGCGGCACCATGTTCGGACCGTCGGAGGGAGCATTGTCGGGATCCTCATGGGTCTCGACAAAGACACCGGCGACACCGACGGCCACGGCCGCCCTCGCCAATGTCTCGACGAACTCACGCTGGCCGCCGCTCGAACCGCCGTGCCCGCCCGGCTGCTGCACGGAATGGGTCGCATCGAAGACCACCGGAGCGCCGAGTGCCGCCATGATAGGCAGCGAGCGCATGTCGGAGACCAGCGTATTATAGCCGAAGGAAGCGCCGCGCTCGCAGAGAAGCACGTTCGGGTTGCCGCTCTCGGTGAACTTGGCAAGGACGTTCTTCATGTCCCAGGGGGCGAGGAACTGGCCCTTCTTGACGTTGATCGTCCGCCCCGTCTTGGCGGCGGCGACGAGCAGATCCGTCTGCCGTGACAGAAAGGCCGGGATCTGCAGGATGTCGACGGTCTCGGCCACGGCAGCGCATTGCTCTTCCGTATGGATATCCGTCAGCACCGGAAAACCGAACTCCCGCTTGAGGTCGGCGAAGACCTCCATCGCCTTGTCGAGCCCGATGCCGCGCTTGCCGGAGAGCGAGGTACGGTTCGCCTTGTCGAAAGAAGATTTATAGACGAGTCCGAGCCCGAGCGATCTGCAGAGCTCGACGAGCTCCCCCGCAATCATGAAGGCGTGTTCGCGGCTCTCCATCTGGCAGGGTCCGGCGATCAGCGTCAGCCGTTCCTTCTGCGAGAACACCACCTGGCCGGCACCTTCGCCGACGACGACCCTTGAATTGGTTTCCATCATCATCCTCCAAAGGCGAAGACTACACCCTGACCCGGCGCTTCCGGAACAATGAGGCGTCCGCCCATTTCTGCGAATTCGATATCGTTCTGCGCGAACAGCGCCCGCGTGGCCTCCAGATCGCTCACGCGGAAGACCACGGCGCGACCCCGCAAGCCGCGCTCTGCACCCTCGATCGAGCGACCGAAGAATGCCTCCACGCCGGCCGGGGTCAGGACGTTGATTTTGGCACTGCCTGCCTGGATGTCCATGCCGAAGGAATGGGCCGAGACCTCGCGCTCGTCCACGGCTTCCTGCAGAAGATACTGGAAATCCGTCGGGTTCTGCTCCGAAAGCACGACCTCGGCAATGCCGAGCACGCCGTTTCCATGGCGGTGAAGCGAGCTGCTGTCGACCGGCAGCGCACGCAGGCGCTGGCAGGCAAAAAGGAAAAAGTCCGGCGAACGCAGGTCCGCGGCAAAGGAAAGCCGGAAGGAACCGAGCCCTTCGCGCCCGTCGGGCAGCCGCAAAGGCCGTGAGAATTCGAGCATTTCGCCGCCGGAGATGCCGCGCGAGCGGAAACGGATGTGATCTTCGGCAGCGTCCGGCGTCCCGAGCACGACGGCCGACAGGCCCTCCGCCCCCTGGCGAAAACGAAACGCCTGGTCACGCGCCACGAAGGCGTTGCCTTCAAGCGCGGCTGCCTCGCATTCCTCCCGCGAAGCGACCGCGAGCGGCTCCAGATAGGTGTCGTCCGAGAAGAAGACGCAGGCATTTGCTGTGCCGAAGGGGTGGCGCGCCTCATCGGCAACCGTGAAGCCGAGCGCCGCCAGGCGCTGCCTCGTCCGCGCGAGATCGGCCACCGGCAGCACGAGATGATCGAGCGGGCGGGCGGTTCGCTTGGATTGGCTCATGGCGGATTCCCTGATGACCGGTTTGCCGCTGTTTGCAACTTTTGACCGCCGATTGCAAGCGCGGCGGCGGGGCGCCCGGTACCGTGACCGGAAATGCGAACGGCCGCCTCTTGCAGGCGGCCGCAGAAGTCATTGCCTATTCGGTGATCCGGCTACACAAGCCGGGACTGTTCGAGCGCCGCCTCGATGAAGCTCGAAAAGAGCGGGTGCGGATCGAGCGGGCGCGACTTCAGTTCCGGATGGTACTGAACGCCGATGAACCAGGGATGGTCGGGATACTCGATCGTCTCCGGCAGAACGCCGTCCGGGGACATGCCGGAGAAAACCAGGCCACAGGATTCCAGTCGGCTCTTGTAATCGACATTGACCTCGTAGCGGTGGCGGTGACGCTCGGAAATATCGGGCGACCCATAGATCCCGGCGATCTTGGTGTCGGGCTTCAACGCTGCGCGATAGGCGCCGAGGCGCATGGTGCCGCCGAGATCGCCCGCGGCGGACCGCTTCTCGAGTTCATTGCCCTTCACCCACTCGGTCATCAGGCCGACGACCGGCTCCTTGGTCGGGCCGAATTCCGTCGAAGACGCCTTTTCGATACCGGCGAGATTGCGCGCCGCTTCGACGACCGCCATCTGCATGCCGAAGCAGATGCCGAAATAGGGCACCTTGCGCTCGCGGGCAAAGCGCGCCGCATTGATCTTGCCTTCCGAGCCGCGTTCGCCGAATCCGCCCGGAACGAGAATGCCGTGGACCTTTTCCAGATAGGGCGCCGGGTCCTCCTTTTCGAAGACCTCCGACTCGATCCACTCGAGCTTGACCTTGACGCGATTGGCGATGCCGCCATGGTAGAGCGCCTCGATCAGCGACTTATAGGCATCCTTCAGGCCGGTATATTTGCCGACGATCGCGATCGTCACTTCGCCTTCAGGCGTGCGGATCCGGTGCGCCACATCTTCCCAGGCTTCCATGCGCGGCTTCGGCGCCGGCTCGATGCCGAAGGCGGCAAGCACTTCGTTGTCGAGCCCTTCCTTGTGATAGGCGATCGGCACGTCATAGATCGAAGCGACGTCGAGCGCCTGGATGACCGCGGACTGGCGGACATTGCAGAAGAGCGACAGCTTGCGGCGTTCCGCTTCCGGGATTTCCCGGTCGGCGCGCACGAGCAGGATGTCCGGATGAATGCCGAGCGCCTGCAGTTCTTTGACGGAATGCTGGGTCGGCTTGGTCTTCAGCTCGCCCGCGGCCGGAATGTAGGGCATCAGCGTCAAATGGACATAGACGGCGGTGCCGCGCGGCAGATCGTTGCCGAGCTGGCGGATCGCCTCCATGAAGGGCATCGCCTCGATATCGCCGACCGTGCCGCCGATTTCGCAGATGACGAAATCGTAGTCCTCATTGCCTTCGGTGACGAAGTTCTTGATTTCATTTGTGACGTGCGGGATCACCTGGACCGTCGCGCCGAGATAGTCGCCACGCCGCTCCTTGTCGATGATGTTCTTGTAGATCCGGCCCGTGGTGATGTTGTCGGTCTTGGTCGCCGAGCGCCCCGTGAAACGCTCGTAGTGCCCGAGATCGAGGTCCGTTTCCGCGCCGTCGTCGGTGACGAACACCTCGCCGTGCTGGGTGGGGCTCATGGTGCCCGGATCGACGTTCAGGTAGGGATCGAGCTTGCGCAGCCTCACACGGTAGCCACGCGCCTGCAGCAACGCTCCAAGAGCGGCCGCAGCGATGCCTTTTCCGAGGGAGGAGACCACGCCGCCAGTGATGAATACATATCGCGCCATGGGAGTCACCGGATACCTTTTCACAAACGATTCCGCCACCGAAAAATTCGTCTTTCAGAATTTTCCGTGCGGAATGGCAGATTTCACACAAAACAAAACCGGCGGATGAAGGCATCCGCCGGCAGATCTTCTGATTTGCGGCCTTACTGACCGCTCGGAACTTGCGATCCCGTATTGCCATTGGCACCATCAGCCGGGGCTGCGGGGGCCGGAGCGGCAGGTGCGGCACCTGCCGGGGCCTGAGGCGCGGCAGTGCCACCTGCCGGTGCGGCGTTGTTGGCGCCGTTGCCATTGGCCGGAGCCTCGGTGTTTCCGCCGGCCGGTGCGGTCTGACCGCCACCGAGCGAATCGAGTACGCCGCCGCTCGAGCTCGTTCCCGGGATTCGGTCGAGAATGTCGGTCGCCTGCGGCTCGTAGCGCGACAGGATGCCCATCGCCAGCGCCAGGGCGAAGAAAAGGAAGGCCAGAACCGCGGTCGTTCGGGTCAGCGCATTGGCCGTGCCACGCGCGGACATGAAGCCCGAGCCGCCGCCGATCCCGAGACCGCCGCCTTCGGAACGCTGAATGAGAACGACGCCGATCAGGGCGACGACCACCATGAGATAGATGACGAGTAGTACGGTCTGCATCAGCTTCCAGTCCTGCCCTCTGCGGGGCATGCGAATCGAACGACGCCGGCCTCACCGTGGGGCCGCGTCAAATTTGGCGCCTCTTTATACCAAGCCGCCAGCTATTCCAAGTCCCGCGGCAATCAGGCAGTCAATTCTTCATAGGCCCTGTAGATGGCGAGGAAATCATCGGCTTTCAAGCTCGCGCCGCCGATCAGGGCGCCGTCGACATTGGCAACGCCCATGAGTTCCTTCGCATTCGAGGGCTTGACGGAACCTCCATAGAGGATGCGCATCTTGCCGCCTTCCGCGCCGAAGCGCGAGACGAGCTCGCGGCGCATGAAGGCGTGCGCCTCCTCGACGTCGGACACGGTGGGCGTCAGGCCGGTGCCGATCGCCCACACGGGTTCGTAGGCGATCACCGTATTTTCGGCCGTCGCCTGATCCGGCAGGCTCTCGGCGAGTTGGCGCTTCAGAATATCGAGCGTCCGGCCGGCCTTGCGCTCCTCTTCCGTCTCACCGACGCAAACGATCGCGACGAGATCCGCGCCATGCGCGGCCTCCGTCTTGGCACGCACCAGTGCGTCGCCTTCGCCATGATCGGTGCGCCGTTCGGAATGGCCGACGATCACATGCGTGCCGAAGCAATCGGCGACCATTTCAGCCGAGACTTCGCCGGTATGGGCTCCCGACTGTTTCTGGTGGCAGTCCTGCGCCCCGATCATCAAAGGGCTGTCGTCGCAAAGCGCGGTCGCAACGTAAAGCAATGTGGCGGGCGGGCAGATCAGGGCGTCAACCCTCGCGGAAAGGTCGCCTTTGACGCCCTCGGCCATTGCCTTGATCTGGTCCAGAGACGCACGTGTTCCATTCATCTTCCAGTTGCCGGCGACGAGCGGGCGGATATCGGGCGTCATGGGATCTCCTCCAGATCAGGTCTCTTCGTCTCGGCAAGCGGCGTAGCAAATCGCTCGCGTAAAAAAAAGCACCCAGGCGGATTATTCCGGCGCCGGCGGTACAAGCTCTGCGGAATACGTCGCCCCATAACGCTTTGCCGGCTGTCCGGCCCCAATGGCGAATCGACCGGGCGAAAGCGAATAAAAACGAGGCCGCGGGCGTCTAATGCGGAGACGCTCTACCATCACGTAGACGTACGCGCCGGGCGTCGGAGTCTGCCATGCTGCGCAACAGCGACAACGGGTTCGGAACGGTGACGATCGCCCTTCACTGGACGATCGCGGTTCTGATCCTCGGGCTCATCCTCGCCGGCTTCGTCATGCGGCGCATCGAGATCGACCCGGCTCTGCAGTTCTCCCTTTACCAGTGGCACAAGTCGTTCGGATTCACCGCTTTGGGACTGGCTGCGTTTCGGATGCTCTGGTGGCTCGTGGAAACCAGCCCGGCAGCTTCTCCTACCCTTGGCCCGATGGAGCACATGGCCGCACGGGCCACGCATCTGTCGCTCATCGCGCTCGCACTCCTCGTGCCGCTGTCCGGCTGGGCGGTCGTGTCCGTCTCGACGCTGGCGATCCCGAGCTTCTATTTCAACTTGATCATCATTCCGCATCTGCCGCTCCCGAAATCCGGGACTTCGGAAGCGTTCTGGGCCCTCGCCCATGCAATGCTCACCTATGTGACGCTTGGCCTGGTCGCGATCCACGCGGCGGCAGCATTCTATCACCATCTCGTGCGTCGCGACTTGGTGCTCATCCGCATGCTTCGCTCCGGGTCAATGCCGCGCACCGGCAGCACCGTCAAGACTTCCGGAAAGGACGAGACCATTGTCGAGAGGAAACGAACATGACCAGCCCAGGCAAGCAGTCCATGGCGGTGGCCCTGCCGCTCGCGCTTCTCGCCCTTGCCCTCGCAGGGACGCCGGTTGCGGGGGCGAAAGCGCCGGCACTTGCGAACGCCGCCGGGAACTACCGCATCGCGAGTTCCTCGAGGATCCAGTTCAGCGTGGGACAAGTGGGTGGCAGCGGCGGCATTGCCGGCAGCTTCACTAAATTCTCGGGCATGTTCCGGATCGATGGCGACGACGTCGGGCGATCCTCCGTGGAGTTCACGCTTTTTCCGGAGAGCGTAAGGTCCACCGAGCGCCGGATCGAGGACTTCCTGCGCTCCAGCGCAGTGTTCGATGCAGCCAACCACAGGACCGTGACCTTCCGCTCTACCGGCGTCAGCCAGACCGGCCCGGATACCGCAACGATCGAGGGCGTTCTCACCGCGCGGGGCAAGAGCCGCAAGGAGCGCTTCGACGTGAGGCTCACCGATTGGAACAGGCGCTCGATTTCCTTCACGATCCGCGGCAGCATCCGCCGCTCGCCCTACGGCATGACCGTCGGGACGCCCATTTACTCCAACGTCGTGGAGTTCGACATGAACATAAGGGGGCAGAAGCGTTAGGTTTGCCCGGGCGCCAGAGCCGTGCGCCGCCAGAAGTCCGAGACCATTGCCGGATCGCGCAGCGCCTCCAGCCTTTTCCAGGCGGGAAATGATGCTTCGAAGATGGCTGGGCTCATGCGGAAGTCCTGGCACGGATTGACCGCACCGCCGGCCACGACGGCAATCTCGTCGAGAGCGTCGAGCAGCTTGACGGTGGCCTCGCCTTGATTGGCAAAGTCCATGGTCAGGGCGAAGCCCGGCCTCGAAAAGGAGAGAAGCCCTGGGGAGGCTATGCCACCGAAACGGTGCAGCTTCGTCCGTACGGACCCATGACCGGCACGGCGGGCTGTTTCGAGCAACCGCGCCGTGGTCTCCGGCGCGGTCGCAACGGGATAGACGCTTTGATGCTGGCAGAGGCCACGCCGCCCGTAGAGCCTGCGCCACCCGCCGATCGCGTCGAGAGGGTGAAAGTAGGAAGTCCACGTCTGCGTCGACACGGTCTCACCACGGTCGTGCTTGCGAAAGCGGTATTCGTTCAGCATTTTCAGCGTCACGCTGTTGAACAGACTGAAGGGCGGCGAAAAAGGCACGGCGAGCCTCGGCCCCTTCGGGATATCAGGATATTCGCAAGCGCCGTCGGCGTGATCCGCGGCGAACAGGACGCCCCTCCCCATGCGCCGTCCCGTCGCGAGCTGGTCGAGCCAGGCTACGGCATACTCGTGCTCCTCTTCGGCCCGTTCGGCCAGCGTGAAATATCGATCGAGACTATCGAAGCGAAGCACGTGCCGCTGGACATGCGGCGACGGCACCTTCATCAACCGAAGCTCGACGTCGAGGATCAGCCCGGTCAGTCCCAGGCCGCCGATCGTCGCAGCGAAGAGTTCCGCATTCTCCTCGGGCGAGCAGACCAGGCGTTGGCCCGTCGAGCGCAGCAAGGTCAGGCGCCGGACGTGATTGCCGAAGGAGCCGCGCGCATGGTGATTGCCGCCGTGGATGTCGTTGGCGACGGCGCCGCCGACGGTGACGAGGCCCGTCGCCGGCGTCACGGGAAGAAAGAAGCGATGCGGAACGGCGCGCGCCAGCAGGTCGGCAAGGATAGTGCCGGCCTCGCAGCGAATGGTCCCGCTCCCCGGATCGAAAGACAGGATGCGGTTATGCTTCCTGCTTTCGATAAGCGTCCCGAATTGGTTGCGGCAAACATCGCCGTGGCTCAGGCCATTGCCGACGGGAAGAAACGCCATGGCGGCCACCGAGCTTATGCCGTCCTCGTAGTCATCGGGTGAAACGGTCGGTCGAGACCGGTTTCCAAACCGACCCGCTTCCTCGAAATCGTCCATTCTCATTACCGCCGTCAACTCCACAACCGCCTAGCGGTCAAGGATCCAGTTCAGCGCCTCTCGCCAGTCCGTCATTCTGATCGGAGTTCCATGCGAACCTGTTTCGAACAGGACGAAACGGGCAGGATAGCCCTTCGATCTGAGGCTGCGGTAGAGCGCGATCTGGGACTCGGCCGGATAGACGCTGTCGCGGCTGCCGTGGCTGAAGAGTATCGGCAGCCGCGCGCCGTAGGCGGCACTCTTGCGAAAGTCTGGGTCGGCGGGGCCGCCCATGATCATCATGCCGCCAAGGGCCGAGACGGCTGCCTCTTGGCGGGCTATGCCCCAGCAGATGAAGCTTCCCATGGAGGCACAGGAAAGGATTACCGGCCTTCCGCCGGAACGCTCCGCTGCGAAACGGATCAGTGCCGAAACATCCGCTACGCCCGCAGCATCGAAGGACCTGACGCTTGGAGCGTAATAGGTTCCGCCATTGACGACAGCCAGATTTTTGAGGCGATTGAAATTGCCTCCGAAGGCGAAATCATTGGCACCGAGACGGCGGTCGCCGCCGCGACCATGAATAAAGATCACGGTGAATGCGGCGCCGCGATCGGGGCCGACGCGGGTGACGTCAAGCCCCCGCTCGCCGAAACCGAGCGTCTCGTTCACCTGCACGCCCTTGACACCGAGCGACACGTAAGCGCGCTTCACCCGCCGCTCGGGTATCTGGTCGCGCTCGTTGATGTCGCGTAGTTCCTGGTAATCGACAACGCGGAAGTCGCCGCCATCCGCCTCCTGAAGCAGTCTGCTATAGCGAAACAACGCATCCTTGTAGGGTTTAACGGGTTCGGCCCTTGCGGAAACGGCAAGGCTCGCGAAAAGAAGCGCGCCGATCAGATGCCGTATGGAGAAAAGAATTGTGGACATGGACACCCGATCGGCTCCCTCGTTCGGCGCCTGCCTTGCCACCGGCGCCTCGGCCAAGCAACACTGGCGCGGCAAATCTGGCTCATTAAAGGGTATTTCTTCCTCCGGGGCATCGAAATTCGCCTTTTGTTCGCTCTTCGGGCGAGACTCTGGCAGAATTCCGGTGATTCGCGCGACAAAGGATGGCGGCCGCGCCGCGGTCTTGCTATGGCCTAGCCGACAATTAGACAGGAACGATCTGAACGCTTCATGGACGACAGCAGCGACCTTTTTTCCGCTATGCCCCAACAGCCGAAGCCGGCGGATGCCGCGCCACGCAAGCCCGCGGCCCCCGCCGCCGGTAACGAAGCGTCGCGCCCCGCACCCAAGACGAGCGACGGCAGCGACTACGACGCCTCGGCAATCGAAGTGCTGGAAGGTCTGGAGCCGGTCCGGCGCCGTCCGGGCATGTATATCGGCGGGACGGACGAAAAGGCCCTGCATCATCTGTTCGCCGAGGTCATCGACAACTCGATGGACGAGGCGGTCGCGGGACACGCCAACTTCATCGACGTGAACCTGGACGCCGACGGCTACCTGACGGTGACCGACAACGGCCGCGGCATCCCCGTCGAGAACCACCCGAAATTTCCCGGCAAGTCGACGCTCGAGGTGGTGATGACGGTGCTGCATGCCGGCGGCAAGTTCGACGGCAAGGCCTATGAGACCTCCGGCGGCCTGCACGGCGTCGGCGTTTCCGTGGTCAACGCACTGTCGGACGACCTTGAAGTCGAAGTTGCACGCAATCGCCGGCTCTATCGCCAGCGCTTCTCCCGCGGCATCGCGCAGGGCGGCCTCGAAGACCTGGGTGACGTACACAACCGGCGCGGCACCAGGGTCCGTTTCCACCCCGACCCGCAGATCTTCGGACCGCATGCCCGTTTCGAGCCGGCGCGGCTTTTCCGAATGGCCCGCTCCAAGGCCTACCTCTTCGGCGGCGTCGAAATCCGCTGGTCCTGCGATCCGGCGCTCCTGCCGGAAGGTTCGGAAATCCCGGACAGGGCCGTGTTTCATTTCCCCGGCGGCCTCAAGGACTATCTCGCCGCCACGCTCGGCAAGGAATTCACGGTCACCCGCGAGATTTTCGCCGGCAAATCGGAAAAGTCCGGTGGCCACGGTTCGCTCGAATGGGCCGTCACCTGGTATGGCGGCGACCAGCAGATCCATTCCTACTGCAACACCATCCCGACACCCGAAGGGGGAACGCACGAGGCGGGTCTGCGCATTGCGCTGACGAAGGGGCTCAAGAACTACGCCGAGCTCACACAGAACAAGCGCGCTGCGATCGTCACCACGGACGATGTCATGATCTCTGCGGCAGGCATGCTCTCGGTCTTCATTCGCGAGCCGGAATTCGTCGGTCAGACGAAGGACAAGCTGGCAACGGTGGAGGCGCAGCGCATCGTCGAAAACGCGCTTCGCGATCCTTTCGACCATTATCTCGCCGACAATCCGGCAGAGGCGGCCAAGCTTCTCGACTGGGTGGTGGAGCGCGCCGAGGAGCGTGTACGCCGGCGCAAGGAAAAGGAAGTCAGCCGCAAGACGGCGGTCCGCAAGCTGCGCCTGCCAGGCAAGCTCGCGGACTGCGCCCAGAATACGGCGGAAGGTGCCGAACTCTTCATCGTCGAAGGGGACTCGGCCGGCGGTTCGGCCAAACAGGCGCGCAACCGCGCCAACCAGGCGATCCTGCCGCTGCGCGGCAAGATCCTCAACGTCGCCAGCGCCGGCCGCGAGAAGCTCGGTGCCAATCAGCAGATCGGCGATCTCGTCCAGGCGCTCGGCTGCGGCACGCGCTCGAAGTATCGCGAAGAGGACCTGCGCTACGAGCGCATCATCATCATGACCGACGCCGACGTCGACGGTGCGCACATCGCCTCTCTTCTGATCACCTTCTTCTATCAGGAGATGCCGGAGCTCATCCGCGGAGGCCATCTCTATCTCGCCGTGCCGCCGCTCTATCGCCTGAGCCAGGGTTCCAAGACGCTTTATGCCCGCGACGACGCGCATCGCGAAGAGCTGATGCGGACGGAGTTCAATGGTCGCGGCAAAGTCGAACTCGGGCGGTTCAAGGGCCTCGGCGAGATGCTGCCCGCGCAGCTCAAGGAAACCACGATGGACCCGGCCAAGCGGACGCTCCTCAAGGTCGAAATCGACGATGTCGACTTCGAGGGCACCCGCGATGCCGTCGACAGCCTGATGGGAACGAAAGCCGAGGCCCGCTTCCGTTTCATCCAGGAGCGCGCGGTCTTCGCGGACAACCTGGACATCTGAAACTCGCGATCGCCCCTCACGCCTCCTGCCGAACCGGTTTTTCCATGAACAGGCTCAGCGGATCAGGTAGATAGCTGCCGAACGGCGCGCACTCCACGTAGCCGGATGCCTTGTAGAGACCGATCGCTTCCGGCTGATAGATGCCGGTCTCCAGACGGATTGCCGTGAGACCGAGCTTTGCCGCTTTGGCTTCGAGAGCCGATAAGAGCAGCTTGCCAAGCTTCAGCCCCCTCGCCTCCGGGTCGACGAACATCCGCTTGATCTCGGCCGTACCGTCGCCCGCTTCGACGAGGCCACAGCAGCCGACGACTTCGCCGTCACGGCGGGCCACGAAAAAGGATACGGTGGGCTGCTCCAACTGAGACAGATCGACCAGATGATTGCTTTCGGCCGGATAGAGCGATGCCGCATAGGCGTCGGACAATTCGAGCAGGCGGATGACGGCCGGCTGGCGCGGCGACTCTTCGGCGATGGTTACGGCGGTCATTTCAGTCTCTCCATTCGGTCCCGTCCGGAAGCACATGATTTCAACGCTCTAATGCCGAAGATCGCCGGGACCAATACGCCAAACGACGCAATTTCGCAGCTACTACAATCAATCCGCGTAACGGGGAGAAACAATTTGTTTCGGCGCCCGCCGGCTTTTGCCCTTCTTTGGAAAGAATCGGACGGCCATAAACAAGCGTCGTCATCATCTGAACGGAAGAGTGACCATGAAAGCCGCCCTGATCGTCATGACCATTCTCGGTTGCGACGACAACGTTACCCAATGCCATTACATCTCGACCGTGAACGGCGACTGGCCGTCGATCGCGCAGTGCGACACGGAATCGCAAAAGGAACTGCCGCGGTTCTCCGACAGGAACTACCCCGTCGTGGTGGCCGTGTGCGAGAGCTCAGGGCCGGGCATGACGGCGGAAAGCGAGCCGGTTCCGGAGCTGAATGCAACGCTTCCGGCTCAGCCGGGCGTGCAGCAAAACACAACATCAACGGCAGAAGGCGGAGAACCAACCTTGCCGAAGCGCGCCCTGGCATTGATCAGCGGCGCCGTACCCGACCGGGAGAAACTGAAGGCGATCGTCAGTGCACCGGTCCACTACGTTGAAGACGGCTATTCCTGGGTGGCGCGCCGATTCGGCAATTGAGGTAATCAAGCCGTCTTACGCGGCCTGGCGGGAGAGCATCAAGGCGTAGTTGCGCGCCCTCTGCCGCTGCTCGGCAAAAGCCAGCCGCTCAGCGAGTTCGGCGACGGCGTGATATGCGCCGAGGCTTCGGCGGCGAAGGCGATCCGAAAGTCTGGCGGCGACGGAGAGGGAGGCTCCATCGTGATCCGCATCTGCCTCGCATTGGCAGAACAATACGGCCTCCGAAAACATTCCGCTCACTTCACGGCCAAGCCCCGCAGTTTCGAGGAGGGCCCTGATCGAGTGGAATCGCCCGCCCGAAAGGATCGACCGGACGCGCTTCTCCGGGACTCCGGACAGATCCACGATTGCCGCAGAAAAAAACTCCGTCCTGCCGCTGCAAAGCGCCGTCAGCAGCAGAGCCGGCGTCAGGCGGCCGGTTTTGCGGAGAGCGGCAACCATCCGCTGCAATTCCTCCCGCGCGGAGGCGGAGGAAAGCGTCAGCGCTGCCGCGTCGCAAGTCTCCCGCACGACACGCTGCGCCCGGTCCTCGCCGATAACGGCGCGTACCAGGTCAGACGCCGCAAGCGCCGCGCCGGCTTTTTCGGCGAGGGTCTGGCGCGCGTCGCTCGGCAGATCATGACGCTCGAGCAACAGGCCGCGGGCGGCCACGCTATCGCCGAGGCGGTCGGCAATTCGCCGCAACGAGCCCGGAGAAAGCCTGGCCCCCGGATTTTCCAACAGGATGAGCACCTCTTCCTCGCCGCCAATCTCGGCGATGGCAGCCGCAACGGCGCATGAGACGGCGCTGCGGGAGGCGATCAGCGCCCGCGTCTCCGCGCCGCCGTCCGCCGCCATGTCGACAAGATCGTCGTCATTCAAGACCGGTGAGCGGGAAATCGCGATGTAGGCAATCTCGGGCTGGTCCTGCGCAAGCGCCTTGATGATCGAGCGCGGCACAATCGGGCAATCCGCCAGCGCCTCGGCAAGAGACCGCCGCACCTTGGGCGAAGGATCGTCGAGGAGAAAGGTCATCGCCATTTCGACCGCCTGCCGATCGATGCCGTTCACATCGGCCTCAGCAAAGGCACGACCAAGCGCACTGGCAGCACTGGCGCGTTCGCTGGCTTTCGCCGTTTCCACCCAGCGAAGAAATGCTTGTATGATCACCTATGCCCCACTAGTCACCCGAGCAGCCCCATGCTCGAAGCCTAGCGGCCAAAGGTTTAAGATTGGTTCACCATGTCTGTTAACGGCGCGCAAACCATCCTGCCGTTCCTGTATCTGCCGGCCGGCGAACCGGTGCCTCGCAGGGAGATCCTGACCGCCTTCCGAGCGGTCGTGATTGCCGGGAGCGAAACTGGCCTGCCGCCCTCGGATCTGCCTCGACAGGACGCCGGCTGCCTGTTGCTCGCCCGAATCGAAACGAGTAGCGATCCGGGCGAAGACGAGCTTGCCGCTTTGATCGGCAGCGGCTTCGACGGCGTCGTTCTGGCCGGATGCCGCGGCCCGGCAGACATTCAACGGCTCGATGTGCTGCTCAAGGTCGCCGAGGCGGCGGCCGGCAAGCCCCAGGGCCGAACGGTTATTCTTGCGGAATACGCGACGACGCCGGAAAGCGTCCTGTCGCCTCACTCGCTGGCGGGTGCCTCATCGCGCCTCTCGGCACTGGTGTTCGATGCCTCGGCCCTGGCCGAAGCGTGTGGTTGCAGGCGCGTGACCGAAACGGGCGACGTGCCGGCTGTCGTTCGAGCCGGCCGTGCTGCGGCAGTCCTGAGAGCCTGCGAGGCCCGCATCGCGGCTTACGACATGCTGCCTATCGACGCCGAGGATGAGGCGACCGTGCGGCGCCTGTGGAAAAACAGCGTGGAGAACGGCTTTTCGAGCGTTGCCCTCCGCTCGCCGCAGCAGATCGACCTTCTTGCCGCTGCAGGCGTCGTGCCGGAAGTCTAGAACCTGATCTAGCGAACAGGCCGCATCATCTCGAAGACGTCGCCGCCATCGCAATAGTCCATGTAGCCGAGCCGGGCGAGCGGCTTGACGGTCGCCATGTCGAACCGCCCATCGCGGATGGCCTCCTCGCGGATGTGAATGCCGACCACTGCGCCGATGACGACATAGCTGTCGGAAACGACGCCATCGATACCCTTGGGACGGAAGATCTCCGTCATCCGGCATTCCAGCGCCGCGAATGCCTCGCCCACGAAGGGAGCCTTCACGAGCGTTCCCTCTACAGGCGTCAGTCCGGCGATCTCGAACTCGCTTTCACCATGCGGGGCGGCCACCGAGGTGAGATTGACCGCCTCGCTCAGGTTGCGGCTGGCAAAGCTCGCGGTGAACTCCCCGGTCGCCTCGATGTTGCGCACCGAATCCTTGTAGCCGCTCGAGGCGAACATCACGAGCTTCGGCCGGTCGCTGATGGCGTTGAAAAAGGAATAGGGCCCAAGGTTCAGCGCCCCATCGGCCCCGCGCGTGCCGATCCAGCCGATCGGTCTCGGCGACACGATCGCCTTGAAGGGATCGTGCGGCAGGCCGTGCCCGTTTCCGGCGGTGTCGTAGAACATCAGTCGCCCTCCCCGACCCAGGTGACGATCTCCTCGAGTTCGGGCCTGGGGCGCTCCGTCGGCGGCACCATTGCAGTGCCGATGTGAATGAAGCCCGCAATCTTCTCGCCCGGCGCCACGCCGAGCAGCGGATAGGCCCGTTCCTCGAAGGCATACCATTCGGTCAGCCAGTTCGAGGCGTAACCGAGCGCATTTGCGGCCATCAGCAGATTGAGGCAGACGGCACCAGCCGACATCTGCTGCTCCCATTCCGGAATCTTGAAATGCGGCGCCGCCTTGCTGACCACGGCGACCACGACCGGCGCGCGCGTCAGCCGCGCCTCCTCGACCTTGATCATCTCTTCCGGCATGTCCGGCTTGGCGGCAAGCGCCATCTTCTTCAGTTCGGCGCTGATGCGCGCCCTCTCCTCGCCCCGATAGACAATGAAGCGCCACGGCGCCAATTTGCCATGATCCGGCACGCGCGAGGCGAGCTTCAGCATTTCCGCGACTTCCGCCTTGCTGGGTCCTGGCTCACCCATCTGAAAGGCCGGGATGGACCTGCGGGAGGCAAGATAGTCGACAAGCTTTATTTCGGTTTTCATATCGAGCGAATTCCACTAGTTTGCCGCCGGATCGGCAGCCACGAAAATGCCATACCGGCGTCCCAAGTGGAGTCACCCAGTCAAGAAGTCAACTGCTCTCATGCGTCTGCGTCCTCGTATTTTCCTGAGAACCGTTCTGGCGATCACACTCGCCGGGACCGGTGCGGGACGCGCGCTTGCGGAGGATCCGACTGACGCCTTCAAGAGCTTTCCCTCGATCTCCGGCACGCACAAGATGCCGAAGCTTACCGGTTTCAGTCCGCTCATCACCGATCCGACGCAGGGCGGCCAACTGAAGGACGTGGAGCTCGAGGCGCTGCTGACGGATAAGGGAAAGCCGGTCCAATCGGGCCTTACCTGGCGGGTCTTCAGCCCCATTCCGGGCAGCGACGGAAAGCTGCCGCTGCTCGCGACCTCCGAGGGCGGCTCCACCGCTTTCAATCTCGTGCCCGGCGAATATTTCGTCAACGTCGCCTTTGGCCGGGCGGGCGCGACCCGCAAGATTCGCGTGCCCGAAGACGGCCCGCTCGACAAACAGGTGCTCGTGCTCGATGCCGGGGGCGTCATGCTGAACGCCGTCTCCGGCAGCGATGTCCGCATCCCGCCGAACGAACTCAGCTTTTCGATCTTCTCTTCCGACGTGAAGGAGGATGGCGAGCGCGGCCTCGTGGTCGCCGACGTCAAGCCCGGTACGGTGGTTCAGCTCAATGCCGACACCTACCACGTCGTGTCGAACTACGGATCGGTGAATGCCGTCATCCGTGCCGATATCCAGATCGAAGCCGGCAAGCTGACCGAAGCGACGATCCAGCACCGCGCCGCGAAGCTGACCCTGAAGCTCGTCTCGGAAGCCGGCGGCGAAGCCATTGCGGATACCGCCTGGTCGATCCTCACTTCCTCCGGCGACGTCGTCAGCGAGAGCGTCGGCGCCTTCCCGACCCTCGTCCTTGCCGAGGGCAGCTACACGGCGGTGGCGCGCAACAAGGATAAGATCTACCAGCGCGATTTTGCCGTGAAGGCAGGCGTCAATACCGACGTGGAAGTGCTGCTCAACGGCAACGGCGAAGCCGACCAGGCCGCGGAAGCGCAGGACTGAAGCCCGCCCCTCATCCGCCTGCCGGCACCTTCTCCCCGCAAGCGGGGCGAAGGGACAAGCAGCGGTCGCCCGATCATCTTTCACGCCGGTTGCTGCAGCGGGACGAGCGTGCCGCTTGTCCCTTCTCCCCATCAAGATGGGGAGAAGGTGGCGGCAGCCGGATGAGGGGCAGCCGCGTCATGAGCGCGCACTTACGGAAAACCGTTACACGCTTTTCCTGGAATTGCTCCTGCGCTTGAGGTCCGGTGCCATGGCTTCGGCGGAGAGCGAAGCAACGGCCTCGTCCAGCGACATTGCCGTCTGCGCCTGAGAACCCAGGCGACGGATGTTGACCGAGCGCTCCTCCGCTTCGCGCTTGCCGCACACGACGATCACCGGAACCTTCGTTACCGAATGCTCGCGGACCTTGTAGTTGATCTTCTCGTTGCGGAAATCGGTCTCGACCGTCAGCCCCGCATCACGCAAGCGTTCGGCGACTTCGCGGCCATAGTCGTCCGCTTCCGAGGTAATCGTTGCGACCACCACCTGCAGCGGCGATATCCAAAGCGGCATATGGCCGGCATAGTTCTCCAGCAGAATGCCGAGGAAACGCTCCATCGAACCGCAAATGGCACGGTGGATCATCACCGGCTGACGCTTCTCGGATTCGCTGTCGATGTAGAAGGCGCCGAAACGCTCCGGCAGGTTGAAGTCGACCTGCGTCGTTCCGCACTGCCATTCGCGGCCGATCGCGTCCTTCAGCGTATATTCGAACTTCGGACCGTAGAATGCGCCCTCGCCCGGCAGGATGCCGGTCTTGATGCGGCCTTCGGACTGCTCCTCGATCGTCTGCAGGACTTCCGTCATCACGGCTTCGGCGCGATCCCAAAGCTCATCGGAGCCCACACGCTTTTCCGGCCGCGTCGACAGCTTCACGACGATTTCCTTGAAGCCGAAGTCCTCGTAGACGGAAAGGATCAGGTCGTTGATCTTCAGGCATTCGGCCGCCATCTGCTCGTCGGTGCAGAAGATGTGCGCGTCGTCCTGCGTAAAGCCGCGGACCCGCATGAGGCCATGCAGCGCGCCGGAGGGTTCATACCGGTGGACTGCGCCAAATTCCGCCAGCCGAACGGGCAGTTCGCGGTAAGACTTCAGACCATGCTTGAAGATCTGGATATGCCCGGGGCAATTCATCGGCTTCAGCGCGAAGACGCGATCATCGTCCGTATCGTCGCCGGCGACAGTCACCTTGAACATGTTGTCGCGATACCAGCCCCAGTGACCGGAGGTCTCCCAGAGCGACTTGTCGAGGACCTGGGGAGCATTGACCTCCTGGTAATCGCCTTCGAGCCGGCGGCGCATATAGGCGACGAGACTCTGGAAGATCCGCCAGCCCTTTCCATGCCAGAAGACCACGCCAGGCCCTTCCTCCTGGAAGTGGAAGAGGTCCATCTCGCGGCCGAGCCGGCGATGGTCGCGCTTCTCGGCTTCGGCGAGCACGTGCAGATACTGATCCAGCTCCTCCTGCGTGTGCCACGCAGTGCCGTAGATGCGCGTCAGCATCGGATTGTTGCTGTCGCCGCGCCAATAGGCGCCCGCCACCTTCATCAGCTTGAAGGCCGTACCGATCTGGCCTGTCGAGGCCATGTGCGGCCCGCGGCAGAGATCGAACCAGTCGCCCTGGTAATAGATCTTCAGGTCCTGGCCCTCGGGGATGGCGTCGACGAGCTCCACCTTGTAGTTCTCGCCCTTGGCGGCAAAGACCTCCTTGGCCCTGTCGCGTGACCAGACCTCCTTGGTGAAGGGCTTGTTGCGGGCAATGATCTCCCGCATCTTCTTCTCGATGACGGGCAGGTCGTCAGGCGTGAAGGGCTCGTTCTTGGCGAAATCGTAATAGAAGCCGTTGTCGATGACCGGACCGATGGTCACCTGCGTTCCCGGCCACAATTCCTGCACGGCCTCCGCCATGACATGGGCCGCGTCGTGGCGGATGAGCTCGAGCGCGCGCTTGTCTTCGCGCGTGACGATCTCGATCCTGCCTTCCGTCACGGCATCCGAGAGATCGCGCAGTTCGCCGCCAATGGCGATCGCGACGGCCTTCTTGGCGAGGGACTTCGAGATCGATTCCGCGACGTCGCGACCGGTCGTGCCGGCGGCGAATTCTCGAACGGAGCCATCAGGAAATGTAAGGGAAACGGATTGCGACATCATGATCTCCTATCCAGTCCCGCCAACGAATGCGGGTGGTATGGTTTGCCGGCCGGGGCCGGTTCGCGGGCCTGATAAAGCTTTTTCACCGTGGAGTAAAGGCGCGGCCGCTCAACCGGCGACCATTCCACGCAGTCCCTTTACGGTGTTCCAGTTGCGCACCGTCCCGATGCCGAGCCGCTTGGTCGTTAGCGCCCCGAGCAGCTTCGATTCGCTCGTCTTGCCGGCAAAATCGACCCAGAGATCGCCGTCGACTATGGCCACGCGCTCGCCCCTGGAGCAATAGCCGAGCAGTTTCTCCCGCATGTCGACCTCGAGAGGCGAGCGCATCACCCGCACGTGGACGCTCGCAGGGTCCCTTTCGCTTTCCGCGAGAAAAGGGTTGCCTGCCGCAAGTCTCGACCAGTCCTCCGCGGAACGAACGATGATGTCGACGTGACGGCCGAAGGTCTTCTCGAAAGCCTTTTCGAGTTCGGCCTCCAATTCCGCGAGCGGCTTTTCCGGCGCCTCGAACAGGAGATTGCCCGTGGCGACAAGCGTGCGCGGCCCCCTGCAGCCGAGCGCTTCGGCCATCGCCTTCAAGTCGGCCATCACGACGCGCCGGCCGTCGCCGAGAACGATGCTGTGCAGCAAGGCGACGTAAGCCTTCATTCGCTTGAAGCCCGCCAGAAATCGACTGCCCCCGCCGGCAGCCGTGCAAGCACACGATCGAGCAGGGTTTTGTCGACATTCCGCCGCAAAGCCGCGGCTACATCTGCAATCGCCGTTTCCGGAGAGACGTTGTGGTTGCCGCGGAAGGCCTGCACCTCGCGCGTCATCGCCCGGCGCTCGGAGAAGGGGAGCGTCGGCTCCTCCAGATCCCAATCGGCGACGAAGATCGCACGAAGGACCGGCGGCAGCGCATTGGCGAAAAGCAGGGCGTCGGAAATTTCGAGGCGGCGGCGGAAAGTGTAAAGCACCGCCTGCACCATCGTATAGGCCTGATTGGTTGTCTGAAGAGCGGCGATATCGCGCGCGTCGACGATGAACCGGTCGAAATCCGCAGAGGCCTGCCGGTACTCCATCGGAATGGTCACGGCTCTCATGCGTCCTTTCGGCGTGGCTGCCAGTAGCGCCATGGCGTGTACCAGCGCTGGCGCGGTGCGAGGCTGTCCGGCACCGGATCGAATCCGTGGGTTCCGCCCGGGCCGCAGCGGACGACCCGGAACAAGGTCAGCCACCCGCCGGCCCAGAGGCCGTATCGAGCGATCGCCTCGAAGCCGTACTCCGAACAGGTCGGCAGGTGCCGGCAGGAATTGCCGATGAAACTCGACAGCGTCAGTTGATAGGCGCGGATCAGGGTCATGCCGACGAGCCGTCCCGGCGTCTTGCGGAACGGCCCGGACCAATTCCGCCCTCCGGCGGCACCGGGGTCGCCGCGGGTGATTGCATGATCGGCATGGGGCTGAGGGCACATGGCTCAGACGGCCGCAGCGAGGCGCCTCGCCTCGATCTGCCCGATGGCATCGACGACGGCATCGAAAGTCAGCATCGTCGAGGCATGGCGCGCCTTGTAGTCCTTGACGGGCTTCAGAAAGCGCATGTCCTCGAAACGGTCCGACGGGCCCTCCCCATCGGCCTTCAGCATGGCCAGCATATCCTCGCGGGCCTGCCGGATCTCGTCCGCATGGGCTCCTACGACATGCCGCGCCATGATGGATGAAGACGCCTGGCCGAGCGCACAGGCCTTGACGTCATGGGAGAAGTCGGTGACGACGTCGCCGTCCATCTTCAGCCAGATTCTCACCTTCGAGCCGCAGAGCTTGGAATGCGCGGCGGCTTCGGCGTCGGCGTCGGTCAACATTCCGAGGCGCGGAATATTGCCTGCGAATTCGAGAATTCTGCTGTTGTAAATGTCGTCGATCATTTAGGAATCCGGTGGATTTTTCGCGGTTTCTGACGTTCGGCGCATGATTTTCCCCAGGGGGCGGGAAAAAAGCAAGGCGTGGCGCATTCGGGCTCTTTTATCCATGTGGCACCATACTATATGCTATGTCGTGTTGGGGTGACAGTTCCGCAAGGGGATCAAATGTCGCCTGTTGTTTGGGAAACCGTGCCGGACGGTCCAGTGCACTGCTAAGCCGAGACCCGAAAGCCCCGGAACCCGCCAACGGAACCCAAGCCTGCAGGGTTAGGCGTATGGCCAATGGCGAGTTGTCCGAAAAGATAAAACGTCAGCAATTTCGTATTGCTTGAAGGGGCCATATGGACGCCATAGTGAAGAATTTTCCTGTGCTCGACGACACAGGTCGTCCGACGCAGAAGGAAGCCGAAGAAGCCGTTCGCGTCTTGTTGCGCTGGGCAGGTGAAGATCCGGCACGAGAAGGCCTGAAGGACACGCCTGCGCGTGTCGCCAAGGCGTATCGGGAAATTTTCGGCGGCTACGATCTCGTGGCGGAAGACGTGCTCGGACGAACCTTCGAGGAAGTCTCCGGCTACGACGATATCGTGCTCGAAAAGGACATCCCGTTCTATTCGCATTGCGAGCACCACATGGTGCCGATCATCGGCAAGGCCCATATCGCCTATCTGCCGAACGGCCGCGTGCTCGGCCTTTCCAAGATCGCCCGGGTCGTCGATATCTACGCCCGTCGCCTGCAGACGCAGGAAGCGATGACGGCGCAGATCGCAAAGGCCATCGACGAGACCCTCATGCCCCGGGGCGTGGCGGTGATGATCGAGGCCGAGCACCTGTGCATGGCGATGCGCGGTATCAAGAAGCAGGGCGCGACGACGCTGACGACCACCTTCACCGGTGCGTTCAAGAGCGAGCCGGCCGAACAGGTCCGCTTCATGACGATGCTCAGGGGCTTCAAGTAAGCTCCGCCACCGCATGTTGAAACGCATGCAGCAACCCCCAAGTGCTACAGCGGCCTCGCGCGTCTGATCAAGACGCGCGGCGCTGTAGTGGAGCTCAGACGATGACGCTCACTTTTGCATCCCCCCCGCAGGACAAGGCCGAACTGGAAAGCGGCCCGGCCTTCACCCCGCGTTTCGACGAGAAGGGTCTGATCACGGCCGTCGTGACCGATGCCCGCGATGGCGAATTGCTGATGGTCGCGCATATGAACGCCGAAGCGCTGTCCCTCACGCTCGAGACCGGATTCGCGCATTACTACAGCCGCTCACGCGACCGCCTCTGGAAGAAGGGCGAAAGCTCGGGCAATTTGCAGACCGTCCGGGAAATACGAACCGATTGCGACCAGGACGCCGTCTGGTTGAAAGTCTCGGTGGCCGGCCACGATGCCACCTGCCATACCGGGCGCCGCTCGTGCTTCTATCGGACGGTCGGCGTCGCCGATGGCGAAGCAAAAGTGGCGATCACCGACGACCACAGGCATTTCGATCCGGCGCAGATCTACGCCGGCAACTGAGCATCTGCTTTTTTCTGGTTCGCCTGGTTGATATATTCATCTTTTGGCAACCAAACGGGCATCTAATCATTAATCTTGTAAGTGGTTCCCGCGGTAACGGCGGAGCACCAAAATGTGTTGCAGGCTGTATCCAATGTTTATCGGGCGGGCCGCATTTGTAGCCGGTTCAGTGCTATATCTCGATCATGGTGTCAGTCTTTCAGCGACCAGATGTGAGGCCGGCACCGGCATGTTTCGATGGCCGAATCGCTTCGGTTCAAGGAATATTCGGTAGTAGGGCTCGGCAGGGCTTCCTGCAGGGCCGTGTGCTGGAAGCTAATCTATTCGGCGGTGTCGGAGGTGCCGGATGCTGAACTGGACATTCACGCGTAACAGTCAGATTGCCGATCTTTCCGGCGCGAACGGGTCGTCGATCACGACCACTCCTCCAGCACTACCCATTTCCCAATCCGTGAAACCCAGGATTGCGCTGGCGCTCGGCGGCGGTGCTGCGCGGGGCTGGGCCCATATCGGTGTCCTGAAAGCCCTCGACGAGGAGGGTATCGAAGTCGGAATGATTGCGGGCACATCGATCGGTGCGCTGGTGGGCGGCTGTTACCTCGCCGGCAAGCTCGATGAATTGGAGGCTTTCGCCCGCTCGCTTACCGTGCGCCGCATTGCCGGCTTGCTCGATTTCGCGATCGGCGGCGGTGGCCTCTTCGGCGGTCTGCGGCTCACCAAGCGGATGCAGGAACATCTGCAGAACCTCAGTATTGAGGATCTCGACCGGCCCTTCGTGGCCGTCGCCACGGAGGTCTACAGCGGTCACGAGGTATGGATCGAGAAAGGATCCCTTATTACCGCCATTCGCGCATCTTACGCCTTGCCTGGCATTTTCGAGCCCGTCAACGCCAATGGCCGGACTCTCATCGACGGCGCGCTGGTCAACCCCGTTCCCGTTTCGGTCTGCCGCGCACATGAGCAGTTGCACGTCGTCGCCGTCAACCTGAACTACGATGTCTACGGGCGCTCGGCGGTGGTCAAGCACAGCGCCGGCATGGAAACGCCCGATGCGCCGGCAACGGAGGCAAACCGCTTTTCAGCACGGCTCGGCATGACCAGCGTCATGGTCCAGGCCTTCAACATCATTCAGGACCGCATTTCGCGCGCCCGGCTGGCTGGCGATCCGCCGGATCTGTCTCTCCACCCGAAGCTGAACGATATCGGACTTTCGGAATTCCACCGCGCGGGCGAAGCAATCGAGCGCGGCTATCAGGAAGCCAAGATCAAGCTTTCGGAAATCCGGCGCATGCAGGAACCTCTACCCCGTTGAAAGGCCGGGAGAATTTGCGGATCGGCCCAAGTGTTCCAAGGCCCGTTGAGATCCGGACACCCGGCGCCGCTTGTTTGATTTCCTCATTCCTGTGCTTGTCACAGGAATCCAGCCAGACCAAGTCCTTGGGCTGAAAGAATGCTCCCGCGCCGCAGACGCGGCGCTGCTGGATCCCTGTGACGAGCACAGGGATGAGGTAGAGGAGAGATTGCAGTCCTCCGAAAAGTTCCTACAGCGCCGCTCGTCTTATGAGACGCGCAAAGGTCGCTGTAGCACTTTGAGCTGCTGCATGTTTGTGTCCATTGATCGGCCACGATCAATGGACACATGCAGTGGCGCACGGTCGGTACTCAAGGAAATTCAAGCGCATCGCCATGTGTGCTGACAAAACCGAGCAGGGCTTCAACGCCATTACCCATCTCGCAGCAGCCACCATAAACTCAAGATGAATCTCAACAGGCCCTAGCCCGCGATATAGGCCTTGATCTGTTCGGCCTCGTTCTCGATGGCGCGGATGTGATATTTGACCACGTCTCCGATCGAGATAATGCCGGCCAGCCGGCCTTCCCGCTCCACGGGCAGATGACGCGCGCGAAATTTACTCATCATCTCCATCAGCGAGTCGACGGACATTTCCTCGCGACAGCAATAGACGTTCTGCCACATGACGGAAGAAACCGGCTTGTCGAGGCAGGCGGCACCATATCGGGCAATCGAGGCAACGATGTCGCGCTCCGTCATGATGCCAACGATATGCTCCTCCGGATCGACGACGACAACGGCTCCGATATGATTTTCATGCAGTAAAGACGCGGCCTGCTGAACCGTCACCTGCGCTGTGACCGTGATGACGTTGCTGCCTTTTTCATTGAGAATCGCTTTCACCGACATGCGCACATCTCCCGTTGCGACAAAACCGGGCCGACGGGAAGAGTTTCAGTCCGTGCCGGTCACTGCACTTTCTTCCGGCGGAAGGAAGACCGCGAAGACAGTGCAGATGGCCGCAGGAAACCCGTACCCATTCCGGCGCCTGCGCAGCCCTTTGCCGCTCCTCGAGCACAAAGCTACGCCGGCACCCGGCCTTTTCCGCGGTCGCCTCGAGCAATTCGGCGGCCGTGATGAATGGTGCTCCAGCGACTTCAGGAAATCAAGGCTTCTGCAGAAAGCCTGCCGCCTCTGCGGCGAAATCAGGCATCACGAAAATTCTGCGGTTGATACAATCGATTATCGCACTCTCGCCCGAAGGCGGCCGAGGCTTCTTCCCGGCTGGCGGCGCCTCACCCAACCTACCTTCGGGGATCGAAGAATGCGAACAGAAGGAAGCCGAAGAGGAAACCGCCGATATGCGCCTCCCAGGCCACGCTTCCTGCCCCTCCAATCGACAGAAAGCCAAAGCCCACCAGCAAATTGGTCAGAAACCATATCCCGGTGAAGACGAGCACGGACCGGTTGGTGAGCGTCTCCGCAAACGACAGCCGTCGATTGAGATGGGCAAACTGGCGGCTGATGCGACCGCTCGGGGAAAATACGAAACGGGCCGCCGCCCCCATCAAGCCTGAAACGACGCCCGAAGCCCCGATCACCACGGCCATCTCGCCCCAGTGGAAGATGATGTGCAAGCCGACGGCGGCAGCCGCCGACAGGCACCAGAACAAGGCGAGCCGAGCCATCCCGATCCGTCTGACGACGGGGGCGCCGAACGCGACCATCCAGAAGACATTGAAGATGAGATGTTCCCAACTGCCGTGCAGGAAGGAATAGGTCACCGGCGTCCAGAGCCAGACCAGCCCCTGCTCACCGAGCGGAAGCGTGTAGCGCACGGGCAGAAAGGCAAAGTTGAGGATCAGTTCCTGGTCGATCTCGGCCGGCAGGACATAGGTCCTCAACACATGGACCGCGATCAGGAACGAAAGGATTCCGGTCAGCCCCGGCGGAAGATTGAAGGCGGGCTCGCGACTGCGGACGTCGGTACTGTCGACATCGGTTTCCGGTGACGTTGCCGCCTGATCCCGTTCCATAGCTGCCTCTTCCCTTCGGTCGCTGCGGTTGCGCCCAGACGGCGGCGAACCGCCCGCAGTAGCGCGCAAGGGATAAGCAAACAAAAAAACGCCGTCCAGTGAAAACTGAACGGCGTCACGCGCCGTTGCGCGCGCGTCAGTCGATGTGCTGAAGGCAATCCTTCGTGAAGTGCTGCCGAATGACATGGCAGCCGCCGGCGTCGAGCGCAATCGAAACCGGCCGTTAACCTTAATTTCGCCCTGGCACGAAAATCGCTCCATGCATTCAAGGACCACGCAATATGCCGCCGACTATCTCGATCTGGGACGGTCTGCGCCGCAACAACGACCGATCGGGCAAGATGCGCAGCAGAACGACAATGGAACTGTTTCAATACTGGAACGAAGTTCGCGGCGGCCGCGATCTCCCGCGCCGTGACGAAATCCAGCCCGCCGATATTCGTTCACTCCTGCCCAACGTCTTCATCCTCCAGGCGCAGGCGGACGGCGGAATACACTTTCGTCTCGCGGGCACCCACATCTGCGGCTTGTTCGGCGACGAACTCCGCCACCGTCAATTCTCCGCCTTGTGGCTCGGCGGACAGCAGGAGGAGGCTGCCCGCATCGCCGGTCAGGTCATGAAGCGATGCACGCCGATACTACTGGCTGGGTCCGGCGCAACCGCAACCGGGGATCGGTTGGACGTGGAAATTCTGCTTACCCCCCTCGCCTCTCCCGATGGAACGGGCGACCGCATACTCGGCGCTCTGTCGCCGCTGTCCCGTCCGATATGGCTGCACATGAAGCCATTGCAGCACCTTGTCCTGGACAGCCGCTGTGCCGCATTGCCTGCGTCCGAATGCTCCACGACTGCCGGTCTGACCGGCAGCCGCATCGATGCCTGCGATCGCCCCTTCCGCATGGCGCAGCACCTGCGCGTCTTCGAGGGTGGAAGGCGAAACTGAGCGAACCTTCTGTTAATCGGTGCGGCCTATACTTTCGCCTGCAAAATATATCCATCGTAGAGTGATCATGTTCTCCTTCCAGCATGCGCAGAACAGCGCCCCGAAACCACATCAGGAAAGCGCGTTTCAGCGCGTTTCGGTCAATCTTTCGGGACGACTGATGCTTGCCAGTCACGAGGAATATGACTGTACCGCCCTGGAGATGTCGCCGGGCGACGTTCTGTTGACCTCCCCCGCGCGTCCGCGCGGCGGAGAGCGTATCATTGCTTATGTCGACCATGTGGGTCGCCTCGAAGGCACGGTGTCACGCGTTGCGGACGATGCGTTCGTGATCCAGCTCAACGCCACGGAACGCAAGCGCGAGAAGCTTGCGGCACAGCTGACCTGGATCGCCAACAAACACGAACTCGGTCTGCCGGAAGACCGGCGCCATGACCGGCTGGCACCTCGCAAGACATTGACGGAACTCACAGTCGATACCGGCGAGAGATACAGCTGTCGGATCATCGACCTCTCGCTTTCCGGCGCGGCGGTCGACATCGACACACGGCCTGCCGTAGGATCGCCGGTCAGGCTGGGTAACATGAAGGGCAGGATCGTCCGTCATTTCCAGGAAGGCGTCGCCATCGAATTCTCCGGGATACAGTCCCGCGAGGCACTGACCGAGTTTCTGTAAGCACTAAGGCGTGTTGAGATTCATCTTGAGGTTATGGCGGCTGCTGCGAGATGGATAATTTCGCGGAAGCTCTGGTCGGTTTTGTCGCTACGCATGGCGCGACGCGCTTGAATTTCTTGGATACCGACTGCGCAGCCCACTGCATGTTTCCTTTGATCGTCGCCGATCAAAGGACAAAAACATGCAGCAGTCAAAGTGCTACAGCGACCTTTGCGCGTCTGATAAGACGCTGCAATCTCTCCTCACCCTCATCTCTGTGCTTGTCACAGAGATCCAGCAGCGCTGCGTCTGCGGCGCGGGGAAATGTTCTTTCAGCCAAGGACTTGGTCTGGCTGGATCCCTGTGACGAGCACAGGGATGAGGAGATCAAGCCGGGGCGGGTATCCCGGATCTCAACAGACCTTAGAGGCGGCGCTTGCGTCAGCGGACCGCCTGGACCAGGCCTCTGCCCTCGCCTAGTCCAAAATCAACTCTTCCGCAGCGGGCCGGCAACAGAAATAGCTTCTGGTAAACCGGGCGTTACGCTTCCCAGCGATCCGACACTATTTCCTGCTGGCTCCGATGGGTCCCACCGTCACCGGCTGCATGGCTGGCGGGACGCGCAATCGCGGCTCTGCTACGCTCGCCGCACATAGTATTCTCACCTATATTCAATGACTTACACGGATTTGCACCGTCGTCGCTCCCGGTGGCCGCCGACAAGCAGCATGAAAATCGATAAAATTTGAATCGAATTTTATTACAGTTCTCCTCAATTTTTATTCTTATGTTATTCGAGTTTGTTCTTGTTTTTACTTCCGATCTTCGCCGCCGGTAAAAAACTCTGTGCCAATGTCGAACCACAACGGGGAGACAGACATGCGCACAATCATCACCATGGCGATCGCTGCCGCAGCCCTTGCCACCGGCCTCATCGCCGGGCCGGCTTACGCGGTGCCGGCGAACATGACGGTCGGCGGCGCGACCAACCCGCCGATCGGGCATTACGAGTTCTGCAAGGCCAATCCCTCCGAATGCGCGGCCATTGGCGCGGACCATGGCCCGTCCGTGCTGACGCGCGACAGTTGGAAGAAGATCCTCGAAATCAATTACGAGGTGAATCAGGCGATCGCCCCGATGACCGACATGGAAATCCATGGCGTCGAGGAAAACTGGTCCTACCCGGACGCCGTCGGCGACTGCGAGGATTACGTGCTGCTGAAACGCCGCAGGCTGATCGAAAGCGGCTTCTCCCCCGCCGATCTTCTGATCACCGTCGTCCTGCAGCCGAATGGCGACGGTCATGCCGTCCTGACGGTGCGCACCGACCGCGGCGATTTCATTCTCGACAACATGCGCAGCAAGGTGCTGCTCTGGTCGGACACGGAATATACCTACCTGAAGCGGCAGTCCTCGGAGCATGCCGGGCGCTGGGTGAAACTGCAGGATGGCCGCGCTCTCGCCGTCGGCAGCGTCAGCGCACAATAACGCATGAGCAGGCGCCGGCCATGCCCGCGCCTCTGATCGGCCCCGGTCGGCACTACCCCGTCCGGCCCGGGCCGATTTTCTCCGGGCGGCGCAGACCCGCCACGCTTCACCCAATATTAACCAAGTTGGACGAGCCTTGGCTGCGAGCGAATTCCGCGCGGCGAGGTCATCCAGTGGCCTTCGAGCGGATAGAACGCGCGCCCTGATCAGCTACCCTACGGCGCAGCCATGAACCCGCCCCACATTCCCGAACCGGAACTCCTGCCGCTCCTTTCGTCCCGCTTCGTCTACAAAGCGGCAGCAGCCGTCGTGATCCTCCTTGCGCTGACAATCACCCTTTCCTTTTCCGGGCGCTGGTTCGGCCGACATCTCGCTGAGGCCGGCCACACGGCAAGCCGCGAAACCTACGACATCTTTATCGGCCAGGACCATTTGCGCCTGCCGGCGAATGTCATTCGCTTCGAAAACCAACGTAGCACGAACATCGTCGGGCGCGTGGATCTCTATCTCACCTGGCCCGGGCTCGAAGGCTACGGCGAGGAGACGCGGCCCTTGTTCGACGATGTCAGCCGGCCGGAAAACCTGATCTTCCTGCAGGTCGCGCAGAGTACGATGTCTCGCGACATGTCGGGGCGTCTCGCCCCCGTCTACCGCCATATCCTGCAGGACGCGCCGCAGGCCGGCCCCGAGGGCCTGACAAGGTACGCCGCAAAGCCGGATTCCAGCTATGCCGGCGAAGTCTTCTTCATCGGCGAGAGAGATGAGCGCCCTGCCTACGTGCTGCGCTGCGTACTCCCCGTGACCACCGCGGCTTCGACCAGCGCCGATTGCCAGCGCGACGTTCACATGGGCAAGGACCTCATCGTTCTCTACCGTTTCTCCAGCAGGTTGCTGCCGCAGTGGCGTGCCATCGAAGATTCGATGGAAACTTACATCAGCACGCATCTCGTGCCGTGATTTTGACGAAGAGTCGTGATGCAGCCAATGCGCCGGCTAGAACGGGATGGGGGAGTATGCGCGGGGTTTTCGGCCAAGCCTACCAAAACGTCATGATCTAGCGCGGGCTGAAGGTGCCGATCCTGAACAAAACGACCTGTGGCGGGCAACCAATCATTCATCATAAACCGATTGGTAACGCTATCCCGATACTGTCTCGGGAAAGGTCGTATCCGGAGACGGCATCCGGACGGCACCCCTGATATGAGAATGAAGAGCGATACAGTGTCTCAATCCGTTTTTTTTGATCTCGCGAAACGCCCGTTCGGCGTCTTTTCAGAAGTTATGGGGCGGATTTTTCTCGCCGGCCTGATCGCCGTGCTGACCTTTTCGGCGCCCGCCTTCGCGAACTCCAAATATGCCGGCATCGTCGTCGATGCGAAAACCGGCAAGGTTCTTTACGGCGAAGACGCTGATCAATTACGCTACCCGGCCTCGCTGACGAAGATGATGACGCTGTATCTGACGTTCGAGGCGCTCGAAGCCGGACGGATCAGCAAAAGCACGCCTGTTCCCTTTTCCAAGAAGGCGTCGGCAGAGCCGCCGTCGAAGCTCGGTGTGCGCGCCGGGCGATCGATCACCGTCGAGCAGGCGATCCTCTCGCTGGTGACGCGCTCCGCCAACGATGCGGCGACGGCGCTTGGCGAGCTCCTGGGTGGTTCGGAACAGCGCTTCGCCCGGATGATGACCAACAAGGCGCGCGCGCTCGGCATGACGCGCACCACCTATCGCAACGCCCATGGCCTGCCCAATTCCGAACAACGGACGACGGCCCGCGACCAGGCCCGCCTCGGCATCGCGCTCCGGCAGCACTTCCCGCAATATTACGACTACTTCTCCACGCGCAGCTTCCGTTTCGGCAAGCAGACGATCGGCAACCACAACCGGCTGCTCGGCAACGTCCGCGGGGTAGACGGTATCAAGACCGGCTATACGCGCGCTTCCGGCTTCAATCTCGTAACCTCGGCCCAGCTCGACGGGCGCAGCATCGTGGCGGTCGTCATGGGCGGCACGTCGGGCGGCGCCCGCGATGCGCAGATGCGCAAGCTCGTCGCGAAATACATGCCTTCCGCATCGCGCCGCGGCAGCGGCAATCTGATCGCCGAGGTCCCGGCCGAACCCGTGACGACGGTAGCCGAAGCCGAAGTACGGCCGGCCACCGCCGCAGCCGTCGCGTCGGCGGCAATGGACCTGCCGAATACCGGCCCGGTCCCGGATTTCCGCTACACCGGCGAAAGCGCCGCCGGCGTCGCAATGGCCTATGCATCGACGAAACCGGCCTCGGACAATCCCGTGCTCGCAGCCAAGATCGCGCCGAACACGCTCGACTCGCAGATCGCCAGACTTGCCCAGGAGCCGGAAGCCGCTGGCGACGTCGATACGCAGATCACCAATTCGGTCGCCACCGCTGAAACCGCACCTGCCGCGGCCGAAGCCCGCACCGAAGCGAATGTCGGCATGCAGGGCTGGGTCATCCAGATCGGCGCCACGCCCGACAAGACGCAGGCCATGACGCTGCTCGACAATGCCAAGGAAAAGGGCGGCAAGGCACTGCGTAACGCCACCCCCTTCACGGTCGCCTTCAGCAATGACGGAGCTCAGCTCTACCGCGCCCGCTTCGGCGGCTTCGACGATCAGGACAAGGCCGTCAACGCATGCAGGGCATTGAAGAAGAAGGGCTTCGCTTGCTGGGCGAGCCAGCAGTAAGAGACTCTATGAAGGGCAGCCGGGCGCGTTTCTCCGGCTGTCCTCCTCGGTTTTGTACAGCGTAACGAGGTCAGCATGGCAATGAACGAGAACGTCCCCGGCGACACGATGATGGCGGACAGAAGAGCCAGACCATCGCGAATTCGGCTGCATCCGTTGCACGAGGCGGCCATGCGCATCGCGGACATCGGCCTGAACCGATCCAAGGCAAAAACGCGCGACCTGGTTGGCATGCTCCTTACGCATGGCGCGCGCGCCTGGCGTTCGACCCAGCCTCGGGCGGGCATCCATTTGCACGTCGCGGCACCGGGGCGCAGCCGCCCCCTCCGAATTCGCCTGCATTAGGCTCGAATTTGGAATATCGCATGCGGCTTTCCGCGCGCAGCCAGCGTTTCAACGCTTTAAACTCGATCATGCGGGCAGGTCATGGACCGCCCCTCATCCGCCTGCCGGCACCTTCTCCCCGCAAGCGGGGCGAAGGGAACTCGCGGCGCCCCACCGCTTTTCCCTTCTCCCCATCAAAATGCTACGGCATGCACATATCTCTTGCGCGCCGGTGCGGCGGATACTGCTGATGAAAGGGATCCCACGGGTACCCAACCGGATCAACCGCGCTCGGTCGGGGTTGCCCCTCAACCGACTGCCGCCACCTTCTCCCCGCAGGCGGGGAGAAGGGATATGCCGTGCCCGCTCGCTCCCTCGGGCGGACGGTGAATGCGGGTTCAGTCGGCGCCGCTTGTCCCTTCTCCCCGCCTGCGGGGAGAAGGTGCCGGCAGGCGGATGAGGGGCGGGTGACCGCTAGTCCAATGCCAATGTTAGCGCATACGGGTTTGATCCCAAGGACCCATCCGCAAGCCTCGCCACTGCTGGATACAGATGCCGCCACTCCGGAGTAATCCGCGAAGGGCTGGACAACAAGAGATATGTGCATGCCGTAGCATCAAAATGGGAGCAGCCGTGGTCATGAGCGCGATTTGTCGGACGCGTCCGCTCTCGCCGGCGAAGGTGGCCGCCGGCTATAAAAGGCCGAGTTCGGCGAGTTCACGCCGCAAGTCGAGCGGCATCTCCCCGCCATCGGCGAGCGAGGCAAGATCGCGCGGGGCTTCCTTCTCCTCGAGATAGCGCCAGCCCTGAAAAGCCCGACGCGGCTGCGGTTCCGTCTCCATGACTTCCGGACCGAGAAGGAGATTGCAGCGGCCGATGCCCTCGCCGTCGGTGAAGGTCTCGATGCCGATCAGCGGCTGACGCGCCTGAACGTATCCCTTGATCACCCAATAGAGCGAACCGCCGGCGAGAAGCTCTTCCGTACGCTTCGGGACCATCCGGGTCGTGTGGAAGGAGTGCGGCTGCTGCCCGGCTGCGATCGCCGCCAGGGCCTTGCGCGCTACCCATTCGCGCAGGTCCTCGATCGATTCGGCACCGACACAGAGTTTGATGAGATGCAAAGCCATGGCGAACCTTGAACACCCGGCCGGCGGCTGCGGTCAAGCCGTCCGGGCGTATTCGTCCACAGCCCCATCGGCTTCGGACTGAGCGCTCAGCACTCGACCACGTTGACGGCGAGACCCCCGGTCGATGTTTCCTTGTACTTCTCGTTCATGTCCGCGCCGGTCTGGCGCATCGTCTCTATACAGGCATCGAGCGGCACGAAATGCTTGCCGTCGCCCTTGAGTGCGAGCGAAGCGGCCGTAACCGCCTTGACGGCACCAAGGGCATTGCGTTCGATGCACGGCACCTGAACGAGACCTGCGACCGGATCGCAGGTCATTCCGAGATGGTGTTCGAGCGCGATCTCGGCCGCATTCTCGATCTGCTCGGGCGTTCCGCCCATGACGGCAGCAAGACCCGCCGCGGCCATCGCCGACGCCGATCCGACTTCGCCCTGACAGCCCACCTCCGCGCCTGAAATCGAGGCGTTGTGCTTGATGATACCGCCGATCGCCGCTGCGGTCAGCAGGTAATCCCGGATGCCTTCCTGATCGGCATCGTCGTGGAAATGCAGATAGTAGCGGATCGTCGCCGGAACGACGCCGGCCGCGCCGTTGGTCGGCGAAGTCACCACCCGGCCGCCGGCAGCATTCTCCTCATTGACCGCCATGGCATAGACGCTCAACCAATCATTTGCGAGGAGAGGATTGGTCTTGTTGGAGCGCCATTCCTCCTGCAGCTTGTCGTGGATCGCCCGGGCGCGCCGGCGCACCTTCAGGCCACCCGGCATGATGCCGTCCTGGCTGAGGCCGCGATCGATGCAACTGCTCATCGCCGTCCAGATGCGGTCGAGCCCGGCGTCGAGCTCGTCCCTCGACATCCTGCACTCTTCGTTCGCCCGCTTCATCTGGGCGATCGTCAGCCCGGAGCGCGCGGCCATGTCGAGCATCTGCTGGGCCGTGGCAAAGGGATAGGGCACCTTTACGCCGGCGGGCTTGTTCTTCTGGGCCCTCATCGCGTCCAGTTCCGTATCGGTCACCACGAAGCCGCCGCCGATCGAATAGTAGATGCGTTTCAGAAGGAGCCGGCCGTCCCGGTCGAAGGCGGAGAAGGACATGCCGTTTGCATGACCCGGCAGCGGCGTCTTCTTGTCGAAGACGAGATCGGTTTTCGGCTGGAACATATAGCCCGCGTGACCGGGCGGGGTGATGCGGCCCGTACGCTCCACCTGCTCGATGATCCCGTCCATCCCGTCCGGCTCGACGAGATCCGGCCGCTCGCCCATCAGGCCGAGAATGACCGCCCTGCCCGTTCCATGGCCGATGCCTGTATGCGCCAGCGAACCATGGAGGCTTACCTTGATGGCGCCGACAGCCGCGTGAGACGGTCGCGGCCATTCATCCGACAGGATGAGATCGAGAAACCTGTTGGCCGCCGACATGGGCCCCATCGTGTGAGAGCTCGATGGACCGATACCGATCTTGAAAACGTCGAAGACGGAAAGAAACATGAATTCCTGCCCAGAGCCTGACGCCACGTTGCTGCCGATGAGCTCCGCGTTCGCGTCGATGATAGGACCGAAACCGACCGTTTTCCTGCTCGGGCGGTGTCGATCATTCCCTAATATAGGATCGAACCCTAAGCGATCCTATGCCGATCCATCAGGCGACCGACCGACATTGGATTCTGTTCGTGCGACATGCCACTGAAGAACTGCGCATGTGTTCGGCGATCAAAAAAAAGCGATGCAGCCCGTGGACTGCATCGCCTGACATTTCAATCTATCTTCAGAAGCCGCCGAAGAGATAGGCGAGAACGAGAACACCCCCGAAACCCGCCACGGCGCGAACCGTCACGCCCCAGCACGACTTCTCTACTGTTTTGTCCATGATGTCTCCGAATACCGAAGCCCGGTAACCATTAAGTCGTGTGGCCGTTCAATAGCGAAGAATCTGTTAACACGCAATGGTGAAATATGGCGAAATAGTGTCAGAGCGATGCGGGACACCTTGGGCGCGGACACGAAGCCGTGTGCAAGCGGCGGAATCCCGGAGCGCCCGGCTCGATGCTCGCGCCTCGATTTCGCCGTGAGTCTTAAGACAGGCCAACATGGGCCCATCTTGCATTTTCGGACGGCCGTGCCAAAACACCGCTATGACCTCTGAAGATTACGTCGCGCTCGCCATCTTCGTCCTCCTCTGGGCCGGCTTCAGCTGGGCTTCCGACGGGGGGCGCGGCTTCGACCGCGTCAGCCTTACGCGTTTGATGAACGAGCACAGGGCGCGCTGGATCCGCAATTCGCTCAATCGCGATCTGAAGATGATCGACACGCAGATCATCGCCGGGCTGCAGGCCGGTACCGCCTTCTTCGCCTCGACGACGATCTTCGCGCTCGGCGGTTGTTTCGCATTGCTCGGCGCAACAGACCAAGTGCAGATGATCTTTAGCGATCTGCCACAAATATTCCGAAGCGGGCGGACGGCCTTCGAACTGAAAGTCGGCGGATTGACCTGCCTCTTCGGCTATTCTTTCTTCAAGTTCGGTTGGTCATACCGGCTGTTCAACTACTGCTCGATTCTGATGGGCGGCATTCCGATGACGGCGGACATGAAACGCGACCAGAAGGCCGCCGAGCGTGCCGCAGAGCGTGCGATCCGCATGAACATACTTGCGGCCAAGCACTTCAATGCCGGCCTTCGGGCGATCTTCCTGTCGATCGGCTATCTCGGCTGGTTCATAAGCCCCTATGTGTTCATGGTGCTGACCGCCCTCGTGATCTTCGTCCTCGCGCGCCGGCAGTTCTTCTCCGAAGCGCGCGCCGCGCTGATCGAGAATGCGCAATAGGCTGCAGCAACCGATTGCACCCGGCCCGCGGTTTGCGGTAACCGACCGAATGACTGGCGGCCCTCATTTCAACATATTCGCGACGCGACTGAAATGAGGCGCCCTCGTAGATCCACCTCCAGCAGCAGAGCGATTCTTCGATGTCCGAACAAAGCGCGACGACGACCCCTGAAGCGCAAATGCGCACGGAGGCGACCGGAACCAACCGGATGGTTCTCCTGGATGCGCTGCGCGGCCTGGCACTCGTCGCCATGGCCCTCTATCACTTTGTCTGGGACCTCGAATTCTTCGGCTATGTCGCGGCCGGCACCGCCGGGACCGGCGGCTGGCGGATGTTTGCACGCCTGATTGCCAGCAGCTTCCTGTTTCTTGCCGGTTACAGCCTCGTGCTCGGCCAGCTCCCGAAACTCCGTCCGCGCGCCTTCGCCATACGTTTCGCGAAGATCGCCGGCGCAGCCGCGCTGATCAGCATCGGGACCTGGTTCGCCTTCCCTCAGTCGTTCATCTTCTTCGGCATTCTCCACGCCATTGCGGCGGCAAGCCTTGTCGGCCTCCTGTTCCTGAAATTGCCGGCCGCCGTTTCCTTTCTTGCCGCTGCCGTGGCCTTCGCGGCTCCCCTCTATCTGCGCTCGTCGTTTTTCGACATGCCGGCGCTCTGGTGGGTCGGCCTCTCGGAAACGATCCCGCGCTCGAATGACTACGTTCCTCTGCTTCCCTGGATTGCCCCTTTCCTGCTCGGCCTCGGCACCGCGAAGCTGCTCCACCCGTTATTTTCCGCCCGCCGCAGCCGAAGCGCCGGGACCCGTAGGCACCCGTGGATGACGCCTCTCGCCTTTGGCGGCCGTCACAGCCTTCTGATATATCTCATCCACCAGCCGCTGCTTATCGCGGCAGTCTATCTCTTCTCTCTCGCCGTTCCCGCCCCGGCACCGGATCCGGCACGGGTCTATCTGCTGAACTGCGAACGGGCCTGCAGCAACGAAAATTCCGGGATCTCCTGCAGCGCCTTTTGCGGTTGCACGCTCGCCGGCCTGAAGGAACAGAACCTGTTCGACGATCTGAACCTGGGCAAGATCGACGTGAACACGGATGAACGCATTGCGCGAATCGCCGGTCAGTGCACAATGGATGCACAATCAGGAGAGGCACAGTCAGGGGACTAGGACCTGTGGACCCTTATGGATAGGGGTTTGATTTTGCACAAATCGGTCAATGCCAAGGATTTTTCCGCAGCAAAGGGTTGCCCCCTTTGCAAGGGAAAAGCCGCCGGCAGTGGGCGATTTGTGCAAAACCCTTCGGGCGGCCCATATTGCGGTGCCTTGTCGCGAAAAATCCGGCTTGCAGGCGGACGGCCTGCGGCGCCAGATTTTCCACGAAAGTCCCTCGCAATTTGGGCCGTCAAATCCCTATCCATAAGGGTCCACAGGTCCTAGGACATGAATGCCTTTCGTGCCAAGCCGCTGAAGTTTCCATGGCCGCCTCTGCTCTATGGCGCGGCCGTCCTGATCGCGCTGGCCCTGGGCCACCTTTTCCCGATTCCGGTGGCGCACCAGCACAGTTGGATCCTCTCGCTGGTGGGCTACGGCCTCGTGGTGCTGGCGATCACCATCGATCTCTGGGCCGTCAAAACCCTCCTTGACCGCCATACAGCCGTACTTCCGAACCGGTGCGCCACCTGCCTCGTCACCTGCGGCCCATTTCGTTTCACCCGCAACCCGATCTATTTCAGCTACACGCTGGCGATGACCGGCCTCGGATTGGCGACGATCAACCCCTGGTTCTTCATCACGGCAATTGCGGCGGTCGGATTGACAACCCTTTTCGCGATCCGAAAGGAGGAGCGACACCTGCTGTCGCGCTTCGGTTTCGAGTTCGAGCGATATTGCCGGCACACTAGCCGTTGGATTTGAGCGGACATGGAAGAGTCTGCCTTTTCCTCATCGTCACAGGGATCCAGAAGCGCCGTCTGCGGCGCAGAAGCGTCCGTTCAGCTGGCTGGATTCATGTGACACGCAGGAATGGGGGAGTTTTGGGGGCGGTACGCGAGCGTTCGCGCGCGGATTATGCGAGCCGTCTTTCGCTGATTGCATTGGCTTGCGAAACGAACGGGCAAAAACTCAAACGGACCGTCAGGTGCCGACACCGATTTCGGCAAGACGCGTGAGGCAGGCCTCTTCGACATTGTCGAGTTCGCTAAGTGTGTCTTCGATGTCCTTGCGCTTCTGCCGCAAGTCCTCGCGCTTCTCCTCGACGCGTTTGATCAAGAGCTGCAACTGGCCCATTTCACCCGGCGGATCCTTGTAGACCTGAATGATCTCGCGAATTTCGGCAATGGTGAAGCCAATGCGCCGGCCACGCAGGATCTCCTTTATGAGGTGCCTGTCGGCGGGGCGGAACAGACGCGTGCGGCCACGACGCTCCGGATGAATCAGTCCCTCATCCTCATAGAAGCGCAGTGTCCGGGTCGAGATGCCGAATTCCCGGGTCAGCTCGGTAATGCTATAATATTTGTTCACGCAGCCATTCCATCAAAGACGCGCCCCAACTATTGTTGACTTTGACGTAAAAGTCAAACACGGCGCGCCCGCTTGCGTCGCAGCTCAGCTAATACTGAACCACCATGTCGCGATGCCGAGAAAGCTGAAGAAGCCGGTTATGTCGGTGACGGTCGTCACGAAGACGGCGGAAGAGACCGCCGGGTCGGCACCGTATCTTTCGAGCAGAATAGGTATCAGGATTCCCGCGAGAGCGGCGGCCATCATGTTGATCAGCATCGCGGTCGCGATGATGCCGCCGAGGTCGGGATTCTGGAACCAAAGTCCCGCAACAAGACCGATGAACCCACCGAAGATCACGCCGTTCAGGAGTCCGACGCCCGCCTCGCGGCGGATGATTCTCGGCGCGTTGTGAATATCGAGCCCCCGGGTCGCGAGCGCACGCACCGTTACGGTCATGGTTTGCGATCCGGCATTGCCGCCCATTCCTGCGACGATCGGCATCAGGACCGCAAGTGCAACGATCTGCTGGATCGTGGCGTCGAACAGGCCGATGACCGAAGCAGAAACGCAAGCCGTCATCGAGTTGATGAAAAGCCAGGGAACGCGTGAGCGCGCGGCTTCCGCGACCGAGTCCGACAGTTCTTCGTCACCGACGCCGCTCAGGCGCAGGAAATCCTCTTCCGCCTCTTCCTGGATCACGTCGACCACGTCGTCGATCGTCAACACGCCGACGAGCCGGCCGTTTTCATCGACGACGGCGGCCGAGAGAAGGTCGTACTGTTCAAAAAGCTGCGCCGCCTCCTCCTGGTCCATTTCCGCCGGCACGGAATGGCTGGTATCACGCATGATCGCATCGATCTTTACCGAGCGCTTCGCGCGCAGCACCCGGTCCAGATCGACTGCCCCGAGCAGCTTGAAAGTCGGATCGATGACGAAGATCTGCGTGAAGCTTTCGGGAAGGTCGTCGTCCTCGCGCATGTAATCGATCGTCTGGCCGACGGTCCAGAAAGGCGGCACCGCGACGAACTCGGTCTGCATGCGCCGCCCGGCGGTGCTCTCCGGATAGTCGAGCGAGCGGCGCAGGCGGACGCGCTCGGTAAAGGGAAGCTTGGCGAGGATCTCTTCCTGATCCTCCTCGTCGAGATCCTCGAGAATGTAGACCGCGTCATCGGAATCCATCTCGCCGATCGCCTCGGCAATCTGCTCGTTCGGCAGATGTTCGACGATGTCGAGACGGATTCCTTCATCGACCTCGGTCAGCGCAGCCAGATCGAAGTCCTTGCCGAGCAGCAGAACCAGAGCGATACGCTGCTCCGGCTGGATCGCCTCGATAAGGTCACCGAGTTCCGAGGCATGGAGGCCGGCGACATGCTGGCGAAGATAAATGGTATCGCGATCCGCGATCGCGGCGCCGACATGCATCAGGAAATCGGAGCGTACCGACCCGTCTTCGGCGTAGATGTCCGAGCCGTCGTGGACAGCGATTTCGTCGGAACCGCGGTCGTCGTCGCCGGTGCTGCTCATGGACCCGCCCCTCCAGAGATTACCGCCGTCCGAGCCCGCGCCGGAAACGGCTCCTCTGCCCTGCTAGCGCAAAGCTCCGCCTGCGTCCACAGTCGAGACGAGATCGGCGATCCGCCTCGGAACATTTATCCAAGCTGTTGCAAAAACATATGAAATGATGAAACGAATGTGAGAATCCTAACGGGCGCCGGCCCGACCACTGACCCGAGCAGAGACATTCCTCATGGCCGTCCGACCGATCATACGCTTTCCAAGCCCGCTGCTGACGACGTCAGCCGAACGGATCGGCCGGTTCGATGGCACACTTCGCCAGCTATCAGACGATCTCGTCGACACGATGCGCGCCGCCCCCGGCATAGGCATCACCGCGTCCCACATCGGCATCCTGCAGCGGCTGACGGTCATCGAAGTCGATCCGCAAATGGGACCGCGCAGCTTCGTCAACCCGGAAATCGTCTGGCAATCGAGCGAGACGGCGCGGCACAGCGAGGGCAGCGTCTCAATGCCGGGTGTCGCCGAAGAAGTGGAGCGGCCGGTGCGCGTGCGCGTCAGCTTCCAAACTCTGGACGGCGAGACACGCGAGGAAGAAGCCGAGGGACTGATGGCGGTCTGCCTGCAGCATGAGATCGACCAGCTCAACGGTATCTTCTGGATTCGGCGGCTTTCCAGGCTAAAGCGCGAACGCGCCGTCAAGCGGTTCGAAAAATTTAACCGAGCCGAAGCTTTTCCCGGCACGCAATGATTGCGGCACCCCTTCGATCTGCCGTAAACCCTTTTTCCGGTCGGCCACCGGCTCCAAAATAGCAAGGCGAAGGACAATCGATGAAGAAAATAGCCCTGATGTTTCTCTGCGTGGTTGCGCTTGCAGCCTGCACCGCAACCCCTCCCGACCTGGAGCCGCTTCCCGGAAGCCTCACCTATGGAGAAACAGCCTCCTCTCGGAAGACCCGTGCCGCCCCGGGGACCATGATCCAGAACCGGTTCCTCCATAAGGGCACCATGGTCTTCGAGACCTATGAGGTTCAACCCGACCATACATATAAGCTCGTTCGCCGCAGCGTGGCCGACTCCTGGCCGCCCGGCGACTGATCACGGAACATTGTCGGCCTCCGCTCCGTTCCCTACTGCATGTATCCTCGGATCCTCACCGGTCCAAGGACAAAAAATGCAGCAATTCAAGGTGCTACACCGACCTTTCGCCTCCTTGAGGCGCGGCGCTGTAGATAGCCAGTGGAGTCAAAGCGATGGCCAAATATCTTGACGAACGCGGCGATCCGGCCTCGGCAACGCACGGAGCGGATCGAGAGAATTTCACCGGTGAGGAAGCCAAGCAGGGACGCACGGGCGTTCCGGTGCTTGGGGTCCTCGTCGGCGGACTGTTCCTAGCCCTCCTCGCCTGGGGCGCCGTCGAAATCTGGGGTGAAAGCACCGACAACGACCGCCTCACGGAAACGGAACAGGTTCAGCCGGCGCCCTCTCCGGAGCAGACAGGCAGCGTCGGCACCGGGCAGCCCGTCCCGACCGACCGGGATCCCACGGCACAGACCGGCACCGGCGGCGAGTCGCAGCAGGTTTCCCCGGAGGGGACCGAGAAATAATTGCCGGGTCGACCTGAAATCATGAGACGCGGGATGCGAGCGGAATACTTGTCCCGCCCCAAAGCGCATATCGGAGGACTGCAATCTCTCCTCTCCTCATCTCTGTGCTTGTCACAGAGATCCAGCAGCGTCGCGTCTGCGGCGCGGGAAGCGTTCTTTCAGCCCAAGGACTTGGTCTGGCTGGATCCCTGTGACAAGCACAGGGATGAGGTGATCAAACAAGCCGCGGCGGTAATCCCGAGTCTCATCAGGCCTTAGCTAGTCCGACAGTTCCTCAGTCGAGCACTCGTAGAGCGTCTCGCCGCTCTCCATGTCGACGCCGGCGAGGCTCACCTCGTAGCCCCACAGACGGCGGACGTGGCGCAGAGTGGCATCGCGGCTGTTCTCCTCCAGGAGCACCCCATTCTTCACATTGTGCTGCAATCGCAGGTGCCGGTCGCCCAGCAAATCGACATCCATGACCTGGATATCCGGCTGGCTGCTTCCGATGTCGTAGCTGCGGGCGAGAGCGCCGCGTATCGTTTCGTAGCCGCGCTCGTTATGGATGGATGCCACTTCGCAGAAATTGTCGTCCGCCTCGTCCGTCAGCAGAAACAGCCGAAACTTGCGAATCAGCGCAGGGCTCAGGAACTGCAGGATGAACGACTCGTCGCGGTGGTTCGCCCAGGCATCGAGAAGCGTCTCGCGCCAAAGGCCGGTGCCGGCGATTTCGGGAAACCAATCGCGATCCTCCGCCGTCGGCGCGACGCAGATGCGCTCGATGTCCTGCATCATGGCAAATCCCAGCGCATAGGGGTTGATCCCCGGAAAGCGGGGATCGTCGAAGCCCGGCTGAAAGACGACATTGGTATGACTCTGGAGAATCTCCAGCATTGCGCCTTCGCTTATTTTGCCCTGGTCGAACAGATTGTTCATGATGGTGTAGTGGACGAAGGTGGCGCATCCCTCGTTCATGACCTTCGTCTGCCGCTGCGGATAGAAGTACTGAGCGATCACGCGAACGATTCGCAGTATCTCCCGCTGCCAGGGCTCAAGGATGAGGCTGGTCTTCTCCAGGAAATAGAGCAGGTTCTCTTCCGGGAGGTTCAGTGATTTTTTCCGCTCCGAGAGCTCCCGTTCCAACTGCGTCGGATCGTTGTTCTCCCCCGCGGGCGGAAGCGTTCTCCACAGGTCGCTGAAGGTCTGCTCTTCATATTCCAGCCTCTCGCGCATCCGCTCCTGCTCTTTTTCGGTCGACAGGCGCGGCGGCCGTCTGTAGCGGAAGACGCCCTGCTCCATGAGTGCATGGGCAGAGTCGAGGATCGCCTCGACTGCCGGCGTTCCGTGCCGCTCTTCGCATTTGCTGATGTATTTCTTCGCGAAGTCCATATAGCTGAGGATTGCGCTGGCGTCGGTCCACTGCCGGAAGAGGTAGTTGTTCTTGAAAAAATGATTATGGCCGAAGGCTGCATGTGCGGTCACCAGGGCCTGCATGGCCATGGTGTTCTCCTCCATCAAGTAGGTGATGCAGGGATTGGAGTTGATCACCAGCTCATAGGCGAGGCCGCGCCGGCCCCTGCGATAGAGATGATCCTCGAAAACGAAGCGCTTCCCGAAGGACCAATGCTGGTACATGAGCGGCATGCCCACCGACGAATAGGCATCCAGCATCTGCTCGGAGGAGATGATCTCGAGCTGATTGGGGTATACGTCGAGACCGAGATCTTCGAGCGCGATCTCCTCGATGGCATCGTAGGTGCGCGCCAGTGTCTCGAAATTCCAGTCGGAACTCTGGAACAGAAGGTTTGAGGCGGCGCCTTTTGACATCCCGGTCCCTTTTCACTTGCGCAATTGCATTTCCGGCTGCTTGCCGAAGAGTTTTCGGAAAACGGGGTAGATATCCGCCGGTTTCGCGATGCGGGTCATCTGGAAATTCGGCCATTCGCCGTCGACGGTGCGATAGGCCCGCCAGAGCGAAGTCCCGTTATCGGTAGTGCCGAAAATCTCCGTCTCTCGCTCATCGATAATCTCGACATACGCGTAATATTGGCAAAGTCCCATCAGTTCGTCGTGAAGAAGGGAAGCGCAGCGTTCGGAGTCGCCTGAAATATTCTCGCCGTCCGACGCCTGCGCGGCATAGATGTTCCATTCGTGGGCAGGATAGCGCTCCCGGATGACGCGCAGCATCTCCTCCAGCGCGGTGGAAACGACCGTGCCGCCGCTCTGCTTGCTGTAGAAGAAGGTATTCTCGTCGACCTCGCCGGCCTCGTCGGTGTGCCGGATGAACACGATGTCGATCCGCTCATAGCGGCGCTTGAGGAAGAGGTGCAGCAGCACGAAAAAACGCTTGGCGAGGTCCTTCTCCCGCTCCCCCATCGAAGCCGAGACATCCATGAGGCAGAACATGACCGCACTCGCATTGGGCAGCGGCTGCGGCTCGAAACGATTGAAGCGAATGTCCACGGGATCGACATAGGGAATCCGCCGGCGCCGGCGCTCGAGCCTGTCGAGCTTCTGGCGCAGCTCCTCTAGGCGCTGCCGGTGCTTGATGCGGCCACGCGGCTCCGTCTCGAGCTCTGCAATCTCGTCGGCTAACGCCTCGATTTCCCGGCGCGACGGCCGCCGCAATGCGATGCGGCGTCCGTAGCTGTTGCGCATGGTGCGGCCGACATTGATGTTCGTCGGCGAGCCGCTTGCGCTGAAACCGGCGCGCCGTCGCTTGAAGGTAACCGATTCCTTCAGATTGAGCTTCACCATGTCGGGGAGTTCGAGGTCCTCGAAGAAGAGATCGAGCACCTCCTCGCGTGAAAGGACGAACTGAAACTCGTCTTCGCTTTGGCCGGTGCCGGCACCGGCATTGCCCGCACCGCCACCTGACCCCCTTTTGGGAATACGGTCTCCCGCCGCGAACTCCCGGTTTCCCGGTAGGACGTGGCGCCGCTCGCCGCTGTTGGAGTCCGGCTGGAAAGCGGGCTCGTTGACACCGCGTGCGGGCATGGACACGTTCTGTTCGGCATCGACATCCGCGATCTTGCCCGACTTGACCCGCTCTTTGATGGTTCGCTTCAGTTCCTCTCGTGCCCGTTTCAGGAAGCGTTGCCTGTTACCGAGACTTTTGTCCTTCGGATTGAGGCGACGGTCGATGAAATTCGGCATTAGCTAACCCCCGCATCCGCAGCCTCAACCCGCCTTGTTTACACGCATGTACCAGTCGACGAGACGCCGCACCTGCCGTTCGGTGTACCCGCGCTCCTTCATGCGCTGTACGAATTCGACATGCTGCTTCTCCGTGGAGCTGTCCTTCTTCGACCCGAAGCTGATGACCGGCAACAGGTCCTCGACCTGGCCGAACATGCGTTTCTCAATGACCTCGCGAAGTTTTTCATAGCTCGTCCAGGACGGGTTCTTGCCATGGTTCTTGGCCCGCGCCCGCAAGGTGAACTTGACGACCTCGTTGCGGAAGTCCTTCGGGTTGGCGATGCCCGCCGGTTTTTCGATCTGAGACAGTTCGCTGTCGAGGATCTTGCGGTTGAGGATCTGGCCGGTGTCGGGATCCTTGAAGTCCTGGTCCTCGAGCCAGGCATCGGCATAGGCGATATAGCGGTCGAACAGGTTCTGGCCGTATTCGCTGTAAGACTCCAGATAGGCCTTCTGGATCTCGTGGCCGATGAATTCCGCATAACGGGTGGCGAGTTCCGACTTGATGAAGTCGAGATAGGCTGCCTCCGTTTCCTTCGCAAACTGCTCGCGCTTGATGGCCTGCTCCAGGATGTACATCAGATGTACGGGATCGGCCGCGACCTCCTTGGTGTCGTAATTGAAGGCCTCTGACAGGACCTTGAAGGCGAAGCGGGTGCTGACGCCGGTCATGCCCTCGTCGACGCCGGCAGCGTCCCGATATTCCTGCACCGATCGCGCCTTCGGGTCGACATCCTTGAGGTTCTCGCCGTCATAGACGCGCATCTTGGTGTAGAGAGACGAGTTCTCGTGAGGAACGAGCCGGGTGGATACGGTGAAGCGGCTCAGTATCTCCAACACCTCGGGTGCGCAGGGATTGCTGACCAGTTCGCTCTCGCGAAGAAGCTTTTCGTAGATCTGCTTCTCCTCGGTGACGCGCAGGCAATAGGGCACCTTGACCACCAGGATGCGGTCCAGGAATGCCTCGTTGTTGCGGTTGTTCTTGAACTGCAGCCATTCCGATTCGTTGGAGTGGGCCAGAATGGTGCCCTGAAACGGGAATGCGCCGAAGTTTTCGGTACCGTTGTAGCTGCCTTCCTGGGTCGCCGTCAGAAGAGGATGCAGGACCTTGATCGGCGCCTTGAACATCTCGACGAATTCGAGCAGCCCCTGCGTCGTGCGGTTCAGGCCGCCGCTGTAGGAGTAGGCGTCCGGGTCGGCCTGGCTGTAGTTCTCGAGCTGGCGGATATCGACCTTGCCGACAAGCGAGGAGACGTCCTGATTGTTCTCGTCGCCCGGCTCGGTCTTGGCGATGCCGATCTGACGCAGGCGCGACGGCATCAGCTTGACGACGCTGAACTTGGATATGTCGCCACCGACCTCGTCCAGCCGCTTGGAGGCCCAGGGAGAGATCAGGCCTGTCAGCCTCCTACGGGCGATGCCGTATTTGTCTTCCAGAAGATCGGCCATGCGTTCGGGATGGAACAGGCCGAGCGGCGATTCGAAAACCGGGCTGATCTTGCCGTCCACCATCAGCGTGTAGATCGGTCGCAGTTCCATCAGCTTCTTCAACCTTTCGGCGAGCGAGGACTTACCGCCGCCGACCGGCCCAAGAAGATAAAGTATCTGCTTGCGCTCCTCGAGACCCTGGGCGGCATAGCGGAAGTAGCCGACGATCCGCTCGATCGTGTCTTCCATGCCGAAGAAGTCGGAGAAGGCCGGGTAAATTTTGATGGTTCGGTTTGCGAAGATCCGACCTAAACGCTCGTCAGCGCTGGTATCGACGAGAATCGGGTCTCCAATTGCGTCCACCATTCTTTCCTGAGCGGTGGCGTACATGCTTTTGTCATCGCGACATGCGAGGAGATATTCCTGTAGACTTATCTCTTCTTGCGCTGCACTCGTATAAATCTCCGAAAAGAGATCGAAGACGTCAGATTCACTCCTTTGCATCGTGCTCTCCCGCGGCGGGCCGCTTGGTTGAAACGGGCTCGCTGCCTTTCGGCATCTGCTTCAGGTGAACGGTTTTCCTAGCTTCAAAGTTCCTTCACATAACCGACACTGAAACGGATACCGAAGCAGCAGCCAGCGACGAACATCCGCTTATCAGTTCGGGACCGACCGATCGGCGCCTCGTGAAAGTTGTGAGGCGCACTCCGCAAGACTCGTCGCTCTGTCACCCCATCATGCCGGCGCTTCTCGCGAATCCGTCATGACAAGCGAATCATAACTTGTCCCTGCTCATTCGCCGACTTTTTTTTTGCGATTCCACGAATTTAGCCATCAACAACATCATGCAGGACGGTGATTTCGTGATCGGGCACCGCCATATCGATGCGCTGGCGGGCGCTCCGCATCGGCACGGAGCAGAGACCTGGACGACGCTGCGGCCCGAGGCATGACGCCGAGCCATTATGCGCCGTAGTTCAGAGGATAGTCCTCGCGTCCTACCGCGTCCAGCAACAACGTCGTGAAGGAGGATTAAAAATAAAAAAACCCGCGGAACCATCTGGTTACGGGGGCTTCTTCATCTTAGATGGTGCGGTCGAGAAGACTCGAACTTCCACGGGTTGCCCCACAGCGACCTCAACGCTGCGCGTCTACCAATTCCGCCACGACCGCATCGTGGTAGGTGCCGATTGCGTCGGCGGGGCTGCATGTAGCAAAAGGATTCCGGGTGCACAAGTGCATGACGACAGAAATTTGACGAGAAACAAAACTATTTCGATCGGCTCCCCGCGAACCACTGGAAACGCTGGACTCTTGCCGTCGGCGACCCCATGTACAGGCCGGAAAAAATCAGCATTCGCAAGGTTCCCATGCAACGCGAAGACCTTATCCAGAGCATGTTCGCTCCGCCGGATGCACCGCCGGTGCGGTGGCGCATTGCGCCTTCCCTCGTCGATTATCCGGAGGCCGTCGAGACGATGGAACGCGAGGCTGCTGCGATCGCGGACGGCACCGCCGACGAGCTGGTCTGGCTGGTCGAGCACCCGCCGCTTTACACCGCGGGAACCAGCGCCAACGCCGCCGACCTCGTGATGCCGGATCTGCTCCCGGTTTTCGCAACAGGAAGAGGCGGCGAGTACACCTATCACGGTCCCGGGCAGCGGGTCGTCTACGTCATGCTCGACTTGAAGCGCAGACGCCAGGACGTCCGCGGATTTGTCGCCGCACTCGAGAGCGTCATCATCGCCACGCTCGATTCCATGAACGTCAAGGGCGAACGCCGTGAAGATCGTGTCGGCGTCTGGGTGCGCCGCCCGGAGAAGCCGCCGCTCATGGACGGCTCGATGGCGGAGGACAAGATAGCGGCCATCGGCATTCGCTTGCGCAAATGGGTGAGCTTTCACGGATTGTCGTTGAACGTCGATCCGGACCTCGAGCATTTCGGGGGCATCGTGCCTTGCGGAATTCGCGGCTATGGTGTCACCAGCCTCGTCGATCTCGGTCTGCCCGTCATGATGGCCGACGTCGATATCAGGCTGAGGGAAGCCTTCGAAAGGGTCTTCGGCCCGACCCGCACCGAGAACGAATAGCAGGGTTCCACAGCACGTTGCTCGGTCCGAAATGGCGGCAAAGCCGCTTTTAGCCGTCTTTTTGCCGCTTCACATTGCCCCATCCGCAAGGAAAAGCCTATAAGCTCCCTTCACCTTCGCCCCACCGCGGGCAGTCAGGGTGCCTCGGCACCCGACAACGACAACAGGCGAAAGGAGCTACCATGCTGTTATCAACCGAGAATGCGATTGCACGTCTGCGCGAGACAGGAGACGGCGATACGCTGGGCGGTCGTATCTGGAGAGCCCGTGACGCGACGGGGCTCTCTACGAAGGAGCTGGCCAGCAAGCTCGGTGTCCGCAACGACACCATTTCTTCCTGGGAACGCGATCGCGCCGAGCCACGGGCCAATCGCCTGTTCATGCTGGCCGGCGTGCTTGGCGTGACGCCCGCCTGGCTGATGGCCGGTATCGGACGCGCACCGGATGATAGCACTGGAGATGCTTCGGGGGACGAACTTCGCAAGCAGCTGGATCTCGTAAAGAAGCTGCATGAGCAAACCGCCGAGGCCATTGCGGCGCTCGAGATGGAGTTCGAACGCCTCGACCAGGACGTTCGGTGATCGGATAGGATTTTTCCTCTTGCCGGCGGCGGCCGGCGCGATATGACGGTCGCCCCGCCTCGTTGTTCTTAGTTGATGGAGTAGAGAAATGGACGTACGCGCCGCCGTGGCCTTGGAAGCCGGCAAGCCGCTGGAGGTCATGACCGTGCAGCTCGAAGGCCCGCGGGCCGGCGAGGTGCTGGTCGAGGTGAAGGCGACCGGCATCTGCCATACCGACGATTTCACGCTGTCGGGCGCCGATCCGGAGGGGCTGTTCCCGGCGATCCTCGGTCATGAGGGCGCCGGCATCGTCGTCGATGTCGGCCCCGGCGTCACCTCGGTGAAGAAGGGCGACCACGTCATCCCGCTCTATACGCCGGAATGCCGCTCCTGCCCCTCCTGCCTCAGCCGCAAGACCAATCTGTGCACCGCCATCCGCGCCACCCAGGGGCAAGGGCTGATGCCGGACGGCAGCTCGCGGTTCTCGATCAACGGCGACAAGATCCACCATTATATGGGCTGCTCGACCTTCTCGAACTTCACCGTGCTGCCGGAGATCGCGCTCGCCAAGGTCAATCCGGACGCCCCCTTCGACAAGATCTGCTATATCGGCTGCGGCGTCACCACCGGCATCGGCGCGGTGATCAACACCGCCAAGGTCGAGATCGGCGCCACCGCCATCGTCTTCGGTCTCGGCGGCATCGGCCTCAACGTCATCCAGGGGCTTCGCCTTGCCGGCGCCGACATGATCATCGGCGTCGACCTCAACAACGACAAGAAGCCCTGGGGCGAAAAGTTCGGCATGACCCACTTCGTCAATCCGAAGGAGGTCGGCGACGACATCGTCCCCTATCTCGTCAACCTGACGAAGCGCGGTGCCGACCAGATCGGCGGCGCCGACTACACCTTCGACTGCACCGGCAACACCAAGGTCATGCGCCAGGCGCTCGAAGCCTCGCATCGCGGCTGGGGCAAGTCGGTGATCATCGGCGTCGCCGGCGCCGGCCAGGAGATTTCGACCAGGCCGTTCCAGCTCGTCACCGGCCGCACCTGGATGGGCACCGCGTTTGGCGGCGCGCGCGGCCGCACCGATGTGCCGAAGATCGTCGACTGGTACATGGAGGGCAAGATCGAGATCGATCCGATGATCACCCACACCATGCCGCTCGAGGACATCAACAAGGGTTTCGAGCTCATGCATTCCGGCGAGAGCATTCGCTCTGTCGTCGTCTACTGAGTTCGCAATCTCACTCAGGAAAGCGCCGGAGATCATTGAATCCGGCGCTTTTTCTCCCGCCGGAAACTACTCGATGATCTATGTCGATGCCGATGCATGCCCGGTAAAGCCGGAAATCCTGAAGGTGGCCGAGCGCCATGGTCTCGAGGTGACCTTCGTCGCCAATTCCGGCCTGCGTCCCTCGCGCGATCCGATGGTTCGCAACGTCATCGTGTCGGCCGGTTTCGACGCAGCGGATGATTGGATCGCCGAACGCGCCAAGGACGGCGATATCGTCGTCACTGCCGACGTGCCGCTTGCCGTGCGCTGCGTCGGCGCCGGGGCACTCGTCACCGGTCCGACCGGGCGCGTCTTCGACGAGACCAACATCGGCATGGCATCCGCGATGCGCGACCTCTCGGCCCATCTCAGGGAGACCGGGGAAAGCAAAGGCTACAACGCCGCCCTCACCTCCCGCGACCGCTCCGCCTTTCTCGAAACGCTTGACCGACTCTGCCGACGGGTAAAAAGGTAGAACCGGCGAACGGAGGCGGCGAATGGATCGGAAGTCAGGCCTGCGGCACTGGCCGTTCTATCTCGCCCTGACGGGCGGGTTGCTCAGCCTGCCGATCGGTTTTGCATTCTTCCGCGCAGAAGCAATCGAGGTCGCCGCCATCCTCTTTTTCCTTATCTATCTGTCGATCACGGCTTTGCGGCTTCCCAAACTGACCGGCAGCTATCTCGAGGCCAATGCGCGCGACACGGGCGAGCCGGAGCCGATCATCTTTCTCGTGACGCTCGTTGCCGCGGCAACTTCGCTGGTGGCCCTGTTCCTCGCGCTGAACCGCGCCGGGGGCGGCGGCACTGTGGGGCTGTCCATCGCCTTCGCAGCGGTTGCGCTCGGCTGGGCGACGATCCACACCATGGCGGCGCTGCATTATGCTCATCTTTACTGGCTTGCCGGCCGCAATGATCCCGCCAGCAATCCCGCAGCGCGCGGTCTTGCATTCCCGGAGACCGACAGCCCCGGCGGATACGATTTCCTCTATTTCGCCTTCGTCATCGGGATGACGGCGCAGACTTCGGACGTCGCCATCACGACAACGGCGATGCGCCGCGTCAACCTGATGCACGCGATCGTCTCGTTCTTCTTCAACACGGTGCTCGTCGCCGCCGCCGTCAATGCCGCGGTTCAGCTTGCAGGCGCCACCCCATGAAATTCAGGAGCCAAGAATGAAAGTAATCTCGCAAAACACGGCCTTCGGCGGCATGCAGGGCGTCTACGCTCATGATTCCACGGCCTGCAAAGGCGAAATGACCTTCGCCGTCTTCGTCCCGCCGCAGGCGATCACGGAGCCTCGCCCCGTTCTCTGGTATCTCTCCGGCCTCACCTGCACCCACGCCAATGTCATGGAGAAAGGCGAGTACCGGCGTATGGCCTCGGAGCTGGGGCTCATCATCGTCTGCCCGGATACGAGCCCAAGAGGAGCGGATGTTCCCGATGAGCTCACCAACTGGCAGATGGGCAAGGGCGCCGGCTTCTATCTCGATGCAACGGAGAAGCCCTGGGCCGAGCACTATCGGATGTACAGCTATATCACAGAAGAACTCCCGGCCCTCGTCGGCCAGCATTTCCGCGTGGATATGGGCCGCCAGGGTATCTTCGGCCACTCGATGGGGGGGCATGGCGCCATGACGGTCGCTCTCAAGCACCCCGAGCGTTTCAAGAGTTGCTCCGCCTTCGCGCCGATCGTCGCGCCGTCTTCCGCCGACTGGTCGGTCGGTGCCTTCGAGAAGTATCTCGGCCCCGATAAGGCCGCCTGGCGGGAATACGATGCCTGCGCCCTCGTCGAGGACGGCGCCCGCTTCCCGGAATTCCTGATCGACCAGGGCAAGGCGGATAGCTTCCTCGAAAACGGTCTGCGCCCCTGGCTGTTCGAAGAAGCCGTCAAAGGAACGGACATCGGGCTTACGCTCCGGATGCACGAGCGTTACGACCATTCCTATTATTTCATCTCGACCTTCATGGACGACCATCTCAGGTGGCACGCCGAGAGGCTCGGCTGACATGATGCAGCCTTCTCGGATCGGAACGATTTGATGAACCATATCCTCCTCGTCGGTGCCGGCGGCGCCCTCGGCTCCGTCCTGCGCTACCTCGTCGGCCTCTGGATGCTGCAGCGCGCCGGTCCCGCCTTTCCCTGGGGGACGCTGTTCGTGAACGTCACTGGCTCCTTTCTGATCGGTTTTCTGGCGGAGTTCATCATGCACAAGATGGGTGCCTCGCCGGAAATGCGCGTGTTCCTGATCACCGGCGTTCTGGGGGGCTACACGACGTTCTCGGCCTTTTCGCTCGACGCGATCGCCCTTCTCGAACACGGGCAGACGATGAGTGGCCTCGCCTATATCGTGGCGAGCGTCGGTCTTTCGATGCTTGCCGTGTTCGCCGGGCTGGCCCTGATGCGCGCAATGGTCTAAAGCCAGCCTTTAAGGAAAAGAAGGCGGATTTCTGCAAGATGGCAGGCATAGAACACAGGCAGGTGGACAGCGACGAAGCGGGAATGCGTCTCGACCGCTGGTTCAAGGTGCATTTCCCCGGACTGGGCTTCGGTCCGCTGCAGAAGCTGCTGCGTTCCGGACAGATCCGCGTGGATGGGGCGCGGGCAAAATCCGACACGCGCATACAACCCGGTCAGACGATCCGCATTCCGCCGCTGGGCGTCGATCCGAAGGAAGCGAAATCCGGGCCGATCGGAGGTCGTGACCTGCGCCAATCGCCGGACGGCGAGCTTCTGTCGCGCATGGTGCTGCATGAGGATGCCAAGGTCATCGTGCTCAACAAACCGGCCGGCCTTGCCGTTCAGGGCGGCTCGGGCGTCAACCGGCATATAGACAAGATGCTCGAGGCCTGGACCAGCCAGAAGGGCGAAAAGCCGCGCCTCGTCCATCGTCTCGATCGTGATACGTCCGGTGTACTTGTCGTCGCCCGCACGCGCGGGGCTGCGCAACAGCTGACCGCGGCGTTTCGCGAGCGCGACACCAAGAAGACGTACTGGGCCCTGGTCAGGGGCGTGCCGCGCAAGCGGGAAGACAAGATTTCCACCTGGCTCGTAAAGGAGCCCACGCCCGATGGCGACCGCGTGCGGATTGCCAAGCACGGCGAGGATGGCGCCGACCACGCCATCTCATATTACCGGATCGTCGAGCAAGCCGGTCAGAACCTCGCCTGGCTGGAAATGGAACCCTACACCGGCCGCACGCACCAGCTGCGCGTCCACGCCGCCCATATCGGCCATCCGATCATCGGCGATCCGAAATACTTCGAAGCCGACGTCAACTGGACCTTCCCCGGCGGCATGCAGAACCGGCTGCATCTTCACGCGCGGCACATAGACATTCCGCATCCGAACGGCGGGCGGCTGAAGATCACCGCTCCCCTGCCCCAGCACATGGTGCAGAGCTGGAACCTGCTCGGCTTCGACGAGAACGCCGCCGGCGAGGAAGAGTGATGAAGCTCGTCCTTTTCGATTGCGACGGGACGCTCGTCGACAGCGCGGGACTGATCCATGAGGTAATGGCCCGCACCTTCGAGGCGTTCGATCTGGATCGCCCGACATCGGACGCGACCAAGGCGATCATCGGCCTCACCCTCGATATCGCGATTGCCCGGCTCATGGGGCAGGAACACGTCGACGACCGGGCGACCGCAATGACGGCGCATTACAAATCTATATTCGCTTCGGTACGAGGCGAGCCCGGTTGCAGCGAAGCGCTGTTTCCGGGCATTGCGGAGATGATGCAGACTCTGGCCGGACGCGACGAACTGCTGATCGGTGCCGTCACCGGCAAATCAAGGCGAGGTCTGACGCATATCGCGGCGACGCATGGATTCGACAAGATTTTCTTCGTCTCCCGCACTGCGGACGACTGCCCCTCGAAGCCGCATCCCGCCATGGTGATGGAGTGCTGCGCGGAAGCCGGAGTCGATCCCCGCGACACGATCGTGATCGGGGACGCGATCTATGACATGCAGATGGCGAAGGCCGCCGGCGCCGATGCCCTGGGCGTCGCCTGGGGTTACGCCAGTGTGCCGGAGCTGATGGTATCCGGCGCGGATCACATCGCCCGCGTGCCGGCAGACATAATCGAATGGATGGACCGCAACCATGCCTGATATTCGCGACGAACTGAGTGGTGCGCTGAGCCACGACGATCCCGTGCGCCGGGCCCAGATCCAGATGCAGAAACCGCTGCCGAAACGCTTCTACAAGCAGGCGAGCGCCGCACCGGCGGATGACGGCGGATACGCCGTGCTTCTCGACGGAAGGTCGGTGCGCACACCGGCCAAACGGGCGTTCACCGTTCCTACCGAAAAGCTCGCAGGGCTGCTGGCAGCCGAGTGGGACGCCCAGACCGAAGTCATCGATCCATCGGCGATGCCGCTCACGCGGATCGTCAACACCGCGATCGACGGAGTTGCGCTCGACGATCGTGCGGTCTTCGACGACATTCTCCGTTTTGTCGGCAGCGATCTCCTCTGCTATCGGGCCGATAGCCCGAAGGAACTCGTCGCTCGGCAGAACGAACACTGGAATCCGATAATCGACTGGGCCGCCCGGACGCTCGGCGCCCGGTTCATTCTCGTCGAAGGCGTCATCCATCAGGAACAACCGGCGGAGGCGGTCTCGGCCTTTGCCGAAGGCCTGCGCGGCTTTGCGACACCCCTCGGCCTCGCCTGCCTGCACACCGTCACCAGCCTGACAGGATCCGCGCTGCTCGCCCTTGCCCTCGCCATGGGCAGGCTCTCCGCCGAACAGGCATGGGCTGCCGCTCATGTCGACGAGGATTGGCAGATCGAACAGTGGGGAACAGACGAAGAGGCGTTCAGACGGCGCGAAAACCGCTGGCGGGAAATGCTGGCTGCCGCGGTCGTGCTCGACGCGCTGAAGTGACGATGAGGGTGGCTCGCCCCTCATCCGCCTGCCGGCACCTTCTCTCCGCCAGCGGGGCGAAGGGGACTCGTTGCGCCAACGGCTTGTTCCTTCTCCCCGTCTAAAACGGGGAGAAGCGCAACCATTAGACTAAGCGCAAGAATTTTGTTGTGGCGCGCTTTTCGTCCATGGGGTTTGGCGCTTGACGACGGTGTTGGCGAAGATGATGAGTTTGCGGACGCAGGCGATGAGCGCCGCTTTGTGGGATTTGCCTTTTGCGGTGAGACGGTCGTAGAGCTCAACCAGCGTCTCGTTCCAGCGCTGCGACGCCGGTAAGGCGGCATTGAACAGGGCCCTGCGGACGCGCGCCCGTCCGCCGGCGATATGGCGCTCGCCTTCACGCTTGCCGCTCTGGTCGTCATAAGGCGCCACGCCGGTCAGCGCGGCGATCTCCTCACGGTCGACCCTGCCGAGTTCGGGCATCAGAATGACCAGGGTGAGTGCCGTACGGATGCCGATGCCGTCGATGCTTTCGATCAGATCAAGCTTCCGGGCGAGATCGTCATGCTCGCGGACAGCGGCCTGCAACAGCGCGAGCTGGGCTTTGCAACGGCTCTTGAGCTCACCGATGGAACGATCGATCTCCTCGAGGATCCGCCTGTCGGTGAAACGCTCGCGGCGGGTCTTGAGGCAGGCTATATCGGCTTCGATCTGCTCGATGAACAGCAGCCATTCGCCAAACGCGATCAGCCGGCTATCCGGCGCATGGCATCGCGCATCCGAACGGGCAGCGCACTCGGCGATCAGCGCGGCGTCGAGCTGGTCGTTCTTGGCTCGGCGCAGCTTATAGAGGCCGAAAGCGCGCACTTGCCGCGGCTGCAGCAGGACGACCTCAAAGCCTCTCTGATGCAGATACGCAATCACGTCGCGCTCATATCCGCCGGACGCTTCGATCCCGACCCGTCCGATCCCCTGCCGCTCGAGCCAGTCAGCCAGCGTCTGCCAGCCGTCGGCGTTGTTGGGCACTTTCTGTTTGTCGCTCACCGGATAGGTGGCGACATCAAGCCATGTCTTCCCGGTATCAATACCGGCCGCTTTCATGCTAATCTCGGTCATCCTTGTCGTCCCTGCCTTGCATACGAACCAGGTTGTTCCAGCAACCATTCGGGCCACGATGAGGAACCGACCGCGATCCTGCTTCTCCGTAACCCCCAAAGGTTCTGGTGCCGGCGATCCGACGGTCGGCGCCTTTGGCCGGGCGGCCGCCCGGCCAAAGGCATACCGAATCCTTTACAACATTTCTTATGCAAGGTGCCGGCAGGCGGATGAGGGGCAAAATTTCAGCAGTCGAACCCGTCAGCCGACGAGCTTCAGACCGGCGATGCCCGCGACGATGAGGCCGATGCAGCCGAGGCGCATCGCAGTTGCGGGCTCTGCGAACAAAATGATGCCGAGAATGACCGTACCGACGGTACCGATCCCGGCCCACACGGCATAGGCCGTGCCGAGCGGCAGCGAACGCACCGCTATTCCGAGCAGAACGACGCTCAGGATCATCGACCCGACCGTCAGCACAGTCGGCGTGAGCCGCGTAAATCCATCCGTATATTTGAGACCGATCGCCCAGCCGATTTCGAGAATTCCGGCGAGCAACAGCGTGAACCAGGCCATTTCCAACTCCTTCATATGGAGCGAGGCCGTCCCCGCGGAAGTTCGGATCTGTTCGATCCGTGCAGCCGTCTGCGATGTGATCCTTCTATGCCACGGGCTCATCCGGACAGCAAGGCATCCTGTGGTAAGGCAGGCCTGCTGGAGTGACAGAGCTGGATCGGCCCTCACGAATTCCGGTCGCGCCGAAGCTTGTTCCACCACTCCAGCCGCTTGCGGATCTCGCGTTCGAAGCCGCGCTCCGGAGGGTCGTAGAAGGTCTTTCTGCCCATCTTCTCGGGGAAATAATCCTGGCCGGAAAATGCGTCGGGCTCGTCATGATCGTAGCGATAGCCCTCGCCGTAGCCTTCCCCCTTCATGAGCTTCGTCGGAGCGTTGAGAATGTGCTTCGGCGGCAGCAGAGATCCGTTCTCCTTGGCCGCGCGCATCGCCGCCTTGTAGGCGGTATAGACCGCGTTGGACTTCGGCGCCGTGGCGAGATAGACGCAGGCCTCGGCAAGAGCCAGTTCCCCTTCGGGGGACCCGAGATAATCATAGGCATCCTTGGCGGCATTGCAGATCGCCAGTGCCTGCGGATCGGCGAGGCCGATATCCTCGACCGCCATCCGCACGAGCCGTCTGCCTATATAGAGCGGATCCTCCCCGGCATCGAACATGCGGCAGAGATAATAGAGCGCCGCGTCCGGATCGGACCCCCGAACGGACTTATGAAGCGCCGAAATCAGGTTGTAATGACCGTCCTGGCCCTTGTCGTATACCGGCGCGCGGCGCTGGACGATCTCCTGAAGCCCGGCGGAATCGAATATCTCCTCCCGGCGCGCCGCCCGCCATACCTCTTCCGCGAGCGTCAGCACCGCCCGGCCGTCCCCGTCCGCCATGCGGATCAGGCTGGCGCGAGCCTCGTCATCCAGCGGCAGCGGTTTGCCCTCGGCCGCCTCGGCCCGCTTCAGGAGTTCCTCGAGGCTGGCTTCGTCATGCGGCTTGAACGTCAAGACGCGGGCCCGCGACAAAAGCGCGGCGTTAAGCTCGAAAGACGGGTTCTCGGTGGTGGCGCCGACCAGGATGACCGTGCCATCCTCCATGACCGGCAGGAAGCTGTCCTGCTGCGCCCGGTTGAACCGGTGGATCTCGTCGACGAAAAGCAGCGTCTGGCGCCCCGACATGCGCCGGGCGCGGGCAGATTCGAACACCTTCTTGAGGTCCGCAACGCCGGAGAAGATTGCCGAAATCTGCTCGAATGCGAGACCTGCCTCGCCTGAAAGCAGGCGGGCAACCGTTGTCTTGCCGGTTCCCGGCGGGCCCCAGAAGATCATCGATCCGAGGGATCCGGAAGCGATCATCCGTGTGAGTACGCCGTCCGGGCCGGTCAGATGCTCCTGGCCCGTCACCTCCGCCAGCGTGCGCGGGCGCAGGCGATCCGCAAGCGGCCTTGCCGAGGCCATTTCCGGAGGCTCATGGGGGGCGAAGAGGTCGCTCATCGGAAGAACTGACGGATGATCTGACCGTTGCGCTCGATCTCGACACGCCAGAAGGAGGCATCCTCGGCGACGACGCTTTCCAGCGTCTTCGAACTGTCGATTGCCGTCCCGTTGACCGAACGAACGATGTCCTTCGGTTCCAGGCCGATACGCGCAGCCGGCGAGCCGCGATTGATCTCCGTGATGACCACGCCCTGCAGCGACGTGGGCATGCGCAACTCGTCCGCAAGCCGGGGCGAGAGATTTGCCACGACAGCGCCGGCGAAGGGATTGCGCCCCTCGATCAGCCGTTCGTCTCGTGGCTGCGTTTCCGGCGCCCGCTCAAGCTTGAGGGTGATTTCGCGTGCACCGCCGTTTTCCGAAATCGTCACACGCGCCTCGTGACCGATCCCCACGGTGGTCAGACGATAGCCGAGCGCATCGGGGTGTTCGACCGGAATGCCGTTGACGGCGGTGACCACCTGTCCGGGGCGCATGCCGGCGCTCTCGGCCGGACCGCCTGCGACGACCGCCGTCACCAGCGCCCCGCGCGCCCGCTCAAGCCCAAGCGCCTCGGCCACGTCGGAGGTCACCGGCTCGAAGGTCGCGCCGACGAAGGGACGGATGAACGAGCCGTTGCCTCCTTCAGCGGAGGCAACGAAAACCTTGACCAGGTTGGCGGGGATCGCAAAGCCCACACCGTTGGAACCGCCGCCTCTCGAAAAAATCGCAGTATTGATGCCGATCAACTCGCCCTTCATGTTGATCAGGCCGCCGCCGGAATTGCCCGGATTGATCGCCGCATCCGTCTGGATGAAAAAGCCGAAATCGCCGTTGGAGATCTGGTTGCGGGCGAGAGCCGACACGATGCCGCTCGTCACCGTCTGCCCGACGCCGAAAGGATTGCCCATCGCCAGCACCAGGTCGCCGACCTCCACCGCGTCGGAATCACCGATCGGGACGATGTCGAACGGACCGTCCGACTGGATTTTCAGGACCGCCAGATCGAGGCGATCATCCTTCAGGATGATCTTGCAGGGAAACTCACGCCCGTCGGCCAGCGCCACCTTGATATCGTCGGCCCCCTCGATGACATGGTTGTTGGTCACGACCAGGCCATTGCGGCCGACGATGACGCCCGACCCCAGAGACGACTGCTTCTCGGTGCGATTCGGCATCCGCTGCCCGAAGAATTCCTCGAAGAAAGGGTCCCCGGCAAAGATCGAGCGGCGCTCCACCACGCGCTCGGCATAGACGTTCACGACTGCATTCGCAGTCTGTTTGACGAGTGGCGCGAAAGAGAGCTGCATCTCCGACCGCGACTGCGGCACGGTCCGGGCATCCTGGGCCATCGCAGGTGTCGAAATGGCAACAGCAAGCGCGAGAGCCGCGAGAGCTCGATGGCCGAAGATCATGAAGCATTCTCCCTTTCGTTGCTGCTACGTTCAGATAGGATTTCGCACGGAAAAAGGCAAACCTGCCGCCCGACAATTCAGCGTAACGGAGCCGCAAGGACGGATCGTTTCATCAGGGAATTCATGGGAGTACACACTGCGCTCCGATGCTCGGCCTACTGCATGTCTCCTAAATTGACCTCGATTTAAGGACGAAGACATGCAGCACTTCAAAGTGCTACAGCGACCTTTGCGCGTCTGATAAGACGCGCGGCGCTGTAGGCCTCCCAAGGACGCAGGCAACGTTCACGAGTCATGCACGAAAACGTGGTCTCGCCAGCCTTTTCCGGTGAACGAAACTCTGCTCATTTGCGTATTAGAAAAAGTCGAATGACACCGAGGAGACCCCATGCCCAGCTATCGCGCGCCGAAGATTGCCGCTGCCGAAATCACACCGGAGCGCTTCTTCCTGGATCGGCGGACTTTCATCGCCGCCGCGGCCGGAAGCCTGGCCCTCAGCGTACCCAAGCCAAGCCGCGCGGCCGCACTCGAGGCGTCCAAGAGCACGTACAGGGCCGATGACCCCGCAACGCCGGAAAAGGACGCCACCACCTACAACAACTTCTATGAATTCGGGACGGGCAAAGGCGATCCGGCTGCCAACTCGGCAAACTTCAAGCCGGCGCCCTGGACGGTGAAGGTCGACGGATTGGTCGGCCAGCCGCGGGAATTCGGCCTGGAGGAACTCCTGGCCTTCCCTCTCGAAGAGAGAATTTACCGGATGCGCTGCGTCGAAGCGTGGTCAATGGTCATTCCCTGGATCGGCTTTCCATTGGCCGCGCTCCTCGACAGGGTCGAGCCGCTCGGAAGCGCGAAATATGTCGCCTTCGAGACCGTGGTCCGGCCCGAGGAAATGCCGGGCCAGTCCGGTTATTTCCAGCCCCTGGAATGGCCCTACCGGGAAGGCTTGAGGCTCGACGAAGCGCGCCACCCGCTGACGATCCTCTCCGTCGGGCTCTATGGCAAGACGCTGCCGAACCAGAACGGCGCACCGATCCGCCTGGTGGTCCCGTGGAAATACGGCTTCAAGGGAATCAAGTCGATCGTGCGCATCTCGCTCACCGAAACGCCGCCGCCGTGCACCTGGAATCTCGCCGGGCCGAGTGAATACGGCTTCTATGCCAATGTGAATCCGGCCGTCGATCACCCCCGCTGGAGCCAGGCGACCGAAAACCGTATCGGTGAAGGCGGCTTCTTCGGCGCCAACCGCCGCGATACGCTCCCTTTCAACGGCTACGCAGAGGACGTCGCGAGCCTCTACGCCGGCATGGACCTCAGCGTGAATTTCTGAGGATGCGGAGCCTTCCTGCCCTGCCGAAGCGATTGCACGGCCCTTCGATCTGGGCGCTCTATATACTCGGCTTCCTACCGGCCGTCTGGGGGTTCTATCTGGGAGCCACCGGTCGGCTGCCCGGAAATGCGGTCAAGGAATTCGAGCACCTGCTCGGCATCTGGGCCCTGCGCTTTCTGATTGCCACGCTGGCGATCACGCCGATTCGCGACCTGTTCGGCGTCAACTGGCTCAGATACCGCCGCGCCCTGGGCCTCCTCGCCTTTTATTATGTGATGATGCATTTCCTCACATATATGGTGCTGGACCAGACGCTCCTTCTCCCGGCGATTGTCGCCGACATCGCCCGTCGTCCCTTCATCACCATCGGCATGGCGGCCCTCGTGCTGCTCATCCCGCTGGCGGTTACATCGAACAACTGGTCGATAAGGCGCCTCGGGCAACGATGGAACAAGCTTCACAGGCTCGTCTACGTGATCGCCGCGGCCGGAGCGCTGCATTTCGCCATGTCGGTCAAGGTCGTCGGCCCCGAGCAAATGCTGTATCTCTTCCTTGTGGCGGTCCTCGTCGCCTGGCGCGCCGTTAGAAAGCGGTTTCTGCGGTGGCGGCGACAGGGCACCGCACCCATGCGGTCGCAAGCCAGAGCGGGATAAAGGCGCCAGTGGGGAAGCGCCGCATTGGCCAAGGTCTCGCAACACCTCTCCCGACCCTCATTCCTGTGCTCGTCACAGGTATCCAGCCCAGGCACGTCCTTGGGCTGAAAGGCTCTCCCGCGCCGCAGACGCGGCGCTGGCTGGATCCCTGTGACGAGCACAGGGATGAGGGGGGCGGAGAGGCACAGTCCACTTCTCATAGCCGGTGTGGAAAGTCCGGAGTTGGCGTGCATATCCGCAAGCGAAAGTTTCCGTTGCGCCCTCGCACTCCCTCTCCCTCATTCCTGTGCCTGTCACAGGAATCCAGCCAGCCCAAGTCTTTGGGCTGAAAGGACTTCAGCGCCGCAGACGCAGCGCTCTTCCCTGCGACAAGCACAGGGATGAGGACCTACTTCCACTTTCAATAGAACGAGAAAAAGCGGCCGGGTGAAATTATCACCCGGCCGCTTTCATTCTTTGGTCAGCTCTGACGAAATCAGGCCGCTTCGGCTGCTTCAGCTTCGGCAGAAACGCGGGCGCGGTCCTTCGAACCCTTGGCGTCGACGTCGCGGTCGACGAATTCGATGACGGCGAGCGGGGCATTGTCGCCCTGGCGGAAGCCTGCCTTCATGATGCGCAGGTAGCCGCCGTTGCGGGTGGCGTAGCGCGAGGCAATTGCGTCGAACAGCTTCGAGACGACGGCAACGTCGCGGATCTGCGAGATCGCCTGGCGGCGGGCATGCAGATCGCCGCGCTTGCCGAGCGTGACGAGCTTTTCCACGATCGGGCGGATTTCCTTGGCCTTCGGCAGGGTCGTGACGATCTGCTCGTGCTCGATCAGCGAAGCTGCCATGTTGGCAAACATCGCCTTGCGGTGGCTGGCGGTTCTATTCAGCTTGCGGCCGGCTTTACCGTGGCGCATGGCTATTCTCCTTTACTTGCAGGCATCCGCCCGCAGTCTAATAGGTTAGTACTGGTCTTCGTAACGCTTGGCGAGATCTTCGATGTTCTCCGGCGGCCAGGACGGCACTTCCATGCCGAGGTGCAGGCCCATGGAAGCGAGAACTTCCTTGATCTCGTTGAGCGACTTGCGACCAAAATTCGGCGTACGGAGCATTTCTGCTTCGGTCTTCTGAATGAGGTCGCCGATATAGACGATGTTGTCGTTCTTCAGGCAGTTGGCCGAACGGACGGAAAGCTCCAGTTCGTCGACCTTCTTGAGAAGCGCGGGGTTGAAGGCGAGTTCGGTGACTGCCTCTTCCTCGGTTTCCTTCTGCGGCTCGTCGAAGTTGACGAAGACCGACAGCTGGTCCTGAAGGATGCGGGCCGCGAAAGCGATCGCATCTTCGCCGGTGACGGAGCCATCGGTTTCGATGGACATCGTCAGCTTGTCATAGTCGAGAACCTGGCCTTCACGGGTGTTTTCCACCTTGTAGGAGACCTTCTTGACCGGAGAGTACAGGCTGTCGACCGGAATGAGGCCGATCGGCGCATCTTCCGAGCGGTTGCGGTCAGCCGGTACGTAGCCCTTGCCGTTGTTGACGGTGAACTCCATGCGGATTTCCGCGCCCTCGTCGAGGGTGCAGATCACGTGGTTCGGGTTGAGGATCTCGATGTCGCCAACCGTCTGAATGTCACCGGCGGTCACGACGCCTGGACCCTGCTTGCGCACGACCATGCGCTTTGCGTCGTCGCCATCCATCTTGATGGCGATTTCCTTGATGTTGAGCACGATGTCGGTCACGTCTTCCCGGACGCCCGGGATAGAAGAGAACTCATGCAATACGCCGTCGATCTGAACCGCGGTTACGGCAGCACCGCGCAGCGACGACAATAGAACGCGGCGAAGCGCGTTGCCGAGCGTCAGGCCAAAGCCGCGCTCAAGCGGCTCCGCGACCAACGTTGCCTTGGTGCGGCCGGAGGAGGCGAACTCCACCTTGTTCGGCTTGATCAATTCCTGCCAATTTTTCTGGATCATGTTTTCTGCCTTCCGTTCGTTGCCACCATCCAATCGTGACAACCGAGCCCCGAAGACCGGGAGGACACCGGAAAGTCCTCACCGGAATGTTGAATACAGATGATCAGACGCGGCGCTTCTTGCGCGGACGGCAGCCATTGTGCGGGATCGGGGTCACGTCACGGATCGACGTGATCATGAAACCTGCAGCCTGGAGCGCGCGAAGAGCGGATTCACGGCCGGAACCCGGACCGCAAACTTCCACTTCCAGCGACTTCATGCCGTGTTCCTGGGCCTTCTTGGCGCAATCTTCAGCGGCGATCTGCGCGGCGAACGGGGTCGACTTGCGCGAACCCTTGAAACCCTTCGCACCGGCGGACGACCAGGCAATAGCATTGCCCTGCGCGTCGGTAATGGTGATCATCGTGTTGTTGAACGACGAGTTGACGTGTGCAACGCCCGACGTAATGTTCTTGCGCTCGCGACGGCGAACGCGGGTGGCTTCCTTGGCCATAGGATCCCTTTCTTAGATCTCTGCACCGCCGTAATTCCAGCGGCTCCACCGGGAAAAGGATTTGTCGTCCCCTGCCCTGCATCTTACGATTCGCGACAGCCGGCGCACCGGCCTCGCGAGCATTCCGAGGAACAGGTAACGGTCCTCGCGTTGGTCGGACACTTGCCCTTCCCAAACTGCAAAAGGAGGCCGGCGCGTGCGCCAGCCTCCCGTTTTCCCTTTTCGGGAAATTACTTCTTCTTGCCGGCGATCGCCTTTGCCGGACCCTTGCGGGTGCGGGCATTGGTGTGCGTGCGCTGACCGCGCACCGGCAGGCCGCGACGATGGCGAAGACCGCGATAGCAGCCGAGATCCATCAGACGCTTGATGTTCATCGAGGTCTCGCGACGCAGGTCACCCTCGACCTGATAGTCGCGGTCGATCGTTTCACGGATCTGAAGGACCTCCGCGTCCGTCAACTGGTGAACGCGACGTTCGGCCGGAATACCGACCTTCTCGATGATTTCCTGTGCGAATTTCGTGCCGATCCCGTGAATATACGTCAGCGCGATGACGACGCGCTTTGCGGTCGGGATGTTGACGCCAGCGATACGTGCCACGTCTATTCTCCTTGCGTTCCAGTTGCCTACAGGCAATAGGTGCTTCGTTACGCGACCTTAAGAGCCGCACTTTGATTGAGGTTCGAGACACGTCAAAAACGACCGTACCCGGACTTCATTTCGTTGAAGACCGCGCCGATCGCTTCTCTTGTCGCGAGTTGACGCAGTCTTTGGAGGAATCGGCCGGAAAAGTCAACTCCCCGGCGCTCCCATTTTGGCAAAGGCAGCGCCTATGCCAGAATCTTCTCGATCTCGGCGGTAACCGTATGCACATCCGCCATGCCGTCCACGGTCTTCAACCGATCGGTTCGGGCGTAGTGTTCCGAAAGCGGAGCGGTCTTTTCCCGATATTCCTGCAGACGACGCCGGAATGCTTCCGGATTGTCGTCGGAGCGTACGGTGCCGCCGGCCGCGACGGTTTCGGTTACGCGATTCTCCATGCGCCGCACAAGGGCTGCCTCATCGACCTTCAGCTCGATCACCGCATCGAGTTTCAGGCCTTTTTCCTCAAGCATCCGGTCGAGCGCTACGGCCTGCGGAACCGTGCGCGGATAGCCGTCGAGAATGAAGCCCCTTGCGCAATCCGCAGAATCGATGCGGTCGGAGACGATCTCGTTGACGATTTCGTCGGAGACGAGCTGGCCGGCATCCATCACGGCTTTCGCGCGCTTGCCGACTTCGGTCGCCTGAGCTACCGCCGTCCGAAGCATATCCCCCGTGGAAAGCTGCGGAATGCCGTATCTCTCCGTCAGAAGCTTGGCCTGAGTACCCTTGCCAGCGCCCGGCGGTCCCAAAAAAATTAGCCTCATCGTCCCCTCTTTCCTCCGCGCAGCTTCGACTTCTTGATCAGTCCCTCATATTGCTGGGCAATGAGGTGACCCTGGATCTGTGCTACCGTATCGAGGGTCACGCTGACAACAATCAAAAGCGACGTACCACCAAGGTAGAACGGCACGCCTGTCTGCGAGATGAGTATCTCGGGCAGGATGCAGACGAAGACCAGGTAGATCGCGCCGATGACGGTGATGCGCGTCAACACGTAATCGATGTATTCGGCCGTGCGTTCACCGGGGCGGATGCCTGGAACGAACCCGCCATGCTTCTTCAGATTGTCGGCCGTATCCTTCGGATTGAAGACGATGGCCGTATAGAAGAAGGCGAAAAAGGCGATCATCGCACCGTAAAGGATCATATAGAGCGGCTGACCGTGAGCGAGCGCACCGACGATCGCGGTTGCCCAGCCGGGCATGGTCGCGGTGTTGGCAAAGCCGGCAAGCGTGGCGGGCAGCAGGAGAAGCGACGACGCGAAGATCGCCGGGATCACACCCGAGGTGTTGAGCTTCAGCGGCAGGTGCGACGTGTCGCCCTGGAACATGCGGTTGCCGACCTGGCGCTTCGGATACTGTATCAGCAGGCGGCGCTGCGCGCGCTCGACGAAGACGATCAACGCGATCACGCCGACGACCATGACGATAATCGCAAGGATGAGAGGCGTCGACATAGCACCGGTACGGCCGAGCTCAAGGGTCCCGGCAAGCGCCGAGGGCAGAGCGGCGACGATGCCGGCGAAGATGATCAGCGAAATACCGTTGCCGATGCCGCGGGACGTGATCTGCTCACCGAGCCACATCAGGAACATCGTGCCGCCGAGCAGCGAAATAACGGTGGAAATCCGGAAGAACCAGCCCGGATCGTTGACGAGGCCGCTGCCGCTTTCGAGACCGACGGCAATACCGTAGGCCTGCATCGCACCCAGCAGCACCGTACCGTAGCGGGTGTACTGGTTGATGACCTTGCGGCCCTGCTCGCCTTCTTTCTTCAGCTGCTCGAGCGCCGGAACGACCGACGTCATGAGCTGCACGATGATCGATGCGGAAATGTAAGGCATGATGCCGAGGGCGAAGATCGCCATGCGCTCGACCGCGCCGCCCGAGAACATGTTGAAGAGGCCGAGGATGCCCCCCGACTGTCCCTGGAATGCCTGCGCGAATGCGTCCGGGTTAAGGCCCGGCAACGGAATGTAGGTGCCAAGTCGATAGACCAGAAGCGCACCGAGAGTGAACCAGAGGCGTTTCTTCAGATCTTCCGCCTTGGCGAAAGTCGAAAAATTCAGGTTCGAGGCGAGCTGTTCCGCTGCAGAAGCCATGCAATTCTCCGCGTACCAAGTCTCGGAAACACGGGAAAACCCGGTCGTTCCGGATGGAATCAGTTTTCGTCGTTGAAAACCAGGCACGAGGCGATTGTCGCTGCAATCGGATGCCTCACCGTGGTTTCCGTTATGTCCCGTCGCGGCAGGCGATTCGCTGCGCTTGGACGTGAGGCTCACATATGGGAGCAAAACCGCCCGGCGTGAAGCACCCCGGGCGGTTCATCAGTCATATTTATTCAGCGGCTGCGGAGAGCAGCTTGATGGAACCGCCAGCCTTCTCGATCTTCTCGATCGCGGGCTTGGAGGCGCCGGCAACTTCGAGCGAAACCTTCGCCTTCAGTTCGCCGTCGGCGAGAACGCGCACACCATCCTTGACGCGGCGGATAACGCCGGCCGCCTTGAGAGCAGCGGCATCAACGGTCTTGGATGCGTCCAGCTTCTTGGCATCGACTGCGGCCTGAATCCGGCCGAGCGACACGACAACGAACTCCGAAGCGAAGATGTTGTTGAAGCCGCGCTTCGGCAGGCGACGGTAGATGGGCATCTGACCGCCTTCGAAGCCGTTGATCGCGACGCCCGAACGCGCCTTCTGACCCTTTACACCGCGACCGGCCGTCTTGCCGGAACCGGAGCCGATACCGCGGCCCAGGCGCTTGCGGTTTTTGGTCGCGCCTTCGTTGTCCTTGATTTCATTCAGTTTCATATCTCGATCCCCCTCACTTCTCGTCGACGACGCGAACGAGGTGCTGGACGGCCCGGATCATGCCGCGAACGGCCGGAGTGTCTTCCAGCGTGCGTACCCGGTGCATCTTGTTGAGGCCCAGGCCGACGAGCGTCTGACGCTGCACGGCCGGACGGCGAATGGGGCTACCGATCTGCTCGACGGTAACCGTCTTCTTGGCAACTTCCTTCTTAGCCATCTGTCAGCTCCCTTATTCTTCGGAAGCAACGCCGGCGGAAACGCGACGGGACTGGAGCGTGGCGTACTTCATGCCGCGCTGTGCCGCGATATCCTTCGGGTGCATCTGGTTCTTGAGCGCGTCGAAGGTTGCGCGAACCATGTTGTAGGGGTTCGACGAACCGGTCGACTTGGCTACGACGTCGTGAACGCCGAGCGTCTCGAAGACGGCGCGCATCGGGCCACCGGCGATGATACCGGTACCGGGCTTGGCCGAGCGCAGCAGCACCTTGCCGGCGCCATGACGACCGTGCACGTCGTGGTGCAGAGTGCGGCCACCGCGCAGCGGTACGAAGATCAGGTCACGCTTGGCGGCTTCCGTTGCCTTGCGGATGGCTTCCGGCACTTCGCGTGCCTTGCCATGGCCGAAGCCGACGCGGCCCTTCTGGTCGCCCACGACGACGAGAGCGGCGAAACCGAAACGACGACCGCCCTTCACCACCTTGGCGACGCGGTTGATAGCGACGAGCTTATCGACAAACTCGCTGTCGCGCTCTTCGCGGTTCTGGCGATCTTCGCGAGAACCTCTTCTTTCTTGTGCCATTGTCCTCTTCCTTTTTCTTTTCCGGGTGCAATCGGCAGATTGACGAAAGCCGCCTCGCTTCCTTGGAAATCGAAGCGGCCGGGGATTTGCGAAGCCGGGTTACGCCCGGGCATTGCTGCCCGGGCGACGAACCTTAGAAGTTCAGGCCGCCTTCGCGAGCTGCCTCGGCCAGCGCCTTGATGCGGCCGTGGTAGATGAAGGCGCCACGGTCAAAGACAACGTCCTTGATGCCCGCCTTGGAAGCACGTTCTGCCAGGAGCTTGCCGACAGCCGTAGCGGCTTCGGTATCCGCTCCGGTCTTCAGCGAAGACCGCAGATCCGTGTCGAGGGTCGATGCCGAGGCAATCGTCTTGCCGGCAACATCGTCAATGATCTGCGCATAGATGTTCTTCGACGAGCGATGAACCGACAGGCGCGGGCGGCCATTGGCAACCGCCTTGATTTGACGGCGCACGCGGCTGGCGCGACGCACAAGAGTATCTTTCCTGCTAGCCATTTCGCGTGATCCTTACTTCTTCTTGCCTTCTTTGCGGACGATCCGCTCTTCGGCATACTTGACGCCCTTGCCCTTGTAGGGCTCGGGGCCGCGGTATTCGCGGATTTCCGCGGCAACCTGGCCGACCTGCTGCTTGTTGATTCCGGAAACGACGATTTCCGTCGGCTTCGGCACAGCGATCGTGATGCCTTCCGGCGTCTGGTAGACGACGTCGTGGCTGAAGCCGAGCGCGAGCTGCAGGTTCTTGCCCTGCATGGACGCGCGGTAACCGACGCCGTTGATTTCGAGCTTGCGCTCGTAACCGTCCTTCACACCCTTGAGGATGTTCTCGATCATCGTGCGGGACATGCCCCACTTTGCGCGAGCATCCTTGCTCTCGTTGAGCGGCTGAACGACAACCGTGTTGTTTTCGAGCTTCACCGAAACTTCGTCATTTGCGACGAAGAACAGTTCGCCCTTCGGGCCCTTTGCCGTTACCTTCTGGCCATCCACGTTAGCCGTGACGCCTGCCGGAACTTGAACGGGCTTCTTACCGATACGAGACATTTTTATACCTGTCTGTTCGCTATGGAGATCCTGCTCGATCTTAGAAGATCGAGCAAAGAACCTCACCACCAACATTCTGTTCGCGTGCCTGGTGATCGGCCATCACGCCCTTCGGAGTCGAAAGGATGGTGATGCCGAGGCCGTTCGCGACCTGCGGAATGGACTTGACCGAGACATAGACCCGGCGGCCCGGCTTGGAGACGCGCGCGATCTCACGGATCACGGAGGCGCCTTCGTAGTACTTCAATTCGATGTTCAGCTCGGCCTTGCCGTTGCCGAATTCGACTTCTGAGTATCCGCGGATGTAGCCTTCAGCCTGAAGGACATCCAGCACGCGTGCGCGAAGCTTGGAAGCCGGCGTCGAAACGCTCGACTTGCGGCGAGCAGCGCCGTTGCGGATACGGGTGAGCATATCGCCCAAAGGATCAGTCATTGCCATGTACCCGTCTCCTTACCAGCTCGACTTGACCACGCCCGGCACCTTGCCGAGATTGCCCAGTTCGCGAAGTGCAATACGCGACATGCGCAGCTTGCGATAATAGGCACGCGGACGACCGGTGACTTCGCAACGATTGCGGATGCGGGTCTTGGACCCATCGCGGGGCAGTTCAGCCAGCTTGAGGGTGGCCTTGAACCGCTCTTCGATCGGCAAAGACTGGTTCATGATGATTGCCTTCAGGACCGCGCGCTTGGCGGCGTGATTGGCAACCAGTTTGCGGCGGCGCTTGTTCTTTTCAACTGCGCTCGTTTTCGCCATAACAGTTATCCTTCTTTACGCTTGCCGTTACGGATTACTGACGGAACGGGAAGTTGAACTCTTTGAGAAGAGCGCGTGCTTCGTCGTCGTTAGTTGCCGTCGTGCAAACGATGATGTCCATGCCCCACATCTGATCAACCTTGTCGTAGTTGATCTCAGGGAACACAATGTGCTCCTTGATGCCCATGGCAAAGTTGCCACGACCATCGAAGGACTTCGGATTGAGGCCGCGGAAGTCTCGAACACGCGGAAGAGCGATGTTGATGAGACGATCCAGGAACTCATACATCCGAACGCCGCGCAGGGTAACCTTGGCACCAATCGGCATGCCTTCGCGAAGCTTGAAGCCCGCGATGGAGTTGCGAGCGCGGGTGATGACCGGCTTCTGGCCGGCAATCGCAGCGAGGTCGGCAGCAGCAACCGTCGGCTTCTTGGAATCGCCGGTCGCTTCGCCAACACCCATGTTGATGACGATCTTGTCGAGGCGCGGGATCTGCATTTCGTTGGCGTAGGAGAACTGCTCCTGCATCGCCTTGCGGATGCGCTCTACATATTCCTTCTTGAGCCGCGACTCATAAGCGGACTTAGCCATCGATCACATCTCCCGAACGCTTGGCCACGCGGACCTTCTTGTCACCATCGATCTTGAAACCGACACGGGTCGGCTTGCCGTCCTTCGGATCGGCGATCGCGATGTTCGAAAGGTGGATCGAGGCTTCCTTTGTGATAATGCCGGCTTCCTGGTTCTGAGTCTGGCGCTGGTGACGCTTCACCACGTTGACGCCGCGCACGAGAGCCCGGTCTTCCTTCGGCATGACCTGAATGACTTCGCCGGTACGGCCCTTGTCCTTACCGGTCAGAACGACGACCTTGTCGCCTTTGCGAATCTTTTGCATCTCTGATCGCTCCCTTAGAGTACTTCCGGAGCCAGCGAGATGATCTTCATGTGGTTCTTGGCGCGGAGTTCGCGCGGAACCGGTCCGAAGATACGGGTGCCGATCGGCTCTTTCTTGTTGTCGATGAGAACGGCTGCGTTGGTGTCGAAACGGATGACGCTGCCATCCGCACGGCGGATGTCTTTCGCGGTGCGAACGACAACAGCCTTCATGACATCACCCTTCTTCACGCGGCCGCGCGGAATGGCTTCCTTGATCGAAACGACGATGATGTCGCCGATCGACGCGTATTTGCGCTTGGAGCCGCCCAGCACCTTGATGCACATGACACGACGTGCGCCGGAATTATCCGCCACGTCGAGGTTTGTTTGCATCTGAATCATGTCAGGTCGCCTTCTTGTTGTTACCAGGCCGGTTGGGTCGAAACCCCCTCGCCCGGCTTATTGTGCTCATCTCAAAGCAAAAGAACGCTCGAACTCGAGCGTTCCTCGGCTTTAATTGCGTGCTTCATACAGATATTTGCCCGAGACGCAAGGGTCCGGCGGACAAAACCTGCAGAAATCAAGACTGGGCGGAAACGACCGTCCAGCGCTTGTCCTTGGAAATCGGCGCGCATTCCTCGATGGAAACGAGGTCGCCGACCTTGAACTGATTGTTCTCGTCGTGAGCCTTGTACTTCTTGGAACGACGAACGGTCTTCTGAAGGATCGGGTGCGCAAAGCGGCGCTCGACCCGGACGACGACGGTCTTGTCGTTCTTGTCGCTGACGACGGTGCCCTGCAGAATGCGTTTCGGCATATTGTTCTGGTCCTTAGGCCTTGGCTTCTGCCGCCTTCTGGCGGGCAATGGTTTTGATGCGTGCGATGTCCTTGCGGACCTCGTTGATACGCGAAGACTTCTCGAGCTGGCCAGTCGCCTTCTGGAAGCGCAGGTTGAACTGCTCCTTCTTCAGCTTGGCAAGCTCTTCCTTGAGTTGGTCGGCGCTCAGAGCGCGAACATCTGCGGCTTTCATGAGCTTCACTCCTTACTCTGCGATACGCTGCACGAAGCGCGTCTTGACAGAGAGCTTGGCAGCGCCGAGGCGAAGTGCCTCGCGGGCGAGCTCCTCGTTGACACCGTCGATCTCGAACATCATGCGGCCGGGCTTGACCTTGCATGCCCAGTATTCGACCGAACCCTTGCCCTTACCCATGCGGACTTCGGTCGGCTTTGCCGTGACCGGAACGTCGGGGAATACCCGGATCCAGACGCGGCCGGCGCGCTTCATATGACGGGTGATCGCACGGCGGGCCGCTTCGATCTCGCGAGCATTGACGCGGTTGGGCTCCTGGGCCTTCAGACCGAATTCGCCGAAGGCGAGGTCAGAGCCGCCCTTCGCGACGCCCTTGATGCGCCCCTTGAACTGCTTGCGATACTTCGTACGCTTTGGCTGCAACATTTTTTTACTTCTCCGATATTGGCTGCCACGCGCGAATGTTACGCGTTCTCGCGGCGACGCTCTCTGCCGCTACCGCCCTGGTTGTCACTCTCGGTCGCGCGGCGCTCGGAAGCCATCGGATCGTGCTCAAGGATTTCGCCCTTGAAGATCCAGACCTTGACACCGCAGATTCCGAAAGCGGTTTCGGCTTCGGCCGTACCGTAGTCGATGTCGGCGCGCAGCGTATGCAGCGGAACGCGGCCTTCACGATACCATTCGGTACGGGCGATTTCCGCACCGCCGAGACGGCCGGCGCAAGTGATCTTGATGCCTTCGGCGCCGAGGCGCATCGCCGACTGAACGGCACGCTTCATCGCACGACGAAACGCTACGCGGCGCTCGAGCTGCTGAGCGATCGACTGCGCAACGAGCGTTGCGTCGACTTCCGGCTTGCGCACTTCGACGATGTTGAGGTGCGTTTCCGAATTGGTCATCTCGGAAAGCTTCTTGCGAAGCTTTTCGATGTCGGCGCCCTTCTTGCCGATGATCAGGCCCGGGCGAGCCGAGTGGATCGTCACGCGGCACTTCTTGTGCGGACGCTCGATCACGACCTTGGCGATACCGGCCGACTTCAGCTCTTCCATCAGATAGGCGCGGATCTTCAGGTCTTCGTGAAGAAGCTGGCCGTATTCCGCGTTATCCGCGAACCAACGGCTATCCCAGGTCCGGTTGATGCCGAGACGGAAACCGATCGGATTAATCTTCTGGCCCATTATGCGGCCTCCCCTTTGGCTTCCACTTCACGAACAACGATCGTCAAGTGCGCGAACGGCTTTTCGACGCGCGATGCACGGCCGCGACCACGGGCGTGGAAGCGCTTCATCACGATCGACTTGCCAACAAAAGCTTCTGCGACGATGAGCGAATCAACGTCGAGATCATGGTTGTTCTCTGCGTTGGCGATCGCAGATTCAAGCGTCTTCTTGACCGTGCCTGCGATGCGCTTGCGCGAGAACTCGAGTTCGGCCAGAGCCCGGTCGACCTTCTTGCCGCGGATCAGCGCGGCAACGAGGTTGAGCTTCTGGGGGCTGACGCGGATCGTGCGCGCAACTGCCTGCGCCTCATTATCCTTCAGCCGGCGTTCGGCTTTTGCCTTGCCCATCGTTACTTCCTCTTAGCTTTCTTGTCCGCGCCATGACCATAATAGGTCCGGGTCGGAGCGAATTCACCGAACTTGTGACCGACCATTTCTTCGGACACCGAGACGGGAACATGCTTGTTGCCGTTGTAGACGCCGAAGGTCAGACCGACGAACTGCGGAAGGATCGTGGAGCGACGGCTCCACATCTTGATCACTTCGTTGCGGCCGCCTTCGCGGACCTTCTCAGCCTTCTTGAGAAGATAACCGTCAACAAACGGACCTTTCCATACTGAACGAGCCACTTGAGACTTCCTCTCTTACTTCTTGCGCTGGTGACGCGAGCGCATAATGAACTTGTCGGTCGACTTGTTGGAGCGCGTGCGCTTGCCCTTTGTGGGCTTGCCCCATGGCGTGACCGGATGGCGACCACCGGAGGTGCGGCCTTCACCGCCGCCGTGCGGATGGTCAACCGGGTTCATGACGACGCCGCGTACGTGCGGACGCTTTCCGCGCCAACGCGAACGGCCGGCCTTACCATCATTGATGTTGCCGTGATCGGGGTTCGATACAGCACCGATCGATGCGAGGCAAGAGCCGTGCACCAGACGCTGCTCGCCCGAGTTCAGGCGCAGGATCGCCATGCCCTGGTCACGGCCGACGAGCTGAGCGTAAGTTCCGGCGGAGCGGGCGATCTGACCGCCTTTGCCCGGCTTCATCTCCACATTGTGGATGATGGAGCCGACCGGAATGAACTGCAGCGGCATCGCATTGCCGGGCTTGACGTCGACGGCCTTTTCCGAGGCAATCACCTTGTCGCCGACAGCCAGGCGCTGCGGCGCCAGGATATAGGCCTGCTCGCCGTCCGCGTAGTTGACGAGCGCGATGAACGCCGTGCGGTTCGGGTCATATTCCAGACGCTCGACCGTGCCTTCGACGTCGAACTTGCGACGCTTGAAGTCGACCAGACGGTAGGTCCGCTTGTGACCACCGCCCTGGAAACGAACGGTGATGCGACCCAGGTTGTTGCGACCGCCCTTGGAGGACAGGCCTTCGGTCAGCGTCTTGACCGGCTTGCCCTTGTAGAGGCCAGCCCGGCTGACGATGACCAGTTGACGCTGGCTCGGCGTCGTCGGATTGAAACTTTTCAATGCCATTTTCTTGTTCCCTTTTGGGTTTTTACCCTAATGGGCCTATCCGTTAGAGACCGGTGGAAACGTCGATGGACTGACCGTCGGCGAGCGTTACGATCGCCTTCTTCACGTCCTTCTGCTTTCCGGCGAAGCCGCGGAAGCGCTTCAGCTTGCCCTTGCGGACGAGCGTGTTCACGGCCGTAACCTTCACGCCGAACAGCGCTTCGACGGCAGCCTTGATCTCAGGCTTCGAAGCACCCTTGGCGACATTGAAGACGACCTGGTTCTGTTCGGAGACCAGCGTCGACTTTTCGGTGATCGAGGGAGACACGATCACGTCGTAGTGGCGAAGATCCGTCATTTGAACCGCTCCTCCAGAGCTTCCACAGCAGCCTTGGAAAGCACGAGCTTGCCACGGCGCAGAATGTCGTAAACGTTGATGCCCTGAACCGGCAGAACGTCCACATTCGGGATGTTCTGGGCGGCGAGCTTGAAGTTGCCTTCGATCTCGGCTCCGCCGATGATCAGGGCGTTGGTGAGGCCGAGCGAGGCGAATGCACCGGCGAGCGCCTTCGTCTTTGCTTCGTTGGCTACGAGATCGTCGATGACGATGATGTCCTCGGCCTTCAGCTTGGCCGACAGCGCATGGCGCAGGCCCAGCGCGCGGATCTTCTTCGGAAGATCGTGCGCATGGCTGCGGACCACCGGACCGTGAGCCTTGCCGCCGCCGCGGAACTGCGGAGCACGAGCCGAATGGTGGCGGGCGCGGCCCGTACCCTTCTGCTTGTACATCTTGGCGCCGGTGCGGGAGACTTCCGCACGGCCCTTGGACTTGTGCGTACCCTGCTGGCGCTTTGCGAGCTGCCAGCGAACGACGCGGGCAATGATGTCTTCACGAGGCTCGAGACCGAAAATGGCGTCGGAAAGGGAAACCTTTCCCGCGTCCTTGCCCTCGAGGGTTTTGACGGTGAGATCCATTATTCGGCTCCCTTACTTCGATTCTGCGGCGCGCACTGCGGCAGGGCGCGGTGCGCCTTCCGGAGTACCCGACTTGATGGCGTCACGGACGACGATCCAGGAACCCTTGGAGCCGGGAACTGCACCCTTGACCAGGATCAGACCGCGGTCTTCATCGGTCGATACGACTTCGAGGTTCTGCGTGGTGACGCGCGTCTGGCCCATGTGACCAGCCATGCGCTTGCCCTTCCAGACGCGGCCCGGGTCCTGGTTGGAACCTGTCGAACCATGCGAACGGTGCGATACGGACACGCCGTGCGTTGCACGCAGGCCGCCGAAGTTGTGGCGCTTGATCGCGCCGGCAAAACCCTTACCGATGGTGGTGCCGGTAACGTCCACGAGCTGCCCGGCGACGAAATGGCCCGCCGTAAGCTCGGCGCCAATGTCGATCAGGTTGTCGGCGCTCACGCGGAACTCGACCAGCTTTGCCTTCGGCTCAACGCTGGCAGCGGCAAAATGGCCGCGCATGGCCTTCGGCGTATTCTTGACCTTCGAACGGCCGGCACCCAGCTGAACTGCGGTATAACCGTTCTTCTCTTCGGTGCGGTGGGAAACTACCTGGCAGTTCTCCAGCCGCAATACTGTTACCGGGATATGCTCGCCGGCGTCGTTGTAGACGCGGGTCATTCCCACCTTCTGTGCAATCACACCTGAACGCATCGGTTCACGCCTCTTGTTTAGGGTTCCCGTCCGGTGCTTCACACACCTTCCGGTTTCCTGTTCCTGGAAGCCGTTGGAGAAACTCCACGTACCTTCCTTGTTATTTCGGCTTGCGCCGGGTCTTACAGCTTGATCTCGACGTCTACGCCGGCGGCCAGATCGAGCTTCATCAGCGCGTCCACCGTCTGCGGGGTCGGGTCAACGATATCGAGAAGGCGCTTGTGCGTGCGCATCTCGAACTGTTCGCGGCTCTTCTTGTCGACGTGGGGCGACCGGTTGACCGTGAATTTCTCAATCCGGGTCGGAAGCGGCACGGGCCCGCGCACACTCGCACCGGTGCGCTTGGCCGTCGACACGATTTCGCGCGTGGAGGCATCGAGGATCCGGTGATCAAACGCCTTGAGGCGGATGCGGATATTCTGGCCGTTCATTCGACTTGTCCTTGCTCGTGTTTTCCGGTGTGCTCACGAAGCACACACTTGAAGTATTCGTTTCGCTTAGCCGCTTCTTTTCAAAAATCGCAGGGACATGGCGGACCATGTCCCTGCCGAAACGGCTCAAGCCGTTTTCTTGTTACTCGACGATGGAGGCGACGATGCCTGCGCCGACGGTGCGGCCGCCTTCGCGGATAGCGAAGCGCAGCTTTTCTTCCATCGCGATCGGCACGATCAGCTCGACGTCAACCGTGACGTTGTCGCCCGGCATGACCATTTCCGTGCCTTCCGGAAGCGTCACGATGCCGGTCACGTCCGTCGTGCGGAAGTAGAACTGCGGACGGTAGTTGGTGAAGAACGGCGTGTGACGGCCACCCTCTTCCTTCGTCAGGATGTAGGCTTCAGCCTTGAACTTGCGGTGCGGCTTGACCGAACCCGGCTTGCACAGAATCTGACCGCGCTCGACGCCGTTGCGGTCGACACCGCGAAGCAGCGCGCCGATGTTGTCGCCGGCCTGGCCCTGGTCGAGCAGCTTGCGGAACATTTCAACGCCCGTGCAGGTCGTCTTCGTCGTCGGACGGATGCCGACGATCTCGATTTCCTCACCGACCTTGACGATGCCGCGCTCGACGCGACCGGTCACGACCGTACCGCGGCCCGAGATCGAGAACACGTCTTCGATCGGCATCAGGAACGGCTGGTCGATCGGACGCTCAGGCGTCGGGATGTAGGCGTCGACCGCAGCCATCAGCTCGCGGATCGCGTCTTCGCCGATCTTCTTGTCCGAATCTTCAAGCGCGGCCAGAGCCGAACCCTTGACGATCGGAATGTCGTCGCCCGGGAATTCGTAGGACGACAGCAGTTCGCGCACTTCCAGCTCGACGAGCTCGAGCAGTTCCGCGTCGTCGACCTGGTCGACCTTGTTCAGGAACACGACGATCGCCGGAACGCCGACCTGGCGGGCCAGCAGGATGTGTTCGCGCGTCTGCGGCATCGGGCCGTCAGCGGCCGAAACAACCAGGATCGCGCCGTCCATCTGCGCCGCACCGGTGATCATGTTCTTGACGTAGTCGGCGTGGCCGGGGCAGTCGACATGCGCATAGTGACGGTTCGGCGTCTCGTATTCGACGTGCGCCGTCGAAATGGTGATGCCGCGGGCCTTTTCTTCCGGCGCAGCGTCGATCTGGTCATACGCCTTGAACTCGCCGAAATACTTCGTGATCGCTGCCGTCAGCGACGTCTTGCCATGGTCAACGTGGCCAATCGTGCCAATGTTGACGTGCGGCTTATTGCGCTCAAATTTGCTCTTTGCCATTTCCGGCTCTCCGTTTCCTGTCCCCTAGAGGGGAAATCTTTTCATTCTGTTTCAGCGCGAGGCTATTCCGGTCACTTCTGACCGGAATACTTCGCCTGGATTTCCTGCGCGACGTTCGACGGAACCGGCGCGTAGTGATCGAACAGCATCGTGTACTGAGCGCGGCCCTGCGACATCGAGCGCAGGTTGTCCACGTACTTGAACATGTTCGCGAGCGGCACGTGGGCATTGATCACAACGGCGACGCCGCGCGCTTCCTGACCCTGGATCTGGCCACGGCGAGAGTTCAGGTCACCGATAACGTCACCGACGTAATCTTCCGGCGTCACGACCTCGACCTTCATGATCGGCTCGAGGAGCTGAGCTCCAGCCTTCTTCGCGGCTTCACGGAAGCATGCACGGGAAGCGATTTCGAAGGCCAGGACCGACGAGTCGACGTCGTGGAATGCACCGTCGATCAGCGTCGCCTTGACGCCGAGCATCGGGAAGCCCGCGAGCGGACCCGAGGACAGGACGCTTTCGATACCCTTCTGAACGCCGGGGATATATTCCTTCGGAACAGCACCACCGACAATCTTCGATTCGAATGCGAAGTCTTCGCCTTCCGGGTTCGGTTCGAAGACGATCTTGACGCGCGCGAACTGGCCGGTACCACCGGACTGCTTCTTGTGCGTGTAATCTTCCTCGTGCTTGCGCGTAATGGTCTCGCGGTAGGCAACCTGCGGAGCACCGACCGAAGCTTCGACCTTGAACTCGCGACGCATGCGGTCGACGATGATGTCCAGGTGAAGTTCGCCCATGCCGGCGATGATCGTCTGGCCGGACTCCTCGTCGGTCTTGACGCGGAAGGACGGATCCTCGGCAGCCAGGCGGTTGAGCGCGAGGCCCATCTTTTCCTGGTCGCCCTTGGTCTTCGGCTCGATCGCGATCTGGATGACCGGCTCCGGGAATTCCATGCGCTCGAGGATAACCGGCTTCAGCGGATCGCAAAGCGTATCGCCAGTGGTGGTTTCCTTGAGGCCGGCCAGAGCAACGATGTCGCCAGCGAAGGCTTCTTCGATGTCTTCACGCGAGTTGGAGTGCATCTGCAGCATGCGGCCGACGCGCTCGCGCTTTTCCTTGACCGTGTTCATCACCGACGTGCCCTTTTCGAGCTTGCCGGAATAGATGCGTGCGAAGGTCAGCGAACCGACGAAGGGGTCGTTCATGATCTTGAACGCGAGCATCGAAAGCGGCTCGTTGTCGTCGGCCTTACGGGTGATCTCGCCTTCGGTCTTGACGTCGATGCCCTTGATCGCCGGAATGTCGATCGGCGACGGCAGGTAATCGACGACGGCGTCGAGCAGAGGCTGAACGCCCTTGTTCTTGAAGGCGGTGCCGCAGAACATGGGGTGGAACTTGACGTCGATCGTACCGCGGCGGACCAGTTCACGGATCTTGTCGTTATCCGGGTAGGTACCTTCCAGGTAGGCTTCCATTGCCGCTTCGTCGATCTCGACAACCGTCTCGATCAGCTTCTCGCGGTATTCTTCCGCCTTTTCCTTCATGTCGGCCGGGATTTCGACGACATCCCACTGGGCGCCGAGCGATTCGTCGCGCCATACGAGAGCATTCATCTCGATCAGGTCGATAACACCCTTGAAGTCGCTTTCAGCGCCGATCGGCAGCTGCATGACGACGGCCGTCGCGCCGAGGCGCGTCTTGATCATCTCGACCGAGCGGTAGAAGTCCGCACCGGTCTTGTCCATCTTGTTGCAGAAGATCATGCGCGGAACATGATACTTCTCGGCCTGGCGCCAGACGGTTTCCGTCTGCGGCTCGACACCGGCATTGGCGTCGAGAAGCGCGATCGCACCGTCGAGAACGCGCAGCGAACGCTCGACTTCGATGGTGAAGTCGACGTGGCCGGGAGTGTCGATGATGTTGAAGCGGCGCGTCTTGCCGTCGCGGCCCTTCCAGAAGGTCGTCGTCGCAGCAGACGTGATCGTGATGCCGCGCTCCTGCTCCTGCTCCATCCAGTCCATGGTCGCGGCGCCGTCATGGACTTCGCCGATCTTGTGGGACTTGCCGGTGTAGTAGAGGATACGCTCGGTCGTCGTCGTCTTGCCGGCGTCGATGTGCGCCATGATACCGAAGTTTCGGTAGTCTTCGATTTTATATTCGCGAGCCATGAGAGACTGCCTTTCGGAACCTGTTCTGATTACCAGCGGTAGTGCGAGAACGCACGGTTGGCATCAGCCATCTTGTGGGTGTCTTCGCGCTTCTTCACTGCGCTGCCGCGGTTGTTCGCTGCGTCCATGAGTTCGCCGCACAGGCGATCGACCATGGTCGTTTCATTGCGCTTACGGGCAGCTGCGATCAGCCAGCGGATAGCGAGAGCCTGACGGCGCTCCGGACGAACGTCGACCGGAACCTGGTAGGTAGCACCACCGACGCGGCGCGAACGCACTTCGACATGCGGAGCGATGTTGTCGAGCGCGGAATGGAACACGGCGACCGGCTCCTGCTTCAGCTTCGACTGGACCGCATCGAATGCACCGTAGACGATGCTTTCCGCAACGGACTTCTTGCCGTGCAGCATGATTGCGTTCATGAACTTCGTGACGACCAGATCACCGAACTTCGGATCCGGGTTGATCTCACGCTTTTCTGCTCTGTGACGTCGGGACATACTTCTCGTCTCTCAACTTTAAATCTTATGACCAGCGAAATGGCGCCGGTTGCGATGTTATTTCGGACGCTTCGCGCCGTACTTGGAGCGGCGCTGCTTACGGTTCTTCACACCCTGCGTATCGAGAACGCCGCGGATGATGTGGTAACGAACACCCGGAAGGTCCTTCACGCGGCCGCCGCGGATCATGACCACGGAGTGCTCCTGAAGGTTGTGGCCTTCACCCGGAATGTAGCCGATCACTTCGAAGCCGTTCGTCAGGCGGATCTTGGCAACCTTACGCAGAGCCGAGTTCGGCTTCTTCGGGGTCGTCGTGTAGACGCGGGTGCAAACGCCGCGCTTCTGCGGGTTCTCCTGCAGTGCAGGAACCTTGTTGCGCTTTACCTGTGCCTGACGTGGCTTGCGGATCAGCTGGTTTACGGTAGGCATCTAACCATCCCTTACAAAAACTTGTCTCGTTACCCTTTCGGGCGGATCGCTTGCCGTCGCCGGCAACAACGAACGCCTATGAAATGCGCAAAACGAGGGCCGATCCGCTTTTCCGCAGATGGCCCCACAAAAAGCAGAGGACGCACTATCTCGCGCGTCTTGCGTGCAGCATTATGTCGTCAGCGTACGTTTTGAACCTTGTTTGAGGCGAACTCCAGAACGCGTCGTTCCGAACCAGCCAGCCTCACATGGGCTCTGATGCGGCGGGGTGTACTGATTTCGGGGCGATCCGTCAAGGGCAATTAGGAAATAATCTAGGCGTTGCAGCCCTGATATGCCCGAGAAACAAGGCTTTGCGCGCTCGCTATGCCCGCGGGCTGGCGCGACGCCGGTTCGTGCCGCCGCATATTCCTTCGCACTTAAGGAATCAGCAACCTCTTTCTGTCGTTTTCCACGACCGCGCGTCGCGCCGCGCCGATGACCGAAAATGTTCAAGCGATCTGGCTGATTCTGGAACGGGTTTCGGTCTGGCGCAATATGCAGTAGAGCAGGATGAAGGCAAAGTGTATCCGGTTTCCCCGCATCCCGCGTCTCAACGCTTGAGAATCGATCGCGACGGTTTCGGCCTCTTTCGACCTAAAATGAACGCGATCGCCCGTTACTATTCTTCAAAGAGGATGTTTCCATGTCTGTCACACCGGATAACGACAACGCACCCGACGAACCGCTGATCTTCATCGTTATCGGCAAAGCCTACGAGACCGACGGCGATGCCGAGGGCGTCGACATCCATGTGATGCTGCGGGCGCCGGATGACGATACGGCCGTGCGCGAAGCGCTGAATGCACTGGCCGAGGAGGGCTTCCTTGAAGCCGATCTCGACCAGATCGGCACCTTGGACGGCATACCGGACGAGGAGCCGCACGCTTCCGCCTATCAGGGCGCACTCGAGGGCGAAGTCGCCATCATTCGCTTCGGTTGAGCGATCTGGCGGCATCTGGTGCCGCCTTGGATCACGATGTTCTTAGGTCGGGTCGACCTAAAAACATGAACGTGATCGATTCCAAGAAGTTGAGACCCGGGATGCGGGCGGAAAACCGCACACACTTTTCCTCATCCCGCTCTACTGCATGTTTCCTTTAATCGTATCCGATCAAAGGACAAAAACATGCAGCAGATAAAAGTGTTACAGCGACCTTTGCGCGTCTGATAAGACGCGCGGCGCTGTAGCGCATCGACGCCAAACACATCGACCTGAAAAAGCCGCCCGGATCGCTCCAGGCGGCTTTATTGTTTCACCAGGGAGGGCAGATACCCTCCCCTTTCCGCTTATTCCGCCGCGGCGGGATCGTTCGCCATGTCGGCGAGCATCGGCGTGGCGCTTTCCGCACCGGTGCCCTTGCGGCGCTCTTCGAGGATCAACTCGTCGCGGGCCGTAGCGATGCGGCGGATCTGTGTCATCGTGCCGCCCGTACCGGCCGGGATGAGACGACCGACAATGACGTTCTCCTTCAGGCCCTGCAGATTGTCCGTCTTGCCTGCGACCGCAGCTTCGGTGAGGACCTTGGTGGTCTCCTGGAACGAAGCGGCCGAGATGAAGGACGGGGTCTGCAGCGATGCCTTGGTGATGCCGAGCAGCACCGGCTCGCCAAAGGCGGGCTTCTTGCCTTCGGCAAGCAGAGAGTCGTTGACGTCCTCGAGCTCGATGCGATCGACGTTGTCGCCGACGATATAGGTCGAGTCACCGGCGTCGGTGATTTCGACCTTCTGGAGCATCTGCCGGACGATCACCTCGATATGCTTGTCGTTGATGACAACGCCCTGCAGTCGGTAGACTTCCTGGATCTCGTTGACGAGATAGGAAGCAAGTGCTTCCACGCCCTTGATCGCCAGGATGTCATGCGGCGCCGGATTGCCGTCGAGGATGTAGTCGCCCTTCTCGATGTAGTCGCCATCCTGAAGATGGAAGGGCTTGCCCTTCGGGATCAGGTATTCGACCGGCTCGACACCGTCTTCCGCCGGCTCGATCATCACGCGACGCTTGTTCTTGTAATCGCGGCCGAAACGGATCGTGCCATCGATCTCAGCGATGATGGCGTGATCCTTCGGACGACGCGCCTCGAACAGTTCGGCAACGCGCGGCAGACCACCGGTGATGTCCTTGGTCTTGGCGCTTTCGAGCGGCGAACGGGCAAGAACGTCGCCCTGGCTGACCTTCTGTCCCGGCTCGACGGAAAGGATCGCGTCGACCGAGAGCATGAAGCGGGCTTCGCCGCCGCGGGCAAGCTTGGCGATGTTGCCGTTCTTGTCCTTGATGACGATCGCCGGCTTCAGGTCGGTACCGCGTGGCGTCGAACGCCAGTCGATGACCTGGCGCTTGGTGATGCCGGTCGACTCGTCGGTCGATTCCAGAACCGAGATGCCGTCGACCACGTCTTCGAAGTGAACGGTACCTTCCACTTCCGTCATCATCGGACGGGTGTAGGGGTCCCACTCGGCGAAACGCTGGCCGCGCTTCACCTTGTCGCCATCGTCGACGAAGATCTTCGAACCGTAGGCAACGCGCTGCGAGGAGCGCTCGACACCGCGTTCGTCGAGGATCTGGATCGCCATGTTGCGGCCCATGGCGACGAGTACGCCATCGGAATTGCGCAGCATGTTGCGGTTCTTGATCTGAACCGTGCCCTCGTAAGAGGCTTCCAGGAACGACTGGTCGACCACCGTTGCCGTACCACCAAGGTGGAACGTACGCATGGTCAGCTGCGTGCCCGGCTCGCCGATCGACTGAGCCGCGATGACGCCGACGGCTTCGCCCATGTTGACAGGCGTACCGCGAGCGAGGTCACGGCCGTAGCAAACGCCGCAGACGCCGGTCTGGATCTCGCAGGTCAGAGCCGAGCGAATCCGGACGGACTGGATACCGGCCGTCTCGATCGCGACGACGTCCGGCTCGAGAATCATCTTGCCGGCATCGACGATGCGCTCACCGGTGACCGGGTTGTCGATGTTGTCGAGCGCCGTACGGCCGAGGATACGCTGGCCGATCGAGGCCACGACCTGACCGGCATCGACGATCGCAGTCATGGTGAGGCCCTTGTCGGTGCCGCAATCCGTATGCGTGACGATGCAGTCCTGCGCCACGTCGACGAGACGACGGGTCAGGTAACCGGAGTTCGCAGTCTTCAAGGCGGTGTCGGCGAGACCCTTACGGGCACCGTGAGTCGAGTTGAAGTACTCGTTCACGGTCAGGCCTTCCTTGAAGTTCGAGATGATCGGCGTTTCGATGATCTCGCCCGAAGGCTTTGCCATGAGGCCGCGCATGCCGCCAAGCTGACGCATCTGGTTCGGCGAACCGCGGGCGCCCGAGTGCGACATCATGTAGATCGAGTTCATCGGCTTCTGGCGGCCGCTGTCGTCGAACTCGACGGCCTTGATGCGCGCCATCATCTCTTCGGCGACCTTCTCGGTCGCCTTGCCCCAGGCGTCGACGACCTTGTTGTACTTTTCGCCCTGGGTGATGAGGCCGTCATTGTACTGCTGCTCGTATTCCTTCACGAGCGCTTCGGTGTCGCCGACGATCTTCACCTTCGTGTCCGGAATCACCATGTCGTCCTTGCCGAACGAAATGCCGGCGCGGCAGGCATGCGAGAAGCCGAGCTGCATGATCCGGTCGCAGAAGATGACCGTGTCCTTCTGACCGCAATGGCGATAGACCGTGTCGATCATCTTGGAGATGTTCTTCTTGGTCATTTCCTGGTTGCAGGTTTCGAAGGGGACGTTCGGGTTCTTCGGCAGGAGTTCGCCGATGATCATGCGGCCAGGCGTCGTTTCATAGATCTTCGAAACCGGGTTGCCCTCGGCATCGACGGTCTTGTAACGGCCACGGATCTTGGCGTGCAGGGTGACGGCCTTGGTCTCCAGCGCATGGTGCAATTCGCCCATGTCGGAGAAGGCCATGCCTTCGCCCGGCTCGTTCTGGTTCATGATCGAGAGATAGTACAGGCCGAGAACCATGTCCTGCGACGGCACGATGATCGGGGCACCGTTTGCCGGATGCAGGATGTTGTTCGTCGACATCATCAGCACGCGTGCTTCGAGCTGCGCTTCGAGCGACAGCGGCACGTGAACGGCCATCTGGTCGCCGTCGAAGTCGGCGTTGAAGGCCGTGCAGACGAGCGGGTGCAGCTGGATCGCCTTGCCTTCGACCAGGATCGGCTCGAAGGCCTGGATGCCCAGGCGGTGCAGGGTCGGCGCGCGGTTCAGAAGAACCGGGTGCTCGCGGATGACCTCGTCCAGGATATCCCAGACTTCCGGCTTTTCCTTCTCGACCAGCTTCTTCGCCTGCTTGACGGTCGAGGAGTAACCCTTGGCGTCGAGGCGGGCGTAGATGAACGGCTTGAAGAGCTCGAGCGCCATCTTCTTCGGCAGGCCGCACTGGTGCAGCTTGAGTTCCGGACCGGTCACGATGACCGAACGGCCGGAATAGTCGACGCGCTTGCCGAGCAGGTTCTGACGGAAGCGGCCCTGCTTGCCCTTGAGCATGTCGGAGAGCGACTTCAGCGGACGCTTGTTCGCACCCGTGATGACGCGGCCGCGGCGGCCGTTGTCGAACAGCGCGTCCACGGATTCCTGCAGCATCCGCTTTTCGTTGCGGATGATGATGCCGGGCGCACGCAGTTCGATCAGCCGCTTCAGGCGGTTGTTGCGGTTGATGACGCGGCGGTAGAGATCGTTGAGGTCCGACGTTGCGAAACGGCCGCCGTCAAGCGGCACGAGCGGACGCAGGTCCGGCGGGATCACCGGAACGACCTTCATGATCATCCATTCCGGACGATTGCCGGATTCCATGAAGTTCTCGACGATCTTCAGCCGCTTCATCAGCTTCTTCTGCTTCAGATCGGACGTCGTCTCGGCCATCTCCGAACGCAGATCGCCCGCGATCTTCTCGAGATTCATCGATGCGAGCATCTCGTAGATCGCTTCGGCGCCGATCATCGCGGTGAACTGGTCCTCACCGAACTCGTCGACCGCGATCATGTATTCTTCTTCGCTCAGGAGCTGGTTTTCCTTGAGCGACGTCAGACCCGGCTCGGTGACGATGTAGTTCTCGAAGTAGAGGACGCGCTCGATATCCTTGAGCGTCATGTCGAGCAGCGTTGCGATGCGGCTCGGCAGCGACTTCAGGAACCAGATGTGAGCAACGGGCGCGGCGAGCTCGATATGGCCCATGCGCTCGCGGCGAACGCGCGACAGCGTGACTTCGACGCCGCACTTTTCGCAGATGATGCCCTTGTACTTCATGCGCTTGTACTTGCCGCACAGGCACTCGTAGTCCTTGATCGGACCAAAGATGCGGGCGCAGAAAAGACCGTCGCGTTCCGGCTTGAAGGTACGGTAGTTAATCGTCTCCGGCTTCTTGATCTCACCGTAAGACCAGGAAAGAATCTTCTCCGGGGACGCTATCGAAATCCGGATGGAATCGAAGGTCTGTGCAGGCACCTGCGGATTGAAAAGATTCATGACCTCTTGGTTCATGCCTGTCTCCTTTGCGGGCATTTAAGCCCTGAGCTTGGCGAGAGTGCCGGCAAATCCCGGGCGCCGGCCCCTGCCCCATAAACAGCTAAAACCGCATCGGGTGCGGCCCTGTTCCTGCCGCGGACAATCAGGTGCCCGACGGCGGAAACGGTGCGCGCCGCTTAGCGGCACGCACCTGATGACTCTTATTCGGCCGCGTCCGGCAGCTGCGCCGTGCTACCGACGTCGTCGACCTTGGAGTTCTCCAGCTCGACCGAAAGGCCCAATGAGCGCATTTCCTTGACGAGAACGTTGAAGCTCTCCGGAATACCCGCTTCGAAGGTATCGTCGCCGCGGACAATCGCCTCGTAGACCTTGGTGCGGCCGGCCACGTCGTCCGACTTGACCGTCAGCATTTCCTGCAGCGTATAGGCGGCACCGTAGGCTTCCAGAGCCCAGACCTCCATTTCGCCGAAGCGCTGACCGCCGAACTGCGCCTTGCCGCCCAGCGGCTGCTGGGTAACGAGCGAGTAAGGACCGATCGAACGGGCGTGGATCTTGTCGTCGACCAGGTGGTTGAGCTTCAGCATGTAGATGTAGCCCACGGTCACCTGACGGTCGAAAGTCTCGCCGGTACGGCCGTCATAGAGCGTCGACTGACCGGTTACCTTCAGGCCAGCCTGCTCCAGCATCTCGTTGACGTCCGCTTCGACGGCACCGTCGAAGACCGGTGTCGCGATCGAAACGCCGCGGCGGGTCTGCTCGGCAAGCCGGACGATCGATTCATCGTCGTACTGCTTGATCGGCTCGCCCTTCGGGCCAGATCCGATGACGCTGTCGATGGTATCGCGCAGCGGCTGGATATCAGCGCCCGCCTTGTATGCATCGAGCATCGCTCCGATCTTCTTGCCCATGCCGGCGCAAGCCCAACCGAGATGGGTCTCGAGGATCTGACCGACATTCATGCGCGACGGCACGCCGAGCGGGTTCAGAACCACGTCGACATGCGTGCCGTCTTCCAGGAACGGCATGTCTTCGATCGGCACGATCCGCGACACGACACCCTTGTTGCCGTGACGGCCGGCCATCTTGTCGCCCGGCTGGATCTTGCGCTTCACGGCGACGAAGACCTTGACCATCTTCATGACGCCCGGAGGCATCTCATCGCCGCGCTGAACCTTTTCGACCTTGTCCATGAAGCGCTGTTCAAGGCGCGACTTGGATTCGTCGTACTGTGCGCGAAGCGCTTCGATCTCGCCCTGCGCCTTCTCGTCCTCGATAGCGAACATCCACCACTGCGAGCGGGGATATTCACTGATGACGACGTTGGAGAGCTCGGTGCCCTTCTTGAAGCCCTTCGGACCGGCAACGGCGACGTGGCCGCGAAGCATGTCGACCAGACGCGCATAGACGTTGCGGTCGAGGATCGCCTGTTCGTCGTCGCGGTCCTTCGCGAGACGCTCGATTTCCTCGCGCTCGATCGCCATCGCGCGCTCGTCCTTCTCGACGCCATGGCGGTTGAAGACGCGCACTTCGACGACCGTGCCGAAGGTGCCCGGGGGCATGCGCATCGACGTGTCGCGAACGTCCGACGCCTTCTCGCCGAAGATCGCGCGCAGAAGCTTTTCTTCCGGCGTCATCGGGCTCTCGCCCTTCGGCGTGATCTTGCCGACGAGGATGTCGCCCGGCTGAACTTCGGCGCCGATGTACACGATACCGGCTTCGTCCAGGTTTTTCAGCGCTTCTTCCGAAACGTTCGGAATGTCGCGGGTGATTTCTTCCGGACCAAGCTTGGTGTCGCGCGCCATCACTTCGAATTCCTCGATGTGGATCGAGGTGAAGACGTCGTCACGCACGATCCGCTCGGAGAGCAGGATCGAGTCTTCGTAGTTGTAGCCGTTCCAGGGCATGAACGCGACGAGGGCGTTTCGGCCGAGCGCCAGATCGCCGAGGTCGGTCGACGGACCGTCCGCGATGATATCGCCCTTGTTGATCACGTCACCGACGGTGACCAGCGGGCGCTGGTTGACGCAGGTGTTCTGGTTGGAGCGCTGGAACTTCTGCAGGCGGTAGATATCGACGCCCGACTTGGACGGATCCAGGTCTTCGGTGGCGCGGATAACGATACGGGTCGCGTCCACCTGGTCGACGATACCGCCGCGGCGGGCAGCGATCGCAGCACCGGAGTCACGCGCGACGACCGGCTCCATGCCGGTGCCGACGAAGGGCGCTTCCGCACGCAGCAGCGGCACGGCCTGACGCTGCATGTTCGAGCCCATCAGCGCGCGGTTGGCGTCATCGTTCTCGAGGAACGGAATGAGCGCGGCCGCGACCGAGACGAGCTGCTTCGGCGAAACGTCCATCAGGTTGATGTTGTCGCGCGGCGCCAGCATGACTTCGCCGGCGTGGCGGCAAACGACGAATTCTTCAGAGAAGGAGCCGTCGTTATCCAGCACCGAGTTTGCCTGTGCAACGTGATACTTCGCTTCTTCCATCGCCGACAGATAGACGACGTCGTTCGTCACCTTGCCGTCGACGATCTTGCGGTACGGGCTCTCGATGAAGCCGTACTTGTTGACGCGGGCGAAGGTCGCAAGCGAGTTGATCAGACCGATGTTGGGGCCTTCCGGCGTTTCGATCGGGCAGATACGGCCGTAATGCGTCGGATGCACGTCGCGCACTTCGAAGCCGGCACGTTCGCGGGTCAGACCGCCCGGACCCAGTGCCGAAAGGCGGCGCTTGTGGGTGATTTCCGAAAGCGGGTTCACCTGGTCCATGAACTGCGAGAGCTGCGAGGAACCGAAGAATTCGCGAACGGCTGCGGCAGCCGGCTTCGCGTTGATCAGGTCCTGCGGCATCACGGTGTCGATCTCGATCGAGGACATGCGCTCCTTGATCGCACGTTCCATACGCAGGAGACCCAGACGGTACTGGTTCTCCATCAACTCGCCGACCGAGCGGACGCGGCGGTTGCCGAGGTTGTCGATGTCGTCGATCTCGCCCTTGCCGTCACGCAGTTCCACGAGCATCTTGACCACGGCCAGGATGTCTTCCTTGCGCAGCGTGCGAACCGTGTCCGGAACGTCCAGATCGAGGCGCATGTTCATCTTCACGCGGCCGACGGCCGAGAGATCGTAGCGCTCGGCATCGAAGAAGAGCGCATTGAACATGGCTTCGGCCGAATCCATGGTCGGCGGCTCACCCGGACGCATGACGCGGTAGATGTCGAACAGCGCGTCCTGACGGTTCTCGTTCTTGTCGGCCGAAAGCGTGTTGCGGATATAGGCGCCGATATTGATGTGGTCGATGTCGAGCACCGGGATCTCATCGAAGCCGGCGGAAAGAATGACCGGAAGCGTCTTCTCGTCGATCTCGTCACCGGCCTCGAGATAGATCTCGCCGGTCTCGAAGTTGACGACGTCCTCGGCGAGATAGTTGCCGTAGAGATCGTCGTCGGTCGCCTTGAGCGCCTTCAGGCCCTTTTCCTGCAACTGCCGGAGCAGGCGCGGCGTCAGCTTCTTGCCGCTCTCGACAACGACCTCGCCGGTATCGGCGTCGATCATGTCTGCCAGTGTCTTCTGGCCCTTCAGCGCATCCGGCTGGAACGGCACGCGCCAGCCCTCGCCGTCGCGCTGGTAGAGCGACTTCGTGTAGAAGGTGTCGAGGATTTCTTCGCCGTCCATTCCGAGCGCCATCAGAAGCGACGTCACCGGAATCTTGCGGCGGCGGTCGATACGCGCATGGACGATGTCCTTCGCGTCGAACTCGATGTCGAGCCACGAACCGCGATAGGGGATCACGCGCGCGGCGAAGAGCAGCTTGCCGGACGAGTGGCTCTTGCCCTTGTCATGGTCGAAGAAGACACCCGGCGACCGGTGCATCTGCGAGACGATGACGCGCTCCGTGCCGTTGACGATGAAGGTACCGTTGTCCGTCATGAGCGGCATGTCGCCCATGTAGACGTTCTGTTCCTTGATATCCTTGATGGACTTGGCGCCGGTGTCCTCGTCGATATCGAACACGATCAGCCGCAGCGTCACCTTGAGCGGCGCCGCATAGGTCAGGTCGCGCTGACGGCACTCCTCGACGTCGAACTTCGGTGCCTCGAATTCGTAGGAAACGAACTCGAGCATCGAAGCGCCGGAGAAATCCTTGATCGGAAATACCGATTTGAAAACGGCTTGAAGCCCCTCATCCGGCCGTCCGCCTTGGGGCTCGTCCACCATGAGGAACTGGTCGTAAGACGCCTTCTGAACCTCGATGAGGTTCGGCATCTCCGCGACTTCGGGAATTTTACCAAAAAACTTGCGTACGCGCCTACGACCGTTAAACGAAAGGGTCTGAGCCATCGTCGCTCCTTGTCAATCTTGCATCCGGGCCTGCAACGGACGGGAACCGATGGCCAGTCGACCCCGTCAATCAATGGGTAGTTCAATCTCGTCCAGCATTCGAAAGACGCCAGCGCGGAATGCTGTGCTGTCCTTCGATCGGGACCATCCTCTTGAAGAACCCATTACCCAAAAGCCGTTTTCGACAGGCTTTTGGGTAATATGTTCTAAAAACGGTCAAAGAGAGGCGGCCACGAGGGCCACCTCCCTTTCGCATTTCGTCGAATTACTTGACGTCGACCTTCGCGCCAGCGTCTTCGAGCTTCTTCTTGAGGTCAGCAGCTTCAGCCTTGGAAACGGCTTCCTTGACGGCCTTCGGAGCGCCTTCGACGAGGTCCTTGGCTTCCTTGAGGCCGAGACCGGTGATGGCGCGGACTTCCTTGATGACGTTGATCTTGTTCGCGCCGGCATCCGTCAGGATGACGTCGAACTCGGTCTTTTCTTCTTCGACCGGAGCAGCAGCGCCAGCAGCACCACCGGCAGCAGCAACGGCTACCGGAGCAGCGGCGGAAACGCCCCACTTTTCTTCGAGAAGCTTGGAAAGCTCAGCAGCTTCCAGGACGGTCAGCGAGGAGAGGTCTTCAACGATCTTTGCGAGATCAGCCATTTTACTTTTCCTTTTGTTCGGTTCGAACTGGTTTTAAATACAACAGCGAAATTCCGCCTCAGGCGGCTTCGTCCTTCTTGGCATAGGCCGAGAACACGCGGGCAAGCTGGCTTGCCGGTGCTGCGACAACCGTCGCGACGCGGGTTGCCGGGGCGTTGATGAGGCCCAGCAGCTTCGCGCGCAGCTCGTCGAGCGAAGGCAGGGTCGCAAGCGACTTGACACCTTCGGCGTTGAGCGTGGTTGCCCCCATGGCGCCGCCCAGAACAACGAGCTTGTCGTTGGTCTTTGCGAAATCCATGACGACCTTCGGAGCCGTTACGGGGTCTTCGCTGAAAGCGATCAGCGTCTGCCCCTTGAAGAGATCGGTCATCCCTTCAGACTCCGTGCCCTGAAGAGCGATCTTGGCCAGGCGGTTTTTCGCGACTCTGACGGTGCCGCCAGCAGCGCGCATCTTCGAACGGAAGTCGTTCATCTGCGCAACTGTGACACCAGCATAGTGGGCCACGACAACCGAACCGGAAGCCTTGAAGACTTCGTTCAGCTCCGTGACGAATTCGCGTTTTTCCGCTCTTTCCACTGTCTGTCTCCAGTTGGCAGGGTTGCTCATCGCAGCCCTGCCGGGTTTGCCTTTGTCACCCGGGATCATTCTCGATCCCAAGCAACGCTTGAGGATCCTGTCCCTTGGCGTTCCCGGGGAGCCGGGTCTGACACAAGGCAAGCGAGGTTCGAACCGAATTCCGACGCGTCCGCGTCTTCGTGAAATTCAGATCTTACCCGTCTCATGCGGGCCAGGTGATTAAGGTAAAACCACCCGCAATCTCGGACAGGAGTTCCGGGCGGTAGGCCCGGAATTTCCGGCCCCGAAAGGCCGGAAATCTGGTTACGGGCCGAAGCCCGTCAAACTATCTATCAGGCAGCGCTGATCGTTGCCGGGTCGACCTTGAGGCCGGGGCCCATCGTCGAAGAAACAGCTACGCGCTTGACGTAATTGCCCTTGGCGCCGGTCGGCTTTGCCTTGATCACGGCATCTGCGAAGGCCCGGATGTTCTCTTCGAGCGCCTTGGCATCGAAGGAAGCCTTGCCGATGCCGGCGTGAACGATACCTGCCTTCTCCACGCGGAACTCGACCGCGCCGCCCTTCGAAGCCTTCACGGCTCCGGTGACGTCCATGGTGACGGTGCCGACCTTCGGGTTCGGCATCATGCCACGGGGGCCGAGAACCTTACCGAGACGGCCGACGAGCGGCATCATGTCGGGGGTCGCAATGCAGCGATCGAAGTCGATCTTGCCGCCCTGGACGATTTCGACGAGCTCTTCCGCACCGACGACGTCGGCGCCGGCAGCCTTGGCTTCGTCAGCCTTCGCGCCACGGGCGAAAACGGCGACGCGAACCGACCGGCCGGTGCCGTTCGGCAGATTGACCACGCCGCGGACCATCTGGTCGGCATGGCGCGGATCGACGCCGAGGTTCATCGCGACTTCGATCGTTTCGTCGAACTTGGCCGTCGCACGCTCCTTGACCAGCGTTACGGCTTCGGTGAGGCCATAGAGCTTCGTCGGATCGACGCCCTCGCGGGACTTCTGTACACGCTTTGCAATCTTCGCCATGGTCTTAGCCCGTCACTTCCAGGCCCATGGAGCGGGCCGAGCCCTCAACCATCGCCATTGCGCCATCGATATCGGCCGCGTTGAGGTCCTTCATCTTGGCCTCTGCGATCGTGCGGATCTGAGCCTTGGAGATCGAGCCGGCCTTGGCCTTGCCCGGGGTCTTGGAGCCCGCCTGGACCTTCGCTTCGCGCTTCAGGAAGTAGCTGACCGGCGGCTGCTTCATGACGAATGTGAAGGACTTGTCCTGGTAATAGGTGATGACGACCGGGATCGGCATACCCTTTTCCATTTCCTGCGTGGCGGCGTTGAACGCCTTGCAGAATTCCATGATGTTAATGCCACGCTGACCAAGCGCAGGACCGATCGGCGGCGACGGATTCGCCGAGCCGGCCTTTACCTGCAGCTTGAGCTGGCCTGCAACTTTCTTAGCCATTTCTCTCTGCCTTTCACTGCTCCTTTGCGGCGAGGCCGAAAAGGGAGCTCATCAGCCGGTTGCCCGGCCATTTGCCGATCGATCGATCGGCGGCTGCGGTTGCGTGGTGCGGATGAACCGACCCGGCTTAAGGTCGGAAACCTCCCACGCGATGCGGATCGCTCCGCCGAACAGGCCGATGAATCGACCTGCCATTCCTATTGGCTTACGCTCTATCAGACCTTTTCGACCTGGCCGTATTCCAGCTCGACAGGCGTCGCGCGGCCAAAGATCGACACCTCGACCTTCAAGCGCGACCGCTCTTCATCGACATCCTGAACGGTGCCGTTGAACGATGCGAAGGGGCCGTCGGAAACGCGGACCTGCTCGCCGATCTCGAACGAGACCGAAGGCTTCGGGCGCTCGACGCCGTCCTGCACCTGACCGAGAATGCGATCGGCCTCATGATCAGGAATCGGCACCGGCTTGCTGTCCGTACCAAGGAAACCCGTCACTTTCGGCGTGTTCTTGATAAGGTGATAGGCCTCGTCGGTCAGATCGGCGCGAACGAGAACATAACCCGGAAAGAACTTCCGCTCCGCATCGACTTTGCGTCCGCGACGGACCTCTACCACCTTCTCGGTCGGCACGAGGATCTTCTCGAAGAGATGGGTGAGGCCCTTCTGCTTGGCCTTCTCCTCGATCGATTCGGCGACCTTCTTTTCAAAATTCGAATAGGCGTGAACAATATACCAGCGCGCAGCCATGCTACTCTCCACCCAATCAAGCGCCAACGTTGAGGATCAGGCTCATCACCCAACCCAGCAACTGGTCCGCACCAAAGAAAAAGGCGGCGGCAAAAGAGACCATGACGAAAACCATCAGCGTCGAGATCGTCGTCTCGCGCCGTGAAGGCCAAGTCACTTTCGACGTTTCAGCGCGCACCTGCTGCAGAAACGCAAATGGATTTGTTTTGGATGCCATATAATGCTCACGCCATTACGGCGCGTAAAGCCGACGTGTCAGCCCCACGCACCGCGTGTCTGTTTGGACCCTACATAAAGACCGATTGCGAAAACCACAAGAGCCAATCAGCCTTTTTTGTGAATATACAAAGACGGCCGTGCCGCCTTCCCACGCATCCCAACACGGCAGGATCGGGAGAATGGCAGGGGCAGAGGGGCTCGAACCCCCGACCTGCGGTTTTGGAGACCGCCGCTCTACCAACTGAGCTATACCCCTACGGTGCCGCGACGCAACCCGAACCGGCTGCGTCCCAAGTCAGCGGCTTAATATTCAGTTTGCCGGACGCTTTCAAGCGCATTCGCAGCAAAAGCCAAAAAAGATTCGACAAAATTTCAGCGGACGCTCGATCGGCGGCTGCGACGCAGAGTGTGTGCGGTTTTCCGCTGCACCCGCGTCTCAACGTAACAGAATCGATCACCTTCATGATTTTGAGTCGACCCGACCTAAAATCTTCGTGTTCTAAGGCCCGTCGAGATTCGGGATACCCGCCGCGGCCTGTTTGATCGCCTCATCCCTGTGCTCGTCACAGGGATCCAGCCAGACCAAGTCCTTGGGCTGAAAGAACTCTTCCCGCACCGCAGACGCGGCGCTGCTCTCATCTCTGTGACAAGCACAGAGATGAGGAGAGATTGCAGCCGACAAAACCCACTAGAGCGCCAACGCCATTATCCATCTCGCAGCAGCCGTCGTACACTCAAGATGAATCTCAACATACTCTAGTCGTTCAGCCGCACATATTTCCGCCAATCATGCTCTTCCTTGAAACCAAGAACCTCGCGGATCTTGCGATTGGAAAGCAGCCCTTCGAATTCGCCGATCTCGCGCGTGAAGGGAACATTCGGATAGAACTGCCTGGCCAATTCGCGCGAAGGCGTGTTGGCCGAGACCGTGTCGTTCGCGGCGTTGAATATCGCGAAGCCCAGGCCGTCCTTCTCAACGCAGAGCTTCACGATCTGGCCGAGGTCGCGGGCATCGATATAGCTCCAGGCGATCCTTTTGCGGATCTCCGGATGGGCGAAATAATGCGGGAAGTCTGCATATTCATGCGGCTCGATCACGTTGCCGATGCGCAAGGCGTAAATATCGAAGCCGGAGCGCTCCGCGAAGGCCCTCGCCGTCTTCTCGTTCACCACCTTGGAGAGCCCGTAGGAATCCATCGGATCGACATCGTAATCCTCTTCGAGAGGAAAATGATGGAAGTCACGGTGCCCCTCCGCAAAGCAGACGCCATAGGTCGTCTCGCTGGAAGCGACGATGATCTTTCGGATACCGAGCTTCACCGCCGCCTCGATGACGTTGTAGGTCCCCATCACGTTGACCCGGAAGGTTTCGTTGTCGGGCTTGATGAGGATGCGCGGAATGGCCGCGAAATGCACGACGGCATCGAAGGGCTGCGTGCCGCGGTCGAGATCGGGGAAGTCCCGGGGCATCGACAGCGCATTGAACATCTGGCCGCTGTCGGTGATGTCGGCGATCAGATTGGTGACGCCGGGGCTGTCGAGCGGCACGAGATCGACATTGTGCACGTCATAGCCGGCCTCGACGAGATAGGGCACGGCGTGCCGCCCGGCCTTCCCCGAGCCGCCGGTAAACAGAATTCGCTTTTTCATGATATATCCCCACGCAGAAGAAGACGTGCTGCAGCGACTGTACTGTATGCGCCGCTCCGTAGGTTAGGTACTTTGCGCCTTTGCGCAAGATCGATCGTGCGTGCCACCGGGTGTTCCTGCCGGATTCACCACTTCAGACTATAGCGGACATCGACCACGCTCCGCGGAGCCAGCAACGGATCGGCGACCGCCGCGCCGAGGCGCAGATTTCCGAAATTCTGTTCCACCCCAATCCGGCTCACACCGCTGACGCCGTCACGCGAAACCTGACTTTGCACGGTGAGCGACGTACGGCTTGCGGGAGACACGAGCTTGGCGGATTGCGTCAGCCTCGGTTCGCTGCACCGGTTCTCATAGGCGTTGCATTGGAGAGCGATGCTCCTGTGGACCTCCGCATCAAGCGTGGGCGTGACGATCCAGCTGCGCGCGGTACCGGCGCCGAAGTTGCCGGTCCCTCGCAAGGCATTGTAATCCACGCTGACCTGAGAGGAACGCGTGACCGCCCCTCGCCCGCTCCCGCGCGAAACCGTTCCCCAGAGGCGGACCGGCGCGCCGGGCGGATTGATCTTGCCCGAGCGTGTCGCGTCCATCGAGACTTCGGCGCCGGCGGACGTGTTCCACCGCCCCGTCCGGCGAACGCCGAACCGGAATTTGTAGGCGTTGGCTCCGGTCTTGGAAGGCGACCAGATAAGCGGGCGGTCATCGGCGGCCGAGGCGAATTGCGGGGACTTCCCGACGCAGATCAAAACGATGCCAGCCGCGGCAAGCCGCGTGGAAATACGTCTTCTCATTGGATTCCGATCCTGCTGCATATGTCCTTTGACCGGAACCGATCGAAGGACAAGACATGCACCAATTTCAACGCGCTACAGTGAAACCTTTGCGCGTTTGGCAAAGACGCGCGGCGCTGTAGGCCGCAACCATTGCCATTCGCAAGTCGTCAGGACCGGAAGGTAACACGGACCGGCGGCAAGGTCCCGTGATAATCGGACGTCGCGTGTGGGACTATGCAAACACTGTTGCAGACATCACACGCGAAAGAGATCGCCCCACCGCTTCAAAAAGCGTTGATCTGGTAATCGCCAAAAGAAAAACCCCGCGGTTGCCCGCGGGGTTCGAAGTCCGATCCGAACCGGAATTACTCGACGATGGAGGCGACGATGCCTGCGCCGACGGTGCGGCCGCCTTCTCGGATAGCGAAGCGCAGCTTTTCTTCCATCGCGATCGGCACAATCAGCTCGACGTCAACCGTGACGTTGTCGCCCGGCATGACCATTTCCGTGCCTTCCGGAAGCGTCACGATGCCGGTCACGTCCGTCGTGCGGAAGTAGAACTGCGGACGGTAGTTGGTGAAGAACGGCGTGTGACGGCCACCCTCTTCCTTCGTCAGGATGTAGGCTTCAGCCTTGAACTTGCGGTGCGGCTTGACCGAACCCGGCTTGCACAGAATCTGACCGCGCTCGACGCCGTTGCGGTCGACACCGCGAAGCAGCGCGCCGATGTTGTCGCCGGCCTGGCCCTGGTCGAGCAGCTTGCGGAACATTTCAACGCCCGTGCAGGTCGTCTTCGTCGTCGGACGGATGCCGACGATCTCGATTTCCTCACCGACCTTGACGATGCCGCGCTCGACGCGACCGGTCACGACCGTACCGCGGCCCGAGATCGAGAACACGTCTTCGATCGGCATCAGGAACGGCTGGTCGATCGGACGCTCAGGCGTCGGGATGTAGGCGTCGACCGCAGCCATCAGCTCGCGGATCGCGTCTTCGCCGATCTTCTTGTCCGAATCTTCAAGCGCGGCCAGAGCCGAACCCTTGACGATCGGAATGTCGTCGCCCGGGAATTCGTAGGACGACAGCAGTTCACGCACTTCCAGCTCGACGAGCTCGAGCAGTTCCGCGTCGTCGACCTGGTCGACCTTGTTCAGGAACACGACGATCGCCGGAACGCCGACCTGGCGGGCCAGCAGGATGTGTTCGCGCGTCTGCGGCATCGGGCCGTCAGCGGCCGAAACAACCAGGATCGCGCCGTCCATCTGCGCCGCACCGGTGATCATGTTCTTGACGTAGTCGGCGTGGCCGGGGCAGTCGACATGCGCATAGTGACGGTTCGGCGTCTCGTATTCAACGTGCGCCGTCGAAATGGTGATGCCGCGGGCCTTTTCTTCCGGCGCAGCGTCGATCTGGTCATACGCCTTGAACTCGCCGAAATACTTCGTGATCGCTGCCGTCAGCGACGTCTTGCCATGGTCAACGTGGCCAATCGTGCCAATGTTGACGTGCGGCTTATTGCGCTCAAATTTGCTCTTTGCCATGGGTACGCTTCCTGTGGTCAAATCGGATGGATCAGCCGGCGGGGCCGGTTTGTCGAGCCGTTTAAGGGTTTCGTCGCATTTGCGCAAGACTTAATTGCGTGCGCCGGAACGGCAAGGTCTCGCCTCCTTAGAAAGGCAGCGGCAAGCGGCGGCAGAAGCACCCAAAGCGCAACGCCTCAGGCCGGAAAACAGAACGTAAACAGGCGCATGCGGCACAAACCTAAAGTGCAGCGGAATTTTTGTTATGCTTTGAAAAAGAAGCTGGAGCGGGTAGCGGGAATCGAACCCGCGTATTCAGCTTGGAAGGCTGCTGCTCTACCATTGAGCTATACCCGCGGGCCTTCGATCCTGAAGCAGAATGGTGGAGGGAGTTGGATTTGAACCAACGTAGGCTGAGCCAACGGATTTACAGTCCGTCCCCTTTAACCACTCGGGCATCCCTCCATTTTTCTGTCGGGATCAATCGACCAAGCATTTGAGATCGCGTAAGAACCGGCGCCGTTTGTCGCCGCCCCTCGATCTGCGCCGGGTATATGACCGCCTGCATTCGTCCTGTCAACACGGCGAAATGCAAATTTTCAGAATTTCTCCACAGGCGGCCGCAGCGGCGATTTTCCGAAATCAGTTTCAACCCGGGGCGAAGCTCACTATAAGACCGGCATGAGCAAGGACAAGACCGGCGACAAGAGCGCCAGAGACACCCATTATGCAAATCTCCGCCGTGCGCACCGGGACGCAAGGCGCGAACGCGGGGAGATTCCAACCCCGCGTCAGGACAAGCGCGGAAAGCCGCCCGCCGACTGGAAGCCGCCGGCACTCGCCCCGGACCAGGTGCTCCTCTACGGCCTGCACACGGTCCGCGCAGCCCTCGACAATCCGGAACGCCGCATCATCCGCCTCTCGGTCACGCAGAACGCCGCCGCACGCCTGGATCTCGGAGATCTCACGGCGCTCCCCTTTCCGACCGAGACCGTAATGCCGCAGGAACTCGACCGCATACTCGGGCCCGATGCCATTCACCAGGGCGTGATGCTGGAGACGCAGCCTCTGCCGCACCGCAAGCTCGAGGCTCTTCGCGACTGCCCCTTGATTCTCGTTCTCGATCAGGTGACCGACCCCCACAATGTCGGAGCGATCATGCGCTCGGCGGTCGCCTTCGACGCAGGCGCACTCATTACGACGATGCGCCACAGTCCGACCGAATCGGGTGTTTTGGCGAAATCGGCCTCGGGTGCGCTGGAACTCATTCCTTATATCCAGATCACCAATCTCGCCGACACCCTCGAAGAGCTCCACGAACTCGGCTTCATGACGATCGGCCTCGATTCCGAGGGACCGCAGCCGCTCGAAGGCACATTCGCCGGCGACAAGATCGCGCTCGTGCTCGGATCGGAGGGCAAGGGCCTGCGCCAGAAGACGCGGCAGACGGTCAAGGCGCTCGCCCGGCTCGACATGCCCGGCGCGATCAAGTCGCTGAACGTGTCGAATGCCGCCGCCATCGCGATGTACGCGGCGAGACATCATCTTAAGGGATAGGAGCCGACGGGACGATCGTCACGGCGAGCCCCGCCGTCGGGCAGCCGTCCTGCAATCTTTTCCATGTCGTGACGTTGAGGTTCATTTCGCAGCGCGCGAGATAGGAGATATCGCCGATGCGGATGCAGGCAGTCTGCCCGAGTTCGTATTTCGCTCCGTCGCGGTGTCGGCAGGTGCAACGCCCGCCCGGCGCAGACGCGGAGACACTTCCGGCCACCAGGGCGACGGCCGCGAGCGACAACGCCAGAAACCGCAGGGCGCGCACGCATTTCATGCCCGACAGAATAGCGCAGTTTCGACCCGATCAGAAACGGAGAATGCCGGCTGATCGCTCGGCCGGCATCCTCCGCAACGAACCGGCGCCACAGCGCCGGCCGAATGGTTAGCTCGCGAGCTTCAGAACGTTGCCCTCGGCAATCGTCTTTTCGGCTTCGGCGATGGCGAACTGCTTCTGGTCGGGGCCGAGATTCAGGCCCTCTGCGCGGATGAACTCGATGTCCGTTATGCCGAAGAAACCGAAGACCGACCGCAGATAGGTTTCCTGGTGGTCCATGGCGGAAGCCGGGGCGACCGAATAATGACCGCCACGGGTAGAGGCGACGATCAGCTTCTTGCCCTTGGCGAGGCCTTCCGGTCCTGCTTCGGTGTAGCGGAAGGTTTTGCCGGCGACGGCCAGGCGGTCGATCCACGCCTTGAGCTGGCTCGGGATCGAGAAGTTGTACATCGGCGCACCGACGACGACCGTGTCGGCAGCCAGGAATTCCTCGAGCATCTGGCGGCCGATGCGAACATCAGCGGCCAAAAGGGCGTCGACACCTTCGAGATCTGCAGGCGCCATGATCTGTGCGCCGGTCAGGTGCGGAACGCGTTCGGATGCGAGATCCCGATAGGTGATCTCCGCATCGGGCCGGTCAGCCTTGAGCTGCGAGACGATTGCCGATGTCAGGCGGCGGGAGACGGAGTGTTCGCCGAGAATGCCGGAGTCGATGTGAAGGATTTTCATGGGAAGCACCTTTGCTTACGTTGCGGTGCATCACATATGATCTGCAAACAATCCTTCGATAAGTCAGCGAATATTTGACATTCCGTTTCCCCAGGGAAACAATTCGGCATATATCGCGAACAGGTGGCCGCCTGGGCTCCAATCGTCGCCCTCCAATGGACGACGAGCTGCACCGATCATCGATAGCGCCTTTGGTGGGAGGCACGCATGCAGGATCTCAACGATATCGCGCTCTTCGCCGCAGTCGTCAAGCACAGCGGCTTCAGCGCCGCCGCGCGCGACCTGAACGTGCCGAAATCCAAGCTCAGCAAACATGTCGCACGCCTGGAGGAGCAATTGGGCGTGCGTCTGCTCGAGCGCTCGACGCGCAAGCTTCGGATGACCGAGGTCGGCCGCATCTTCTACGAGCACGCCCAGGGATTGCTCGACGGCGTGGCCGCAGCCGAAGCCGAGATCGCCGCAGTGCGCGCCGAGCCGACAGGCGTCGTCCGGCTCGCATGTCCTATCGGCTTCACACCGATGCTCGCCGACATCCTGCCCGCCTTCCACCGCCGATATCCGGGCGTCCGCCTGCTGATCACCGCCTCCAACCGGCGGATCGATCTGATCGAGGAACGGATCGACGTGGCCTTGCGCGCGCGCGACCAGCTCGACACCGACAGCCAGCTGATCGTCCGCAAATTCGGCGAGGTGCGCCAACGCCTCGCCGCCAGCCCGACGCTTCTCGCGCGCCTCGGCGAGATCACGACCGACAATCTTTCGCAAATGCCGACGCTGTCGATGAACGAACAGCACCCCAATGATGTCTGGCGGCTCGTACACGCAACCGGGGGAGCGATCGAGATCGCGCACCGGCCCGTCGTCGGCTGCAGCGATTTTCTCATCCTCGAGCGCGCGGCCATCGAAGGCATGGGCATAGCGCTGCTGCCCGACCATATTTGCGAGCGCGCCTTCCGAACCGGCGCCCTCGTTCCGGTCCTGCCGGAGTGGACCTCCGGCAACGTCATGGTCCACCTCGTCTTCCCCTCGCGCCACGGCCTGCTGCCCGCGACCCGCGCCCTCATCGACTTTCTGGCGGAAAATCTGATCAAGGCGCTGGAGCGCTGCCGCGAGGTCGATCCGAGGCCAGCGGCATCGTTCGAGATTTGATGCGACGGTCAGGCGGCTACAGCCACTTCGGGCCGATGGAATTCTGCCGGACCCCAGGGTTCAATCGGATGAAGCTTGTACGGGCGTGTTTATTTTTGGGATTTTGGTGCCCCCAGAGAGACTCGAACTCCCGACCTACTGATTACAAATCAGCCGCTCTACCAACTGAGCTATAAGGGCATATTAGCGCTGGGAGTTACCATATTCTCCCCCGGTGTAAAGCAAAAATGCAGCTTCTCCCAATTTTTCGGATGCGTTCGCGCCGAGGCCGTGCCAGAAAAAGCGACCGTGGCGTCTACAGCGCCGCCCGCCTAAATTGATGTGAAAACAAGCGGAAGCGCCCCTGCCCCCGCAATGACAGACGGACTGAGTTCATGGCCCGCAAGTTCAACTCCCTTGCCTTCATCGCATCGCCGGCGGAGGAAGCGCAGAAGGCGGCCGAGGATCTCCGGGCCGTCTATGGGGATCATGATCCGGACAAGGCCGACGTGATCGTCGCGCTGGGCGGCGACGGCTTCATGCTGCACACGCTGCACAGGACGATGAATACCGGCAAGCTCGTCTACGGGATGAACCGCGGCTCGGTCGGGTTCCTGATGAACCGCTACAGCACCGAGAACCTGCATCAGCGCATCGCCAATGCCGACGAGAACGCATTTCATCCGCTCGAGATGCGCACAACGGACGTCAACGGCGATAAGTTCACCGCGCTTGCCATCAACGAGGTTTACCTTTTTCGCCAGTCCTACCAGGCCGCGAAGCTGAAGGTCATGGTGGACGGAAAGACGCGGCTCGACGAATTGACCTGCGACGGGCTGCTTCTGGCAACGCCTGCGGGCTCCACCGCCTATAATCTGTCTGCGCACGGGCCGATCCTGCCGTTGGAAGCGCCGCTTCTGGCGCTGACGCCCGTCAGCCCCTTCCGGCCGCGGCGCTGGCGCGGGGCGCTGTTGCCGAATCACGTAACAGTGGACATCGAAATCCTCGAGGCCGACAAGCGACCGGTCAACGCCGTGGCCGATCACCAGGAAGTCAAGTCCGTCGTGCATGTCCGCATCGCCGAATCGGAGAAGCTCACTGCGCGGATCCTTTCGGATCCGGACCATTCCTGGTCCGATCGAATCCTGGCCGAGCAGTTCTCCAATTGAAATCACACGTTGCACGAGCGATATGGTATGATCACGGGCGGTAGCGTGCCTCGCGGTCCCGGCGTTCGGTTGCGAAGGATATCCACATGCACAAGGCCCTGCTGATAACGCTCTGCCTGACCCTGCCCGCAGGCGGGCTATGCGCCCAGGAAAGCGACCTCCTGCCCCCGAACGTCATCTTCGTGACGAGCACGGGCTTTTGGGAGGAGAGCGGCGGCGCGCTGCAGCCGGACGAAAACAGCGACGGCGACAAGAGTGCGAAGACTGCTGCGCCCGGGGGACGGCGCGGCTATTATAAACTGATTGCCATTCGACAGGAGGACGGCACCGCGCAGGTCCATCTGCAGCAGATCGCCTCCACTCCGACCGGCCCCGAGGTGGTTTCCTCCGCGGAACTCGAGGAATTCACGGCGCTGAAACCCTATGTCACCGATATTCGCCCCGAAACCTCGACGGGGATCACGCCGCAGCCGGGCATGTTCGCGACGGTTTATCTGAAGACCGACGCTGGCGCGACCGAGCCCGAGTCCTGGACGGTCCTCATCGATGAGCTCGGCGACATCAAAGTCGAGCGGGCGACGAATTGAGGGTTAGATGTGAGCACCGAACTTCGCCCCTCATCCGCCTGCCGGCACCTTCTCCCCGCAAGCGGGGCGAAGGGACAAGCCGCAAAATCCCAGCCCCCTCTCCATCGTAGAAGGAGCATAGGACGGGCGTAGAAGGAGCACAGGGAGGAACCCGCATGTCCCTTCTCCCCGTCAGAACGCTACGGCATGCACATATCTCTTGCGCGCCGGTGCGGCGGATACTGCTCATGAAAGGGATCCCTCGGGAACCCAACCACCTCAACCCCGCTCGGTCGGGATTGCCCCTCAACCGGCTGCCGGCCACCTTCTCCCCGCAGGGAGGGAGAAGGGATATGCCGCGCCCACTCGCTCCCTCGGGCGGGCGGTGAATGCGGGGTTCAGTTGGCGCCGCTTGTCCCTTCTCCCCGCCTGCGCAGGGCTGTCCGGGGAAAGTTCCGGGTGAATCGAAATGTCGCAGGCGCATGCCCCGTCAGACGGCGTTTTTCCGTCTATTTTCTGGTTTTCGAGACTCAGAAAAGGAGACGGAGCATGCGGTTCACCCCTAGCATTTTCGCCCAACTGCTGAAAGCGATTGATCGCCGCAGCTTTCAGGCGATTGTGGATCGTCATGCCGGGGATGCCTACGACAAGTGCTTTACCAGCTGGGATCATCTGGTGGCACTGATCTATGCCCAGTTGAGCGCCACGACCAGCCTGCGCGGGTTGGAGGCGAGCTTCAACGCCAACAGTCAGCATCATTACCATCTCGGCAGTGGCCGGCTGATGCGCTCGACGCTGTCGGACGCCAACCGCCGCCGCCCGGTCGCCGTCTTCGCCGAGACCTTCGCGCTTCTGGCCGGTCAGCTCGACCGGCAGACGCGCCGGGAGGGCACCAAGATGCTGCGGCTGATCGATTCGACCCCGATCCCGCTGGGTAAGCTGTACGATTGGGCCAAGTCGAACGGCCGCATCCGCGGCATGAAGCTGCATGTCGTCTATGATCCCAAGGCCGATTGTCCAGGCATCCTCGACATCACCGACGCCAACGTCAACGACGCCCAGATCGGCCGCACGATCACCATCGAAAAGGGCGCAACCTATGTCTTCGACAAGGGCTACTGCCATTACGGCTGGTGGACGGCGATCGCCGAAGCCGGCGCCAGTTTCGTCACCCGGCCGAAGACCAACATGGGACTGGCTTTGGTCGCTGAACGCCCCGTTGAGCAACCTCAAGGCGATGGCTTCCTGGTCCTCGAAGACAGCCAGGTCAGCCTCGCCAGCAAGGGCGATTCCAAGCTGCCGATCGGCTTGCGCCGGGTAATCGTCAAGCGCCAGGACGGCGATACGATCACGCTTCTGACCAACGACCTCGAGCGCTCCGCCGTCGAGATCGGCCAGCTCTATAAGGATCGCTGGCAGATCGAGCTTCTGTTCCGCTGGATCAAACAGCACCTCAAGATCCGCAAGTTCCTCGGCAACAACGACAACGCCATCCGCCTGCAGATCTTCGCGGCGATGATCGCCTATGCACTGTTGCGCATCGCCGCCCGCCTCGCCCGCGTCCCTCTACCGATCCTGCGCTTCACCGACCTCGTCACCCAGTGCCTGTTCCAGCGCAAAAGCATCGCCGAAATCCACAAGCCGCCGCAGGTCAATCCAAGCCGACCAAAACCCCGGACCATCCCAAACCAAATGGTCTTCCGCTATGCATGAATTTTCCCCGGACAGCCCTGCCGCCTGCGGGGAGAAGGTGCCGGCAGGCGGATGAGGGGCGGCTTTCAGCGTAGGCCGCACGCCGCGCATGCCCCCTCAACACCGGAGCACTGGCAATCAGCTCAGGTCGTCGACGGCCGCATCCGCGCCGCCGCTGACGCGATGCGCAAGGGCTGCCTCCATGAATTCATTCAGTTCACCGTCGAGCACGTCGCCCGGGCTGCTGCTTTCGACTCCCGTCCTCAAATCCTTCACCAGCTGGTAGGGCTGCAGGACGTAGGAGCGGATCTGGTGACCCCAGCCGATATCGGTCTTCGATGCCGCCTCGGCGTTGGCCGCCTCCTCGCGCTTCTTCAGTTCGGCCTCGTAGAGCCGCGCGCGAAGCATGTCCCATGCCTTGGCGCGGTTCTTGTGCTGCGAGCGTTCCTGCTGGCACTGCACCACGATGCCGCTCGGCATATGCGTGATGCGCACGGCCGAATCGGTCGTATTGACGTGCTGACCGCCGGCGCCCGAGGAGCGGTAGGTATCGATCCGGCAATCGCTTTCGTTGATGTCGATCTGGATCGATTCGTCCACGACGGGATAGACCCAGATGGACGAAAAGGACGTATGACGGCGAGCGTTGCTGTCATACGGAGAAATGCGGACGAGGCGATGCACGCCCGATTCCGTCTTCAGCCAGCCATAGGCATTGTGCCCCTTGACGAGGAGCGTGGCCGATTTGATGCCCGCTTCTTCCCCGTCCTGGATTTCCATGAGCTCGACCTTGTAGCCCTGGCGTTCGGCCCATCGGGTATACATGCGAAGCAGCATGTTCGCCCAGTCCTGGCTTTCCGTGCCGCCGGCGCCCGAATGGACTTCGAGATATGTGTCGTTCTGGTCGGCCTCGCCCGAAAGCATGGCCTCGACCTGCTTTTTCGCCGCCTCGCCGCGCAGTTGGCGAAGCGCTTCCTCGGCCTCCGCGACGATCGCCGAATCGCCCTCCTCTTCACCGAGTTCGATGAGCTCGATGTTGTCGTTGAGCTGCTGCTCGAAGCGGCGCAGGCCATTGATGCCGTCATCGAGCTGCTGGCGCTCCCGCATCAGCTTCTGCGCCTCGGCCGCGTCGTTCCAGAGCGACGGGTCTTCCGCCTTGTTGTTCAACCAGTCCAGTCGTCTTACCGCCTGGTCCCAGTCAAAGATGCCTCCTCAGCAGGCTTATGGCCTGCTTGATTTCGTCGACGATGTTCTCGATTTCGCTGCGCATGATCCTGCTTCTTCAGGTGATTTTTCGAACGTGACGGTCAAATAGCGATGCCCGCCGCCGATGTAAAGGCGACGGGCATTGCGTGCAATGGAAAGGGTTCAGAACAGTCCGTTGGAGCCGGAGGTTACCGCCTGGTTGGCCTGCGGAGAGGTTCTCAATATCTCTTCCGGCGGCGCATATTCGTCAAGGTCGCCGATGACCGAGAAGGTGTCCGCAGGGCCGGTTCCCGGCTTGAAGGCTTCGATGATCGTGTCCGGCTCGCCCTCGACGGCCGCCATGCCGGTCTTGCGGTTGACGGGAATGAGGCTCATGCCTTCCGGCACCACGAACTTGCCGGGACGAGTACCCTCCACGGCCTTCTGCATGAAGGTGTTGAAGATCGGCGCTGACAGGCCGCCGCCGGTCGCCCCGCGCCCGAGCGGTGCCGGATCGTCGAAGCCGAGATAGAGCCCCGCGACGAGGTCGGGAGTGTAACCCACGAACCAGGCGTCCTTCTCGTCATTGGTCGTGCCGGTCTTGCCGGCGACAGGGCGATCGAGCTTGATCTTGCCTGCCGCGGTCCCCCGCGCGACGACGCCTTCCATCATGGAGGTGATCTGATAGGAGGTCATCGGATCGAGGACCTGCTCACGATTGTCGATCAGCACCGGCTCTTCCTGAGCTTCCCAATCGTCGGCATTGCAATTCTCGCAGGCCCGGTCCTCGTGGCGGAAGATGGTCTTGCCGTAACGGTCCTGGATCCGGTCGATCAGCGACGGCTTGATCTGCTTGCCGCCATTGGCGATGACGGCATAGGCGGAAACGAGACGCAGCACCGTCGTTTCGCCGGAACCGAGCGACATCGCAAGAAGCGGTGCCATCTTGTCGTAGATCCCGAAACGTTCGGCATATTCGGCGACGATGTTCATGCCCAGGTCGTTGGCAAGCCGGACCGTCATCAGGTTGCGCGATTTTTCGATGCCGAGGCGGAGCGTCGACGGTCCGGCAGAGCCGCCGCCGTAGTTTTCGGGGCGCCAGACCTGACCGCCCGCGACGATCTCGATGGGCGCATCCAGAATGACCGATGCCGGCGTATAGCCGTTGTCGAGGGCGGCCGCGTAGACGAAGGGCTTGAAGGCGGAACCGGGCTGACGCATCGCCTGCGTCGCGCGGTTGAACTCGGACTGTCCGTAGGAGAACCCGCCGACCATCGCCAGCACGCGGCCGGTATGCGGGTCCATCGCGACCAATCCGCCCTGAACCTTCGGCGGCTGGCGCAGCCGATATTCGCCGGCCTCCTCCAACGGCTCGACATAGACGACGTCGCCCGGGCCGAAGACCTCTTCCGGCGACTTGGCGCTCTTGCGCTTGCCGCCGGCGGAGCGGTGGGCCCACTGCATGTTCTTCGCGGCAATGCGCCCGGTCACCCGTTCAGGCACGATCTTGCCCGAGACTTCCTTGTCCGGCTGGATGCCGATTTCGGCGCCTTCGCTGTCTACCGAGAGCACGACCGCCAGTTTCCATTCCGGCACGTCGCTGAGCATGGGGATCTTGCTCAGCGGCTCGCCCCAGTCGCCGCCGATCTCGATCGTTTTCACCGGACCGTGGAAGCCCCGCCGCTCGTCGTAGCTCAAAAGTCCGTCCTGAAGCGCCTTGCGCGCCGCAATCTGCAGCCGCGGATCCAGCGAGGTACGCACGGAAAGCCCGCCCTCGTAAAGGGCCTTGTCGCCGTATTTCTGGATGATCTGGCGGCGCACTTCCTCGGCGAAGAAGTCGGAGGCGAAGAGGTGCGCGCCGCCGCGGCGCGGCTTGACGCCGAGTGGTTGCTGCTTTGCCTCCTCGCCGTCAGCCTTGGTGACGTAACCATTTTCGACCATCCGATCGATCACCCAGTTGCGGCGCTCGATCGCAGCCTCGACCTTGCGGAACGGGTGGTAATTGGCCGGCCCCTTGGGCAGGGCCGCAAGATAGGCGGTCTCGGCAATCGTCAGTTCCGTCACCGACTTGTCGAAATAGGTCAGCGCCGCGCCGGCGATGCCGTAGGAATTCAGCCCGAAGAAAATCTCGTTGAGATAGAGCTCGAGAATGCGGTCCTTGCTGTAGGCCTGTTCGATGCGGAAGGAGAGGATCGCTTCCTTGATCTTGCGATCGAGCGTCTGGTCGGAGCTCAGAAGGAAGTTCTTGGCGACCTGCTGGGTGATCGTCGAGGCGCCGACGGGGCGCCGACCGGAGCCGAAATTCTGCAGGTTGACGGCGATGGCGCGCGCGAGGCCCGTCACGTCGATGCCCGGATGCTGGTAGAAGTTCTTGTCTTCCGCCGAGATGAATGCGGCCTTGACGCGATCGGGTATTGCCTGAATGGGCAGATATAGCCGGCGCTCGCGCGCATATTCGGCCATCAGCGCGCCGTTACCCGCATGGAAGCGTGTCGTCACCGGCGGAGCATAATTGGCCAGAACCTCGTAATCGGGGAGGTCCTTCGTGATGGCGCCGAGATAGATCGCGACGGCCGCGGCTGTGCCAAGCAGCAGAAACGCACCAATGCCGAAAAAATATCCAATCAGTCTGATCATCAGTCAGGTACCGGTATCTAATTATCGTCCCATTGCGAGGTCGCCGAATGCCCGAACGCTCGTTTTCCGCGAAGGAAGCCGACCTCGCCAAACTCTTCCAAAGAAATCGTCTGGCATTTGCAGTTATACGCGTTTGGGCTCCCTCATATGGCCAGGAACCTGAAGCATCAACACCGTTTCCCAACAAATCGGGACGCCCTCCCCCTAAGGGGCCCGGATTGTGAGTAAAATAGGGCTGTTATCGGATTATACGGTGCGCATCTGCTGAAAAGCATATCGCTGTTACCGGCTCGACACAAATCACATCCCCAGTCAGTGGCGTCGGGCAGGCGCGAAATCAAGGATCCCGGAACGCCCTGCGCATTCAACCGCCGTTTGCAACAGCGGAGTTCCGGTAGCGCTGCACGGCGTCCGCAAGCAGCGTGGATACCTTCTTCCTCCATTCCGCATCGAGCAGTTGCTTCTCATCTTCCTTGTTCGACAGGAAACCGAGCTCGAGCAGCACCGAGGGCACGTCCGGCGCCTGCAGGACGCGGAACCCCGCATGACGGTGGGGATTGTTGATCAGCTTGATCTGCCCTTCAAACGAGGAAATGACGCTTCGGGCGAGATTGACCGAGAAAGCCTGCGTTTCGCGGCGGGTGAGATCGATGAGGATATCCGCGACTTCGGCCGGCTCGCTTTCGAGCGGAATCCCGGCAATCTCGTCGGAGAGATTCTCGCGTGCGGCAAGATCGGCCGCGAGGTGGTCGGACGCCTTGTCGGAGATCGTGTAGACCGTGGCGCCCCGAATTTCCTTTTGCCGCAACGTGTCGGCGTGAACCGAAATGAACAGGTTGGAGCCTCGCTGGCGTGCGATCTGCACGCGTTGAGGCAGGGAGAGAAATTCGTCGCGCTCCCGCGTCAGAAACGCCTCGATGCCGGGTTCGTGATTGAGCCGTTCCACCAGCTCCTTCGCGAAGGCAAGGGTCACATGTTTCTCTTCGGTTTTCGTGACGCCGCCGATCGCACCGGTATCGATTCCGCCATGCCCGGCATCTATCGCAACCACGAAAACGCCGGCCTTCGGGGGCGGCGCGGCGGCCGGCCGGTCGGTCTTGGCGGAGGGCACCGTGCCCGTCCACTGCTGCTCGGCCAGGAGCTTGTCGAAGCGGTCCTGGCCGATCCTCTCAGCATCGAGCACGAGGCGAAAGCCCTTCCCGTCCTCCACCGGCTTCACTTCCGCATGGGTCACCTCCGTCGGCCCGTTGGCGGAGAGCACGAGCCGCGAGGTCCCTGCCCCCATTCCGCCATAGCGGATGGCGTCGAACAACCCGCGAGGCTGCAGGCTCTCCGGCTTCAGTCCGAACGACGTTTCCGGCAGGTCGACGATGACGCGAACGGGATTGGCGACGTAGTGGATGGAGAAGGCCGGCTCGCGATCGAACTCGATGACCAGGCGCGTGCGGGCATCGTCGCCGGCAATCCGCGCGGCATAGGCGAGGAGAGGCACCGGCTCGCCGGCGCGCACGACCGCCACGGGTGACAAGAGAAGCAAAACGGCACCAAAGGCAGCGACGAACATGCGCATGCCGCGATGACGCCCGATCGCCTCCATTGAACACAGCCTAGTCGCCGAACGCTTCACCTGAAACCCCGCATCCATCCAATCAATATACCGGCGAAGGTCTCCCCGGCTGCCCTTATCCGCCCCTCAACCAATGAACCCTCAGGGTTAACCAAAGCTTGACACGGGGGCCGCCGCACCGCCCCTCAGCCGGCGCAGTCTTCTCCTGAAGGTCCGGTTACACCCGCGCAAGCGAATCGATCAATATTGTGGCGGCAAAGGCTTTTCCCTTGCCAATGTGACATGGAAAACATAAAAGCGTCACAAGGAGAAAGTGTTGACGGGATAGAATCGTCGGCCGGGCAGCCGGAGCTTTTAGACGAGCTTGGCGCCAGGGAGTGATCGAGCCGGAACAACCGGTTGCAACCGTATCAAGCTTCCGCGGCCGCAGGAATTCATCCGCCGTCGCCGCATTTCCTCCTCCGTATACTGGTTCGCAAATTTCCGGCGGTGGCCGGAGTTCTTGATGGTGAATTTCACCGGATGCCCGCAAGCGGGCGCATTCATCGGGCCTCTTTCAGAGGTCCAGGACATTGGCATTCTTGTTTGGTCTTTGATGTGACTCAGCAGTATCGGTCAGAAGTAGAGCGGCCCCGGGACCTTAGCGTTCCGGCTGCCGTCTGGCTGCTGCACCATCGCTTGCGCCAAACAGGACCTTTTATATCCGGCGCAGCCTCCGACGTCTTCGACAGCCTTCTTGAAAAAGGCACTCTGTCTGTCGTCCCGCCGCGCCGAGGAGCACAGCTTAGATGGCAGAGAAAATGCTTATCGATGCGTCTCACTCAGAGGAGACGCGCGTCGTTGTCGTACGCGGAAACCGCATAGAAGAATTCGATTTCGAATCGGAACATAAGAAGCAGATCCGCGGCAATATCTACCTGGCGAAGGTAACCAGAGTGGAGCCGTCGCTCCAGGCGGCCTTCGTCGATTACGGCGGCAATCGCCACGGGTTTCTGGCCTTCGCCGAAATCCATCCCGACTACTACCAGATTCCCCTCGCCGATCGTCAGGCCCTGTTGAAGGCGGAAGCCGAAGAGGCTCGCCGCGACGATGACGAGCCGAACGACACCGTGGCGGAACAGAAATTCGCGCCGGCTGGCGATACGGTTGCCGAAGTCGTGGCACAGGCCGAAGCCGCCGAGGCAGCCGGAGAAGCCGCTGAGGCCGCTGCGGAGAAGCCGAAGGCCAAGGCCAAGCCGAAGCGTACCCGCCGCGCGAAGCCGAAGGCCGACGAAGAGGCCGTGGCGCCTGAAAGCGGCCCGTCGGAAGACGGCGAAGGCGACAAGAACGAAATGGCCGCGGTGGTCGATACCGACTCGATCTCCGAGGATATCGACGCGCGCCGTCAGCGTGACGACGACGATGACGACGACAATCACGACGGCGAAAAGGAAATCATCGAATCCGTCGGCGCCGAAGATGCCATGGAAGAGGTGGCGGATCGTCATATCCGCAAGCCGCGCAAGCAATACCGCATCCAGGAAGTGATCAAGCGCCGGCAGATCCTGCTGGTGCAGGTCGCAAAGGAAGAGCGCGGCAACAAGGGTGCGGCACTCACGACCTATCTTTCGCTCGCCGGCCGCTACTCCGTTCTCATGCCGAACACGGCGCGCGGCGGCGGTATTTCGCGCAAGATCACCAATCTGCAGGACCGCAAGCGTCTGAAGGAGATCGCCCGCGGTCTCGACGTGCCGCAGGGGATGGGTGTGATCCTGCGCACCGCCGGAGCCAATCGCACGAAAGTCGAGATCAAGCGCGACTTCGAATATCTCATGCGCCTGTGGGAGAACGTCCGCACGCTGACGCTGAACTCGACTGCCCCCTGCCTCGTCTACGAGGAGGGCAGCCTTATCAAGCGATCGATCCGCGACCTCTACAACAAGGACATCAGCGAGATCGTCGTTTCGGGCGAGGAAGGCTACAAGGAAGCCAAGGGCTTCATGAAGATGCTGATGCCGAGCCACGCAAAGGTGGTGCAGCCCTATCGCGACGTGCATCCGATCTTCTCCCGCTCCGGCATCGAAGCACAGCTCGATCGCATGCTGCAGCCGCAGGTGACTCTGAAGTCGGGCGGCTACATCATCATCAACCAGACCGAAGCTCTGGTTTCCATCGATGTGAACTCCGGTCGTTCGACGCGCGAGCACTCGATCGAGGATACGGCTCTCCAGACGAATCTCGAGGCAGCCGAGGAAGTAGCGCGGCAATTGCGCCTTCGCGACCTTGCCGGCCTGATCGTCATCGACTTCATCGACATGGAAGAGAAGCGGAACAACCGCTCCGTCGAGAAGAAGCTCAAGGATTGCCTGAAGAACGATCGTGCCCGTATCCAGGTCGGCCGCATCTCGCATTTCGGCCTGCTCGAAATGTCTCGCCAGCGCATCCGCGCCTCGGTGCTGGAAAGCACGATGCAGACCTGCCCTCACTGCAACGGCACGGGCCACATTCGCTCGCAATCCTCCGTTGCCCTGCATGTCCTGCGCGGCATCGAGGAACATCTGCTCAAGAACACCACGCACGACATCAGCGTGCGGACGACACCCGATATCGCGCTCTACCTGCTCAATCAGAAGCGCAGTTCGATCACGGACTACGAGCAGCGCTTCGGTGTCTCCATCTTCATCGAAGCGGACGCTCATGTCGGTGCGCAGCACTTCGCGATCGATCGCGGTGAACCGGTCGAAAATCCGGTGAGGATCGACCAGATCCTGCAGTTCGAGCCGGAGCCGGAAGACGAAGAAGAGGTCCTCATCGAGGAGGAGTCCGACGAAGAGGAAGTGGAAGAGATTGCTGCCGAGCGTCAGGACCCGAAAAAGGGGCAGACCGACGAACAAGGCGGCCGCAAGCGCAAGCGTCGTCGCCGCCGGCGCGGCAAGGGTGCGGGTCAGGGGGCGGACGAAGCCTTCGCTGACGCCGCCGACGCGGCTGAGGACGAGACCGGCGACGAAGCCGCCGTGGACGATGCCGAGGATGAAGGCGACGCTACGGATGCCCTGAATGGCGATAGCGAGCAGAAGCGCAAGCGTCGCCGCCGCGGCAAGCGTGGCGGCCGCCGCAGTCGTCAGGACGAACTGGCCGAAGCCGAGGGCGAGACCGGCATGGCTGCAGAAGCCGGCGAAGGAGCCGGCGACGACGCAGAGGCGGAAGTCGCCCCAGCCGCGGCAGCCGAGGAGACGTCACCGGATATCGCGGCAGCCGCTGCCGTCGAGGCAGCAGCGGAGGAGCCGAAACCGGCAAAACCCCGGCGCAGCCGCAAGAAAGCAGTCAAGGCCGAGGAGCCGGCCGAGAGTGTCGATGAAGTAGCCGAGAAGACCGTCGAGGCCCAACCCGAAGCAACCGAAGCCGCCCCCGAGGCCGTGGAGGAAGCTGTTGCCGATCTGGAAGGCGCAAAGCCCGCGCGCGCAAACCGGGATCTGTCGGCGATCGCTACCGAGCCGGTCGTGACGTCCAGCAAAGGCGAGGGCGAAGAGGAGCCGACAAAACCCAAAAAGGGCGGCTGGTGGCAGCGCCGCGGTTTCTTCTAAGAAGAATAGGAAAAAGCCCGGAGCGATCCGGGCTTTTTCATGGCTGGGGCCGCGTGGCGGCTCAGTTGTGACCTGCCTCTTTGAAAACTCCGCACTTTCCGGACGGAAAGCGGCACACGCTTTTCCTTATCCCGCTCTATACTTTCCCGAAGGGAGGACGAGGCCATGCGCAAGTTCACAGTCATCGTTACGGAAGAGTTCGAAGCCGACACTGCCGAGGAGGCCGCCTTGCTCATGTATCAGCAACTGACCAACGGGCCGGCACCTCTGCATTATTCGGTCACGGATGAAACGAAGATTGCAACCAGCCTGACACTGGACCGGAAAAAGGCAGATGAATTTGCCAGTGTCGATCACACTGCAGACCCCGGCAATTGGTAAGCCACGCGTAACCGGCCGATGTGCGGATACCCATGTCTGGAGCAGAGCACTTCCACGCAAAGCATGACAGCTCTCCGTCGGAGGTGCTTGGTCGAACGACCGAAAGCGTTTCGCCGTCCAGTGAAACGTGAAGCGCTCTAAAGGCCTGTTGAGATCCGGGATACCCGGGGCGGCTTGTTTGATTACCTCATCCCTGTGCTCGTCACAGGATGAGGTGAGGAGAGATTGCAGTCCTCCGATAGGTTTCACAGGCCGGTTAGAGCCAGGCCATGCGCGCCGACAAAACAGCCCAGAGCTCCAACGCCATCACCCATCTCGCAGCAGCCGTCATAAACTCCGGATGAACCTCAACAGGCCTTAGAGCGGGATGAGGAAAAGTGTGTGCGGTTTTCCGCCCGCATCCCGCTCTAAACTATTGGAATCGATCACGTTCATGTTTTTAGGTCGACCCGACCTAAAAACATCGTGATCTAGGCCAGCCAGCGCGCGATGCGGTTCATCGCCTCCTCCATCTCGGTAGCCGCGCCCGCATAGGAAAAGCGCATGGTGCGATGCCCTTCGAGGGGATCGAAGTCGAAGCCGGGCGTTGCCGCAACGTCGATCTCGGCCAGCATCCGACGGGCGAAGGCCATGCTGTCATTGGTGAAGCGGCTGACATCCGCATAGGCGTAAAATGCGCCGTCCATCGGCGAGGCGATCGAAAAGCCGATCTGCGGCAGCCGTTCGAGCAGCAATGCGCGGTTCGCGGCATAGGCGCGCTTGTAGCCGTCGAGCTCCTCATGCGCGCCGAGGGCCGCCTCTGCGGCAATCTGTGATAGCTCCGGCGGCGAAATATAGAGGCTCTGCGCGATGCGCTCGAAGGCACGCACCCGCGCCTCGGGCAGAACCATCCAGCCGATGCGCCATCCGGTCATACAATAATATTTGGAGAAGGAGTTGATCACGACGGCGTCGTCGGCGACTTCAAGCGCCGTCGTCTCTTCCCCGGCGAAAGTAAGGCCGTGATAGATCTCATCGGAAATGAAGGCTATCGAGTGGTCCCGGCAATAGTCGGCGAGCGCCTTCAGCTGCGCCTTGCCGGTCACCGTTCCCGTCGGGTTCGCGGGGCTTGCGAGAAGCACGCCCTTCAGCGGTTTTCCGGCACGTGCCGCGGCGCGCTCGAGGCTGTCCGGGGTCAAAGTGAAGCCGGCCTCGGCATTGGCTTCGATCTCGACCACTTCGAGGCCGAGCGCAGCCATGATGTTGCGATAGGCGGGATAGCCCGGCCGGGCGATGGCCACGCGATCGCCCGGATCGAACAGGGCGAGAAAAGCGAGATTGAACCCGGCCGACGATCCGGTCGTCACCGCAATCCGCTGCGGATCGAGCGTGATGCCGTGCCGGCTGTGATAATGAGCGGCAATCGCCCTCTTCAGGGAGAGTGTGCCAAGAGCGTCCGTATAGCCGAGCCGACCGTGATCGAGCGCCCTCCTTGCAGCATCGAGTGCCGCTTTCGGCGCCGGATGCGCGGGCTGACCGACCGCCATGGATATGACCGGGTGGCCGCAATCGCGCCGCCGCGTGGCTTCGGCCAGCACGTCCATGGCGTGGAACGGCTCGACTGCGCTGCGTTTCGACATCTGTGCCAAATGACTGGTCCTCACGAGTTTCTCTATGCCCTTTGCCCCATCGCTTACGGCTTCACAAGTCCGCGAACGCCGCAATTCGGCCCATTTTGCCGTTTCGTTTGCCCGGGCCAGGTCCTATGGTTCAACCAATCGGCGCAAGCCGGGACTTGTCGTCGTCTTCAAACTGGCGCATTGACGCAAGCGTGCGGACTCTACGACCGACATAGAACAGCAGACCACGAGGAAAGAATGACGCTCAAGATGAAGATGATTGCCGCAGCATCCCTGATCGCGCTTGCTGCCGGCGTCGCCCTGCCCGGGCCGGCGGCGGCGCTCGATGCCAAGCAGAAGGAGGAATTCGGCGCCTTCATCAAGGAGTACCTGCTCGCCAATCCGGAGATCATGCTGGAAGTGCAGGAAGCGCTCACCTCCAAGCAGCGGGCCAAGCAGCAGGAAACCGCCCAGGCGGCAATCGCCGACAACAAGAAGGCGATCTTCAACTCTGACTACGACATAGCCCTCGGCAATCCGGATGGCGATGTGACGATCGTCGAGTTCTTCGATTACAACTGCGGCTATTGCAAACGGGCCATGTCCGACATGGACGACATCCTCGCCAAGGACAAGAATGTCCGATTCGTTCTCAAGGAGCTCCCAATTCTCGGACCGGATTCGCTCGCGGCCCACAAGGTCAGCGCCGCCTTCCGCGTGATCGCACCGGAGAAATACGGCGATTTCCATCGCGCCCTGCTCGGGGCAGAGGAACGGGCGACGGAGGAAACCGCGATCGCCGTTGCGGCCAAGCTCGGGGTGACCGAAGCGCAGTTGCGCGAAAAGATGGATGACGGACCGTATGATGCCTCGGTGCGCGAAGCCTATACGCTCGCCAACGAGCTCGGCATCACGGGAACGCCTTCCTATGTCGTCGGCAACGAGGCGGTCTTCGGCGCTGTCGGGGCGCCTGAGATCGAACAGAAAGTCGCCAACATGCGTGCGTGCGGCAAGACGGTCTGCTGACGGCCGGCCGGCACGCCGGCGGCTTTCGCCCTATCGGAACAGCACGACTTGTGGACAAATCCCGCGGGAACCCAGGGGGCTTTTCCTCGGGGAACCATCAGTCTATAGGTAACCCTCCATCACCGGACCGGAATCCCTTATGCCTTCGACTATCTTTGTGCTGAACGGCCCAAACCTGAACGCGCTCGGCAAACGCGAACCGGGTATCTATGGCGGCAAGACGCTTGCCGACATCGAAGCCATGTGCAAGGAGGAGGCCAAACTCCTGGGCTTCGACGTCGACTTCCGGCAGTCGAACCATGAAGGCACCTTGGTCGACTGGTTGCACGAGGCTGGCGAAAAGGCAGTCGGCATCGCCATCAATCCCGCCGCCTACGGACACACCTCCATCGCCATGCACGATGCCATTCGGGCGATCACCGTCCCCGTGGTGGAGCTGCATCTTTCCAATATTCATGCGCGCGAAGAATTCCGGCACAAGTCGATGATCGCGCCGGCCGTCAAAGGCGTTATCTGCGGTTTCGGCGCACAGAGTTACATTCTGGCGCTGCATGCGCTAAAGAACCTGACGGAAAAATCCAAATAAGAAGAACACGAGGCTCATATCCCATGGCTGAAAAGAAACCGGGTATCGATCAGGCGCTGATCCGTGATCTCGCCAATATCCTCAACGATACCGACCTGACCGAGATCGAAGTGGAACAGGACGATCTGCGCATCCGCGTTTCGCGGAACGGCACGCCTGTTGCCATGTCCATGCCGGCGATGCCCGCCTACCAGGTGCCGCCCGCCATTGCCGCCGGCCAGCCGGCTGGTGCGCCCCAGGGTGCCGCCGAAGGCGGTCACAATGCCAAGAACGCAGTGACGGCCCCCATGGTCGGCACCGCCTATCTCGCCCCGGCTCCGGGTTCCCGCCCCTTCATCGAAGTCGGTGCGGTGGTAAAGGAAGGTCAGACGATCCTGATCATCGAGGCAATGAAGACGATGAACCAGATTCCCGCCCCCCGCTCCGGCAAGGTGACGGAAATTCTCGTGCAGGACGCCGCTCCGGTCGAATATGGCGAACCCCTGATCGTGATCGAGTAGGGCACGGTGGCGATGATCTCGAAAATCCTCATTGCCAATCGCGGCGAAATTGCTCTGCGCGTCCTGCGCGCCTGCAAGGAGCTCGGCATCGCGACCGTAGCCGTGCACTCGACGGCGGACAGCGACGCCATGCATGTCCGGCTCGCCGACGAGAGCGTCTGCATCGGCCCGCCGCCTTCGCGCGAGAGCTATCTGAACATCCATCAGATCGTTGCCGCCTGTGAGATCACCGGTGCGGATGCGGTGCATCCGGGTTACGGCTTCCTCTCGGAGAACGCAAAGTTCGCCGATATCCTCGATGCGCACGGCATCACTTTCATCGGACCGACTGCCGAGCACATCCGCCTCATGGGCGACAAGATCACCGCCAAGAAGACGGCGGAAGAACTCGGCATTCCGGTCGTTCCGGGCTCCGATGGCGAAGTGAGGCCGGAGAATGCCCTGGAGATCGCCCGCCAGATCGGATTCCCCGTGCTGATCAAGGCGACGGCGGGTGGCGGTGGCCGCGGCATGAAGGTCGCCCGCACCGAGGAGGAACTCGAAAATGCGGTTGCGACGGCACGTTCCGAAGCCGCGGCCGCATTCGGCAACGACGCGGTCTACATGGAGAAGTTTCTCGGCAAGCCGCGCCATATCGAAATACAGGTCGTCGGGGACGGCGAAGGCAATGCGATCCATCTCGGTGAACGCGACTGCTCGCTGCAGCGCCGCCATCAGAAGGTATGGGAAGAAGCCAACTCCCCGGCCCTGAACGTCGAACAGCGCATGAAGATCGGTCAGGTCTGCGCCGACGCGATGAAGAAGTTGAAGTATCGCGGCGCCGGCACGATCGAATTCCTCTACGAGAACGGCGAGTTCTACTTCATCGAGATGAACACGCGCCTGCAGGTCGAACACCCGATTACCGAAGCGATCACCGGGATCGACCTCGTGCACGAGCAGATTCGCGTGGCGTCCGGAGCCGGCCTCTCCGCCAAGCAGGAGGATATCGTCTTCTCCGGTCACGCCATCGAATGCCGCATCAATGCCGAAGATCCGCGCACCTTCGTCCCTTCCCCGGGCACGATCACGCATTTCCACGCCCCGGGCGGCCTCGGTGTGCGCGTCGACAGCGGCGCCTATCAGGGTTACCGCATACCCCCCTACTATGACAGCCTGATCGGTAAGCTGATCGTCCACGGCCGGACGCGCGTCGAGTGCATGATGCGGCTGCGCCGCGTGCTTGACGAATTTGTCATCGACGGAATCAAGACGACTCTTCCCCTTTTTCAGGACCTGATCAACAATCAGGATATCGCAAACGGCGATTATGATATCCATTGGCTGGAGCACCATCTGGCCACAACATCCGCATAGGATACGACATTGAAGGAGACGCGCAGCAAACAACCGGATATCACGCCGGACATGTTGTTGCGCGCCTACTCGATCGGTCTCTTCCCCATGGCCGACTCGGCCGACGATCCGGAACTTTTCTGGGTCGAGCCCGAGATCCGCGGCATCATTCCGCTGGACCGGTTTCACGTCTCGCGCAGCCTCGCCAAAGCGATCCGCAGGCGCCCCTTCGACATTCGCTTCGATACGGCCTTCGCTGAAGTCATGGAGGGGTGCGCGCAGCCCGCACCGGACAGGCCGACGACCTGGATCAACGACACGATCCGCTCCCTCTATGCGGCCCTGCACAATATGGGCCATGCGCACAGCGTCGAGGCCTGGGAGGGAGATGCGCTCGTCGGCGGCCTCTACGGCGTTTCACTCGGCGCAGCCTTTTTCGGCGAGAGCATGTTCTCGCGCCGCACCGGCGCATCCAAGATCTGCCTCGTCCATCTGGTCGAGCGATTGAGGTCGAAGGGGTTTCAGCTCCTCGACACGCAGTTCACGACCGAACACCTGAAGTCCTTCGGCGCAGTCGACGTGCCGAAGGCTCAGTACGAAGTTCTGCTCGCGAAAGCGATCGCCTCGCCAAATCTCGAATTTTGAGGATTATGCCTTCTCAAAGGGAAGGCTTACGCTTTGCGTCGCTCCAGTGACACGCACAGGGAGAACGATCGCAGAAGGCGCCCTGTCAAGTGCTCTATTGCTTTGCCGCAGTGTCGGGCGGCGGAACTTCGGAGGTGGACTTGCAGGATTGCAGCCAAACGTCATAGACGGGGTGCTCGACGGCGTTGAGCCCCGGGCTGTCGGCAAACATCCAGCCGGTAAAGATGCGGCGGATCTTCCGGTCGAGCGTGATTTCGTCCACCTCCACAAAGGTGGTCGTCTTCGGCGCTTCCGTTTCGTCGCGGCTGTGGCAAACGCGCGGAGTTACCTGCAGCGCACCGAATTGCACCGTTTCGCCGATATAGACGTCAAAGCTGGTGATGCGGCCGGTGATCTTGTCGATGCCGGAGAAGACCGCCACGGCGTTGGAAAGGCGTGCCGCCTGCGCGGTTTCGACGGCAGACGTCACCGGAGCGGCAAGGAGAAGGGCAATGGCCGCAAACCGCCCTCCCCGGCCAATCAAATCCCGCAGACAGAAACCCGCCATTACCGCCAATCCCCCGCACATTGCTGTTAGTCCCGGATGGACTTCAGGCGCTAAACCCGAAATGTGGCTGCGCCGTGATCGTCCCGCAAGTCGCGGGACGATGCCCGAGAAGCCCGGCTCAGGAGCGCGGCGTCCAGGCGTCGTAGTCGCCGGTCACACGCGGGCGCTTGCCGGCACCGGCAATCGACCCCTTCGGCCGGTAGGCATTGGGCGTACCGGTCGGGTTGGCGCGGTGCGGCTTCTGCCATTCGCGGACCGCATATTTCTCGTCGGCGGGGGAGACGTCGGTGCGATGATGCATCCAGCCATGCCAGCCCGGCGGGATCGCAGACGCCTCGGCGGGACCGTTGTAGATCACCCAACGCCGCGTCCGTCCCTCGGAGTCCGTGCCGCCCTGATAGTAGACGTTGCCGAATTCGTCTTCCCCGACGCGCTGGCCATGGCGCCAGGTGTGAAACCGGGTACCGATCGTCTGTCCATTCCACCAGGTGAAAATCTGCAGCAGGAGCTTCATATGCATCGTCCTTTACCGGCCGATGGGAGCCGGCCGGATATCAAAATCTCGCCCCCGCTTATGCCGCGCCGCTTTCGCCTTGTCCAGTGATTCCGCTCCCGGCTCGGGTCTTTCACCCGCATCTCGAGGCCGAAGCGCCTGTGTTCGCATCGATGCGGCGTGAAAGGTCAGGAAAGGCGCTTTTCCAGGATGAGCGCCGGTATGCCGGACTGCTCGTCGCCGCAACTGGATGTTTTTGCGACTTCCACAAATCCGTGTGCGCGATAAAAGGCGAGCGCGTGCAGGTTCTGCGGCTCCACCTCCACCCGCATGCGTTCCGCATCCGGGAAGCAGGTCTCGAGCTCCGCGAACATGTCGCGGCCGACGCCATGGCGTTGATGCTTCGGCAGCACATAGAGCTGGTGCAGCACGGCTGTCTTTTCCAGCGACTCGGACATGGCGGCATAGCCCATGCCGGCAAGCTCGCGGCCGTTGTCGGCGACGACAAACTCGGAATGCTTGCGCTGCAGGCGCGCGCGAAGGGCCTCGATCGAATGCCACTTCGCCGTCAGTTCATTGACCTTTTCGGCACCGTAGAACGTATCGTAGGTCGCGTGCCACGTCTCGGCGAGCAGAGCGCGAACCTTCTCGAGGTCACGCTCGCTCGCGGTTCGGACGAAGAACATCGTCACTCCTCGATGCCGAGTTTGGATTTTACCAGGGCCTGCACCGCCTGCGGATTGGCCTTGCCGCCGGTCGCCTTCATCACCTGCCCGACGAACCAGCCGGCGAGCGACGGCTTCGCCTTGGCCTTTTCCACCTGGTCGGGATTGGCGGCGATGATCTCGTCGACCGCCTTCTCGATCGCACCGGTGTCGGTGACCTGCTTCATACCGCGGCTCTCGACGATTTCGGCCGGATCGCCTCCCTCGTTCCAAAGGATTTCGAAGAGGTCCTTTGCGAGCTTGCCGGAAATGGTGCCATCCTTGATGAGATCGATGATGCCGCCGAGCTGCGCCGGCGAGACCGGCGTTTCCTCGATGGTCTTGCCGGCCTTGTTCAGCGCGCCGAGAAGATCGTTGATCACCCAGTTCGCCGCCGCCTTGCCGTCACGGCCTTCGGCCACGGCTTCGAAGTAATCGGCAATCGCCTTTTCCGAGACGAGAACGGACGCATCGTAAACGGACAGGCCGAGATCGCGAACGAAGCGTTCCTTCTTGTCGTCCGGCAATTCGGGGAGGTCGGCCTTGAGCGCTTCCACGAAGGCATCGTCAAACTCGAGCGGCAGGAGATCCGGATCGGGGAAGTAGCGGTAGTCGTGCGCCTCTTCCTTCGAACGCATGGAGCGGGTCTCGCCCTTGTTGGCATCGAAGAGCCGGGTCTCCTGGTCGATCGCGCCGCCGTCTTCAAGGATCGCGATCTGGCGACGGGCCTCGTACTCGATCGACTGGCCGACGAAGCGGATCGAGTTGACGTTCTTGATTTCGCAGCGCGTGCCGAAAGCTTCGCCCGGACGGCGAACCGAGACGTTGACGTCCGCGCGCATCGAGCCCTCGTCCATATTGCCGTCGCAGGTGCCGAGATAACGCAGGATCGAGCGAAGCTTGGTGAGATAGGCTTTCGCCTCGTCCGACGAACGCAGGTCCGGCTTCGAGACGATCTCCATCAGCGCGACGCCCGACCGGTTGAGGTCGACATAGGACATGGCGGGATGCTGGTCGTGCATCGACTTGCCGGCATCCTGCTCCAGGTGCAGGCGCTCGATGCCGATCTCGACGTCTTCGAACTGCCCCTGGCGGTCCGGACCGACGGAAATGATGATCTTGCCCTCGCCGACGATCGGGTCCTTGTATTGCGAGATCTGGTAGCCCTGCGGCAGGTCCGGATAGAAATAGTTCTTCCGGTCGAAGATCGAGCGATTGTTGATCTTTGCCTTCAAGCCGAGGCCGGTGCGCACGGCCTGCTTGACGCATTCCTCGTTGATGACCGGAAGCATGCCCGGCATTGCGGCATCGACGAGCGAAACATTGGCATTCGGCTCCGATCCGAACTCGGTCGACGCACTGGAGAACAGCTTCGAATTGCTCAGCACCTGCGCATGGACCTCCATGCCGATGATGACCTCCCAGTCGCCGGTGGCGCCTGGAATGAAGCGTTTCGGATCAGGAGTGCGGACGTCGACGATGCTCATGTCATGCTCTTCTTTGAAGCCTGAATTCGTGGTTTCTCGGTAGAGCAATTGATCCCACGGTGCAAGCTTTCAAGGCGCGGCCGCACACATGGGGCGCTGGACAATGCCGGCTCTGGCAGCCGGTCTTTGCAACCTTGACGATTGCGCGACGATCTCCTAGAAAGCGCGAGATCCGACAGGAGTATTTATGTTCCATCAGTCTGAGTCCCGGTAAGGGCCCTGCCCGCTTCCACTGAAAAGCGTGCATGGGCCGGAAACGTAAACCCCGCTCTTCTCACGAAGAACGGAACGTTTTCCTGCGTTCTGATGAACGCTATTCCGGAATACTCTAACGATGGACATTTCGCGCGCCGAACAGCGCATTCTTCACCATTTGGCCCAGGGCGGCCGCATTGAAATCACCCGCGAAGGCAAGGCGATCGCGGAAATTCGCTGCTTTACGAGAGACGGCTGGGTCTATCCCGGCGTAGATCTCGAGCTTTTCCGTAAGCTGAAACGGAAGAGAGCGATCAAGTCATCCGCCGGTAAGCCCTATCGCATTACCGAACGCGGACTGCACCTGGTCAGATCGGAGCTCAACAACCGCTGAGCGCCGGCGATCCGCATCGCATCGGATACCGGAGATATCGTCTCCGGTGTTCGATGCGGTCGGTATTGCCGCGATTTCCGGCAGCTTGCGGTCTCTTTACGCCGTCACCACCATTTAGACGGCGTGAAGCGGCCGGCTGCCTGTTCGATGACATGGGCCGTCTTGAACAGCGTTTCTTCCTCGAAGGGCTTGCCGATGAGCTGCAGACCGAGCGGCAGCCCCTTGCGGTCGAGCCCGCCCGGCACCGCAATGCCCGGAAGGCCGGCCATGTTCACCGTCACGGTGAAGATGTCGTTCAGGTACATCTTCACCGGATCGGATGCGAGGTCCTCGTCGGCAATGCCGAAGGCGGAGGACGGCGTGGCCGGCGTCAGGATCGCATCGACGCCCGCCTGAAATGCGAGCTCGAAGTCGCGCTTGATCAAAGTCCGGACCTTCTGCGCGCGCAGGTAATAGGCATCGTAATAGCCGGCGGAGAGCACATAGGTGCCGATCATGATACGACGCTTGACCTCCTGGCCGAAGCCGGCGGCGCGCGTCTTTTCATACATGTCGATGATGTCCTTGCCGTCGACACGCAGGCCGTAGCGAACGCCGTCGTAACGCGCGAGGTTGGACGACGCTTCGGCCGGAGCGACGATGTAGTAAGCGGGCAGCGCGTATTTCGTATGCGGCAGCGAGATATCGACGATTTCGGCGCCGGCGTCCCTAAGCCAGGCGATACCCTGCTGCCAGAGCGCCTCGATATCCTCCGGCATGCCGTCGACGCGGTATTCCTTGGGAATGCCGATCCGCATGCCCTTGATCGACTGGCCGATCGCGGCTTCGTAGTCCGGCACCGGCAGATCGACGGACGTCGTGTCCTTCGGATCGATGCTCGCCATCGACTTCAACAGGATCGCCGCATCGCGCACGTCGCGGGCGATCGGGCCCGCCTGGTCGAGCGACGAGGCGAAGGCGACGACGCCCCAGCGCGAGCAGCGGCCATAGGTCGGCTTGATGCCGACGGTGCCGGTGAACGCCGCCGGCTGGCGGATCGAGCCGCCGGTATCGGTCGCGGTGGCGCCGGCGCAAAGACGCGCCGCGACCGCGGCCGCCGATCCGCCGGAAGAGCCGCCCGGAACCAGGTCCAGATTCGAGCCCTTAGCGCGCCACGGGTTCTTGACCGGTCCGTAATAGGAGGTCTCGTTAGACGAGCCCATGGCGAACTCGTCCATGTTAAGCTTGCCGAGCATGACGGCGCCGTCGTTCCACAGGTTCTGGGTCACGGTCGACTCGTAGCGCGGCTCGAATCCGTCCAGTATGTGGCTGCATGCCTGCGTGTGGATGCCCTCCGTGCCGAAGAGATCCTTGATACCGAGCGGGATGCCCTCGAGCGCGCCGGCCTTGCCGGCTGCGATGCGGGCGTCCGAGGCCTTCGCCATCTCGCGGGCCTTTTCCGGCGTAACGGCGACATAGGCGTTGATCGTCTCGTTGGCTGCCTCGATCGCGCCAAGATAGGCGTCGGTCAACTCGACCGCGGTGATTTCCTTGGCGGAAAGCTTCGCGCGGGCTTCGGCGATCGTGAGGCTCGTAAGGTCGGTCATGGTGTAATCGGACTTTCGCATTCGGAACGGCGGGACGGGCGGCGGGTGGTTACTCGACCACCTTCGGAACGAGGAAGAAGTTGCGATCCGAATTCGGCGCATTGGCGACAATGTCGTCCGCCTTGTCACCATCCGCGACGATGTCGTCGCGCTTTTTCATCTTCATCGGCATCACCGACGTCATCGGCTCGACTCCGTCGACATCCACTTCGGAGAGCTGCTCGACGAAGCCCAGGATACCGTTGAGTTCGCCGGTCATCCGCTCGGCTTCCTCATCGCTGACGGCGATGCGGGCAAGGCGCGCGACGCGCTTCACGGTGGCAAGGTCTACGGACATGATCGTCTCCGGTATCGCAAAGTTTCCCCCGCTATAAAGGCGAGTTGCACAACGTGCAACTCGCGAATGGCGCCGACCGGCTTCCGGCTGGGCTGCGCTCCTCTTCAGAGGGTTACTGCGCCACCGACCTCGGGGGTGGCGACCAATGTCGAGGCGCCGTCCATGCCGGCAATGAAGGTCTCCGGCGTCTGGTCGATGATCGGGAAGGAGCCATAGTGGCAAGGGATCGCCGTGTTGAACTTGAAGTAACGCTGGCACGCGAGCGCGGCCACGGCACCGCCCATGGTGAAACGGTCGCCGATCGGCACGATGCCGATTTCCGGCTCGTGCAGTTCCTGCACGAGCGCCATGTCGGAGAAGATGTCCGTGTCGCCCATGTGATAGAGCGTCGGCTCGTCGTCGAAATGGAGAACGAGGCCATTGGCATTGCCGAGCGAATGCGAAACGCCGTCGTCGGTGATCTGCGCCGATGAATGCAGCGCGTTGACGAATGTGGCGGTGAAGCTCCCGAGCTGGATGGTTCCGCCCGTATTGCCCGGCTCCAGCTTCGAAATGCCCTGCCGGCCGAGCCACATGCAGAGGTCGAAATTGGCAAGGACCGTCGCGCCGGTTTCCTTGGCTATGGCAACGGTGTCGCCGACATGGTCGCCGTGGCCGTGGGTCAGCAGAATGTGGGTCAGTCCCGCCGTTGCGGCCTTGCGCTCCTCGTCCCGAAAGGCCGGATTGCCGGTGAAGAACGGATCTATCAGGATTTTGGCTTTCGCCGTTTCGATATGGAAGGCGGAATGTCCCAGCCATTTGATGTTCATGATGTTCTCCTCAGATCGCGCGCGGCACCCCAGGCGAGTCGGGCGATAAAATTGATCGATTTATGTCTAGGACAAGCATATGGATCAGACCAGCGCACTGGAAAGATCGAATCGGTAAATCCCATGGCAATTCTCACGATGGAGGAACTCGCGGAGCGGCTGCCGCCCTATCAGTCGGTGGCAGGCCTGGACCTCGGGACGAAAACGATCGGCATTTCGGTTTCCGATCTGGGGCGGCGCTTTGCGACGCCGCGCGAGGTGATCCGCCGCGTCAAGTTCGGCGCCGACGCGCAGGCGCTCCTGTCTTTTGCGGAGAAGGAAAAAATCGCCGCCTTCATCATCGGCTTGCCGGTGAATATGGACGGATCGGAAGGGCCGCGCTGCCAGGCGACGCGGGCCTTCGTGCGCAATATGGGAGAAAAGACCGATATCCCCTTCGTCCTCTGGGATGAACGCCTGTCCACGGTGGCAGCCGAGCGGGTACTGATCGAAATGGACGTATCGCGGAAAAAGCGGGCCGAACGCATCGATTCGGCCGCCGCTTCCTTCATCCTTCAGGGAGCGCTGGATAGATTGGCATCGCTGGCGAGAGGCGCTTCCGGCGATCGGGACGCGCCGTAACGGCGCCGATACCAGGCCGCGATCTGCCTCCGCTTCCTGAGCGCGACAAGGCCGAACACGATCAGGCTGTCGACGATCATGGCCCGGGCGACGAGCGGCGGAATGGTTTCCGGCGGGATTCCCAGGATACTCCCGTAAACCCGGAAGACGAGCTCATGCGCCTCTCGCGTCAGCATGAAGACGCCGAAGCTCATGTCATAGTAGGAGAGCCCGTACCAGCCCGTAAGCAGCATCACGGGACCGCCCCAGAAGATCAGCAACCACTTCATGAAGCGCCCCTCTCCGGCTGGTGACCGCTAAGAAGCGGAACGATTGCACGATCAAGCAGGACGAACGTGGTCAGGACGGCCGCGAGGTTCGCTATGTCGAGCGCCAAGCCGGCGAAAAAGATCACCATGATGATCAGCAAGGCAGCTCTCACCGGCCGCTCCGTTCCATCCTTAAAAAATCACACCGCCAGTATCTCCGCCTCGGAGGCAGAAGCGCAACGTAAACCATTTGTTAAGGTTAATATTCACAGTGAAAGCCGGCTTGCGGCCGCCTGTCCAGCGCTCTACAGCGAGTTCTGCGCAGCTCATGGGACGCGCGGCGCTGCGTGCGTGAACCTCCGTCTGCCTGGAGCCCTGATGACCATCGTCTTCGAAAGCATTCTGCCGGTCTTCCTGCTCGTGATCCTTGGTGTCGCGCTCCGGCGATCGACGCTTGTCGACCAGGGGCTATGGATCGGGCTCGAGCAGTTCGGCTATTATTTTCTCTTTCCCGCTCTGCTCTTCTCGACGCTGGCGAAGGCGGACCTGGCCGGCCTCGAGGCTGATGCGACGGCCGTCGCTACGGTCGGCAGCGTCACATTGATGTCGGCCGCCCTCCTCTCGGCCTGGCCTCTGCTGCGCCGAGGCGGCATTTCCGGCCCCACCTTTACATCGGTGTTCCAGACGGCCACGCGATGGAATGCCTTCATTGCACTGGCGGTCGCTGAAAAACTATTCGGCACGGCTGGACTCAGCCTGACGGCTCTCGTCATGGCACTGCTCATCATCCCGATCAATTTCTACAATATCGCCGTTCTGACCTGGTTCGGCGGCGGCAGCCGTGGCATCGGTTTTTTCTTTTTGAAGATCATCACCAATCCGCTGATCATCTCGTCGGCGCTCGGGATACTGTTCAACTTGACGGGCATCGAACTGTATGAGCCCGTGATGACGGCGGTCGACATGCTGGCGAGCGCTTCGCTCGGGCTTGGGCTGATCCTGGTCGGGGCCGGCCTCAAGATTGCCGACGCCTTGAACCCGAGCATCCCAGTCCTGTTCGCGGTCGTGCTCAAGCTGATCGTCATGCCGGTGTTCATGGTGGGCGGCAGCGCGCTTCTCGGCATCCGGGGGGATGCCCTGCTCGTCATCGCCGTGGGTGCGGCCGTCCCGACCGCGATGAACGGCTATCTTCTGGCCAAGCAGATGGGGGGTGACGCGGAGCTTTACGCCTCCGTCGCCACGATCCAGACGGCGGCCTCGTTCCTGACGATACCGCTCGTGCTCTTCGTTACGGGCTATGTTGCGGCCGGGTAGAGCAAATCGAGGACATAGGCCGAATCGAAGCGCGAATCGAGCATGCCGTAAGTCGAGCGCCAGCCGGCGGCCAGGCGCGATTCCAGGAACGCATCGGCGATGCGCCCGGCCCCGAGCCTGTAGAGTTCGGCAGCAGCCGCCGCCAGCGCCAGTTGCTCGACCAGCATGCGTGCCGCGCCCTCGTCGCGCTCGCAGAGCGACATGGCGGCACGCAGAACCTCGATCGTCTTGCGCCCGGCGGGGCCGAGATCGCGGCCGATCGTTGCGAAGAGCTGTTCGAACAGTTCCTTCCGGCGCCCGAGCACCCGCAGGACGTCGAGCGCCATAACGTTGCCGGAGCCTTCCCAGATCGCATTGACCGGGGCTTCGCGGTAGTGGCGCGCAAGCGCCCGCTCCTCGACATAGCCGTTGCCGCCCATGCACTCCATCGCCTCGTAGATCAGCGCGGGGGCGATCTTGCAGCACCAGTATTTCGCGACCGGCGTCATGATACGGGCGTAGGCGGCATCCTCCGCGCTGCTATGGGCATTATCGAAGGCTTCGGCCAGGCGGAACGACAGTGCGCTTGCGGCCGCGACATCCAGGGCCATATCGGCGAGCACCCTGGTCATCATCGGCTGGCTGACAAGCGCCTTGCCGAAGACCTTGCGGCCGCGGGTATGATGCACGGCTTCGGCGAGCGATGCGCGCATCATCCCGGCCGAGGCCAGCGCGCAGTCGAGCCGGGTCAGCGTCACCATGTCCAGGATCGTGCGGATACCGGCATCCGGCGTACCGAGCAGGAAACCGAAAGTGTCGGAAAACTCGACCTCGGAGGAAGCATTGGAACGGTTGCCCAGCTTGTCCTTCAGGCGCTGGAAACGCAGACCGTTGGCCCCGCCGTCCTCCAGCAGCCGCGGGACCAGGAAGCAGCCGAGCCCCTCCCGGGTCTGTGCCAGCATGACGAAAGCGTCGCTCATCGGCGCGGACATGAACCATTTGTGTCCGGTGAGGCGATAAATGCCCTCCCCCACCCGTTCGGCCGTGGAGGTATTGGCGCGCACGTCGGTGCCGCCCTGCTTCTCGGTCATGCCCATGCCGATGGTGACCGCGGATTTCTGCATCCACGGCCGATTGGACGAATCATATTTGCGCGAGAGGATCTTCGGCGCCCATTCCTTCTGGACGGCGGGGGAAGCGGTAATCGCCGCGACCGAGGCACTGGTCATCGTCAGCGGGCAGAGATGGCCGCATTCGAGCTGCGCGGTCAGATAGAAGCGGATCGCCCTTACCTTGTGCGAGCGGCCGCGCTCATCGGGCAGGTTCTCCCAGGCAGAAGAATGCAGACCGGTCGTCATGGAGCGGCGCATCAGCGCATGCCAGGCGGGATGGAACTCGACGACGTCGAGGCGCTCGCCGCGCGGCCCGTGCGTCTTCAGCTTCGGCACGCCTTCATTGGCCATCCGGGCCAGTTCCTGTGCCTCGGGCGAAGTCACATAGCGCCCAAGCCCATCGAACTCGTCGCGCAGCGTCTTCGGCATGCTGGACGTGATGTCGACCACCAGCGGGTCGGAGCGAAAGGCGTTGACACCGGACCAGGGCTTGGGCTGGTTCAGTTCTGCAAGTTTTTGTTCTGTCCGGTTCATCTGATTCATGGGCCGGTTTTAGAGCCTTTCCTGTCCAAATGGAAACAATTCTGTTGGCCCAAGTTTTCTTCGGAACGGGCGGCGCGCCGCTTGCCGCGCCGGGGTCCACGTTCTATAGAGCGACCGAATTCCAGAAATGCAAGGGCGGCTCATGATCACCTTCCCGCATCGCCACCTGCTCGGCATCAAGGGGCTGACGGAACAGGATATCACGCTCCTGCTCGATCGCGCCGACGAGGCCGTCAAGATCTCTCGACAGAGGGAAAAGAAGACCTCCTCGCTGCGCGGGCTCACGCAGATCAATCTGTTCTTTGAAGCCTCGACCCGTACCCAGTCCTCATTCGAGCTCGCCGGAAAGCGGCTCGGCGCCGACGTCATGAACATGTCCGTCGGCAATTCCTCGGTGAAGAAAGGCGAGACGCTGATCGATACGGCGATGACGCTGAACGCCATGCACCCGGACGTGCTGGTCGTTCGCCACTCGTCGGCGGGGGCTGCCTCGCTGCTTGCCCAGAAGGTCTCCTGCTCGGTCGTCAACGCCGGCGACGGCCAGCACGAGCACCCGACGCAGGCGCTGCTCGACGCGCTGACGATCCGGCGCGCCAAGGGCAAGCTCTCGCGGATCATCGTGGCGATCTGCGGCGACGTTCTCCACTCGCGCGTCGCCCGCTCCAATATCCTGCTTTTGAACCAGATGGGCGCCCGTGTGCGGGTCGTCGCGCCGGCGACGCTGCTTCCCGCCGGCATCGCCGAGATGGGCGCCGAGGTCTACCACTCCATGGCCGAGGGCCTCAAGGATGCGGACGTGGTGATGATGCTGAGACTCCAGCGCGAGCGCATGGCCGGCTCCTTCGTGCCTTCGGTGCGCGAGTACTTCCATTACTACGGCCTGGATGCCGAGAAGCTCAAGGTCGCGAAGGACGACGCGCTCGTCATGCATCCGGGGCCGATGAACCGCGGCGTCGAGATCGCCTCGGAGATCGCCGACGGGCCGCAAAGCGTGATCGAACAGCAGGTCGAGATGGGCGTCGCCGTGCGCATGGCGGTGATGGAAACATTGCTTCTCTCCCAGAACCAGGGGCCGCGCCTATGACCAGACCACTCGTTCTGCAGAACCTCCGCATCGTCGATCCCTCGCGGAAACTGGACGAAATCGGCACCATCATCGTCGGGGACGACGGCCGTATCCTCGCGGCCGGGAAGGATGCGCAGAACCAGGGCGTACCTGCGGACGCCTTCGTCAAGGACTGCGCCGGCCTCACCGCCGTCCCGGGATTGGTCGATGCGCGCGTCTTCGTCGGCGAACCGGGCAGCGAACATCGCGAGACCATCGAGTCGGCCTCGCGTGCAGCGGCAACCGGCGGCGTCACTTCTTTCATCGCCATGCCGGACACCGATCCGGTGATCGACGATATCGCGCTTGTCGAATTCGTGCAGAAGACCGCGCGCGACAAGGCGCTCGTCAACGTCCATCCGGCGGCGGCCCTGACCAAGGGACTGCTCGGCCAAGAGATGACCGAGATCGGGCTGCTTCGCGATGCGGGCGCCGTCTGCTTCACCAACGGGCGACAGCCGGTGCACGATACGCTCGTGCTTCGCCGCGCGATGACCTACGCGCGCGAGTTCGGTGCCGTCGTCGCGCTCGGGACGCGCGACAAGTATCTCGGCGCCAACGGCGTCATGAATGAAGGGCTGCTTGCGAGTTGGCTCGGCCTTCCCGGCGTGCCGCGCGAAGCCGAGATCATTCCGCTCGAACGCGACCTGCGCATCGCCGGCCTGACGCGTGCGGCCTATCACGCGGCTGAAATTTCCGTTCCCGAATCGGCCGAGACCATTCGCATCGCCCGCGAGCGCGGCACCAACGTCACCTGCGGCATCTCGATCAACCACTTGACCCTGAACGAGAACGACATCGGCGAGTACAGGACTTTCTTCAAACTCTCGCCGCCCTTGCGCACCGAGGGCGATCGCGTCGCGATGGTCGAGGCGCTGGCCGACGGAACGATCGATATCATTGTCTCGTCTCATGATCCGCAGGACGTCGACACCAAGCGCCTGCCCTTCGCGGATGCCGCGGACGGGGCGATCGGCCTCGAAACACTGGCGGCAGCGGCGCTGCGGCTCTATCACAGCGGCGAAGTGCCGCTGATGCGGCTGATCGATGCTCTGTCCACCCGCCCGTCCGCGATCTTCGGCCTGGATGCCGGCACGCTGAAGCCCGGCGCCCGAGCCGACATCGCCGTCATCGACCTTGACGAGCCTTGGGTTCTCCACAAGGAGACGCTCGTCTCACGCTCCAAGAACACGCCTTTCGAAAATGCACGCTTTACCGGACGGGTCGTCCAAACCTATGTTGCTGGCGAACTCGTGCATTCGGCATAACCGGCGCGGGTCAGCGGAAGGGGGGACCGGTGGACATGTTTTCCTGGCAGTTGGGGCTGCCTTCGACTCTCGCATGCCTTGTTTTCGGTTATCTGCTGGGCTCGATCCCGTTCGGCCTCATTCTGACGCGAATGGCCGGCCTCGGTGACGTACGCAAGATCGGCTCCGGCAATATCGGCGCGACGAATGTGCTCAGAACCGGCAACAGGAAGCTTGCCGCCGCCACGCTGCTGCTCGATGCCCTGAAGGGCACGGCTGCCGCAGCGATCGCATCCTACTGGGGTGTCGAAGCGGGCATTGCCGCCGGTTTTGCCGCCTTTCTCGGGCACCTTTTTCCCGTCTGGCTTTCCTTCAGGGGCGGCAAGGGCGTTGCGACCTACATCGGCGTACTGCTCGGCCTCGTGCCGGTAATGGTGCTCCTTTTCGCAGCCATCTGGCTGGCGATGGCAAAGATCACCCGCTACTCCTCTCTTTCGGCACTCGTCGCGACCGCCGCCGTCCCCATCGCGCTCTATGCAGCCGGCAACGGCAAGGTGGCCGGGCTCTTTGCGGTCATGACGGCCATCGCCTGGATCAAGCACCGCGCCAACATCCAGCGACTCCTGAGCGGCACCGAAAGCCGGATCGGAGAAAAGGGCTGATGCCGCCGGGCGGCGCTCGACGGACCGGGACCGCGCTCAGCGAACGGCAGAAGATCGCATGGTTGCGGCTCATCCGAAGCGACAATGTCGGCCCGGCAACCTTCCGCGATCTGATCAGCCATTTCGGCAACGCAGAGGCGGCGCTCGAGGCGCTGCCGGAACTTTCGCGTCGTGGCGGGGCGGACCGGTCCTTCCGCATTGCCACGGTGGACGAAGCCGAGCGAGAACTCGAGGCCGCACACCGGTTCGGTGCCGTGTTCGTGGGCATCGGCGAACCCGATTATCCGGACGCGCTCAGACAGATCGACGGCGCCCCGCCGCTTCTCGCGACGAAGGGCAATTTGAACGCGACGGCCCGTCCCTCGCTTGGGATCGTCGGCTCACGCAATGCCTCGGTCAGCGGCGCGAAGTTCGCGGCGATGATCGCCCGCGACGCCGGAGCTGCCGGCTATGTCATCACATCAGGGCTCGCCCGCGGCATCGACACCGCCGCGCACCGCGCCAGTCTGCGGACAGGCACGATCGCCGTGCTCGCCGGTGGCCTCGACCGCCCCTACCCGCCGGAGAATCTCGGCCTCCTGCAGGAAATCGTCTCCGGCGAGGGGCTGGCGGTCAGCGAGATGCCCTTTGGCTGGGAACCGCGCGCCCGGGATTTCCCGAGACGAAACCGGCTCGTCGCGGGCATCAGCCTCGGTGTTGCGATCGTCGAAGCCGCGAACCGTTCAGGGTCACTGATCACTGCGCGCTATGCCGCCGATTTCGGCCGGCTGGTCTTTGCCGTTCCCGGGTCGCCTCTCGATCCGCGCTGTCATGGCACGAACGATCTCCTGAAACAGGGGGCGACCGTCACGACCTCTTCGGCGGACGTGATCGAGGCGCTGGTGCCTCTCAGCCGCGACGACCTTTTCTCGCGGCTGGAAGCCAACGAGCCAAGCGCCGAGGAGCCGCGGCCGATGCCGCAGCCGCCGGACGACACAGATCGCTCGCGCGTCGTCGAGGCTCTCGGGCCGACGCCGGTCGCAATCGACGATCTCATCCGATATACCGGCCTTGCCGCACCGCAGATCCATATGGTGCTCGTCGAACTGGATCTTGCCGGTCAGCTCTGCCGTCACGGAGGCAATCTCGTATCCCTCGCGACGGCCGAATGACGGCCAGGACCTGTCGCTCCGCCGCGTCAAAGACAGCGGCAAGAATGACGACCACTGGTTGAGCCGATTCGAATGTTGCCGCTTGGTTGCGGTCGAGCGTGATATAGCTATTTTCGATCAAACCCCTTGACCGCGCCCGAATCCCTGTCCATGTCGTGGCGTCGGATTGGCGCGCAGGGTCGCCAAACAAGTTGTTTCAGAGAATGTCGATGAATGTTGTAGTGGTGGAATCGCCTTCCAAGGCCAAGACGATCAACAAGTACCTGGGCCCAGGCTACAAGGTGCTTGCCTCGTTCGGCCACGTGCGTGACCTGCCTGCCAAGGACGGATCGGTTCGCCCCGACGAAGACTTCGAGATGTCCTGGGAGGTCGACGGCGCTTCCGCCAAGCGGATGAAGGACATCGCCGATGCGGTAAAATCGTCCGACGGTCTCATTCTCGCGACCGACCCCGACCGCGAGGGCGAGGCGATCTCCTGGCATGTGCTCGACCTTCTCAGGAAGAAAAAGGTCATCGGCGACAAGCCGGTCAAGCGCGTCGTCTTCAATGCGATCACCAAGAAGGCCGTGCTCGATGCGATGGCCGAACCCCGCGACATCGATGCCTCGCTTGTCGACGCATATCTCGCACGCCGCGCTCTCGACTACCTCGTCGGCTTCAATCTTTCGCCCGTGCTCTGGCGCAAGCTGCCGGGCGCACGCTCGGCGGGCCGCGTGCAATCGGTGGCGCTGCGCCTCGTCTGCGACCGCGAGGCGGAGATCGAGCGCTTCGTCACCGAAGAATACTGGAACATCTCGGCGCTTCTGAAGACACCGCGCGGCGACGAATTCGAAGCGCGCCTCGTTTCGGCCGACGGCAAGCGGCTGCCGCCGAAGGCGATCGGCAATGGCGAGGAAGCCAACCGGTTGAAGTCCCTGCTCGACGGCGCGAGCTACGTCGTCGAGAGCGTCGAGGCCAAGCCGGTCAAACGCAATCCCTCCCCGCCCTTCACCACTTCGACGCTGCAGCAGGCCGCCTCCTCGAAGCTCGGCTTCTCGGCATCGCGCACCATGCAGGTGGCGCAGAAGCTCTATGAAGGCGTCGATATCGGCGGAGAAACCGTAGGTCTCATCACCTATATGCGAACGGACGGCGTGCAGATGGCGCCGGAAGCGATCGAGGCCGCGCGCCAGGCCATCGGCAGCCAGTTCGGAGAGCGTTATCTTCCGGAAAAGCCGCGCTTCTATTCCACCAAGGCAAAGAATGCCCAGGAAGCGCACGAGGCCATTCGCCCGACCGATTTCGACCGCACGCCCGACCAGGTCCGGCGCTTCCTCGACGGCGACATGCTGAGACTGTACGATCTTGTCTGGAAGCGCGGTATCGCGAGCCAGATGGCGTCTGCGGAGATCGAGCGCACCACCGCCGAGATCGTCGCCGACAATGCCGGCAAGAAGGCGGGTCTCAGGGCAACCGGCTCGGTCATCCGCTTCGACGGCTTCATCGCTGCCTATACCGACATGAAGGAAGACGGCGAGCAGGCGGATGACGGCGACGAGGACGGCCGCCTTCCGGAAATCAACGCACGCGAAAATCTTGCCAAGCAGAAGATCAACGCCAGCCAGCACTTCACCGAGCCGCCGCCGCGCTATTCGGAAGCGATGCTCATCAAGAAGATGGAAGAGCTCGGTATCGGCCGCCCGTCAACCTATGCGGCGACCGTCACGACCCTCATCGACCGTGACTATGTGGAGATCGACAAGCGCAAGCTGGTGCCGCAGGCGAAAGGCCGTCTGGTCACTGCGTTCCTCGAAAGCTTCTTCACCCGCTATGTAGAATATGATTTCACCGCGTCGCTCGAGGAGAAACTCGACCAGATTTCGGCAGGCGAACTCAATTGGAAGGACGTGCTGCGCGACTTCTGGAAGGACTTCTTCTCCCAGATCGAGGACACCAAGGAACTGCGCGTCACCAACGTGCTCGATGCGCTCAACGAGGAACTGGCTCCGCTCGTCTTCCCGAAGCGGGAAGATGGCGGCGACCCGCGCATTTGTCAGGTCTGCGGCACCGGCAAGCTGTCCCTGAAGCTCGGCAAATACGGCGCTTTCGTCGGATGCTCCAATTACCCGGAATGCAACTACACGCGCCAACTCTCCTCCGACAGCAACGGTGACGCCGAAGCAGCTGCAGCGAACGAGCCGCAAAGCCTCGGCAAGGATCCGCATACCGGCGAGGAAATCACGCTGCGCAACGGCCGCTTCGGCCCCTATGTCCAGCGCGGCGACGGCAAGGAGGCGAAACGCGCCAGCCTGCCGAAGGGTTGGACGCCGGCGGCGATCGATCACGAGAAGGCCCTCGCCCTGCTCTCCCTGCCGCGCGATATCGGGCCGCATCCGGAAAGCGGCAAGATGATCTCCACCGGCATCGGCCGCTATGGCCCCTTCGTGCTTCACAACGGCACCTATGCCAATCTGGAATCCGTCGAGGACGTCTTCTCTATCGGTCTGAACCGCGCGATTTCCGTCCTTGCCGACAAGCAGTCCAAAGGGGCTGGCGGCGGACGCGCTAGCGCGGCGGCCCTCAAGGAGCTTGGGGAACATCCGGACGGCGGCGCGATTACTGTTCGCGACGGACGCTTCGGGCCCTACGTCAACTGGGGCAAGGTGAATGCCACGCTGCCGAGGGGTAAGGACCCGCAATCGGTCACGGTCGAGGAAGCGCTTGCGCTCATCGCCGAGCGCGAAGCGAAAGGCGGCGTGACCAAGGGCAAGGCGGCAAAGGGAAAATCGGCCGGGGGAAAATCGGCCGGAACGAAGTCTGCCAAGGCTGCATCGGCCGGAACTGCGAAAGCGGAGAAGCCGAAATCAGCAGCGAAGACGAAAACGAAAGCGGCCGCGAAGGCCAAGAAGGACTGACCTTGACCAGGATTCCGCGCGACCCGACCGAAACGCCCGCAAAGGGCGCAGGCAAGAAGAACGGCCGCGCGGCCAGGACGGCACCGGCCGGAGAAAAGGAGACGATCGTTCATGGCGTCGTTCCTTCCCGCGAGGTGCTGATGCGCTTCATCGCCGAGAACCCGCAACACGCCTCGAAGCGCGAGATCGCCAAGGCGTTCGGCCTGAAGGGCGAGGCACGGGTAGAACTCAAGGGACTGCTGCGATCGCTCGAGGAGGACGGACTCGTCGAGAAGAAGCGCAAGTCGCTCGTTCGCCCCGGCGGGCTCCCGCCCGTCACCGTTCTTGACATTACCATTCGCGACGTCGATGGCGACCTGATCGGCCGGCCGGCCGAGTGGCTCGACGACGACGGCGTCGCGCCCGCAGTCCTGATCAAGCAATCAAGCGTCGCCAGGGCCAAGGGCAAGACGCCGGTAGGCGGTCTCGGCGACCGGGTGCTCGCGAAGATTTTCCCGGCCAAGGAACGCGGCGGCCCTGCCTATACCGCGCGTATCATCAAGGTGCTCGACAAGCGCAAGGACGCGGTCCTCGGCGTCTTCCGCGCCACGCCCGGCGGCGGCGGCCGGCTGATGCCGATCGACAAGCGTGGCGAGGAGCTCCTCATCGATCCGGAATTCACCGGTGAGGCCAAGGAAGGCGATCTCGTCGAAGCGCATCTTTCGCGGATCGGCCGCTACGGCCTGCCGCGGGCGCAGGTGCAGAACGTCATCGGCTCGGTCGCGTCCGAAAAGGCGATCTCGATGATCGCCATCCATGCCCATGGTATCCCGCACGTCTTTCCGGAGAGGGTGCTGCAGGAGGCGGAAGCCGCGCGTCCTGCAACCATGGCGCATCGCGAGGACTGGCGCACCCTGCCGCTCATCACCATAGACCCGGCGGACGCCAAGGATCACGACGACGCGGTCTACGCGGAGCCGGACCCGTCGCCGGACAATCCCGGCGGGGTCATCGTCACGGTCGCGATCGCCGACGTCTCCTGGTACGTCAGGGCACGCTCGGCCCTCGATCTTGAGGCGTTGAAACGCGGCAATTCCGTCTATTTTCCCGACCGGGTCGTACCGATGCTGCCCGAGCGCATATCCAACGACCTCTGCTCCCTGAAGGAAGGCGTCGACCGCCCGGCGCTTGCGGTCCGGATGCGCTTTTCCAAGGAAGGCCGCAAGGCCGCGCATACGTTTCACCGCATCATGATGCGAAGCGCCGCCAAGCTCTCGTACCAACAGGCGCAGACCGCGATCGACGGTGCTCCCGACGACAAGACCGGCCCCATACTGGATACGATCCTCAAGCCGCTCTGGGAAGCCTATCGTACCCTCACGCGCGGAAGGGAGCGCCGTCAGCCGCTCGAACTCGACGTGCCGGAGCGCAAGATCATCCTGAAGCCGGACGGCACGGTCGATCGGGTCTTCGTGCCGGAACGCCTCGATGCGCACAAGCTCATCGAAGAGATGATGATCCAGGCGAATGTCGCCGCAGCCGAGACGCTGGAACAGAAACGTCAGGTTCTGATCTATCGTGTCCACGACCAACCCTCGCTCGCCAAGCAGGAGAGCCTTCGCGAATTCCTGGCGACGCTCGATATCGCGCTCGCCAAAGGTGGCAACATGCGGGCGAACCATTTCAACGGCATTCTCGCCAAGGCCGACGGAAAGCCTTACGAGACGATCGTGAACCAGATGGTGCTTCGTTCGCAAAGCCAGGCGATCTACAGCCCGGAAAATATCGGTCATTTCGGCCTGAACCTGTTGCGCTACGCCCACTTCACCTCGCCGATCCGGCGCTACGCGGATCTGATCGTGCACCGCGCGCTCGTTTCCGCGCTCGGGCTCGGCGAAGGCGGCATAATGCCCGAGGAAGAAGCAGCGCTCGACGATATCGCCGCCGAAATCTCGACCTTCGAGCGGCGCGCCATGGCGGCTGAACGCGATACGATCGATCGGCTGATCGCCCACCATCTGAACGGCCGCGTCGGCGAAGAGTTCGACGGACGGGTTTCCGGCGTCACCAAGGCGGGACTTTTTGTCACCCTCCCCGCCTATGGCGCCGACGGCTTCATCCCTATATCTACGCTCGGGCGCGACTATTTCATCTATGATGAGGCGCATCAGGCCCTTTCCGGCGAGAAATCCGGACTGGGTTACCGTCTCGGGGACCCGGTTCAGGTCAAGCTTGTAGAAGCGGTGCCGTTGGCCGGTGCACTCCGTTTCGAAATGCTGAGCGAGGGACGAAAGATGCCGACGGCAATGCGCTCCTTCCACAAGGCCGGCCGCCGCGACCGGACGGGTGCGCGCAAACGCCCGGGAACGCGACCGCCCCGCGGCAGGCACTGACAGCCGGACGCGCGACGTCCGGCACGAGGATTGGACATGAAGGCAACGGCGACGGACATGCTTCAGCTCGGCGGAGCGGAGGGCGACAAAAGGCCTGTCGGCCGCTCGATCAAGCGTGGCCTTTTCGGGACCTGTCCGGCCTGCGGCCGCGGCCGGTTGTTCCGCGCCTTCCTCAAATCGGTGGACGCCTGCGACGCCTGCGGCGAACGCATGGATCACCACCGCGCCGACGACTTCCCGCCCTATATCGTCGTCACGATCGTCGGCCATGTCGTGCTCGGCGGTTATATGATGACCGATCTCGTGCTGCCGCTTACGACATGGCAGCATCTCGCGATCTGGGCGCCGGTTACGCTTGCCAGTTCGCTCGCCCTGATGCAGCCCGTCAAGGGCGCGGTCATCGGCCTGCAATGGGCGTTGAGAATGCACGGCTTCGGCGGTCACGACGATCTGCCTGAAGACGTCCTCCCGCCGCGAGATCCTTCGGCATGACCCCGGAGCCGCTTGGCGGCCGCGCTTTCGCACTCAAGGCCGAAGCGGCGAGTTCTCCTACGGTCAGGACGCGCGATGCGGCCTCCATCATGCTTCTCGACAGATCCGGCAAGGACATTCGCGTGTTGATGGGCAAACGCCACAGCGCCCACGTCTTCATGCCGGACCTTTACGTCTTTCCGGGTGGCCGCCGCGATCCCGGCGACCATCGCCTGAGATTTGACGGCGATCTTCATCCGGCGGTTCTGCGATCTCTCAGGGCAGGCGACGGGCGGGCGATCACCGAGGCTCGCGCACGGGCGCTAGCACTTGCGGCCGCGAGGGAACTTTACGAAGAAGCCGGGGTAAGCCTCGGCCGGACGCGCGAGCGCCAAGGCGCGGTGCTTCCGTTTCTTCCCGATCTTTCGAACTTGCGCTATATGGCGCGGGCCATTACTCCTCCGGGACTGCCGAGGCGGTTTGACACGCGGTTCTTTGCCGTTTTCGCGGACGAGGCCGAGATCGATCCCTCACTGGTGGCGGAAAGCCGGGAGCTTCAGGATTTGCAGTGGATCGATGTCAACGACTTTTCCGCGCTTCGCGTGCCGGAGATCACCGCAATCATCCTCTCGGATCTGAGAAACGATCTCATGTCGGATCCTTCGCTTCCGCCTGAAAGAACCGTTCCATTTTATTTTACGCGCCATGGGCGCTTTCACCGCACGCTTCTCTGAGGGCCCTATCGCATGTCGAAGCCGCCGCCCGGTACGTCAGGACCGGTTGACGAAATCCACTGGCCTTCATTGATCGCCGCGCTCGCGTCGATCACTGCCGTCGGCATCGCGATCGGCCTGGGGCTCCCGCTGCTCAGCGTCATCATGGAAAAGCGCGGCATCGCGCCCACGCTGAACGGGCTGAATGCGGCAATGGCCGGCCTCGCATCGATGGCCGCCGCCCCGTTCACGATGAAATTCGCCCATCGTCACGGCGTCGCTCCGACCATGCTGCTGGCGATAATGTTTGCGGCCACGAGCTCGCTCGGTTTCTACTACCTCACGAATTTCTGGCTCTGGTTTCCCCTGCGCATCGTCTTTCACGGCGCAATCACCGTCCTCTTCATCCTTTCGGAGTTCTGGATCAACGCCACCGCGCCCCCCAACAGGCGCGGCTTCGTGCTCGGGATTTACGGCACGGTACTCTCGCTCGGCTTCGCGAGCGGTCCCCTGCTCTTCTCCATCCTGGGCAGCGAAGGCTTCCTGCCCTTCGCTGTCGGCGCGGGCGTCATCCTGCTTTCCGCGATCCCGATCTTTCTCGCGCGCAATGAAAGCCCGGTGCTGGACGAAAAGCCGAAGCGCCATTTCATGCGTTATGTCTTCCTGGTGCCGACCGCGACGGCCGCCGTCTTTATCTTCGGCGCAGTGGAATATGGCGGGCTTTCCCTGTTTCCCATCTTCGGGACCCGCGCGGGTTTCAGCGAATCGCAGGCAGCGCTGCTGCTGACGGTCATGGGCGTCGGCAATTTCATCTTCCAGATCCCCCTCGGCATGCTTTCCGACCGCGTGAAGGACCGCCGTACGATCCTGTCGGCGCTGACCCTGATCGGGCTCGTAGGCGCCCTGTTCCTGCCTACGCTGGTTGAAAACTGGTTCCTGATGGCGCTTGTTCTTCTGTTCTGGGGCGGATGCGTCTCCGGTCTCTATACGGTCGGCCTCAGCCACCTCGGTTCCCGTCTTCAGGGAGCGGACCTTGCGGCCGCCAACGCCGCCTTCGTGTTCTCCTACGCCGTCGGCACGGTAGCGGGTCCGCAGGTGATCGGGGCGGCCATGGATGTGACGGGCAATGACGGCTTTGCCTGGGCAATCGCCGGCTTCTTCGGGCTTTATGTCGTACTTTCCCTGGTCCGCATCGTTTTGAAACCAAAACGGCCTTGACTTTTCGGTCGTGATTTGTAGTTTCGCGGCAACTTGACCGTGGCCCGCAATCGGTTGTCCACGGCTTTCAATTTTTCATAAAGGCAGGACGACCATGGCGAAAGCTACCACCATCAAGATCAAGCTGCTGTCGACGGCCGACACCGGTTACTTCTACGTCACCACCAAGAACAGCCGCACGATGACGGACAAGATGACGAAGACGAAATACGATCCGGTCGCGAAGAAGCACGTCGAATTCAAGGAAGCCAAGATCAAGTAAGATCGCCGCTTTCTTCGATCGAGGAGCGCCGCCCGCAGGGCCGGCGCTTTTTCTTTGCGCTTTTCCGTTCTTTGCGCTTTTCCGGCGCTTGAACCTGAAACGAACGGAAGAGACGAAAACGCCGCCTCTTTCGAAGCGGCGTTTCGAATGGGGGTCGACTGGTCCGGTTGCAGCACGAGGAATCCGCAAGTCCGAGGCCAGCCGACCGACCCCACGACCCAGGAGATGCGGCGGACCTGAGCATCATGGGGTAACCGAATGCTGTGGAAGTTTCCTTCCTCGCTTATCAGCATTGCCTGAAACTAAAAAAAAATCAATGCATTCTTAATCGCCGAAGAGGGGTTGCTCGGCGTTTGGTTAATTCTGTTTCAGAATCGGACAGTGTCGCCTGCAGATGTGCTTACCCCGGCACGGGCCACGCGAAGAAAAACGGAACCTGAAGGAACCCGCGCGCGAGGCCCTGAAAAGCTCAGCATGTGCGGCGGATCAGGCAGCGGCAGCGACGACGCGGTTCCGTCCGCCGTTCTTCGCCTGATAGAGCGCCATGTCGGCCCGCTTCAGCAAAGCCTCGGCCGTATCGCCATGCGGCCTCAGGGTTGCAATGCCGAGCGACGCCGTTACGTTCAGGACCGTCGCGGCCTGCGGAATGTCGAAGCCACGGCTCTCGACCGCCAGTCGAAGCCTCTCCGCAACGATTGCAGCCATTTCGGGCGGCGTATCCGGCATGACGACCACGAACTCCTCCCCGCCGAAACGGCAGGCAAGATCCGCGCCGCGCACCGTGGCGCGAACACGGTTGGCAAATTCGCGCAGTACATCGTCACCGGCATCATGGCCGTGAGTGTCGTTCACACGCTTGAAGCGATCGATATCCGTGATGCAGATCGACAGCGGACGCCCCCTTGTGGTCGCGCGATCGATCAGCAGCTTCAGGTGGTTTTCCAGATAACGCCTGTTGTGGAGGCCGGTGAGATCATCGGTCACGGCCAATTCGATCGTCTGCTGGACACTTGCGCGCAGGCGATCGTTGCAATGCTTGCGCCGGATCTGCGTGAGGGAGCGGGCGACAAGTTCGTTCGGATCGACGGGTCGCATGATGTAGTCCGTCACGCCCAGTTCGAGTGCGCGGACGATTCTCTCATCGTTTCCTTGCTCGGTTACCAGCAGGATCGGAATGAAGCGGGTCCGCTCGAGCGAGCGCAATTGCGAACACAGACGCAAGGGATCGTAATCGTCGAAATTCGCGTTGACGATGATCAGGTCGAAACTGCTTTCGGCGGCCTCGAACAGAGCGGCCTGCGGGTCCGATATGACGGCGACATCGGCGATCGGCTTCAGGGCACGGGTGAGCCGTTCCTGTGATGAAGCGCGGCCATCGACCAGTAGCACGCTGCCGGGCTCGTCCGGCCGATCGACACGGGGCAGTTCCTGCAGCCCGATCGTTTGCGCCGTCTGGGCTCTGAGACGCAGCTCGTCGCTGACGTTCTTCAGGCGTACGAGGCTTTTCACGCGCGACATGAGCTGCAGATCGTTCACGGGCTTGGTCAGGAAGTCGTCGGCGCCGGCCTTCAGCCCGCGCACACGATCGGACGGCTGATCGAGCGCCGTTATCATCACGACCGGAATATGCGCGGTCCGGCTGTTCGCCTTCAGTCTTTCGCAGACCTCGAAACCGTCCATCCCCGGCATCATGATATCGAGCAGGACGAGATCCACCGGCGTCTTTTCGCATGTCGCCAAAGCGGCGTGCCCGTCCCCGGCCGTAAGCACGTCGAAATATTCGGCCACGAGCCGCGCTTCCAGGAGCTTCACATTGGCTGGTACGTCATCAACGACGAGGATGCGCGCAGTCATATCGATCTTTCCGGCAGTCAGGCATCGCCCAGATATGTTTTGATCGTCTCAATGAATTTTGGAACGGAAATCGGCTTGGAGACATAGGCCTCGCATCCCCCTTGGCGGATGCGTTCCTCGTCGCCCTTCATGGCAAAAGCGGTTACGGCAATGACCGGAATCACGTGAAGCTCATCATCTTCCTTGAGCCATTTCGTGACCTCAAGGCCGGAGACCTCCGGCAATTGGATGTCCATCAGAATCAGGTCGGGACGATGCTTGCGCGCGAGTTCCAGGGCTTCCATGCCGTTGCGCGTCTGGATCGTCGCGTAGCCCGAAGCCTCAATCAGGTCGCGGAAGAGCTTCATATTCAGCTCGTTATCCTCAACAATCATTACCTGTTTGGGCATGTCGATCCCTTGCTGTCTGCCGCCGCCTTGCAAGTCTCCGGGAGAGATTTAAGTTGCAACAACGGCGACTCGACCCATTTCGTCGATCGCCAGGCTAGCGCGATTTGGTTGAAAAATAGGTAATTGCGGCCGCCAAACGAGAAGAGAGCGCATATCATGAAGAACGCTGACGATACGGCGATCGCCATCCTCACCTGGCTCGCGAACGAGCCTGAGCTGATGTCGCGCTTTCTGGCGCTTACCGGCACCGATCCCGCCTCCCTGCGCAGCGCCATCGGCGAGCCGGGCTTTATGGGCGGACTCGTTGCGTTCCTGATGGAGCACGAACCGACGCTGATGGCCTTCTGCAACGAAACGCAAACCTCGCCGGAAGAGGTCGTCCGGGCGCACCATGTCCTCTCCGGCTCACGTGACTTCGAGGACTGAATGGTGCCGATACGCGATGTGCGCGGCGCGGTACACCGCCCGACGCCGAATGCGCCCTGACGACCAAACAGTACCCCGAAGTCCGGCCGGCGATCGGCCGGCACCATCTCAAACTTAACAGCGATATCCAAAACAGCCTCCAGCCGCCGCCTTGAGACTCAGCAGCGTAGAGCGTAAAGTCGCCGCGTTCAACATTTGTTCCGGATATGATCGACAGCGCCGCCCCACCCTCCGGCTTCTGCCGTGATTGCCTCAAGGAGCAAGCCGCCCATTCACGGCGGTGCCTCGCCTGCGGCAGTCCGCGGCTCCTCCGGCACTCCGAACTCTACCGGTTGACCCTCGCGCATATCGACTGCGATGCCTTCTATGCCTCGGTCGAGAAGCGCGACAATCCGGAGCTCGCCGACAAGCCCGTGATCATCGGCGGCGGTAAGCGTGGCGTCGTCTCCACGGCCTGTTACATTGCCCGCATCCATGGCGTGCGCTCCGCCATGCCTATGTTCAAAGCCCTCGAAGCCTGCCCGCAGGCCGTGGTGATCAAGCCCGACATGGAGAAATATGTGCGCGTCGGGCGCGAGGTCAGAGCGATGATGCAGGAGCTGACGCCTCTCGTGCAGCCGCTGTCGATAGATGAGGCCTTTCTCGATCTGAGCGGCACCGAGCGGCTTCACCACGATCCGCCCGCCCGAACGCTTGCCCGCTTCGCCAAGCGTGTAGAGCAGGAAATCGGCATCACCGTTTCCGTCGGGCTTTCCTACTGCAAATTCCTGGCCAAGGTCGCCTCGGACCTTCAGAAGCCCCGCGGCTTTTCGGTCATCGGCCAGGCCGAAGCCGTCGACTTCCTGAAAGCCAAGCCCGTTACCCTCATCTGGGGCGTCGGCAAGGCCTTCGCCGCCACGCTCGAAAGGGACGGAATCCGCGCGATCGGGCAGCTCCAGACGATGGAAGAGGCGGACCTCATGCGCCGCTACGGCACGATGGGCCGGCGGCTCTACCGGCTTTCGCGCGGCCTGGACGAAAGGTCCGTGGAGATCGACGGAGAAGCGAAGAGCGTCTCCTCCGAGACGACCTTCAACGACGACCTGGCGCGCCAGGAGGACCTCGTAGCGCATCTGAGGGGCCTCAGCGAACAAGTGGCATTCCGCTTGCGAAAATCCGCGCTGGCAGGGCAGACGGTGGTGCTGAAGCTCAAGACCGCGGACTTCAAGACCCGAACGCGCAACCGCCGGTTGGAAAGCCCGACCCGCCTGGCCGACCGCATCTTCCGCACCGGCCTGCAGCTGCTCGAGAAGGAGGTAGACGGGACGAAATACCGGCTGATCGGCATCGGCGTCAGTGATCTGGTCGATCCCGATCTCGCCGATCCGCCGGATCTTGTCGATCCGCAGGCCTCCCGGCGTGCCGCCGCCGAGGACGCGATCAACAGGCTGCGCGACAAGTTCGGAAGGACAAGCGTCGAGACCGGCTACACATTCGGCAAGGGGCGGCGCGGACAATAGCCGTCACGGTTGCCCGACCGGACGGCTCCCGCATCGTATGGGGCAATTCCTTAAAGATTGGACGGTAGCCTGCTTCCACGGCTCCGTCGTCCGTCTTGCGGCGCCGCCACTGTCTGAACGAGGGTAGGTGTTGCGTTTCGCTCTCCGGATGGTATTCGCGGTTTTCGTCATGGCGTCGCCGCCCGCGATTGCGGCCGGCGCCAAGACGCCGTTGCAGGTCGTCGTATCGAGGGAGCAGCAGTCCCTCGTCGTCTATGACGGCGACACGGTGGTCGCCACGTCGAAAGTGTCCACAGGAAAGGCCGGGCACGCAACGCCGACGGGCATTTTCTCGATCCTGGAGAAGCGCCGACGTCACGAGTCGAACATCTATTCGAATGCGCCGATGCCGTTCATGCAGCGGCTTACCTGGTCCGGCATTGCGCTGCATGGCTCAAACCATGTACCGGATTATCCGGCTTCGCACGGTTGCGTGCGGCTGCCGAGCAAATTCGCGGCGAGCCTGTTCAAGATGACGGGCTACGGCATGCATGTGGTCATATCGGATCGGCAGATCGCCCCTGTCGAGGTCGCGAGCGAAATGCTTTTCCAGCCAAGCGAGTCGCGACCGCAGGGACCTGCCCTGTCGGACGTCCCCCTGCGGCCGGCGATCGGGGAGTTCAACCAGAGCGCAATTGAAGTCGCCATGACCGACAAACGCCCCTCGCCCGTCGCATCCGACGAGGAGAAGGTCCCGATACGCATTCTGATTACCCGGCGCGGTACGCAAGAGAGCGTGCGCGACCTCCAGACGCTCCTCAATACGCTCGGCTACGATGCAGGCCTGCCGGATGGCTTCAGCGGTCCGGCGACGGCCGCCGCAATCGAAGCGTTCCAGAGGGCCGAAGGGCTGCCCGTCGAAGGCAAGATAACGCCGGAGCTGATCGAAGCCGTCTTCCGCAAGGCGGGCCGCAGCGCACCGCTGAATGGCGTATTGCGGGTGCGCCGGCAATTCCAGCCGCTTTTCGAGGCCGAGGTCGCCATCGCAGAACCGGAAATGGCGCTCGGAACACATTTACTGCAGTTCCAGGATCTCGACACGAACACCGGACGGGGCAAGTGGTTCGGCATGTCGCTCGAGAACAGGCTGCCGAAAACGACCAAGAAGCGACTTGGCATCACAGCGGAAGGCGAGCCAGACCGGCCCGGCGCGCTGGAGCGAACGCTGAGCCGCATCACCGTACCCAAAGACGTTCGCGAACGCCTCGCCGGCTTCCTTGCAAACGGCTCGTCACTCTCGATCACCGATACCGAATCGGGGCTGGAGACCGGCAAAGGAACGGATTTCATCACCGTGACGAGGGAGCGGCGCGGGTGAGGAATGGGGTGATTTCCGCACCCTGGTTTGCCCCTCATCCCCCTGCCGGGACCTTCTCCCCGCAAGCGGGGCGAAGGGACAAGCGGCAAGCGCCCGCTTTCGACGGAGTGATTTAAGGGCTGTTGAGATTCGGGATACCCGCCGCGGCTTATTTGATCTCCTCATTCCTGTGCTCGTCACAGGAATCCAGCCAGCCCAAGTCCTTGGGCTGGAAGAACTCTTCCCCGCGCCGCAGACGCGACGCTGCTGCATCTCTGTGACAAGCACAGAGAACAGACCTTAAACCAGCTCGACGTCCACCACTCCGGGAGCGGAGCGAAGGGCGGCGGCGATCTCGGGTGAGATCCGGTATTTCTCGTTGAGCTCGACTTCGATCTCCCGCTGTCCGTTGTCCTTGATGACGATAAAGGAAACCAGGCCGTCCCCCTTGGCGTTCAGATGCGAGGCGATGGAGCGCAGCGGTCCGCAGTCGCGCACATAGACGCGCAAGGCCTTCTGCATCTGCAGCGATTCCTCCTCGAGCGAACGCAGGGTTCGGATACGAAGGCCGATCCCTTCCGGCCGCTCCTCCGCATCGACCGTCATCACCAGCGATTTGCCGGGCTCCAGAAGATCGCGATACTGGTTCAGCATTTCGGAGAAGAGCACGGCCTCGAACTGGCCCGAAGCGTCCGAGAAGGCGACGATCCCCATCTTGTTGCCGGTGCGCGTCTTGCGTTCCTGCTTCGACGTCACCGTACCGGCGAGGCGGCCCGCCGCCGCTCCCTTTTTCACGGCTGCCGAGAAATCCGCAAATGTCTGCACGCGCATCTTCGCGAGCAGATTATTGTAGGTGTCGAGCGGATGGGCGGAGAGATAGAAGCCCAAGACCTGGAACTCGCGATGCAGCTTCTCCGAGGCGAGCCACGGCGTATAGGAAGGTAGCGCGATCTTCTCGGGCCCCGTCGCGGCGCCCGCGCCGAACATGTCGCTCTGGCCGCTCACCTTGTTTTCCTGGGCGCGCTGCGCGAAACCGAGGATGCGATCGAGCCCGCCGATGAGCTCCGCCCGGTCGTAGCCGAAGCAGTCGAAAGCACCGGCGGCGATCAGACTTTCGAAAACACGTCGGTTCAAGAGCTTCGGATCGATCCTCAGGCAGAAGTCTTCGAGACTTGCGAAGGGCCGATCGCCACGCACGGCGACGATGTGGTCGACGGCCGACTCGCCGACGCCCTTTAGGGCGGCGAGCGAGTAATAGATGCGGTTGTCGCCGGTTTCGAAGTGGCGGTGGGAGGTCTGCACGGACGGCGCGACCACCTGAATGCCGAGGCGCATCGCGTCCTGACGGAAATCGTTGATCTTGTCCGTGTTCGACATGTCGAGCGTCATCGACGCTGCGAGGAACTCGACCGGATAATGCGCCTTCATGTAGGCGGTCTGGTAGGAGACGATGGCGTAGGCGGCGGCATGCGACTTGTTGAAGCCGTAATTGGCGAACTTGGCGAGAAGGTCGAAGATCAGGTCGGCCTGCGGCTTCGAGACGCCATTCTTGACGGCGCCATCGACGAAGCGGGCGCGTTGCTTGTCCATCTCCGCCTTGATCTTCTTGCCCATGGCGCGGCGCAGGAGGTCGGCCTCGCCGAGCGAATAGCCCGAGAGCACCTGAGCGATCTGCATCACCTGCTCCTGGTAGACGATGACGCCCTGCGTCTCCTTGAGCAGGTAATCGATCTTCGGATGGATCGATTCGATCTCTTCCTCGCCGTGCTTGCGGGCGTTGTAGACCGGGATGTTCTCCATCGGACCCGGGCGATAGAGCGCCACGAGCGCGATGATGTCCTCGATGCAGTCCGGGCGCATGCCGATCAGCGCCTTGCGCATGCCGGCGCTTTCCACCTGGAACACGCCGACCGTCTCGCCACGCGAAAGGGTCTCGTAGGTCTTCGGATCGTCGAGCGGAATGCTTGCGAGGTCGATATGGATGCCGCGCTTGCCGACGAAGTCGACGGCGGTCTTCAGAACGGTCAGCGTCTTCAGGCCAAGGAAGTCGAACTTCACGAGACCCGCCTGCTCGACCCATTTCATGTTGAACTGGGTCACCGGCATGTCGGAGCGCGGATCGCGGTACATCGGCACGAGCTGCGAGAGCGGCCTGTCGCCGATGACGATGCCGGCCGCGTGCGTCGAGGCGTGGCGGTAAAGCCCCTCGATCTTCTGGGCAATGTCGAGGAGACGGGCAACGACCGGCTCCTTTTCCGCCTCTTCCTGCAGGCGCGGTTCCTCCTCGATCGCCTTGGAAAGCGGCGTCGGGTTGGCGGGATTGTTCGGCACCAGCTTGCAAATCTTGTCGACCTGGCCATAGGGCATTTCCAGCACGCGGCCGACGTCGCGCAGTGCTGCACGCGCCTGCAGCGATCCGAAGGTGATGATCTGCGCCACCTGCTCGCGGCCGTATTTCTGCTGCACGTAGCGGATGACCTCCTCGCGCCGGTCCTGGCAGAAATCGATATCGAAGTCGGGCATCGACACGCGCTCGGGATTGAGGAAGCGCTCAAAAAGCAGCGAGAAGCGCATCGGATCGACATCGGTGATCGTCAGGGCATAGGCGACCAGCGAGCCGGCACCCGAGCCGCGGCCCGGCCCGACCGGAATGTCATGCTGCTTGGCCCATTTGATGAAGTCCGCAACGATGAGGAAGTAGCCCGGAAACTTCATCCGCTGGATGACGCCGAGTTCGAAGGCCAGCCGCTCCCGATAGTCCTCTTCCTTGTAGCCGGGCGCCATGCCGAGCTTGGCAAGGCGTTCCTCCAGCCCCTCCTCCGCCTGCCGGCGCAGTTCCGCTACCTCCGCGCGTTCAGCCTCCTCCGGATCATCCGAAGCGCCGGTAAAGCGCGGCAGGATCGGTCCGCGGGTCTTCAACATGAAGGAGCACCGCCGCGCCACCTCGATCGTATTCTCCAATGCCTCGGGCAGATCCGCAAAGAGCGCCGCCATCTCCTTGCGGCTCTTCAAATAATGGTCCGGGGTCAGACGGAAGCGGCTGTCGTCGGACACCATCGCATTGTGGGCGACGGCCATCAGCGCATCGTGGGCATCATAGTCGGACGGCGACGGGAAAAACGCCTCGTTGGTGGCGACGAGCGGAACGTCGAGCCGATAGGCGAGATCGATCATGCGGTTCTCGTGACGCCGGTCGTAATTCCCGTGCCGCTGCAGTTCGACATAGAGGCGATCGCCGAAAAGCTCGATCAAGGCTTGCAGGCGTGCCTCGGCCAGAGCCGGCGAACCCGACTTCAGCGCCATGTCGACCGGGCCGGCTCCCGCACCGGTGAGCGCGATCAGGCCGGTCGTGCCGCCAGCCGCAAGCCAGGAGCGGCTTATTCGCGTTTGCTGGTGACCCTCGCCTTCGAGATAGGCGCGGCTCACGAGCTCGACGAGGCGGGCGTAACCGTCCTCGGTCGCCGCGATCAGCACGATCGCGGGAAGTTTGACGAACTGATGGGCGTGTCCGCGCCGCTCGCCTTCCGCCTCGTCTTCCATATCGATCGAGAGCTGGCAGCCGATGATCGGCTGCAATCCGTCGTCGGCGGCCTTCTGCGAGAATTCGAGTGCCGCGAAGAGATTATTGGTGTCGGCGATGCCGATCGCCGGCTGATCGTCGGCGACCGCCTTGCCGATGATCTTCTTCAGCGGCAAGGCGCCTTCCAGCAACGAATAGGCGGAATGCACCCGCAGGTGAACGAACTGCGGATCGGCCGCAGCCCCTGTGCCGTGCCCGATACCCTGCCCGATACCCTGGTTGCCTGTCATCGCCGCACTCCGATTCTTGTCCGGCGTCGAGGATATCCTGTTTCCCGTCCCAACTGTCCAGTCTCAAGGACGGGCCGCCGGGGTTTTTGCCCGGCTGTGGTGTTTACTGCGCGTTCGACAGGACGCGGAGCACGCTGGATAAATCCCGGTCACAGGCCGAGAGCGATTACCGAGATGCTCACGATGAAAAGGCTCATCGAGGCGAAGGCAGCAAGATCACGTACGAAATCAGCCATAACTTGTCTCCTTTCCGCTACTGTTCCCTTTTTGTTCTATTTCCGTTCGATAGTCAAGGAAGTCTGCATGGAAGACCCGCTATTCAGTGGCTATGGTTAATGTGCACCGACGGCCCCCATTCGCGCATGCGTTCCGAGGAGCGACACGCCTCGAACGGAACATGCAAGGAACGCCAAGCGGTGACCGCGCCTCGAGCGAGGTCGGGGCTGAATACGCGCCGCCGCGGCCGGACTATTTCAGTTCGACCACCTTGCCGTCCTCGATCGTCACGCGGCGATCCATGAGCGAAGCGAGTTCGTGATTGTGGGTGGCGATCAGCGCCGCGAGCCCGGACTGGCGCGCCAGGGCTTCCAGCGCCTCGAATACATAGCCGGCCGTCTCGGGGTCGAGGTTGCCGGTCGGCTCGTCCGCCAGAAGGATGAGCGGCGCATTGGCGACCGCCCTGGCGATGGCGACGCGCTGCTGCTCGCCGCCGGAAAGCTCGGTCGGGCGGTGGCTGCCGCGATGGCCGATGCGCATATAGTCCAGAAGGGCCGATGCCCGCTCCGCCGCCTCGGCCTTGGGCAATCCGGCGATCAGTTGCGGCATCATGATGTTCTCCAGCGCCGAGAATTCCGGCAGGAGATGGTGGAACTGATAGACGAAGCCGATCTCGTTGCGGCGGATTGCCGTTCGCCGGTCGTCGCTGAGTCCGTTGCATGAGGTGCCGTTCACGAGCACCTCGCCCTCATCCGGGTGTTCGAGCAGCCCGGCGATATGAAGCAATGTCGACTTTCCGGTACCGGACGGTGCCACGAGGGCGACTGTCTCGCCGCTTCGCAACGTCAGGTCGGCTCCCTTGAGGATCGGCAGAAACGTGTCGCCCTCGCCATAATGCCGCTCGATGCCGGAGAGCTGCAGTGCCACGCGCGCATTCATTTAAGCTGTTGTCCTTGTTATTCGTACCGCAGGGCCTGCACCGGATCGAGGCGCGAGGCGCGCCAGGCCGGGAAGATCGTGGCAAGGAAGGAAAGCGCAAGCGCCATGACGACGACGGTGACGGTCTCGTCGGCATTCATGTCGGCCGGAAGCTGGCTGAGGAAATAGAGCTCCGGATCGAAGAGCGTGGCGCCGGACACCCAGGAGAAGAACTGGCGGATCGACTCGATGTTGAGGCAGACGACCACCCCGAGGGCGACGCCGGCGATGGTTCCCGTAACCCCGATTGCGGCGCCGGTCATGAAGAAGATGCGCATCACCGAACCGGAGGTCGCGCCCATCGTCCTGAGGATCGCGATATCGCTGCCCTTGTCCTTCACCAGCATGATCAGCCCGGAGATGATGTTCAGCGCCGCGACCAGCACGATCAGCGTCAGGATCATGAACATCACGTTCCGTTCCACCTCGAGCGCGGAAAAGAATGTCCTGTTGCGTTCGCGCCAGTCGGTAATAAATATCTGCCGGCCGGCGGCGTCCTCCACCGGCTTGCGAAGCTCGTCGACCGCGTCCGGATGCTCGGCGAATATCTCGATCGACTGAACGAGGCCTTCGGCGTTGAAATAGAGCTGCGCTTCCTCGAGCGGCATGAAGATGATGGTCGCGTCGTATTCCGACATGCCCATCTCGAAGATGGCCGAGACGGTATAGGCCTTGACCCTCGGATTCATGCCCATCGGCGTGACGTCGCCGTTCGGCGAGGTGAGCGTGATCGTCCCGCCCACCCGGATGCCCAGCTGCTCGGCCATGCGCGAGCCGATGGCGACGCCGCTGCCCGAGGCGAAGCCGACGAGGTCGCCGGACTGAATATGCTCGGAGATCGACTTCAGCTTGGTGAGGTCGTCGGCGCGTATCCCGCGAACGAGCGCACCCGTCGACGCATCGCCCAGGCCTTGCGCGAGAACCTGGCCCTCGACGATCGGAATGGCCATGGTCACGCCCGGAACGGCGGAGAATCTGGTGGCTAGATCGGCGTAATTGGTGAGCGGGCCGTCCAAGGGCTGGACGATCATATGGCCGTTCATGCCGAGAATGCGTGAAATGAGCTCGGTTCGGAAGCCGTTCATCACCGCCATGACGATGATCAGCGTTCCCACCCCGAGCATGATCCCTATGAAGGAGAAGCCGGCGATGACCGAGATGAACGCTTCCTTCCGCCGCGAACGCAGGTAGCGCCAGGCGACCATACGCTCGAAGGCGGAGAAGGGACGGCTGGAAGATATGCTGGATGGAGCGGCAGCTTGCACTTGCTCATCCGTCGCCGCGGTCATCATCGATCCCTTCGTCTCTGTTATCTCGCCGCGACCAGTTTGTTGATCGCCGCTTCGACGGTCATCGTCTCCCGCGCGCCGGTCTTGCGGTCCTTCACTTCGACTTCGCCGTTCGCGATCGAACGCGGTCCGACGATCACCTGCACCGGCACGCCGATGAGGTCGGCGGTCGCGAACTTCCCGCCGGCGCGCTCGTCGGTGTCGTCAAGAAGAACATCGAATCCAGCCTTGCCGAGATCGGAGTAGACCTTGCCGCAAGCCGCATCGCAAGCTTCATCGCCCGTTTTCATGTTGATGACGACGACGTCGAACGGGGCGATGCCCTTCGGCCAGATGATGCCGTTGTCGTCATGCGAAGCTTCGATGATCGCCGGCACCAGGCGGGTCGGACCGATGCCGTAGGAGCCCATATGCACGGTGTGTTCCTTGCCGTCCGGCCCAAGCACCTTCGCACCCATCGCCTCGGAATATTTGGTGCCGAAATAGAAGATGTGACCCACCTCGATGCCGCGCGCGGACAGGCGCTCGCCTTCGGCGATGGCGCCGAAGGCGGCCTCGTCATGCATTTCCGAGGTCGCCGCATAACGCGACGTCCATTTGTCGAAGATCGTCTTCAGGCCGGCGACGTCGTCGAAATTCGTATCCTCGCCCGGAATGTCGAAGCCGAGGAAGTCCTTGTGGCAGAACACCTCGGACTCGCCGGTGTCGGCAAGGATGATGAACTCGTGGCTCAGGTTTCCGCCAATGGGACCCGTGTCGGCACGCATCGGTATGGCGCGCAGGCCCATCCGGTCGAAGGTGCGCAGATAGGCGGCGAACATCTTGTTATAGGCGTGCTCCGCCCCTGCCCGGTCGAGATCGAACGAATAGGCGTCCTTCATCAGAAACTCGCGCGAGCGCATGGTGCCGAAGCGCGGGCGGATCTCGTCGCGGAACTTCAGCTGGATATGATAGAGGTTCAGCGGCAGATTGCGGTAGGACTTGACGTAGGAGCGGAAGATGTCGGTGATCATCTCCTCGTTCGTCGGCCCGTAGAGCATCGGCCGGTCCTGCCGGTCCTTGATGCGCAGCATCTCCTTGCCATAGGCGTCATAGCGCCCGCTCTCCTGCCAGAGCTCCGCCGATTGCAGCGTCGGCATCAGCAGTTCGATGGCGCCGGAACGGTTCTGCTCCTCGCGAATGATCGCATTGACCTTGTCCAGCACGCGCTTGCCGAGCGGCAGCCATGTGTAGATGCCGGCGGACTGCTGGCGGACCATGCCCGTCCTCAGCATCAGTCGATGGGAAACGATTTCCGCTTCCTTCGGATTTTCCTTCAAGATGGGCATGAAAAAGCGGGACAGGCGCATGACAGGTTCCAGAACTGGTGAATTCGCACTATCGACGGATTCAGGCGAAATGACGTTGTGCTTCGGCCGCCCCTTCGCCTGAGATCAGGGTAGGCAGCTGTTGCCATTCTAACAGGGCTCTTGATTTTCCCGGCGACGCATCGACGGGAACCTTTCGAGTTCAGCGTTCATAGCCGCTTCGCGCACGGAAGGGAACCCTGCCGTAGGGGTGGCGGGACGCTGCATCGACACATATCCCGGATGAGAAACACCAGGCCCGGCCTGCGGCAAAAGAGCACGCTAGTAACAGGACGAAGACAGTTGGTGTCAACGGAAAAATTTTACCCGACTGTAGCAAAAATGCAAAAAAAGCAGATGACAGCGCCCAAGGTTTGAGCTAATTTCGGCTCACAAAACAGGCAGGAAGACCAAATTCTTGCCGAAATTCGCGGTCAAGTCTTGGGAGGATAAGATCTTAGGCGCGCTTGTTCGCTGCCGCCGGAAACGGATTAAAGATCACGCGACACTTAAAAACAAGGCTTTGGCCTTGTTTTTTTTTGGTTTTTTCAACTCACAGATTACGGCGAAGCAGCTGAACAGTGTCTTTTTGTTGGCTGTCAAGGGCTGGACCCGCCCGGTCGGCGCCCCGGAACCCCTCGAACGAAATGCCTCGGCAGCCCCGCCACCCCTCTTTCGCGGCTTGTTTGATCTCCTCATCCCTGTGCTTGTCACAGGGATCCAGCCAGACCAAGTCCTTGGGCTGAAAGAACATTCCCCGCGCCGCAGACGCGGCGCTGCTGGATCTCTGTGACAAGCACAGAGATGAGGAAGAGGAGAAATTGCAGTCCTCCGAGGTTCCCACAGCGCGCCGCGCGTCTTATCAGTCTAGCCCACGAGATCAGCCGGAGCATGCCGAGGATTAGGCCGAGGCCGCGGTGGCGGCGCCCGCTCTCAATCTGAGGCTTTGCCCGGTGTCATGCTGCTTGCTCGCGATGCCGGTTCCGTCGCCACCGCAATCGCTCAGTAGAATTTCGGCGCGAAGCGGGGAATGGCGTCGATGTCGTAGCCGAGCTTCACCGAAAGGACGTACCAGCCGAGATGGATGACCGCGGCGATCACCGTCGTGAGCAGCACGACCCTCAAGGCGCGGAAGCGTGCAGGAGCACTCTCGACGGTTCCGGGGACGACATCGTTCTCCTCGGCCTGCGTGCGCACCCCCAGCGGCAGCACGACGAAGAGCGTGATCCACCAGATGATGAAATAGATTGCGAAGGTCGAAAAGACGGACATCGAAAATCTCTGGAGCACTTCCAGGAAAAGCGGGTAGCGGATTTCCGTGCGGAAGTGCGTAGCTTCAGGAGTTGGAGCGTTCGCCTGCCTTATAACGCCGAGCGGCCAATGCGGCAAACCTCTTCCCCGCGCCCGACTGTCACACCTGTTCGAGCTCGATCAAGGTGCCGTGAAAGTCCTTGGGGTGAAGAAACAGGACCGGCTTGCCATGTGCGCCGATCTTCGGGTTGCCATCGCCGAGGATACGGGCACCTGCCTGCCTCAGCCGGTCGCGCGCGGCGATGATGTCTTCCACCTCATAGCAGATATGGTGCATGCCGCCGGCCGGGTTTTTCTCGAGGAAGGCGGAGATCGGCGATCCCTCGCCGAGCGGCTCGAGCAATTCGACCTTGGTGTTGGGCAGCGTCACGAAGACGACGGTCACGCCGTGTTCAGGCAGGGCCTGCGGTTCCGTAACCGATGCACCGAGGGTGGAGCGATAGCTTTCGACTGCGGCCGAAAGGTCCGGGACCGCAATCGCCACATGATTCACTTTTCCCAGCATCGAACACTCCACTCCTTGCCCTGCAGCTGACGCCCACGGCGGGCGTCGCGCACGGAAGTCAGACCTTCGTGATAAAAACCGTCACGACCGGCTTCTTGCCCCAGACCTGGTTCGTGGTGCTGCGCACGGCGCGGCGAACGGCTTCCTGCAGCATCGCGAGGTCCTTCCGCTTTGCCCGCGGGATGCTTTCCACGGCGCCGAGCACCGCATCATAGAGCGTGTCCTCCATCGCCTCGCCTTCGTCGTCGAATTCCGGAAGGCCGATCGGCACGACGTCCGGGTCACCCAGAAAGTCGTAGCGGCTGTCGAGTACGACACTGACGGAGACGTGGCCGGCAAAGGAAAGCTTGCGGCGTTCGCCGATCCCCATCTCTTCGAAATCGCCGATGAGGGTGCCGTCCTTGTAGATGCGGCCGTGCGGCGCCTCGTCGATGACTTCCGCGGGGCCCGGCGCAAGCCGTAGCATTTCGCCATTGCGCAGCCGCGGCACGCTCGGGATGCCCGATTGCAGCCCGAGCTCCGCATGTGCCGTCAGATGCGCCGCCTCGCCATGCACCGGCACGAGGATCTGCGGCTTCACCCATTGGTACATCTGCTGGAGCTCGGTGCGCCGCGGATGGCCGGAAACATGCACCAGCGCCTCGCTATCCGTGATGATGTGGATGCCTTGCTCGATAAGCCCGTTCTTGATGTCGTTGATCGCTTTTTCGTTGCCGGGGATGGTGCGCGACGAAAATACGATCGTGTCGCCGGCCGAAAACGCCACGTTGCGCATCTCGTCGCGAGCGATCTTGGCAAGGGCCGCGCGCGGCTCGCCCTGGCTGCCCGTCAGGATGACGACGACCTTGTCGCGCGGGATGTAGCCGAACTCGTCCTCTGCGAGGAACGGCTTCACGCCTTCCATGAGCCCGACATCGCGCGCAACGTCGACGACGCGCTTCATCGAACTGCCGAGTAGAAGCACCTCCCGCCCCGCAGCCTCCGCCGCTTCCGCAACAGAGCGGATGCGCCCGACATTGGAGGAGAAGGTGGTGATCCCGACGCGGCCCTCGGCATCGGCAATGATCTTGGCGAGACTTTCGGAGACTTGCCGCTCGGACGGCGACACGCCTTCGCGCAAGGCATTGGTCGAATCGCAGACGAGCGCGAGGACGCCTTCCTCCCCGATCTGGCGAAACCGCGACTCGTCGGTCAGAGGCCCCAGCGAAGGCTCGAGATCGATCTTCCAGTCGCCCGTGTGCACGACGGTGCCGAGTTGAGTGCGGATGACGAGTGCCATCGGCTCGGGGATCGAATGATTGACCCCCACGGCTTCGACGCTGAAAGGTCCGACATTGATGCGGTCGCCCTGCTTGAAGATCGTGATCGGGATCTCGCTGCGGGACTTTTCGAATGCGCGCTTGGCATCCAGCATGCCCGCGGTAAAGGGCGAGGCGTAGACGGGAACGTTCAGGCCCGGCCACAGGTCGTTCAGAGCCCCGTAATGGTCCTCATGTGCATGCGTGATGATGATCGCCTTGAGGTTGCGGCGCTGTTCGGCCAGAAAGGCGATATCGGGCAGAACCAGATCTACGCCGGGCAATTCCGGGCCGGGGAAGGTAACGCCGCAATCGACCATGATCCATTGGCGGTGACCTGGCCTTCCATAGCCGTAAAGGCCGAGATTCATGCCTATTTCGCCGACGCCGCCGAGCGGCAAGAACACCAGTTCTTCATCTTGCGCCATGTCGTGATGCGCCTTTGCTTTTTTCAATCATCCAAAAAATACGTCGCCCGCCGCAATGGTTTGCGGCGGGCCGGAACCCGTGTCGAGTAGAAGCCGGCCGTCCCGATCGATACCTGCAAAGCGGCCGGAAAGCGAGCGGTCCGGCAGGTTGACCGTGATCGCCTCGCCGATGCCCTTGGCCGCGGCGCGCCACTGATCAATGATTGCGGCGACGCCGGCGCCACCGTCCCAAACGGCGAGCGTCTCGGCCATGGTTACGAAAAGATGCGCGAACAGCTCCTCGGGAGAGATTGTCGCGCCCTCGCGCCGAAGCGATGTGACGGGGTAAAGTGCGTCTTCAGGCATGACGGCGACGTTGATGCCGCAGCCGATCACCAGGGCCCTCCGCCCGTCGGCCAGAACCTCGCCTTCGAGAAGAATGCCGCAGGTCTTCCGCCCGTCGATAAGAATGTCGTTCGGCCACTTGATCGCGGCCTCGGCTCCGCCCGGCGGCATCACCCGGCGGATGGCCCGATGAACGGCAACCGCTGCCGCAAGCGGCAGCGCATGCAGCCTGTCCACCGGCGCCGGATCGATGAGCAGCAGGGATGCGTAGAGGTTCCCCGGCTCCGAGAACCAGGCGCGGCCACGCCTGCCCCTGCCTCCGGTCTGGCGCACCGCGGTGATCCAGAGATTGCCGGGATCACCCTCGCGCGCCCGCAGAAGGCACTCGCTGTTGGTCGAGACCGTTTCGGCGAGCGCGACGTGCCGGAAATCTTCAGGCGAACTCCGGCCGCCGCTTCGTCCGCCGGTCAAAAGAATGTCCGCGCCGCGGCTTCGGCGGCGGTTCCGAGCGGACCGCCGATGAGCACGTAGCCGAGCACGAAGAGGCCGGACAGGCCGAACACAAGCCTAAGCTCGCCCGCCGTCCGGGCAAACTCGCCTCTCGGCTCCTCGAACCACATCACCTTGATGACCCGCAGATAGTAGTAGGCGCCGACGACGGAAGCGAGCACGCCGATGATTGCCAAGCCATAGAGCTGCGCCTCGATTGCCGCGACGAAGACGAAGTACTTGGCGAAGAAACCTGCCAGCGGGGGGATGCCGGCGAGCGAGAACATGAGGATCGTCAGCACCGTCGCCATGAAGGGGTTGGTCTGTGAAAGACCGGCAAGATCGTCGATGCCTTCGACATGCTCGCCTTCCCTGCGGCGCATGGCGAGGATGCAGGCGAATGTGCCCAGCGTCATGACCATGTAGATCAGCATGTAGAGGATCACGCCGCGCACGCCGGCCATGGAGCCGGCCGCGAGGCCGACGAGCGCATAGCCCATGTGACCGATCGAGGAATAGGCCATCAGCCGCTTGATGTTGCGCTGGCCGATCGCGGCGAAGGAGCCGAGCAGCATCGATGCGATCGAGATGAAGACGACGATCTGCTGCCAATCGGCGACCACCGGCTCGAAGGCATTGATGACGATGCGAACGAGGATCGAAATGGCCGCGACCTTCGGTCCGGCGGCGAAGAATGCCGTCACCGGCGTCGGGGCGCCTTCATAGACGTCCGGCGTCCACATATGGAAGGGAACGGCGGAGATCTTGAAGGCGAGGCCTGCAAGAATGAACACCAGACCGAAGACGAGGCCCAGCGACCGGCCCTCGGCCGTGAGCGCCGCCGCGATCTCGTCGAAGCCGGTATGCCCCGTGAAGCCGTAGACGAGCGACATGCCGTAAAGCATCATCCCCGAAGACAACGCACCGAGAACGAAATATTTCAGGCCCGCTTCCGTCGAGCGGACGCTGTCGCGGTTGATTGCCGCCACGACGTAAAGGGCGAGCGACTGCAGCTCCAACGACAGGTAGAGCGAGATGAGATCGTTGGCCGAGATCATCAGCAGCATGCCGAGGGTGGCCAGAACCAGAAGCACGGGGAACTCGAACCGGTCGATCTGAGCCGAACGCGCGTGGCCGACGGTCATCACCATCACGGTGATCGAGCCGATCAGGGCCAGCACCTTCATGAATTTGGCGAAAGGATCCGACAGGAAGGCGCCGCCATAGGCCTCCCCCTCGCCCGTCTTCAGCACGAGCCACAGCCCGGCGATGATGAGCACCGCGACCGCAAGGCCGGTCACGGTCGGTGTGGCTCGTTCGCCCGAGAAGACGCCGATCATCAGGAGTGCCATCGCGCCGACCGCAAGGATCAGCTCGGGCATCGAAAGTTGCAGGCTGGCGATAAGGGTTTCAGCAGTCATGTCACATCACGTCCCTTGATCATTGCACCGAAAGCGCAACGTCTTGCGCTGCCTGCAGGGCGGCGGCGTAGTTGTTGACGAGCAAGTCCACGGAGGCCGCGGTCGCGTCGAAGACCGGTGCCGGATAGACACCGAAGAAGATGGTCAGGATCACCAGCGGATAGAGAATGAGTTTCTCGCGCGCCGACAGATCGAGCAACGCCTTCAAGCTTTCCTTTTCCAGCGCACCGAAAATGACCCGGCGGTAGAGCCAGAGAGCGTAGGCGGCCGACAGAATGACGCCGGTCGTCGCGAACAGGGCGACCCAGGTGTTCGCTCGGAAGGCGCCCACCAGCGTCAGCACTTCGCCGACGAAGCCCGACGTTCCCGGAAGGCCCACATTGGCCATGGTGAAGACCATGAAGGCGACGGCATATTTCGGCATGTTGTTGACGAGGCCGCCATAGGCCGCGATCTCGCGCGTATGCAGCCGGTCATAGACGACGCCGACGCAAAGGAAGAGCGCGCCCGAGACGATGCCGTGCGACAGCATCTGGAAGATCGCACCCTGGACGCCCTGAACATTCGCCGCGAAGGTTCCCATCGTCACATAGCCCATATGCGCAACCGAGGAATAGGCGATGAGCTTCTTGATGTCGGTCTGCATCATCGCCACCAGCGAGGTGTAGATGATCGCAATGATCGACAGCGTGAAGACGAACGGCGCGAAGAAGTCGGACGCCAGCGGGAACATCGGCAGGGAGAAGCGCAGGAAGCCATAGCCGCCGAGCTTCAGGAGGATGCCGGCCAGGATGACCGAGCCTGCCGTCGGCGCCTGCACGTGCGCATCGGGAAGCCAGGTGTGCACCGGCCACATGGGCATCTTCACCGCGAAGGAAGCGAAGAAGGCAAGCCAGAGCCAGGTCTGCATTTCACGCGGGAACTGATAGGCCAGCAATTGCGTGATGTCGGTGGTGCCCGCCTGCCAGTACATCGCCATCATGGCGAGCAGCATCAGAACGGAACCGAGAAGCGTGTAGAGGAAGAACTTGTAGCTCGCGTAGACGCGCTCCTTGCCGCCCCAGACGCCGATGATGATGAACATCGGGATGAGGCCCGCCTCGAAGAAGACGTAGAAAAGGATGATGTCGAGAGACACGAAGACACCGAGCATCAGCGTTTCCAGGATCAGAAACGCGATCATGTACTCCTTCAGGCGCTTCTCGATCGTGACCCAGCTTGCCAGCACGCAGAACGGCATCAGGAATGCCGTCAGCGGGACGAAGAGTATGGAAATGCCGTCGACGCCCAGATGGTAGGAAATGCCGGTGCCGAGCCACTCCCGCTTCTCTACCATCTGGAAGCCCGGGTTCGACGGGTCGAACTGGTACCAGATGTAGAGCGACACGAGGAACGTGAAGACCGTCGTCAGCAGCGAGACGTTCAGGATGTTGCGGCGGCCGTAGGCGCTGTCTTCCCTTGTGAGCAGGAGAAGCAGAACGCCGACGAGCGGCATGAAGGTGACCGCGGAAAGTACGGGCCAATCGGTCATCAGAAGGAACTCCCGAGCATCATCCAGGTAACGAGCGCTGCAATACCGATCAGCATGGCGAACGCGTAGTGGTAAAGGTATCCGGTCTGCAGGCGGACCACCCGATCGGTCACGTCGAGAACGCGCGCAGCGATACCGTTCGGGCCGTACCCGTCGATCACCCGTCCGTCACCCTCCTTCCAGAGGAAGGTACCGAGGCGCTTGGCGCTGCGGACGAACAGGAAATCGTAGAGTTCGTCGAAATACCACTTGTTGAGCAGGAACTGGTAAAGCCCGCGATGCTGCTCGGCGAGATATTTCGGCGTCTCCGGCGAGCGGATGTACATGTACCAGGCCGTGAAGAGACCGAGCGCCATGGCCGCAAACGGGCTCCATTTCACCCATAGCGGAACGTGGTGATACTCCTCGAGAAGTTCGTTTTCGGCCGACGTGAACAGAGCGCCCTGCCAAAATTCGGCGTAGTGGTGACCGAAGAAATAGTCGTGGAAGAGGAAGCCCGCAACGAGGGCGCCGGCGGCCAGGATGTAGAGGGGCACCAGCATGACCTGGGGCGACTCGTGGACGTGATGCATGACGTCGGAGGAAGCGCGCGGCTTGCCGTGGAACGTCATGAAGGTCAGGCGCCAGGAGTAGAAGCTGGTGAAGAGCGCTGCGATGACCAGCAGCACGAAGGCCAGACCGGAAACGACGCTATGCGACGCGAAGGCGGATTCGATGATCGCATCCTTCGAGAAGAAGCCCGCCGTGCCGATGACCGTACCGGGAATGCCGACACCGGTGAGCGCGATCGTACCGATGAACATCATCCAGTAGGTGACCGGAATATGCGTGCGCAGTCCGCCCATGTAACGCATGTCCTGCTCGCCGTCGACGGCGTGGATGACCGAGCCCGCGCCCAGGAACAGGAGCGCCTTGAAGAAGGCATGCGTGAAGAGGTGGAAGATCGCCGCGCCATAGGCGCCGACACCGAGCGCGACGAACATGTAGCCGAGCTGCGAGCAGGTCGAATAGGCGATGACGCGCTTGATGTCGTTCTGGACGAGACCGACCGTCGCCGCAAAGAATGCGGTGATCGCGCCGATCAGCGTGACGACCGTCAGGGCGTCCGGCGACAGCTCGAAGAGCGGCGACATGCGGGCGACGAGGAAGACGCCCGCGGTCACCATGGTTGCGGCATGGATAAGGGCCGAAACCGGGGTCGGGCCTTCCATGGCGTCCGGCAGCCAGGTGTGCAGCAGGAACTGCGCCGACTTGCCCATCGCGCCCATGAAGAGCAGCAGGCAGGTGGCCGTCAGGGCATGCCCCTTGTCGAGCTGCATTCCGAAGAGATTGATGACCGCATCCCCCGCCGCAGCACCCTCGGCCGGCAGATAGTTCTGCGCGGCGGCGAAGATGGTCTCGAAATTGATCGAGCCGAAGAGGACGAAGACGCAGAAGATGCCGAGCGAGAAGCCGAAGTCGCCGACGCGGTTGACGATGAAGGCCTTCATCGCCGCCGCATTGGCGGACGGCTTCTTGTACCAGAAGCCGATCAGCAGGTATGATGCGAGACCCACGCCTTCCCAGCCGAAGAACATCTGCAGCAGATTGTCCGACGTGATGAGCATCAGCATCGCGAAGGTGAAGAGCGACAGATAGGCGAAGAAGCGCGGCCGGTTCGGATCGTGGTGCATGTATCCGATCGAATAGATGTGCACCAGGGTCGAAACCGTGTTGACGACGACGAACATGACGGCCGTCAGCGTGTCGACGCGGAAAGCCCATTCGACATCGAAGCTTCCGGACTGGATCCAGCGCAGCACCGAAACCTTGATCATCTCCTCCTCGCCGAGAGCGACGTGGAAGAAGACGAACCAGGAGAGCGCGGCGGTGACGAGCATCAGGCCGCTGGTCACATATTCGGATGCCTTGGCGCCGATCTGCGTGCCGAGAAGGCCGGCGATCAGGAAGCCGATCAGAGGCAGGAAAACGATAGCCTTGACGATGGTATCCATAGCCCTGTCAGCCCTTCATCATGTTGACGTCTTCGACGGCGATCGAGCCGCGGTTGCGGTAGAAGACGACGAGAATTGCAAGTCCGATCGCGGCTTCGGCCGCCGCAACGGTCAGGATGAACAGCGCGAACACCTGGCCGGTGATGTCGTTCAGGAAGGCCGAGAAGGCCACCATGTTGATGTTGACGGCCAGCAGGATGAGCTCCACCGACATGAGGATGATGATGACGTTCTTCCGGTTGAGGAAGATGCCGAAGACGCCGAGCGTGAACAGAATGGCGCTGACGGTCAGATAGTGGGAAATTCCGATTTCCATAAGTGTAGTCCCTCGACCTCGCGTCCCGATTAGATGCCCTGCCCCGGCTTGACCGTAACCACCTCGACGGCGGTTTCGGGGGTGCGGGCAACCTGTTGCGGAATGCTCTGACGCTTGATGTTCTGACGGTGACGCAGGGTCAGCACGATGGCGCCTATCATGGCGACGAGCAGCACGAGCCCCGCGATCTGGAAGAAATAGACGTAATGGGTATAGAGGACATCGCCGAGCGCGGCGGTGTTGGTGCGCTCGCTGGGTGCCGGTATCGGCATTGCGATGCCCTTGGCGATCTCAGGTGAGAAGGCCGAGCCGCCGACAACGACGATCAGTTCGGCGGCAAGGATCAGCCCGATCAGCGCGCCGATCGGCGCATATTCGAGCACGCCGGCGCGAAGCTCGGTAAAGTCGATATCGAGCATCATGACCACGAAGAGGAAGAGAACCGCGACGGCCCCGACATAGACCACCAGCAGGATCATCGCCAGGAACTCGGCACCGGTCAGCAGGAAGAGTCCGGCCGCGTTGAAGAAGGTCAGGATCAGGAACAGAACCGAATAGACCGGATTCCTGGCCGCGATGACCATGAATGCCGACGCCACGGCGATGAAGGCAAAGAGATAGAAAAAAAGAGCCTGCAGACCCATGATCGGTGCCTTTTTCGTCTTGCTGGCGTGAAGGCCCCCAGGCCCGCACTCCATGAGGCAAAGCCGGACCACATGTCCGGCCGATGCCCAAACCCGTTTTGCATGCACCGTCTTCGATCAAGCGGCGCGATGCTGCGTTGCGCGAATGGCCTCAGCGGTAGGGCGAGTCCATCGCAATGTTGCGCGCGATTTCCCGCTCCCACCGGTCACCGTTGGCGAGCAGCTTCTCCTTGTCGTAGTAGAGCTCTTCGCGCGTCTCGGTGGAGAACTCGAAGTTCGGCCCCTCGACGATCGCATCGACCGGGCAGGCTTCCTGGCAGAAGCCGCAATAGATGCACTTCACCATATCGATGTCGTAACGCACCGTGCGGCGCGTGCCGTCGTTGCGGCGCGGCCCGGCCTCGATGGTGATGGCCTGCGCAGGACAGATCGCCTCGCACAGCTTGCAGGCGATGCAACGCTCTTCGCCGTTGGGATAACGGCGCAGCGCGTGCTCGCCGCGGAAGCGCGGACTCACGGGCCCCTTCTCGAAGGGATAGTTCAAGGTCGCCTTCGGACGGAAGAAATAGCGCATCGACAGAAGGAATGCGCCGACGAATTCCTTGAGGAACAGCGAGCTGACGGCGTTCGAAAGACCGGCCATCATTAACCTCCAAACTTGCCGGTCTGGGAGAAACCGGCGGTATGCAGCGAAGCTTGAGCGGCCATCATGCCCAGCCCGTCAGCTTCAGGACGAATGCGACGATGACGACCATCGCCAGCGAAAGCGGCAGGAAGACCTTCCAGCCGAGGCGCATCAGCTGGTCGTAGCGGTAGCGCGGGACGAAGGCTTTCACCATGGCGAACATGAAGAACACCAGCGACGCCTTCAGCACGAACCAGATGATGCCCGGGACCCAGTTCAGGAGCCAGATGTCGACCGGAGGCAGCCAGCCGCCGAGGAACAGGATCGTCGTCAGCGCGCACATCAGGCAGATCGCCGCGTATTCGCCGAGCATGAACATCATGTACGGGGTCGAGCCGTATTCGACCATGAAGCCGGCGACGAGTTCCGATTCGGCTTCCGGAAGGTCGAAGGGCGGACGGTTCGTCTCGGCGAGCGCCGAGATGAAGAAGATGATGAACATCGGGAAGAGCGACAGCCAGTGCCAGTCGAGGAACGAGGCAGGCAGGCCGAGCATGGTGCCGAGACCGTCGTTCTGCGCGTTTACGATGTCCGTCAGATTGAGCGAGCCGACGCAGAGCAGCACAGTGACGATGACGAAGCCGATCGAGACCTCGTAGGACACCATCTGCGCCGCGGAGCGCAATGCGCCGAGGAAGGGATATTTCGAGTTGGACGCCCAGCCGCCCATGATGATGCCATAAACCTCGAGAGAAGATATGGCGAAGACGAAGAGGATGCCGACATTGATGTTCGCGATCACCCAGTTCGCATTGAGCGGAATGACCGCCCAGGCGGCGAGCGCCAGCGTCACGGAAACGAGCGGCGCGAGCAGAAAGATCGTCTTGTTGGCGCCGGCCGGGATGACCGGCTCCTTGAAGACGAATTTCAAAAGGTCGGCGAAGGACTGGAACAGCCCAAAGGGACCGACGACGTTAGGGCCGCGGCGAAGCTGCACGGCCGCCCAGATCTTCCGGTCGGCGAGCAGGACATAGGCGATGAAAAGCAGCAGCGCGACCAGAAGCAGGAGCGACTGGCCGATCATGATGGCCGTGGGCCAGACATAGGTTGAAAAGAAAGCGTCCATGATGCTCTATTCCCTCGCGCTCATTCCGCGGCAGCTTTGAAATTGTTGCGCGCCAAGGCCGAGCATTCGGCCATGACGGCGGATGCGCGCGCTATCGGGTTCGTCAAATAGAAGTCTTTGACCGGAGACGCAAACACGGATTTCGCCATCGCACCGGCTTTTTGCGCAAGTGCGGCAATTTCGTCGCTGCTGCCGGCGGCGATCTCGTCGACTGCAGCGAAATGCGGATGGGCCGCATAGAGCTTCGCGCGCAATTCGCCGAGCGAATCGAAAGGCAGCTTCCTGCCGAGCACGTCGGAAAGCGCGCGGATGATCGCCCAGTCCTCGCGGGCTTCACCCGGTGCGAAAGCGGCGCGGTTGCCCATCTGGACGCGTCCCTCGGTATTGACCCAGGTGCCGGACTTTTCCGTGTAGGTCGCGGCGGGAAGAATGACATCCGCCGCATGCGCGCCGTTGTCGCCGTGCGAGCCGATGTAAACGGTGAAGCCGGCCTTCCTGGCCGAGAGATCGATTTCGTCGGCACCCAGCAGGAAAAGGACATCCATGGCGTCGACCATTTCGCCCGCCGACTTGCCGCCCTGACCGGGAACGAAGCCGAGATCGAGACCGCCGACGCGGGCGGCCGCACTGTGAAGCACGGCAAATCCGTTCCACTCGGCGTTCACCGCGCCAACGGCAACGGCGAGCTTCGCCGCATTGGCGAGAACGGCCGCACCGCCCTCCCCTGCCAGGGCCCCCTGGCCGACGATGATCAGCGGACGCGCGGCCTTTTCCAACGTCGCGAAGAACGTCCCCTTGCCGGAAACGAGTTCGGCGAGCGTGTCGGTACCCGCACCCAGATATTCGTATTCGTAACGCAGCTCACCCGCCTCACCGATCACACCGATGGGGAAATTGGCCATGCGGTAGCGCTTGCGGATGCGGGCATTGAGGACCGACGCTTCGAAGCGCGGATTCGAGCCGATGATGAGCAGCGCATCGGCGCTTTCGATACCCTGGATCGTCGGGTTGAAGATGTAGCTCGAGCGGCCGAACGACGGATCGAGCGCTGCGCCGTCCTGCCGGCAGTCGAGGTTCCCGGAGCCGAGCGAGGAGACGAGCTCCTTCAGCGCATACATTTCCTCGACCGAGGCGAGATCGCCGGCGATCGCGCCGATCCTGTCGCCGGACGTTCCGGCAACGGCGGTCTTGATCGCCTGGAAGGCTTCGCCCCAGCTTGCCGGCTGCAGGCGTCCATCCTTCTTGACATAGGGGCGGTCCAGGCGCTGCGTCTTCAGCCCGTCCCAGATGAAGCGCGTCTTGTCGGAGATCCACTCTTCGTTGATCTCCTCGTTGACGCGCGGCATGATCCGCATGACTTCGCGGCCGCGCGTATCGACGCGGATGGCCGAGCCGACCGCGTCCATGACATCGATCGATTCCGTCTTGCCGAGCTCCCACGGGCGCGCGGTGAAGGAGAAGGGCTTGGAGGTCAGCGCACCGACCGGGCACAGGTCGACGACGTTGCCCTGCAGTTCCGAGGTCATCGCCTGTTCGAGATAGGTGGTGATCTCGGCATCCTCGCCGCGGCCGATCAGGCCGAGTTCGGCGATGCCGGCGACTTCCGTCGTGAAACGCACGCAGCGCGTGCAGTGAATGCAGCGGTTCATCACCGTCTTGACGAGCGGACCGATATATTTGTCCTCGACCGCGCGCTTGTTTTCCTGATAGCGCGAGCTGTCGATGCCGAAGGCCATCGCCTGGTCCTGCAGGTCGCACTCGCCGCCCTGGTCGCAGATCGGGCAGTCGAGCGGGTGGTTGATGAGCAGGAACTCCATGACGCCTTCGCGCGCCTTCTTGACCATCGGCGTGGTCGTGAAGACTTCCGGCACCTCGCCGTTCGGACCGGGACGAAGGTCGCGCACGCCCATGGCGCAGGAAGCCGCCGGCTTCGGGGGTCCGCCCTTGACCTCGATCAGACACATGCGGCAGTTGCCGGCAACCGAAAGCCGCTCATGGAAACAGAAGCGCGGGACCTCGGCGCCGGCCTCCTCGCATGCCTGAAGCAGCGTGAAATGATCCGGGACCTCGATCTCTTTTCCGTCGACTTTCAGCTTTGCCATCTTCGTACTCAATCCTGTCTTCAGTCCGTCTGCTCTTCTACAGCGCCGCGCGTCTTGTCAGGCGCGCAAGGATCGCTGCGGCACTTTGGTTTGCTGCATGTTTCCTTTAACCGGCTACGATTAAAGGAAACATGCAGTAGGCGACGGACAATTTCTTCACGGTCTCGCCGCTTGCCGTGACGACCGCACGGGTCGTCACGTTATTTCTCTCGCGCTCCCGTGAGCGCCTTTGCCTGCCCGATCCAATCGTCGCGGACCACGCGGCCGGCAAGGCCGAGTTCGCTATCCAGTCGCTCCACGTCGGCCCTGCTCAGGGCGGCGATGTCGGCGAAGCGGAAAATGCCCCTCCCGTTCAGCACCTGCTCGAGCTTGGGGCCGATGCCGGAGATACGCTTCAGGTCGTCGTTTGCGAGGCTTGCCACCGGTGCCGCAGCCCGCTTGACGGGCCTGCGCGATTTGCGCGTCTCGCCCGCGGAGACCGGAGCTTTCCGCGCCTGCGCCGCCTTTTGCGGTCTTGCGACCGGAGCAGGCTTGGAGACCTCCGCCTGATCGGGCGCGGCAACGCTTTTCTGCAGCGTGCTGGCCGCCCCCTGCATCGCGCCGAACATCATGCCGGCGATGTGACTGGACAGACCGAAGCCGAGAGCCGTCGCCGCTGCAACGGCCGCCGCCGGATGCGCCATCAACGGATGCAATCCGACGCTTGGCAAGCCGGCGTTCGACAGGTTCTTCATCCATTCGCCCATGCCGAACGGATCGGCCGGGTCGGCGCCCTGAGTCCATGCGAATGGACCGGCCGCGCTCGCGGCTGTCCTCTCCTGTCCGTCCTTGCGTGCCCCAGCCATGGTTTCTTACTCCGCCGCCTCCAGCACGGCGCCATGCGAGGTCGCATTGCGCGTGTATTCGTCGATCCGCTTCTCCATTTCCGGACGGAAATGCTTGATAAGGCCCTGGATCGGCCATGCCGCCGCATCGCCGAGCGCGCAGATCGTGTGGCCCTCGACCTGCTTCGTCACGTCGAAGAGCATGTCGATCTCGCGCTTCTGGGCGCGGCCCTGCACCATGCGCTCCATGACGCGCATCATCCAGCCGGTGCCTTCGCGGCAGGGCGTGCACTGGCCGCAGCTCTCGTGCTTGTAGAAGGCCGACAGCCGCCAGATCGCCTTGATGATGTCGGTCGACTTGTCCATGACGATGACGGCAGCCGTGCCGAGGCCCGAGCCGAGCTCGCGCAGGCCGTCATAATCCATGATCGCGTCCTTCATCTGCGCGCCGGGCACGCAGGGGACCGAAGAGCCGCCGGGGATGACCGCCAGCAGATTGTCCCAGCCGCCGCGAATGCCGCCGCAGTGCTTCTCGATCAGCTCATGGAACGGGATCGACATCGCGTCCTCGACCGTGCAAGGGCGATTGACGTGGCCGGAAACCGAATAGAGCTTGGTGCCGTGGTTGTTGGGGCGGCCGAAGCTCGTGTACCAGCCGGCGCCGCGGCGCAGGATGGTCGGCGTCACCGCAATCGACTCGACATTGTTGACCGTCGTCGGGCAACCATAAAGGCCCATATTCGCCGGGAAAGGCGGCTTCAGGCGCGGCTGGCCTTTCTTGCCTTCGAGGCTTTCGAGCAGCGCCGTCTCCTCGCCGCAGATATAGGCGCCGGCACCGTGATGCACGTAAATGTCGATGTCGTAGCCGAGCTTGTTGTTCTTGCCGAGCAGGCCGTATTCATAGCATTCGTCGATCGCCGCCTGCAGCGCTTCGCGCTCGCGGATGAACTCGCCGCGGACGTAGATATAGGCGGCATGCGCACCCATGGCGAAGCTCGCAATCACGCAGCCTTCGATCAGCGTGTGCGGATCGTGGCGCATGATGTCGCGGTCCTTGCAGGTACCGGGCTCGGATTCGTCGGCATTGACGACGAGATAATGCGGGCGCCCGTCGCTTTCCTTTGGCATGAAGGACCATTTGAGACCGGTCGGGAAGCCGGCGCCGCCGCGGCCGCGAAGGCCGGAGGCCTTCACCTCGTTGATGATCCAGTCGCGGCCCTTTTCGAGGAACTGCTTCGTGCCGTCCCAATGGCCGCGCGCCATCGCGCCCCTCAACGACTTGTCCTTGAGGCCGTAGATGTTGGTAAAGATGCGATCTTCATCTCTAAGCATGGGGTATCACCTCTTCACCGCGGCTTCTTCGCGGGCTTCGACTTATCGACCGTTTCGCCCTCGATCTTGACGTTCTTCGCCGCCGCCTTCCTGGCGGTGGCCGGCGTCTTCAAGGTCGGGTTGGTGACGTCCGTCGCGGTCGACGGCTTTGCCGCGTTCGACGGAGGCACGCTCACCGCCTGTTCGTCCTTCGCCTTGCTCGCGCGGACCGATTTCTTCTCTTCGACCGGCTCCGGCGCCTGCAACGTCGTCAGGCCGCCGATCGGCGCGGAATAGACGCGGTCGATCTGCGGGCCCGGAACGACTTCCGACCCTTTGCCGGCCTCGAAGCGGTCGATGATCTCCTCGAGCCGCTCCGGCGTCAGATCCTCGAACGTGTCCTTGAAGATCATGACCATCGGCGCGTTGACGCAGGCGCCCTGACATTCGACCTCTTCCCAGGAAAGCGTGCCGCCCTCATTGAGGGTGAACGGTTCGCTGGCGATCTTCTTCTTGCAGATCTTGATCAGGTCTTCGGCGCCGCGCAGCATGCAGGGCGTGGTGCCGCAGACCTGGACATGGGCACGCGTTCCGACCGGCTGCAGCTGGAATTGCGTATAGAAGGTAGCGACTTCGAGGACGCGGATATAGGCCATGCCGAGCATGTCGGCGACCGACTCGATCGCCGCCCTCGTCACCCAGCCATCCTGCTCCTGAGCGCGCATCAGCAGGGGAATGACCGCCGACTGCTCGCGGCCTTCGGGATATTTCTTGATCGTTGCCTCGGCCCAGGCAGCATTTTCCTTGCTGAACGCGAAGGCCGCTGGCTGGACTGTGTCTTCGGCTAGTCGACGAACGGACATTCTAGTGGACACCTTATCAGTTAATCGAACCGCACCGCGATTTCGTCAGCGAGACAAATTCGCAGGCATAGGCTGACTGGTCTTTCTGCAAAAACACGATGTAGCGCGCGCCGTTGTTGACGGCTGCCTTGATCTCGTAGCCCCTCGACAGGAGCGCCGACATGCTGCCGCCCCTGAGCGCAGCGAACGACTCGCTGCCGACGTCTTCCTGGGCCGAAGCCCCGGAGGCGAGCGCAAGAAGTCCGACAGCGACGAGCGGCACCAGACGCATCAGCGATCCACCTCGCCGAAAACGATATCGAGGGAGCCCAGCACGGCCGAAACATCGGCAAGCTGGTGTCCGCGACAGAGGAAGTCCATCGCCTGAAGATGCGCGTAACCCGGAGCGCGGATCTTGCAGCGATACGGCTTGTTGGTGCCGTCGGAGATCAGATAGACGCCGAACTCGCCCTTGGGCGCCTCGACCGCGGCGTAGACCTCGCCGGCGGGCACGTGATAGCCCTCGGTATAGAGCTTGAAGTGATGGATCAGCGCCTCCATCGACCGCTTCATCTCGCCGCGCTTCGGCGGCACGATCTTGCCGTCGAGCGAGGAGACCGGACCGATCTTGGCATCGCCGAGCAGGCGATCGACGCACTGGCGCATGATGCGCGCCGACTGGCGCATTTCGATCATGCGGATGAGATAGCGGTCGAAGCAGTCGCCGTTCTTGCCGATCGGAATGTCGAACTCCAGGTCGGAATAGCATTCATAGGGCTGCGAACGGCGCAGGTCCCAGGCCGCACCCGAGCCGCGCACCATCACGCCCGAGAAACCCCAGGCCCAGGCGTCTTCGAGGCTGACGACGCCGATATCGACGTTGCGCTGCTTGAAGATGCGGTTGCCGGTCAGAAGCTCGTCGATATCGTCGACGGTCTTCAGGAACGGGTCGATCCAGTTGCCGATGTCTTCGACCAGTTGGTGCGGCAGGTCCTGATGTACGCCGCCCGGACGGAAATAGGCCGCGTGCATGCGCGCGCCGCAGGCCCGCTCGTAGAAGACCATCAGCTTCTCGCGCTCCTCGAAGCCCCAGAGCGGCGGCGTGAGCGCGCCGACGTCCATGGCCTGAGTCGTCACGTTGAGGAGATGCGACAGGATACGGCCGATCTCGGAATAGAGAACGCGGATCAGCTGACCGCGGATCGGCACTTGCGTACCGGTCAATCTTTCGACCGCAAGCGCGAAGGCGTGCTCCTGGTTCATCGGCGCGACATAGTCGAGCCGGTCGAAATAGGGTATCGCCTGCAGATAGGTCTTGGCCTCGATCAGCTTCTCCGTGCCGCGATGCAGGAGGCCGATATGCGGATCGACGCGCTCGACGATCTCGCCGTCAAGCTCCAGCACCAGACGCAGAACGCCGTGCGCCGCCGGATGCTGCGGGCCGAAGTTGATGTTGAAGTTGCGGACGTTATGTTCGGTCATACCGATTGCTCCAGGCCGGATGGCGTCCTTCGCGGACTGCCGCGGGCCGACTTAATTCAGCGTGGTCTCGCCTTTTCGTCGCCGGGCAGCACGTATTCCGTGCCTTCCCAGGGCGAAAGAAAGTCGAAATTGCGGAATTCCTGCTTCAGCTCGACGGGTTCGTAGACGACGCGCTTGGCTTCGTTGTCGTAACGCACCTCGACGAAACCGGTCAGCGGGAAGTCCTTGCGCAGCGGATAGCCTTCGAAGCCGTAGTCCGTCAGGATGCGCCTCAGATCCGGGTGACCGGTGAAGAGGATGCCATACATGTCATAGGCTTCGCGCTCGAACCAGTCGGCGCCGGGGAAAACTGACGTCGCCGACGGGACGGGCTCGTTCTCGCCGGTCGCAACCTTCACGCGGACGCGCTGGTTCTGGCGCGGCGAGAGAAGATGATAGACGACATCGAAGCGGTCCGGGCGCTGCGGATAATCGACCCCGCAGACATCGATGAAGCTGACGAAACCACACTGGACGTCGTCGCGCAGGAAAGTCAGGAGCGCGATGAGGTTCTCGGCTTTCGCCGTCACCGTCAGTTCGCCGTATTTGACCTCCGCATCGGCGATCAGCGCGCCACGCGCCTCGCGGAGATAGGAGGCAAGCTCGTTCAGGGCTTCACTCATCTTAAGTTCCCCTGCCCTTAGCGCTCGATCGTGCCGGTCCGGCGGATCTTCTTCTGCAGCAGAAGCACGCCGTAAAGCAGCGCTTCTGCCGTGGGAGGACAGCCAGGCACATAGATGTCGACGGGCACGACGCGGTCGCAGCCGCGCACAACCGAATAGGAATAGTGGTAGTAGCCGCCGCCATTGGCGCAGGAGCCCATCGAGATCACGTAACGCGGCTCGGGCATCTGGTCGTAGACCTTGCGCAGCGCGGGCGCCATCTTGTTGGTGAGCGTGCCGGCGACGATCATGACGTCGGACTGACGCGGCGAGGCGCGCGGCGCAAAACCGAAGCGTTCGGCATCGTAACGCGGCATCGACATCTGCATCATTTCGACCGCGCAGCAGGCGAGACCGAAAGTCATCCACATCAGCGAACCGGTTCGGGCCCAGTTGATCAGCTCGTCGGTCGAGGTGACGAGAAAGCCCTTGTCGGCGAGCTCGTTGTTGATCTCGCCGAAGAAAGCGTCATTGCTGCCGATCGGCTTGCCGGTCGCGGGATCGAGGATCCCCTTGGGCTGCGGCGCAACGAGCGTGGTGCCGGATGCTAATTCCATTCCAGCGCTCCCTTCTTCCATTCATAGATAAAGCCGACCGTCAGGACCAGAAGGAAGACCATCATCGACCAGAAGCCGAACCAGCCCATCTCCTTGAACGAAACCGCCCATGGGAAGAGGAAGGCGACTTCGAGATCGAAGATGATGAAAAGGATCGACACGAGATAGAAGCGGACGTCGAACTTCATGCGGGCGTCGTCGAACGCATTGAAGCCGCACTCGTAAGCCGACAGTTTTTCCGAATCAGGCGCCTTGAAGGCGACGGCGAAAGGAGCGACCAGAAGTGCGAGGCCGATCACCAGCGCGATCCCAATGAAAATCGCGATCGGTACGTAGGAACCGAGAAGTTCTGTCATTTTATCCGTCCCTGCCTGCGGAGGGCGCCATGAAAGCGCTTCAACGAAGAATGCCGCAGGCCGAAAAGCATGTTGCAACGCCAGAGTGGTTAGCGCAGCCGGCGCCCGGGCGCAAGCCTCGAAGGGGCATTTAAACCGGTTCGCGGCGCATAGCGGACATGCGCCCACCGCGGGATGCGGGGCAATGCGCGCAATCGCGGGAAACCGGGCCTCCCGGCGCCAGGAATTCCGCGGCGAGACACTTTGCCGCAATGCAAAAAAAGGAAGTACCGAAAAAGGGAGACGGCCACTCGAGAAGAGAATGGCGCGAGTGACGGGGCTCGAACCCGCGACCTCCGGCGTGACAGGCCGGCACTCTAACCGACTGAGCTACACCCGCGCATTATGGCCATCGCTGGCCATTATCTCATCATCGGCACTTTTTGAGAATGCCGCAGTCTTTCAAGAGTGGCGCGAGTGACGGGGCTCGAACCCGCGACCTCCGGCGTGACAGGCCGGCACTCTAACCGACTGAGCTACACCCGCATCTCTTGACGTTCCAGACGCGCTCGCGCGCCCCTGCCCGAAGCGGCCTTGCCGTTCGATGAGCGGCTAACTAAGCGGTTCGCTTTGGGGTGTCAAGCGCGATTGAAAACAAATCCGTGACGGAACGTTTTTTGGTCCACAGCATGTCTTTTCGGAAGGATTTGGCCGCCTGTGGAAGCACGCTCCAAAGGTGAGCACCCGTTCACCCCCTCGGGGGCTCGCCCTCCTTATATATATGCGGGCCCAGCGGAGCGACCAACAATGCGCCGCCTGCCTCGATAACTGCCGCTCGTCGCCGCCCTATTTGTCCACAGGCTTCATAACGGGCGCCCCGGCCCGCGATAAAAAATTCGAAAAAATCGCTCGAACGCTCTTGCGGTTTTCGCCGGTTACGCATAGATCACGCCCACCGACGCGGCGGACACTTGTCCGGCAACGCGAGAGGGCGATTAGCTCAGTTGGTAGAGCGCCTCGTTTACACCGAGGATGTCGGGAGTTCGAGTCTCTCATCGCCCACCATTTTTCCATATGGCAGGCAATGTTGGCGCAGGTGGCTCCCGCGAGTCGTCTAACCGCTTTTTGAACCGCAGCGATGCCGGAAGCCGCGCTGTCTGCGTATCGCCGCCCTCCGACCGTCATTCCTGTGCCTGCCACAGGAATCCAGCAAAGCCAAGTCCTTGGGCGAACAGGCTTTTCCGCGCCGCAGACGCGGCGCTGCTGGATCCCTGTGACGAGCACAGGGATGAGGAGGAGGGAGTGCCGTCCTCAGAGCACCTCCCGTAGGCCGTACGGAAGTCAGGAGACTGCGCGCGTATCCCCAGGTGAACGTTGATGTAGCCCCGCAACCCCCCTCATTCCTGTGCTTGTCACAGGAATCCAGCCAGCCCAAGTCCTTGGGCTGAAAAACTCGCAGGCGATGGGCGGGCGGTGACCTGCCGGGAGACGACGGACAGGGCTGGTTTCGTCGCCCCTCACATGAGGAATTCGCTGTCAATCCCTGCCGTGTAAGAGGACTTTCCTCGTTGTTCGACGGGTGCGGTCTTCCTCTCGTCCCGACCTTGTGCGTTTTTCTGGGATCGGGGGTGGATCGGGGCAAGGGTCGGCCATCGGCCGGCCGCGCAGCGGCTTGCCCTTGCGGCGATCCACCCCCGATCCCACGATGGCGTGTCGGTCGGGGGTCCGTGGTTGCATGCCCGTGTGTCGAGGCATTGCCGCGTTGCCTGCGATCGTTTTCGCGAGAAGCCGGGGAGCCCTTGTCACCATGCGCGTCGGACGGGCCGTTCGGCGCATAACCTCACATACGGTCGCCGCCGGCCGGCGGCTGCACCAATCTTCCGCTTGCAGCGGGAGGGCTCGGGAGAACGGGACCAGTCTCATCCACGGCGTTGTCTGCCAAGGGGCAGTCGGTTCGTTCACCCGGATTCTCCGAAGCCGATCAGGCTGCGGAGAAAGCGTGCAGCGGCATCAGGCGGTGGTCATCGCCATGCCCTCGATGTCGACGCCTTGGGTGACGTATTTCCACACCGCCACGAGAAGCTTGCGCGCCAGCGCTGTGATCATCACCTTTTTGAAGCGGCCGCCGTTCTGCCTGACCCGGTCGTGGAACCAGCGGCTGAGTGCGGTCTGCGGCTGATGGCGCAGCCACAGCCAGGCCAGCTGGATCAGCGTCGCGCGCAGCCGCGGATTGCCCGCCTTGGAGACGCCCTGCTCGTAATCGATCGTGCCGCTTCGCCAGGGCGTCGGCGCCAGTCCGGCATAGGCGGCTACTTGCCGGCGGTTGGCGAACGGCCGGAACAGGCCTTCGGTGAAGAGGACGCTGGCAAAGCCCAGGCCGATGCCCTTGATCTCGAGTAGCCGCGCCATGACGGCGGCGTCCGTCCCACTGGCGGCCGCCTGCGCCTCGGCCGCCAGTGCCTTGAGCGCCGCCAGCAGCGCCTTCAACTGCTCAAGAAGCAATTCCAGCCGCTCGAGCAGCCGCGCGAGTTGCGCCTGCAGATGCGGCCCGAGCGCACGTCCGTCGCCGCCGCGCAGCTCCGCCAGGCGCTGCCGGCGGTCGCGGCGCAGCGGCCGGTAGTCGCGGATCCCCTGGGCGAACAGCAGGCCCTTGATGCGGTTGACCGCGCGGACGCGCTCGGCGGTCAATTCCTGGCGCTCCCGCACCAGCCGGCGGCGATCCTCATGCTCCGGCGTCGGCGCCTTGACCATCGCGCAGACGCGCGGCTCGCCGCGCTTGAAGGCCAGCAGCGTGCGCACCAGCATCTCGCCATCGATCCGGTCCGTCTTCGTCCGCCGGCGCCGCCGCGGCATGGCGATCGAGGCAGGATCGACGACATGGCTCTCGATCCCCTCGGCCTCCAGAGCCCGGTGGATCCAGAAGCCGTCGAGACCGGCCTCCTGGACGACGATCACCGGAAAGCGGCGACCGGTGCGCGCCTCGGCCTTGCGCCTGAGCGTCGCGAAGCGTTCGAGAAGCCCGGCCAGATCGCCGCCATCCACCTGGTGCCGCGACATCTTCTCGCCCCCGCCCGGCGACAGCGACGTCACCAGCCATGTCGACCGCGACAGTTCCAATGAAACGAAAATTGCGCCAAGATCAGTGCGGATAGTGCCCGTGCAATCGGGGCTTCGTGTAATCACAGCCATGAGACCCTCCAAGGTGCTGGGTTGGTAACACCACCACTTTGGCAAAAGCCGCGGCGCTATCCACCCCCTCATGGAATCTCATCCGGCTGCCGGCCACCTTCTCCCCGCAAGCGGGGCGAAGGGGACTCGCGGCGTGGCTCTGCACTTAGCCGCTCACGGGGGAGCGGCGGGCCCGAGGCTTGCCCCTTCTCCCCGTCATACGGGGAGAAGGTCGCGGCAGCGGGATGAGGGGCTGCGACGAATCGAAAACACCCGGCGCAGCAGGTCCGTTACCCCTCCCGCCATAAGCGTGGAAAAGCCCGGGGGCCTTCGACATCGTCACGCACGACCCCTACCCGCCCCGATACTGCTCCTCCGTCACATGCTCGAGCCAGTCCACCACCTTGCCGTCGAGCGCCTCCTGAATCGCGATATGCGTCATGCCGGTATCGGACGCGGCGCCATGCCAGTGCTTTTCTCCCGGCGGGAACCAGACGACGTCGCCGGCGCGGATCTCGCGCAGTTGCCCGCCCCAGCTCTGCGCCAGGCCGCGGCCTGCGGTGACGATCAGGGTCTGGCCGAGCGGGTGCGTGTGCCAGGCGGTGCGTGCGCCGGGCTCGAAGGTCACGGTCGCGCCGCGTACCCGTGCGGGTGACGGCGCCTCGAAGGCTGGGTCCACGCGCACGGAGCCGGTGAAATATTCGGCCGGGCCGCGCGCCGAGGGTCTCGATCCGCATTCGAAGATTTCCATTGGTGCCTCCTTTGAGGGACTTCGCCGGGCCAGCCGACGGGTGATGCAGGGCCAAGGCGCATGCAGCTTACCTCCTTCCGGCAAGCGGCTACAACCGGTGGATCGTCACGCCCGGGCAGGCGCTCCGCGCAATGTCGCAAAGATGCTCGTGGTGGGTCAGATAGATCACCTGCCCGACATCGGCCATTTCCGCCATCAGCTCGAAGGCGCGGCCGGCGCGGCCGTCGTCGAAGGTTTCCATGATGTCGTCGGCGATGAAGGGCAGCGTCTCCCGCGTCGCCGCGACCTCGTGGTAGCCGGCGATCCTGAGCGCGAGATAGAGCTGGAAGCGCGTGCCCTTGGAAAGATCGCGGGCGAGCTTCGATCCGCCGGCGGCGGTATTGGCGATGAGGAATTCCTGGCCCTTGTCGGCTTGCGTCGAGAGACCGGAATACTCGCCGCCGCTGATATGCATGAAAGTTCGCGAGGCGCGCTGCATCATGGCGCTGCGGTGGCGCTCGCGAAACAGCCTGAGCGCCTGTTCGGCGGCGATCACGCCCGCACGCAGCCGGAGATAGCCGATCGCCTTGCTCTCGATGTCGAGAAGCAGCGTGCGGCGCCGCTGTTCGAGCTCCGCCACCCGGTCGCCGCCCTCGACGGCGGCAAGCGCCCTCTCCCGGGTCCTGACATCGGCGTGCAGCTCGCTGACATCCCGGTCGGCCGCGTCGATCGCCTCCTCCAGCCGCGCGAGTTCCAGGCCGAGCTCCCGGTCGTCGAGGTCGGCTAGAAGCGCTTCGGCCTCGGCGGCGGTCGCGACGCCGAGCCGCGCAGCCAGATCGCTTTCCATTTCCGAGCATCTCTGCCGCAGCCGCTGCTCTTCGCGGGCGGCTTCCAGGCAGGCGGCCGCTTCGTCGAGAGTCCCGCAGTCGAAGAAGTCGAGGACCCTTCGCCTGTTGGCGGCGTGGAGCCGCTCCTCGGCGCGCAGCGAGTCGAGGCTCTCCTCCATGCGCTCGATATTGCCCTGAAGCGCCAGGCGGCGCTCCTCCTTCTGAAGTGCGGCGGCAACGCGATCGCGCACCGCGCAAAAGAGCGTGAGGACATCGCCGGCCTGTCTTTCGCCAAGTACCGCGGCCAGGCCCACGACGCTTTCCGTGAAGGCCGCCTGATCCCTGCGCATGCCCGCCACGCGATGGTCGAGCTCCGCCTTCTTCTGCATCAGCTTGTCGAGGTCCTGAAGCACGGCAAGCACGGGGCCGATTTCCTGCGGCTGTGGCCGCTCCACCTGCCGGGAAAGCCATGTGCCGGCGAGCGCCTCATCCCATTCCCCGCACCAGGACGCCATCGCAGCCTCCGCGGCCGCAAAGACGGACCGCCGCTTTTCGAGCGCCTCCGAGGCACGTTGGAACTGCGCCACGGCATTCCGGTAGGCCGCGGATGCGGCCTCCGCGCGGGAGGAGACAAGTTCCGCCACCGCGAGCAAGGCGTCGAGCCGCTCCGGCAGCGCATCGGTGATCCCGAGCCGCGCCAGCTCCGCCCGAAGGCTGCAGACCGCCGCCTTCTCTTCGGCGACCGCCCGGTCGCGCTCCTTCAGCGCGGTGCGCAGTTCGCCGCGCAATTCGAGCGCGGATGCGCGGGCCGCAAGCCAGGCCTCCAATTGCGGCAGCCCCGTTATGCAAGGCAAGCCACAGGCGCGTGCGGCGGTGCCGATCTCGGCGCTCAGCCTCTGCCGCTGCTCCTCCGCGGCTTTCCTTTGCGCGTCCAGCGACTGTAGGCGGGCGCTCCGCTCGGTGACGGCAAGCGTCAGGCTGCGTATCTCGGCCACGCGCTCCGCCTGGGCAAGCCGAAGCGCCGTGATTGCATCATGCTCGTTCAGTGCGGTCTCGAATGCGATCGCCGTCTGCTCGCCGAGATCGGCACGATGCCGCTGCCAGGCAGTATCGCGGCGCCGCCTCAGTTCGCAAACGGCCGCGTCATCCACGACGCCGCCATTGGCCGCAATGGCGGCAAGGCGCGCCTCGTCTCCGGCCTGGCGCTCGCTTTCATCGGCGATCCTGTCGGCGAGGCGCAAGCGCCGCTCCGCCTCGGCGTGGTCCTCGGCCCGCCACGCTTCCACGACGGCCGGTGCCGGAGCGGGAAGCGCGGCCAGATCGTCGATCGTACCGGCGAAGGGCCGCAATTCATCCAGTCTGTCGCAAATCGCAGCCTCGAGCCGGTGGATCTCTCTTGCCGACGACTGCTGGCGCAACAGGCAATCGCTCTGCCGGAGGAGATGCACGCGCTCGGCGAGGAACGCCGGGTCGGCCGCCCCCTCCTTCAGCCGGGCGGCTTCGCGCTCGGCGTCGCCGTGGTTCCCTTCGGCGGTTTCCGTCTCCTCGCGCGCCGACGCAAGCCTTTCCGAAAGGCTTGCATGCCGGCGCATCAGATCCTGCAGGCGGACGGCGCGCGCCGCCGGCAGCAGGAGCGAGGCGAGATCGGGATTGCCCGCCTCGCCGAGGCGGACCAGGCAGGCATCGATCTCGGCGGCCGTCTTCGCAAGTTCCTCCAGACGCGCCGGCATGTCGCGGTCCCCCGTCAGATAGCGGGCTTCGAGGGCGGTCTCACGCAGAGCCCCGAACCGTTCCGCGATCGCGAGCGCCTGCTCGTCCCGAGGTAACCCGGCAAGCTCTTCGCCCCGCCGGGTGAGTTCCTCGTGCACCTGCCGGAGCGCCGCGGAGATTTCCGCATCGCGCCGGCGAAGAACCGGCAACTCCTCCTGCCACTCCGCCGGCGGCACCGGCAACGGGTCCCGCCCGGCAAGCTCCTGCCTTGCGCCGCGAAGCCGCGCGAGAAGCGGCAGGGCGTCGCGCTGACCGCGCATCCTGTCCCGGTCGGCGCGCAACTCGTTGCGCAGCCTCGCCGCCGCCTCGTGGCGTGCGCGCATGCTCGCCAGGGCCTTGCGGAGTGCTGCATATTCGCGTGCATTCACGTCGATCTCGTTCCGCTCCGCCTTCAACGCATCGAGATCAGCCTTCAGTTCGGCAAGCTGGTGCTTGCGCGCCTGCGGGCGGAAGAAGGAATCCGCTTCGGCTCGAAGCCCGGCAAGCACGGCGGTGCTGTCCGGCAGACCGGAACTCGCGGAAAACAGAAGGGACCCGAGTTCGCCCTCGCTCTTCAGTATGGCTTCCCCGCCCTCTTCGATGCTGTCGTCGTCGAGCGAGAACATCGTGCTGTAGGTTGCCCGGTCGATGGAGCCGAGGGCTGTGGAAAACAGGCCGTCGGGCAGCGGCTGCTCGTCGGGGCCGATCAGGCTGTTGGCATTGCGCTTGATGCGGTAGGCGTGATGCAGGCGGTTACCGGCCGCGACGATGCCGCCGATCCGCATCGTCTGATAGGGATGCAGGAAGCCGTAGGGGCTCGAACGTTCTATGCCGAAGATGAGGTCGAGGAAGCCGGAGAAGAGGGTCGACTTGCCGGCTTCGTTCGGGCCGTAGATAAGGTGAAAATCCGGCTCGCCCAGCTTCGCCTCGCCGAAATCGAGATGCCGCTCCGTGAATTTGCCGTAGCGGACGAGCTCCAGTCGCTGAAGCCGCATCAGTCGGTGCCTCCGGCGCCGGCACGGCCGTGAAGATGCGCCAGCACATCCGCACTCCCCGCAAGCGCTGCCTCCAGCGCCAGCCGCTCCAGCGCCTCTTCGTCGCCCGCCAGCACTTGCCTGAGTTCAGGCGGCAATTGCTGCAGGAGCTCCTTGGCAACGCCGCTCAGTTCGGCGCGAAAGCCGAAGGAGGGCAGAACGTCGTTTTCGACGAGTGCCGCCAGTTCGCCGACCGGATCGGCCGCATTTTGCTCCGCATTGCCGGTTGCCTGGCAGCTCATTTCCGTGTTCTCGATCCAGCATCCGCCGATCCCGGCCGCGATGTTGACGATCTCCGCCTCCAGGAGATCCGCGTCGCGCCTGAGGCGCCAGGCAAGCGGCGTCGCGCCGGTCAGCGTCAAGCGCAGGATCAGATTGTCCGCCGCCATGTTCTTTCGAAGGAGGATCAATTCACTGGTCACCGCATCCAGCATGTCGCGCCAGTCCGCAATCCCGCTCACGTCGATCTCGTGCCGCTCGAACGCGGCGGTGCCGGTCGGCCGTTCATCCAGCGTAACCAGCCCTTCATCGTCGATCGTCACGACCGTGACGCCCTTCGTCCCCGCTTCGTTGATGTCTCGGCCCTGCGGCATGCCGGGCATGACGATGCAGGGCTTTTCGCAGTGCACCTGCCGCTGGTGGACATGGCCGAGGGCCCAGTAGTCGAAACCGTGCCGCTGAAGCTCGGCGACGCTGCAGGGCGCGTAGGGGTCGTGGGCCGCGGATCCGGAGAGGCTGGTATGCAGCATGCCGATATTGATGCCGCCGGCGACCGGCGGATGGAACTGAGGCAACAGGCTTTCCGGAGCGTGGGGGTCGCCAAAGCTCACGCCGTGGACGTGCACCGTGCGGCCGTTCGCAAGCGTCTTGACATGAACCGTCCTGCTCTTGCCGGCAAATACATGCACCGAAGGCGGCAGGGTGAGTTCGCGCGTCACCTGCGACTGGGAATCGTGATTGCCGCGAATGATGAACGTCCGGATGCCGGCCTCGTCGAGCCGCCGAAGCTCGCCCGCCAGGAAGAGCGCCGTGTTCATTGAAGTCTGGCTGCCGTCATAGAGATCGCCGGCGATCAAAAGCGCATCGACGCTTTCGGCAATGCAGAGATCGACGATGCGGACGAGCGCATTGCGCGTCGCGCTTCGAACGAGGCCGGCAAGCTCCGCATTCCGGAGTGCCAGGCTGCGCAAGGGCGAATCGAGATGGAGGTCTGCGGTGTGAACAAATCGGAAGGGCATGGCCGGGCGGACCATGGCCCGGCGCCGCCGCTTTCGTCAATGGCCGCAGGACCAGGTATCCACGGAATGCTTGAATGCGAGCAGCATCGCAACGCCAACTGCCGGCAACTCTTCGCTTCACAAACAAAGGCATCGCGAGCAGGAAGCGTTTCTTACAGCCGGCGGTCATTCCCAAGTTTTAGGTGGTTTTGGTCGACAAATGCGGCAATTGTGACTATCAATAATGTCACTGCCATTTCACATGGCCCCTCATAATAACTCATAAGGTCATGAAGAAGACATTCGAGGTTTCCGACAAGCTGTTCGAGCTCTACCATCGCGTTCATCGGCTGGTGAACGAGTCCATGACGGAAGAAGGCGTATCGCTTGCCAGGAGCAAGTTCCTGTTCTTCCTGAGCAAGCTCGGACCCTGTCGGTCTACCGACATAGCCTGTGCGCTGAATTTCGCTCCGCGAACGGTGACCGAGGCGATCGACGGACTGGAACGCGACCGTCTGGTCATGAGAAAGCCCGACCCCGAGGATCGCCGCGCGAAGATCGTCTCGATAACAGAGACCGGCCGGGCCGTACTTCAGGCTGCAGAACATCCGCGCAAGCAGCTCATCGAAGAGATCTTTTCGGCGCTCGACGACGAGCAACTCGACCAACTCTATGACATCGTCAGCAAACTCGTCGAGAAAACCGACGACATCCGCAAGCGCAAGGAAGAAGCGGAAGCCGCCGAGATTGCCGTCGCGCGCTAGATCACGATGTTTTAGGTCGGATCGACCTAAAGACATGAACGTGATCGACTCCAAAAGTTGGAGCGGGATGCGGGCGGAAAACCGCGCACACTTTTCCTCATTCCGCTCTGAGCTTCGCTTCGAATGCAAAAGGAAGAGGCCGGGACGTCATGTCCCGGCCTCTTCCTTTTTCTCGGGATGGGACGCTTACATGGCGTCCATCGCGCCTATGGAGAAGAACAGCGTTTCGCCGGAGGAATCGTCGACGCCGTCATTGTCGGTGACGACATAGCCGTTGCCGGCTGCGTCGACTGAAAAGCCTTCGACCTTGTCGACGACATAGCCGTTGAGCGACTGCAGGTCCGGAATGAGGTCGCGCACCTCTTCCTTGTTCACGACAGGCAGTTCCCCGCCGAGCGCCGCGGGTTTCAAATCCGCAAGCGCAACGCGGTAGAGCTTCTTGAGCTTGGCGGCTTCGCCGATCAGATTGTCACGCTCGACGACATAGGCGTAGTCTCCATGAACGGAGATTTCCGACAGGCCGACCCAGCCTTCCTCCGACTTTTCAAGCGGATAGCGCACGGCGCCCCATTCTTTGCTCGACGGCTTGTAGGAGACGAGCTTGACGAAGCCCTTCTCGTCATCCTTCCATTCGCGCTGCACAGCCATCCAGAGAACCTGATCGTCCCCTTCGCCCACGACTGCGACGCCTTCGAAGCCGTAGCGGATCTCGTTGGCGCGCAATTCCTCCGGCAGCGCGATCTCCTGCTTGATCTCGCCCTTCTTGTTCACGTGCAGCAGCGCGTGGCTGTAGAGCTTGTCGGAATTGCCTTCCGAAGCGAGCCAGAAGCCGCCTTCGCCATCATTGGCGATGCCTTCGATGTCGAGCTTCTGGGCGGGAGCGCCGTCACGGATGATCGGCAGGGCTTCCGTGATCAGCGCGGGCTTCTGCGTAGCGTCGATCGTGAAGATGGTCGGCTGCGACGAGAAGACGGAATCGTTGACCGCATGCAGGAAGCCGGGCTTGTCGGCAGCGGCAAGACCGGAAAGCGCCCCGAAGCCGATGGGCAGCCCGTCCTTCTCCACGGAACGGATCTGCGGATAGGCAGCCTTCCCTTCGCCGCGCTCGTAGATCATGACATGCGACCGCGCCCCGCCGTCTTCGACGAGATCGACCTCGTTGGCGGTCGCAAACAGGTTGCGCCCGGGAATGGCGACAGCGCCCTCGGGCGAAACGCCGGAGGGCAGAAGCTGGACGAGCTCCGGTTCGCCGCCCGTATCCTTGTAGACGCCGACGATCGAGGCACGCTCGGACAGAACGAAGAAAAGCTTGTCTTCCCCGAATTGCGCCATTTCCAGGCCTTCCGGCTCGACGCCCTTCGCCGAGGAACGCTTTTCCGGATAGTGGCCGATCGACGCGATAGCGCGCTCGAAGCCTGCTCCCGATTCGTAGAGGACCTTCCCGGTCGTGTCGAAGATCGTGAAGCCGCGGCTCCCGCCCTCGTAGTCGCCCTCATTGGCGACGACCAGACGATCGTCGTCGAGCCACTTGATCGCATCGGGCTCGCGTTTGCGGCCCGCCTGCTCGCCGGTGAAGGCGATGGAGCCGTCACGCTTGGTGTCGATAGCTTCGAGATCGACCGTGCCCGCAGGGAAATGCGTCTTCACGGTCGCGGACTTGCCGTCGATGACGACGATGTGGTTGTTCTCCTGGAGGGTGAGTGCAATCTCGTCCCTGCCGTTGAAGGCAACGAACTCCGGCTCGGGATCGTCGCCGGCGACCTCGGCGAGACCGGTCAGCGTCACATGCTTGATCGTCGCGCAATCGGCCGCCCCGTCCTTCAGCGACAGGATCACGAGATCGCCTGCAGGCATCTGCGGGATCTGCCCGTCATTGACGTCCTCGTCGCGCTCGTTCTCGATCGCGATTGCGGCAAGCGTCCGATCCTTGTTCACGGCCACCGAGTCCGGCTGGCCGCCGAGATCGCAGGTGGCGTCCACCTTCCTCCCGGCAATGTCGACCACGGCGAGCACGCCGGACGGCTTGGTAAAGCTTTCGCTCGTGTTGACGGCAACGAGCGCTTTGGCGCCGGCTACCGCGACCGAGGTCGGCTCCCCGCTGAAAGAGACGATACCGCCTGCCTCAGGCGCCTTGGCATCGGTGATGTCGATGAACCCGATGCGCTTGCCGGGACTGTCGGAATAGATCAGCGTATTGCCGTCTTCGCTTGCGGTGATGATTTCGGCCGATGTCGGCGCGTTCCGCTCGGCTCCCTCGGGCAAATTCGTGGCCACCGCAAAGGATGCGATGCGGTTGAATACCTGTTCGGCCTGAACGACCGACGCCGTCGATGCGGCGAGCGCCGCGGCCAATGCCGTGGTGATGGAAAATGCTTTCATCTGTCCCTCCTTGTCGCGACACGCCTTTGCGCTTCCGCGTGCGTCCGAAAACGTCGGACGGGAGGCTTTTGCAACTGTCCTGTAACAGCTGGATGACAGCGAGGCTTGGAATGAAAAGAGGCCCGGATGACCGGGCCTCAATCAACCTGCCGAATGCCGCCTGGGCGGTATCGCGACAGATGGAACATGAACCAGTAGCGGACGGAGGCACCCGCCGCTCAATCGGTAAATTAGTTGACGGCGTCCTTGAGGCCCTTGCCGGCCGTGAACTTCGGCACGTTGCGTGCCGGGATGTCAACTTCCGCACCCGTCGACGGGTTGCGGCCCTTGCTGGCTTCGCGGCGCGATACGGAGAAATTGCCGAAGCCGACGAGGCGGATGTCGCCGCCGTTCTTCAGTTCGCCCTGAATGGTCTCAAAAACTGCATCAACGGCAGAAGACGCATCTGCCTTCGAGAGTCCGGCCTTGTCGGCTACGGCAGCCACGAGCTCATTTTTGTTCATGTTTCCACCCCTTTCATGCTGGTTCGAAACGACTGTCTTCTTAAGGCGGGGCTGCGAGAGCAATGCCCACGTCTTGCCATTCCCAATTGCGCCTAATCCCTTGGAATGCAAGGGTTGCAGCGTGCTTTTACAACAAAAAAGACCGGCAGAACGCCGGTCTTCCTTGTTTTTCTGGCCGAAGGGCGCAAGCGGGACACACTTACCACCCTATCTGTACTGCCTCAGTGGGCAATCGAAGTGCCCGCTTCGTCCTGCGAATCAACGGACGGCAGGGCGGCCGGCTGGCTTGCCGGATCCCATTCGATGGGCTCCGGAAGCCGCAGCAACGCGTGCGCGATCACCTCGCCCATCCGCGAAACGGGGATGATTTCGAGGCTGTTCTTGACGTTGTCAGGGATGTCGGCGAGGTCCTTGGCGTTCTCCTCGGGGATCAGCACCTTCTTGATGCCGCCGCGCAGAGCCGCCAGCAACTTCTCCTTCAAACCACCGATCGGCAGGACGCGTCCACGCAGGGTGATTTCACCCGTCATCGCCACGTCCTTGGAGATCGGGATACCGGTCATCACCGACACGATCGCCGTCGCCATGGCCACACCGGCGGACGGACCGTCCTTCGGAGTTGCGCCCTCGGGCACGTGGACGTGAATGTCGCGCTTGTCGAACAGCGGCGGCTCGATGCCGAAATCGATCGCGCGCGAGCGGACATAGGATGCCGCTGCCGAAATGGATTCCTTCATCACGTCACGCAGGTTGCCGGTAACCGTCATGCGGCCCTTGCCGGGCATCATCACGCCCTCGATCGTCAGCAGTTCGCCGCCGACCTCGGTCCAGGCGAGACCGGTGACCACCCCGACCTGATCGTCGCGCTCGGCTTCGCCATGGCGGAAGCGCGGCACACCGAGATAGTCGTGGATGTTCTCGGCCGTCACTTCGACCTTCTTGGTCTTGCCCTTGAGGATCTCCGTCACCGCCTTGCGCGCCAGCTTCATCAGCTCGCGCTCGAAGTTGCGCACGCCCGCTTCTCGCGTGTAGTTCTGGATGACCGCCATAAGGGCGCCATCGGTCACGGAGAATTCGTTCGGCTGGAGCGCATGATCGCGGATCGCCTTCGGCAGCAGGTGCCGCTTGGCAATCTCCCGCTTTTCATCTTCGGTATAGCCGGCAATGCGGATGACTTCCATGCGGTCCATCAGCGGCGGCGGAATGTTGAGCGTGTTCGCCGTGGTGATGAACATCACGTTGGAGAGGTCGTATTCCACCTCCAGGTAGTGATCCATGAACGTCGAGTTCTGTTCCGGATCGAGCACCTCCAGAAGCGCCGAAGACGGATCGCCACGGAAGTCCTGGCCCATCTTGTCGATCTCGTCGAGCAGGAAGAGCGGATTGGACTTCTTCGCCTTCTTCATCGACTGGACGACCTTACCCGGCATGGAGCCGATATAGGTCCGCCGATGGCCGCGAATTTCGGCCTCGTCGCGAACGCCGCCCAGTGCCATGCGGATATATTCGCGGCCGGTCGCCTTGGCGATCGACTTGGCGAGCGACGTCTTGCCGACGCCGGGAGGACCGACGAGGCACAGGATCGGCCCCTTGATCTTGGACGAACGGGCCTGCACCGCCAGGTACTCGACGATACGTTCCTTTACCTTGTCCAGACCGAAGTGATCGGTATCCAGCACCTTTTCGGCGTGGTTGAGATCGGTCTTGATCTTCGACTTCTTGCCCCAGGGCAGGCCCAGCAGCCAGTCGAGATAGTTGCGGACCACAGTCGCTTCCGCCGACATCGGGCTCATCTGGCGCAGCTTCTTCAGCTCCGCATCCGCCTTTTCGCGGGCTTCCTTGGAGAGCTTCGTCTTGGAGATGCGCTCTTCGAGTTCGGCCATCTCGTCGCGGCCGTCCTCGCTGTCGCCGAGCTCCTTCTGAATCGCCTTCATCTGCTCATTGAGGTAGTACTCGCGCTGCGTCTTCTCCATCTGGCGCTTGACACGCGAACGGATGCGCTTTTCGACCTGAAGAACCGAAATCTCGCCTTCCATGAAGCCGAGCGCCTTTTCGAGGCGCATCTTCACGCTCGTCGTCTCCAGCATTTCCTGCTTTTCGACGATCTTGATCGACAGGTGGGATGCGACGGTATCAGCGAGCTTCGAGTAGTCTTCGATCTGGCTCGCGACGCCGACGACTTCCGGCGAAATCTTCTTGTTGAGCTTCACATAGCTCTCGAATTCGGAAACGACCGAACGGCTCAGCGCCTCGATCTCGACCGGATCCTCGTCCGGTTCGGGCAGTGCATGGGCCATGGCCTCGTAGAAATCGTCACGCGGCGTATAGCGCTCGATCTCGGCACGCGACCGTCCTTCGACCAGAACCTTCACGGTGCCGTCGGGGAGCTTCAGAAGCTGCAGCACGTTTGCAATCGTGCCGACTTTGTAAATGGCGGAGGGTTCCGGATCGTCATCCGTAGCGTTGATCTGGGTCACGAGCATGATCTGCTTGTCCGTACCCATGACCTCTTCGAGTGCACGGATCGACTTTTCCCGGCCGACGAAGAGCGGCACGATCATGTGGGGGAAGACCACGATGTCACGCAGCGGCAGAACCGGATAGGTCGCGCTTTCAGTCGCCGGAGACGTTTTGTTCGTCATATCATTTCCTTTCCGTCCCGATGTTCGGGCCCGTTTCCGGGAGCCTCTACGGCACTCCCGGCTGTCACATTTCGTACATGAAAGTGGAGTGCAAGAGAGGCCTTTTCAAGGTACGGCGCAATCCCCGCCTTCATGGATAATCCCCGACCTTTAAGCTCGGATGCTGTTGCAGACCTTGCGACCTGCCCGGATATCGCGGTCCGCAAATACGCATCCATTGAATCGGCACATCATCGCGTTGTTGCGGCACTTTAGCAACAATCGATTGGTGCGATCACCATGATTTTGAACTGAAACATTCGAGCGAACGGGCCGGAACGGCGCCTGCAGAGCCGTCCTCCAAAACGCCGGTCCCCCCACCCCTTCGCCGCCACGATCGCAACGGCGCACCATGAAAAAGCCCGCACGCGGCGGGCTCTTCAAACAATCGTGAGCGGCGTTGCGCGCCCGATAAGACGCGCGGCGCTGTGGCCTCAAGCCGAAACGTTGGTCTTCTCCTCGGAACGCTCCGAGTAGATGTAGAGCGGCCTCGCCGTCCCCTTGACGACCTCGTCCGAAATGACGACTTCGCGAACGCCTTCCAGCGTCGGCAGTTCGAACATGGTGTCGAGCAGGATCTTCTCCATGATCGAACGCAGGCCGCGTGCGCCGGTCTTGCGGACGATGGCACGGCGGGCGATCTCACGCAGCGCGTCCTCGTGGAAGTTCAGTTCGACGTCTTCCATCTCGAAAAGCCGCTGATACTGCTTGACCAGAGCGTTCTTCGGCTCGGACAGAATCTGGATCAGCGCATCCTCGTCGAGATCCTCGAGCGTCGCCAGAACCGGCAAGCGCCCGATGAACTCCGGGATGAGGCCGAACTTGACCAGATCTTCCGGTTCGAGCTCGCGCAGCACCTCGCCGACGCGCCGGTCTTCCGGAGCGCGCACAGTCGCGCCGAAGCCGATCGACGTCTTCTCGCCGCGGGCGGAGATGATCTTGTCGAGGCCCGCAAAAGCGCCGCCGCAGATGAAGAGGATATTCGTCGTATCCACCTGCAGGAATTCCTGCTGCGGATGCTTACGGCCGCCCTGGGGCGGTACCGAGGCGACGGTACCTTCCATGATCTTCAGAAGCGCCTGCTGCACGCCCTCGCCCGAAACGTCGCGAGTGATCGACGGGTTGTCGGACTTACGGGAAATCTTGTCGACCTCGTCGATGTAGACGATGCCGCGCTGGGCGCGCTCGACGTTGTAATCGGCCGCCTGCAGGAGCTTGAGGATGATGTTCTCGACGTCCTCACCGACATAGCCGGCCTCCGTCAGCGTCGTCGCGTCGGCCATCGTGAAGGGAACGTCGATGATGCGGGCGAGCGTCTGCGCCAGATAGGTCTTGCCGCAGCCGGTCGGCCCGACCAGCATGATGTTCGACTTCGCCAGCTCCACGTCGCTGCTCTTTGCCGCATGGGCAAGGCGCTTGTAGTGGTTATGCACGGCGACCGACAGGATGCGCTTGGCCTGCTGCTGGCCGATGACGTATTCGTCGAGGACCTTGATGATCTCCTGCGGCGTCGGAACGCCGTCGCGGGACTTGACCATCGAGGTCTTGTTCTCTTCGCGGATGATGTCCATGCAGAGTTCGACGCATTCATCGCAGATGAACACGGTCGGTCCGGCAATCAGCTTGCGGACTTCATGCTGGCTCTTGCCGCAAAACGAACAATAGAGGGTATTCTTCGAGTCACCGCCGTTGCTACCGCTGACCTTGCTCATTTCCACTTCCTTCCAGCACGCCGGACACCTTCGGAAAGATATCACGGACACTCAGTTCGCCTTGCACGTCGGCTCCAGGCGCCGCCCAAGGCTCTTGGGAGTACTCACCGTCCGGGCGGAGGCCCGATCACCGGTTGCAACGACTCTCCCCATCAAATCCGAATGCTATGCCCCTTGTTCCAACATAGCATTAAGGATTCATATTAACGGCTTTGCCCCTCGGATAAAGCCCCTTCGCCATTACAAATGTGTCACAATTACATCTGTGGCGACACAAAAGCCCGTGTTCGAACCTATTCCATGCCCTCGACCGCATCGCGCGACGTGATCACCTTGTCGATCAAACCCCAGTCGAGCGCTTCGTCCGCACTCATGAAATGATCGCGGTCGAGCGTCTGCTCGACTTCTTCGTAAGTGCGGCCGCAATGCTTGACGTAAACCTCGTTCAGCCGGCGCTTCATCTTGAGAATGTCGCGTGCATGCCGTTCGATGTCGGACGCTTGGCCCTGGAACCCGCCGGAGGGCTGGTGGACCATGATGCGCGAATTGGGCGTTGCGAACCGCATGTCCTTGTGACCGGCGGCAAGCAGCAGCGAGCCCATCGAAGCCGCCTGGCCGATGCAGAGCGTCGAGACCGCCGGCTTGATGAACTGCATGGTGTCGTAGATCGCCATGCCCGCCGTCACGACACCGCCCGGAGAGTTGATGTAGAGAGCGACTTCCTTCTTCGGGTTTTCCGCCTCGAGGAACAGCAGCTGTGCGCAGACCAGCGTCGCCATGTGGTCTTCGACCGGTCCCGTCAGGAAGATGATGCGCTCCTTGAGCAGTCGCGAATAGATGTCGTAGGATCGCTCGCCGCGATTGGTCTGCTCAACAACCATCGGCACCAGCGCCATGGCCGTATCAACTGGATTTCTCATATCGAACCTTCATCAATCGGGACCGCATCCCTTCGCGGACCGGAATCATCGGATAAGCCTCAGACCTTACATAGAGTGTCAATGCCCTTCACTTCAAGACGCGAACATTCGATAAACTGAATAGTCGCAGGCCCGGGGTCCAGAGCTTTTCATCGGCGTGGCGGATTGGCGGTAGAACAATTTTCCAATTCTTGATGCCGTCGCGCATGCCCCCGGCCACCTTCCTCACAGGCATTCGCAATAGCGCGGTAAACGACCGGTAAATTCCGTCGCCTCTCAAAGCTGTGACTCCAACGGCAGAAAGCGGATCACGCCGGCGATCAGCCGCCGGAGAATGCCTGCGTCCGGCTCGCGCCGCAGCAGCCGCAGGGAGCCGTTCGTCCGATCCCGCCATGCGGGCCGGCCGTCCTTCAGCATCAGGCGATAGCTCCGTTCCGGCGCCGTTTCCTCGTCGAATATCGATTGGAGCTCGGCGGCGAGCGCCTCGTCGGAAAAGACGATGCCCATCTCGGTGTTGAGCGACGCGGAACGCGGATCGAAGTTCATGGAGCCGACATAGCCGCAGAGGCCATCGACGACGAAGGCCTTGGTGTGGAGGCTCGCGTTTCGCGCTCCGAACAGCGACATGCGGTGGCGATCGAAGAAATCGCCGCGCTCCTTGAGCTCATAGAGCTCGACACCGCCGTCAAGCAGCCCTTTGCGATACTTCACGTAGCCGCCATGCACTGCCGCGACATCGGTTGCAGCGAGCGAATTCGTCAGCACCGCCACCCTCGCGCCCTTACCCGCGAGGAGCGCCAGCACGCGCGTCCCCGCTGCGCCGGGGATGAAGTAGGGCGAGATGATCCGCAGATCACGGCTGGCGCCCTTGATCAGCGGGAACAGTTCGCGCAGCAGCCAGTTCTGCCGCTTCTGCATCAGCGCCTTTTCCGGCGGGTCGAACGCCATGCGCACATCCGCGCTGCGATGGAGGGTCCGGCTTCCCCAGTATGAGCCGGGACCCGCAGCCGCCGCGTCTGCGACCCTTTCCAGATAGAAGCGCGCGGCCGCCGTGCGCGCCAGCCCGTCCAGCGCCTCTCTCAGCGCCGGAAGGTACTGCTTGCGCGGCGTCCTGAGGGCTGCGATCGGCAGCACCGACGTGCTGTTCCAGTAGAGATCGAACATGGCCGTCGCCTGGTCGACGACCGGACCCGCCATCCAGACGTCGAGGTCACGGAAGTTCGACAGTTCGGCCGCGTCGAAATAGGCATCACCGATGTTGCGCCCACCGGATATCGCCAGCCGGCCATCGGCAACCCACAGCTTGTTGTGCATCCGGCGCGTCGCACTGAAGGCCCGTATCGCCATTTCGAACCCGCGGCGGAAGCGGTCCGTTCGTGCCCGGCTTGGATTGAAGAGGCGCACGTCGACATTCGGATGGGCGTCGAGCGAAATGCAGAGACGATCATGGATTCCTGCATTGATATCGTCGAGCAGCAGGCGGACGCGAACGCCGCGGTCGGCCGCCCGGATGATCTCGCGCGTCAGCAGAAACCCCGTCAGGTCGTCCTTCCAGTAGTAATATTGCAGGTCGAGGCTGCGCCCCGCCCGGCGCGCCGAAAGCGCCCGCGCAACGAAGGCTTCGATGTTATCGGAAATGAGCGCGACCACGCTCTCGCCGGGGTGGGCGGCACCCAGCAGTGGGCCCAATTGCCGATCGATGCCCGTCTCGTCTCCGCCGATGGGGAGCGCGAATGAGGGTTCGGTCCGCGGCCTGCGGCCAAACCAGCCGTAGACATAGAGGACCGCGACCAGGAAGAGCCCGCAGAGCGCTACGAGAAAAAGTGCAACCCACGACCACATCAGATGCTGCCCTGCCGCATGTTTCACCGGAGCCGGATCAAGGGTGAAACATGCAGAAACCAAAGTACGACGGCGACCATTGCGCCTTCTATGAGGCGTGCGACACCGCTATCCCTGCCCCGCATCGGCCAATCGGGCCTCCTCATCCTCGGGGCCGTCCTTCTGGACAACCTTGAGATCGATCGAGGCCTTGACGGGCAGATGGTCCGAAGCCACGCGCGCCAGCGGCGTGTCGTGCACGGCCACCGAGGTCACCAGATGATGCGGATTGCCGAGAACCCGGTCGAGCGGCAGCAGCGGAAAGCGCGAGGGAAAACTGGCAACGGCTGAATGCGACGGGTCGAATATCGGACTGAGGAAGCTGAGCGAGGAGCGTTTGCCCATGCGCCATTCGTTGAGGTCGCCGATCAGCAGCGTCGGCCGGCCGGCACCGTCCGCCGTCGCCTTCAAAAGCGTTTCCGCCTGGCGCGCCCGGGAATGACGCAGCAGGCCCAGGTGAGCGGCGATCACCCGCAACGGTCCCGCTTTCAGGTCGAGATCGACGACGAGGGCACCGCGCGGCTCGACGCCCGGCAATTTCAGCTGCCGCACGTCGGAAACCGCACCCTCACGGATAAGCAGGACGTTGCCATGCCATCCGTGGCCTTTCTCGCTAAAAGGCGAAATCGGAACGGAGACAAGATGCGCCTCACGGCGCAGGTGCTCGAGATCCAGGAGCCCCGCGCGCTCGCCGAATCTCTGGTCGGCCTCCTGAAGCGCGACGATATCCGCACCGATCTCGGCGATGACCTGCGCAATTCGCGGCGGGTCGAAGCGCCCGTCGGTGCCCACGCATTTGTGGATATTATAGGAGGCGATCACGATGTCGCCGCGGTTCACGGCGGCATCACGGTTGACGACCGTGGGCCGTCGCTTTCGTATCGCCGCCATAATGCCCGCGGATAGATTGCCTTGCGCCTTTGCCATGCCGCTCCCTGCTTGCTGCCGCATCATGCTCAAATAGGTCGGGCGGTGCTACCGAAAAAGTATCTATCGCCGATGTTGTTCCTTCCGGTGCCGAGGCACTTGCAGTCAGCCCTCATGGCGCAATAGAGATGCGGATCGCCATCCGATTGCAGCATTCGAAGAGTCGATATCATGTCCATCGCCCCCGGTATCACCATCGACGGCCCCGCCCGGCGCGTCTCCCTTGACGTCCGCAACCCCCGTTTCTTCCGCAATCCGCTGCCGGCCTACGCGGCGCTCCATGCGCAATGTCCGGCCTTTTTCTGGGAAGAGCCGCAGCAGTGGTTCTTTGCGGGCTACGAGCAGCTGAACAGCCTGTTGCGCGACCGTCGCTTCGGCCGACAGATCCTGCATGTCGCGACCCGGGAAGAACTCGGCATGCCGGAGCCGAAACCGCATCTGAAAGATTTCGATGCACTCGAGGCGCACTCGCTGCTCGAACTGGAGCCTCCGGCCCATACGCGGCTGCGCACGCTCGTCAACCGCGCCTTCGTCTCCCGTCAGATCGAACAGCTCAGGCCGGAAATCGAGGCGCTCTCGCATGCGGTGATCGACGGCTTCGAGAAGGATGGCGAGACCGAGCTGTTGAAGACCTATGCCGAGACGATCCCGGTAACCATCATCGCGCGGATGCTCGGCATTCCGGTCGAAGCGGCGCCGCGTCTGCTCGACTGGTCGCACCGCATGGTGAAGATGTACGTGTTCAATCCCAGCCTGGAAACGGAGTTCGACGCCAACAATGCATCGGCGGAGTTCGCCGGCTACCTGAAAGGGATCATAGCCGAGAAGCGGACAAACCCGGCCGACGACCTGCTCACGCATATGATCACCTCGGAGAAAGACGGCGAGCGCCTGTCGGACGCGGAGCTGATTTCGACCACGGTCCTCCTTCTGAATGCGGGCCACGAGGCGACGGTTCATCAGATCGGCAATGCCGTGCGCACGATCCTGCAGTCCGGCCTCTCGCCCGCCGAACTTTTCTCGGACGAGAAGGCGACGGAGCGCACGGTGGAGGAGTGTCTGCGCTTCGCCGCGCCCTTGCACATCTTCCAGCGCTACGCCCTCATGGATATCGAGCTGGAGAACGGCATCGCCCTCAGGAAAGGGGACAAGATCGGCCTGATGCTGGGGGCGGCGAACGTCGATCCGCGCAAATTCTCCTCTCCCGATACGTTCAGGCCGGACCGCAACGAAGGCGCCAATGTTTCGTTCGGCGCCGGCCTGCACTTTTGCATCGGCGCACCGCTGGCACGGCTGGAGTTGCAGATTTCGCTGCCGATCCTGTTCCGGCGGCTTCCCGGGATGCGGCTCAAGAACGAGCCGCCGGTCAAGGACGCCTTCCACTTTCATGGTCTGGAGCGGCTCGATCTCGTCTGGTGAGCGGCGGCTTGAAATCGCTACTCTCCCCTCCTCATTCCTGTGCTTGTCACAGGAATCCAGCCAGACCAAGTCCTTGGGCTGAAAGACTCTTCCCGCGCCGCAGACGCGGCGCTGCTGGATCCCTGTGACAGGCACAGGGATGAGGGCGAAAGGAGGGACGGATGCAGTCCGTCGATACGTCGATACTATCCTCAGGCCGAGCCGCAGGTGAAATATGCCCGCACACCCACAAGCGGACACTGCCCGTAACGCATACCTTCCCCCAACCTCATTCCTGTGTCCGGCACAGGAATCCAGCCAGACCAAGTCCTTGGGCTGAAAGAACTGTTCGGCGCCGCAGACGCGGCGCTGCTGGATCCCTGTGACAAGCACAGGGATGAGGGTGGAAGTGGGGACGTCCGTCGATACGGAGATACTATCCTCAGGCCGAGCCGCAGGTGAAATATGCCCGCACACCCACAAGCGGACACTGCCGTAACGCATACCTTCCCCCCAACCTCATTCCTGTGCTTGTCACAGGAATCCAGCAAGCCCAAGTCCTTGGGCTGAAAGACTCTTCCCGCGCCGCAGACGCGGCGCTGCTGGATCCCTGTGACAAGCACAGGAATGAGGGTGGAAGTGGGGACGGATGCAGTCCGTCGATACGTCGATACTATCCTCAGGCCGAGGCGCAGGTGAAATATGCCCGCACACCCGCAAGCCGACACTGCCGTAACGCATACCTTCCCCCAACCTCATTCCTGTGCTTGTCACAGGAATCCAGCAAGCCCAAGTCCTTGGGCTTAAAGAACTGTTCGGCGCCGCAGACGCGGCGCTGCTGGATCCCTGTGACAGGCACAGGGATGAGGGTGGAAGTGGGGACGGATGCCGTCCGTCGATACGGAGATACTATCCTCAGGCCGAGCCGCAGGTGAAATATGCCCGCACACCCGCAAGCGGACACTGCCGTAACGCATACCTTCCCCAACGTCCTCATCGCGGCCGGCGTCAGACGCGGATCACGTAGTCCTTGCGAGTCGTTTCAACGACTTCCCAGGTTCCCTTGAAGCCGGGTCTCAGCACCAGGCTGTCGCCGGCTCTGAGATGAAGGGGTACCCCGCCCTCTTCGGTCACGATCGAATGACCGGAGAGGATGTGGAAATATTCCCACTCGTCATAGACGATGCGCCATTTGCCGGGCGTGGCCTCCCATATGCCCGCATAGAGCCCGCCGGCCTCCTCGAAATTCCAGGTGCGAAATTCCGGATTTCCAGAAATCAGCCTGCCGGGCGCCGGCGCCCCGATCTCAGCCTCGAGGGAAGACGGATCGAAATTCAGCATATGGCTCATGGGAAGCCTCCACGCCTCTCAGGCCTTGCCCAGCGCCTGTTCGAGATCGGCAATGATGTCGGCCACATCCTCGATGCCGACCGACAACCGGATGACGTCGGGTCCGGCGCCTGCGGCGACCTGCTGCTCCGGCGTGAGCTGCCGGTGCGTGGTCGATGCGGGGTGGATGACGAGCGAACGCGTGTCGCCGATATTGGCAAGATGGGAGAACATTTCCAGTGCCTCGACAAAGCGCTTTCCCGCCTCGTATCCGCCCGCGAGCCCGAAGGTGAAAACGGCTCCCGCCCCCTTCGGCGAGTAGCGTTTCTGCAGTGCGTGGTTCGGATCGTCTTCGAGCCCGGAATAGCGGACCCAGGAGACCTTTTCATGTCCCTTCAGCCAATTGGCGACCTCCAGCGCGTTGTCGCAATGGCGCTGCATCCTCAGCGGCAGCGTCTCGACGCCGGTCTGGATCAGGAAGGCGTTGAAGGGCGAAATGGCCGGACCGAAGTCCCTCAGACCCAATACCCGTGCGGCGATGGCGAAGGCGAAGTTGCCGAAGGCCTGGTGCAGGACGACGCCGCCATATTCGGGCCTCGGCTCCGACAGCAGCGGATACTTGCCGGATTTCGACCAGTCGAACGTACCGCCGTCGACGATGATGCCGCCCATCGAATTGCCGTGACCGCCGATGAACTTGGTGAGCGAATGGACGACGATATCGGCGCCGTGTTCGAGCGGCCGCATCAGATAGGGCGTCGCCATCGTATTGTCGACGATGAGCGGCAGTCCGTGTCGCCGCGCAACGTCAGCGATCGCGGCTATGTCGACGAAGGTGCCGCCCGGATTGGCGAGGCTTTCGATGAAGATCGCCTTGGTGCGTTCGTCGATCTGCGCATCGAAGCTTTCGGGCTCCGCCGAATCGGCCCAACGGACCTGCCAGTCGAAGGCCTTGAAGGCATGGCCGAACTGATTGGCCGACCCGCCGTAAAGCTGTCTGGCGGAAACGAAATTGTCACCCGGCCTCATGACCGTATGGAAAACCAGCAGCTGGGCCGCATGCCCCGAGGAAACGGCCAGCCCGGCGGTCCCGCCTTCGAGCGCCGCGATCCGCTCCTCCAGCACCGCCTGCGTCGGGTTCATGATGCGGGTATAGATATTGCCGAATTGCTGGAGGCCGAACAGTGCGGCTGCATGATCCGTGTCGTTGAAGACGAAGCTGGTCGTCTGATAGATCGGCGTCGCCCGCGCACCGGTCGTCGGATCGGGCTGGGCCCCGGCGTGAATTGCAAGCGTGCTGAATCCGGGTCCGGCTTTCATCGTCGTTCCTCCCTCACTTATTAAGGATCATCCGACCAGTCGCGGATATTCGATTGCCGGGCAACGGTCCATGACGACCTTGATGCCTGCGGCCTCAGCCTTGGCGGCAGCTGCGTCGTCGCGGACGGACAGCTGTCCCCAGATGACCTTGGGCAGGGCCGGCAGCGCCAGGATCTCGTCGACGAGCGCGGGCAAGGCCGAAGCCGCACGGAAGACGTCCACCATGTCGATCGCCTCCCCTATATCCGCGAGGCGCGCTACCACCGGCTGGTCGAGGATCGTACCGCCCGCATGGCCGGGATTGACCGGAATGACGCGGTATCCCTTGCGGAGAAGGAAGGCCATGACGCGATAGCTCGGCCGCTCCGGCTTCGGCGAGGCGCCGACGAGCGCGATGGTCTTCGTCTCGCGCAGGATGTCGGCAAGATAATAGTCCGGGTAGGCGTCGTGGTTCATGCTTGTTGTCCGGGCATGTTCATCATGCGGAGCGATAGTTGGCGTGGAGCGGCCGCGAGTCAACCGAGGCACCTTCCCCCGGCCATGCATTTCAACCGTTTCGTTGCGATCGATCCGTAATTCCGGTTGCATTTCGGCAAATGCGAGCCCACAACCGGCTTTCCCGCCCAATCACCCCGCCGAGGTTCATCTTGCCGCCGGACGTCATTGCGCTCGTACTTCTCGGAGCGCTGCTGCACGCGACCTGGAACGCGCTCGTCAAGGCCGGTACGGAAAAATCGCTCGACGCCGCCATGGTGTCGCTTGGCGGCGCGGTCGTGGCGCTCCCCTTCCTGCCCTTCCTCCCGATGCCCGGTTCCGAGGCCGTGCCTTACATCCTGGTTTCGGCACTTTTCCAGTTCGCCTATTTCCAGCTGGTCGCAGCCGCGTACCGGGCCGGCGACATCGGGCTGGTCTATCCCTTGATGCGCGGCGTCGCTCCTCTGATCGTTGCGGCGACGAGCAGCCTCGTCATCGGCGAGGAACTGACCGGCGGCGCGATGGCCGGCATCATGACGATCTGCGCGGGCGTGCTGACGCTCGCCTTCGAATCCCGCAAGGGCGGCAGGCACGCCATCGTTCTGGCACTGCTCAACGCCTGCGTGATCGCGAGCTATACCTATGTCGACGGAATGGGCGCCCGCATTTCCGGCAATGCCATATCCTACACGCTCTGGATGGCATTGCTGCCGCCGGTCCTGCTCTTCGGCTGGGCCTTTGCCCGACGCGGCGTCAAGCCGGTCGCGCGGCATGTGAGCCGTCACTGGTGGCGCGGGCTTATCGGCGGCGCCGGATCGATCGGCTCCTATGGCCTTGCGCTCTGGGCGATGACGAAAGCCCCGGTCGCCACCGTCGCGGCGCTCCGCGAAACGGCAATCCTCTTTGCCGTGGTCATCTCCTTCGTGTTCCTCAAGGAGCGCGTCAGCGCCTGGCGCATCATCGCCGCCTGCATCATTGCGCTCGGTGCCTTGCTGCTCAGGCTCGCCTGAGGCCTAGGACATAAAGCGCGCCGCGCTGTAGGTCGTTATCATGCATGTCGTATCCAAAACCGCTGCACACTTTTGGGCGGCATGCACTATTCCTCCTTCCATTCCGGCATGCGCTTGCCGAGAAAGGCACCGATACCTTCCTCGGCATCGCGGGCGAGCATGTTCTCGACCATCACGCCGACAGCGAAGTCGTAAGCATCGGCAAGCGGCATTTCCGCCTGGCGATAGAAAGCCTCCTTGCCGATCTTCAGCGCCTGCGGCGACTTCGAGGCAATGATCGACGCATATTTGTCGATGACCTGGCGCAGATATTGCTGCGGTACGATGCGGTTGACGAGACCGAACTCCTTCGCTGTCCCGGCATCGATCGTCTCACCGGTCAAAAGCATCTCCATCGCCTGCTTGCGATGGGCAGCGCGCGTCAGGGCGACCATCGGCGTAGAACAGAAAAGACCGATATTCACGCCGGGGGTGCAGAAGGTCGACGTGTCGGTGCAGATCGCGAGATCGCAACTGGCGACCAGCTGGCAGCCAGCGGCGGTCGCAAGGCCGTCGACTTCGGCGATGACCGGCTGCGGCAGCCTGGTGATCGTCAGCATGACTTCGGCTGCAAGGCGAATCGTTCGCTCGAAGAACGCCCGGCCTCCGTCGGGGTCGGCCCTGTGGGAGGTCATTTCCTTGAGATCGTGGCCGGCGGAGAAGAGCTTGCCTGTCGCGGCGATCACGACGACCTTGATCTCTTTCGAGACGGACGCCTCCTCGAGCGCCGCCAGCAATGCTTCCATCAGGGCGATCGAAAGCACGTTTGCCGGGGGATTGTTCAGTGTAAGCCGCAGGACCGGGCCGTTGAACTCGCGCAGCAAGGGTCCGTTCGACTCTTCTTTCCTGAATGAAACGACGTCCGCCATGGTTCTCTCCCATATCGAAGTTCGTGCCGTGGTACGCCGCCGTCGCCGCTCTTTCAAGCCCGCGCGCCGGACTGACCCATAACTGCGTAAGACCAATTTCCCGCTTGCGCGGCGCTGCAGGACGTTCTGTAACGGGTGCAACCGAGGCAAGTAACATGGAGAGGACGCGATGACCCTGCAGCCGGTCATGAACGTCGATGAGCTCAACCGCTTTCTCGACACCGATTTTCCGCAGGTCCACACGGACGGGAAGGTCTTCGCGGTGACCGAGACCGGACCGGGCTTCGCCACGATGCGGCTCGACCCGAACGAGCGCCACATCCGTCCGGGCGGCACGGTCTCGGGCCCGACGCTCTTCGCGCTGGCGGACGTGTCGGCCTATATCGCGCTCATCGCGCATATCGGTCCGGTCGCGCTTGCCGTCACCACCAGCCTCAACATCAACTTCCTGCGCAAGCCGGAACCGGAACCACTCGAATGTACCTGCCGGATTCTCAAGCTCGGCAAACGGCTGGCCGTTCTCGACGCCTCGATAAAGCCGGTGGCAAGCCCCGATTTGGTCGCTCATGCGACGGCGACCTATTCGATTCCGCCCCGCTGAAGTGTGGTATTATGAAACCACACTATTAACTATTTGATTTTGCTTCGTCTTCTTTAATGACGCGCGGAAAGTCGGCCTTGACCTTGTTTGCGAGCTTCCGTATAAGCTGCCCCAGATCGCGGTCCGACTGGGCCGCCTTCTTTTTTGCCCTCCTCGAGGTCAAAGCAAGCAACAAGAAACGCCCGGCTTCGTTCCGGGTCCAAACGAAAGAGTTTAGATATGGCAACCTTCGTTCAGAAGCCTGCAGAGGTGGAGAAGAAGTGGATCCTCATCGACGCCGAAGGCCTCGTTGTCGGTCGCCTCGCTTCCCTCATCGCAAACCGCCTGCGCGGCAAGCATAAAGCCACCTACACGCCGCATGTCGACGACGGCGACAACGTCATCGTCATCAATGCAGAGAAGGCCGTCCTCACCGGCAAGAAGTACACCGACAAGAAGTACTACTGGCACACCGGCTACCCCGGCGGCATCAAGGAGCGCACCGCGCGCCAGATCATCGAAGGCCGCTTCCCGGAGCGCGTCATCGAGAAGGCCGTCGAGCGCATGGTTCCGCGCGGCCCGCTCGGCCGTCGCCAGATGAAGAACCTGCGTGTCTACGCCGGCTCGAACCACCCGCACGAAGCACAGCAGCCGGCCGTCCTCGACGTCGCCAAGCTGAACAGCAAGAACACAAGGAGCGCCTGATAATGGCTGACCTTTCCGCTCTCAAGGAAATCGCCACGACCGCGGAACCGGCTGCTCCGGTTCACGTCAAGAAAGTCGACGCCCAGGGCCGCTCCTACGCGACCGGCAAGCGCAAGGACGCCGTCGCCCGCGTTTGGATCAAGGCCGGTTCCGGCAAGATCACCGTCAACGGCAAGCCTTTCTCGGACTATTTCGCCCGTCCGGTTCTGCAGATGATCCTGCAGCAGCCGGTCGTCGCGGCTGCCCGTGACGGCCAGTTCGACATCGATGCGACCGTTGCAGGCGGCGGCCTTTCCGGCCAGGCCGGTGCCGTTCGTCACGGCATTTCCAAGGCCCTCACCTACTTCGAGCCGGGCCTGCGCCCCGTTCTGAAGCGTGGCGGCTTCCTCACCCGCGACAGCCGCGTGGTCGAGCGCAAGAAGTACGGCCGTGCCAAGGCACGTCGTTCGTTCCAGTTCTCCAAGCGCTAATCGCTGGCAGACTGCACTTTCGAAGGCCGGGCTCGTCCCGGCCTTTTTTCATGCGCCGTGGGCCAAGGGTTCCCTTGCACATGATTTTGACGCCGGGCTCTTGCCTTGCCCCGATCGATTGGCCAACGTCCCGTCCATCCGACGGGAGAACAGCATGGCCAACAAGTCGATCGACCACGCGATCACTGCGAAATCACTGACGGCGGCGGCCTCCGATCCGACGCATGCCGGCATCCTTTCCTTCATGCGGCGGAAATACACCAAGGAGCTCAAGGGTGCGGAGGCGGTCGTCTGGGGAATTCCGTTCGATGCAGCCACGTCGAATCGCCCCGGCGCACGCTTCGGGCCTCAGGCGATCCGCCGTGCATCGGCGATCTTCGACAACGATCCGCAATATCCGTTCCAGCGCGACCTGTTTGCCGACATGGCGACGATCGATTACGGCGATTGCCTGCTCGACTACGGCAACCATGCGAGGACTCCCCAGACCATTGAGCGCGAGGCGTCGAAAATCCTGAAGTCGGGCGCCTACCTGCTGACGCTCGGCGGCGACCACTTCGTCACCTATCCCATCCTGAGGGCCCATGCAGCCCTGCACGGGCCCCTCGCCCTCGTCCAGTTCGATGCCCATCAGGACACCTGGCCGGACGAGAAAGGCCGCATCGATCATGGCGCCTTCGTCGGCCGCGCGGCACGCGAGGGGCTGATCGACGTGGAACGCTCGATCCAGATCGGCATCCGGACGCATGCACCGGAGGATTGCGGCATTCGGATCGTCTACGGCTACGAGCTCGAGGAGATGCGCGCCGAGGAGATCGCCGATACCATCATCCGCCATGTCGACAATCGCCCCGCCTATCTGACCTTCGATATCGATTGCCTCGACCCGGCCTTTGCGCCCGGCACGGGCACGCCCGTGGCCGGCGGCCCCTCGAGCGCAAAGATACTATCGGTCCTGCGCAAACTCGGAGCGCTTCATATCGCCGGAAGCGACGTGGTCGAGGTGGCGCCCGCCTACGACCACGCGGACCTCACCGCCATTGCTGGCTCGACCATCGCCATGTATATGCTGGGCCTGCGTGCCGAGTGGCTGGCGGAGAGGCGCGGCTGATCGAAGCGGCTGCGTGCGCTCAAGAAATTGATTCAATTCTATGCCAGACTGATTCCGGAAACGCCGCTAACGGACTGCAGGAGCAGGGAAATCATGAAACCGAAGATCTTTATCGATGGCGAACACGGCACGACGGGCCTGCAGATCCGTGTGCGCATGGCCGGGCGTACGGATCTCGAACTCCTGTCCATTCCGGAAGCAGAGCGACGCAATGCGGCGATGCGTGAGGACCTTCTGAACAGCGCCGATATCGCCATCCTATGCCTGCCGGACGACGCCTCGCGGGAGGCCGTTGCCATGGTGGCCGGAAACAATCGCGTGCGCATCATCGACACTTCGACCGCGCATCGCGTCGCTCCCGACTGGGCCTATGGCTTTGCCGAGATGGACAAGGCGCAGCCCCAGCGGATCCGCGACGCGCGCCATGTCGCCAATCCCGGCTGCTACCCGACCGGAGCGATCGCCCTGATCCGCCCTCTGCGCCAGGCGGGTATCCTGCCGGATGGCTATCCCGTCACCGTCAATGCGGTTTCGGGCTATACCGGCGGCGGCAAACAGATGATCGCGCAGATGGAGGACGATCAGAATCCGGACCACATCGGCGCGCCGCATTTCCTTTATGGGCTTACCCTGAAGCACAAGCACGTGCCGGAAATGAAGATGCACGGGCTCCTCGAGCGCGCACCGGTCTTCAGCCCTTCCGTCGGCAAGTTCGCGCAGGGGATGATCGTGCAGGTGCCACTCTATCTCGAGGACCTGGCTGCCGGTGCAACGCTCGAAACGATCCATCGTGCCCTCGTCGACCATTATGCGGGACAGTCGATCGTCGAAGTCGTGCCGCTTGACGAGAGCGCCATGCTCGCCCGGATCGACGCCACGGAGCTCGCCGGCAGCGACGCCATGAAGCTTTTCGTCTTCGGCACCAAGGGCGGAGCGCATGTCAATCTGGTCGCGCTGCTCGATAATCTCGGCAAGGGCGCCTCGGGCGCCGCCGTCCAGAACATGGACCTGATGCTGTCCGCCTGACACAGCAAATCGAGACGAAAACCCCGGCAGCGTTCCTGCCGGGGTTTTCGTTCGTTCGATCGCAGGCAAATCAGTCGCGCATTTCTATCGCCGTGTCTCTCGGATAGGTGCCGACGAAACCGCGCCAATGGGCGATCGCGAAGCCGAGCACGACGAGCGCACCGCCCTGATGCAGCACGCCCCAGCCGATCGGTACCTGCAGAAGCAGCGTCGTGATGCCGATTGCCGCCTGCACCGTCACCAGCGCGAACAGGAGCACCGAGCGGCGGGCATGTGTCGTCTCCGGCGCGGCACGGAGCGACGCGATCATGTGCCAAAGCGCCAATGCGAACAGCAGATAGGCGCCGAGACGGTGTACGAACTGCACCGTCTTCGGATTTTCGAAGAGATTGATCCAGGCGGGCTGCTGCACGAACAGGCCGCCCGGGACGATCGCCCCGTCCATCAGCGGCCAGGTGTTGTAGCTCAGACCCGCATCGAGACCGGCGACGATCGCGCCCAGATAGATCTGGAAGAGGCTCATGATCGCTATGGCCCCGGCCATCCCTTGCGACCTTTTCGTCGGATGCGCGTCGTCGGAATGCGGACACAGCCCCCGGTAAATCCACATGCAGGCGGCGAAGATCAGGCAGGCGATGGTCAGATGCGTGGCGAGCCGGTACTGGCTGACTGCAGTCCGTTCCGCCAGACCGGAGGATACCATCCACCAGCCGATGAAGCCCTGAAAACCGCCGAGCGCCAGGATTCCGAGAAGCGGCAGCCGCAGACGTCGCTCGATCCGCCCTGTGACCCAGAAGAAGAAGAGCGGCAGGGCGAAGATCACGCCGATGCCGCGCGCGAGCAGCCGGTGCGCCCATTCCCACCAGAAGATGGTCTTGAACTCATCGACCGTCATGCCCTTGTTGATCTGCTCATATTGCGGAATGCGCTGGTAGAGACGGAATTCCTCCTCCCATTCCTCCGCGGAGAGCGGCGGTATGACGCCGTGGACGGGTTTCCACTCGGTGATCGACAAGCCGGATTCGGTCAGTCGCGTCGCCCCTCCGACGAGCACCAGCGCAAACAGAGCGAAGAGAACGGCGGCAAGCCAGCCGCGGATCTGCCGGCGGTTGCGCTCGGTTCTGCCGATCTCTTTGAGCAGCGTCTGTTCTGTTGCCAATTCGGCGTGGGCCATGGCACTTCCTCATCTGTCGCCGGAAACGGTACCGTTATGCCGGCGTTGCCGGTCAGGACGGTCTGAAAGCCGTTGATTTGCACCAGAGTGCCGTGCAAAACAAGGCCGAACCCTTTGCGGCATGCCGTCGCGGGCCGCCCGAGTGCCAGCGTTGCCGCCACCGAAAGAACGAAAAATGCCCGTACGCCTCCGAAAACTGATCGGCACCGTCCTGCTCATCATCCTCGTCGTCGTCTACGCACTTGCGGCCGTTACCTTCGCTTCCCTGCTGCTCGGCGCGTCTCCCTGGTGGGTGCATCTGCTTTATTTCTTCTTCACCGGCCTGCTGTGGGTTCTTCCCGCCATGCTGATCATCAAGTGGATGGAAAAACCCGCCGCCGATCATTGAGGTTTCCAGGTATGAGAATCGCGGTAATCTCCGATATTCACGGCAACGATCTCGCGCTCGAGGCCGTGCTTGCCGACATCGATGCACAGGGCATCGACGAGATCGTCAATCTTGGCGATCATCTGAGCGGCCCGCTGAATGCCGCCCGGACGGCGGAGATCCTGATCGGCCGCCGTACCGCTGCGATACGCGGCAATCACGACCGCTATCTTCTCACGCTCGGCCCTGCCCGCATGGGATTGTCCGACCGCTCCGCCCATGACGAACTCGATGAGCACCACCTCCACTGGCTGGCAGCTCTGCCGGCGACCCTTGTCTATCGGGACGCTCTCTTTCTCTGCCATGGCACCCCGGCAAGCGACGAGACCTACTGGATGGAGGCGCTGACGGGCGATGGCATCGTTCACATGGCGCGGCGCGCGGAGATCGAGCGCTTTGCCGACGGTATCGAGCATCCCGTGATCCTCTGCGGCCACACGCATGTTCAACGCGCCCTGCGGCTTTCGGGCGGGCGGCTGCTGGTCAACCCGGGCAGTGTCGGCTGCCCTGCCTATGACGACGACCGGCCGGTCGCGCACAAGGTCGAAACCGGTTCGCCGGATGCCCGCTACGCCATTGTCGAGCGGGCCTCCGGCGACTGGAACGTCACCTTCCGCTGTGTCGGCTACGATCACATGGCGGCGTCGCTCCTCGCGGCCGAACGCGGCCGCGCCGAATGGGCAAGGGCGCTCGCGACCGGATTCCTCGTCTGACTTCTACCGGGCGCCTTCCAGTGCATCGAGATCGGCGCCGGTGATCGCCGCGATGTTGCGCGTCACCTTGTCGATCGGCCAACGCCACCAGGCAATCGCCTGCAATCGCTCGATCGTTGCATCGGGGAAGCGCGATCTCACCACCCGTGCGGGATTGCCCGCGACGACGGCATAGGGAGGCACATCCTTCGTAACGACCGCTTTTGCCGCAACGATCGCGCCGTCGCCGATCGTCACGCCCGGCAAAATGGTCGCCTCCATGCCGATCCAGACATCGTTTCCGACGATCGTGTCGCCACGATAACCGGTCCTGTAGGCGTCAGGGTCGAAGCCATCGCGCCAGGCACCGGGGAAGATGCCGAACGGAAAGGTCGAGAAGCCTCCGGTCGCGTGGTTGGCCCCGTTCATAATGAACTGTATGCCGGTCGCCAGCGCACAGAAGCGGCCGATCACCAGCCGATCGCCCACGAAGTCATAGTGATAGAGAACGCACTTCTCTTCGAAGCGCTCGGGACCGTCCGGATCGTCGTAATAGCTGAACTCGCCGGCCTCGATCAGTGGCGAGCGCACGATGTTCCTGAGAAATCCGATGCGCGGGAACTCGGCGACGGGAAAGGCGGCGCCTGGATCAGGCGCGGAATGGATGGGTGGCATTATTCGCTCCAGGGAAATGGTCGTCCTAGCAGACATTCAGGCCGGCTCTGCGGTCCGGCTGCACAAAACCGCTTGAACCCGGACCTTTCTCGGTGGCGCATCTGCCCCTCCATCGAACGGCAGAGAACTTAACGCGCCTGCGCCGGCAATTCCAGCCGCCGCCTGTTCCGGCTTCATATTCCCCTAACCCTGTTGTCTGCCGGGCACGCGAGTGCCTGCCGGATTAATCAGATCTATCGGAATTTCCGCTTCAATGGCTGCATCACGCATGCGGATCGACAATGATGGCAAGTTCCGATTTCACCCTTTCGCCGGAAACCAGCGCCGGGCGGTATCATTCGGCCGGGAGCCTCGCCCATGGAGGCAGCGCTGCCGACCGGATCACCATCTCCGTCCACGCGGACATGGCCGAGCTCGAAGCGGAATGGCGAGCGCTTGACGAAAGCAGCGGCAATTCGCTGCACCAGAGCTTCGACTGGTGCGCGGCATGGACAAAGACGCATGGCAGCGAGGTGCTCATCGTCCGTGGCGCCGCCGGCAGGGAGCCGCTTTTTCTCCTTCCTTTCGAGATCGAACGCAGCCGGCTTCTCCGCGCGGCGCGCCTGATCGGCTCGGAGCACAGCAATCTCAACACCGGCCTGTTCGGCGCCGGCATCGGCAACGTGCCCGCTACGGAGCTCACGGCAGCGCTGACCGGCGGTATCGGTCGCCAGCTCCGCCGTTTCGCGGACGTGATCGTGTTCGACCGGACGCCGCGGATCTGGCGCGGCGCGCCGCACCCCCTCGCCGTTCTGGCCGGCATCGAGAACCCGAACGCCTCGTTCCAATTGCCGCTTCTCGGCACCATGGAGCGCACGCTCGCCCAGATCAATGCCAAGCGGCGGCGCAAAAAGATGCGCATATCCGAAAGGCGCCTCGCCGAGATCGGCGGCTACGACTATGTGATCGCTCGCGAAGCGCAGGAGGCCCATGCCCTGCTCGAGACATTCTTCCGGCAGAAAGCCGCCCGCTTCGAGACACTCGGCCTGCCGGATGCCTTTCGCGAGGCGGAGACGCGCACCTTTTTCCACGCCCTGATCGATGCCAGGGCCCCCGAGCCCGGCAACCTCCTGGAGCTCAATGCCATAAGGCTGAGGGGCGAACACGCCGGCCGCGTTGTCGCGGTCGCCGGTCTCTCGCGCAAGGGCGACCACGTCATCTGCCAGTTCGGCTCGATCGACGAGGAAATCGCCGCGGATGCCAGCCCGGGCGAGTTGCTTTTCTACAGAATGATCGAGCGTCTTTGCGCAGAAGGCGTCGCCCTCTTCGACTTCGGCATCGGCGATCAGCCTTACAAGCGGTCGTGGTGCACGGTCGAGACGACGTTGCGCGACATCGTTCTGCCCCTGACGTTCCGCGGCCGGCTGGCCGCCGGCGGTTTCAGGGCGATCGCCCGGGCGAAACGGTTGGTCAAGGCCAACGAAACGCTTTATGCCTTCATTCAACGGCAGCGGCAGCGGCGACAGACATCGGCTGCGAACGCGGATGAAGCGTGACGTTATGCAGCGCGGCGGTCGGGAAAATCCGGGCCGTCCTGCCCCTTCCCGGTCATCAGCACGACGTCGCGATATCCGGCTTCCCCGAAACTCATCAGCATTTCGACGATCTCATTGTCGCTGATCGACGGTGCCGACAGGATGATCTCGGTGCCCTCGTGCCGTGCCACCTTGGCCACGGCCTCCGCGTCGGCCGACCCGCATTCGATCAGGACGAGATCGTAGGCATTGGCGAGCGCATCGATGATGATCTGTAGCCGGTCGATGCCGCGCATCGCCGCATGAGGGTCGGCGTCGCCATGGGGTATGATATGTGCTTCGGACAACCTGTCCGAATGAATCGACTCGGAGAAGGCGACTTCGCCCATGAGCAGATTCGTGACCCCGGCAAGGTCCCGCGATTGTGCCATGAGCCGCGTCGGACAGGCCGAACCGGAAAGGTCGATCAGCACGACTTTCTGCTCGTCCTCGGCCAGAAGGCGCGCCAGCATCACGGTCGCCGTCGATCCCTCGTCGCCGCCCGGGGATACCGAGACCGCAATCCGCACACCGTTGGCACGAAGATGTTCGGCGACCGACTCGATCGAAAAGTCGTGCTTCGATGCCGCATTCCCCTCGTCGCCGTTTTCCTCGGGCGCAGGGTCTGCGGCGGCGAGGACAGATGCGGGATTTTCTTCGACGACACCAAGGACTGAAGGCATTTCTGCGGGCTGACCCGGGGCCGGTGCTTCGGGGACCGAGACCGGCCTCAGCGCGCGGCCGCTGAAAAGTTCGCCGAGCATGATGACGACGCAACTGACCAGGAGGCTCGCAAAGGCAGCGACGATCGTTATCGGCAGCACCTTCGGGAAACTCTGGCTGGTCGGGACCACGGCGCGCGAAATCACACGCGCATCGGCCGGAGTTGCGTTCGCCACGGTACGCGAGGTCGCCTCGCGGTATCGGGCGAGATAGGTTTCGAGCAGTTGGCGCTGCGCCGTTGCCTCGCGCTCGAGCGCGCGCAGCCCGACTTCCTCCTCGCCCGCCTGCGCCGATTGCGCCTTGAGCGTGTTCATTTGCTGAACGAGCTGCTGCTCGCGCAGTTGCCCGACCTTCGCCTCATTTTCGAGGCTCGCAAGAATCTTCCGGGTCTCCGACCGGATCGCCCCTTCGATCCCTTCGAGCTGGGACTTGAGCCCCTTCAACCGCGGATGACCGTCGAGCAGTGCCGTCGACAGGTCTGCGATCTGCGCCTGGACGTTGGCGCGGTTCTCCTTGAGACGCTGGATCATCGGCGAACCGACGATGTCGGCAAGCGTGTCCGCCGGACGGCCGTCGGCAAGCGCCGTCCGCATACCCTCGGCGCGCGCGGCCGTGTTCGCCCGCTCCGAGCGCACCCGTGCAAGCTCCGTCGAAATGTCGGTAAGCTGGCGCGTGGCAAAATTCTGCGTCTCGCCGGCCGCAAGCAGACCCGACTCGGCGCGGTAAAGCGCGACCTTCGCCTCCGCCTCGCGCACCTTCTCGCGCAGGTTGGCGATCTCCGGCTCAAGCCAGCGGCTTGCCTCGGAGTTCGAGTCGAGCTTGGCTCCGCTCTGCAGCGAAAGATAGACATTGGCCATTTCGTTCGGAATGGCGGCTGCGAGCTTCGCATCCTTCGAGGTGAAGGCGATGGCGATCACACGCGACTTTTCGACCTGGTAGACCTGCAGCTTCTCTTCGAACTCCTTCAGCACCCGTTCTTCCGGCGGCAAATCGAGAGGATTCTTCTTCAGGCCCAACATCACCAGGAGATCGGACGCAGCGGAAGGCCGTGCGGAGGGATCGAACTCGTCGAGTTCGTGAAGCTTCATGTTGCGCGCGACCTGCTTGATCAGGTCCGCCGAACGCAGGACCTGCACCTGGCTGAGGATGCCCGACTCGTCGAACATCCGGTCGGAGCCATTCTGCGAAACTTGATTGGCGCCGCTGAACTCGGGCTCGCGCGACTCTATCAGGACGCGCGTCTCGCCCTCGTAATCGGGAGCGACCATCTTGGCAGCCCCGAAAGCGACGGCAGCGGCCCCAACCGTGGCGAGCAGCACCCGCACGCGGCGCTGCCAGATGGCGCGAAAAAGCCCGCCGAGATCGATATCCACATCCTGCTGCCCGCCGATGCCCGACATGCCTGCACTCCAAAGCTTTCTCGTTTGGCGGGAAGGTAAACGAACATGGTAACCCAACGGTTAATTTCCGCTGCAACCAGAGGGCGGCATGCGTCATGGATCGGAAGGACATTCGATGCCGGAAATTCTCGTGGCGGATTTACCGGCCATTAACCCTAACGGATCGATAACATCGGCGAACGGTGATCGTTTTCGGAGCCCCTAGCCGCATGTCGACCGCAGCCAACAAGAGAACAAGCGTCTTCGCCGTTGCGATTTTGTCGGCGCTCGTCGGCGGTTGCACGAATTACCAGCCCGCCCCCAAAGGCTTCAGCCAGGCGACGGTGCAGCCCTATCGGCTGGACAGCGGTGACCGCCTGCGCATCAACGTCTTCGAACAGGCAAGCCTCAGCGGCAGCTATACGGTCGATCAGGCCGGCTATGTCGCCTTCCCGCTGATCGGGGCCGTTCCGTCACGCGGGCATACGCTTCCGGAACTGGAGGGGATGATCGCATCGAAGCTGCGCCAGGGCTTCCTCAAGGATCCGGACGTCACGATCGAGGTCGACCGCTACCGTTCCGTCTTCATCATGGGCGAAGTGGGACAGGCCGGCCAATATGCCTACGTTCCGGGGATGACGGTACAGAATGCGATCGCCGTCGCAGGCGGCTTCACGCCACGCGCCAACCAGGCAACCGCCGACATCACCCGCAAGATCAACGGCCGCATCATCACCGGACGCGTTCCGATAACCGACCCGGTTCTCGCCGGCGACACCGTCTATATACGCGAACGACTGTTCTGATCGCCATGAGCGAACGCCCCTTGCGCATTCTTCATTGCTTCAGATCCCCGGTCGGCGGCATATTCCGGCACGTGCGCGACCTTGCCGAGGCGCATGCGAATGCCGGGCATCAGGTCGGAATCCTTTGCGACAGCACCACCGGCGGTGCCCACGAGGACGCGCTGTTCGAAGAGGTTCGACCTCATCTGGCACTCGGCATCATCCGCGTACCGATCCATCGTTCGATCGGGGCATCGGACGCCGCGGCGCTATGGCGCGGCTACAAGGAAATCAGAAGTTTGCAACCGGATGTATTGCACGGGCACGGCGCCAAGGGCGGCGTGCTGGCGCGTATCGTCGGTTCAGCCCTGCGGGTCAACAAGTATCGCGTAGCCCGCCTCTATTCGCCCCACGGAGGCAGCCTTCATTTCGAGCGCCGGTCCCTGGCAGGTTCGCTCATTCTCCGCGTCGAGCGCCTGCAGGAACGCCTGACCGACGCCCTTGTCTTCGTCTGCGAATACGAACGCCGCACCTACGGTGCCAGGGTCGGCCTTCCACTGGCACGCAACGAGCTGATCTATAACGGCATAGACGACGCGGAATTCGAACCCGTCGAGACGGGGCCGGGCGCTGTCGATTTCCTCTATATCGGCATGATGCGGGACCTGAAGGGGCCCGATCTTTTTATCGAAGGATTTGCCGCAGCCGAAGAGATCGCCGGCCGCAGACTTTCCGCCTTGATGGTTGGAGATGGCCCGCAGCAGCGGCAATACGAAGAAATGACCCTGCGCATGGGCCTCGCAGATCGCGTCAGGCTGCTGCCGGCAATGAGGGCGCGCGAGGCTTTCGCTCTGGCCCGCAAGGTCGTCATTCCATCCCGCGCGGAATCCATGCCCTATATCCTTCTGGAAGCGCTCGCCGCCGGAAAGCCCGTAATCGCGACCCGCGTCGGAGGAATCCCGGAGGTTCTCGGGGCCGATAGCGAGGCGCTCGTCCCACCCGGAGATGCGGGGGCGCTCGCCCGTCTCATGGCCGACGCCATCCGGGACGCCGGCTGGGCTGCCCGGACGATGCCCGACGCGGAACGGTTCAAATCCCGCTTCGCCGCATCGGTGATGACCAGACACGTGATGCAGCTTTATCGGGACCTCACCGAGGAATCGCTTGTGCCGCAGGGGCGGCTGCGTACAACGTAAGCGTTTCTTAGTGGCTTTCTGCTATCCGGGCGAAGGACTTCAGCGCCGGAAAGCGACCATGAACCAGTTTGACAGGCCAGAGACCTTCGATCCCGAAGCGCTTCGCAAGAAGGTCTCGGAGATCCGCAAGACGACCACCGAACAGAAGGACGGGACAAGGGGCAATGCGGGGCTCAACCCGCTGGCGAAGCAGATCGCCCTTCAGTTCCGTGCGGACACCTATACACCGGCGATGATCACCGGACTTATCCGGCTTCTCGACTTCTGCGCGCTTTTTGCCATCGGCTACGGCATCAATGCACAATATGTCGCGCCGACGCTGGAGCAGCTGCCGGTGTATCTCCTCATGCTCGCCGGCGGACCGGCGCTTGCCGTTGCCGCCATGCAGGTCGCCGACGCCTACCAGGTGCCGGCACTGCGCGCCTGGCTCAGGATGACGCCGCGCGTCCTCGGCGCCTGGACGGCTGCCTTCGGCGTGATTGCGCTCGGCCTCTTCTTTCTCAAATCGGGCCACCTCTATTCGCGATTCTGGATCGGCGCATGGTTCCTCGCCGGCGGGTTTTTCCTCGTCGCGGAGCGCGCATTCATCGCCTATTCGATCCGCCACTGGTCGAGAAACGGCACCATGGAACGGCGAGCCGTCATCGTCGGTGGCGGGCAGCCCGCGAAGGACCTGATCCGGGAGATCGAGCATCAGCCGGACAACGACATCCGCATCTGCGGGATCTTCGACGATCGAGACGAGCGCCGGTCCCCGAATGTGATTGCCGGTTATCCGAAACTCGGGACAGTGGACGAACTGGTCGAATTCGCCCGCCTCGCCCGCATCGACATGCTGATCATCTCGCTGCCGCTGACTGCGGAAAAGCGCATCCTCGCACTCCTCAGAAAGCTGTGGGTGCTTCCGGTCGACATTCGGCTTGCGGCGCACGCCAACAATCTCCGTTTCCGCCCACGCAGCTATTCGCATGTCGGGCAGGTCCCGATGCTCGACATCTTCGACAAGCCGATCGCCGACTGGGATTCCGTGGCCAAGCGCTGCTTCGATATCTTTTTCAGTCTGGTGGCGCTCGCTTTGCTCTGGCCCGTCATGCTCGCCGCCGCCGTCGCGGTGAAGGTCACTTCGCCCGGTCCGATCATCTTCAAGCAGCACCGCCACGGCTTCAACAACGAGACCATAGAGGTCTACAAGTTCCGCTCGATGTACACACATATGAGCGACCCGACCGCACGCAACGCCGTAACCAAGAACGACCCTCGCGTAACCCCCCTCGGACGCTTCCTGCGCAAATCCTCGATCGACGAGTTGCCCCAGTTCTTCAATGTGCTGAAAGGCGAGCTCTCGCTCGTCGGGCCGCGTCCCCACGCCGTGCTCGCGCAGACGAAGGACCGAACCTATTCCGATGTCGTCGAAGGCTATTTTGCCCGCCATCGCGTCAAGCCGGGAGTGACCGGCTGGGCGCAGATCAACGGCTGGCGCGGTGAGATCGACAACGACGAAAAGATCCGGTTCCGAACGGCATTCGACCTCTACTATATCGAGAACTGGTCGCTGCTGCTCGACCTGAAGATTCTCATCCTCACGCCGTTCCGGCTGCTGAACACGGAAAACGCCTATTGACCGCGGTCACCGCATCGCGGCCGGTTATCCTTCGCCCGCAGCTTGCCGCGATTTCGCTCGTCGGCTCCTGCCTGGTGACGATCGGCGTCTTTCTGTCCGGGTTCGTCATCGCCGAGCCCGCGCCCTACGAGGTCTTCATGGCGGGGCTCATCGGCCTCTGGGCGCTTTTCGGCCTCAGGATCTCCCGTGCCACGGCTCCGCTCACGGTCCTTCTCGTCCTGTTCATGATCGGCGGTATCCTGTCGCTGACGGTGATGGCCGACCTTGGGACCGGTCCGATGTATATGGCCGTTACCGGCTTCCTCTGCCTCACGGCGGTGTTTTTTGCGGCCATCATCGAAGAGAGCCACCAGCGCCTGCCGCTCATCCTCAACGCCTGGGTGGCGGCCGCAGTCATCACCGCCCTCCTCGGCATCCTCGGCTATTTCGGCGCGATACCGGGTGCGGCGAACTTCACGCTCTATGATCGCGCAAAGGGAGCGTTTCAGGACCCGAATGTCTTCGGACCGTTCCTCGTAGCCCCCACCCTCTATCTCCTTCACGGGCTGCTGACGCAGCCGATCAGCCGGGCGCCCTTGAAGATCGCCGGCCTGCTCGTACTCACGCTCGGCGTGTTCCTCTCCTTCTCGCGGGCTGCCTGGGCTCTCGACCTGTTCTGCGTCGTCGCTTTCGTCTTCGTCATGCTGCTCAAGCAGCGCAGCGGTCTCTTCCGCCTCCGGATTCTCGTGCTGACGCTCTCCGGCGCGCTGTTCGTGGTGGCAGCACTCGTGGTCGCCCTGCAGTCGGACCAGGTCGCGTCTCTCTTCTCGAGCCGCACGCAGCTCGTCCAGGAATATGACGGCGGACATCTTGGGCGTTTCGACCGGCACCGGATCGGCTTTCTGATGGCCATGGAAAAGCCGCTCGGCATCGGCCCCATGGTGTTCAGCACCATGTTTCCCGAAGACGAGCACAACGTGCTTCTGAAGAGCCTGACATCCTATGGATGGCTCGGCTTCGTCGCCTATGTCGCGCTCATCCTCTGGACGCTGTCGCTCGGCTTCCGCTTCCTGCTGCTCGAGAGGCCGTGGCAACCATATCTGATGATCGCCTGGACCACGCTGATAGGCCATGTCGGTATCGGCAACGTGATCGACACCGATCACTGGCGCCATTTCTACCTGCTTCTCGGCATCCTTTGGGGGTGCGCCGCGCTCGAATATCGCCATAGAAGGCAGATCCGCTCCGGAACGCCCGCATGACCACGAGTCGCGAGCCGCCCGACGCCCCTCTGCGCCTGCTCGAGGTACTGGAACCCGGCGGCGGAGGGTCCGGACGCCACTTTCTCGATCTTTGCCGCGGCATGCATGTGCGCGGCCACCATGTCGAAGCGATCTATTCTCCCGTTCGGGCCGAAGACGGCTTCGTGCGCGAGCTCAAGGCGCTCGGCCTTCCCGCCATTCATGCGGTCGGCATGCGCCGGGCGCCCGGCCCCTCCGACTGGTCCTGCTTACGCGCCATAAATCGCATCATCCGCACTGCCGGGCCGTTCGACGTCATTCACGGCCACAGTTCCAAGGCCGGAGCCCTGACGCGCCTGCGCCTGCCGGGAAGGCACGTGCCGCGCGTCTACACGCCGCATGCCTTCAGGACGATGGACCCGACGCTCGGGCGCGGCGGCCGACTGATTTACGGGGCGATCGAAACACTTCTCGCCCGCTTCTTCACCGACCATCTCGTCACGGTCTCCGGTGACGAATTCGCCCATGCGCTGTCGATCGGCATCTCGGGAAGGGGCATGTCCGTTATCGTCAACGGCGTCGACACCCCCTCGCCCGATATGGCGCAGACGGTGCGCGCCAGCTTCGGCATTCCGGCGGACGCCTTCGTTTTCGGCTTCATCGGCCGGCTCTCGGCGCAAAAGGCGCCCGAGCGTCTCCTCAATGCCTTCGGCAAGGCCGCATCGGCGGTCAGGAACAGTCACGTCGTCATGGTCGGATCGGGAGAATTGGAGGAAGAGGTCCGCGCCGCGATCGCCGCAAGCGGCTTGCAGAACCGCATCCATCTGACCTCGGCCTTTACGGGACCTCAGGCGGTACCCGCATTCGATCTCCTCGTCATGCCGAGCCGCTACGAGGCAATGTCCTATGTGATGCTCGAAGCGGCAGCCGCCGGCCGGCCGATCATCATTTCCGACGTCGGCGGAGCCGGAACGGCCGTCGATCACGGAGAGAACGGCTACATCGTTCCGAACAGCGAGGACGTCTCACCGCTTGCAAGAGCGATGATAGCGGCGGCCGACCCGGATATGTTTCGGCGCCTTGCCGGCGCCGCCGCGGCGCGCCGGGACCGTTTTACACTGAAACGTATGCTCGACGAGACGGAAGAGGTTTACCGACGAATGGCAGCGCAGCGCCGCCGGCAGCAGTCAGTAAGATCGAATCAAGAAGACTGGAAACCGACGGAAATGATGAAAGCCGCTCAATCACTGCATGGGGGCTAAGCGATTGATTTTGATCGTCGGAGCGGTGGATTCGAACCCGGGACCCTTGACCCAAGGAGAGAGGGCTACTTTCTGGACGCCCTGATACAAAAGGCATTGCGGCATATCCAGAAGATCAGGTCGGGAATTATTTCGGGACTCGGTGAGCGCGGTTTTGCCTCCGGGCGTTCTGAGGCTAGGGCAGGACGAACACCGCCGCCTGGTCATCTCTCGCGGCCTGTTTCCCACCGCAACCGTTCCGTCCGACAGCGTACGGCGGCTCGCGTTTCTCCGAGATGGGGCGTATACTATCTTCATCATCGGCTCATTTCCACGGGCACCGATGGCTGGGAGATCATCGCGCTTTCGCCCCAATGGTGGAGATTGCGCCATGCGCTCCGATATCCATGTCAATCCAATCAGTCCTTATGACCTCGACGTGATAGACTCTGTCTTTCGGGCTGAGTTACGCAAACGAAAGCTGTCCCGCTGCAGCGAAGAAGCAGAACAACTCGCTGCGAAGCTGATCAGTCTCTACCAGGCAGGTCGCCGGGATGCTCATGAACTCGCGGCCGCTGTGGCGGTCGCCGCCAAGGCAACCGACATCTCTGTTGATAGTTCGTCACAGCAGCACAAGTCAGGCACATCCTGCTGAGACGTCGGATATCCCCCCGGTCTTCCCGCTCTCGGATGCCTTGGCCGATGGGTGCTGCAGGTCGCCGTCATCGGTCCGGGGCGCGATACCCAACCCCGGCGACCAAGACCGGCTGAGCGAAAATGGCATTCTTTCGGTCCAGGGCAACCGCCGGCGTGTCTTCGTTCCAATACCAAGGTTAATACCGATAATATCCATAGATCGGACGAGCGCCGCGCTTGCACTTGATCTCCTCCTTGTACTCGTCATCTTCCCACTTGCGCTCGATCTTGCAGCCGCCACGGCGATATTCCTCTTTGAAGGCCCTTCGCTCATAACGAGGCCCGTCGTAGTAGCCGCGCCAGCGGCCGTGGCCGCTTTCGTCTTTCCAGGGGTCAGCAAAGGCCATACCGGCCATGCCCGTGAGCGCGACGCCAACGGAAATTGCCGTGGTTACGATCTTCATAGTCCTGCTCCTACTGACATCGGAATCTAACGTTCCTGCGATGCCTTGGTTTCCGGGAGAGGGTTCTCCCACCTGACGGTCGAGGACAGATCAGACCTTAGTCCGGCTCGTTGAAAGCAAAGGTCTTAGGCCGGTGACCGAGCGAAACCTTTGATGCATATTGGAGTTGTCACCCCCGAGCGGCCCCCCTCGTCAGCCGCTCGAGTGTGGTACCTCGGAGCTGCATAATTGTCCCTTCAATGCAGCCCTGAGGCCCACCGCCTTACAGCGCACCGTCGTAGTGGCTTGGGACCGAAACCGAGAGGATTTGGTTGATGCGCGACAGAGACGATTACGGGCTGCCGAAACACTAAGCATTATACTTTTATCGATTTTGACGATTGCCGTTTACCTGATCGCGCAGACGCATTCTTACAAAATGAGAGCCGGGATGTCGCGGTGTACATTCCGACCGCTTCTGGCCAGAACAACGTTTCGGAATAGTCCGGCGCCGCAGGGCGCGGCCGATTACCGCGAGCAGCACGCGCCTGTCGGTCGAAGATGCCGTCGGCGAGACAAGCGACAGAGCCAGACGCAGGATCTCGTATAAAGAAAGCTATATCTCATAACATTAGCAATCGCTGTATTATACAACTGGCCAAGGGAGGAAGCGCAGATGGACAAACCTCGGGACGAACTGTCTCTCAGCGAAGGAGACAGACGCGAGTTTCTAAAGACTTGCGGCCGCTTCGCTGCCGTCACACCGCCTGCCGTGACAATGTTGCTTTCAACGAGCCTCACCTCCGACGCCATCGCAGCCTCGGGCAGCGGCTCGAGCGGCGGCAAGGGCGGTGGGGGCGGGAATAGCACAAAGGGCGGCAAAGGCGGAAATAGTACCAAGGGTGGAAAGGGCGGAAACAGCTTAAAAGGGAAAGCCAAACCGGGTACGTGAAATGCGCGCGCCGTGGCACACGAGCCTCTCTTCTTCGGCTCGTCTGTCATCATATGCACAGTGCCAGCAATCAAGTGCTCCCTCGAGGAGGATCGGACTCCTAGCGCAGGATACTGGGTCCAGAAAGGGAGGATGGAACGCAGTCGGCTCGAAGTGAGGCACCCCTGATCCGACAGACGTCGATTTGCTCCAGCGCGTCTTCGATATTGCTCGCGAGCGCCTCGATTAAAACGACGATGCGCTATGCTCACGTCCTCGATGAGGAGGTGGCGGAAACCCTCGAATCGCTCTCCAACTCGAAACGGGCACAAAGGAAGAACAAATGACGTGGAACGTTTTTCGGGACTATTCGCTTCCGAACAGTGAATCCGAGGGCGTTTCGTTCCCATATTTCCGGTAGGGCTAACGAAAGCGCCTATCGTATTGCGTTGAAACCAAAGCGGAAATGGTCGGAGCGGCGGATTCGAACCCGCGACACCTTGACCCCAGGAGAGAGGCCCGGTTTTCTGGGCGCCCTGGTTTACAGGGCTTTGCGGCATGCCCGGAAGGTCAGTTCGGGAACTGTTTCGGGATCCAGTGACTCGGATTTGCATTGCCGCTTTCGGGCTAGGTCATCTCGAAATCGCCGCCTCGCCCTCTCGCTGTCCGATCCCCCTGAATGATCCATCCCGGAGCAGCGGCACAGTGACAAACGACATCCTTTCTTTTGTCGCCATTCCCTCAATAGCTTTACGCGAATGCACTAAAACGTCCACTTCAGGATCTCTGCAATCTTGCCTCAAAAGGACAAAAATGGTAGTTTCATCGTTTACCTTATTTAATAGCGATTTCTGACTAGATTTATTCAAGTTAACACTAACCCGACGGGAGTATACCCGATGGCAGTCGGTGGGGTCCCCCCCTTATCCCGGAATAAACAACATCATCATTGGTACAAAATTCATCGACTATATCTTTGGTGATCCTTACACAACCGGATCTCCATACGGCCAGCAAACCGGCGGAGCTCTGTCATCCGGACGTGGCGGCAACGACCGCCTTGAAGGACTTGGCGGCGACGATAAGATTTATGGCGATGCCTACTTTATGGATACGGTCGGCATCGGCGGCAACGATCGGCTTGGCGGCGGTTCGGGTGATGATCTTCTCGTCGGTGATGCCGACCAACTGTCAGGCGCGGCGCGTGGCGGTGACGATTTGATCGAGGGCGGAGAAGGCAACGACGAGATATACGGTGATGGCCGTTTCATGCTTGGGCAGTCCCGGGGTGGCAACGACGTCATTTATGGCGGCGGCGGCGCCGATTACGTTGCCGGTGACGCTTTCGTCCTCGTCGATAGCGGTATCGGAGGGAATGACATTATTTACGGCGGCGCTGGAGATGACTTCTCGCTTGTTGGCGACGCACGCGGTCTGTTTAACGATGCACAGGGTGGTCATGATCGCGTCTATGGCGGTGTCGGCAATGACATGGTAGCCGGAGACGCTGACACAATGCGGGACAATGCGCGAGGCGGAGATGATTTCATTGTTGGCGGCGCTGGCGATGATGAGCTCTTCGGGGACGCCGAGACCTACACTAACTATACCGGAGTTGGCGGTCAGGACCGGTTTTTCTTTGCTCTGGGAAGCGGCCGAGACCGGATTGGCGATTTCGAGCTCGGAAAAGACCTGATCCAGATCGCTTATGCTTACGGATTTAAGACATTCAGTCAGCTTCAGTCGCGCATTAGCGACGACGAATTTGGCAATGCCGTTATTCACCTAAACGGCTCGACGGACCATATTACCGTGCTTGGCGTGGCCAGCCATCAATTGAGCTCGGCCGACTTTTTGTTCTCGGACGAAGCCGTCAGGGGTTCGTCCGGAAATAATGTCATGAATCCGACGACATCTGTCGCGGCGTACCGAACGACAGCCTCTAACGACGTGGTTTTCGGACTGGACGGCAATGACACCATTGACGGTGGCAGCGGCGCCGACAAAATGGATGGCGGCAACGGCAACGACACTTTCTTCGTGGATAGCTATACCGATGACGGCCTGGCATCGAACGACGATCAGGTCATCGAAGTTGCAGGCGGCGGAAAGGACTTGGTAAACGCCTCCGTCAGTTACCGGCTGGCGGACAATGTCGAAAACCTCACCCTGATCGGGAGCGCCGCGATTAACGGCACCGGCAACGACCTGGGCAATGCTATCGTCGGGAATGCCGCGGCGAATACCCTTATCGGCGGATTGGGGAATGACGAGCTCTACGCCAAGGAAGGTGATGATACTCTTTTTGGGGGCAACGGCGGCGATACGCTCGACGCCGGTGCTGGTGACGACATCCTGGATGGAGGTGCCGGATCCGATCTGCTTAAGGGCAGAGAGGGCGCCGATACGCTCATTGGCGGCTCCGGCGGGGACACACTGTTCGGCGGCACTGGTGCCGACCGCTTCGTCTTCAACACGCGCGATGCATCGACGAGTGTTTCAAGCCTAGACATGATCGGTGACTTCCGCTCCGGCGAGGACGCGGTCGACCTTCACTTCACCGCTCCGCTCCCCCCAGCCGCTTACGCGGAGGTGGCAACCCCAAATGCCGACTATGCTTCAGCGCTATCGGTCGCCGAGTCACTGATTGGAGGTGGCCGCGTAGCTGTGTACGTGGCCGGCGCGGCCGACGGTTGGTTGTTCTGGGATTCGGTTGGCGACGGCGTGATCGATCAAGCGGTGGTCCTGAAGGGAGCCAACTCGCTGGCCGCCTTCGGGGCCTATGATATCATTTAGGGCGCCGCCATATTCGACGGGGCTACCGAAAGCGCCAATCGTATCGCGTTGAAACCAAAGCGGAAATGGTCGGAGCGGCGGGATTCGAACCCACGACCCCTTGACCCCCAGTCATGCAAAAATGGCTTTCAGTCAAGTGCGCTAGCTTTCAAAGCCCTTGTTTTTCAGATATTTACAGGCTAGTACGGTTTCAATGGATTTCATTGGGTCTGACCCAAATTCGAAATTCCTGACCCAAAACTGACCCAAACTCAATCTGACCCAACGGGGAACGAAATGCCGACCGCGCACCTGGACGATAAATTCGCCCGCTCCATCGAACGCCCGCCAAGGGGTTTCATCGAATATTTTGACGACAAGATTCCCGGCTTCATGGCGAAGGTTTATGCCGACCGGATCGTTGGCAATCTGCGGTATCAGCCGATAGGCAGCACCAGCCGGAAGCGTTTTGCACTCGGTGAACATCCCATCATCACTATGAGCGCGATGCGCCTAGAAGCGGAGAAGGCGCGCGGCATCGCGCTTTCCGGCGGCGATCCGGCTGGCGACCGTGAGGCAATCCGGGAGACGCGCAAAGAGGCCGAAGCGGCAGCACCCAAACTCACCTTCAAGGAATTGATCGAACTTTATGAGAAGGCGGCACCGGCACTTAAGGACTCGTGGGAACAGGACATCGGGCACATCCGTCGCAATGGACTAGAGCGATGGGGCAGTCGCGCCGCCGAGTCGGTGACTCTGACCGACACCGCCAAGCTGATGATCGAGAAATCGGCCATTGCCAAGGTCTCGGCGAACCGTATGCGAGCGGCCTTCACCCGGATGCACAAATGGGCGATTGAACAGGGTCTATTGCAAACAAATCCTTGGGAAGGCACCAAGAAGGTCAAAGAACGGTCGAAGGCGGAAGAGAACGACAAGCGAGCCCTAAGCGATCATGAACTTGTCGTTTTGCTCAAGGCAATCGAGAAGGCGCGACTCGCTCCCGGCATCAAAGCGGCGCTCAAGGTGCTCGCCTATACTGGCCAGCGACCTGACGAAATCGGCGGTCTCGCAATTTCCGAACTTCGACATCTCGACAATGATGCGCTCGCGCACGCGGATATTCCGGCGTCAAGGATGAAGGCGCGCCGCCGCCACGTCTGGCCGATCAGTCGACCGGTAGCGGTGATCATCCGCGAACAGCTCGAACTCAGGGCCAGCGAACCCTTGCCGGTAGGTGAGGAGCCGTCCGGTTTCATCTTCGCCAGCCGCTTCAAGGAACGGAAAAGGATCGCCCGACACTCTCTCAGCCAAGCGATGCGGCGCGTCATCGACGGCCTCAAGGTCGAAGGGCCGGACGCCGAGGCGATCCGCAGCTTGAAGGACAATCCGCCGACGCCGCACGCGTTTCGCCGAACATGGGCGACAGGGTGCGCACGGCTGCGCGTGCCAAAGGAATACCGCAAGGCGGTCATGGCCCACGTCGATGACGACGTGATGTCGCAGCACTATGACGCTCACGATTACTTCTCGGAAAAGAAACTGGCGCTCGACAAGTGGGCGAAGCACGTTGAAGCGCTCTTGAGCGGCAAAGAGGAAACAGGGGCCGTGGTGCCGTTCAAGGTGCGGCCATGAGACCGGCGACTGATTTGCTCTTAGACCTACAAAACTTAGGCGGTGACCCGGAAGTCGTGAGGTTTCCGGGCACGATGGAACTAGCAAATGCCATTCCGGTAACGATACCTCTATCGCTCCTGCATGAACTCACGGCGCTGGTAGCATCAACACTGCAACAGCCAATACGCGGGCGACCGAAGGGAAAGCTCAGCGAAGCGGCAGAACGCGCCGCCGACTTAATCAAAGCTGGCAACAAGCCGGAAATGGTTATCCCCGTGGCGGTCGAAACTATGAAGCTGGACAAGCAGGCAGCGCGAAATCTGCAAATCATGGTTCGCACCATTCTCCGCAATGATCGACAAGAAAGAAATTAGGGCGTTTTTGTTTCGCTTGCTCTGAATTGCACTGACATTCATGCTGTTCCTCAAATCATAGCAAATCCAACGATTTGAGGAACGAACGGCCATGGACTCTGTCCCGTCCGAACGATGCCGCACTGTGTCTCCTGACGACGTTACGCGGAGTCACAAGCTCTCCAAGACGACGCAATGGCGCGAACGCAAGGCGGGGAGAATGCCGCCGCTTGTCGAGATTTCACCCGGCAAAAAGGTCTATCTCCTTTCGCAAATCGAAGAATGGGAAAGGCGGCGACTCGCCGAAGCGGAGGAACGAGCATCTGCGCTGCACGAGCCGCGAAGGCGTGGCCGTCCGTGCAAAAATTCTGAGTGAAGTCCGCCGCGCAAGTTTTGAACAGAGGCGCGGCGGCAAATATCAGCTTGAGACGGCCTGATATATAGCGCGCAGCGCCTCGCTTCGCAAAGGCTACAGCCATGAGCGACAGAGGCATTCGCATTCTCAAATTCAAACCGTTTCCCGGCAACGGCGTCCTAAAAGGTTTTGCCGACGTCTACATTGCCGCCACCCGATTGAAGATTTTCGACTGTCCAGCCTGCGCCAGCGACGGAAAAAGGTGGGTCAATTTAGCTGGCAAACCGATGATCGACCGCGACGGGATCGCCCTTCGCGATGATCGCGGCAAAATCCGCTACGCCATTTCCGCCGCCTTCGACGACCCTTCTATCCAACGCCGGTTTTCCGAAGCCGCAGTGCAGGCGCTCGATGAGTTTGCGCCGGGATGGGACAAATGACGGCGCTCGGCACCGCGCTCGCCTTCGCTGGCAAAGGGCTTTCGGTCTTGCCACTTTAGTGGCCCGCAGAGAAGAACGGCAAGTTCGTTTGCGCCTGTGGCAAGGCTGATTGCCGCTCACCCGGCAAACATCCCATTGCGCAGATAGACCCGCCTAACGGGCCGAAGATCGCCCCAAATGGTGTGCGGTCGGAAACGGATGAAACCGGTACAATCAAAACATGGTGGCGACTTATCCCGCGCGCCAATCTCGGCGTCTCGGCTCACGGTCTCCTCGTCCTCGACATTGATGTTCGCCACGACGGTCTCGAGTCTTTGAACCGTCTCGAATCCGAATACGGCGCGATGCCACCGACATGGACTGTACAGACCGGCTCGGGCGGATTGCATATCTATTTCCGACGTCCAGCCGACCTCGAACTCAATCTGCCGATCATCGCAGAAAACATCCTGCGGAACGGTGGTGAACCACCTTTCGGTCCCGGCATCGACGTTCCGGCCTATGTGCTCGCCCCACCGAGCCTTCATCCATGCGGTCGCCCTTACGAGTGGGACTCGCATCCAGCCGACGTGCCTCTCGCCGGTCCACCGCAGTGGGTGATCGATCGCCTTGCCAAGCAGACGCGGAGCGAGCGCGAGAAGAGGGTGCAAAGTCGCGACTGGGGCAATGTCGTCGGCGGTCTTATCACGGAATACCGCGACGCCGAGGCGGCATCCGTGGCGGGAAAGCTACTCCGGGCGAGATCGCTGCCGCCGGAAATGGCGCGCACGCTCCTGCATGCTTGGAACGTCACGTTTTGCCGACCGCCTCTGTCCGACTTCGAACTCAGGCAGATTTTCAACCGCATCGCCGACAGGGAAGCAAGGCGGCTCGATCAGCAAGGAACTGTGCGATGAAAAGCGACACGGACGCCGATGCCGCCGAACGCCTGCGGCAAGCGCGGGAACGTCAGCGCGAACGCGAACAGACAGGCAGGGGCAACGGCAAAGCCGAGATATCGGACCTGTCCGATATCGGTCTCGCCTTCGACTTCGCAGACGAGGTTTGCGGGCAATTCCGCTATATCGCGCCGTGGAACAAGTGGTTCCAATGGGACGGCAGGCGGTGGGACGAGGAACGCACGCTTGCTGTCTATGATCGCGCCATCCGGTTTGTCGCGGCGAAGAACAACTCGGCGATTGCCAAGCGTGAGAAGGCCAGCGCGATCCATGATCTTTGCCGCGCCGACCGTCGCATTGCAGCTACCGTCGAACAATGGGATGCCGAACCGTTCATTCTCAACACGCCCGGCGGCATCGTCGACCTGAAAACCGGACTTGTCCTTAAGTCTGACCCGCAGCGCTATTGCACGAAGATGACGGCGGTCGCGCCGAAGGCGATGGCAACGCCTCTATGGGATGCGTTCGTGCATCGAATCTTCGACGGCAACGGCCTCGATTCCTACTTTTACCGCATGCTCGGCTATGCGCTGACCGGCGACACTCGCGAGCATGCGCTTTTTTTCGGATACGGGACCGGAGGCAACGGCAAGAGTGTCACCGTCAAAACGGTCTCGGGCATCCTGGGCGACTATGCAAAGACCGCCTCAATAGAGACGTTCACAGCTTCGGCAAACGACCGGCACCCGACCGAGCTTGCTTTCCTGCGCGGCGCGCGCCTCGTCGTTGCGACCGAGACCGAGGAAGGCAGGCGCTGGGACGAGTCGAAGATCAAGCAGTTGACCGGCGGCGACAGGATCGCCGCGCGGTTCATGCGCCAGGATTTCTTCGAATTCGATCCAGCCTTCAAGCTCCTGATCGTCGGCAATCACAAGCCATCGCTGCGGACGGTCGATGAGGCGATCAGGCGGCGGCTGCAACTGATCCCCTTCACCGTCACGATCCCGGACGAAGAAAAGGACAAGGAACTCTGCGACAAGCTGAAGCCGGAGTGGCCGGGCATCCTTTACCGCATGGTGCAAGGCTGTATCGAGTGGCAGACATCCGGCCTCGAACCGCCGCCCGCAGTCATCGATGCGACCGCCGAATATCTCGCCAGCGAGGATGTGATCGCCGACTGGATCGACGAGTGCTGCGAGATCAATCCGCAGTTCGATGCGGCATCTACCGAGCTTTTCAATTCATGGCGCGCGTGGGCCGAAAAGGCTGGCGAGTTCGTCGGCTCGCAGAAGAAGTTTGCTGAGAAGCTGGAAAGCCGCGGCTACATCAAGGTCAAAACGAATTCCATCCGCAAATTCATAGGCTTACGTGTGAAGCAAAGCCAACAATGGAGTGCTTATGCCGACTAGCGTGGCGCATGTGGCGCTTTCTTCCTTTTCTACTGTCCACGCGCGCGCGCACGCATTGACAGTCGAAAACCGGGAACCCGCCACATGCGCCACCTTCCGAAGGATTCAAAGGCTCAACGCCCGCACGCCAGCGGCACAACACGGAGGAAAGGGAAATGCACGTTCGTAACAATAAGGCCATTGACGACGACGAGGGGAACGACCGGAAAAACGACCCGAAGCATGGCGCTATGCCAACGAAGCCGAACCATGCCAACGAAGCCGAGGCCGAGCTTGTCGCCGCCATGGCGGAAATGGACGCGAAAGAGGAGGCCTCCTATCGCGCCAGCAGGTTTGCAACCGAGCAACACCCGTTGGACGGTCCCGGTCTGACGCCGTCCAGATGCCGCCAGCGCCAACTTTATCACCGGCTAATGTCGGACTGGTACGGGCACAAGCTCGGGGAGATTCAGCGATGAATTATAGGCGCCTGACCCAAACGCTCATTGGCAAGGTTCGCGACCTAGAGGAAGAAGTGAGCAGACTTGAAGTCCGCCTTTATTACGACGACGACGACGATGACGAGAATGTTGTCGCGCTGGAGAAGACTCTCAGCCTCGTGCGCGAGGAGATCAACCGAGGCGATACCGAATACGCGGTTGAACTGATTGGTCGGCAGATCGGCTACTGAGAACCAGAGGAGGATGAAACATGGAGAACGAACGTGCTCGGCAGTGGGAAGCTGACCTAGATGCAACCTTCGCCGCTTCACCATCTGACGAACGGCATTACGTCATCAGCGCGTGGCTGCGAGAAATATACCTGACCGGTATGGACTTCGATTTATATGAAGCAATCGACTCCGTGGTCGAGCGCTTTCCGACAGCGGAAGCAGAGGAGATTGTCAGCGGATTCGAACCAATTGTTCGGTCCTGTGTCAGCGAAGCATTGATGCGTCTGCGACCGAACACGGCGGCAGAATAGACTGCCGGGGCCATTGCCGAGGGGGGCGGTCTCGAATCTTCGGACCGACCCTTCGGGACCGGCGGCGCACTCAAACGCTAAAAATCGGGAAATAAAAAACGGGGGGCTTGCCTATACAAAATCCCGGTTTCGGGCCTCTCACAACAGGTGCTGAACCAGTGCGAAGTGTGTCTTACCCCCAGTCACCCTGTGAGTTGCGGTTGTAACTATCTCCTATCTCCACCTTGCTGTTGCGAATCGGCGGCATTCGTCGTCCCTTGCTCGCTGCGCAGTAGAAGTGGGGCCGAGAATGGAAGATTGGACGAAGAAAACCGATGAGGAAGTGTTCGCTAAGCCGCATGAGCAGCCGGGATCACAGGCATCATATTGGAGAGACATTGAAATCCGCAGGCGGCAATTTCTCCTAGAAAAACGGACGTCTGAGAGCCAGATCGCGGCGGCCGACGCTCAGATAAGGGCCGCAGACGCAACAGTGGTGACGGCTTATTGGACGAAGTGGTCGGCGATTGCTGTTGCGATCACCGTCTTGATTACCGGAATCAGCGTCGTATTGCAGGCCGTCGCCGCCGCCGCGCCTTGAGGCTGCCCCTCGCCTTATCCGTCGATTTCCGCTAGGACTCGTCCATGGCACTCGAAACCATCCGCTTCGACATCCAAGACTTCATCAAGACGCCCGAGCAACAGGCGGGCGTTCTCGAAGCTGCGCTTGAGGATGGCGATCCCGATCTAATCGCAACGATCATCGCCGACATTCGCGAGGCGCAGCGCAGGAACGGCATCGGTCCCGACGAGCCGAAGGAAACCGGCAACCGGCGTTGATGTCGCGCTGATCCTTGCGGGCGCGGGAAGGCTGGCCTCTGTCGAATCTATCTTTTGCAAAACCGTTCTCGTGAGCATCGCACGCGCCACGGCGAAATAAATCCGCCGTCGTTTCACCGATGAAACAGCCAGCCGCTACACTGGTCCTTGCCGTGGATGGAAGCGCTGGATATCGGCATCAGCAACGTGGGTTCCCGAACCTCCCGCCTTCCCCGGCCGGAGGATTTTTTATGACTTACACACTCGAACGAGTAGCGCGGCAGGCGAGCGAAGCGAAAGAGCTTGCTGTCCATACCTCACGCGCCTTGCGCGATCTTCGGCGCGGCACGAAGGCGGGCCTATCCGGTCGCGACCGCTTCGTCCGCCACGCGGTTCTCCGGGCATTGGCGACAGGGCGTCACGGCGTCACTGTCGAGGACATCTGGCGCGAACGCTATCGGGAGCGCGCCGCAGCCGGTCCGGCCATGATGACGGTGCCGACCTGGGCGGCCGAACTGGTGCCGTCCGATGTCGGCGCATTCCTCGCCGATGGCGCGCAGCCTCTGGCTCTGTCGCGGCTTGCCGCACTCGGCAGGACGGTTTCGCTCGACGGCGTCGGCTCGCTCAAGGTCCCGTATCGTCCGCCGCTCGCCGACGTTGGCGGGTGGGTCGCCGAGGGTTCGCCGATTCCCGTCGACGATCTTTCCTTCGGCTCCTTCACGCTTTCGCCGAGGAAGGCGGCGGCGGTTTCGATCTTCACCGCCGAGTTGAACAAGCGCGCGACCCCGGACATCGAGACGCTGATTGACGGGGCGCTTCGAAGCGACATCGCGAACATTGTCGACGCCGCGCTCGTCGACGACCAGCCCGGAAGCGCATTGCGTCCGCCCGGTCTGCGCTTCAACGTCGCAGCTGTCACCGCCTCGACGGCGACCGACCCGCTCGTCGCCATGCGCGCCGACCTTGCCAAGTTGGCGGGCGAGATCGTCGCGGGCGGCGGCACGAGTCCGGCCTTCGTCATGAACCCGCAGCAGGCAGTTTCGCTCGGATTCGTGCCTTCATTCACCTATCCAGTCATCGACACACCGACTGTACCGGCGGGCACGGTGATTGCCGTCGATGCACCGAGCTTCATTTCGGGCAACGGTGCCGCCGTCGTCGACGCCTCGAAAGATGCGACCATCCATGAGGAAGACACGACTCCGCAGCCGATTGTCGCGGGCGGCACGGCGGCGAGCCCGACGCGCAGCCTCTGGCAGACCGACAGCCTCGCCTGCCGTGTCATCCTCGAAGTCGCATGGGGCCTTCCCGCCGGTCGTAGCGCTTGGATGGGTGGCGTGAAATGGTAGCCGATCAGGACGACGCACTGGCCGAACGGATCGCCGAACGGCAGCGCCGCATCGACGAGATCGAAACGCGGCGGCACAACGTCGAGGCGGCGGCGCAAAAGCGGGAAGCCGGATTCGAGGCGCGGCTTGCAGCGCTCGAAACGCGCGTCGAACAGAGATTTGCGGCGCTCGAACGGCGGATGAAGGCGCGTTACGCGGAACTCATCGAAGCCGTGGGGCTCGCCTTCGGCGATTTGCGCGGCGAGATCAGCGAGCAATTCGCCGAGGCACGCGAGCGGACGCTCGCCGTCGATGAACGGGCCGAAATGGTCCGGCTCGCACGACAGGTCAAAGCATGCAGCCGCGAGGTCGAGGAACTGCGGCAGGACATCGCCGAACTGAAAAGTCGCGGCAAAGGCAAAGGCAGGACTGTGACATGACGGCTGAGGCGCATCTGAAACGGCTTCGGGTTGCGGCGGACGAATACACGGTCGCCGAAGTGATCGAGGCTACCAAACGCACATTCGACAACCTGCGGAAAGAAATTTCGGCTCTTGAGCGACGGGTAAAGGAACTCGAAGCGCGGAAATAACCGGCAAGATCGCCATCCGAAACCCCGCAACAAACGGGGCGAAAAATGAAACTCTCCAAATCCCCGCTAGACAGCGAGCCACTTAGCGACGCCATCGCGCGCCGCCGGCAGGGCTTTTCCGGCGGCGGCATCTTCGCGCTTGTCGTCGCGCCCGATGGCTCAGGTCTCATTTGCTGTCCGGTTGCCGGTAAAACGACCGGCTGCGAGCGCTTGAGCCGCGACGATATGGTGCAGGCGCTGACTGAGGTTTACGGCCTGGCAGCATTCAAAGGCAATTGAACGACTCCCCGACTAGCTACCGCCATGGGGAGCGGGCCTTCGAGAATGGCATCTTGCTAGTATCCGATCCAATCGAAGTCGGCTTCTGGTTCGACCCCATCGATGTCGACATCTGGGCCGAGTCCGCGCAGTGAGCTTAGGAGCGCATAGACCTCGGAGTTCTGTTCCTTTCTCACCGCGGCCTGTTCCCTCTTAATGGATTTGGAGTTTCTGACGTTTCTTTTGGGATCGTAAAAAACGACATCTCTATCGTGCATTGCCTTAAAAAAGGGCTTTGCAAGAATGCCTTTTGGATCAGCCATCCAGCCTTTCCGGATAGCTTCGTAGGCGTACAACCAGCTCCAATCTGAGAGTACACGATCTTCGGACACTTCGCTTTCCCACTTTTCGACAGGGGGCCTGCTCAGGCAGATTCCCTTGTCGCACATATCGAGGAGCAATAGCCTTACAGCACTTGAGTGGGAATTTTCCGCACACTCCATCACGCGCGAGGCTTTGAAAGGCTTCTTGAGGCCGCGAATTGTATAGAGTAGCCAAATGACTTCATACAGCGCACCGTTGCTGAAGTGCCGTTCTGCGAGCGCGGAAAAACGGGTGACCAGCCGATCCCGCGACAGGCCCCCTGTCTTATGCTCAATGTTAAGAATGATTCGGCAGATGCGATCCATGGATGCCGGCGAAACGGCAGCAGCCTTCAACAGGAAGGACTCTAGAACTTGCACATCATCTTTAAGGTATTCACGGCCCTCCACAATCCCCAGCGCGTAGTTCATGACTGGCTCGCTGGGTGAGGCAAGTTGAAGCCGAAGGCAAAGAGATAAAAATTCCTCCATACGCGACCCATGCAGGCCACCTCTGCGGTGCGACAGAAACGCCGAGATTTCCGACTTCCAGTTCTCAGCCTTCGACCCCAGAATGTGCGTAACGGACGTCTTGCTTCCGTTTATCTCGAGCCCGTAGTCACGATAGCAACTGCTGATGACGGACAGAATGTTCTCGGCTTCTTCCAGCGTGCTTGCACCTACAAGCCAGTCGTCTTGCAAGCGGTCGACGGATTTTGCGGATAATTTGGGAAGTGCGGTGGAATACTGGTAATCAATCCGCGAAGATACGATCTCTGCGAGGATGCGTGAGGTCTCCGGTCCAATAGGCACGCCTATCGTTTGATTTCTATTGCACGCCCGAACAAGAACATCCAGCCGATCGGCGAAGCTTCCTTCGTATACCTTCAAGGACGTTTTTACATTTTCCTTTCCATAGGCTGCCCAAGGGAGCGAGTGCGTGTATATGCTCGGGTAAAAGCGAGAAATGTCCGTCTTAACAAGCCAATCAGCCGTCGCTTCAATGTACCGCTTTTTTGCCCTGTGGAGCGGGAAATTGATTCCTTTTATTGAGCGCTCATACCGATCCGAAATGACGATTTCATCTTCAGAGTATTTGCGAAGTGATAGGATGCGCTGCAGTTGACGCCAGTTTTCCGCAATTTCTCTCGCAAGAAGTGCTTGAGGGATTGGGTGAGTGATATGGATGTTGCGGCGCTCGTACAGCTTCTTTGGCTTTGAGATTATCTCGGGCTCAGCATATGTGAGCCTCTTATACCCGTACTTCCCCCGAAAAGGTTTTCCATTAATTTTCTGGAAATCCTTTGTTTTCTTAATCATAAAACACTCGGCGGCCTCCCAATCAGCCAAGACGGCCTCGGCGTGATCTCCAAAGTCTGCCGTCGTAAACACTGGGGGAAGCTCTTTAGGGAAATAACCTTTGCCGAGAAGGGATCGCAGAATGCTTCGGGCTAGCGGCTTCAACTTGCTTCTCTTTTTAGGTGCATAAGAAACGCTCGCACCATAGTCACGGCTTTAAACAAGGACAATGGCGCCTGAACCCTAATTCACTGATTAGTTGATTATGTGCCGCGTGGATCGCTTAAATTGCGTATCTTAAACGGGCCGACGGGGGACTGGTTCACCGTCCGGCGCGCGGCTGGCATCCGTTGGCGAAGCGTTGTTGAGGAGACGGCTCGTCGACCTCGTCGACCGGGAGGGTTTCCCTGTAGAATCGCTTTAGCGAGTTGATCACTCTGAGGGTCGGATTGCGGGCCTCACCGGCCATGATGCGCGTAATCTGGCTGGCACCGATCCCCGCACCCTCGGCAATCGCTCGGCGCGACAGCCCGGATTGCTCTAAGCGGGCGATCATATTGGCGACTTCGGCGAGGTCATCGGGCATAGGGCGCTCCTTTTTACGCAAAGGGCGCTGGGAAATCGGCAACCCTTACGAAACCGATTTCCAGCGCCCCGGCCTTCGAGGAAGGCGAGACGATGATAGCACACTGACCCAAAACTGACCCAATTTTTGGGTCAAAGCGCAAAAGCCGATAGCCGGCTTAACACCGGCATCATGGAAATCGTTGAGATCATTGGGGAAAAATGGTCGGAGCGGCGGGATTCGAACCCACGACCCCTTGACCCCCAGTCAAGTGCGCTACCGGGCTGCGCTACGCTCCGACCCGCTTGGTTACAAGCCCGCTCTCATTAGTCGGAACACACGCCCGGCGCAAGGGGGAAAATGGAACTCACCTTTCACTGAAGGCCGCCAGCTGTAGCGCAAGCGGCAAGGCAACAGATTTGTGATTTGGATCGATGCCCTGCGCTGGATAAACTGCGCCCTGCAAACCACAGGAGAAGCCCGATGAAGAGCATCCTCGTACTTGCAGCCGCCTTCGCCTTATCGGCGACGGCAGCGTCAGCCGATTGCCTGGGCCATTCCAAGACCACGGCATCGATCGACAAAGTGGACAAGGAGATCACGACGGCGAGCGTGGCAAAGGCCGAGCAGTCGACCGCTGACGATCTCCTCCTGAAACAGAAGAAAGAACAGCAGTCGACGGAAGAAGCGGCCGAATAAGTTGGTCACAACCGAGTTGGGCCTCGGCAGCGCTTTCGAGGCCCCGTTCCCGTGCCTTCCCTGCTACCGAACCTGGTCGAGAAGACGCTTGCATTCGAGGAGGTCGTAGAGCGCTTCCTGCAGCAGCGCCCTGTCTTCCTTGCCGACCGATGTCTTGCCGATGGTAATTTCGGTATCGTCGCCTCCGTTGCCGAAAGAGAAGAAGCGCCGGCTCGCCGGCGCCTTCGGGCGGCCGACGATCTGGTCCTCCTCCGCGACGCCCGCCTTGGGCGGCGCCGGCTCTTCGTTGCTGGAAGCGGCAAGCGCCTCGACGGTCGCAAGGTCACCGCTCGCGATGGCGGCGACGAACTTGTTGCCGTTGGCTTTCAAGAGCTTCTGCACACCCTTGATCGTATAGCCGTGATCGTAGAGGAGGTGGCGGATGCCCTTGAGCAGGTCGACATCCTCGGGGCGATAGTAGCGGCGCCCGCCGCCGCGCTTCATCGGCTTGATCTGCTGGAACCGGGTCTCCCAGAAACGAAGCACGTGCTGGGGGAGATCGAGTTCGTCCGCAACCTCGCTGATGGTGCGGAAAGCATCCGGGCTTTTTTCCATGTGGTCCCATCTCCATAAGGCGCTCGCCGGTCAAAATCGGCGGCGCGACGCACGGATCGTCGTGCGATGATTACACGAATCACGCCTACTTCAATGGCTTATGGATGGGTTTTCAACCACATTTGTGGTCGCCGACGGCAGTTCAGCCAGCCGGGTTGGACGGCTTCAGTTTGGACTTGCGGCTCAGATGCGCCTTCAGGACCCGCTGCTTCAGGACATTCGAAGCCTTGAAGGTCATCACCCGGCGCGGAGAAATCGGCACTTCCTCGCCGGTTTTCGGGTTCCGGCCGATGCGCTCGTTCTTGTCGCGCACCTGGAACGTTGCGAAAGAAGACAGCTTCACGCTCTCGCCACGCACGATTGCGTTGCAGATCTCGTCGATGACGGTCTCTACGAGTTCGGCGGACTCCGTGCGAGACAGACCCACCTTGCGAAAAACCGATTCAGCCAAGTCTGCCCGCGTTACTGTTTTTCCGCTCATCTTCCCCCACCGATGTCTGGCATGCCGATCAGCGATTGAAGACTATTGCCCTTGTCTTTTCCGGTCAAGCGCCTGCCGTAATTCATTATTTTCTTACCAGCGAAGAAGAACGGAGCCCCAGGTGAAGCCCCCGCCCATCGCTTCGAGCATTACGAGATCACCCTTCTTGATGCGGCCGTCAGAGGCGGCGGCATCGAGGGCAAGCGGAATCGATGCCGCGGAGGTGTTGCCATGCAGGTCGACGGTAACCACAACCTTTTCGAGAGGGATGCCCAGCTTCTTGGCCGAGCCGTCAATAATGCGGCGATTGGCCTGGTGCGGAACCAGCCAATCGATGTCGTCCGCGGTCGTTCCGGTTGCCTCGAAAGCCGCCTCGATCACGTCGGTGATCATGCCGACCGCGTGCTTGAAGACTTCGCGCCCTTCCATCCGGAGATGGCCGACGGTGCCGGTCGTCGACGGCCCGCCGTCGACATAGAGCTTGTCGCGGTGGGCGCCGTCGGAGCGCAATTGCGCCGTCAGAACGCCCCGATCAGCTTTGGTCCCGGCCGCCTCCTGCGCCTCCAGAACGATTGCGCCGGCGCCGTCGCCGAACAGCACACACGTCGTCCGGTCGGTCCAGTCGAGAAGCCGCGAGAAGGTCTCTGCGCCGATGACAAGAGCGCGTTTGGAGAGGCCGCCGCGAATATAGGCGTCGGCCGTCGCCACCGCGTAGACGAAGCCGGAACAGACCGCCTGCATGTCGAATGCCGCACCGTGCCGCATGCCGAGGCGGTTCTGGATGTTGACTGCGGTTGCAGGGAAGGTGTTGTCCGGAGTGGAGGTCGCGACGATGATCAGGTCGACGTCGTCCGGCGTCAGCCCGGCTCTCTCGAGCGCCGCCCGCGCCGCCGCCTCGCCGAGAGAGGCGCTCGTCTCGCCCTCGCCTGCGATATAGCGCTGGCGGATGCCGGTCCGCTGCACGATCCATTCGTCGGACGTGTCGACCCTGGATTCGATTTCCTTATTGGTCATCACTCGCTTCGGCAGTGCTGCCCCGAAGCCGCGCACGACAGAACGGATCATCTACTCAAACCTCATCATTCATGCCCGCGGAACGGCTTCGGACGGCTGGGCGCCATGATACCGTGCCAGGTCGGCCTCGATCTTCGCCTTGAGGCCGTTCTTCACCATATCGTATCCGACGTCGATGGCCGCGGCGAAGCCCTCGGCGTCCGCGCCGCCATGGCTCTTGATAACGATGCCGTTGAGGCCGAGGAACACCCCGCCATTGACCTTTCGCGGATCCATCTTCTCGCGGAGCCGGTCGAAGGCTCCCTTGGCGAAGACGTAGCCGACCCTTGCAAGAAGCGTGCGCGACATCGCGGCGCGCAGATATTCGGCGATCTGACGCGCCGTTCCCTCTGCTGCCTTCAGCGCGATATTGCCGGAAAAGCCCTCGGTGACGACGACATCGACGGTGCCGCGGCCGATATCATCGCCTTCGACGAAGCCGTAATATTCGATTCCCTCGACGTCGGCCTCACGGATGAGGCGCCCGGCCTCCTTAACCTCTTCCTGACCCTTGATCTCCTCCACGCCGACGTTCAGAAGGCCGACGGAAGGACGCTCGACCTCGAAGAGTGCCCGGGCCATTGCGCCGCCCATCAGGGCGAAATCCATGAGTTGCTGCGCGTCCGCGCCGATCGTCGCGCCGACGTCGAGGACGATGCTTTCGCCCTTCAGCGTCGGCCAGATGGCGGCGATCGCCGGCCGCTGAATGCCCTGCATCGTCCTCAGACAGAACACCGACATCGCCATCAGCGCGCCGGTGTTCCCCGCCGAGACGACCACATCCGCTTCGTCGGCGTTGATCGCGTCGATCGCCTTCCACATGCTCGATTTGCCGCGTCCGCGCCGAAGCGCCTGGCTCGGCTTTTCGTCCATGCCGACGGCGATCTCGCAATCATGAAACGTGCTGCTCGCCTTGAGCTTCGGGTGCTTGGCGAGCAGTTCTATGCATCGCGCTTCCTGGCCAAAAAGAACGAACTTTATGTCCGGGTGACGTTCGAGCGCTCTCGCTGCGCCCGGGATGACGACTTCAGGACCATAGTCGCCTCCCATCACGTCAAGTGAAATTCTGACCACGCGTGTCTTATCCTTTTTTCCCGCCACGCAACATATTTCGCCCCTCAAGCATCAAGCGGCGGCGATCCATGTTCCTTCTGATAGTGGGGCCGGCATGCAATGTCTCGGCGCAACGGCCCCTTGGCTGGAGTCGGGCCAAAATACTGCTTTTCGTCGGCGTGACAACCGAATTGTAAGCCGGGGCCTAGCCGTTTCAATCCTTTTTCCAGTCCTTCAGCACCGCGAACGGGTTCGGTCGTTCGTCGTCCGCTGCGGAGCTTTCGATGCGCTCGCCGAAAGCGGCGCCCGGCTTGCGCGGATAGGGATCGATGGCGAGCGCGACGTGCTCGCTGACGACCACGCCGGCATCGATCGTATCGCCTGTGAAGGTATCGGGCAGGTCGGGCCCGTCCGGATCGACGATCATCTCGCCGCCATCGGTGTCGGCCTGCCGCGCGAGACGTGATCCCTCCGGCACGAGGATCGCCTCCACCGGCTCCCGGATATCCGACTCGACCGGCTCGAGCGTCACGACGCAGGTCTGCACGATGTGCGCACGAACCTCGCCCTTGATCTTCACACCGTCCTTTTTCCAGCGCGCAATCTGCAGGTCGGCGGCAAGGGAAGAGACGCCGTCCACGCGCCAAAGTTTGGCAAGAGCCCGCAGTTCTGCATCGTTCGCCGACACATGCACGGTGACAGGATTTGCCGAAATATGCCCGACCTTCACCGGGTAGGAGAATGCCGATTTGCTCTCTTGCTTCATGTTCAGGTCCTTCCTCGCGCCGGCGCCGCGGCAGGGCGCGGTCGGCACGCTGCCATTCGATCGACGAACGATCGCGGCGCTTTTACGTTCCGGCCGGGGGGATGCGCAACTGACCCGTCTCGACGGCCTCTTCGGCAGTATCCGAGAGCACGGACTCGACCGCAAGGAGGTAGGAGGCGAGGCCCCGCATGGACGGCGCGTCCTCCACGTCGGCGTGAAAATTGCGCCTCAATGCGGTCGCCAATGCGCCGGCATCCCGTCCTTCGAGGGCCGCCGCGTAGGATTCGAGGCGGCCATAGAACATGCCGGCAAGTTTCTTCATCTTCTTCGGCACGCTCGCATCGCCCACGCCGAGCTCGCGGATGGAATGATCCACATCCTCGAAGAAGGCGTCGACAATCTCCTGCGCGATTTCCTGGCCGGCTCGCGCCGAGCTGCGCGTGCGGCGGAAATAAAGGATCAGAATCGCCGACAACATCTCGAAGCGCCCCATGACGGTGTCGGGCACATCGAGGTCGGTATAGAGAAACGGCTGGCGCGCCGCCGCGGTCAGTGCCGCATATTGGCGCTTCACAATCGCAATATTGCCGCTTTTTTTCTTGAACAGTCCAAAAATCATCACAGAGGCCGGCTGGCTTTCTCGAAATCAGGGGCAAGCGCCCATGATCATGTTGCATGATAGCCGAAGCTGGTTTACCGAAGCGGGCACGAATTGCAATGGCCGATCTGCCAATCGTTACTCCAGGGGAGCAGTCCTTGACGAAGCGGTATTTGACGACAAACCTAAAAGTCCTGGGCCGTGCCGTGCTCGTGGCTTCCCTTTGCACTACCGCCCTTTCCGCCTGCATGTCCGCAAATGTGGGTGAAGTCCTGCATCAGGGCTATGTCGTCGACCAGGAAACGCTGGCACTCGTGCCGGTCGGATCGAGCCGCGAGCAGGTACTGCTCTCGCTCGGCACGCCTTCCACGACCGCGACATTCGACAATGAGGTGTTCTACTACATCTCCCAGACCCGCAAGCGGCCGGTCGCCTTCATGAAGCCGAAGATCATCGATCAGTCCATCCTCGCCGTCTATTTCGACAAGGAAGGCACCGTCAGCCAGCTCGCGCACTACACGATGAAGGACGGGAAGGTATTCGACATGCTGACGCGCACGACGCCGACCGGCGGCAAGGAATCGAGCTTCCTCGGCCAGCTCCTGTCCGGCCCCGGTGCCGGACAGGCCGCCGCGCGCAACCTGTTCAAGGACTTCGGCAAGTAACCGAGCCGCAACGGCGCGAAAAAGGCCCGCGAGACCAGGTCCCGCGGGCCTTCTGCTTTCAAGACGCCTGCGTCAGGCCAGAACGGCGAGCAGGAGAAGGGCCACGATGTTGGTGATCTTGATCGCGGGGTTAACCGCCGGACCGGCCGTATCCTTGTAGGGATCGCCGACGGTGTCACCCGTCACCGAGGCCTTGTGCGCTTCGGATCCCTTCATGTGGCGCGTGCCGTTGCGGTCGACGAAGCCGTCCTCGAAGCTCTTCTTCGCATTGTCCCAGGCACCGCCGCCGGACGTCATCGAGATGGCCACGAAAAGGCCGTTGACGATCACGCCGAGGAGCGAGGCACCGAGCGCCGCGAAGGCGGACGCCTTCGAGCCGGAGATCAGCAGCACGCCGAAATAGACGACGATCGGCGCCAGCACCGGCAGCAGCGACGGGATGATCATTTCGCGGATCGCCGCCTTCGTCAGCATGTCGACGGCCCGGCCATAGTCCGGCCGATCCTTGCCTTCCATGATGCCCGGCTTTTCCTTGAACTGGCGACGAACCTCCTCCACGACGGCGCTCCCGGCACGGCCGACGGCGGTCATCGCGATGCCGCCGAAGAGATAGGGAATGAGACCGCCGAAGATCAGCCCGGCGACGACGTAAGGATTGGACAGGTCGAAGGAGATCGTCCCGACGTCGGCGAAATAGGGATGCTTGTCGCCATTGGCGGCGAAATAGGCGAGGTCGTTGGAATAGGCGGCGAAGAGCACCAGGGCACCAAGCCCCGCTGAACCGATCGCGTAACCCTTCGTCACGGCCTTGGTGGTGTTGCCGACGGCGTCCAATGCATCGGTCGACTTGCGCACCTCGGGCGGCAGATGCGACATCTCGGCGATGCCGCCGGCATTGTCGGTCACGGGACCGAAGGCGTCGAGCGCTACGATCATGCCGGCAAGACCGAGCATGGCGGTCACGGCGATGGCCGTCCCGAAGAGGCCGGCGAACTGATAGGTCGCGATGATGCCGCCGACGATGACGATGGCCGGCAAGGCGGTCGATTCGAGGGACACGGCGAGGCCCTGGATCACGTTGGTGCCGTGGCCGGTAACCGATGCCTGCGCGATCGAGTTCACCGGCCGCTTGTTCGTCCCCGTATAATATTCGGTGATCACGACGATCAGCGCGGTGACGATAAGGCCGATAATACCGCAGAGAAACAGGTTCCAGCCGGTGATGTCCATGCCCGCGACGGTTCCGATCGAACCCCATCCGATCGTCAGCGATGTCGCAGCGCCAAGGCCGAGGATCGAAAGAGCGCCCGTAACGATCAGCCCGCGATAGAGCGCGCCCATGATCGAGGCGTTGGCGCCGAGCTTGACGAAGAAAGTGCCGATGATCGAGGTGATGATGCAGGCCGCGCAGATCGCCAGCGGATAGGTCATGACGGTTGCGAGCACCGGGGCTCCGGCGAAGAAGATCGATGCAAGCACCATCGTCGCCACGACGGAGACCGCATAGGTCTCGAAGAGGTCGGCGGCCATGCCGGCGCAGTCGCCGACATTGTCGCCGACGTTGTCGGCGATTGTCGCCGGGTTGCGCGGGTCGTCCTCGGGGATGCCTGCTTCGACCTTGCCGACGAGGTCGCCGCCGACATCGGCGCCTTTCGTGAAGATGCCGCCGCCGAGACGGGCGAAGATCGAAATCAGCGACGCCCCGAAGCCGAGCGCGACAAGCGCATCGATGACCTCGCGCGCGGCAGGCTCATGCCCGAGGCCTGCGGTGAGTATGAGGTAGTAGACCGAGACGCCCAGGAGGGCGAGGCCGGCCACCAGCATGCCGGTGATTGCACCGGATTTGAATGCGATGTCGAGACCGGAGGCGAGACTGACCGAGGCGGCCTGGGCCGTACGGACGTTGGCCCTGACCGAAACATGCATGCCGATGAAGCCCGCGGCACCCGAGAGCACCGCACCGATAAGGAAGCCGATGGCAGCTGCACCCGACAACAGGAGCCATGCGGCGATGAAGACGACGACACCGACGATGGCGATGGTTGTGTACTGACGCGTGAGGTAGGCCTGCGCCCCCTCTCTGATAAAACCTGCGATTTCTTGCATGCGGGCATTCCCCTGGTCGGCGGCAAGCACCGACTTTGTCGCCCAGATGGCATAGACCACCGAAAGCAACCCGCATGCGATAACGCCCAACAATATGGTCATTTCGCACTTTCCTCCGTTACAACCTGCGGGCTCATCCCTGCCGCAGGCCCCTCTCTCCGCGAATCACGCGCCGCCTCCTCAAGCGACGCGTTTTCGCGGCGCGGCCAGAGTGCTGTTGCCGATGTGGATCGTCAAGCCCCTGAAATTGCCCGCATGCCGGCCTTTTCAGGGTCCGGGAAGCGTTCGGGTAAAACAGGCTTTCAGGCGGTGGCCTGCTTGCCTGCGCGCATGAGCGGGAGAAGGAGAAGAAGGCAAAAACCGGCCACCGGCCAGACAGCCGCGCTCAGCATGTCCCAACCATAGGCGGAAAGCACCTTGCCGGACGCGAAGGAAGAACAAGCGACGGCTGAGAAGAGAACGATATCGTGAAAGCCCTGGACCTTGTCTGCCTCATGCGGCCGGTAACTCTGCGCGACGATCGCCGTGGAGCCGATGAAACCGAAATTCCAGCCGAGGCCGAGCAGTGACAGCGCGCCCCAGAAATTCCAGAGTGCGACACCGAGGTGAGCCACGGCAGCGCAGGCCATCAGCAGGAGGAGACCACAGGCGACGATGCGTTCGGCGCCGAAGCGGCTGATCAGCCAACCCGTGACGAAACTCGGAGCGAACATCGCAAGCACATGCCATTGGATTCCGAGCGTCGCGAGATCGCTCGAAAAACCGCAGCCGACAACCATGGCGACGGGCGCGCCCGTCATCATGAAGGTCATCAGGACATAGCTGGAAATCCCGCAGATCATTCCCGTCATGAAACACTGGCTGCCCGCAATCTCGCGCAGCGGACGCGCGGGTGGCTGCTCGTGATGGGCCGATGCCGTTGTGTGGTCCGGCAGCCGCAGCGGCACGAAGAAGAAGAGCGCGACGATGCAGACCGGTACGAGAGCGACGAAAGCACCCGCAAACCACACGGGCGCGAAGTAATCGTCCGCGAAAATGACGATCTGCGGTCCGAGGATCGCCGAGACGATGCCGCCTCCCAGAATCCAGGAAATCGCCTTGGCCTTGTAGAAGGACGGCGAAGCGTCGGCTGCGGCAAAGCGGAGCTTCTGCGTAAAGCCGTTGGAAGCGCCGAGAACTGCGAGGCCGCAGGCGAAGAACCAGAAACTCTCCCGGAAAAGTGCAGCCGTGGCGAGCACGCCGCCGAGCGCAGCGATCGACGCACCGGCGATGAAGGCGAAGCGTCGGCCAACGAGTCGCGACAACACCGCAACGAGCACGACGCCGAGCGCCATGCCGAGATTGTAGGCGGTGAGCGGCGCCGTCGCGAGCGACTTGTCTTCGCCGAGCAACTGGTGGCCGGCAACGCCGCCGACTGCAAAACTGATCGGTCCGACAACGCCGAGCAGTGCCTGGGCGACGGTAAGCAACTGCACGTTTCGGCGTGCCTCGCGGAGGACCGTTCCCATTTCTGCCGGCTCGGCGGCCATCCGCGCTTACTTTCTCTGGTCGCCGCGAACCTGTTTGGCGATCCGGTCGAGGACGGCGTTGACGAGCTTCGGCTCTTCGTCCTGGAAGAAGGCCTTGGCGATCTCGACATATTCGGTCACGATCACCGGAACCGGCACATCCTTTCGCTCAAGGATCTCGAAGGTGCCGGCGCGCAGGATTGCGCGGACGGTGGAATCGAGCCGGGAAAGCGCCCAATCGTCCTGAAGCGCCGAGCCGATCAACGGATCGAGCTTGCGCTGGTCGCGCACGACGCCCGCAACGATCGAGCGGAACCAGGACGCGTCTGCCCGGAGATAGGTGTCACCGTCCAGTTCCTTGCCGAGGCGATGTTCCTCGTATTCGGCGACAATCTCCAGGACGCCGGTCCCGCCGACATCCATCTGATAAAGCGCCTGAACGGCTGCAAGGCGCGCGGCGCCACGCTGGTTGACCTGTTTCAGCGGCTGATCCGAAGGGGTGTTCGTCACTTCTCTGCGCCCAATCTTTGCTTCAGTTCGATCATGGTCAGGGCGGCGCGCGCGGCGAATCCGCCCTTGTCGCCTTCCGTACGGCGGGCCCGTGCCCAGGCCTGCTCGTCGTTCTCGACCGTCAGAATGCCGTTGCCGAGCGCCAGGCTCTCGCTGACGGCGAGATCCATCAGCGCGCGCGCGGACTCGTTGGCGACGATGTCGAAATGGTAGGTCTCGCCGCGGATCACCATGCCGAGCGCAACGAAGCCGTCATATTCCGCCCCGCCTTCGTCGGCACCATCGAGCGCCATGGCGATCGCCGCGGGAATTTCCAGTGCCCCCGGGACCGTCACAATATCATAAGTGGCGCCGGCCGCATCCAGCGCATGTTTCGCTCCATCGAGCATCGCGTCGGCCATATCGTCATAGAAACGCGCTTCCACAATCAGGATGTGGACGGGCTTGATCTTCGCCATGGATCACCTGTCTTGAAAAATTCGGACCGGACTTGGCCGGTGCAGGCGGCGGTCAAACCATGCCCGGCACGGAATGGCAAGTAAATTCCGTTAACCGAAGGGCATTTGCCGTACCGCAATCTTCGATATTGGTGGAGCCGAACAGCAAACCCGCTTGTAACGGCGTCAACTGTCTCTAATCCTTAAGCGCGCCCAGGCCGATTCCGCGAGGTCGAGCCGGGCATGAGACGCGACCAGGAGGACGACTGCGATGACGGACGCGCAAAGGCCCATCGTCAATCCGAAGAACCTGAAGCTCGACCACTGGCGCCGTGGTTCGTTCTTCGAATCCAGCGACGTCTCTTTCGGGGCGCTTCTCGGTCTCAAGGATATCGGCATCGGCTACGGCGAGGTTCCGCCCGGCAAATCCGGGTGTCCGTTCCATAACCACCATGTCGAAGAAGAGCTGTTCATCATCCTCGAGGGGGAAGGAACGTACCGTTTCGGCAGCGAACGCCATGCGGTCGGACCAGGCGACATACTCGGAGCGCCCGCTGGCGGCCAGGAGACCGCGCATCACCTCATCAATACCGGCACGCTGCCGCTCAAATACCTGTCCATTTCCACCATCGCGGCCACCGAAATCTGCGAATATCCGGACTCCGGCAAGTTCCTGGCAAGGACCCGGCGTCCGGGCGAAGGCCAGGCGTCGTTCGACTTCATCGGCCGCGCGCCCTCGGCGGCCGACTATTGGGACGGTGAACCGGGCTTCTGAACTCTACTCTTCCCTGTCAGAATAAGCGGAGCGACAATGCACAGCGTCCCCACGATCGAAACCGAGCGGCTATTCCTGCGCCCCTACCGGCGCGACGACTTTTCTTCCTATTGCGCACTCTTCGGCGACGAGGAAGTGACCCGCTATACCGGCGGCGTGCCTTACACACGCGAACAATCCTGGACGCGATTCCTGCGCCAGGTCGGCATGTGGCACTACTTCGGCTTCGGCTTTTTCGCGATCCAGGACAAGCAAACCGGCGCCTTTATCGGAGAGGCCGGCTTCCACGAAGCGCATCGCCAGATCACGCCCTCGCTGGAGGGAACGATGGAGACAGGCTGGGCGATTTCTCCAAAAAACCACGGCCGCGGCCTGGCGACGGAAGCCGTGACCGCCGCCCTCGCCTGGGCCGACCGTCAGTTTCCCGCGCTGAGAAAGACCTGCATCATCGAACCGGGCAACCAGGCTTCGATCAATGTCGCCCTCAAACACGGTTTCAAGGAATTCTGGCGCACAACCTATAACGGCCGGCCGATGGTCATGTTCGAAAGGCGGTCGAGGGCATCCGAGGCTTAGAGCTGTATGAGGAAAAGTGTGTGCGGTTTTCCGCTCGCATCCCGCGTCTGAACTTCCTGGAACCGATCACCTTCATGTCTTAAGTCGATCCGACCCAAAACATGGTGATCCAGGCGCCGCGCGGAAAAGCGGAAAGATGAACAATTCTTAATTATTTTCAGCCTTTTACGCCACCGAAACGGCCACATTCCGGTCCACTTTCGTGACCGTTGGCACGGCGCGAGATCCTGGTCGGACGCAACAAGGCGCAGTACCAACCAGTCGAAACGGTCCAGCTTTCTTCGCTGCGGGTGACATCACCCGTAAACGACCCGTGCTGGCCTGCAGGCTGCGCCTCAGAGAAGCAAACGGCCGTGGCAGGTCACGTGACCGATCGTCGCTGGGGCAGCCGCAAAACCAAAGGAGCATGACAATGAACAGCATTGCGAAAATCTCCGTCATCGCCACCCTCTCCGCCGTTACCTTCGCCGGAATCTCCCAAGCGGCGAGCGTCGAAATGAACTGGCCGGACCGGATCGACCAGACCGTGCGCACCTTCAAGGGCGACAATTTCCGCGTTGTCGATGTCGATACGTTGAGCCGCCAGAACCAGACCCGTATGCGGGTAGACAAGGCAACACCGGGGCAGCGTGCCGCATTGCAAGCCGCTGTCGAAGCCAACAGACCGCTGCTCGCTTCGCTTAGGGCACGCAATGTCGAACTGGACAACGTCGCCGCGGCGAAGCAGGCGGCCGATGGCGGACTGACGATCTACCTCCGCTGACCTTTCGGCCGGCTACCCGACAATCTCGTCCGCCCCCACTTTCGGGGGCGGACTTGTTTTGACGGGCGATTTCTTTCAGCCAGACGTTATTCCTGCTTGGGAGCCGGGAATTCCGCCAACCGCGCGGCGTAGCGCGCCATCGTGTCCACCTCGAAATTGACGAGATCGCCGGACTTGCGTTCGCCCCAGGTCGTCACTTCGAGCGAATGTCGGATCAACAATACGTCGAATTCGACGCCATCCACCTTGTTCACGGTGAGCGACGTCCCGTCGAGCGCCACCGAGCCCTTGGGCGCGACGAATTTCGCGAGATGTTCGGGTGCCCTGAGGCGGAAGCGCACGGCTTCCCCCTCCGCTTCGACGGCAAGGATCTCCGCTTTGCCGTCGACATGGCCGGAGACGATGTGACCGCCCAGTTCGTCGCCGATCTTCAGCGAGCGCTCAAGATTGATGCGCGTGCCCTCACGCCAGTCGGCGATCGTCGTCAGCCTCAGCGCTTCCTCCCATGCCTCGACCTCGAACCAGCGTTCGTTGCTGCCGGCTTCCGGAAGTGACGTGACGGTCAGGCAGATGCCGGCATGCGCGACCGAGGCACCCAGATCGATCGTCTGCGGGTCGTAATTCGTGGCGACGCGAAGCCTGATGCCTTCCTCGAGAGGTGTGACCTTCTCGACCGTACCGATGTCGGTGATGATGCCTGTAAACATTCAGCTATCTCTCTCGTAATCCTCGAAAATATCGTCGCCATAGCGCGCCGTGCGGCGAAGCGTGAAGCCCTCCGGCACCGACGTCCTTTGAAATGGGGATGAAATACCACCTTCGCCAATGGCTGCCGGACCGGTGAAAAGCAGGATTCGATCCACCAGATCCGCATCGAGAAAGGAACGCGCCGCTCTGGCCCCACCCTCCACGAGCAGGGAGGAGATGCCCCGGGATGCAAGTGCGGCCAGGAGGTCTGGGATGGTATCGGCGCTCAGCAGCTCGGCCCCCGCAGCTTCGAGGGCTCCTCGACGGGCGTCGTAATCGGTCCCTGCCTCCGCGAGCGGAGAGAGGACTGGTTCTCGGGTCGAACCCGAGGAGAGGGGCAAACTGCTCTGCCCCTCATCCGCCCTTCGGGCACCTGCTCCCTGCTCGTGGGAAGAAGGATAGCCCGCGTCTCCCGTTACGACGATCAGCGGAACGTCGCGCGCAGTGCGGACCAATTTCGACTCGAGCGGCAGATCGAGGCGGCGGTCGAGCACGATCCGGACCGGAGAGCGCTCCTCCAGCCCTGGCATCCGCACCGTAAGTTCCGGATCGTCGGCAATGGCCGTACCGATACCGACGAGGATCGCGTCCGTCTCGGCACGCAACACCTGCACCTGGGCGCGAGAGACGGCACCGGAAATCCTCACCTGCCCCTCGCCTCTCCGTCCGATCATGCCGTCCGCGGAAACCGCAAGTTTCAGAGTCACATGCGGGCGTTTCTTGCGCTGACGCATGAGGTAGGCCTCGAGCACACGCCCGCCCTCTTCATGGAGCGTGCCTATGTCGACGTCAATGCCGGCGCCGCGAAGCATCACCACGCCGCGGCCGGCAACGCGTTCATCGGGATCGAGGATGGAAACGACGACACGGCCGACCCCCGAGGCGATCAGCGCATCTGCGCAGGGCGGGGTCTTGCCATGATGCGAGCAGGGTTCGAGGGCGACATAGGCGGTCGCTCCCCTCGCCTTTTCGCCCGCCTCCGCAAGCGCCTGCGTTTCCGCGTGCGGTCGCCCGCCCGGAGCGGTCACGGCTCGGCCGACGACCGTGCCCTTGTTGACGATGATGCAGCCGACCGAAGGATTGGTGGAAGTCAGGCCGAGATTGCGCCTTGCAAGCCGCAGCGCCGCCGCCATGAAACGTTCGTCTTCACGTGCCGGCTCGCCCATACCGCTTGTTCTCCGGGTTATTCGCCCGGATCGCGGGCAATCTTGGCGCTTATCTCGGCGATCACCTTTTCGAAATCCTCCGCATGGGAGAAATCGCGATAGACCGACGCGTAGCGCACGAAGGCAACGTCGTCGAGGCTCTTCAACGCCTCGAGCACCTGAAGGCCGATTTCCTCCGAGGGAATTTCGGTTTCGCCCGAGCTTTCGAGCCGGCGGACGATGCCCGACACCGCCCGTTCGATCCGGTCGCGATCCACCGGGCGCTTGCGAAGCGCGATCTCGAAGGAGCGCAGCAGCTTATCCCGGTCGAAAGGAACCTTCCGACCGGTCTTCTTGATGATCATCAGCTCACGCAGCTGCACCCGCTCGAAGGTCGTGAAGCGGCCGCCGCAATCCGGGCAGATGCGGCGGCGGCGAATGGCGTTCCCGTCCTCCGCCGGACGGGAATCCTTCACCTGACTGTCTTCGGAACCGCAATAGGGGCAGCGCATGCAGCCGTCCGATCACATATAGCCGTACATCGGGAAGCGGTCGGTGAGCTTGATCACCTTCTCGCGCACGCCAGCCTCGACAGCGGCATTGCCCTCGTCGGAATTGGCGGCCTTGAGACCGTCGAGCACCTCGACGATCAGTTCGCCGACCTCCTTGAACTCCGCCTCCTTGAAGCCGCGCGTCGTACCGGCCGGTGCACCGAGGCGCACGCCGGAGGTGACGAAGGGCTTTTCGGGGTCGAAGGGAATGCCGTTCTTGTTGCAGGTGACGTAGGCACGGCCGAGAGCAGCTTCGGCACGCTTGCCGGTCGCATTCTTCTTGCGCAGGTCGACCAGCATCAGGTGGTTGTCGGTACCGCCCGAGACGATGTCCAGGCCGTTGGCCTTCAAGGTTTCGGCAAGGGTGCGGGCGTTCTTGACGACCTGGGCCGCATAATCCTTGAAGGAGGGCTGCAGCGCCTCGCCAAGCGCGACGGCCTTGGCGGCAATCACGTGCATCAGCGGCCCACCCTGGAGACCGGGGAATACGGCGGAGTTGATCTTCTTGGCGATTTCCTCGTCATTGGTGAGGATCATGCCGCCGCGGGGGCCGCGCAGGGACTTGTGCGTGGTCGTCGTCGCAACGTGGCAGTGCGGGAACGGCGACGGATGCTGGCCACCGGCCACGAGACCGGCGATGTGGGCCATGTCGACCATCAGCCACGCGCCCACCTCGTCGGCGATCTCGCGGAAGCGCTTCCAGTCCCAGATGCGGGAATAGGCCGTTCCGCCGGCGATGATCAGTTTCGGCTTCTGCTCGCGCGCCTTCCTGGCGACTTCGTCCATGTCGAGAAGGTGATCGTCTTCGCGCACGCCGTAGGAAACGACGTTGAACCATTTGCCCGACATGTTCACCGGGGACCCATGGGTCAGGTGGCCGCCGGAATTGAGGTCGAGGCCCATGAAGGTGTCGCCCGGCTGCAGCAGCGCCAGGAAGACCGCCTGGTTCATCTGGGAGCCCGAATTCGGTTGCACGTTCGCGAAGTTGACGCCGAAGAGCTTCTTCGCGCGCTCGATCGCGAGTTCCTCGGCGATATCGACATACTGGCAGCCGCCGTAATAGCGCTTGCCCGGGTAACCCTCGGCGTATTTGTTGGTCATGATCGAGCCCTGCGCCTCGAGCACGGCCCGTGAAACGATGTTCTCGGAGGCGATCAGCTCGATCTCATGGCGCTGGCGGCCCAGCTCCTTCTCGATCGCACCGAAGATTTCCGGATCGCTGTCGGCGAGAGAGCGGGTGAAGAAAGCGTCGTTGGTCTGTGAAAGCATCGGCTCGAGGCTCCTCTGAAGGGTGGCTGTTCTTTAGCTTCCTCGCACGCGGAGAGCAATATCCGCTATGCGGATTGCGTCATTTCCGCCATCCGCCGCGCCGGGTTCGCAGAGCCGCCTCCAATTGAAAAAGCCGCGCGTTCGATGAACGCGCGGCCCCTGATGAGGAATGCGGCATTTTTGCCTATTGCGGCAGGGCGTCTGCGTCGATGGGACCGGCTGACTGCTCGATCCCCGTCGTCGTTTGCAGCGCGAGTTCGGCCGCACCGTCGCGCTGGTAGATGTCGTCGCGGAACTGGACGACCCGGTCTTTTGCCGACCAGGCGGTGATATAGGTGAAGTAGACCGGGACCTCTTCGGCAAGCTTGATCGGCGTGTTGACGCCGGACTTGATCGTCGCCTCGATCTGCTGACGCGCCCAGCCTGGCGTTTCCTTGAGCAGCCAGGTGGAGAGGTCGCGCACGTTCTGAACGCGCACGCAGCCGGACGATTCGAAGCGCATCAGCTTGTTGAACAGGCCCTGCTGCGGTGTGTCGTGCATGTAGACGGCATGCTCGTTGTGGAAGTTGATCTTCGTCGAGGACATCGCGTTGATCTTGCCGGGATCCTGGCGGAACATCAGATTTGGCGCCTTCTCGGCCTGCCAGTCGATCGTTTCCGGCGACACTTCGTTGCCGTTGCCGTCGAGAAGGCGGATCGCGTTGCGCGCGAGATAGGTCGGATCCTTGCGCATCAGCGGCATGATGTCCTTCTGGATGATCGAGCGCGGCGCCGTCCAGTAGGGGTTGAGGATGACCTCGTAAATCTTTGAATTGAGGATCGGCGACTGGCGGTCGATCTTGCCGACGATGGCCGTATGGCGCAGCGCGACGCGGCCGTTCTCCACTGCTTCGATATAGGCCGCAGGAATGTTGACCATGACGTAGCGCCGGCCGAGGTCACCCGACATCGACTGAAGCCGCACCAGGTTTGTCTCGAGCTGGGCGAGCCGGGTCGAGGCGTCGACGTTCATGGCCTTCAGGGAATACTCGCCGATCACGCCGTCCGCCGGAAGGCCATGGCGCGCCTGGAAGCGCTTGACGGCGCCGTCGACATAGGAGTCGAAGGAAGAGGAAATGCCAGCGGACTGCGGCAGATCGCCGGAGATCATCAGCCGCTGACGCAACTGCTGGACGGAAGGATCGGTAACGCCGATTTCGAGCCTTTGGGTGCTCGCAGGCGTGACCATCGGCCAGCCTCCGGCGGATGCGATCTGCTGATAATCGAAGATCGCCTGCTGCAGATGTGCGATCGTTTCGGGGCCGAAAACCGGCGTGTTGGAGAGGACCGCCGTAGCCGTACGCGAAGCCTTTGCGTCGAACTGGTCGTCCCAGGAGCCGCGACGCGGCGAATTGATGATTTCGTTCAGCGCATCCTGAGCGCCGGCAGCACCCGCCCATGCGGCGGCACCGAAGGTTGCGGCCGAGCGCAGAAATGCGCGGCGCGAGAAAGCATCAATTCCGTTCTTTTTCGACATAGTCCCACCGTCTCAATGCGCCAGAAGCGCGCTGCCCGAGCCCTAAAGCGCATAACGCGATGCGCTTTACGTCTTTGCATTCATGCAAGTCGCGTCCCAAAACCGATGTGCGCTTTTGGGCGACATGCATTAGCACGGTCATGGTTAACAAAGGTAAACCCCCGTGCCACCCGGCCCTCAAATCGCTTCACGTTCCCGCGAACAAGAGCCGCCCCGGCAGGCGAGCCGCGCAACCGACCTCCGCCACATGGACGTAACGCGCACCTGCCGCACCCAAGCGTCGCTGTCACAGCAATATGGCCAATTCGTGTCTGCGCGCCGCCGGCGGGGCGCAGCGCTGCAACTACATGGCGCGAAAAGCAGCAAAGGTCGGACACGCAGGGATTGCGCCCGACCCTTGAGACTGAAGGTAAAACCCGCCCGATTAGAGGCGATAGAGGATTTGATCGTTCCAGAAGCGGTCGAGACGCTGCAGGAGCTTGTTCATCTGGGTGAACTCGTCGCTGCCGATCCCGCCGACCTTCTGGATCGAACCGATGTGGCGCTCATAGAGCTTGGCGACGGTTTCGGCGATCTCCTGCCCCTCTTCCGTAAGGCTGATGCGGACCGAACGGCGGTCGACACGGGAGCGCTGGTGGTTGATCAGGCCGAGATCGACGAGTTTCTTGACGTTGTAGGAAACGTTCGAACCCAGATAGTAACCGCGGGAGCGAAGTTCGCCGGCAGTCAGTTCGGAGTTTCCGATATTGAAGAGCAGGAGCGCCTGGACGGCATTGACGTCGCTGCGGCCCTGACGATCGAACTCGTCCTTGATGACGTCGAGCAGGCGGCGATGCAGGCGCTCGACGAGGTGGAGGGATTCCATGTAGAGACCACGGATGGTTTCTTCCTGCGGGTCTCTGGGCGCAACAACCTGCGGCTTCATCTTGGTGTTCATTTTCGTGCCTCACTGTTTCGTTTGGCGGTGTCTCTTTGTCTTCCCGCCTTGAGTGAGACCCTATCGAATACGTATAAAATTCTACTTAAACCGCAGCCTTAACATGAACTTACCGCGGACCGAGCCTGTCTCAGGGTGAATCAACCCTTACCTTCCGCACCTGGCGCAGTCGCTGATAGAGCAGCGCGGCCCGGAAGAGCACGAAGGTGACGGCGACGGATCCGTGGAGCACGATCAGCAACGGACGGTGGCCGAGGATGCCGGGATAGAACTTGTCCATCGCGATCTCCGTCGCGGCGGCAACCACCCAGACGACCGGCCCCCAGGAGACCAGAAGCCAGAGCCCGATGGCAGCGACCGGATAGACGACCGCTAGGGCCGTGGCGGCCGCGCGCCACTCCGGCGACAGAAGATCGAAACGGCCGGCGCCGTTATGGGAAAAGCCGATCAGCATGGCCCAATAGCTCAATGCGAACCAGAAGCAGGACGCGCCGACCAGGCGCAGGAACCAGGCGAAGAGCACCTCGGTCAGCGACGGTTTCGGCACATGAACAGAATCATGAAGCATGGCCGGCAAGATAGGCCGAGCGCCGGCGAACCACCAGCGCGAAGGACGGGAATGCGCCGCGATGCACTCGACGGGCGGAAGAAATGCCGCAGGCGGGTGGCGGGCAATGCGGGTTTTCAACCCCTGAAGGCGCATGATAAACCGCCTTCACGCACGATCAGGAAAGAGGGACGCGGCGCGATGAACGACAGGACAAATCTTGTGGACAGGATCACCGGACACCGCCGCATGCGCCGCAATCGCAAGGCGGATTGGACGCGCCGGCTGGTCCGGGAGAACCGCCTGACGGTGGACGACCTGATCTGGCCGATCTTCGTCGTGCCCGGCAGCGGCATCGTCGAGCCGATCGCTGCGATGCCGGGCGTCAACCGCATGAGCGTTGACAAGGCGGTCGAGGCGGCGAAGGAGGCGGCCGGCCTCGGCATCCCGGCCATCGCCACCTTCCCCAATATCGACATGGCGCTTCGCGACGAGACCGGATCCGACAGCCTCAACGCCGACAATCTGATCAATCAGGCGACGCGGGCGATCAAGAAGGCCGTACCCGACATCGGAATCATCACCGATGTCGCGCTCGACCCGTTCACCAGCCACGGGCACGACGGCATCCTGCGGGGCGGCGAGATCGTCAACGACGAGACGGTGGAGGCGATCGCCAGGGCGGCGGTCATTCAGGCCGACGCCGGCTCCGACATCATCGCGCCCTCCGACATGATGGACGGGCGGATCGGCGCGATCCGCGAGGCGCTCGACGCGGCCGGCCACCAGAATGTCGGTATCATGTCCTATGCGACGAAATTCGCCTCCGCCTTCTATGGCCCTTATCGAGAGGCGATCGGCACCGGCGGCCTGCTCAAGGGCGACAAGAAGACCTATTACATCGATCCGTCGAACGGTACGGAGGCGATCCGCGATGCGGCACTCGATGTGGAGGAAGGCGCGGACATGCTGATGGTGAAGCCCGGCCTGCCCTATCTCGATATCTGCTGGCGGATGAAGGAAGCCTTCGGCCTGCCGGTCTTCGCGTATCAGGTTTCCGGCGAATACGCGCAGATCAAGGCAGCCGCCGCCAATGGCTGGATCGATGGCGAGCGGGTGATGCTGGAGACGCTGCTCGCCTTCAAGCGGGCGGGTTGCGACGGGATCCTCAGCTACTTTGCCGTCGACGTGGCTCGAATTCTCGCGAAACGCTGACGCCGGTGGCAGAACGGCCAGTGCATTGTTTTACCGCATTCGCTCCCCATATCTTGGGTGGATAGCAATTTGAGGCACGCGCATGAGCATGCATAATGAAGAACTGAGGCTTCCGAGCGAGGACTGGCGCGCCTATCAGGGCGTACTGTCACGCAGGATATTCGCCTTCATCATCGATTACCTGATCGTCGCGCTCTTGTGGATACCGGCGGCCGTCGTGGTCTTCTTCCTCGGCATCCTGACGCTCGGCCTCGGCTTTCTCCTCTACCCGGTCCTCTTCGCTTTGGTGGCGATGCTCTATTTCGGACTGACGGTCGGCGGCCGCGAGCAGGCGTCACCCGGTATGAGGATCATGGGCGTTGCGATCGCCCGGACGGATGGTCGGCCAATGGATTTCCTGACGGCAATCGTCCATCTGGCGATATTCTGGATCGCCAATGCGCTGTTGACGCCGCTCATCCTGCTGATCGGCCTCTTCACCGACCGCGGCCGTCTGCTGCACGACCTGCTGATCGGCACCGTGGCCGTTCGGCGCGACATGTACTGACGGGACCGTTACGCCGAACGAGTGTGTTGACGTTTTCCATTCTTCGGCCATGCTATTACGATGAGCAACCGCACGAAGAGTGATCCCCCCGCTCGATGAACACGCAGACCGCACCGTCTCCTCAGTTCTACCTGACCGCACCGGCAGCCTGTCCCTATCTGCCGAACCAGATGGAACGGAAGGTATTCACCCATATGGTGGGAGAGCGGGCGCCGGAGCTCAACGACCTGCTGACGCAGGGCGGCTTCCGCCGCTCGCAGAACATCGCCTACCGCCCCGCCTGCGAGACCTGCCGGGCTTGCATTTCCGTGCGCATACTCACCAACGAATTCGCACCCACGCGATCCATGCGCCGCGTGCTTGCGGCCAATGGCGACATCGTCTCCGCGGAATATCCGGCCGAGCCATCGAGCGAGCAGTACAATCTCTTCCGGCGCTATCTCGACTGTCGCCATCAGAAAGGCGGCATGTCCGACATGTCGGTGCTCGACTATGCGATGATGGTCGAGGATACCCATGTACACACGAAGATCATCGAGTACCGGTTGCGGGTAGAAGGCGACGGCATCAACGACAAGGCGCGAGGCCCCCTGATCGCCACGGCCCTGACGGACCGGATGAGCGACGGCCTCTCCATGGTCTATTCCTTCTTCGATCCGGCTCTCTCCGAGCGATCCCTCGGCACCTACATGATTCTGGATCATATCCGCCGGGCAACGGAACGCGGTCTGCCGCATGTCTATCTCGGCTATTGGGTCAAGGGATCGCGCAAAATGGGGTATAAGACAAAGTTTTTGCCGCAAGAGCACCTTATGGCCCGCGGCTGGGAGCGCTATTCTGGCGAGCACGATTCCACCAAACCCGCCACGGATTGAAAATTGACCCCATCCACTGACGCCGCCCGGCACCGGCGCGGCCTTGCCATCACCGGCCTCGGCGGCCTTGCGCTCTCCTTCGACATTCCGCTGATCCGGTCGGCAGATGGCGAGGTCTGGTCGATCCTTGCCGTGCGCAGCCTCTCGACCTTCCTTGCCGCACTCGCCACATGGGTGGTGATCAACCGCCTGCTCGGCCGCCGCGTCGCCCTGATCCCGGGAAGGGCCGGCCTGATCGCCGGGATCTTTTACGGCATCAACTCCTTCACTTTCCTGCTCGCCGTCTTCAATACGTCGACCGCGAACGTGGTCTTCATCCTGGCGTTCACTTCGATGTTCGCAGCGATCCTCTCCTGGATATTCCTTAGGGAGCGCCCCTCCAACGCCACCTTCCTGACGATGGCGGTCATGCTCGTCGGCGTCGGTGTGATCGTCAGCGACGGGCTCGAAAGCGGGCATATCTTCGGCGACGCGATGGCGGCATCCTCGGCCTTCCTGCTCGCAAGCGCGATCACGATCAGCCGCGCCAGCGGCCGCGACATGTCGCTCGTGCCGCTGACGACAGCGATCTTCCCGGCGATCGCCGCCTTCATGCTTTTGCCGTCCGGCGGCCTCACGATCGCCGAACCCGCCTACATCCTCTTCAACGGACTGGTGATGATCCCGCTTGCCTTCTTCTGTCTGGCGACGGGGCCGCGCTACCTTTCCGCTCCGGAAGTCGGCATGTTCTACCTGCTGGAGACCATTCTGGCGCCGATCTGGGTATGGATCGTCTTTGCCGAAACGCCGACGAGCCGAACGCTCCTCGGCGGCACGATCCTCATTCTCGCTTTGCTCGGCCATTCGTTTTGGCAGATGCGGGTGAAGGCGGCGCGGGCGCGCATCGCCTGCGTGGAAGTTGCGGGATAAGATTGCCCCTCATCCGCCTGCCGGCACCTTCTCCCCGCAAGCGGGGAGAAGGGGACTCGCGGCAATGCTCCGCATTCCTTCACTTACGAGAGAAGTGTTCGAGAGTGCCGCTTGTCCCTTCGCCCCGCGTGCGGGGAGAAGGTGCCGGCAGGCGGATGAGGGGCACTTTGCACCGATGACGCGAAGGCAGCGGCGCGATCCCACTATCGCTGTTCGGGCGACCCGTCATCCCTGGAGGATTCCTGCATCTGCGACTGCATCGCCCAGAGCTCGCGATTGGTGTCGATCCACTCCGCGGCAATCTCGAGCGGCGCGGGATCGGCCTTGACGAGTTCCTTCCCGGCCTTCCACCGCCGGGCAACCAGCCCCGCTGTCTCCAGGACGACCAGATGCCCCGCAAGGACGTCCTGCCCGATGCCGATGGCCGCAGCGATACCCGCCGCGGGCGTTTCGCCGGCAAACAGGACTTCGAATATGCGGCGGCGCATCGGATCGGCCAGCGCCAGCAACGTATCGTCAAGAGCCGAGGTCATCGCGTTCATCTCGCCGCCGCATGGTCGCTCGAATCGGAGCCGATCTAAGGAACATCCAGGAGATCAAGGAATTACAGCGACTTTCAGGATAGCGAGGACACCGGCCCGCGCTATCCACCAACATTGATCCACGAACGCTCCGCGCTTGCAAGCCCGGTGTTACCGATCTAGCCGCTGAACTTGCCGCTCCGTGGGAAGCCCTTCGGGACGACCCTCCCGGCGCCGGCGCGATCACCCATCCACTCGATCAGTTCGTCCCTGGTCTTGGTGAAGACACGGCCGGCGCTGTCTTCCCAGGTAAGCCCTTCGGCGATTGCGAAAGAGCGGATATCGGAAACGCCGCCATCCTTGTAGCGCTGGAGACGCACGCCCTTGCCGCGCGCCATTTCGGGAACCTGGACCAGCGGGAAGACGAGCATCTTGCGGTTCTCGCCGACGACGGCGAGATGATCGCCCTTGACCGGAACGACGAGCTTGGCCTCGTCGGGCATGGTGACGTTCATCACCTGCTTGCCCTTGCGCGTGTTGGCGACGATATCGCTCTCGGTGACGACGAAGCCATTGCCGGCCGTGGACGAGACGATGAGCTTGCGTGCCGGATCGTGCACGAAGGCCGTCAGCACGTCCTGGTCGTTCTCCATATCGACCATGATGCGCAAGGGTTCTCCGTGACCGCGGCCGCCGGGCAGCTTGTCGCCGCCAAGCGTGTAGGCCTTCCCGCCCGTCGTGAAGATGAGGATCTTGTCCGTGGTCTGAGCGGGAAACGAAACCTTCAGGCCATCGCCGTCCTTGAACTGGAGTGAAGACGTATCGGCGATGTGCCCCTTCAACGCCCGGATCCAGCCTTTCTCCGAGATGACGACCGTGATTGGCTCTTTTTCGATCATCGCCTGCTGAATGGCTTCGACATCCGCGTCGGGCGCGTCGGAGAAGGTGCTGCGGCGCTTGCCGAGCTCGGTCGCCTTGGCGAATTTCTTCTTGACCTCGCCGATTTCCCAGGCGACCGCCTGCCACTGCTTGTCATCCGAGGCGAGCAACGCCTCGATTTCCGCCTTCTCCTTCGACAGCGCGTCGAATTCGGTGCGGATCTCGAATTCTTCGAGCTTGCGCAGCGAGCGCAGCCGCATGTTGAGGATCGCTTCGGCCTGGACATCGGTGAGCCCGAAACGCTCGATCATCACCGCCTTCGGCTCATCCTCCTCGCGGATGATGCGGATGACCTCGTCGATGTTGAGATAGGCGATGAGATAGCCGCCGAGAATCTCGAGCCGCCGATCGATTGCGGCGAGCCGGTGGCGCGAGCGCCGCTGCAGGACCTCCCGGCGGTGCGCCAGCCATTCGCTGAGCACCTCGTTGAGCGCCATGACCCGCGGTACGCGGCCCATCGACAGCACGTTCATGTTCAGCGGAATGCGGCTCTCGAGTTCGGTAAGCTTGAAGAGCGATTCCATCAGGATATTGGCGTCGACCGAGCGGCTCTTCGGCACCAGCACGACGCGGACGTCCTCGGCCGATTCGTCTCTGATATCCTCGAGAAGCGGCAGTTTGCGCGCGATGAGCAGTTCGGCGATCTTTTCGATCAGGCGCGACTTCTGGACCTGATAGGGAATTTCGGTGACGACGATCTGGAAGCCGCCGCGTCCCAGATCCTCTACCGCCCAGCGTGCCCGGACGCGAAAACCGCCTCGGCCGGTCCGATAGGACTCGGCCATGCTGGCGCGGCTCTCGACGATCACGCCCCCGGTCGGGAAATCCGGCCCTTCGATGCCGCCGCGCTGCGGATTGGCCGGATCGAACAGCAGATCCTCCACCGTCGCATCCGGATGCTTGATGAGATGGAGCGCCGCGTCGCAGAGTTCATGCGCATTGTGCGGCGGGATGGAGGTCGCCATGCCGACGGCGATACCGGACGCGCCATTGGCGAGCAGATTCGGGAAGGCACCGGGAAGCACGGTCGGCTCCTGGTCCTCCTCGTTGTAGGTCGGTCGGAAATCGACCGCGTCCTGGTCGATCCCCTCCAGGAGGAGGGCTGCGACCTCGGTCATCTTCGCTTCGGTGTAACGGTAGGCGGCAGCGTTATCGCCGTCGATATTGCCGAAGTTGCCCTGGCCGTCGACGACCGGATAGCGCTGGGAGAAGTCCTGCGCGAGGCGCACCAGCGCGTCATAGACCGACTGGTCGCCATGCGGGTGGAACTTACCGATGACGTCGCCGACGATACGGGCGCATTTCTTGAACGAGGAATTGGGCCTGAGGCCCATCTCGCTCATGGCATGAATGATCCGGCGATGGACCGGCTTCAGGCCGTCGCGGACATCCGGCAACGCGCGATGCATGATGGTCGACAGCGCATAGGCGAGATAGCGCTCTTCCAGCGCCGCCTTCAGGTCAACCGGCTGAATGTTGTCATCCCCGCCAGACGGCGGCAAAAGGCTTTGTCCCATATGTCCTTGCTACCTCAACAGGCGCGGAACGGCAAGAATTCCGGGCTATGCCACTGTGGAGAACGTCACCGGCGGGTGATCCCTGCCCCGCCCCCGCGCGAGTTTGCACTTGGCGGCAGAACTGCGCTTGCGTATCGTCCGGGCATGATCGACGCAATCAGAACGATTTCACAAGGAACTCCAATGATACATACGCGCAAAGTCCGCCTGATGCTGGCCAGCGCCGCCCTCCTTACCCTCGCCGGACCGGCCATGGCCCTGGACGGCGCGGACATGATGCAAAAGCTCAATGCAGCGACGTCGCCCAACGGCACTTCGGTGACCTACGACAAGGCGGAGGCCGACGGCGACGTGGTGACGGTCACCGGCATGAAGCTGCAGGTGGTGGCGAAGCCCGGCACGTCCATCGACATAGGCGAAGTGACGTTCGAAGGCGTCGAGGAAAAAGGCGGCGGCTACTATGCCGAGACCGTCTCCTTCCCGGATATCGCTGTCAGCGACAAGGATGCAAGCTTCTCGGTCAAGGACATCTCGATCGGCGGCCTGTCCATTCCGGGCAATGCGAGCGGTACCACGATCGATGACATCCTGCTTTACGAAACGGCCGGCACCGGCCCCATGACCGTAAACGTCAAAGGCAAGGACGTCTTCACCGCCGAGAGCACGGAAACCAATCTGACGCGACAGGAAAACGATGCGGGCTTCGACTTCGACGCGACGCTTGCCGGAATCAAGGCGGATCTGTCGCAGATCGAGGATGCCAAGGCAAAGGAGGCGGTCGAGAAGCTTGGGCTGACGACGCTCGATGGCGGAGTCACGATGAAGGGCAGCTGGGAATTGCAAACCGGCAACCTTGCTCTCGACGAATACGCGCTGGACTTCAAGAATGTCGGCCGGCTGAATATCGCGATGGACCTATCCGGCTATACGCTGCAATTCATGAAGTCGTTGCAGGAGGCAGCCAAAGCGGCTGAGGCAAACCCGAACAGGAAGGAAGCCGACCAGGCGATGGCGCTGGCGATGCTCGGCCTCATGCAGCAGCTTACCTTCAACAGCGCCTCGATCCGCTTCGACGATGCATCGATCACGAAAAAGGCGCTCGACTACGCCGGCAGCCAGCAGGGCGTCACCGGCGAACAGCTGGCGCAATCGCTGAAGGGGCTCGTGCCGATCATGATGGCGCAGCTCAATCTCCCGGAACTGCAGAACCAGGTCTCCAGCGCCGTCAACGCCTTTCTCGACAATCCGAAGAGCCTGACGATCAGCGCTGAGCCGGAAAAACCCGTGCCGTTCCCGATGATCATGGGTGCTGCGATGGGGGCTCCCAACACCGTCCCGTCCGTGCTGGGCGTCAAGGTGACGGCGAACGACTGATTGCGCTTATGGCGCGGCCACATGCTGAACCCCCGGCGGCGTTGTCGCCGGGGGTTTTTTTCATCCGCCCGATCGATGATATGATGCGATGCTTGATGCTCGCACGCGATCGCCTATCTATTTTTGCGTGCCGACAGTTTGCGCATTCCCGACCGACCAAGCGGAAGGAGGACGCCATGGGACTGAAGCATTCGGATATCACCGCCATCCTCGGCCCTGTCGACGAAACGCTGATGGCTGAACTTCTCGCGACGGGCGCGACCGCGAGTGAACTTGCCGAAGCAATAGCATGGGTCAACAACGACGAGGCGCTGATCGGCGAAGGCCGCCATCTTCCGGCCGGCCGCGTTGCGGCGCTGATCGATATCCTGACGCCCGAGGACGACGAGGAGTGAATGCAATCGGCAGCGACGGGGGGAGCACGGCATGGCCGGCTCCCCCGTCAACCCGCGGCGCTGCAGGAGGAGCGTGCCGGCGACGCGAAAGAAGCACGAATACATTCGGGAATTCCGTGTGGAGGGAGGCATAAATGGCTGCCAAGGAAGTCAAATTCACCAGTGATGCCCGCGATCGGATGCTGCGCGGCGTGGACATCATGGCCAACGCGGTCCGCGTGACTTTGGGACCGAAGGGGCGGAACGTCGTCATCGACAAGTCCTTCGGTGCGCCGCGGATCACCAAGGACGGGGTTTCGGTCGCCAAGGAAATCGAGCTCGAGGACAAGTTCGAGAATATGGGCGCGCAGATGCTGCGCGAAGTGGCGTCGCGCACCAGCGACATTGCCGGTGACGGCACCACCACTGCCACCGTACTCGCGCAGGCTATCGTCAGGGAGGGCGCCAAGGCCGTCGCATCGGGAATGAACCCGATGGATCTGAAGCGCGGCATCGATCTTGCCGTCGAGGCGATCGTCAAGGAACTCAGGAACAATGCCCGCAAGGTCTCCAAAAATGCCGAAATCGCCCAGGTGGCGACGATTTCGGCCAATGGCGATGCCGAAATCGGCCGTTACCTGGCCGAAGCGATGGAAAAGGTCGGCAATGAGGGCGTGATCACCGTCGAGGAGGCCAAGACCGCCGAGATCGAACTCGAAGTCGTCGAGGGAATGGAGTTCGATCGGGGATATCTGTCCCCCTATTTCATCACCAATCAGGAAAAGATGAGGGTGGAGCTGGAAGACGCCTACATCCTGCTTCACGAGAAGAAGCTCTCCAACCTGCAGGCGATGATCCCGATTCTTGAATCGGTCATCCAGTCCGGCAAGCCGCTCCTGATCATTGCCGAAGATGTCGAGGGAGAGGCGCTCGCCACCCTCGTCGTCAACAAGCTTCGCGGCGGCCTGAAGATCGCTGCGGTCAAGGCCCCGGGCTTCGGCGACCGTCGCAAGTCCATGCTGGAAGATATCGCGATCCTGACCGGCGGCACCGTCATTTCCGAGGAACTCGGGATCAAACTCGAAAACACCACGATGGATACCCTTGGCCGTGCGAAACGCATCATGGTGGACAAGGAGACGACGACGATCGTCGACGGCGCCGGGTCGAAGGAGGATATCGGCGGCCGCGTCGCACAGATCAAGGCACAGATCGAGGACACGACCTCGGACTATGATCGAGAGAAGTTGCAGGAGCGGCTCGCCAAGCTCGCGGGCGGCGTCGCGGTTATCCGCGTCGGCGGCTCGACCGAGGTCGAAGTCAAGGAGAAGAAGGACCGTGTCGACGATGCGCTGCATGCAACGCGCGCGGCGGTCGAGGAAGGCATTCTGCCCGGCGGCGGCGTGGCGCTGCTGCGGGTCGTGAGCGCGCTCAACGGTCTTGCCACCGCCAATGACGACCAGCGCGTGGGCATCGAGATCGTCCGCCGCGCAATCGAGGCACCCGTGCGTCAGATCGCCGAGAATGCCGGCGCCGAGGGATCGATCATCGTCGGGAAGCTGCGCGAGAAACAGGATTTCGCCTTTGGCTGGAACGCACAGACCGGAGAATTCGGCGATCTCTTCCAAATGGGCGTCATCGATCCCGCGAAGGTCGTGCGCGCCGCGCTTCAGGACGCTGCCTCCATCGCCGGTCTTCTCGTGACGACGGAAGCGATGATCGCCGAGAAACCGAAGAAGGACGGGCAGCCGCAGATGCCGCCTGGCGGCGGAATGGACTTCTGAGAAGCGCGCTCGAGCGACGCACGACCGCGAAGGCCGCCCCTCATCCCGCTGCCGCGACCTTCTCCCCGTACGACGGGGAGAAGGGACAAGTGGCGAGCCCCCCGCGAGTCTCATTCGCCCCGCATAGCGACGCGCGGTTCGCCGCACGCGGCCCTTCATCCCGCTGCGCGACCTTCTCTCCGTTCACGGGAGAAGGGACAAGCGGCGCGCGCCGCGAGTCTCCTTCGCCCCGCTTGCGGGGAGAAGGTGCCGGCAGGCGGATGAGGGGCGGAGTTCCGTTCGACGTGCGGACTTATGCCGGTTCCGTTTCGATACCGCCTTCCGCCAGATCCTTGAAGCCGCCGATGTTGTAGACGGCCGAGTATCCCATATCCTGCAGGGTCTTGCCGGCAAGAGCGGAACGGCCGCCGGAGGCACAATGCAGAAGGATGGTCTTGTCCTTCTGAAAGACTGGATTGTGATATTGGCTTTCCGGGTCTGCCCGAAACTCCAGCATGCCCCGCGAGACGTTTACCGCCCCCTTGATCCTGCCGGTTTGCTGGACTTCTGTCGGATCACGGACGTCCACGATCAACACATCACCGGAGCGCATCTTCTCGGCGGCCTCGGCGGGAGACAATTTCGGGACTGAGCCGTTTGCTTCCGCCAGCAGATCCTTGACGCTCTTGACCATTGTTCCCTCCAACCGATGAGTTGCACGGAAAGGAAACGCCTCGAAACACCCGCTGTCAAGGCGAGCGTCACGTACCGCATTCGGGGACACTCTCCTCCTGCACTTCGAAAACAAGGAACCGGACCAAAGAAAAACCCGGCGAGATCGTCGCCGGGTTCGTTCGGTCTCGAAGAAGATCAATCCTTCTTCTGCGGGATCGGTCGGATCGAGAGCTCCCTGAGTTGCGCAGGCGTCGCCTGAGAAGGCGCGCCCATCAGCAGATCCTGGGCCTGCTGGTTCATGGGGAACAGCGAAATCTCGCGCAGGTTCTTGGCGCCGACCAGCAGCATGACGATGCGATCGATGCCGAAGGCCATGCCGCCATGCGGCGGGGCACCGTACTGGAACGCACGGTAGAGACCGCCGAACCGCTCTTCGACGTCGGCCTGGCTCAGGCCGACATTCTCGAAAGCCTTGACCATCAGTTCCGGCGACTGGTTACGGATCGAGCCCGAGGCGATCTCGAAGCCGTTGCAGACCATGTCGTACTGAAACGCCTTGATCGACAGGAGATCGTCGCTCGAAAGTGCCGTCAGACCGCCCTGCGGCATCGAGAAGGGGTTGTGGGCGAAGTCGACACGCTTTTCCTCCTCGTTCCATTCATAGAACGGGAAGTCCACGATCCAGCAAAGCTCATAGCGGTCCCGGTCGACGAGGTTCAGTTCCTCGCCGGCCCTGGTGCGGGCCTCGCCGGCGAACTTGTAGAACTTCGCCGGCTCGCCAGCCACGAAGAAGCAGGCGTCGCCATCTTCGAGGCCGAGCTGCGTGCGGATCGCATCGGTCCGTTCCTCGCCGATATTCTTGGCCAGCGGACCGGCGCCTTCGAGCTTCTCGCCCTCCTTGCGCCAGAAGATGTAGCCGAGGCCCGGCTGCCCCTGGCTCTGGGCCCAGGCATTCATGCGATCGCAGAATGCGCGGGAGCCGCCGGTCTTGGCGGGAATGGCCCAGATCTCCACCTTCGGGTTGGAGGCGATCATGTTGGCGAAGACCTTGAAGCCGGATCCGGCGAAATGCTCCGTGACTTCCTGCATCTCGATGGGGTTGCGCAGATCCGGCTTGTCGGAACCGTATTTGCGGATCGCCGTGTCGTAGGGGATACGCGGGAACTTGTCGGTCACCGGCTTGCCGCCGGCGAAATCCGAGAAGATTGCCCGGATCATCGGCTCCATGGCGTCCCAGACGTCTTCCTGCTCGACGAAGCTCATCTCGAGGTCGAGCTGGTAGAACTCGCCGGGCAGCCGGTCGGCGCGCGGATCCTCGTCGCGGAAACAGGGCGCGATCTGAAAGTAGCGGTCGAAGCCGGCGACCATCAGAAGCTGCTTGTATTGCTGCGGCGCCTGCGGCAGCGCATAGAAGTTGCCCGGGTGGATGCGGCTCGGCACCAGGAAGTCACGCGCACCTTCCGGCGAGGAGGCCGTCAGGATCGGCGTCGTGTATTCGGTAAAGCCGATGTCGCCCATCCGCCGGCGCATTGCGGCGATGATCTCGGTGCGCCTGACGATGTTCTTGTGCAGCGTCTCGCGGCGGAGATCCAGGAAGCGGTATTTCAGGCGCACGTCTTCCGGATAGTCCGGCTCGCCGAAGACCGGCAGCGGCAGCTCCTTGGCGGCCGAGAGAACCTCGATCTCGCGGGCATAGAGTTCGACCTCGCCGGTGGGCATGTTCTTGTTGACCGTATCGTCGGTGCGCGCCTTGACGGCGCCATCGACGCGAATGACCCATTCGCCGCGCACGGTCTCGGCGGTCTTGAAGGCCGGCGAATCCGGATCGGCGACGACCTGGGTCATGCCGTAATGGTCGCGCAGGTCGATGAAGAGCACGCCGCCGTGATCGCGGACGCGGTGAACCCAGCCGGAAAGGCGAACGGTGGAGCCGACATCCGACTTGCGGAGGGCGGCACAGGTGTGGCTGCGGTAACGGTGCATCGTATAGTCCCGGAATTGCTTAAAGGCCGCGCAGCTCGCAGAACGGCGCAGGGCGGCATGGTCAAAGTCGGGCGGAAAAGCGCATGATGCGCCGGTTTTGTCAAGGCCGCGGCGGCGCCGGCAAGAGCGCTGCCCCGGTCGCACAAGTTGCCCGCTTCGACCACAGCCGCAAGCGGTACGGCGCAAATTTGGACACGAGTGGTCACAAATTGCTACTGTTCCCGCGCGTCAGCCACGGTTAAACAGGGGCAAGGGTCGCGTATCGCGCGAGTCGCGGCCGCAATCGGATGCCTTCTGTTCCATGTCCCAGATTCGCCCGCTCATCCCGCTGCTCGTCACCGCAGGCATTCTGATCGGCGGCAACGGGTTGCAGGGCACGTTCATTTCCTTGAGAGCACTCGAAGAAGGATTCTCGACCTCGCTGATCGGCGTGATCGGCGCCGGCTACAATGTCGGCTTTGCAATCGGCTGCGTCTACGTCACCCGCATTCTGAGGGCGATCGGCCATATCCGCACCTTTTCGGCGATGGCAGCCATCGCTTCCGCCGCTGCGATCGCCATGGTGCTCGTCATCGATCCGTGGTTCTGGTTCCTGATGCGGCTCGTCGCCGGCATCTGCTTCGCGAGCCTCTTCGCCACGGTCGAGAGCTGGTTGAATGCCAGCGTCACCAACGGCAACCGCGCGCGTACCCTTTCGATCTATCGCCTCGTCGATCTCGGCTCGGTGACGGCTGCACAATATGCAATTCCCGGCATCGGGATCGGCGGCTTCGAGCTTTTCGCCATCATCTCGATGGCGCTGACGCTTTCGCTCGTGCCGATCTCCTTTGCCGACCGGTCGAGCCCGGTCGCACCGGAAGCGATACGCTTCGACGTGAAGGCGCTCTGGAACATCTCGCCGCTGGCCACCATCGGCTGCATCGTCGTCGGCCTCACCAATGCCGCGTTCCGCTCGCTCGGCCCTATCTATGCGCAGGAGATCGGCCTTTCGGTGACGGCGATCGCGACCTTCATGAGCGCCGGCATCATCGGCGGCGTCGTGCTTCAATATCCGCTGGGATACTACTCCGACCGGATCGACCGCAGGCTGATCATCCTGATCGCCACCTTCGGCTCCCTTCTCGCGGGGCTCTTCCTCGCCTTCGTCGCCGGGAGCGACGAGTGGTTGAACTTCGCCGGCATCTTCGCCTTCGGCGCATTCGCGATGCCGCTCTTCTCGCTCTGCTCCGCGCATGCCAACGACCATGCGGCCGAAGGCCAGCATGCGCTCGTCTCCGCCGGCATGCTCTTTTTCTGGTCGCTCGGAGCCATCATCGGGCCGCTCCTCGCATCCTTCCTGCTCGAGATCTTCGAACCGCCGGTGCTCTTCATCTACACGGCAGCAATCCTGGCGCTCTTCATGGCCTACACGATCCGGCGCATGACGGCGCGCAAACCCGTTCCAACCGAGGAAAGGTCGATGCGGTTTCGCAGCCTTCTGCGCACGTCGTCCTTCTTCAACAAGCTTGCGGGCGGCCAGACGCGGAAAGAGCCTTGATCCGATAAGGCTGCAGCTAGAGCGGGATGAGGAAAAGTGAGTGCGGTTTTCCGCCCGCATCCCGCGTCTCAACTTCTCGGAATCGATCACGATTTTTTAGGTCGACCCGGCCTAAAACATCGTGATCTACGCGCCGCTGCCGAATTGCTGAAAGTGAAAATCAGGTTTAATAACGGACCGGACCGTCTTTCGGGGGCGAAGCGTGCTTTGCCGCGCCGCTCCCCTCCCTCCGGAAATAGACACGCAAAGATACCGATGCTCAATCGCCGAATGTTTCTCCAGGGTTCAGCCGCGCTTGGCGGCGCCTTCACGCTCGGCGCCGGTCTCGCCGCGAGGGCGGGCGCAGCCCCCGATCCGCAGATCCTGACGGCGCGGTTCGCCGAGGCGCAGATCGCGGCCGGCGGCGTCACCCCCCGGGTCATGACCTATGATCCGGGCGATCCGGCAAGCGCCGCCATGCCGCCCGTTTTGAGGATGCGCAAGGGCGAGCCCTTCGCGGCGAGGCTGGTCAACCGTCTGGACGAGCCGACGACCGTCCACTGGCATGGACTGAGGATCGCCAATGCGATGGACGGCGTGCCGGAAATGACGCAGCCCTATGTCTATCCCGGCGACGGCTTCGACTATCTCTTCACACCGCCGGACGCCGGCACCTTCTGGTACCACCCGCACTGCAATACGCTGATGCAGATGGGGAGCGGCCTGACTGGCGTGATCGTCGTCGAGAACCCGGAGGATCCGAGCTTCGATTCCGAGATCGTTCTCAACCTCAGGGACTGGCGGCTCGGCGCGAGCGGCGAGTTCATCGCCCCTTTCAAACCGCGGGATGCGGCGCGCGGCGGGACCTATGGAACGGTGAGAACCGCGAACTGGCAGCGCGAGCCGGTCTACGACGCTCCCGCCGGCGGGCTCGTCCGCGTGAGAATCGCCGCAACCGACGTTACGCGCATCTACACGATCGGGCTCGAAGGCGCAGAGGCCAGGGTGATCGCCCTCGACGGCAACCCGGTCGAAATCCCCTTCGCGCTCGACCGGCTCGACCTCGGCCCCGGCCAGCGCGTCGATCTTGCCCTCCGCATGCCGCAGAGCGAGGGCCAGCACGCACGGCTTGGCAATTTCCGCGGCTCCAGCCCCTGGACGATCGCAGCCTTCCGGGCAGTCGGCACTTCGCTGAAGCGGGAGCTCGGGGATATCGCACCTCTGCCCCCGAACCCCGTTGCCGAAGCCGACATTTCCACGGCCAAGCGTATTCCGATCGACCTGACCGCTACTGCCGAGCACGAGCCGGCCGCTTCGATCTGCGGCTCGCTCGGTTATACGTTCTGGGCGATCAACAAGGTTCCGTGGCCAGGTGACACGCCCGATCCGGTCGCCCCCATCGAGGAACTCAAATTCGGGAAAAGCTATGTGCTGGAGATCGCCAACCGCACGCCGCATGCCCATCCGATCCATCTGCATGGGCTGAGCTTCCGCATCCTCGCCTCTAACAGGCGGAGCGTGCTGCCGCCGCCGACCGACACGATCCTGCTCTTGCCGGACGAACAGGCGCAGCTCGCACTGGTCGCGGACAATCCCGGCGACTGGGTCTTCCATTGCCATATCATCGAACATCAAAAGACCGGGATGTCGGCTTATTTCCGGGTCGCCTGACAATTTCGATTGTGACAGGTGCCGTGAAACGGTACACGGGAAAACTCAAAGCCGCATTTTTGCCACAGTGATTAAAGCCCGATGATTCAAACGACAGCAGATCTTGAGGCCGCCTGCCGAGAGCTGGCCCGTTCAAGCTATATTACGATCGATACGGAGTTCCTGCGCGAAACCACGTTCTGGCCGGTGCTGTGCCTCATTCAGATGGCAAGCCCGGAAATGGCAGTGATCGTCGATCCGATGGCACCCGGAATCGACCTCGCCCCGTTCTTCGCGCTGATGAGCAACCCGGATGTCGTGAAGGTGTTCCACGCCGCCAGGCAGGACATCGAGATCATCCACCATCTCGGAAATCTCATTCCTCATCCGATCTTCGATACGCAGGTGGCCGCGATGGTTTGCGGCTTCGGTGACAGCGTGTCCTATGACCAGCTCGTCAACCGCATCAAGAACGAGCAGATCGACAAGTCGTCCCGCTTCACCGATTGGAGCCGCAGACCGCTCACCGACAAGCAGCTCGACTATGCGCTGGCGGACGTGACGCATCTGAGGGATATCTACCAGTACCTCACCAAGGAACTGGATCGCGAGGGACGCTCCTCATGGCTTGCGGAGGAAATGGCGATCCTCGAAAGCCGGGAGACCTACGATCTCCACCCGGACAATGCCTGGCAGCGGCTGAAGATGCGGGTGAAGAAACCCATCGAGCTCGCCGTCCTGCAGAAGGTGGCGGCGTGGCGCGAACGCGAGGCGCGCGCCCGCAACGTGCCGCGCGGGCGAATTATCAAGGATGATGCGATCTATGAGATCGCGCAGCAGCAGCCGAAGGATGCCGAGGCGCTCGGACGCCTCAGGACCATTCCCAAGGGCTGGGAGCGCTCCAGCGCGGGGACGGCCCTCATCGAGGCCGTCGGCGAAGCCCTTGCGATCCCGAGGGGCGAGCTGCCGCGCCTGCCGCGCCAGAACCACGCACCCGAGGGCGCTGCGGCGGCGAGCGAGCTGCTCAAGGTGCTGCTGAAACTCATCTCCGAAAAGGAGGGAGTCGCGGCCAAGATCATCGCCAACAGCGACGATCTCGACAGGATCGCAGCCGAGGGCGAAGGTGCGGACGTCGCCGCGCTCAAGGGCTGGCGGCGTGAGCTCTTCGGCATGACGGCGCTGAAACTCATCAACGGCGAGGTGGCATTGCGCTTCGTCGACAAAAAAGTCGAGGCGATGGAAATCGGCGGTTGAAAACCGCCGCTCGACGACAACTTTCCGCCCGAATCTGAGCTTAGCCGAGACATTTCGAGGGCTGATCGCCGCCGCCCGGCCCCGCGGGCTTCAACTGCATGTGTCCTTTCAGGACAAACATGTAGCAATTCAAATTGCTCCGGCGACCTTTGCGTGCCTGATAAGACGCGCGGCGCTGTAAATTCTCGATTTCGAGGCTGTCACATGCGCTGGAGATTTTCCACGCTCGAGATCATCCTGTTGCTGCTCGTCGTCGCCGGCAGCGGCATGGCCTATGCGTGGGTCGTCTACGGCGGCGGCGGCCTGATCGGCGCAACCTATGCGCTCTTCATGTGCATGCCGATTCTCGCCTTTGAACGGCACATCATCTTTCGGCGCCTTTACCGGAGAATCCACGGATCGCCGACGCCGGCGTTTCTTCTCTCGTCCCTCGCCGTCTACTTCTTATTCGTCAACGTCGGATATGCAGCCGCCGGGCTGCTTTTGCACGTCGCCGGCGTCATGCGTGAAAGCAGGACGGACGCGATGCTGCCATCGCTCAACGTGCTGGTGTACGCACTTGCGACCTCCGGTCCGATCATCTTCGTGCTCAGGGTGCGCGAATTGCTCGGCCGCGACGTTTTCCTGAGTCTCCTGACCGGACGATACCGCAAGCCGGTGCAGGAGGAACGCGTGTTTCTTTTCATCGATCTCGCCGGATCGACATCGCTTGCCGAGCGCTTCGGCGACCTGCGCATGCAGGAATATTTGGGAAAGCTGTTTGCAGCCATGGCTGATCCCGTGCTGCGCTATGGCGGGTCCATCGACGACTATGTCGGCGACGCTGCCGTGATCACCTGGCCTTACGATCGCGCTGTCGCGGATGCAGCCTGCATCCGCTGCGTGTTCGACATTCTGGAGCAGATCGAAGCGGACGCCCATCGCTGGCGAAAAGACTACGGCGAGGTGCCGCGCCTGCGTGCCGCTCTGCATGGCGGCACGATCGTTGCCGCGGAGATCGGCGTCGACAAGCACAAGATCACCTATTTCGGCGACACGGTGAACACGACGGCACGCCTCGAGGGCCTGTGCCGAACGCTCGACCGCCAGGTCTTGATCTCAGCCGATCTGCTGCGGCGCTTGCGCCCGCCCGTCTTCGTGCGCGCCGAGGATCTCGGCGAGCATGAGGTCAAAGGTCGTGGCCAGAAGCTCGCGGTTCTGTCGCTCACAGCCGGTTCGCTCAGCGGCGACGGCGCCACGGAACCAGCCGGGGAGACCGTTCGCAGTCCGGCCGCCGAGGCTTTCACCTCGCTGTAAGACAAACATCAAACAGTTGTCATCGAAGCCGCCTATCGGGTTCACCTGCACTCCAACCCGAGGTGAAGTTATGACGAAATCCATCCTTGCCGCCATGGCGCTGACCCTGCTGGCGTCGAGCGCCGCGCTTGCCGAGGAAAAGGCCTTCCCTGCAAGGCTCGAGGCGCATGCGATCCTTCCCGCAAACACCATCGTCGCCGCGCCGGCGGATGCCGCGGACTACCTCAAGACCTCGGGCAAGTTCTCGACCGCCGACCGCAAGCGCGCCGCCGAACTGGGCAGCGTCGCCGGCAAGGATGGCGTTCGCCCGACCGGTTTGTCGCTTCCCTTCAACGGCCAGCCGATGCAGGGCTTCTCCGGCATCAAGGCGATGGAGGACGGCACTTTCTGGAGCCTTTCGGACAACGGCTTCGGCAACAAGCTCAACTCGACCGACGCCATGCTGATGCTCCACCATCTCAAGATCGACTGGGACGCCGGCAGGGTCGAGGCGTTGAAGACCCTGTTCCTGTCCGACCCCGAGCGCAAGGCCCCCTTCCCCATCGTCATGGAAGGCTCGGCCACCCGCTATCTCACGGGCGGCGACTTCGACGTCGAATCCATCCAGCCGGTCGCCGACGGCTTCTGGGTCGGTGAGGAATTCGGCCCCTACATCCTGAAGTTCGACCTTGACGGCAAGCTCACCGACGTCATTGCGACTGTTGTCGGCGGCAAGCCCGTGCTCTCGCCCGACAATCCGGCACTGACGCTGCAGGCAGACCCCTCCAAGAAGGCACCGGACTTCAACCTGAAGCGCTCCGGCGGTTACGAAGGTCTGGCACTTTCGAAGGACGGCTCGAAGCTCTACGGACTGCTCGAAGGGCCGATCTGGGCAGACAGCGAGTCGGTGGAAGAGGCGGAGGGCCGGCCGGCGCTGCGGATCGTCGAGCTCGACGCCGGCAGCAAGGCCTGGACCGGGCGCAGCTGGCTGTATCCGCTCGCCGAAGGCGGTGAAGCGATCGGCGATTTCAACATGCTCGACGAGAAGACTGCGCTGGTGATCGAGCGCGACAACGGCGCCGGCACCGTCGACAAGGCCTGTGCGGACCCCAAGAACCCGCAGCCGGATTGCTTTGCCGTCGGATCGAAGCTGAAGCGTGTCTACAAGATTGCCATGGACGATGAAAACGTCGGCAAGGCCGTGCGCAAGATCGGCTATGTCGACCTGCTGAAAATCGCCGATCCGGACAACCGCAAGCGCCAGGGCGGCGGCGAGGGCTATTACGACATGCCCTTCGTCACCATCGAGAATGTCGACCGCGTGGAGGAGACGCATATCATCGTCGGCAACGACAACAACCTGCCTTTCTCCGCCGGGCGTTCCCTCGACAAGGCGGACGACAATGAATTCGTGTTGCTCGAAGTGGGAGAATTCCTGAAGGCCGAATAGAGCGCGGTCCCCTCGGTACGTCCTGTAAGCCGGGCTTGCTTTCCGGCAGCAGACATCGGTGTAACACCCACTCCTCCTACCCTCATTCCTGTGCCTGTCACAGGAATCTAGTCGGCCCAAGTCCTTGGGCCGGAAAGGCTTTTCCGCACCGCAGACGCGGCGCTGCTGGATCTCTGTGACAAGCACAGAGATGAGGGCGGAGGGTGCGGTCCCACTCCGCCCTGACCCTCATTCCTGTGACAAGGCAAGCACAGGGATGTGGGATGTGGGCACAGGGTTGAGGGCGCACGGTTGTGCCGCACGTCCTTGGCGCGTCGAGCGCGAACGTTCGAAAGAGCAATCAGCGCTCGAAGGAGAAGGCGAGCTTCTTGCCGGTAAGCTTGCCGAGCTGCTGGAGCCGGCCGTCGAGGCGTTCGCCCTCGAAGTCGGCATAGGCTGCCGGGACGACGAATTCGAGATCGATGTCGGGCTTCGAAGATCGCCGGAGCGTGAGGTGGCGCGCCACACCCGGCATGGAGGCCGAAAAGAGATAGGCGACGCGCAACAGCCCGCCCAGGAGCTTGGCCAGTTCGTGCAGGCGCGGCGTCGTGATGCCGGCGAGCGGGCTCGTGGCGCCGTCGTCGTTGAGCCCTTCGAAGCGATAGTAATTCGCGAGCGCGATATAGGCCCGCCCCGCATGGGTGATACCCGTGAAGGCCGAGTGCGCAATGATGTTCAGCGCCTGCAGACCGCGATAGTCGGGATGCGCCCGCCAGCTGATATCCGCCAACAAACAGGCGGCCTGACGGTAGCGCCTCTCCTCTTCCGTCTCCTCGACGCCGAAGAACGGCACCAGGCGGCCGGTCCATTCGGCGAGCTCGCGCGCATGCTCGGGCGAGCGGGCGCGAAGGATGGCGAGTTCGTTGGCAGCGGTCAGCAGCGGGTCCTGCCGGCGCTCCTCCTCGGAAAGCAGCGAAAAGAGATAGCCCTCGCGGACGCCCAGCGCGGAAAAGGAGATTCGCTCGGGTTGCATGATGGAGATTGCCTCCTGCATCGTCACCGCCCCGTAGGGCAGCAGGCTCCGGCGGCTCTTGGAAATCGTCGCATAGGCGGAGGGCTTGATATTCTTCGGCTCGATCACTTCGGCGAGGATCGCCAGCGCTTCGTCATAGGAGATTTCGTAACCCTGCATCATGTGCAGCGGGTAATTGTGCATCTCCATGTGCAGCTTGGCGATCGCTCGCCAGGTTCCGCCCACGGCGTAGAACGTGCGTCCGGTCCCCTTCTTCAGGACCTCGGCATTTTTCATGAACTTGCGTACCCAGGTCCGCGCCTTGCTGAGCGAGCCGCTCGAATGTTCGAAGAGGCGAATGCCGCCCAGCGGCAGCGTTATGCCTTTGCCGATCCGCTTGCCGTTTACATCGACAAGCTCGAGCGAGCCGCCGCCGAGATCGCCGACGACGCCATCCGGCTCGTGGTAGCTGCTGACGATGCCCATCGCCGAATAATAGGCTTCCTCCTCACCGCTCAGGATCTTCACCCTTTGCCCGAGGATGGCTTCCGCCCTTTCGATGAAGGCCGCTCCGTTGGTGGCCTCCCGCGCCGCAGCGGTCGCGAGCACATACATCTCGGTCGCGCGCGCCTGGTCGGAGAGCGCACGAAAGCGGTGCAGCGCCCTCAGCGCCCTCGCCACGCTTTCCTCCTCCATTCGGCCGGTCGCATCGATGCCCTTGCCGAGGCCGCACATCACCTTCTCGTTGAAAAGCATCGCCGGCGAACGGCTCAGCCCTTCATAGACGACGAGACGAATGGAGTTGGAGCCGATATCCACAACGGAGACCGGGCGGATACCGGGCAGACGTCCCTGCGCTTCAGATTCGACCATGCAATTCCAGTTTACTTGTGCCAGCCGCTCTTCCAGCCGGCGATCAGCTTCGGTGCACTGGATTTCAGAGCCTCACCCCGGCCCGAAAGGCTCGGATTGGTCATGAAATAATGCTGAGCGTTGAACGGCTCGGCGTCCTTGCCGACTTCCATGCGGCGCGAGGTGCCGTCCGGAAGAATCTCGTAGCTCTGCTGGTTGTCGATGAGATTGCCCAGCATGATCTGCGAAAGAACCTGTTCGTGCACAGTGCGGTTGATGAGAGGAACGAGCGTCTCCACCCGCCTATCCAGATTGCGCGGCATCATATCCGCCGAGCCGATATAGACAAGCGCATTCTCCGATGGAAGTCCATGTCCGTTGCCGAAGCAGAAAATTCTTGAATGCTCCAGGAAGCGGCCGACGATGGATTTGACGCGGATGTTGTCGGAGAGCCCGGGCACCTGCGGCCTGAGACAGCAGATGCCGCGCACGACGAGATCGATCACGACGCCCGCGCAGCTTGCCTTGTAGAGCGCGTCGATGATTTCCGGATCCACCAGGGAGTTCATCTTCATCCAGATCGACGCCGGACGCCCGGCTTGCGCATGGACGATCTCCTCCTCGATGTGCTTGAGGATGCGCGGACGCAGCGTATGCGGTGAGACCGCGAGCTTCATGCCCCCTTCCGGCTCGCCGTAGCCGGTGATGAAGTTGAAGATGTTCGCCATGTCGTGGGCGATCACCGGGTTGCAGGTGAAGAACGACAGGTCGGTGTAGATTTTCGCCGTGACCGGGTGGTAGTTGCCGGTACCGAGATGGCAATAGGTCCTGAGCTTGCCCTCCTCCCGGCGCACCACCATCGACATCTTTGCGTGGGTCTTCAATTCGATGAAGCCGAAAACCACCTGCACGCCGGCGCGCTCGAGGTCGCGCGCCCAGCGGATATTTGCCTCCTCGTCGAAGCGCGCCTTCAGCTCGACAAGCGCGGTCACCGACTTGCCGGCCTCGGCGGCATCGATCAGCGCGCGCACGATCGGGCTGTCGTTCGAGGTCCGGTAGAGCGTCTGCTTGATCGCCAGCACGTCCGGATCGCGCGCAGCCTGCAGCAGGAACTGCACGACGACGTCGAAGGATTCGTAGGGGTGGTGGACCACCATGTCCTTTTCGCGGATGGCCGCAAGACAGTCGCCCGCGTGTTCGCGTACGCGTTCCGGGAAGCGCGGGTTGTAGGGCTCGAAGCGCAGATCCTCGCGCGGCGCCTTGGTGATTTCCGAAAGCGTATTCAGCGCCAGCAGGCCAGGCAGTACCGCGACGCGATTTTCGGGAACGCCGAGTTCCTGCACGACGAACTGACGCAGCGAAGCCGGCATTTCGGAATCGGTCTCGATGCGGATCACCGACCCGCGACGGCGGCGCTTGAGGGCCGTCTCGAAAAGGCGCACGAGGTCTTCGGCTTCCTCCTCGACTTCGATGTCGCTGTCTCGAATGATGCGGAACGTGCCCGACCCCTTCACCTCGTAGCCGGGGAAAAGCCGGTCGATGAACTGGCTGACGACGTCTTCGAGGGTGATGTAGCGGATGACGTTCTTGACGTCCGGCAGGCGAACGAAGCGATCGAGCGCCACGGGCAGGCGCAGCAGTGCCGTCATCGGGTCGCGCCCGGTCTTGCTGACGAGCTGCAGGCCGATCGAGAAGCCGAGATTGGGAATGAACGGGAACGGATGTGCCGGGTCGATCGAGAGCGGCGTCAGCACGGGGAAGATCGCCTGGTCGAATTCGTTCGCGAGCCAGCTGCGATCCTGCGCGGAAAGCGAAGCCGGACGGACGATGAGGATATCTTCCTTGGCGAGATATTGCTGCAGGACGGCAAGCGATGCCTGCTGCTCCATCTGCAGATTGTCGACCTCCGTCAGAATGCTCTCGAGCGTTTCCGCCGGCGTCAGGCCGTCCGGGCTGCGCAGCGAGAGCCCGGAACGCACCTGGCCCTCCAGACCCGCGACGCGAACCATGAAGAATTCATCGAGATTGGCGGCGGAGATCGATAGAAAGCGGACGCGCTCCAGAAGGGGATGCGCCGTGTTCAGCGTCTCCTCGAGGACCCGGCGGTTGAACTGAAGCCAGGAGAACTCGCGGTTGACGAAGCGCTCGGGGCTCTTGAGAAGGTCCAGCGCCTCGGCCGGCGCCTCACGCTTCTGCTCGGCAGATGCCTCGTGTTCCGTGATTGCAGACGTTGCGCTGTCCATGCCTGTAAAGCCCCATTACTCCGAACGAACGAGCTAACCCAGTTTGACGACGGAACTGTGACAGTCAATCGGAGAGGCTTGTATTTGCAAGCTCTTCCAGGACTTCCGCCGCCAGGGCGCGGGTCGGCCGCGTTCCGCGCGCAAGCGCCAGATGATCTATCCGCTCGACGATGGTCTGTGCCGCCTCCAGCGAGCGTTCCATCCGCGCGACGACGTAGCCGACCAGGCGCTCGTCGACCAGGAGCTGGCGGTCGGCAAAAAGCTTGGTGAGCACCTGCACGAGCAATTCGTCGTCGGGCTCGCCGATTTCGACCACGGTGGCAGCCTTGAGGCGCGACTTGAGGTCAGGAAGCCCCACCGGCCATGACATCGGCCATAGCCGTGACGTCATCAAAAGCGCCGTGCCGTTCTGGCGCACGCTGTTGATGACATGGAAGAGAGCCGCATCGTCGAAGCCCTGCCGGTCGGCATCCTCGAAGAGGACCGGCTTTTCCGCGGCGATATCGGCGGCGTTCGAGCCGGCAAAGGGATGTATCGGCTCCGCTCTGGCCTTTTCGCGCCAGATGCCCGCAAGGTGCGATTTGCCGGAACCGACCGGCCCGCAGATGATGACCACCGGCGACGGCCAGGCGGGCCAGTGATCGACGATGGAAATGGCCGCGCTCAACCGGTCCGAGACGAGCAGGTCGTCGCGACCGGTTGCGGGCGCATGGCCAAAGACCAAAGGCAATTGTTCGGACAGATGTCTCTTCATGCATTACCCGTGAGCATTCACATTTTGAAGCTACGCACTTCCGCACCGAAAAGCTCTAGCCGTGGCTCTCCGGCTCCTTGTGAACGGCTGTTCTATGCCCGTGATAGAGATCGCTATCAAGGTACCGCTGGATGCCGAAGCGGACAAGCACACCGATCGCGGCCGCCGCGGGCACCGCCACGAGCAGGCCGACGAAGCCGAAGAGCGCGCCGAACGCAAGCAGGGCGAACATCAGCCAGACCGGGTGCAGCCCGACGCTTTTGCCGACCAGTTTCGGCTGCAGAATATTGCCTTCGAGAAACTGGCCGCTGAAGAAAACGGCGAGAACCAAAAGGATCCAGACATAGTCCGGCCAGAACTGAACGAGCGCGACGCCGAGCGCAAGCACGAGGCCGACCAGCGATCCCACATAGGGAATGAAACTGATCATGCCGGCGAAGAGGCCGATCAGGAGGCCGAAATTGAGCCCCACCATCGTCAGCCCGATCCCGTAATAGAGGCCGAGGATCAGGCAGAGAGAGCCCTGGCCGCGGACAAATCCGGCGATGGTCGTATTCATGTCGCGAGCGATCTGCCGCACGACCTCGACGTAATCGCGCGGTATCCAGCTGTCGACCCTGTCGACCATACGGTCCCAGTCGAGCAGCAGATAGAAGGCGACGACAGGGGTGATGACGAACAGGGACAGGATATTGAGAAGTGCCAAGCCGGAGTTCCAGATCTGCTGGAACAGCGTGCCGAGGAAGCTTGCGCCTTGCTCCAAAAGCTTGGCCGAGTTCTGTTTGATCGTCGTCATCTGGCCGGCGAGCCAGTCCGGCAACAGCGTCGACTGGCTGTCGGTCAGGAATTCCTGAAGCCTGGTGATGTAACCCGGCATTTTCTGAATGAATTCGGCAGCCTGCGTGACGACCAGCGGAACGATGATCATCAGCGATAGCGCCAGCACGACGACGAAGGCGACCAGGATGGCGATTGTCGCCATCAGCCGGCTCAGACCGAGCCGCTCCAGGCGATCGGCTACAGGATCGAGAAAATAGGCGAGCGCCATGCCGGCGAGGAAGGGCAGAAGAATGGAACTGAACACCAGCAGGAAGGCAATGAAGCCGACAAGCACCAGCAGCCAGAAAAAGATCTGGCGCTGAAGTCCCATACTGCTGACCCGATCGCCCATGACGGCCCCCGTTGCGCGCGGCACACCGCACCTTCCGCGTCGTTCGTTCGGACGAGATAGGGCTTGGGGCGCGCCAAGGTCAAGTCCGGCAGCGCTCACGGGGCAAACGGCCTGTGGCCGGCAGAAGGTGCTGACCACAGTCGAATTCACGAAAAAAGCAGGATCGGGCGCGCCTCTGCGCTTGCACTCCTCGCTTCTCCGTGCCAATCGCATCCGCAATCAGCGACGAGCCTTGGAGAGCGAGCATGAGCCAGTCGGGAAAGAACGGCCTCACCTACAGCGACGCAGGTGTGGATATCGATGCCGGCAACCTGATGGTCGAGAAGATCAAGCCGCATGTCCGCTCGACCCGGCGTCCCGGCGCCGATGGCGAGATCGGCGGGTTCGGCGGCCTCTTCGACCTGAAGGCCGCCGGTTTCAGCGATCCGGTCCTCGTCGCCGCCAATGACGGCGTCGGCACGAAGCTCAAGATCGCTATCGACGCCGACAAGCACGACACGGTCGGCATCGACCTCGTCGCCATGTGCGTGAACGATCTCGTGGTGCAGGGCGCCGAACCGCTGTTCTTCCTCGACTACTTCGCGACCGGCAAGCTCGATCCCGACCAGGGCGCCGCGATCGTCGCGGGAATCGCCGCCGGCTGCCGCGAGGCAGGCTGCGCGCTGATCGGCGGCGAGACGGCCGAGATGCCGGGCATGTATTCCGGCGGCGACTACGATCTTGCCGGCTTTGCAGTCGGCGCGGCCGAGCGCGGGCAGCTTCTGCCGGCGGGCGACATTGCCGAAGGAGACGTCATCCTCGGACTTGCCTCCTCGGGCGTCCACTCAAACGGCTATTCGCTGGTGCGCAAGATCGTTTCGCTCTCGGGCCTCGCCTGGGATGCTCCGGCACCTTTCGGAGAAGGCACGCTCGCCGACCTCCTGATGACGCCGACGCGCATCTATGTGAAACCGCTTTTGAAGGCGATCCGCGAGACGGGTGCGATCAAGGCACTGGCCCACATCACCGGCGGCGGCTTCCCCGAGAATATTCCGCGGGTGCTGCCGAAGCATCTTGCCGCCGAGATCGACCTCGGCGCCATCAAGCCGCCGGCCGTCTTCTCCTGGCTCGCAAAGACCGGCGGCGTTGCCGCCAACGAGATGCTGCGCACCTTCAATTGCGGCGTCGGCATGATCGCCGTGGTTCCGGCGAGTGAAGCGGAAAAAGTTGCGGCAGTGCTTGCCGGCGAAGGCGAAACGGTCTTCACGCTCGGCCGCATGGTCGCACGCGCCGAGGGCGCGCCCGGCACGATCTACAAGGGCAATCTCGCCATATGAGCATGGTGGCCGGCAAGAAGAAGGTCGTCGTGTTCATTTCCGGCGGCGGCTCCAATATGATCGCCCTGGCGAAGGCTGCCGCCGCGCCGGATTTTCCGGCCGAGATCATTGCAGTGATCGCCGACAAGGCGGACGCGGGTGGCCTCGACAAGGCGGCCGGGCTCGGCATTCCGACCTTCTCCTTCGTTCGCAAGGATTTTGCGGGCAAGGAAGCGCACGAGCAAGCAATCCTCGCCGAGCTCGACCAGCTCCAGCCGGACGTGATCTGTCTCGCGGGCTATATGCGCCTTCTTTCTGCGGCCTTCATCCAGCGCTACGAGGGCCGGATCCTCAACATCCACCCGTCGCTGCTTCCGCTCTTCCCCGGGCTTCACACGCACCAGCGGGCAATCGACGCCGGGATGAGAATCGCAGGCTGCACCGTGCATTTCGTGACGGAGGCTATGGACGACGGGCCGATCGTCGCCCAGGCGGCCGTACCGGTCGTTTCCGGCGACACGGCGGATACGCTCGCCGCCCGCGTCCTTACCGTCGAGCACAGGACCTATCCGATGGCGCTTCGGCTCGTGGCTGAAGGCAAGGTGCGGATGGAAGCCGGCCGGGTGGTAAGCCATGCCGTCGGCGAGGCAACGGGTACGCTCATTTCCCCCGCCATCTGAGGCAGCGGGTCACCTTCCCATCGCCAGCCGGCGGTCGAGCGCATCGAGCACGCGTCGTGTCAGGGCGGCATAGTCGCCGTCGAAATGATGGCCTCCCTCGATGGAAACCACGTCGATGCCGGAGGATTTCAGATCCGGGCAGGCATCGTCCTCCTCGTCGGTGCCGTAAATGCACTGCACGAGCGCCGGCTCGATCGCCTTGATGTCGTCGACCGGGTCGCCGGCATTCCCCTCTCCGTCGGCGCCGAGCCAGCCGAGGACGGAGATCTTGTAGTCGGCGCGATGCGACAGCGCCATGAGCGTTACCTGCCGTATGCGCGCGCGGGTCGCTGACGGAAGCAGGTTGTAGGTGCGCGGCAGGATGTCGGCGCCGAAGGAATAGCCGATCAGCAGTACATTGCGGACGTTCCACCGCCTGCCGTAATAGGTGATGACACGGGCGAGATCGTCCGCCGTCGCCTGCGGCTGGCGCTCCGACCAGAAATAGCGAAGCGAATCCACCCCGACGACGGGCACGCCCTGCTGCTGCAGGGCATTGCCGACCTCCTTGTCGATGTCGCGCCAGCCGCCGTCGCCGGAATAGATCACCGCCATGGTATCGCGCGCAGGCTTCGCATCGAGAACGGTCAGGGGGAGCCCGAACGGGTTGTCCCCTTCGTCCTCCTGCTGGATGTACCCCGCAAGCGTGGAGGAAAGTGCGGCATAGACGTCTTCGTCGCTCTCCTGGACTTCGACGTCCGGATGCTTGGCTGCGAGAGCGGCAACGTGCTCGCGTCCGGCAGCCGACGCGGACGGCGAAGAGACGACGGTTACCGGGTCGGGCAAGGCGCCATCGGTCAGGCCATAGACCATGCGGTCGCCTTTCCGGGTCTTTTCGGCAGGAGTGCAGAGCTGCTTCGTCAGGGCGATACCCTCTTCGGGATCGACCGCGAGCGTCCGGCCGATGGTCGCTGCGGGAGACTGTGCGGCGATCGCCAGCGCCATGGCCCCGCCGGCCCCGACGCCGGCGACGATCGGCGGCCGATAGGCGCCGCTGCCGGCCGCGCGCTGCACCTGCTGACTCAAGGATTCGATGTCCGAGACCGTGTAGACGCAGTCCCCGTCATCCCTGCCGAGGGCTGCCAGATAGGCCTTGAGGTCGATGCCTATGACGAGCGCTTTCTCGCTCGAAAGCTTTCGGGCAACGGCATCCTCCCTCTCTGTCCAGCCGCCGGCGTCCGAAAGCAGCACCACGGCGCCGGAAGCCGCCTCTTTCGGGAACAGGATGTGCGGTGCGGGGATCATGCCGGTGTCGAACTTTGCCGCGTCTTCGGCAAAAGACGGAAGGGATGCAGCGCCGGCAATCAGTGCCGCCAGGGCTGCACGCTTCAAGATCCTTTTAATGGGGGTCATTTCCTGATCACTCCCTTCAGACCGCCGCCGATCAGGAATGTCGCATCCATCAGCGCCAGGATCGGGTTGAAGCCTCCGCTCGCCACCAGGTAGCGCGGCTGCCACTGCGGGTGAAACTTGGACTTGAAGGCGCGCAGTCCCTTGAAGTTGTAGAAGCGCTCGCCGTGCTCATAGAATGCCCGGCCGGCGCGGTCCCATACGGGCGCCAGCCGGCGCTCCGACATGCCTGACAGCGGCGCCATTCCGAGATTGAAACGCCGATAGCCCTCGTTCTTCAGATATTCCATCAGTTGCGCGAACAGGAAATCCATCGCCCCTTTCGGCGCCTCGGGCGAGAAACGCATGAGGTCGACCGAGCCCTCCTCCTTGGTGCCGGTGATCAGAATATTGGCGAAGGCCACGATGCGACCCTGCCGTTTGAGGATCGCGACAGGCTGCGCCGTCAGGTATCGCGGATCGAAGGCGCCGAGGGAAAAGCCCTTCTCCCTCGCATTGTGGTGGGCGAGCCAAGCATCGGAAACGGCCCCGAGCTCCGGAAGGATTGCCGGTATTTCCGCGGGCGCGACGACCGAGAACTCCAGCCCGTCGCGAATGCCACGGCTCACCTGCTGGCGCAGGTTTGCCCACTTGCCGCCCTTCATCTCGAAGCGCGTGAGATCGACCTCGGCAAGTTCGCCGAGGCGGAAGGCTCTCAAGCCCGCATCCGCGTAATGCGAAAGCCCGCGCGCCGAGACCTGGTAGAAGACGGCGCGGCAACCATTGGAGCGCGCCGCCTCGATGAACTGCCAGATGAGATCCGGCCAGGCATCCACGGGTCCGACCGGATCGAACAACGCAATCCAGGAACGCGCCCAGCGGCCATACATGATGAAGGCCCGGCCGTCGGCGGAGAACATGATGCTCTTGTCACCCATGCGCACGAGGTTGGCGTCGGACATGTCCTGCGCGTCGACGATGGCGACCGCCCGCTCCATCTCCTGTCCGCAGGCGGGGGCAACGGCCGCAGCGGCCGGGCGCATCAGGCTCCAGATCGCTACAGCACTTGCGCCGATCGTCACTCCCAGGAAGGCGCGGAGCCCGCGCGGCGCTTCCGCCGAGAATTCGAACTGCCACCAGAGCTCATGGCTGTATGCGACGTCGCGATAGACAAAGAGCAGGACGACGAATGCGCCGAAACAGATGACGCCGAGCGCGGTAAGCCACGGCAGCGTCAGCGCCTGTCCGAAAAGCGAGGCGGGACGATTGAAGAGCCGCCGACTTGCGAGAAGCCCGACAAGAAGGAAGGCGAGCATGCCGGCTTCCCCGAGCGCCACCGCCTTCACCAACGAAAGCAGGATTGCGGCCAGCGCGATCGCGACCGATGCCCACCAAGCGCCATCGAGGCGCAGCGCCAGCCCCCGCGCGACGATGAACAGCGCCAGACCCAAAAGGCTCGCAAGGAAATGCGCGCCTTCGATGATCGGTAGGGGCACGTAATTCGCAAGAAAGGCCAGGTTCTCGTCCGGCGTCGGCGTCACGCCCGAGAGAACCAGCATCAGGGCGAGGACGAGCGCCAGCGTGGCAAGCAATAGCGGCGTCATCCGGCCGCCGGCGCGGCGAAGACTGGAGGCTGCCGGGTGGCCCGCCAGCTGGCGGAGTTCGATGCCGATCATCACGACGATGGCGATGAGCAAGGGCAACAGGTGGTAGATGACGCGGTAGAGGACGAGTGCACCGAGCACCGCATCGACGCCGGCTGCGCGGCCCAGGCTCGCAACGATCACCGCTTCGAAAACGCCGAGCCCCGCCGGCACGTGGCTGAGTACGCCGAGGCCGACCGCCACGGCATAGATCGCCAGGAAGGCGGGCCAGCCCACCGTTCCGGAGGGCAAAAGGACATAGAGAACGGTCGCCGACGCCGCGAGATCGAGCGCCGTGACGAGGAACTGGCGCGAACATGTTTGTGAGTCCGGCAGACGCAAGACGAGGCGGCCGATGCGGACCTCGCGACCGCTGCGAGCGGCGATCAGCACCACCAGCAAACCGGCAAGGACGAAGACGGCGATTGCCCGCAGCCATGCCGCATCGATCCCGGTCAGCGGCGCCACGTATTCGCCAACGGCAAGCAGGCTCAAGCAGGTGACCACCGCGAGACCCAACCCGAAGGCGAGTGTGACGAAGGCGATGAGACGGGCGATCTCCTCCGGCTTCAGCCCGAGGCGCGAATAGGACCGATAGCGGATTGCACCGCCGCTCAGCGGACCGAAGCCCGCCGTGTTGCCGACGGCATAGGCGCAGGCGGCCGTGAGCGCGACGGCGGGATAGGGAAGCTTGCGTTCGATGTAATCGAGCGCGCTGACGTCGTAGAAGGTGAGTGCGAGGAAGCTCAGGCCCGTGAACAGGATCGCCGTTGCCACCGGTCGCCGGCTCGTATCCGCCAGCGCCGACACGACGTCGTCATATCGCACCTCGGCCGTCAGGTGAAAGATCGCCGCGCCGAAGAGCGCGATCACGAGGAGTGTGCCTATCGCGGAGAGGTAACGCTGGTTGCGTCTCAGAAAGAGCCGCCATGTACCGCGGTCCTGTTGGTCTTCCGCTTCAAACTCTTCCGTGGAGGACGCCATTGGTTCGCCCGTGCCGTTGAAGGAGACGACAATGGCTTACCGCAGCGCAGCGCGATCAAACAGTGAAATATCGGTAATGTAGAATACTATGGAGTATCAGGCGGTTACTTGGCGAGCGAGGCACGGTTGAGCATAGCCCACTGCAGAAGCATGATGGTTTTCGCATCGCAGATCTCGCCGGTGCCTATCCTCGCGACGGCTTCGTCGAAGGAAATTTCCAACACCTCGATGTCCTCGCCCTCATGCGCAAGTCCGCCGCCCGCCGCGACCTTCTTTGATATATCGATGAGACCGAGGAAGAAGCTCGTGCGCTCCGTAATGGAGCCGGGGCTCATATAGGCATCGAAGAGATGCATGGCCGTCTCGATGCGGTAGCCGGTTTCCTCCATCGCCTCGCGGCAGATCGCGACTTCCGGGGCTTCGCCGTCGAGGAGGCCCGCCGGCGCTTCGAGGAGATATCCCGTTTCCCCCTGCAGGAAAACCGGCAGGCGCAGCTGGCGGACGAGAACCACCACCTGCCGCTCCGGATCGAAGAGGAGGATCGTTGCGGCTCGGCCGTGGTCGTGCACTTCACGCACGAGGCGCGCGGTGCTGCCGTCGGACATTTCCTGCTCGATCGTGATCTGCTCGAGATTGATGAAGCCATCCCAGACCGTCTTGCGATCGATGATCCGGAAGCGCGCGTCTGCGTTTTTGGTCATGGGAAGTCCTTTAGGCCTGTTGAAATTCGGGATGCTCGCCGGGACTTGTTTCCTCCCTCATCCCTGTGCTTGTCACAGGAATGAGGGGGCGGAGAGATTGCCGTCCTCCGACACGTTTCCTATGCCGCGCCTGAATTTATCAGAATCGTTCACGATGGTTTTAGGTCGACCCGACCTAAAATCATCGTCAACTCGAGAGCGGGCGCGGTCAGGCCCGGCGCATCCAGACGCGGTTGTCGTGGAATGCGGCTCCGCCATAGGGTGCCACGGCATCGGCACCGGTCAAAACGTTGATCCCCTCCCCGTCCAGGTGGGCCCCATTGGGCCAAAGCCCTTCGGCGATGACGACGCCGCGACGGGTGCCCCCTCCGATCTTCGCGTGCAGGCGGATTTCACCACGCCCGTTGCCGAGCCTGACGACGTCGCCCTCGGCGATACCGAGTTCGGCCGCATCCTCCGCATGGATCATGACTTCCGGCCGGCCCTCCTTCTGGATCGAGGACGGGGTTTCGGCAAAGGTGGAATTGAGGAAGGAACGCGCCGGCGACGTGGCCAGCCGGAACGGATGCCGCTCGTCGGCCACCTCGATGAGGTCGACGTGATCGGGAAACTCGGGAAGCTGACCGTGCGGCCCCTGAGCCCCCATCGCCTTCGGTGGCCGGTTCGGCGCGGGCGTACCCGTCCAATCCGCCTTGAACCGGAACCTGCCGTCCGGATGCCCGAAACCGTTGAGGAAATGCGCCTCGTCGAAAGCCGGCTGGCAATCGAGCCATTTCCGCTCTTTCATCTCGTCGTAGCCGATGCCGTAATTGGCGAGCAATCGGTCGATATGCTGCCGTTCCGTCAGGCGGAAGCCGGGACAGTCTGCAACGCCGAGACGCTTTGCCAGCTCTTCGATGACGAAAAGATTGGTGCGCACGGTCGGCGGCGGCTCGACGACTTTCGGCCCGAGCAGGATATGCTGGTGGCCGCCACCGCGATAAAGGTCGTCGTGCTCGAGGAACATGGTGGCCGGCAGGACGATATCCGCGAGCTGCGCGGTGTCCGTCATGAATTGCTCGTGCACGGCGACGAAGACGTCGTCGCGCAGGAAGCCGCGCTTCACCAGCCGCTGCTCCGGTGCGACATTGACCGGGTTGGTGTTCTGGATGAGCAGTGCCGTCACGGGGCCGCGATGGCGAAGCGCTTCGGCATCTCCGGTCAGAACGCGGCCGATCTGCGACTGGTCGAGCATGCGCACATCCGGATCGTGAAAGGCGCTGCCGACGAGTTCGCGCTTGTCCAGCCGGAAAATGTCGTTGTTCGAATGGAAGGCGCCGCCGCCCTCATGTTTCCAGGAGCCGAGCACCGTGGCAACGGAGGCTGCGGCATGAATCGCGACGGAACCGTTGCGCTGGCGGGTGAAGCCGTAGCCGAGACGGAAATAGGTCCGCGGCGTCGTTCCGACGAGTCTCGCGAAAGCTTCGATCTCCTCCACCGAAAGCCCGGTGATCGCGGAGGCCCATTCCGGTCCGCGCGTCTTCAGATGCGCTTCGAGTCCCGCGGGATCGTCGGCGAATTCAGCCATGTAGGCGCGGTCCGCATGACCGTCGCGGAAGGCGACGTGCATGACGGCGCAGGCGAGCGCCGCGTCGGTGCCGGGCTTCAGGACCAGCCCCATATCGGCCTGCTTGATCGTCGGATTGTCGTAGACGTCGATGACGACGATCTTGGCGCCGCGCTCCTTTCGCGCCTTGACCGCGTGGGTCATGACGTTGACCTGCGTCGCCACCGCATTGGTGCCCCAGATCACCACGCAATCGGACTTGGCCATCTCCCTTGGGTCCGGTCCGCGCAGGGTACCGGTCCCCATGGTGTAGCCGGTCCAGGCCATGTTGGTGCAGATCGACCCGAAGAAGCCGGAATAACGCTTGGCGTGGCGCAGCCGCTCGATGGAGTCGCGCTGCACCTGCCCCATGGTCCCGGCATAGAAATAGGGCCAGACCGCCTCCGAGCCGTGTCTCTGTTCGGCCTTGACGAACTGGTCGGCGATCTCGTCGAGGGCCGTCTCCCAGGAAATCTCCTGCCAACGCCCCTCGCCCTTCGCACCGACCCGGCGTTGCGGCACCATCAAGCGGCCGGGATGATAGATACGCTCCGCATAGCGGGCGACCTTGGCGCAGATGACCCCGGCGGTGTAGGTGTTTTCCGCCGCGCCGCGTACGCGCCCGATCCGGCCCTCGGCGGTGAGGTCGACCTCCAGCGCACAAGCCGAGGGACAGTCATGCGGACAGACCGAATGGCCGATGGTCTTTTCTTGTCTGATAGGGGTCGCAACGTTCATAGCTTTTCTATATGGCATGGCCAGGGACGCTCAAAGCCCCATTCGCCATTCATCGAAACAATTGATCGCGGCCATCGGCAACGCTTATGAACTACCGGCACATCTACCACGCGGGCAACTTCGCCGATGTCCTGAAGCACGCGGTGCTGGCGCGGCTCGTCACCTATCTGAAGCAGAAGGACAAGGCCTTCCGCGTGCTGGACACCCATGCGGGGATCGGCGTTTACGACCTTTCGAGCGAGGAAGCGCAGAAGACCGGCGAATGGCGCGAGGGCATCGGAAGGCTGATCGAGGCCGAGCTTCCCGCCCCGGTCGCCGCCATTCTCGACCCATATCTTTCCGCCGTTCGCGACCTCAATCCCGAAGGCGGCCTCATGCATTATCCGGGGTCGCCGAAGCTCGCCCGCATGTTGTTTCGTCCGCAGGACCGGCTGTCGGCCATGGAACTTCATCCGGAGGATCACGAGGCGCTGCACCGGCTCTTCGAAGGCGATTTCCAGAGCCGCATCACCCGGCTCGATGGCTGGCTGGCGCTGGGCGCACATCTGCCGCCGAAGGAAAAGCGAGGGCTCGTTCTCGTCGATCCTCCGTTCGAAGCCGAAGGCGAGTATGAGCGGCTGGTGGATGGGCTTGCCAAGGCATACCGCCGGTTCACCGGCGGCATCTACTGCCTCTGGTATCCGCTGAAGAAGGGCGCGCCGATCAGGGATTTTCACGAGTCGCTCAAGGCTTTGGAAATCCCGAAGATGCTTTGCGCCGAACTGTCGGTGCGCAGCGATCGCGTTACCACGGGGCTCGCGGGATCGGGCCTCGTCATCGTCAACCCGCCCTTCACGTTGAAAGGCGAACTCGACATTCTGCTACCCTACCTGAAGACACAACTCGCCCAGGATCGTTTCGCTTCGGGACGTTGCTTCTGGCTGCGCGGCGAGGCGCCGCTCAATCGAGGGCCTTGACGGATAAGGTTCTGTGGCTTCAATCTCTTACGACGACTCAGGGAGGTAGCCATGACTTGCAAGCTTGCCGCAATGCTTCTCACCTCGCTTTCCCTCGTTGCCGGCATGGCCAGCAGCGTGGCCGCCGCAGACTTTGCGGAAGTTCCCGTCGCCCGGCACACCTACGACGTCGGCGTTTGCGGCAACCCCTCCGTCCTCGGCTTCATCACCCGACGCTTCGACTACAAGGCGGCGAACTACCTGCGCGCCAACATCGCCATCGCCGAGATCCGCGAAATGGGTCAGAGCCGCTTCGAACCGCGCGATTACACCCATCTGGTGGAACGCGAATATTGCTACGCGACCGCGGTGACGACGGACGGCGTTCGGCGCCCGATGTGGTATCTGATCGAGAGACCATGGGGCTTTGCCGGCGTCGGGTCCAATATCGAGTTCTGCGTCGGCGGCCTCGACCCATGGTATGTGTACGGCGCCAACTGCGCTTCGCTTCGGTGATCAGCACCTGACGCATGTCGCCCAAAAGTGCGCAGCGGTTTTGGGACAACGACATGCATGAGTACAAAAAGCTGAAGCGCATCTCACGAATTCGATCGAACGCGACGCGTTTCTGGCTGCTGCCGGCAATCGTCGTCCTTGGTGCGCTTGTCGGCTGTGGCGGTGAAGACGGCAGCCAGACTGCCCCGAACCCCTCGAAAGATTTGGCGAGAAGTGCGTCAATCGCGCCTGTGCCCGTCGGCACGGGCTTCGACTTCTATGTGCTTTCCCTCTCCTGGTCGCCGACCTGGTGCGACGCCAACGATCCCAAAGGCAAGTCCGATCAGTGCGAAACCGGCGCGGACATGGCCTGATCGTACACGGACTCTGGCCGCAGAACGAAAACGGCTATCCGGAATATTGCCGGACGCGGCACTCGGACCGCGTGCCCGAATCGCTCGGACGGCAATATTTCGACCTCATCCCCTCTATGGGCCTTATCGGCCACCAGTGGCGCAAGCACGGCACCTGTTCTGGCCTCAGCCAGAGGGATTATTTCGCGGTCACGCGCGCCGCGCATGAGAGGCTCACCATTCCTCCGGAATTGACGACTGCGGACGGCGCGGAGAGCCTCTCCGTCCAGGCGATCGAAGCGGCCTTCGAGAAGAAAAATTCCGGGATGACGAGCGAGTCGATCGCTGTTACCTGCGAAGGCAGGCTACTCGAAGAAATCAGGATCTGCTTCGACGAGGAACTGAAATTCAGGGCTTGTCCTCAAGTCGACCGACAGGCCTGCAGACGAGACACCGTCTCGCTGCCTCCAGCACCATGATGGAAAGACATCGGATGAAGATACTCTACTCGCCCGCCTCCCCCTATTCGAACAAGGTCCGCATGGCGGCTCATCATGCCGGAATCGCGGCGGAAAGCGTTCTCACGGAAACCAATTCCAATCCGCCGCAGCTGATCGACAACAACCCGCTGGGCAAGATTCCGACGCTGATAACCGCGGACGGCCTGGCAATCTACGACAGCCGGGCGATCATGCATTTCATCGATCGTGAAACCGGGGGCAAGCTCTATCCGAAGAATCACGAAAAGCGTACCCGGATCGAGATCTTCGAGGCGCTTTGCGACGGCATTTGCGACAGCCTGCTCGCTATCGTCTACGAGAAACGCTTCCATCCGCCTGAAAAGGTGCACCAGCCCTGGATCGACCGGCAATGGGACAAGGTGGAACGGGGGCTCGACCACCTCGAAGCGAACCTGCCCAAGACCGGCAGCAAGCTCAATGCCGGTCACTTCGCGCTCGCCGCCACGCTGCGCTACATCGAACTGCGCTTCGCCGGCGAATGGCAGAAGGGCCGGCCCAAGCTGAAGAACTGGCCTGCCAAATTCGAAAAGCACTTCCCTGATTATTCGAAGTTCAAGGCTTGAGCTTTTGCGCGTGCCCCTCATCCCTCTGCCGCGACCTTCTCCCCGCAGGCGGGGAGAAGGGACACGCAGCCCCGCCTTGCCCCGAATTCAACGGCGAAAGAGGCCTGGCGCTTGCCGCTTATCCCCTTCGCCCCGCTTGCGGGGAGAAGGTGCCGGCAGGCGGATGAGGGGCACGTAAAGCAGCCCACAATACAAAAAGGCCGGGTCGCCCCGGCCTTTTTTTCGATCGTGTTGGACGGATCAGAACTTGACGCCCATACCGAGTTTGACGCTGTGCTCGTCGTAACCGGACGAGATCGTCGAACCGCCGGCGCGGAAGTCCTTGGAGCCGTAATCCGTGTAGCGGTATTCGGCACGCGCAGTGATGTTGTCGGTGACGAAGGTTTCGGCGCCGACGCCTGCGGTCCAACCGACAAGGGTCTTGTCGTCGGAGCCTGCCGGAGTCGAAAGCTTGGCATTGCCGAGTGCGACACCGGCCGTGCCGTAGACGAGGACCGGGTTCAGGTCGACACCGACGCGACCGCGGACCGAGCCGTTGACACCCTGCTTGACGCGGCGGCCGCTGGAGCGGGAGTCGTTGCCGGTGTAGTTTACGTCGGCTTCACCGCCATAAACCATCTGGCCGTCCTGGACATTGTAACCGCCATAGAGACCGCCACCGAAACCGACCGACTTATTGTTGCCGGTCGCATCGGCCTCGCCATGGTGCCAGTCGATGGTGCCGCCGACATAGGCGCCGGACCAGTTGCGCACTGCCGGTTCGGTATATTCGGCAGCCGGAGCAGCCGGAACTTCGTCGACCACGTCAGCGGCGTGGGCGGCCTGGAAGGCAACGAGGGCCATGGCCGAGGCCATGAGGGTGGTGGTGAGCGTACGCATACTATTCTCCTTTCGAACCGGCGTTCCGTTTTAGTTGTTTCTCAGCGGAACACCGGACATCTGCAATTAACCCGCCCGGTTGACCCGAAATTGATCAGGAAATGAGGAATCTCAAGAGCCAAAATGTGAAATTTTAGTGGCGGCAACGCGACTGAAATGCGATGTTGCAGCGCAGACACAGGTACTTTATTAACCACGATTCAAGATTAACGAAAGATATACTATAGCAATACAAACTGATGCAAATTACGGCTTCCGCGTTAATTTTTCAGAAATGAATCGTCCGGCGAGAGTTTCGGCGAGCGTTTCCAGCCTATATCTTCTGCCACTCGGCATCAGGATTCGAAGAACGGGACGAAACGTTGAAAAGGACACTCAAGGCGGCGCTCGTTACCGGCGGCGCCCGACGCATCGGCAGGGCAATAGTCGAGGATCTGGCGGCGCACGGTTTCGCGCTCGCCATTCACGCGAACGGATCGTTCGCAGAAGCGGAGGCGCTCGCCGGGAAGCTTGGAAAGACCGGCGCGAGGGCGGTCGCGCTCAGGGCCGATCTTACCGAGGTCGGCGCCGCCTCCGGGCTCGTCGCGGAGGCAACGGCCTTGCTCGGTCCGCTGGATCTCCTCGTCAACAATGCCTCGGTATTCAACAAGGACAGCCTCGCCGAGTTCGACGAAGCGGTCTGGGAGCGGCACTTCGCGCTGCATGTCAAAGCCCCCTCCCTGCTCGCCCGCGATTTTGCGCTGCAGCGGCCGGCCGACGTCTCCGGTCTGATCGTCAATGTCATCGATCAGCGCGTCTGGTCTCCAAATCCGCGCTTTTATTCCTATATGTTGTCCAAATCGGCGCTGTGGACGGCAACCCAGACGATGGCCCAGGCGCTCGCCCCCGACATTCGCGTCAACGGCATCGGACCCGGGCCGACGCTGCCCAACGAGCGACAGGATCCGCGTGATTTCGAGGCCCAGGTCGAGGCGCTCATCCTCAGGCGCGGTCCGGCGCTCGAGGAATTCGGACGCGCGATCCGCTTCCTTTTCGACACGCCGTCGGTTACCGGACAGATGATTGCACTCGACGGCGGCCAGCACCTTGCCTGGGAGACGCCGGATATTCGGGAGATAGTGGAATGAACGGGCAGACGCCCACCGATGGCGGCATCCTTTACGACGCCACGGAGACCGACGACGAAGACGATCTGGTCGAAGTGACCGAGGCCGAACGGCCGGCGCCGGCAATAGGATGGGCGGAGAGCCTGCCGGAAGCGGCGGGCCTCAAGGGAGCCGAACTCATCCAGGCCTTCGTCAAGCGCCTGCCGAACGGGCCCGGCGTCTACCGGATGCTCAACGAGGCCGGCGACGTGCTCTATGTCGGCAAGGCCCGCAGCCTGAAGAAGCGGGTGAGCAACTATGCGCAGGGGCGAGGCCACTCGAACCGCATCGCGCGCATGGTTCGCGAGACTGCGCATATGGAATTCGTGACGACGCGGACGGAGATCGAGGCGCTGCTGCTCGAAGCAAACCTCATCAAGCGCCTGCGCCCGCGCTTCAACGTGCTTCTGCGCGACGACAAGTCCTTCCCCTATATCGTCGTCACCGGCGATACGCGTGCGCCGGCGCTCTACAAGCATCGCGGCGCGCGCAGCCGCAAGGGCGACTATTTCGGCCCCTTCGCCTCGGCCGGAGCAGTCGGACGCACGATCAACTCGCTGCAGCGCGCCTTTCTTCTCAGAACCTGCACCGACAGTGTCTTCGAAACACGCACGCGCCCCTGTCTGCTCTATCAGATCAAGCGTTGTTCCGCGCCGTGCACGAACGAGGTCAGCGATGCGGATTACGCGGAACTGGTCAGCGAAGCCAAGGATTTTCTCTCCGGCAAGAGCCAGGCGGTGAAGGCGACCATTGCCTCCGCCATGACCGAGGCTTCGGAGAACCTCGATTTCGAGCGGGCCGCGCTTTACCGCGACCGGCTGGCCGCGCTGAGCCACGTCCAGAGCCACCAGGGCATCAACCCGGCCGGCGTCGAGGAAGCGGACGTCTTCGCCATCCATCACGAAGGCGGCATCTCCTGCATCCAGGTGTTTTTCTTCCGGACGGGGCAGAACTGGGGCAATCGCGCCTATTTTCCGAAAGCCGATCCTTCGATTCCCCCTGCCGAGGTGCTCAGCGCGTTTCTTGCGCAGTTCTATGACGACAAGCCCTGTCCGCGGCAGGTCCTGCTCTGCGCCCCCGTCGAGGAACAGGAACTGCTTGCACAGGCGCTCAGCGAGAAATCCGGCTACAAGGTCTCGATCCTCGTGCCGCAGCGCGGAGAGAAGAAGGATCTCGTCGAGCATGCGCTCGCAAACGCCCGCGAGGCGCATGGCCGCAAGCTCGCCGAAACGGCTTCGCAGGGGCGCCTGCTCGAAGGCTTTGCCGCAACCTTCCAACTCCCTTACGTGCCGCGCCGCATCGAGATCTACGACAACTCGCATATCATGGGCACCAATGCGGTGGGCGGCATGGTCGTCGCCGGCCCGGAGGGCTTCGTTAAAGGCCAGTACCGAAAGTTCAACATAAAATCGACCGACATCACGCCGGGCGACGATTTCGGCATGATGCGCGAGGTCATGACGCGGCGCTTCTCCCGCCTCCTGAAAGAAGAGGGCAAGCCGGATCGGTCCGCAGAGCCGGGTGAGGATGCCGGTTTCCCCGCGTGGCCCGACGTCATCCTGATCGATGGCGGCCAGGGCCAGATGACGGCAGTTCGTACGATTCTCAAGGAACTCGGCATTGAGGACTGCGTGACGGCAATCGGCGTCGCCAAGGGCGTCGACCGCGACGCCGGGCGCGAGCGTTTCTTCGCCGAAGGCCGGGAAAGCTTCACTCTGCCGCCGCGCGACCCCGTCCTCTACTTCATCCAGCGTCTGCGCGACGAAGCGCACCGTTTCGCGATCGGCTCGCACCGGGCTCGCCGGAAAAAGGAAATGGTCAAGAATCCGCTCGACGAGATCGCCGGAATCGGCCCGACGCGCAAACGCGCGCTCCTCACCCATTTCGGAACCGCCAAAGCCGTGTCCCGCGCCGGCATCAACGACCTGATGTCGGTAAACGGCATTTCCGAAACGGTCGCCCGTATCGTCTACGAGCATTTCCACGAGGACGCCGCCAAATGACGGGGCGGCGCGGTTCAGCCTGCGTTCAGGCGAAATCCGCCAAATATGACAGGCGTCACGCAATGATCTGTTGACCTTATGGTCGCAAAGTCATTCTGTACAGCTGAACCCGGAGGGGATGAGGAAAGGCGTTCGGCGTTTCCGCCCGCATCCCGCTTCGACCACTAGAATCGATCGCGCCGAGACCCCAGATGGCGGGAAATGAGGACTGTCGTGTCCAGAGAAACCGAATCCATGCCAACGCCCATAGCCTATAGCATCCCAAATCTGCTGACCTATTTCCGCATCCTCATCGTGCCGCTGATCGTCTTCTGCTTCTTCATCGAAGGCCGGCTTCACAGCTCGGATTTTGCGCGCTGGACCGCGCTCATCCTCTTTGTCGCGGCTTCGATCACGGACTTCTTCGACGGCTATCTCGCCCGCATATGGAAGCAGACCTCGAATATCGGCCGCATGCTCGATCCGATCGCGGACAAGCTGCTGGTCGCCTCGATCCTGCTGCTCGTGGCCGCCGACGGAACGATCGCCGGCTGGTCGATCTGGGCTGCCATCATCATCCTCTGCCGCGAGATACTGGTTTCCGGCCTCCGCGAATATCTTGCAGCCCTCAAGGTCAGCGTTCCGGTGACGCGGGTTGCCAAATGGAAGACGACGATCCAGATGGTCGCGATCGCCTTCCTGCTCGCCGGTCCCGCCGGCGACAAGATCGTGCCCTATGTGACGGAAGCCGGTATCCTGCTGCTGTGGATCGCCGCGGCCATCACACTCTATACCGGCTACGACTATTTCCGCGCCGGCCTGAAACATGTGGTCAACGAATGAGCACGGTAAACCTCGTCTATTTCTCCTGGGTTCGCGAGCGCATCGGCAGGCCTGAAGAGACACTGGACCTGCCGGAGAATGTCGTCACGATCGCCGACCTGCTGGGCCATCTGAAGACCCGCGGTGAGGAATATGCCGCGGTTTTCGAGCACGCGAACGTCATCCGCGCGGCGATCAACCAGGAACATGTGGAGCACGGCGAGCCGATCGCCGGCGCCCGCGAGATCGCCCTCTTCCCGCCGATGACAGGCGGCTGAAGCCATGGCCGCCCCCGTCACCGTGCGCGTCCAGCGCGACGACTTCGACATCGCCGCCGAAGTCTCGGCGCTTTGCCGTGCGCGGACGGACATCGGTGCGGTGGTCACGTTTTCGGGGCTGTGCCGGGACGAGGCCGGAGCCCTCAGTGCGCTCGAGCTCGAGCATTATCCCGGCATGGCAGAGGCGGAGATCGAACGGATATGCCACGAAGCGGTCGAGCGCTTCGGCCTGCAGGCTGCAACCGCCATCCATCGCTTCGGCCGCATGGAGCCGGGAGCGAATATCGTCCTGGTGGTAACCGCCTCGCCGCACCGGCAGGCGGCATTCGATGGCGCGAATTTCATCATGGATTTCCTGAAGACCTCGGCCCCCTTCTGGAAGAAGGAACATCACGCCGACGGCAGCGCAGGCGATTGGGTCAGCGCGAAGGATGCGGACGACGCGGCACGCGATCGCTGGACGCGCCGCTGATCTCTCACGCCGCCTGAATCACGATGTTTTTAGGTCGGGTCGACCTAAAAACATGAGCGTGATAGATTCCAAGAAGTTGAGACGCGGGATGCGGGCGGAAAACCGCGCACACTTTTCCTCTTCCCGCTCTGATCAGGGAATGATCTTTTCCCGGCGCGTGACCACGAGCACGATCACCAGAAAGCCGAATATGGCGAAGTCCCGCCAGAGGATGGGTCCATAGGCGCTCCACAGCGTCTCCATGAGGCCGATGCCGGCCGCGCCCAGTGCCGCGAATAACGGCGAAGTCTGCCCGCCGATGGCGGCGATGAACAGGACCTTGACCCCGAAGGTCAGCCCGGTGCCGAAATCCATGTTGCCGTAATAGGAAGCAGCGAGAATCCCGCAGAACGCCGCGATCAGCGACGCCACGCCATAGGCGGCGATATAGACCGCTCCCGGATCGATGCCGCAAAGCGCGGCGGCCTTGCGATCCTCGGAAACGGCGCGCCAGTAGCGGCCGGCATAGGAACGGGTCAACAGCCAATGGCCGCCGGCGACAAGGGCCATCATGAGCGCGGTGTTGACGAGTTGCACGACCGTCAGCGCGACCGGAAAGGCAGGGTTCGGCCAGAACACCACCACGTCGTTCAGGAAGGGCGGCAGCCAGAGGCTTCTGGTGTCGGAGGCGAGCCGGGCCGTTTCCATCAGCACCAGCAGGCTTCCGAGCGAGGCGACGACCACGGCATTGGCGGAGGAAAAAGCCAGGGGCCGCATGACGTAGCGGCCGGCAATAAGACCGGCACCGAGCCCGAACGCGAGCGCCGCTGCCGCCCCGAGCCCGAGCGCCGCCGGCAGTACCAGCCACAGCCGGTTCCAGCCGACATCCGCGAAGAGCACGAAGATTTGCCCGGCAAAGGCGAAGAGCGCGCCATAGGTCAGGTCCGCCCGCCGCGTGACAGCAAAGGCGATCGCGTATCCGAAGGCGAGCGCCGCATAAAGCGCGGCCACGGGTACGGCATTGGCGATCTGCTGCAGAAAATAGGCCATGGCACATCCGCGTGATGACAAGCGTACTATAACTGGTAAAATAGGTTTTACCAGTTAGGATTTTCGCATGAGCTTCACCTGGACCGCACATCGATTCTCCGGCGGCGCGCTCGCACTGGACGTCGCCAATTCCGTGGTCATGCGCTTCGATGCGGAGCGCAGGACCGATCGCTTCGACGACCCGGCCGCGATCGACACCTTCGCCGAGGCCGCAAATCTCTACGGCGCCGAACGGAACCGTTTCGGCACGCTCGTCCCGGCAAAATCAGAGCGCCGAAATGCATTCATCGGCTTGCGCGAGGCGACGGACCGCCATTTCCGGGCCCTGGTGAGGACTGAGGACCGGCCGGATCTTCTGGCCGACCTGCTCGAGGCGATCGCCACCGTCCTGCGTCAACCCGCAGACACGCGCAAAGGCACGCCGCTCGATGTGGCCACGGCGCATTCGGTACTTGGCCTCATTGCCGGACCGGAGAGGGAACGCCTCAAAATCTGCCCCAACTGCGCGTGGCTGTTTCTCGACCGCAGCCGCAACCGGAGCAGGACGTGGTGCGACATGGCGGTTTGCGGCAACCGGACGAAGGCCAGGCGCCATTATCGCCGCAGCAGGGAGGAACCGAAGCCATGAAGAGAACCATGATATCCGCTCTGCTCGCCGCAGCGGTCGCTGCCGGTTGTCAACGCGAAAGCGGCAGGGATCCGCTCGAACTGACCGGCAAGATGTTCGTGTTCAACTATCGGCTGGCCTATGCGACCTATATGGTCACGCTCAACAAGACGGAGCCGGTTCCGGATGGAAGCACTGTCGTCGCAAACTTCGAAAACCCTGCCGGCGGCAATCCGCTGACGCTTGAACGGAAGCTTTTCCCGAAGCTGAACAAGGTGGTGCTGGAAAGTCCGGACATCACCTGCGTGAAGAAGCAGAGACCCTATGCCGTGACCATCGAGGTCAAAGGACCGGACGGGACATCGCTTCAGAGGCTGGAGACGACTGTCGTTTCGGACATCGATCAGGACGTGATGCCGGCGAAGCCCCTTGTCGAAGGTCCGGCCTACGACAAGAACCCGGAGGTCTTCAAGGACGGCAAGGCGCCGGCGCGCTTCGAGACCGCCACCTGTCCGACGTAAAAAGCCGGAGCGTCGCCGCCCCGGCTTGAAAATCACTCCGCTGGTTTACCGATCAGCCGACGATCTCGGTGCCGGAGAACCAATAGGCGATTTCCTCGGCAGCCGTTTCCGGGGCATCGGAACCGTGAACCGAGTTTTCGCCGATCGAAAGAGCGTGGACCTTGCGGATCGTGCCCTCGGCAGCGTTGGCCGGATTGGTAGCGCCCATGACTTCACGGTTCTTGGCAATGGCGTTTTCGCCTTCGAGAACCTGAACCACGGTCGGACCCGAGGACATGAATTCGACGAGCTCGCCGAAGAACGGGCGCTCCTTGTGCACGGCATAGAAGCCTTCGGCTTCGCGGCGGCTCATCCAGACGCGCTTCGAGGCGACGACGCGAAGCCCGGCATCCTCCAGCATCTTGGTGATGGCGCCGGTCAGATTGCGCTTCGTCGCATCCGGCTTGATCATCGAAAAGGTACGTTCAATCGCCATTGGCTCAATTTCCCTTGCTCTTGAGAAGTGGCGGTTCATTAGCCGCCAATTCCACGCAAAACAAGGGGGCGCGGCGATGATTCGCCCCCTCGTGCCGTAGTTTCACGCCGCTGTCACGCTGCGGCCCAGGCCATCGTGAAGGTCAAGGCAACGCTCGAACCAGTCGGTGACGACGTCGCCTGCGGCAAGCAGGCGATGTGGCGAAACGATGCGTGCCCATTGCAGCGCGCCGAAGACGATATAATCGGCGAAGAGCGGCCTGTCGCCGCCGAGGAACGGCTGAAACTTCAGCATGTGGCGGATCGGTTCGAGCTTCACCGAGAAGGTTTCGAGGTCTCCTCGCCCGGCCTCGGCGACAGCCTCCAGCGGCCTTCCGAAGCGCTCCTCGCGGCTCGCCCGGAAATAAGCCCGGTCGATCGGGTCGAGGCTGTCATGAATGTCCATGATCGCGATACGCCCGATCGCCGGATGCAATGTCGTTTGCGACCAGCCCTCGACGAAGCGCGCCATGGCCTTGCCGCCTTCGCCGGAAAACAGGGGCGGACGATCGGGATAGGCCTCTTCGAGATAGAGAGCGATATCGAAGCTGTCGCTGACGAGCTTCTCTCCGTCGCGCAGCAGCGGAACGATCTTGGTCGCCCCCTGCTCCAGCCTCGGAATCTCGGTGAAGCCGACCGGCGCGATGTCGAAGGTTAGGCCCTTGTGGGCGAGCGACAGCTTCGTCTTCCACACATGCGGCGAAAAGGGGCGGCTCGTGTCGGTTCCGGAGAGTGCGTAGAGTTTGCGGGTCATTCAGGCTCCTGTACTTCGCTACCGGGCGACATAAGGGGAGCATCGCTTGCGGATCAATCATTAAATTTCATGAGTGGCATTTGCCACCGGAATACGAATTCGCGATAGGTTGCCGACCACACGAGGAGATTGCCGATGCTCGACCATTACCGGATGTTTGCCGATTACAATCGCTGGGCGAACCGGCGTGTCTACGCCGCCGTCTCGGAACTGTCGGATTCGGAATACCGGGAAGACAAGGGAGCGTTCTTCGGCTCGCTGCACGGGACGCTGAACCATATCCTCGTGGCGGACCGGATCTGGATGAAGCGGTTTACGAAAGAGGGCGAGGCGCCGTCGCGGCTCGACGCCATCCTGCACGAAGATCTCAACGGTCTGACGGCGGCGCGGGTGGCCGAGGACGAGCGAATCATCGCCTGGATCGACAGCCTCGACGAGGAGCGTCTTGCGGGGCACTTCACCTATTCTCCGCTCACCAATCCGGTCGAGGTCACGGAACGGCTCGCACGGACGCTCGCTCACTTCTTCAACCATCAGACCCATCATCGTGGCCAGGCGCATGCGACCTTGACCGCGCTTAAGCACCCCTCACTGACGCTGGACCTGGTTTCCTTCCTGCGGACCGAGGGCAAGAAGTGGGCCGACTGAGGCGAGTCCAGGCTCGAGCCGGCCCACCGGGGCAAGCGAGATGCGCCTGTCTCGGGTCCCGGCGAGCCACGCGATGAGGCGACGCTGTCCGAGCCAGGCGGCAATCCCGAGCGCGATGCCGCCCAGGATGGAGCAGAGGGCAAAGGCGAACGGCGAGAGCAACGGCCGGATCGGCAGCAACAGCAACTCCGGCACGAAACGGTGCAGGATGTAGATGTGGAAGCCCGCTGCGGAAAGCGGCAGGATCAGCCGCCTACCCCATTGCGGCATGCGAATGCGCGGCAGGAAGAGCAGCGCGGCCAGAACGGCGATCTGCAGCAGATATTTGACTTTCGTCCCGATCCAGACGCCCTCATAGAGCCCGAGGAACAGGAATACGCCTGTCCCTGCCAGCATCACCATCGAGCGCTCTTTCCACGTTTCGGCAATTGCCGCACACCAGCCGAGCACCGCCATGTAGAAGATCCATGGAAGGGTGAATATCTGGCGGTTGCCGATATCGATGAGAAGCGGAAACGCCATCCGCGCAGCGAAGGCCGCAACGAACAGCGCCATGCCCACGGCAAGGGGTCTCTTGGCCGCGGCGCGCCGGACGAACGGAACGGCAAACAGAGCGCCAAACACCAGCAGCATCTGACAATAGGCTTCGATGAACCAGTAGAGATAGGGCACCATGCCGTGGAGCCCGGGATCTGCGATGCCGAAATTCCCGACGAGAAAGACCGAAGCCCAGGGCACGTCGCCCCAGGCGAGCGCGTAGCCCGCCACGATCAGATAGTAGGGGACGAGTATCTGGGCGAGCGGCCGCAGCAGCTTGTCTATCGCGCCGGAGAGCAGTGCGCCGCTCTGGAATCGCGCAAGACCGAAGCCGGCGAGAATGACCATGGCGGCCGATCCCCCCGGAATCGGCCAAAGCGTCTCGTGGTGGACAACGACCAGCAGGATCGCCAGCGCCCGGATCAGGAAATCCGCGCCGATCCGGCGGCTCTTGCGCTCGCGGCCGTTATGGGCGGCGAGTGCGCCGACCGCCATTTTTTCCCAGCCCTCCGGCAGTTCTCCGAGCCTCTTCTCAAGGCCGATCGAAAGCTGGACGAAACGGAGCGAATCGCCACCAAGCGACAGAAAGCTGTCCTCCGGTCGAACCTTCTTCGGATAGAAGAGCTGGGCAAAAAGCGCCTCGACGTCCCCCTCTTCCGAACTGCCGCACGTCGCCGCGGCCGGCCGCATGCGAAGGGCCGGGTAATCGATCTTGCCGGATGTCAATCTCGGCAACTTGTCCAGGCGGGAAGCCCCTACATGCATCAAGGTCAAGCCGCTCGCCTCGAGGAGCAGGCGGCGAACTTCATCCGGATCGCCGCTTCCCACATAGTAGGCGTGGATTTCGGTGTCGTTGCCGACGACGGCGGCGGCGACGCCGTGCTGCTCCAGTGCCGCCTCCAGAGCGTCGTGACCGATTCGCAGGCCGGCAATCTTCGAGATCCGCTTTGTTCGTCCGACGATCCGGAAGACGCCGTCCGCGTCTCTTACGGCCAGATCGCCGGTCCGCAATTCCGACAACTCGGCCCCCCGCGCGAGATCGGCGCGTGACGACGCGTAGCCCATCATCACATTCGGCCCGCGATAGATAAGCTCGCCGGGCTGATCGGCGCTGGAGATTATCCTTCCATCGTTATCCTCGATCGTCAGGCTCCCGCCCGGGATCGCAATGCCGATCCGGTCTTCCCTGCCCCGGAGACGGTCCGGCGGCATATAGGCCATGCGAGCCGTTGCCTCTGTCTGGCCGTACATCACGAAAAGGCGCGCATTGCGCGCGGAGAGATGCTCATTGTAGCGGCGCACGAGTTCCGGCGCCAAACGTCCGCCGGCAACAGTCATGAAGCGCAGCGCCGGAAAATCCCGCGCCCGGAACCCAGCCTTTTCCAGAAGGTCGTAGGAATAAGGGACGCCGGCGAAATTGGAGCTGGCGCTTTGCGCAAGTTCATCGAGGAAGCCCTCGTCGAGGATGGAACAGCCCGGCATATAGACGCTCGCGCCCACGGCGAGGTGGGCGTTAAGGACGGAAAGCCCGTAGGAATAGTGGAGCGGCAGGATGAGGCAGCCTCGGTCCGCTGCCGTCAAGCCGAGATATTCCGCGATCGATCGTGCATTGGACTGGATATTCATGTGCGACAGCCGCACCCATTTTCCATGCCCGATGCTGCCGGACGTCGAGAGCAGGACGGCAAGTTCGGGATGCGGCGCGATCGCGTCTCCCTCCAGCCGCTCCATGCGCCAACGGCCGTCAAAGCGGCGGTAGCAACATTCCGGTCTGAAGACGTCGCGGTCCCGGAGCATGGAAGCGGTGCCGCACAGGGCGACCGCGTGGCCCGCCTCGAGTGCCGCGAGATAAGCGACGACAGCGTGTTCGGAAAGATCGGCCTCGATTGTGACCAGTCCGCGATCGCCGCGCCACCGAGAAGCGAGCCGGTCGATGCGCTCGGCAAGTTCGCGGTAACTCACGATCCGCCCGCCGCGCAAAAGCAGCGCCGGCCGGTCGCCCCGCGCAGCCAGACTTGCAACACCGAACGGAGACACCGAAAGTTCGCCTGAGCCGCCCAAAACCACCTCCATTTTAGCAAGGCGGCATATTATTGCTGACTTTGATCGTCAAGTATAAAGGCGAAGCGAATACAGGACTTTGTGCGAAACCGATTTCCGCGCGGGAGTACGCCGTTTCAAAAGGCCATCCGGGGCACGAAAGGCCCGGTTCGGGGAAACCGGGCCTTTCGTTCGGGCGGAGCAAAGAGGCGCGTGGGAGGCCGCGCCTGCTCCGTGACTCGTCAGCTGCGGCTTAGCGGCTGAGGCCCTGGTAGTATTCGCCTTCACCGCCGGAAACGACCTTCGGCTGCGGAGCATAGCCGACGGAGCCGGTGGACGTACGGTCGAGGGAGCCGTCAGCACGGCGAACGGCCGTCTGGTCACCGGCTCGCGCTGCGCGTTCGGTGTAGAGCGGCTTGTCGCTGACACCCTGATAATAGCTGCCGCCGGCAAAGGCTGCGGATGCACCGCCGAGAACGGCTGTGGCAACGAGGGTGGCGGCGAGAGCAGTATGGATTGCGTTCCTCATGATCATCACTCCTGATCGGTCGTTCGCTTGAACGAAGGTTTCGTCGCGACCGTTTTGATCGGCACCATTCCGGACGCGGTGGCCTCGCCGATGGCGCCCGGTCCGATCAAAGGGTCAGAAGAGCATTCTCGTGCTCTCCGTCCGAAGATGTGGGGCCTCATCATGAGGATGGGAAGTATTGATTATCGGAACACGTTGTCCATGAATCCATAACAATCCTCACTTGAAAATGCCCTCGGCATCCTTATTCGAGCGATCGCGGCAGCAGTGGCGCGAGCCTCTTGCCTTCCCGAAAAAGTCCGGGCAAAAGGCCCGGATGATCCAGATATCCGGCCTCTCCGCCCGCATTGCGGGCCGTTTGCTCATCGATAACGCTTCCGTGACGCTTCCGGCGGGCACGAAGGCCGGGCTCGTCGGACGCAACGGCGCCGGCAAGTCGACTCTGTTCCGGGTCATCACCGGCGAGTTTGCGGCGGAAGCCGGCAGTGTTTCCTTGCCGAAGAACGCGCGGATCGGACAGGTCGCACAGGAAGCGCCGGGGACGGAAGAACCTCTGATCGAAATCGTGCTCAAGGCCGACAGGGAACGCACGGCGCTCATCGCGGAGTCGGAAACGGCGGTCGATCCGCACAGGATCGCCGAGATCCAGACGCGGCTCGCCGACATCGGCGCCCATTCGGCGGAAGCGCGCGCGGCAAGCATTCTCGCCGGTCTCGGCTTCGACCACGAGGCGCAGAAACGCCCCGCCTCCTCCTTTTCCGGTGGCTGGCGCATGCGCGTGGCGCTTGCCTCGGTCCTTTTTTCCGAGCCCGATCTGCTGCTCCTGGACGAGCCGACCAACTATCTCGATCTCGAAGGAACGCTGTGGCTCGAGGACTATATCCGCCGTTATCCGCACACCGTGATCATCATCAGCCACGATCGCGACCTCCTGAACACCGCGGTGAACGCGATCGTTCACCTCGATCAGAAGAAGCTCACCTTCTACCGCGGCTCCTACGATCAGTTCGAGCGGCAGAAGGCGGAAGCGGACGAACTGCAGATGAAGGCGAAGGCCAAGAACGAGGCGGCCCGCAAGCATCTGCAGAGCTTCATCGATCGCTTCAAGGCCAAGGCTTCCAAGGCCCGTCAGGCCCAGAGCCGCATCAAGGCATTGGAGCGGATGGGCACCGTGGCAGCCGTCATCGAAGACCACGTCCAGGGCTTCACCTTCCCGGATCCGGAGAAGCAGGTGGCCTCACCGATTGTCGCCATCCAGGGAGGCGCGGTCGGCTACGAACCGGGCAAGCCTATCCTGAAGAGGCTCAATCTGCGCATCGATGCGGACGACAGGATCGCGCTGCTCGGGTCCAACGGTAACGGCAAATCCACCTTTGCGAAGTTCATCGCCGGACGCCTCCGCGCGGAAAGCGGCGAGGTGCGGATCGCCCCGGGACTGAAGGTGGGCTTCTTCGCCCAGCACCAGCTCGACGATCTCGTGCCGACGCAGAGCGCCGTGGAGCACGTCCGCCGCCGCATGCCGGAAGCGCCGGAAGCGAAGGTGCGCTCCCGCGTGGCGCAGATGGGGCTTGCGACCGAGAAGATGGACACCGCGGCCAAGGATCTCTCCGGTGGCGAAAAGGCGCGGCTTCTCATGGGCCTTGCCGCCTTCGAGGCTCCAAGTCTGCTTATCCTGGACGAGCCCACCAACCATCTGGACATCGACAGCCGCAACGCACTGATCGCCGCCCTCAACGATTTCTCCGGCGCGGTCATCCTCATCTCCCACGATCGCCACCTGATCGAAGCGACGGCCGACCGGCTGTGGCTGGTGCGCGACGGAACCGTCGCGAACTACGACGGTGACCTCGAGGACTATCGCGGGCTGATCGTCGGCGGGCCGAAGCCGAAGGACGACAAGCCCAGGGTGAACGGATCTGATGAGGCGCTTTCCAAGGCAGACCAGCGAAAGGCCAATGCGGACAGGCGAGCCTCACTGGCACCGCTCAGGAAAAAGATCAATGAGATCGAGTCCTTGACGGGCAAACTGGAGAAAGTGATTCAGGCACTTGATGCCGAGCTTGCAGACCCGGCCCTTTACGAGAAGGCCCCGGCAAAAGCGGCTCAACGCGCCAAGGAGCGCGCCGATGCCGCCGAAAAGCTTGCGGCTGCGGAAGAGCAATGGCTGGAACTGTCGGCGGAATACGAGGAAGCGATGGCGGGGTAGCCGATCGGCGAACCTGTTTTCAGCCGAGTTCGAAGGTCGTAATCCCGTAAATGCGCGCAAGCGGCAGATCGGGCGCCGGTCCGCGATACATGCGGGCGGTCTCGAAAACCGGCTTCATGTTGTAGCGCGTGCAAAGTGCCCGTGCCGACGCATTCGGCTCGGGGACGTCCAAATAGATCCGTTCCCCGCCGGTGCCGGTTGCGAGCTTGCGAAACAGGAGATCGGCACCGGTCTCGCTGTCGGCGAGCAGCGGACCGATCTTGTAGCCTTCGCGGCACTTGCGGATCGTTCCGTAACCGGCGATTGCCCCGTCACGCAGCAGGACCACGCTTCTGCGCGTCTGCAACTGCTTGGTCCATTCGCGCAGAAATGCCTCGCGCCGCGTTGGATTGAACCTCATGTCATAATCGATCAGTGACGCCGCATGCACCGGCGCCACGTCGACAAGCTCGGTGCCGGGCGGCTCGGTCACGTTCACCACGCCGCCGTAACGGATGTTCGCATGCGACCAGCCGAAACCCGACTTCCGATAGTTTTCCTGCTGGCCCACGACCCCGTCGAGGCCGATGGTCCGCCCCTCGGCCCTTGCAATTGCCCACTTCCAGAGATCGAGGCCGATGCCCCTGCCCCGATACTCCTCATCGGCGATGAAAAAGCCGAGAAATGCGTAACCGCTGCCATAGCGCACGAGCGAAATGGCAGCGGCAAGTCGCTCTTCCTCGACCGCGACCCAGTAGCCTTCGGGATCGGCGGCCCAGAAAGCGTTGCCGTCGTCAATACCGGGATTCCATCCCTCCCTGGCGGCCCAGTCGATGATCGTGTCGAGCTCGGCCCGTGTCGCAAGACGAATATGTGGCATTCTGAAATCCTGACTTCGCTCCGAAGAACCCCCCTCGAGAGGCAAGAAGACGGACAAGATAGATTTGCGTTCCATCTTGTCCACCCAAGCGGCTAGGCTAATTTTTGCAACGGGAAGCCGGCTTGTCGGTATTTCCCAATCTGCTAAAAGGGTCCGGAATAAATCATACTAATCAGGGCGGAAGACACCATGTCCCCAATCAACATTGCCATCGTTGGCGTCGGCAAGATCGTGCGCGACCAACATCTGCCGGCGCTTGCGAAGAACGCGGACTACCGCCTGATCGCAGCCGCAAGCCGCCACGGAACGGTGGACGGCATCGACAATTTCAAGTCGATAGAGGCCATGATCGACGCCGTGCCGGCGGTCGAGGCGGTTTCGCTCTGCATGCCGCCGCAATACCGCTACGAGGCGGCGCGTACCGCGCTTGCCGCGGGCAAGCATGTCTTCCTCGAAAAGCCGCCGGGCGCGACCCTGAGCGAGGTCGCGGACCTGGAGGCGCTGGCGGAGGAGAAAGGCGTTTCGCTTTTCGCGAGCTGGCACTCGCGCTATGCGCCGGCAGTCGAAGCCGCAAAGGCGTTTCTGGCGTCGGCCGCGATTCGCAACGTCCGGATCATCTGGAAGGAAGATGTCCGCCACTGGCATCCGAACCAGGAGTGGATCTGGGCAGCCGGGGGGCTCGGCGTCTTCGACCCGGGCATCAATGCACTCTCGATCATGACCCACATCCTGCCCCGGCCGGTCTTCATCACCTCCGCGACGCTGGAATTTCCCGAGAACCGGGACGCGCCGATCGCTGCCACGATCGCCTTCAGCGATGCCGAAAAGCTCGATGTCGCTGCCGAGTTCGATTGGCGCCAGACGGGCAAGCAGAGCTGGGACATCGTCGCTGAAACCGACGCGGGCGGAATGGTCCTCTCCGAAGGCGGCGCCAAACTCGCGATAGACGGCAAGATCGTCCACGAGGAGCCCGAGCAGGAGTACCCCATGCTCTATCGGCGTTTCGCCGAGATCATCAAGGCCGGCAGATCGGACGTCGACCTGGCGCCGCTCCGGCACGTGGCCGACGCCTTCATGCTCGGCCGACGCAAATTCGTCGAGGCGTTTCACGACTGATGGAAAGGGGCTTTGACCCCTCCCCACAAGGGGGAGGGGCCAGGCGCTTGCGACAATCTCGTGACTAAAGCAGCCTAGAATTCTCGGATCACGACTACGGAAAAAGGGGGCGCGGCATCCAAGCCCCTCCCCCTTGTGGTCCCCTTGTGGGGAGGGATTGGGGAGGGTCTGTCACAGGCCATCGATACTCGACCGATCACGCCTTCTTTTCCCACCTTCCGTCACGGTTCTGCTGCCAATAGGTGAGATTGTGCCCCTCGCCCTTGAGCCGCTTCCACTGATCGCGTGCCGCCTCGAGCTGTTGCTGGTCGTAGCCGTCGAACATGAAAACAACCCGCTCATATTCGGAAACCGGCGGCGGCTCGGCGCCGTCGACGACAAAGCGCACAGTCGCGGCATTCCGGTTGCCGTCATCGGCAACGACGAGAATCGGTTGCTCCGCCGCGAACTCGCCGGCGTCCGTACCGTGCGGCAGGAAGCTGTCGTCCCGATAGACCCATAGATGCGTATCCAGTGCATCGCGCCTTTCGGCGTCTATCGTCTGCACGACCACCCGCCAGCCGCGCTCGATGCTCTTGTCGAGCAGCGGCGGCAGGGCGTCTTCGAGCTTCGATTCCGTCAGGTGGTAAAAAAGGATCTCGGTCATTCCGATCTCGGGCGAACGGTCACGATTCGTAGTTCGCGCGCACCAGCTGGTCGAGGAGACGAACGCCGAAGCCGGAGCCCCAGGACTGGTTGATCTCGTCGGTCGGCGAACCCATGGCGGTGCCGGCGATGTCGAGATGCGCCCAGGGCGTGTCCTTGACGAAGCGCTTCAGGAACTGAGCCGCGGTGACCGAGCCGCCGTGCCGGCCGCCGGTGTTCTTCATGTCGGCGAACTTGCTGTCGATCATCTTGTCGTATTCCTTGCCGAGCGGCATCCGCCACAGTCGCTCCTGCGTCGCCAAACCGGCGGCGAGCAACTGCTCGGCCAGCCGGTCGTCGTTCGAGAACAGCCCGGCGTAATGATTGCTGAGCGCCACCATGATCGCGCCGGTCAGCGTTGCGAGATCGATCATCAGCTGCGGCTTGAATCGGTCATTGCAGTACCAGAGGGCATCGCCGAGGACGAGCCTGCCTTCGGCGTCGGTGTTGATCACCTCGATCGTCTGCCCGGACATGGACGTCACGATGTCGCCAGGCCGCTGGGCACTTCCGTCCGGCATGTTCTCCACGAGCCCGATGATCCCAATGGCATTGACGGCCGCCTTGCGCGCGGCAAGGACATGCATCAGGCCGGTCACTGCCGCCGCCCCGCCCATATCGCCCTTCATTTCCTCCATGCCGGAAGCGGGCTTGATCGAAATGCCGCCGGTGTCGAAGACGACCCCCTTGCCGATGAAGGCGACCGGCTTTTCCTTGGCCTTTCCGCCCTTCCATTGCATCACGACCAGCCGCGGCGGACGGGACGAGCCTTGCGCTACGCCGAGGAGTGCGCCCATGCCGAGCTTCTTCATCTCCCGCTCGGTCAGGATCTCGACGTCGACGCCGAGTCTTTCCAGTTCCTTCGCGCGCGCCGCGAACTCCACGGGGCCCAGTACGTTGGCGGGCTCGTTGACGAGATCGCGCGCCAGAAACACGCCTTCACCGACCGCCTGGGCCGTCATAAAGGCCTTTTTCGCTGCGATCACCGTGCCGGTGACGATGGTGACCTTCACCGGTTTCTGCGCCGCCTTCGGTTCGTCATCCGATTTCCGGGTCTTGTAGCTCTCGAAGCCGTAGGCGTTCATTTCCATGCCAAGGGCGAAATCCGCGGCTGCCTTGCCGGTGACTTCGAGCCCCGGCGCATCCAGGAAAACCGTGATCTTTTCGGCAGACCGCAATTTCGCAGCCGCGGCGCCACCGGCCTTCAGCCAGTCGTGATCGCCGGTGGCGCCCGCGTCCCCGAGGCCGAGCAGGACAATCCGATCGGCCGGCGAGCCGTGCGGCGCAATGACGTCGAGGGTCGAGAGCGCCTTGCCCGTGAACTTCCCGATCTTCGCCGCCTTCGCCAGGACGCCCTCCGGATCGACGACAGCCGCCCCGGCTGCTTCCTTGGCTCCTGCAACCTGCAGGAGAACCGCGGCGCCGCCGGCCGGACGGTGGGATTTGCTGAAAGAAAATTCGAATTTCATCGGCATGCAGGACTCCAGGCACTTTCTGACGGTGGCGCCCGGCCTGTTACCGGACGGCTACAGTGACCGACATTCGCGACGTCGGCGGTGATCGAAGCTGTGGGGCGCACCCTTCTCGCTTTTCAGGCGCTTGGCAAGATGCTCGCACATGTTTACATGCGGTTAACCGAAGTTCTTCGGCTTATATTTTCTCTGTTGTCGCAGATTTCGATTCGCGGCACGGGGACGAAGACGGTTACATCGGCCGGCAAGAAATTGCACACTCGTCCGCAACCGAACGGCATACGAATTTGAGCAGGACCTTGGACCGGATACGGCTATGAAGCTCATCGAACGCTACATATTCCGGCGCGCCACGATCATGTTCCTGGCGACGCTCCTGCCGTTGATGGGCATCGTGTGGACCACGCAGGCGCTCACCAATGTGAACCTCGTTACCGACAGCGGTCAGTCGATCATCGCCTTCCTGAAGCTCGCGACGCTGATTCTGCCGTCGGTCGTGCCGATCATTCTGCCCTTTGCCCTCGTGATCGGCGTGACGCAGACGCTGAGCGCGATGAACACCGATTCGGAGCTTACGGTGCTCAGTGCCGCCGGCAGTTCGCGCATGTCCATCATCCGGCCGGTGATGTTCCTCGCGGCAGGACTGAGCGTCCTCTCCTTCGCCATCGACAATTTCGTCGAGCCTTATTCGCGCGTTGCCGTACGCAAGATGATCGCGACGGCCCATGCGGACCTGCTCGCCTCCGTCGTCCAGGAGAACGCATTCCGCAAGATTACCGACGGGCTTTACGTGCAGGTCGGCGCCCGCCGAAGCGGCGGCGTACTGCAAGGCATCTTCGTCGCCGATGCGCGTGATCCGAATTTCGAGCTCGTCTATTATGCGCGCGAGGGGGCCGTCGACGAGGAACGCTCCGCGCTGGTGATGAAGGATGGGGAGGTCCACCGCAAACTGCCGGACGGCGACGTTTCCATCATCAAGTTCGACTCCTATGCCTTCGATCTGACGGACCTGACCAGGATGGCGGGGGAGGCCAACATCCGCGCCAAGGATCGCGATCTCTTCTATCTGCTTGATCCCGATCCCGACGACGAGGCCTACAAGCGAGCTCCGCTCGCCTTTACGGCGGAGCTGCACCGGCGCTTCACCGAATGGACTTTTCCGTTGCTCTTCGGCCTCATTGCACTTGTGGTCAGCAGCGATGCCCGGTCGCACCGCGAAGCACGGGTGCACCCGATGGTCAGCGCCCTTGGAGCGGCTCTGGTCATCCGGTGGATGACGTTCTACGCGGCCAACAGCGCCGAAGATTCGGTATGGTTCGTGCCGCTCATGTATCTGGTCCCGCTGGTGACGGGAGCGCTTGCCATACAGCAGCTTGCCAGCAACCGGCGCCTCGACATCCCCATGACCTGGCAGGAAAAGCTCACGGACCTCATGGTCAGGCTTCGGCTCGTGCGGCCGGCGGGTGCCGACGGGGAGCAGCCCTCATGATTTTCAACACGCTCGGACGCTATTTCTTCAAGCGCTATGCACGCACTACGTTTTGGTTCCTCGTCGGAATTTTCGCGCTGATCTTCATCATCGACTTCAGCGAACTGACCAGCCGCATGTCGAACCTGCCACATTACACGGTGTCGGGCGCGCTGCTGATGACCACGTTCCGCATTCCGACGATCCTGCAGCAAACGGTTCCCTTCGTTGCGCTCTTCGCGGCGATGGCAGCATTGATCTCCCTTAACCGGCGCTATGAACTCGTCGTAACCCGGGCGGCGGGCATTTCCGTCTGGCAATTCCTGCGTCCGTTCGTCGTCGGCGCCCTGCTCTTCGGCGTGCTTGCCGTGGTCGTGATCAACCCGCTTGCCGCCTGGGGAACCAAAAAGGCGGAAGCGCTCGAAGCGGAGTGGGGCTCCACCCGGTCGGCTGCCGCGAACTCGATTCCCTGGCTCCGGCAGATCTACGACGGCACCGACACGATCATCGGCGCACGCTCCGTCCAGAACGGCGGCACCGAGCTGATCAACGTGACCGTTATCCACTTCGATCCACAGGGCGCAATCACGCTCCGGCAGGATGCGAAGTCGGCGAAACTCGAAGATGGTTACTGGCTTCTTAACGGCGTCGTCGAGACGGAAGTCGGGCGCCTGCCGCGTCGTATGGAAACGGCACAGCTTCGCACCAATCTGAAGCCGGATTTCGTCCAGGAACGTCTGGCAAAGGCTGATTCCATTCAGTTTTTCGACCTTCCGCGGAAAATCGAAGTGGCGCGGTCCTTCGGCTTTTCCACCAACGGCCTGGAAACGCAATTTCACTCTCTCATGTCGCTGCCGCTGCTCCTCGTCGCGATGACGCTGATCGCCGCCTGCGTCTCGTTAAAATTTAGCCGGTTCAATCAATCTCGGTCGGTGATTCTCGGTGGAATCCTGTCGGGCTTCGTGCTTTATGTCGTCACCGTGCTTGTCAAAGCATTCGGGAGCAGCGGCATTGTGCCTCCGTTCGTTGCAGCCTGGCTGCCGGTCGTTGTAGCAATGGCGCTGGGCTCGACGATTCTACTGCATCAGGAGGATGGCTAGTGGCGGCAGGCAACCGCAAACGCATGAAGCTTACCAACGCTGCCCTGCTTGCAGGCGTGGCGCTGCATATGCTTGCCATCGGAATGAATGCGCCAGCCAAGGCGCAGGATGCAGCGGCGCGAATCGACGATCTGCAGCCGAATATCCCTGCCGACGCCAAGCTGCTGCTGACCGCCAATGAGCTTGTCTACAATCGCGACACGGAAAAGGTGACCGTGCGCGGCAATGTCCAGATCGAATACGGCGGCTACAAGATGGTCGCCCGGCAGGTGGATTACGACCAGAAATCCGGTCGTATCCTCGCGACCGGCGACATCCAGCTCATCGAGCCGGGCGGCAACATCGTCTATGCCGACAGGATGGACGTCACCGACGACTTCGGCAACGGCTTCGTCCAGGCCCTCAGGATCGAAACGACCGATCTGACGCGCCTGGCGGCGGAGACCGGCGAAAGGCGCAATGGCGAGGAATTCATCCTCAACAAGGCCGTCTACACCGCATGCACTCCGTGCAACACCAAGCCGGAACATCGCTCTCTGTGGCACATCAAGGCCCAGCGCATCATTCAGAACGGACGCACCCGTACCATTCGGCTCGAGCACGCCTATTTCGAACTCTTCGGCAAGCCGATCGCCTACATTCCGGTGATGGAAATCCCGGACCATACGGTCAAGCGCAAGAGCGGTTTCCTTTTCCCGCAGTTCCGCTACACGCAAAAGCTCGGCGCCGGCGTGGGAGTACCCTATTACTGGGCGATCTCGCCCCATATGGACGCGACGATCACCGGCACCGGACTGACCCGCCAGGGCTTCCTCCTCGAGGGTGAGTTCCGGCAGCAGTTCCACAACGGCCTGCATACGCTGAACGTCGCCGGCATCAGCCAGTTGGACAGGGAGCAGTTCACGCCGGGAACCGTCGACGCGCTGGAAACCAATCGCGGCATGATCGCCTCGCGGGGCAAATTCGAGATCAACCCCCGCTGGAGTTTCGGCTGGAACGTCCTCGTCCAGTCGGACAACAACTTCGCCAAGACCTACGATCTGTCGACCTTCGACGGCACGACCTATGTGAACCAGGCCTATCTGACCGGCCTCGGCAAACGCAATTATTTCGACCTGCGGGCCTTCTATTTCGACATTCAGGATGCCGACCCGGACAGCATCGACGAAAACAAGCAGCCGGTCGCGCAAGTCCTCGACTATTCCTACACTGCACCGGAGCCGATCCTGGGCGGCGAACTCAACGCCGATTTCAACCTGACCAACATCAAGCGCAACCGCCTAGACAGGGTGAATGTGCTGGGGGTCGAGCGCTTCCGTGGGCTCGAGGGTACCTCGCACAGGCTCACCGGCGAGCTCGAATGGAAGCGGACATTCATTGCCCCCGGCGGACTTGTGCTGACACCGCTGCTCGCGGCACGGGGCGATGCCCTCGGCATGAATGTGGATGACCCGGTCGGTTATACCGGCAACTTCACCAGCAGCGATGCCGAGACGCGCAGAATGTTGACCGCCGGACTCGAGGCGCGTTACCCGATCCTCTTCGCTGGAGAGACGAGCACCCACGTTCTCGAACCGATCGGCCAGCTATATGCGCGCCCGGACGAGCAATATGCGGGCGGACTGCCGAACGAAGACGCGCAGAGTTTCGTCTTCGATGCGACCAACCTCTTCGATCGCGACAAATTCTCCGGTTACGACCGCATCGAGGGCGGTACACGCGCGAATATCGGTCTGCGGTATACCGGAAGCTTCGACAGCGGCTACGGCCTGCGCGCCATTGCCGGCCAGTCGTTTCAGCTTGGCGGCCTGAACTCCTTCGCGACGGACGATCTCGTCAAAGCCGGGGCGGATTCGGGCCTCGAAACCGACAGTTCCGACTATGTCGCCATGCTGGGTATCGACGCCCCGTCCGGTCTGATGGCGAGCCTCTCCGGACGGCTGGACGAAAGCGACTTCTCGCTGCGCCGGGCCGATGCCACGGTCGGCTATCTCGGGCTGAACTGGCAGGCCGCTCTCACCTATACGCGGATCGAAGCGCAGCCGACCTATGGCTCGCCGTTCGATCAGGACGAAATCCAGACCGCTGCCGCCTACCGGTTCCACGAATATTGGTCGGTATTCGGCGCGGTAACCTACGACATCGACGCGGGCGTCGTCTCCCGCAACGGCCTCGGCATCACCTATGACGACCAGGACACGCTGTTCTCGATCGTCTACAAGCAGGAGCGGGATACCGACAGTTCGCTTGCGAACGACTGGTCGATCGGCGCCCGCATCAGCTTCCGCACGCTCGGTGACGTCTATGTCGGCGACACGAAATTTGACGAGCTGGACTACTTCTAAAGTGGCCCTGACCCGCCCTTACCGCATCGATCATGCGGTCTTGTCATTGTTTGGCCGCATGTATTATGCATTTGCCTCACATTGACACCTACGGCGCCGCGCGTCTTGCGGGACGCGCAGAGCTCGCCGTAGCGAAGTCGGCAGTGTGGCAACTGAAGCCGCCGGCAACGGGAGGCAGAACGAGCAGGGGAATGATGATGGGCGGGAAAAACGCGATCGTGAGGTTGCTTTCGGCGGTTGCACTGGCGGGTGCGCTGAGTGTCGCAGCGGGTACGGTTACCACGGCAATGGCGGCGAGCACGGTCGAGGTGGTCGTCAACAGCACCGTGATCACCTCCGGCGACGTCGCCAAGCGGGTCGCCTTCCTGAAGCTTCAGCGGCAAAGCGGCGGCGCCGCCGAAGCCAAGCAGCAGCTCGTCGACGAGGTACTGAAGCGCGCCGAGATCGCGCGCGTTCAGCAGTCCGTCAGCACGGACGAGGTCGATGCCGCCTTTGCGCGTTTCGCCGCCGGTAACAAGCTTTCGCCGGAGCAGCTCGGCAAGATCCTTGACCAGGCCGGCGTCGGGGTCGACCATTTCAAGCAGTATATCGCAGTCCAGATGAGCTGGCCGCGCGTCGTCAACTTCCGCTACGGCAGCGCCAGCCGCCTTTCCGGCGGCGACCTCGTCAAGCGCATGATGCAGGGCGGCGGCAACAAGCCGGTCACGACGGAATATTTCCTGCAGCAGGTCATCTTCGTCATTCCCGAATCGAAGCGCGGCGCCATCACGGCGAAGCGGCAGGCCGAAGCCAATGCCTCGCGCTCGCAGTTTCCAGGCTGCGATACCTCAAAGGCCTTCGCGGCGAACTACCGCGACGTCTCGATCCGCAGCCTCGGCCGAATTCTTGCACAGCAACTGCCCGAAGACTGGAAGCCGCTCGTCGAAAAAGCCGGCGACGGCATGACCACGGGTACGCGGGTTACCGAGAAAGGCGTCGAATATCTGGCAATCTGCAAGAAGCGTCAGGTCAACGACGACGCCGCCGCCGAGATCGTCTTCCGTGCCGAGGACCTCGGCAAGAAGAAGTCCGAGGGGGAAGACCCGAACAGCGCCAAATATCTTGAAGAACTGCGCTCGAAGGCGCAGATCGTCAACAAATAACGAGCCAGCATGAGCGAGACGAGCATCGGGCCGGTCGCCCTGACCATGGGCGATCCGGCCGGGATCGGTCCGGATATCACCCTTTCCGTATGGGCGAAGCGGGCCGATCGGCCGACGCCGCCGTTTCTCTATGTAGGCGATCCGGCGGTGCTTGCCGCCCGCGCCAAGCTCCTGGGCCAGACCGTGCCGATATGCGAGACCGATTGTCCCGGGGCCGTCGCCGCTTTCCGGCAGGCGCTGCCCGTTTGGCCGGTCCGCTCCCCTGCCCCCGTGATTCCCGGTAATCCCGATGCGGCAAATGCTTCCGCCGTGACCGATGCGATCGACACCGCCGTCCGGCTCGTGCTGGCGGGAGAAGCGTCCGCCCTCGCCACCAATCCGATTGCCAAGGCAGTGCTCTACGAGGCGGGGTTCCGCTTTCCGGGCCACACCGAATATCTCGCGGACCTCGCTGCGCGCGCAACGGGGGTTGCCGCCCTGCCGGTGATGATGCTGGCAGGACCGAAGCTGCGCGCGGTTCCGGTCACGATCCATATCCCGCTCAAGGACGTTCCAGCCGCGCTGACGCCAGATCTGATCTACGAGACCTGCACGATCACCGCGGCCGACCTCAGGAGCCGCTTCGGCCTGCCGGCGCCGCGCCTGGCGATTGCCGGTCTCAATCCGCATGCGGGCGAAGGCGGCGCGCTCGGCCGCGAGGACGATGCCGTCATCCGGCCGGTCATCGATCGCCTGCGCGCCGAGGGGCTGGACGTCGTCGGACCCTTGCCGGCGGACACCATGTTCCACGATCGCGCGAGAGAGACCTACGACGTCGCCATCTGCATGTATCACGATCAGGCATTGATACCGGCCAAGGCGCTCGGTTTCGATGACAGCGTCAATGTCACGCTGGGCCTGCCCTTCATCAGAACCTCGCCGGATCACGGGACCGCCTTCAGCCTGGCCGGGAAAGGGATCGCGCGCGAGGAAAGCCTTCTTGCGGCCTTGCGGCTTGCAGCAGAACTTGCCCGCAATGTCGGCGGGACGAAGCGCTGATGGCGGCTCTCGACGGTCTGCCGCCGCTACGCGACGTCATCCAGCGGCACGGTCTCGACGCGAAGAAGGCGCTCGGCCAGAATTTCCTCCTCGATCTCAACCTTACCCAAAAGATCGCGCGCACCGCCGGTCCGCTGGAGGACGTGACAGTGATCGAAGTCGGTCCGGGTCCCGGCGGCCTTACACGGGCGATCCTCGCTCTTGGGGCAAAGAAGGTCGTCGCGATCGAGCGCGATTCGCGCTGCCTGCCGGCACTCGCCGAGATCGGCGCCCACTATCCGGGGCGGCTCGACATCATCGAGGGCGACGCACTGAAGGTGGACTTCGAAGCGCTTGCCGGCGGACCGGTGCGCATCATCGCCAATCTTCCCTACAATGTCGGCACACAGCTTCTCGTCAACTGGCTGCTGCCGGGGCACTGGCCGCCCTTCTGGCAATCGATGACGCTGATGTTCCAGCGCGAGGTCGGCCTCAGGATCGTCGCCGGCGCCGATGACGATCACTATGGCAGGCTCGGCGTCCTCTGCGGCTGGCGGACAAAGGCGCGTCTGGCATTCGACGTGCCGCCTCAGGCCTTCACACCGCCGCCCAAGGTGACATCGACGGTCGTCCATCTCGAGCCTGTCGAGGCTCCAATTCCCTGCCCGCCTGCGGTCCTCGAGAAGGTCACCCAGGCAGCCTTCGGCCAACGGCGCAAGATGCTCCGCCAGAGCCTGAAACCCCTCGGTGGCGAGGCGCTGCTTGCAAAGGCGGGCATCGATCCGCAACGCCGCGCGGAAACGTTGACCGTCGAAGAATTTTGCCGATTGGCCAATTGTCTGTAGAGCCGGACGCTTAACCCACCCTCGCCCTCATCTCTGTGCTTGTCACAGAGATCCAGCAGCGCCGCGTCTGCGGTGCGGAAAAGCCTTTCCAGCCCAAGGACTTGGGCTGGCTGGATTCCTGTGACAGGCACAGGAATGAGGGTAGGAGGAGCGGGCGTTACACCCATGTCTGCTGCGGGAAAGCAAGCCCGGCTTATAGGACGTTTCGAGGGGACCGCGCTCTATTCGGCCTTCAGGAATTCGCCGACTTCGAGCAACACGAATTCATTGTCGTCCGCCTTGTCGAGCGAACGCCCGGCGGAGAAGGTCGCGGCAGCGGGATGAGGGGCCGCACCTCGGCGCACGTCCAAGGCCTCTCCATCCGCCTGCCGGCACCTTCTCCCCGCCAGGGGCGAAGGGATAAGCGGCGCGCTCAGAGAGGATTTTCCGTCAGCAGTCCGTTGACGAATTCGAAGAGGCCGGGGCGCCGGTCGCGGCGAAGGCGCTCGGCTTCGACGATCGCCCTGACGGAGGAGAAGGCCCGGTCGAGATCGTCGTTGACCACGATGTAATCGTATTCGCGCCAGTGCTCGATTTCGGCGCGCGAATTGGCGAGCCGCGTCGCGATGACCTCTTCACTATCCTCGGCGCGCCGGTGGAGCCGCGACTGCAGCTCCGCCATGGACGGCGGCAGGATGAAGATCGATACCACGTCGCCCGCCATTTTTTCCTGCAGCTGCTGGGCGCCCTGCCAATCGATGTCGAAGAGCATGTCCCGCCCTTCGCCCATCGCCTTTTCGACGGCGTCACGCGGCGTGCCGTAGTAATTGCCGTGCACTTCGGCCCATTCCAGCAGCGAGTCCGTTGCCCTCAGCGCCTCGAACTCTCGGATCGACTTGAAAAAATAGTGCCGCCCCTCGATCTCGCTCGGCCGCCGCGAACGCGTCGTCACGCTCACTGAAATGCTCAAGTCCGGATCGGCTTCGAGCAGGTTGCGCGCGATCGTAGACTTCCCCGCACCCGAGGGCGATGAAATGACGAGCATCAGCCCGCGGCGAGCGATCTTGATGGGCGAAACGGTCGCCGGTTTCATATCCTACTCCAGATTCTGAACCTGTTCGCGGAACTGGTCGATCACGACCTTCAATTCGATACCGGCGGCAGACACGGCGGCGGCATTCGATTTCGAACAGATGGTATTCGATTCGCGGTTAAATTCCTGTGCAAGGAAATCGAGCTTGCGTCCGACCGGCCCGCCCTTTGTCAGGAGGTCGCGGGCAGCCGCAATATGCGAGCCCAGCCGGTCGAGTTCCTCCCGAAGATCGGCCTTCGTCGCAAGCAGCGCGACCTCCGCATGCAGCCTTTCGCGGTCGATGCCGGACGCGTTGGCCAGGATGACCGAAACCTGCTGCGCCAGCCTGTCGGCGATCGCCTGCGGGCTGCGGGACGGATCGTTTTCGACTACCGCGGTCAGTTTCTCGATGCGATCCACCTGGGCTAGCAACACCTGCCCGAGCGCCTTGCCCTCTTCTTCCCGCATCGTCCGCAGATCGGCGAGCGCGCCTTCCAGGCCGGCGAGTATCTCCGCGTCGCGTTCCGCGCGCTCGTTCTCGCTCTCCTCCGGCTCGCGGAAGTCGACAATGCCGCGAATGGAAAGCAACGTATCGAGTTTGAGCGGCGCCGGATCGATGACATCGCCCAACCGTTCGCGAAGCTTCAGCACGGCGGCGAGCGCTTCCTCGTTGAGAACTGCCTCCGTCGAAGCTTCAGTACCGCTCAGCGAAAGGCCGACCTGCAAGTTCCCTCGCGAGAAATACTGCGAGGCGAGGCGTCGGCAGTCGGGCTCGATACGTTCCAGGCCCGGCGGCAGGCGAAGCCGCATGTCGAGACCTTTGCCGTTGACCGAACGGAGTTCCCAAGCCCAGCGATAGCGTCCGCTGCTCCCCTCTTTCCTGGCAAAGCCGGTCATCGATTGGAGCGGCATCGTTTCCTCCGTTGGCAGCGATTCGATAAAGCACAACGATCTCTGCACCTCCGAGCGGAGGCACGACATTGTCATTGAGGGAAGCACTATGGCGACAGCGCCGAACTCCGCAAGGAATATCCGCGCGGCGGCGAGTCCGTCCACATGAGGCTGAAGCGCGCCGCATCAATGTATGCGACGCGCCTCAGGTTTTGCTTTCGTGCATGTCGTTATACCAAACCGCTGCGCGGATTTTGGCGACATGTATTATTGCTGGGTCCCGGTCTGCGTGACGGCATCCTGTGCAGCCTCGGTGGCCTTGGCCGCCTCCGCCGCCCTCTCCGCCTCGAGCTTGCGCCAGCGCCGCACATTGGCATTGTGCTCGTCGAGCGTCTCCGCGAAGACATGCCCACCGGTGCCGTCGGCGACGAAGTAGAGCTCGGGCGTGCGCGACGGATTGGCGACGGCTTCGAGCGCTGCCCGGCCCGGATTTGCGATCGGCGTCGGCGGCAGGCCTCTGATGAGATAGGTGTTGTACGGCGTCTGCTTGTCGAGGTCGGACCTCAGGATTGCCCGGTCGGCGGGTTTGCCGTCGCCGCCGAAGATACCGTAGATGATCGTCGGATCCGACTGCAGCCTCATGCCCTTTTCCAGGCGATTGATGAACACGGAAGCGACCCGCGGTCGCTCGTCGGCGCGGCCGGTCTCCTTCTCCACGATCGAGGCAAGAGTTACGAACTCCTCTATGGTCGACACGGGAAGATCCGGATCCCGCTTCTCCCAGATCTGCTGCACCAGCGCCTTCTGGGCAGCGGTCATCTGCTTGACGATCTCGTTACGGTCGGTTCCCCGGGTGAACTTGTAGGTGTCCGGCTTGAGGGAGCCTTCGGGCGGCAGCTCCGCCGGCAGATCGCCGACAAGAACCGGGTCGTCGGCAAGCCTGTGGAACATCTGCTTCACGGTCAAACCCTCCGGCAGCGAAACGGAGTAGAGGATCGACTTGCCGGACTTCAGAAGCTCCATGATCTCCTGCATCGATGCATGCGCCTTGATTTCATACTCGCCGGCCTTGAGCGTGTCATTGCTCAGATAGGCTTCCGAAACGAACCGGAATACGCGGCTGTCGGTAATGATCTCGTTGCGCTCCAGGTTGCTGGCGATTTCGCTGATGCCCGCGCCGCTGCGAACGATGAAATTCTTGTTCGCCTCCAGCGGCCCCGGCTTCTCATATTCGTGCATCGCGTAATAGACGGCCCCGGCGGCCGCGAGCGCCACGAAGACGACCACGGTCATGACGAAGTTGAGAAAGATGACGACCTGGCTGCGGGCCTTGCGCGAACGCTTCGGCGGATGGGGAACTCTTTCGGGACGCAGCGCTTCGTTGGCCGACTTCGGAATGATCGGCCCGTTGCTCCCGGTTTCATTGCGGCCGAATTGCACCGCGCTGTTATCGTTTGAGTCGCTCACGATTGTCCCGATTCCGAAATTCGCAACCTTATCAAACCGCCGCCGGTGCGAATTTCGGATTAGACCGGCGACCAGTGAATGTTACGGCGGCCTCTGCGGCTCCGGTGAAGGAGCGGCTGCCCAGCGATGAATATCCTACAATTACCAGATGTGGCTTGCGCGAACATGCCCCTTGGCGGCGTCCCCGAGTCGTCGCCACTCCAGCGACAGCTTGTAGTGAGCATTGCGGCAAAAAGCGGGATCGCGGGTCGATGCAGATCGGAAGATGTGCCCGAATTCCGCTTACCTTGGCAACCCGTTTCGCAACACGCCCGCCCGAGGCATCAATGGCCGGTGTAACGGCGCAGAATCAACGACGCGTTGGTGCCGCCAAAACCGAACGAGTTCGACAGGGCCACATTGATCTCGCGCTTGCGCGCGACATGCGGCACGAGATCGATCTTCGTCTCGACGGAAGGGTTGTCCAGGTTGAGCGTCGGCGGGGCTATATTGTCGCGAATTGCGAGCGCCGAAAAGATGGCTTCGACCGCGCCGGCTGCGCCGAGCAAATGCCCGATGGCCGACTTCGTCGAGGACATGGAGATCCTCGACGCGCTGTCGCCGACCAGCCGTTCGACCGCGCCGAGTTCGATCGTGTCGGCCATCGTCGATGTTCCGTGAGCGTTGATATAGTCGATGTCCGCAGCCGTGACGCCCGCGCGCTTCAGCGCCATCTGCATGCAGCGGTAAGCGCCTTCGCCGTCTTCGGACGGAGCAGTGATGTGGAAGGCGTCGCCGGATAGGCCGTAACCGATCACCTCTGCGTAGATCTTGGCACCGCGCGCCTTTGCGTGCTCCAGTTCTTCCAGAACGACGATGCCCGCACCCTCGCCCATGACGAAGCCGTCACGATCGGCGTCATAGGGCCGCGAGGCCTTCTCGGGATTGTCGTTGTGCTGTGTCGAGAGCGCCTTGCAGGCGGCGAATCCTGCGAGCGATATCCGACAGATCGGAGATTCCGTACCACCGGCCACCATCACGTCCGCATCCCCGAGCGCGATCAGCCGGCTGGCGTCGCCGATCGCATGCGCGCCGGTCGAGCAGGCCGTCACGACGGAATGGTTGGGACCCCGCAGCTTGTGGCGGATGGAAACCTGACCGGCTGCGAGATTGATCAGCCGGCCGGGAATGAAGAACGGGGAAATACGCCGCGGGCCCTTGTCGCGCAGGGTGTAACCCGCATCGACGATACCTTCCAGCCCGCCGATGCCGGAGCCGATCAGGACGCCGGTCGAAATCTGGTCTTCGTCGCTTTCGGGTTTCCAGCCGGCATCCGCCAGCGCCATGTCGGCAGCGGCCATCGCATAGACGATGAAAGGATCGACCTTGCGCTGTTCCTTGGGCTCCATCCAGTCGTCGGCATTGAACGTGCCGTCGCTGCCATCGCCGAAGGGAATGCGGCAGGCAATCTTGGCGGGAAGGTCCTCGACCTCGAACTCGGTGACCTTGCGGGCCGCGTTGTCGCCGGCCAGAAGACGCGCCCAGCTGACTTCGGTTCCGCAACCCAGAGGAGATACCATGCCGGTACCGGTGATAACGACACGTCTCATACCCGTGACCCACCCTGACTGTTCAATTCAACCGCCGGACCGGACCACGCGACGATCGCGACCCGCGCATGCATTTCAAATCTCATTACAGCGTCGTGAAGACGCGCAAAGGTCGCTGTGACCTTATGGTTCCTTGCATGTTCTTGTCCCTGGACGGACTCCTATCAGGATACATGCAGTAGTGACGACCAGAGGGAAAGGCGGGACGCTTTGCCGATCGCAACCCGCAGTGCATGCGGGCCAGCCCACTGCCCCAGGGCTGAACGGGCCGCGAGTGCGGCCCGCCAATGACTCAAGCCAAAAGGTCAGGCCTGGGCTTTCTCGATGAACTTGACGGCGTCGCCAACGGTGAGGATCGAATCTGCTGCGTCGTCCGGGATTTCGACACCGAATTCTTCTTCGAATGCCATGACCAGTTCGACGGTGTCGAGCGAGTCCGCGCCGAGGTCATCGATGAAGCTTGCGCCTTCGCTGACCTTTTCGGCGTCGACGCCAAGATGATCAATAACAATTTTCTTCACGCGTTCTGCGATATCGCTCATGTCGGAGTTCCTCGACCTTATGTTTCTCTACGGCGCTGTTACCGGCACCGGCACTCTATCACGCCTGATAGACCAAGTTGGTCCAACGGGCAATCCATCCAACCGAAACCGCGGAAACCCAGGGCAGCAAGAGCTGCCGGACACCTGGCCGGAACGGTCGACTGCGCGCAGTCATGGCCCGATTAACACGGTTTATGCCTGCCGCAAAGGGCGAAAATGCCCGTTATTCCCTTGGTCAACATTGAATTTCAGGCATTTGGCACAAACAAACGAAGAGGCTGATCGGAGGTCGCGGTACAGGCCGAAGCCCAAGGAGCCGCACACTCCATCGCCTCGTCAGATCATCGCCATGCCGCCGTTGACGTGGATCGTCTGACCGGTGACATATCCCGCTTCGTTAGAAGCGAGATAGGCCACGGCGGAGGCGACTTCCGCTCCGCTTCCCATCCGCCGCATCGGGATCGCAGACATGATCCCTTCCTTCTGCTTGTCGTTCAGCTTGCCCGTCATCGCGCTTTCGATGAAGCCCGGGGCGACGCAGTTGACCGTGACGTTGCGGGTGGCGATTTCCTGTGCAAGCGACTTGGAGAAGCCGATCATGCCCGCCTTCGAGGCGCAGTAATTCGCCTGCCCCGGATTGCCGGTGACACCGACGACCGAGGTTATGTTGACGATGCGGCCGAAGCGACGGCGCATCATCGGATGCGTGAGCTCGCGCGTCAGCCGGAACACGGCCGTGAGATTGACTTCGATGACGTTGTCCCAGTCCTCGTCGCTCATGCGGACGAAGAGCCCGTCCTTGGTAATGCCGGCATTGTTGACGAGGATATCGACGCCGCCGAGATCGGCTTCCGCCTTCTCTCCGAGCGCCTTGACTTCCGCGCGGTCGGAGAGGTTTGCCGGGAATATCCGAACCCGCTCGCCGAGGGTGTTGGCAAGCGTTTCGAGCTTCTCGACGCGGGTACCATGGAGTCCGACGACGGCGCCCTGGGCATGCAGCATGCGGGCGATTTCCTCGCCGATACCACCGGAAGCGCCGGTAACGAGAGCCTTGCGGCCTGAAAGATCGAACATGGATTTCTCCTTATAGTAGGGCGCTCAGGCCAAGAGGACGGCAAGCGCCGCATCGATATCGGCGGGCGAATTGACGGCGATGCCCGTGACGGTCTTGTCGATCCTCCGGGCAAGTCCCGTCAGGACCTTGCCCGAGCCGATCTCGTAAAGCGTCGTCACTTCATGGGCCGCAAACCACTCGACCGTCTCGCGCCAGCGCACCTGCCCGGTCACCTGCTCGACAAGCAGGCGCGCGATCTCGCCCGCATCGCTTACCGGCGCAGCAAGCACGTTCGCGACGACCGGAACCACGGGATCGCGCTTCTCGACCGTCGCGAGCGCCTTGCGCATGGCCTCGGCGGCCGGCGTCATCAAGGCGGAATGGAAGGGGGCGGACACGGGCAGCATAAGCGCGCGCTTGGCACCCTTTTCCGAAGCGAGGGCCGCGGCCTTCTCCACAGCAGGCTTCTCGCCCGAGATCACCAGCTGGCCGCCGCCGTTGTCGTTGGCGATCTGGCACGAGCCGAGCGATGATGCGTCACGGCAGACCGCTTCCACATCGTCATGCTCCAGACCGATGATCGCCGCCATCGCGCCCTTGCCGACGGGGACGGCCGCCTGCATCGCATTGCCGCGAATGCGCAGAAGACGCGCCGTGTCGGCGAGCGAGAACGTACCGGCGGCACAGAGCGCCGAATACTCCCCGAGCGAGTGGCCCGCGACGAAGGAAACCTTGCTCTTGAGGTCGAGGCCCTTGGCTTCGAGCACGCGGATTACCGCCATGGACACTGCCATCAGCGCCGGTTGCGCATTCGCCGTCAGCGTCAGCGTCTCCTCAGGCCCGTTCCACATGATGTCGGAAAGCTTTTCGCCGAGCGCGTCGTCGACCTCGGCAAAGACAGCCGCGGCCTCCGGAAAGGCTTCGGCCAGATCCTTGCCCATGCCCACGGCCTGGCTGCCCTGGCCGGGGAACGTGAATGCGATGCTCATCAAGAGTGCCCCTTCCCTGGATCGCGGCTGGCTCGGAGCAACCAAATAGCCGTGATCGTTTCAATTGCGCGAGCAGGTGCAGATGAACCGCCCGGACCCTGCTGCCGCCGCGTATTTTCCTCTCCATTCACATTCCTGAACAGCAAGTCAAGCGCGGAAGCCGCGCTTGGCCGGTTGCTTACGGTCTTTTGCCCTTGATCTTCGCCAATCAAGGCTTAAGTTTGCCCCGCTTTGCCGCCGCGTCGTTCCGGAACTTCCCGGGCTGCGGCCAACCGTCATTTCCAAGGCGGAGCGCCTTCCTCCCATGGCGCGAACCCGCTCCACAAGGAACGTCATGCGCTACAACAAACTCGGCCGCACCGGCATCAAGGTTTCGTCCATCTGCCTCGGAACGATGACGTGGGGCTCGCAGAACACGCCGGCCGAAGCCCACGAACAGCTCGATTATGCTTTCGACCGCGGCGTCAACTTCATCGATACCGCCGAACTCTATCCGACCACGCCGCTTTCAGCGGAGACCTACGGCAACACCGAACGCATCATCGGCGATTGGCTGGCCGCGCGCGGCCGACGCGACGACGTGGTGGTTGCAACCAAGGTCGCCGGCTCCGGCCGTGCCTACATCCGCAATGGCGGCCCGGTCACCCCGGAAGGAATTGGCGAGGCGGTCGATGCGAGCCTCGCGCGGCTCAGGACCGACTATATCGACCTTTATCAGCTGCACTGGCCCAATCGCGGTCATTACCACTTCAGAAACGCCTGGTCCTATGACCCCTCCCACCAGAACAAGGAGGAGGTTGCGGCTGATCTCAAGGCCATTCTGGACAAGCTCGGCGAACTCGTCAAAGCGGGCAAAATCCGCGCTGTCGGCCTTTCGAACGATACGGCCTGGGGCGCGATGAAGATGATCGACCTCGCCAACAGATACGGCTTCCCGCGCGTCGCGACGATCCAGAACGAGTACAATCTGCTCTACCGCAGCTACGATCTCGACCTCGCGGAAGTGTCGCACCACGAAGATATCGGCCTGCTCGCCTATTCGCCGCTGGCGGCCGGGCTCTTGAGCGGAAAATATCTGGACGGTGCCAGGCCGGCCGGATCGCGCCTGTCGATCAACGGCGACCTCGGCGGCCGCTACACGCCGCATCAGGAGCCCGCCGTGGCCGCCTATGCCGCACTCGCCCGCGAACACGGTCTTGATCCCGCCCAGATGGCAATCGCCTTCTGTCTCACGCGCCCCTTCATGGCCTCGGCCATCATCGGCGCCACGTCGATCGAGCAGCTGAAGAACGACCTCGGCGCCGCCGACGTCACTCTTTCCCAGGACGTGATGAACGGCATCCGGCGCCTGCATCGGCTCTATCCGGCGCCGATCTGAAACACTCTCGCGCCGGAGCGGCGGCTTCATGCCGCCATCTGGCGGCAGCTCTCGGCACACCGCCTGCAGGCGTCGACGCAATCGCCCATGTCGCCGATGCGCTCGCAATCGTCCGCGCATTCCGCGCAGATCTCGGCGCACTCGCCGCACAGGTGCTTGTGGTGCGGCGTGCCAAGCAGCATGAAATGCGCCGCGTCCCTGCAAATCTCCGCGCAGGCCATCATCAGCCGGAAGTGCGGCGGCTTGGTATGCTCGCCGCCGGCTTCGAGGCAATGAGTCATCGCCGTCGAAAGGCAGACGCGATAACAGGCAAGACAATTCTCGATGCATTCCTGCATCTTCGGATCGAAGGGGGCCATTTTCTTCTCCCGGATGGGTGGAAGCCCACTCAACAGCGCAAGGGCGCTTTTGTTCCGGCTGAGCGCAGCCCGGACACCAATCCGACGAGGCGGCTTGCATTTCGGCAGAAAACCCGTATAAGCGCGCTGTTCGAAACGCCCGGTCTTCTGGCTGGTGGCTGAACGGAGGGCCGGTTTCCATTCGGAAGCCGCGAGGAATGTAAAGGCATTCCGGCCTCCCGTGTCTCCGCTCTCGACCGTCTCGATACAACACTTTCTTGCCGGCTCTCATAGCCTTTAAGAACAGTCGTTGAGGCTTAGCCGCCGAGGTCCGGGCTGATTAACGCAAGAAAGGCAAGCCACAATGGCTCTTTATGAACACGTATTCCTCGCTCGGCAGGACATCACGCCGCAGCAGGTCGACGCTCTCGTCGAGCAGTACAAGGGTGTAATCGAAGCGAACGGCGGCAAGGTCGGTCGGGTCGAAAACTGGGGCCTGAAGTCCCTCACCTACCGCATCAAGAAGAACCGCAAGGCTCACTACGTCCTCATGGACATCGATGCCCCGGCACCGGCCGTGCACGAAGTCGAGCGTCAGATGCGCATCAACGAAGACGTGCTGCGCTACATGACGATCGCCGTCGGCAAGCACGAGGAAGGCCCGTCCGCGATGATGCAGAAGCGCGACCGCGACGATCGCCCGCGCCGCGATGGCGACCGTCCGGACCGTGGTGGGTTTGGCGACCGTGGTCCGCGTCCGGACCGTGGCGACCGCGATGACCGTCCGCGCCGCCCGCGCGAAGACCGCGCTTAACAAAGAAGCTTTAGGAGATAAAGACAATGGCTGAAGTTTCTTCCGCTCCGGTACGCCGTCCGTTCCACCGTCGCCGCAAGACCTGCCCCTTCTCGGGTGCAAACGCTCCGCGGATCGACTACAAGGACGTCCGTCTCCTGCAGCGCTACATTTCCGAGCGCGGCAAGATCGTGCCCTCGCGCATCACGGCCGTTTCCCAGAAGAAGCAGCGCGAACTCGCCCAGGCGATCAAGCGCGCCCGCTTCCTCGGCCTGCTGCCCTACATCGTATCGTAAGGCGGCCGGCGCTCCGTCGATCGGCTGACTCGACGGAAACAAGCTTCGATCGAGGCGCTCTCTCAAGGGTGCCTCGATTCCTCCCTTCCGCGGTGGGCGCGGATCGGAAACGCGCCGGAACGGTGCACAAATCCCATGTTGGGGCAATGGCCGGATGGCCGCCCCTAACTGCCTCTCAAGCAGGACAGCGAACGTGAAGACCTGGAACAGGACATCGCTGCTGACCGGCGTTCTCGCCGGCATTACCGCCGCCCTCTTGTCGATGGGCGCGAATACGCAGTCGTCTCTTGCGATCGTTCTCTACGCCGCCTCCGCGCTGCCGATCCTGATTGCGGGTCTCGGTTGGGGAAACGCCGCCGCCATCGCTGCCATCGTGGTCGCGGGCGGGGCAGCAGTGGCGCTCGTGTCACCCTATTTCGCACTGCTGATCGTCGTCGTGACGCTCGTCCCGGCCGGCTGGCTCAGCCACCTCTCCAATCTTGCGCGCCCGGCTTCCGAACTCGGCGGTCCCGAGGGTTCACTCGCCTGGTATCCGCTCTCAGACATCCTCGTGCATCTTGCCGGACTGGTGACGGTCGGCATGGTCATCGTCGGCTACATTGTCGGGTACGACTCGAGCGTCTCCGACATCATGGTCGACATGGTGATCGAGGCCGTGAAGGCGCAGGAACCGCTCTACAATCCGGATGCCGCGGCGATCGCTCAGCTCAAGTCGATATTCACGCTGGCGCTGCCGCTCGTGCAGGGTGCGATCTGGGTATTGATGCTGTTCGCCGCCTACTACCTCGCGACCCGCATCGTACAGCTATCCGGCAAGGCGCTTCGGCCGCGGGAGGACGTTCCCTCGTCGCTCAGGATGCACCGCAACGCCATCTTCGTTTTTCTCGGCGGCCTGGCCCTCACCTTCTTCGGCGGTGCGCCGGCTGTGATAGGTGCGCTCGTCTGCGGCACCTTCGGCGCCGGCTTCCTGCTCTCGGGCTTCGCCTCCTTCCATTTTCGCACGCGCGGCAAGTCCTGGCGGCTTCCCGTGCTGTGGATCGCATACCTGTCGGTATTCGTCTTCACGATTCCGGCTTTCTTCTTCCTCCTGTCCGGCCTGATCGATACGCGGCGCGCCATCGCACTCACGCCCACGGGAAAAAACTGACCAACGAAACGAACAAAACTGAAAGGAAATCAAAATGGAAGTCATTCTCCTCGAACGCATCGCCAAGCTCGGTCAGATGGGCGAAACCGTAAAGGTTCGCGACGGCTTCGCGCGCAACTACCTGCTGCCGCTCGGCAAGGCGCTCCGCGCCAATGCCGCCAACAAGGCGCGTTTCGAATCCGAGCGCTCGACGCTCGAAGCCCGTAACCTCGAGCGCAAGTCGGAAGCCCAGAAGGTCGCCGATTCGCTTGACGGCAAGTCCTTCATCATCGTCCGTTCCGCTGGCGAAACCGGCCAGCTTTACGGCTCGGTTGCCGCCCGCGACATCGTCGAGACGCTGGCTGCCGAAGGCTTCAACATCAACCGGAACCAGGTCGACCTCAACCAGCCGATCAAGGCTATCGGCCTGCACAAGGTCACGCTGCACCTGCACGGGGAAGTCGACGTGGCGATTGAAATCAACGTTGCCCGTTCGGCCGAAGAAGCCGAGCGCCAGGCCAAGGGCGAAAGCCTGACCTCGGCCGACGCCATCTACGGCGTGGACGAAGACGCGCTGAAGCCGGAAGACTTCTTCAACCCGGAAGCCGAGCTCGAGTCCGAAGAAGAATAAGACCCGAGCGGACCTTAGAGCACTTCCAGGAAGAGTGTGTGACGGGTTTCCGTCCGGAAGTGCGTAGCTTCAAACGCTCTAAAGAAAGAAGCCCGGATCCGACCGGATCCGGGCTTTTTTTGTTTGCCGGCGGAGCTTTGCGGATCCTGGATCTGCTCTCTACTCGGCGGATGCGATTGCCGCCTGCGGTTCGGCCGCCTTGTCGACCCTCACCACGACCGAAAGCCCGGGAGCAAGGCGATCGGCCATCGGCTGTTCGGGGTCGACGGCGATGCGCACGCCGAGACGTTGCGCAACCTTGGTGAAATTGCCGGTGGCGTTATCGGGCCGGATTATGCTGAATTCCGATCCGGCAGCAGGAGAGAAGCGCTCGATGTGGCCGCTCAGCACCTGCCGGTTCAGAGCGTCTACCGAAATGGTGACGGGCTGCCCTACCCTCATTCCGTCAAGCTGCGTCTCCTTGAAGTTGGCAACGATCCAGACGTCGTGCGGCACGACCGACAGCAACTGCGTGCCGGCGGTGACGTATTGTCCGACACGGGCGCCGATCTCGCCGAGCCTGCCGGCACGCGGCGCAACGATCCTGGTGTTGTCGAGGTCGATCTCGGCGAGCTCCACGGCCGCCTCGGCGCCGGCTACCGAACCCTCGAGGCCGGCGCGGGCGCCGAGGGTCGTCGCAAGCGAATGGCGCGAAACCTCGAGATTGGCGATCGCCTGCTTGACCCCCGCGTCCGCCTGCTCGAAGGCCGCCCGGACCTGGTCGGCGTCGCTCCGCGTCGCGACACCTTTGTCGGCGAGCGGACGAATGCGGTCCCAGGTGGCTCTCGCCGTTGCCAGAGCCGCTTTGGCCCCGTCGAGCTGGGCCTCGCTCGCAGCGATTCCGGCCTTTGCCGACAGCTCCTGTTCGAACGAGTTCGCCAGCGCCGACCGTTGTGTCGCGAGTGTCGCTTTTGCCTGCGCAAGCTTCTGGACGTAAATCCGGTCATCGATCCTGACGAGGAGCTGACCAGCCCTCACCTCCTCGTAGTCACGCACCGGCACCTCCGCGACATAGCCGGAAAGTTGCGGGCTGATGGTCGTGACATAGCCGCGGACATAGGCGTTCTCCGTGGTTTCGACGGAGCTCGCGAAGGGCGGCAGACGCCAGGCGTAGAGGACGAGCGAAAGACCGGCGAGGCCGGCAAGAAGAACGATAAGCGTGGTGGGAGAGCGGAAATTTTTCAGCATGATAACGACTTCATTGTTCAAGATGTGGCGGCCGGTACGATGTTGGGATCGTGCCTGGCGAGCCGTTTGACTGCGATTTGGATGAGCAGCACCGCGAGCGCGAAAAGCGCTATGATCGCCGCCAACAGGAAGGCATCGTTGTAGGCGAGGATGTTGGCCTCGCGGGTGATCGTCTGTCCGAGCAGGGCCACGCCCTCCCCGTTCAGCAACGCCCTGTCGCCGATTGCCTTGGCGTAGGCGCCCGACAACTGCCCGATGCGCTGCGCGACCAGAGGATTGCTCAGAACGATCTGCTCGGCCAGAATGTTGGCGTGGAACTTTTCCCGCAGTGTCACGAAGGTTCCGAAGGCGGCCGAGCCCATCAGGCCGCCGATGCTTTGGGTGAAGAGAAAGACGACGATGAAGCTCAGGATGTAGCTGGGGCCTTTCGCGAGTGCCGCCGTGAAACCGCGCGCCATGGCCGGCGGCAGGAAAAGGGCCGTGCCGGCGGCGACCAGCGCCTGGCTCGCATACATCTGCTCCGGACGCGTGAGGCTCGTCGCATGGCTGTCCATATAGGCGCCGGCGGCGAGCATGCCGAGGGCGAGCACGTGGACGGCGTCCGCGTGCCCCGGCTTCATCAGCGCCGCACAGAGCAGACCGCCCCCCAGCGATGCGGCCAGAATGATCCAGTAAAGTGTCGCGAGCTGATCGTACTGCAGCCCGAGCAATTGATAGAAGTTGGTGGCGATCGCCGACTGTTCCGAGGCGACGAGGCGGAAGATCAACAGCACGGCCGCAAAATGCACGATCTCGCGCGAGGCCAACCAGCGTATGTCGATCAAGGGCTGCTCGCGATTGAGCTCGATCAGTACGACGGCCGTGAGGGTCACGACCGACAGGGCGAGCAGCATGCCGAGCCAGGGTGCCTCGAACCACCAATAGAGCCTGCCCATCACGAGGACGACGGCAACGCAGCCGAAGCCGACGGCGAGCAGCAGGTAGCTGAGAATGTCGGCACGCTGAATGACCTTGGCATGAGGCACCGGCGTCAGGGGCAGCAGATAGATGATCGGCAACGCGATCAGCGCGAGCGCCATCTCGAGCGTGTACAGCCCGTGCCATTGTCCGATCTCGATGAGCTCAGGCGAGATCAGCCGCGTGATCGGTGCGGCCAAGGTCGTGCATGTCAGGGCGAGTGCGAGGCCCACCGTCAGCTTTCGCGCCGGTGGAAAGGCTTCCAGCATATAGAGAAAGCCGAGGGTCGACATCGGCGCGGCCGCAATGCCGCTGATGAAGCGGACGACGACCGCCGAATGAAGGTCCGAGACGAAGACGTTCATCAGTGAAGCGATGACGAATCCGACGATGCCGATCTCTGCGAAGCGGCGAAGACCATACTGGGCGCGAATCTTCACGAGAGCGGCCGAAAGGCTGACATTCGGCGCCATATAGGCAGCGGCAAGCCAGGCAGCCTCCACCGACGTGGCCGAAAGCGACCCCTGGACCTGCGCAAGATTGGCCGACGCGAGATTCATACCGAGCCCCTGCGTCAGAAAGAGGAGAGCGGAGCCGCCGATATAGAGAGCCGATTTGCCGATACGCATCGAGCCGGGAGCGGCAACGGCATTCATCGGTCGCCACTCCGACCGATCGACTGGATGTTCGTCGCGATCTTGCAGACGACCTTCAGCGCGACGGCGATTTCCTGCGGCTGCAGCCCGCCCAGAACCTCTTCGCGGATGTCGCTCGCGAGCTTCTGGATCTCATCCGCCATGGAGCGGCCGACATCCGTCATATGGATCTGCTTCGCACGCCGGTCGGAAAGCTCGACCCGGCGCTCGATGAACCCCTGCTTTTCCATGCCGTCGAGAAGCCGAACGATCGTCGGCGTCTCGATATCGAGCTCTTCGGCCAACTCGCGCTGATTGAGACCTTCTTTCCTGGCGAGCGCGAACAGCATCCGCGCACGCGGCAGCGTCAGGCCGCGCTCCTTCACCCGCGCGTCGAACACCGACCGCAGTTTGCGATTGACGGTCGCAAGTGCGTCGAACAGTTCACGATTGTCGTTTGGCTTCGGCATTTAGTATCTTTTCCATATTACTAGCATGCTAACTATCTGGACACTATTTAATCCGGCCATGGGCATTTTTCAAGATGCCGATCGAGGACGCGGGGATGCGAATCAGGTAGTTTTACCCATGGCCGCGGCGTCAACCAGCATCGCGTGAGAATGTAGTTTTTTACAACTTCTCCCTTGTTCCCCTGTGGATCAGTCGAACAACGGGCAAAGGCGACATGCGGGGTTGTATGGCACGCCACTGTTGCGTGCCTGCACTAGACGCGGCGCGCAACAGTCAGCAAACCGGGTGCCTCACGGGATCATAAGCGGAAACGGAAAAAGATGAACGACGCAGCGCGAAAGCTCGCCCCTTTGGCCAAGGATCAGGCGGAACAGCATTATCGCGAGGCGCCGAACAATCTGGAAGCGGAGCAGGCCCTGCTCGGCGCCATTCTCGTCAATAACGACGCCTTCTATCGCGTCTCGGATTTCCTGAAACCCGTACACCTTTATGAGCCGTTGCATCGCAGGATCTTCGAGATCGCCGGCGAAATCATCCGCATGGGCAAGACTGCCAACCCGGTGACGGTCAAGACCTTCCTCAAGGCCGACGAGAAGGTCGGCGACCTGACGGTTGCACAATATCTCGCGCGCCTTGCCGCCGAAGCCGTGTCCATCATCAATGCGGAGGACTACGGCCGCGCGATCTACGACCTGGCGCTCCGCCGATCGCTGATCACCATCGGTGAAGACATGGTGAACATCGCCTATGACGCACCGCTCGACATGCCGCCGCAGAGCCAGATCGAGGACGCCGAACGGCGGCTGTTCGAACTCGCCGAAACAGGGCGCTACGACGGCGGCTTCCAATCGTTCAATGACGCGGTAGCGCTCGCGATCGACATGGCCGGACAGGCGTTCGAGCGGGACGGTCATCTCTCCGGCATTTCCACCGGCATCCATTCCCTTGACGGGAAGATGGGCGGACTCCAGCGATCGGACCTGATCATCCTCGCCGGCCGTCCGGGCATGGGCAAGACCTCGCTCGCGACGAACATCGCCTACAACATCGCCGCCGCCTACGAGCCGGAAGTACAGCCCGACGGCTCCTTCAAGGCCAAGAACGGCGGCGTGGTCGGCTTCTATTCGCTCGAAATGTCGTCCGAACAGCTCGCCACCCGTATCATCTCGGAGCAGACCGAGGTCTCCTCCTCGAAGATCCGCCGCGGTGATATTTCGGAGGCGGATTTCGAGAAGCTCGTCGCCTGCTCCCAGATGATGCAGAAAGTGCCGCTCTATATCGACCAGACCGGCGGTATCTCGATCGCCCAGCTTGCCGCGCGCGCTCGCCGATTGAAGCGGCAGCGCGGCCTCGACGTGCTCGTGGTCGACTACATCCAGCTCATGACCGGTTCGAAGAAGTCCGGCGAAAATCGAGTACAGGAAATCACCGAGATCACCACCGGCCTCAAGGCGCTCGGCAAGGAGCTGAACGTGCCGATCATCGCGCTTTCGCAGCTCTCGCGCGCGGTGGAAAGCCGCGAGGACAAGCGGCCGCAGCTCTCCGACCTGCGTGAATCGGGCTCGATCGAACAGGACGCCGACGTCGTCCTCTTCGTGTTCCGCGAGGAATATTACGTGAAGAACATGGAACCGCGCGACGAATTCGATCCGAAATACGAAGAGTGGAAGATGCAGATGGAGAAGGTGAAGGGCACGGCCGACGTGATCATCGCCAAGCAGCGCCACGGACCGACCGGCACCGTCAAGCTCGCCTTCCAGTCGGAATTCACGCGCTTCTCGGATCTCGCCGATCCGTCGTTCACGCAGTACGAGCATTGACAGGCTGATTGCGGCCCCTCATCCCGCTGCCGCGACAAGGATTGAGACGGCGCCGCGAGTCCCCTTCTCCCCGCCTGCGGGGAGAAGGTGGCCGGCAGGCCGGATGAGGGGCGGATTTGGCCTCTCTACCCCACGAACACCCTCGCAACCGCCACGACAATCACGCCGGCCGCCACGGCCGCGAGCAGCGGCAGCCTCGTGGCGACAAGCGCTGTGGCGAGGGCCGCGAGCGTTTCAGCCGGCCCGGTGACCAACGCCGTCGGCGCGATGACGGCCATCAATACGGCCGGCGGGATCGCCTCCAGCGCCCGCTTCTGCTTCGGACCTATCGTCACGAAACGGATGAGGACAAGACCGCCGAGCCGGGTCAGCACCGTCGCAACGGCCATCGCGGCGATCGCAAGAAACGTGTGCGGATCGAGCGTCATGCGCGGGCTTCCTGACGTTCACCGGTGAAAAGCGCCGCAACGACGCCCGCCGCCGCACCGGCTGCGATGTACCAGACGCCGGGGAGGAACTGGTGTGCGAGGACCGCGGCCGCGGCGCTCGCAGCGAGAATCGCGCCGGTTTCACGTCCCTTCCAGAAGCCCATGACCAGGACGATGAAGACCGCGGGAAACGAAAAATCGAGACCGAGCGCTTTCGGGTCTCCGAGGAATGCGCCGGCGAGCGAGCCGGCAAGACCGGCAAGCACCCAGACCAGATAGAACGGCACCGCAAGGCCCGCATACCAGGCAGGCGTGAGACGCGACTCACCTGCCCGGACCTCGGCCATGGCCCAGATCTCGTCGGCAAGGAGAAGCATCGCGGCATATCTCGCCGGCCCCGAGAAGGCCGGCATCTTCGTGCCGATCGATGCGCTCATCAGAAGATGACGGATATTGACGAGCAGCGCCGAAAATCCGAGAGCGGCCCAGGAGGCGGGATGAGTCCAGATGTCGAGCGCAACGAATTGCGAACCGCCGGCGAAGACCAGCGCGCTCATCATCACGACTTCGAGGCTCGACAGGCCCTTAGTCGCGGCAACGGCCCCGAAAACGAGCCCGATGGGCATCACCGCCACGATGAGCGGTGCCATCGCCCTGAAACCTCCCCAGAATTCCTCGACTGCCCGCGACTTCTTCACGCCTGGGATCTCCCGTACTTGCAACACTAACCTTCTGAAACTACGCACTTCCGGACGGAAAACCGTCACACGCTTTTCCTGGAAGTGCGCCAGGAAGTAACCAGGCAGAAGACCGCCGTCTTGAACGAAAGTGATCAGGCTGAGCGAAAGGCACCCGGCGTGACGCCGGTTCGAGCCTTGAAATGGCGGCTGAAATGCGCCTGATCGGCGAAACCGCAGTGATAGGCGGTGTCCGCCGCAGACCAACCTCTGCGCAGGAGCGCCTTTGCTTCCCGCACCCGCTTGTCGGTGAGAAAAGCATGCGGGGTGATGTGGAATTCCTTTCGGAAGGCGCGGATCAGATGGGCGCGGCTGAGGCCCGCCAGCTTCGCAAGCTCCTCCAGCCCGATATCGTGCGTGTAGTTTTCAACAAGATAATCGCGTGCCCGGTGCACGGCTGAGCTCTCGCGCGTCTGCAGGGGGACGATGATAGCGTTGCCGTGGCGCTCGAAGAGCCTGGCCAGGAACCCGAACATGCTTTCGTCCGCTTCCAGGGTACCGACCTTGCCTTCCAATGCGCGGTGCGCACGATGAAAGCCGAGCGCAAGCTCTCTATCGGTGAGAAGCAGCCGCGAGAAGGACGGCGTTCCCTTGAAGGAGCGGCCGGTCACATCCTCGAGGATCTCGACCAGCAGGTCCGTGGATGGATAGATCATCCGGTAGCGGTAGCCTTCGTGACCCGGATGCCCGTCGTGGATTTCATCTGGATTGATGAGATAGAGATCTCCCGGGCCCGTCTGCGATCGTTCCCCCTTGATCGTGCTGATCTGGGAACCCGCTTCGATCGCACCTATACTGAAGGTGTCGTGCGCGTGCGGCGCGAATTCATGTGTGATGAAGGTCGCGCTCAGGCACTCCATGCCCTTGAAGCGCGGGTCGCGCCAGAAACGGGTCCGCTCGGCTCCCTCGAGCGGCATGGCCTCGATGGCCTTTTCCTGTGAGATCGTTTCCATCGACCGATCTTATCGGGCGAGGAGAGCCTCGTCTTGCATGAAAGTGCTTTCGGCCAGAGCATTGCGTCGGCCGTTTGCGGCAAGGGGCACTTGGATGTATTGCTGCGGATATCGCCCACGCAGAGTTTTCGGTATGCAAAGCCCCGAGTTTCTTTCCGCCTCCAGCAGGCTCACCGTCGACCTCACCGCGCTCGCCGACAATTGGCGGGCGATGAACGAGCGGTCCGGAAAAGCCCGCGCCGCCGCCGTTCTGAAGGCCGATGCCTACGGTCTCGGCGTCGTGCATGCCGCTCCGGCTCTCTATGCCGCCGGGGCGCGCGATTTCTTCGTGGCCAGTGTCGAAGAAGGGGCCGATCTTCGCCCGCTTGTTCCGGATGGGCGAATCTACATTCTCGCGGGAATGTGGCCCGGTAACGAGGAGCTCTTCTTCGAGAACGATCTCGTGCCGATCATCAACTCGGAAGAGCAGCTGGCGGTCTTCATGGCAGCGCTTTCCGAACGGGGCGACCACCCCTGCGTTCTCCACGTCGACACGGGCATGAACCGGCTCGGCCTGTCGCCGGAGGAGGCTCTTGCCCTCGCCCACGACCCTGCGCGGCCTGCGAGTTTCTCGCCGGTCCTCGTCATGAGCCATCTGGCCTGCGCCGACGATCCCGGACACCCGATGAACCGCTATCAGCTTCAGCGTTTCCGCGAGGTGACCGCCGCCTTCGAGGGCGTGCCGGCGAGCCTTGCAAATTCCGGCGGCGTGTTCCTCGGCGCGGACTACCACTTCGACCTCACCCGGCCCGGCATCGCAGTCTATGGCGGCGAAGCGGTAAATGGCGCCGTCAATCCGATGAAAGCGGTCGTCACCGCCGAAGCGCGCATCGTGCAGGTCAGGACGGTTCCATCCGGCGGAACGGCAAGCTACGGCGCCTCGGTCCGCTTCGGCCGCGACAGCCGCATTGCGACGGTCGCGATCGGCTATGCCGACGGCTACCACCGTTCGGTTTCGGGCGGCGGCGTCACCCTCAGACAGGCGATGCCCTCGGGCGCCTTCGGTTTCCTGCATGGTATGAAGGTGCCGCATGTCGGTCGGGTGACTATGGATCTGAGCCTGTTCGATGTCACGGACCTGCCGGAAGCGGCCGTACGTGCCGGCGATTATATCGAGGTCTTCGGGCGCAATGTCGCCATCGACGACGTCGCGCGCGCCGGCGGTACCATCGGCTACGAGCTGCTGACGAGCCTCGGCCGGCGCTATCATCGGACCTATGCCGGAGGCGCTTGAACAAGGCGCAAAGGAATATCGTCCTTTCAAACAGGATTTCGCGGCATTATGTGACCGCCAAGAGTGATTCTCGGGCGGCGGCAATTCCGCCATCTGCCCGCAAACATCCGAAAGCCGACATCTATGGCGAAAGCCCGCACCCAGTTCGTCTGCCAGAATTGCGGCACAGTCCATTCCCGCTGGGTGGGCAAGTGCGACGGCTGCGGCGAGTGGAACACGATCATCGAGGATAATCCCACGGCGGGGATCGGCGGCGGTCCCATGCGCACGCCGAAGAAGGGGCGTCCCGTCGCACTTACGACGCTGTCCGGAGAGATCGAAGACGCGCCGCGCATCCAGACCGGCATTTCGGAACTCGATCGCGTGACCGGCGGCGGCTTCGTTCGCGGATCCGCACTGCTCGTCGGCGGAGATCCGGGCATCGGCAAGTCGACCGTGCTGATGCAGGCGGCCGCGGCACTTGCACGCCGGAAGCACCGGGTGATCTATGTCTCGGGCGAAGAAGCGATCGCCCAGGTCCGCCTGCGTGCTCAGCGGCTCGGCGCCGCCGACAGCGACGTGCTCCTTGCCGCCGAGACGAATGTCGAAGATATTCTCGCGACGCTTTCCGAGGGCAAGCGCCCGGACCTCGTCATCATCGATTCCATCCAGACGCTTTGGAGCGACATCGTCGACTCCGCACCCGGCACGGTGACGCAGGTGCGCACCGGTGTGCAGGCGATGATCCGCTTCGCCAAGCAGACGGGCACGGCGGTCGTGCTGGTCGGCCACGTGACGAAGGAGGGCCAGATCGCCGGCCCCCGCGTCGTCGAGCACATGGTCGATGCCGTCCTTTATTTCGAGGGCGACCGCGGCCATCATTACCGCATCCTCAGGACGGTGAAGAACCGTTTCGGACCGACCGACGAGATCGGCGTTTTCGAAATGTCCGACAAGGGCCTGCGCGAGGTCGCCAACCCGTCGGAGCTGTTTCTCGGCGAACGCAATGCGAAATCGCCGGGTGCAGCGGTTTTCGCCGGCATGGAAGGCACGCGGCCCGTGCTTGTCGAGGTACAGGCGCTGGTCGCGCCGACATCGCTCGGAACGCCGCGCCGCGCGGTGGTCGGCTGGGACTCGGCCCGCCTTTCGATGATCCTCGCCGTGCTGGAAGCCCATTGCGGCATTCGCCTCGGCCAGCACGACGTCTACCTCAATGTCGCGGGTGGCTATCGCATTTCCGAACCGGCGGCCGATCTCGCTGTGGCTTCCGCACTGGTTTCGTCGCTTGCCGGGCTTGCCCTGCCGCCCGATTGCGTCTATTTCGGCGAAGTCAGCTTGTCGGGTGCAGTCCGGCCGGTTGCGCATACCGCCCAACGTCTCAAGGAAGCCGAGAAACTCGGTTTCTCCCAGGCAGTCCTGCCATCTGCATCGACCGAGTTGCCGAAGAACGGCAACGGCCGCTGGAGCGAGATGGAAAGCCTGCCGGATCTGGTGGCGCGTATCGCGGGATCGCGGCGTTCCCTGCAACAGACGAATGACGAGGACTGACGGAATAGCCGCGCCCTGGAGCATCAACGGGATGTGCCGCCTGGCGGTGGAGTCGGAGTAAGGACAACATGCCCATCACAATTCTCGACGGTATCGTTCTCGGCGTCGCGCTGTTTTCAGCCGTCCTCGCGATGGTTCGCGGCTTCTCGCGCGAGGTTCTGTCGGTGGCGAGCTGGGTCGGCGCAGCCGCCGCGGCCTATTTCCTCTATCCGCATCTTCTGCCCTACGCCAGCCAGTACACGACCAGCGGAACGGTCGCGATGATCGGCTCGGCGGCCGTGATCTTCCTGATTGCACTGATCATCATCTCCTTCATCACGATGCGGGTGGCCGACTTCATCATCGACAGCCGCATCGGCGCGCTCGACCGCACGCTCGGCTTCCTGTTCGGGGCCGCTCGCGGCATTCTGCTCGTCGTCGTCGCCATGCTGTTCTTCAACTGGCTCGTGGCGCCGCAGCAGCAGCCCGTCTGGGTGACCCACGCGAAGTCGAAACCGCTGCTCGACAATCTCGGCAATCAGTTGGTAGCGCTCCTGCCGGAAGAGGCCGACGCCACCATTCTCGACCGCTTGCGCGGCAAGGATACGACCGGCGAAGGCGAAAGCGAGACGCCGCCGGCTCAGACGGAACAGGCGCCCGGCGAGGAAGCACCGGCGACGAACGGCTGAGATCGACAGCAAAGTTTGCAATAAAGCCCGCTGTGCGGGCTTTATCCATTTGGAATGACGCTTGTCAGTGTTTTCGGGTAAGATCGCTTGAAGACTGGCGGCCCGATCACGATATGCGCACCGGCACGTAGCAAAGGCGAATTGCGATGACCGATCTCAGATCCAGCGAAATCCATGACGAACTCGACGGCGACACCCTCCATGAGGAGTGCGGCGTTTTCGGCATTCTCGGCCATCCGGACGCCGCCGCGCTGACGGCGCTCGGCCTGCACGCTCTCCAGCATCGAGGGCAGGAAGCCGCCGGTATCGTCACCTTCGACGGGCGGCAGTTCTATTCGGAGCGCCGGATGGGTCTCGTCGGCGACCACTATACCGATCCCACGACGCTCGCGAAGCTGCCCGGTTCGATGTCGATCGGCCATGTACGCTATTCCACCACCGGTGAGACGGTCCTGCGCAACGTCCAGCCGCTGTTTGCCGAGCTGCAGGAAGGCGGAATCGCAATCGCGCACAACGGCAACTTCACGAACGGCCTGACGCTGCGGCGCCAGATCATCGCAGACGGTGCCATCTGTCAGTCGACATCCGACACCGAAGTCGTGCTGCACCTGATCGCGCGGTCGAAACACGTCTCTTCCAGCGATCGCTTCGCCGACGCTATCGCCCAGGTCGAAGGCGGCTATTCGATGCTGGCTCTGACCCGCACCAAGCTGATCGCCGCCCGCGACCCGAACGGCATTCGCCCGCTCGTCATGGGCGAACTCGACGGCAAGCCGATCTTCTGCTCGGAGACCTGCGCGCTGGATATCATCGGCGCCAAATTCGTTCGCGATATCGAGAACGGTGAAATCGTCATCTGCGAAATTCAGCCGGACGGGTCGATCACCATCGATGCCCGCAAGCCGCAGAATCCGCTGCCGGAACGCCTTTGCCTTTTCGAGTACGTCTATTTCGCCCGGCCGGATTCGGTCGTCGGCGGCCGCAACGTCTACGTCGCCCGCAAGAACATGGGCAAGAACCTCGCCATCGAGGCCCCCGTCGAGGCGGATGTCGTGGTGCCCGTTCCGGACGGCGGTACGCCGGCTGCAATCGGCTATGCGCAGGAAAGCGGCATTCCCTTCGAGCTCGGCATCATCCGCAATCACTATGTCGGGCGGACCTTCATCGAGCCGACGCAGCAGATCCGCGCCTTCGGCGTGAAGCTCAAGCATTCTGCGAACCGGGCGATGATCGCCGGCAAGCGCGTCGTGCTCGTCGACGATTCCATCGTCCGCGGCACCACTTCGGTCAAGATCGTCCAGATGATGCGCGAGGCAGGCGCCCGCGAGGTGCATGTGCGCGTCGCGAGCCCGATGATCTTCCACCCGGATTTCTACGGCATCGATACGCCGGACCGTGACAAGCTGCTCGCCAACCAGCATGCCGACCTCGCCTCGATGTGTCGCTTCATCGGCGCCGATTCTCTCGAATTCCTCTCGATCGACGGGCTTTATCGTGCCGTCGGCGGCGAGAAGCGCGACCCGCAGGCGCCGCAGTTCACCGATCACTATTTCACCGGGGACTACCCGACCCGCCTTCTCGACCAGGGGGCAGCGAGCAACGTTCGCAAACTCTCGGTTCTCGCCAGCAACGGATAACGAACAACAACATGACGCCCAATCTGAAAGACCGGATCGCCGTCGTCACCGGCGCATCGCGCGGGATCGGCTACTTCACTGCTCTTGAACTCGCCAAGGCCGGCGCCCACGTCGTCGCCTGCGCCCGCACCCTCGGCGGTCTCGAAGAACTGGACGACGCGATCAAGGCTTTCGGCGGTTCGGCAACGCTCGTCCCCTTCGATCTCTCGGACATGGCCGCCATCGACAAGCTCGGCGGCGCCATAAACGAGCGCTGGGGCAAGCTCGACATCATGGTCGCCAATGCGGGCGTCCTCGGCACGATCTCGCCGATCGGCCATGTGGAAGCCAAGGTCTTCGAAAAGGTGATGGCGATCAATGTCACCGCGACCTGGCGCCTGATCCGGTCGCTCGAGCCGTTGCTCGTCCGTTCGGATGCCGGCCGCGCCCTCATCCTCTCCTCGAGCGCTGCGCACAAGTGCAAGCCCTTCTGGGGGCCCTACTCCGCCTCCAAGGCTGCGGTCGAGGCGCTGGCACGCACCTGGGCCTACGAGACACAGCGCCTGCCGCTGCGCATCCTCAGCGTCGATCCGGGCGCCACGCGCACCGCCATGCGGGCTCAGGCCGTGCCCGGCGAAGATCCGGAGACCCTGCCGCATCCCTCCGAGGTGGCTCAGGCGCTGTTGCCGCTGCTCGGCCGCGAGCAGACCGAGACGGGGAAGCTCTTCATCGTTCGGGAAAAGAAGATCGTCGACTACCGCATGCCGGAATAGGCTGGCGGCACCTCCCCCTCATCCGGCCTGCCGGCCACCTTCTCCCCGCAAGCGGGGCGAAGGGGACTCGCGGTGATGCTCCGCTTCTCGGGCGCTCAAGAGGAAATGGCCATCCAGCAGCTTGTCCCTTCGCCCCGTCACAACGGGGAGAAGGTCGCGGCAGCGGGATGAGGGGCATTCGCCCTATTCGCTATCCCCCGGCAAACCATCGTTCCCGTGACCGCCCGGCCAGTCGCCGTATTTGCGCTGCCAGGAACGGGCGCCGAAGGGCAGGCTCACCAGATAGGCCACCGCAGTCACGACCATCGTCTCCCAGGTATAGGTCATCAGCGTCGCCACGTAGAAGACGACGACCAGAATGACGGGAAGGACCAGATCCCGGCGGACGCGGTTCTCCGACTTGCCGGACCAGACAGGAAGACGGCTGACCATAAGGAAGGCGATCAGGACGGTATAGACCGACGCGATCAGCGCAAATGTCCTTTCCGGCGCAAGACCGAGCAGGCCAAGATAGACGGGCAGCAGAACCAGCATCGCACCGGCCGGCGCCGGAACGCCGACGAAATATTCCGACTGCCAGGACGCCTTGACCTGGCGCTCCGCCATGACGTTGAAGCGCGCCAGCCTCAGACCGACGGCAATGGCGTAGATCAGGGCCGCAATCCAGCCGAGGGAACGCGCCTGATCGAGCAGAAACACGTAGAGGACGAGGGCGGGCGCGACCCCGAAATTGATGATGTCGGCAAGCGAGTCCATCTGGACCCCGAAACTCGAGGTCGCCTTTAGGAGACGCGCGATGCGCCCGTCGATGCCATCGAGGAAAGCGGCAAGGAGCACCATCGCAACCGCGAGCTCGAATCGATTCTCGAATGCCAGCCGGACGCCCGAGAGGCCGGCGCAGATCGCCAGGACCGTGATCATGTTCGGGACCATCAGCCGGAGCGGAATCTCCCGCAATCGGGGCCCCCGGGCCTTGTCGTGCGTGCCGGTGGCGCCCACGTGCTCAGCGGCTTCCGGGATTCCTGCGGATTGTTCGTGGCGGGGCTCTTCCATGACCTGTCCTCACGCGCGCCGGCTGATGACCGGGCCCTTCGCCGATCCGAATTCGGCGAGCACCGTCTCGCCGCCCGTGGCCGTCTGACCGACCGTTACGCGCGGTTCCGCACCGGCAGGCAGGAACACGTCGAGACGCGAGCCGAAGCGGATGAGGCCGAAACGCTCGCCCGCCTCGAGCGACGCGCTCTCGCGCGTCCAGCAGAGGATGCGGCGGGCGACGAGACCGGCGATCTGGACCACGCCGATCTGCCCGTGTTTCGTCTCGATGACGAGGCCGTTGCGCTCGTTTTCCTGGCTCGCCTTGTCCAGCTCGGCATTCACGAACTTGCCGGCACGGTAGGCGATTCGGCGTACCGTGCCGCCCATCGGCGCACGGTTCACGTGGCAGTTGAAGACATTCATGAAGACCGAAATGCGCAGCATCGGCTCCGAGCCGAGGCCCAGTTCCTCAGGCGGCATCACGTTGGCGACCGACGATACGGTGCCGTCCGCCGGGCTGATGACGAGATCGTCGTCGATCGGCGTCATGCGCTCCGGATCGCGGAAGAAATAGGCGCACCAGGCGGTCAGAACGAAGCCGATCCACATCAGCGGCTCCCAGACGAAGCCAAGCGCCAGCGAAACGACAAAGAAAATCGCAATGAAGCGGTAGCCTTCCCTGTGGACCGGTACGAGCGTGTTGCGCACTGTGTCGATCAAACTCATGAACTCTACTCTCCATATTTGCTTTGCGACGTGAACTAGCGCGAATCAGACAGCCCGGCAATGTCGAAGACCGGAGACAGAGGACTCGCGGCAACCTCGTTGTGGTCAGAGCGCCGGCATTCCCCGGTCGACGATGCCGAGATCGTCGCTCTCACGCACGCGCTTCAAGTGTTCCTCGGCCTGCGTTGCCTCGCGCTGGCGGCTCCACATGGAAGCATAAAGTCCGCCGCGGTCGATAAGTTCGCCATGGGTGCCGCGTTCGGCGATCACGCCGTCCTTCAGGACGATGATCTCGTCGGCGTTGATGACCGTCGACAGGCGATGGGCGATGACGAGGGTGGTGCGATTGCGCGACACGATATCCAGCGCAGCCTGGATTTCCTGTTCCGTCTTCGTGTCCAGCGCCGAAGTCGCCTCGTCGAGGATCAGGATCGGCGGCGCCTTCAGGATGGTTCGCGCGATCGCGACGCGCTGTTTCTCGCCGCCCGAAAGCTTCAGCCCGCGCTCGCCCACCATGGCGCGGAAGCCTTCCGGCAGGTCGCGGATGAAATCGGCGATCTGCGCCGCCTCGGCGGCTGCCTCGACCTCCGCATCGCTCGCAGTCACCCGGCCGTAGCGGATGTTGTAGGCGATCGTATCGTTGAAGAGCACCGTGTCCTGCGGCACCATGCCGATCACGGAGCGGAGGCTCTTCTGGGTGACGTCACGCACGTCCTGACCGTCGATGGTGATCGATCCTTCCTGGACATCGTAAAAGCGGTAGAGCAGCCGCGACAGTGTCGACTTGCCGGCTCCTGAGGGGCCGACGACTGCGACCGTCTTTCCGGCGGGCACCTCGAAGCTGATCCCTTTCAGGATCGGCCGTGCCGGATCGTAGGCGAATTGCACGTTCTTGAAGGCGATTGCGCCTTGCTCGATCTTGAGCTCCTTCGCATTCGGCCGGTCGACGACCTCCGCCCGAACGTCGAGCAAATCGAACATATGTTCGATATCGGTCAGGCCCTGGCGGATTTCGCGATAGACGAAACCGATGAAGTTCAGCGGAATCGCGAGCTGGATCAGCATCGCGTTGATGAAGACGAAGTCGCCGATGGTCTGCTCGCCGCGCTGCACGGCGAGCGCCGATATCGTCATCATCACCGCCGTGCCGGCACCGAAAATCAGCGCCTGGCCGAAGTTCAGCCAGCCGAGCGACGTCCAGACCTGCGTCGCGGCCCGCTCGTAGCGCTCCATCGACTTGTCGAAGCGCTTCGCCTCCATCTCCTCGTTGCCGAAATATTTGACGGTCTCGAAGTTGAGCAGCGAATCGATCGCCTTGGTGTTCGCATCGGTGTCGCTGTCGTTCATCGAGCGCCGAATGGCGATGCGCCAGTCGCTCGCACGTACCGTGAACCAGATGTAGAGCCATACCGTGACAGCGGTCACCAGGAGATAGGTGAAGCCGTAGCCCCACCAGAAGATCACCGCCGTCAGGAGGAACTCGATGAGCGTCGGTACGCTGTTGAGGATCGTGAAGCGGACGATCGTCTCGATGCCCTTGGTGCCGCGCTCGATGATGCGCGAAAGCCCGCCCGTGCGCCGCTCGAGATGGAAGCGCAGCGAGAGCTGGTGCATGTGAACGAAGGTCTTGTAGGCAAGCTGCCTGACGGCATGCTGGCCAACACTGGCGAAAAGCGCGTCGCGCAACTGGTTGAGGCCCGCCTGCAGCAAACGGGCGAGGTTATAGGCAAGCACCAGCATGACGGCGCCGGTCAGGAACTGCGGCAGGAAACCGAGCGCGTCGGGCTTGTTGTTGAGCGCATCCGTCGCCCATTTGAAGAAATAAGGGACGAGAACGAGCACTGCCTTGGCGATCACCAGGATCACCGTCGCCCAGACCACCCTCAGTTTCAGATCGATGCGGTCCGCCGGCCACATGTATGGCCACAGATTCGCTATGGTTTCGATCGGATTGGCACTGTCGGCGGAAACCGTCTTCTTCTGCGCCACGTCTCTGTCCGCTTCATTTTTGTTGACGAAGACCGCAGGCGAGCCGCAGCCGAGATCACGTTTTTCTCTAGCGCGTCTTCGTCCCACACCAGCTTCAATGAAAAGCGGCGCCTTTTAAGGAAGACGCCGCTTTTCCTGACAGATAGGCCCGGCTTCCCGCCGACGCAATGGAAGCGCCGGCAAAAGAAGGGCGAAACTCAGTGCCGCATATGCTTGCGGTGGACTTCCCGCGATTCCTCCTCGGAAAGCGCCTCGTCCGGAACCCCGAAGACCTGGCCCGGACGGATCAGGTCGGGATTTTCGATCTGCTCGCGGTTCGCAAGGTAGATCGTGGTGTAGCGCAGACCGGCACCGTAGACGCGGCGCGAGATTTGCCACAGCGTATCACCGCGGCGGATGATCACCGACGTCTTGCTTTCCTTGAGCGGTGCCTGCTCGATGGTGGCCGGCTGTTCCTTCGCCGCATCCGAAGCCGGCGCCGCCGCCTGTTCGACCACGGTTGCGTTTGTCTCGCCCGCTGCCGAAGGCTCCGGCTGCTTCGAGGCATCGTTCGCCTGCACCGCCAAGGGCTCGGCGGATGCCACCGAGGTGCCGACATTCTGGCGCGTCAATGCGGACCCAAGAGCGCCATCGACCTTCTCCACCGCCGCTGCGACGCTTGACGGGTCCTGCGGCGCAGCCTTGAGCGCGTCCAGCGCCGTTGTCGCCGCCTTGGACGCTTCAGCGGCGGCCGCCGCCAAATCGGCATCGGAGCCGTCGGCCGGCTTGAATTCGGCCAGCGACTGGAGGGCGAATTCGGTTGCCGAGCGGGCCGCGGCGAGCTGCTCCATGGAAGGCTGCTTCCCGTCGGCAAAAAGCGCTTTCAAGAGGGTCAGTGCCTTGCCCGCTTCCGCCTTCAAACGGTCGAGACCCGTCGTGGGTGCTGCAAGCGTCGAACCGGCGATGGCGGCAACCTGCGCACCTGCCGGCCGGTCGAACGGCACGGAGGCACGCATCGCCACCTTGCTCGCATCTTCGTTCATCATATCGGCGCGGATGATATGGCTGCCGACCGAGAGCTCGATCAAGCCGTCGACGACAAAATGTCCCTTGTTGTCGGCTTTCACCTCACCCAGCAGCTTGTCGTCCGCGTAAATGCGGACAAGGGCGCCGGGCTTGGCGTTGCCTGCGACATACATCATGCCGCCTTCGATCTCGACCGCCGTCACCTGCAGCCCGGGAATGGTTGCCGGAGAGGCGGGAGAAACGGAAGCCCCGCCGGGCTCGCCGGCCGGTACCGTGCCCGGCTCGGCGGCTGCCTGCATCGGCTTCGGCTCAGCTTCCGGCGTCGTGATCAGCCGGCTCGCCTTGCCGGCCTTGGATACCATTGCCAGCAGCTGCCCGCTCGAATCCTTAGGAACCGAAACAGTCGCAACCTCCTCCGACGTCTTGCTGTGTCCGCCTGAGCCGACGCTTCTGAGCGTCAGTTGGTGGTCGCCTGCCGAGAGCGGCTTGTCGAAGACGGCGGCAAAATCGCCGCCCGCGCCGACATTGGCGGTGCCGACGACCGTGTCGCCGCTCAGGATCTCGAGCTTCGTGCCGGGCTGGGCTCTGCCCGCGACGACCGTCGAGCCGTCCGGTTCGACGCGCAGGACGTCAAACCCCGGAACCGTCCAGTTCGCCACCGGGTCGGATGCGGCCGCATTGCCGCCGGAGGCCGCCGTCGCCTGTTGCGCTGCGTTGCCTTGCAGGGCGGACGGATCGGTCTTCGTTGCCGCCGCCGTTTGGCCGGGCTGCTCGCCTGCGCCGGATTGGGCCACCGCCCCTTTGTCGCTGTCACGCAGATTCGGCTGAACCACAAAGATCATCAATGCGGTCGCGATTGCCAGGACGCCAAGGGCCACCCAGCTGGCCTTATTCTTAATCATGCCACTCTCCACAGGGCGGAGCGCCTTTATGCTCCCCGCATGCCCCACCGGCCGGCGCTGCGGCGCCAGGTGCATTATAGCGCAACCGCAGCACACTGTCCGAATTCTTCAATGTATTACTGAAATTGCTAACGTTTCTTATAGTTCTATACAAGCGCTCACTATGATTCCGACGCTCGACAGCCGGAGATTTTTCGTCCATTTTCCTTGACCCGTGCTGCACTGCAATCTCTGGTGGGACCATGAACAAGGAAACCACGCCGATTCTATCCGTTTGCGTTTATTGCGGTTCTCAGCCCGGGCGTGACGACGCCCACATCCAGGCCGGCCGCACCCTCGGCAAATCGATCGCCGATCATGGCCTGCGCCTCGTCTATGGCGGCGGCACGCGCGGGATCATGGGCGCCGTGGCAAGCGGCGTGCTTTCATCCGGCGGACACGTCACCGGCATCATTCCGGAATTCCTGATGGACAAGGAAGCGACGCGTCACTCGCTGGGCCAGCTGAACGAACTGATCGTTACCGCCGACATGCACGAGCGCAAGCACAAGATGTTCGAGCGCGCCGACGCCTTCGTCGCCCTTCCGGGCGGGATCGGCACGCTCGAGGAGATCGTCGAAATCATGACCTGGGCGCAGCTCGGCCGCCACAGGAAGCCGATGGTCTTCGGCAATGTCAACGGCTTCTGGGATCCGATGCTGGAGCTGATCGACCACATGCGCGACCAGGGATTCGTCCACACGGCGCATCTCGTGCAGCCGCTGGTGATCGACCGGGCGGAAGACATCGTCCCCGGCATCCTTGCCTCGGTTCGCGCCAACGGGCGCGAGGGCGAAGCCGAGATCATCTCCAGGCTCTGATCTAGTGCGGGATGAGGAACAGTGTGTGCGGTTTTCCGCCCGCATCCCGCTCTAACTTCAAACTCTGCCGATCATTCGGCCGGCGTCGGTTGAGCCGCTCGCCGCGCCCTGCTCTCCGCAAGCATCGCTCCCGAATAGATGAAGAGCGCGGCCCAGATCAGGGCGAAGGCGACGAGTTTTGCCGTTCCAAAGGGTTCGTGGAAAACGAAGACGGCGATCAGGAAGATCATCGTCGGAGCGATGTATTGCATGATCCCGATCGTCGAAAGCCGGAGCAGCTTCGCGCCATTGGCATAGATCATCAGCGGCACGGCGGTGACGATCCCGCAGGCGAGGAGCAGCAGGACATCCGTCATGTTGGAGTCGCCGAGGAAGTGGCCCTGCCCCGTCGCCTCGAGCCAGATGACGTAGCCCGCAGCCGGGATGCTGAGCAGCAGGACTTCGAGGAAGAAGCCCTGGTTCGGCCCGACCGGCAGCGTCTTCCGGAAGAACGCGTAGAAACCCCAGGAAAAGCACAGCCCGATCGAAACCCAGGGAAGACCGCCCGCGTCGAAGGCAAGCACGCCCACGGCGAGCGCGGCGAGGCCGATCGCCACCATCTGCGCCGGATTTGGCCTCTCCTTCAGCAGCAGCGCACCGAGGAAGATGGAGAACAGAGGGTTGATATAGTAGCCGAGCGCCGTCTCGATCGCCCGGCCCGCGCCGATCGCCCAGACATAGATGCCCCAGTTGATCGTGATGAGAGCCGCCGTGACCGTCGCCATCATCAGCACGCGTGGAGAGCGCAGCGCAACCTTCACGTCCTGCGTGCGGCCGAGCCACACGAGCACGAGTCCTGCGAGCGGCACCGACCAGACGATACGATGCGCCACGACTTCGGCCGCAGGGATATGCGAAACCGCCTTCATGAAGAAAGGCAGGAAACCCCACAACAGGTAGGCTGCCAGCGCGAAGGCGAAACCTTTCGGGGAATCGACATTCTCTGCGGGCAAATTCGCGTTCGGCTCAGCCATGATTTTGATCCTGAAATTCCACCGGAGCTAAGCGGGAAGCGCTCCGGTCGCAATCGACGGCCAACCCTCTCGGGAGCAATTGCCGTCAGTCCTCCTGCGTCCTACTCCAACGGACGGTGATGCACCAATTCATTTCCGTGAACCGATGGATGAACGGCGTTGATGCGAACGGAGCTGGATATCCCGCGCAACCCAACATCATCGTGATCCAAACTACTCGGCCGCGATCGATCCGACCTGATCGCGGTTTTTGAGCAGCTTGTAGACGATACTGTCCATCAATGCCTGAAATGAGGCGTCGATGATGTTGTCGGATACGCCGACCGTCCACCAGCGCGCCCCTGAGCGGTCCGTCGATTCGATCAGGACGCGGGTGACGGCCTCCGTGCCGCCGTTGAGGATGCGCACCTTGTAATCGGCAAGTTCCAGATCGGCGATCTCGGACTGGTACTTGCCGAGATCCTTGCGAAGCGCGAGGTCGAGCGCGTTGACCGGGCCATGCCCCTCGGCGACCGACATCATCGTTTCGCCGTCGACGATCACCCTGACCACGGCCTCCGATACCGTCTTCAGCTTGCCGTTCGCGTCGAAGCGGCGCTCGACCATCACCCGGAAGCTCTCCACCCGGAAAAAATCGGGCACGGTGCCGAGAATGCGGCTCGCGAGCAGCGCGAAGCTCGCATCCGCACCTTCATAGGCATAGCCCGTCGCCTCGCGTTCCTTGACGATCGAGATCAGCTTGTCGAGCCGCGGATCGTCCTTGGAGACCGTGATGCCGCGCCGCTTGAGAGCATTGATGAAGTTGGCCTTGCCTCCCTGATCGGAGACCATGACCTTGCGCAGGTTGCCGACGCTTTCCGGCGCGACATGCTCGTAGGTCCTCGGGTCCTTGAGCAATGCGGAGGCGTGGATGCCGGCCTTGGTGGCAAAAGCCGAAGCGCCGACATAGGGGGCCTGGGGATCCGGAGAGCGGTTGAGCAACTCGTCGAAGGCATGGGCGAGCTTGGTCAGTTCCTGGAGCCTCTCGGCATCGATTCCCGTCTCGAAACGGCTCGAATAGGTTTCCTTCAGGGCAAGCGTCGCAATCAGCGTCACGAGATTGGCATTGCCGCAGCGTTCGCCGATGCCGTTGAGCGTGCCCTGGATCTGACGAACGCCGGCTTCCACCGCAGCCAGCGAGTTGGCCACCGCCTGCCCCGTATCATTATGCGCATGGATGCCGAGATTTGCACCGGGCACTCCCTCCGCAATCACGGCCGAGACGATCTCGCGGATCTCGGGAGGCTGCGTGCCGCCATTCGTGTCGCAAAGCACGACCCAGCGCGCGCCGGCCTCGAAAGCCGTTTTCGCGCAGGCGAGCGCATAGGCCGGGTTCGCCTTGTAGCCGTCGAAGAAATGCTCGCAATCGACCATCGCCTCGCGGCCGGAAGCCACGACCGCCTCCACGGAAGCGCGGATATTGTCGAGATTTTCCTCGTTCGTACAGCCGAGCGCCACCTCGACATGATAATCCCAGCTCTTGGCGACAAGACAGATCGCATCGCTCTTGGCGCTCAGCAGCGCGCTCAGGCCCGGGTCGTTGGAGGCGGAGACGCCGGCGCGCTTGGTCATGCCGAAGGCGACGAAGGAGGCCTTGTCGGTGCGCCGGCACTTGAAGAACTCCGTATCCGTGGGATTGGCGCCGGGATATCCGCCCTCGACATAATCCATGCCGAATTGATCAAGCAGCGACGCAATCGCGATCTTGTCCTCGACGGAAAAGTCGATGCCGGGCGTCTGCTGCCCGTCCCGAAGCGTCGTGTCGAAGAGATAGATGCGTTCCCTGGTCATGTCTCGATTTCCAACGTACAGATCACTGATCGTTTGCGGGTCTTCCTACCCGCCCTATTCGGCCTTGCCGGCGAATTTATCGGTCGCCCGGATGAGCCGGTCGAGAATGCCCGGCTCCGAATAGGCATGCCCCGCCCCCTCGATGAGGTGGAATTCGGCTTGCGGCCAGGCCTTGTGCAACTGCCAGGCATATTTCGCCGGGCACGGCATGTCGTAGCGGCCGTGCACGATGACCCCCGGAATTCCGTGGAGCTTGTGGGCATCGCGCAGCAATTGCCCCTCTTCCAGCCAGCCGGCATTGACGAAGAAATGGTTTTCGATGCGGGCGAACGCATGAGCGAATTCGTCTTCCTCGAAGGGCGTACTGGTGGCCGGCTCCGGCAGAAGGGTGATCGTCTCCCCCTCCCAGATGCTCCAGGCCCTGGCCGCCGCAAGCCGCGTCGCACGGTCCTCGCTTGTCAGGCGGCGGTGATAGGCCCGCATCATCTCGTGGCGTTCTTCCGGCGGGATCGGCGCGACGAAGCGTTCCCACTTTTCGGGGAACATTTCCGAGACGCCGAACTGATAGTACCAGTCGAGCTCGGCCTTGGTCAGGGTGTAAATGCCCCTGACGACGAGCTCGGTTACCCGCTCAGGATAGGTCTCGGCATAGGCCAACGCCAGCGTCGAGCCCCAGGAGCCGCCAAAGACGAGCCACTTGCCGACCCCGGCAAATTCCCGCAGCCGTTCGATATCGGCCACGAGGTGCCAGGTCGTGTTGGCCTCTATCTTTGCATGCGGCGTCGACCTGCCGCAGCCGCGCTGGTCGAACAGCATCACATCGTAGAGCGACGGATCGAAGAGCCGGCGGTGGTTCGGCGAAATCGTACCGCCCGGGCCGCCGTGGAGGAAGACCGCCGGCTTGGCGCCGGGCGTGCCCACCCGTTCCCAATAAATCGAATGGCCATCGCCGACATCGAGGTGCCCGGATGCATAGGGCTCGATCTCGGGATAGAGGGTACGCAATGGAGAACTCACGATAGATCTTCCTCGGGCGGCCAGTGCACCGTGTCGTAGTCGGGATGCTGGCGGTTGGATTCCAGGACTATGAGATGGCGCTCGGCAGCCGCTTCGCTGCCGTCGTCCGTCTCTTTTTCGGCGAGCTGCGGCAGATGCGAAAACCAGAACATCCGCGACTCGACGCCGGACTGGTAGACCGGCTGGACGTCATCCGGATCGTCGAGCGAACCGAGCGCGATGTTCAGGAAGCTCGCATCCGGCATGTCGTAGAAGAGCGGCGTCCCGCAATCGCGGCAAAAGCCGCGGCGCACGAGATCGGACGAACGGTACCAGGCGGGCTGGCCGCGCGTGATGCGGAAGCCTTCGCGCGCGATATTGGCGAGCGGCAGAAAGTAGTTGCCCGCCGCTTTCTGGCACATGCGGCAATGACAGATATGCGGATCGCCCAGCGTGCCCTCGGCGCGGTAGCGCACCGCGCCGCACTGGCAACCGCCGGTGAAGATGCGTCCGATCATCGTGCCCAGACTCCGCCCGGAGGCCACTGCTCCGTCTCATGGTCCGGATGCTGAAACGAGATGATCTGCTCCTGCCGCCCGTAATAGTCGGGATCGTCGTGAACCGGCTGCTCGAAGATCGATTCGACCCAGGGAAGCCGGGACTGGTAATTGACCTGGATTTTCGGCGCGAGATCGGAGCGGTCGTCGAAGGCGCCTATGGCGATTTCGAGGCCGCCGGGATGCCGATAGGTCAGCGGCGTGCCGCATTTCGGGCAGAAGCCGCGATCGATATTGACTGACGACTGAAAGTAGCTCGGCTCGTCACGGGTCCACTCGACCCCGTCCTTCGGCGCCGTCACCAAGGCGGAGAAGAAAGAGCCGAACTGCTTCTGGCACATGCGGCAATGGCAGATCGAGGGGCGCCCGAGCTCTCCGCGGATGCGGAAGCGGACGGCCCCGCACTGGCAACCTCCAGTCCTGACGGCAGTGTTCATCCTCTTTCCTCCGGTGGCCAGGTTTCGGTGTCGTGGTCGGGGTGCTGATAGGAAACGAGATCGGCAAGAAACGAGACAGCCTCGGGGTCGGCCATCGTCTCTTCGCCGGGCAGCTTGGATACGTGATCGACATAGGGCAGTTTCCCTTCGACGCCCCATTGGATGGTCGGCGCGATGCCTTCCGGCCTGTCGAATGCAGCGATCGCGAACGCCATGCCATCCGGCGCCTCGTAGGTCAGCGGTGTTCCGCAGTCGCCGCAGAAGCCGCGCCAGACCACATTCGAGGACCGGAAGCGCTTGCGCTCGCCGCGGGTCCATACGAGCTTCGCGCCGCGTACGGAAACGAGCGGCAGGTAGAAATTGCCGCTCGCCTTCTGACACATGCGGCAATGGCAGACGGAAGCATCGCCGAGTTTGCCCTCGACGCGGAAACGGACCGCACCACACTGGCATCCGCCCGTATTGATCTCGTCAGCCATATCGCCCTCCTCTTTCCTCCGGCGTGCCGGCAGCGCCATCATCCTTAAAACTAGACCTGAGACCGCTTCACCTCCCAGGTGGTCACTCTTTCGCCGGTCTCGGGATCCTTGCCGTCCTTGAGCTGGATGCCTCTGGCCAGGAGATCGGCACGGATGCCGTCGGCCTCCGCGTAGTTCTTGGCCTTCAGAAGCTCCAGGCGCTCACGTACACGGCCGTCGATCTCGTGAACGACCGCCTCGTCGAGTTCGACCTCCTTCGGCACCACGCCGAGAAGCGCCGCGCTCGCGGCGAAGGTCCCGAGATGGCGCGAGTCGGCGGAAGCCTTTTGCGCCAGCGCATGCAGCGCCTGAATGGCGGCCACGGTATTGAGGTCGTCCGCGAGGGCGGTGACGACGGCCGGGTCCGCCTCGCCTGCAGCGTCGCCGTAAACCGGCCATTTCGACAGCAGATGCTCGGCCTCCTCCAGCCGCTTGATCGAGAAGTCGATCGGCTCGCGGTAATGGGTCATCAGCATCGCCAGCCGAAGCACCTCGCCCGGCCATTTGCGGCCGCCGAATTTTTCCGTGTGAAGAAGCTCGTAGATGGTGATGAAATTGCCCTCGGACTTCGACATCTTGCGGCCTTCGACCTGCAGGAAGCCGTTGTGCATCCAGACATTCGCCATCACCTCGGTGCCGTGGGCGCAACGCGACTGGGCGATCTCGTTCTCGTGATGCGGGAAAATCAGGTCGATGCCGCCGCCGTGGATGTCGAAGACGTCGCCGAGATAGCGCCCGCTCATCGCCGAGCATTCGATGTGCCAGCCGGGTCGCCCGCGACCCCAGGGGCTATCCCAGCCCGGCTCGTGCTCGGCGGAGAGCTTCCAGAGCACGAAATCGCCCGGGTTTTTCTTGTGCGCTTCGACGGCGACGCGGGCACCGGCCTGCTGCTCGTCGAGATTGCGCTTGGAGAGCTGGCCGTAATCGTCCATCGACCGCGTATCGAAGAGGACTTCCCCCTCGGCCTCGTAGGCATGGCCCTTGGCGATCAGCTCTTCGATGATCTCGATCATCCCGGCGATGTTTTCGGTCGCGCGCGGTTGCACGGTGGGATCCAGGCAGCCGAGCACAGTCGCATCTTCCAGGAATTGCGTCTCGGTCTTCTCGGTCACATGACGGATCGCCTCGTTCAGCGGCAGCCCGGGATAGTCGCGCAATGCCCGCGCGTTGATCTTGTCGTCCACATCGGTGATGTTGCGGGCATAGGTGACGTGATCCGCGCCATAGACGTGACGAAGCAGCCGGAACAGGACGTCGAAGACGATGATCGGCCGTGCATTGCCGATATGGGCGTAGTCGTAGACCGTCGGGCCGCAGACATACATGCGGACGTTCTGAGGGTCGATCGGCCGAAAATCGGCCTTTTCCCGCGTCAGCGTGTTGTACAGCTTCAAAATCGGCATTCCGCCCATCCCAGATCTCCAAGTCTGCATGCAGCCGTCGCAATATAATCGCCGGGTGGCCCCGCGCGTTTGTCATCTTGGATTCATGGAGACGAAAACGGCCAGGCCAGCGGATCGCTAGCGAATAATGTTCCGGCAAATAATGCAGATAACCGTTTTCATGGCGACCCTTATCGCGCGTCGCCCGGCGCCGGTCAAGAGGCGAGCCACGTGCAAGCGAAAGTCGTCAATCTGCAACCATGACGGCCATGGATTTGTCACGATTTGGCTTATCTGGAAATCATCGGAGGGGAAGGAGATTCGCGAATGCAGCCCGATACTGCATCAGGTCCTGTTTCCCGAGGAACAACAGGGACATGGTTTTCGTTGAAAATTCACGAGGGCTAATGTTCCCAATAGGGAAAACACCAAGGAAGACATGCAATGAAGGCCGCCAAAATTGCCGAACGCAACCCGCCGCCGTCCGATCTGCTGACGAAATACCGCCCACTTGGCCTGAAGGCCGTCCTCGCAGCCGCGCTGCAAGTCAGGGCGAAACCGGCGGACAAGAAGATCGCGAAGCGTTCGGCTTAGTTCCGATCTGGGCAGCCCCTCATCCCGCTGCCGCGACCTTCTCCCCGTTCTGACGGGGAGAAGGGACAAGCCTCGGCTTCACCGCTCACTCTTAAGCGGCTGAGGGCAGAGCGGGGCCGCGAGTCCCCTTCGCCCCGCTTGCGGGGAGAAGGTGGCCGGCAGGCCGGATGAGGGGCGGTCCTTGGCTTAAAACAGCGACATCTGCCCGCCATCGTCCCGATCGTCAGAGCGCCCCCTCTTCGGGATCGGCGCTATGGGCGCGACCTCGTCCTGGAGCTCAGGGCCGGTGTTGCCGACCTTGTTGACCTTGTCCGAAACGGGGATTGCTTCGAAATAATCCTCCGCCGCCGGGACCATGAGGTCGGCCACCTCGCGGGGTTCCTGGCTCTTGCAGTCGAGCCAACGGGAAAAGTCTTCCGGCTGGATCACGACCGGCATGCGGTCATGGATGTGACTGACGGCGCGGTTCGCATCGGTCGTAAGGATCGCCGCGGTGTCGACCTCCGAACCGTCGGCGGAAGACCATGTCTCCATGAGCCCGGCGAAGGCCACGATCCCGCCCTTTTTCGGCCGGACCCAAAAGGCTTGCGAGGCCTCCCGGCTGCCCTTCACGGGGCGGCGCCATTCGTAGAAACCGGACGCCGGCACCAGTACACGGCGATGGCGCATTGCGGCGCGGAAGGCGGCCTTGCCGATCGCGGTTTCGGCCCGAGCGTTGATGAGCAGCGGAAACTTGCTCGGGTCCTTGACCCAGCCTGGGGTGAAGCCCCAACGGACGAGCACGGCCTTGCGCTCCGGCAGGTTGCTGCCCGGCTCCGGCCGATCGGAGGCCACGATCACGATTATCGGCTGCGTCGGCGCGATGTTGAAGCGCGCAGGAAATCCCTCCGCCTCCAGCAGGCCAAACAGTTCCAGCAATTCCTCCGGCGTGGCCGTAAGCGCAAAACGTCCGCACATGACATCGATGTGGCACTTCACGTAGTATGGGTCAACGACCGAGGTGATTTTCGATTCCATGATGACCAAACAACCCGAGCGCGCCTCCTCCGCCATTCTCGAACGGAACGGCCGCTATCTTCTTGTCCGGCGGGCCAACCCGCCGTCAGCAGACATGTACGCTTTTCCCGGCGGCAGGGCGGAGCCCGGCGAGACGCCTGCGCAAACGGCACTGCGCGAACTCGCAGAGGAAACCGGCATCAGCGCCCGCGATCCCGTGCTCTTCGAAATCTATGACCTGCCCGCTATAGGCCCGCAGGAGCGTCACTTCCTGCTCTCGGTCTTCACCGTCGAAGCCGATCCTGATTTGGTCGCGATCGCCTGCGATGATGCCGCCGGCGTTGGCTGGTTCACACCGGAGGAGATCTTCACCTTGCCCATTCCGGAAAGCGTGCGCGACTGCGTGGAGAAGCTGACGGCCGGCCGGCCAAGGCGTGTTCCCGGGTCAGCGACCGGCGTCAGTTCCGATTTGAGGGGTTCATGATCGATACGCGACTCCCGTCCAGACTGTTGCTGACAGGCATCCTCCTCGCGACCGCCGCGGGCGCGGCGGCTCAGGAAAAGCAGCCTGCCCCGCAGACGACCGCTCCCTCTCCCTCCCCGGCGCAGGAGGAAAAGCCGACCCCCTACGACCAGCGGTTGATCCGCCTCGCCGAAATTCTCGGCTCGGTGCATTATCTGCGCAATCTCTGTCTCGACCAGTCCGAGGACGGCTGGCGCCGCTCCACGCAGGAACTGATCGACAAGGAGGCGGCAGGAGAGCCGAAACGGCGCGAGCGCATAACCGCCGCTTTCAACCGGGGCTATCGGACCTTCGCCTCGGTCTATACCAGGTGTACGGAGCCCGCGACGCTCGCGGAAGAACGCTACCGTGCCGAAGGTGCAACACTCGCTTCTGAAATCGTCGCCCGCTTTGGAAATTAGGCAGATATTAACCTCTTTTTCCCTGACCCCGTGTCGTTTCGGGAAAAGGCTGCTAAGTTTGTTAAGAGAGTGATAAGAAGTAACCGGCCTGTCTGCCCGTTCAGTTGCGGTTCAGCGGATAGGCGCTAGGTTAGCCACGTGCACGTATTGGAAGCCGCATGGAACGAATGATGGAACCAAGCCTGACAGACATCGACGACATGATCGTCCACGAGAAGATGCAGGCGGCGCTCGAGCACCAGAACGAGGCTTGGGCGGATGGCATGGCCGACGGCATCGAGCCCGAAATCATCGCCGATGCGGCGATTGCGCTTGCCATGCGCGAAACCGTCCGGCTTCATGGTGAAGAAGGTGCCGAGGCAATGCTTAATTCGCTTCGCGAGCGCATGCTCGCCGGAGAATTCTCGCCAGAGCGGACGATTCAGTAACATCAGGACTGCCCGATGAACCGGAACCCTGCAAACCGGGCCCTCCCGGTTGGTCTTGTTGTGCTGCTGGCGGGTGCGACTATGACTGCCATGCCCGTGCTGGCTCTCAGTGAGTTTCAGGGCGCCCCTGCTCCCATTGCCGGCGAGCAGAACGCAGCCCCAGGCGATGAGGCCGAAGAGGCCGCGCCGGAAGAACGGACCCCCCTTGAAATTCCGATGCCCAACCCTCTCGTCGACAGGACGGCCGTCGAGTTGAAGGACGATGAGATTGCCGCGCCGGACGTGGTGGAGCCTGTCGAGGTGCTGACGGATGTCTCGAAGATCCCGGTGCCGGTGGCACGCATGCGCGAACTGATCGTCGAGGCGGCGGCTTCGGGTGACATCGAGCGGTTGCGCCCTCTGCTCGGCAAGGGCCCCACCCAGACCCAAGTTACCGCCACCGCCGGGGAAGACGACCCGATTGCCGCACTCAAAAGTCTTTCCGGCGACCAGGACGGCATCGAAATTCTGGCCATCCTCCTCGATGTCATGTCGACGGGCTTCGTGCTTGCGGACAAGGGTACTCCCGAGGAGGCCTATGTCTGGCCCTATTTCGCCGAGAAGCCGCTCTCGTCGCTGACCTCCCCGGAAAAGGTCGACCTCTTCCGACTGGTGACCGCCGGCGACTTCGCCGGGATGGAGGAGTTCGGCACCTATAATTTCTACCGCGTCGGCATCACGCCGGATGGAAAGTGGAAGTTCTTCGTCGCGGGAGATTGAGCGCGTCTCGTGCCGGAGAGACGGGAATGCCGGCGGATCCCGCTCGGGAATGCTTGCCCTTCCCCGGCAGACATCCTACCTCTTCAGGATAGAGAATAGGACTCGACATATGCCAATGGTTTGCCTCGACGACCGCGCAATCATCCGTGTCTCCGGAAAAGACGCGGAGACCCTTCTTCAGACGCTGATCACGACGGACATCGCCGCGCTGACCGCGGACGAGGTCAGGCCCGGTGCGCTGCTGACGCCGCAGGGCAAGATCCTTTTCGATTTCCTGATCTCCCGCGACGGCGAAGCGTTGCGTCTGGAGACGACGGAGGATCAAGCCGAAGCGCTCGTCAAGCGCCTGACGATGTACAAGCTGCGATCGGCAGTGGACCTGTCGCTCAATTCGCCGGCGCCGGTCACGGTCGTGTTCGGAGAAGACGCGCCTGCCGAGAGCTATCGCGATCATCGGTTCGAGAAGGCGGGCGTATCCGTTTTCCGCCTCTATCGCGACGTGCCTGCAGCGGAAGCGGGCATCGCCGACCTTGACCGGCTGAGAATCGCGGCGGGCATCGCCGTTGCCGGCCGCGACTACGACCTGCAGGATGCCTTTCCGCATGACGTGCTCATGGACCTGAACGGCGGCCTTTCCTTCCGCAAGGGCTGCTATGTCGGGCAGGAGGTCGTTTCGCGAATGCAGCACCGCGGCACCGCGAGACGCCGCCTCGTCATCGTCGCCGGCGAGGCGACGCTGCCGCAGAGCGGAACGAACATTTCCGTCGACGGGCGGCCGATCGGTTCTCTCGGCACCGTACTGGATCGGGACGGCCTGGCCATCGTCAGGATCGACAAGGCGGGCGAAGCGATCGCCAAGAGTGAGGCCATTCTTGCAGGCGACGTGCGCCTTACCCTGACGCTGCCCGCCTGGACGGGGCTTGCCTTTTCGAGCGAGGCAGGAGAGGCGAGCGCATGATGAGTGCGCGTGCGTGGCAGCGTATGCTTTCCGGGCGGCGGCTCGATCTTCTCGACCCCTCACCGCTCGACGTCGAGCTTTCCGACATCGCCCACGGACTTGCCCGCGTGGCGCGTTGGAACGGGCAGACTTCCGGCGACCACGCCTTCTCCGTTGCCCAGCACAGTCTCGTTGTCGAGGAGATTTTCCGTCGCACCAATCGCTGCGACGCCCAGGATTGCCTGATGGCCCTGCTTCACGACGCGCCGGAATACGTCATCGGCGACATGATCTCGCCGTTCAAGGCCGTCGTCGGCGGCGGCTACAAGACCGTGGAGAAGCGCCTGGAGAATGCTGTCCACCTGCGCTTCGGGCTTCCGGCACACACGCCCAGGGAACTCAAGGAGCGGATCAAGAAGGCCGACCGTATCGCCGCCTATTTCGAAGCGACGGAACTTGCCGGCTTTTCCGCAGAGGAGGCTCGCAAGTTCTTCGGCCAGCCGCGCGGCATCACCCGCGAGATGTTGCTGATCGATCCCCTGCCCGCGGTCGAGGCGCAGCGCCTCTTCGCCACGCGCTTCAACGCGTTGGAGTCCGAACGCGCCAAGGCGAGGCAGGAGGCGTGACCATGACGTCAATCGTCGTCTCGCCGCTTCAGCGCATCGCGGAAATGGCCGTCCGGCACGGCTGCCGCGAAATGCTGAGCCTGCTTGCGAAGGGCCAGAATTTTCATCGCCCGGCCGTCATCGACCATGCGAAGCATCTGACGATCGGCGTCAACGACATCAGCTTCGCCGGTACGGGCGGCCTGATTGCGCCGCAGGAAGAACACGTTCATCGGATCATCGATTTCGCCCGCAAATGGGACCGGACGCGGCCGATGCTCATACATTGCTGGATGGGCGTCTCCCGCTCGCCTGCGGCCGCGCTGATCGCCGCACTCGCCGTCGAACCGGACCAGGACGACCACGCGCTCGCCAAGCGCCTCCGCGCCGCCTCGCCCTTTGCGACGCCGAATGCGCGGCTCGTGGAAATCGGCGACCGGGCGTTGTCGCGCAAGGGTGCGCTCGTCGCCGCGGTGCGAGCCATCGGCCGCGGCGCGGATGCCGACGGCAATGCGCCTTTCGTCCTGCCCCTGCAAGACGTGCAACATGCCGGGTGAAGCGCAGCCGGTCACGGTCGAGATCGGGCTCAATGCCGTGATCGTCGCAGTCGTCAGCCGCAGCCCGCGCATCCTCGCCGTCAGCGAGGCGGACGGCGACGCTCGCGACAGCCTGCCCTTCGGCCCCTTCGATCCGGCCCGCCACCGTACTTTCGAGGCAAGCCTGCGGGCGCGCGTCGAGAAGCGTACGGCGCTCAAGCTCGGCTATATCGAGCAGCTCTATACCTTCGGCGACCGTGGGCGCCAGCGTCTGCCCGGCGAGGAAGGCAAGCACATGGTGTCCGTCGGCTATCTGGCGCTGACGCGCACCGACGCCGAGAACAACGAGAGGCTGGCCGAAGCGGGCGCCCATTGGCGCGACTGGTACGGCTATCTGCCCTGGGAAGACTGGCGTCTCGGACGCCCTGCGATACTCGACCAGAGCATCCTGCCGGCGCTTGCCCGCTGGGAATCCGGAGACGAAAAGTCGGCCTCGGTACAGCGTCGTTCACGGATACGCCTCGCCTTCGGCCTTGACGACTTTCCCTGGGACGAAGAACGCGTGTTGGAGCGCTACGAACTGCTCTACGAGGCGGGACTGGTGCGCGAGGCCGTGATCGACGGCCATTGCCGCGATCCGGAGAGCCCGGCGGCAGGGCTGGCGATGCGCCACGACCACCGCCGGATCGTCGCGACCGCCGTCGCGAGACTGCGCGGCAAGCTCAAATACCGGCCGGTGGTCTTCGAGCTGATGCCGCCGGCGTTCACCCTCACCGACCTGCAGGCAACCGTCGAGGCAATCTCAGGGCGCCATCTTCACAAGCAGAACTTCCGCCGCCTCGTCGAAGGAGCGGAGCTCGTCGAGCCGACGGGGGAGACCCTGGCATCGACCGGGGGCCGTCCGGCCGCACTCTTCCGCTTCCGCCGCCAGATCCTTGACGAGCGGCCCGCGCCCGGCCTCAAGGTCGGCGGGCGCTGATCCTTAGAGAGCGGGATGCGGGCGGAAAACCGCACACACTTTTCCTCATCCCGCTCTAAGGGCTGTCGAGATTCGGGATTGCCTCCGCGGCTTGTTTGATCTCCTCATTCCTGTGCTCGTCACAGGAATCCAGCCAGACCAAGTCCTTGGGCTGAAAGAACTCTTCCCGCGCCGCAGACGCGGCGCTGCTGGATCCCTGTGACGAGCACAGGGATGAGGACGGAGGAGAAGTTTCAGTCCTCAGATAGTTCCCTGCGCCGCAAATCAAGCGCATCGCCATGCGCGCCGACAAAGCCGACCATAGCTTCAATGCCATCATTCATCTCGCAGCAGCCGTCATAAACTCCAGATGAATCTCAACAGGCCATAATCTGCGTTGCGTTTTACCAGATCCGCTGCGCCCGAGGCGACATGCACTATTTCACCACCGCGCAGGCCAACCGGTCGCCGGCATCGCCGGAGGGTTGGCTGCGATTGTCGTCCGAATGCACATGGATCACCAGGGCCCGGCCGCGAAGGGCGGTAGCCCTGTCGTCGAGGGACACGAAGCTGTTGAAGACCTGGGCGCGCAAGGTTCCATCGGCACCGACATACTGGTTCGGCATGTCGCCGGCATGCGGGCCATTGGAAGCGAGGAAGCCGTGCTCGGCATTCTCATCTTCGCCGGCAAAATGCTTTCCCGCCGACTCGAACCCGTCCTTGGGATCGCAGCGCCCCATTTCGTGAGCGTGAAAAGCCACCCAGGTATCCTTCGGCAGGCCGCTTATCTCCATCTCGATCAGCACGCCCTTGCCGCCTGCCGTCAAAGTGGCCCGGCCGATGTCCGTGCCGTCCTTGCCCACGAACTCGGCCGTCGCCGTCTGCGAGGACTGTTGTGCCGAAGCGGCACCCGCCATTCCTGCCGCACAGGCGATCGCAATCATCGTTCTCATCATCGGAGTTCTCCCTCTCACTCGCGGGTCGATAGGAGACAACGCGCGGCTGCCGGGGTCGTTCCGCAAAAACGCGGCTGAGTTGCAGGCAATCCGGCGAATTGGGCTAAATCGACACGTCCAGACCGATGTCGAGCGTCGGTGCCGCCATCGTGATCTTCGATGTCGAGATGTAGTCGACGCCCGTTTCGGCGATTGCGCGAATGGTTTCGATCCTCACGTTTCCCGACGCCTCCAGCCTGGTGCGGCGCAGGTCGCCGGGATAGGAAGCGGCGGACAGTCCCCAATGTGCCGCGTTGATCGCGACGGCCTCGCTGAGCAGTTCCGGCCCCATATTGTCGAGCAGGACCACGTCCGGCGAGGCGGTCAGCGCCTCGCGCAACTGGGCGAGGCCGTCGACTTCAACCTCGACCTTGACGAGATGGCCGCAATAGGCCCGCGCGGCCCGGACGGCGCCGGCAACACCGCCGGAAACGGCGATGTGGTTATCCTTGATCAGCACCGCGTCATCGAGGCCGTAACGATGATTGGAGCCGCCGCCGAGGCGGACGGCGTATTTTTCGAGAGCGCGAAGGCCGGGGATCGTCTTGCGCGTGCAGCAGACCTTGGCGCCCGTATGGGCGATCTCATCGGCGAACGTCGCCGTGTAGGTCGCAATCCCCGAGAGATGCATGAGAAAGTTGAGCGCCACCCGCTCGGCCGAAAGAAGCCCTCGGGCGCGGCCGGAAATTCGCGCAAGCGCCGTACCCGGCACCACCCGGTCGCCGTCCGCAGCGAGCGCTTCGAAGCGGATCGACGGGTCGATCAGGCGGAATGCGGCTCGCGCCAGTTCCAGCCCGGCAACCACGCCCGCTTCGCGCACACTCATATTCGCCGCGGCCGTCCGGTCCGGCCCGATCGTCGAGAGGGTGGTGATGTCACCGGCCCTGCCGAGGTCTTCCAGAAGAGCCGCTTTCACCTGCTCCTCGACCATGAGAGCGGGCAGTTCCGGGCGAAGGGCGATCATTATGTCGTTCCTGCGATTGGAGTAGCTTCTAATCTTGCGTTTGCCGCCGTCATGCCGGTTCGCTCTCGGCCACTTCCGCGGCCAGACGCTCCGCCTGGGCGAGCGTCAGGTAGGTCCGGCGCCGCCATTCCGGCCGTTCGTCCGGGCAATCGGCCCGAAAATGACCGCCGCGGCTTTCCGTCCGCTGCAGCGCGGCGATCGCGATGAGCTTGGCCGTGGTAGCGATATTGGCGAAGCGCAGGCGCTTGTTGGTCCGCTCGAGTTCCGCAATCCCCCGGATCGCGCGGGTCAGGCTTTCGCGCGTACGCACGACCCCGACGCAGTCGCTCATCAATTGCCGCAGCACCTTGAAAGGCGGGCTGTCCTCGACCGTCACGGGATCGTCGTTCTCGCCGGCATTGTCGCCCCAGGCAGTCAGCTTCGGGGCCGGCAAGCTGCCCTTGATATTTTCCGCGATGCGCGCCGCGAAGACGACCGCCTCCAGCAGCGAATTCGAGGCAAGGCGGTTCGCGCCGTGAACGCCGGTCGATGTCACTTCGCCCGCCGCCCAAAGGCCGTCGATGGAGGTCCGCCCTTCCCCGTCCGTCAGCACGCCGCCCATGTGGTAGTGCACGGCAGGCGTGACGGGGATCGGCTGTCTCACCGGATCGATGCCCGCTGCCATGCACGAGGCGTAGACGGTCGGGAACATCTCGGGGAAATGCCTGCCGACGGCCTTTGTGCAATCGAGGAAGGCGCCGCGTCCGGCTTGAACCTCCGCAAAGACGCCACGCGAAACGATATCGCGCGGCGCGAGCTCTCCATCGGGATGGATGTCGAGCATGAAACGGCGGCCTTCCGAGTTGATCAGGGTGGCGCCATCGCCGCGCAACGCCTCGGTCGCAAGCGGCGCCGGGTCCTTGCCGATGTCTATCGCGGTCGGATGAAACTGGACGAACTCGGGATCGGCAATGATGGCGCCCGCTCGCGCCGCCATGCCGACGCCCTGGCCGCATGCTTCCCATGGATTGGTGGTGACTGCATAGAGATGGCCGACGCCGCCCGAGCAAAGAACGACGGCGCGCGCCGGGAAGGAAACGCGGCTCTTCGACTGGCCGGCATCCGGCCGCGCGATCACGCCGGAGATGAACCGGCCCTCGCGCACCAGTTCCTCGACCACATAGCCCTCGATCACCCGGATCGACGGGGTATTGCGAACCGCGGCAATCAGCGCCTCCATGATCGACTTGCCGGCCATGTCGCCCTTGACGCGGACGATGCGCCGCTCGGAATGCGCGGCTTCCCGCGAAAGCAGGAGCTTTCCCTCCAGGTCGCGGTCGAAGGGCACCCCGAATTCGAGCAGGTCGTGGATGCGGGCCGGGCCCTCTGCGACCATCATGCGCGTCATCTTCTCGTCGACGATACCGGCACCGGCCGCGACGGTGTCTGCGACATGCTTCTCGAATGTATCGCCCTTGCTCATCGCCGCGGCGATCCCGCCTTGCGCCCAGGCCGAGGAGGCGCCGTAGCCGATCGGCGCGGCGGCAAGGATCGTGACGGGACGCGGCGCCAGTTTCAGCGCGCAGAAAAGCCCGGCAAGGCCGCCGCCGACGATGACGATGTCATCGATCCCGTTGAAGGACTGCGGGCGGAAATGGTCGGTCAGCATGGCTCGATAACTCCTCCACGGGCCTGCACGGGGTTTGCCCCGGCATTGATCACTGCTTGAGGTTCACCATGCGCTCGACCGCCAGCCGCGCGCGGTCGGCGATCGCCGGATCGACCAGAACCTCTTCCGTCATGTTAAGCAGGCTGTCGAGGATCTTCGGCAGCGTGATGCGCTTCATGTGCGGACACAGGTTGCACGGCTTGACGAAATCGACGCCCTTGACCTCCGCCTGGATATTCGACGCCATCGAGCATTCCGTCACCAGCAGCACCCGCTGCGGCCGCTTGTCCTTGACGTAATTGATCATGCCCGAGGTCGAACCGGAGAAATCGCAGACGGCGATGACGTCGGGGTGGCATTCCGGATGGCCGACGATCTCGATGCCCGGATTGGCTTCTTTGTAAGCCAGGAGTTCGGCTGCCGTGAACCGCTCGTGCACCTCGCAATGACCTTTCCAGGTCAAGATCTTCTTGTTCGTCTGACGCGCCACGTTCATCGCCAGATACTCGTCCGGGATGCAGAGCACGGTGTCGGACTCGAGGCTTTCGACCACTGCCAGCACGTTGGAGGACGTGCAGCAGATGTCGGTCTCCGCCTTCACGTCGGCCGAGGTGTTGACATAGGTGACGACCGGCACGCCCGGATAGCGTTCCCTGAGGAGCCGCACATCCGCTCCGGTGATCGACTCCGAAAGCGAGCAACCTGCTTTCGCATCCGGAATGAGCACCGTTTTTTCCGGATTGAGCAACTTTGAGGTCTCGGCCATGAAGTGCACGCCGCACTGGATGATGACCTCCGCGTCGACCTTGGTGGCGTCGCGCGCAAGCTGGAGCGAATCGCCGACGATGTCCGCCACGCAGTGAAAGATGTCCGGCGTCTGATAATTGTGGGCCAGGATGACCGCGTTACGTTCCTTCTTCAGCCGGTTGATCGCATGAACGTAGGGCGCATAAGCCGCCCACTCGAACGCAGGAATGAAGTCCTTTACCTTTTCGTAAAGGTGCTCGGTCTCGCGCGCGACAGCCGGGGTAAAGGCGAGATCCGGTTTCTCGATGACGCCGAAGCGTGCCGCAGCGCTCACGAAGGCCGGAGGGGGCGCCGCTTCCTTGCGAAGGTCAAGAGTGGTCATCGGGCTCTCCTCTCCCGCCGTTTCCGGCAAATGCTAATTATGCTCAATCTGAGCATAATTAGGTCAAAACAAAAGCGGCTGAGCCGCCGGAACTGATTTAGAAAGTTTTGTGACAGATTTCAAGCGTGCAGGACGGAAACGATGCGCCCGCATATCGCGGGCGCATCACAACATTTTATCGATCAGGCAATTGCCGGGCGGGCGACGGCACGCTCTTCGATCGGCCAGTGCACGATGGCCGCGAACACTCCGAGGGCAACGCCCACCCACCAGACCGGATCGTAGGAGCCGAACTGGTCATAGAGATAGCCACCCATCCATACGCCGAGAAATGAACCGATCTGGTGCGACAGGAACACGATGCCGCCGAGCAGGCCGAGATGCCGCGTTCCGAACATGATCGCCACCAGCCCGTTGGTCGGCGGCACCGTCGAGAGCCACAGGAGGCCCATGACGACCGCGAAGACGATGACCGATGTCGGCGTTTGCGGCAGCAGCAGGAAGGCCGAGACGACGACTGAACGGGCCAGATAGATCAGCGCCAGGAAATAGGGCTTCGAATAACGCTGGCCGATGATGCCGGCCGAGAACGAGCCGATGATGTTGAAGAAGCCGATCAATGCCAGCGCGATCACCGCATAGCGGGCGTCGATTCCGATATCGCCGATATAGGCCGGAAAATGCGCGGTGATGAAAGCGACCTGATAGCCGCAGACGAAGAAACCCGAGACGAGCAGAAGATAGCTCTTGTGCCCGAGCGCTTCCCTGAGCGCTTCCCCGACTGTCTGCTTGAACAATGGCTCCGACTGGCGCCCGGAAGAGGCATTGCCGCGCAGCGGAATCGCAAAGAGCGGAACGAGCAGCATCAGGAGGCCGAGATAGACGAGACTGTCGGACCAGCCATAGGCCGAGATGAGGCCCTGGCTCAGCGGCGCGAAGAGGAACATGCCGGCCGAGCCGGCGGCGGTGCCTATGCCGAAGGCGAGCGAGCGCTGCTCGGGCGCGACGTTGCGGGCAAAGGCGGAAAGCACGATGCCGAAGGAACCCGACGCAACCCCCAGACCGACCAGGACGCCACCGCCGATGTGCAGCCAGATCGGCGCATCAGCGAAGGCCATCAGGATCAGGCCCGCGGCGTAGACGAGGCCGGAGAGCGCGAGCACGCGCCAGGTGCCGAACTTGTCGGCGATCGCGCCGAAGAACGGTTGGCCTAGACCCCAACAGAGATTTTGAAACGCCATCGCCAGGCCGAAGGTCGTCCGGTCCCAACCCTTCTCGGCAAGCATCGGCAGCTGGAAGAACCCCATCGCGGAGCGCGGACCGAAGGTCAACATGGCGATGATGGAGCCGGCGACGATGATGAGCCACGGCAGGCCGCTGCGCTCGACCGGGCGGCTGACTGCAGAAGAAACAGCGGACATGGGCAAGCTCCTGATGATGAGGGGCCATCCTATGGCGGCGCCCGCCTTGGGGGAAGCCAATTAAATTGACGATGCGATCACAGGAATTGATGCGCCGGCCGCAAGCGCAGGTTCCTGCGGATGCGTCTCAGCCGGCGGAGCGCACCTTCATCGGCCAACGCTCATCGCGACGGCGCACGACCTCGACCGCGTCGCCGAGCCTCAGGATACCCTCGCCTCTAGGCACGGCGTTCCAGCCGAAGAGCACGCCGGGAACGCGCCGGTCGGCAGACATGCGCTTTTCCGAAAGACCCTGGATCGGGTTGCCGCCGATGCGCTCGCCGGTCGTCTGATCCTGCGTGGTCATGATGCAACGGGCACAAGGCTTGACGAGATCGAAGGCGATGCCGGCGATCACGATGCTCTCCCAAAGATCTTCAGCCCAAGGCTCATCGCAATCGATAAGGATATTGGTGCGGAAGCGCTCCATGCCGACCGGTTCCTGCCCCTTCTCGGCCAGCGTGCAGTTGAGATCGGCGAGCGAGCCCGTCGTCGTGACGAGAATCGGAAAGCCGTCGGCGAATGCGACGGGGGCTGCCGCTCCTGCCCATTCCGCGCCGACGAAGCGCTCGGCCTCAGCGTCCATGTGGACGAGCTTGACCGGGCGGCCGAACCAGCCGGACAGCACGTCGTTTGCAGCACCTCCGGCGACCGCCGCATTGACGTCGCTCGACCAGACCCGGACATCGAGGCGGTCATCCGGGTCGAAGCGAACGGAGAGTTCCTCGCCGTTCATCCTGAGGTGCACGCCGCCATCGACATGTTCCGCCTCGACCCGCGCCAGCGCCTGCAAATCGCGTTGAGTGATGAAGTGCCCATCGGGTGCAACCAGCATGAAGCGCCGGTCGCCGGCCAGCCCGTCGAGATTGACAGTCACGGCCGTCTGCGGCACCGCGCGGCCGCTCTTCAGGGGATGGATGTTGAGGCCGGTCACGTGCATGGCGATCTTCCGAGTTCAGAAAATGATTCCGGCCGCTCCCAATCTGATTCACCAGTCGGCGCCAACCGATTGAAGCTTTTAGATTTCGTCCAGCAGCATGGCAAGCACGCTGCGGAGCCGCGCCTGCCGTTCAAGGGCGAGCCGCCGCCCCGCGGCAGTCTGAAAACCGTCGGCGAGGCGAAAAAGCTTCGTCTCGAAATGGTCGATTGCGAAAGCCTTGTCGTCGAGCGCCCGGCTTTCTGCCAGCGGGTCGAGCGGATCGTAGAGGGCGCTGCTCATGCGCCCGGCGATGTAGAAGCAACGCGCGGCGCCGACCATGCCGATCGCATCGAGGCGATCCGCGTCCTGGAGAATTCTGGCCTCGAGCGTTTCCGGCGCGAGATTGGCCGAAAAGCTGTGGGTCAGAATGGCGTGCGCGACGGATGAAATATCGCCCGCGCTCCAGCCGAGGCCATTGAGGATCGCCGACGCCTTTTCGGCCGCCAGCCGCGACGCTTCCGCCCGCAACGGCGAATTCTTTTCGACGGAAACGCAGTCATGCAGCAGCACGGCAGCGGCGAGCCGGCGCGTGTCGCCGCCCTCCTCCGCCTGGATGCGAAGAGCGTTCTTCCAGACGCGGATGAGGTGCGACGCATCGTGCGAGCCGTCATCGGCGGCAAAGGCATGCGGAAGGAGTTCGCCGGCGAGTTCGGCGTGAGGAGCGAATGCGGCTGCCAGCCCGGAAAGCCGGGTCATGCGCGGCGGGCCCCTTCACCCGCGTCGCCGGCGCTGCCCGACAATATCTTCTGGTAGAAGAGCCCGATGCCGATCAGCACGGCCCCAAGGCCGATGAAGGACAGCGCCCGCAGGAAGCCTTCGAGATTGGACATGTCGACCAGGAAGACCTTGAGCACCGCGACGAAGACGAGAACGGCTGAAGCAATCCGGATGCTCTTTGCGTCGAGACGCGAGCCGGCCACGAGCAGCAGCACGCCGAGTACGAGCCACACGACCGAATAGGTGTAGGTTTCACCTTGCAGGAACCCCTTCCAGTCGGCGACATTCTGGCCCTGCCAGAAGCGGCGAACGCTTAAGGTCGCCCAGGCGAAGGCGAGAATAGCGCCGCTGACGGCGAGCGCCACGACATAGGGCAGCGGCCGTCTGCCGCGCGCATACCAGGCAAGCCCGAAATAGCCGATGGCGGGCAGCAGATAGCCGATGAAGAGCAGATCGAAGAAGGGAATGCTTCCAAGCAGTTCTCCGCTGAAATAGGGGTTGAGGCCGACAAGGTGCGCCCCAAGGACGGAGAGCATGGACAAAACGCCGAGCGCCATGCCTCCATAACGGAACACCGGGCTCGGCGATCTTCCGTCGAGCGTCATGAATATTCCCGACGCGCCGATGGCGAGAAGCGTGTAGATCGCCTGTTCGCCAAGTGTCGGGACGGAGCTGTCGAGCACGCCGCGGTTCATTGCATGACGTACGAGGATTGCAAGGGTCAACAGGACGAAGAGGCTTGCGAGCGCCTGCAGCAGGTTGCGCACACGCAGGTCCGGCCAGGCCCGTAGAAGATAGGCCGAGGCGACGAGCAACAGTGCCGGGATGCCGTAACCCGGGAGCAGTGCGTTGAACACCGGCGTCGTTCCGAGATTGCCCGGCCCGACGATCGTCGGCTCCCAGGCAATTCGGGCGAGAATGACGACCGCGCCTGCGACCGTCACCCAGGGGAGAACCGGCCATGAACGCAGGCGTGTCGCAAAGCTGTATCCGGCCCCGAGCAGCGCGATCGCCAGGGTGGTCACCAGACCGTCGGTCCAGGCGTGAAGTCCGATGACGAAGAGGCCGAAGGAGCCGAGTGCCAGCAGCCCCCCATCGACATCGGCATCCCCTGCCCCGGGGCTCCGGCGATAGAGCCATTCCACAAGGCCGAGAAGGAAGATGCCGCCGGCAAAGGCGGCAAGCCCATGCGGCAGGTCGAAGGCGAAACTGCCTGTCATCACGAACGACATGGCCAGAAGCGCATTCGGCACCACGGCGGCGATGCCGGCCCAAAGGGCCGCGAATTGCCGATCCCCCGCCGGGCGCCGGGCAAGCACAAAGCCCCCGAGGAGGATGAAGAGCGCCGACAGGGTCATCGCGGTCAGCATGGCAGTGCGGCCGGGGACGACGATCTCGGGCGGCGAACCGGCGAATGAGGGATCGAGATAGGCAAGAACACCACTGAGAGCGGTCAGGCTCCAGGTGCCGGCGACGGCGCCGAAAGCGGCAAGCAGTGCCGCATAGATCGCCGCCGGCCGCAGGGAGCCTGCCGCCGCCAGCGCAACGACGATCACCACGAAGTCGCTCACCGGGAAACGCGCGGCATCGACCGCCGGGCTGATGAACAAAAGGGCGAGAACGGTCGCGACGATCGCTGCCGATATGCTTATGGCAAGATGAGGCGGCGTGAAGAGCCTCTCCCACGCGCCCGGCTCACTGGCAGCACCGATTTGCGTTGTCCCGCTCGGCTCCGCGGTCCGCTCCGCCCGGCCGGGCGAGATCAGCGCGACACCCGCGATCATAACGAGGAGCGCGAAGGTGACCGGAGGCGCTTCGAAAGGCGTCGCGAGCGCTACATAGGCAAGTCCCCAGAGCCCCAGGCCCGCATTGGCAAGCGTCGGCACCACGCTCCATCGACGCAGGCGCGACGCGGCGAGCGTGGCGAGCCAGGCGACGGCGAGGAAGCCGAACAGCACCCAGGGACGCGGCTCTCCGCTCGAGACGAAGAGCGGTGTCAGGAGCGACGCCAGAAGGCCGAGACCGGCGAGCGCCTGCCCGTGCAGCAGCGAGAGCCCGACGGTGGCAAGCGAAACCAGCGCCAGCAGGACGAAGGCCGCGCCGGTGCCGATGAAATCGTAAATGCCATAGGCCGCATAGACGACGCCAAACAGCGTGACGGCACCGGCGGCGGTCAGCACACCGGGAATCATCGCATTGCGGAACCGGTCGGCGATGGCAGGCACGTCGCGCCGCCGGATCACCTCTCCGGCCACCCCAAGCGCAAGCCCGAAAACCGCGGCAAGCGTCAGGCGGACCGCCGGGCTCAAGAGCCCGGCCTCGATCGAATACTGCACGAGAAAATAGCCGCCCAGCGCCAGTGCCAGCCCGCCGACCCAGACCGGCCATCGGCCGCCGATCCGGCTCTCGAGGCTTTCGGCCCGCGCTGCCGCTGCGGAGGGCGCTACCGGGCCGTCGATTGCCCCGTCCCCACTTTCGCGGCCGGCGGCGGATTCGTCATGGGAGGTCCCCGCGCCTTCCCGCGCCCGGGACCATGGGCCGTCGGCTGTCGCCTCCGTCCCGGCAACGGATGGAACGCCAGCCTCCGACGGCCGGCCGGTCTCCAGGTCCGGCCCCGGCTCTCCCGTACCCTCTTTCGCGAGCCGCGCGATCTCCGCCTTAAGGCTCTCGATTTCGCGGTCAAGGCGCTCGGCCGACCTGCGGCCGCCGAGGAAAGCGGCGAGCGCCATCACGAAGGCTAGAAGAGCTATGGCCTCGAGCATCAGGTCCCCCGGCATCATCATGGTCAGATCGATTCGGACAACGTTAGCGCGAAACGGCCGCTGAAAATATCCTGCGCCTGACATCTGCGGGCTTACGGAGCCGTGGGAGCGTTCCGGCATCGCGACCCGTTGCAGCAATCTCTTCATCCAATTGTCGCAGAGCTGTCATGAACTCGCTGGTAAAGCGGGACCGGGACGCCCGAAGATCAACGGGCGCATCGATCGTCTCAATGGGGAGAATTTCCATGGACAAATATCTCGGACCTACGGATGAAACCGAATTCAAGACGCTGACGGAGCGAAGAGAGGAACTGGAAGACGCCGGCCGGAACTGTTCCGCCAATCCCACCATGGGCGACATCATCAACCGCCGTTTCTCGCGCCGGTCGTTCATCGGCGGCTCTCTGGCCGTTGCTGCCATCTCCACGACGGTCAGCCCGCTTGCCCTGCTGACGGCGGACGAGGCCCGGGCTGAGGGTGAAGCGTCGCCCTTCGACTTCAAGGAGATCGAAGCCGGCGTAGACGAGACCCACCATGTTGCCGAGGGCTACGACGCCGACATCCTGCTGCGCTGGGGCGACAAGGTCTTCGCCGACAGTCCGGAATTCGATCCGCTCAAGCAGACCGCCGACGCCCAGAGCCGGCAGTTCGGCTACAACAACGACTATGTCGGCTTCATTCCGCTCGAGGGCAATCCGGACCACGGCCTGCTGGTCGTCAACCACGAATATACCAATGCCGAGATCATGTTCCCGAACTTCGCCCGTGTCGAAAAGGTGACGGAGGACGGCAAGGAAGAGGACAAGGTCTTACTCGGCGAATACACCAAGGAACTGGTCGATATCGAAATGGCTGCCCATGGCGGCACGGTCATCGAAATCCGCAAGGTCGACGGGAAGTGGCAGCCTGTCCTCGACGGCAAGTACAACCGCCGCATCACGGCCACTACCGAAATGCAGCTTTCCGGCCCGGCGGCCGGTCACGAGCGGGTCAAGACCCCGTCCGATCCGACCGGCAGGAAGGTCTTCGGCACCATCAACAATTGTGCCGGCGGCGTCACCGCCTGGGGCACCTACATGATGGCCGAGGAAAACTTCAACGGCTATTTCGGCGGCGAGCTTGCCGAGGATCATCCGGAATTCAAGCAGATGAAACGCCTCGGCACGCCGGGCGGGCAGTATGAATGGTCGAAATTCTACGACCGCTTCGACGTTTCCAAGGAGCCGAACGAAGCCAACCGCTTCGGCTGGGTGGTCGAGGTCGATCCGCTGAACCCCACCTCCGTTCCGAAGAAGCGCACCGCGATCGGACGCTTCAAGCACGAGGGCTGCGAGTCGATCGTCAACAGGGACGGCCGGGTCGTCCTCTATAGCGGCGACGACGAGCGTTACGACTATGTCTACAAGTTCGTGACGAAAGGCACTTACAACCCTGACGACCGCGCCGCGAATATGGATCTCTTCGATGAAGGCACGCTCTACGTGGCCAAGTTCGACGAGGACGGCACGGTCACCTGGATGCCTCTCGTCCATGGCGAAGGTCCGCTGACGGCCGAGAACGGCTTCGCCTCCCAGGCCGACGTGCTGATCGACACCCGTCTTGCCGCCGATGCGCTCGGCGCGACCAAGATGGACCGGCCGGAAGACGTCCAGCCCAACCCGAAGACCGGCAAGGTCTATGTCATGCTGACCAACAACACGAAGCGCAAGGAGGACGAGATCGACGCCGCCAATCCGCGTGCCAAGAATGCCTTCGGCCACATCGTCGAGATTTCGGAAACGGACGGCGACTTCGCCTCGACGAAATCCCGCTGGGACGTACTGCTGAAGTGCGGCGATCCGAGCGTCGCCGAGGTCGGTGCCTCCTTCTCCACCGCGACGACCAGGAACGGCTGGTTCGGCATGCCGGACAATTGCGCCATCGATGCCGGAGGCCGTCTCTGGGTCTCGACCGACGGCAACAACGAAAAGGACACGGGACGCACCGACGGTGTCTGGGCCGTCGAGACCGAAGGCGAAGGCCGCGGCACCTCGAAGCTGTTCTTCCGCGTGCCGGTCGGCGCCGAAATGTGCGGCCCGAGCTTCAACCCGACGAGCGACACCTTCTTCCTCGCGGTTCAGCATCCGGGCGACGCCGGTCTCGCAACCTACGAAAAGCCGGCGACGCGCTGGCCGGATTTCCGCGACGACATGCCGGTGCGCCCGGCCGTCGTCGCCGTGACCAGGCAGGGTGGCGGCAAGATCGGCTGAACCAAGCCTCAGAGTTCGGAGCGCGGCGCTGGCGCACGCGCTCCGGCAAGCCTCGTTGGTCGCGGTGTAGCGGTGCCCTTTCCTCTGCTCGGTCGTCCCTGTGCTCGTCACAGGGATCCAGCCAGACCAGGTCATTGGGCTGAAAAGACTCCCCCGCGCCGCAGACGCGGCGCTGCTCTCATCTCTGTGACAAGCACAGAGATGAGGAAGGGGAGAAGACAGGTCGCATATCCGCAAGCGGAATCGATCGCAACGCCCACGCCTCCCCATCTTCCTGCGCCCCGTCACAGGGATTGAAACAACCGTTAAGCCGCCGACGATGCGGACTTCAGCGCCTTCAGCGTCGCATGGACGAACCCGTCCCGGGCCGACGCGGCGTCGACGCCCCGTGGCTCGTAAACATGGCGGTTGAGGAAATAGGCGGTGAGACGGAAGGCAGCGGCAAGGCTTTCGTGATCGGCAGCTCTGCTTCCTCCGGAAAGGAAATCCGGAAGGGCGAGCATGCGATCGGCGTAAGGGGCACCCGCTTCGCGGCAGATCGCGCGGCCCGATTTCGGCGATACGTAGACAAGCTCGCTGTGCACACCCGTCGCCCCACATCGGGAAAGATCCAGGCCGAAGCCGAGATCGTTCAGCACCGCGAGTTCGAAGCGCACGAACAATTCGCCGGCGTCTGCCGGGTCCTGGAGGTGATCGACGATGACGGCGAGCGCCTCGTAGAGATGGGGATGCGGGTCGCGCTCCGGCAGGAGCCGCAAGAGTGCGCCAAGCGCCTGAATGCCGTAGACGGAAGTCGCCGTCTCGATCAGCCTCGCGGCGCGCAATTGCAGCGGCTCGACGCGGAATTCGCCGAGATGCTCGTCGAGCCTCGCCCGCCAGCTCACCTCCACGGAATTGCCCGGCTGCAGCACCGGCTGCATCGTACGCGAGCGGCCCGAGCGCACGAGCCCGAGATGCCGCCCGTGCCCGGGCGTCATCACCTCCGCGATGACAGAGCTTTCGCCATGCCGCCGGATGCCGAGAATTATGGCTTCATCGCTCCATTGCATGAAAGAGGCATACACCCGCCGCGGAAACCGGAGCAAGCGAAGAAACGCCCCCTGTTTCGAGCCTCGTCCGGTGCGGCGGAAGCAAACTGTAGCCTTTCCGCTACACTTGCTGTGCGCCTCAATTCTATTGTCGCTTTTGCCGGATTGCGACGTCTTCCAATGCGGGTTTCGAGGTCTTAGACGTGCCTCCTCAAGAATGACAGTCAGCAGGAACAATTCGACTATGTGTGTGTCCGGGAATCGCGCCAGCCGCCTGATGCAGCTTTGCGCAGTTTTGGCCCTCTCCGCCGCGCTGGCGGGTTGCGTTAGCAACAGCCAGCAGGTCCGACCGAAAGGGCCGGATCCTTATTTCGTGGCAATGTATGGGGCGAAGTCCGAGGAGAGGTTTCCGCTTCCCGCCACCGACATCAGCAAGGTCGAACCGCGTTTTCTGCGGCAACAGGTTCCTTACGTCACGCATGAGCCGCCGGGTACGGTCGTGATCGACACGGAAAATCGCTTTCTCTATCTCGTGCAGGGCGGAGGCATGGCGCTTCGTTACGGCATCGGTGTCGGCAAGGCCGGGCTGGAGTTCGAGGGCGAGGCGCGCGTCGGCCGCAAGGCGGAATGGCCGCGGTGGACGCCGACATCCGACATGGTCGCGCGCGAACCGGAGCGCTACGGACCGCTCGCGGGAGGCATGGACCCCGGCCTGCGCAATCCGCTCGGACCGCGCGCGCTCTATCTCTACCAGGGAAACCGGGACACGCTGTTCCGCATCCACGGCACCACGGAGGCCTGGTCGATCGGCAAGGCGGTGTCGAGCGGCTGCATCCGCCTTTTCAACCCCGATATCATCGACCTTTACAGCCGCGTTCCGGAAGGCTCGCGCGTCGTCGTGCTCCAGGCGGAACCGCCGATGAGCCAGCCGATGGATGCACCGATGTCGACCGCTGCCGACGGCAGCGGTTCGCTTTCGTTCTAACACGTCTACCAGGCATCCGGCTCGCGCACGAGGTGGACGATATTGGCGGGGTTCATGATCCATCCGCCGCGGAAGCCCTCGCCCAGTTCCTCGACCTGATCGCAGCGCACCACCTTGTGCGCTGCGAGGCGATCGAGCGCCGCCCCGTGATCTTCGGTGAAGAGCTCCAGCCATATCTCTGCCTGGCTGTAATGCGGCGCTTCGTCTATCCACAAACGATTGGGGCCGAGAACGAAGCCTTTCGCCGGTGCCTTTTCGTCGAAAGGCGGAAGACCGACGACGTCGCGGTAGAAGGCGATCACCGCCTCGTATTGGTGGCTCGGAACTTTCATGGCGATGTTGATACCGCCCTTGATTTCGGTGGACATAGACCCCTCCTACAGTTGCGGTTCGAGCGCGGGCTTGCCGGAGAGTTCGCTCACATAATAGCCCTCCCGCAAATTGATGCCGTATTCGACCCAGGCCTTCATGCAGGCGAGCATCTGCGACCAGCCCTCGCAATTGAGATAGGAGCTCTTCTGCCCCTTTTCGTTTTCCCGCCAGCCGCTCTCGGCGATCGTCACCATGGTGGCGCCGTCGTCGAGCGGCTGAAAGCGCATTTCAACCCGCGTCTGGTAGGGAGACTCGCCTTCACCGGTCATGGCGTCCCAGCAAAAGACGATCCGCTCGTTAGGCTCCACGGCCTCGACCTTGATGGGAACCTCGCCCCACCACGTCACGGTGGTGCCGGCAACCAGCGGCCCGCTGATGCCGCCGAGCGTTACGAAATAGCGGCTGAGCTGATCCGGATTTACCACCGCGTCGAAAACCTGCCCGACGGGACGGGCGATCCTCCCATTCACTCGAAATTCGAAAGCCATGACGTCCTCCTCACGATTGTATCTGCCGATAATATGTTATAAAAACATAACATGTCAAACGATTCGAAAGACGATGCGGTTTTCAAGGCGCTGGCGAACGGCCTGCGCCGACAGGTGCTCGACGTGCTGAAGGAGAAACCGCAAACGACGGGCATGCTCTGCGAACGCTTCCCGACCCTGGATCGCTGCACGGTGATGCAGCACCTCAAGGTTCTGGAGGAGGCCGATCTCGTTCTCGTCAGGCGCGAGGGCCGCGAGCGGTGGAACCACCTGAACGCCTTGCCCATCCGCGCCATTCACGATCGTTGGATCAGCCAGTATGCCGGCCACGCAATGTCCGTTCTGACAGCCCTCCAACGTGAGCTCGACGAGCCCCGCGAGTGACGGAATTGACTTTTCATCGGCCGGCTTTCTGCGTATGAACTGTCGAGTGGGGCAAACTGGGGGAAATCGTCATGCGTTACCTCATCACCGGCACTGCAGGATTCATCGGTTTTCATGTTGCAAAACGGCTGATCGACGAGGGGCATTTCGTCGTCGGGTTCGACGGCATGACGCCCTATTACGACGTGACGCTGAAAGAGCGCCGGCACGCGATCCTTCAGCGCTCCAACGGCTTCAAGGCGGTGACGGCCATGCTCGAGGACCGGGCCGCACTGGACCGGGCGGCGGAGCTTGCCGAGCCGGAAGTCATCATCCACCTCGCCGCCCAGGCGGGCGTCCGATACAGCCTCGAAAACCCGAAAGCCTATGTGGACGCGAACCTCGTCGGGTCGTGGAACATGCTTGAGCTCGCCAAGGCGATCGCACCGAAGCACCTGATGCTCGCCTCCACCTCTTCGATCTACGGCGCCAACGAGAAGATCCCGTTCGCCGAAGCGGACCGGGCCGACGAACCCATGACGCTCTATGCCGCGACGAAGAAGTCGATGGAATTGATGGCGCACAGTTATGCGCATCTTTACAAGGTGCCGACCACCGCCTTCCGCTTCTTCACCGTCTACGGCCCCTGGGGGCGGCCGGACATGGCGCTCTTCAAATTCGTCGACGCCATACACAACGGCCGGCCGATCGACATTTATGGCGAGGGCCGGATGAGCCGGGACTTCACCTATATCGACGACCTCGTCGAAAGCATCGTCCGGCTGTCGCATGTTCCTCCTTCGGAAGAGAACCGGGTGGCACCGGAAAAGGCCACGGACACGCTTTCGCGCCATGCGCCGTTCCGCGTCGTCAATACCGGCGGCGGCCAGCCGGTAGAATTGATGACCTTCGTCGAAACGGTCGAGAAGGCGGTGGGCCGTCCGGCAATCCACAACATGCTGCCGATGCAGCAGGGCGACGTCCCGCGCACCTTCGCTTCGCCGGACCTGCTCGAAGCACTGACCGGATTCAAGCCGTCCGTTTCGGTCGAGGAAGGGGTTGCGCGCTTCGTCGAGTGGTATGAACAGAATTATCGCCGTGCACACACGACCATCTGATGGTAAAACAAGCGATATTTGTGCGAAGCGCGTGCTTCCGCACCCAATTGCAATTCGGTTTTTCTTTACTTTTTTCTCGATGACATCCTTTTATTAGATAAAACTTAATTGATCAGCGTTCTCAAGAACAATCAAAGGAAGAGCGGATGAAAATCACGATGATCGGTGCCGGCTATGTCGGCCTTGTTTCCGGTGTTTGCTTTGCGGATTTCGGCCATGACGTCGTCTGCGTCGACAAGGACGAAGGCAAGATCTCGGCGCTGAAGAAGGGTCAGATTCCGATCTTCGAACCCGGGCTGGACCATCTCGTCGCCAGCAACGTCGCGTCCGGACGCCTGAACTTCACCGACGATCTCAAGACCGCCGTGGCCGCCAGCGACGTGGTTTTCATTGCCGTCGGCACGCCGTCACGGCGCGGTGACGGACATGCGGATCTTTCCTATGTTTACGCAGCTGCACGCGAAATCGCCGCCAACCTTCAGGGCTTTACCGTCGTGGTGACCAAGTCCACGGTTCCGGTCGGTACCGGAGACGAGGTCGAGCGCATCATCCGCGAAACCAATCCCGCGGCTGACGTTACCGTCGTCTCGAACCCGGAATTCCTGCGGGAAGGTGCCGCGATCGAGGATTTCAAACGGCCCGACCGGATCGTCATCGGGGTCGACGGCAGCGACGGTCGCGCGCGAGAGGTGATGACGGAGGTCTATCGGCCGCTCTATCTCAACCAGTCGCCGCTCGTGTTCACGACACGCCGCACTTCGGAACTGATCAAATATGCCGGCAACGCCTTCCTGGCGATGAAGATCACCTTCATCAACGAGATTGCCGATCTGTGCGAGAAAGTCGGTGCCAATGTGCAGGACGTCGCCCGCGGCATCGGGCTGGACGGCCGCATCGGGTTGAAGTTCCTGCATGCCGGGCCGGGATATGGCGGCTCCTGCTTCCCCAAGGACACATTGGCGCTGGTCAAGACCGCGCAGGACCACGACACCCCCGTGCGGCTCGTCGAAACCACGGTCGCCGTCAACGACAACCGCAAGCGGGCGATGGGACGCAAGGTGATCGCGGCGGCCGGCGGCGATATCCGCGGTTCCAAGATCGCGGTCCTCGGCCTGACCTTCAAGCCGAATACCGACGACATGCGCGACAGCCCCGCGATCGCGGTCGTTCAGGCGCTGCAGGACGCAGGCGCCCGGGTCACCGGCTACGACCCGGAAGGAATGGAAAACGCGCGCAAGCTGATAGAGGGGCTGGACTGCGCGAGCGATCCCTATGAAGCGGCGGCAGAGGCGGACGCTCTGGTGATCATCACCGAGTGGAACGAATTCCGGGCGCTGGATTTCGACCGTTTGAAGTCTACCATGAAGACGCCTCTGCTCGTCGATTTGCGCAATATCTACCGCAAGGACGAGGTCGCAAAGCACGGCTTCCGCTATGCGAGCATCGGCAGGCCGGACTGACCGGCAACGCACCGTCGCATTGATTGGTCACCAGAGGGAAGCTGCACGGGCTTCCCTCTGTGCGCCTCGCGCAGGAGGCTGGCGGTCAAGCCTTCGGGCCGACCTGGATGACCTGCTCCCAGCTTTTTCCGGCAAAAATGACGCAGCTTCGCCCGGAAACATCGGTCACGATCAATGTCCAACTGCCGCCGTCGGCTGCATAGAGTTCCATGACCGCCTGCGGGTTGATCTGCCCGACGGCGGCCTGCTTTTCTTCATATTGTCGAGTAAGCAGCTCGATGACCTGCGATCGCTCAGCGCAATTCACAACGGCCTGTGAGTCTGCCGTATGGGGGTAGGCCGTTACTGCCGCCGTCAGAAGGACGGCAAGAGAGAGGCCGCGGACCACATTGCGTACCATGACGCACCTCCTTTCGCCGGGAAGTCCCGGCGGAAGAGGATTTCCGCTGACCTGTTCCGCCGTATACCGGCATTCGATGGTCGACACCTTCACGCGACGAAGCGATGTCGCCATCTGAAAAGTGTGACGGAGGCGGGTTACATCTCAATTGGCTAAATTATAGAACGTAACCTGAACCGTCACACCAGCATCGATGCCCGGGTAACGATCCTTCCATGCGGGCCGTTCCATCGGCCGCTCTCATTTTTTCTTCATCGCCGCCATCAGCGCCGCGCCGAACGCGCCTTGCGCCGGCTCCTGCGGTGTTTGCGACCGGGCCGACCCGCCCCGGTTTCCGCCCTTCGGTGCCGCTACCCTCGCCTCACGGGGCGTATCGGTGCCGCCTTCCTTGCGCATGGAAAGCCCGATGCGCTTGCGCGTGACATCCACCTCCGTGACGCGGACCTGCACGACGTCACCCGCCTTGACGACCTCATGCGGATCCTTGACGAAGCGGTCGGCCAATTGCGACACGTGGACGAGGCCGTCCTGATGCACGCCGATATCGACGAAGGCGCCGAACGCTGCGACATTGGTCACCGTGCCCTCGAGCCGCATCCCGACTTTCAGATCCTTGATGTCGTCCACGCCTTCCGCGAAGGTCGCCGTCTTGAAGCTCGGGCGCGGATCGCGACCCGGTTTCTCGAGTTCGGCCAGGATGTCCTTGACCGTCGGCAGGCCGAAGCGCTCGTCGACGAAAATGCGCGGGTCGAGCTTTTTCAGCTCGGCGCTGTCTGCCATCAGTGAGCGGACGTCCCGGCCGCAGGCTGCAACGATCTTCTTGGCGACGCCATAGGCCTCCGGATGTACGGCCGACGCATCGAGCGGCTCGGACCCGTTCGGTATCCGCAGGAAGCCGGCGCACTGCTCGAAGGTGCGCGCGCCGAGACGCGGCACTTTCAAAAGTTCCTTGCGGCTGGCGAAGGCTCCCATCGCATCCCGGTGCGCGACGATCGCCTCGGCCGAGGACTTGCCCAGCCCCGAGACACGCGCCAGGAGCGGCGCCGAGGCGGTGTTGAGATCGACCCCGACGGCGTTCACCGCATCCTCGACAACGGCATCGAGCGAGCGGCTGAGCTTCGACTGGTCGACGTCGTGCTGGTATTGGCCGACGCCGATCGACTTCGGTTCGATCTTGACGAGCTCGGCCAGCGGGTCTTGCAGCCGGCGGGCGATCGAGACGGCGCCCCGCAGGGAAACGTCGAGGCCCGGGAACTCGGCGGCCGCCGTCTCCGAAGCGGAATAGACCGATGCGCCCGCCTCGGACACGATCACCTTGGTAGGCTTCGGCGCCGGCATGGCAGCGAGCATGTCTGCGACGAGCTTCTCCGTTTCACGGCTACCGGTACCGTTGCCGATCGCGATCAGTTCCACCTTGTGCTTGCGCACGAGCGCCGCAAGCTCCGCCTGGGTACCGCGGATGTCGTTCTTCGGCGGAAAGGGATAGACCGTGGCGGTGTCGAGCAGCTTGCCGGTGCCGTCGACGACCGCGACCTTGACGCCGGTTCGGATGCCGGGGTCGAGGCCCATCGTCGCGCGCGAGCCCGCCGGTGCCGCGAGCAGCAGGTCCTTGAGATTGCGCGCGAAGACGCGGATGGCCTCTTCTTCGGCCCGCTCGCGCAGCTCGCGCATCAGGTCCAGCGACAGCGAGAGCGAGAGTTTGACGCGCCACGTCCAGCCGATGACCTCCAGCAGCCACCGGTCGCCGGGTAACCGATCGCCGACATTGTAAGCCGCCGCGATCATGCGCTCGGTCGGCCTCAGCGAAGGCGCCGCCTCCTGATCGACTACGATATCGACCGAGAGGACCTCTTCGTTCCAGCCGCGCAGCATCGCCAATGCGCGGTGCCCGGCCACCGTCGCCCAGCGCTCGGAATGGTCGAAATAGTCCGAGAATTTGGCGCCGGACTCCTGCTTGCCGTCCACGACCCGGGCGCGCAGGAAGGCTACCTCCCGCATGTGGTTCCGCAACCGCCCGAGAAGGTCGGCGTTCTCGCTCATGGCTTCGGCGATGATATCGCGGGCGCCGTCGAGTGCGGTCTTGACGTCCGGCACATCGGCGGTGAGGAAGGCGGCCGCGCGTTCGGCCGGCGCGACCGATCGATCGGAAAGGATTGCGTCGGCTAGTGCACCCAGACCACGTTCGCGAGCGATTTCCGCCTTGGTGCGGCGCTTCGGCTTGTAGGGCAGGTAGATGTCTTCGAGTTCCGCCTTGGTAACCGCGGCGGCGATCTTGCCTTCGAGCTCGTCGGTCATCTTGCCCTGGCCGCGGATCGAATCGACGATCGACGCCCGCCGCGCTTCAAGCTCACGCAGATAGGTGAGCCGCTCCGACAGGACGCGCAGTTGCGTATCGTCGAGGCCGCCGGTGACCTCCTTTCGGTAGCGGGCGATGAAAGGCACGGTTGCCCCGCCATCCAGCAATTCGACGGCCGCCGCGACCTGGGCGGCGGTCGCCTTGATTTCGCTGGCGATGATGGCGGCGATGGGCTTTGCGGTCGTGACCATTCTATCGTTCCGTTTCCTGTTTCGGCCGGACCATACTGGCGCAGACCATCAAGGCCAAGTGAAGGCCGGTGGCCGCCCGGGCGAACTCCACAGAAGATCATGAGATGGTGTCAGCGAGCGGGCGCGCCGTACGTCCCTTCGCCCTGCATGCGCTACGGCATGCACATATCTCTTGTTGTCCAGCCCTTCGCGGACTTACTCCGGAGTGGCGGCATCTGTATTTCCAGCAGTGGCGAGGCTTGCGGTTGGGTCCTTGGGATCAAACTCGTATGCGCTGACATTGGCATTATCGGTCACCCGCCCCTCATCCGCCTGCCGGCACCTTCTCCCCGCAGGCGGGGAGAAGGGATATGCGGCGCCAACTGAACCCCGCATTCATCGTCCGCCCGAGGGAGCGAGCGGGCGCGGCATATCCCTTCTCCCCGCCTGCGGGGAGAAGGTGGCGGCAGCCGGTTGAGGGGCAACCCCGACCGAGCGGGGTTGAGGCGGTTGGGTTCCCGAGGGATCCCTTTCATGAGCAGTATCCGCCGCACCGGCGCGCAAGAGATATGTGCATGCCGTAGCCTGCATGCGGGGCGAGGTGCCGGCAGGCGGATGAGGGGCCTTTCGCCCGCCCCTCAGACCGCGACGAGTTCCAGCCGTTCGCGGGTTTTTTCGAATTCCAGCAATTCGCGCTCCTTGATGGCGATATAGTCGCGCGACACGGGCACCGTCGCGAGTGAGGGCGAGAGCTGAAGCTGGAAGACGAAGTGCTTGTCGTAGAGAAAGGCCGTTTCCGACGCGGCGAGATAGAACTCCCACATGCGGAAAAAGCGCTCGTCATAGAGCCTGACCGCCTCCTCCCGCTGCGCCAGGAACCGCTCGCGCCAGGCCCTGAGCGTCCAGGCGTAATGCAGCGGCAGAATCTCGATGTCCTTGACGAGCAGGCGGTTGCTCTCGACCCGTGGCAACACCTCCGACAGGGCGGGAATGTAGCCGCCGGGAAAGATATACTTCTCGATCCATGGGTTGGTCGCCCAGGGTTTGTAGATCTGGCCGATCGAATGCAGCAGCATCACTCCGTCGGGGTTCAGGAGTTCCTTCATCTTGCGGAAGAAATTGCCGTAATTTCCGATACCGACATGTTCGAACATGCCGACGGAGACGATGCGGTCGAACTGCCTCCCCTGCATGGTGCGATAGTCCTGCAGCTCGAAACGCACCCGGTCGGAAAGTCCGCGCCTGGCGGCACGCTCGCGCGAGACCTTCAACTGCTCTTCGCTGAGCGTGATGCCCGTGACTTCGACCCCCGACGACTCGGCGAGGTACATCGCCATGCCGCCCCAGCCGGAACCCACTTCCAGTACCTTCTGACCGGGCTCGAGCAGCAGCTTTGCCGCTATGTGGCGCTTCTTGGCGCGCTGCGCCTCGTCGAGCGAGATACCCGGCGGATGGAAATAGGCACAGGAATATTGCCAGTCCTCATCGAGGAAGAGATTGAAGAGCTTGCCGTCCAGATCGTAATGGTGGGCGACGTTGTAGCGGTTACGGTTTACCGGCAGCCGGCTCTTCATCTGCTGGCGAAATATGTGTCCCAGCGCGACGATCGAATTGGCGAAGGTTGCCGCCTTGTCGAGATCATTGCTCTTGACGATGGCCAGCACGTCGAAAATATCGCCCTCCTCCACGAGAACGCGACCGTCCATGTACATTTCGCCGAATTTCAGCCCTGGGTCGTGAAGGACGGCTTTTTCCGCTCCGGCATCAGCGAAACGGATGGCCGCGGGCTTGCCCGTGCCATCGCCCAGAACCACCTTTTCACCCGACGAGAAAACGACCGTCAGCTTGCCTTTCTCGACAAGCCGGCGAAGTAGATTCAACAATCCCGCATTCATATCCTACCTCAGCTCAGACCTAAACGGACCATCGGTTCCTTCACGGGGGAGCGGGTGAGCGGCTGGTCGGCTTCAGGGCAGAAATGCGGCAGCTGTGCCTGGAAGCGCGCGGCCACATCCGGAAGCGGCGAGAAACCGGCTCGAGCGCAACCTCACGGTTTCCGGCGAGTCCTCGCTAAGCGAGGCAAGGACCAGCTGCGGGAATTCGTCAGGCCAGCCCATCGGGCTCCTATCCATCAGAACTTCCATTAACTTAGCTGTGTTCGGCGGTTATTCAATGGGGCTTTTTTGTGGCCCCTCAAAGATTTGTTTGCTTAGCAAATTCGAAAGCACCGAGGCAAGACCGTGCGCGTGGGGCCGGCCGGTGCATCGAGGCTATCTTTCTCCCCCCTTTCGAGACGGGTGTTGCAGGACCGCTTCCGAGCGCCTACCTGCGATTCGTGGTGGCCGGCCGATCATGCGCCGGGTGACAGAGCGGTGCCGATCCCTTGTAACACTCGTATACCTACCGGTAACATCGTCACGCCACATTGTCGCGGCAAGCCCGTCGCGAGAGGAGGATACACGATGAAGAAGATCGCAGCGGTTGCGCTCGTCGTCGTCGTCGCCATCGTCTGGCTTCTCAATACGTCGCTTCTGGCGCCGCCCCCCTCCGGCAATGCAAAGATCCTCGCCCATCGCGGCATCCACCAGGTTTTTCACTCGGAAGGTCTCGACAACGACACCTGCACCGCCGAGCGCATCGAAACGCCGCGCCACAGCTATCTCGAAAATACGATTGCCTCGATGCGCGCGGCGATGGAGAGCGGCGCGGACGTCGTCGAGCTCGACGTCCACCTGACACCGGATCGCCAGTTTGCCGTGTTTCACGACTGGACGCTCGACTGCCGGACGGATGGGAGCGGCGTCACCCAGGAAACCCCGATGTCCGAGCTGAAGACACTGGACATCGGCTACGGCTATACGGCCGACGGCGGCAAGTCCTTCCCCTTCCGCGGCCAGGGGGCCGGCCAGATGCCGACGCTGACGGAAGTTTTCAAGGCCCTGCCCGAGGGCCGCTTCCTGATCAATTTCAAGAGCGAGCGGCGGGAGGAAGGAGCGACCCTCGCCGTCCTGCTCCGGTTCCACCCGGAGTGGCGCAAACAGGTGTTCGGCGTCTATGGCGGCACTGCTCCGACGCAGGAAACGCTCCGGCTGGTTCCGGGGCTCAGAGGCTATGATCGACAATCCACGATCGCCTGCCTTGGCCGCTACGCCGCCTATGGCTGGACCGGCATCGTACCGGACGCCTGTCGCGATACGCTGATCATCGTGCCCGGTAATTATGCAAGGTTTCTGTGGGGCTGGCCCGACCGGTTCGCGGCCCGCATGCAGGCCGCCGGCAGCGAAATCATCCTGCTTGGCCCTTACAGCGGCGGCGATTTCACCTCCGGCATCGACAGCACCGATGATCTCGCCTTCGTTCCCGAGGGCTTCTCCGGCTACGTATGGACCAACAAGGCGGAAACAATCGCTCCCCTTCTCGGCAAGCGCCCCGGCGCAGCGACCGATCAGGCCAATTGGCAGTAGCAGAAGAGCGCAACCTTTCTCTTGCGTGGGTCACCACATGTCGATATATCTCGACAAATGGACACAGTTGACACTATCGCCGCCTTCGCCGCTCTCGCTCAGCCGACGCGGCTCGACGCTTTCCGGTTCCTGGTCAAGCATGAACCGGACGGACTGCCGGCAGGGGAGATCGCGCGGCTTCTGAACGTTCCGCACAACACCATGTCCACCCACCTCGCGCAGTTGCAGCGCGCAGGGCTGGTGACAACGCGCCGGCAGAGCCGGTCGATCATCTACCGCGCCGACCTCGACGGATTGCGCCACGTCGTGAGCTTTCTGCTCAAGGACTGCTGCGCCAGCCATCCGGACGTTTGCGCGCCGCTCGTTGCAGATCTCACGCCATGCTGTTCGCCAATGGATAGACCGGCATCCCGCAGCCATCGCTCCGAAGGCGGCGGAATGGACGGCGAAGCCGCGGATCGGAAGAATTGATGCAGGAGTTCGACCTGACACGGCGCTGTGTTGCAGAAGCGCTCGGCACCGGCCTTCTCGTCGCGGCGGTCGTCGGGTCGGGGATCATGGCCGATGCGCTTACCGCGGACGACGCCCTGGCGCTCGTTGCCAACACTATCGCCACCGGCGCAATCCTCGTCGTCCTGGTCACCATTCTCGGCCCGCTGTCAGGAGCGCATTTCAATCCGGCGGTGTCGCTTGTCTTCGCCCTTTCCGGCAGACTTACGCGACGGGACTGCGCCGCCTATGTCATCGCGCAAGTGGCCGGCGCGATTGCCGGGACTGCCCTCGCCCACCTGATGTTCGATCTTCCGCCGCTCGACATGTCCATGAAGGTGCGCACCGGTCCGGCGCAGTGGCTCTCCGAGGGAGTCGCGGCCTTTGGGCTCGTCGCCACCATACTTGCCGGCATCCGTTTCCACCGCGAGGCCGTGCCCTGGCTCGTTGGTCTCTACATCACTGCCGCCTACTGGTTCACCGCATCCACGTCCTTCGCCAATCCCGCCGTGGCACTGGCGCGGTCGTTCACAAACACCTTTTCCGGCATCCGCCCGGGCGACCTGCCGGGGTTCGTGATCGCCGAACTGCTCGGGGCCGTCTGCGCGCTCGCGCTGATGCGATGGCTCTTGCAGCCCGCCCGACCCATCATTCGTCAAACCTCCCCGGAGACCGCTCCATGACCGTCACCATCTACCATAATCCGGCTTGCGGCACCTCGCGCAACACGCTGGCCATGATACGCAATGCCGGCATCGAGCCGACCGTCGTCGAATATCTGAAGAACCCTCCTTCACGCGCCGAGCTTGAGGCGATGATAGCCGCCGCCGGGCTGACGGTGCGCCAGGCGATGCGCGAAAAAGGCACACCCTTCGCCGAACTCGGCCTCGGAGACCCGTCGCGGAGCGACGAGGAACTGCTCGATGCGATGCTCGAGCATCCGATCCTCATCAATCGTCCCTTCGTCGTGGCGCCGCTCGGCACGCGCCTTTGCCGGCCTTCCGAGGTCGTGCTCGACATTCTGCCCGACACCCACAAGGGTCCGTTTTCCAAGGAGGACGGCGAAGCCGTCCTCGACGCCGGAGGCAAGCGCATTGTCTGACGACGATTCGAGCCATGACCTGCCTGCGGCGAACCTGCAACAGCTGCGGCTGCCGGATAGCGCCAGCCTGCGCCCGGCCTTTTCGACCCACAGGCCACGCATCCTGATCCTCTACGGGTCGCTGCGGACCGTATCCTACAGCCGCCTTTTGGCCGAGGAGGCCCGGCGTCTGCTCGAATTTTTCGGCGCGGAAGTGAAGGTCTTCGATCCATCCGGTCTGCCGCTTCCCGGCGCGGCGCCGGTGAGCCACCCCAAGGTGCAGGAACTGCGCGAAATGTCGATCTGGTCCGAAGGACAGGTATGGGTGAGCCCGGAGCGGCACGGCGCGATGACCGGGATCATGAAGGCTCAGATCGACTGGATCCCGCTTTCCACCGGCTCCATCCGGCCGACTCAAGGAAAGACGCTTGCCGTGATGCAGGTTTCGGGAGGCTCGCAGAGCTTCAATGCGGTGAACCAGATGCGCATTCTCGGCCGTTGGATGCGCATGATCACGATTCCGAACCAGTCATCCGTCGCCAAGGCGTTCCAGGAATTCGATGCGAACGGCCGCATGAAGCCGTCGAGCTATTACGATCGCGTCGTCGACGTCATGGAAGAGCTGGTGAAATTCACGCTTCTGACGCGTGACTGCTCCGCTTACCTGACCGACCGTTACAGCGAGCGCAAGGAATCGGCTGCGGAGCTCGAACACCGCGTGACGTTGAAGAGCGTCTGACGTTCCTTCCCGCTACTTCGGAAAGTCGAGCCCCATTTCGCGGAAGCGCTCCGGATCGTCGCCCCAGTTCTCACGCACCTTGACGAACAGGAAGAGGTGCACCGGCTGCTCGAGGATTTCGGAGATTTCCTTGCGCGCGGCGGTCGAGATCGCCTTGATCGCCTCGCCGCCCTTGCCGAGGGCGATCTTCTTCTGGCTGTCGCGTTCCACGTAGATCACCTGTTCGATGCGTACGGAACCGTCCTTGCGTTCCTCCCATTTCTCCGTTTCCACGTGAGATGCATAGGGAAGCTCCTGATGCAGCCGGAGGAAGAGCTTCTCGCGGGTGATCTCGGCGGCGAGCTGGCGCATCGGCAGATCGGAGATCTGATCCTCGGGATAGTACCATGGACCTTCCGGCAGCGTCTCGGCGAGATAATCCATCACGTCTTCGCAGCCGGAACCCGTCAGCGCCGAGATCATGAAGGTGCGCTCGAATGCGACCACGTCGTTCGCAGCCGCCGCAAGCTTCAGCAAATCCTCGCGGCGAACTTGATCGACCTTGTTGAGGACGAGGACCTTCGGCTGATGTACCTCCTTCAGGCCTTCAAGGATCGCCTCCGCGTCACCCTTGATCCCACGCTCGCTGTCGATCAGCAGCATGATCAGATCGGCGTCCTTGGCTCCGCCCCAGGCCGTGGTGACCATGGCGCGGTCGAGCCGGCGCCGCGGCTTGAAGATGCCGGGCGTGTCCATGAAGACGATCTGCGCGCTGCCGTGGATTGCAATGCCGCGGATGATCGCCCGCGTCGTCTGCACCTTGTGGCTGACGATCGACACTTTCGCCCCGACAAGGCGATTGACCAGTGTCGACTTGCCGGCATTCGTCGCCCCGATCAGCGCCACGAAGCCCGAGCGCGTCGGCACTGCGCCGGCGGCCGTATCCTTTTGAGTATCCGTCATGATATCCGTCAATTTCCGGCAGAGCGCTTCTGCCACACACCTTCGCGTTCCAGCAATTTCATGGCCGCGACCTGCTCGGCCCCACGCTTGGAACGATCGACCCCCGTCTCCGGCGCGATCCCGTCGACCTCCACCGTCACGGTGAAGCGCGGATCGTGATCGGGGCCGGAACGGTCATCCGTCCTGTATTTCGGCGCGACACCGAACTTGGCATGCGCCCATTCCTGCAGTTCCGTCTTGGCGTCCCGCCTGGCGCCGTCTGCGCTTGCAGCCCGATGCGTCCAATGCTCGAGCACGAAACGTCGCGCCGCGTCCAGGCCGCCATCGAGATAGATCGCGGCGATCAGCGACTCTACCACATCGGCGCGCACATTCATCATGTGCTTGCCCGTGATCTTCTTCACATCCGAGCCGGTACGGATGAATTCATGCAGCGAGAGCTCATCCGCCACCTTGGCGCAGCTCTCCGCGCTGACGAGCTGGTTCAGGCGCACCGAGAGCTCGCCTTCGTTGGCATCGGTGAAGGTCTGGAACAGGAGTTCCGCGACGCAGAGCCCAAGCACCCGGTCTCCCAGGAATTCGAGCCGCTGATAGTTGATCGCACGGCCGCTGCGAGCGCTCGAATGCGTCAGCGCCCGGTCGAGACGTTCCTTCTCGGCGAACCGGTAACCGATCGCGGCCTCGAGCCGCGCCCGGTCCTCCGCGTTCAACGAGCGGCCCTTCATCAGTGGACGACCTTGAACAAACGATCGTAACGCAGGTTCGCCGGCCATTTCCAGATCTGCCGGAACGAGGTGTCGTTGCCGAGCGAGAAGAAGATCAGGCTCGCCCGGCCGACAAGGTTTTCAGCCGGCACGAAGCCGACGTCGAAACGGCTGTCGGCGGAGTTGTCCCGGTTGTCGCCCATCATGAAATAATGACCTTCCGGGACGATGAATTCACGGGTGTTGTCGCCGCGCGAATCCGGGAACTGGTCGAGCGTGTCGTAGGTCATGCCGTTGTCCATCGTCTCGCGATAGACCGGAACATCGCCGCCCGTGTCGTACTGGTCGTCCGCGCGGAACGTGCCGTCCGGCACCCGTTCGACCGGCTTGTCGTTGACGTAGAGAACGCTGTTCCTGACCTGGATGCGGTCGCCCGGCAGGCCGACGAGGCGCTTGATGTAGTCGATGTCGGGATTGGGCGGGAACCGGAAGACGACGATGTCGCCCCGGTCCGGTTCGCTCGCAAAGATCCTGCCGCTGAAAAGGTCCGGCGAGAAGGGCAGCGAGTATTTCGAATAGCCGTAGGCGAACTTGTTGACGAAGATGTAGTCGCCGACAAGAAGCGTCGGCATCATCGAGCCGGACGGGATCGTGAAGGGCTGAAAGAAGACGGTGCGGATGACCACGGCGAGGAGCAGCGCCTGGATAATGACCTTGACGTTCTCCCAGAGACCGCTCTGCTTCGCTTCTGTCTTTTCTGCCACGCTCAGTCTTCCTTGTCATCCTGCCCGGGGCACCCGGGCCTAACGCTTCAACGTTCGTCTGCGCCCGAACTCATGCGCACGCCGCCCCGCAACTCGATGCTATATGTCGCGGGAATACCGTGCTTCAAGCGACCGCGGGCCGGGCTTTCGGCAAGTGCTCTAAACCGTTCCCTCGGCGGGGGCAACCGGGAGCGCTTCGATAATCACGAAAGCTTGAGCAAGCGGGAAGTCGTCGGTGATGGTCAGATGGATTGCGGCGCGGTGGCCGACCGGCAGCATTTCCTGAAGGCGCGCGGCCGCGCCGCCGGTCAGTTGCATCGTCGGCTTCCCGCCGGGCAGGTTCACGACGCCCATATCTTTCCAGAACACGCCTTGAGCCAGGCCTGTGCCCAGTGCCTTGGAACAGGCCTCCTTTGCGGCGAAACGCTTGGCATAGGAGGCCGCACGGTTTTTGCGGCCTTCGGATTTGGCGATTTCGATATCGGTGAAGCACCGGTTGACGAAACGCTCGCCGAAGCGCTGGAGCGAGTTTTCGATGCGCCTGATATCGATGAGATCGCTGCCGATACCGATGATCATGTCGGATGTCCGAATTTGTGCGAGCGGGCCTGCCGGCGCCGCTCCTGAAAGAGGCGGGCCGTCTGGAAGGCAAGCGGGTAGAATATCAAGGCACCCGCCGCTGAAAGAGGAAGCGAGCCTATGAGCATCGGCTTGAAGACCGGACCCCACAGGCTTGCAAGATCGAGATGTTCGACCATCCGCATGATCTCTTGACCGCCGATCACCTGAGCGGCTTGCGGCTGCGTAATCATCGTGCCGACCTCATAGGAAGCCGTCAGGATAACCGGTATCGTAATGGGATTGGCGAGCAGCGTTGTAATCGCGGCCGCGATCAGATTTCCGGAAAACGCCGACGCGAGAAGGACGGCGAGAACGATGTGCAGGCCGAAGAACGGCGTCAAAGACGACGCAGCACCCGCCGCCACCCCAACGGCGATCGAGTGCGGAGACGAGTTCAGACGGAGAATTCGAAGGGCAATGTAGCGAGGAGCGCGCGTCAGCCCCTTGCGCGGCCAGAAGAAGGCGCGAAGCCTCTCGGAGAGTGTGACCGGTTTTCTGCGCCTGAATAACATTATGCCGTCATGTTCGCATTCAAAGCCGCCCGCCGGCGCAAGACGGACCGCCCGCCTTTCGATGGGCGCAAGATAGGCGCCACGCACGCCATGTGCAAGCTGCTGCGTGGTTCCTTCAATCCTTGACGGACTGAGTCATGCGGCAGATCAAAACGTCACGGCGACCTTTGCGCATCTGACAAGAGGCGCGGCACCGTAAGGCGCCAGACCGACAGATAAGGCAAGAGAGCTATTCGTAGAACGCATAGCTCAGGCTACCGCTGGGCGCGGCAGCCGTGGCGCGCCTCTCCGGCGCGCCGCATTCGCGATCAGAAGCCCTTCCGGAAAAGGCCGCGGTCGATCTGACGCTGACGGTATTCCAGGTCGATCCGGTCGACGGAGCCGTTCAGATAGGCGGTCTCGCGCTCTTCAACGCTCGGAATGTGCAGGGCACGGGTGATTTTCTTCAACTGCTTGAACATGGCAAACCCCTTTCGTTCACCTCCCGATGCGAAAGATAGTTCACCAGCCGAACCGCCACCAGTCCCGCGAAGCGGCGGCAGCCATGCGAAAGACGCATGACTGTCGAGCTCGATGCGACGATCTGCTTATTTCAAAGGCAATGTGCCTGAATTCGCGCCCGGAATGGACGGATCGAAAAGTCAGGTGAACGGGATCGATTTCACGCGGTCGGAGTGATGAGCCCGACAGTGGGAAAGGAAGTGCGGTAGCGGGAGGCATCACGTGTCAGCAGCGGAATTCCGACGATCGCTGCGTGGGCACCGATGAAGAAGTCCGGCAGCACGCCGGTCCGCGCGCCCCCTGCCCTGCGATACTTCGCAAAGACCTTGCCGGCCAGGAACAGTGCGGCACGGGGCAGGGCCACCCGCTCCAGGCCGGCTTCGGCTATGAACGAATCGAGCGTTTCAATGCGTTCGTATCGCACGCCGAGCTCCGCATAGATCATGTCATTGATCAGAAGCGGGCTCTGCAGGCTTGCCGCCCAGTTTGCGTCATCGGTAACGAGATCAAGCAGAACGCTTGTGTCGACCAGCGTCACGCATCACCACGCGTCAGCGCCATAATGTCATCCGTGCTGAGGCCCTCGCCGGCATGGCCGCGCAGATTCTGGAAACGGCTGCGGACAGGTTTGCTGTCGGCCCGCCTGATTTCGACGATGCCGTTGCCGGTGCGGCGGAAGTCAACCTTGCTGCCCGGCTTGATACCAAGCAGTTCGCGCACCGCTTTCGGTATCGCGACCTGCCCCTTGATCGTAACGGTGGTTGCCATTCCGGCCTCCTGTATTCTGCGGGAGTGTCCCCCCTGTTCGAACAGGCGCCCTATTCGAACAAACGCTTGACCATGGATATGCTCGGCAATTCCTTGAGCTGCGCCATCAGATGGTTGAGCTGGCGCAGGTCCCAGACCTCGAGATCGAACTGCAATTCGCTGAAGTCCGCGGCGACGCGCCCCATGGAAAGCGAGCGGATATTAACGTCGGTGGTCGCGATGGCCTGCGCGACCTCCGCCAGCGTGCCGGGCTCGTTCAAGGCGCTGACCGCAATCCTCGCCATGAAACGGCTGTTGTTCGCCTCGTCGAGATCCCAACGAACGTCGATCCAGCGCTCGGGCTCTTCGTCGAACTTCTGCAGGATCGGCGACTGGATCGGATAGATGGTGATGCCTTTGTCCTTGTCCATGATGCCGACGATGCGATCGCCGGGAACGGCGCCGGCAGGACTGAAATGGACCTCGGCATTGCCGGAGAGGCCGCGGATCGGCAGGGCTTCCGGCCCCTCCGCCTGCTCCGCTGCGGCCATTTCCTTCGACCGCTCCGGCAGCTTGAAGATCATGCCCGCGGCGCTGCGCATGTTGAACCAGCCGTCGTCGGCGCTGGGCTTCACGGTTACGCGCTCGTCCTGATGATCGGGAAACACGGCGCGCAGAACGTCGAGCGAGGAGAGTTCGCCGCGCCCGACCGCGGCAATGGCGTCCTCCACGTCCTTCTGCCCGAGCCGATGCAGCACCGGCTTCAAGGCCTCGCGCGAGAAGGTCTTGCCCGCCCGTTCGAAGGTGCGCTCGAGGATGCGATAGCCGAGGCCGGCATATTGCTTGCGGATGGCGGCGCGGGTCGCGCGGCGGATGGCCGCCCGCGCCTTGCCCGTGACGACGATCTCTTCCCAGGCCGGCGGCGGCACCTGAATGCCCGAGCGGATGATCTCGACCTCGTCGCCGTTGTTGAGCCGCGTCACCAGCGGCATGATGCGACCATTGATCTTGGCCCCGACGCAGGTGTCGCCGATGTTCGTATGCACGGCATAGGCAAAGTCGATCGGGGTGGCGCCGCGCGGCAGCGCTATCAGCTGCCCCTTCGGTGTGAAGCAGAAGACCTGATCCTGGAAGAGTTCGAGTTTGGTGTGCTCGAGAAACTCCTCCGGATTGTCGCCCTCGGCAAGCGATTCGATCGTGCGGCGCAGCCAGGAATAGGCATTCGATGTCGGAGTGCGCGTCAGGTCACCGGAAACGGTGTCTCGATCCTTGTAGAGTGCGTGGGCCGCGATACCGTATTCGGCGATCTCATGCATGCGCTTCGTGCGGATCTGCAGTTCGATGCGCTGGCGCGACGGGCCGATGATCGTCGTGTGAATCGATTGATAGTCGTTCTGTTTCGGGGTCGAGACGTAGTCCTTGAAGCGTCCCGGCACGACACGCCAGCGGGTGTGCACGATACCCAGCGCGCGATAGCAGGACGGGATGTCGTTGACGATGATGCGGAAGCCCCAGACATCCGAGAGCTGCTCGAAGGAGAGCGATTTCGACTGCATCTTGCGGAAAACCGAATAGGGCTTCTTCTGGCGCCCTCTGACCTGTGCGTCCGTAAGCCCCTCGGCCTGAAGCAGTTCGCTCAGTTCCTCCTCGATCTTCTTGATCAGCCCCTCATTGCGCTCGGAGAGCTCCTGGAGGCGTCTGGTAACGGTCTCGTAAGCCTCCGGGTTGATGTGGCGGAAGGACAGGTTCTCGAGCTCCTCGCGCATGTCCTGCATGCCCATGCGCCCTGCCAGAGGCGCATAGATGTCCATCGTCTCCTCGGAGATGCGCGCGCGCTTTTCGGCCGACATGTGGTCGAGGGTGCGCATATTGTGGAGGCGATCGGCAAGCTTGACCAGGAGCACGCGGACGTCGTCCGAAATGGCGAGCAGCAGCTTGCGAAGATTTTCCGCCTGCTTGGCCTTCTTGGTGACAAGGTCGAGCTTCTTGATCTTGGTGAGGCCTTCGACCAAGGCGCCGATATCCTCGCCGAAGAGGTCGTCTATCTCCTGCCGCGTCGCGGTCGTATCCTCGATCGTGTCGTGCAGCAGCGCGACGGCGATCGTGGATTCGTCCAGATGCATTTCGGTCAGGATCGCCGCCACTTCCAGGGGATGGGAGATGTAAGGATCGCCGCTTGCCCGCTTCTGCTGCCCGTGCTTCTGCATGGCGTAGACATAGGCCTTGTTCAGCAGCGCCTCGTTGACGTCGGGCTTGTATTTCTGCACGCGCTCAACGAGCTCGTATTGGCGCATCATCCGCTAGCGGCTCCGTGAAATCAGGCAAATAAAAAAGTGCGCCAATCATATGAGTGGCGCACTGCTTCGATAACACGTCGGAACGTTGTTCCGGAACGAATCTCAGTAGTCGTCGCTCTTTTCCGGAGGAACGAGGCCTTCGATGCCGGCCAGCAGTTCTTCTTCGGACATGCGGTCGAAGGTCAACGCTTCCGGCTGGTCTTCCTCTTCGGCGGCCTCAGCGAAGGCAGGGGCTGCTTCGGTCTGGACGAGCGACGCCGGATCGGGTTCCGGCTCGTCCACTTCCACATGTTTCTGCAGCGAGTGGATCAGGTCTTCCTTCAGGTCGCCGGGCGACAGGGTTTCATCGGCGATCTCGCGCAGTGCAACGACCGGGTTCTTGTCGTTGTCGCGGTCGACCGTAATCGGGGCACCCTGGGAAACCAGGCGTGCGCGGTGGCTGGCAAGAAGGACGAGTTCGAAACGGTTTTCGACCTTGTCGATGCAGTCTTCGACGGTGACGCGGGCCATGGCCTGTCCTTTACGACTCAAGAGATGCGGCGGCATCGCCGCGGCAGGTTTAACAACGCGAAACCGGAACGTCCGCTGACATGCGGCTCCATCAGCTCCGATTTCTGGAATTAGGCGTCCGATACAATCAAAACAGCATAAGTTCAAGTTTTTCCTGCATCCGGCTCACGTCATCGCGCGGAGCATGATAAAATGCCACGTCTGTGGAACGCTGCCATCGGGTCACAGACACTGCCTGTATTTCGTGATAATTTCGAACACGTATCCAGCAACAATTATAGATTGAAAATGTGGACGAACTGCAGCAACTGCTAAAACTAGCTATAGGCGCCGCGCCCTGGTTGGAATAATGCGTTGGCATGACCACATTATTTGCAGATAAGTGAGCTTTAATTTAATCCGCCAATTTTAAGCGTGACGCTCCGCGGGGTTGGTCCGGTCACTGTGCAGGGTACGGAAAAAGGAAGTAACGATGTTCGATCCTCGCGAGAAAATCGCTCTTTTTATCGATGGCGCCAACCTCTACGCCGCGTCGAAGAGCCTCGGCTTCGACATCGATTACCGCAAGCTGCTCAAGGCCTTCCAGAAGCGCGGCTACCTGCTCAGGGCCTACTACTACACCGCACTCATCGAGGACCAGGAATATTCGTCGATCCGCCCGCTGATCGACTGGCTGGACTATAATGGCTATAAGGTCGTGACCAAGCCTGCCAAGGAATTCACCGATTCCCTCGGACGCCGCAAGATCAAGGGGAACATGGACATCGAGCTGGCGATCGACGCCATGGAGCAGTCCGAATCGGTCGACCACCTGGTGATTTTCTCCGGCGACGGCGATTTCACCACACTCGTCGAAGCGCTGCAGCGCAAGGGGCGAAAGGTTTCCGTGGTCTCGACCATGTCGACGCAGCCGCCGATGATTGCCGACGACCTGCGCCGCCAGGCCGACCACTTCATCGATCTCGCGACCCTTAGGGGAGAGATCGGCCGCGAACCGTCCGAACGCGTTCAGCGCCCTGTCGAGCCGGTCGCCGACGACGTCGAGCTTTAATTTTTCCTAATCCCTGTGCTCGTCACAGGGATCCAGCCAGACCAAGTCCTGGGGCTGAAAGAAATCTTCCCAGCGCCGCAGACGCGGCGCTGCTCTCATCTCTGTGACAAGCACAGAGATGACGGAAGCGGAGAGATTGCAGTCCTGCGAGACGTTTCCTGGGCCGTGCCGATGAGGCTCGGTTCAGCTGCGGGATTCCCTTGTTTGCTCATAAGCGACAACCTGCGTTGTCTTATCTCTGCTGCCGATTCTACGATTCGGTGAACAGACCTCTCCGAATTGCCTGAATATGCGATTCAGACACTGATGGCCCGCGCTGCCGAAGCTTCGGGCTGCGGAGTGGGAGCTGCGTGATGAGTGATTCCTGCACCAGCCGAGGCGCAAGAGCCGCCCTTCGCAAACGGAAGACTCTTTCATTGAGAACTCGCTTGCGCCAAGAGGCAAGCAGCACCGCGCTGTATGCGAGTTGGGGCACCGGCTCTAAAACTTTCGTGATCCCCGCAGGCCCGGTCCTTGCATCGGTCGGCTTTACGCTCGCGATCGGAGCAGGCGCCGTGAGCCCGGCCCATGCGATAAACGAATGCGGCCCGGCCATTGGCGGAGTTGTGACCTGCAACACGTCCACGTACCCGAAGGGGCCCGGAACCCATATCGAATATCGTATTGATACAGGACTGAGGGCGACGATCGACAGCGTGGCGGTCAGATGGGCGGACGATGCGGGCAGCGATCGGCCTGCGATCGACATCCGTTCGGACAAGGTCACGAGCGAAGGCGATCTCATCGTGACGATGGAGGGCTCGACGGTGACGACCGGCGAGCCGGACAGAATTGGAACGAGCTCCGACAGGGAGGTAGGCGAGTACGCCGATGCATTGAGAGTGACGCAGCGCGGTGCGGGGCTCGTTTCAGCGACGATGCTGAGCGGCAGCATCATCACATATGGATACAACGCAGCGGGAATTTACGCCTGGCATCCCGGGGCCAACGAAAACAACAAGAGTGATGTGATCGCCGATTTCTCGGGAGAAGATTCCACGATCGAGACCTTCGGATCCTACTCTCAAGGTATCTATGGCCGCAAAGAAACCGGCATAGGCAATGTCGCGGTGACGGCGAAGGACGGAACGATCGTCACCCATGGCCTGTCGTCGATAGGCGTTCGCGGACTGAAGCATAGCGCATCCCTGGGAGACGGCGACGTGACCGTTGCCGGCGACAACATCGCGGTAACGACCGGCGGAAATCTAAGTATCGGTATGGAGGCGAGAGTCGAGGACAGCAAGTCCGGCAGGGGCAACGCTTCGGTTTTCGTCCGCAACGAGGCGGCGATCGAGACCTCGGGCACAAGGGCACATGGCGCTCAAGCCTTCAATCTGGACCCGGGCGACAGCACGGTCGTTCTGGAAAAGAGCAAAATCACGACGCGCGGCGAGGGTGCTATAGGGATTCGGGCCGAGGCAGGAGACGGCAATGCCGTTACCGAAGTCACCAAAGGAAGCATTGCCACGGCTGGAGCATCGGCGATCGGGCTCGCGGCCATCAGCCAGGGAAACATGGGCGAGGCGCGCGTCTCGCTGGACGGCGGAGACATCTCGACCGGCGGAGATAACGCGGAAGGCTTGATTGCGACCGCGAAGGGCGCCGGCGGAACGGCCACCGCCCGCTTGGTGGACGGGAACGTGAAGACGGCCGGTCGCGATGCAGAGGGCCTGATCGCTCACGCCGGCGATGAAAGTATCCCGACGAGCATCAATGCCGAGGCCAGCGTGATCATGCAAGCCGGCAGCGTAACGACCACCGGCGACGGCGCGGGGGGAATGATCGCAGAGACCGACATCGGCCCGACGCCCTCGACAGGAAAAGCAACTGCCGTGCAGCGGGCAGGCACAATCATGACCAGCGGCGGCGAGATTGGCGGCAATGAGGGCAGCTACGCAATCGCGGCCCTCTCCTTCGGCTCCGGCCTGGCTTCCATCGAGCAGGCGGGCGGCAGCGCTACGACGGCGGGGGCGCAGAGCCACGCCTTGTATGCTCTCTCGATCTTCGGCAACACCATGGTCACCCAGGCAGCCGGCAGCAGCGCGGTCGCGACCGGCGCGAAGGCGAGCGGTCTGCGGGCCCTGGCGGGCCCGGGCGGCGGCAATGAAGTAACGCTGGACGGCAAGGTTACCGCTGGCTCTGCTCCCGCCGTTCACACCATCGGCTCCGCAGGCAGCAAGATCACCATCGGCTCCGCTGCGGAGATCGACGGTTCTGCTTCGGGCACCGCCATTCGCGACGGCGACTCCAATCTGGATGCGTTGGACGAAACGGGAGGGAATTCCACCGCCACGCTTGCCGGCAAGGTCACCGGCGATGTCGTCATGGGGCTCGGCAATGATATCATCAATCTCACCGGCGGCGTGCTCGACGGCGATGTCTATGGCGACGACAGGTCAGCCACCGCCGCTGACGGCGACGACAGCTTCACCTGGAGCGGCGGCACCTGGCTTTCCAGTTTCTTCGGCGGCAACGGCTCCGACATCGCCACCGTCTCCGCGCAGAGTTACGACGGGACGCATCACTATCTCGATGGCGGCGACGACGTCTCGACTGCCGATGGCTGGACCGACCGACTGAACTTGAGCGGCGTCACCGCGAGCGCCAACGGCGCCAACATCGTCAATTGGGAAATCGTCACCCTGGACGCTGCCGATGTCACCATTCTCGACGGCGCACTTGAAGCCGGCTCGGAGCCCGAAACGGGCCTGTTCCTGACGAACGGCTCCGTTCTTAACGGATCGGATGCCTTCGCGCTGACCGGCAACATGGCGATCGACGGTACTTCGCAATTCATCGCCTTCGGCGAGGATATCGCCAGTGGCGTCTATTCTATCTCCGGCAATTTAGTCAATGCCGGCACGGTCGACATGCAGGATGGAGGAACCGGCGACGTTCTGTCCGTCGGCGGCAACTACACCGGCGCGGAGAATGGCACGGTCTATATCGACACCTATCTCGGTGACGACGCGTCTCCAACCGACCGCATCACCGTCGGCGGCGACACGGCTGGCAGCACAGCGATCAGCATAGGCAATGCCGGCGGGCCCAGCGCTCAAACGGTGGCCGGCATTCGTGTGGTCGATGTGGCAGGCGCGTCCTCCGGCACTTTCGTCCTCGCCAACGCGAACTCCGAAATCAAGGAAACCGGAGAGGCCGCGATTACCCGGGGCGCTTATGCCTATGCGCTGCGGCAGGTCGATAACGACGACTGGTTCCTTCAGTCGACGATAGCCGAAGACGATACCGGCCCGGACACCGGAGGCGAGCAGGCTGTCGATCCAGAGACCGGAGGCGGTGAAACCGTCGACCCGGGGACCGGAGGCGGCGAAACCGTCGACCCCGGGACAGGAGGCGGCGAAACGGTAATCCCGAGCTACAATCAGGGCGTGCCCGTCTACGAAACCTATGCCCGGAACCTCCTCGGCTTCATACAACTCCCGACATTGCGCCGGCGTGCCACCGGCGAGAGAGTTCCTGCCTTGCGCTCCTGTGGGAGCGTACCACTCGATGTCGAGGGCAATCAGACCGCCGCCTGCGCCGAAGAGAATATCGTGTGGGCTCGCATCGACGGCACCCGCGCCCATGTGGAGCCCGAGGAGAGCGGCGCCCGCGTTTCGGAATACGACTCTCGTTCCTGGTTGCTGCAGGCCGGCATCGACGCACTTCTGCATAGCAGCGGCAAGGGCGAGCTGATCGGCGGCCTGACTGCCCACTATGGCGGCATCAACACCGATGTCTCTTCCTTCTATGGTGACGGCTCCATCGACACCCGCGGCTACGGCCTCGGCGCGACCCTGACCTGGTATGGCCAGAACGGCTTCTATCTGGACGGTCAGGGCCAGCTAACCCGGTTCGACAGCGATCTCGACTCGGACATTCTTGGCCGGCTTGCCGACGGGAATGACGGGCTGGGTTATGCGGTCAGCATCGAGGCGGGCCATCGTATCGGCCTCGGCGACACGTGGGCGCTGACGCCGCAGGCGCAGCTCGCTTATACCTCAGTGAACTTCGATGACTTCGTGGACCCATACGGGGCGCGGGTTTCACTCGATGACGGAAATAGCCTGCGCGGCCGCATCGGTCTCGCACTCGATCGCGAGCAGCAATGGCAAGGCGCGGAAGGCGACGGTCGCGGCTCGCGCCTCTACGGCACCGTCGATCTATACCGTGAGTTCCTGGGCGATACCCGCGCGGATGTGTCCGGCGTCTCGTTTGGCATCGAGGCCGATGACTGGATTGGCGAAATCGGCATTGGCGGCAGCTACAACTGGGGAGACGACAAGTATTCGCTCTATGGCGAAGCCCGCGCATCCACCGGTCTGTCCGATTTCGGCGGCAGCTACGCGGTACGTGCATCCGTCGGACTGAAGATGAAGTTCTAGCCTATCAGAATCGGTCACGTTCATGATGTTGGGCCGACCCGACCTAAAACCATCGTGAACCAAGGTCTGTTGAATTCGGGCTACCCGCCGCGGTTTGTTTGATTTCCTCATCCCTGTGCTCGTCACAGGGATCCAGCCAGACCAAGTCCTTGGGCTGAAAGAACTCTTCCCGCGCCGCAGACGCGGCGCTGCTCTCATCTCTGTGACAAGCACAGAGGCAAGAGGAGAGATTGCAGTCCTCCGATACGGGCGCGGTTTTCCGCCCGCATCCCGCTCTAACCTTTTGGAATCGATCACCTTCACGGTTTAGGCCGACCGGCCTAATCCATCGTGATCTCGTCTGCCGGATGAAGAGCAATATACCCCAACGATCGACTAGGACTCAGCCGCGCTCCTTGAGGAGCCTGTTCTTTTGCCGGTTCCAATCGCGTTCCTTGGAGGTCTCTCGCTTGTCGTGCAGTTTCTTGCCCTTGCCGAGCGCCAGTTCCAGCTTCGCCCTGCCTCGCTCATTGAAGTATATCCGGAGCGGTATCAGCGACATCCCCTCGCGGTTGACCGCACCCTGCAGACGGTTCACTTCCCTTTTCGACAGGAGCAATTTGCGGCGGCGGCGCGTCTCGTGATTGAAGCGGTTGGCCTGCAGATATTCGGGCAGGTAGGAATTGATGAGCCAGATCTCGCCGCCTTCGTCGGTCGCGTATGATTCCGCGATATTGGCCTTCCCCTCGCGCAACGACTTGACCTCCGTGCCGGTCAGGACCAGACCGGCCTCGTAGGTGTCGACGATCTCGTAGTTGAAGCGGGCCTTGCGATTTTCCGCAACAACCTTCTTGACCGTGCGTTCGCTGCCTTTCGGTGCCATCAGTTCATCAGCCCTGCATGCCTGAGCGCCGCGTCGATAGCCGAGGCCGTGGCCGGCTCGAGCGCCGACAACAACGGCGAACGAACGGTAAAGCTCATTCGCCCGAGGCGGTTCAACGCATATTTGGCGCCGCAGACGCCCGGCTCAAGGAAGATGGCCTTGTGAAGCGGCATCAATTTGTCCTGAAGCTCCAAGGCCTTGGCATAGTTGCCGGCAAGGGTGGCCTCCTGGAACTCGGCGCACAGGCGCGGCGCGACATTCGCGGTGACGGAAATGCAGCCGACGCCGCCATGGGCATTGAAGCCGAGCGCGGTCGCATCCTCACCCGAAAGCTGCACGAAGGCCTTGCCGCAGGCCATGCGCTGCTCGGAAACCCTCTCGATCCTGCCGGTCGCATCCTTCACGCCGACGATCGTCGGATGGGCCTTCGCCAGCGCCGCCATGGTCTCGACGCTCATGTCGACGACGGAACGGCCGGGAATGTTATAGATCACGATCGGCAGCTTCACGCTTTCGGCGATCGCCCCGAAGTGGGCGAAAAGACCCTTCTGAGTCGGTTTGTTGTAATAGGGCGTGACGACGAGGATCGCGTCCGCACCGGCCTTTTCCGCATGCTGCGCAAGCTCGATCGCTTCGATGGTATTATTGGACCCGGCACCGGCGATGACCGGTACGCGCCGCGCCGACGCCTCGACGCACAGTTCCACGACCTTCTTATGCTCGTCGTGGGAAAGCGTCGGAGATTCACCCGTGGTGCCCACCGGCACAAGGCCGTGGCTGCCCTCTTTTATCTGCCACTCCACATGCGCGACGAAACTATCCGCATCAACCGAGCCGGAGGCGGTGAACGGCGTTACGAGTGCGGGAATGGAACCCTTGAACATGCACAACTCCTGACGACCGAGGGCGCAGAATACGCTCACGCTTTGGCCGCAATCGACGGTTAAAAAACTGCCGCACCATAATCATGTGACGTGTCTGCGGCAAGCGCTGAGAGGATGCATTTCGCTTTCGTTTCCGCGCAATCGACGCCCTCGAGCGGGACCGCAATAGGCGCCGGGTTTCGGGGAACGCGCACGCGCTGGCCGGCAAGCAGGCTGACAAATGTGGCCAGGTTTTCGCCGGCCGATCGGCTGTAATGGAGCGGCAATGAAGTCGAGGGATGGGGGACCACGGGGCTCTTGATGCGGGGAACAGTCTTTCTGCCGGTCGCCGCCATGATCGGTGCGGGGATGCTGGCGTTTTCGGCCGACGCAGCCGAGGGTCGGATTCCTGTACCGACGAGCAAGCCGGATGCCCGCAAGATCGGCAGCCTCGAAACCGGCGAACTCTCAACTATCCTCGGCGCCGATCTGAAAAGCGGTCTCGATGCCCTCTCCGATCGGCAACCGGAAAAGGCGATCGCCGTTCGCGACCGCATGCCGGCAGGAACGCTCGACCGCCATATCCTAGCCTGGGCGATCGCGGTGTCCGGACAGAAGGGCATTCCCTCCTATGACATTGCCGCGGCGCAGCGGGAACTCCAGGGCTGGCCGGGCCTGAAATCGCTGCGCTCCCATTCGGAACGGGCGCTTTACCGCGAGAACGCCCCGGCCGCCGATGTGATCGTCGCCTTCGGCACCACCCGCCCGGAGACGGCTGAAGGGGCGATCATCCTTGCACGCGCACTCGCAGCGCAGGGGCAGAGCTCGGCGGCCGCCACGCACCTGCGCGCATTCTGGTTGAGCGAAGCCCTGGACAAGGACACTGAAACGAAGATCCTTTCCGAGTTTTCCGATCTTTTGACGACGGAAGACCACCGGCAGCGGATGGAAATGCTTCTCTACCGCGCCCGCATAGACCAGGCCGAGCGGTTCAGCGATCTCGGCAAGGCGCAATCGCTGTTCCGCGCCTGGGCCGCAGTCACCCGCGGCGGCAGCAACGCGGCCTCGCTCATCGAAGCGGTGGACGCTTCCTGGCGCAGCAAGCCTTCCTACCTCTTCATTCGCATCGAGCATTTACGCAAGCAGCAGAAATACGCCGAGGCGGCCCGGCTTCTCGACCAGATGCCGAAGGACGACGGCGCCCTCGTCAATCCCGGAGAATGGTGGGTCGAGCAACGTATCGTCAGCCGCGGTCTGCTCGACGCCGGCGACTTCCGCGGCGCCTACCGCATCGCTGCCAACCATGCGGCAAGGCGCGCTACGGACCTCGTGGACGCGGAATTCCACGCGGGCTGGTATGCGCTCCGCGGCCTCGAGGAACCCGAGACGGCGGCGCTTCACTTTCGCAGGATTCTCGAGGCATCGAGCCGGCCGATCTCCGCCTCGCGCGCCTGGTACTGGCTGGGCCGCGCGGCCGAAGCGGGCGGCCCAGGCGACGCGCGCGAATATTTCACCAACGCGGCGCGCTATCCGGCGACCTTCTATGGACAACTCGCCGCCGCACGCCTCGGCGAGGCGAAGCTCGACATGAGCTACCCCTCACCCACCCAGGAAGACCGCATCCGGCTGGAAGGTCGCGAAGCCGTCAAGGCGATCGGCCGGCTCGAAGCCGCCGGCCATGGCTGGCGCGCCGAAAGTCTTTATCGTGCGCTTGCCGAGGAACTGACCAGCCCCGGGGAGCTTGCGATCCTGGCGGAGCGGGCCGAGAAGTCGGGCAATCACCAACTCTCGCTGCAGATCGGCAAGATCGCCTTCGGCCGCGGCGTCGAGGTAGCTGCCCTCGCCTTTCCGATCGGAGTCATTCCGCCGAGCGCGGATATCGACGGCGCCGGCAAGGCGCTCGCCTATGCCATCGCCCGCCAGGAAAGTGCTTTCAATCCGGCCGCCATTTCGGTGGCGAATGCCCGGGGGCTCCTGCAACTCCTTCCCGGCACAGCCAAGGGCGTCGCCAGCCGCTATGGCCTCGCCTATTCGAAGGACCGCCTGACGAGCGACGCCGGCTATAATGCGACGCTTGGAGCCCATTACCTCGGCGAGCAGATCGACAGCTTCGGCGGTTCCTACATTCTCACCTTCATCGCCTATAATGCCGGCCCGCGTCGCGTTCCTGACTGGCTCGCCCGCTATGGCGATCCACGCGGAAAGCCCATCGACGAGGTCGTGGACTGGATCGAGCGCATCCCCTTCGAGGAGACGCGCAACTATGTCCAGCGGGTGATGGAGAACTATCAGGTTTATAAGTCGCGGCTGGGACAAGATACGGATATCGTTGCGGATTTGAGGTTGGGACGCGCTTTGCCTTGAGCCTGAGTATTCGGGCGCGACGGCCCGGTCGAGCCCGGCCGCAACGTTCCCTCGCGGCGCTCTGTTGAGCGAGGATCACATCATCGTGATCGGTTGGCCGCGCCCGGCACAAAATAGGGGCTGGGCCATTTTCCCCTGGAAGGGATTTATTTTCTCCTGAGAGGAAATGGTGAGGCCAATGAAGACCTTAGCAATTGTTGCCCTGTCGCTGGCCACGGCCATCAGCAGCGTTCCGCCGGCAGAAGCGTTTCCGGTCGTTCCGGCGCCGAAGCCGCAGGCTGCCGACGTGCAGTTGGCGCAGTTTCCCTACGAGCGCGGGGAAGCGCGCAAGGGCCGCCGCTGCCGCGACCGGGACTGCTGGCGGACGGGCAATTGGCGCGGTTATCGCGGAAACCGCCATTACGGCAACCGTTATCATCACCGCCGCTACTACCGCGACGACGATGATGATCTTGGAGCTTTCTTTGGCGGCCTAGCCGCCGGTGCGATCGTGGGTGGCGTGTTGAGCCAGCCGAGATATGCGGCTCCGAGGTATTACGGCGGCGGCAACGCACATGTGGAGTGGTGCTACTCGCGCTATCGCTCGTATCGGGCCTGGGACAATACATTCCAGCCCTATAATGGTCCGCGACGCCAGTGCTATTCGCCGTATAGCTGACGTAACTGCGCGCAGACAAACTAAAGCGCGCCGCATGAGTTCTATTTGAACGCGACGCGCTTTAGGACGGGAGCCGACGCTTTCCGTTGGCTCGCCCTCATCCTCTCCCCTCACCTTCGCCCAACTTGAGGAAAAACACGCCATCGGCGCGACCTCTCCTATTTAGTCGAAACCTTGCCGAACCTTCATAGGATTTTTTTCCCACGACTGACTGGAGGTCAGAAATGAATATCAAGAGCCTTCTTCTTGGCTCGGCTGCTGCTATGGCGGCAGTCTCCGGCGCGCATGCTGCCGACGCTATCGTCGCTGCAGAGCCGGAGCCTATGGAATACGTCCGCGTTTGCGATGCTTTCGGCACGGGCTACTTCTACATCCCGGGCACGGAAACCTGCCTCAAGATCGGCGGCTATATCCGCGTTCAGGGCGACTTCGGCCGTGACAATGTCAATCATCTGACCAGCTTCGATGATGACGGCACTTCCGATTGGGACATGTTCTCCCGCGCTTACATCTCGTTCGACGCGAAGAGCGATACCGAGTACGGCACGCTCACCGGCTTCTTCGCTTCCGAGTTCAATTCCGATACGGATTCGGCCTTGGACGGCGGCGGCGACAGCCACATCGACGTCGACGAAGCCTACATCGAGCTCGGCGGCTTCCGGGCCGGCTTCTTCTACAGCTGGTGGGACAAGGGCCTGAACGGCGAAACCGACTCGATCGGCGAGAACACCGAGTTCAACTCGGTCCGCTATACCTATGACGGCGGCACCTTCCAGGCCGGCGTTGCTGTCGACGAACTCGAGGGTACTTCGACCAAGCCGAATGGCGTCGGGGTCGAAGGCATCGTATCGGCTTCGCTCGGCGGCGTGACTTTCGACCTGCTCGGCAGCTACGATACGGAATGGGAAGAAGGCGCGATCCGTGCCCTGCTCTCCGCGGATGCCGGTCCAGGCACCTTCCAGGTCGCCGGTATCTGGGCATCCGGCTCGAACGCATACTGGCATGACTCGGAGTGGGCCGTTGCTGCCTCCTATCGCTTCAATGTGAGCGACAAGCTTGCGATCACGCCCGGCGCTCAATACTGGGGCGGCCTGAACGAAAGCGACAAGCTCGGAGGGCGCTTCGACAACGATGCGGACCAGTGGCGTGTCGGCCTTACCGCCGACTACGACATCACCGAAGGTCTCGCGACCCGCTTCGCGATCAACTACACAGACCCGAGCAATGCTCCGGATTCCGTCAGCGGTTTCCTTCGCCTGCAGCGGGACTTCTAATCTGACCTAGTCAGGTAAAAGAAAGCCCGCAGCTCACAAGTTGGGTTGCGGGCTGTTGCTGTACTGCAACGCAAAGTGCGCCGCCAAGGCGTTGAGATTGTTTGACTATAAGCACTGGTTTCATTGCCAGTGGTTTCTTGGCTCGTTCACGGAGAATGGGAAGGAAACGGCAAACGTGACGTCGGACGCTGAAAAACAGGTAGGTGATCTCGGTTTCCCGGATATGGGTTCGGGGTATGAGGTCAACTATACCTTCGGCCGGCAAGGGCCGATCGGCGTGGTCAAGGAGACCACGCTTGCCGAATTGCTTCAGCGCTATGCCGACATCCTGTGGGACGAAGGCAGGCACAAATACAATGTGAAGGCCTTCATCGGAGAGCTCGACGAGATCTTGCTCGGTGCCCGTTTCTCCGCCTTCTCGCAGGAATTGCTCGACGGCCTCATAGGTGCGCTACGCAAGCGCGGTAACAGCAACGCGACCATCAACAGGAAGATGGCGGCGCTGGGGAAGTTGCTGCGGAAAGCGTACAAGATGGGGGACATCCACAATCTGCCGGAATTCAAACGCCAAAAGGAGAAAGCGGGGCGCCTGCGCTTCCTGGAGGCCGACGAAGAAGAGGTGCTGTTCCGCGAAATCGCCAGCCGATCGGAACTCTATCTGTACCTCTCGATATTTCTGGTGGATACCGGTGCTCGCCTGGGCGAGGCCATTGCCCTCAAATGGAACGATATTCACGAGGGCCGGGCGACATTCTGGGTGACGAAATCGGGCCGCAGCCGCACAGTCCCGCTTACCGTGAGAGCAAAAGACGCATTGAAGCGCGTCGCGGACAGATCCCCGGGTCCATTTTCTAGAATCGATCAGCAAAAATACCGTGCTGTCTGGAACGCCGCAAAAGTGGATGCGGGCCTCGGCAACGAAGACGATCTCGTTCCCCACATTCTCCGCCATACCTGCGCCTCGCGCCTGGTCAGAGGCGGGATCGATCTCAGGCGGGTTCAGATGTGGCTAGGCCACCAGACCCTCGAGATGACGATGCGCTACGCGCATCTGGCCTCCCATGACCTCGATATGTGCGTGCCCGTACTCGAGCGTCATCTCAAGTAACGGCGCATAAGCGCCGGCAGCAGCGGGCCGTCCCTACTGCATGTTTCCTTCAGTCCTAATCGATCGAAGAACAAAAACATGCAGCAGATCAAAGTGCCACAGCGATCTTTGCGCGTCTGATAAGACGCGAGGCGCTGTAGCAATACTCCAAAAAGAGAAAGCCCGGCTTTGAGCCGGGCTTTCCTTCCACTGACCGAGGTCAGGTCAGATTAGAAGTCACGCTGCAGGCGGAGGAAGCCGAAGACTTCTTCGTCGCCATTGTCCTGATCTTCATAGTTGATCGTGAAGCGGGTGGCGAGACCTTCGGTGATCTGGTAGTCGGTCGTGATACCAACGCGCCATGCATCGTCGTTGCCGAAGTTGTTGTTCTCGTTCACGTTACCGAAGTACTGAGCGCCGGGGGTGATGGCGAACTTGTCGTTCACGTTGAAGCGGTAGGACGCAGCAACGGTCCACTCGGAGTCATCCCAGTAAGCGTTCGTTTCGGATGCCCAGATACCAGCGATCTGGAACGTGCCCGGGCCGAGGTCTGCGGAGAGCAGGGCGCGGATCGCGCCTTCTTCGGCTTCCGTGTCGTAGCTGCCGAGCAAGTCGAAAGCAACGCCGCCGAGCGTAGCGGAGACGATACCGGTAACGCCGACACCGTTGTCCTTCGTCGTTGCGCCTTCAAGTTCGTCGACCGAGATACCGGCCTGGAACGTGCCGCCATCGTAGATGTAAGCGAGCGAGTTGAATTCGGTGAAGTTGCCGAGCGTGTCGGTTTCGCCGTTCAGACCCTTATCCCACCAGCTGTAGAAGAAGCCGGCCTTGAAGCCGCCGAGCTGGATGTAAGCTTCGTCGACGTCGATGAAGCTATCACCTTCGTCGGTGTCGTTGTCGGCGTTGAACTCGCCAGCGAAGAAGCCGGTGAGCGTACCGTATTCGGTGTCGCTCTTGGCGTCGAACGAGATGTAGGCGCGGGAGAACATATCCCAATCCGACGTACCGCCGTTGTCGTCACGGCTGGTTACCTCGTCACGGCCGAACGAGCCCTGAACACGGATGAAGCCGCCGATCTTGAGGCAGGTTTCCGTGCCCGGAATGTAGAAGTAGCCCGTGCCGAAAGCGTCGCAGACGCGAACGTATTCCATGGGCTCCGGCTCGGCAGCGACGATTGCGTCGGCAGCCTGGGCGCCGGAGACTGCTGCGAGAGCAGCAGCGGAGCCGAGAAGAAGGCTCTTGATGTTCATTTCTGACCTCCAGTCAAAAGTTTCAAACGGGTCTGGGTTTTTTTTGCTGAAGGACAGCGTTCCCTGCCCCATCCCCAACGTTCAAGAAGTCGGACGATCAACCGCCCTTGCTTCCGGAGTTGAAAATACAAAACCGGGTGGGGCGCGCAACGACCAACTTACCAGATCGACTCCTTTGCCCTGCCCTTCCCTGATCCCTGTTGCTGAAACGACACAAAATCGCCCCAGACGGCCCGAGGGAATTAACAAAGCGTTAAGAAAATCCTTTAGCGACGGGGGTTTAGCGCGAGGTCACTCCCGGCCATCTGTTCCGGAAAGGGGCAAAAAATGGCCAGAAAGGGGGATAAAACCGGGCAAGAGCGCTCCGCGAGACCGGTCCTTGCGGAAGCCATGGGCACGCCGATCGTCGGTTCGCGCGGATGGTCGAGGTGCTTCCTGGCCGATTCCCGGCAGAATCAGTGCGCAGGGATTCGCGAGTCGGCAAGCACCTCGACACAGTGCGCGCTCGCCGAGGCAATGGGTTCAGCCAAGCATGTCATCAAGCAGCAAACTCAGGAACGTGACGGCGGTGGCGGGAATGGGAATCCGTTCGATGAACTGTTCGGACCCGGCGGCAGAGCCATTTGCCATTGAAATTTGAGTTATAGAGTGGTACATATGCCCATCGTTGGAGTGAACCTGTGATCGTAGGCTTTCGGGACGACTGGCTTCGGACCTTCTTTGTGGATGATGTCCGTTCCCGTAACATCCCGTCCGATCTTGAAGCTCGGTTGTTCCGCAAGCTCCAGATGATTGACGATGCCGCAACCGACCAAGACTTGCGCGTGCCGCCCAGCAATCACTTCGAGAAGCTGCGCGGCAATCTGGCGGGGCTGCATTCGATCCGCGTCAACCAGCAATGGCGGCTGATCTTCCGCTGGGATGGGACGCGCGGAGAGGCCGACGGGATTTATCTGGACGATCACAGCTACCGATGAAAGCGAGGCGAACATGCTGACCACCAAGCGCAAGCCGGCGACTGTCGGCGAGATACTGACTGAAGAGTTCATGCGGCCGATGGGATTGACGCAGGGCGCGCTCGCCGAGGCGATGGGCGTCCAGCGCAAGCACGTCAACGAATTATGCGGCAACCGCAGGAACGTGACGGCGGCGACGGCGCTGATCCTCGCCCGCGTGTTCGGCAACAGCCCGGACTTCTGGCTCAATGTGCAGAGGCGCAACGATCTTTGGCTGGTGATGAATACGCCAAAGGAACGTGAGCGGATCGAGCGCGCGCGTCCGTTGGAGAATGCAGCCTGAGCACCGTCATGTGGACGAAATTGCGGGCGTCTCTGCATCTAGCAAGGAGATCAACATCTGCACCGTGCTGGCCGGGCAGAAGCTTGGAATCAAAGCAGTCGACGGAGCCTGCCCCGGACTTGATCCGGGGTATTGGCTCGTCAGCTTCATGCACGATGATCTGGGATATATCGACCTGGAGCAGAGGACTTTGCAAACCATCGACAACCCGTTCGGCACGAGGTTGTCACCCATGTCTTAAGGACGAAGTGTTACCCATGTGTCCGGGTCGGACAGAATGGGCCGAAATAAAATGGCGGAGAAGAAGGGATTCGAACCCTCGATACCGTTTCCGGTATACTCCCTTAGCAGGGGAGCGCCTTCGACCACTCGGCCACCTCTCCGTTAGGGCCTGACTAGTGTCACGGCGTTTCCAATGCAAGATTTTTTTGTCGAATTTCAGGAAATCATCCGATTTTCATCCGCTTCGGGCCGCGGCGCCCCCCGAGTCATATGAGAACTAGGACCGCATCGGGCAATCGGGAAAGGTCTTGTCCATCACGCATGAAACGTCGCAATGCCAAGTGCACTGACTTCTTCCGGGGGAATTCTTTCTCTGCGTCGATTCCGATTCCCATCCTTATGCGATAAGTTCCGCGGGCATTTCCGAACGGAGTACGGTTTTTCAAGATGTCCGAATTCTTACGCTTCACGCCACTCATCCAATCCCTGCCGGCCAGCGTCCCCTTTGTCGGCCCGGAAGCCCTCGAGCGTCAGCACGGCCGCAAGATTGCGGCACGCATCGGCGCCAATGAGAGCGGCTTCGGCCCGGCACCATCCGTATTGCTCGCCATCCGCCAGGCGGCCGGCGACACCTGGAAATATGCCGATCCCGAAAACCACGACCTGAAGCAGGCGCTTGCCGACCATCTCGGCACCTCTCCCGCCAATATCGCCATCGGAGAGGGTATCGACGGCCTTCTCGGGCAAATCGTGCGGCTCGTCGTGGAAGCCGGCGCGCCGGTGGTGACTTCTCTCGGAGGCTATCCGACCTTCAACTATCATGTCGCGGGCCATGGCGGGCGGCTGGTCACGGTACCCTATGCCGACGACCGGGAAGATCTCGAAGGACTGCTCGCCGCCGTGGGCCGTGAGAATGCACCGCTCGTCTATCTGGCCAATCCCGACAATCCGATGGGAAGCTGGTGGCCCGCCGAGCGCGTCGTCGCCTTCGCGCAGGCCCTGCCGGAAACGACGCTCCTCGTACTCGACGAAGCCTATTGCGAAACGGCGCCGCGGGATGCGCTCCCGCCGATCGAAAGCCTTATCGACAAGCCGAACGTCATTCGCACGCGCACCTTTTCGAAGGCCTACGGCCTGGCAGGCGCGCGCATCGGCTATACGCTGTCGACGCCGGGGACCGCCCAGGCCTTCGACAAGATCCGCAATCATTTCGGTATGAGCCGCATCGGCGTGGCAGCAGCAATCGCCGCTTTGGCCGATCAGGACTATTTGAAGGAAGTCACGCTCAAAATCGCGAACTCACGGCAAAGGATCGGCCGCATAGCTGCCGATAGCGGACTCGCCCCCCTACCCTCAGCCACGAATTTCGTGGCTGTCGATTGTGGAAAGGATGCAATCTATGCACGGGCGATCGTCGATCGGCTGATGAGCGATCACGGGATCTTCATCCGCATGCCCGGCGTCGCGCCGCTCAACCGCTGCATCCGTATCAGCACCGCGCCCGATGCGGAAATGGATCTTCTTGCGGCCGCGCTTCCGGAGGTGATCAGGAGTTTGGCTGCCACCTGAACCGGCGGCAACCGCCACGCATCAGTGCATCGTCATCCATTCGCGTGCTGCGCGCAGCGCAGCGGCGAGATCCGACTTGCTCATCGTCGCCGCAAGGTCGGCCCGCAGGTCGGCCGCGCGGTCCGAGCCCCTGATCGCGGCGATGTTCAGCCACTTGTGCGCGGCTACCAGATCGACGGGCCTGCCGCGACCAGTCGCATAGGCGAGGCCCATCTCGCACAGAACGTCGGCACGGTTGCCGCCGCCGATGGCGTCATCCGAAACGATCTCAATGTTAAAGAGTGCCATTTTTCTTGTCCCTGTCTTTTCTTCGTTAGAGCGAAGCGGCCCGCCCGTATGGGGCGAGCCCTGCTTCAGCTGGTATCCTGGTCCCTGTTTCATCGAGCCTCTTGGCGGGCTTTCCGGGAAATCGCCCCGTCTTCTGCGGTGTCGCTTTCCGGTTGGTCGGCGGCTTGTTTCGCCGCTCGTCTTATGGATGTGAATATGCCCGACGGCCTTCAATGGCCGCTTAAAATCCATGCTTAATTTGACGCAAACAAAGTCCAAACGCTTGGTAAACTTGGGTTTTCGTTAAGCATTGCAGGCCCTGTAAAGGCACGCATTCGCCTCGAATTTTACGAAAATTTCACGTCCGGATTTCAACTAAACGCTAACCATGAGAACAGCTGCTCTTTTCAAGGACGGTGCCGCCGCGCGCAACATGTCCTGCAAAGCAACGCGCGGATATTTACGTTTACGTACGCGTAATATACTGTCTGCGCCGGAGTGATCTTCGTTCGCCCGATAACCCGTGCGGCGCTGCAGGAGATCGCGCTCCACAGGGAACCAGCACACGGCAGGACCGAAGGGCCTGCCGACTTCGGAGGAGATCGCATGATTCGCACATTGCTCGCCGCAGCAGCGCTTGGCTTTGCCGCAGCCGCCCCGGTCCACGCCGCCGAACCTATCCTCGGCAAGTGGAAGACGGCGAGCGGCTCCACCGCGGAAATCGCCCCCTGCGGCGCGGCCTTCTGCGTCACGCTGAAGACGGGCAAGCACGCGGGCAAGCGTGTCGGTTCGCTGTCGGGAACCGGCGGCAGCTATAGCGGCGTGGTCACCGATCCCGAAAGCGACAAGACCTATAGCGGCACCGGGTCGGTGGACGGCAATCTGCTGAAGATGCGGGGCTGCGTGCTGAAGGTGCTTTGCAAGTCGCAAACCTGGACGCGTCTTTAAGCCTCGACAGCTAAAACATGGGCGGCGTTGCACCAGCCGCGACCTCTAGTGAGCCGTTGCACGGAGAGAGACCGGCTGGCTCTCGCTTCCAGTTATGCGGTCTGCCGACGGCATCGCTTGGGATAGGTGAAGGTCAAGCCGCTTGTTGTCTCCCCCACAAGGGGGGAGAATATATGCGGCAGGCCCTCGTTTCCTGCTTCTCCGTTCTGTCCGTGGCATCGTCTCAGCGGGCGCGTTGGCCGAACAGAACCTTCTGCGCCTCTTCGTCCTCGGCGAGGCTCTTCTGGCGCGCCCGCTCCTCCTTGCCCACCTCGATGGCCTTCTTCACCGCCGGTCGCGCAAGCACGGCGTCGAACCAGCGCTTCAGATTCGGGAATTCGTTGAGGTCCTGGCCCTGATTCTCGTGCGGAATCACCCAGCCGATCGCGGCCATGTCTGCGATCGAGTAATCGCCGGCGAGGAACGGTCGGTCGGCGAGCCTCTTGTTCATCACGCCGTAGAGGCGGTTCACTTCATTGGTATAGCGGTCGATGCCGTAGGCGATCCTTTCCGGGGCATATTGGCGGAAATGGTGTGCCTGCCCCGCCATCGGCCCCAGTCCGCCCACCTGCCAGAAGAGCCATTGCTCGACGTCGACACGGGCGCGCTCGTCGGCGGGATAGAACTTGCCGTATTTGCGGCCGAGATACTGCAGGATCGCTCCTGATTCGAATACGGAGATGGACTCGCCACCCGGACCGTCCCGATCGACGATCGCCGGCATCCGGTTGTTCGGCGAGATCTTCAGGAAGTCCGGCTGGAACTGATCGCCCCGGCCGATATTTATGTACTTGACGACGTAGGGAACGCCGAGCTCCTCCAGCATTATGGTGATCTTCCAGCCGTTCGGCGTGGGCCAATAATAAAGCTCGATCGGAGCGGTCATCGCGTCTCTCCTGATTTGTCGGAAGGACTGACTTAGGAACACGACGGCTCAACGGCAAGGCCGCAGTCCGACGCGCATTTGTTTAAGTGCATGATCGTTCTCCCTAAACCGCTGCACATCTTCGGCGCTGCTTAGATGAACGCCAGATGAACGGACGTCTCAGCCAGAGTTCAGTTTGGTTGTGCGAAAAGACAATCAATCGATTTGAACGTGTCTCGCTTCAACGGACGGAACCATGGACATTCTCGCTCGCCGCCTCACCATTATCAGCCTGCTCATGGTCGTCTTCGCGATGACGCTTGCCGCCGCAGTCGGCGCCGACACGGAACGCCGCCGCCAGAACACCTATATCGGCTCGCTCACGGATTGCACCGCTCACACGGCGCAATACTGCCAAGCCAAACTCTGAAGGAAGCTGTGGAATGGCCGCTCTCGTCTCCTCTGCCATTCTTTCGCTCAGGCTCCTGATACTCGCGGGCCTGCTGATCGCACCCATCGGAGCGGTCGCTTACAGCAAAGCCGCCGGCTACGGCATCGGCAAGAACGGTGCCGGCTTCGTTCTTTTCGTCACCCTTCAACGCCAGGCGATGAGCTGATTTCGAGACGCCGCTTTCTATCCTTGCATGTCGGTTGAAAGTCCGTTTCTCTCTGATCGGGAGGACCTGAAACCGTGCCCGCATACGCTATCTATTTTCTCGCTGCTCTTGCCGAAATCGCCGGATGCTTTGCCTTCTGGTCCTGGCTGAGACTTGGCAAATCCGCCTTATGGCTCATTCCCGGCATGGCTTCGCTCGCGCTTTTCGCCTGGCTGCTGACGATGGTGGACGCGGCAGCGGCGGGCCGCACCTATGCCGCCTATGGCGGCGTCTACATCGTCGCGTCGCTCTCTTGGCTCTGGCTTGCCGAAGGCGTCCGGCCGGATCACTGGGACATGACGGGCGCCGCCGTGGCGCTCGCCGGCAGTGCGATCATTCTCGCGGGGCCTCGCTGAAGTACAACGTGCGGCGCTGTAGAACAAAAAACAACACTCTTGTCGTTTGCTTGTCGAAAGGTGCAGCATATAATGCGACATGAACAAGCGAATCTCTTCAAACTCCGTCCTCTCCGTCGCCACCCCTGAACCCTTTGAGCCGCAGCTCTTCGACGATCCGACCGAGGCCGTCGATTGTCTGGAGGCGCTCTACGAGCGCAACACCCGCTTCCTCTGCGAAGGTTTCGAAGGGCTCGGAAAAAGCGGCCGGCCGCTCACCCGTTTCCGCGCCTGCTATCCGCAGGTCAGCATCGAGACGAGCAGCTTCGGACATGTCGATTCCAGGCTTTCCTTCGGCTATGTCAGCGCGCCCGGCGTCTACACGACGACCATCACCCGGCCCAAACTGTTCCGGCACTATCTGAAAGAACAGCTCGGCCACCTCATGCGCAACCACGGCGTCGGCGTCACGGTGTCGGAATCCTCGACACCTATCCCCCTCCATTTCGCCTTTGGCGAAGGGGCGCATGTCGAAGCGTCTGCGGCCGAAAGCATCGACATTCCGTTGCGCGACCTTTTCGACGCGCCGGATCTTACGACCACCGACGACGAGATCGCCAACGGTTCCTACGAACCGGGACCGGGAGAACCGTCGCCGCTCGCGCCCTTCACGGCGCAGCGCATCGACTATTCGCTGGCGCGCCTCAGCCACTATACGGCGACCAGCGCCAGGCACTTCCAGAACTTCGTGCTTTTCACGAACTATCAGTTCTATGTCGACGAGTTCTGCGCCTGGGCGCGCCAGCAGATGGCGGAGGGCGGCAACGGTTACACCGCCTTCATCGAACCCGGCAACATCACCACACCGGCGGGTGCCGACCGGCCGGATGCCGACTATTCGCTCGCCCGTCTGCCGCAGATGCCCGCCTATCATCTGAAGAAGAAGGGGCACGGCGGCATCACCCTCGTCAATATCGGCGTCGGGCCATCCAATGCCAAGACGATCACCGACCATATCGCCGTGTTGAGGCCGCATGTCTGGCTGATGCTCGGCCATTGCGCGGGGCTGCGCAACAGCCAGCGGCTCGGCGATTACGTGCTGGCGCATGCCTATATGCGCGAGGATCACGTGCTCGATGACGACCTGCCGGTCTGGATTCCCCTGCCCGCACTGGCCGAGGTGCAGGTTGCCTTGCAGGATGCCGTCGCCGAAGTGACGGGCTACAAGGGCTACGACCTCAAACAGATCATGCGCACGGGCACGGTCGCGACGATCGACAACCGCAACTGGGAACTGCGCGACCAGCGCGGGCCGGTCAAACGACTCTCGCAGGCCCGGGCCATCGCGCTCGACATGGAATCGGCGACCATCGCCGCCAACGGGTTCCGCTTCCGCGTCCCCTACGGGACGTTGCTCTGCGTGTCCGACAAGCCCCTGCACGGCGAACTGAAGCTGCCCGGCATGGCAAGCGCCTTTTACCGGACCCAGGTGAGCCAGCATCTGAAGATCGGTATCCTCGCCCTGCAGAAACTGGCGGCAATGCCTCCCGAGAAGCTGCATTCACGCAAGCTCAGAAGCTTCTACGAGACCTCGTTCCAGTAGAGCCAGCATCTTATCGCGCAGAAGCGTTTCACGCTTTCGGCCGCAGGAGGAGCGACAGCATCGTGCCGGCCACCGCCGACACGATGACCATGAGGTGGGCATTGACACTGGCGCGGCCGAGCGTCTCGAGCGTCGCCTGATCCGCCGACGCTCCGAAGGAAACCGCGCCGGCGACGATCGCCGCTGCGTAGGTTCCCACACCCGCCGGCGCGTGCACCGGCAACACGGAAGACAATTCGCCACCGAGCGCCCCGCCGAAGGAGGCGGCGAGTGGCGCGACCCCCATGATCGCGAGCACCCAGGCGAGAACGACGACCTTTACCGCCCAGTTCAGCATCGTCATCGCCCAGGCCCGCAGGAAAGCGGGAATGCCGATCGGCAGACCTGCCTCCGCCTCATCCAGGAGCGGAGCGGCCTTCGCCGGCGCGAAACGGCGCATCACGGTGAGAGCTTTCTCCTTCATGAGAAAGAAGGCAAGAGGCGACAGAAAAGCGATCAGCCAGAGAACCCAGCCGATCGCCCCTTGGCCCCGCCCGGCCACCAGGCCCACCGCAGCGACGGTAAGCAGGGCGTGCAGATCCAGAAGCCGCATGACGAAGAGCGCCGCGGTGCCACGCACCAGCGGCACGCCGAATTCGCTGCGCATGAGCAAGGGAAAGCTCGTTTCGCCGGCTCTGAACGGCAGCATGATGTTGAGCAGATTGTGAACCTGGGTCACCCGGAAGAGAGACAGAAAACGGCCCCTGGTTTCACCCGGGAAGTAGTCGTGGATCCGATAGCAGCGGATGAAATAGGTGGCGACGAGAAGCGCTAGCGCCGAGAGGACCGGCCCGACGCCGATCTCGGCCCATTGCCGCAGCAGTACCGGCCAGCCCCAGACCCACTCTATGAAGATGGCATAAGCCGCGATTGCCGCCGCGGAAATCAGTGCCAGACGGTTGCGCGCGAGCCACGACCGCCGGCTGCGCTCCCAGTTCGTATTCATCGAGACTGTTTTCCTGTATCAGCAATGCGATTCGACATTGGTTATAACCTCATAAGTATGCAAGAAAACCTGCAAGCCCACCGGAGACTGCCCCCTTGAATCGCATCGAAGAACCCGTGAAGCCGACGACCGAAGTCCTGGAGGGCGTCGAGCTCTCCATAGTCGTGCCGGTGTTCAACGAGGAAGAGAGCGTCGGGCCGCTCGTCACGCGCATCCGGGCGGCCATGGCCGGGTTCCTGAAGTCATGGGAGCTCATCCTCGTCGACGACGGCAGCACGGATCGCACCCTGCCGAATGCGCGCAAGGAGCTTTCAAACCCCGACCTGCAACTGAAGATCATCGAGCTCCAGAAGAATTTCGGCCAGACGGCCGCAATGCAGGCGGGAATCGACGCGGCCTCCGGGCGGCTGATCGCGACGCTCGACGGCGACCTCCAGAACGATCCGGCGGACATTCCCAACATGGTCGCGGCGATAGAAGAGCGCGGGCTCGACCTCCTTGTCGGCTGGAGGCAAAACCGACGCGATGCGCTGATTCTGAGGAAGATCCCTTCCTGGTGCGCCAACGTTCTGATCGGCAAGATCACCGGCGTGAGATTGCACGATTATGGCTGCAGCCTGAAGATCTACCGCGGTTCCATCATCAAGCAGGTGAAGCTGATGGGGGAAATGCACCGCTTCATTCCCGCCTGGGTGGCGGGTGTCGTGCCGAGCAGCCGGATCGGGGAGATGCCGGTGACCCATCATGCGCGGCATTACGGCACCTCGAAATACGGTATCTCGCGCACGTTCCGGGTTATCCTCGATCTGCTCGCGGTCTTGTTCTTCATGCGCTACAAGGCGCGGCCCGGGCACTTTTTCGGCTCCATTGGCCTGGCCGCCGGCGGCCTCAGTGTGCTGATCCTTCTCTATCTTGCGATAGACAAGTTCATCCTCGGCAACGACATCGGCACCCGTCCGATGCTGATCGTCGGCGTGATGCTGTTCCTCTCGTCGATCCAGCTGATCACCACCGGCATTCTCTCGGAGATGATGGCGCGCGCCTATTTCCGCGACGATGAAGTGACGAGTTACATCGTGCGCCAGACTTTCGAGCGGGAGCAGCCGCATGCTTGAAGCGGTCAATCGGCGGCCTGGAGCGGCCGTCCTGGCGGTTGCCGGCTATTTCCTGCTGTGCATCATCCTGCGGGTCTCCGTCTCGAGCTCACTGGAGATCGACGAGGCGGAACAGGCATTTCTGTCTCAGTTCCTCGCCCTCGGATACGGACCGCAGCCGCCCTTCTACAATTGGCTGCAATATGGACTGGCAGAGCTCATCGGACCTTCGCTGGCGACAATGACCATCCTCAAGAACGGGCTCCTTTTTCTCTGTTGCCTGTTCTACGGTCTTGCGGCACGGCTCGTGCTGGCCGACCGGCGTCTGCCCCCGATCGCGATGCTCGGCGTTCTCACGCTACCCCCAGTCTTTCTACTCGCACAGCGCGACCTTTCGCACACGATTGCAGCACTCTTCGCCGTCTCGTTGTTTCTGTACGGCTTACTGAGGACGCTCAAGCGGCCCAGCCTCTTTTCCTATCTCCTCACCGGGGCCGCGGTGGGTATCGGCCTGATGGCGAAGTACAATTTCGTCCTGGTGCCGGTAGCGGCGATTGTCGCCGTTTTGCCGGAACGGGAGCTGCGGGCGCGGATACTCGACTGGCGAATTCTGCCGGCGATTGCGATAGCAACTCTCATCGTTCTGCCCCACGCCTACTGGATGCTGCAGAATTTCGGTTTCGCCTCGGGTGGGACCTTGAACGAGATGAGGGAGCGCGAGGCGGAGGGACTTCTGCTTCAGGCCTTTTACGGCGTCTATTCGCTCGGCTCAGCCATCATCGGCGGCAGCCTGGTGCCGCTGCTCGTATTCGGCCTCGTCTTCCGCGGCAAGCTCCGCGCGATCTGGCAGGCGGAAAGCCAGTGGAGCAGGATCATAGGGCGGATGCTCGCCCTTTGCCTGATTGCGGTCCTGCTGGTCGTACTCGGCGTGGCCGCCACCCATGTACGGGAAAAATGGCTGGTCCTCTTCCTCGTTCTCATTCCGCTTTATCTCTGCCTGAAGATCGAGGCGGCGAATATCGACCTCACAGACAGCCTCAGGCGCTTCTTCCTGCTGGTCTGCGTCATCGCGCTGGGCGCACTCGTGATGGTATCGGCGCGCGCCGTCGTTCGGCCGTGGTTCGGCGACTATTCGAGGCTGAATATACCCTACGCCGCATTTGCCGAAGCGGTGGCGCAGGCGGAAGGCGGCCAGCCGGCGCTTATCCTCGCCAATGACAAGCAGATTGCGGGAAATCTCCGAACGCAGTTCAGCCGGGCACAGGTCACGATGCCAAGGCCCTCGAATGCCCTTCCGGTCGATATGTCGAGAAGACCCCTTCTCCTGGTCTGGCACGATGACGCACAGCCGGAAGCGCCCGTTCCCGACCTGCTGCGGAACGCTCTATCCGAACTTGGTGTCCCCGAGGCGGCAGCGGCACCGCGCCACCTCGCCCTTCCCTATCTCTACGGGACCGGCTCGGATCGCTATGGCTTCAGCTATATCTGGGTCGCGGAATAGCGCGCGGGAAAACCGTTACACGGTTTTCCCGGCATTGCTCTCCTGCGAGCCGACCAGCAGCTTCAGTTCGCCGGGGTGAACGCGCAACGCGACCCGACCGCTTCTGATCGGAACGAGTTCGCCATCGATGACGCAGTTGATCTTCCGGTCCATCTTTGGAAAGTGCAGGTCGACCGTCAGAGCGCTCATCTCGGTGATCAGCGTGCTGCTCCTGAATTTTCCGCGCAGGATGTCGAAAGAGAGCTTCGCCACGCCGGCGGGGCTCAGCGGCGGCGCCGTGTAGAAGCCGAGGTGGCCGCTCGTCAGGTCTTCGGCATACATAAGCGTGTCGTGGCCGAAATGGTTGTTCGAAACCGAAATCGCCGAAACATGCCTTCGCTCGCGGTGCCCGTCCGCGTCGAATTCGATCTCGAAATCCGGTGGATTGAAGATGACACCGATGGCGGCGCGTGTGCTGGCGCTGATCTTCCCGAGTCGGGATGCGAACCGATAGGATTGACGATAGCGTACCATGCGGGCGTGAAGGCCCATCGAGAACTGGTGCACGAATGCACGGCCGTCGGCGCTGCCTATATCGGCATCGATGATACGGCCATTGGCCAGCACCTCCGGGACCTTCCAGATATCGAGCGGCAGCTTCAGGGAGCGCGCGACGAGATTCATCGTGCCGGCGGGAACGATGCCCAGCGGCATGCCGGTTTTCCAGGCGACGCCTGCCGCCGCCGAAATCGTGCCGTCGCCGCCGCCGGCGACTATCGCATCGAGATCGCCCCGCCCGCAGGCGGTCTCCAGAGTATCCCGCATCTCGTCCGCTCCGACCACGGCGATTTCAATCTCGTGGCCGGCAGCCCGAAAGTCCTCCTCGACTTTCCTGCTGTAGGCGTCCATGTCCGTCGTTCGAAAAGTCCCCCCATCTCGATTGAAGATGGCCTTGACTTTCAATGGCTGCTGCCTCCGTCGTGCGAGTGCGTTCAGCTTCTCAGATAAGAGCGGCCGCGGGGGTTTCCATAGCCGGGCGACGAAAATTCCGGGCAGCCATATCGCCGGCCGCTTCGGCGTGGAGAGGTTCCGACGAAGCGATCAAGCGCGCTTGAGTTCGGGCCGCGAGCGGGATTCGAGCGGCTTCAATGTCATGCTGTCGCCGTCGCAGAGGACATTCTCGTCGCCCCAGGCTTTCAGGGCCATGATCACCGGTTTCAGGCTTTCTCCCCTCGCCGTCAAGGCGTAGTCGACACGCGGCGGAACGACCGGAAAGACCGTACGCGACAGGAGCGCCGCCTCCTCCAGCTCACGCAACCGCCTGGTCAGCATACGCGGCGTCACGCTCGGCAGCCTCCTGCGCAGTTCGTTGAAGCGCAGTACGCCTTCGCTCATCAAGTGATAGAGGATGACGCCCTTCCATTTGCCATCGATGAAGCTCAAGGCCGACTCCACCGGGCAGCCCGGAAATGTGTTCGTCAGTTTCGCGCGCGGCCGGGACATACGGTATCCTTTTCGACACTATAGGCCAAATTTGTGCATTCTTGTGCCTTTTGAGCATAGGGCCCATGTAGCTCCTGTTCAATTTCAAAAGGAGCATTCCATGCGTGCCGTCGCCTACAAGACACCGCAACCCATCGCCAACGAGACCGCGCTGATCGACGTGGACCTGCCCGTGCCGACGCCGGGAGAGCGCGATCTCCTGGTGGAAGTCAGGGCGGTTTCCGTCAACCCGGTCGACACCAAGGTGCGCGCCGGCGTTCAGCCGGAGCCGGAGCAGCTGAAGGTTCTTGGCTGGGATGCCGCCGGCGTGGTCAAGGCGGTCGGCCCGAAGGTTACCCTCTTCAAACCCGGCGACGAAGTGTTCTACGCAGGCGCCATCGACCGGCCGGGGACGAATGCGGAGCTTCACCTCGTGGACGAACGGATCGTCGGGCGGAAACCGCAGTCGCTCGATTTCGCAGCCGCCAGCGCCTTGCCGCTTACGGCGATCACCGCATGGGAGACGATTTTCGATCGCCTCAGGGTCAATGATCCCGTGCCGGGTGCAGCGAATGCGGTGCTGATCATCGGGGGTGCCGGCGGCGTCGGCTCGATCGCCATCCAGTTGCTGCGCGCTTTGACCAATGTCACCGTCATCGCCACCGCTTCACGCGCCGAAACGCGCGAGTGGGCCTTGAAGCTCGGTGCCCATCATGTGCTCGACCACAGCCGCCCGCTTGCGGCGGAGATAGAGCAGCTCGCCCTCGGCGCGCCGGCCTTCGTGTTTTCAACGACCAACACCGACAAGCATGTCGACGAGATCGTCAAGCTGATCGCGCCGCAGGGACGCTTCGCGCTGATCGACGACCTGGCCGTCCTCGACGTCACGCCGTTCAAACGCAAATCCGTCTCGATCCACTGGGAGATGATGTTTGCGCGTCCGCTGTTCGGAACCCCGGACATGATCGAGCAGCACAATCTCTTGAACAGGGTCGCGGAACTGGTGGATGGCGGCAAGATCCGCACGACCTTAACGGAGACGCTGGGCCCCATCGACGCGGCAACGCTCAAGAAGGCGCATCAGATGATCGAAACCGGCCGTACGCGCGGCAAGCTGGTGCTCGCCGGCTTCTGATCCGGCGCGATGTGGGCCGTCTGCAAGGCCCCTCCCCAACCCCTCCCCACAAGTGGGAGGGGTTGGGGAGGGGAAGTTCTTTGGAGCTTCTATCCGTGAATGATTTCACGGTGACGCTGGAGCCGGCGCCCGTAAGCCTGGCTCACCCGGTCGAAGATGATCGCGATCCCGACGATGGCGAGGCCGTTGAAGATGCCGAGCGTGAAATACTGGTTGGCGATCGCCTTCAAGACCGGCTGACCCAGGCCCTGAACGCCGATCATCGAGGCGATGACGACCATGGCAAGCGCCATCATGATGGTCTGGTTGATCCCGGCCATGATCGTCGGCAGCGCCAGCGGCATCTGCACGTTCTTCAGCTTCTGCCAGTTCGACGAGCCGAAGGCGTCCGCCGCCTCCAGCACATCCTTGTCGACCAGCCGGATGCCGAGATTGGTCAGGCGGATCATCGGCGGGATCGCATAGATGACGACGGCGATAAGCCCCGGAACCTTGCCGATGCCGAGAAGCATCACGACGGGAATGAGATAGACGAAGCTCGGCATCGTCTGCATCACGTCGAGCACCGGATTGACGATGTTCTGGAAACGATCGGAACGTGACATGATGATGCCCATCGGTATGCCGATCGCTATCGACAGGACCGTACAGACGAAGATCATCGAGATCGTCTTCATCGTGTCGTCCCACATGTCGAGATAGCCGATGAGGAGCAGGGTACCGATGGCACCGGCGACGATCTTCCAGTTGCGGCTGGCGAACCAGGCGATCACGGCGATCAGTATGAGAATGATCGGCCAGGGCGTTCGCGTCATGAAACGTTCGGCGTGGATCAGGAAGAACTGGAGCGGGTCGAAGAACGATTCGATCGCGTCGCCATAGGCGCGTGTGAAGCTACGAAACCCTTCGTCGATGATCTTCTTCAACTGTCGAAGCCGATCGTCGTCCATGTGCGGAAATTTGGTCAGCCATTCCATGTGTCGATTCCCCTTCGCACTCTTTTGGGCGGCTTATGGTTGTTATTGCTTTGCCGCCTGCCTTTTAACGCTAACGCGCGGTGTAAACGATGAAGCTGCGCAATCTTATTCTCAAACCGACATGCGGTGAACGAAATCTTGCGCCATCCTTCGAAAACTACGCACTCCAAAACAAAAAACGGCGCGCTTTTACGCGCGCCGTTCATTCGAAGAGAGTCGATCAGAGGGCAGCCTTGATCTTCTCGGCAACTTCGGGGGAAACCCACTTGGTCCAGAGGTCCGGGTTTTCCTCGAGGAAGTGCTTCGCGCCTTCCTCGCCGCTCGCCTGGTTGTCGGTCATCCAGGCCATGAGCTTGTTGACCGTGTCGTTCGTCCATGCGCGGGTGTTGAGATATTCCATGGCCGGGCCGGCGCGGTCGGCGAATTCCTTGGTCACCAGCGTCTGGACCTTGTCCTTCGGCCAATCGTTCTTCTTGGGATCCGGGCAATCCGCGACCGTGTTGCAGCGCTTCCATTCGGCCATGTCGTTCGGAACGCCATGCTCGAGCTTGACCATCTCGTACTTGCCGAGCAGCGCCGTCGGGGCCCAGTAGTAGCCGGCCCAGCCCTGCTTGCGCTCATAGGCCTTGGCAATCGAGCCGTCGAGGCCGGCTGCCGAGCCGGTGTCGACCAGCGTGAAGCCCGCCGCCTCGGCGCCATAGGCCTTGTAAAGCTGCGTCGTCACGACCGTGCCGCCCCACCCTTGAGGACCGTTGAAAATAGCGCCCTTGCTCGGATCCTCCGGATCGGGGAAGAGTTCCTTATGCTTCAGGACGTCGTCGATCGTCTTGATGTCGGGATTGGCATCGACGATGTATTTCGGCACCCACCATCCCTGGACGGCGCCATCCGAAAGCGCGACTGCGGCGCCGACGAGCTTGCCTTCCTGGAGACCGCGGTTCACCACGTCCGGCAGCAGGTCGACCCAGCCCTCCGGCGCGATGTCCGGCTCGCCCTTCTCGATCATCGACGTGATGGTCGGCACCGTGTCGCCGACGACCAGCTCTGCACTGCAGCCGTAGCCTTCGGTCAAAATGAACTTGTCCACACTCGCCAGGACTTCGGCGCTCTGCCAGTTCATGTTGGCAATCGTCACATCGCCGCATTCCGCCGCCGATGCCGCGCTGCCGAGTCCCAAAAGACCGGCGGCCAGGCATGTCGTTGCAAGAAGTTTCTTCATTTCGGCTCCCTCTGTTTTGGCGGTGTCTCTATGGCGGACTGCCAGCCTCACCGCAGCTGCTGACAGTGAATGGTACAAGCACCCGCCCCGGTCCGATGCCGGGGCGCGACAGCTCGCGGGCCAACCGATACCTGTTCGGACCGGTGCCGCCCACATTGCTATCGAGTCTTTCCGGCAAACACTTTCCCATTTGCGTCAGCGGCTGACATTCCTGCCGTTTGTCAAACTACACAAATAATTGATGGGTTTAACCCCCTTTTTTAATTTCATTTGCCGGCAACCCCCACCATCCACGTCGGAAGCTGGACGACTGATAAGGACATGCGAAAAGGCCGGCGATCGCTCGCCGGCCTTTTCGGGAAGTGCAATTGCGTGTTCGGACAGGGGGCGTTCGACCTGCCTATCCGAACATTCACATGTTCGGATAGACCGGCCCTTCGCCCGCTTTCTCCTGGCGGGAGTCCGTACGGGCCTGCCTCTCCGAACATTCACATGTTCGGATAAACCGGCCCTTCGCCCCCTTGTGGCGGCACCCAGTTGATGTTCTGGTTCGGGTCCTTGATGTCGCAGGTCTTGCAGTGGACGCAGTTCTGGGCGTTGATGACGAAGGTCTGCTGGCCGTCCTTCTTCACCCATTCATAGACGCCGGCCGGACAGTAGCGCGAAGATGGGCCGGCATAGACCTCGTATTCCGAGCGCTTCTGCAGGTCCCAGTCCTTCACCTGCAGATGCACCGGCTGGTCCTCCTCGTGATTGGTGTTCGACAGGAACACCGAGGAGAGCCGGTCGAAGGTCAGCACCCCGTCCGGTTTCGGATAGTCGATCCTCTCGTGCTTGGCGGCCGGCTCGAGCGATTGCGCATCGGTCTTGCCGTGCTTCAGCGTCCCGAAGAAAGAAAAGCCGAAGAGCTGGTTGGTCCACATGTCGAGACCGCCGAGCGCCACCCCAACGGCGGTGCCGAATTTCGACCACAGCGGCTTGACGTTCCGGACCCGCTTCAGGTCCTGGCCGATAGCGCTCTCGCGCCAGCCGCGCTCGATCTCGATCGGCTCGTCATTGGCGCGGCCGTCGGCGATCGCCGCCGCAAGCTTCTCCGCGGCGAGAATGCCGGACAGCACCGCATTGTGGCTGCCCTTGATGCGCGGCACGTTGACGAAGCCGGCCGAGCAGCCGATCAGCGCCCCGCCGGGGAAAGACAGCTTCGGCACCGACTGGTAGCCGCCTTCGGTGATGGCGCGGGCGCCGTAGGAGAGCCTTTTTCCACCCTCGAAAGTGCCGCGGATCGCCGGATGCGTCTTGAAGCGCTGGAATTCCTCGAACGGATAGAGATACGGGTTCTTGTAGTTGAGGTGGACGACGAAACCGACGGCCACCAGATTGTCCTCAAGGTGATAGAGGAAGGAGCCGCCGCCGGTCTTCATGCCGAGCGGCCAGCCGAAGGAATGCTGCACGAGGCCCGGCTTATGATTTTCCGGTTTCACCTCCCAGAGCTCCTTCAGGCCGATGCCGAATTTCGGCACGTCGCAGCCCGCGTCGAGCTTGTATTTGGCAATCAGCTGCTTGGCGAGCGAGCCACGCACGCCCTCGCCGATGAGGGTGTACTTGCCGAGCAGCTCCATGCCGCGGGCGAAGTTCGGCCCCGGCTCGCCGTTCCGCTCGATGCCCATGTCGCCGGTGGCAACGCCGATCACCGCGCCCTCGTCATTGTAGAGCACTTCCGTCGCGGCAAAACCCGGATAGATCTCGACGCCGAGCGCTTCCGCCTGGGTGGCGAGCCAGCGGCAGACATTGCCCAGCGATACCACGTAGTTGCCGTGATTGTTCATCAGCGGCGGCATCAGGAAATTGGGAAGGCGGACAGAGCCTGCGGGGCCGAGAAAGAGGAACTGATCGTCGGTGACTTCCGTCTTGAACGGGTGGTCCGGTTCGTCGCGCCAGCCCGGCAAGAGCCGGTCGATGCCGATCGGGTCGACCACGGCGCCGGAGAGGATATGCGCGCCCACTTCGGCGCCCTTCTCCAGCACCACGACCGAGAGTTCCGGATTGACCTGCTTCAGCCGGATCGCCGCGGCAAGCCCCGCCGGTCCCGCCCCGACGATCACGACGTCGAATTCCATGCTCTCGCGTTCGGGGAGTTCTTGTTGCTCGGTCATTACACTCTCCAGTTTTGCCGGTCTTCTGCCGGCTCCGTTCCCGGCCAAATCATCCCGTCATGACAAATGCCGTAAACCTTGTCGAGCCGGGATGCGACAGACTGTCTCTGCATTTGCGCATGAGTTCATGAGTTTACTATGTTACTGGAACGTAAACGTAAATAGTTTGCCCCGGATGTGGCAGTCGGCAGCTTGCTTTTGCAGCGCTCGCATGCGAGGAGGCCCGCCCCACCCCGCAAGCCGCATCACCGACAAGACGGAGACGATCATGGCATCCGCCCTAGGCCTCGACTTCGGCACGACCAATTCCGTACTGGCGCAGACCGAAGGCGCATCGACGCGCTCCATCGTCGTGGAAAGCCCGACCGGAAGATCGGACACGACGCGGACGGCCCTGTCTTTCCTGAAGGATGCGGGTCCCTCGCCGCTGAAAGTGGAAGCAGGACAGGCGGCAATCCGCGAGTTCATCGACAATCCGGGCGAATGCCGCTTCCTTCAATCGATCAAAACCTTTGCTGCGAGTGCGCTCTTCCAGGGCACGCTGATCTTCGGCAAACGCTACGAGTTCGAGGATCTGATGCAGCGCTTCCTGACGCGGCTCAGGGACTATGCCGGAAATAACTGGGAGGCCACCTTCAGGCGTGTCGTCATCGGCCGTCCCGTGCATTTCGCGGGCGCCAATCCGGACGAGAAACTGGCCCTCGAACGCTACAATCGCGCGCTTACCCGCATGGGCTTTCCCGAAGTCCATTACGTGTACGAGCCGGTCGCGGCCGCCTTCTATTTCGCGCGCAATCTCGATCGGGACGCGACGGTGCTCGTCGCCGACTTCGGCGGCGGCACTACCGACTACTCGATCATCCGATTCGAGAGCCAGGCCGGTCGGCTGACGGCAACGCCGATCGGACATTCCGGCGTCGGCATCGCGGGAGACCATTTCGACTTCCGGATCATCGACAACATCGTCTCGCCGCTCATCGGAAAGGGGAGTCTGTTCAAGAGCTTCGACAAGCTGCTTGAGGTGCCGTCGAGCTACTACGCGAATTTCGGCCGCTGGAATCAGCTTTCGATCTTCAAGACGTTGAGAGATTTCACTGAATTGAAAAAGCTGGTGCGGGCAAGCCTGGAGCCGGAGAAGCTGGAGTCCTTCGTGGAGCTCATCGAGCATGACGAAGGCTATCCGCTCTACCAGGCGGTCTCGGCCACCAAGATGCGGCTCTCGCAGGCGGAGGAAACCGAATTCGCCTTTGCGCCGCTGGGAGAGCGCGCACGCCGTACCGTTCGCCGGGACGAGTTCGAAGGCTGGATTGCGCCTGACCTCGCCCGCATCGAGGAGGCGCTTGACGAGGTCCTTTCAACGACTGCGACCACGCCGGACGGGATCGACAAGGTGTTTCTGACCGGCGGGACGTCCTTCGTGCCGGCGGTTCGCCGTCTCTTCGAGAACCGCTTCGGCAAAGAGCGTATCGAGAGCGGCGGCGAGCTCCTGTCGATCGCCCATGGCCTGGCGCTCATCGGCGAGCGCGACGACATTGCGGCCTGGACAGCGGCGGCCTGAAGGCGGTCCCTGCCGCTACAGATTTAAGGAACGTGCAGTGGACCACCCCCACCGATCTGTTACATTCGCCCCATGATCTCGGCCAACGACCTCTCCCGCTCCGAACTCGCTGCCCTTCTCGCCTTCCATGCGGAGGCGGGTGTCGAGTGGCTCCTCGAAGAAGAGCCGGTCGATCGGCTCGCTGAATTCGAGGCGATGAAAAGCAGGCGCGCACAAAGCCGCGCCGTGCCGCAAACCGGCGCGACCGCAGCCGAACCGCAGCAGTCTGCTCCCCCTGCCGCCGCCCGCGAGCGTCGCCCCGCGCCTCCGGCACCCCCTCCGGTGGTGGCGATACCGGACGAGCAGGCCATCAAGGAGGCGCAGTTCGTCGCGGATGCCGCGCGATCGCTGGGAGAGCTGCGTACGGCCATGGAGGCCTTTGCCGGCTGCAATCTCAGGAACAGCGCCCGCAACCTCGTCTTCGCCGAAGGCAGTGCTGCCTCGGGAGTCATGATAATCGGTCCGATGCCCTACGCGGATGACGACCGCGACGGCCGCCCCTTTGCGGGACGGCACGGCGAGATGCTCGAACGCATGCTGTCCGGCGTCGGCCTCTCGCGCGAGGACGTCCTTCTTGCCAACGCCGTGCCCTGGCGGCCACCCGGCAACCGCGTTCCGAGCGCCCGTGAGGCGGATATCTGCCGGCCGTTCATCGAGCGTCAGATCGCGCTGGCCGAACCCAAGCAGTTGCTTCTACTCGGCAACTTCACCGCCCGCTTCTTCTTCGGCGGCGAAACGATCCATCAACTGCGCGGCGAATGGCGAGAGCTCACCTTTGGCGGCACCAGCATTCCGACGCTCGCCACCTTGCATCCGCAGGACCTTGTCGCGGCGCCGATCAACAAACGCTTCGCCTGGCTGGACCTGCTGGCGTTCAAGTCGCGCCTCGGCTGATACCACTGCTGGATTCATGAACAAGGTGTGAAAAAAGCCATGCGATTTGCGCATGTCTGAGCGGCGTTTTAACGCATTGCAAAATCAATGCTGCACCGCAATATAAGGCCACGGGAGGAATGGATAAGGAACTGAACCATGACTGCCCGCTATCGCCCGATTCACAGCAGCTTCGAGACGCTCCGCTACGCCGGTGCTTCCTCGCGCACGCCGTTCAACAGCTTCGGTTCGGCTGCCAACGAGCAGCTGACCGCAATCGGCCTCGCGCGGACGACCCGCCCGGCTCAGATCTTCGCCGAATTCATCCAGCGCTGAACGCCCCGCGTCGGAACGACTGCAGGAGGGAACGATCATGTCCAAGCCGCTCGACAGCATTCGCGCTCTCGTCGACACGATCTCCGACATTCGCACCGCCGTCCGCGCGTCTCGCGAGTATAGCCGCCTTAGCATCGCCAGCGACGGACGGCGCGTCCATGACGGCGCGGCGAGCCGGTTGCTGCCGAGCTAGATCACGTGGTTCCAGGTCGGATCGACCTGAAACCAATGTGATCGATTCCAATTGGTTGAACGCGGGATGCGGGCGGAAAACCGCACACATTTTTCCTCATCCCGCTTCAGCCTTTCCCGCTGCGTCATTTCACCATTCCCTGTCGCAATCGACAGCGCCCCGGAACTTCGTTACAGCCACTCTCGATTCCGTTTTGACGGAGTGACGAAGTTCATCGGCCGAAGCCGAAACGAAGCCGCTCCTTATCCCCTCACCAGGAGCGCCGATGCTGGCGAATTTCGCTTCCGTTTTCAGCCTGATGCTCTCGACCTTCCTGATGATGGTCGCATTCGGGCTGCAGAGCTATGTCATCCCGGTACGCTCCGTGGCGGAAAGCTGGTCGACCCTCACCATCTCGATCTTCGCGACCGGCTATACGCTGGGGTTCACCCTTTCCTGCATCGTCACGCCTAAATTCGTCCTGCGCGTCGGCCATGTCCGCGTCTTCACCGCCCTGATAACGCTCCTGTCCATCGCGATCCTGATGTGCGGGCTCGTCGTCGATTGGCGTGCCTGGATCGGCTTCCGTGCCGTGTCGGGCTTTGCGATTGCCGGAAGCTATCTCGTCATCGAGAGCTGGCTGAACGAGCGCGTGACGAACGAAAATCGCGGCCTGCTCTTCTCGCTCTATCTCATAACCACGATGGTCGGCACGATCGGCGGACAGTACCTGGTGCCGCTCGGTGATCCGAGCAACACCTCTCTGTTCATCCTTTGCGGCGTCCTGTTCTCGCTCGCCCTGCTGCCGACCGCCCTCTCCTCCTCACCGATGCCTGCACCCCCGGCACGGGCAAATTTCGATATCCCCGCACTCTATCGCCGCTCGCCGGTCGCGGTCGTCGGCGGCTTTCTCGCCGGTGCGCTCTCGGGCGCATGGCTCAATCTCGGCGGCGTCTTCACCCAGAAGATCGGCCTTTCGACCGGCGAGGGAGCGACACTGCTCGCGTCGCTTCTGGCCGGCAGCGCGATCTCGCAGGTCCCGATCGGCCGTGCCTCGGACCGGATGGACCGGCGCATCGTCATGGTTGCCTGCGGCATCGCCGGCGTCGTGTCGTGCCTTGCCATGTCCGTCTCGATTGCGAGCAGTCCCCCGGTTCTCTATGCACTCGCCGCCTGCATCGGCACGGTCCTCTTCCCGATCTATGCCCTGAACGTCGCGCATGCCAACGACCTTGCCCGCCCCGACGAATATGTGGAGATTTCATCCGGCCTGATGATCACCTACGGCCTCGGCACGATCTCCGGTCCGCTGATGGTCGGTCCGGTCATGGACCGGTTTGGCCCCGTCGCACTGTTCATCGCGCTTGCCGTGTATTTTGCGCTCTACAGCGGCTATGCCGCATGGCGCATCCTTCAGCGCGAGCAGCATGACGGCCTCGTGGCGAAGACCGATTTCCAGGCGACCACGGTACTGCCGACCCCCGGTCCTGACGTCACCGGTCCGCTCGCGCAGCAGGACGCAGGCGAACTCATCGAGGACGATACCGTTCCTGCCTGGGAGCAACGCGCCGAGTAGCACATCCCTTTATCCCTGCGGCGTCACGTGCTTGCGCGCGCCCTTGCGTTCCAGTCCCAGCCGATGCTCCCGATAGATGATGAAGATGCCCGCGCCGACGACGATCGCCGTTCCGGCAAGCATGGTCGCGGTCGGCACGTCGCCGAAGAGGAAGTAGCCGATGACGATGCCGAGCACGATCGACGTGTACTCGAAGGGAGCGATCGTCGACATATCGGCGTGGCGATAGCTCTCCGTCAGCAGGATCTGCCCGACGCCGCCGCAAAAGCCGGCGATCGTCAGGAGAACGAAGGCCTGCCAGGAAAGCTCGGACCAACCGAAAGGCAGTGTCGCGAGCGAGAACACCGCGGCCGAAAGGGAGAAGTAGAGGACGATGGTGTGCGTGCGCTCCTTCTGCACGAGCTTGCGCACGAGTACCATCGCCGTTGCCCCGAGCGCTGCTGAAAGCAGTACGGCGACCGCACCCATGGCCTCGGCCGACCCGAAGCCCCCTTCATTGAACAGCGTAAGCCGCGGCCAGGTGATGATAAACACACCGGCGAGCCCGACAAACACCGCAGACCAGCGATAGAGCCGCACGATCTCGCCCAGAAAAATCGCCGCGAAAGCCACGGCCAGCAGCGGCATGGCATAGCCGATCGCAATCGCCTCCGGCAGCGGCAGATGGACGAGACCGTAAAAGCCGCAACTCATGGCGAGAATGCCGACAAAGCCGCGCACCAGGTGTCCGGTGATATCAGTGGTCCTGAAAGCGTCCCGCAATGCGCCGCGGCATGCCAGAAATCCAAGGATCGGCACCATCGCAAAAGCCGAGCGATAGAAGGTGATCTGGCCGGTGGGGATGTCGTCGCCCGCAGCCTTGATACAGGTCGACATGCACACGAAGACGACGACGGAGAGCACCTTGAGCACAATCCCCTTCATCGGGCTCGCATCGTCCGCATCCATGAAACACAACTTTTCAAACTGACATCGGCGAACCGATCGGAAGGCCAACAAAAACGGGAGGACGCGGCGGCAAGGCCGCGAAAGGACCACGCCACCTTACCCGTGCTTGCGCAGCATGTTGGATCAAATTTCGTGATGGACCTGGTTTTTTCGTGATGATTTCGCCTGCATGTGCAAAGCTTGCTGCCGGAGAAAAATGCGCCTGCAGTTTATTTAGCAAGCCCGAAAAAATCGTCGCGGATTTAGTTCTTGTTAGTGCCGCTCCGATAAATCTTCGGTCAATAAGAGGCGGGACGGGGCCTGCGTTTTTGCTGCCGGATGTACCGTCGCCGGCACCACATTCGTGCGTAAATCTCGGATCTTGGCTTTTCACCATCACGAGCGCCCTCTACAAATCAAATGAGCAAGCGCAAGCAGGACTGACCATGCGGACAAACACTGGCCAGATCGTTCATCTGGAAAACTACCGGCCGACCGATTTCGTACTCGAGAGGGTGGACCTGACTTTCGAACTCGACCCGAGGGAAACGAAGGTCGAGGCGCGCATGATCTTCCATCGCCGCGAAGGCGTCAGCCCCTCTGCACCGCTCGTTCTCGACGGCGACGAGCTCACCATGACCGGCCTGCTGCTCGACCAGGTAGCGGTCCCCGGCACGCTCTATGAAGCGACGGACGACACGCTCACCATTCGCGGCCTGCCGGAAGCGGCGCCCTTCGAGATCACCGTCACGACGGCCTTGTCGCCTGAGACGAACACCAAGCTGATGGGCCTCTACCGCACGAGCGACGTCTATTGCACCCAGTGCGAAGCCGAAGGCTTCCGCCGCATCACCTACTTCCCGGATCGTCCCGACGTGCTGGCGGTCTATACCGTCAACATCATCGCGGACAAGGCTTCTGCACCGCTGCTGCTTTCGAACGGCAACTATCTCGGCGGCGCCGACATGGGTGACGGCCGTCACTTCGCCTCCTGGTTCGATCCGCATCCTAAGCCGAGCTATCTGTTCGCGCTCGTTGCCGGCGATCTGGGCGTCGTCGAGGACGCCTTCACCACCGCTTCCGGCCGCGACGTCGCGCTCAAAATCTATGTCGAGCACGGCAAGGAGCCGCGCGCCGCCTACGCCATGGATGCGCTGAAGCGGTCGATGAAATGGGATGAGGAGGTCTTCGGGCGCGAATACGATCTCGATATCTTCATGATCGTTGCCGTTTCCGATTTCAACATGGGCGCCATGGAGAACAAGGGGCTCAACATCTTCAACGACAAATACGTGCTCGCCGATCCGGAGACGGCGACCGATGCGGACTATGCCAATATCGAAGCGATCATCGCCCACGAATATTTCCACAACTGGACCGGCAACCGCATCACCTGCCGCGACTGGTTTCAGCTCTGCCTGAAGGAAGGCCTGACCGTCTATCGCGACCACGAGTTTTCCGCCGACATGCGGTCGCGCGCCGTGAAGCGGATCGCCGAAGTGCGGCACTTGAAATCCGAGCAGTTCCCCGAGGATGCCGGCCCCCTCGCCCATCCGGTGCGCCCGACGCAATACCGCGAAATCAACAATTTCTACACGACGACGGTTTACGAGAAGGGGTCCGAGGTCACGCGGATGATCGCGACGATCCTCGGCCGCGACCTCTTCAAGAAGGGAATGGACCTCTACTTCGAGCGTCACGACGGCCAGGCGGTGACGATCGAGGATTTCATCGCCTGCTTCGAGGCTGCGAGCGGCCGAGACCTCAAGCAGTTCTCGCTCTGGTACCATCAGGCCGGAACGCCGCTCGTCACCGCTTCCGGCACCTATGACGCCGCCAGGCAGACATACACGCTGTCGCTGGAGCAGACCGTTCCGCCGACGCCCGGGCAGAGCAGCAAGGCACCGATGCATATCCCGCTCCGCTTCGGATTGCTGCTTCCGGACGGAAGCGAGGCAAGGCCCTCGGCCGTCTCCGGCGCCGAGATCACCGGCGACGTACTGCACCTGACCGAGCGCAAACAGACGGTCACCTTTTCCGGCATCCCATCCGAGCCGGTCCCCTCCTTCAACCGCGGCTTCTCCGCGCCCGTCAATCTGCACCTGACGCAAAGCGCCGAACATCGTGCGCTGATCGCGCGCCACGAGACCGACCTCTTCGCACGCTGGCAGGCGCTGAACGCGATGGCCCTCGACAATCTCGTCAAGGCGGCAGCGGAAGCGCGTACCGAGCAGCCGATTGACTGTGACGATGCGCTCGTCGATGCCCTGCTTGCCGCAGCCGGCGACGACCGACTGGAGCCGGCGTTCCGATCGCAAGTACTGTCCCTGCCGAGCGAAACCGACATAGGCCGCGAAATCGGCAGCAATAACGACCCGGATGCCATTTACGCCGGCCGCCAGGCTATTCTGGCCGCCATCGCCACGGTCGGCAAAGATACCTTTGCGCGACTGGTAAACGAGATGTCGCTGTCCGGCCCGTTCCGGCCCGACGCCGACAGTGCCGGACGGCGGGCGCTGCGCAATTCCGGGCTCTCCTATCTCGTCTATGCCGACGGAAGCCCGGACAAAGCGGCTGATGCGTTTAGCTCCGCCAACAACATGACCGATCTCAGCCAGGCGCTGACGCTTCTTGCACACCGGTTTCCGGATGCCCGGGAGACGGCGGACGCACTGGCCGTGTTCAAGAAGCGCTTTGCCGACAACGCGCTCGTCATCGACAAGTGGTTTGCCATTCAGGCGACGATCCCCGGAGCATCGACGCTCGACCGCGTTCGGGCGCTGATGTCGGATCCGCTCTTCAATGCCAGCAATCCGAACCGCGTTCGCTCACTGGTCGGCACATTCGCCTTCGCGAATGCCACCGGCTTCAACCGCATCGACGGCGAAGGCTATCGTTTCCTTGCCCGACAGATCCTGGACATCGATACGCGCAACCCTCAGCTTGCCGCGCGTATTCTGACGTCGATGCGCTCATGGCGGTCGCTCGAAAAAATCCGGGCCGGCCACGCCCGCAGCGCGCTTGAGGAAATCGCGCGTGCCTCCAACCTTTCCGCCGATGTCAGCGACATCGTCGACCGCATGCTCAAAGACGAGCACTGAACGAGCATCGGTCCCGGCTTGTTGATCTCCTCATCCCTGTGCTCGTCACAGGGATGAGGAGAGGCAGAACTTCAACGCATCAATCCATCTCGCAGCAGCCGCCATAAACTCCCGGCAATCCGGCTATCATTTCCCAACGATGAAATATGGTTAACAAATCTTTACCATTGCCTCTGGACAAGGCGAATCGCCCTGTGATTCATTGAGTCAGATTCGGGCGAGCGGCGCGCCGAATCACTGGAACGCCCGCTTCCGGGAAACCGCTGAAGATGGGATCGACGTTTCGGACTGAGAAGAATCAAGCGTTCCTTGCGGCATTGTCGAGTGCGGAACGCTTTTCGAGGACGACAAATTGGATAAGATGGCGGACGCGCGACGGGGAAGCGCAGCCGAAGGGCGGTTGCGACTCAAGTTTCCGGGCTTTTCGGGCCTCGAACGGGAGTTCATCGAGCAGGCAAAGATCTTTGCCGAACCGGCGTCGCAGAAGCTCGCAATGGCCGAGCCGATGCTCAAGCGGTCCATCCCGGTCCTCATCATCGCTTTTCTTCTCATCGTGGCGATCTCACGCATGTCGGGCATCATGGACGAGCATGCCCGCATGGAGGCCTCCTCCCGCCGGACGGTCAGCCTCGCGGCCGCAGCAGCAGCCGGTGTTTTCCAGACCGGCGGATCGGAACTCTTCGCCGAGGGCCGCCGCTGGGAAGTCGAACGGCGGCTCACCGAATTTCTGCCTGCGGAAATCCTGGACGCCGGAATTTTCCTGCTGACGGTCCGCAGAGACGGCCGCGTCTTTGCCGGCACGCAGGATGGCGTCCATCTCATCGGACGCACGCTCTCCGCAATCGCTCCCGAGGTCGCGACGCTGCAATATTACGGCGAGGGTGCCAGCGTCGTAAGAGCGTCGATCGACGGCACCGAGCATTTCATCGCGCTCCGGCAATTGCCGGATTCCGGCGGCGCCGTTCTGGCGGCAACGTCGATCGCCAGATTCGAAGCGGCATGGCGCGACGAAATTTCGCTCAACGTCACGCTGTTTGCCGGTGTTTCGGCGATCCTGATGGTCGTCCTCTATGCCTATTACATCCAGGCAAAGCGCACCCGCGATGCCGATGCGGTCTTTGCCGAATCGAACCTGCGCGTCGAAACGGCGCTCTCCCGCGGACGCTGCGGCCTCTGGGATTTCGATCTCGACAACCGGCGCCTCTTCTGGTCCCGCTCGATGTACGAGATGCTCGGCATGCCGGGCGACGCGAGCGTACTGTCGTTCGGCGATGCCGCCCGTCTCATGCATGTCGAGGACCGGGGCATATACCGGGTCGCTCGGGCAATCGCGAAAGGCAACGAGCGCCAGATCGATCAGGTGTTCCGGATGCGCCATGCGGATGGCCACTATGTATGGCTTCGAGCGCGTGCCCAGGTGATCCGCACCGTGTCGGGCCGGACGCATCTGATCGGCATTGCGATGGACGTGACCGAGCAGCACAGGCTTGCGCAGCGTTACGCCGAGGCCGATCAGCGCCTGGCGGACGCGATCGAGTGCACCTCGGAGGCCTTCGTGCTCTGGGACAAGCACGATCGCCTGGTGATGTGCAACACCCATTACCAGCAAGCCTGGCAGTTGCCCGACCACGTGCTGGTGCCGGGCACCGAACGCACGATCGTCCATGCTGCGGCGGCAAGGCCCGTCGTCGAACGGCGCATCGCCGATCCGGACCGGAGCAACCACTCGCAGACGAGCGAGGTTCAGCTTGCCGACGAACGCTGGCTGCAGATCAATGAGCGCCGCACGCGCGACGGCGGGCTCGTCTCGGTGGGTACGGACATCACGCTCCTCAAGCGGCATCAAGTTCGCCTGCGCGAATCCGAGCGGCGGCTGATGGCGACCATCGGCGATCTCTCCGCCTCCCGCGTAACACTTGAGCAGCAGAAGGCCGAACTTTCCATCGCCAATGCGAACTATCAGGCGGAGAAAGAGCGCGCCGAGGCCGCGAACCGGGCAAAGTCCGAATTCCTCGCCAACATGTCGCACGAGCTGCGCACGCCGCTGAACGCCATTCTCGGCTTCTCGGAAATCCTGCAGGACCAGATGTTCGGCCCCCTCGGCTCGGAGAAATACCACGAGTATTCGCGCGATATTTTCGAGAGCGGCAAGCATCTGCTCAACGTCATCAACGACATACTCGACATGTCGAAGATCGAGGCCGGCCATATGCGCATCACGCGCGAGCGGATCGATCTCGCGCCACTCATCGAGGAGACCCTTCGTTTCACGACGATTCCCGCAGAGCGAAAGAACATCCGCGTGGTCCAGCAGATATCCTCCGGCCTGACGATGTTCGCCGACCGCCGGGCGATGAAGCAGGTCCTGCTCAACCTCCTCTCCAATGCAGTCAAGTTCACCAATGAAGGCGGGCGCATCTCCTTGCGGGCCCGCAAGGTGAGGGGCGCCGTCACGCTGACGATCGCCGATTCCGGCATCGGCATTCCCAAGGGCGCATTGCAGAAGATCGGCCAGCCCTTCGAGCAGGTGCAGAGCCAATATGCCAAGAGCAAGGGCGGCTCCGGGCTCGGGCTCGCCATATCCCGCTCGCTGACGCGGCTTCACGGCGGGACAATGAAGATCCATTCGGCAGAGAATGTCGGCACCATCATATCGGTCAGGATTCCCGACCGCGGCTGACCACGCCCGCTTACGCTGCAGCAACAACCCCCTGGAAGATCCGGCGCACGGCCTTCGAGAGACGGCGAATGTCGGCTTCGAGATGCGTCAGATCCGGATAGTCTCCGGCACGGCAGACGAGATCCACGAGACCGGCCGGCGCTTCCTTGGGGTCGAAGTCGCCATCGATGCAAAGGCGCACGAGCTGCGACAGCTCGGTGAAGAGCACGAGCGCTTCGGCGGCCGTATCGAGATCGTTCGCATTCATCATCCCGGCACCGAGCGCCTTCAGCGCCTCGAGCGTATGCGTACCGGCAGGAGGGGACGTTACTCCCCTCGCCGGTGCGACCAGGGCGAGGTACTGGGCGATGAACTCGATATCGACCAACCCGCCGGGAATGAGTTTGAAATCCCATATGTCCTTCGGCGGTTTCTCCTTGTCGATCAGGCCGCGCATCTCCTCGACGTCCTTGCGGATCTTCGCGATGTCGCGCTTTTCAGTGAGAATCTCGGCAAAGATCGCCTCCGCTTCGCCGACGAGGCTCTCATCGCCGCAGATGCAGCGCGCCCGCGTCAGCGCCAGATGCTCCCAGGTCCAGGCTTCCGTTCGCTGGTACTTGGCGAAGGCGGTTATGCGGGTGGCAACCGGCCCCTTGTTGCCGGAGGGTCGCAGCCGCATGTCCACGTCGTAGAGGATGCCCTCGGCGGTCGGCGCCGACAGCGCGGCGATCAGACGCTGCGTGACCCGCGTAAAATAACGCACCGGATCGAGCGGCTTGGCGCCGTCGGACTCGAGCACTTCGTCGTCGTAGTCGTAGAGCAGGATGAGGTCGATATCGGAGCCGGCGGTCAATTCGTGACTGCCGAGCTTGCCCATTCCGACGATTGCTACTCGCCCCCCGGGGAAACGTCCATGCGCCGACCGGACCTCCTCCAGGACTGCATCGAGCGCGGCGGCAATGATCAGATCGGCAAGGTCGGTGAGAGCGCGCCCCGCCTGAAGGCCGGTGATCGCGCCCGTGAGCAGCCGGATGCCGATCAGGAAGCGCTGCTCGGCGGCGATGATGCGCAAGCGGTCCAGCACCTCCTCGTAGTGCCGGCCTCCGCCGACGAAAGTCGCGATGCGCGGCGCCAGATAATCCCTGGTCGGCAGCTCCGCAAGCAGCCCCGGCTCCAGCATGCCGTCGAAGACATGCGGTTTGGCGGCAATGATATCCGCCAGGCGCGGTGCCGACGACATGATATTGACGATCAACGACAGGAGGCCGGGATTGTTGCCGAGCAGCGAGAAGAGCTGGATCCCCGCCGGCAGACCGGAGAGGAAGTGGTCGAAACGCAGAAATGCTTCGTCGGCCCGCCTGCTTTCGCCGAAGACGCGCAGGAGTTCCGGCGTCAGTTCCGTCAGCCGCTCGCGCGCCTCGACCGACTGCGTTGCCCGATAGCGCCCGTAGTGCCAGGTGCGGATGATATTCGCTATGTCGGATGGCCGTTGGAAACCGAGCTTCTTCAACGTTTCGAGCGTATCCGGATCGTCCTGCTGACCGGTGAAGACCAGGTTTCCGGTCTCGGTGGATAGCTTCGCCTCCTGCTCGAAAAGCTGCGCATAGCGCCGCTCGACCGTGCGCAGCACGCGCGACAGCGCATTCGAGAAGGAAGCCGTATCCTCGAAGCCGAGCATATAGGCGATCCGCCTGAGTTCCGGCTCGGTCTCCGGAAGAAGGTGGGTCTGCTCGTCATGCACCATCTGGATGCGGTGCTCGACGTCGCGCAGGAACCAATAGGCCTCGACAAGTTCCTCGGCCGTCGCCCCGTCGATCCAGCCGCTCTCGGCGAGCATCCGCAGCATCGTTTCCGTTTCGCGCAGCCGCAGCGCGGGCGTGCGGCCGCCTGCGATCAGCTGCTGCGTCTGGACGAAGAACTCGATCTCCCGGATGCCGCCGCGCCCGAGCTTGATGTTGTGTCCCTTCACGGCGATTTCTCCGTGCCCCTTGTGGGCATGGATCTGCCGCTTGATCGAGTGAATGTCGGCAATTGCCGCATAGTCGAGGTACTTGCGGAAGACGAAGGGCGTCAGTTCCTTGAGGAAGCGTTCGCCCGCCTCCAGATCGCCCGCGATCGGCCGCGCCTTGATGAAGGCGGCCCGTTCCCAGTTCTGTCCCCTGCTCTCGTAATAGAGCATCGCCGCCTCGACCGGGATGGCAAGTGGCGTCGAGCCCGGGTCTGGCCTAAGCCGCAGATCCGTACGGAAGACATAGCCGTCGCCGGTTCTCTCCTGCAGGATGCGAATCAAGCGCCGCAACAGCCGGGCGAAGGTTTCCGGAGCATCGTCGCGATTGGTGATGATGCTCGACTGCGGATCGTAGAAGACGACAAGATCGATATCGGAAGAATAGTTGAGCTCGCCGGCACCAAGTTTGCCCATTCCAAGCACGACGACGCCGGAGGCGGTGGACGGCGCGGAACTGTCCTTCAACACGAACTTGCCGCTTTCATGCGCACCGAGCAGCAGATGATCGATCGCCGCCGAAACGGCCGCCTCTGCAAACTCGCTGAGCCACCGCGTCGTCTCACGGCCGCCGAAAAGCCGCGACAGGTCCGCAAGCGCGACAGCGAAGGCGACCTCGCGCTTCGCCCGCCTCAATCGCGTCATGATCTCCGCATCCGGCAGCGCCGCCCCGGCTGCATCGCCCCGCCAGGCCGCCCTTGCGGCCTCGATCCTGCGCTTACAAAACGCCGGCAGCGTCTCGGACAGCAATGCTTCGAGGATCGCCGGGTGGCTACGCGCCGTATCCCGCAAGAATGGCGAGAGCGCGAAGGCTGCAACGAGAAAATCCTTGAGCGGCGCGTCCGAGGCAATGAGCTTCGCAATGTGTTCGCTGCCTTTCGCCGCATCCTTGAGAACCGAAAGGGCGGCCTTGGCGTCCGCCTGGCTCGCCGGGCGAATCGCCACCACATCGATATCGGACAAAGACCGCTCGATCGCTTCCGCCATGCACATCCCCCCTTCGGTTCCCGTCATGGGTTTATCAGGTCGCAACCGCCGGGAAAACCATGCGAACAGCCAGGCCCCGACCGTCCTCCTCCGTCGCCGACAGTTCAAGCGAGCCGCGGTGCATCTCCATGACGGCGTCGACGAGCGAGAGGCCGAGGCCCGTCCCCGGCTTCGACCGGCTTTCGTCGAGGCGAACGAAACGCTTGACGACCTCTCCGCGCATATTCTCCGGAATGCCGGGCCCGTGGTCGGCAACGGTCAACACGACGTGACGATCGCTCCTCATCATTTCAACCCGTATCAGCGGATTTTCGGCACCTTCCGCATATTTGATCGCATTGTCGATCAGGTTGCCCAGCGCCTGGCTGATCAGTTCGCGGTTGCCGGAGATCGCCACCCCCGGCGCCGCCTCCGCTTCGATGCGCATTTCCTTGTCTTCCGCCAGCGGCTCGTAGAGCTCGACGCAATCCGCCACGATCCGCGCCAGGTCGACTTCGCTCATCTCGGCGACGGCGGAGCCGGCTTCGACGCGGGAAATCATCAGAAGCGCGTTGAACGTACGAATTAGCTGATCGGACTCGGCGATGATCTGTTCGAGCGCGCCGCTCTGGTTGCTCCCCTCGGTATCGGCGAGCGCCGCCTCTGCCTTGTTGCGCAAGCGCGTCAGCGGTGTCTTGAGGTCGTGCGCTATGTTGTCCGAGACCTGTTTCAGTCCTTCGTTCAGCTTCTCGATGCGCTCGAGCATCGCGTTCAGGGATTCCGAGAGACGGTCGAACTCGTCGCCGGAACCGCTCGTGGGCAAGCGTTGCGAGAGGTCCCCGGCCATGATCTTCGTGCTCGCCTCCGACATGCGGTCGATGCGGCGCAGGGCATTGCGGCCGATGCCGAACCAGATGACCAGCGCCCCGAGCCCCATGATGCCGAGCGCGACCATCAGTGCCTGACGGACAAGCACGCGGAACTTCTCGGGTTCCTGCAGGTCGCGGCCGACCAGTATCCTCAGCCCGTTGTCGAGCACCAGGACCTGGGCAAGGGCGACGTGCCTTTCGGCACGGCTCTCGTCGGTGAAGCGCCGGTAGCGGAACGGCTCCGACTTCCAGCCCTCGTCGTCGAGGAGCCCAGGTTGGAGCGCAGCCACGTTGCCGGCGAGGATTTCTCCGTTCGGCCCCGCAATGACATAGAGATTTGCACCCGGCTGACGCGCCCGACGCTCCAGCGAGCGAAGCAGCCCGTTGATCCCGGCGCGGTCGTAGACATCCGCAATCTGGGTTACCTCGGCGGCGATCGAGTCGCGCGTCTGCTGCTGCAGGAGACGCTCCGACATGCCGGTCACGTAGAAGACGAGGAAGGCGGCGCAAAGGGAGAACAGGACCAGATAGAGCGCAGAGAGCCGGACTGCAGTCGTCCTGAACAGCACGCTGATCCTGCTCATGCGTCCGTGGTCCGGTCGTCCTTGATCATGTATCCGGCGCCACGGATCGTCCTCAGCAACGGCGGATCGAAATCCTTCTCGATCTTCGAACGCAAGCGCGAGACATGCACGTCGATCACATTGGTCTGGGGATCGAAATGATAGTCCCACACGTTTTCGAGCAACATGGTTCTCGTCACCACCTGTCCGGCATTCTTCATGAGATATTCGAGCAGCCGGAATTCGCGCGGCTGCAAGGGGATCTCCTTGCCCTGCCGCCGGACGGAATGGGACAAACGATCGAGTTCGAGATCGCCGACGCGATAGACCATGTCCTGCTCGGGTGCGCCCTTACGCCGGCCGAGTACCTCGACGCGGGCGAGAAGCTCGCTGAAGGCGTAGGGCTTCGGCAGGTAATCGTCACCGCCGGCGCGCAGGCCGGTGACGCGGTCGTCCACCTGGCCGAGTGCCGAGAGAATGAGCACCGGCGTGTGGATGTCCTTGCGCCTCAGTTCCGTAATCAGCGACAGGCCGTCGCGGCGGGGAAGCATGCGGTCGACGACAAGCACGTCATAGGCGTTCTCGCTCGCCATGAATAAACCGCTCTCGCCGTCACTCGCGTGGTCGCAGACAATGCCTGCCTCGCGGAAGGCCTTGGCAAGATAAGCGGCTGCCTCGAGATCGTCTTCAACAATCAGAATCTTCATGCGGGTGACCATAGTCCCGGACCTCTGTTCGTCTCAACCGGATTCGGTTCGCTGTGCGTACCGGGCACGCGACCCGGCCAGAAACAGGAAAGCGCCGCGACATGGCTTTATGTCGCGGCGCCCCCTCATGGAACGGCACTCAGTCCGTCCGTGGCATCTCAGCCCTGAGTGATGGGCAGTGCGACGAAGCGGCTGCCCTCCTGTGCTTCGATCTGGAACAGAGCCTTGCTGCGCCCGTCCTTCTTGGCGTTGTTGATCACCTTGAGAACGTCGTCTGCCGATTTCACTTCCTGATTGTTGACGGAGACGATCTTCTCGCCTTCCTTCAGGCCGCGATCGCCGGCGTCCGAATCCGGATCGACGGAGGCGATCGTGACGCCCTTGCCGTCCTCCGACGGGGTCACCGTCAGGCCGAGGTCGGCCAGCGCCTCCTCGCCTGCCTGCCCTTCGTCGGGCTGCGCTTCACCGGTCGCCGGTGCGGGCTCCTTGGCATCGCTCGGCAGCGTGCCGATCTCGAGGTTGACCGTTTCGGATTTGCCGCCGCGCCACAGGGTAACCTCCGCAGTGGAGCCGGGGCGCAGGGCCGCCACGCGACGTGCGAGGTCCCGCGGATCCTTGACCGGCTCGCCATTGAGCGCCGTCACGACGTCGCCGTTCTTGATCCCGGCCTTTTCACCCGGCGAGCCCGCCTGAGGCTCGACGACGAGGGCGCCGTTCGCTTCGGAAAGGCCGAGCGACTCGGCGATATCCTTCGTCACCGGCTGAATCTGGACACCAAGCCAGCCGCGCGACACCGTGCCGTCCTTGATCAGGGAGTCCACGACATCCTTCGCGACCGAGGCGGGGATTGCGAAGGCGATTCCGACATTGCCGCCGGAGGGCGAGAAGATGGCCGTGTTGATACCGACCACCTCGCCGGAAAGATTGAAAGTCGGACCACCGGAATTGCCGCGGTTCACCGCTGCGTCGACCTGCAGATAATCGTCATAGGGACCGGAGCCGATATCGCGGCCCCGAGCGGAGATGATGCCGGCAGTGACCGTGCCGCCGAGGCCGAAGGGATTGCCGACAGCGACCACCCAGTCGCCGACGCGCACCTTCTCGTCGTCCGCGAAGCTGACATAGGTGAACTTGCGCTTGTCATCGACCTTGAGCACGGCAAGGTCGGTCCGGCTGTCCTTGCCGACGAGCTTGGCGTCGAGCTCGGTTCCGTCGTTCATGATGACGGTGAAGGCCGAGCCGTCGGAGACGACGTGGTTGTTGGTGACGAGGTAACCGTCTTCGGTGATGAAGAAGCCGGAGCCTTGCGCCCTCGGACGGAGACGACCTTCGCCACGCGGACCGCGGCGGTCGCGCCAACGATCGGCACGGTCGTTTTCACGCGGAGCGAATTCGCGGAAGAAACGCCGCAGCGGATGGTCTTCCGGCAGGTCCTCGAACCCGCGGCCGCCGAAATCGAAGGTGAAGTTGCTTTCATCGTCGCTGACGCGTTCACGTGCCTGCACGCGGACGGAGACGACCGCCGGCGAAACGGCGTCGACCACATTGGCGAAACTCGGCACAGCCGGGGCCTGCACCCTCACGGCTTCGGCGAAGGACTGCGCGACTTCGGCCGGCAGGCCGGTCGTCAGCAGCACGGCTGCGAGACCGGCTACCGTCGTGGTCTTCAGCACAGTCTTCAAGGAGGGACGTGGAGCTTTGATCGTAGACATTCGTTTTGCCTTCTCTCTTTCATGAAGCCCGCCTGCAAGGCAGGCTGCTTGGAAACCTTTTCCCCGAGTCGGATCCAACGGCCCCACCGTCGGAAACCCGCTCGTCTGGCTGTGACTGGAGGAAACAGCCTATGCCGTCAGATGTAACGGACGGGACCTTACTGAGTTCTGTCCGGCAGATGAATTTTTGGTAATGTTGCGGTGGAGCTGCAAGGCGCGGACGGATGCGCCCAAATCGCGCCGGCGCCTCCTGCTTGAGATCAGGGCCGCAGGAGCCTGTCCAGCCTTTCCTTTTCCTCGGCGGAAAGCGGTGCGCCCGGAACTCTTGCGCCGCGGCGTCTTGCGGCCACGACGAGGGTGATGATGCCGGCCACGAGCAGAATGGCAGGCATGCCCCACAGCACGAGCGTCTTGGCCTCGAGGCGCGGGTTCAGGAGCACGAATTCGCCGTAGCGTGAGACGACGTAGGAGATCACGGCTTCGTCGGAATCGCCGTTCTTCAGGCGCTCGCGTACGAGCAGCCGCAGATCCTTGGCGAGTTCAGCGTTCGAATCGTCGATCGACTGGTTCTGGCAGACCATGCAGCGGAGCTGGGCGGAGATCGCCCGGGCACGCGCTTCGAGCGCCGGATCCGCAAGCACCTCGTCAGGATTGACGGCGAAGCCCGGGGCAACGGACGCCAGCAAAAGGAAGAGGGCGATCAGCAGCCGGATCATTTGGCAGCTCCCAGAGCGGGATGAGGAAAAGTGTGCACGGTTTTCCGCCCGCATCCCGCTCTAACCTTTAGAATCGATCACGTTGATGATTTTTGGTCGATCCGACCTGAAATCATCGTGATCCAGGGCGAGGGCCTTTCTGGCACGCGCCGGCGCGCCAACGCGAAGGCGCCGGTCGCTGAGCGAAACGACGCCGCCGGCCATCATCACGAGCGCGCCGCCCCAGATGCATAGGATCAGCGGTTTCCACCAGATGCGGACGACGATGCCGCCGTCCGCCATGTCGTCGCCCAAGGATACATAGAGCTGGCTCAGGCCGAAGGTCCGGATTCCGGCCTCGGTCGTCGGCATGCGCCGCGCCGAATAGAGCCGTTTCGACGACCAGATCTCGGTAACCTCGACTCCGCCTCGGCTGACGGTGAAATGGCCGGAATCCTCGGTATAGTTCGGCCCGCGCCCTTCACGCATGCCGTCGAAACGCAGGCTGTAACGCCCGACATCGACCACCGCCCCCGGTTTCATCTCGACGACCGTTTCCGTTTCGAAAGCCGTGACCGTGACGATCCCGATCAGGGTGATTCCGAGCCCGATATGGGCGAGCGCCGTGCCGAAAGCCGAACGCGGCAGGCCCGAAAGCCGTCTCCAGGCGACGCCCGCCGCCACCTTGCCGAGACCGGAGCGCAGAACCAGATCGGTGAGCGCTCCCAGAATCAGGTAGACGCCGAGGCCGAGGCCGAAAGGAGCCAGGACCGGACCACCGTTTGCCGCGTAATAACAGATCGCCGCGGCGAGCAGGCCGAGCGCGGCAGCCGCAAACAGACGCTGCGCCGCACCGGCAAGGTCGCCGCGCTTCCAGGCAAGCAGCGGGCCGAAGGGAACGACGGCGATGAGCGGCAGCATCAGCAGACCGAACGTCATGTTGAAGAACGGCGCGCCGACCGAAATTTTGTCGCCGGTCAGCGCTTCGAGTACCAGCGGATACAGCGTGCCGGTCAGCACCGTCGCCGTGGCCGTCGTCAGGATCAGGTTGTTCACGACGAGCGCACCCTCGCGCGAAACCGGTGCGAATATTCCCCCGGCCTTGAGATGGGAGGCACGGAAGGCAAAGAGCGAAAACGCGCCGCCGATGAAGACGACCAGGATGGCGAGAATGAAGACGCCGCGGGTCGGGTCGGTGGCGAAGGCATGGACGGATGTCAGCACGCCGGAGCGCACCAGGAACGTGCCGAGCAGCGACAGCGAGAAGGTCATGATCGCCAGCAGCACGGTCCATATCTTCAGCGCTTCGCGCTTTTCCATGACCAGGGCCGAGTGCAGAAGTGCCGTTCCGGCGAGCCAAGGCATGAAGGAGGCGTTTTCGACCGGGTCCCAGAACCACCAGCCGCCCCAGCCCAGCTCGTAATAGGCCCAATAGGAGCCCATGGCGATGCCGGCGGTAAGAAAAGTCCAGGCGGCAAGTGTCCACGGCCGCACCCAACGCGCCCAGGCCGCATCGATCCGCCCCTCGATGAGCGCGGCGACCGCGAAGGAGAAGCATACGGAAAAGCCGACATAGCCGAGATAGAGCAAGGGCGGGTGGATCGCGAGCCCGATATCCTGCAGCACGGGGTTGAGGTCCCTGCCCTCGCCCGGTGCCGGCACGAGCCGCGCGAAGGGATTGGAGGTCAGCAGGACGAAGAACGCGAAGGCTGTCGCGATCCAGGCCTGCACTGCAAGCACGTTCGCCTTCAACGTCTCCGGCAGGTTGCGGCCGAAGAGCGCCACCATCGCGGAAAAGAAGACGAGAATCAGCAGCCAGAGAAGCATCGAGCCTTCATGGTTTCCCCAGACCCCGGTGATCTTGTAGATCAGCGGTTTGAGGGAATGCGAGTTCTCCCAGACGTTCTTGACCGAGAAATCCGATGTCACATAGGCGAAAGTCAGCACGGCGAAGGAGAAAGCGACCAGCAGGAAGCAGACGAGCGCCGCGTTCGCTGCCAGTCCCATCAGGGAAGGGTCGCCGCGTCGCACCCCCAGGACGGGCAGGACGCCCTGGATGATCGCCGTCGCGAGCGCCAAAACCAGTGCATAGTGCCCGAGTTCGATGATCATCGGATGTTTTCCTCCCCGCCGAGCGTGACGCCCTGCGCTTTGAGGCGGTCGGCGACATCCTTCGGCATGTATGTCTCATCATGCTTTGCGAGGACGGTGTCCGCAACGAAAACCGGGCTGCCGCCGACGAAGGCACCCTCGGCCACCACGCCCTGGCCCTCTCGGAAGAGGTCGGGCAGGATGCCGGTATAGGTCACCGGAACGGTCGCAAGCGTATCCGTCACCGTGAAGGTGATGGTCCTGCCCTCGCCGCGCTTGACGGAGCCCGCCTCGACAAGTCCGCCGAGGCGGATACGCGTCCCCGGCGCGACGTCGGCCTTCGCAAGATCGCCCGGAACATAGAAATAGGCGACCGCCTGGCTGAAGGCGAACATGACGAGCAGCACCGCGGCCGTCAGAAATGCCACGCCGCCGCCGATTATCGCCAACCTTTTCTGCTTGCGTGTCATTCAGCCTCTCCGCCGGCGTCGATCCCCAGTTCCCGGGCCAAGGCCAGCAACTGCTTCCCCTGCTCGCCCGTTGCCGGGAAGGCCCTAAGTCCGTCATGCAACGCATCTTTCGCCCTGTCTCTTTGGTCCAGCACCACATAGGAACGGATCAGGCGCATCCAGCCCTCCAGGTTGGCCGGGTCCTCCTTCAGGCGGCTTGCCAGGCTGTCGACCATGCCGCGGATCATCGCCTGCCGGTCGCCGGCATTCATTTCCTTTGCGGCGGCAATATCGCCGGGAGCCGGATTTCCGGGCGCGGCAGGGCCGGCCGGGGCGGCGGCGAGCTCCGCGATATGCTGGTTTACCAGAGACAGCCAGGGCGCATCGGCCGGTGAGCTCTCTGCGAGCTTGCGGAATGCTGCGAGCGCCTCTGCGTGCTTGCCCTCCTGCTTCAGGCCGAGCGCGAGGTAGAATGCGGAGCGTGGATCGTCGGGGTCGAGGGCCAGCGCCTTTTGCAGAGCGTTCTGCGCCTCGGCTGTAACCAGACCGCCGGCCTGCGCCACCAGGGCCTCGGCGTAGCCGCCCATTCTTGCCGGGGTTGGCCCGAGCAGGCGGATCGCGCGGTCGTAGGCGGCGACGGCATCGTCCAGGCGGCCATGGCGCATGTAGATCGGCGCCAGCAGATCCCAGCCGGCACCGTCTTGAGGATTGAGGGCCAGGTGGTTTTCGGCCTTCGCGATCAGGATGTTGACGTCGTCGCCGGGGTCGGCAAGGCGGGCCGCGAGCGGCTGCGCCGGCACGCCGGGGCTCCCGGTCGTCAAATAGAGACAAAGGCCGACAGCCGGAAGACAGAGGAAAATGAAAGCCTGCGCCAGGCGGTTGGATAGAAGCCGCTTCGGCGTGCGCTCCGCCACAGCCTGATCCGCGGCACTGGCTGCAAGCATGCGGCGGGCGATCTCGGCCCTGGCCAGCTCGGCTTCCTCGCTCCCGATCAGACCGGCCCTCCGGTCCCGCGCCAGCTCACCGAGCTGATCGCGATAGACTTCGATGTCGTGACTATGGCGAGACGGCAGTGGCTCTGCCGCCCGCATGAGCGGCAGAAGAAGCACGGCTGCGACAGCCGCCGTCAGAATGGCGACGAGGATCCAGAACAACATGTTTGGGGAATACTATGAGGGCCATGTCATTCCAACTCGAAAACCGGCAATGACGTATATTTGAGGCGTTTCGCCGCAAGAAGTGCCGCCGCGCGCGAGGAATCCGCTCGCCCAAAGCAAACCGGCCGCGATTCAACACCTTCCACGGTTCGGGATATGCGAGGGCGGTGCCGCTCAGGTGAGCGGCGTCCAGCTTCCATCGCTGTTGCGGCAGGCCGCGCCGCGTGCCGTGGTCTGTTGGCTTTTGACGGTAACCGTATGGCTGTATTGACGGCAATTCTGCGACCCGACCTGATACGGTGCGGCAGCGACGACGGAGCCGCTGACGCCCCGCCCTTGCCAGGCGACGGGCTGCCCGCCCGGCGCGGCCTCGAGGGCGCGATACTCGGCCTCGAGCGCCCGCTGCCGGTCCGACTTGCCGAGATCGACGCCGCCAAGGCGCGAAACGACGCCACCCTGCAGGGCTTCGATATAGGTCGCGGACGATGCAACGCGGGTGGAAGCTGCTCCGAGTCCGGCAACCGCCCCGCCTTGGCCGGACGAGGTCGTGCCACAGCCGGCGAGGGCTACACCCGAAGCCACCACCGCGATCCTACCGCGTGAAGCGAAGGCTCGCGTCATTTCTGCGTAATTCCTCATGATACGCGCTACTCATTCCTCTTGTCGGTCGCCAGTCGAGTTCTTTTTGCACCACCTGAGGGTCGAGGCAACCGCCTGCCGTCAGCGCCGGCATTTTCAGGTCCGGGTGTGACCGCCGGATCACGATCGTCCCGCATCGGTCCTATCCGGTTGGCGCTTAGACTGCGGCCGGCAGTACGAGCGTGGCCCGCAATCCTCCAACATCGCGACGGCTGAGCTCCACACTTCCCTGATATTCACCCACGATCTCGCTTACGATCGAAAGACCGAGCCCGGTTCCGGGCTTGCTCTCGTCGAGCCGCTTGCCGCGCTTCATCGCCACCGCGATCTGATCGGGGTCGAGCCCCGGTCCGTCGTCGTCGATCTGGAGCACGATCCACTGGCGGCCCGGCTCCCTTTCGCGCGCATCTTCAGGGGCCGGCTCGACATTCAGCGAGATCCGATCATGCGCGTAACGGGCGGCGTTTTCCAGCAAGTTGCCGACCGTTTCCTCGACGTCCTGCTGTTCCATCGCCAGCACCAGTCCGGGCGGATTGATCGAGAGGCTGAATTGCTTGTCGGGATTGAGGCGCCGCATCACCCGCATGATTCTTTCCAGTGCCGGCTGGGCTTCGGTCCGCGCCAGAACCGACCCGCGCTGGGCGGCGATCCTGGCGCGGCTGAGATAGGATTGCACCTGTGTCTGCATGGCGTCCGCCTGGGCCCTGACCAGTTCGCCGTGCGGCACCTCCAGCACTCTCGCCTCGTTGAGCAGCACGGCGATCGGCGTCTTGAGCGAATGGGCCAGATTGCCGACCTGCATGCGCGCGCGTTCGACGATGCGCCGATTGCTGTCGATCAGCGCGTTCACCTCGTTGGCAAGCGGCTGGATCTCCCGCGGGAAAGCGCCATCCAGCCGCTCGCTCTCCCCCGTGCGGATCTTTTCAAGCGAGCGGCGTACCTGGTCGAGCGGCTTCAGGCCGAACAGGATCGTGAGCGCGTTCACGCCAAGGCCGCCAAGGCCGAAAATGGACAGGGCGATCGTGAGGTTGCGCGTGAAGCGGTCGATATCCGCCTCGAGCACATCGCGGTTGCCGGCGACGCGGAAGCGGGCGGCGTGGCCCTGAATGTCGAGAACGACCTCGGTCTCTGCCACCTCGACCTCGTTTCCGAACGGATCCGTGGTGGTGTAGAACCGCTCGTAGCGGATGTCGAAGGGGACCTCGTCGACGCTGACGATCGGCAGTTTCGCCGTGCCGAGCGACGTCGATATCAGCGGCGGCGTGTCGAATTCGCCGATCGGCTCGACGATCCAGTACCAGCCCGTCTGAGGCTGGGAAAAGCGCAGGTCGCCGAGCTGCGGGCTCCCGGAGAGCGCGGCCTTCTCGTCGACGGAGATGGAGTTGATGACGTTGTAGAGCTGCGCGCGCAGCAGATCCTGAAAGCCGCGCTCGGACCCCTGCCGGTAAAGGGCTGAGATGACAACCCCGATAACCACGAGGGCAACGACGGCCCAGACGGTCGAAACCGACAGAACGCGCGCCGTGAGCGATCTAATGGCCATTGCCGGGTGCTTGCATGCGATATCCGAGGCCGCGCACCGTTTCGATCAGATCGTTGCCGATCTTCTTACGGAGCCGGCCGATGAAAACCTCGATCGTGTTGGAATCGCGATCGAAGTCCTGATCATACATGTGTTCGACCAACTCGGTGCGGGAAACCACCTGTCCCATATGGTGCATGAGGTAGGAAAGCAGACGGAACTCGTGCGATGTGAGCTTCAGCGCTACGCCAGCGACAGTCGCCTTGGAGCCCTTGGTGTCGAGACGGACGGGGCCGCAGACGATCTCGGAGCTTGCGTGCCCGGCGGCCCGCCGGATCAACGCACGGATGCGGGCCAGCACCTCCTCGACGTGGAAAGGCTTCGCCACATAATCGTCGGCGCCGGCATCGATGCCTGCGACCTTGTCGCTCCATCGATCGCGGGCCGTCAGGATCAGCACCGGCATGGTCTTGCCGTCTGCGCGCCATTTCTCGAGAACGGTGATGCCGTCCATCTCCGGAAGACCTATATCGAGAATTACCGCATCATAGGGCTCCGCATCGCCTAGATAGTGGCCCTCTTCGCCGTCATAAGCCTGGTCGACGACATAACCGGCCTCCTTCAGAGCGTCAGCCAGCTGCCTGTTCAGATTGGTATCGTCCTCGACGATCAGAATGCGCATTCTCGTCCACTTCCCTTGCCTTCGGGTACCACGAAAGAGCTTACATAGGCACTTTCACCGTGACTTTCTTGGGGCGCCCTCCATTGCCCGGGATGAGCACCGTCACCACGCACTGCCCATCGCCGGTCGGCTGGGCAGAAAGCAGCTCGCCACCCGTCTGGGCGACCACCTGCGCGGCGGCCGCGCTGCAATCGCCAGCCACGCGGACGACAACCGCAGGCACGTTGACGGCAGGCGGAGAAAAGCCTGCGAGGCCTGCGGCGAGCGCGGCTATGGTCAATGCTGAAGACATGAACGCACTTTCGACTGGGAAGCACTATGCCGGAATCATTAACCGATACAGGCTGAATGGCAAATGAATGTCGGCCTTGAGGATACGCGCACCCGCGTCCGGCGGTTGCTTGACCTCTGGCCGAGGAAAACGACCACAGATTGCAGAGGTCGGGCGAACCGGTCTTTCGGGCAGCTCGGTGCGGGCATCGATGATGACGCCGGCATCTTTCTGTGGATCGGCTGGAAAATTAATCGATTTAAATTTTTTTCAATCGTTTAAATGCTTTAAACCGCTGATTTACAAAGTCTTTATCCTGTGGAATCGTCCGCCCAGTCCAACATTCTCGCCCAAAGGAGAGCCGGATGAAGACACTCGCCAACAAGCCGCCGGTATCACCGCAATCCAGAATTCCGCAATCGCTGCTCGAGCGGTTCGAGAACGAGTGGCGCGAAATGCGCACGGTCGGCGAGGCTGCACAGAAGACCGTTCCTCCCGCAGAGTGAATTGCTGTGGCGGCCCCGGCGGCGCGGGGTTTTTGCCAATCGGCAATTCCATGCTACTCTCCTGGCATGCTGACCGAAGAAATCGAAAAGCTGGCCCTGAGCCTTCCGGGAACCCAGGAAAATGCCCATTTCGGTGCACGGGATTTCCGTGTGGGCAAGCGGATTTTCATGACCCTGCCGGAAGCCGGCCGCGCCGTTTTCAAGTTCACGCCCGACCAGCAGCGAATGCTTCTGGAAATGGAGCCCGGCGTCTGCGCCGCCGTTCCCGGCGGCTGGGGCGCACGCGGCTGGACATCATTCTATTTCGTCGGTGCCGACGAAGAACTCGTTCGCCAGTCCATGGAAACCGCATGGCGCAATGTCGCGCCGAGAAGCCTCGTCGCCAAGAACGGCCGTCACTGACGGCGACGGTGCCGCGCATTTCATGGATACGCAAAGTCGCTGCAGCACTCTGCGCCGTGCCCTAATCGGCCGGCTCCCTGCCGACCTCTAGCGGCCAGGTCACGAGATAATCTTCATAATCTTCGATATCGATGCCGTCCTCGGCGACGGTGCGTCCGCGCACGGATATGCCGGCCGCATGCACGGTCTCCGGATCGCCGGAGACGAGCGGGTGCCACCAGTAGAGATCCCTGCCCTCGGCGACCAGACGGTAACCGCAGGTCGGCGGCAGCCAGCTGATCTCGCGCACTGCCTTCGGCGTCAACTGAATGCAGTCCGGCACGGTTGCCTGGCGATTGTCATAGTCCTTGCAACGACAGCTTTCTCCATCGAGCAGCGTGCAGCGGATCGAAGTCCAGGCGATCTCGGAACTGTCCCAATCCTCGAGCTTGTTGAGACAACAGAGCCCGCAACCATCGCAGAGGCTCTCCCACTCCGCGCCGGTCATCTCCTCGAGACCTTTCGTCTTCCAGAAAGGCATTTCGCCCATAAAGTCACACTTTCATAAAATCCGAGCCAACATGGAAACTTCGCAGAAAATTGCCGGTTTTTTAAGGCGGGTTGCGCGATATGCAAGTAGATTGGATTGCCGCCCCGTGCAAATATCGTCATGAGGCAGAACCTTCGGGACATGAAAGCCGTGCAGGAACCGAGGAAAGAGGACAACCGGCCGAAAAGGCGACACATCTTTCTTCGGATCGATTCCTGGATCGATTCGACCGTATGGAGCGCAGGATTCCGGCTCGGGGAGTGGTGGGAGGACACCACCATCTTTTTCCGCCGTTTTCGCGTGCGCGGCTGGAAAAGAGCGTTCTTCGAAGTGCTCGGCGAGGGAATGACGCTTGGCGCGGCGGGCTCGGTGCTGATGTTGGCGCTCGCCCTTCCCGCCTTCGAGGAAACCGAGGGCAACTGGCGGGCGCAAAGCGATTTCGCAGTCACCTTTCTTGACCGCTACGGTAACGAGATCGGCCACCGGGGCATCATCCACGAGGATTCCGTCCCGATCGACGAGCTGCCGGATCACCTTATAAAAGCGGTCCTCGCCACGGAAGACAGGCGCTTCTTCGACCATTGGGGCATAGATTTTCTCGGGCTCGCACGCGCCATGACCGAGAACGCTCGCGCCGGCGGGGTCGTTCAAGGCGGCTCGACACTCACGCAGCAGCTGGCCAAGAACCTGTTCCTCTCGAACGAGAGGACGATCGAGCGCAAGATCAAGGAAGCCTTTCTCGCCGTCTGGCTCGAATCCAACCTGTCGAAGAAGGAAATCCTCCGCCTCTATCTCGACCGCGCCTATATGGGCGGCGGCACCTTCGGCGCGGCAGCGGCGGCGCAATTCTATTTCGGCAAGGCGATTACCGACGTCAATCTTGCCGAGTCGGCGATGCTCGCCGGGCTCTTCAAGGCGCCGGCGCGCTATGCCCCCCATGTGAACCTGCCGGCGGCTCGTGCCCGCGCCAACGAGGTCCTGAGCAATCTCGTCCAGGGCGGGCTGATGACGGAGGGACAGGTGATCGCCGCCCGCCTCACCCCGGCCTCTGTGGTCGATCGTGCCCAGGTCAAGGCACCGGATTTCTTCCTCGACTGGGCCTTCGAAGAGGTCCAGCGCATTGCCGCTCCCTTCGCGCAGCATTCGCTGATCGTGCGCACGACGATCGACATGGGGCTGCAGCAAGCAGCCGAGGAAGCGGTCGAATCGGGCCTCAGGCAATATGGCGAGAGCTACAAGGTCAAGCAGGGCGCTCTCGTCATGGTCGAGCATGGCGGCGCGGTACGGGCGATGGTCGGCGGCCGCGACTACGGCGAAAGCCAGTTCAACCGCGCCACGCGCGCGCTGCGCCAGCCGGGCTCGTCCTTCAAGGTCTATACCTACGCTGCCGCGATGGAAAAGGGCATGACACCGGAAACGGTCGTCGTCGACGCGCCGATCACTTGGCGTGGCTGGTCGCCGCAGAACTACGGCCGCAAATATGCCGGCCGGGTAACGGTGATGAACGCGCTCGCCAGATCGATAAACACTATTCCGGTCCGCCTCGCCAAGGACAAGCTCGGTACAGAAATCATTGCCGAGACCGCCAAGAGAATGGGCATCGAGACCCCGGTTCGCACCGACAAGACTATGCCGCTCGGCACCTCCGAAGTGACCGTGCTCGATCAGGCGACGGCCTACGCGGTCTTTCCGGCGGGCGGGTTACAGTCGCGACGCCACGGCATCAGTCAGATTCTCAACTACGACGGCGACATTCTCTACGACTTCGGGCGCGACGCGCCGCCCCCACGCAGGGTGCTGAGCGAACAGGCAGTCTCGTCGATGAACCGCATCCTGACGCAGATCCCGGTCATCGGCACGGCGCGACGCGCAGCCCTCGACAACGGGATCGTCACCGGCGGCAAGACCGGAACGACACAGGCCTATCGCGACGCATGGTTCGTCGGCTTCACCGGCGACTACACCACGGCCGTCTGGTTCGGCAATGACGACTATACCTCCACCGACGAAATGACCGGCGGCTCTCTCCCGGCGATGACCTTCAAACGACTGATGGACTATGCCGAACAGGGGATCGAGCACCGCACGATTCCGGGCATCGAAATCGCGCCCGCCAAACCGGCGAAGGAGCGATCCGCCGAAACTGCGAAGCCGGACGAGAACGCCCTGCCGCCGCTCGTGCGGCCGCGATCACTGTCCGCGGACGTAACCCGGCTGTTGAAAAAGATCGGCGACACATTCGAGAAAGCGCAACCGCTCAAGGCGCGCGAAAGGCCCGGCGGCAAGGTGGCCGTGCTCGAGCCGACGGATCGAGGCGTGAACATGCGGACCATGCCGGGCACGACAAACAATTGACTTTGCAGTCAGAAATCCGTTCTCTGGCGAACAAGCCGAGCGGCGCCCCCACGAGCGCCGACAGGGTAAACGACGCAACATTCGATAGAGCCGCCACTTGTTTCGAGTTCCCCTCCTTGTCGCTCTTGCCCTCATCGTCGCGTTCGGCGGCGGAATCGGGACGGCCGTGTGGGCGCTGAAGGCGACGGTCGGTTTCGGCTCGATCGCAATCGGTCCTTGGGTCGCTTTTCCCGAAGCGCAGACCGTCTCCGCCGATCCCTATGCCAAGGCGCACCGCGCCCGGGCCGGCGAATTGCTCTATGGCGGTGCCGAGGGACTGGCATTTACCGCGCTCACGGACGATACCGGTGCGCGCCTCTCGGCCGCCTGCTCCTATGACGTTTCAGGTATGACGCCGCCGGCGCGGTTCTGGACCCTTTATGCGGCGGCGGCGGACGGGACCGCGCTGATGCCGGGTGCGGAACTGCCCTCCGCAATCAATTCCTGGACCGTCCTGCGCGCCGAGGACAGCCGTTTCGTCATTCACGTTTCCCCCGCTGCCCAGCCCGACAACTGGCTGGCGATACGGCGGACGGGCAGCTTCGCGCTCGTGCTGACCCTTCTTGACACGCCAACGGCAGGTTCCTCCGGCTTGATCGACCTCGCAATGCCGAAGATCGTAAAGACCGGGTGCGGGCATGCGTAGCATCATCTTCGCCATTCTCGTCGGTCTCGTCGGAGCGGCGCTTCTTCATATCGTGATCATACTCGCCCTGCCCCAGTTCACCGGCCGCGATGCCTATACGCGCGTGCTCGGCCTGCTCGAAATGGACAGCTTCTTTCCGCTGACGGCCGAACCGGGACCGACAGGCCTGAACAACGCCGACCCCTTCCTGCGTACGGCCGTCTGCAGCTTCTCGGTGGCGGATGCTCCGGCCCGCTTCGTCGGGCGCGGCGACGTACCCTTCTGGTCGCTTGCGATCTTCGACAGCGGGTCGAACGAGGTCTTCAGCATGAACGACCAGACAGCCGTCAATGGCGATCTCGATCTCGTGGTCGCGACACCGATCCAGCTCGTCGAACTGCGCAAGTCGCCACCCGAAGCGCTGGCGCAATCGATCATGATCGAGATGAAGGACCAGGAAGGATACGCGGTTCTTCGAGCCCTGGCACCTCTCGACAGCTTCGAGGACCTGGTCCGCACTTTCCTTGCGGAGTCGAGGTGCGAGCCCTTCCAGCGGTAGTGCGAAGGTAACGGCAATTGGGGGGAGACTGAAGTCGAGGTGGTCGAAGTTGCGCGGCAAACGACCGCACCGCCCGGACGGGCGCTGCCGGCGCTTTGCCCGCGAGTTTACTGCTTCTTGGCCTGGCGGCCAGCCGGGGCAGTCGGCTGCGGTCCGCGGCCGTCCAGCCTTTCGTAACGGATTCCTGTGAAGAACAACACCTTGGCGCCGCCCTTCCCGACAGGACGCCGTCGAGGGCGTTTGACGATCCGGTCCTGCATTCTGATTACGTCTGCCATGCTCGTCTCCATAGTCTCACGAGACGGATGAACTACCGTACAGATTTCACCCTGCCCGTTTTCGGGCTGACGCATTTTCCGGGTTTCCGGACAGACGCGCCCTTCTCACTCACTCCTTCTTCCGGTCACCCGGATGTCGTCCGTTTCGGCATAAGAGGCGAGGCGATAATAGCCGCCTTGTGCCGATTGAGCCACAGCCTGGTTAACCATTTGTTAATCCAGACCATGACGCATTAACCTCGCGCAATCCTCAATCTTGGGGGATTTGCAAATCCGGCAGTCCGTCCGTCAGCGCCTTGCAATCAAACCGAAAAGGAAAGCTACGCCGGCGACCGTCAGCAGCGTCGAAATGGGTTCTTCCCGAACGCGCTCCCGGACGCGCTGCGTCATCAGTTCCGCTTCCCCCTGCACGACGGCCTTGGCTCCGGTGCCGATGGCCGAGACGGTCTCCGTCAGCCGGGCGATCTCTGCCTTCAGTTCCTGGACCTGGGATTCCAATTCGGCCTGTGCGCCGGACGTCCGCGTTTCGGCACCCGTCTCTGCGCCGACTGCCGCCAGATTCTTCTCCGCCATCTCTCCGCTCCTTGCCATTCCGGGATCACCCTTTGCGCGATTTCAACGCGTCGAGGCCGGATTGGTTCCCATGGAGGGACGACGCAAGTTCAACGGCGGCAGGAAGGCCGGCGACGATCGCCGACCCTGGAGTGAAGCGACCGAATCGCAGCGCCTACTCTTCGCAGCGGAAATCGCCGGTATCGCATTCCACGATGGTCCTCTGACCGTCGTAAAGGCGCTCGCGACGCGACTGTTCCCGTTCAGCCCCCTCGATCCTGCGCCAGCGGTCATCGTCACTGCCGCGCTCCGGTTCCCATTCGCGCCGCTCTCTCTCCCGGTCACGCTCCCAGTCCCGACGTTCCCGCACCTGGCGGTGTTCCCATTCGGGCCGGTCGCGTTCACGCTCGCGATCCCAATCGCGGTCATGCCTCCAGCGGTCGCGATCGCGATAGAAATCACGGCCGCGGTAGTTGCGATCCCAATAGCTGTCGAACTCGAAGACGACTGTCGGGATGCCGAGCGGACGGTAGTATTCCGGCTCCACATAGACCCGGCGGCTGCGATAGGCGGCCTGCACATACCGGCCTGCCACCCATCCCCGCCCGCCGTAGAAGGAAACGTCGCACCAGGCGCTTTCCGAGAGGCAGCCGTGGATTTCCACCGATTCGCCGACCGGAATGACCGTTACAGCCGGATAATATGTACTCGGTCCCGAGCGCATATTGACATTGGCAGTCGCAAAACCTTCGGCCGCCGATGCGGCCGCGGGCATGAGCAGCAGCGCACAGGCAGCCGCCCTCAGAAACATTTTCTTCACAAATCAACTCCCACATGAGAGGCCGCAGCCCGACTCGCTTCCGGCGTTTGCCGTCGATCGGATCAAAAGGGAGCGCTTGTGGACTTTTTATGGCTGAGGAAAGCGGCCTTCCGCTGCAGGGGCGGCTCGTCACCAGAATGACGCAAGCCTGAATAAAGCCCCAACGTCCATAGTTAATGCTGCGCTAACGATTTCGATCTAGTTTTAGACACGTGTGTCGTTCCGAACCATCGGAATGCCGTCATGCTTTGCGTTTTAGGATATGTCGTGACAAACCGGTTTCGTGAGTTGGAACGGCCGCAGACGGGGCGGTTGAAGGACGTCGTGCTGATGGCGACCGTCACCGGCTTCGAGAGCCTTCGGCTTCCAAGCCGGTCCGACATGAAGCAATTTACCGAGCTGTTCGAGCCGCTCTTCCTCGGCTCCAGCAACGAGGCCCGCCGGCAGGCGGCGGCGGCGCTATCCCAATGCCCCCACGTGCCGGAGCCGGTGGCCCTGCTGATCGGCAGCATGCCCATTTCGATCGCCGCCGCCTTCCTCGCCCGTGCGGCAGCGATTTCCGACGGCGTGCTCATTTCCATCATTCGCCAACAGGGGCCGGGCCACGCGAACGCCATTGCCCGTCGGGAGAACCTTTCGCCTTCGGTGATCGACGTGCTCGTCGAACATCATCAGTCCGCTCCCCTCCCCGCACGGCTTCACGACGGCGCCAGTCGCCCGGTGGCGAGCGATCCGCAGACGGCTGCCGCAGCCGTCGATCGCGAAGAAAAGCTGCGCGCGGAAATCAAGGCGCTGGCGCGCGTCGGAACACAGGAGAAGAACGGCACACTGCCGATCCAACCCATCAGCGAGCTGCATTGCGCGCTGCTCGTCCGTTTTGCGCGCAATGGCGAAACGACGCTCTTCTCCACGGCCCTGGCAGACTCGCTCGGAGCAAGCCGCGCACTCACCGACCGTATATTGCTCGATGTTTCCGGCCAGCAACTCGCCGCGACGCTCGCAGCTCTCGCCTTCCCGGCGGACGAGGAAAGCCGCGTGCTCGAGGGGCTCTATCCCCACCTTTCCGAAAGAATCGGCGGCGGCAACCGCGCCGAAGCACTGATCCGAAGTCTCGACCGGCAGGCGAGCGGCGAACGGGTGGCGTCCTGGCTTCGCGCCGATGCAAACGGGGCGAAGCCCTCCCGGCATGAGAGCCTGCTTGCGGAAAATCGAGCCGCAGACCCGCGCCGGCACGAGGCGCAAACGGTTGCGCGTCAAAGCAAGGCCGTCGAACCAAAGCGGGGCTTCGGCCAGCACTAGATCACGATGATTTTAGCTAGGTCGGGTCGACCTAAAATCATGAACGTGATCGATTCTAATGGGATAGAGCGGGATGCTGTGCTCGTCACAGGGATCCAGCCAGACCAAGTCCTTCGGCTGAAAGAACGCTTCCCGCGCCGCAGACGCGGCGCTGCCCTCATCTCTGTGACAAGCACAGAGATGAGGGCGAGGAGAAGCGCCATCATCCATCTCGCAGCAGCCGTCATAAACTCCAGATGAATCTCAACAGGCCTTAGACCAGATCGAACAGGTCGCTGCAGTCGTCGAGTTCCAACTCTACGATCCAGCAGTCCGGGTCGAAGCGGATTTCCGAGGAAAGCGCCCGTTCGACGGCTTCGGCTTCGACGCCCCGCAATCGCACCTCGAAGCGGCGCGACGTATCTCCTTCCTCATCGAAGAAATTCTGCGGCGCCGGCGCGTAAAGCGTCTCGTAGCCCGATCGTCCGCGCTGCCGGATGAAGATCGCGCCGGCGTCCTCCGCTCCCTTGCGCAGCACGGCCGCATACCCGCCGCGTCCAAAGGCGTTCCGCAAAAGCGAGGAGACGAAAATGTGGGACCTCAGGCGCATGCAAAGCTGATACACGCGCCACCGGCGAGATGCAAACGGAGCGACCGACCGCCAGTGGTGCGCAACTGCTCCTCTTGCTCTGGCCGTCAGAGCGCTCCGATTTCCTTAAGCTTCTTGAGAACCTTGGGGTTGGGCTCTCCGGTCTGAGGAAGATGATAGTGTTTTTCGAAGTGACGGATGGCTGCGCGCGTCTGATCGCCGGCAACGCCGTCTACGACGACATCCGCATAGGCGAGATTGCTCAGCCCCTTCTGGATGTTCATCACCATTTCGCTCGACACGGGAGCCTCCGTGCGAGGGTCGAGCGCGTTGCCCTTCTCGGCGCTGCGGATGGCAGCGGCAACCGGATCCGCCTCGGCCGGAACAGTCTTCGGGTCGGAATAGGGCCGGTTGGCGGGCGTCGCAACGGCCGGCGAGGAGCCGCCGGCGTTGCGCAGTGCCTGAAGCAGATCGGCACTCGGCGCACCGGTCTCCATGCGGCCGGCCTGCTTTTCGAAGCGGAGGATCGCCGCAGAGGTCTTCGGTCCGCTTCGGCCGTCCGGCGCTCCTTCGTAGAAGCCGAGCCTTGCCAGTTCCTTCTGGATGTCCGCAACCAGCGTCGAGACCGTGCTACCGTGCGCATCTGCTTCTGGTACGTCCTGCGCCGGAAGCGACGCGTGCCGTTCGTTGGATCCGGCCGTTGCCGCATCGCCGGCCTTCGCGTCCCCCTCCCGCTCTATTACGAAGGTGGTAACATCGCGCTGCTCGACCGGCTCGCCTTTGGCGGCCGCAAGGCGCTCGGCCACTTCGGGACTGACGAGGGGCACGCGGGTACGCAGAAGCGGCGAGGGATGAGTACCGTTCTGGTACCACATGGCGTTTGCGGCGACGAAACTGAAGACGACGGCAAAGATCGCCGACCCGCCGGCGCTCACCGGATGACGGGAAATCAGGCGGCCGGTGAGCACGAGGCCACGGCCGACGACAGCGAGTCCGCGCAAGGCAAGACCCGCTCCGCGCCGCGCCGCCCGCTTGCGCTCAGGCTGTTTTCGCTTGCGCGGCGCCATGTCCCCCTTCCCTGTCAATTTCTCCGGTGCGGAGAGCCTCGGACAACGCCGGCACTCCGGCTTCCCTCTTTCCGTCTGCGTTCTGTTTCAATCGCGGCGGGAACTCCACTGTGACGGGCGCATCCGCGCACTGCCTTTCGGCCGCGCCGGAGGCGTCGCTGGGAATGGTTACGACGATCACGGTACCCTCCCCTTCGGCGCTGCGGATCGAAACGTCGCCGCCATGCAGTTCAGCAAGTCCCTTGACCAGCGACAGGCCGAGTCCGGTACCCTCGTAGCGGCGGGTATAGTCATTCTGAATCTGGACGAAAGGTTGGCCGAGCATTTGCAGCTTGTCAGCGGCAATACCGATTCCGGTGTCGCTGACCGTTAGCTTCAGCATGTTGCCTTCGAGCGCGGCATCCACCGTGACAAGCCCGCCGCGGTCGGTAAACTTGATGGCGTTGCCGATGAGATTGATGAGGATTTGCTGGAAGGCGCGCTGGTCTGCATTGATTTCGCCGACCGAACGGGTAACGCGGCTCGTCAGCCGCACGCCTTTTTCGCGCGCCTGGTGCGACAGCATGGCCTCGCAGGCGGCGATGGCCTCGGCGACACGGAACGGTTCGAGGAGAAGCTCGTAACGGCCCGCTTCGATCTTGCTCATATCGAGCATCGTGTTGACGACCGAGAGAAGATGCGTGCCGGACTGATGGATCAGCGACACATATTCGCGTTGGCGATCGTTTTCGAGCTTTCCGAAATATTCGCCTGCAAGCACGTCCGAAAAGCCGAGGATGGCATTGAGCGGCGTGCGCAATTCATGGCTGACGGCGGCAAGGAACCGCGTTTTGGCATCGTTGGCCGACTCGGCATGTGCTGCCTTGGCCGCCGCCTCTGCCTGCAAACGCGCCTCTTCGGAGACATCGCGGGACTGGGCGACAATCGCAAGGAGATTTCCTTCAGCGTCTCGAAGCGGCGTCATCTCGCAGTAGATATGTGCGAATTGAGGGCCATCCGCCGACGTCCGTTCGAGACGGATGTCCACGGCAGAACGCTCGCTGTCCAGGCGCAGCGAATCGATCGCTCTCAGGAAGGCGATGCGATCCGACACATGGATCTGCTCGATGAAGCCGCGCCCATGCGGATCGCGCATCAGTTTCAGATACTCACTCGCATCGCGCCCGTGGACGGACAGGACGTGGCCCCGGGTATCGTGGACGGTCACCAAACCCGCAAAGAGATCATAGGCCGCATTGAGATCGGGCAGTTCCGGTGCAGGCGCGAATTCCACCTCGCCGTCCGTCGGGAATTCTCGGCCGCCGGCAATGGCTGCAGCCGCGGCCAGCAGGGACGCCGAGGCCCAAAGCGCCGCTCCCGCCGGCAGGGCGGCGGATACGGGCAATGCCAGCGTCAGCGCGAGAGGGACGATCGGCAGCGCGGTCAAGGATACGGCAGCGACGGCACGCAGGCGTCTGAAGTCGTGACGCGCAATAGCTGAGCCCAGGCCGCCGCGCGGCAGCCAAGGTGCGGCCGCTTCATCCACGAGGGATGTCCATCTGCCAGCCATGTCACGCAATAAATTCACGCCTTGCCCTGCCGAATTTGTCGTTCTTGCGAGGCATTTCCGGACCGTTCCGCATCGTCGCGGACGACCGCCTCGTGATGACCCGAATCTCGCACCCCCGACTTAATGAAAGAATAAACGGCCGCTCTCCGGGGGCGCCCCGGGCGGCCGAAAATTCCCGATTTGAGGCAATCCGCGCGAGCATCGTCAGATGTGGTTAACGGTGCGTAAGCAGCGGATTTTCGTGGATTTTTCGGTTCGCGTTAACGATTTGGGCAGGCATCGCCACTACCCGGCGCCGGGAACGCGGGGCTTGAGGCCGAGACCCCCGCCACGAGCGTTAACGACGATCGCTAAAATGCAGGGAAAAGCGGCTGCACGAATATGCCAGTCATGAATTTCAATAAAATTTGAAGCAAATACCGTTGTTTCTGGAAAAGTGGCCTTGTGATTCCCGCGCTAGTTTCGAAGCGTAAACACCACGGCCGCAGCCGAAGGCAAAAGAGGATGGCGCAAGATGTGGTTTCTCGTTAAGGCGACGTTCTGGTTCTCGCTGGTGCTGGTGCTGCTGCCGTTTCTCGATCCGTCGAGCAGCGAGAAGCTCGAGCATGGCCCGAAGATGGAGATCGGCGGCACCTTCTCTGCCGCGAACGAAGCCATCCAATACATAAGCGCCATCTGCGTAGAGAAGCCGGACGTCTGCGAAAAGGGTGCGGAGACTTTCGTCGCCCTCGGACATCGCGCGCGCGAAGGCGCTCGGATCGCCTATGAGTTTCTCAACACCCAGTTCGCGGAAGGCGATGCCGCCGCTCCCGACGTCAAGGTCATGACCGGTACCGTCACACCGGCAGAAAGTGTCCCTTCGGCGGAGGCGACGGAGAAGGCCGAACCGGCCTTCAAGCGTATGCCGGTTCCGGAACACCGCCTCGATCCCGGTCCGGCTTCCGGGAAGTAACTCCTGCCGCGACGAAGGCAGACCGATCGTTCGGGCGTGGCAGCGCGGGGAAACGCGATTGCCTGTTCTCTTTGCGGCCCGCGTCTCCTATATGAAGGTGAGATAACGATGCGCCCGAAAGGCGGTTGAAGCAGTCGCCTTTCACGCGGACTGCGCTACGCAGCGGGCGCCGAAAGCCGGACATAGCATGACTTCACTTGACCAGATCATCGACGACTTTGCATTTCTCGACGAATGGGAAGATCGCTACCGCTATGTGATCGAACTTGGCAAAAACCTGCCCGAGATGCCGGAAGTCTCGAGGACGAGCGAGAATAAGGTTCAAGGCTGTGCCAGCCAGGTCTGGCTCGTGACCCATGCGACCGGCGATGCTGAAGACCCGCTCCTCACCTTCGAGGGAGAATCGGATGCGCATATCGTGCGCGGCCTCGTGGCGATCGTCCTCGCGATCTTCTCCGGTAAGCGTGCTTCGGAAATTACCAGAATCGACGCTCTCGACATCTTCGGCAAGATCGGCCTCATCGAACATCTTTCCTCGCAACGCGCGAACGGCCTGCGCTCGATGATCCGGCGTATCAAGAGCGAAGCCGAAGGGCGCCTGCCCGCCTGACCGGCAAAGAGTTAGAGCACTTCGAGGAAAGGTGCGTAACGGTTTTCCGTCCGGAAGTGCGTAGCCTCGAAGGGTTAGAGTGTGTCAGTGTTTCAATGAAATACTGAACGTCGAAAAAAAAGCCGGCCTGAACCGGCCGGCTTTTATGACACAACTCAGGTGTTCGCTTGCGCGTTCCCGACGGCCCAGTGGGGCCGCCCGGATCACTTGCCGCGACGCTTCCGACGCTGTCCGAGACCCATTTCCTTGGCGAGCCGCGAGCGCGCTTCCGCGTAGGCCGGTGCGACCATCGGATAATCCGCAGGCAAATCCCACTTGTCGCGGTATTCTTCCGGCGAAAGGTTGTGGTGCGTCATCAGATGCCGCTTCAACGACTTGAAGGTGCCGCCGCATTCGAGACATGTGATCTGGTCGTCCTGCACCGACTTTCGGACCGAAACCGCAGGCTTCGGCTTTTCCACCGGAACGACCACCGGCGCAGGAGCCGTGGTGTTGTTGAGAGCCGAATGCACGTCGGCTATGAGCGTCGGCAGCTCGGCAACCGGAACCACGTGGTTGCTTACATAGGCGGCAACGATCTCCGCCGTAAGCTCAACCAGGAGTTCATTGCTCGTACCGAGCGAAGTCTCTGTCATTTCTTTCTCCTATCGGAATCCAGCGACGAAACCTGAAACAGAGTTTCAGGGGGAGGATGTACAAAATGCCGTCGATTAGCGCTTGCCGCCTCGGAACCGACCGCTATCTCGCGATGGAGACTGCGGTTCTGCCGCGACATCAAGGCTCGAATTGCGAGAGGGAAGATCCGTCACCAAGGCGCCAAAGCGGCCGACACCTCAAAGCAACGGACAAGCATCACAACTCAGGCTGGAATTTCAGTTCAAAGTATTTTCCACAACGACACTTTGCATTTACTGCATTAACACTGATCCGCCAAAAGTCCAAACATAAATTTAACGGCATGCAGCAACTTTATTCCGAGTTGCTAAAATTGTCACGCTCGGCAAAATTGTCCTCAAATACAGAGTCAGAAATGCTGCCGGTCAATGCCGGCGCGCCTCTTCCTTATGGGGAAGCTGATCTATCACGGATCGTTTTGACATCCTGTAGCCCGCTTGATGTGCGGCTTTTGCCAATAAATGGGCCGAGATCGGTGCCGTCAGCACGAAGAAGACAAATCCCGCAAGTGCGCGCACGAAGACGGCGGCGTCCAGCGAATGCAGCCCGGCCGCAAAGAGCAGCAGACCCGAACCGACGGTACCGGCTTTCGAGGCCGCGTGCATGCGGGTGTAAAGGTCGGGGAAGCGGACGAGGCCAACCGCGGCAAGCAGCGAGAAGCAGGCGCCGACAACCATGATCAGCGCAACGACGTAGGCAATGATTTGCAGAGCCATCAACGCGCTCCCTTGCGTTTGCGGCGCCCGGCCTGGCTCGCGCGCGGCTTTGCCTGAGGGATCTCCGTTGCGCCTGGCGTCCTGCGCTCCGGCGAGAGGCCGCGCGCCAGGATGAAGCGGGCGAAAGCGACAGTCGCAAGAAAGCCGACGAGCCCGAGGGCGATCGCGATATCGATGTAGAGATAGAATCCGGTCCTTACGGCGATCACCGCGATCAGGCCGATCGCAATCGCCACCAGCATATCGAGGCCCAGCACCCGGTCCGGAAGCGTCGGCCCGCGAATGATGCGCAGCACCGTCAACAGCAGCGCGAGCGAGAGAAGCACGAGCGCCACGCCGGAGGCCGCGCTCAGGACTGCAGCGGGCGTCATCGTTCGAAGGCCTCCCGAATTCGACGTTCGAAGCCGCCGGCGATGTCTCGCCGTAGCGCTCCCGGATCGGCGCAATCGAGCGCATGGACGTAGAGGGTCTTGCGATCGTCGGAGACATCCACCGACAGCGTACCCGGCGTAAGTGTGATCAGATTGGCGAGCAGCGTTATCTCGAAGTCGCTCCTGAGCGCGAGCGGATAGGCAAAAATGCCGGGCTTCAGCGCCATGTTCGAGCGGAGAACCAGAACCGCGACCTTCGTTGCGGAAATGGCGAGCTCCTTGAAAAACAACGATGCGAGCAACAGGAGCCGCAACGGTCTCAGCGGGTAAGCCACGGGGCGCAGCTCACGCCGGATCAACCAGAGCGACAAGGCGCCGGCTGCGAAGCCCAGCAGGAGGTTCGCGGGCGTGAAGCTGGCGCTGATTGCCCCCCAGATGAGCGTAAAGACCAGGTTGGTCAGCAGGAATTTCATTGCGGACCTCCTGCGGGAAAGACTGAATTCAGGTAAGCGGACGGCTCTGCAAGACCGGCGGCGGCGCTCTGGATCATCGCGAGCAGCGGTTCGGGATAGAGGCCGAGCGCAAGCGCCAGAAGCGTAAGCGCTGCAAGCGGACCCAGGGCCGCCGCGGACAGGCGGGCGGGGCCGTCCGCCGCCTCGGGGATTGCGCTGTCTCGCCAATAGGCCAGGAGGAAAAGGCGGCCGGTGGCAATCATGGTGAAGAAGCCGACGAGAAGAAGCGCGGCGGCAAGCCACCAAGCGCCGATATCGATGGCCGCCTTCACCAGCATGACCTTCGGCCAGAAGCCGGAAAAGGGCGGCAGGCCCGAAACGGCGAAGCACAGCATCAAGGTCAGCGCCGCAAACCCCGCATGCTTGCGGTAAAGACCCGCGAGCGTTGCGATCGAGCTGTCTGCACCGAGGCGCATGGCGATCCCAGAGGCGAAATAAAGGCCCGTCATCACCAGCATCGAATGAAGCGCGTAGAAGATCGCGCCGCCAATGCCGCCCGGTCCGCCGATGGCTATGCCCGCGAGCATCGAGCCGATGCCCGAAACGACGAGGTATCCGAGAATGCGACGAAAATCCGTTTGCGCGAGCGCGCCGAGAACGCCGACCATCATCGTCAGCGCACCGACGAGCGCCAGGACGAAGCTCAATTCCTCCCTCTCGATCGGGAAGAGCATGACCGTGACCCGGATCAACGCATAAATACCGACCTTGGTGAGCAGGCCGGCAAAGAGCGCCGACACGACGACGCGAGGGGTATGATAGGAAGCAGGCAGCCAGAAGTTCAAAGGAAACGCGGCCGCTTTCATGCCGAAGGCAAGAACATAGAGTCCGACCAAAGTCATCAACGGCGCATTGACCCGCAGTTCGTCGGCCTTGCGCGCGATGTCGGCCATGTTGAGCGTGCCGAACACGGCGTAGAGGAAGCCGGTAGCGACGAGGAACAGCGTCGTTGCGACCAGGTTCAAAAAGCCGTACTTCACCGTCCCGTCGATCTGCCCGCGCTCGGAGCCGAGGACCAGTAGCCCGAAGGACGAGATCAGCAGGACCTCGAACCAGACATAGAGGTTGAAGATATCCCCCGTGAGGAAGGCTCCCGAAACGCCGGCCATCAGCAGCATCAGCAGCGGATAGAAACCATAGCGCCGGCCGCTGTCGTTGATATCGGCCAGCGAAAAGATGCCGGCGGCAAGAGCGACCAAGGCCGCCACCAGGGCAAAGAGCGCACCGGTCAGGTCGACCGTGAAGGCGATACCGAACGGCGGCAGCCAGCGACCCATCACCATGGTCGTCGGCCCATTTCTTGCGACGTGATCGAGCAGCGCCACGTCGATCAGCACCAGCACGGCCAGGCTCGCAAGCGCTATTGCGGGCTGGAGGCCGGCCCAGCGACGAAGCATCACGAGGAGCGCACCGACGGCCAGACACCAGGCGACGGGCAGAACGACGAGCCATTCGACGGCCGGCGCCGGGGCCAGCATCAGGGCTGCGGAAAGGTCGACGGGGACGGGGGTGGAAACGGCCATGGTGCGTCAGTATCCCAGCGGCGGTGCCGGCTCGTTCACCGGTTCCGCAACACGCATCTCGTCCGTGTTGTCTGTCGCGAGGTCTTCATAGGCGCGCCAGGCGAGAACGAGGAGAAAGGCGAAGAAGGAGAAGGAAATCACGATGGCGGTCAGGATGAGCGCCTGCGGCAAGGCATTGGCAGCCGGACCGGAAAGCACATCGGCGCCCTCCGCTATGACCGGCGGTACGTCGCGCGTCAGACGGCCGCCGGTGAAGATCAGAAGGTTCACCGCATTTCCCAGGATCGCCACGCCCAGGAGGACGCGGATGATGGATTTCGACAGAAGCAAGTAAATGGCGACGGTGAAGAAGAAAGTGACCAGCAGCGAAAACCAGGTCTCCATCAGGCGCCCCCTCTTTCTTCAAGCGACAGCGCGATCGAACTGATGGCACCGACGACGACCAGGTAGACCCCCGTATCGAACAGCATGACGGTGGAGAGCGGAACCTCGACGCCGAGAAAGGAGGGATATATCCAAAGCCCGGTCATGAACGGCACCCGAGCGAAAAGTGACACCAGTCCGGCCACGGTCGCGGCGAAAAGGCCGGCGCCGGCGATAGCCATGGGGTGGAAGAATATCGCCCGCCGCACCGTCTCCACGCCATGGGCGATGCCGTAGATCGCCAGCGCCGAAACGGCGATCAACCCGCCTATGAAGCCGCCTCCGGGCTCGTTGTGGCCGCGCAGCAGCACGAAGATCGAAAAGAGCATCATCAATCCGGCGAGGAAGGGTGCAACGGTCCGAAAAATGATCGACTTCATACCGGCTCCTTCGTGTTCGCATCAGCGGCCGCGATCTCGCGCGTTTCGCCGCGTCTCAACGATCCCGCCCGCAACCGCACGAGGGAAAGGATGGACAGGCCCGCAACCAGCACGACGGCAATTTCGCCAAGCGTATCCGTGCCTCGGAAGTCGACGATGATGACGTTGACCACGTTCGCGCCGTGCGCGATCGATTTCGAATAGAGGTTGAAGAAGTCCGTCAGCGTCGCATCGAACGGCACGCCGGTAACCCGGAGAAGGAAAAGGCCGAATCCGATTCCGCAGGCGAGCGCGATCGTGAAGTCGGGAAGCTTCTGCCTGAGTGGTCGGTGATCCGAGGGAGACAGCCGCAGCCGGGTCATCACCAGTGCCAGCACGACGACGGACAGCGTCTCTATCATGAACTGGGTGAAGGCGAGATCCGGAGCGCCGTAAAGCAGGAAGAGCATCGCGACGGCGAAGCCCTGAATTCCGAGCGAGACGATCGCCGTCAGCCGGTCCGCGGCCAGCACCACGGCGAAGAGGCCAAGCACGGCGATCGCCATGATCGCGAATTCGTGCAGCGGAACGTCGCCCGGAAAGAAAGGTGCGCGCGGGAATTCGCCGTAGCGCAGCGGCAATGCGAGCATGACGGCGGCGACGAGCAGGAAGGTCACGGTCATGTAGTTATCGAGACGGCCGCCCTGCAATCGGCGGGTCGCGGCGACCGCAAACCGCACGAGGCCGCGTATGAACTGGTCGAAGCCTCGATCCGGTCCCCAGCCGATATCGGCAAGGATCACCGCCATGGCTGCGCGCAGCCGCGTCAGATTGAGGAACAGAACGACGCCGACCGCCAGCGTCACGACGGAGAGCAACAGCGGCACGCCGATATGCGGTGCGAGAGAAATCGTCACGGTTCTCGGTTCGCCGGCAACGGCCGAGGCCATGGGCGAGGTCACGAACCGATGAACAAGGCCCGACATCAGCGCGATGGAAAGGCCCTTCGCAGCCAGGATTGCCGGGCCGATCCAGAGGAGCACCGGTGCCTCGTGGGCATGCCTCGGCGTATCGACCTTCGGGCCCAGAAACGGTTTTAGAGCGATCGCGAAGCCGACGGCGAACATCAGGCCGTTGCCGAGGATGGTCAATGCCGCGAAGACCATGGACCGGCGGTCGAAACCGGAGAGTGCGGCGTAGATTTCCTCTTTTGCAAGGAACCCGAAAAAGGGCGGCAGGCCGCCCATCGACAGGGCCGCCGCAAGAGCTATGGCGAAGGTCAGAGGCATCGCCCTGCGCAGGCCGCCGAGCTTCGTCAGATCGCGCGTACCGGTTTCATGATCGATGATGCCGGCCACCATGAACAGCGCCCCCTTGAACAGGGCATGCGCCACCAAGTAAAGCACTGCGGCTTCGATGGCGTAGGGCAGGCCGAGGCCGGTCAGCATGACCAGAAGACCGAGCGACGACATGGTCGTATAGGCCAGCATCATCTTCAGGTCCGTCTGGCGCACTGCCAGGGCGGCTCCGGCGACGAGCGTCGTCACGCCGAAGAGCGGCAGCAGAACCTGCCACTCCGTCGTACCGCCGAGCACCGGGTTGAGCCGCATCAGAAGATAGACCCCCGCCTTCACCATCGTCGCCGAGTGCAGATAGGCCGAAACGGGCGTCGGCGCTTCCATGGCGTTCGGCAGCCAGAAGTGAAACGGAAACTGTGCCGACTTGGTGAATGCGCCGCCGAGGACGAGGAGCAGCGCCGCGAGATAGAAAGGGCTTTGCTTCAGTTCGTCGCCGAAGGACAGGAGCAGCGAAAATTGCGTGACGCCGCTGACGTTCCACAGGATGAGGAGCCCGGCGAGCAAGGCAAGCCCGCCTCCCCCCGTCACGACCAGGGCCTGCAAAGCCGCGCGGCGTGCCGCCTCGCGGGTGTGATCGAAGCCGATCAGCAGGAACGAAGTGATCGACGTCAGCTCCCAGAAGACGAAGAGCATCAGGAAGCTGTCCGAGACGACGAGCCCCTGCATCGAGCCCATGAACATCAGGATGAACGAAAAGAAGCGGCCCTGGTCGGGATGCCCCTTCAGATATCCGCCCGAATAGAGGACGATCAGTGTCCCGATGCCCGAAATCAGAAGCGCGAAGGTCAGTGACAGGCCGTCGATCAGCCAGGAGAAGCTGACGTTGAAGGACGGTATCCAGATATAGCCGCCGGTAACGATCTCGCCAGCGGCGACTTCCGGAATGAAACCTGCGAGATGCATGAAGATGGCGAGTGGCGCAAGCGCCAGCAGCCAGGCGGCATTCCCGCCGAGAAGCCGGGTCAGGGCCGGTGCGACGACGGCCGCGGCAAAGGGAAGACCGAGGGCCAGGAATGTCAGGGCCGCGGCATCCATCGTATCGACACGCTCCTTCTCATTGATCTTTCAGTCAAGCTTTAACCGGACATAGAAGAAGGGCGGGCCTGCCTCAAGGGAAATCGGCCGCGGTGTGAGGTTATGCCACGTTTATACTATGTAGAGGGCAGCGGCTTCGCCCCGACCCTGATCAGGATCCTGTCCAGGACGCGGAGCTCGTGGCATTGACCCCCATTTGTGCCCGAGCGGATGCCATCCTATATATTCGCCGCAATCGAAAGGAGCGCAGCCATGTCCGAAAACCGGATGCCGAAGATTACGAAGACGAACGAGGAGTGGCGGGCAGCGCTGACGCCCGAGCAGTACCGCGTCACGCGCGAGCATGGCACCGAACGTCCCTTCACCGGCCCCTTCCTCGACAATAAAAGGCATGGCACCTACAAATGCGTCTGTTGCGGCCGCGCGCTGTTCCGCTCGGACACCAAGTTCGATTCCGGCTGCGGCTGGCCCAGTTATTTCGCCCCGGTCGATCCGGACGCGATCGCTGAATATGTGGACCGCTCTCACCTCATGGTCAGGACGGAGATTCGCTGTGCCGATTGTGACGCCCATCTCGGCCATGTCTTCCCCGACGGGCCTCTTCCGACGGGCCTGCGCTATTGCCTCAACGGCACTGCGATGACATTCGAGGAAGATTGACCATAAGGGACTGTTCCGGCGGCACTTTCAGCATGCGTGTTGTCTATCGCATGCCCTTAAACCCGGAACGATTTGAAGATAAGATGATGCAGCAGTTCAAAGCCGTTGCGACGGCCCTCGCGCGTGCAGGAAGAAAACGCGCGGTGCGTTGAGAAGAACCGGCAGGTCGAACGAAGCCGAGAGGACGCCACGCATGCGCCGTGCCTTTATCGCATCTCTGCTCCTCGTGACGCTTGCCTCGCCCTCTGTCGCCGAGGACGACTGGCACCCTTACGCCAATCCCCGCTTCGGCTACACGGTCGACATCCCGCCCGGATTCGAGATGGGCCTTGAGGCCGATAACGGCGACGGCGTCAGATTTCATGCCGATGACAATGGCGCGACGCTCATGGTGTTCGGCACTCATCCGCCGGATGGCGACTTCGAAACCGACGTCGCCGAAAGGATCGGCTACGAGAAGCAGGCCGACTGGCGAATCATCTTTTCGCGCGTCACGCCCGCCTGGGCAAGCTTTTCCGGCGCGCGCGAGAGCGACGTTTTCTATACGCGGGCGATTGCGCTCTGCGACGGCAGCGCCGCCTATTTCAGGCTGCAATATCGGAAGAGCAACCTGACCAGTTTCGATGGCGTCATCTCGCGCATGGCCTCGGCACTCAGGCCGTCGGAAGAATGTCAGCCTGCAGCAGACTGAAGCTGCAGCTTTGAATCTGGCTAAGGCCTGTTGAGATTCTGGATACCCGCCGCAGCCTGTTGATTACCTCATCCCTGTGCTCGTCACAGGGATCCAGCCAGACCAAGTCCTTGGGCTGAAAGAACGCTTCCCGCGCCGCAGACGCGGCGCTGCTCTCATCTCTGTGACAAGCACAGAGATGAGGAAGAGGAGAGATTGCAATCCGGTGATACGTTTCCTGGGCCAGCCAGAGCTAGGTCATCCGCGCCGACAGCTCGACCCGACCTAAAAACATCGTGATCTAAGATACAGCGGCGCTGCTGATGCAGGTCAAGACTGCGGAATAGTGCACAGCCGCTCCCGTGACGACAAAGCCGTGCCAGATGGCGTTCTGGAAGCGAAGACGCTCCCAGACATGGAAGATGACCCCGACCGAATAGATGACGCCACCGATGACGATCAGGGTGAGCGTCGTCGCGCTCAAGGCGGTAAAGAGGGATTTCGCGGCGAGCAGCCCGCTCCAGCCCATTGCGAGATAAAGCAGGATCGCCAGCCGATCGAAGCGTCCGGGCAGGAGGCACTTCATGGCGATGCCGGCGGCTGCGATAAGCCAGATGGCGACCAGCATCGAGAAGAGGAACGGATCATCCCAGCCGCGCTGCAGGAAAGGCGTGTAGGTTGCAGCGATCAGCACGAAGATCCCGGAGTGGTCCAGCCGACGCAGGAACCACTTTGCCCGGCCGACCGGAAAGAGGTTGTAGACGAATGAAATCGACAAGGCGCCGATGAGCCCGCCGCCATAGATCGAAGCCGCGGCCAATTGCCCGGACGTGCTCCAGACGGTGGCGTAAAAGATCAGGGCGGTAACACCGACGAGCGCCGCCGAAAGGCCGATCCCGTGGACAATTGCGTCGGCGATCATCTCCGATCGGTCGTAGTCCCATTTGACGCCGGCAACCTTCACGCGGCCCCTCCCGCTCCGCTTCCGATATCCGTCTGCAGCCTGCAGCAGCAACGAAATACCTCATGACCGATTACGGCGGATTCGAGCAGTTCGAAACGCCGCACAGGATCACCATGGTTTCGGTTCATCCTGCCACAGAGCAGCGACACGGCAAAGCACCAGGATCGGGCGAAAGGATCAACTTTTGCAACGCATTACAACAAATACCGCACCCTGCGCGGGAGCGTGCAGCAAACGGCTTTCGCTGAAGCAGACGGGAGCTTTGGGTGGTTATCTCCCCTCGGTCGCGATCTCGGCGGCGCAGGTCTGACAGAGCGGCGCATGCGGCACGGCGCGCAACCTTTCCGGGGATATGGCGTCGCCGCAACGGACGCAAATGCCGAAGGTTCCTGCTTCGATGCGGTTGAGCGCAGCGTCGATCGCGCGAATTTCGCCCTGGCCCGCCAATCCGAGTCCTTCCAGGACCTCGTCGCTCTCCCGTTCCGTTACGCGATCCGGCACATCGGCATTCATCGGCTGCTCGAGGTCTTCCTCTATCTGCACCAGCCGGCCATGAAGTTCGCGTTTGCGGCGCAAAAGCTGTTCGCGAAAGTCGTCAAGCGCATACTTATCCATTGCGTGACTCCTTCGGATCGCGGCGCAGGCGGCCTGCACCGCTCCCTTCTATTCCCAGTATTACCGGTCGACGAGAACCGCGCAGGGGCAATGGCTGACGACACGGCTGGCGGTCGACCCAATGAAATAATCGATCAGCCCCGGGCGGTGGGACGCGATGATCACCAGGTCGGCATTCTCTTCCTCGGCGAGGGCGTTGATGCTGCCGGCAGCTCCGCCGGTGCGGATTTCGACGCGCCCGTTGATGCCATGCTTGGTCTTCAGCGCTTCCAGGGTCTTGACCGCGTGCTTGCGCGATTCCTCGATCATCTCCAGCGGAAAATCGACGATCATGTAACCTTGTGCATAGGCGTTGAGATCCTCGACGACGTTGAGCAGAATAATCTCTCCCCCCTCATCGATCAGTTTCTCGGCGATGCCAAGGACGGACTCGCCGTGCTCCAGCTGATCCATGGCGATCGGCACGATGATCTTCTTGTACATGCTGCTGCGTCCTTTTCCTATGTTACCACGTCGCGCGCCGAATGCGACGCTGATCCCTCAGCTTGGCCGGTCATCCGGCCCCGGCTCCCGTCATGGACGGAAACCACATCACGCACCCCGTCCTGCGCCGGACCGACATCGAACGGTGGCGGCTGTACGGGCCTTGACTTGGATCAAAGTGACCGCCCCTCTGCTCCCATCGCTCCCACCGTTAAAGGTAGCGCGGCCGTGACGACTGTCAACGTTCATCGAACACAACATCAAGTAATATAAGAGCTTTCGCGAACCTGTTCACGTGCTCATATTGAATTGGGCAGCAGATCACAGTCTCGGGCGTCGCCCTCCCGCTGTCCGAAAAGGCGAATAGGATGAAGGACACCTCACAACCGAAGCCGCAGGCCAGCGTTCCCGCCGATCACGCGACGGCGATGCCCGCTTATGTCGATCGGTCGCATCTTGTCGTCAGCGACCTGGAGACGGTCTCGTCCTGGTACCAGCGGATAATCGGTCTGTCGCCGATCGAGGCGAACATAAGCGGCGTGACGCTCGGCGTCGCCGGAAGACCGCTCCTGACGTTGACGAGCGACGGCAATGCCGTAAGGGCTCCGCGAAACGCACCCGGTCTCTTCCATCACGCATTCCTGGTTCCGGACCGCACCGAGCTCGGACGCTGGCTCGTGCATGCCGCCGAGAACGGGGTGCAGTTGCAGGGAGCCTCCGATCACCTCGTCAGCGAAGCGATCTACCTCGCCGATCCGGAGGGTAACGGAATCGAGATCTACCGCGATCGACCGCGCGAGGAATGGAACTACGGAGGGGACGGCATGGTGGCAATGAACACGCTGCCGCTCGATTTACAGGCACTCTACGAGGAGGTGCCGAAGAACGGCTGGGACGGCCTGCCGGCCGGCACCACGATCGGTCACATTCACCTTCAGGTCTCGGATATCCCGCAGGCGGACGCTTTTTTCCGCGATGCCCTGGGGCTCGACCTCATGGCGCGTTATCCTGGAGCCAGCTTCTTCGCGACGGGCAAGTACCATCACCACGTGGCGGCCAATATCTGGAATTCGCGCGGGGCGCCGAAACGCCAGGGCAACATGACCGGTCTCGCCGACTATACGATCCGCTTCCGGGAGCCGGCGACACTCGCCGCCGCGATCCGGAAGCTCGACTCGCTCGAAATAGCCGTGGACAGGCAAGGCGATACGCATAGCCTCACCGACCCGTGGGGCATCGGCCTCAAACTCGCCGCCTAGACGGCTCGGCAGCCCTTTCCGCTTGATCGCCGCGCTGGTGCCCTCTATCTCATTGTCTCCCCCATACGGCGCCGCACGTCTCGTCAGACGCGAGGTTGCTGTAGCGCTTTAATCTGCTGCGTGTTCTCCCCTTGAATCGGTAGGATTCCAGAAGACATGCAGCAGGACCGATCCCGGAGACATGCCTTGTCCGTATTCAAGAACCTGCCCGCCGCGCCCGTCGCCCCGAAAAAGCCGGTAACGGATACCCGCCACGGCAAGACCCGCACCGACGATTACGCCTGGTTGAGGGCCGAAAACTGGCAGGCCATGTTCAAGGATCCGTCGATCCTGGATCCCGAGATCCGCCGCCATCTTGAGGCGGAGAATACCTATATGAACGCCGCGATGGCGGACACGAAGGACCTGCAGAAGACGCTGTTTGCCGAAATGCGCGGCCGGATCAAGGAAGACGATTCATCGGTTCCGATGAAGGATGGCCCTTTTGCCTATGGGACGTCTTACGTCACCGGCGGCGAGCATCCGCGCTATTTCCGTATCCCCCGCGAGGGTGCAGCGGGCGACGAGACGATCCGCCGGGTGCTGCTCGACGGCGACAGGGAGGCTGAAGGAAAGGCCTATTTCCGTATCGCCGGACTTGACCATTCGAGCGATCATTCACGCGGAATCTGGGGGTACGACGACAAGGGCTCGGAATATTTCACGCTGAAGGTGCGCGACCTTTCGACCGGCGATGACCTCGAGGACCTGCTCGAAAATACGGGTGGCGGCGGCGCCTGGGCGCCGGACGGCAAGAGCTTCTTCTATACCGTGCTCGACGAGAACCACCGCCCATCGAAGATCTTCCACCACGTCATCGGCACGCCGCAGTCGGAAGACCGGCTGGTTTATGAGGAGCCCGATGCCGGCTTCTTCATGTCCGTCGGCGGTTCGCTCCTCGATGATTTCATCTATATCGACATACATGACCACGAGACGAGCGAATACCGGCTCATCCCGACCAGGGACCTTGCCGCGGAGCCAAAGATCGTGGCGGCGCGCGTAACCGGCCTTGAATATTCCATGACCGAGGGCGGCGACGTCTTCTACATTCTCACCAATGCCGACGGCGCCAAGGATTTCAAGATCATGGAAGCGCCGGTGGAAGCGCCGCAGAAGGAAAACTGGCGCGAGGTCGTGCCGCACAAGCCGGGAACCCTGATCCTCAGCCATATGGCCTATGCCCGCCATCTGGTCTGGCTGCAGCGCCGCAACGGCCTGCCGGAAATCGTCATCCGCGACCGCCGAACCGGCGAGGAACATGCCATCGCATTCGCCGAGGAGGCCTATTCTCTGGGGCTTTCCGGTGCGGCCGAATACGACACCGACATCATCCGTTTCTCCTATTCGTCGATGACGACCCCTTCGCAGCTTTTCGACTACGACATGCAGACGCGCAAGCGCACGCTGCTCAAGACGCAGGAAGTCCCCTCCGGCCACGATCCGGACGACTATGTGACCCGCCGGGTCTTCGCTCCGGCGCACGATGGCGAGCAGGTGCCGGTCACCCTGCTCTATCGCAAGGACACACCGCTCGACGGATCCGCCCCTTGCCTGCTCTACGGCTACGGTGCCTATGGCATCACCATTCCCGCCAGCTTCAACACCAATTGCCTGTCGCTCGTCGACCGCGGCTTCGTCTACGCGATCGCCCATATCCGCGGCGGCAAGGACAAGGGCTTCCACTGGTACGAAGACGGCAAGATGGCGAAGAAGACCAATACGTTCAAAGACTTCATCGCAGCCGCCGACTATTTGAATCAGGAAAAGTTCACCTCCTACGCGAACATCGTCGCCGAGGGCGGCTCGGCCGGAGGCATGCTGATGGGCGCCATCGCCAATATGGCGCCTGAGAAGTTCCGCGGCATCATCGCCGCGGTGCCCTTCGTCGACGTGCTCAGCACGATGCTGGACGACACGCTGCCGCTGACACCCCCGGAATGGCCTGAATGGGGCAATCCGATCGACAGCCCGGAGTTCTACGACATCATCGCGAGCTACTCGCCCTACGACAATGTCGGTGCCAGGCCGTATCCCGCCATTCTGGCGCTCGGAGGCCTGACCGATCCGCGCGTCACCTATTGGGAACCGGCGAAATGGGTGGCAAAGCTGCGCGAGGAGACGACCGGCAGCGAACCCATCCTGCTCAAGACCAACATGGACGCGGGCCACGGCGGCGCTTCCGGCCGCTTTCAGCGGCTGGAGGAGATCGCCTTCGAATATGCCTTCGCCATCAAGGTCGCAGGCAGGATGTAAGGGGCGGAGCCGGTGCCGGTCTATGTAGCACTGCTCAGGGCCGTCAATGTGGGCGGCACCGGCAAGCTGGCGATGGCGGACCTCAAGGCCGTCTGCGACGAGCTCGGCTTCGCGGGCGCCAAGACCTTTATCCAGAGCGGCAACGTCGTCTTTCGCTCTGACCTGCCTGAGCCCGCAGTGCAGGCGAAACTCGAACAGGCGCTAGCGGCGAAAATGGGCAAGGCACCGGGAGTCTTGCTCCGCAGCCGCCGCCAACTGGACGACATCGCGGCCAGGGCGGAGCGGTTTCTCGATGCCAAGCCGAACTTGCTGCTGATCACCTTCCTGCCGGAGCCGCCTCCCGCCGACGCGCTCGACAAGCTGGTGGCACCTGATGGAGAAGAGGTGCGGATCGACGGGCGCGAAATCTATGTCCACTATCCGAATGGATCCGGTCGATCGAAGCTGAAGCTTCCGGCGCTCAGACCCGGCACGGCGCGCAATCTCAACACGATACGCAAGCTGGCGGAAATGGCAGCCGCGATGGAAGACGGTTCCTGACGTTACAGCGAGACGCCACATCGCTGCGATCTGGGTTGTGTGCGTCAAGTTCTGCAAAATGGGCGGTCATGCGTGCTGGTCATGCGGCTTGACGGAGTGCGAGTTTCTTGTGCTCTCGCAGGTCGTCCATGTTGATGTAGCGATTGGCCTCCATCCAGTTTTCGTGGGTTTCGACGGCGAGGGCGCGGACGAGTCGTAGGCAGCTCTCGGTGTTGGGAAAGATGCGCACGACGTAGGTTCTGCGGCGGATTTCCTCGTTGAGGCGTTCCAGCATGTTGGTGCTCTTGAGGTGCTTGTGATGCTGGCGCGGCAGACGAAAGAAGGTCAGCGTCTGCTCGATGGTTTCCTCAACCCAGGAGGTCAGGCGCGGATAGCGGACCGACCATTTTCCCAGCCACGCGGCGAGATCGGCCTTCGCCTCATCAAGGTCGCGGCGATCATAGAGCCATCGAAGCTCCTGCAGGCAATCGTCGCCATGTTTGCGCGGCAGGTGATCGAGGGCGTTCCTGAGGAAATGCACGTAACAGCGCTGCCAGGCAGCTTCCGGGATCACCTCGCCAATTGCCGCGACGAGACCGGCATGGTCGTCGGAGACCACCAGTTCGACGCCCTTCAAACCGCGCCCTTTCAGCCTGACGAGGAAGTCCTTCCAGGCGCAACGGCTTTCACGGCCGGCCATCTCGACCGACAGGATCTGCCGCCGTCCGTCCCAGTCGATGCCGACAGCGATCAACACCGCCTGGCTCATCACCACACCGGCCTCGCGCACCTTCTCATAACGGGCATCGAGAATCAGGTAGGCAAACGGCTCTTGAAGCGGGCGCTCGGCAAAGGCCTTCAGGCTCTCGTCCAGCCGCTTGTTGATCGCCGAGATCGATGACGCCGAGAAGGCATGGCCGCACAGCTCCTCGGTGATCGCCTTGACCTTCCGCGTCGACACCCCTTGCACATACATCTCCGCCAAGGTTGCCACCAGCGCCCGCTCGGAGCGCTGATAGCGTTCGAACAATTCGGTGGAGAAGTGCCCCGAGCGATCCTGCGGCACCCGCAGCTCGAGCTTGCCCACCCGCGTGATCAGCGTGCGGCCATAGTGGCCCGAACGGTAGCCGAGCCGCTCCGGCGTGCGCTCGCCTTTCGCAGCTCCCAGCGCCTCGTCCATCTCCGCTTCCAGCACCTCCTGCATCACCGTGCGGATCACCTCGCGCAGCCCATCGGGGTTCGAAAGCAAAATGTCTTTGACGGCGGCGCTGGCTGTCTTACCTTCAGTCTTGGTCATGGTGGCGTTCCTTCCAGGGAATCAGGTGACGTCAACATCACCAGCCTGCCATGACCGCCTCTCTCAGTGAATTTGCAGAACCTTCAGCACACTACCGCGATCTGTGAGGCCTGCCTGCCACGAGCGGCACTCAGTGCCTGATCGCGAGGGTCCCTTCGCACGAATGAGCGAGGGCCCCTGTTTAGGCATCGGGGCCGAAACCTCGCGAAAAGGGCTGGGCTCGTGTAGACTTGCTGCGAAAGGGCGGCCGACTTCCGGCGTGCCGCTGTATCGTGATGAGTTCCGTTCCAACGCAGCCAATTTCAAAGATGACCGCATTCCGCTTCGACAACAGCTACGCCCGGCTGCCGGCCAATTTCTATGCCCCTGTGCAGCCGACACCGGTCGCGGAACCGTGGCTGATCAAGCTCAACCGCCCGCTTGCCGGAGAGCTTGGGCTCGACGCCGAAGCGCTCGAACGCGACGGCGCGGCGATCTTTTCGGGCAATCTCGTCCCCGAAGGGGCCGAACCGCTCGCCATGGCCTATGCCGGCCACCAGTTCGGCACCTTCGTGCCGCAGCTCGGCGACGGACGGGCCATCCTGCTCGGAGAGGTGACCGACGCCGGCGGGCGACGACGCGACATCCAGCTCAAGGGAGCCGGCCAGACGCCCTACTCCCGCCGCGGCGACGGTCGGGCGGCGCTTGGGCCCGTCCTGCGCGAATATATCGTCAGCGAGGCGATGCATGCGCTCGGCGTGCCGACGACCCGTGCGCTGGCTGCCACGGTCACGGGACAGCCCGTCTACCGCGAACAGATCCTGCCAGGTGCCGTATTCACCCGGGTCGCGGCAAGCCACATTCGTGTCGGCACGTTCCAGTTCTTCGCGGCACGCGGCGACATGGAGTCGATAAGGACGCTCGCGGATTATGTGATCGGCCGACATTATCCGGAGCTGAAGACGGATGAGAAACCCTATCTCGCGCTCCTCAAGGCAGTCGCGGCGCGCCAGGCTGCACTGATCGCGCGCTGGCTGCATGTCGGCTTCATCCATGGGGTGATGAATACCGACAATATGACGATTTCAGGCGAAACCATCGATTTCGGCCCCTGTGCCTTCATGGACGATTACGATCCGAAAACCGTGTTCAGCTCGATCGATCAGTTCGGCCGCTACGCTTATGCCAACCAGCCGGCTATCGGTCAGTGGAATCTCGCCCGCCTGGCCGAGACGCTGGTGACGCTGTTCGATCCCGTAGCCGACACGGCCGTGAACCTCGCCAACGACGCTCTTGGCGAATACGGAACGATCTTCCAGAAGCACTGGCTCGACGGCATGCGGCGCAAGATCGGCCTGCTCACGGATGAAGACGAGGATCTCGATCTCGTGCAGTCGCTGCTGACGCTCATGCAGAACGGAAAAGCGGATTTCACCCTCACCTTCCGCCGGCTGGCGGCATCCGCGGAAAACGCAACCGCGGATACGGAGCTTGCAAGCCTCTTCGAAGAACCGCAGGCGCTCTCACCCTGGCTCGAGCATTGGCGCCGACGGCTCGAACGCGAGCCGCAGCCGGCAACCGAACGCGCTGCCGCGATGCGCTCCGTCAATCCCGCCTTCATTCCGCGCAACCACCGGGTGGAACAGGCGATCGCTGCGGCAACCGAAGACGCGGATTTCTCGCTCTTCGAGGCGCTCCTCGACGTGACGTCGCGGCCCTACGAGGACCAGCCGGGCCATGCCGCTTATGCCAGGCCACCTGAGCCCGGCGAGGAAGTGCTGCAGACCTTTTGCGGCACGTGAATATTTGTTTTCCAAAGCGTTGCGAATGACCTGCCCCTCATCCGCCTGCCGGCACCTTCTCCCCGCAAGCGCTACGGCATGCACATATCTCTTGTTGTCCAGCCCTTCGCGGATTTACTCCGGAGTGGCGGCATCTGTATTTCCAGCAGTGGCGAGGCTTGCGGATGGGTCCTTGGGATCAAACCCGTATGCGCTAACATTGGCATTAGCGGTCACCCGCCCCTCATCCGCCTGCCGGCACCTTCTCCCCGCAGGCGGGGAGAAGGGACAAGCGGCGCCGACTGAACCCCGCATTCACCGCCCGCCCGAGGGAGCGAGTGGGCGCGGCATATCCCTTCTCCCCGCCTGCGGGGAGAAGGTGGCGGCAGCCGGTTGAGGGGCAACCAACCCCGACCGAGCGGGGTTGAGGCGGTTGGGTTCCCGAGGGATCTCCTTCATGAGCAGTATCCGCCGCACCGGCGCGCAAGAGATATGTGCATGCCGTAGCCGCAAGCGGGGGGAAGGTGCCCGAGGCAAGCACCTCGGCCACCATTATCATCGGCGTTTCGTAGGGGCACGTCCCCTCTCCCCGCCCCGCGGGGAGAGGGTCAGGGTGAGGGGCTCTTCACCGGATTGCGGCTATTGAAAGGCACGCGTTTTGCGTTAGTTTCACAAAACCGTCCACGACCAGTCGTGCCGCGGCACGTTCTCAACCTCGGGAGCTCGAATTGATGGTCATCGTCCTGACCGCCGTCGTCTTCGCCGTGATCGGCCTCGCCCTCGGTGGGGGCGGCACGCGGCTCCTGCTGCTCGGCGGCAGCCCGTATTATCTCATCGCCGGCTTGGGCTTTCTGCTCACCGCGTTTTTGCTCTTTCGCCGCCGCGCCGCCGCGCTTTGGGTCTATGCGCTGGTCGTTCTCGGGTCGCTCGCATGGGCGATCTGGGAGGTGGGCTTCGATTGGTGGCAACTCGGGCCTCGGGGCGGCGTGATCATCCTGCTCGGGCTGTGGCTGCTAACCCCATGGATCCGGCGACCCCTCGGCTTCGTCAGCCCCACCGGCGAGCAATATGGGGCAAGCGCCTGGCCGCTTGCACTGGTGAGCCTCCTCTCGGTCGGTGTCGCCCTCTATTCGATGACGCAGGACCCCCATGACATTCGCGGCGATCTGCCCGGCGAAGTCGCGGCGAACGCGAACCTCGGGGGCAACGTACCGCCGGGCGAATGGCACCAATATGGTCGCACGCCCTTCGGTCAACGTTACTCCCCGCTCGACCAGATCCGTCCGGAAAACGTCGCCAACCTGCAGGTGGCGTGGCAATACCAGACCGGAGACGTGAAGCTGCCCGAAGACGTCAGCGAAACCACTTATCAGGTGACGCCGCTGAAGGTGAAGGACACGCTCTATGTCTGCACGCCGCACAACTGGGCGATCGCGCTCGACGCAGCCACCGGTCAGGAGAAGTGGAAATACGATTCCAATTCCGGCATGAACCCGGATCGCCAGCATCAGACCTGCCGCGGCGTCACCTATTGGGCCGATCCGGCCGCAGCGCCCGGCAGCCCCTGCGCCGAGCGCGTCTATCTGCCGACATCGGACGCCCGCCTGATCGCGCTCGACGCGACGAATGGCGAGGTCTGCACCAGCTTCGCCGACAACGGCGTCCTGCATCTCGAACAGGGCATGAAGCACAACCCCGCCGGCTACTACTATTCGACCTCGCCGCCCGTCGCCGTCGGCGACAGGCTCATCATCGGCGGGGCGGTCAACGACAACTATTCCACCACGGAACAGTCCGGCGTGATCCGCGCTTTCAACATCAACACCGGCGCACTCATCTGGAATTGGGACAGCGGGAATCCGGACGTAACGGCGCCCCTCCCTCCGGGTCAAACCTACACCACCAATTCGCCAAACAGCTGGTCCGTCTTCAGCTATGACGAAGGGCTCGGCCTCGTCTACATCCCCATGGGCAACCAGGTGCCCGACCAGCTCGGCATGGGCCGCAGCGAGCATGTGGAGAAATACTCCTCCTCCATCGTCGCCCTGGACATCAATACGGGCGCGGTACGCTGGGTACGGCAGACGGTGCATCACGATCTCTGGGATATGGACGTACCCGCCCAACCTGCCCTTCTCGACATCACGAGAGAGGACGGAACCGTCGTGCCGGCACTCGTCGGGCCTACCAAGCAGGGCGACATCTATGTGCTCGACCGGCGAAGCGGGGAGCCGATCATCCCGATCGAGGAAGTACCCGCTCCCGGCGGTGCGATCCCCGAGGATTTCACGGCCCCCACCCAGCCCGTCTCAGGTCTCACCTTCATGCCCCCGCCGCTCATGGAGCGCGACATGTGGGGGATCAGCATGTTCGATCAGCTTGCATGCCGCATCGAATTCAGAACGCTGAAATACGAGGGACGCTACACGCCGCCTTCCCTCGAGGGGACGATCGTCTATCCCGGCAATTTCGGGACTTTCAACTGGGGCTCCGTCGCCGTGGATCCGGAGCGCCAGGTGATGTTCGGGATGCCGACCTATCTCGCCTTCACCTCGCGGCTCGTTCCGCGCGACCAGATCGCCCCGAAGGGCGAAGGCGAAAAGGGTAGCGAACAGGGCCTCAACCGCAATGAAGGCGCACCTTACGGGGTCTTTATGGGTCCGTTCCTCGGCCCGCTCGGGATTCCCTGCCAGGCCCCGCCATGGGGCTATGTCGCAGGCGCCGATCTCAGGACCGGCAAGATCGCCTACAAGCACAAGAACGGCACGGTCTACGACATGACGCCGCTGCCGCTGCCCTTCAAGCTGGGCGTGCCGGGCATCGGCGGACCCATGATAACCAAGGGCGGGCTCGCTTTCCTGGGTGCCGCGGTTGACGATTATTTCCGGGCTTACGACCTGACCACGGGCGAACAGCTCTGGGAAGCGCGGCTTCCGGCCGGCGGCCAGTCGACGCCGATGACCTATACGGTCGGCGAGAAGCAGTATGTCCTGATCGTCGCGGGCGGACACGGTTCGGTCGGCACCAAGCCGGGCGACTATGTCATCGCCTATACGCTGCCCTGACGCACGAACCGGAATGACGGGCGCGCTCGCATGAGCGCGCCCGCAGCCTTCAGGCCATGTCGGCGACGATTCTGCCGATATCGGCGAAGACCGGGTTCAGATCATCGAGCGGCGCCTTGGCCTCGCCGGTATAGACGCAGATCAGGATCGGGCCACGGCCCTCGGGCCAGGCGACGGCGATGTCTGAAACCGCACCGGTCATACTCGTTCCCGTCTTGTCTCCGATCCGCCAGTCCTGGGGCAGGCCCGCCCGCAGCCGCGCATCACCGGTCTTGTTCGCGACCAGCCAATCGATGAGCTGCTTGCGTCCTTCTTGCGAAAGGACTGGTCCCAGGACCAGTTTTCCGAGCGTGTCGAGCATGGCGCCCGGTGTGGTGGTGTCGCGCGGATCGCCCTTCCTGGCTTCGTTCAGGTCGGGCTCCGTCCGGTCGAGGCGCGTGGTCTCGTCGCCGATCGAGCGCAGCCAAGACGTCAGGCCGTCGGGGCCCCCGAAGCTTTCGAGCAGCAGGTTGCCGGCGGCATTGTCGCTGATGGTGATCGCCGCCTCGCAGAGTTCCGCGACCGTCATGCCGTTGCCGCCCACATGCTTTTCCGTCACCGGCGAGTGAGGCAGCAGGACCTCCTTGCCGAAGGTGATCCGCCGGTCGAGCTTTTCCTCCCCGCGATCGACGCGGGCAAGCGCGCAAGCCGCCGCAAGCGCCTTGAAGGTCGAACACATGGCGAAACGCTCGGCCTCCCGGTGCCCAAACGAGATGTTGGTCTCGGTGTCGAGCACGGCGACGCCGAGGCGTCCGCCGGTACGCTCTTCAAGCTGGCGAAGCCGCTCGGTCACGTCATCCTCCGCCGCGCCGGACGCAAGCGCGGGCGTTCCCAGGACGAATGCCGGATAGAGCATGGCCGACGTGGCCAGCATTGCTCGGCGGGTTATGTGCAAAGGCATGTCTTCCTCCGTCTGTGCGGCTCAAGCGCCGAGACATAGCTAAATTATTGATTTGGAATATTATTCCTATCGATTCCGACGGTCGAATCGCTAAAGGGCGATTGCGGCGGGCTTGTGCCCGAAGGTGCGCTCTTCGATACGGGAACGAACCCCGGATGCCGTTTTCCAAGCTTGATCGACGGCGGATCCTGCCCATATAAAGCTCTAGAGACTAGAGTATTTGAGAAGTGCTGTGACGGTTTTCCGTCCGGAAGTGCATAGTTTCAATGTTGGAGAAATGGGGCGCATGTATACGATCGGCGATCTTTCCCGGCGGACGGGCGTAAAAATCCCGACCATCCGCTATTACGAGCAGATGGGTCTGCTCGCGGCACCGGAGCGCTCGGAGGGCAATCAGCGCCGCTATGAAAAGCGTGAGCTCGAAACGCTCGCTTTCATCCGCCACGCACGCGACCTCGGACTTTCGATAGAGGCGATCCGGGACCTTCTGGCACTGAGCGAGCATCCGGAACGCCCCTGCGGCGAGGCGGACCGCATCGCCACCGAGCATCTTGCCTCCGTGCGGGAAAAGATCGCCCAGCTCAGAAGGCTGGAGCATGAGCTCGAGCGCATCGTCGCCTGCCATGGCGACCACACGATCGGCGATTGCTATGTGATCCGCGCGCTCGCCGACCACTCGCTGTGCGGAAACGAGCATTGAAATTCCTCGTTGACAAATTCCGGAATTTGGACAATCTACGCGCATGATCAAGAACGCGCCCATTTCCAGCGTATATTTTTGGCTGTTCCGATAGGAGCGGCCTGCTGATCATATTCAACAAGGCCGCCATCAGGCGGCTTTTGTTTTTCACGGCACCTGATGGCGGCAGAGAACCATCAGGAGCCGAGAATGCTGCAGACCGTCACCCCTACCCTTCAGCCCGTTCCGTCGGCGCGTGCGCCGATGGTGACGATCCGTTGCGCCAAGCCACGTGATCTCGCCGAATTGCGCGAGATGGTCGCCGAGCTTGCCGCCCATCACGGCGATGCCGCAACGATCACCCCCGAACAGCTCGAGCGGGATCTCTTCGGACGCACACCCTGGATCACGGCACTGGTCGCAGAAGCCGGCGGCGCGTTGATCGGCTATGCCATTCTCGTCCCGCAGTACCGGGCGGCCGAAGGTGCCCGCGGCATGGAAATGCACCACCTCTTCGTCCGCCCCGGTCACCGCGGCACCGGCATCGGGCGCCACCTCGTGGCCAAGGCTCGCGAGCAGGCGAAAATGGCGGGCTGCGACTACCTCTCGGTCAGTGCCGCCACCGGAAACTTCCAGGCGCACCGTTTCTACGAGTCCGAGCGCTTCGTGCCGCGCCCGGTAACCGGCATGCGCTACCTGCAGAAACTCGGGTAAGGGGGCCGCGGTCGCTCCGGTTACAGCGCCGGCAACGCCTTGAGGTAGGCCGCGATCGCATCGCGGTCGGAGGCCGGCAGCTCCGCCATGTTCTTCTGGACCTCGACCATCGAGCCGCCGACCGTGTCGAAATCCGGCGTGAAGCCGGTTTCGAGATAGGAGGCGATGTCGGATGCACTCCAGTCCCCGATACTTTTCGAAGACGGCGTGATGTCGGGGATTCGGCCTTCGCCTTCAGGATTGGGTGCGCCGGCGAGCCACCGGCCCTCCTCGAAACCGCCAAGCGCATCGCGCGGCGTGTGACATTCGCCGCAATGACCAGGACCCTCCACGAGGTATTGCCCGCGGGCGAGCTTGGTGTCGGCGGTATTGACCTGAGTACGCGGCTCATCGCTCAGATACAGCAGCTTCCATGCTCCGAGCGCCAGGCGGACATTATAGGGGAACGCCAGATCGTGCGGAGGTGTCGCGTTGCTGCTCTTCGGCAGCGTCTGCATGAAGCCCCAAAGGTCGTTCACGTCCTTGGCGGTCATCCGGGTATAGGAGCCGTAGGGGAAGGAGGGATAGAGATGCTCGCCGTCCTTTCCGACGCCGCGCGTCATGGCGTCGCCGAACTCCGCAAGCGTCCAATTGCCGATGCCGACGGTTTCATCGGGGGAGATGTTGGGCGGATAAAACGTGCCGAAGGGGCTCTTCAGGGTACGGCCGCCGGTAAGGGCGAGCCTCTGGTCGTCCTTGGCGCCCGGAGCGGAGTGGCAGCTGACACAGCCGCCTGCCCAGAAGATCTGTTCGCCATTGGCGAGATCGGGCTCGCCGAGCCCCTCCCAATGGGCGGCGTCCCAACGATCCGGCTTGGTCAACCACCAGGCGAGACTCGCTCCCGCCACCACCAGGACCAGACCAGAAAGCAGATACCTCGCACGCCGGCCCATGGGCTCCTCTTGAGATCACGAATGCGGATGACAACGGCCGGTGGGCTTTTCGACCTGCTTGCGGAGAGATCGCGCCGGCGAACCGGCGCTCTTCAAAACGGGTTAGAAGAACCGTCTGATCGTCAATTCTTCTTCAGGCGGTAGGTCTCGTGACAGCTGCTGCAGTCTTTTCCGAGAATGCCGAGTGCGGCGCCGACACCGGCCTGATCTGCGGGCAGTTGGGCAAGGATCTTTTCAGCGTCACCGCCGAGCTTGGCGGCCTTTTCCTTGAAGTCCTCCATGTTCTCCCAGATTTTCGGGCTCGCTTCGGTTTCCATTCCCGTTTCAGAGCCGGCCGGGAAGTGATCCGGGAAAACCTTCACCGTCTCGCTGATCGTCGCCAGGGATGCTTTGACGATCTCGGCGTCATAGGGCTTTTCACCCTTGGCGATGCCGCTGAGTTCGCCCGTCGCCTTTCCCACCTTTTTCATCAATTGCTGACGCACCGCCTGCGGCTCGTCGGCCGCCGTCACGGCGGTCACGCCCAGGCCCGCCAGGGCTGCGGCAAGCATAAGAGCTCGTATCTTCATCATGTTCTCCGGTCTGACCCGCTTCCGGGGCGTAGTGTTGAAGCGCCGGCATGATGGCATTTTGGGTTTTCTACGGAAGTAACTTTTTTTTGATGTGCTTGCCGATTCAGCACAATTCGCCGCGCAGATACCTGGCCGCGCGGCGACGTCTTCAAAAGTTCAAATATATGAATATAGAACTCATCTTTCTACTTGATCGACCGCGTCTCAAGCAGCCCCGCTCCAGCCATGCCATACCGTGAAGATGGCGATGACGACGAGGAGGAGACCGGCGAGCCGGCCGATGGTGACCGTGGCACCGGGGCTGCCCACGAGGAAATCACGCCCGCGCCCGGCGGCAAGTGCAAGCCCGCCATAGACCGCAAGCTGCGTCAGCGCGATCATCACGGCCATGACGGCCGCCTGGGACCACACCGGACCGAACTGCGGCTTGAGGAACTGCGGGTAGACGGCAAGCATGAAGAGATAGGCCTTGGGATTCATAAGGCTCGTCAGTGCACCCTGGCGAAAACTCGCCCAACGCGACAGCCGTGCTCCTCCTTCGACACCGCTGATGGTGATGGAACTGCGCAGGAGCGAAAAACCGATCCAGGCGATATAGGCCGCGCCGGCAGCGAGCAGCAGGTTGAAGAGCTGGGGCACCAGATGCAGGACGACGCTGACGCCAAGGGCCGCATAGAGCGTGTGCAGCACGCCGCCTGCCACGATACCGGCCGTTGCCGAAAGCCCGGAAGCGCGCCCGCCGGTCATCGCATTCGCGAGGACGAAAACCATGTCCATGCCGGGAACGATGATGATGCCGAAGAGAAGGGTGAAAAAGAGCCAGAGGTTTTCCGCATAGGTCATGTCAGTTGCTCTTCCGTGATATCTCAAGGGCGGATTGTTTAGTTTCAACCCGTTGGCGCGTGTTATATCTTTCTCCAACTGACAAGGTCGTGTCAGGAGTGAGCAGATAGAGGGCGCTTCATGCGCAAGGCGTCGCGTCTTTTCGAAATCATCCAGATGCTGCGGCTCGCCCGTAAACCGGTGACGGCGGCGGAAATCGCCGACGCGCTGGAGGTGACGCCCCGTTCGATCTACCGGGACATCGCCGCCCTGCAGGCGATGCGCGTGCCGATCGAGGGCGAGCGTGGCATCGGCTATATCCTGAGGCCCGGCTTTGACCTGCCGCCGCTGATGTTCTCGATCGAGGAGACGGAGGCGATCGTGCTTGCGCTTGCGCTTCTTGCACGCACCGGCGACGAGGAACTGAAGGCGGCGGCACGGCGCGTCAATCAGAAGATCACCGGCGCCGTGCCGGAACCGCTGCGCAAGGTCTTCCAGTCACAGGCGCTGCACGCCTGGGGCACGATCGCCTCGCCGCCGCCGGCGGCCGACTTGGCCATGATCCGGCGGGCGATCCGTGACGAGCAGAAGCTGGTGCTGGACTATCGCGACGAGCTTGGGCGCGCGACCGAGCGCACGGTACTCCCGCTTGCGCTGATCTATTATTCCGAACACGCGATGATGGTCGCGTGGTGCGAATTGCGGCAGGATATCCGCAATTTCCGCGCTGACCGCGTTGAACACTGCGAACCCGCCGACGCCTATTTCCGCGGCGAAGGCAACCGGCTGAGGCAGATGTGGATTGCGGGATGGCAGACAAATGCGGTTCGGCCGCTCGAGGCGGCGGACGGGTAAGCCGGAGCCCCAACGAAAAGGCCCGGCGCAAGCGCCGGGCCGATTTCCGCTGGTAGAAGCAGCGCTTACTTTGCAGCCGCTTCGTACAGCTCGAGGACGTAATCCCAGTTGATGAGATTGTCGACGAAGGCTTCCAGGTATTTCGGACGCGCGTTGCGATAGTCGATGTAATAGGAATGCTCCCACACATCGACGCCGAGGATCGGGGTTGCGCCGTGGACGAGCGGGTTCTCGCCGTTCGGGGTCTTGGAGATTTCCAGCTTGCCGTTCTTCACGGAAAGCCAGGCCCAGCCCGAGCCGAACTGACCTGCGCCGGCAGCAATGAAATCGGCGCGGAACTTGTCGTAGCCGCCGAGGTCCGATTTGATCGCCGCGTCGAGCTTGCCGGGCAGGCTGGTGCCGCCGCCGCCCTTCTTCATCCACTTCCAGAAGTGAACGTGGTTGTAGTGCTGGCCGGCATTGTTGAACAACGGCTGATTGGTGCCGTAGGACTTCTTGACGATATCTTCCAGCGAAAGATCGGAAAGACCGGCTTCCTCGGCGAGCTTGTTGCCGTTCGTCACGTAAGCGAGGTGGTGCTTGTCGTGATGGTATTCGAGCGTTTCGCGCGACATGTAGGGCGCAAGCGCATCGTAGTCATAGGGAAGGTTCGGCAATTCGAAAGCCATTGTGGCATCTCCTCTTGGCATGGATTTCGTCGGGGAAATCTGTCAGCGGAACATAGGCACCGCCTCGCAGGGAGGCAACCGATGCAGCGCCAAAATTTCGCTAACCAACGCAAAATACTTTCATTGCTTTCGTGACTTCCGCCTGCGCGCGCAAGCGTCTCGACGCGCCGCCTTGCGGTCCTATCTTACGTTATCGAGAGCATGATGCCCAACCGTGCCACAGGAGAAAACGATGGAATTCCACCAGGGACGGCTCATCGATCACGTGCATCTTCGCGTCGCGGACCTTAGGGCGAGCAAGCGGTTCTATCAGGCGGTGCTCGGCGCGCTTGGCCACCAGCCGACCTACGAGACCGACGAGTTCTTTGCGTTCGACGAGTTCTTCGTCGACGCGGCAGAGGATTACCGCACCCGCGTCCACCTCGCCTTCCAGGCCTCAGGCCCCGATGCGGTGCAGCGGTTCTACGACGCCGGACTGGCCAATGGCGGCACCGACAATGGACCGCCCGGAGAGCGAAGCTACCATCCGGGCTATTATGCCGCGTTTCTCCTCGACCCGGACGGCAACAATGTCGAAGCCGTCCATCACGGACCGAACACGCGCTCGTCCGCCGATGTGGTCGTCCGTCCGCTTGAACCGTAGCCTTCGAAGAGCGGCTGGCTAGAGCGGGATGAGGAAAAGTGTGTGCGGTTTTCCGCCCGCATCCCGCTCTAACCTATTGGAATCGATCACGTTCATGTTTATAGGTCGACCCGACCTATAAACATCGTGATCTAGCCTGGGAGCAGATCACTCCCTTTCGGTCGCGTGCGCCCAGTCCATATAGAGATCGCGCGCCTTCGCCGTGACCGGACCGGCCTGCAATTCGCGCTGCTCGAGGCGGGTGACGGGCAGCACCTTGGAATAATTACCCGAGGTGAAGATTTCGTCGGCCCCCTCGAAATCGGCCATGGTCAAGCTGGTTTCGATCACTTCGAAGCCTGCCTGGCTGAGAAGCCCCATCACGCGCGAGCGGGTGATGCCGGCGAGGAAGGTCCTGTTGGCGGCCGGCGTGAAGACCACGCCGTCCTTCACCATGAAGATATTCGAGGAGCCGGTCTCCGCGATGTTGCCGAGCATGTCGCGCACCAGTGCATTGTCGAAACCGCGCGAACGTGCCTCGTTGAGGATGCGGGCGTTGTTGGGATAGAGGCAGCCGGCCTTGGCATCGGTCGGCATGCATTCCAGCGTCGGCCGGCGGAAGGGAGAGAGCGTCAGCGACGAGCCGGCATGGCCGTTGCCCATCGGCGCCTCGAAAAGGCAAAGCGCGAAGCGTGTCGATTCAGGATCCACCGCAACGACGCTCCAGGATCCGTGCTCGCCCCAATACATGGGCTTCACATAGATCGCCGTCTTGCCGTCGAACTTCTTCACGCCTTCCCAGGCCAATCCCTCGATCTCCTCGGCCGACATCGTCGGCTTGAGACCCAGAGCCTCGGCGGAGCGGTTGACGCGCTGGCAATGGAGGTCGAGATCCGGCGCGATGCCGTCGAACCAGCGGGCGCCGTCGAATACGGTCGAACCGAGCCACATCGCATGGGATGTCGGGCCGATCAGCGGCGGGTTGCCGGCAAGCCACTCGCCGTCGACAAAGGTCCAGGTGGTGGATCGTGGGGATGTATCGACGGCCATCGGTGCCTCCTTCTTTTCTTCACGCACTTCCGCTCTAGCCGGAAAAAGCAGCATGAGGGTGAATGGGTACATCAAAAAATGTCATGGCGTCCATTCTGTCGCCCTCCCGAGCGACGTGTCAGAATGATGAAAACGCCCAAAGGGAGAGATCGCCGATGAAAGCGATGTACTACGATGCCTTCGAGAAGATGCCGGAGATCCGGACGCTTCCCGATCCGGCGCCGACCGAGAACGGGGTCGTCATCAAGATCGAGGCGACCGGCCTTTGCCGCAGCGACTGGCACGGCTGGATGGGGCACGACCCGGACATTCGTCTTCCGCATGTGCCGGGCCACGAACTGGCGGGCACGATCGCGGCCACCGGGCGCGGGGTCCTCCGCTACAGGATCGGCGACCGGGTGACGGTACCCTTCGTTTCCGGTTGCGGCCGCTGCTTCGAATGCAGCTCCGGCAATAGCCAGGTCTGCGAAGCGCAGTTTCAACCGGGTTTCACCCACTGGGGCTCGTTCGCGGAATATGTGACGATCGACTTTGCCGAGCAGAACCTCGTGCATCTGCCCGAGACCATGGATTTCGCAACGGCGGCGAGCCTCGGCTGCCGCTTCGCAACCTCTTTCCGTGCGGTCGTCGACCAGGCCCGCGTCAAGGGCGGCGAGTGGGTGGCAGTGCACGGCTGCGGCGGTGTTGGCCTCTCGGCAATCATGATCGCCGCCGCACTCGGAGCCAATCCAATCGCCATCGACATCTCGGAGGAGAAGCTCGCCTTCGCCCGGACGCTCGGGGCGGTCGCCACCATCAACGGCCGCGAGACGGAGGACGTCGCGGGAGCTGTCAGGGAACTCACCCGAGGTGGCGCCCACGTCTCGCTCGATGCGCTCGGCTCGCCCGTTACCTGCTTCAACTCGATCAAAAATCTGCGCCGCCGCGGCCGGCACGTCCAGGTCGGACTTATGCTGGCGGAGCAAGCGACGCCGCAGATCCCGATGGCGCAGGTGATCGGCCATGAGCTCGAGATCTATGGAAGCCACGGAATGCAGGCCTGGCGTTACGATGCCATGCTGGCGATGATCACCGCCGGGAAGCTGAACCCGAAGGCGTTGATCGGCCGTGAGATATCGCTCGAAGAGGCGGCGCCGGCACTGGCTGCGATGGACCGGGCGACGGACCTCGGCATCAGTGTCATCACGCGGTTCTGACCCGGATTCCGGTCGCGGGCCGGCGCTGCTATTCTGCCGGCAACCCGAGACGAATCAGGAGGCACGTCATGGCTCTTGCGGTTCAGGCTATCGAGAACGCCTGCTATCGGCCCGTTCTCGGCACGAATCCGGCGCATCCGAACGATTGGCCGGTGCGCCTCATCGTGAGCTCGCAAACCGAGGCGCGGCACAATCGCGCGCTATGGGCGCCGACGCATCTCGTCTCGATCCGAGCGCCCGCGACGCGTCTGCTTTCGATGATCGACCTGCCGCCGGAGCGGCACCTGGAACTCCGCTTCGGCGACACCATCGACCCGGATGCCCCGGATGCTGCGCGTCCGGCGGCGATCGAGGCGACGTTCGCCTTCATCGACAGCCTGCCCGAAGAGGCACATTTGCTGATCCACTGCCTCAGGGGCATCGGGCGCTCGACGGCGCTGACCCTCGGCGTTCTGGCGCGCTATATGGGACCGGAGGAGGCTGCGGCAGCGCTTCACGCGCTGCGCCCGGAGGCGAAGCCGAACCGGCACGTGCTCGGCCTTTTCGACGCGGCTCTCGGGCTCAAGGGCAAACTTGCGAAACAGGCGCTGCGTTTCCCGGCAAAGGTTTGGAAAGATTGAACGAAGGCGAGCGACGAAGACATTGTGCGGCGCACAAAGTTTTGACATGATGCACGCAAAAGAATGCTGAGGCACAGCGTCTCCGACGCAATGCCACAAGCCCCTGCCCGGCGGCCACGCGCGCGATATGGTGAAAACCTCCGGCGCACCGCCCGGACGGTGGATAGACGGGAGAACTCAATGTCTTACGCGGCCTATGTCTTCGACGCCTATGGCACGCTTTTCGACGTGCATGCGGCCGTACGCCGGCACGCCGAGGCGATCGGGCCGGACGGCCAGGCCTTTTCGGAACTCTGGCGCGCCAAGCAGCTCGAATATTCCTGGGTGCGCTCGCTGATGGGCGCCTATGTCGACTTCTGGGAATTGACCGAGCAATCGCTCGACTACGCCTTTCAGCGCTTCCCCTCCGCCGATCCCAAGCTCAAAAAGCCTCTTCTCGATGCCTATTGGGCGCTCGACTGTTATCCGGAAGTTCCCGCGGTCCTCAAGGGATTGAAGGAACTCGGCGCCCGTATCGCCATTCTTTCCAACGGTTCGCCGGCCATGTTGGCCTCGGCCGTCAAGAACGCCGCCCTTGATATCATCATCGACGACGTTTTCTCGGTGGATGCCGTCAAGGCGTTCAAGACGGCACCGGCTGTCTACGATCTGGTGACGACGAGCTACCGGCTCTACCCCCAGGCGGTCTCGTTCCAGTCCTCGAACCGGTGGGATATCGCCGGCGCCACGAAATTCGGTTTTCGCACGGTCTGGATCAACAGAGCCGACGGGCCGGATGAATACAAGGACCATGGTCCTTCGCTGATCCTCCCCTCGCTCGAAAGCTTGCAATTCGGCATATGAAGGAGCCACGCCCATGTCCTGGTCGGCAGCGCAATATGCCAAGTTCGAGGACGAGCGGACGCGTCCGGCGCGCGACTTGCTGGCGCAGGTACCCGATCTGCCCGCTGGCCCCGCCTTCGACCTCGGCTGCGGCCCGGGAAATTCGACCGAGTTGATCCTCGCACGATTTCCGGGCAGCCCGCTTACCGGCATCGACAGCGACGATGACATGCTTTCGGCCGCGCGCACCCGCTTGCCGGACCTGCGCTTCGAAAGAGGCGACCTCGCTGCCTGGACGCCGCCGGCGGAAAGCGCGCTCTTCTTCGCCAATGCGGTCTTCCAGTGGCTGCCGGAGCACGTCACGCTTTTCGAGCGGCTCATCCTGGCGCTTGCGCCCGGCGGAACGCTCGCGGTGCAGATGCCCGACAATCTCGATGAACCGACGCATCTTCTGATGGAGGAAACGGCAGAGGAGTCCGCCTTCGCCCCGGCCTTCGCCGGCCGCACCATTCGGCGCAGGTCCCTGCCTTCACCGGCGACCTATGTCGAAAGGCTCGCCTCGAAGGAGGTCCGGGTCGATGTCTGGCACACCGTTTACTATCACCAGCTCGCGAATGCGAACGCGATTGTCGAATGGGTGAAGGGCACGGGATTACGCCCCTATCTCGACGCGCTGCCCACCACCCAACGCGCCGGCTACCTTGCCGCCTATGCCGAAAAGATCAGGAAGGCCTATCCGGCGATGAAAAATGGGCGCGTGCTCCTGCGTTTCCCTCGGCTTTTCATCGTGGCGACAAGAAATCTCTAGAGCGGGATGAGGAAAAGTGTGTGCGGTTTTCGCTATTGGAATCGATCACGTTCATGTTTTTAGGTCGACCCGACCTAAAAACATCGTGATCTAAGGCCTGTTGAGATCTGGATTTCCTGCCGCGGCTTGTTTGGTCTCCTCATCCCTGTGCTCGTCACAGGGATCCAGCCAGACCAAGTCCTTGGGCTGAAAGACCTCTTCCCGCGCCGCCGACGCGGCGCCGCTGGATCTCTGTGACAAGCACAGGGCGAGAGAAGCGCCATCATCCATCTCGCAGCAACCGTCTTAGACTCCAGATGAATCTCAACAGGCCTTAGAGCGGGATGAGGAAAACTGCGCGCGGTTTCCGCCGGCTCGGACAGGCGCGGCCCTGTTTTCCGGACAAGCTTGAAGGCGCGCCTTGCGAGGACAAGTATAGGAGATCGCGCCTCGGCCCCGCCGGGCGCTCGCAGCGAAGGAGTTCTCAATGCATGCAGTCAGTTCCAACGGCGCCAATATTCCCGCGCTCGGCTTCGGCACATTCCGTATGTCCGGAGCGGAGGTGCTTCGCATCCTGCCGCAGGCCCTGAAGCTCGGTTTCCGCCACGTCGACACCGCACAGATCTACGGCAACGAGGCGGAAGTCGGCGAGGCCATCCAAAAGTCCGGCATTCCACGGGCGGACGTCTTCCTGACCACGAAGGTCTGGGTCGACAACTATCGCCACGACGCCTTCATCGCCTCGGTCGATGAGAGCCTGAGAAAGCTGAGGACCGACCATGTCGATCTGCTGCTTCTGCACTGGCCGGGGAGCGACGTGCCGATGGCCGAACGGATCGGCGCGCTGAACGAGGTGCGGAATGCCGGCAAGGTACGCCATATCGGCATCAGCAATTTCAACACCACGCAAATGGAAGAGGCGGCGCGTCTCAGCGATGCGCCGATCGCCACGAATCAAGTCGAGTATCACCCCTATCTCGACCAGACCAAGGTCCTCCAGACGGCGCGGCGGCTCGGAATGTCGCTCACGTCCTACTATGCCATGGCCAACGGCAAAGTGCCTGCCGACCCGCTACTCACGGAAATCGGCGGCCGCCACGGCAAGACGGCGGCGCAAGTGGCGCTGCGCTGGCTCGTGCAACAGCAGGACGTGATCGTGCTTTCGAAGACGGCGACGGAGGCGCGGCTCAAGGAGAATTTCGCGATATTCGACTTCGCGCTGACGCGGGAGGAGATGGCGGCAGTCCGCGAGCTTGCCCGCCCGAACGGGCGGATCGTCAATCCGCAGGGTCTTGCTCCCGAATGGGATGCGTGAGGGGAAGGCATTCCGGCCGCCCCTCTGGCCGGCCGGCCAGAGGGGGCATTGATCGCGGTGCCGTCAAACGAACTGGCTGAGGCCCGGAACGGAGGCGACCACCTCGTCGACGACTTCGTCGCCCGCCTTCTCCTTGGCAAATGCGATCGTCTCTTTGGCGAGCGCCGTGATCTCTCCCATGCCGAGACCCTGGCTCATCAATTGCTGCCCGAGCGCCATGACGCCGCCGCCGCCGCCGATCGCGGACATCAGGCCGCCAAGAAGGCCGCCACCATTGCTGCCCTCGCCATTGTACTGGGCGACCAGTTCGGGCGCACCGGGGATCGCCTCGATCATCTGGGCGACCGGGCCTTCGGCGGCCTCACGCTGCAGGAAGCCGAGGATCATCCCGACTGCCTTTTCCGCCGTTGCGGTCTCGATTCCGACATTTTCCGCCACGCGCGTGACCAGTTCACTCATGGAAATCTCCTCAATCGAATTTTGACGTTAACGTCAAGGTAAATGAACGATGCCGGGATGACAAGGGCATCGAAACGAACCCCGAATACCATATCCGCCACCTCCGCAGCATCGTTTCACGGAGCTCGCCAGATGGCAAACCGGCCTTGTTCCCGTCCGCAATCATGTTGCCGGGAACAAACGCACCGCCTATAACAGATCCACGCTATGTTTCGATGACCGACTTTGTGCGACATGCGGGAAATACCCGCTTTCATTGATAAAATTGACAATACGGAGATGAAGCCCCCATGCTGCAGGAAGGCAAGATCTATATCGGAACCAGCCGCAAGCCGGACGATTCGATCAACAAAGGCGAATATCTGGAGCTGAAGTTCGGCAATCGCCACGGGCTGATCACCGGCGCCACGGGGACCGGCAAGACCGTCACGCTGCAGATACTCGCCGAGGGTTTCTCCAACGCCGGGGTTCCGGTCTTCTGTGCGGACGTCAAGGGCGACCTCTCCGGTATCGGCGCGATGGGCGAGCCCAAGGACTTCCTGCTGAAGCGCGCCGAACAGATCGGCCTCGACCCATACGATTTCCAGGAATTCCCGGTGATCTTCTGGGATCTCTATGGCGAGAAGGGCCACAGGGTCCGCACCACCATCTCCGAAATGGGCCCGCTGCTTCTGTCTCGGCTGATGAATGCGACGGACGCGCAGGAAGGCGTGTTGAACATCGCTTTCAAGATCGCCGACGAGGGCGGCCTGCCGCTGCTCGACCTCAAGGACCTGCAGGCGCTGCTCAATTACATGGGCGAGAATGCGAGCGAGCTTTCCAATCAGTTCGGCTTCATTTCCAAGGCCTCCGTCGGCTCGATCCAGCGCGAACTCCTGATCCTGGAACAGCAGGGTGCGGAGCATTTCTTCGGCGAGCCGGCGCTGAAGATCACCGACATCATGCGGACCACCAATGACGGGCGCGGCGCGATTTCGGTGCTTGCCGCCGACAAGCTGATGATGAACCCGCGTCTCTACGCGACCTTCCTGCTGTGGCTCTTGTCCGAGCTGTTCGAAGAGCTGCCCGAAGTCGGCGATCCCGACAAGCCGAAGCTGGTGTTCTTCTTCGACGAGGCACATCTGCTCTTCAACGATGCGCCGAAGGTTCTCGTCGAGCGTGTCGAACAGGTCGTCCGCCTGATCCGCTCTAAGGGCGTCGGCGTCTATTTCGTCACGCAGAACCCGCTGGACGTACCGGAGGCGGTCCTCGCACAGCTCGGCAACCGCATCCAGCACGCGCTGCGCGCCTATTCCCCGCGCGAACAAAAGGCCGTCAAGACGGCTGCCGACACATTCCGCCCGAACCCCGACTTCAATTGTGCCGACGTGATCACCAATCTTGGCACCGGCGAGGCTCTGGTCTCGACGCTCGAGGGCAAGGGATCGCCGTCGATCGTCGAGAGAACCCTGGTCCGGCCGCCTGCGTCGCGCCTGGGCCCGCTCACAGATGCGGAGCGGCAGAAGGTGGTGGACGTGAGCCCGGTGCGCGGTCTCTACGACGAGGACTTCGACCGCGACTCAGCCTACGAGATGCTTGCGAAACGTGCGGCCAAGGCAGCGGAACAGGCGGAGGCTGCCCGGCAGGCTGAAGAAAAACCGGCCGAGGATACTTCCGGCGGCAGCCGCTGGACCCTGCCCGGCTTCGGCGACGACGCGGCCGAAGCGCCCTCCGGCAAACAGGGCCGGCCGCGATCCTCCGGCTACAAACGGGAGACCATCATGGAAGCTGCGATGAAGTCGGTGGCACGAACGGTTGCGACCCAGGTGGGACGAGCCCTTGTGCGCGGCATTCTCGGCAGCCTGAAGCGGTAGGGTCGGCCATGGACGTCAAGGATTCGAATGGCGCCGTTCTCAAGGACGGCGACAATGTCATCCTGATCAAGGATCTGAAGGTAAAGGGAACGTCCGCCACGCTGAAGCGCGGCACGTTGGTCAAGGGCATCCGCCTGACGGACGATCCGGACGAGGTCGAATGCCGGGTCGAAAAAATCAAGGGCCTGGTGCTGCGTACCGAGTTTCTGAAGAAGGCGTGATGCGTCCCGATCGATCCCCGACACTTGCTTGCGGCGGAACTGCCGGGGCAAGCCGAAGCCCGGAGTTACGGGCTTCGGTCATCTGCAACGGTCCGATCAGGCCACCGTCAGCTTAACGTCGACATTGCCCCTGGTCGCATGGCTATAGGGGCAAACGATATGCGCCTTCTGGACGAGGTCTTCCAGCACGGCCTTTTCGACGCCGGGTGACGAGATTTCCAGCGCCGCGTCGATAAAGAAGCCTGTGCCGTCGTCGCGGGGTCCGATGCCGACCGTGCCCGTCACCGTCGTGTCTTCCGCAAGCTTTACCTTCTCCTTGCCGGCGACGAATTTCAGTGCACCGAGGAAGCAGGCAGAATAACCGGCGGCAAAGAGTTGCTCGGGATTGGTGCCGCGCGCGCCGTCGCCTCCGAGTTCCTTCGGAACGGTCAGCGTCACGTCGAGAACGCCGTCCTTGCTCTTGGCCTGGCCGGCGCGGCCGCCGGTCGCGGACGCGGTAGTGCGATAGAGGATGGGCATGACAGTCTCCTTCCTTGTGGTTGCCGGATTTATATATCGCAAGATTAAATAGCGCGCAAATTAATTTTGCAAATTGCTTTGCCGGCGTGAATTTGCGACAATGACATCATGACGAGGAAAGCGGCAAAATTCGACGCGGATTCCGATGAGGCGCTGGCGCTCGGACGCCAGCTCTGTTTCGCCGTCTACTCGGCGGCGCATGCCTTCAATCGCGCCTACAAGCCGTTGCTCGACCGCTTCGGGCTGACCTATCCGCAATATCTCGTGCTGCTCACTCTCTGGCAGCAGGACCGCATGACGGTGAAACGAATCGGCGAAGAGCTGGGCCTCGATTCAGGCACCCTTTCGCCTCTGCTCAAGCGGCTGGAAGCAGCCGGCTATGTCCGCCGTGTACGCGATGCGGCGGACGAGCGGCAGGTGATCGTCAGCCTGACGGATGGCGGCCGGGAGCTGAAGGCCGAAGCCTTCGGTATTCTGCGCGACATCGGCAGTGCATCAGGCTGCAGCCTGGAGGAGGTCGGCGAGTTGCGCGACGCGCTGCACCGGCTGACGCAGCGGCTTGCCGGTAGTCGACACGAAAGCTGACAAGAGCACCTGCAGGAAAAGTGCGTAACGGTTTTCCGTCCGGCGTCAGATGACGAGGATCGGCGCCTTGTTGCGCACGCGATCGTAAAGATCGATCACGTCCTGATTGACCATGCGGACGCAACCGGAAGAAACCGCCTTGCCGATCGATTGCCATTCGGGCGTCCCGTGGACGCGATACAGCGTGTCCTGGCCGTTCTGGAAGATGTAGAGCGCGCGCGAGCCGAGCGGATTGTCGAGCCCCGGCGGCATGCCGCCATTATCAGCGGAATATTTCGCCAGCACCGGCTGCCGGGCGATCATTTCGTTCGGCGGCGTCCACTTCGGCCATTTCTGCTTCCACTGGATCAGGCCGCGGCCCGACCAGGCGAAGCCTTCGCGGCCTAACCCGACGCCATAGCGCATCGCGCGCCCGCCCGGCTGCACGAGGTAGAGATAGCGGTCGGCCGTATCGACGACGATCGTGCCAGGGGCCTCACCGAAGGGATCGCCGACTTCCTGGCGATAGAAGCGCGGATCGATCTGTCTGAAGGGCACCTCCGGGATCAGAAAGCCGCCATCCTCCCGCGCCGCGTAGATCTCCGCGTAATAGGCATCCTGCGGCGGCAAGCCGATCGGCCCCTCGCCCACCGGTCCCTCGAAGATCCCGCCCGGGGGGCCGGTCCAGCGGCTTTCGAGCGCGGGATTGCGGTAGACCGGCATCGTTTGCTCGCGGAAGCGGTCCGTATTCATCGAAGAGGTGCAACCCGCAAGTCCGGCGGAGGCGATTGCCAACCCGGATGTGCGGAGGAACTGACGTCGGGACAAAGCTGGCAGTGATGACATCTAACTCTAACGCGTTGTGCTGCACGGAAAGAGTCCACGTGCTCCATTCCGAGGGCCGGATCAAGGTGCTTCGAAAGTGAATCGTTGCGAAGCCGTCTCGAATGGTTATCGGCAAGTCGGAACGGGACGCAAGCGGAAACCGCTCCCCTGTGGCACCAGATTGCATTTACGGCCGCTCGCGAACATCACCGCCGCTCAGAGGAAAGCAGCGCTTCGAAATCCTCGCCCGGCAAGGGCTGGCTGAAGAAGTAGCCCTGGATCTCGTCGCAGCCGCTCTTTTGCAGAAACTCGACCTGGGCCTCCGTCTCGACACCCTCGGCAATGACGCGCAGACCGAGCTTCTGCGCAAGCGAGATGATCGCGGAAGTAATCGCCATGTCGTCGGCATCGTGCGGAATGTCCGTCACGAAGGACCGATCGATCTTCAGCCGGCGCACCGGGAAGCGCTTGAGCGCGCTGAGGCTCGAATAGCCTGTCCCGAAATCGTCGATCGCAAGGTGCACGCCGATCGCCTCCAGCGCATGCATTGTGGCGATCGCTCCCGGCACGTCCTGCATGATCAGACTTTCGGTGAGCTCGAGTTCGAGGTAACGGGGCTCGAGGCAGGTTTCCTCCAAAACCGCCGCCACACGCGCTGCCCAGTTGCGCTCGCGGAACTGCCGCGCGGAAACATTGACGCTGACGATCAGCGGCGGCAGGCCGGCGTCCTGCCAGGCCTTCAACTGGCGGCAGGCGGTGCGCAGGACCCAATCTCCGATCGGCACGATCAGACCGGTTTCCTCGGCGAGCGGGATGAATGCCGCAGGCGAGATGATGCCGCGCACCGGGTGCTGCCAGCGCAACAGCGCCTCCGCAGCGAAGATGCGGCCGGTCTCGAGGCTCATCTGCGGCTGGAAATGCAGCAGGAATTCCTCCCGCGCAAGCGCCTCGCGAAGCTCCTCTTGCGACTGGAGTTTTTCATGGGCTCTGGCGGCCATCTCCTCGGTGAAGACCTGGATGTTGTTGCGGCCGAGCTCCTTGGCGCGGTACATGGCCATGTCGGCATTGGCGAGCAGTTCGCCCGCCGTCTTGCCCTGGTTGGGGAAGCAGGCCACGCCCATGCTGCAGCTCACCTGCAGAGAGCGGCCCTGCAACTGCACCGGCATGGCGATTGCAGTGCGGATATCCTCCAGCCGCGACAGCACGACGTCCCGCTCCTTCGGCAGGCCGTTCAGGAGGATGATGAACTCGTCGCCGCCGACGCGCACGACGGAATCGGATCTCCGGACGGCGGCCCGCATGCGCCCGGCTACGATCTTCAGGAGCTCATCACCGGTGGCGTGCCCAAGGCTGTCATTGATCAGTTTGAAATCGTCGAGGTCGAGAAAGGCGAGCACGGCCCATTGATCCCGCTCGCGGATCTCCTCGAGCATGCCGGCGACCTGCTCCTCGAAAAGCACGCGGTTCGGCAGCCCCGTCAAGGCATCGTGATGGGCCATGAAACCGATGCGGTCCTCCGCCCGCTTGCGCTCGATTGCTATTCCGGCGAGATGAGCGGCCATGGCAATCAGTTCCTGCTGCTGCTCGCTCGGCGTTCCGACCTCCTGCGCATAGAGCGCGAATGTCCCGAGCACCTTTCGCTCGCGCGACAGGATGGGCGTGGACCAGCAGGAACGGAGGCCGGAAGGCCTCAGGAGAGGCGCGTATTCCTCCCAGAGCGGGTCGGCGAAGACGTCGGAAACGATCACCTGTTCGCCGCACCAGGCGGCCGTTCCGCAGGAGCCGGCCGCAGGGCCGATCTCGAGGCCATGGATGGCAGCGCAAAAGCCCGCGTCGAGGCTGGGGGCAGCGCCGTGCAGGAGATGCCGGCCATCCTCCGAAAGGAGCAGGATGGAGCCCTTGATCCCGGGCAGCAGCGCTTCGATCAGCAGCACCAGCTCGTGGAAGAACTCGCCAAGGGGCTTGCCGTTGGCGATCATTTCCAGCAGCCGGGCCTGACCTTCGAGCAGGCGCTCCGCGGCCTTGCGATCGCTGATATCGCGCGAGATGCCGACGATACCGATGATCCTCCCGCTCTTGCTGCGCAAGGGCACTTTCGAGGTCATCAGCCAGCGATCGCGGTCCTTGGTCACGATGGCGCGTTCCTCGATGCCGAAGATCGGTTCGCCGGTTTCCAACACGCGTCGCTCGGTATCGGCGACGGCCTGGGCGAACTCGTGCGGGTGCAGATCGAAATCGGTCTTGCCGACGAGGTCGCGCAGGCTTTCGAGGCCGTTGTCGGCAACCGTCACCTCGTTGGCGATCAGGAAGCGTCCCGCCGTATCCTTCGCATAGATATAATCGGGAACGTGGTTGATCATCGCTTCGAGCCAGTAGTGGCGGTCGGCCATGTCGGGCTCGGGCGGAAAGAGACGCGCGACCTCCTCGGCAAGGCGGCTGCCGGCATCGATCAGCCGACGCGTCTCCGCATTGTCGTCCGCGTTCAGGTCGGCATATCGGATGCTGCGGGACGTTTTTCTTGCCAAGCGAAACCTCCGAAGGAGCGGCGCTCGCGCAGGTTTAGCGAAAAGAGGTTATGCTTCCCTAAACTCCACAGCGAAAAATCGTCTAAAGGTTGCGCAGAACCACTTCGCATCAAAAGAATTCATGCGACCTATCATTGCCGACGGCTTCTGCCGAGGACGGCGATGGCCTACTGCATAACCATGCAGGAGTTCCAGCGACCTTTGCGCGTCCTATCGGGCGCGCAGCGCTGTAAGGAACTGAACGTACAATCGGAGGACGGCAGGAATGCTGACGATCTATGGAGTTTACCGTTCGCGCGCGTCGCGCAACTACTGGATGGCGGGGGAACTCGGTCTGCCCTTCCGGTCGGTGCCGGTTGTCCAGGCGCGCCGGGTCGCCGATCCGCTGGCCGCGGATGCCCCCCTCAATACGAAGTCGCCGGGCTTCCTCGCCATAAACCCGATGGGCCTCATACCCGCGATCGAGGATGACGGGTTGGTGCTGACCGAGTCGCTGGCCAACAATATTTATCTCGCCCGCAAACATGGCGGACCGCTGGCACCGTCCGATATCCGGGAGGAAGGGCAGATCGGCAACTGGACGATGTGGGCGGCGACCGAGGTCGAGCCGCATGCGGTCAAGATCGTACTCGCCCATGACAACGGGATCGAGGACACGCCGGAAGGACGGGCGGAGATCGCGGCCTGCGCCCGCTCCCTTGAAAAAGCCTTTGCCGTACTCGAAACGCACCTCGCCGAACACGACTACGTGGTGGGTGACCGCTTTACCGTCGCGGACCTCAATCTCGCGGAGGTTTTCCGCTACACGATGAGCCAGACGGACCTCTTCGAAAGGCACCCTCAGGTCAAGGCCTGGCTGGCGCGCTGCCAATCCCGCCCCGCCTTCAAGGCAATGATGGAGGAACGGCTGAAGGAGCCGGAATAAGGCACATGGCCGGAGAGCAAAGGTCTCCTCATCCCGCCATAGCCGCGAGCTGCCGCATTCCTTCCTCGACCTCCTCGCGTACCCAGCGCTTGAAGGCGGCTGCGCCCTTGCTTTCGCGGCGTGAGACGGAGGTGACGAAGTAGTGCCCGAAGCCGGTCTTGGCGCGAATGCCGAAAGGCGCCACCAGAGACCCCCTCAGCAGCGCGTAGCCGGCAAGCGTCTGCCAGGCAAGCATCACCCCCTGGCCGGCAATCGCCGCATCGAGCGCCAGGGAAGCGTCGTTGAAGGTGTGGCGCACCGTCATAGCCGCCCCGGAGAGGCCGGCAGTCTTCAGCCATAGCTCCCAGGAAAACATCGCATGCGCATCGATCACCGCCGGCAGTTTCAACATGTCCGCGGGCTCACGAAGTCCGGCGGCCAGTGCCGGCGAGCAGACCGGGAAGACCTCCTGCTCGAGCAGCAGTTCCGATCGCACGCCGGGCCAGCGTCCAGCCCCGACGCGGATGCCGAGATCGACATCGGAGGTCTCCAGATCGGCGAGCGTCGTGGTCGCGTCGATCCTCAGCCGGATATCCGGATGATGCTCGGCGAAGCGGTCCAGCCGGTAGACGAGCCAGCGCGCCGCAAAGACCGGCGCGACCGACACCGTCAATACCGATTCGTCACGGCGGCGTGCCTGCGCGACTGCCTCGGCGAGTTCCCTGAAGGCGCTCGACAATCGCGTCAGTAGCGCGCGCCCGCTATCCGAAACCACAAGCCCCCGCGGCGAGCGCTCGAAGAGCGTACGACCGAGTTGCGCCTCGGTCTTGGCGATCTGCTGGCTGACTGCGCCGGCGGTGACGCCGAGCTCCTCCGCCGCAGCGGCGAGCGAGCCGAGGCGGCCGACCGCTTCGGCCGCGCGCAATCCGTTCAGGTGAACCGAATTCAGATCTTTCATATAGTTTTTCTAAACCGCTGCCGTCGCAATCTCAATTGCAAACTTCGGCAAAGAGGCGGATGCTCCTACAACAGGTTGAAGGGTTGAGCGGCCGGCGAGACCGCCTGCGCTACCCCAATCCGAGCTGAAGGTGACGTCATGCTGAAGGTTTTCTCAATACTGAAGCGCCCCGAGGCCTCGTCCGAGACTGTTCGAGGACTCGCTTCCGACTGGATGCGCGATCCTCTCCAGCATCCGGATCTCTCCCGTATGGATGAACGCGAACTCGCGGATCTGCCGTTCCCCGGATGGCCATGGCCCCGCTCTGCGACGGAGAACCTCTGCGTCCAAAGGTAACCAACGCCCCGCTTCAACGCTTCGGCTCCGCCGATCTCGTGCCGATTGCCGCTACGACTGCACTTCAGCCAGAACCTTGGCGACGGCCGGACGCTCGGCCATCCGGTTGCGATGGTCGAGGATTCGCGGAAACCGGGCCGGATCGACACCGTCCGACTCGAGCCAGCCGGCGATGGTGAAGAGGTAGGGATCGGCGACCGAGTAGGCGTCGCCCCTGACAAAGGGGCCGACGAACATCGTGCGCTCGATCAGCGCGAAGCAGTCGGCCATATTCTGCGGCACCTTGGCCTTCATCGCCTCCTGCGCTGCCGGGTCGTCTGCCCACCGCGCGGCTCGACGGGCATGGGCATGGGCGACGTGGACTGTCGAGCAGAGATAGCTCAGGAACGACTGCAGCCGAGCGAACTCGAAAGGATCGTCAAGCGGCGCAAGCCGCGCCTTCGGGAAGCTCTGGGCGATATAGGCGAGAATGGCCGGCGTCTCGGTCAGGATACCACGGTCGGTCACGAGGGCGGGCACCCGCCCCTTGGGGTTGATGGTGAGGTAGTCCGGCTTGGTCTGCTCGGCTTTGGAAAAATCGACCCGATGCACTTCATAGCCGGCACCGGCTTCCTCTAACGCGATGTGCGAGGCAAGCGAGCAGGTTCCGGGCGTATAAAACAGTTTCAGCATCGTTCTTCCTCCCAAATTGCGCGGCCGACGGCGGCGCCGAAGCACAGAAGATCGAATCGCCGCGATTGACAAGCCCTGAGCGGTATCGCGTCAGGCGGCAAAGGCTTCCGTCACCACCCGCACGTCCCCGACGTGAATTCCGTTCCAGTTGCGCATCGCGTGATTGGCCTGAGCCATCAATGCCTCATGGATTTCGGCATCGTCCGAGAAGAAGCGCGCAAGCGTCGCGGCGACCATCGCCTCGGCGGCCCGGGTCGTGCCGTCCTCGCATTTCAGCGCTATGCCGATGCCCTTTTCCGGTATCGCAGCACAGAATACGCCCTCGGCGCCGGTCTTCGCAAAAATGCGGCCGGGAGCGGTCTTCATCAGCCGTGTGCATGCGCGCTTGGTGCCCGCGACGTAGAAGGGTTCGGCCATGCAGGCGTCGATCAGACGCTTCGAGGCACGCGCCCGCTCCGCACCGAGACCGACTCCGCTCGCCATCCTGGCGAAGCCGTGAGCAAGTCCCCTCATCGAGAGCGCGTAGGTCGGGATCGAGCAGCCGTCGACGCCGCAATTGTCGCGATCAAGAACTGCTCCCGTCAGCTCCGCCATGACGCCGCGGATTTCCTGCTGGATCGGGTGGTCATAGCCGATATAGCCTTTGACCTCGGTACCGGAATGGCAGCAGGCGCAGACGAAGCCCGCATGCTTGCCGGAGCAGTTGTTGTGGAGCGCGCTCGGCGCTTCGAGTGAGCGGGCCTGCGCGATCAGGGTCTTCTGGTCGGAGGACCAATGGGCGCCGCACTCAAGCGCCTGAACGTCCCGCCCCGCAGCGGACAGCATCTTGGCGGCGAGCGCCACATGTTCCGGCTCTCCCGAATGCGACGAGCAGGCCAGCGCCAATTCCCGGTCGCCGAAGCCGTAGGCGTCGGCGGCACCGCTTTCGATCAGCGGCAGGGCCTGCATTGCCTTGCAGGCGGAGCGAGGAAAGATGTGGGCATCCGTTTCGCCAAGGGAAAACAGCGTCTTTCCGTCGCCATCGACGGCGACGATCATGCCCCGATGGCGGCTTTCGACCAGATTTCCGCGCGTTACTTCGACCAGAACCGGATTCGACATCGGCTGCCCTCAATTTTCCAAGATTCGGATATGCATCTATCAGGAATCCCACGGCAGAAAAGTCACCGTAGATGAAATTCCTCCGCAAGCTCTTTCTCGTTTTCGCCGTCGTCTACCTGCTTCCGGCGCTCGCCTCGGCGGGGCTGTGGTACCTCAAGGAGCGGCCGCAGAGCTGGCACGACGCGGATTGGTCGTCGTCAGGTATTCTGGCGGATGCGGCTGCGAGCCCGCAGGCGGCGATATACGTCTTCTCGGCGACCACCGGAGGCATGAAAGGCGCGGTGGCAAGCCACGCCTGGATCGTCACCAAAGACGAAGGGGCGTCGACCTATAACCGTTATGAAAAGGTCGGCTGGGGCAAGCCGATCCGCAGGAATGCTTATCCGGCCGACGGACGCTGGTATTCGAACGAGCCGCGCATCGTCGTGGCAGTCAGGGGCGAGGAAGCCAAGCGCCTGATCCCGAAGATCGAGAAGGCGATCGAGGCTTATCCCTATTCTTCGCCGGGCGCCTATCGTCTCTGGCCCGGGCCAAACTCCAACACCTTCGTCGCCCATGTCTTGCGATCGGTGCCGGAGCTCGACGCCGTGCTGCCGCCGGATGCAGTCGGGCGCAACTATCTGCCGGAGGGGAAACTGTTCCATGTCGATGCCGACGGCCGCGACCTGCACGCAACGCTTTACGGCCTCGCCGGCGTCTCGGCCGGGTGGCGCAGCGGGCTGGAATTGCATTTCATGGGATTGGTGGCGGGCTTCGACGTCGCGCGGCCCGGCGTCAAGATACCGGCACTCGGCCGCTTCGGGATATGAGATGAGCGGCGCTCGGTCTAATGGAAAAGGGCCGCCCTTCGGCGGCCCTTCCATGAGCTTTGGCCTCACAATGGCCGGGTGCTGAGACCCAAAGGAAGGCGGCTATCAGGCCGAGGGCTGCCTCGACTCCTTCACCTCTCCCATGTCCATTACGAGGTCCGAAATCTCATTAGACATTGGATCACCTTCCTTTCTGTTCGTTGACGTTGATCCCAACGTAAGCGATCTTTGCGCCAATACAAGGCCGACCATCGTCTTATTGTTTTTTGCTACCCGATCCGCATCACGATCTTGCCGATATGATCGCCCTCCTCCATCAGCCGATGGGCGCCGGCAATCTCGGCGAAGGGCAGGACCGCCTGGATGACCGGTGCAACGTCGCCCCCTTCCAGCAGCGGCCAGACCTTTTCCGCAAGCCCGTCGCGGATCGCCTGCTTCTCGGCGGCGGTGCGCGGCCGGAGCAGCGAGCCCATTACCTGCAGGCGCTTCATGAGAATTGGCGCAATGTTGGCGCCGTCCACCCGGGCGCCGCCAAGGAAAGCGATGATCGAGAGGCGCCCGTCCTTGGCGAGGCTGCCGATGTTGCGGTCGAAGTAGCGCCCGCCCACCATGTCGAGAATGACGTCGACCCCGCGGCCGCCGGTTTCTTGCAGCACGACAGCCTTGAAATCCTCCTCGCGATAATTGATCGCACGTTTCGCCCCGAGTGCTTCGCAGGCCTCGCACTTCGCGGCATTGCCGGCGGTCGCGAAGACCTCCGCACCGAAGGCCTTGGCAAGCTGGATCGCGGTCGTACCGATACCGCTCGATCCTCCATGGACGAGGAATGTTTCGCCGGACTTCAGGCGGGCCATGTCGAAGACGTTGGCCCAGACGGTGAAGAAGGTCTCCGGCAGGGCTGCCGCCTTCGCGGCATCGTAGCCCTTGGGCCAGCGAAGGGCCTGCGTGGCGGGAACCGCGCAATATTCCGCGTAAGCGCCGCCATTGGCAAGAGCGCAGACCTTGTCGCCGGTCGAGAAGCCGGTCGCTTCCTCGCCGAGGGCAACCACTTCGCCTGCAACTTCGAGCCCGAGGATGGGGCTCGCCCCAGCGGGCAGCGGGTAGTCTCCCTTGCGCTGCAGGACGTCCGGCCGATTGATGCCGAAAGCTTCGACGCGGATCAGAATGTCGCCGGGCCGGACCTCAGGCAGCGGCCCTCGCGCCAGCACCATATTCTCCGGCCCTCCGGGGCCAGGCAGATCGACGTAGGTCATTTCTGTCGGAAGGGTCATGACGGCATCCTCGCAAAACGGTTCCGCCTATACCTATAGCCCTCCTGCCGCTCGGGAAAGGTCGCCTTGCATCGCTGCTCAGGCGCGGTCGAGGGGCTCCATGACGAGACCTTCTTCGCTCGCCTTGGCGCGCGCCTTTATCTCCGCGATCCGCTTGCTCACGGTCTGGCCGTCCGAGAGGACAAGGCCTTCGGGAAGCACAAGTACCGCAATCGAACAGCGCATCAGTGGGAAAGCCTTCGTGATGCCGTCGCGGCCATATCCGCTGATCCGTCCCGCCGACAGATGCTCGGGCGAATAGAGCTGGCGGACGTCCGAGCGGAAGTCGTCGATCAGACGTGAAAGGACGCCCCGGATATCCTCCTCGGTACAGCCGTCGATGCCGATGAAGAAATCGTCGCCTCCGACGTGACCAAGGAATTTTTCTTCGCCGATGAAGTGGCGCCGCAGGAGCGCCGCGAACAGGGTGATCGCGAGATCCCCCTTCTGGAAACCATATGTGTCGTTGAAGGGCTTGAAATCGTCGAAGTCGCAATAGCAGAAGTAGCGGGCCTGATCGCCGTCCAGGATCGCGTTCTGGACATAATCGCGGATCGCCCGATTGCCGGGGAGGCCCGTCAACGGATTCTGCTCCTGGGCCATCTTCAACTGCTTCTCGTTGATGATCTTCAGGAGCGACGAAGCGGAGAGAATGCCGGCATAGCGCATGTTCTCCGTCAGCATGACGCAGTCGCTCCCGTCCATACCGGCGAAGATCTTGAGCATCTCGTCGGCGGGCGTGTCGAGATCGGCGATCGGCGCGGGCGTGACGAAATGCGAGATGCGCCGCGATAGAGGCGGTTCTTCAGGAGGTCGCGACCGAAGGGATGATAGATCATCTCCTTGACGTGGTACTCGTGCAGGATGCCACGCGGTTCGCCATTGGCATTCAGTACCGGAAAGAAGGCCTGGCGCGGATTGAGCCGGAAAAGGTGGAACACGGAATCGAGGTCGTCGCTCTCCCGCACCGCCGGAAGCTGCTCGATCTCCTTCCGGATCAGGATGCTGTCCAGCGTCGAAGAGGGCCGCCGGGTGCCGCTCGTCGGTTCGAGATGCGGATAGACGGCCTGCAGCTCCATGAGATGCGTCGTCGGCCGCGCGATGAAATAGCCCTGCATCAGATCGCAACCGAGGTCGCGGCAGACGAGAAACTCCGCCTCCGTCTCCACACCCTCGGCGATCACCCGCGTCCCGAGAGCATGGGCCATATTGACCGTGTGGCGGACGATGTGGCGCTTGCGCGCATCCTTGTCGATATCTGAAACGAAATGCCGGTCGATCTTCACATAGTCTACCGGCTGATCGCAGAGCAGTTTCAAGCCGCTGAACCCGGCGCCGAAATCGTCGATCGCCAGTTTGAAGCCCGCGAGCCGCAGTTGCCGCACGAGCACCGGGAAGTCCGGCATCTTGCTGCTGTCGAAGCGTTCCGACAGTTCGAAGCAAAGCGAGGAAGGAGCGATATTCGCGCGCTTCAAGTGGCTGACGAGGCGGTCGACGATGTCCCCCTCGCCGCCGATGAGCCTCGCATCGAAATTGAGAAAGAGCGTGCGCGCCGAAAAGTCCGGGAGCGTGGCAAAGGCGGCGACGGCGCGGCTGTTGATCAGGTGCTCGAGCGCGAGCAACTGTCCGGCGGCCTCGGCCTTGTCGAGCAACTCGACGGGCGAGGCGAAGCCCAGGCGCTCGAACCCGCGCATCAGGGATTCATAGCCGAACACCGCCCCGGTCGTCGCTTCCACGATCGGCTGGAGGGCATTTTCGATGACGAGTTTGGCAAGCGTCACGATTTGGTCGTCGCCGAAACGGCGAAGCGACAGGATTTCTGCGGGGGCGGCCGACATGCCGGGCTCCAGGAATAGGACACACAAACGCGCGCCAGCATCGGAGCAAGGCGTCAACGAAATCTTTCGCGAATGTGAAAGTTTGATGAAGCTTCGGAAAAGGCCTGCTCAGCCCCTTGCGAGAACCCCGAAGGCGATCGAGGCCAGCCCCTGCATGACGAGATCGACCGCCAGGACAAGACCCAGTATCCAGAGACTGTCGACCGGCCAGCCGGCGGCGATGATGAGGCCGGCTAGCAGCGTCACGAGGCCGCCGATGACCATCCACCCCCAGCCGCCGAGCGGCCGAAGCCTGAACCCTACCCAGATGCGGGAGCAACCGGCGGCGATCAGCGCCAGGGCCAGCAGAAACGTCAGCACGGAGGAGGCGAGGACAGGATTGATGAAGGCGAACAGGCCCGCTGCGGCGTAGAAGGCGCCGCTCAATATCCAGTAAAGGACACTCCCCCAGCTTTTGACCTGAAAGGCATGGGCGAGATTGAGCAGGCCGCCGATCAGCATGATGAGACCGACGTAATAGACGGAGGCGACTGTCGCCATCAGCAGGTTTCCGAAGGCGATGCCGCCGCACATGATCAGAAGCACGCCGAGTGCGACGAACCACCCCCATTTTCCGGCAATGGCCTCTCTGCCGGCTGGATCGAACGCGTGAACCATTTCAACCTCCAGTCATGCCGATGCGCATGGACGCCTCCCGCTGATTGAGCCGGATTTCCAAGCAAAAAGAAAGAGAAAAGCGCAGATTTTTTTATTGATTGATGGATCAATCAAAAATAAGCTGGCATCTGAGGAGTTCGAAGATGCCGAAGGTCGGAATGGAGCCGGTGCGCCGTAAGGCGCTGGTCGATGCGGCGCTGCGCGTGATCGGCGATCAGGGTACGCTCGCGGTGACCATGTCGGAGATCGCGCGGACGGCCGGCGTCTCACCCGCGCTCGCGCATCACTATTTCGGCAGCAAGGAGCAGTTGCTGATCGCCACGATCCGCAGCCTCCTGGGCAAATTGCGCGACGACGCCGTCGCAGCAATGAAAGCGGCGGCGACGCCGCGCGAAAGGGTGAGCGCGTTGATCCGCGTGAGCTTCCGCGCCGATCAGTTCGCGCCGGAGACGGTCGCCGCCTGGCTCGCCTTCTATTCGGAGGCGCAACGGTCGGAGGAGGTGCGGCGGCTGCTCGTGATCTATGCACGGCGGCTGCGCTCCAATCTGCTTGTGGGCCTGAGAGCGCTCTGCCCGGCGGACGACGCGGAGCGCATCGCCGAAGGCGCGGCTGCGATGATCGACGGGCTCTACATCCGGCAAAGTTTGAAGTCGGCGCCGATCAGCATCGAAGCATCGGTCGCGCTCACGGAAGATTATGTGAATGCGCATTTACGGGCGAATGGCGTGAAATGCCCCTCTCCTCGGGTTAAGCCCGAGGACTAACCCTCTCCCCGCACGCGGGGAGAGGGAACTTCGGCAGCGCCGCATGTCCCTTCTCCCCGCCGGCGGGGAGAAGGTGGCGGCAGCCGGATGAGGGGCAATTTCCACCTGAACCAAGCAAGACGAGCAAGAATTCGAACCATCGAGGAACCGACCAGTGACCACCGGTAAGCCCAACATTCTGATCATCATGGTGGACCAGTTGAACGGAAAGCTCTTTCCGGACGGGCCTGCAGACTTGCTGCATGCGCCCAACCTGAAGGCGCTGGCCAAGCGGTCGGCGCGTTTCCGCAACAACTACACCTCGTCGCCCCTGTGTGCCCCTGCCCGCGCATCCTTCATGGCCGGGCAATTGCCGAGCCGCACCCGGGTCTATGACAATGCTGCCGAATACCAGTCGTCGATCCCGACCTATGCACATCACCTGCGCCGGGCCGGCTACTACACCGCGCTTTCCGGCAAGATGCATTTCGTCGGGCCGGACCAGTTGCACGGCTTCGAGGAGCGGCTGACGACCGACATCTATCCCGCCGATTTCGGCTGGACGCCGGATTACCGCAAGCCGGGCGAGCGGATCGACTGGTGGTATCACAATCTCGGCTCCGTCACCGGCGCCGGGGTCGCCGAAATCACCAACCAGATGGAATATGACGACGAGGTGGCCTTCCTCGCAAACCAGAAGCTCTACCAGCTTTCGCGGGAGAACGACGACGAGAGCCGGCGTCCCTGGTGCCTCACCGTCTCCTTCACACATCCGCACGACCCCTATGTCGCGCGGCGGAAATTCTGGGATCTCTACGAGGATTGCGAGCACCTCACGCCCGAGGTCGGCGCCATTCCCCTCGACGAGCAGGACCCGCATTCGCAACGCATCATGCTCTCCTGCGACTACCGGAATTTCGACGTGACCGAGGAGAATGTCCGCCGCTCGCGCCGCGCCTATTTCGCCAATATCTCCTATCTCGACGAGAAGGTGGGCGAGCTGATCGACACGCTCACGCGGACGCGGATGCTCGACGATACGCTCATCCTCTTCTGTTCCGACCACGGCGACATGCTCGGCGAGCGCGGCCTCTGGTTCAAGATGAACTTCTTCGAAGGCTCGGCGCGCGTGCCGCTGATGATTGCCGGCCCGGGTATCGCACCCGGCCTGCATCTGACGCCGACCTCAAATCTCGACGTGACGCCGACGCTTGCCGACCTCGCCGGCATTTCGCTCGAGGAAGTGAAGCCCTGGACCGATGGCGTCAGCCTCGTGCCGATGGTCAACGGCGTCGAACGCACGGAGCCGGTGCTGATGGAATACGCGGCGGAGGCCTCCTATGCGCCGCTGGTCGCCATCCGCGAGGGCAAGTGGAAATATGTCTACTGCGCGCTCGATCCGGAGCAGCTCTTCGATCTCGAGGCAGATCCGCTGGAGCTTACGAACCTCGCGGAAAATCCGCGCGGGCCCGTCGATCAGGCGACGCTCACGGCATTCCGCGACATGCGCGCGGCGCATTGGGACATGGAAGCCTTCGACGCTGCCGTGCGCGAGAGCCAGGCACGGCGCTGGGTGGTCTACGAAGCGCTTCGCAACGGCGCCTACTACCCCTGGGACCACCAGCCGCTGCAAAAGGCATCGGAGCGCTACATGCGCAACCACATGAACCTCGACACTCTCGAGGAATCCAAACGCTATCCGCGAGGAGAATGAGATGAGAGCCCAACCGAAAGCCTCGCACTTCATCGACGGCGAATATGTCGAGGACGCCGCCGGCACGGTGATCGAGAGCATCTATCCGGCGACCGGCGAAGTCATCGCCCGGCTCCATGCCGCAACGCCTGGGATCGTCGAGAAGGCGATCGCCGCGGCCAAGCGCGCGCAGCCGGAATGGGCGGCGATGAGCCCGACGGCGCGCGGCCGCATCCTGAAGCGGGCCGCCGAGATCATGCGCCAGCGCAACCGCGAGCTTTCCGAACTCGAAACGCTCGACACCGGCAAGCCGATCCAGGAAACCATCGTCGCCGACCCGACGTCCGGCGCCGACAGTTTCGAATTCTTCGGCGGCGTCGCGCCCGCCGCACTCAACGGCGATTATATCCCGCTCGGCGGCGACTTCGCCTATACGAAGCGGGTGCCGCTCGGCGTCTGCGTCGGCATCGGCGCCTGGAACTATCCGCAGCAGATCGCCTGCTGGAAGGGTGCGCCTGCGCTCGTCGCCGGCAATGCGATGGTGTTCAAGCCTTCGGAAAACACCCCGCTCGGCGCACTTAAGATCGCCGAAATCCTTATCGAAGCGGGTCTGCCGAAGGGCCTGTTCAACGTCATCCAGGGCGACCGCGCGACGGGCCCGCTCCTCGTCAACCATCCGGACGTCGCCAAGGTGTCGCTCACCGGCTCCGTGCCGACGGGCAAAAAGGTCGCGGGCGCCGCGGCGGCCGAACTCAAGCACGTCACCATGGAGCTCGGCGGCAAGTCGCCGCTGATCGTCTTCGACGATGCCGATCTCGAAAGCGCGATCGGCGGCGCCATGCTCGGCAATTTCTATTCGACCGGCCAGGTCTGCTCCAACGGCACGCGCGTCTTCGTGCAAAGGAAGATCAAGGAGCCTTTCCTCGCCCGCCTCAAGGAACGCACCGAAGCCATCGTGATCGGCGACCCCCTGGACGAGGCGACGCAGCTCGGTCCGATGGTCTCGGCGGCGCAACGCGACAAGGTCTTCTCCTATATCGGGAAGGGCAAGGCGGAAGGCGCCCGCCTCGTCACCGGCGGCGGCATTCCCAACAATGTGAGCGGCGAAGGCACCTATATCCAGCCGACCGTCTTCGCCGACGTCACCGACGGGATGACGATCGCGCGCGAAGAAATCTTCGGACCGGTCATGTGCGTGCTCGACTTCGACGACGAGGTGGAAGTCATCGCACGCGCCAACGCCACCGAATTCGGCCTTTCGGCCGGCGTCTTCACCGCGGACCTCACCCGAGCCCACCGGGTCGCCGACCGGCTCGAAGCCGGCACGCTCTGGATCAACACCTACAATCTCTGCCCGGTAGAGATTCCCTTTGGCGGGTCCAAGCAATCGGGTTTCGGGCGGGAGAATTCGGTCGCGGCGCTGAACCACTATACCGAGCTCAAGACCGTCTATGTCGGCATGGGGCCGGTCGAGGCGCCGTATTGAAAGTTGGCGCTTGCCCCTCTCCTCGGGTTTAACCCGAGGACTAACCCTCTCCCCGCTCGCGGGAAGAGGGGACCGGAGGCGGCGAGCTTCCGCGCCGGCGGCCGAGGGACTGAGCGGGCGCCGCGTGTCCTTCTCCCCGCGAGCGGGGAGAAGGTGGCGGCAGCCGGATGAGGGGGCATGCCGAGTGCATCCAAAAAAGAAAGCAGCGAGAATGCAGGCAGATTTCGTCATCATCGGTTCCGGCTCGGCGGGCTCGGCGCTCGCCTATCGCCTGTCGGAAGACGGCAGGAATTCGGTCATCGTGCTCGAGTTCGGCGGCTCGGATGTCGGTCCGTTCATCCAGATGCCGGCAGCGCTTGCCTGGCCGATGAGCATGAACCGCTATAATTGGGGCTATCTCTCCGAACCCGAGCCGAATCTCAACAACCGGCGCATCACCGCGCCGCGCGGCAAGGTGATCGGCGGCTCCTCCTCTATCAACGGCATGGTCTATGTCCGGGGCCATTCGGAAGACTTCAACCGCTGGGAGGAACTCGGCGCACAAGGCTGGGCCTATGCGGACGTGCTGCCCTATTACAAGCGGATGGAGCATTCGCATGGCGGCGAAGAGGGCTGGCGCGGTACCGACGGGCCGCTGCACGTCCAGCGCGGCCCGGTCAAGAATCCCCTGTTTCACGCCTTCATCGAAGCGGGAAAAGAGGCCGGCTTCGAAGTCACCGAGGATTATAACGGCTCGAAGCAGGAGGGCTTCGGGCTGATGGAGCAGACGACATGGCGGGGCCGCCGCTGGTCGGCCGCTTCCGCCTATCTGAAGCCGGCGCTCAAACGTCCGAATGTCGAGCTCATCCGTTGCTTCGCCCGCAAGATCGTCATCGAGAACGGCCGGGCGACGGGCGTGGAGATCGAGCGGGGCGGACGGATCGAGGTGGTGAAGGCCAATCGCGAAGTGATCGTCTCCGCCTCTTCGTTCAATTCGCCGAAGCTGCTGATGCTGTCCGGCATCGGCCCGGCTGCGCACCTCAAGGAGATGGGAATTGACGTGAAGGTCGACCGGCCCGGCGTCGGCCAGAACCTGCAGGACCACATGGAATTCTATTTCCAGCAGGTGAGCACGAAGCCGGTTTCACTCTATTCCTGGCTGCCATGGTTCTGGCAGGGCGTCGCCGGTGCGCAATGGCTCTTCTTCAAAAGAGGCCTCGGCATTTCCAACCAGTTCGAGTCCTGCGCCTTCCTGCGCTCGGCACCCGGCGTGAAGCAGCCGGACATCCAATACCACTTCCTGCCGGTGGCGATCAGCTATGACGGCAAGGCGGCGGCGAAGTCGCACGGCTTCCAGGTGCATGTCGGCTACAACCTGTCGAAGTCGCGCGGCAACGTCTCGCTCCGCTCCTCCGACCCGAAGGCCGACCCGGTGATCCGCTTCAACTATATGAGCCATCCGGAGGACTGGGAGAAGTTCCGCCACTGCGTGCGGCTCACGCGGGAGATTTTCGGGCAGAAGGCTTTCGACCTCTATCGCGGCCCCGAAATCCAGCCCGGCGAAAAGGTGCAGACGGACGAGGAGATCGACGGGTTCCTGCGCGAGCATCTCGAAAGCGCCTATCATCCCTGCGGCACCTGCAAGATGGGTGCGAAGGACGACCCGATGGCCGTGGTCGATCCGGAAACCCGGGTTATCGGCGTCGAAGGGCTTCGTGTCGCTGACTCCTCGATCTTCCCGCACATCACCTATGGCAACCTGAACGCCCCCTCGATCATGACCGGCGAGAAGTCCGCCGATCATATCCTCGGCAGACAGCCGCTCGCCCGCTCGAACCAGGAGCCGTGGATCAATCCGCGCTGGGCGGTGAGCGACAGGTAACTTATTCCGAGAGGAAACCGATCCAGCGCCCGGCAAGGACCGCGCCGGTCCAGATCGACATGGAAAGCAGCGCGGAAAGGCGGACCCTCGGGGAGAGCGGCCCGCCTTTGACGGCGTCGCGCCATTGCGGGGTCAGGTGCAATATGGCCGCGTTGAGTACGCCGAGCGCGAGCAGCGTCATCTTCGTCAGGAAGGCGGGGTTGGCGGCATATTCAACCGGGCGCACGCTGAAGAGACAGAAACCGGTGGCGATGGCCAACGCTACGCCGATTGCCGCCGTACGTGAAAGATAGGGTCCGACCACTGCGACCGGCACGCTGCGGAAGAAGCCGAGCAGCCGCAGGTCGAGCGGCAGGATCGAGCCGACGATTATCCCGATCGAGAGTATGTGGGCGGCGTTCACGAAGATGTAGAGCACCGCGGAGCGCCGTATCGCCACGGCGAAGGGCAACGCCCCGATCCACGTCAGCGCCTCCTCCATCAATTCGTCCGAATGCGCTCCGGATAGATGTCATAGACCTTTCCGGCGACTGTGATCCGCACGGCCTTCATCCTCTTCTCGTTCCGGTCGAGCGAGCGGTTGCCGAGCACGACGATCGGATCGCCGGCCTTGGCTGCCCCTTCCACAAAGCCCGAACGCTCGGTGAGCCGCGGGTTGCCGAGTTCGACGCGCCAGGTGCCGTCATTCCGCGTCTCGACCTGAAGGGTCGGATGCGGCGGTGCCATGGAGATCTCGCGTATCGTCCCTGAAAGCTCGACCTGATCGGCCTCCGCCCAGGACCAGCCGTGATGCGCATAGGCGCCCGTCACCAGAAGCAGGCCGAAAGCCACTCCAGCGAATATGCGGGACGGCAAGGATTTTGCCATGTCTTTGTCTCCTTTCGTGGGCTCGCGGGGTCAGTCTGAAAGTGGAGCACGCGAAGCAGATGGACAGAGCATTCAACGATTGTTGAACGGCAGCACCGCGCGCGAAGACAGCTGGCGGGTTTAATCGTAAGACAATAATCTACTGGATTACTAGGTTTTCTTAGAACTTTATGGATCAGAGAGATATTTGCTCTGATCCTTGAGCAATAGAAATCCGTTTTTCTGTCCATTGGCACCAGCGGCTGCCATATTCCGTGCAAATTGCAACAGGATGCAGCCATGACGACGCAATCCCTCAAAGCAGAAGCGGTGGCCCTCGAAGCAGACGTGATGGCCCTCGATGCGGAGGCGAAGGCCCTCAACGACAAGCTCGAAAGCCTGGATCTCGCCGGCCGGCTGGCGCTCATTGCCGGGCTTGAAGGCCGCGCGGTCTTTACCACGTCGCTCGGCATCGAGGACCAGGTCATTACCGCCGCGATCGGCAGCAACCGTCTCGACATCGAAGTCGCGACGCTGAAGACGGGCCGCCTCTTCAACGAGACGGTGGCGCTGATCGACAAGACCGAGGAAACCTATGACATCCTCATCAAGCGCTATTATCCTGAGAAAGCCGACATCGACGCCTATGTGGCGCAATACGGCATGAACGGGTTCTACGAAAGCGTGGAAGCCCGGCATGCCTGTTGCGGCGTGCGCAAGCTGAAGCCGCTTGCGCGCGCGCTCGACGGGGCAAGCTACTGGATCACGGGCCTGCGCCGCGGGCAGTCGGGCAACCGTGCCACGACCCCTTTCGCTGAAGCCGACGTCGAGCGCGGACTCATCAAGATCAATCCGCTCGCCGACTGGGACATCGAGACGATCCAGGTCCATGTCGCGGCAGAGGGCATTCCCGTCAACCCGCTGCACAGTCGCGGCTATCCGTCGATCGGTTGCGAGCCCTGCACCCGTGCCATCAAGCCCGGCGAGCCGGAGCGCGCCGGCCGCTGGTGGTGGGAGAACGACGAGAAGCGCGAATGCGGCCTGCATGTGCCGGAAGCGGCTTCCTCGATCATCCCCAACGCCAGCAACGCGGCCTGAGCGCCACGCGCCGCACCCGAAGACCACGATCTTCCCCGGAGTCAGCAATGCCCCATACTCTTCCGGAAACGGAACTGCACAATCCGCAGAGCACGAAACCGCCGCTCGATCCGCATCTGAAAGCGCTCGAGAACGAAGCGATTCACATCTTCCGCGAGGTCGCGGCCGAATTCGAGCGCCCGGTGATGCTCTACTCGATCGGCAAGGATTCGTCGGTCCTGCTGCATCTTGCCCGCAAGGCCTTCTATCCCGGCCGCATCCCCTTCCCGCTCCTGCATGTCGACACCGGCTGGAAGTTCCGCGAGATGATCGCATTCCGTGACGAGATGGTCGCGAAATACGATCTCGACCTCGTTGCCCACACCAATCCGCGCGGCGCAGCCGAGAACGTCACGCCGTTCACGCACGGTTCGGCGCTCTATACCGACATCATGAAGACCGAAGCGTTGCGCCAGGCGCTCGACGCTGGCCAGTACGACGCCGCATTCGGCGGCGCGCGCCGTGACGAGGAGGCAAGCCGTGCCAAGGAGCGCATCTATTCCTTCCGCACGCCGGATCATCGCTGGGATCCACGCAACCAGCGCCCGGAACTGTGGAACGTCTATAACGGCATGATCCGCAAGGGCGAGAGCGTCCGCGCCTTCCCTCTGTCCAACTGGACCGAGGTCGACATCTGGCGCTACATCCAGGCGGAAGATATCCCGATCGTGCCGCTCTATTTCGCCAAGAAGCGCCCCGTCGTAGAACGCGACGGCATGCTGATCCTCGCCGAGGATCCTCGTCTCGAGCTGCTTCCCGGCGAGGTCAAGCGCGAGGAAGTCATCCGCTTCCGCACGCTCGGCTGCTTCCCGCTAACGGGCGCGATCCGCTCCGAAGCCGACACGCTCGACGACATCATTGCCGAACTTGAAACCGCGACCGTCTCCGAACGTCAGGGCCGCGCGATCGACCGCGACCAGGCCGGTTCGATGGAAAAGAAGAAACGCGAAGGATATTTCTGATGACCGCACCGGCAGCAGCGAACGCAGCCCTGGACCAGACCGTCGTATCCCTCCCGGTGCAGGAGACTGCGCGGGTCGTGCGCGACACGCGCCCCCTTCGCCTCATCACCTGCGGCAGCGTCGATGACGGCAAATCGACGCTGATCGGCCGGCTGCTTTGGGACACCAAGGCGGTCAAGGAAGACCAGGCGGCAAGCCTTCAGCGCGATTCCAGCGGCAAGCAGAACGATCTCGGCCTTCCGGATTTCGCTCTCCTGCTCGACGGCCTTCAGGCCGAGCGGGAACAGGGCATCACCATCGATGTCGCCTATCGCTATTTCGCGACCGACAAGCGCTCCTTCATCGTCGCCGACACGCCCGGCCACGAGCAATATACGCGCAATATGGCGACCGGCGCTTCGACCGCCGACCTCGCCGTGCTGCTCGTCGACGCACGTGTCGGCCTTTTGGAGCAGACCCGCCGCCACGCGACGATCGCGACGCTGATGGGCATCCGCCAGTTCGTGCTGGCCGTCAACAAGATCGACCTGACGAACTACGACCGCGCCCGCTTCGATCAGATCTCGCACGAGTTCCGGGAACTGGCCCTTTCGCTCGGGGTCCGCCAGGTCACCGCAATTCCGGTCTCGGCGCTCAAGGGCGAGAACGTCGTCTATGACGGCCGCGCTTCCATGCCCTGGTATGACGGCCCGACGCTGATCGAGGTTCTGGAGCTTGCCACGACCCGCTCCGCCCAGACCGTCGGCTTCCGACTGCCGGTGCAGCGCGTATCGCGCCCGGGAGAAAGCTTCCGCGGCTATCAGGGCACGGTCGCCGGCGGCTCGGTGAAGCCGGGGGACTCCGTCGTCATCCTGCCGTCCGGCATGGTCGCCAATGTGAGCAAGATCGTCACCTTCGATCTCGTGCGCAATGCGGCGGTCGCCGGCGACGCGATCACGCTGGTGCTCGACCGCCAGGTGGACGTTTCCCGCGGCGACGTGATCGCCTCGATCGACAGCCAGCCGATGACCGGGCTCGCCTTCGATGCGCAACTCGTGGCGCTGCAGCCGGAAGGCATCCAGCCGGGCAAGCGCTACTGGCTGAAGTCCGGCAGCCGCCGCCAGCGCGTGCAGGTGCAGCCGGTCAGTCAGCTCGAACTCAAGAGCGGCAAGTGGAACCACGCCGACGAATTGCCGATGAATGCGATCGGCAAGGTGCACCTCGCCTTCGACGAACAGGCGATCTTCGACACCTATGAGCAGAACCGCACGACCGGCGCCTTCATCCTGATCGACCCCGACACCAACAACACGGTGGCCGGCGGCATGATCACCGCCAAGCGCGCCGCGCTCGGGGGCATCCATGCCGAGGAGAGCCGTGTGATCCTGTCTCTGCCGGCCGATCTCGCCGATCAGCTCATGGCAACGGAGCTCTTTGCGAGCCGCCGCGAAGACGTGGAGGTGCGTCGTGTCACGGCCGGCAAGGCGGTCAACATCATAGACGCGATTGACGGGTGACCTGACAAAGTCATCGATGAGCAGAGGGGCCGTCAGGCCCCTTTTTGCTGCGCAGCTTTCGACAGGCCGGTCCAAAAAACGCGTGCGTTGCACCGTGCCGCCCCTGATCGTTTCGGAATTGGTACCCAGACTTATTTTCCGTAAGCTAATTTTCCATTGCCATTTGTTCTCCGTATGCTAACTTCCAGCATGAAGAAGATCGTTTACAGCAAATCGTCGGTGAAGCTGCTCCGCCGCCTCGCGGCAAATGATGCGAAGCGCATTGTATCGAAGATCGAACAGTATGCGAGCGATCCAAAGTCTCTTGGGAACAACGTCAAGCCGCTGACCGGCTCACCTTACATTCGCCTCCGTGTTGGCGATTGGCGGGTTATCATGGACGATCAAGGTGTTGTCCTCGACATCATCAAGATCGGCTCTCGCGGCAGCGTCTACGAATAGGAGTCCGTTATGCAGACCATTACCACCCCGGGTGGCGAAACCCTGGTCGTCCTTCCCATTGCTGAATATGAAGATTTGCTCGATAGGGCCGATATCACGCAGGCCGACAAGGTGAAGGCCGATATCGCCGCCGGCCGCGACGAGCTCGTGCCGGCCGAGGTCGTCAACCGTCTTCTGGCTGGCGAGAACGCGGTCAAGGTCTGGCGCTCCCATCGCGGCATGGCCGCTCGAGAACTGGCGAAGAAGGCCGGGATCAGCGCTCCCTATCTCTCCGAAATCGAGAGCGGAAAAAAGGACGGAAGTCTTTCAACCATGAAGAAGATTGCCGAAGCTCTCTCCGTGGATCTCGACGATTTGGCGCAATAAGGCGTTCAGGCGCGCCGCTCGATCGTTGCGAGATCGATCGTCAGCGGCTGCGGATCGGCATGATTCCAAAGCTGATAGCCGACCACGCTGCCGAGAATGGCTGCCCAGACGACAAATTCACGTAGAGTGAAGATAGGTTCCTTCGACATCGCTGCCTCACCGGTTTGCGCTTTGGAGCATATTCGCGCCAATTGTTCACTCCGATAAGACGGAGATTCGAGAACAACCCGTTTCCCTGTGAACAATAAAAGCGTGGCAAAGGCTACGCCGGATCCGCACCGTCCGGCTGGCGGGGCCTATCGCTTATCGCGATCAAGACCTGAGGCCGCGCGTCACCCGGCTAAGAAGCCGGACCGAACAACAACAATAATCGGGGGATTGTTTCAGCTGGTCGGAGTGGAGTGATTCGAACACTCGACCCCCACGTCCCGAACGTGGTGCGCTACCAGACTGCGCTACACTCCGTGACCAGCGGCGCCTCTATAGAACAGCATTTTTGATTTCACAAGCGCCTATCGCAAAAAAGACCGTGCTAAGGGTCAAAATATTCCGGCCGCCGGCACGCCCGACTCATGCGGGAATAGGGCGTTTCTGCAACGCTCTCCAATTTCCTCGGCGGCAATGCTCCGTGCCGATTTTCTTTCACGGCTTTTAGCGCTAGAGCCTCGGCGGACCGCAAGGAAAACCGGGGGATTCCGGCCCTTCCGCGCCGCAGGTTTCAGGACATATCTAAGGGACAGACACATGAATTTCCGCATGATGACGGCGGGCGCCCTCGGGCTGCTTCTTGCCGGCTGCACGACGACGACCGGGATCACGAGAAATGCGGTCGAGGCACGCTGGCTCGGCCAGCCGGCGGGGCCATTTTTCGCCCAGTTCGGCCCCCCCATTTCCGACGTCGAAGCGGGCGGCGACACCGTCTATAGCTGGAAGGGCGGTTACAAGACGCGCAAGATCGCGGCAGAATACGAAAAGACCGCCGACGGCAAACGCGGCAAGCGCATCTCGGCCCCGCGCACGGAATATCTGAGCTGCTCCGTTCAGCTCACCGTCTCCTCCGACTACGTCATCCGCGCGATCCGGATCGTCGGCGACCGCAAGCGTCCGAACGGCCCGACCTGGTGCGAGGAGTTTCTGGGCGGCGCAAAGGCGGAGTAGGCAGCCCGATCCGCCCCGGATACCCCCGGCCCGCTGCCGCAAGCCAGCGGGCCAACTTCGTCATCCGGAACTGCCTTTCATACTCATTCGCCGGCGGCCTCGGCGGCACTCTTCCGGCGCTTCGCGCGCGTTTGCCCCGGCTGAGAAGATGTTGGGGCCGACGTCGCGGCTCGGCCATCGAACAGCTCGCGGACCAGCCCTTCGATGCTGGCGAGATCGCGAAGATGGATTTCGCGCTGGCCAAAGGGCATTTCGATATTTTCCTCGCGGAAGCGCCTGGCGATTTCGAAACGCATATCGCTCGCCGCGCCCGCATCGGCGTTGATGTTGCCAACGTGGCAGAACAAGGTGAACTGCAGGGCATCGGCTCCGAAATCGGTGAACGAAACGAAAGGCTCCGGAATTTTCAAGACGCGCGGATTGTCCATGGCGATTTCCAGCAGCACCCGCCTCACCTGCTCCGGGTCCGAATCATAGGAGACCCCCACCGGAATCTTCAGGCGCGCCGAGAAGTCGCCATGCATCCAGTTGACCACCTGGCCGCTGATCAGGTCGGCATTGGGTACGATCACGGTCACATTGTCGAATGTCTGGATCTGGGTAGCCCTGACGCTGACGCGCTGGACGATCCCCATGTTCTGGCCGACTTCGATGCGGTCCCCGACCTTGAAGGGCCGTTCGGCGAGCAGGATGATCCCGCTGACGAAGTTGTTGACGATGGACTGGAGGCCGAAACCGATACCGACGGACAGCGCGCTGGCAACGATGGCGACGTTCTGAAGATTGAGACCCGCATAGGAAAAGGCCACGAGACCCGCGATCGCCGCGCCGACATAGCCGACGCCCGTATGGATCGAGGTCCTGAGGCCGGCGTCGAGGCTGGTTTGCGGCAAGAGGCGGCCGTCCAGCCACCTCTGAAAGCCGCGCGTCGCGACGATTACGATGATGAAGACGACGATCGCGCCGAGAATAGCCGAAGGCGAAAACGAGAAGCCGCCGATCTCGAAACCGAAAAAGGCGGAGGCGAAGGTGCCGACCACGTCCTCCGATTGGATGCCCCAGGGCGCAAGAAGGGCCATGATGGCAATCATGATCACGACCAGACGCGCGAAGCCCGCGAGGATCACGCCGATCTGGCTGATCGTGTTGGGCTTGAACCCGATCGCCTGCCGCATGAAGCCGCCGATCCGGGTCTGTACCGAAAAGCCGTAGGAAATCGCCTCGTCGGCAAGGCGTAGCAAGAGCACGAGGCTCATCAGCACTGCCGTCGTGAAGACGATCTGGAGCGCAGCGAAGCGGCCGAAGGCCACAAAGCCTGCGAGCGGTGCAACGACGGTCAGAGCGGCGACCGCCCAGGTCACCGGAATCAGGAGTCGCCAGGCTGAGCTCGCTCCCTGCTGGCTCTCGTCGTCGTCTTCGCGAGCGACGAATCTGAGCGCGATCATGGCGAGGATGCCGAGCGCGACGGCACCGAGGCCTTGTGCCGCGACCGCGAAGGACAAGGGCGCATGCGTCGCCTTCAGGAAGGCATCGAGGGCAAGGCCGCCGGCGATGATCACCGCCATCGCAACGATGACCGGAATCAATTTCTCCGCCGCCGCGTCGGTGACGTCGACGAGACGCCAGCTCGGCCGTTCGGGCGCGAGTACAGCGATGGAGAGGCCGTAGAAGAAGGACGCGAAGGTCAGCCCGAAGAACACGGGCCTCAGGACCGCCGCCAGATCTGCAGGCAGGACACCGAGAATGGACATCGCCTGATAGAGCACGAAGAAGGCGATGGCCGGGATCAGGAGATTGGCAAGCGTGATGGCTGCTGCTGCGGTCGCCCTGGCGAGCCCGGATGGGTGAAGCACCGAAGGGTCGCGGCTGGTGCGCCGGGTCAGCCAGCGCCGGCCCGGCGACAGAAGGAAGGCGGCGAAGCCTATGACGACGACGAGAACGCCTGCGGCCGAACGGCCGGTGCGCTCGATCAGGGCACCGAACCAGTGTCCGACAACGCCGGACTGGTTGGCGAGCGTCTCCGGCGTCGCGGCGGCCAGATCGAACCAGAAGGAAGGATCGGCAAGGCTTTGCGAGCGCTGCAGGATAGAGCTCGTGAAGAGGGCGCGCCGCCGTTCTCCGATAATGTCGATGTTCTGCTGTGCGCGCAGCGCGATGAAATCCGCCTGCTGCACTATGCCCTGAAGACCGGCCGCCTCCGCCTGGAGCTGCGCATGTTCGAGCTTGATCGCTTCGGCCTGACTGCGGGCGGCCTGCTCATCGGCAGGCTTCAACTGCTCGACACGTTGATTGACCGCCTGCAGTCGCGGTTGCAGCTTCGCCTTGAGCCCGGCGGCATGCATGGGAATGGTACCGAGCTGCCTGCGCAGATCGGAGAGGGTGACGTCGTCGATGCGCTCGGCCTGGAGCCCACGCTCCACGCGTTCCAGCGTCGCCCGCCAGGCATCGATGCGTGCCTGTTCCTCCGGAAAGGCTTGCGGCGGCAATGCCGGCGCAGCATCCGCCTGGCTCGCCCCCTCGGCACCGGTTGCCGCGCCCGCTTCCGGCTGCGCTCCACTCTCCTGAGCGAGGGCGACTGATGAAAATGCCACCAGAAACGCGACGAGAAGCAAGCGAAACAATGCCCCGGCCGAAACGTTCGGCGCCCCGAAAAGATTGCCCGCCGCGCAAGCGCGACGAAGTATTCGCATGCTCGTCATTTTCAGTCCCTGTTCCGCAACCGCTTCATGTGTTTGCCGAGCGCGATCAGGTCGAGCCCGGGAGATCGGGGGGAACAATAAGATTGCTCGCCGGAATATCCAACCCGCCGGCTGAATTGAGTCGATTGCCGGCGATGAACTGCGGGGCGCCTCAGAGCGCGCTTGCAGTACTCTGCGTTTTCTCCGACAAGCATTGGGTGTAGTTTTCGAAGGCGTATTCCAAGGCGATAAAAGATACATCTTCGCCGAGACCATGCACCGCCAGATTTATTCGGCTTATTCCGTCCTTAAGCCTTGATCCATATGCAACGGACCACTCGCGCCGGTACGTCCGCTCGTTCTCCGTTACGGACATTACCCAGTCGCGGTTTTCGCTCCAGCGCGAACCTTCCTTGAGAGACTTGAAGTCCTTCCCCTGGCCATAGATATCTTCGAGTTCGCGTACTATCTCGTCAAACTTCGCCCGAACCTTCGTACCGAGCCGATCCGCCGTAAACATCACCGATCCGGCGTTTACGCGGCAAACACCGACAGTTTCGCTTATCTCTGCGGAATATACTTCGAAAGCAGGGTGACGCCTGGGCACGGTACAAAGCTTGTAGACGCCATAATGCGAAGGCTCATGGACTATCCGCAGAGAGTCCTTCCTCTGCCCTTGTTCAATGCCGAATGGTCCTGCCCACGCTGCGAAAGCAGACAACAATACAGTGACAGAAAGCAATGCGGTTTGAAAAATAATGCCATTCACTCCTCAGCCACTCCACTCCATTCCCTGGCTTTGGTTGGTATATTTATATTTGACTTATGTCAATAACGAATATTGATATATGAACATATCATAAAATACACCTTAAAGTAACCCATCAGAAGTGAATAGGTTATGACAACATAACTTATATATTTCAAACCTGGTCATCCAGTATAGTCGTCCATTCTTAGATCGGCAGGGAATTCCCGGAAGACAAGGTCGCTTATTGCAGCTTATTCTGAAGCCTCGACCTGCCACGCTCATCACAGGCAGCTTCTTCTTCCTCCTTATTCGGGATGGAAGTTCCTTCACTGTCGACGCTTGCGGGGGTGTGGGGGTATGGCTGGGGCGCCTGGATTCGAACCAGGGAATGGCGGTACCAAAAACCGCTGCCTTACCGCTTGGCTACGCCCCAACTAAACTGGCGGGAAATCTCTTCGCCAAATCGAGCGCCTGATTAGCAAAGCTCGTGCGCGCTCACAATGCTTAACTTCGTTTCGCCCGCAGATTTATGCCTTTGAGGCTCGGGCCGCAACGTCGGTCGAGCAACGGATGGTTCCCTCCCTGTGGCCTTTGGCCTATGGTCGCGCCGACGGGCCGGGAAACCGGTCTTGCCCCGGGAGCGGTCGTGCAAACGGGACACGGCAGGTGGATGGGAAGCCAGGAACATGCAAGCTCCGGAATTCGACCTCGATTTCAAGCCCGCCCATGGCGAAGCGGTGAGCGTAGCCGAGGGTGTCGAGCGCATCACCGTCAACAATCCCGGCCCCTTCACCTTCCATGGCACGAATAGCTACATCGTCGGCCGCCGCTCGGTCGCGGTGATCGATCCGGGCCCGGAGGACGACGCGCATTTCCATGCGCTGATGGACGCACTCAGAGGTCGCGAAGTGACGCATATCGCCGTCAGCCACACACATCGCGACCACTCTCCGCTCGTCGGCAGGCTTGCCCGGGCGACCGGCGCAATGGTTGTGGGCGAAGGCCCGCACCGGGCAGCCCGGCCGCTGCATGCCGGCGAGGTCAATCCGTTCGGCGAAAGTTCGGACATGGATTTCTCGCCCGATGTCGCGCTTTGCGACGGCGCACGCGTCGAAGGCGACGGCTGGAGCCTGACGGCGGTAGCGACGCCGGGGCACACGGCCAACCACATGGCCTTCGCGCTCGATGGGACCGGGATCCTCTTTTCCGCCGATCATGTGATGGCCTGGGCGACAAGCATCGTCGCGCCGCCGGATGGCGCCATGGCCGATTACATGGCCTCCCTCGATAAGCTGCTCCAGCGCGACGATCGGCTCTACCTGCCCGGGCATGGTGGTCCGGTCAACGAGCCTGCCTCCTTCGTGCGGGCGTTGAAGGCGCATCGCAGGATGCGCGAGCGCGCGGTGATCGAACGCCTGCGCGCCGGCGACCGGCAGATCGCCGACATGGTAAAGGTGATCTACGCCTCGACCGACCCGCGGCTGCATGGCGCTGCCGCACTCTCGCTGCTGGCGCATATCGAAGACCTCATCGAGCAGGGGCGCGTCGAAACAGAGGGGCCGCCGTCGCTCGCCAGCGCGTACCGGCTGGCGTGACGCTGGGTCGATCGCTGAAAGGCGCAATTCGGGGCGGAAAACCGCGCGCACTTGCTAATCGCCCGCGATCCCCAGAAGCTCGGCGTCGAGGTCGCGCAGGAACTCCTCGGCAAACATCGCTCCCATGCCCAGGTCATGGCGGCCGTAGCGCGAGGCCACGCGCAGATCGACGAAGGTCGTTTCCGCCTCTTCGCGCAATCTGATCAGCACGTCGAAACGGAAACCGACGACAAGGCTCCGCCATTCGCCTTGCAGGACGACGTCGCTGGATCGCCGTCCCGGTATGCCGTCGTCGACCAGTTGCGTGGGGCGCGCCGTCGGGACGGGGATGACGTTCGGGCCGGCATTCGCTTCCCCGCCTGCCTCGGGTCGCACGGCGAGGTCTTCGAGATCCGCCCGCGCGTTGTCGGCGCCGAACTCCGCAGTGGTGGCGATTCGCGTCTGCTCGACGACCTTGCGCACGCCTTGGAATACGCGGTCCAGCGCCCCTTCGTAGCGCCGGCCCGTAAGCCCCGGATAGGCCTCAACCTGCGCCTCGCGGTCTTCCCGCGTCACCGCACGCTTGCGCCCGAGCCAGCTTTCCGCGGTTGCCGGCGTCCTGATCCAGGGTGGCGGCGTTAAGGTATCGGTACTGACCTCGTAAAGTGCCGGTCGCGTCAGGTATTGCACCGCCCCATAACCGAGGAACCCGAGCGGAACCGCCGCGTAGAAGAGTGCCGAGACGGAAGCGGTGCCGCCGATCGCCGCCACCTGCCAAAGGCGCGTGAGCCCGATCGTTGCCAGCACGACGCCAAGGAGAGCCAAGCCACCGGCGATCAGCGCCAGCGCCAGAAAGTGCGGCGTCGTCAGAGGACCGAAACGATGCGACAGCAGCGACAGCAGAAAAACGATGAATGCGATGCGGGCGATGCGGCGCGCCCAATGGGCCGCGTAGGAATAGGGACGCTCGTACCGGACAATCATCTAACGGAATCAATCCCCGAGGCGGAAAAGGACCTCGCCTTTCTTAGACCATGGCTCGGGTAGTGCAAACCCGTATCTTTCCCCCATCGGCGATGGAGATCGCCCTATTGAGGGCAAAGAGAGAATGCGGGCGGCGAATATGGCGGCGCCACTCACACGAGTGCCGCAAATTTGCCATTCTCGTTAACCACCTATTCAGGTTCACTATTTGGCCGGACACACGGCGCTGTAGCATTTGGAGGCATCGGCCGTCGTCGCCGGCAAGAGGCGCGGCAAATCAACGGAGAGACATCATGGCCGCACAGCAGTCTACCATGGACATCGCCATCCCCGCCCCTCCGCCCCCGGTCGGCGAAGCTGCGATACCCATGGCACTTCTCGAGTTGGAGCTTTCGCTCGACCGCTTCTCCGGCGACAAGGACGATTTCGTCGGCTTCACCCATAAGGTGGCTCACGACATCGGCGCCGAACTGCTCTTCATTCTGCCGGCTTCCGGTCTTGTCGACGATTGCGTGACGATCGCCGCGGTACGCCACGGCCAGGCGGAGGACAAGACACCTATCATCCTGTTCATCTGTCTCGCGCAGGACGGCACCACCATCCGCGTCGAGCAGCCGAGCGAGCGCACCGCCGGGCTCAAGAGCTTCGCCAACTCCTTCGTCGGCGTCCTCGAGCGGATCTGAACTCCGCAGGGCGATTGACCGGCGATGCGCAACGGGCGCATGATGTCGCCGAGTTGAATCGTGCCCACGGACTTCGTCTTATGCGTTGCATAATCATGCCTGTCGTCCAGCGGAATGCCATCGGTCTCTGTCCCCGCGAAGGGGTGCCGATCAGGAGGCAAGGATGACGACGATGACCATGAGACTGCTTGGCCTTGCAGCCGCGGGGCTGGTGCTTGCCGCTTGCCAGTCGATGTCGCCGCAGGAACGGCGAGCGAGAGACGAAAATACATGCGCCTCCTACGGCTTCAGAAGGGGCACGGATGCGTTCGCAACCTGCCTGCAGCGTATAGACCTCGACCGGCGCGCGGAAGCACGCGCCTTCCGCTATGACAACGACGTCTTCCTGCGCGGCCCTTACCATTGGCATTAGAGCGGGATGAGGAAGTGTGTGCGGTTAGAATCGATCACGCTGATGATGGTCGACCCAACCTAAAGTCATCGTGATCATAGCGGCTCCGCCGGCGGCGATTGCCCCTCATCCGCCTGCCGGCACCTTCTCCCCGCAAGCGGGGCGAAGGGACGCGCCGAGCACGCCCGGTCCCTCATCCACCGTCGCTCCACGAAGCGAGCAATGTCACCATCGGGGGCAAGTAGCGCTGAACGTTGCGACGATTCTCCTTCGCCCCGCGTGCGGGGAGAAGGTGGCCGACAGGCCGGATGAGGGGGATATCCGGTAGCCGGAACGCCCTTGGCCGTCAGCTCGCCGCCAGAGCTTGAACCTCGGCGACCTCGCGGCCGTTGATCGTCGCCTGTGCGGCCGCAAGTCTCGCGATCGGCACCCGGAAGGGCGAGCAGGAGACGTAATCGAGACCCGCTTCCTCGCAGAAGCGAATCGAGGCGGGATCGCCGCCATGCTCGCCGCAGATACCGAGCTTCAACCCGTTCTTGGTCCGCCGGCCCCGTTCCGCCGCGATCTGGATCAGTTCGCCCACGCCCTCGAAATCGAGCGAGACGAAGGGATCCTGCTCGATGATGCCCTTCTGCTGATAGGTGGCCAGGAACAGCGCTGCGTCATCGCGCGAAATGCCGAAGGTGGTCTGCGTCAGGTCATTGGTGCCGAAGGAGAAGAAATCGGCCGATTCGGCGATCGTGTCCGCCCTGAGGGCCGCCCGCGGCAACTCGATCATCGTGCCGATCAGATAATCGATGTTCACGCCAGCCTCGCCGATGACCTCCTTGGCGACCGCCTGGATCCGCGCCTTGACGTAATCGAGCTCGGCGCGCAGGCCGACGAGCGGCACCATGATCTCGGGAACGACGGCAGCGCCGGTATCGTGGGCGGCTTGGACCGCCGCCTCGAAAATCGCTCGCGCCTGCATCTCGGCGATCTCCGGATAGGAGATTGCCAGGCGGCAACCGCGATGCCCGAGCATCGGATTGAACTCGTGAAGCGCATCGACCCGCTGACGCAGTTCCGCGGGATCGATCGTCAGCACGCGCGCAACCTCTGCGATCTCCTCGTCGGTTTTCGGCAGGAACTCGTGCAGCGGCGGGTCGAGAAGACGGATCGTGACCGGCAGGCCGTGCATGATCGAAAAGAGCTCGACGAAGTCGGAGCGCTGCATCGGCAAAAGCTTGGCGAGTGCCGTCCGGCGTCCTGCTTCGTCTTCCGCCAGGATCATCTCGCGCATCACGTTGATGCGGTCGTCCTCGAAGAACATGTGCTCCGTGCGGCAGAGTCCAATGCCTTCGGCGCCGAAGGAGCGGGCGGCGCGCGCATCCGCCGGCGTCTCGGCATTGGTGCGCACGGTCATGCGGCGGCTTGCGTCGGCCCATTGCATGATCTTGCCGAAGTCGCCCGAAAGTTCCGGCTGCAGCATGGGGATCTCGCCCTTCAGCACCTGGCCGGAGGAGCCGTCGATGGTGATCACGTCGCCCTTCCGGAGCGTGACGCTCGCGGCGATCAGGAGCTCGTTTCGCTGGTCGACGCGGATGCTGCCGGCACCCGATACGCAAGGCGTACCCATACCGCGGGCGACGACCGCCGCGTGGCTGGTCATGCCGCCGCGGGTCGTCAGGATGCCTTCCGCCGCATGCATGCCGTGAATGTCTTCAGGACTCGTCTCGACGCGAACGAGAATGACCTTGCGGCCTTCCTTGACCGCCTGCACCGCCTCGTCGGAGCTGAAGACGATCTCGCCCGTGGCCGCACCCGGCGAGGCCGGCAGGCCGGAACCGATAATGTCGCGGCGGGCATGGGGGTCGATCGTCGGATGCAGAAGCTGGTCGAGTGAGGCGGGATCGATGCGCGCGACGGCCTCCTCCTTCGAGATCAGCCCTTCCTCGGCCATGTCGACGGCGATCTTCAGCGCCGACTTGGCCGTTCGCTTGCCGGAACGCGTCTGCAGCATCCAGAGCTTGCCGCGCTCGATCGTGAACTCGATGTCCTGCATGTCGCGATAGTGGCGCTCGAGCGCGTTGCAGATCTTTTCGAACTCGGCAAAAGCCTCCGGCATCAGCTTTTCCAGGGACGGCTTGTCCGAACCGGACGCGATGCGGGCCGCCTCGGTGATGTTCTGCGGCGTGCGGATGCCGGCGACGACGTCCTCGCCCTGAGCATTGACGAGAAACTCGCCATAAAGCTCTTTCTCGCCCGTCGACGGGTTGCGCGTGAAGGCGACGCCCGTCGCGGACGAATTGCCGAGATTGCCGAAGACCATGGCCTGGACGTTGACGGCCGTGCCCCAGCCGGCCGGTATGCCGTGAAGGTGGCGGTAGGTGATGGCCCGCGGGTTCATCCAGCTTGAAAAGACGGCACCGATCGCGCCCCAGAGCTGGACTTCCGGATCCTGCGGGAAAGGCAGGCCGAGCACCTCCTCGATCGCCTCCTTGTAGCGCGAGATCACGTGCTGCCATTCGACGGCGGAAAGCTCCGTGTCCTGCTCATGACCGAGGCGCGCCTTTTCGTCCTCCAGAACTTCCTCGAAAACCTCGTGGTCCACCCCCATCACCACATCGCCATACATCTGGATAAAGCGGCGGTAACTGTCCCAGGCAAAGCGCGCATCGCCGGCGTCGTGACCGAGCGCATGCACGGATTGATCGTTGAGGCCGAGGTTCAGGACCGTGTCCATCATTCCCGGCATCGAGGCGCGCGCGCCGGAACGGACCGACAGAAGCAGCGGGCGATTGGTATCGCCGAAGACGCGTCCGGTGATTTTCTCCATCCGGGCAATGCCCTCGCGGACCTGCTCGCGCAGACCCTCGGGCATGCTGCGGCCCTTCTCGAGATAGCTGTTGCAGGCAGCGGTGACGATTGTGAGCCCCGGCGGCACCGGCAGGCCGAGATTGCACATCTCCGCGAGGTTAGCCCCCTTGCCGCCCAGCCGGTCACGGTCTTCCGCGCTCCCTTCGGCCTGTCCCGCGCCGAAGGTATATACCCATTTCGCCATGCCTGTTCTCCACCCGAAACAGCCGTCGACCTAAAATCAGGAACGTGATCGAATCTAAGACGTTAGAGCGGGATGCGGGCGGAAAACCGCGCACACGTTTCCTTATCCCGATCTAGACCATCTACAGTATATGTTCCGGGCTGAAAATGCACTCGGCGAAGATTTTTGTTGCAGTGCACCAAATTGCAGAGCCGCCATCAGACGGCTTCGCGCAGCCGCTCTGCCGTCTGCAGGTCTACCGAGACGAGCTGCGAGACGCCCTGCTCGGCCATTGTGACCCCGAACAGGCGGTTCATCCGGGCCATGGTAATCGGATTGTGGGTGATGATGACGAAGCGGGTCTCGGTGGAGGCCGCCATTTCGTCCATCAGGTTGCAATAGCGCTCGACATTGTGGTCGTCGAGCGGCGCATCCACCTCATCGAGAACGCAGATCGGTGCCGGATTGGTGAGGAAGACGGCAAAGATCAGCGCCATGGCAGTCAACGCCTGCTCCCCGCCGGAAAGCAGCGTCATCGTCTGCGGTTTTTTGCCGGGCGGCCGGGCAAGGATTTCGAGCCCCGCTTCCAACGGGTCGTCGCTCTCGATGAGCTGCAGTTCCGCCGTGCCGCCCCCGAAGAGGTGGGTGAAAAGCCGCTGGAACTGCACATTGACCACATCGAACGCGGCAATCAGCCGCTCGCGGCCCTCGCGGTTGAGGTTCTGGATGGCACTCCTCAACCGGCGGATCGCCTCGATGACGTCGTCACGTTCCTTGAGCAGCGCCGCGAGCCGCTCCGAAAGCTCCTTCTGCTCCTCGTCGGCGCGCAGGTTGACGGCGCCGAGCCGTTCCCGCTCGATCTTCAGCCGCTCGAGTTCCCGTTCGACGCCGCGCATATCCGGTAGTCCTTCGTCGGAGCCGAGACCGGTAAGGCGCATCACTTCATGGGGGGCGCAGGACAGTGCTTCGAGAATGCGTGCCTCGATCTCGACACGCCGCTCCCGCGCGGAAACAAGCCGCTCTTCGGCGCGGCCGCGCTTTTCGCGTACCTCTGCCAGCTCCGAGAGCGCGGTAGCGGCCTGGCGATCCGCTTCGCGTTGATGGTTTTCCGCCTCGGCGAGTCTATCGGCCGCCTCTCGGCGCGACGCCTCCGCCTTCTGCAGCTCGTTCATCAGCGCGCGGCGCTTGTCGTCGAACTCGTCAGGCGCATCGAGCAGTTCCTCGACCTCCTCCCGCGCCTCCGCCTCGCGCTCGCGAAGCGTCGCGATGTGATCTTCGGCGCTGGCCGCCCTCGCTGCCCAGGTCTCTCGCTCCCCGGCGATGGCCGCAAGCCGCCTGAGGCGCCCATCGTTTTCGCGTGCGAGACCGTCATGTGCAGCGCGAGCCTCGGCCGCCGCCGCACGGTCGGCCGCGACTTCGGCCGTCCGATTGCTCAGCCGCAGGTCGAGTTCTGCAAGATCCGGCTGACCGGCAGAGGCTTCCTTGGCCGCCTCGATCTCTTCGGCGATCTCCTCGGCCTGGCCTTCGATCTGGAGCTTCGTCTCGGCAAGCACCGCGCGGCGGCGCGCCAGATCGCCGGACGCCCGCTCGGCCACCGCCAGGGCATCGCGCGCCTCGGAGAGCTGCCGTGCAAGCATGCGTTGTGCCTCGCGCGAAAGCCTTAGCCGCTCGTCCTCGGCGCGGATGCGCGCGCCGGCAGCGGCAAGATGCGCCTCCGCCTTCAGCGATGCATCGCTCGCCTCCTCCGCCTCACCTTCCAGTTCGGAAAGGCGGTTCTTCTGGGCAAGTCTCAGGCCCGCAGCACTTGGCGCTTCCGAGCCGGTGACGTGGCCGTCCCATCGCCAGACGGCGCCCTGTCTCGTCACCAGCCGCTGGCCGGCCCTGAGGAGCGGCAGCAGTCGCTCCGCCTCCCCGTCGCTCTCTACGATCCCGATCTGCCGGAGCGCTCGCCTCAGCGCCTCCGGTGCCTGGACGAAATCGATCAAAGGCAGGGCGCCGGCCGGCAATGCGGGATCTTCCGCATCGTCGCCGGGCATGCGCCAGTGCGTCGGCGCCGCCTGTTCCAGAGGCGAATCGAGGTCGTCGCCAAGAGCCGCGCCAAGCGCCGCCTCGAAGCCGCGCTCGACTTTCATCTCCTCTACGACGGCCGGATAGGTGCTGCCGCCGGCCGCCTCCAGCATGCGCCGGATCGTTCGCGCTTCCGTCTCGATGCCGTTCAGCCGCGCCCGGGCCTGATCGACGGGCAGGCGCGCGGCGGCTTCGTCGGCGCGCGCCTCGGCGAGGCTCTCTTCGACGGCGGCGACGGCGGCCTCGGCCTCCTCCAGCGCCGCCTCCGCAAGCTCGACCTGCTCTCTCTTCTCGTCCGGATCGGGGAGTCGCGCCATCTGACCGTCAAGATCGTCGAGTTCACGCCCCTGATCCGCAAGCTGGCGTGCGAGGCGCGCCTGCCGCTCGGAGAGATCGCGCAGCGCTCTCTCGATCTGGTTGCGCGCGGCTTGCACCTCGGCGCGCTCGGCCGTAATGCGGGCGAGACCGGCTTCGCTCGCCGCAAGCTTTTCATTGGCCTGATTCAGCCTTTCACGTGCCTGAGCGCCGCGATCGTCCGCCTCGGCCAGCACATCCCGCAGCTCTTCCTCCTCCTGATCGAGGCGGGCGAGAATGCCGGCATTGTCGGCGACCAGCCGCTCTTCGCGGGCGATGTCCTCGGCAAGTTGCGCCAGTCGCCGCTGCAATTCCTCACGGCGGCGCAGGATCCGGCCGGCATCCTCCTCGAGCTGGGCGCGAGCAATCTGCAGGCGCTGCAGCCCGGCAGCGAACTTCGCCTCGTTTTCACGCAGTTCCGGCAGCTTGAGGCTCGCGACGGCCTGAGCCTTGGCGGCTTCCATCTGCGCCTGCGCCTTCTCGGCGACGAGTGCAGTGATCTGGTTCAGGTGGCTGGTCGCCTCGGCCTCCGCTTCCTTGCCCTGCACCCAGCGGGTATGGAACAGGATCGCCTCGTGCCGGCGGATTTCCGCCGACAGCATCTTGAACCGGTTGGCCTGGCGGGCCTGACGCTTGAGGCTCTCGATCTGGCTTTCGAGCTGCGAGGTAACGTCGTCCAGGCGCTCGAGATTGGTTTCGGCAGCCTTCAGCCGCAGTTCCGCCTCATGGCGGCGCGAATGCAGGCCGGAAATGCCGGCCGCCTCCTCGAGCAGCTGCCGGCGCGCCTGCGGCTTGGCGGCGATCAGCTCGCCGATGCGGCCCTGGCCCACCATCGAGGGCGAGCGTGCACCGGTGGACGCATCGGCAAACAGCAACTGCACGTCCTTGGCGCGCGCCTCCTTGCCATTGATGCGGTAGACCGAGCCCTGCTCGCGCTCGATGCGGCGCGTCACCTGTATCTCGTCGCTGTCGTTGAAGGCTGCGGGTGCGGTGCGGTCGCTGTTGTCCAGATACAGGCCGACCTCGGCCGTGTTGCGCGCCGGGCGGTTTCCGGATCCGGAAAAGATCACGTCGTCCATGCCGGAGGCACGCATGTTCTTGTAGGAGTTCTCGCCCATCACCCAGCGGAGCGCCTCGACAAGATTGGACTTGCCACAGCCGTTCGGCCCGACGACCCCGGTCAGGCCACGCTCGATGACGAATTCCGTCGGTTCGACGAAGGATTTGAAGCCGAGCAGGCGCAGCCTGGTGAATTTCATGAGGAGCACGCCGGGGCAGCGACAAGCCGGCACCCCCCTCTGCCCTGCCGGGCATCTCCCCCGCAGGGGGGAGCAATCGGAACCTGCCGGCGAAAACCGAGCCCCATCAGCCGATGCGCACGAAGTTCATTCCAGAGCTTGACCTCCGCCTCCGTCATGCTGTTGCGCATGCGGCGCGCGCTGCCGCGAACTTCCGGCGATACGTCAGCGTGAGGCATGGCGAAACCTCACTGGCTGCCCAACACAAAAAACGGGCGCACGGCTGCTGCCGTCGCCCGTCGGAATCAAAAGCGAAGGATCAGAGCTTGCTGTCGATGAGGGCCGACATAACGTCAACCGACATGTCCCCCGAATAGTGCTCACCGTTGACGAAGAAAGTCGGCGTCGACTTGACCCCGAATTCCTTGGCGCCCCTCTGCATGACTGCATTCACATCATCCAGAAGTTTCTGGTTCGTCAAGCAGGCCTCGAAGCTCTCCTGTGTAAAACCGGCGAGTTTCGACAATTGCAGGAGTGCATCGCGGCCGTTCTGCGCAGCCGCCCACTGCTCCTGCTGCTTGAACAGCATGGAAACCATCGGGAAATACTGCCCCTCCGGTGCACAGCGCGCCAGCATGAAGGCGGCTGCCGCGCGCGGATCGAAGGGGAATTCGCGGACGATGAAGCGTACCTTGCCGCTGTCGATGTACTTCGCCTTGATCGCGTCGAAGGTATCGTTGTGGAAATTGGCACAATGCGGGCAGGTCATCGACATGTACTCGACGATGGTGACCGGCGCATTGGCTTCTCCGAGCGCCATTTCCGGCAGCGCTCCGGGCTCCAGGAGCTTCGCCATGTCGACGCTGCCCTCCGACTTCGGCAACTCGACCTTGGCGGCTGGGGTAGAGGCCTGCGCCACCTCGGTCGCGGGCTTCGCCTCGCTCGCGGCGGCAGGCGCCTGAGACGTCGAGGCGGTGGTCGTCGCATCGGTGCTCGCCGTGGTCTCGGCGGGCGTCGTTGAAGCCGCCTCCTTCTTTTCATCGCTGCAGGCTGCGAGCGCCATAGCGAGCGCTGCAACGGCGACGCCGCTCAGCAGGCGTTTCGGAAGGCTTGTTTGGGAAGCGGACATGGACAGGACCCGTGTTCTACTCGAGGGAAATTGAAGCGTGATTTCGATAACTTGCCACGTGCGGGGCGACAAGAGGGGGTGTTTCGACAGCGTTCAAACAATTGTGACCGTCATCGCCGCTGCGTCGACAGAACGGCAGTGCCGAGCCGCTTGAGCGCCGCCTTCAACGCCTCGCTTTCGACGCCTTCCACCATGGTTTCGAGCCGCCGGGCAGCCTCGCCGACAAGGGGCGGCGGGCGGCTGTAGCGCTTGGGCGGCGGTGCGACCGGCTTCTGGACGATGCGCAACTGGCCGATTGCGTGGAAACCGAAGAAGCCGTTGATGCGCTGGATCAGCTCGCCCTGGGCATGAGTCAGGAAAAGCGCCCGGGCGCCTTCGCACGCGACCGTCAGCACACCCGGCTGGTAGCGGCCTTCGCCGGCGATTTCGGAAGCGCGGCGCGGCCAGGCAATTCTTTCCGGCCGGGTGCAATCGGCAAACTCCGCGCCCGCGATTTCGTCCCACGAGCCGAGCAGCATCGTGTTGATGCCGGCACGCTTCGCCAGCACCGGATCGATCAGGCCGTTGGCAACTTCGCTGATCTGAACGACGCCCTTTCGGGTCTTTCTCTCACTCACGGAACGACTTTCTGTTTGCAATTTCGATCGAACCTTGCGGCTCAAGCCGGCATCGGCCAAGTATAGGCCGCAAAAGGACCTCCCGGCAAATGATGCGCGATCTTCCACAGGCGGCGAGCGCCGCACTTCTTCTCGAATGGTACGATCGTCACCACCGCGACCTTCCATGGCGGGTGCCGCCGGCAGCGGCGCGGAAAGGTGCGGTTGCCGACCCCTATCGCGTCTGGCTGTCGGAGGTGATGCTTCAGCAGACGACGGTCCAGGCGGTCAAGGCTTACTTCGAGAAATTCCTCGCCCTGTGGCCGACGGTCGGCGACCTTGCCGCGGCAGACACCGAGGATGTGATGAAGGCCTGGGCCGGCCTCGGCTACTACGCCCGCGCGCGGAACCTGAAGAAATGTGCGGAAGCGGTCGCCCGCGATCATGGCGGCCGTTTTCCCGATAGCGAAGAGGGGCTGAAAGCGCTGCCGGGCATCGGCGACTACACCGCCGCAGCCATCGCCGCGATCGCCTTCAACCGGGCAAGTGCCGTTCTCGACGGCAATGTGGAGCGCGTGATCTCGCGCCTCCATGCCGTCGAAACGCCGCTGCCCGCGGCCAAGCCCGAAATGCGAGCCCTCGTCCAGGCGCTGACCCCGGCCGACCGGCCGGGCGATTTCGCCCAGGCGATGATGGATCTCGGTGCGACGATCTGCACACCGAAACGGCCTGCCTGTTCGCTCTGTCCCTTTCGTACGGATTGCCGGGCCCTGAAAACAGCCGACCCGGAGACATTTCCGCGCAAGGCAGCAAAGAAGGAGAAGCCGTTGCGCCTGGGTGCGGCCTTCGTCGCCGTCGACGGCCTCGAGGCGGTCTATCTTCGCAAGCGCCCCGACACGGGCCTCCTCGGCGGCATGACGGAGGTGCCCGGCACGGACTGGACGTCGCGCCGCGACGGCGACACCTCGATAGACGCTCATCCCTTCCCCGCAGCGTGGGAGCCATGCGGGACCGTCAACCACGTCTTCACGCATTTCGAGCTGCACCTGTCCGTCTTTCGGGCCAGGGTCGGGCGCGCCGATGTCGGAGAGGCGCGAATGGGCACGAGCGGGTGGTGGGAGCCGCTCGCCTCGCTCAGGGCGCAGGCGCTTCCGACTGTCATGAAAAAGGCAATCGCCAAGGCTATACCGCATGCGTTCGAAGCGGGATAAATGCAAAGCGGAGCGCTTTCCGGCCGCTCCGGCCCACTTTCCATCGCAAGCCAAGGATCGGCAGGAATACCAATGAGCAGCATCGATATCCGCCACATCGTTTTCGACATCGGCAAGGTGCTGATCCATTACGATCCGAACCTTCCCTATTCCCGCCTCATCCCGGACGAGGCGGAACGCAGCTGGTTCTTCGCCAATGTCTGCACGTCCGACTGGAACATAGAGCAGGATCGCGGCCGCTCCTGGGAAGAGGCGGAGGCAATCCTCATCCGCAATCATCCGGAAAGGGAAGATCACATCCGCGCCTTTCGCCGGCACTGGCATGAAATGGTACCGCACGCCTATGTGGAGACGGTCGCCATCATGGAAGGCCTGATCGCCGACAGCTGGGACGTCACGATGCTGACCAATTTCGCCTCCGACACCTTCCGGGAGGCGCAGAAGCTTTATCCCTTCCTGACCCTGCCGCGCGGGGTCACGGTCTCCGGCGACGTTCGGCTGATCAAGCCCGATCTCGCCATCTACCGGACTCACGCCGAGGCCTTCGACCTCGATCCGGGCGCGACGCTCTTCATCGACGACAGCGCCGCCAATGTCGAAGGCGCGCGAGCGGCCGGCTGGCACGCGGTTCAGTTCACCGGCGCCGAAAGGCTGAAAGCCGATCTCGCGGCCTACGGTATCCAGCCTTCGGACGCGGCACCCTCGCTGGCAGCGGCTGCCATGCTCTAATCGGCTGACGCCCCGCATTGATACAAACGCCCGGAATCCTCTTCGGATTCCGGGCGTTTAAAGCGCTCATCCGGGACTGAAGGTACAAAAACCGGAAGGGGGCGCCTATCGAAGACCCAGGCGGAACTGGTTGATCAGTTCAGTTTTGCCAGGTCGTTTCGAATGACGGATCTGAGCTCGTCGATCGGTTTCAATACGCTTCCCTCCTCGAAGTGCCAGAAGGTCCAGCCGTTGCAGGCGTCGAGGCCCTGCACTTTTGCGCCGAGGCGGTGAATGGATCCAGCCTCGCCGCCGGACGCCAGCGTGCCGTCGGCGCGGACGATCGCGCTGTAGCGGCGCTTCGCATCCGTCAGAACCGTGCCGGGCTTGATGAGCCCGCTTTCCACCAGAGTGTTGAAGGCGACGCGCGGCTCCGCCTTCTTGCCGGTCATGACCGAGAGCGTGGCCTTGCCGAGCGGCTCCACGGCCGCGATACGTTCGGCGGCGGCATCGATATAGTCCTGCTCGCGCTCGATGCCGACGAAGTGCCGGCCGAGGCGCTTGGCGACCGCCCCGGTGGTGCCGGAGCCGAAGAACGGATCGAGCACGACGTCCCCTGGCTTGGTCGAGGCCATCAGGATGCGGGCAAGCAGCGCTTCCGGCTTTTGCGTCGGGTGTACTTTCTTGCCGTCGTCGCCCTTCAGCCGCTCGGAACCGGAGCAGATGGGGAACAGCCAGTCGGAGCGCATCTGAACGTCGTCGTTCGCCGCCTTCATCGCTTCGTAGTTGAAGGTATAACCCTTGGCCTTGGCGTTCGGCGTCGCCCAGATCAGCGTTTCATGCGCGTTCTGGAAGCGGCGGCCCTTGAAGTTCGGCATCGGGTTGGTCTTGCGCCAGATAATATCGTTCAAGACCCAGAAGTGCAGGTCCTGAAGGATCGCGCCGACCCGGAAGATATTGTGGTAGGAACCGATGACCCAGAGCGTGCCGGTGGGCTTCAGGACACGCCGGCAGGCAAGCAGCCAGGCGCGGGTGAAAGCGTCATAGGCTTCGAAGGAAGCAAACTGGTCCCAATCGTCGTCCACTGCATCGACCAGCGACTGATCGGGCCGGTGCAACGTGCCGCCGAGTTGAAGATTATAGGGCGGGTCGGCGAAGACGACATCGACCGAATGATCGGGAAGCGCGTTCAGCGCGGCCACGCAATCTCCCTTGATGATGCTGTCCAGCCAGTTCAGCGGACGGGCGGCGCGGGAGATTTCGGCAAGCGAAACAACTGATGACATTGGCAACTCGCAAATACGCTTACTCGGACTGACGATAGGCTTATGGTTACCGAAGATGGTTACCAAAGCCTGAAGGCGCCGGAAAAATTTGCGTCGACGCAGGAGTCATCGTCCAGGTGCCGCCGATCCGGGCCTTGCCCGTCCGCGATACTTCGATTATAATCGAAGTATGAAGGAAGGCCCGGACATAGCTCTGATCGGCTCGTTGATCGGCGATCCCGCACGCGCAAACATGCTGACCGCTCTGATGGGCGGCCAGGCGCTGACGCCGACGGAGCTTGCAGCCCAGGCCGGCATCACGCTGCAGACCGCCAGTTCGCACCTCGCCAAGCTGGAGGCGGGCGGCTTGCTGACACAGCGCAAGCAGGGCCGGCACCGCTATTACGCGCTGAGCGAGGACGAGGTCGGGCTCATGCTCGAAAGCCTCATGGGTTTTGCCGCCGGGCGCGGCCTGACGCGCTCGCGGCCCGGACCGAAGGACCCGGCACTGCGCAAGGCGCGCGTCTGCTACAACCATCTTGCCGGCGATTACGGCGTGCGCATGCTGGACAGCCTGATCGGGGCCCGGCAGATCGAAATGACGGGCGAAGACGATCTGGCTCTGACCGATGCCGGGCGTGTCCGCATCGAGTCGCTCGGGATCGACTACGCCGCGCTCAGGAAGTCCCGGCGGCCGATCTGCCGCACCTGCCTCGACTGGAGCGAGCGGCGGTCGCATCTCGCCGGCTCGCTGGGAGAGGCATTGCTGACGCTCTTCATAGACAAGGGCTGGGCGAAACGGGAGCAGAACAGCCGGGCGGTTCGCTTTACGGCGCCGGGCGAGAAGGCCTTTCTGGAGCTCTTCCCGCGGTGATCACGACGATTTGTCCGTCGGCTGCAACGATTGCGAGTTGAATCGGCTGCAATCCCCGGTTCTCCATCTCCTGCTCCAGGTTGAGCTTTGATCCGCCATCGTATAAAGCTGCGGCCACCATTTCCCGCGCCGCTTTTCAGCTCCTCCCCTGCCGGCGGCGCCTTTCTCCCAAGGAACCGATTTATGACCGGTATCGACCTCATCATCTTCGACTGCGACGGCGTGCTCGTCGACTCGGAAATCATCGCCTCGGAAGTCGAGGCCGGATTGCTGACGGAAGCGGGCTATCCGATCAGCATCGAGGAAATGTCCGAACGCTTTTCCGGCATGACCTGGCGCGACACGTTGCTGGCGGTCGAGAAGGAAGCGAGCATTCCGCTTTCCGCCTCCCTGATCGACAAGGTCGATGCCATTCTCGACGTGCGGCTTGCCCGCGACGTCAAGATCATCGAAGGCGTGCGGCCGGCGCTCATGCAACTGACGCTTCCGCATTGCATCTGCTCGAACTCCACTTCGCAACGGCTTGCGATGATGCTCGGCAAAGTCGGCATCAGGGATCATTTCGGCAAACACATCTACTCCGCGCGCGACCTTGGCCCGGATCGCGTCAAGCCGAAGCCTGACATCTTCCTGCATGGGGCGGCCCAGTTCGGCGTCGATCCGGCACGCGTTCTTGTCATCGAAGATTCGGTTCACGGCATTCATGGCGCCCGCGCGGCGGGCATGCGCGTCGTCGGTTTCACCGGCGGTTCGCATACGTTCGCAGCCCATGCGGACAAGCTGACGGAAGCCGGCGCCGAAACGGTCATCTCGCGAATGGCGGCGCTTCCCGGAGTAATCGCCGCGCTCGCGGAATGGTCGGAGTCCATGACGGCTTAGGGCGGGCGAGGACTCCATGCCGCATTGAATGGACTTCCTCCGAGAATCGACCGATTTTCAGACTGCGCGCGGGCATATCAAGCAAACCCCCAGAAGGGGGAATTTTCCAAGGAGGAAACACCATGCGTCTTTCACGATTGACCGGAATGGCACTGGCAGCCAGCGTCGCGTTTGCGCCGCTCGCCCATGCCGACATCACCATCGGCGTCATCACGCCGCTCACCGGTCCCGTTGCGGCCTTCGGCGAGCAGGTCAAGAACGGCGCCGAAGCGGCGGTCGAAGCGATCAACAGCGCCGGCGGCGTCAATGGCGAGAAGCTCGTCGTCAAGATCGTCGACGACGCGGGCGAACCCAAGCAGGCCGTCTCGGTCGCCAACCAGCTGGCGGGCGAAGGCATACAATACGTGGTCGGACCGGTGCTCTCCGGCACCTCGATGCCGGCATCCGACGTGCTGGCGGAAAACGGTATCCTGATGGTCACGCCGACGGCGACCACCCCGGATCTGACGACCCGCGGCCTGTGGAACGTTCTGCGCACCTGCGGACGCGACGATCAGCAGGCCGTCGTCGCCGCCGACTACGTCGTCAAGAACTTCAAGGACAAGCGCGTTGCCGTGCTTCACGACAAGGGAGCCTATGGCAAGGGTCTTGCCGACGGCTTCAAGGCTGCGATCAACGCAGGCGGCATCACCGAGGTGGTCTATGAAGGCCTGACGCCCGGCGAGAAGGATTTCGGGGCGATCGTCACCCGCCTCAAGGCCGAGAATGTCGACGTCGTCTATTTCGGGGGCTATCACGCGGAGGGCGGGCTGCTCGCTCGCCAGATGCATGACCAGGGCGTGAAGGCGCAGCTCCTCGGCGGCGACGGTCTTTCCAACACCGAGTTCTGGGCAATCGGCGGCGAAGCCGCATCGGGCACCGTCTACACCAATGCCAGCGACGCCACCCGCAACCCGGCCGCCGCACCGGTGATCGAGGCCCTCAAGGCCAAGAACATCCCCGCGGAAGCCTTCACGCTCAACGCCTATGCCGCCGTGCAGGTTCTCAAGGCGGGTATCGAGAAGGCGGGCTCGACCGAGGACGCGACTGCCGTTGCCACCGCCATCAAGTCCGGCGAGGCGATCGACACGGTCATCGGCAAGCTGACCTACGGCGAAAGCGGCGATCTCACCTCGCCAAGCTTCTCGCTTTACAAGTGGGAAGGCGGCCAGAGCGTCGCGGTCGAGTAAGCGGCCGCTGAGCGAGTTGAGCTCGCCCCTCATCCGCCTGCCGGCACCTTCTCCCCGTCTTACGGGGAGAAGGGACAAGCGGCATCGCCTCCGCACTTTCAACGCCAAGAGAGAGCTGGGAGCGTGCCGCTCGTGTCCTTCGCCCCGCCTGCGGGGAGAAGGTGGCCGGCAGGCCGGATGAGGGGCGGGTATTACTTCGCCCTGTACGGACCTTCGTCAAATCCCACGAAGACCTTCGCTTCGGCGCCGGCGCCGGCGGGAAGCGTCACATCGGCCTTGGTGAAAACGAACTGGGTGGTGGCGCTGCCCGCCGGCACTTCGACCGGGTATTGGGTGAGCTCCGAGTAAAGCGTCTTTTCGCCATCCGTGGCGGCAACGCGGATCGGCAGCGTCACCTTGCCCGGCCCGCCGGCGGGACCGGCGACCACGCGACCCTGCACCACGACCGTCATCGTCAGCTTGTCCGGGCTCTGCACGCATTGGCGCGTCGTGTCGGCAAGCGAGGCCTGATAGACGATCTTGCTCGGATCGTCCTTGGCACCCTTTGCATAGGTTCGGTAGGAGGAGGTACCGTCCCGGAGGCTGATCGGCGGGCAGGCCGCCTGGATCACCGCAGGTGTCGGCGCCGTCGCACTTCCGCCGGCGTCGATGGCGCCACCCGATTGCGTCTTGTTACAGCCGGCAGCGGCCAAAAGGAGGGATACTGCGAGAAGACGGCGAGATACTTTGCCAGACACGTTGCACAACCTCTACTGAACGGACGAACTCCCGAACCGCGATGATATCGGCTTGTAGCAAGCCAAACTCGCCGCAGCCGGCTTCAACGGGCGAGAGCTCGAGACCGCGTCGGGTCAACTCGAGCTCAGGGCCGAAAACGGCTGGAGGCCTTTCTTGACCTTCGGGCATCGTCTATAGCAGCGGCGAAATCAAAAATCGACCGGTCCAGGCTCCCCAACCGAAATTTCCGAAACCGACGTGAAATTGCCACGGTGACAAGAATGGCCGCGCGATTTGCCAGGGACTGACGCAAAAGCGCCTGCAGCGCCGCGCGTCTCATTCAGACGCGCAAACGACGAAGGATCACGATGGTGAAGTATATTTCGACACGGGGAGAAGCGGCCTCTCTCGGCTTTTGCGATGCTCTTCTGGCGGGACTTGCCCGCGACGGCGGGCTTTACCTGCCGAAGGAATGGCCGGCACTCTCGAAGAAGGAGATCCGGGCGCTGCGCGGCAAATCCTATCAGGAGATCGCCTTCACCGTTCTCGAACCCTTCACCAATGGCGAGATCCCGGCGGCCAAGTTCCGCGAGATGATCGACGAGGCCTATGCCACTTTCCGTCATCCGGCCGTAGCACCCCTGGTCCAGACCGGACCGAACGCTTTCGTGATGGAGCTCTTTCACGGTTCGACGCTCGCCTTCAAGGACGTCGCCATGCAGTTGCTCGCCCGGCTGATGGACTATGTTCTTGCCGAACGGGGCGAGCGGGCGACGATCGTGGGAGCGACATCAGGCGATACCGGCGGTGCCGCGATCGACGCCTTCGCCGGCCGCGACCGCACCGACATCTTCATCCTCTTTCCGCAGGGCAAAGTGTCGCCGGTGCAGCAAAGACAGATGACCACGTCCACGGCATCGAACGTGCACGCGGTTGCCGTCAAAGGCAATTTCGACGACTGCCAGAATCTGGTCAAAGCCATGTTCAACGACCAGGCCTTCCGCGACCGCGTGAAGCTTTCCGGCGTCAATTCGATCAACTGGGCGCGCATCATGGCCCAGATCGTCTACTATTTCACGACGGCGGTCGCTCTCGGCGCGCCCGACCGGAAGATCTCCTTCACCGTGCCTACCGGCAATTTCGGCGATATTTTCGCAGGCTACGTCGCCAAGCGCATGGGTCTGCCGATCGACAAGCTGATCATCGCCACCAACGAAAACGACATTCTGGCGCGCACGCTGAAGAACGGCCGCTACGAGATGCGCGACGTCAAGGCGACGACCTCGCCTTCGATGGACATCCAGATCTCGTCGAACTTCGAAAGGCTCATCTTCGAGGCGAACGAGCGCGATCCGGCGGAAGTCCGCGCGGCCATGGCGAGCCTCAGGCAATCCGGCTCGTTCACGATCGGCGACGCAGCGCTGAAAAAAATCCGCAAGGAATTTCGCGCCGGCCGCGCCTCGGAGAAAGATGTGGCGAAAACGATCCGCAAGACCTTCGACGAGACCGGCTATCTCCTTGATCCGCATACGGCAATCGGCGTTTTCGTGGCAGCCAAGCACGAGAAGAACTCCGCCCCGATGGTCACCCTTGCGACTGCCCATCCGGCAAAATTTCCCGCCGCAGTAAAATCGGCAAGTGGTATTGACCCCGCGCTTCCGACGTGGCTTGCTGATCTCATGACTAGGGCGGAGCGTTTCGACATCCTGGATCCGGAGCTCAAGAGCGTCGAAACCTTCATCGGCGAGCGTACCCGCGTTCGGGAATAGAGCGAAAGATCACGGATGATGAAAGTTGAGTGCACCCGGCTCCCTTCCGGGCTGACGGTGGTTACCGAGCGAATGCCGCATCTGGAAAGCGTGGCGCTCGGAGTCTGGATCAAGTCCGGTTCGCGCAACGAAACCGTGAATGAACACGGAATTGCGCATCTCCTGGAGCACATGGCTTTCAAGGGCACGAGGCGGCGCAGCGCCCGCCAGATCGCCGAGGAAATCGAGAATGTGGGCGGCGAGGTCAACGCCGCCACCTCGACCGAAACGACGTCCTACTATGCCCGCGTACTCAAGGACCATCTGCCGCTGGCGGTCGATATCCTCGCCGACATTCTGACGGAATCGACCTTCGAGGCGGACGAGCTGCGTCGTGAGAAGCAGGTCATCCTGCAGGAGATCGGCGCGGCGGACGACACGCCGGACGACGTCGTCTTCGATCGTTTTGCCGAGACCGCCTATCGTGGCCAGACGGTCGGCAGGCCGATCCTCGGCACGCCGGAAACGGTGATGTCCTTCAGCGCGGATCAGATCCGCCAGTATCTCGGCCGCAATTATACGACCGACCGCACCTTCATCGTAGCCGCCGGCGCCGTCGATCACGACACCATCGTGCGCCAGGTGGAGGAGCGTTTCGCCTCCCTGCCCGCCGAACCCGTTTGCGCTCCCGTCATCGAGACCGCGCGCTACACCGGCGGCGACAGCCGCGAGAGCCGCGACCTGATGGACGCGCAGGTTCTGCTCGGCTTCGAAGGCAAGGCCTATCACGCCCGTGATTTCTATTGTTCGCAGATCCTTGCCAACATCCTCGGCGGCGGCATGTCGTCCCGCCTGTTCCAGGAAGTGCGCGAACACAGGGGCCTCTGTTACTCGGTCTACGCCTTCCACTGGGGCTTTTCCGATACCGGTATCTTCGGCGTGCATGCGGCAACGGGCGGAGAAAACCTGCCGGAACTGATGCCGGTGATCGTCGATGAATTGCGCAAGTCGTCCTTGAGCATCGATCAGCAGGAGATCGAGCGTGCCCGCGCACAGATCCGGGCGCAATTGCTGATGGGCCAGGAGAGCCCGGCCGCGCGTGCGGGACAAATCGCACGGCAGATGATGCTGTACGGCCGGCCGATCCCCAATGAGGAACTGATGGAACGCCTGTCGGGCATCACCATCGAGCGCCTCACCGACCTGGCCGGCCGCCTGTTCTTCGACACGGTTCCGACGTTGTCGGCCATCGGTCCGCTCGGGCAGCTCGCTCCCCTGAACGACATATTGTCCTCGTTGACCACGAAGGCGGACGCGATACATGCTGCGGCGAGCTGACCGGCCCCTGCCGGTCGCCTACCTTCCTTCAAGGTCCTCAATTTCCTTGTACAATTCTTAAAATCGGATTCGATTTGGGCGTAAACTTGTGCCACGTTTCGCAATGAGACAGTGCCCTGAAGCGCATCGCGTTCGATCGGATCCATCCGACGTGCCCTAGGGCATTGTTCTCGTGCAGGTCGTCGTCCAAAACCGCCGCATATTGTTTGGGCGACATGCATTCGGTTCGACCGAACTGCGGCATCGACGCGGTCCTGGCCTGGAGGCATAGATGACAAGATCGGTTTTTCGGTTCCTTTCGCGGCAGCCGGAGACGGTCGAGATCGCCAGCCAGCATTATCTGCTCCGCCTCCCCCGCTACGCCGACTACCGGCAATGGTATCGCTTGCGCAGCGAAAGCCGCGCCTTCCTGGAGCCGTGGGAGCCTACCTGGCGCGCCGATGAAATGACCGAAGGCGCCTTTCGCAGCCGCGTCAATCGCAACGAGCAGGAATTTGCCTCCGGTCAGGCCGTGCCGCTCTTCCTCTTCCACAGGCCGGACGAAACGCTGCTTGGCGGTCTCACCATCGGTCATATCCGCCGCGGTGCTGCGCAGAACTGCATGATCGGCTACTGGATGGGCCAGAAACATGCCGGACAGGGCCATATGTACGAGGCCTTGAAGCTGACGATCCCCTACATCTTCAAGGGGCTCGAGTTGCACCGTATCGAAGCAGCCTGTATTCCAGAAAACGCACGGAGCATCCGGCTCCTTGAAAAGGCCGGCTTTGAGCGTGAAGGCTATCTGAGACAATATTTGAAGATAAACGGGCAGTGGCGGGACCACTTGATGTTTTCGCTCCTCTCCGTCGATGCCGTACCCAACAGGAATTTGCCCCTTTGATGCCCCTGACCCGTAAGCCGCTCGCATGGCCAGCCGCAAGGCTGGCGGCGTTTCTGGTCGCACTCGTCGTTTTCGCCCTTGGTCTTGGCGGCGGCGTTGCGCATGCGCTCGAGCCGGTGAAGATTTCGCGCGAGGACACGGCGCTCGATCTTACCGCCACGACGGAGATCTACAGCGGCAGAGGCGACGCCTTTCAGGTTTCGACCGCCCCCGGCACGGACGGCATCGTCAGACGCATCGAAGTGCGTTCCAGCACGGAAAATCACCAGGGCGACTGGGCCGTGTTCGCGCTCGCCAATGTTTCGGAAGAGCAGCTCGAACGCGTTATCGTCGCACCGCATTTCCGGCTCGTGAATTCGAAGCTCTTCTGGCCCGACCTCGGCTCGCAGCGGATACTCTCGATCACGCCGAGCGAGGGTTTTGCGCTGGACCGGCAACCGAGCGAAGAAGCGGACGTCTTCCGAATCACGCTCAATCCGGGTGCGGTAATCACTTTCGTTGCCGAACTCACCACGCCGGAGCTGCCGCAGATCTATCTTTGGCAGCCGGACGCCTACAAGGATACCGTCAACGCCTTCACCCTGTACCGCGGTATCGTGCTCGGCATCGCCGGGCTGCTCGCGGTTTTCCTGACGATCCTTTTCGTCGTCAAGGGCACGTCGATGTTGCCGGCCACCGCCGCGCTCGCCTGGGCCGTGCTTGCTTATATCTGCGTCGATTTCGGCTTCCTTTCGAAGCTCATCACCGTGACTGCCGACGACGAGCGCATATGGCGAGCGGGCACCGAGGTGTTCCTCGCAGCCGGTCTCGTGGTCTTCCTGTTCACCTATCTCAATCTCAATCGCTGGCATCAGCATCTCGGCTACGCGACCCTCGCATGGATTCTCGGCCTCGGGCTGCTCTTCGGCGTCGCCGTCTACGATCCGGCGATCGCCTCCGGCATCGCCCGCCTGTCCTTCGCGCTGACGGCAACCGTCGGCATCGTGCTGATCGCCTATCTGGGCTTCAACCGTTATGACCGCGCGATCCTTCTCGTTCCAGCCTGGTTGTTGATCCTCGTGTGGCTGTTCGGCGCCTGGCTCGCGGTGACCGGTCAACTGGCCAATGACATCGTGCAGCCGGCACTCGGCGGCGGCCTCGTGCTCATCGTGCTCCTGATCGGCTTCACCGTCATGCAGCACGCCTTTTCCGGCGGGGCCTATCAGCTCGGCCTTTTCTCCGATCTCGAGCGCCAGGCGCTGGCACTCACGGGATCAGGCGATACCGTCTGGGACTGGGACGTGGCACGCGACCGGGTCGTTACCATTCCCGATATCTCGCACCAGCTCGGGCTTTCGCTCGGAACGATGAACGGGCCGGTGCGCAACTGGGTGCCGCGGCTGCACCCCGATGACCGCGACCGCTTCCGCGCAACGCTCGACGTGCTGCTCGAACACCGCCGCGGGCGACTCAACCATGAATTCCGCGTGCGCGCCGAGGATGGCCATTATCATTGGCTCTCGATCCGGGCGCGCCCGGTGCTCGGCGCCAATGGCGAAATCATCCGATGCGTCGGGACCATCAACGACATCACCGAACAGCGCAATTCGGTCGAGCGGCTCTTGCACAACGCGCTTCTGGACAATCTGACCGGCTTGCCGAACAGACAGGTCTTTCTCGATCGCCTGCAGGCGATCCTCCTGATGGGCGACGGCAGCAACTCGATACGCCCGACCGTGCTTGCAATCGACATCGACCGCTACAAGCAGGTCAACGACATGCTGGGGATCGCCGCCGGCGACAATGTCCTCATCGCGCTGACGCGCCGCCTGCGCAGGCTTCTGCGCCCGCAGGACACGCTCGCGCGTCTTGGCGGCGACCAGTTCGGCTTGATCCTCATGTCCGAGCGCGATCCGGCCAAGATCGCCGACTTCGCCGATGCGGTCAGCAAAGCGATCATGGTCCCGCTCAACTACGGAAATCGGGAGATCAACCTGACCGCTTCGATTGGCCTCGTCTCATGGCTCGATCAGGAGCAGAGCGCAGCCGGACTGCTCGACGATGCCGAGCTTGCGATGTTCCGCGCCAAGAAGGCGGGCGGCAACCGGGTCGAGCCGTTCCGTCCGGCTTTCCGGACCTCCGGCTCGGACCGCCTACAGCTCGAAGCCGACCTGAAGCGCGCCATGGAGCGCAAGGAGCTTTCCCTCGTATACCAGCCCATCGTCCGCCTCAGCGATGCCGAGATCGCCGGCTTCGAGGCGCTCATGCGCTGGGACCATCCGAAGCGCGGAAATATTTCGCCGACCGAATTCATCCCCATCGCGGAGAATTCCGACCTGATAAACCAGCTGGGCCTGTTCGCCTTCGACAAGGCCACGAGCGATCTTGCCGAGTGGCAGACGCAGACCGGCGACCTGCCGATCTTCATCTCGATCAATCTGTCGAGCGCACAGCTGCTGAACAACGAACTCTATGACGACATGCGCGCGATTCTCAGCAAGAGCCGCTGCGATCCGGCGCAGATCAAAATGGAACTGACGGAATCGCTTGTCATGGAGAACCCCGAGCAGGCCAGGCTCGTGCTCGAAAAGCTTCGCGAGGCCGGGCTGCGGCTGGCGCTCGACGATTTCGGCACCGGCCACTCGTCGCTCTCCTATCTCACCCGCTTCCCTTTCGACACGATCAAGATCGACAAGGCGCTGGTGCGCGATCCAAGCGACAAGCGCGCCGTCATCCTGCGCGCGGTGATCACGATGGCGCGCGAGCTCGACATGCGGGTGGTCGCGGAGGGAATCGAATCCGAGGAGGATGCGATCCAGCTCGCGCAGATGGGCTGCGACTACGGTCAGAGCTTCCTGTTCGGTCCGCCGGTGGGATCGGAATCGATCCTGAGGCTCCTGAAGGAGCGATTTCCGCTGATGAAGCGGGCTTGAGGGCATCTGCCCCCTCAGCCGCTCATTGGGCGATGGGGCGGCACGTTCCTCCTGCAGCCCCCGGCGTGAGAGATGATCGAGTGACCGCCGCTTTCGCCCCGCCTGCGGGGAGAAGGTGCCGGCAGGCGGATGAGGGGCAATCAATCAGTTTTCAGGCGTGGCCTGAGTCCGTCGAGAGCATCGCCGGGCTGACACCCATCAGGGCCAGCGCTCTGTCGTACTTCTCGTCGAGGTCCCGGCTGAAGATCAGCTCCTCCTGCGCAGGACAAGTCAGCCAGCCGTTCTGGGTGATTTCGGCCTCCAGCTGGCCTGGGCCCCAGCCCGCATAGCCGAGCAGCATGGTCGCCTTGAGAGGTCCCTCGCCGCGCGAGATCGCCCTGACGATATCGAGCGTCGCCGTGAGGCAGATGTCGTCACTGACGGGAATGCTGGAGTCGCTCAGGTAATCGTCCGAATGCAGTACGAAGCCGCGCCCGGTCTCGACGGGGCCCCCGGCCTGGATCTGGAACTCGCGCGTAGCCGACGGCAGGCGGATCGCCTCATCCGGGTCGAGAAGCTGCAGGTGCAGCAGAACATCCGGGAAGGTCAGGCGCTGCGGACGATTCAGGATGAAGCCCATCGCCCCGTCTTCGGAATGGGCGCAGACGAAGATGACCGTCCGGGCGAAATTGGTGTCGAACATGCCGGGCATGGCGATCAGGAATTGACCGTCAAGGAAGCCGCGTTCGCGTATCGTATGCAGCACGTTTTTCGCCATGATGATGATAGCCTATCAATTCGCGACGAAATGAAAAGCGCTTCTACGTGGCGCTCGCCGAAATTTGCGCCCACGCAAGCGACACCCTGTCCATGCTCTCGTCTTGCCGATCAAGCAATTATGATCGCAGCGGCATATCGGGACCGCTGGAGACCAAGGGCGAAACGCGATACAGCTTTGGCATGACCCGACGCTCGACCCCAATGAAGATGGCCCAGCGCATCGCGACGGCAAGCCTTTTCCTCGCTTTTTTTCTGCCTGCCCGGTCCTATGGAGCCGCCAGCGAATGGGTGACCTCACCCGGCGGCGATTTCCGCATTGTCGCTTCGCAACCGAAGCCGGATGGTGCCATTCCCGCCATTCTCGAGGTTCGGCTCAACCCCGGCTGGAAGACCTATTGGCGGGATCCGGGCGCAAGCGGCATACCGCCGCAGGTCACCCTCGATCCCTCCGGCGGCGTCTCGCTGCAGTCGATCCGCTTCCCGGTGCCGAAGACGTTCGGCGAAGGACCGGGACGCTACACCGGATATGATGTGCCGGTGGCGTTCCCGCTGACGCTGAAGAGGACCGGCAACGGCGGCGACGTCACCATCCGGGCCTCCGTCTTCCTCGGCATCTGCGAAGATATCTGCATTCCCGTGCAGGGGGATGTGACCGTCGCGCTCAAAAGCGGCGAGTTCGACAATCCGCTCGACGGTGCGCGCATCGAAAAGGCTTTCTCCGCACTGCCGGAGCAGCCGTCCGAGAACTTCAGGGTGGTGAACGCGAAATTCGATGCGGCCGCCGGCATGGTACGACTCGAGTTCCTGTTGCCGCCGGATGCGGCTGCCGGGTCAGCCGATCTCTTTCTCGCCGGGCCGCCCGGCGTCTTTTTCGGCAAGCCGGTTTTTCACGATGCGCAGGGCGCCGAGCGTCGGGCCGACGTTCCGGTGAAGCTCTCCGGCAAGGACAAGAACATCGCGGGTAAGCCGATCACGCTCACCCTGCGCGCGGGCAGCCGCAGCATGGAAACGATGCTTGCCTTTGATTGAGCCGACCCTATAGTCCTGCGAAACCCCGCTACTGCATAGAGACGAGGAGAGACCAGTGACCATTGCCGTCGGAGACAAGCTGCCCAACGCCACCTTCAAGGAGAAGACCGCAGACGGCCCGGTCGAGGTAACGACCGAGCAGCTCTTCAAGGGCAAACGCGTGGTTCTTTTCGCCGTGCCGGGTGCTTTTACCCCGACCTGCTCGCTCAACCACCTGCCCGGCTATCTGGAAAATCGCGATGCCATTCTTGCGCGCGGGGTCGACGACATCGCCGTTGTCGCGGTCAACGACCTGCATGTGATGGGCGCCTGGGCGACCCATTCCGGCGGCATGGGCAAGATCCATTTCCTCTCGGACTGGAATGCCGCCTTTACCAAGGCGATCGGGATGGAGATCGATCTTTCGGCCGGCACGCTCGGCATCCGCTCGAAACGCTATTCGATGCTGGTCGAGGACGGCGTCGTCAAGGCGCTGAACATCGAGGAAAGCCCGGGACAGGCGACCGCTTCCGGTGCGGCCGCGATGCTTGAGCTGCTTTGATTCTTAAAACGGACTGCGTGCATCTGCCCCTCATCCGGCCTGCCGGCCACCTTCTCCCCGCACGCGGGGCGAAGGGACAAGCGGCATGCTCCAGTTCTAGAGCGAGCGCTCGGGAAAGACCGTTCGCCGCTTGCCCCTTCTCCCCGCGTGCGGGGAGAAGGTCGCGGCAGCGGGATGAGGGGCAATAACAGACGGAGAGCTTTCTATTTCACCGCGTCCGCACGACGCGCCTTCTTGAACGGTTCCATGCCCTTGCGGGCAAGTTCGTCGGCGCGTTCGTTCTCCGGATGGCCGGCGTGGCCCTTCACCCAGTGCCAGGTCACGTTGTGGCGGTTCCTTGCCTCATCGAGCGCCTGCCATAACTCGCCGTTCTTCACCGGCTTCCGGTCGCCGGTTTTCCAGCCGTTGCGCTTCCAGCCGTGTATCCATTTGGAGATACCGTCCATCACATATTTGCTGTCGGTATGGAGATCGACCTCGCAGGGTTGCCTGAGCGCGTTGAGGGCAGAGATCGCCGCGAGAAGCTCCATGCGGTTGTTCGTCGTCTCCGCCTCTCCGCCGGACATTTCCTTCTCCACGTCGCCGTATCGCAGGACCGCGCCCCAACCGCCCGGTCCGGGATTTCCCGAGCACGCACCGTCGGTAAAGATGTCGACGTGCTTCATGCTGGGGCCCCTTCGCGTCTGAGGCCATATTCGGCGCTCGAGACGATGGCGCGGTGGAAGCGGATCTTCGTCAGATATTCGAGCGGATCTTTCTTGACCACAAGCGCGCCCGGCGGCGTCATCAGCCAGTCATAGAGGCGCGTCAGGAAGAAGCGGAGCGCGGACCCGCGCGCAAGCAGCGGCAGCGCCTCGATTTCTTCCGCCGTCAATCTCCGCACGCTCTCATAGCCGGAAAGCAGCGCCATGCCCTTGGTGATGTTGTAGGAGCCATCCTTCTCGAAGCACCAGGAGTTCAGGCAGATGGCGACGTCGTAGGCAAGGAAATCGTTGCAGGCGAAATAGAAATCGATAAGGCCGGAAAGACGATCGCCTAGGAAAAACACGTTGTCCGGGAAGAGATCAGCGTGGATCACGCCTTCCGGCAGGTCTTTCGGCCAATGCTCCTCGATAGAGGCGAGCTCCGTCGCGATCTCGTCCTTGAGGCCGGCTTGAACCTCGTCGGCACGCGCTTCGGAGTTCCGCCATAGCGGTCGCCAGCCTTCGACGGAGAGCGCGTTGGGGCGCTTCAGGGGAAAGCCCTCACCCGCCTGGTGCATCGATGCGAGCGCCCGGCCGACCTCGCGGCAGTGCTGCGCCTCGGGCTTCCTCAGCCACATGCCTTCCAGAAACGAGATCACGGCCGCAGGTCTTCCTGAGAGCGCTCCGAGAAGCTTGCCGTCGGCGCGTGGAAGGGGCAGCGGGCAGGAAAGCCCACGCTCGGCGAGGTGATGCATGAGGCCCAGGAAAAACGGCAGATCGTCGGCGTTTACCCGCTTCTCGTAGAGCGTGAGGATATAGGCCCCTTTGGTCGTGTGGAGAAGGAAGTTTGAATTCTCCACGCCTTCGGCGATCCCCTTGTAGGAGGTCAGCGATCCCACCTCATAGGCGGCGAGGAAACGGATCAGCTCGTCTTCCGTGATATCGGTATAAACTGCCAAGGCGCGTTACTTTCCAGAGATGCTAATTGCGAGATTTAAGCGGCTAGAGCACTTCCAGGAAAAGTGTGTAACGGTTTTCTGTCCGGAAGTGCGTTGGTTCAAATGGGTAGAGCCTTCCAGTGTTTCCATGAAACATTGAAATGCTCTAGCTTCGCTACTCGCCGTTGACGAAGGCCATGTCGGCCCCCGTCAGTTCGACGTGCCGGAGCTCGCGGTTGACGAGAAAGTGCTCGTTTTCCTCCACCGTGTCGGCAAGCTCGACCGTGGCATCGTAGCGCTCGCGGAACGCTTCGATGATCTCGTTGACGATCACCTCCGGCGCGGAAGCACCCGCCGACAACCCGACCATCGAGATATCCCCCACCGTCGCCCAGTCGATTTCCGAGGCGCGCTGGACGAGAACGGCTTTTTTCGCCCCTGCCCTCAGCGCAACCTCGACGAGGCGCTTCGAGTTCGATGAATTGGGTGCGCCGACGACCAGGAAAAGGTCGCAGCCGGGCGCCGCCTGCTTCACCGCTTCCTGCCGGTTCGTGGTGGCATAGCAGATCGAATCGGCCGCAGGAGCCGTCAGGTTCGGAAAGCGCTCATGCAGCCGCTTGATGACGCCGGCGGTATCGTCGACCGAGAGCGTCGTCTGCGTGACGAAACCGAGATTGTCCGCGTCCGGCGGCATATAGACGTCGGCATCCTCGACGGTTTCGACGAGGGAGACCGCCCCCTCCGGCAATTGCCCCATGGTGCCGATGACCTCGGGATGTCCGGCATGGCCGATCAGCACGACGTGGCGTCCCATGCGATGATGGCGCATCGCCTGCTTGTGCACCTTCGAGACGAGCGGGCAGGTTGCGTCGAGATAGAAGAGATTGCGCTCGTCAGCATCGGCCGGAACGGATTTGGGCACGCCATGGGCGGAGAAGACCACGGGCTGCTTGCGGTGCTCGGGCGGGATTTCGTCGAGCTCCTCGACGAAAATCGCCCCCTTGGCTTCGAGCCCCTCCACCACGTAACGGTTATGCACGATCTCATGACGGACATAGACCGGCGCGCCGAACTCCTTGAGCGCGAGCACCACGATCTGGATCGCCCGGTCGACGCCCGCGCAGAAGCCACGCGGCCCGCAGAGGCGGATGGTGATCGGGGTTTTTGCTGCTGCGGATGGGGCCATCATGAAAACGCCAGTGGAACGAACAAAGCCGGGTGTCGGCATGGGCCATATATAGCGGCAACGACCGGGCACACAAGGAAGAACCGGCGCGCCCTACCGCCTGCGCCGGTAGATGTAGATGCCGCTGACCGCGACGAGGGCGGCTGCAAGGCCGTACCAGGTCAGCGCATATTGCAGGTGATTGTTCGGCAGATCGAACTGGGTCACGCCGCCGATCGGCAGACCGCCGGGATTGTCCGATGCATCCGCATCGATAAAGAAGGAAACGACGCGATCGGATGCGAGGCCGGCAGAGTCCGCCATCGTATCGAGGTCCTTCCAGTAGAAGATGTTCTTGGCGGCGTCATTGTCCGGTACCAGGGACGACGGCTTTCCGGAAAGCTTCGGCCGCGCCAGACCGTTGATGGTCACACGTCCGGCGATCTGCCCTTCGGCCCGCGTGGAGGCATCCTTCTTCTCGAAGGGGACGAAGCCGCGGTTCACGAAAATGGCTCGGCCGTCGGCCAGCATAAGAGGCGTGAAGACGTAGAAGCCCGTGCGGCCTTCATGGGTGGCGAAGAAATGGCGCTCCTTGCCGTGGTCGTACACGCCGGACACGTACACTGTCCGGTAGTCGATATCCCCGCCGGCCGCGGCCATGGCCTCGATCTTGTCGAACGAGACGGCCGGCGCCGAGCGCCGCTCGGCAATTGCGCCGATCAACGCCTCCTTCCAATGCAGCCGTTGCATCTGCCAGGTGCCCAGCGACACGAGCACAGCGAAAGCGGCGAGCACCAGGACAACGCCGGCCGCACGGCCGGCGCGGCTGCGCGGAGCCGGCATGCGCTCGTCAACCACGGTCGATTTCACCGGGACGTGCATTGTTGCGGTATTGGAGATTGATGAGCACGCCCTTCAGCATACGCGTCAGCGCCAGGCTCAAGACGGTTGCAAGCGGAATCCACAGGAGGAAATGCAGCCAGAGCGGCGGGTTGACATTGATCTCCATCCAGAGCGCCGCGCCGACGACGACGAAGCCGACGATCAGGATGACGAAGACGACCGGACCATCGCCGGAATCCGCGAAACCATAATCGAGCTCGCAACTGCTGCAGGCCGGCCGAACCTTCAGCAGCCCGTCGAAGAGCTTTCCCTGTCCGCAGCGGGGGCAAAGACCCTTGATTCCCGTCATCACGGGATCGACGGGCGGATAGAGCGCCTTGTCTTCGTTCATGGGTTGGTCACGATCGCGGTATTGTTGGGAACCATGTCCCGGATTTCGTCCATCTCGGCATTGGTAACGGCAATGCAGCCATTCGTCCAATCGAACATCTGCGTCAAAAACGCCAGCCAGCCGAAATAAGCCATATGTTCAAATGAAACGGGGCGGCCTCTCAGCCGCCCCGTCATCATCGAAGCATAACGGCGTCAGCCGTGGGCGATCGGCGCGCCCCAGCCACCCCAGATATAGATGGAGAAGAAGAGGAACAGCCAGACGACGTCGACGAAATGCCAGTACCAGGCCGCCGCCTCGAAGCCGAAGTGGTGCTTCGGCGTGAAGTCGCCCCGCAGGGCGCGCAGCAGGCAGACGAGCAGGAAGATCGTGCCGACCAGCACGTGGAAACCGTGGAAGCCGGTCGCCATGAAGAAGGTCGCGCCGTAGATCGAATCCTTGAAGGCGAACGGCGCGTGCGCATATTCGTAGCCCTGCACGTAGGAGAACAGAACGCCGAGCAGGACCGTGAGCGTCAGGCCGTAGACGAGGCCCTTGCGATCGTTGTGCAGCAGCGCATGGTGTGCCCAGGTCGCCGTCGTGCCGGAGAGCAGCAGGATGACGGTGTTGTAGAGCGGCAGGTGCCAGGGATCGAGGACCTCGATGCCCTTCGGCGGCCAGACGCCGCCGGTGAACTCGGCGCGCGCGGCCTGGATCGCTTCACCGGGAAAGAGGCTGGCGTCGAAGAAAGCCCAGAACCAGGCAGCGAAGAACATCACCTCGGAAGCGATGAACATGATCATGCCGTAGCGCAGGTGCAGCGACACGACGCGGGTATGGTGGCCCTCATGCGCTTCCTTGATGGTGTCCGACCACCAGCCGAACATGGTGTAAAGGATCAGCGCCAGACCGATGAAGAAGACCCACGGATTGGCGAACTCAAGCCCGAACATCTTGAACGAGCCGCCGGAGAGATAGCGCATGTAGCCGACGCCGCCGAAGGCCATGACGAAGGCTCCGATGGAGGCAAGCAGCGGCCACGGGCTCGGGTCGATGATGTGATAGTCGTGTTGCTTCTGGTGCGCTCCGGCCATGTCGATAACCCCCGATAGTCCTCTCTTGTCGCCGTCCGGCATAGCCGAAAAGGCGCTCATGTCAAAGTTTGTTTTCGGCCTTCGCCTTCACTTGCGCGACCGGCTTGGAGGGTTCGCGCGGGTAGAAGGTGTAGGACAGCGTCAAAGTCTTGATGCCCTGCGTCTCTACCGGCTTGACGATCTCCGGATCGACGAAGAAGACGACCGGCATCTCCATTTCCTCGCCCGGCTCAAGCGTCGTCTCCGTGAAGCAGAAGCATTGCACCTTGTTGAAATAGGCACCGGCCGCCATCGGCGTCACGTTGAAGGTCGCCTGGCCCGTCGTCGGCGTGGAAGCCAGGTTCTTCGCACGGTACATGATCTGCACCGTCTCGCCGATCCTGACGTCGATATCCCGTTGAACCGGGACGAACTCCCAGGGCAGTCCGGCAGCGACGTTGGCGTCGAACGTGACCTTAATCTTCTCGTCGAGGATGAGGTCGGATGCCTGCTCGACCCGCTGCGTGGTGCCGTTATAGCCCGTGACCCGGCAGAACATGTCGTAGAGCGGAACGGCCGCATAGGCCATGCCGATCATGCCTGCCACAAAGGCAAGGCACGTGCCGACGATCACGCCGTTCGAGCGTTCCTTCCGATCTGCCTGCCCATTGTCCGCCATGCGCAACGCCTTCAATTCACCATGCCGCCGCCGACCTTGACCAGCGTGACGACGTAGAAAATTGCGACCAGGGCCGCCAGCACGATGCCGAGCGCGATGTTGCGGCCGCGGCGGGACTTCTTCTGAGCTTCGTTGAGTTCAACGGCTTCCATCAGACAATGCCTCCAAGCCAGATCCGGGCGATCGCGTAATCAACCAGGAGCGCCGAGAATATCGCGAAAAGATACGCGATCGAGAATGCGAAGAGCTTTTTCGCCGGCACCATGCGCTTGTCGCCTTCGGGCATGCGCAGTACGCCCAGCGAATACCAGACGAAGCCGAGCCCCATGGCCGTGGCAAAGGCTCCATAGCCGAGGCTCGCGAAGCCGAGCAAGGTGGGACAGACGCCGCTGACTGCGGTGAGCACTGCGTAAATGACGATCTGCCGCTTGGTCGTCGCCTCCCCGCAGACATTCGGCATCATCGGCACGCCGACCGCGCCGTAATCGCCCATCTTGAAGAGAGCCAGGGCCCAGAAATGCGCCGGCGTCCAGAGAAAGATTATGAGGAAGAGCACGATGCTTTCGACCGACACGCCGCCGGTCACGCAGGCCCAGCCTATCATCGGGGGGAAGGCCCCGGCGGCTCCACCGATGACGATGTTCTGCGGCGTCGAGCGCTTCAGCCACATCGTATAGATGGCCACGTAGAAGAAAATCGTGAAGGCGAGCAACCCGGCTGCGAACCAGTGGACGGCGAGCCCGAGGATGATAACCGAGAACGCCGACAGGGTCAGTCCGAAGGCAAGCGCCTCCTGGGGCAGAATCTTGCCAGCCGGAATCGGACGCTTGGCCGTGCGGCTCATCACCGCGTCGATATCCGCGTCGTACCACATGTTCAGCGCACCGGAAGCGCCGGCTCCGATGGCGATGCATAGAATGGCGGTGAAGCCGATGAACGGATTGATATGGCCGGGGGCAAGGACGAGCCCGGCGAATGCGGTGAAGACGACGAGAGACATGACACGCGGCTTCAGGAGCTCGAAATAATCGCGTGCAGAGGCCTCGGAAAGTCGCGGTGCGCCTTCCATGCCAACTACCTCGTGATTGCCGATGACCGTCATGTCCGTACCTTGAACTTGCTGCGGCAGAAACAGCCGCGTCACGCCGGCCTGCCGGCGGGGAGAAGCCGCCGAAACCGGCGGCTTCTGTTCGTTACCCGTCACTTGATCCGCGGGAGCTGCTCCCACTGGTGGAACGGCGGCGGCGAAGACAGCTGCCATTCCAGCGTGTTGGCGCCTTCGCCCCAGGGGTTATCCCCCGCAACGCGCTTCTTCGCGAAAGCTTCGGCGACACAGAAGAGGAAGATCAGCACGCCGACTGCCGCGATGTAGGAGCCGTAGGACGAAACCATGTTCCAGCCGGCAAAGGCGTCCGGATAGTCGATGTAACGGCGCGGCATGCCTGCGAGCCCGAGGAAGTGCTGCGGGAAGAAGATCAGGTTAACGCCGACGAACATCACCCAGAAATGCAGTTTGCCGAGAAACTCCGAGTACATGTAGCCGGTCATCTTCGGGAACCAGTAGTACCAGGCCGCGAAGATTGCGAAGACGGCGCCGAGCGACAGCACGTAGTGGAAGTGCGCCACCACGTAATAGGTGTCGTGCAGCGCACGGTCGAGGCCGGCATTGGCGAGCTGGACACCCGTGACGCCGCCGACGGTGAACAGGAAGATGAAGCCGATCGCCCAGACCATCGGGGTCGCGAAGCGGATCGAGCCGCCCCACATCGTCGCGATCCAGGAGAAGATCTTCACACCCGTCGGCACGGCGATGACCATCGTCGCGAAGACGAAGTAGCGCTGCGTCTGGAGCGACATGCCGACCGTGTACATGTGGTGCGCCCACACGATGAAGCCGACGGCGCCGATCGCGACCATGGCGTAAGCCATGCCGAGATAACCGAAGATCGGCTTGCGCGAGAAGGTCGAGATGATGTGGCTGACGATGCCGAAGCCCGGCAGAATCAGAATGTACACTTCCGGGTGACCGAAGAACCAGAACAGGTGCTGGAACAGGATCGGGTCGCCGCCGCCTTCCGGCGCGAAGAAGGTCGTGCCGAAGTTGCGGTCCGTCAGCAGCATGGTGATCGCGCCTGCGAGAACCGGCAGCGAGAGCAGGAGCAGGAAGGCGGTGATCAGAACCGACCAGGCAAAGAGCGGCATCTTGTGCAGCGTCATGCCCGGAGCGCGCATGTTGAGGATGGTGGTGATGAAGTTGATCGCGCCGAGGATCGACGAGGCGCCGGCGATGTGCAGGCCGAGGATCGCGAGATCCATCGCGGGCCCGGGCATGCCGGATGTCGAGAATGGCGGATAGATCGTCCAGCCGCCGCCCGCGCCATAGGCGCCTGCAGGACCTTCGACGAACATCGAAAGCAGCACCAGCAGGAAGGCCGGCACGATCAGCCAGAAGGAAATGTTGTTCATGCGCGGGAACGCCATGTCCGGGGCACCGATCATGATCGGCACCATCCAGTTGGCGAAGCCGCCGATCAGCGCCGGCATGACCATGAAGAAGATCATGATCAGCGCGTGAGCGGTCGTGAAGACGTTGAACATGTGCTTGCCGCCGTCGATGGCAGCATCACCCTCGAAACCATAGACCATCTGGGCCAGACCGTGGAAGATCTGGATGCCCGGCTCCTGCAGTTCGGCGCGCATGAAGACCGACAGCGTGCCGCCGATGATGCCGGCGATGATCGCGAAGATCAGGTAGAGCGTACCGATGTCCTTGTGGTTGGTCGACAGGAACCAGCGCTGAAAGAAGGTCAGCGGCTTGTGCGCGTGGTCCGCGTGGCCATGATCGGAATGATCATGGCGTTGATCGTGATGAACGGCTGTTCCAGCCATGGTCAAGCTCCACTTCCGATTACTGTGCGGCGTTGTCGGCGACGTCAACGGCCTTGGCCGCGCCGTCGACGGACGCCATGAGCGCCTTGTTCGCTTCGCCGACATTGGTTGCGGCGGCGGCGAGCCAGGCGTCGTATTTATCCTGCGCGACAACGCGGACGGCGATCGGCATATAGGCGTGATCCTTGCCGCAGAGCTCGGAACACTGGCCGTAATAGAGACCTTCGCGGTCGGCCTTGAACCAGGTCTCGTTGAGACGGCCGGGAACCGCGTCGATCTTGACGCCGAAAGCCGGCATGGCGAAGGCATGAATTACGTCGGCAGCCGTGACGAGCAGGCGAACGGTCTTGCCGACCGGCACGACGACTTCGTTGTCGACGGCGAGAAGACGCGGATACTGCGCCTTGTCCTCTTTGCCGAGGCCCGCACGATCCTCGTCCTTCAGGAGCAGGCTATCGAAGGAGAGCGGGTTTTCGCCGACCTCATATTCATAGGACCAGTACCACTGGTTGCCGGTCGCCTTGACCGTCAGGTCCGGATTCTCCGGAGGCGTGAGTTGCGCGGTCAAAAGCTGGAATGAGGGAATCGCAAGGAAAAGCAGCACGATAACCGGGCCGACCGTCCAGACGACTTCGATCAGCGTATTGTGGCTGGTCCTCGACGGAACAGGATTGGCACTCTCGCGGAACTTGACGACCACGATGACCAGCAGCAGGAGAACGAAAAGTGTGATCGGAATGATGAACCACAGGGTGTAGTGTTCAAACCACGTGATTTCTTCCATGATGCCCGTAGCAGCCGCCTGAAAGTTCGTCTGCCAGTCGACAGGCTTGTCAGCAAAGGCGCTCGAAGCAAAAAGCAGACAGGCAAGCGCTGCCAGAACTGCATAGGCCTTGTTTTTCACAATTACGTCTCCCCAATGCGCTTGATCAGGATCAAACCCGGAACGCAGAATCCCTGCGATACTGAAGCGCTTCAAACCACAGTTTGACCAGCGCCGCAACATCTGTCCAAGCAACCTCGTGCGGCATTTTTGCACAAAGCGGAAGTTTTCGCACAGGAGACCTCGCAACCGGTCGAAAGCCCTCCCACGCACCGGCGCCCGCGCGCGGACCGGTCATTCGCCGCCCCATTTGCGGGCAGCCACGCTCACCGGCGGAGAGAAAGCGGCCCTCGGCACGCCGATTTCGTACCGGGAGGGCCCAATTTCGGCCATATGACACTGGAATGTAACGACCAGGGCTTTTCATTTATCCTCGCGCGCTTCAAGAATAGCCCTAATGATTCGAGGTTTTTGAGGTTTACATGGGCCTGTCCCTCTTCTCCCGGCTGCCCGCCCTGGCCGCGCTCGCAATTGCCGCCTTCGCACTCCCCGCAGCAAGCTTGGCCCAGCAATCCAACGCAACGCCGGGCACGGTGAAGTCAAATCACGGCGCGTGGTCGATCGTCTGCGACCAGCCGGCGGGCGCCTCGGCCGAACAGTGCGCGCTGATGCAGAACGTCATCGCCGAAGACAGGCCTGAAGTCGGTCTCTCGGTCGTCGTCCTCAAGACCGCCGACCGCAAGGCGAAGATCCTTCGGGTGCTTGCGCCGCTCGGCGTGCTCCTGCCGAACGGCCTCGGCCTCAATGTCGACGGCAAGGACATCGGCCGCGCCTATTTCGTGCGCTGCTTCTCCGACGGCTGCTACGCCGAGGTCGTGCTCGAAGACGAGCTTCTCAAGACCTTCCGCGCCGGCGCGACGGCGACCTTCATCGTTTTCCAGTCGCCCGAGGAAGGCATTGGCATCCCCGTCGACCTCAAGGGCTTCGACGAAGGCTACGACGCCCTGCCGTAACGGCAGCTTGCTTCAAGGCGAGGGAGCCGCGTCGGGTGACGCGGCTTTTATTTTGGGCTCTTCCGGATTTACAGAATCTCGGTCGCGGCGATCTTGATGCCGAAGCCCTCCAGGCCGACATAATGCCGCTCGCGCGACGAAAGAAGGCGAATGGAGGTGATGCCGAGGTCTTTCAGGATCTGCGCGCCGAGGCCGATCTCCAGCCACTCGCTTTCGCGCTCCTGTGCCTCCGAGTGGACCTCCCTCTCGTGCTTGCCCTTTCGCGCTGTCTGCGAAATTCCGACCCCCACGGAGCCCTCCCGCAGATAGACGATGACGCCCCTCCCCTCGGCGGCGATGCGCTTCATGATCTCGTCGATCTGGCGGCCGCGGCCGAAGACGTCGGCTCCGACATTTTCGAGGTGGAGACGCACCGGAATGTCGACGCCGTCGCGAATGTCTCCGAAAACCACGGCCAGGTGCTGCATCGTGTCCCAGGGCAGCGAATAGGTGTGGCCCTTGGCCTTGCCGTAGGGCGTGTCCATTTCGAAGGAATGGCCCTGCTCGATCAAGGTCTCCTTGCGCTGGCGATAGGCAATGAGATCGGCCACGGAGACCTGCTTCAGGCCGTGCGTTTCCGCGAAGGCTTCGACCTGCGGCCCACGCATGACGGTGCCGTCATCGTTGACGAGTTCGCAGATGACGCCGATCGGCGGCAGGCTCGCGAGCCTGCAGAGATCGACGGCGGCCTCGGTATGGCCGGAGCGCATCAGCACGCCGCCCTCGCGCGCCACGAGAGGGAATATGTGGCCCGGCCGTACGAAATCCGTCGGCCCGACATTCGGATTGGCAAGGTTTCTGACCGTAAGCGTTCGGTCGTCTGCGGAAATGCCGGTCGTGGTCCCGTGCTTGAAATCGACCGACACCGTGAAGGCGGTGGTGTGGGCGGAGTCGTTCTCGGCAACCATCGCATTCAGGTTGAGGCGTTTTGCCTCCTCGCGCGGCATCGGCGTGCAGACGATGCCGGACGTATGGCGCACGATGAACGCCATCTTCTCAGGCGTGCAGTGCACCGCTGCGACGATCAGGTCGCCCTCGTTCTCGCGGCCGCCGTCGTCGGTGACGACGACGATCTCGCCTGCTTCGAAGGCGCGAATGGCTTCGACGACGCGCTTCTGGTCGTAGGACATATATATTGCCTCCGCGAATATCTTGTTTGGCGCAATGCCTGACGGGAAACCGCTGCGCACCTTTTCCTGCAGCGCCGCGCGTGTTTCAGACGCAAAGGCCGCTGCAGCAGTCGAGTTACTTCAGCCGCCCGGTCTGACCGCGGTCACGCAGATAGTGATCGGCGATGGCGCAGGCAAGCATGGCCTCCCCAATGGGCACCGCCCGAATGCCGACGCAGGGGTCGTGGCGGCCCTTGGTGCGCACGTCGACCTCCTTGCCGTCGCTGTCGATCGAACGGCGCTCCGTGAGAATGGACGAGGTCGGCTTGATGGCGAAGCGCGCAACGACCGGCTGCCCGGTCGCGATCCCGCCCAGAATGCCGCCGGCATTGTTGGACAGGAAAACCGGCTCGCCCTGCGCCCCGATGCGCATCTCGTCGGCGTTCTCCTCGCCGCTGATCTCGGCTGCGGCAAAGCCGTTGCCGATCTCGACGCCTTTGACCGCGTTGATGGACATCAGATTGGCGGCGATATCCTGATCGAGCTTCGCATAGATCGGCGCGCCGATGCCGGCCGGAACGCCTTCGGCAACCACCTCGACCACGGCGCCGATCGACGATCCCGCTTTGCGGATGCCGTCGAGATATTCTTCCCAGACGGGCACGATCGCCGGGTCGGGTGCGAAGAACGGATTGTTGTTCACTTCCGCCCAGTCCCAATTGGACCGGTCGATCCGGTGCTTGCCGATCTGGACGAGTGCACCGCGGACCACCAGGCCCGGCACGACCTTGCGCGCGATAGCGCCCGCCGCCACGCGCGCAGCCGTCTCGCGCGCCGAGGAACGGCCGCCGCCGCGGTAGTCGCGGATGCCGTATTTCGCATCGTAGGTATAGTCGGCATGGCCGGGACGGTATCGCTTGGCGATCTCGGAATAATCCTTGGAACGCTGGTCGGTATTCTCGATCATCATCGAGATCGGCGTACCGGTCGAAATCATCGTCTCGCCGTCGTCATCGAGCATCACGCCGGAAAGGACCTTCACAAGGTCGTCCTCACGACGCTGGGTGACGAAGCGCGACTGGCCGGGCTTGCGCTTGTCGAGCCAGGCCTGGACTTCGGCGAGCGTAAAGCGAATTCCGGGCGGACACCCGTCGACGACACAGCCAAGTGCGGGACCGTGGCTTTCGCCCCAGGTCGTGACGCGGAAAAGATGACCGAATGTATTGTGCGACATGGCGGCTACCGAACTCCGGATCGCGAAGATGGCCGATGGACCCCCTCGCGTCTATTCCAATCACCCCGGAGCCGCAGTTGGCCCGCTCCGAGGGCCACGCGTCAGACGCGCGTGCCCTCTCTTAGTGGAAAGCGGGCACGCGGGAAAGTCCTTCTGCGCGTCGGCTGGCGCGGGTGCCATCTCCCCTGTTCCCCAGGCTTGGCGCCTTAAGGAAGATGCCGTGAAATTCCCGTGGAAAACCCGGCGAGAGCGGCTGCCGCAGAGCCGCTCCGCCGCTTTCACGGAATCATCGGGTTGTAATTCTCTGAACCGGCCTTCACCCTCCCATGCGGCGGGCAACTGCATCGAAAAAGCAACAACATAGGGCTACTTTTGCCACAATCGGGGATCAAAGCGTGAGGACAACAAAATTCGCAGAATCATTGAAGAGGGCAAGAAGGATGCGATTTGTCATTGCCACGCTCATGGCCACCGCAAGCCTGCTTTCGCCGCTCTCCGCGCTTGCCGAGAGTGCCGACGTCGAAGCCGTGATCACCAGCGTCGATACCGACCGGCTGAGCCTCTCCCTCGATGACGGCAAGAGCTACCAGGCGCCAGAGGAGTTCAACTTCGAGGGGCTGGAGGCCGGCGTCAAGGTGCTTGTCTTCTACACCGAAGTCGACGGCAAGCGCGTCATCAACGACCTGGAGATCCTTCAGTAGGTTTGCGGCGTCAGAGCCAGCCTATCGAGCCATCCACGATTTTCAGCAGGCGGTCCTGCGGTATCGCAGCGGCCGCCGCCTCATCGGCATCCATCTCCCCAAGCAGCTTGAACAACGCCCTGATAACGCCGCCATGGCTGACGCAGACCGTAGGCCGCGTCACGCTCCTGAGCCAGGCACCGACACGCCAGGACAGGATTTCGTAGCTCTCGGCGTCAGGACCGGGCGGAATGAAATCCCATTTCGCGACGCGCCTCTCCGCGATCCGCTCGGGCACGAGCCGCTTCAGTTCGGGAAGCGTGTAGCCTTCCCAGTCGCCGAAGGACACTTCCTTCAGACGCTCGTCGGTGCGGTAGGCCAAGGGATCGAGATCCATCGCCCGCCGAAGACGCTCCATGGTTTCGCGCGTACGGCCGAGGGGGCTGCTGACGAAATCGAAGTCGGCCGCGCCGCTCCCGATGATCCTGCTCAACGCGACGCCGTTCCCGGTCGCCTGCTGCCGCCCGGTCTCGTTGAGGGGGATGTCCTTCTGACCCTGAAGGCGGCTCTCCGCATTCCAGTCCGTTTGTCCATGGCGAACCATGTAGATGAGCACAATGTCCACTCCGGGCGAGCCGCCGCGATCCCTACCGCACAATCCGCAAACCGCAGCCGGTTTGAAGATAGAACATGCAGCAGTTCAAAGTGTTACAGCCGCCATGCGGCCGAAGGACGCATGGCGGCTGTCGAGCAAAGGCTGTCAATCCTTCAGAACGCTGATGTCCGGCGCGTCAACGGCCTTCATGCCGACCGTGTGGTAGCCGGAATCGACGTGATGGACTTCGCCCGTAACGCCGCTCGACAGATCGGAAAGCAGGTAGAGGGCAGAATTGCCGACCTCCTCGATCGAGACTGTGCGCTTCAGCGGGGCGTTGTATTCGTTCCACTTCAGGATGTAGCGGAAATCACCGATGCCGGACGCAGCAAGCGTCTTGATGGGACCGGCGGAGATCGCGTTGACGCGGATGCCGCGGTTGCCGAGGTCGACCGCCAGATAGCGAACGCTTGCCTCGAGGGCCGCCTTGGCGACACCCATGACGTTATAGTGCGGCATAACCTTCTCGGCGCCGTAATAGGTGAGCGTCAGTATCGAGCCGCCGTCGTTCATGACGCGATCCGCACGTGCGGCGACCGCCGTGAAGGAATAGACCGAAATGTCCATCGTACGCGCGAAGTTGTCGCGGCTCGTATCCAGGTAGCGCCCCGTCAATTCGTCCTTGTCGGAAAAGGCGATCGCGTGCACAACGAAATCGATCTTGCCCCACTTCTCTTCGAGGGCCGAGAATACGGCATCGATCGTGGCGAGGTCGGTCACATCGCAATGGCCGGCCATGAAGGCACCAAGCTCCTGCGCCAGCGGCTCGACGCGCTTTTTCAAAGCATCGCCCTGCCATGTCAGCGCGATTTCAGCCCCTGCCTCGGCCAAGGCCTTCGCGATGCCCCACGCAATCGAGCGATTGTTTGCGACGCCCATGATGACGCCGCGCTTGCCATTCATCAGACCCGATGCCTGAGCCATGGAATGTCCCCAATACTGTCTGCCTCCACCAGCTGCTGCCGGTGGCAAAATTTCACAAATGCCAGGATGCCGCGCCTCCTGCAGCGGGTGCGGCAAATTGTCGAGCATTGCCTATGGCATAGGCGCCACAGCGGTTCAAGCAGGAGGCGGATCAGGAACTGTTAGTCCCCGTAATATTGGTTCAGCTTGTCAGAAAAGCTTCATAAAAAGAGGCCGTCACGTTGGGATCGCATGAGGTCCGTCACCTTGTCGTCCGGTTTTTCATGCAGCACCACCCGCAATTCGACGATCAGGTCGCCGCTTTCCCCGTCGGCGCCGCGCAAGCCCTTGCCGGCGATGCGGATCTCCTTGTCGGAGCCCGACCAAGCCGGTACGGCCACCGTGAGCGGTCCGTTCGGTGCCTCGATCGTCGTTTCGCAGCCGAGAACCGCGTTCTGAAGATCGATCGGCAATGTGGTGACGAGGTCGAGACCGCGGGTCCGGAACGGGCCGTCCTGACTGAGGCGCAGGGTTGCCACCACGTCGCCGCGCGCCATCCCGGCAACACGGTAGCCCTGCTCCTTCAGGCGGATCGCCTGGCCGTCCGTCGCGCCGGCCGGGATGGGGACCTTCAGCAGCTCTCCATCCGGAAGCTCCACCGGCACGCGCGCGAGATTGATCACGTCTTCGACGCTGGCGTGAACGTCGACGGCAAGATCGGGCACCTTCTCGGCCGTTTTCGCGATGCGTCCGCGAATACGCTGGACGATCGCCGCGACCAGATCCGCCGCCGGCATGATCGAGCGACGGGCAAGCGCGTCGGCTTTCGGCTGCTCTTGTTTTGCTTCGGCGGCAGGCTCGGTTTTGGCTTCCGCCGGCGCACGTTCCCTTTCGGCGGGACGCGCGGAAGACTTCGGCCTCGCGGCAGTGGCCTGCGGCTCGACGCCGAATATGCGCGAAATCGCTTCCTCGGCCGTTTCGGCGCCGACAGGCTCGTCCGGCACCTCCGCGCCTCGCATCTTCTCCTTCATCGCCTCCATGCGACGAAGCTCCGCCTCGCGCCGCGCCCAGTCGTAGCGGCTTCTGCGCACCGGGTCGCGAAGCAGCTCATAGGCCCTGCCCGCTTCCGCGAAGCGCTCGTTGGCGGAGGGATCGTCCTGGTTGTGATCGGGGTGGACCGCTCTGGCTACGGAGCGCCAGGCCGCCTTGATTTCCTCTTGGCCGGCGGTGCGACGCACACCAAGAATTGCATAGGGATCGCGCATGGCTGCTATCATTTTCTTTACTCGGCGGTCCCTCCCCGGATGCCCGCCTGACACCTCACGACGATCGAAGAGGGTCTGCAAAAACCTTCTCCGTCCACGAGAGATGATCGGGCGAAGTTGCTAACTATCGGTTAGTCGGAGGCGGGGACGCGCTGCCGAAAGCATCGTCCGGGACGCTTCGCCGGCCGCTTTGCGGCAATATGGTTAACCTGCGATTTCAGCTCCGCGGGCCGAAGCTCGTCAGGTACCATTCCCCGTTGCCGAGCTGGCAGGTGTTGCCATCGAACTTGGCAATGCCCTCGAAGGAGTGCCGGGTCGTCGTGAAGCGGCGGCAACGCATGCCCGAGGCATGGTCTTCCTGGATGCTGCTGATGACGCCGGCGCTGCCGGAATTCGCATTGGCCCAGGGGATAGTGCTGTCGTGGCGGCCCTGACTGATGTCGGCAGAGGTAACGAGGTCGCGCACGGCTATGGCATCGGAAAGGCCGTCGGATGTCTTCGCCACCGGCACGGTTCCGGTCGAGACCGAACGATCGACGCCCGATCCCCCGAAGACGTCGAGGCCCGCGCCCATGCACCCCGGCAGGGCGAGAATCGTCACGCAAATTGCCGCGCTGCGCAGCAATGCGAAGGAAAGACCCTTCTTGCCATCGTTCCGCTTTGCTATGTCTTGCACGGCAATCCTGTCAGACTCGCCAGAGCGCACCACGTCCCGAGGAAGTCCGCAGGCAGGCTCTGACATTATTACGATGCGGAAACACCACTCGGGCTCATCCCGAAGCGTTCCCGCGCCAGACACACGGCATTGGAAAACAATATGACCGCGAACGAGTTAATAACCGGTGACTTCACGGAAGCAAGCGAGCCCTTTTCCCTTTTTGGCACATGGCTGAAGGAAGCCGAAAAGAACGAGGTGAACGATCCGAACGCCGTCGCCCTTGCGACCGTCGACCCGGATGGCATGCCCAATGTGCGCATGGTCCTGCTCAAGGGGTTCGACGAACGCGGCTTCGTCTTGTACACGAATTTCGAGAGTCAGAAAGGCCGGGAAATGCTCGCGACCCGTAAGGCGGCCCTGTGTTTCCATTGGAAATCGCTGCGCCGCCAGGTGCGTCTGCGCGGTCCGGTCGAAATCGTCTCCGACGAGGAAGCCGACGAATATTTCATGAGCCGGCCCCGCGGCAGCCGCATCGGCGCCTGGGCATCGAAGCAGTCACGGCCGCTCGAAAGCCGCTTTGCGCTGGAGAAGGCCGTCGCCGAGTACACGGCTCGGCATGCGATCGGCGAGATCCCACGTCCGGACTACTGGTCCGGATTCCGCATCCGTCCGCTGTCGATCGAATTCTGGCACGACCGCCCCTTCCGGCTGCACGACCGTGTCGAGTTCCGCCGCGAAACGCCGGATGGCGGCTGGACGAAAGTGCGGATGTACCCCTGACGAAAAGACGCTGCCACCGCGAGTCAACCTGCCCGGCGGGCAAGGAGCCGGAACGGGATGCCGGAACCGAGCGCGGTCACATAGCGCGCGGCCTGGAAATGGCCGTTGAGCGAAATCCGCGGCAGCGCATGAGGATTTGCAGCCTGGGACAGCATGCCGGGCTGCGTCGTCACCGCCACGGCAAATCCGAGTTCCGCCGCCAGCCGATGATCGCGGGGCGAAACCGCGAGCCTGTCTCCATAGGGATAGGCGAAGCTAGAGGGCCGGCGACCGGTGATCGTCCTGACGCGTTCGGCGGAGGCTGAAATTTCGCGGCGCGCCTCGTCGTCGCCAAGCCGCGCGAGTGCGCGATGGCTGATCGTGTGCCCGCCGAGGCTCGCAAGCGGACTTCGGATCATGCTCCGGAGACCCTCCTCGTCGAGCGTCAGACGCTCAGTGATGGCCAGCGGGTCGATGCCGTGCTCGTGCGCGGCCTTATTCAGTGTCGCGAGCGCATGGGCCTCATCGCTGCCATGGACATAGGCGGCGATCCGATCGAAGGCGGCCTGCTTCTGCGCAAGGTTGTCGCTCGCTACTGCTTCCTCACCTGCGCCGAAATCGAAACGAAACCTGCCGCAGACGGACAGGAGATCGGCGATCGTTTCCCACCAGAGCGTATGGCTGCGGTCGAGATAACCGGCCGTGACGAAAACGGTGAAGGGCACGCCGTGGCGCTCGAAGACCGGCAGGGCGTGATCGAGATTATTGCGGTAGCCGTCATCGAGAGTGAAGCAGGCGAAGGGCCGGTTATCGGCGGAAGCAAGGCAGGCGGGCAGGTCATCCAGCGGGACGAGGCGATAGCCGTCCCGTTTCAAAGTCACGATCGCCTCTTCGAGGAATGCCGGTGTGATTTCCAGGTGGGCGTTGGGATCGAAAGCTCGCGGAACCTTCGGGCGAACATGATGCAGGGTGAAGATCGCCCCGCGCCCGCGAGCCGCGCCCATCAGCCGCGCCCGCGCAAGCAGATGCGCAGCCTCGAGCCCGCCGGTGATAGCGGTGCGCTTGGCATGGTAGCGGACCAGACCCGCGAAGCCGTGTTTCATCTTCTTCCGTCTTCTCAAATCTTCATGCCGAGCTTGGACAGGCGCTGCGGCCCGGACGGTAACGTCTGCGGGGTTAAGCCTTGCTGAATCGGCCGGGCGATGCGAAAGAGCGGGCCGCGTCTGGGCGGCGAGGTTGCAACTACGCCTTGAGCCTGTCAAAACAGCGTACCGCGTCGATATCGGCCGCACATCTCTATGAGGGGGAGTTCGATGACGAGCTTTCGATTGGCTATGGCGACGATCGCCGTGCTTTTCTTCGGTGCCGTTCAGGCAATGGCAGGCAACGCCTCGCTTGTCGTCGACGCTCGGACGGGCCGGGTTCTCTCTGCCGAAAACCCCGACACGCTCCACCATCCCGCGTCTCTCACCAAGATGATGACGCTCTACATGACCTTCGAAGCGCTTCACCGCGGCCAGATCGCCTGGAAAACGCCTGTGCCCATGTCCGCGACCGCTGCACGCAAGCCGCCGACGAAGCTCGGCGTCAAGGCCGGAGGAACGATCACCGTCGAAGAGGCTGTCTACGGCATGATCGTCCGTTCGGCCAACGACGCGGCGGCAGCGATGGCCGAGCGGCTTGGCGGTTCCGAGGAAGGCTTTGCGAGAATGATGAATGCAAAGGCGCGCCAGCTCGGCATGAACCGCACATTCTTCGTCAACGCTTCGGGTCTGCCGGCAAGCGAACAGGTGACCACGGCCCGCGACATGGCGCGGCTCGCCGTGGCACTCATGCGACACTATCCACGCGAGTACCGCCTGTTCTCGGTCCAGAGTTTCGCCTTCCGCGGCCGCGTGATCCGAGGCCACAACAATCTGATGTATCGATACCAGGGGATGGACGGTATCAAGACCGGCTACACGCGGGCCTCCGGCTACAATCTCGTAAGCGCGGTGAACGACCGCAACCGCCGCCTCATCGGCGTGGTGCTCGGCGGGCGAAGCGCGCGAAGCCGTGATGAGAAGATGGCGGCGCTCCTCGACCAGCACCTGGGCAGGGTCTCCTCGCCCGGCCGCCCAATGATCGCAGCGGCAAGCGCACCCCGCCTGGCCGACGTGGCAAGCTTGCCCGGCGTTTCCTTGTCTTATGTGGGTACCCAGCCCGCGGTCGAACCTGTCGCCGCAGCGCCGATGGCCGGTATCGTCCCGGCGGACCGGCCAACCGCGGTGGCGGCCGCGAGTACGGCACCACCGGCCGGCGGCTGGCGCATTCAGATTTCCACCGCACCGACGGCGGAAGGTGCGCGCAAGATGCTCGTCGAAGCGCAATCGGCCGGCGGCGCAGCCCTTCTCGGCGCCGCCCCCCACACCGAGACCGCAGGCTCGGGCGGAGCCTATCGCATAGGTTTCGCGGGCTTCGCCAGTCGCGAGGCGGCCGCGACCGCCTGCAGCATCCTGAAAAAGCGGTCCTATGACTGCGTCTTGCTTCCTGATGGGGGGTAGAGTCCGCAACTCCTCCGCTCCTCATTCCTGTGCTCGTCACAGGAATCCAGCCAGACCAAGTCCTTGGGCTGAAAAACTCTTCCGCGCCGCAGACGCGGCGCTGCTGGATCTCTGTGACAAGCACAGAGATGAGGGAACGTTGTCAGGCTTGCGTGCCGCCGACGGTGATCTGATCCATGCGCAGGTGCGGCTGGCCGACGCCGACCGGGACCCATTGGCCGGCCTTGCCGCAATTGCCGATGCCGGTGTCGAGCTTCGTATCGTTTCCGACCATCGTCACCCGCTTCATCGCATCCGGACCGTTGCCGATCAGCATCGCGCCCTTGACGGGCGCTCCGACCTTGCCGTTCTCGATCAGATAGGCCTCGGTGCAGCCGAAGACGAATTTGCCTGAGGTGATATCGACCTGGCCGCCACCGAAGGAGACGGCATAGATGCCCCTCTTCACCGACGAGATGATTTCATCGGGCGTGCGGTCCCGGGCAAGCATGTAGGTGTTGGTCATGCGCGGCATCGGCACGTGGGCGTAGCCCTGGCGGCGGCCGTTGCCGGTCGGTTCCATGCCCATCAGACGGGCGTTCTGCCGGTCCTGCATATATCCGACGAGCTTGCCGTCCTCGATCAGGACATTGTAGCCGGAAGGCGTTCCCTCGTCGTCGATCGAGATGGAGCCCCGCCGGGCTTCGATCGTGCCGTCGTCGACGACCGTGACGCCCTTCGCAGCGACCTGTTCGCCGAGCAGCCCGGCGAAAGCGGAGGTCTTCTTGCGGTTGAAGTCACCCTCCAGGCCGTGGCCGACGGCTTCGTGCAGCATGACGCCCGGCCAGCCGGAGGCAAGCACGACGTCCATGGTGCCGGCCGGCGCATCGATCGCCTCGAGATTGACGAGCGCTTGCCGCAGAGCCTCGTCCGCTCCGCTTTTCCAGTTTTCCTCGGTTATGAAATCGCCGAAGCCGCGCCGTCCGCCGATACCGAAGGAGCCGCTTTCCTGACGGTCGCCCTCGCCGACCACGACGGAGATATTGATCCGCGTCATCGGCCGGACATCGTGGACGCGGTGCCCGTCGGCTCTCAGAATATCCACGACCTGCCAGCTCGCCGCGACAGTCGCGGTCACCTGGCGGACCTTCGGCTCCTTGGCGCGCAGATAGGCGTCGATCTCCTGAAGCAGCTTGACCTTGGTCTCGAAACTCGGCTCGCCGATCGGGTTCTCGTCGCCGTAAAGCTTCTTGTTGGTGCGCTGCGGGGCTGCCGCGTAGGAGCCGGAATAGCCTCGGGTCACCTGCTCCACGGCATCCGCCGCCCTCTTCAGGGCCGCAAGCGACAGTTCGCCGGCATGGGCGTAGCCGACGGCTTCGCCGGCGACGGCGCGCAGGCCGAAGCCCTGGTCTGTGTTGAAACTGCCACCCTTCAGGCGGCCGTTGTCGAAGGAAAGCACCTCCGCCTGCGCATGTTCGAGGAAGAGCTCGCCGTCATCGGCGCCGGCAAGCGTTTCGGAGAGAACCTTGCGGACCGTCGCCTCGTCCGCATCGAAGAGGCTCATCAGGTTGGTGTCCATGGTTCTGCTCCCTGCCGTGAAGGATTGGGTCGTGAAACTTACTGGCTCCATTTAGGGAGCGCCGGCCCGCAAGCCAAGAAAAAACAAAGCACGAAAAATCGGTCAGGAAAGGGCAGCGTTCCAGCCCTCGAGCAATTTGACCTCCTCGACGCCGGCAAAGCGGGCGATGCGGTCGAGTTCGGCCATGAGTTTTTCCATCCGGCCCGAAGAGGGTTTGACGCCACGTTCCAGCCAGAGGCGCCGAACGTCGAGGCTTCCGCGCTTGCGGTCGGCTTTCATGTCGATGCGGCCGATCATTCGGTCGCCTTCGAGCAGAGGGAAGACATAATAGCCATATTCCCGCTTCGGCTCCGGTACGAAAACCTCGATACGGAAGAAGAAGTCGAAAAGCCGTTCGGCCCGGTTCCGGTCGCGCAGCAGCGGGTCGAACGGGCTCAGCACCCGGACGCGGGCGGGCGGGTCGGGAATGTCGCCGAGCCCGTCGGGAAAGCCGGCGAAGGCAAAGGACGGGCGCGGCTTGCCGCCATTGGCAGGCTCGATGACGATCTCGCACAGTTCGTCGCGATGGGCGGCGACCCAGTCCTTCGCCTCGTCCGGCGACACGAGATCCCAAAAGGCTGCGATCTCGCCGTGGGTGGCGAAGCCCAGCCGCTCGAGCGCGCTGCGGCAGGCCCAGTCGATGAACTCCTCATGCGCGACCTCGCCGTCGTAATGGCGGGCGGGAATGACGCGTTCCGTCAAATCATAGACCTTCTGGAAATTCTCGCGCCGGGCGATCGCAAGCTTGCCCTGGCGCCAGAGCACCTCGAGAGCCGTCTTCGACGGGTGCCAGTTCCACCAGCCGCCGGATTCGTGGCCGTCCTCCTTGAGGTGGCGCGCCATGACGGCGCCATTGTTCGCGATCCTCGCATAGGTCTCCTCGCAGCCCGCATCGAAGTCTTCTCCGCGCCATTTGCGCCAGCGCTCGCGGAGCGTTTCGCTCTCCCATTTGAAGCGATGCTTCCAGTAGACGAAGAAGGTGCTCGGTATGATCGAAGCGTCATGGGTCCAATGTTCGAAGAGTTCGCCGTCCTTTTCCAGGAGCTCGGCCAGATGCTCGCGGCGATAGGTCTGATTGCGGGAAAAGAGAATCTGATGATGGGCCCGCTCGACGGTCGCTATGCTGTCGACCTGCACGAAGCCGATGTCGTGGATCAATTGCAGCAAGCCGTCCTTGCCGAGCGCGCGATGCGGCGCGGCCGAGAGCCCCTGCTTGGCGAGGAAGATGCGCCGGGCATCGCGATTGGAAAGGCGAATCGTCATGAACAGAGAGTAGGCTTTTATTCCCAAGTTTCAAACGTCAGACGGCAATAGATGTATTGTCCGCACTACATTGCCCTTTACGATCGACTTGTCCTATAGAGCGATCACGCAAAACATCGCGAGGACCGACGGCTTGGAAATCCGCTTTACCGATTGCTCGGTCAGCTTCGGCGAACGGGTCGCGCTTCAACCTTTGAGCCTCGCCCTCGATGAGCGGCGGGTCGGCGTCATCGGTCTCAATGGCTCCGGAAAGACCACATTCGCACGGCTGATCAACGGGCTCGTCAAGCCGACGACCGGACGGGTCAAGGTCAACGGCCTCGACACGGTCGAGGACGACAGGGCGGTGCTCACTGAGGCCGGCTTCATCTTTCAAAATCCGCAGCACCAGCTGATCATGCCGATCGTCATCGACGATATCGCCTTCGGGCTCAAGAATCGCGGGCTGCCGGCGGATGAGATCTCGTCGCGGACCGAGGCGGTCCTTGCACGCTTCGGCGTCAGCCATCTCGCACGAAGGCGGGTGCATGAGCTTTCCGGAGGCGAAACGCAGCTCGTCGCCATGGCGAGCGTCATCGTCACCGGGCCGAGAATCCTGATCCTCGACGAGCCGACCAATCAGCTCGACCTCAGAAACCGCCGGATGGTCGCCGAGACGATCGACACGCTCCACGAAGACACGATCGTCATCACCCATGATCTGGCGCTTGCCGAGAGCGCCGAACGGGTCCTGCTTTTCCACGAGGGCCGCATCGTTGCCGATGGAGCGCCGGACGAAACCATCCGGCGCTATCACGAGGTCGCCGGATGCTGACGAGCCTCTATGTCGAGGGAGCAAGCTGGTTTCACCGCGTGCCGGTGCGCGCCAAGCTCGTCGCGCTCGCCGTCTTGAGCATCGCGCTCTTTGCGACGGACTCACCCTTCCTGCTGCTACCTGCCTTTCTCCTCAGCGGCTGGCTTTATCTCTCGCTCGGGCTGAGTCCGCGCGAAGCGCTGTCGCGCGTCGGTTTCGTTTTCTTCACCATACTGATCCTTGCCGCGGTCAATCTGTTCCTCGTTCCCGTGCCGCAGGTCGCGGCGCTCGTCTTGCGGCTGATGGCTCTCGTGCTCTTCGCCGCTGCGGTCACGGCGACCACGACGATCGGCGCTTTCATGGACGAGATAACGATCCTTCTGAAGCCGCTGGAGCGCCTCGGTCTCCTGAGGGCGGCAGATGTCGGCCTGGCGCTTGGCCTCGTGTTGCGGTTCGTGCCCGATATCTTCACCCGGTATCAGGCACTCGCCGAAGCGCATCGGGCACGCGGGCTGCCGGTCCGGCCGTTGACCGTCATCGGCCCGCTGATCATCCTGACGCTGAAAGATGCGGACACGATCGCGGCCGCCATTGACGCGAGGGGATTTCGCCGTCAATAAATTCGCGCTTTCTAATAAGAGGTAGGACTATATGAATACCAGAGATCTCGTCCTCGTCGCGCTTTTCACTGCCATCATCGTCGTGCTCGGCCTCGTACCGCCGATCACGCTCGGCTTCATTCCCGTTCCGATCACGGCGCAGTCGATGGGCGTGATGCTCGCCGGCTGCATCATCGGCGCGAAGCGCGGCGCGCTCGCCTTCCTCCTCCTCGTCCTGCTCGTCGCCATCGGACTGCCGGTGCTCTCGGGCGGCCGCGGCGGGCTGGCCGTCCTCGCCGGTCCTTCGGGCGGGTTCATCTTCGGCTGGGCAGTTGCCGCCCTCGTCACCGGCCTGATCGCCGAGCGCTTCGTCCAGTCCACGAGTTCGGAAGCGCGCCAGTTTGCCGGCTTCTTCCTCGCCTCGGTCCTTGGCGGCATCGTCGTGCTCTATGGGATCGGCGTTCCGTGGCTTTCGGCCGTCACCGGCACGCCTCTCGCGGCCGCCGCAACCGGCTCGCTCGTCTTCATTCCGGGCGACCTGTTGAAAGCCGCGATCGCGACGCTCGCCGCCCGGGCCGTCTACGCCGGCTACCCGCTGCTGCCGGCGCGCGTCTGACGCAGTGCCGCTCGCAGAGGCAGTCGCGCTCCATGCGAGCGAACGCCCGCATTCCCCGGCCTTCCGCATGGAAGGCCGGGTTTTCACCTATGGCGAGCTTGCCGCGGGAGCCAAGCGCATTCTCTCGGCCGTTCAACGATCGGCAGCAGAGGCGACGGAGAGAAGCATCCTTTCCGGGCCCGTGCGGCTGGTTGCGCTCGAAACCGGCAACCATCCACTTTTTCCTGCGGCTTTCATCGCTGCGACCGCGGCCGGCCATTGTGCCGCTCTGATCGACCCGCATTTGCCGGAGATCGTGCGCCGGCGAATGAAAGAACGGCTGCGGCCGGAGATCGTCATCTGCGCCGAAGGCGATCTCTTGCGCATCGATGTGCCATCGGCAGGACAAAGCCGTCTGCTGCAAGGCGCCTCCGATGCTCCGCCTCCAATCCCCGCCGGCGACGGCGGTGAACCCTTTCTCGTGGTCTTCACCTCGGGCACGACCGGTGAACCGAAGGCGATCATCCGCAACCGCCGGTCCTGGCGGGTGAGCCTTAAGACCGGCCAGGGCTTTTTCGGGCTCGGGCCGGAGACAACGACTTACGCGCCGGGACCGCTGGCGCACGGCCTGACGCTCTACGCGCTTGCGGAAACCTTGACGGCCGGAGCCGAATTCGTCGGCGCCCGGCACTTCGAGGCGGATCAGGCTTTGGCCACGATTGCGGCCACCGGGGCGAAACGGCTGGTGCTGGTGCCGACGATGCTGCGGCGGCTATGTGAGCGCGCGGCCGGTTCGCCGTTGACATCAGTCGGACAGATTACCGTTGCCGGAGCCAAGCTCACGCCGGCGGATCGGGAGGCGGCGAGACGCGCTTTTCCGGAGGCTCAGGTCACGGAATATTACGGCGCCTCGGAGCTCGGCTTCATCAGCGTCTCCCGGGCGAAGGACAGGCACACGCCGACCGCAGTCGGAAAGGCCTTTCCGGGCGTTCGCCTGGAGATCCGGGACGAGAGAGGCGAGCGCCTTCCTGCAGGAGAGACGGGCACGATCTTCGTCGAAAGCGAACTGATATCCGATGGTTACATCGCGGGCGGCGACGGAGCGGGATTCCGCCGGCAAGGAAAGCTCGCGACGGTCGGCGACCTCGGTTTCCTTGACGAAGACGGTACGCTGCATCTCATCGGCCGGGCGGGCGGAATGGTGGTCTCGGGCGGGAACAACATCTATCCATCGGAGGTGGAGATCGTGATCCAGGGGGCCGGCGGCGTGAACGCGGCCTTCGTCTTCGGTCTCGATCATCCGGATCTCGGCAGCGAGCTTGCGGCGGTGATCGAGCCTGGCGACGGATTCGATCATGCGGCACTCGAACGCCATCTTGCCGCCGACCTGCCGCGCTACAAGCGCCCGCGCAGGATATGGCTCTGCCGGAAGATGCCCATGACCGCCTCCGGCAAGGTCGCGGTCGGGGAGCTTCGCCAATGGATCGCGGAGGAGAACAGCGCCCTTGAACGCCTCGTCTGACCCCGCTCGCACCCCGGTCGTTATCGCCGCGCTGCGGACGCCGGTCGGCCGCGTCAACGGCAGCCTTGCTGCGGTCGAACCGGCAAGCCTTGCCGCCTTGCTGATCGAGAGGATCATTGCGGATACGGGCATCGACCGGGCAGAGATCGACGACGTGCTCGTCGGTAATGCCGCCAACAGTGCCGGCAATCTCGCGCGCCTGGCCGCGCTTGAGGCAGGATTGCCCGTCGCAATTCCGGGAGTCACCGTCGACCGTCAATGCGGTTCGGGGCTGGAGGCGATTGTCCTTGCGGCCCGGCAGATCCAGGCCGGCGCGGGGCGCTTCTACCTTGCCGGGGGCACCGAGAGCGCCAGTCGCGCCCATATCCGCCTTCGGCCCCCGCTCACGCGCGGCGAAGAGCCTCAGCCGGTCAAGCGCGCGCGGATGGCTCCCGACTCGATCGGCGATCCGGATATGGGCGTTGCGGCGGAGAACGTCGCCACTGCCTGCGGCATCTCGCGTGAGCGGCAGGATCGTTTTGCGCTCGAAAGCCACCGGCGCGCCGTTGCGGCCGAAGCGGAGGGCCGGTTCTCGCGCGAGATCGTGCCCGTGCCGACACCTGAGGGGCCGATCGCCAGGGACGAATGTCCTCGCGCAAACGCCTCTGCCGAGACGCTCTCGCGACTGAGGCCGGTTTTCGTTGCCGGCGGCACCGTCACCGCCGGAAATGCCTGCCCGGTCAATGACGGCGCGGCGATGGTACTGATGACGAACCTCGCGGAGGCGCGGAAGCTCGGTGCGCGCTTCGGCCTCGCTTTCACCGATGCTGCGACGGCCGGCGTCGAACCGAAGCTGCTCGGCCTCGGCCCCGTCCCCGCCATGGCGAAGCTTCGCGCGCGCAATCCCGCGCTCGATGTGGCCCGCGTCGATTTCATCGAATTCAACGAGGCCTTTGCCTCGCAGGTTCTCGGGAGCCTCGACCAGCTCGATATCGCACCCGAACGCGTCAATCGCGACGGCGGCGCGATCGCGCTCGGCCACCCCTATGGCGCTTCCGGCGCCATTCTCGTCGTCCGGCTGTTTTCGCAGATGTTGGCGGCTTCATCCCCGGCCGAGGGGCTGGCCATGATGGGCATCGGCGGCGGCATGGGGATCGCCGCCCACTTCAGCAGCTGCAGACCGGATCAGGCGGCATAGCCGGCGAGCCATTCCCGGGTGGGGCCTGGCAGCTGTACCGGTTGATGGCGGGCACGGTCGACGGCCACCCAGACGATCTCGACCTCGGCAGCAAGCTTGTCGCCGGTCTCGACGCGCACGGCAAAACCTATCGAGCTGCCGCCGATCTTCGCGACGGTGACCGTAAAGCGCGCGGGCTCGTCGAAGCGCAGACCGCGATGGAAGATGCAGGCGGAGCGGCGGACGAGATAGGCCGGTTCTTCCGCGATTGCCGGCCGGTGCCGCCAGAGATTGGCAAGTGCGGCCTCCGCATGCGCATAATAGGCCGCATTGTGCATATGGCCGTGCATGTCTATATCGCGGAACGGAATGCGAATTTCCGTGACATTTTCCCGCTCTGTGCCGTCCATGCGAGGCTCCCCGATGCGCTCCACACTCGTTAGACAGTTTGGCGACCCCGGACAAGTCATCGAGCTCGTCGACGCACCCCGCCCTGCCCCAGGCACGGGCGAAGTCGAGGTCGAGATATCGCTCGCGGCAATCAATCCTTCGGACCTGATCCCCGTTTCGGGCGCCTACAGCGCGCGCACCGCCCTGCCTTTCGTCCCCGGCTTCGAGGGCGTCGGCATCGTCAGGCGCGTCGGGCCGGACGTGCAAGGTTTCAAGGCCGGAGACCGGGTCGTCCCGATCGGCGCGAGCGGGCTTTGGCAGCAATTCCTCCTCCGTCCGGCCGAGTGGTGCTTTCACGTGCCGGACGGGATCGAGGACGCACAGGCGGCGATGAGCTATGTCAATCCGCTAACGGCGTTGAGGCTTGTCGAAGCGCTGCGGGAGCATTTCGGATCGCTCGAGGGCATGGATGTCGGCGTGACCGCGGCGGGCTCGGCCATCGGCGGCATGCTGATGAAGCTGCTTGCTCTCGAAGGCGCGGTGCCGACGGCCATGCTTCGCAGCGAGAGAAGCCGCGGCCGTCTCGGCGAGACACACCGGGTCCTGGTGGCCGACAGCGGCGACGGCCTTATGGGCAGCCAATTCGATGCGGTGTTGGATGCCCTCGGCGGCACGCTGGCGGGCGAACTGATCGGGCGGTCCATCCGCCCCGGCGGGACCTTCATTCAGTATGGAGCGCTCAGCGGCGCACCCGTGCCGCAGACGGCGATCAGCGGCCGGCCGGACATACGCTTCGCCTTTCTTTGGCTGAGAACCTGGGTGCATTCCGCCGGCCGGGAGGCACTCGAAGCCGCTTTCCTGCGCAGCTTCGCCGGACTGCAGAGCGGCCTCTTTACCAGCCCTATTGCCGCCGCCTACCCCTTGAGCCGGCTTGCCGACGCCCTTGCGCATCAGGCCGACCCGCGTCGCGACGGCAAGATCCTGCTCGATCCGCGCTGTTGAAAATCGGCAGTTTCGCGTCGCCCACCATGGATTTTGACAGGCATGCGCACTAGTTTCGCCGGATGACCACGCATCTCTACGAAAACCCGGTCTTCCTGAAGCACGAGGTCCCGGAAGGGCACCCCGAGCGGCCGGATCGGCTGAAGGCCTTGAATCTTGCGTTGGAGCATCCGAATTTCGCGGATCTCGAGCGGCTCGAGGCATCGAAGGGTGACGAAAATCTGGTGTTGCTCGCCCACACCGAAGAGCACCTGCTGGGGATCAAGCGGGACATTCCGGACGAGGACATCAACCAGATCGAGTCCGATACCTATGCAAGCCCGCAAAGCCTCGAGGCCGCGTTGACCGGTATCGGCGGTGCTGTGGCGGCCGTCGACGCGGTCTTCGCCGGCGAAGCGGACAATGCCTTCGTCGCAGCCCGCCCGCCCGGCCACCACGCCGAGAAAAACAGGGCCATGGGCTTCTGCTTTTTCAACAATGTAGCGATCGCCGCGCGCTACGCGCAGACGGCGCATGGTGCGGAACGTGTTGCCATTGTCGACTGGGACGTCCACCACGGCAACGGCACACAGGACATTTTCTGGGACGACCCGTCGGTGCTCTTCTGCTCCACGCATCAGATACCTCTCTATCCCGGCACCGGTGCCAAGGACGAGACGGGCGTCAGGAACAATGTCGTCAATGCGCCGCTTTCGCCCAACAGCGGCAGCGAGCATTTCCGCGATGCTTTCCGATCGCGCGTGCTGCCCGCGCTTGAAAATTTCCGGCCCGATTTCCTTCTGATTTCCGCCGGCTTCGACGCCCACCACCGCGATCCATTGGCCCAGATCAATCTCGTCGGCGAAGATTTCGACTGGGCGACGGGTCGCCTCCTAGACGTTGCCGGCAGGAGCGCCGGAAACCGCATCGTCAGCCTGCTCGAAGGCGGTTATGACCTGCAAGGGCTCGCCGAGTCGGCCGGCCTGCATATTCTGAGATTGATGAGAGGGTAATTCATGAACAACAATGCGCAACCGGACGTTTCCGCCCTCTCCTTCGAGCAGGCCGTCGAGGAATTGGAACGTATCGTTTCGGCGCTTGAACGCGGCGACGTCGCACTGGACAAATCGATCGAGATCTACGAGCGCGGCGAGGCCCTGAAGAAGCACTGCGAGGCCCTGTTGAAGGCGGCAGAGGATCGTATCGAAAAGATCCGCCTCGACCGCGCCGGCCGGCCGCAGGGAGTCGAGCCGCTCGACGCGGAGTAGTGAGCGCCTCATCCGCCTGCCGGCACCTTCCCCCGTTTTGACCGCGGGCTTCGTTCTTACCCCGAAGAGGAAACGCTCCGTCTCCCGATTGCCGCTACCGAACCGGAAGCACTGAGGGTAATCTTCAGCGAATGCCATCAACCGGAGCGCCTGCCATGTCCTTCTTTCCCGGTCCCGATCCGCTCGCCGGAGACAAGCCCGCCTGCGACGCAATCGAGCATCTGATCATCCCGCGCACCAGCGATATCGGCGGCCTGCAGGTCAGGCGGGCGCTGCCGACCGCGAAACGCCGGCTCGTCGGTCCTTTCATCTTCTTCGACCGGATGGGCCCGGCGCTGCTGCGTGCCGGCCAGGCGATCGACGTCCGCCCGCATCCGCATATCGGCCTTTCGACCGTCACCTACCTGTTCGACGGCGAGATCAAGCACCGCGACAGCCTCGGCACCGAAATGGTCATCCGCCCGGGCGACGTGAACCTGATGACCGCCGGGCGCGGCATCGTGCATTCGGAGCGCTCGCCGGAAAACCAGCGCGGGCACGAACGCTCGCTTTCAGGACTACAGACCTGGCTGGCGCTGCCCGACGCCATGGAGGAGATCGATCCGGTCTTCGCGCACACCGAGGAGCGTATGCTGCCGCATCTTGCCGACGGCGGGGTTCGCGCGCGCGTCGTCATCGGCCAGTTCGAAGGGGCGGCTTCGCCCGTTTCCACCTTTAGCGATACGATCTATGTCGACCTCATGATCGAGCCCGGCAAGAGCGCGCCTTTCGCGGCCAACTGGGAAGAGCGGGCGCTCTACATCCTTTCCGGCGAAGCGATCATCGCCGGCGATCATTTCGACAACAATCAGCTCCTCGTATTTCGTCCCGGCGACGAAATCACCATCACCGCAGGGCCTGCAGGCTGTCATGTGATGCTCTTCGGCGGGGCAGCGCTCGGCTCGCCGCGGCATATCTGGTGGAATTTCGTTTCCTCCTCCAAGGAGCGGATCGACAAGGCAAAGGAAGAATGGCGCACGGGCCGCTTCGATATCGTGCCGGGAGACGAGGAAGAGTTCATACCCTTGCCCGCAAGCTGATCTCCGTCAAGCTCGCTTTCAGGCGTTGGATCGCGGTGCGGCGGAAAACCGCGCAGGTTTTCCTCATCCCGCACTTGGTTGAAGCCGCAGGAAAGCCTAATTTTGCATTCAACGGCGATTACCTCTAATAAAGAGCCGTTCCGACGACCCATCAACAATGCGCGCGCCTGTCTCCGGCGCGCATGAGGCATGCAGCGTGACACAACTGCCAACCAACCCGATGCCGGCAACTCCCCTGCTCGATAAGGTCGACTATCCCGACGATCTGAAGAAGATCGACGACAGGGACCTGCCGCAGCTGGCGGCCGAATTGCGTGCCGAGATGGTCGATGCCGTGTCGCGCACCGGGGGGCACCTGGGCGCGGGCCTCGGCGTCGTCGAACTGACGATCGCAATCCACAAGATCTTCGACACGCCGCATGACCGTCTGATCTTCGATGTCGGACACCAGTGCTATCCGCACAAGATCCTGACCGGCCGGCGTGATCGCATCCGCACCTTGCGCCAGGAAGACGGGCTCTCGGGCTTCACCCGGCGGGCGGAAAGCGAATACGACCCCTTCGGCGCAGCACATTCCTCCACCTCGATCTCGGCCGGTCTCGGCATGGCTGTCGCCGCCGAACTCGACGGCAAGAGCCGCAATGTGATCGCGGTGATCGGCGACGGCGCGATGTCGGCCGGGATGGCCTTCGAAGCGCTCAACAATGCCGGCGCGCTCGATGCGCGCCTCATCGTCATTCTCAACGACAACGACATGTCGATCGCACCGCCGACCGGCGCGATGAGCGCCTATCTGGCGCGGCTCGCCTCCGGGCGGACCTATATGGGCATTCGCGAGGTCGGCAAGAAACTCACCGCTTATCTCGGCAAGACCGTCGACCGGGCGATCACCCGCGCGGTGGAGCATGCCCGGGGCTATGTCACCGGCGGCACGCTCTTCGAGGAGATGGGTTTCTACCATATCGGCCCGATCGACGGACACTCCTTCGACCACCTGCTTCCAGTCCTGCGCAACGTTCGCGACAATGCGAAAGGCCCCGTCCTGATCCATGTGGTCACGCAGAAGGGCAAGGGCTATCCGCCGGCCGAAGCCGCGGCCGACAAGTATCACGGCGTCAACAAATTCGACGTGATTACCGGTGCTCAGGCGAAAGCCAAACCCAACGCCCCCGCCTATACCTCCGTCTTCGCGGACGCGCTCACGCAGGAGGCGAGCCTCGACGACAAGATCGTCGCGATCACCGCCGCCATGCCGTCCGGGACGGGCCTCGACAAGTTCGCGTCGGTGCATCCCTCGCGCTGCTTCGATGTCGGCATAGCCGAGCAGCATGCCGTGACCTTCGCGGCCGGCCTTGCGGCGGAGGGATACAAGCCTTTTGCGGCGCTTTATTCCACCTTCCTGCAGCGCGCCTATGACCAGGTTGTCCACGACGTGGCTATCCAGGGTCTGCCGGTCCGCTTTCCGATCGACCGCGCCGGTTTCGTCGGCGCCGACGGGCCGACCCATGCCGGCTCCTTCGACACGACCTATCTGGCGACACTGCCGGGCTTCGTCGTCATGGCGGCGGCCGACGAGGCGGAACTGAAGCATATGGTGCGCACCGCCGCGGCCTACGACGAGGGTCCGATCTCGTTTCGCTATCCGCGCGGCGAAGGCGTCGGCGTCGAGCTGCCGGAGCGCGGCGAGATCCTTGCGATCGGCAAGGGCCGGATCGTCAAGCAAGGGAACAAGGTGGCGCTGCTTTCCTTCGGCACACGGCTCGCCGACTGTCTGCTGGCGGCGGAAGACCTGGATGCGGCCGGCCTCTCGACGACCGTCGCCGACGCCCGCTTCGCCAAGCCGCTCGATCATGATCTGATACGCCAGCTTGCCCGCCATCACGAGGTTCTGATCACCATCGAGGAAGGGGCGGTCGGCGGTTTCGCAAGCCACGTCCTGCAGTTCCTGGCGGAAGAAGGCCTCATCGACGGCGGCCTCAAAGTGCGCCCCATGGTGATGCCCGACATCTGGATGGAGCAGGCAAAGCCGGAGGCGATGTATGCCCGTGCCGGGCTCGACCGTGCCGGCATCGTGTCCACCGTCTTCAAGGCGCTCGGCCAGAAGCACGGCGTCGGCCTCGGCGCCGCCGGCTGAGCCGTCCAAGAGTTCGCTTGCATTGCGCGGCGGGACGCGCGATGACGGCCAATGTCCCAAGATACACAGATGACGATCCGCCTCGATCAATTGCTCCTGAACAGGGGCCTGGTGGCCAGCCGCGCCCGCGCCCGTGACGCGATCCAGCGGGGAACCGTGAAGGTCGACGGCCGCACCGTGACCAAGCCGGCTTCGACCTTCGCGCAAGGCGTGACGCTCACCATTGACGATCCGGCGCAGGATTATGTTTCGCGTGCGGCACTGAAACTCGTCGCGGCGCTCGATCATTTCGGCCTCGATCCATCGGAGCAGACCTGTCTCGACGTCGGGGCTTCGACCGGCGGCTTTACCGAGGTGCTGCTGAAGCGCGGCGCCGCGCATGTGGTCGCCGTCGATGTCGGCCACGGTCAGATCCATCCGCGCGTCGCCGAAGACCCGCGCGTGACGAATATCGAGGGCTTGAACGCCCGGTCCATGACGCGCGGCGACATCGATGAGCGCGCCATCACTTTCATCGTCTCGGACGTCTCCTTCATCTCGCTGAAGCTGGCGCTGCCGCCGGCCCTCGGCCTGGCCGAACCGGGCGCCTGCTGCATCCTGCTCGTCAAGCCGCAGTTCGAGGCCGGCCGCGATGCGATCAGCAAGGCCGGGCTGCTGAAGGATCCGGAGAGCGCTCCGGCGGTGGCAGCCGAACTCGAGCGGTGGCTTGTCGAGGACATGGGCTGGCGAAGCCTCGGCCTGATCCCCTCGCCCATTGCCGGCGGTGACGGCAACAGCGAATTTCTTCTGGCGGGGCGCAAGCCATGAGCACCGGGACCGTGACCATCGATCGACTCGGCGCCCAAGGCGACGGCGTCGCTCGGACGGAAGCCGGGCCCGTCTTTGCACCGTTCACGCTCCCCGGCGAAACCGTCTCGCTCGCGGTCAACAAGGCGAACGGGACGCTGATCTCGCTGAAGGAGGCTTCCCCGGAGCGGGTCGAGCCGCCATGCAGGCATTTCGGGCCGGATGGCGTCAACGGGACGTGCGGCGGCTGCACGCTGCAGCACGCATCCGACGCGCTCTACCACGCCTTCAAGCGCAATCTCGTCATCGACGCCTTGAGGTCGAAAGGGCTGACGCCGGAAGTCGGAGCACTCATCATCGCACGGCCCGGCGATCGCCGCCGCGCCGCTTTCACCGCCCGGCGGACGGAAAAGGAACTGCTGCTCGGCTATAACCAGATGCAGAGCCATCACATCGTTTCGATCGGCGAATGTCCCATCACCAGCCCGGGCATCGTCTCGCGGCTGGCGACCATCCGCAAGATCGCCGCGGCCATGGCGTCGAGCGCCGAACCATTCCGTATCACCGTGCTCGAAACCGATACCGGCCTCGATCTCGCCTTCGAGGGACTGAAGCTCAGCGACCCGCAGCGGCGCTCGGCCGTCGATGCCGTTCTTGGCGAGCGGGGTATCGCGCGCGTCAGCTTGAATGGCGAAATCGTCGTCGAGCCGCTCAAGCCTGCGATCGATTTCGACGGCGTGACGGTTTCGCCGCCGCCCGGCGCCTTTACCCAGGCGACGCGGCCCGCCGAGGACGCCATGGCGAAGCTGGTGCTGGCTCACGTCGGCAAGGCGAAGCGCGTTGCCGACCTCTTCGCCGGCATCGGCACTTTTGCGCTGAGGATTGCACGAACGGCACGCGTTCACGCGGTGGAAGGCGACGACAGGGCGGTGAAGGCGCTGGATTTCGCCGCACGCAACACCCAGGGACTGAAGCCGGTGACCGCCGAGAAGCGCGATCTTTTCCGCCGGCCGATGATGGCGCAGGAATTGAAAGCCTTCGACGCCGTGGTCTTCGACCCGCCCCGCGCCGGCGCCGAAACGCAATGTCACGAGCTTGCCCGGTCCGGCGTGAAGAAGATCGCCGCCGTCTCCTGCAATCCGGTGACGCTCGCGAGGGACCTTTCGATACTGACCGCAGCCGGTTATCGCATTACGGGGGTGACGCCGATCGACCAGTTCCTCTGGTCGGCCCATGTGGAAACGGTAGCGACGCTCGAAAAGTGAAAAAGGCCCGGTGACGAACCGGGCCTTGTTAGTTTTACGATTCCAGACGGAAACCGCTGCACATTTTTCTTGGAATTGCCGTCAGGCTGCGCGGCGGCGGCTCGTGGCCTGGTAAGAGGCCGCTTGCGTCTCGCCCAGTATAAACTGGGCGAGCAGCGCGTTGAGCGCCGCGGCCTCGGATGCGAGGCCGTGACTGGCAGCCGTCTGCTGCTCGACCATAGCAGCATTCTGCTGGGTGCCCTGGTCCATCGTGTTGACGGCCGTGTTGATCTCCTGGAGACCGGTCGACTGCTCGCGCGTCGCCGTTACGATCGCGCTTACATGCTTGTTGATCTCCTGCACCTCCGCGACGATCGCCTGCAGCGCCCGTCCGGTATCACCGACCAGCGTCACGCCGGAATGCACCTGCTCGCCCGAGGTGGTGATCAGCGCCTTGATTTCCTTGGCGGCATTGGCCGAGCGTTGGGCGAGTTCGCGCACTTCCTGGGCGACGACAGCGAAACCCTTGCCCGCCTCGCCGGCCCGTGCCGCTTCGACGCCGGCATTCAGCGCCAGGAGATTGGTCTGGAAGGCGATGTCGTCGATGACGCCGATGATGTTCGAGATTTCTCCGGATGATTTCTCGATGGCATGCATGGCCTCGACCGCATTCTGCACCACTTCGCCGGACTTCTCCGCACCGGCACGGGTGCGGGCGACCAGCGCACCGACTTCCTCGGCCCGGTGGGCGGAATCGCGGACGGTGGTGGTGATCTCCTCGAGCGCAGCGGCCGTTTCTTCGACGGATGCCGCCTGCTGTTCGGTGCGGCGTGCGAGGTCGTCGGCGGCGGAGCGAATCTCCGTCGCGCCCGCGTCGATCGCGCGGGCATTCGCGCCCACTGCGCAAAGCGTGTCGTGCAGCTTGGCGACCGAGTTGTTGAAGTCTTCCCGGAGGCGATCCAGGCGGTCGGCAAAGGGACTGCCGATCCGATAGGCGAGATCGCCGTCGGCCAGCCGCCCGAGACCCGTCGCCAGCGCATCGACCGCATGCTGAACCTCGGCGGCATCGCGGGTCTTCTGCGCCTCGCGCTCGAGACGCTCGCGCTCCGAAAGCGAACGGTTGGAATCGGCCTCGTCTTCGAGGCGCTTCCGTTCGACCGCATTGGCACGGAAAACGGCGACGGCCGCCGCCATCGACCCGATCTGGTCGCGCCGCTCCTCTCCCGGGATCGTAACGTCGAGACTGCCGGCTGCGAGCTTCTCCATGGCACCAGTCATGTCGGTTACCGGACGGATGACGAGGCGGCTCAGAAGCGTGGCGAGGAAGGCGATCATCGCGCCGACCGCCAGGATCGTGGCGATCGTCGCGGCGACGCGGAACTGGCTGATCGCCGAATAGGCGACATCCGCATCGAGCGCGAAGCCGACATACCACTCGACCGACGGAAGCCCCTTCACCGGCACGAAGCTCACGAGCATCGGCTTGCCGTCGAGCTCGGTGTGCATGATCCCGGTGCCGATCGCCGGCGTATCCACCGGGAAGGCGTCGGCGAGCGTCTTCGTCACGAGCTTGGCATTGGGATGAACCAGGATCTGACCATCCTTGTTGGCGAGGAACGCAAAGCCTTCGCCGCCGACATCGATGCCGTTGACCATGGAAACGAGGGCCTTGAGCGAGAAATCGCTGCCCGTCACACCGTAAAGCTTGCCCTCGTGCTTCACCGGTACGGCGGCGCTGATGATCAGGTCGCCGCTCGACGCGTCGACATAGGGTTCGGTGAGGACGCGCGCATCGGCCTTTACCGCCTGCTGATACCAGGGGCGCTGGCGCGGATCGTAACCGTCGGGCATCTTCGAATCCGGCCAGATCATGAACTGGCCGCTCTCGTTGCCGACATAGGTGGAGATGAATTCGCCGGTCAGCACGTCGTTCTTCAGGACGCCCTGAATGGCGGCTTCGTCAATCACCTGGCCGGCAGCGTCCGCCGCCATCGCGGTCAGCGTCACACGGCCGTTCAGCCAGTTGGCGACGCTCTGCGCCGCCTGATTGCCGGAAGAAGCGATATCCTCCTCCACTGCTTTCGTGGTCGTGGCGCGCTGGAGACTGTCGATATAGACGGAAAAGCCTGCAAAGGCGCCGACGACGACGCAGGACGCGGCAACGAGAATGCGCGTCATGAGATTCGATCGTTTGGACAAGGTGGGGCTCCCTGAAAGAGGCGGCATCGCCGCCGGGGATGAGCTCGTGATGATCTTCCCGGGCGCGACGGATCGGCCGCTGAGCGACTTGAAGGACGGCGGGAAAACGATGGACATGCCGCAAAGGCGGAGCCGGCAATGCTTCATGCGGCCGGGGGCCTCGCGTGCCGCAAAATTTCTGTGGCGCCGAAGGAGACCTACTGCGGCTGGACGCTAGCGGGAGCTATTTAAGAAGCGATTAAAATTGCTCCATGAACGTCGCAATGGCCGGAAGCGACCGCCCTACCGGCGCATGAAGGCTTCGAACGCGGCGCGCGCCTCGGCGCTTTTCAATTGCGCGGCAAAATGCTTCGCCTCCTCCTCGATCCGGGCAAGCACATCGCTGCGGTCGCCGCGAATGAGGTCGCGGGCGATGCGCAGCGCTTCCGGCGGTTTTTTTGCGAGGCGCACTGCAGCTGAAAGCGTCTCCTCCTCGACGGCGGTCTCTTCCACGATCTTCCAGATCAGCCCGGCCTCGCGCGCACCGGCGGCGTCGAGCGGCTCGCCGGCTGCAAGCAGGGCAAAGGCGCGCTGATGGCCCATGATGCGCGGAGCGATCAGGCTCGAGGCCGCTTCCGGAACGAGCGCCAGATCGACGAAGGGGGTCTTGAACACCGAGCGGGCGGAGGAGACCGTCAGGTCGCAATGGAGGTGGATGGTCGTGCCGATGCCGATCGCCAGTCCGTCGACGCCGGAAACGATCGGTTTCGTCGCGCCGGCAAGCGCCCGCAGGAAATCCAGAACCTCGCCCCCCATGCTGCCCCCCATGGCGAAGGCGAGGAAGTCGGCCATGTCGTTGCCGGCCGAGAAGCACCCTTCCGTTCCGAGGAATGCCATCGCGCGAATGGCGGGATCCGTTCCGGCAGCGGTCAGCGCCTCCGTCATCCTGGCGTACATCTGGCGGGTGATGGCGTTCTTCTTCTCCGGCCGATTGAACCGGATGAGCTGAACGCCGGGATAGGCTTCCGGCCGTTCGACGAGCACGTGGTCGGTCATGAGGTTTCCTCAGTCGAGTATGGAACGGGCAGCGGCAAGGCTCTCTGCGCCGTTGACGACGCGGTCCTTGAGCGCGCTCGTCTCCGCGAGCAGATTTTCCGCTGCGAAGCGGCAAAGTGCAACGCGCCGGTCCTGCCCCCCGTCACCGGCTTCGGCGAGCCCGCCCTTGGCGAGATAGACCCCGGTCAGCACGAGGCCGAACAGGCGCTGATAGGCGGTCGCGCCGGCGAGCGCCTCGGCAAGCTTTCCGTCGCGCAGCCTCGAAAGCAGCCAGTCGGTCGCCCCTTCGATATCCGCAACCGCCGCATCGAGCCGTGCGGCCGTTTCGCCGAAGCCTTCCCTGTTCGACGCGGCGACGGCAGCGGCGACCTCCCGGAGTTCGGCGATGAAGCCGCGCACCTGTGCGCCATCGGAAAGCGGCAGCTTGCGGGTGACGAGGTCGATCGCCTGGATGCCGTTGGTTCCTTCGTAGATCGGCGCGATGCGGGCGTCGCGAAGATAGCGCGCGGCCCCGGTCTCCTCGATGAAACCCATGCCGCCATGGACCTGAATGCCCATCGAGGCGACGTCGACGCCGGCATCGGTGGCGAAGGACTTGGCGATCGGCGTCAGCAGGCTCGAACGCTCCTGCCACTGGCGGGCGTCCTCGCCTTGCGCGGCATGCGCCATGTCGACGGCGTGGGCGCAGGCATAGGCGATGGCGCGCGACCCTTGGGTCAGCGCCTTCATCGTCAGCAGCGTGCGGGCAATATCCGGATGCTCGATGATCGGGCTCATGCCGTCGCCGCTCCACCCGGGCGCGCGGCCCTGCGTGCGCTCCTTGGCATAGGCGATCGCCTTCTGGGTGGCGGCCTCCGCGATCGCGACGCCCTGCATCCCGACGGCAAGCCGCGCATTGTTCATCATCGTGAACATGCAGGCGAGACCCCGGTTTTCCTCACCGACCAGATAGCCGATCGCCCCCTTCTCGCGGCCGAATTTCCCGTCGCCGTAGATCATGGTGCAGGTCGGCGATCCGTGGATGCCGAGCTTGTGCTCCAGCGAATGGCAGAAAACGTCGTTTCGCTCGCCAAGCGAACCATCCTCGTTGACGAGGAACTTCGGCACGAGAAACAGCGAAATGCCCTTCGTCCCGGCTGGCGCATCGGGTAGCCGCGCGAGTACCAGATGGACGATATTGTCGGTGAAATCGTGCTCGCCCCAGGTGATGAAGATCTTCTGCCCCAGGATGCGATAGGTGCCGTCGTCGCGGCGCTCTGCGCGGGTCTTGAGCACGCCGAGGTCCGAGCCGGCATGCGGCTCGGTCAGGTTCATGGTCCCCATCCATTCGCCCGACACCATCTTCGGCAGGAAGGTCGCCTTCAGAGCGTCGGTGCCGTGCTTCTCGAGCGCTTCGATGGCGCCCATGGTGAGCGTCGGCGCAAGTGCGAAGGCCATTGAGCCGCTGTTCCACATTTCCATGGCGGCGACGTGCAACATGTGCGGCAGGTTCTGCCCGCCGAAGGCTTCCGGAGCCGTCAGGCCGTTCCAGCCGCCGGCAATCCAGTTGCGGTAGAGTTCCCGCCAACCCTCAGGCGTCTTCACGGCGCCATCGACGAGCCGCGACCCCTGCCGGTCGCCCTCGTCGCCGAGCGGCGCCACCTCTTCCGAGGCGAAGCGCCCGGCCTCCCCGAGGATCGCGTCGACAAGGTCCTCGCCGAGTTCGCCGAACGTCCCGGCGTCGAGAGCCTCGGCCATGCCGGCAACATGCTTCAGGGTGAATGCGATCTCCTCGACCGGTGCCTTGTACATGGTGCTCCTCCCCTGCTTCCGCCGGCGCCTATTGGATGGGCGGCAGACTAGCTAATTTTACGTGAACGTCAACGTCACTCACTACATCCGGACGGCGACTGCGGCCGGGCAACTTTAACAAAACCGTCACGGGCCGCGAATAGAAGCCGTCTCGACCGATCCGGCCGAGGCACTGCGATGAATCTGATCTCACCCGATATACCGGGCCTCGTCTGGGCCTACCGGTTCGTACCGGGAGAAAGCCGGTGCCGGCGCATAGCCGCCGATTCGCCCGTCGAGAGCCTTGAGGCAGGCGAAGACTGGGTCTGGCTGCACCTCGCGCTCAGCGACGCACGCACACCGGCGCTGATCGAGCGCATCGGAAATCTCCCGCAGGAGGCAATCGCCACCCTGACGAGTCACGACACGCAGGCCGCGATCACGGTGGCGGACGACGTCGTGCACGGCACTCTGGTCGATTTCGAGCGGACATTCGATGCGGTGACGCAGACGATCGGCTGGCTTCATTTCGCCGTCAGCGACCGGATGATCATCACCACGCGCCTGCACCCGCTGAGAAGTGTCGATCGCGTGAAAGCGGCCGTGGAGAAGAGCGCCAGATGCCGCCGCCCTATCGACCTCTTCGAGATGCTCGTCGTGGAGTTCCAGCGCACTCTGATCACGCTGGTGCTCGAGCTGACGGAGGAATTGAACGTCATAGAGGACCATGTCTATGGGGAGGCCGGGCACAGCAAGCAGCCGGGCCTGGCGCCATTGCGCCGGACCGTCGTGCGGCTGCACCGGCACCTGCGGACGGTGCTCGCCCTGTTGCGCCGGGCCGGAGCCCTGGAAGAGGACGAGGTGCCGCCGGGCTTTATCGACGTGGCCGAGAGACTTTCGGATCGGCTGGAGGCCGTCGACCGGGATGTCTTCGCCCTCCAGGAACGCGCGAGGCTGCTGCACGAGGAAATCGACAGCAAGATTTCCTCGGAAACGAATCGTCACCTCTATATCCTCTCGCTGATGACCGCCTTCCTGCTGCCGCCAACGCTCGTCACCGGCTTCTTCGGCATGAACACGGGGGCGCTCCCCTTTTCCGAGGGCAGCGGCACCGCTTTTGCGGGCATGCTCATTGCCTCGTCCATGGGCCTTGCCTGGATCGTCCTCAAGCGCATCGGCATTATCTGAGAGGCGACCGCTCAGCTATAGGGCGAATAGCACTGCCGGCGGGGCCGTTGCCTTGGGGAGAAACCGGCTGGCTCGCAGTTATGCGGTCTGCCGACGGCATCGTTTGGGAGGCGTGAAGGTCAAGCCGCTTGTCGTCTCCCCCCTTGTGGGGGAGAATACCTGCGGCGAGCTCTCGCTTCCGCTTCTGCGTTCTGCCCGTGACATCGTTTTGGCATGCGAAGGTCGAACCGCTTATCGTCTCCCCCAAGGCAATGGTCCCGCGGGAGGGTCAGATGTGTATATGCCCTAGCTTCAGCTATAGGGCGAATAGCACTGCCGGCGGGGGCCGTTATAGGGTTGATAGCTGTTGTCGTAGGCCCTGTAAGAGCGATAGCGATCATAGCACCATTGGACATGCCGGCTGCCGTAACGGACCGGCGGGCGGTAAGCGGGACGGCGCTCGATTACGATTCCGAAAGCAGCCGGCGGGTACCACCAGCCCCGGTAATAGCGATAGCCGGGGCGCTGGTAGCGGTAACCACGGTGACCGTTGTAATAATAGAAGTCGCCATACCGGTAATAGCCACGCCTCGGCGCATACTGAACGTCCGTGACGGCGCTCTCGGCGGCAACCCGCGGGGGCAGAGGCGTGAAAGCCTGCGACGGCACCGCCGATGCCGCCAGCACGATCGCTGCAAGCGCGCCCGAAAGCCATTTGCGTGACATCATTTCCTCCTCGCATTCGATTCGCGTACAACCGGCCCTTGCAGGGGCGATATACCAAGACTAGAGCAGAAATCGCCGGAAGCAACTGCTGCGCGCGGATGCAGCAATGGAAAAATCCCTCCGTCGGTACAATCCTGGGCGGAATCGGGCCGTCGACTTTGCCTCTTGAGGTCGGTGTACAGAAGTGTTCGCCTCGCGCAGATTGGGGCCGGGGCTGAGATTTACGACCTCTTAACGCTAAGTCGGCAATCTCAGAGAATGGAAAAGCGGGGAATCTCGATCATAGGGATGATCTTGCGCCTGGCGGTCCTCATGGGCCTGACCTTCGCGGCGGCGAACGCACGCGCTAGCGAAGTGGAGCCGTGGAAAGAGCGGCGGAACGCCATTGTCGTCGACGCTTACGAGCTGAACAGCATCGACTGGGAAGCCATGCTGAAGGACAAGCGGATCGCGGGCTTCATCGCGAAGGCTTCCGACGGCCTGCCGGAAAGCTACACCTGTACCGGTGACCACGGCGGCGATACGGTTGCCCATTGCAGGACGATGTGGCGCAAATATGCGGTCAGCCGCGAACTCTATCAGACGCGCCGGATGCTCGCGCGCTCGCATGGTCTGCTCTGGGGCGCCTATCATCTGGCAAGGCCTGGCAACCCCGTCGATCAGGCGAACCACTTCATCGACTATGCCGATCCGCGCGACGACGAGCTGATGGTGCTCGATATCGAAGGGATCGATCCGGAAAAATACATGTCGCTCGAAGACGCCGCGATCTTCGCCGGCCATGTGAAGGCCCGGACGGGGCGCTATCCCGTCCTCTACACCAACCACGCAACCGCGAAACACATTGCCGCCAACCGCTTCAAGCATCGGCTTCTTTCGCGCCTTCCGCTCTGGTATGCGCGCTACAAGCCCGATATCCGTAAAGTCTTTCCGATGGGAAACTGGGACCGCTATGCGCTCTGGCAATTCTCCTCGGCGCATAATTGCGGAAAGAAGCGCTGCCCCTATCGGGTGCCCGGCACCCTCGACGATATAGACGTGAATGTCGCAGCGATGAGTGCATCGGCACTGAAGAGCGTCTGGCCTCACGGCGCGCTTCTTCCGGAGAAGCCGCCGGTGCTCACTGTTATCGCCTCGGCCACCGTCGGCACGATCCCGGCGCTGAACGCAAATGCAACGGCCACTCTTTCGCGGCCGCTCGTCATAAGCCGCGCCGAGGCGGAGAGCGGATCAGGAGCCGGCGCCGACGAGACGGTTACCGGCTCCATCGCCGTCAGGGCCGCCGAGGCACGCCTGCCCTACCAATCCGAGCGGCGTTAACTCAGGCCTCGATCTGGACGTCGCTTGTCGGCCGCGAACAGCAGGCGAGGATGTAGCCCTCCTCGATCTCGTCGTCGAGAATGCCGCCATTGTGGTTCATCTCGACGTCGCCGGCGATCTTCAACACCCGGCACGTTCCGCAGATGCCGCCCTCGCAGGCGGCCCCGATCCTGACACCGTTGGCGCGGGCCGTCTGCAGGATCGTCTGGCCGGGAACGGCGGTCGCTTCCTTGCCGCTCATGGTAAAGGTCACCCGCGCCGCCCCGGCCCCTGCATCGGCGGTAGGCCCGGCCCGAATTGCAAGCTCCTCGGCCGCTGGCGCCGCGGCGGGCTGGAAACTCTCCTGGTGATAGCGGGCCATGTCGAAGCCCGCCGCTTCCAGCATTGCCCGAACATTGCCCATGAACGGCTCGGGCCCGCAGCAGAAGACGGTTCTTTCCAGGAAATCCGGTGCGAGCATCGGCAACTTCGCCGCGTCGATGCGGCCGCGCAGACCATGCCAGCCATGCCGCGCCTCATGCCCCTCCACGAGGAAGCCGAGATTGAGCCCCGGCATCTGACGGGCGAGAACTTCGAGCTCCGATCTGAAGAGGAGATCGTCCGGGCGCCGGGCGCAGGAAATGAAGGTGACATCCGTTTCCGGCGCGCAGTCGGCCATCCAGCGCGTCATCGACATCATCGGCGTGACGCCCGACCCCGCCGATATGAAGAGATATTTTTCACCGGGATGACGGACGAAGCTGAAGTCGCCGAGCGGCCCGAACGCCTTGAGCATCATGCCCGGCTTCAGATTGTCGAACATCCAGCGGGTGCCGATGCTTCCGGGCTGCGCCTTGACCGTGACCGCGACCGAAAGCGGGCGCGATGGCGAGGATGACAGCGTATAGGTGCGCATCACCGGCTCGGCTGCGACGGGCAGTTCGAGTGTCACGAACTGCCCCGGCAGGTAGCGGAACCAGGCCGGCTTGTCGGAGCGGAAGGTGAAGGTCATCACGTCAGCGGTTTCGGCTACGGCCGACATGCACTCCAGCATGTGCTGACGGTCTCTCCAGGGGTCGAGCTCGTCGAAATGGTGAAAGGAGCGAGGCATTTCCATCGTCATGCCACCCGCGAGAGATGCGCGGCCCCGCCCTGAAGGCGGTCCAGCATGAAGCTCGAATACCACTCGACGAACTGCATGACGCCGCCCTCGTGTTCGGCGGAATAAGGACCCGGCTCATAGGCGGGCGAGCGGATTCCGAAGGCGTTTTCCTCGACGATCTGCCGGTCCTGATCGTTGGTCTCCGTCCAGACGTGCGTCAGCTCGTCTATCGTGTAGTCGACGCCCTCCACCGCATCCTTGTTGACCAGCCATTTGGTCGTAACCTCAGTCAGTTCCGGCCCGAGCGGCAGAACGCGGAAGGTGATCGCATGGTCGCCGAGAATGTGGTTCCAGGTCGTCGGATAATGGAAGAGGAGCAGCGTCCCGATGCCATCGGCGTCTACGCCGATGGAGAGTTGCTTGCGGACAGCCTTCTGTCCGGACATCGTATAGCTCTCGGCGCCGTTGATCAGCGGCATTCTCGTCATGCGGAACTGGCCCGTGGGCGCGATCTTGAAGGCGCTCGGAAGGCCCGCCGCCTCGCATTTCTGCCAGTGGGCGCCGATTTCCGGATCGTTCATCGCCCCCTGGACACCGGTTACGGTCGGCGCTTCCGGATAGGTACGGCAGAGTTCCGGATGATTGGCGGCGCAGTGGTAACACTCGCGATTGTTCTCCCAGACCAGCTTCCAATTGCCCTTCTCGACGATGGTGCTTTCGAAGGCGACCTTCGTTTCCCCCAGGCGATGCGGCGCGAGATAGGCCGCGACCGTCTCGCGGAACGGCCGGAAGTCCATCGGGTGTTCGGCAAGACTGATGAAGATGTAACCGCCGACGGTCTCGCAGTGGATCGGCTTCAGACTGTGCTCGGCCGGGTCGAAGCCCTCGGGCATCTGCCGCGCGAAGAGCAGGCGGCCGTCGAGTTCGTAAGTCCACTGGTGGTAGGGACAGACGAGTTTGGCGGATGAGCCTTTGTGCTGCGTGCAGACGCGCGAGCCGCGATGGCGGCACGAATTGTGCAGTGCCCGGACCGCGCCCTGCCTGTCTCGAACGATAACGACCGGGTAATCGCCGACCTGCACCGTGAAATAGTTCCCCGGCCGCGGGACTTCGCAATCATGGCCGATGAACAGCCAATCCTTGTACCAGATCTGCTCCAGGTCCTGACGGTAATAATCGGGATCGACGTAGAAGGCGCGGTCGAGGCTGTAGCCTTCGCGACGGGTCTTCAGCTTGCGCAGCATTTCGGTCTGAATTTCCATGCCCTTGTCCTCGTTTTTCCGCCGTTTCGGAGAGGCAGGACTGGAACCCGCGCCGGCCGCGTGGACCCGCAACGCAATTGGCTCCGATCCGGCTGCCCGCCGCAACCAGCTACGGTCTATTTCTGCTTCAAGGCTGGTTTCCGGGCTCTGGAGCCGTCCGCAAGGGACCTGCCCGGCGCCTTCCCGGACGCGGTGTCCAGTGGCCTTCTGCCGTGGCTGTTCGCTCCACCACCGTTGCGGGGGCAGCGCCGGGATTTGACCGGCTTCCCAATTCTCCGCCCTCCCTTCGAGGCGGCACCTTGAGTGTCCTCATCTAAGCCTGAGGACCGGCCCGGCAACTGCCAATAGACGACATCCGATTCCAGAAAGACGACAGCCAGGCGCGACACAATCGGCACGAAGGCATGCAATATTATCCATAACAAACAAGGAAGTAGATGAATCCCTGCGCAGCTGGCGGATTTTTCGGCAGCGCCGTTCATGGCGCGAAGGCGAGTGGCCATTCTGCGACACGGCCCGCCAACACAAGGGTCTGATCGATGCCGGCCCGGACATACCGGGACCAATTCGTTAACTGAGATGATTTAACGTTCGCCGCGATCAACCCGCTTGCGGACAGGATGGCGCGACGACGCCCATGGCAAAACTCCGATATTACGACGCTGCCGACAAGGCGGCCGCGCCGCCGAAAGCCAAGGCTCACACCGAGTTCCTGCGGACCGGCCGGATCGATAGACGCCGGTGGATGCCGAACGAGCGTCAGTATCTGAGTTATGCCGAGGTGGCGCAGCAGACGGCGCGGAAGCTGACGACAGCGGGCGAGACGACCCACAGGCGAATCAACGGGTTTCATGCCTCGATCCAGTTCCCGAAGATGGTTTTCCATCGCACGCTCCCCAGCAGTCCGCATCTCGGCTATTGCCACGTGACCGCCGCGAATACCTGCCTCGCCAACGGGCATGAGATCACCTGGTCCTTTTATTTCGCGAACTTCTTCTGCGAGCTCGGGAACGAGACCCATTTCTTCGACCGTATCCAGCCGGGCTACTCGCGCATGTATTTCGCCGTCGCGATCGAGCCCGACGCCGGCGAGGAACGGATCGTCGTCAACCGCAACGTGCGCGGCAACGGGCTGATTTTCCGGACGCAGGATCCGAAGGTGGCGCTGAAGAACGTGCTGATGCTCGGCGCACGCGACGAAGCCTTGCGCCGGATCGTTCGCAGCCTTTGACAAAGAAAATCGTTCTGTTTTTGCGGTCGCTCCGTTAAGGAAGCGACGGAAAGGATCAGAACGCCATGGCCGAAATCATCGACACGCGCATCGAACCTGAGCGGGCAATCGAGAAAGCCTGCGCGGTTCTTTCGGACGGCGAACCGGTCGCGATCCCGACGGAGACCGTATACGGCCTTGCCGCCGATGCCACGACCCCCGATGCGATCAGCCGCATCTATGAGATGAAGGGGCGGCCGCGGTTCAATCCGCTGATTTGCCACGTCTGCGATCTGGCGATGGCAGAGGCGCATGTGACCTTCGATCCGGTTTCGAGACGTCTGGCCGAGGCCTTCTGGCCCGGCCCCCTCACGCTGATCCTGCCGCAGCGGCGGGAGAGCACCGTGCACACGCTCGCATCCGCCGGTCTCGATACGCTCGGAATTCGCATGCCCGACGGCTTCTCGCGCCGGGTGATCGCCCGGTTCGGGCGGCCTTTGGCAGCGCCGAGCGCCAACACCTCGGGCAAGATCAGCCCCACCAGTGCGGCCCATGTGCAGGCGGATCTCGGTTCCAGGCTGAAGCTCATCCTCGACGCGGGGCCGGCCGCGATCGGCCTGGAATCGACCATCGTCAAGGTCGAGAACGGAAGGTTGCGGCTGCTGAGGCCCGGGGGGCTCGACGCGGCAGAGATCGAAGCGCTGACCGGGCTCGCCATCGAGCGCCCGGAGGCCGCCGGCGCTGTCATCGAGGCGCCCGGCATGCTCGCCTCGCATTACGCTCCCGGTGCCGCTGTGCGGCTCGATGCCGATGAGGTCCGGAAGGGAGAAGCCCTGATCCGCTTCGGCGGAGAGGCGCTTCCCGGTGAAGCCGATGCCGCGATCGTCCTGGATCTCAGTCCGGGCGGCAGCCTGCGGGAAGCCGCCGCCAATCTTTTCGACTATATGAAAAAAGCGGATGCCAGCGGCGCCGCGACCATCGCTTTCGGCCCGATCCCGAGCGAGGGGCTCGGCGAGGCGATAATCGACCGGCTGCAGCGCGCGGCCGCGCCGCGGGGCTGATGGCCATCGGCACGCTTGAAGCAACCACGTTGATCCGAGGCAGGGCCATGACCACCGTACTTCCTTCTCCCGAACTCATCGCCTCCTTCGTCGATATCGTCGGGCCTGGCAATGCCCTCACCGCACCCGCCGACACGGCACCCTACCTCGTCGAGTCCCGCGGGCTCTACCGCGGCACGACGCCGCTCGTGCTCAGGCCCGGCTCCGTCGAGGAAGTTTCGCTGGTGATGCGGCTTGCGAGTCAGACCCGAACGGCAGTCGTGCCGCAGGGCGGCAATACCGGACATGTGGCCGGACAGATTCCACGCGAGGGCAAAGCCGACGTGGTCCTTTCCCTCGAGCGGCTGAACCGCATCCGCGACATCGACCCGGTCGGCAACGTGATCGTGGCCGACGCCGGCTGTATCCTGGCGGACATCCAGAAGGCCGCCGATGACGTCGACCGGCTTTTTCCCCTGTCACTCGGCTCGGAAGGCTCTGCCCGGATCGGCGGCAATCTTTCGACCAATGCCGGCGGCACTGCCGTGCTTGCCTATGGGAACATGCGCCAGCTCTGCCTGGGGCTGGAAGTCGTGCTCCCGACCGGGGAGATCTGGGATGGGCTCAGACGCCTCAGGAAGGACAATACCGGCTACGATCTGCGCGATCTTTTCATCGGCGCCGAGGGAACGCTCGGCGTCATAACCGGCGCCGTTTTGAAGCTCTTTCCGAAACCGCGCGGCCACCAGGTGGCCTTTGCCGGCCTCAGGAGCGTCGAGGACGCACTTACGCTTTTCGATCGGGCAACAAGCGTCTGCGGGCCGGCCCTGACGGGCTTCGAACTGATGCCGCGGCTCGGCATCGAGTTCACCACCCGGCACATCGCCGGCGTCAGAGATCCGATGGAAACGACGCATCCGTGGTACGCGCTGATCGATATCTCCACCTCGGATACCGCCGAAAGCGCGGAAGGGATGGTGCAAGACCTTCTCGAAGCCGTCATTGCCGACGGTCTCGTCGAAAACGCGGTCATCGCCCAGAACGAAGCGCAACGCAGAGCGCTCTGGCACATGCGAGAAAGCATGTCGCCGGCACAAAAGCCTGAGGGTGGCTCCATCAAGCATGACGTTTCGGTCCCGGTGTCGAGCATTCCGGCCTTCATGACGGAGGCGGATGCGCTTGTCTCCAAGGCCATCCCCGGCGCGCGCATCTGCGCCTTCGGCCATATGGGCGACGGCAATATCCACTACAACATCTCCCAGCCCGTCGGCGCGGACAAGCAGAGCTTTCTCGATCGGTGGCGCGAGATCAATGCGATCGTTCACGCCGTCGTGCTCAAACATGACGGCTCGATCTCTGCCGAGCATGGCATCGGCCAGTTGAAGCGAGACGAACTCGCGGCGATCCGCTCGCCGATCGAGATCGAGCTCATGCGACGGATCAAGCACGCCTTCGACCCGGCGGGGATCATGAACCCCGATAAGGTGCTGCGCGAGGATCGAGGCGAGTAACGACGGCATCCGGAAGTGCGTGATCCGGGCCGCCCGCCGTTAAGCCCTACCCGCCCTTCCTGAGCTGCGACAGTTGGAAGAGCGTATCGGCGCTGATGCCGATATTGCTGCCGCTGCCTGAAAGCACCACCACGGCCGGATCGACTTCCATGTTGTTCTCCAGATCGTAGAGCACGGTGAAGCGCGCGAGGAGTTTCTTCAGTTCGGCCGGATCGCTCAGCTTCTCGAGATCGAGGTTCTTCTCGACGATCTTTGCCTGCTGGTCGATGTCCATGGAACTGAATTCGTCGGGCAGGCTGAAGATGGTGCGGAACACTTCGGCGAGCGCATCATCCGCCAGGAGATCGTAGGCGTCGACGAGCGAGCCTGCCTGGCGCTCGAAATAGAGTGCCAGGCGGACACCTGCATTGTCCTCGCCTGCCTGTTCTTCCAGCGACTGGTGCAGATACCGGTCGAGGGTCTCGTAAAGCCCCTGCCGCGTGATGATGACGCTCTTGTCCTCGCGCAGAACATTGCCGCCGCTGTCGAAATTGAACGAGGTGACCAGGGCGATGTAGGCTCCGGAGTTCTGCTGCTGATTGATGAAGCTCTTGGGATCGTCCAGATCGGAGGTGAAGATGTCGCGGAGGAAATCGACGGTGACATTCTCGGGATCGATGCCGTTTGCCTCGAGAGCGAAATCGACCAGGCGGGAATCGGCGAGAAACTCGTCGAGAGAGGAGAGTTTGGCGACTTCGGCCGTATAATATTCGGCTTCCGCTTCGGCCTTGGTCTTGTCCTCCTCCGAACCAAAACGGGACTTGTTGACGATATAGGTCTTGGCGGTCTCCTGGATCAGCGTCTCCGACTGGGCCAATGCCGGAACGCCGATATCGCCCGATGTCGTAAAGTTGAACAGCTGGGCGAGCTTCAGGTAACGCTCGTCCTTCAGCGTATAGACGAAGCTTTCCGGATCGGTGAGATCACTGGTCAGCACCCGCTTGATCGTCCGCGCGCTTTCGGAATCCGGATCGAGGCCGACGGCTTGCAGCGCGAAATCGTAGATCGAAGCCGTTTCGATGAAGTCGCTGACGGACGTCATCTTCTCTACGGCAAGCTTATAGGCGCCGATCGCCTTCTCGTCCGCTGCGTCGTCCTTGTCATTGTAGCGCGTCATGTAACGGCTGGAGGTGTGTGTCGTCTGCTCCGCGGTCTGCGCTGCATCGCCCGCCGCGAGCGTGCCATCCGCCTGGAAGTTGAAGGCCCTGGCGAGCGCCTTGTAGTTCTCGTTGCCCTTGCCGATCGTGTTGATGTAGCTGTTCGGGTCGTCCGGATCGCTGGTCAGGATATTCTTGATCGTCGCCGGCACGATCGTGACCTCGTTGAGATCGAAGGCCGTGCGGATGTAGTTATAGAGGCGCGTATCGGCGACAAGCTCGCTGACGGTCGTGATGCTCGCGATCTTCTCCTCGAAATAGGCCTTGTTCAGGAGCGCCGCCTGAGGCGTGACCCGGGAATTGCTGGAGACGTAGAGTTCATTCATGGTCTTCTTGTGCGCGGCGGTCTGTGCCGATCCCGCGGCCACCGTGCCGTCGGCTTCGAACTGGAAAGCCGCCGCCATCGCCAGGTAATTGCTGACCGTGGAAATCGACTTGTTGTAGGTGGCTATCTTCGCCTGGAGTTCCAGTTTTTCCGCCTGCGTCGTGCCGCTCTGCTGGAGCTTCGCCTGAGCGTCGGCTCTGGCAGCCTCGAGCTCCGATAGTCTGGGCTCGAGCACGGTGTTCTCATAGCTTTCCGGGTCGTCGGCATTGCTGGAGAGAACCTTGCGGAGCGTTTCACGGGAGTAAGTGCTCTCGTCGATACCGAAGACAGTGAAGACATAGGTCCGCAGACGGTCATTGTTCAGAAGCTGATCGACGCTGGTGACCTTGTCGATCATGACGTTGTAGTAGCGCGTCTCTTCCTTCTGGGTTTCCCCGATGCTGGCGATACTCGTATTATAGAGGCCGATCATCTCGTCGAGCTGCGCTTCCGTCTGGGAAACCGCCGTTCCACCGCTGAAGCTGAACGCCATCGTGAAATCGCGGTATCGTTCGTCCGTCAGCTTGTTGGCAAAGCTGTTGTCGTCGGACAGATCGCTTTCGAGCACCTTCCGCATGAAGGCGACCGACTCGATCATGTCCGCCAAGCCATAGGCCTTCATCGCGTAGGAATAGAGACGGTAATCGGCTAGGAACTCGTCGACAGAGGCCACACTGCCGATGTTCTCCCTGTAATACTGCGTATCGCGGGCGACGATCGTCTGCTCCGACACGCGCCTCAGGCTGAGCTTCATGTCCCGTGCGATCAGATTGTAGTCGAGATAAGTCGAAACCATGCGTCGCCCGCCAGCAAGGAACGGGGACCGCCGGCGCTCCGACATCCCCTGAAACCACTCCGATGATGACCAAGATCGCGCAGCATGCTTGTGTGTGGCTTTTCCCGCTGGAGCGGGACGCGGAAAGTGAGTGCCCATTTTCCGCCCGCATCCCGCCCTGGCAAAGCACATCGAAAATGCCCGCGGTTTCATTGACGAATGAGAAACCTTGCGGCCTCGGCTTTTGCTAACCATCGGAGACAGCAAAGTTTTTTTAACCGCGAATTTTAAGCCGCCCGGAACGGAGCCCACCTATCCTCAGCCCGTAGAGGACGAAAAGTCCCGACAGGAAGGCCGGGAACGGCTCTCAAGGAAAAACAAGGGCGATATGAAATGCGCAATACACTCTCTCAGCCGGCTTGGGTCGAAAACACGCTCAGACTTGACCCGAAGCGCTTTCCGCAGCAAGCAAGCTACGTGCTGCGCGGGCACACGGGGAATGTCAGCATCAGCCTTGACGAGCGTGGCGCTGTTCTGCGCAAGGTGCTACCATTCAGCGGCCTGCCGCTTTCGATCGCTCTGCCGGCGCGAGCTTTCAAGGGTGTGGCGGCACGGGCAATCGACCATGGCGACGGGGAGGTTACAGTGACGCTCGAACTTCATCACGATGATCCGGATCTCTGTATCCCGCTGCTCGTGGCTCATGATCTTTCGGACATCGCCGCCGATTGGCGCGCCTGGGCCGAAGCCTATCGCATTCCGATGCTCATGGTGGAAGCCGACGGGGTCGCGCGGCCGCTTGAGGAACATATCGGCGATGTCCGCACCGCTCCCGCAAAGCCGCGCCGCCGTCATTCCTTCTTCGCCGAGCGCCGCCCGCGTTTTCTCGTGCGCCGCTCCACCGGCAGTCTCGGTATCCAGATGAAGATCGACGGCCGCGAAATCATCGCCCGGGCGTGACCGCAGCGTTCCACGCCGTAAGACATAGATCAGCAAGCCGGCCCTACGACGCTCCGCGTCCTATGGCCGGCTTTTGTATTCAAATGAGCCGCACGAGAAGCGAGAGCACAAGTCCGGCAAAGATGATCAGGCCGACGACGCCGTTGAACTTGAATAGCGCGAGACATTGCAGCGGATCGTGAATGTTCAATACGACGATCTGGTAGGCGAGCATCACCGCGGCCACCAGAAGCCCGACATAGGCGAAGAATCCGGCACCGGCCGCCAGAAAGGCGAAAAGCATCAGGAAAACCGCAATCCCGTATAGCCCGATAAGCCAGGGCTGCGGGTTGTCGCCGAAGCGGCGGGCGGTCGAGCGGACGCCGATCAGCTCGTCGTCCTCCCTGTCCTGATAGGCGTAGATGGTATCATAACCGATGGTCCAGGCGATGGCGGCAGCGTAGAGGCTGATCGCAGCCAGGGAGAGGCTGCCGAACTCCGCGGTCCAGCCCATGATCGCGCCCCAGGAGAAGGCGAGCCCGAGGAAAAACTGCGGCCAGTCCGTGAAACGCTTGGCGAAGGGATAGATCGCGACCAGCGCCAGCGAAAGGAAGCCGAGAAAAATCGTGAAACCGTTGAACTGCAGGAGCACGACGAGACCCACAAGGGCCTGCAACAGCATGAATGCCTTCGCCTGAAAGCGGGTGACGCGGCCGGAAGGCAGCGGGCGCGAACGCGTACGTGCCACTTCCATGTCGATGTCGTGATCGACGATGTCGTTGTAGGTGCAGCCGGCACCGCGCATGGCAATCGCGCCGACAGTGAAGAGAAATATATGGAAAAGGAAGCGCCCGGCCGAGAAGCTGCCGAGCGAAGCCGCCGCCCCGGCCGCCATGGCGGCCGACCAGAGGCAGGGCAACAGCAGCAATTGCCAGCCGATCGGCCGGTCCCAGCGGGCGAGCTGCGCATAGGGCCACAGCGCTCGCGGCAGAACCCGATAGACCCAATTATTGGACGGCGCGTCGTGCACGCGGCCGGAATCGATAAAACTGTTCATGGCCTTTGTTTGGCCCCGCAAAACCCGCCGGTCAAGCGCCCCATTTCATCCCGCCGCCTTCCAGGCGGCCCGTCAGGGGAGCCTGAAATCGAAGCGATAGGTTGCGGTCACCCCGACGAGGAACTGGTCGCGGCTGCCGCGCTCGCGTACGAGGCTTGAATCGGCGGCAGCGCCCATCAATCGCCGATATTCGGCATAGACACCCGTCTCCAGCTTCTCGGTCGCCATCCAGTTGATCTCCGCGCCGAGACCCGCGGAGTGAATACCGCCACCCGGATCATAGGTGCCGAGTCCCGAAGCAGCGGATTCCGCTGCGTTGACGCCATAATAGGCGTCGAAATAATCGCTCGATGCCGCCGTCAACCGCGGTCCGGCGGAAATGCGGACGGTGTCGCCCAGATCGGCGAAGGCATCCGCCGCGACATCGGCGACGACCCCGTGATGGCTGCGGATACCCTGACGTATCTCGGCGCGAAGACGCATCCAGTCCGTGGGGTAGACCTCGGCGAAACCGCCGACTTCGCCGCCGAATTTGGGACGGTCTAGTCCGTCAAGATCGCTCGAGTCGTCCTCGTCACGCTCGAAAATCAATTTGCCGACGGCGCCAGCGCGGAAATGTCCCTGGTCGAGCAGGGCGTAGGACATGTTGTCGTTGCGCGACGAAAAGCGCACGGCGCTGCCAGCCTTGCCGAGCGAAACGAGCGGCGCCGCCTGAAGCATGCGCTTCGAAGAGCCTTCATACTCCGGACCGAGAAAACCAGTGGCGCCTATCTTCAGATACCAGTCTCCAGACCATGGGTACCGGCCCTCTTCGGCAGCAACGGCTCCAGCTGCAAGAAGAAAAGCCTGAGACGCAAGAAAAACAACATGAATGCGCATCTATACTCCGAAGAATAGTTCGTCAGTGGAGAAACCTGGTACGTGACTTAAGCACGTATAAGGAGTGACTCCCTAAGTCATACAACGCATTCTTATCTTCGACAAGTCCCTGCAATTCCGTCAGACCGATCTTTTCAGCTTCCGCACTCACGCAGCACCGCGGCTATCTCGCAAATTGGACTAAAGGTATTTGAGAATCATCTTGAGTTTATGAAGGCTGCTGTGAGCTGGATAATGGCGTTGTAGCTCTGGTGGGTTTTGTCGGCTGCAATCTCTCCTCATCTCTGTGCTTGTCACATAGAACAAGCCGCGGCGGGTATTCCGAATCTCAACAGGACTTAGAGCAATCCCAGAAAGTGCCGACGCCGTTCAGGTCCGCTGGTCACGCAGATAGACGCTCGGCGGCGCACCCAGCATGCGGCGGAACATGGTCGTGAAAGCCGCGACGTTCTCATAGCCGGCGTCGAGCGCCACCGTGGTGATCGGTTCGCCGTCCGCGATGCGCGGCAGCGAGGCGAAAATGCAGGCATGCTGTCGCCACGTGACGAAGCTCACGCCCGTCTCCTGCCGGAAGAGCCGCGTGAAGGAACGCCGGCTGATGCCCATGCGGGCCGCCCATGCGTCGATATTCGCCGATGCCGACGGCGCCTCCAGAAACTGCCGGCAGAGGGCTGCGAGCTTGCGGTCGCGCGGGAAAGGCAGACCTAAAGGCCGCTGGTTGAGCCGCGGTATTTCCGTGAGCAGCAATTCCATCATCAGGCTTTCGCGCCGTTCGGACGATGCTTCGTTCCCGGCGCCGACAAGTTCGTCGATGAGGCTGCCGACGAGCGCGCTCATCTCCAGGACGAGAGGCCGGCGCGCCTCGCTTGCCTCCGGCGAGATGTAAATGGAATGCATACGCACATCGCTGACCATCTCGGCCGAATGCTCGATACCCGCGGGGATCAGCAGGGCATGTCCCGGAGGAATCATCCAGCGCCCCCCCGACGTATAGACGAGCACCACCCCCGAACGCGCCCACCAGAGTTGAGTCCGGCTGTGGCTGTGGGAGGGCACGGTGAGCCCGCAGGCGTAATCCCTCCCGATCGCGAGAACGGGCGCGTTCGCCTTCTCGATCCATTCCAGGCTTCTGAAATGGTCCGCGTCCGGCAACTTTGGCAGGTGATGTCGGTCCGATTTCGCCATATGGCCCACTCACGAAAGAACTCGACCAAATCACAAAAGCAGGCCAGCGACAAGCCGTCTAGAGATGGCCGAAAAGGCTCCCTTGGCGAGCCGCCTCCTAAGGAAACATTCCATGGCAACGGTCACGTCGGCGGGCAGCATCAGCCCGGAAAAGACAGCATTCTCGGTCATCCTGGCGGTCAGCTTCTGTCATATGCTGAACGACATCATGCAATCGCTGCTGACGGCGCTCTATCCTTTGCTCAAGGAAAATTACGCGCTCGATTTCGTCCAGATCGGCCTTCTGACGTTTACATTTCAGGTGACGGCGTCGATGCTGCAGCCGGCCATCGGCATCGTGACGGATCGTTGGGCGCTCCCCTATTCGCTGCCGTTCGCCATGCTCTCGACCTGCATGGGCCTCCTGCTTCTCGCCAATGCCGACCACTTCTGGATGCTTCTCCTGGCAGCGAGCCTGATCGGCATCGGGTCGGCGATCTTCCATCCCGAATCCTCCCGCGTGGCCCGACTTGCTTCGGGCGGCCGCCACGGCCTGGCACAGTCGCTGTTCCAGGTCGGCGGCAATGCCGGAAGCGCGCTTGGCCCGCTGCTGGCCGCATTCATCGTGCTCCCTTTCGGCCAGGGCAGCCTCGGTTGGTTCTCCATCGTCGCCATCACCGGGTTCTTCGTGCTTTCCTGGGTGAGCATGTGGTACGTGCGCCACCGCCGCGCGACCATGAGCCGTCCCGTCCCCAGCCGCGCGCTGCCGTTGCCGAAGACGCGGGTCCTGTGGACGATCGCGATCCTCGTCCTGCTGACGGCTACGAAGAACGTCTATCTCACCAGCATCTCAAGCTATTTCACCTTCTTCGTCATCGAAAGGTTCGACACCAGCGTACAGCAGGCGCAGCTGATGCTGTTCCTCTTCCTCGGTTCGGCGGCCGCAGGAACCTTCCTCGGCGGCCCGATCGGCGACCGGTACGGCGCCCGCTTCGTCATCTGGTTCTCGATCCTCGGCGTCGTCCCGTTCACCCTTCTTCTGCCCTATGCGAACCTGTTCTGGACGGGCGTGCTGAGCGTCATCATCGGCCTCATCTTTTCGTCCGCTTTCTCGGCAATCGTCGTCTTCGCGCAGGAGCTCGTTCCGGGCCGGGTGGGGCTGATCGCCGGCGTCTTCTTCGGTTTCGCCTTCGGCGCCGGCGGCATGGGCGCCGCGGTCCTCGGCATCTTCGCCGACCGGGAGGGCATCGAGTTCGTCTATAAGATCTGCTCCTATCTGCCGCTCCTTGGGCTGCTCACCGTATTTCTGCCGAAGCTGCCCGCGCGATAAACAGGCGTGCGGGCGCCTCGCGCCCGCACGATCTTTGCTCCAGCCGTAAGCATTCCTCAATCATTGCCGGATAGCGTCCGGCGATGGGGGTGTGCAGGGGCAGAGAATGAAGGCACGCGGGGTTATTTCCGTCTTTCTGGCGACACTGCTTTGCGCTTCCGCGAGCCGCGCCGAAACGCTCAACCTGCTTATCTGGGAAGACTATATCGACGAGCGTCTCATCGACCGCTGGACCGAGAAGACGGGCGTTTCCATCCGCCAGATCAATTTCGACAGCGACGATGCCCGCGACGAGATTCTTGCCGATCCGGGCCGTAACATCGATCTTGTCATCGTCGATGAGAACGGCGCGACGCTTTTCGGACGGAAGGGCATCATCGAGCCGCTCTCCGAGACCAATCTGCCCGCGCTCGGGGACTATGCGCCGGAATGGCGCAAATCCTGCGCCGGTTACGGCCTTCCCTACTTCTGGGGCACGGTCGGCATCCTCTATCGCTCCGATGTGGTCACGCCGCCACCGACGTCCTGGCGGGACATGATGCGTCCTGCGCCGGCGCTGCGCAAACACATCGCCATGTTCGCCGACCACAGCGAGATTTTCGTGCCTCCGCTCATGCTGCTCGGCGCCTCCGTCAATGCCGACGACACGCCGACGCTGAAGGCCGCATTTGCGCTCCTGAAGACGCAGGCCCCATTCGTGCTGACCTACGACTACGTCGTCACCTCGATCCAGGATCCGGCGTTAGCCGGAAATATATATCTGGCGCTGGGCTACAGCGGCGATCAGCATGTGCTCAACAGCAAAGCCGGCAAGGCGGGGCTATGGCGCTATTCGGTCCCGAAAGAGGGTACATTGTCGTGGCTCGACTGTTTTTCCGTCACGGCCGCATCCCCTCGCAAGCAACGGGCTCTCGAATTCCTGAACTTCATCGGGTCGCCGGAGGCCGCCGCTGCCAATGCGATCGCGCTCAACATGCCGACTGCAAGCAACGCGGCGCTCAAGCTCCTTCCGGACACCATGCGCTCCGATCCGGAAATCTACCCGCCGCCCGAAATCATGGCGAAGAACCAGCATCACCAGGAATTGTCCGTCCGATCTATTGAAGCGCGCCGGCGAATCATCAACACGTTGGCGAACTTCCAGTGACCCTCGGCAAGCGTGCGCTCATCCTCATCTTTCCGGTCGTTCTGGCGGGTTATCTTCTCGCAGCTCTCTCCGTTCACGTCGCACAGAGCCGTTCCATCCGCGCACTCGAGCACGCCAAACTTTCACAACGGCTCGAGCATGCCGCCTCCGTCTTCCAGAACGAGGTTCGGCGCAGCCGCGGTGCCCTCAACGCGCTCTTGAGCGGCAACGCGCTGCGGCAATACGTGGCCGAAACCGACAAGAAATATCGCGCCAATGCGCTCGGTGTGCGGCTGCAGGAGAGCCTGACGTCGCTGTCCGACGATCCTGCGGGCTTTATCTCCCTGGCTGTTTTCAACAGCAAGCTGGAAGCGGAGTACTATTTCGAGAACAGTTGGGATCCCTTTGCGGAAATCGATCCGGCACAGCTCGATCTCGCACGCCAGTTGCTCAACGGATCGAAACTCGGCGACTGGAGCTATGTCGATTCCGCCGGCGACCGGCCGCGGGTCGTCTACTCGCTGTTCGTCGATCCGGTGACCTTTGGCCGGCCGGCTCCCAGCAACAAGGCAAATGCGCTGCTGATGCAGGTTGCGGTACAGCCCGACCGCTTTCTCAGGCTGCAGCCCCCCCTGAAAAGGGAATATGGCGCCGAGATCGTGCTCCAGCCGTGGCCGCTTGCCGTGACCGACGATCTGTCGGCAAGCGTTCCTCTCGGGCCCGCCTTGCATGCGACGCTGACCGTTTCCGATGCGCATTTCGAAGCCCAGATGCTGCGTCAGAAAGTACTCCTCGCCCTGGGCGCATTGGCCATGAGCCTCTTTTCGATCTGGCTGATCATCGTGCTCATCCGCCGCTTCATCACGGGACCGATCGCAACGCTCGATACCAACGTCATGGCGGTGATGGCCGGGGCGCGCGAGGAGATCGCCGAGGTGGACGAGGCCGGCGAGATCGGCCGTCTGACGCGAAACATCCGGGAGATGCATCGACAATCCCTGCAGTCGCTCCAACTCGTGCAGCGGAGTTCCTGGACCGACACGTTGACGGGCATCAGCAACCGGGGGCGCTTCAACATGCTTGCCGCGCAGGCCGTCCAGGAGGCTGTCGCATCCGGCGAGAAATGCAGCCTGCTTTTCATCGACATAGACAATTTCAAGTTCGTCAACGACAAACATGGTCATGATGTCGGCGACGAGCTCTTGAAAACGCTGGCCACCCGGATCGCACGCGACGTCGAAGAGATCACGCGCAGACGCGGGCAGGAGCCGGCCATCCTCGCGCGGCTCTCCGGCGACGAATTCGCGGTTCTGTTGCGTTCGCAGCCCGGCGACGGCGCGGTGCAGGAGATCTGCGGCGCGATCCTCGCTCTGTTTTCAGATGGCTTCGAACTTTCCGGCAAGCGTTATCCGGTCACGGCAAGCATCGGCGTGGCGGCATGTCCTGATGATGCGAGCTCGGTCGCGGAGCTGATCTCGAATGCCGACGCCGCCATGTACCAGGCGAAGACCGCCGGCAAGAACCGGTCCGCCCGCTTCTCCCGCGCACTCAACGACAAGCGCACCCGCCAGCGGCAGATCCAGGATGAACTGCGCTCGCTCGATCCCGACGAACAGTTTCACCTGGTCTACATGCCGATCGTCGACGCCGGCGGAAAAGTCACCGGCTGTGAGGCTCTGTTGCGCTGGCACTCGCCGGTCCTGGGGCATGTGACGCCCGACGAATTCGTTCCGATAGCCGAGAGCTCCGGTCTGTTCACGAAGATCGACTGGTGGGTCATCGACAAGGCGATGTCGGATTGCCACCAACTGAAGGCGCTGTTCGGCCCCGATACGGTTCTGGCGATCAACATTTCCTCGGCCGAGCTGCACTCGAAGTCGATCAACGAGCATTTTTCGGACTGCCTCACGCGCCACGGCCTGGAGGCGCGATCGATCGACATCGAGCTCACCGAAACATTCGCCGTCCAAATCAGTGATCAATTGCGCCTGAATATGGAAGAGCTCAGGAGCAAGGGCTTCCGGCTCTCGATAGACGACTTCGGCGCCGGCTACACATCGGTTCAGCAGATCATCGATTATGCCGCCGACACCATCAAGCTCGACCGGGCGCTCGTCTCCAACCTGGCCGCTTCGCGATCGCTGGCGGTGCTCAAAGCGGTCGTCGCGCTATGCCACGCGAAGGAGATGACCGTGGTCGGCGAAGGCGTCGATACGCCGGAAAAGCTCGCCATGCTGACGGCGGCGGGCTGCGACCGCTTCCAGGGCTATCTGATCAGCAAGCCGCTCCCGCTCGCCGAGCTGGCGATCTGGGCGCTTTCCCGGGTCGCGCTCGCCGCAGACAAGCCGGCTGACGGCGACGTCTGGCCGGTGGCTGCAAGCCGGCGCTGACGTCACTTGCGAGAGAAGGACGCTGGCTGGCACCAGGAAATTTGCAGCACGGGCCGCTTTTTCCTTGACCTCGTCCTGCCTGCCGTCTTAACCGCAGCGCAACAATTCCTGACGGCGAGGATGGCGATGAAGGTTCTTCTGATCGGATCGGGCGGCCGCGAACATGCGCTTGCATGGAAGATCGCGCAGTCGCCGAGGCTGACCAAGCTTTATGCCGCCCCCGGTAATCCGGGCATCGCCGAGGAGGCCGCGATCGTAGACCTCCACACGGAAAATCATGAGGCCGTCGTCGATTTCTGCAGGACCAATGCGATCGATTTCGTGGTGGTCGGTCCCGAAGCGCCCCTGGTCGCCGGCCTCGGCGACGTGCTTCGCGCGGCCGATATTCCCACCTTCGGCCCTTCGGCCGCAGCGGCCCAGCTCGAAGGCTCCAAGGGTTTCACCAAGGACCTCTGCGCGAGATACGGGATCCCGACCGGCGCCTATAGACGCTTTGCCGATGCCGAGCCCGCCAAGGCCTATATCCGCGAAGAGGGCGCACCGATCGTCATCAAGGCCGACGGGCTTGCCGCCGGCAAGGGCGTGACGGTCGCGATGAGCCTCGACGAAGCCTTTGCCGCAGTCGACGAATGCTTCGCCGGCGCCTTCGGCGCGGCCGGCGCCGAGGTGGTCGTCGAGGCCTATCTCGACGGCGAGGAAGCGAGCTTCTTCTGCCTTTGCGACGGCAAGAGCGTACTGCCGCTCGCCTCCGCGCAGGATCACAAGCGCGTCGGCGACGGCGACACCGGGCCGAACACCGGCGGCATGGGCGCCTATTCGCCCGCGCCCGTCATGACCGCCGAGATGGTGGAACGGACGATGAAAGAGATAATCGAGCCCACCGTCCGCGGCATGGCAGAAAGCGGTTATCCCTTCACCGGCGTGTTCTTTGCCGGCCTGATGATCACGGAAAAGGGCCCGGAGCTCATCGAATACAATGTCCGCTTCGGCGATCCCGAATGCCAGGTGCTGATGATGCGGCTCGAGAGCGACCTCCTGCCGCTGCTCTACGCGGCGGCCACCGGAACGCTCGAAGGGATGAAAGCGGCGTGGCGCGACGAAGCTGCCCTGACCGTGGTGATGGCCTCGCGCGGCTACCCGGGCGCCTACGAGAAAGATACGCCGATCGCGGCCCTGCCCGACGCGTCCGCCGCGACGAAGGTATTTCATGCCGGAACCGCAATGAAGGGCGGCGGGCTGGTCGCAGCCGGCGGCCGGGTGCTGAACGTCACCGCCACGGGAAAGACCGTCGGCGAGGCGAAGGACGCAGCCTATGCGGCCGTTCGCGACGTCAGCTGGGAGAACGGCTTCTATCGCAACGACATCGGCTGGCGGGCGGTCGCGCGCGAGACTGCCTGACGGCTCCAGCGAGCGGCGCTGCAGGAAAAGCCGTATCGTTCAATTTTTATCATTTCTCCTGACCGGGCGGTAAGGGGATACCGCTATTCTCACCTCGACCAATCGAGGAGAGATCAATGCGTTCCCTGCTGATCACAGCCGCTCTCGTCTATGCCGCCGGTCCCGCGGCAGCCTCTTCGATCGACAACATCACCTCCGGCGAGACCGTCAATTCGAGCGTCGCGACGGTTTCCTGCGAGGCTTGCCCGCCCTTGCAGCCAAAGAAGAAGCCTTCCTACGTCGTCCCGGATCTTGCGCCGGGTACGGATCGCGTGGAGCTCAAGGAAATCCATGGAGAGGTGAAGTCGGTCCGCACGGAGGCGTGGCTGGGCGGCTCGCCGGTGATTTTCGTCAACGATGCATCGGATGACGCGATCCGCGCCGCGGGAATGGAGACGAGCGAGCCGGCCGTGGCCGACATCTCGTCAAGCACCCTCCCCGCTGGGATTGCGGAAATCTCCATCGACCATACCGCAAAAACCGCCGCGGTTGCCGCGTCTATGGCCAGCGACGGTTCACGGAAAATTGATCCAGCTGCTTTCGATCTTCGCCTAGATTGACACCATATCATTAAGGTTCCCTGCCCCAGTCAGTCGACGTTCAAGGCTGACGGGCAAATTCGCTGCAATAGCGAGAGGTTGCGCCCCTGAGAGAAGCAGGGGCGTAATCTTTAGGGCGATACCCCAACTTCATTGGGAGCCCCAACTCCATTGCCTGTATCGCCGCCGATCCTCGCGACCAGAGTCTCTATCTCACGATCGGAATAGACCTCGACGCCGTTGGCCCGCAGCAGCGCGGCCGTCACGCCCTCACCCGCAATTCGCTCGCCGCTGAACCGACCGTCATAGATGAAGCCGGAGCCGCAGGACGGGCTGCCGTCGATCAGCAGGGCAAACCGGCAATTCGTCTCGCGTGCCAGCGCAAGCGCATTCTCCGCAGCGCGGCGAAACTCCGACGTCACATCGCCGCCCGTCTTTTCGAGGACACGGGTCCTGCCGGCGAGCACGTCGGCGCCCGTCCTGCCGCCTTCGATCTCCGCCGGCGGACGCGGCACCCGCATGCCGGCCGACATTTCCGGACAGATGGTGACGAGCCGCCCTTCCCGCCTCCAGCGATCGATCGCCGGGTGAATGAGCGGCTTCGACGCGCCGTCGTAACGCACGGCATGTCCCATGAGGCAGGCACTGACGAGAATCCTGGCGGTCATGGGCCTTCATATCGGCCGGCCGTTAACGCGGCAACCTCTGCAGTGCAGAGCGCTCCGAGTTACCCGGATATCTTCGAGAAGTCCGCCACCTCACCCGTCGCCGAGCGGATGAGGCCCAGGAGCGCGAGGCGGTTGGCACGGATCGCCTTGTCCTCGTCATTGACGAGAACGTCATTGAAGAAATCGTCGACCGGTGCGCGCAGTTTCGAGAGCGCCTGCATGGCCGAACGGAAATCCTCCTTGACGATCGCGTCGCGCGCATCGTCCGACGCCACCTTGATCGAAGCGTGCAGCGTCCGCTCGGCATCGAGCCGGAACAGTGCTTCGTCGACGCTCTCGGCGACTTCCGTACCCTTCTTCTCTTCGGCAGCGAGGATTTGCGTCGCACGTTTCGTGCCGGTGAGCAGGTTCCTGCCCTCCTCGGCCGTGATGAAGGCGGTCAGCGCCTCGACGCGGCGGGCGATCATCAACAGGTCGTCCGCATCCGGCGCGAGCACCGCATCGATCAGATCGTATCGCGCGCCGAGATCGCGCAGGTAAACCTTCAGACGATCATGGAAGAAGGCGAGCAGATCGGCGGAGATCTCGGCTCTGATATCCGGACGCTGTGCCTTCAGCGCGGCGAGCGCCACATCGAAACAGGGCAGAAGCGGCAGCCGTGCACTTCCCTCCAGAATGAGCCGGATCACGCCGAGTGCCGCACGGCGCAGCGCATAGGGATCCTTGGAGCCGGTCGGCTTTTCATCGATCGCCCAGAAGCCGACGAGGGTATCGAGCTTGTCGGCAAGCGCCACCGTTACCGAGACGGGATCGGTCGGCACACGGTCGGATGGTCCCTGCGGCTTGTAGTGATCCTCGATCGCATCGGCGACGGCCGCGGCTTCGCCCTGCAGCACTGCATATTTGTGGCCCATGATGCCCTGCAGTTCCGGGAATTCGCCGACTGCCTCGGTGCGCAGGTCCGCCTTGGCGAGCACGACCGCGCGATCGACGGAGGCCGCATCGGCACCGGTGAGCCTGGCGAGTGCTGCGGCGAGCGAGCGGATGCGGGCGACACGCTCGCCCTGCGTGCCGAGCTTGGCATGGAAAGTCACGTTCAGGGCGTCGAGCTTTGCCATCCGCTGGTCGAGAGGCTTTTTCAGATCGAGGCCGAACTTCTCGGCTGACGCCGTCAGCGTTTCGAGATCCGGCAGATCGCCCTGGTCGCGCTTCCAGAAATGCGCCGCGTCGGAGAGCCGCGCACGCACGACCTTGCCGTTGCCGTGGGCGATCTCCTTGCCGCCGTCCTTCGCCTCGATGTTCGAAACGAGGATGAACCGGTTGGACAGCGTTTCGGCGCCCGGCTTCCGGGTGACGAAGCATTTCTGGTTGGTCTTGATCGTCAGCCGGATGATTTCGGACGGGATTTCGAGATAGCTTTCCTCGAAGCTGCCCATCAGCACCCTCGGCCATTCGACGAGACCGGCGACTTCCTCCAGGAGGCCCTCGTCCTCGACCAGCTCCAGGCCGTTGGCGAAGGCGACATTGTGGGCGTCGGCGGAGATGATCTCCTTGCGGCGCTCCGCATCGATCACGACCTTCGCCTTTTCGAGCTTCTCGGCATAGTCGGCGAAGCGGCGGACCGTGATCGCTTCCGGCGCATGGAAACGGTGGCCGTAGGTGATGTTCGAGGCGACGATGCCATCGACCTCGAAGGGGATCACCTTCGTCTCATCGTGTTCCGCGCCGAAGGTGCAGACGATCGACTGCAGCGGCCGGACCCAGCGAAGGCTGCCCGGTTTCGCCGAAGCGGCACCGGAGCGCATGGATTTCGGCCAGGGAAAGTCGCGGATGATCGCCGGCATCACGTCGGCGATGATCTCTTCCGCCTCGCGGCCGGGCTTTACGATGTGCGCGACGTAGAAATCGCCCTTCTTCGGGTCATTATGGACATGAGCCTCGCTGAGGGAAGAGAGGCCCGCCGCGCGGAGAAAGCCTTCGATCGCCTTCTCGTTCGCGTCGATGCGCGGACCCTTGCGCTCCTCGCGCAGATCGGCGGAGCGCGCGGTCAGGCCGCGGATGTCGAGCGCCAGCCGCCTCGGCGTCCAGTATTCGCGCGCGCCTTCATAGGTGAGCCCCGCCTCAACCAGAGCGTCCGTCACGAGCTTCTTCAGATCGCCGGCCGCCTTGCGCTGCATGCGGGCGGGGATTTCTTCGGATCGCAATTCAATAAGGAGATCGGGCATGGATTCGAGACTTCGTTCTGTTCCGGAAGGTTGCGGCGGACTTAGCAAGCTCTGGCGAAAATGTCATCACGGCCGGCGAGGAAATCCGCCATCACCAGCCGCCGCCGCCGCCGCCGCCCCCGCCACCGCCGGAAAATCCGCCGCCGGAAGAAAAGCCCGAGGACGAACTCTTCGGAGGTGGCGGCAAGGAAGACGTCATCGTATCCGCCATCGAACCGGCAAAACCGCCGATCGTGTCGGTGAAGGATCCGGGCCCGAAGCTGTCGCCATGATACCAGCTCGGCTGATAGGCGGCTGCCGCCGCGCCCGCGGAGGCCGCAAGCAGCCAACGCTCGAAGGTCTCGCTCCAGGGCTTCTCCACACCGAGTGCGACGGCATAGGGGAGCAGGGTCTCGAAATGCCGCGGCGACATTTCCGGCGCGCCCTGCATGTTCAGACGGTCTTTCTCGGCAAGCGTAAGATATTGCCTGAGCCCGTCGATGCCATCCATCATGCGCGTGCCGAGCGGCGTCGGCGCGCCCATGAGGTAATAGAAAAGCCCGTTGACGAGGACGATGCCCCCGATCGCGAAGAACAGCGGCAGGTCGCCCGGATCGCTGGCCGAAAAGACGAGCGCGGCGAGAATGCTCGAGAAAACGGTGAACAGCACGAAACCGACGAAGGCAAGCACGACGATCGACAGAATGCGGCGTGCGAGGCTCGAGCCACGCCGCAGCGATTTGCCGACCGAAACGGCGAAGGCGGAAATGAAGACGGCGAGGAAGACAGGGACGATGACGAAGGGAACGCTGTCCTCGCTCAAGTCGCCGAAGACGAACAGCGCCGCGAGGGTGGCGACCGAAAGCACGATGCCGCCGACCACGTATCCGGTATTGGCGCGGTAATACTTGCCGCGATGCTCGCGCTCCATCGCGCTGCGGAAGCCGGAGCCCGCCGCCTGGATCTTCTTGCCGTTCGCCCTGTCGATGGTGAGCTTGCCGCCGGCCGCATCCACCGCTTTCATCAGGGCCGCTTCGCCGGTCGGCAGCTTCTCGCCGTTCTTGCCCGTGGCGGTGATGACGACCGCGTTCTTCAGGTCCTCGAGGATGACATGCCCCTTGACCGCAAGGTTGAGCGCCGCCGCGGAAAGAGCTGTCCATCCTTCGCCGGAAAAGCCCTTGTTATCGATGTAGTTGACGAGCGCGGGCGACACGCCGTCCGGAGGGTCCCAGCGCGGGACCATGACCCCGCGGGCCGGGTCGCGGCCGACACGCACCCAGGCACGCCCGTAATAGAGCAGGACGAGGAGGAGGCCGGACCCGGCGATGACCACGGTCATGTGATCGCGCAGCCACCAGATATTTTCCTGGGAGGAGGTTGGCCGTTCGATACTGCCCTTGGGCAGTTTGATCGCGACGGTCAATCCTTCTTGCGGGCGCAGCCGGCGCGTGGTCGCGAAGAAGATTTCGTCGCCCTCCTCCACCGCGCGCGCATCCTTTTCGGTCGCGCCGTAGCCGCCGGTAAAGACGTCTAGCGCCTCCGCCTTCACGCCCTCCGGCAAGGTGACGGTGGCCGTCGCCTCCTCGATCGGGAATGCCCATTCGGTTCCGGTCACGTTCCAATAGAGCTCGTCGTGATCGTCGAAGAAGCGTATCTGCCGGCTCGTCTCGTAGGTGATCTGAAAGGTGTGTTCGCCATGCGGCAGGAGCACGTCGGCACTTCCCGTATAGATGCGGATGCCGCCGCTGATCGATTCCGTGCGGTATTCCTCTTCGTCGCCATCCCGCTCGACGGAGAGAAGGTTGAAGTCGACCTTGCTGCGGCCATTGCGCTCATCGGCGAAGGTCAGCGGAAAATCGCGATAGATGCCGCGCCGGATGCGGTTGCCTTCGACGTTCGCCGTGATCGTCTCGGTGACCGTGAGCGTGCCGTCTTTCGCGAGCTCGATGACCGAATGGTAGGCGGAGATGAACTCTTCCGCCGCCGCGACGCGCGGCGCTGCAAGAACGAAGGTGACGAGCGCAAGCGCCGCGAAAAGCCGCCTCATCGGGATTTCCCTCTTTCAGGCCCGCCGGAGCACTTCCAGGAAAAGCGTGTAACGGTTTTCCGTCCGGAAGTGCGTGGTTTCAAACCGATAGATCTTTTTATCGGTTCAGTGAAACTGATCTAGAACTTGACCGATGGAACCGCACGGTCCGCCTCGTTGGTGATCTCGAAATAGCTGGCCTTGACGAAGCGGAAGGCGTTGGCGATCAGGTTCGACGGGAAGCTCTCGACCTTGACGTTGAGATCGCGCGCGGCGCCGTTGTAATAGCGCCGGGACATCTGGATCTCGCCCTCGATCGTTTCCAACGAACGCTGGAGTTCTGCGAAATTCTCGTTGGCCTTCAGGTCCGGATAGGCTTCGGCGAGCGCGAAGACGCGGCCAAGCGCCTGCGAAAGCGCACCTTCGGCCGCGGCCCGCGCCGCGACATCGCCTTCCGGCACCGCCTGAGCCCGGTTGCGCAGCGTAACGACCTCCTCGAGCGTCGACTTCTCGTGAGCGGCGTAGCCCTTCACCGTCTCGATCAGATTCGGGATGAGATCGGCGCGGCGCTTCAACTGCACGTCGATGCCGGACCAGGCCTCCTCGGCCATCTGCCGCGCCTTGACGAGGCCGTTATAGACGAAGACGAGATAAAGAATAACGGCGACGCCAATTGCCAGCCCGATCATCAAACCCTCCTTTGGATCACGGCGATCCTACTGCATGCTTTCTTAAATTCCATTCGATTCAAGAACAAACCAACGTTCTACAGCGGCCGATCACAAGACCGCCCCAGCCCCTGCCCAGCAGGTCGTGCCTACGCCTGCAGCCTCAGGCTGTTCCACCGGTAACGGCAACGCGTCGGCGGATGCTCGATAGTCTATTCATCGAACAACCACAACGCTTAGTGCCCGCCATGAACACGCCCGTGAGCTTCATCAACGTGATCGCCTTTACCGCCCTTTTCGCGACCCATGCAAGCGCGGGTCCGATCGAAAGGCCGAGCGGTGTGCGCCGCGCGCTGCAAATCTATGCCGGCGAGTTGTCGAGCGTCAGAGCGCCGGCGCCGAAGTGGCGGCTCGACGGGAGCGAGCACTTCTGCTCGCAGCGATCGGATCAGCTTGCCCCGCCATGCGGCCGGAGGACCTCCGCGACCTCTTGATCAGGCCGCTTCCCTGTTCCAGTTGGCGCCACCGGCCTCGGTCAGCAGGAAGGCTTCGCCGCAGGCTTTCGCGAGCGTACGCACGCGCAGGATGTAGCTCTGGCGTTCCGTCACCGAAATCACGCCGCGGGCATCCAGAAGATTGAAGACGTGGCTCGCCTTGATGCACTGGTCATAGGCGGGGAAGACGCATTTGTGCAGGCGGTTGTTGCTGGAGTCACCAGGCGCACCGGCGGCCAGCAACGCCAGGCATTCCTTCTCCGCATCGATGAAATGCTGATGCAGCATCGCCGTATTGGCGTATTCGAAATTGTGCCGCGAATATTCCTGCTCCGCCTGCAGGAAGACATCGCCATAGCTGATCTTCTCGGCGCCTTCGCGGCCGTTGAAGTTGAGGTCGTAGACATTGTCGACGCCCTGGACATACATCGCCAGGCGCTCGAGGCCGTAGGTCAGTTCGCCGGAAACCGGGGAGCATTCGATCCCGCAAACCTGCTGGAAATAGGTGAACTGCGACACTTCCATGCCATCGCACCAGCATTCCCAGCCGAGCCCCCAGGCGCCGAGCGTCGGGCTCTCCCAGTCATCCTCGACGAAACGGATGTCGTGCAGCAGCGGATCGAGGCCGATCGCCTCGAGCGAGCCGAGATAGAGCTCCTGCAGATTGGAAGGGTTGGGCTTCAAGATCACCTGGTACTGGTAATAGTGCTGCAGCCGGTTGGGATTCTCGCCGTAGCGGCCGTCGGTCGGACGCCTCGACGGCTGCACATAGGCCGCGCGCCATGGCTTCGGGCCGAGCGCCCTGAGCGTCGTCGCCGGATGGAACGTGCCTGCGCCGACCTCCATGTCGTAGGGCTGAAGCACGGCGCAACCCTTGTCGGCCCAATAATTGTGCAGCGTCAGGATCAGTGCCTGAAAGGAGCGCTTCGGGTTCATGTGGTCCGGGAGGGGTGCAATGGTCATGGGATCCGGGTCCGAATTCGTCAAGATTTGCGGGGACAGGTGCCATGCCGCAGGGCGAGGGTCAAGCGCCTTCACCCGCCGGTATTCAGTCAGGCAGGCTCACTCGTCGTCGCGCTTCAGGCGGTACTCGCCGGTCTCGGCGTCCTTGACGAGCGTGCCGTTTGCGCCGGTCTCGCGCTGACGGCGCAGGCGCTCACGCTGACGCGTCAGCTTCTCGGCGTCCGCGATGAACTTGCGATAGCCGATCCAGGCGATGACGGCGATAATCAGAAGCAGGATGATCTGCGGCATGGTTCCTCCTCTGCATATCCCTCAGATGGAACGAAGGCGCGAGGGGATGCAGCAAATCGCAGTGTTAGCGCGCTCTTGCGGTACTGGCCAGATGCCGCGAGACCATTCTTCAAAAACACACGCCCGCGCAAGCAACGGGGCCGGTTCAAAGACCGAAACGCGCCCAGAGCGCCCGTTCCTCGACGGCCTCGACGAGACCTGCAGCCGCCGATGCGACGAGCGGTCCCGTGATTGCTCCGGCCACGGCTGCTCCGGGCTGACGCCGCCCGAAGAGGCTTCGCGCGGGCTGGATCAGCTCGAGCCGCGCTTTTTCTCCATAGCGCTTCTTCACTTCGCCCCTGATGTCGCCGAGAGCATCGACCAGGCCGAGTTCCTGACCCCGTTGCCCCGTCCAGAACAGCCCCGAGAAAAGGTCCGGATGGTCAGCCAGGAGCGAACCGCGTCTGCTCTTGACCATCTGGATGAAGATGTCGTGGATCTCGAGCTGCAGGCCCTTGAGAAATTCGATGTCACGCTCCTTCTCCGGCTGGAAAGGATCGAGAACCACCTTGTTTTCGCCCGCCGTGTAGACCCGTCTCTCGACGCCGATCTTCTTCAGGAGATCGGGGAAACCGAAGCCGCCCGAAACGACGCCGATCGAGCCGACGATCGAGGTCGGATCGGCGATGATCTCATCGCCGGCCAGTGCGATCATGTAACCACCGGACGCGGCCACGTCCTCGACGAAGATCAGCACACGCTTCCTCTTCTCCTGCGCGAGATCGCGGATGCGCTGATAGATAAGACGGGACTGCACCGGCGAACCGCCCGGAGAGTTGATGGAGATGGCAACGGCCGGGGCCTCTTTGACGGAGAAGGCCTTTTCGAGCAGCGGCGCAACCGTCGCAAGATTGAGAACCGGGCGGAGCGGGCTGCCGCCGGCCATGATTGCGCCATGCAGCCTGATCGCCGGAATCGTCACACCATCCCTGCGGAAGCGCTTCGGCATCAGCTTTCTGAAAAATCCGGCCATCTCAACTCCTACCCGCTGCAATCTCTGCATATCTCCTTAAATCCTAGCCGATTTAAGAACGAAGACATGCAGCAATCCAAATTGTCGTCGTGCATGTATGCATTGGCGTCGCAAACGCAATGCCCTGCTTACGGTTAATCATCGGCGATGATAGGCCGCGCGGCCATTGTTGAGATCGTCGACCTCCGGCGAAAAGCGGTGGCCCTCCCCGTGCATCACGAGCGGCGCGCGCAGCGCCAGCCGCTTGCGGCTCTGCTTGATCGCGGAAACGAGGATGCGCACGGCATTTTCGCCCGCCCGCGGCAGGAGCGGGGTGATCTCTAAACCGCCGAAGCGGCGGCCGCAGGCCTCGATTATCCCGGCGATCGATTCCGGCCGGGCGATCAGAGAAAGCTGTCCGCCCGGCTTCATGATTGCCCCGGCCGTTTTGATCCACGCTTCGAACAGGTCGCCGCTCATGGCATGGGCTTCCGCCTTTAGCCGATCGGGCGTCCTGCGGTCCGCGGCGTCGTTGAAGGGTGGGTTCATGATCACGTGGTCGAATGTGTCGTCCGGAAGACCCGCGGCTGCGCGCGCCTTGCCGCTCAGCGAGACATCGGCTTCGAGCACCGAGACGCGGCCGGCAAGATGGGCGTTCTCAGGCAATGCGAGGCTGCGGCGCGCAAAATCCGCCATGACCGGCGAACGCTCGACCAGCAGCACCTCGGCCTCCTCGATCCGCGACGCGACGGCCATGCCGGCCGCCCCGGCTCCGGCGCCGAGATCGGCGACGCGGCACGCGCCGCGGCAGGAAACGAGGGATGCGACCAGCATCGCATCCATTCCCGAACGGTGCCCCTGACCAAGAGGCTGGATCAGGTGGAACCTGCCGCGGTGGAAAGCATCCACCGTCTCCGGAATTCCCGTCATGCCGCTTTCCGCCTCGCGGAAGGGCCGCAGCCGATCATTGCCGCAATTCCAATTCGAGGCCCGCATCGATCAGAATGCGCCGCGCCCGATCGGCATCGTCCTCGGCGACCAGGAAGCGCCGCGGCAGGAGGCCGAGCGATCCTTCGAGTATGCTCATGTCCTGATCGGCGATGAAGCATCCGATGCCGGCGTCCTTCATCAGGCTTTCGGCAAAGGAAAGAAGGACGGCATCATTGGTGCGGATCAGTTCTTTCATCCGGCTCTATTTTCCTGTCTTAAAGCTGCGGGCGGGGCAATTCGCCTCTTGCCGCCCGAAGCCCCTCTTTCTATTGTCGAACCCGCAACGAAACAGGAGTCCGGGCGTTGGGCGTAGTGATACCGCTGGAAGACAATAAAAACAAACAGGCATCTGTGAAGCCGCTTGTCGACCTGACGCTGTCCGACATGGAGCGGGTCAACCAGCTCATTCTTTCCAAGGCGGGCTCCGACGTCCAGATGATCCCGGAAGTCGCCAACCACCTGATTTCCTCGGGCGGCAAACGGCTCCGGCCGATGCTGACGCTCGCAGCCGCTTCGATGTTCGGCTACGAGGGAGATGGTCACATCAAGCTCGCGACCAGCGTCGAGTTCATGCACACGGCGACCCTTTTGCACGACGACGTGGTCGACGAGAGCGACCTGAGGCGCGGCAAATCGACGGCGCGGACGATCTGGGGCAACCAGGCAAGCGTGCTCGTCGGCGATTTCCTGCTCGGGCAGGCTTTCCGCATGATGGTCGACGTCGGCTCGATCGATGCGCTCGACGTCCTTTCGACCGCCGCATCGGTGATCGCGGAGGGCGAGGTCCTGCAGCTTTCGGTCGCCAAGAACATGGAGACGACCGAAGACGACTATTTGCAGGTCATCCGCGCCAAGACAGCGGCCCTCTTCGCCGCCGCCTCCGAGGTCGGGCCGATCGTCGCAGGCGGGAGCAAAGCCGACCGCAACGCGCTGAAGTCCTACGGCACCAATCTCGGCCTTGCCTTCCAGCTGGTCGACGACGTTCTCGATTATGGCGGCACGTCGAGCGATCTCGGCAAGAATGTCGGAGACGATTTTCGCGAAGGCAAGATCACACTGCCGGTCATTCTCTCCTATCGCCGCGGCACGCCGCAAGACCGGGCGTTCTGGCGCGAGGCGATCGAGGGCGGCGCAAGCGATGCGGCAAATCTCGAAAAGGCGCTGGGTCTCATCCGTCGCTACGGGGGGCTTACGGATACGATCGCCCGTGCCAAGCACTACGGCACGATCGCCCGCGACGCGCTCGCGCCGCTGCCGGCTTCGCCATGGAAATCGGCGCTCGTCGAGGTGATCGATTTCTGCATCGATCGGGTAAGCTGAGCCACTTCATGTTTCCTTGCATCGCGGCCGATCCAAGGGCGGAAACATGGAGCAAATCAAAGTGCTGCCGCGAGCCCTGCGCTTCCGGCAAGACACGCGGCGCCGCAGGAGCCGCGGACGAAGACCTCCCCGGAGGATTTTCTTGCCGCGCTGCGCCAAAAAAGCCATTCTATTCTTGAAGACTTGCGCCCGATTTCCAATCGGCTCCGGGCCAACCAGCGGTGGCGCCTCGAAGCGTACCATCGGCAATGAAAGGTTTGATATGCGGCAGAATACATTCCTTCGCCTTTTCAGCGGCGCGGCAATGCTGGTTCTTGCAACGGTGACCGGCAACCAGCAGGCCTTTGCCGAGGAGAAGGCGCCGGTCGAAGACGCCGAGCCTTTCGACATCAGGAGCGTCAACACCTTTGCCGGCGCATTCCTTGCGGCGCGCACGGCGGACGTCGATCGCGACTTTGCTGCGGCAACCGAGCTCTATCGTACCGCACTCAGGTTCGACCCCGGCAATAACGATGTCAAGCAGCGGCTGATGATCACGCTGCTGATGAGCGGCAAGTTCGATGAAGGCGCCAAGATCGCCGAAGAGCTGAAATCGGATCCCGCCGTCGAAAGGATCACCACGGTGGTCCGCGCGATCGAAGCGATCCGCAAGCGCGAATACCGCAACGCGCAAAAGCTCTTGAACTACGATGGTCCGAACGATCTCGACCGGCTGATGAGTTCGCTGCTTTCCGCCTGGGCCAAGTTCGGCCAGGGCCGACCGAAGGAGGCGCTGGCGCAGATCAAGAATCTGGAGGGCCCGGAATGGTTCCGGATCTTCAGGAACTATCACGCCGGGGCGATTGCGCTTGCGGCCGGAGACAAGGCGACTGCGCGCGCCCGGCTCAACGACGCCATTCTTGACCGCGAAGGCGGCGGCGCCGCGCCGGACACCTTCATGCGGGCCGTCGAGGCGCTGGCGCGGTTCGAAGCGCGCGAAGGCAACAAGCAGAAGGCGCTGGATACGATTTCCGTCGGCGAAAGCCTCGTCAACAACTACACTCCGCTCGAGGCGCTGAGGAAGAGTGTCGAGGAAGGAAAGCCGCAGGAGCAGCAGGTACGCAACGCCGTGCAGGGTGCGGCCGCCGTGCTCTTTTCGATCGGCGGCGCACTCAACCGCGAGGGCGCGGAAGACATAGTTTCGCTCTACCTTCAGACGGCGCGACGGCTCGACCCGGAAAGCGCCGATATTCTCGTGATGCTCGGCGGCATCGCCGAAAATCTGAAAAAGCCGGAAGAGGCGATCGAGCTTTACAAGAGCGTGCCGGAGAGCTCGCCGATGCGTCGCCTTTCCGAACTCCAGCTTGGCCTCAGCCTCGCCGGCGTCGGCAAGGTCGACGAGGCGAAGAAGCATCTGAAAGGGCTGATCGACGTCGATCCCAAGAACATCCGCAACTATCTCGCCTATGGCAGCGTGCTTTCCGACGCCAAGAACTACAAGGAGATGGGCGAGCTTTACGACCGCGCGGTCGCCGCGATCGGCCCCGTGCCGAAGCGGAGCGACTGGACCGTCTTCTTCCAGCGCGGCATTGCCTACGAACGCCAGAAGCTCTGGGAAAAGGCCGAGCCGAACTTTCGCAAGGCGCTGGAGCTCAACCCGGATCAGCCGCAGGTTCTGAACTATCTCGGCTATTCCTGGGTCGACATGAACATCAACCTCGAGGACGGGCTTGAGATGATCCGCAAGGCGGTCGAGCTCAAGCCCGACGACGGCTATATCGTCGACTCGCTCGGCTGGGCCTATTTCCGCATGAACCGGTTCGACGAGGCTGTGACCGAGCTCGAGCGCGCTGCGGAACTGATGGCCGGCGACGCGACGATCAACGACCACCTCGGCGACGCCTACTGGCGCGTCGGCCGGAAGCTCGAAGCGGTGTTCCAGTGGAATCAGGCGCTGGAACTGAAGCCCGAGGAAGCGGAAATTCCGAAGATCAAGGCGAAGATCGAAAACGGTCTGCCGCCGCTTAAGGAACCGGTTCCGGCGGCGGCGGATGCCAAGGAAAAGCTGCCGAAAAAGACCGGACCGGAGACAGCGCCGGACAAGAAGTCCTGACTGTAGCATGCAGGCAGGCGGCATTCCGGGCTTCGCACTGACCTTTGCGGCGCCCGCCAAGATCAATCTCGCGCTGCACGTCGTCGGGCAGCGCGCCGACGGCCACCATCTGCTGGAAAGCCTGGTGACCTTCGCCGAATGTGGCGACCGGGTCGGGCTGATCGCGGCGGACAGGGACCGTTTCACGGTGTCGGGCCGCTTCGCGACCGACCTTTCAGCCGAGGGCAGTGGTGGTAATCTCGTGCTCCGCGCCCGGGACCTGCTGCGGCGCGAGCTTGCGGCGCAGGGTAGAATGGCAGGCCCGGTTCATCTGCATCTCGAGAAGAACCTGCCGATAGCATCGGGGATCGGCGGCGGCTCGGCCGATGCAGCCGCGACTCTGCGCGGGCTGCTGTCGCTCTGGGGCGCGACTGTCGAAGCGGCAAGCCTCAACAGCCTTGCGCTGCAGCTCGGCGCGGACGTCCCGATGTGTCTCGACCGGGGGCCCCTCGTCGCGAGAGGCATCGGCGAAGAGATCACGCCTCTTCCCGATCTGCCGCCCTTCGACGTCGTCCTCGTCAATCCCCTCGTCGCGGTCTCCACGCCGGTTATCTTCCGATCGCTCGTCAGGAAGACCAATCCTCCGCTGGTCTTGCCTGAAGATGCCCGCTCGACTGCCGAATGGCTGACGGCCATGGCCGCCATGCGGAACGACCTGGAGCCGCCGGCACGTGCGCACGAGCCGATGATCGAAACCGTCTCGAACGCATTGCGCGACGCAGGCGCGGCGCTCGTGCGGATGTCCGGCTCGGGCGCCACCTGCTTCGGCCTGTTCACGGGGACGAAAAGCGCCGAACGTGCCGCTGAGACCATTTCCGCCGGCCACCCGCGATGGTACGTTCAGGCGACGCGAACCGCGGGAAAATCAGGATAACGCCAGAATGCCCGGCCTCGATGAAAGACGCCCCTTCATCCCCATCGGCATCGCCGTGCTCACGGTCTCGGACACGCGCACACGCGCGGACGACAAGTCCGGCGATGTGCTCGAAGCGAGAATACGGGAGGCCGGCCACCGGCTCGAGGCGCGGACAATCGTTCCCGACGAGCGCGAGAAGATCTACGGACAGGTGAAGGCCTGGACGCTCGATGCCGCGATCGACGTCGTCATAACCACCGGGGGCACCGGATTCACGGGCCGCGACGTGACGCCGGAAGCGCTGGAGCCGCTCTTCGAGAAACGCATGGATGGCTTTTCGGAGGTGTTCCACCGGATCTCTTACGAGAAGATCGGCACGTCGACGATCCAGTCGCGGGCCACGGGCGGGGTCGCCAATGCGACGTTCATCTTCGTCCTGCCCGGATCCCCCGGTGCCTGCAAGGACGCCTGGGACGGAATCCTGAAGCAGCAACTCGATTACCGGCACATGCCGTGCAATTTCGTCGAGATCATGCCGCGGCTCGACGAGCACCTGAAGCGCGGCTGACGAGATTCGTGTTCCGTTTGGAACAGACCCGCGCCCCGAATCCCGCTAGTTTGCCTTCGTCGGCTTGGCTCGAAGCGGGCAAGGCAAGCACCGTTTAATTGCTTCGAGCGAATGCCCGGCCTCTTTCCGGGGCAATATTGGGAAAGAGAGAAGGCTACGACGTGCTGCCCGTCCGAAACGATGGGCATGCATGGCAAGACATTTTCACAGACGGATATTTTTCATAAACAAGGTCATTTGAGAGCCACTTTGGGGGTACCGCAAGGTACGCCCCATTCTTGCTTCGGAGAAGCGGCTCAGCTCGGGGCTACGGCCACCATGTCACGGCTTCTCATCGACGGAGAAAGCCCACTCGCATTTGCCACCTCGGAGCCCCTTTTCCTCGTTTTCACTCAGACGCAGGCGCGCCGGTCGACAGAGCCCGCACTGCAACCCGCCAGGGTAGGAGGAAGTCATGGGAACGGCAGAGCACGCTTACTCGAAAACGGATCGGCGCGAGACCGAGGTTCCGCTGGGGCTGCAGGCCTTCTACGAACGTCGGCAGAAGGATGAATGGCAGGCAACGGTAACCAGGCTGGACGAATTGCGCCAGTCTTTCGCAGAGCAGCGCCGGCAGGTCTTTTCACCTGACCTGCGCGACAGGATCGCGCAGGTCGCAAGGTCGGGCCGACGTGATGATCCGCGCGGGCCCGGTCTTCGATACAGGTCGCTCGTCGAGGCCAGGAATACCGGCCTTGATCTGAACGCGCTCAAACGGCTTCATAAGCGTGCCTATGGCGAAGTCGGCGAGTTGGTGAAGGGCCACGAAGCCTTCCACCGCCACGAAACGGTGGTCGGCAGCGTCGCCGACATCTTCAAACAACCGCCGCTCGTGTATGTCGCGCCCGATCCCGACAAGGAAAAGCTGTTCCTCCCGCCCTTTGACGGCTGCTGGGACAGACTCGAGCAGAACCAGGCAACCGGCGACGGAGCAATCGTGGAGAACAGTTCCTATTTGGACTGTGCGGGACGGATGGGATCGAGACTGATCGCCCGCAACAATAGTGCCTCCGATGCTGAAATCCTCTGCGCCTATCGGGAGAACGGCTACCTCGTTCCGTTCAAGACGCTCCGCACCGGTATACTGCAAGTCAAGGCAGACTTGTCGGCCCTCATCTGCCGCCATCACATCTCGACCTACGACGAGTTCGGGTGGTCCGACTTTCACGCCACGACGCGCGGCCGCCTCGTGCTGGCCGTGTTCTGGAACTGGGAGGATGTCGAACCGGCGAACGAGGTGAGCGACCAGTGGTTCGCCTCGGGTCTCGACTGCAGCGGCGATGGCGAGAGCTTTCCAGGTACCTCCATCCAGGCCGTTCCTGGCGAACGAAGAATCATCAACCTGTTCACCGAGATGGCCTTCCCCGCTGGCCGCAAGCTCTGGGTCTATGTCGGAGTGGCCGATCGCATCTGGACGTTCCTCAATGACGTCAGCATCGACATTTCGATCGACTCGGCCTGGCAGTTGAACTCGCTTGCAGTCCGCTCGATCTGAAAGTCATGCCACTCCGGCATCGGGCGCATCGGCCCGAAGATCGATTCCGATTTTCGGGCCGATGCGGTAGACCGTCAACTCAATAAGTTAGAGCGGGAAGCGGGCTGAAAGCCGCACACGCTTTTCCTTATCCCGCTCTACGAACAGGGCGTCCGGTGCCGTTCTCCCACCGACCGGTTGTCCAATGCGACCCAGGCCGGGACGAGCTCGGTCGCAAGTTTGCGGGCGGCTCGTCCGCTCGCAAGGGCGCTGAGCGGCATCTTGCCGCGGGCAGCCGCGACCGCGTCCCCCTTCGGCAGCAGAAATCCGGACTCCAGCGGCGGCGCCCTGTGCGCCAAGCGCTTGAGAAGCGGGCGCTTATGCATTCGCGAGGGAGAAAACCGCGCCGGGCTCCTGTTCAGAGAGACGTATTCGGCCAGTTCATCCACCCAGCGACCGATAGGGCGGGCACCAGGCTCCAGGAGCATCAACCACTCGCCGCGGGCGGAACGAAGGACATCGCCGAGATCCCACTCAAGGCAGAAACGGCAACCGGCAGCATCCGCGACCCTGGGGGAGCCGTCGGTCGATCCGTGGTCCAGGATTATTACATCGCTGACGAGCCCTTCCACCGCGCCGGCAACGAGCGCCGAGAGCGTCTGTGCGAGCTCCGCTTCGTTGTCCTTCGTTTCCATGATGACCGTCAGCATAGCCGTTCCTATCGCATCGCAGCGCAGATTGCTACAAGCGCAGGTCCGCACAGGGTGGCGGATGAACGCGCGCCTCCCCCGGAGATGTGCTGAATATTTGTTCTTGCTTTGTTCTATTTTCTGCGCTAGGAAAATAATCAGCACCAAGCGAGCCGAGCATGGTTCCGGGGAGATTTCGATGAACGATCTGTCTCAACTCAAGCAGGGCGTCTATGCGCCCGGCAACAGCGTGGATGTGGCGGAGGCCCTCGTCGCCGGATCCGGCATCCGAATCGACGTCGATCGTCGGCGTGGCCGCGGTGCCGCCCTCAACATCTCGGGACGCTTCGAGCAGAAATCGCGCGAAGTCTTCGATGACGGGTGGCAAACGCTCGAGGAGTTGCCGCCGTTCAAGACCGAGGTCCAGATAGAAAAGCCGAAGACGGCGATCACGCGCAACGAATCTCCCGACATATCTTTCGACCGATCGATCAACCCCTATCGCGGCTGCGAGCATGGCTGCATCTACTGCTTCGCGCGGCCTACGCACGCCTATATGGGGCTCTCGGCAGGGCTTGATTTCGAAGCCAAGCTCTTCGCCAAGCCCGACGCGCCACGTCTTCTCGAGCGCGAGCTGGCGAAGCCGGACTATAAGCTTCGCCCGATCGCGATCGGCACAAATACCGATCCCTATCAGCCGATCGAAAAGGAATGGCGAATCATGCGCCAGATCCTGGAAGTGCTGAAGGAGGCCAATCATCCGGTGATGATCGTTACAAAATCGGCCATGGTGACGCGCGATATCGACCTGCTGGCGCCGATGGCGGAAAAGGGTCTTGCCCGGGTCGGCATTTCGGTGACCACGCTCGACTGGAAACTGGCGCGCAGCATGGAACCGCGGGCGTCGACGCCCACCAAGCGGCTGGAGGCGCTACGCGCAATTTCCGAGGCCGGCATTCCCGCTGGAGTACTGGTCGCGCCGATCATTCCGGCGCTGAACGATCACGAGATCGAGCGCGTGCTCGATTCGGCGAAGTCGGCGGGCGCGTCGGATGCGAGCTACGTACTCCTCCGGCTTCCGCTGGAGGTGAGCCCCCTGTTCCGTGACTGGCTTCTCAGAAACTACCCGGACCGCTACCGGCACGTCATGTCGCTCATCCGCTCCATGCGCGGCGGCAAGGATTACGATGCCGAGTTCGGTAAACGAATGAAGGGCAGCGGACCTTACGCCTGGCAGATCGGCCGTCGATTCGAGCTTGCGGCCAAGCGGCTCGGCCTCAATCTGACGCGCCGGCAATTGCGCAGCGATCTCTTCGTGCCGCCGCTAGGAATGGGCGTTCAGCTGTCGCTTCTTTAGATCGAAAGCATAAGCCGCCACTCTTTCCCGCTGTGGAACGGCTTTGAAAATTCCAGCATCCGCCCTTTGCCCCACGGGGCGGCGCTGGTTCCCCCCCGGCAACCGCCGCAAACCGAGCCGGGGGCTTGAAGGGAATCGGGCGAGTATGCGAGTGTCGTTTCATGTCACGTCGCAAACAGCCCGATTCCCCTCTTTTTCCTCTTCAGGCGCCCGTTCCGGATTTCACCTTCGAGCGCGCCGCCCATCGCGACGGTTTCTGGCCGGTCGCGGGGGCCGACGAAGCTGGGCGGGGACCGCTTGCGGGCCCGGTCGTCGCCGCCGCGGTCATTCTCGATCCGGACGCCATCCCGGCGGGTCTCAACGACAGCAAGCTCCTGACGGCTGAGCAGCGCGAGGCGCTGTTCGAAGAAATTCTGGCGACATCGACGGTTTCGATCGCCTCCTCCTCGTCGGCGCGCATCGACACGACAGATATCCTGAAGGCCAGCCTCGATGCGATGCGCCGCGCCGTTCACGGCCTCGAACTGGCGGCCCGCATCGTTCTGGTTGACGGCCGCGACGTGCCGCCCGGCCTCTCCTGCCACGCAAAAGCGATCGTCAAGGGGGACAGCCGCTCCGTGTCGATCGCCGCCGCATCGATCGTCGCCAAGGTCACCCGTGACCGCATGATGGCCCGCGCCGATGCAACTTTCCCGCTCTACGGCTTTGCCCATCATGCGGGCTATGCGACCGTGAAGCATCGCACGGCGATCGAAAGCCACGGCCCCTGCTCCCTGCACCGCATGAGCTTCCGCCCGTTCCGCCAGGTTTGACGGCGGTGAAGGCCCCCTCATCCGCCTGCCGGCACCTTCTCCCCGCAGGCGGGGCGAAGGGACTCGCGGAACGCTCTTAAGTCCCCTCTCCCCGCCTGCGATAGGGCATATACACATCTGATCCTCTCGCGGGACCATTGCCTTGGGGCGGGCGACAAACGGTTTGACCTTCGCACGCCCAAAACGATGCCACGGGCAGAACGCAGAAGTGGAAGCGAAGGCCCGCCGCAGGTATTCTCCCCCCTTGTGGGGGAGATGGCCGACAGGCCAGAGGGGGTCTGCTCTCCTGCTCGCCCCACATGACGTACGGTTGCCCGGATAACGGATCCCGCAAAGCAAAGCCCCGCCGAAGCGGGGCTTTTCAATCTCCAGGGTATTATCGGCTACGCTTAGTTCAGGCGCGCTTTGACTTCGCCAATCGCCTTCTTGAAAAGCGCCTCCTGCGCGCCTGCATCGGCCTTGCTCGCGAGCACTTTCTCGGCCGCGCTGATTGCCAGGTCCACCGCAGCTGCGCGGACGGCGTTGATCGCATCGCTTTCGGCCTGCTTGATCTTCTGTTCGGAAAGTGCCGTGCGGCGCGCGACATATTCCTCGGTCTTCTGCTTGGCTTCCGCAGTCAGCATCTCCGCCTCGCGCTGGGCCGCGGCGACGATGCTTGCGGCTTCGGCTTCGGCGTCCTTGCGCTTGCGCTGGTACTCGGCAACGAGGCTCTGGGCTTCCTCGCGCAGACGCTTGGCTTCGGCCAATTCATTGCTGATCTTGTCTGCGCGGGCGTCGAGCGCCTTGCCGACCATGCCCGGAACCTTGAGATAGGCGATGAGGACAAAGAAGAGAATGAGGCCTACGAGGGCATAGAAAGTCGCATCAAGAGCCATGGTTCTCTTTTCCTCAGTTGCCGGCCGAGGCCTTGAACGCCGCAGCGATCTCGGCCTTGGTGACGGTCCCGCCGATCAATTGTTTGACAACGGCTGTCGCCGTTTCCTCGGCGATCGCGCCGACATCGGCAAGCGCCTTCGACTTGATGTCGGCGATGCGCGCTTCTGCAGCGGCAATCTTCTTCGCAAGACCGGCTTCGACACCGTCGCGGTCGGCCTTAGCCTTCGCCTTGGCCGCTTCGCGGGCGGTGTCCGCAATCGAATGGCCCTTGGCTCTGGCGCCTGCCAACTCCTGCTCGTAAGCAGCAATGGCGGCATCGGCCTCGCCCTTCAGGCGGGATGCCTCGTCGAGATCCTGGGCGATCCGGTCATGACGCGTCTCGAGAATCCCCCCGATGCGCGGAATGATGACCTTCGACATCAGGAGATAGAACAGGCCGAAGGTGATCGCGAGCCACAGAAGCTGCGAAGCGAAATGGGTCGTATCGAAGGGCGGGAACACGCCGGCGCCATGATCGGCTTCGTGGGCCACACCCGTTTCGGTGTGCACCTCACCGGCCGCAGCGGCATCGTGTGCTTCGGCGCCTTCGGTGGTGGATGACTGGGCATATGCCGCGGTCACAAACATGCTCACCTCCAGGTGCACTCAAGAATATGCGCGGCCGCGGCCTTTCGGGCCGCGGCCAAAACTTCTGCCGATATCAGACGGCGAAGAGGAGGAGGAGTGCAATGAGCAGCGAGAAGATGCCCAGAGCTTCCGTAACGGCGAAGCCGAATACGAGGCGGCCGAACTGGCCGTCAGCTGCCGACGGATTGCGCAGTGCGCCGGACAGGTAGCTGCCGAAGATGTTGCCGAGGCCGAGAGCCGTGCCGGCCATACCAAGGCATGCAAGACCTGCACCGATGTACTTTGCTGCTTCCGCTTCCATGATTGACTCCTTCGAAATGGTGTTGCGGCTTAAGATTTGTGCTTCCGGCGGCAAGCCGACCGGAAACCAGCGACTGTTTATTCCTTAGTGGCCTCCGGGGTGGACCGCATCGTTGAGGTACATGCAGGTCAGCACCGCAAAGACATAGGCCTGGAGGAAGGCGACCAGGAATTCAAGACCGGTAAGCGCGACGGTCATGATGAGCGGCAGGATCGCACCGCCGATGCCGAGCGCACCAAAGGCGCTGAGCGAGGCGACGAAGCCTGCGAAGACCTTCAGCGTGATATGGCCGGCCAGCATGTTGGCGAAGAGACGGACCGAGAGGCTGATGGGTCGGGAAAGGAACGAGATGATTTCGATCGCCACGACCAGCGGCAGGAGCGCGCCCGGCACTCCCTGCGGCACGAAAAGCTTGAGGAAGCCGAAGCCGTGCTTGTAGAAGCCGTAGAGAAGGACGGTGCCGATCACGAAGACCGCAAGCGCGAAGGTGACGATGATCTGGCTGGTGACGGTGAAGAAATAGGGGACCATGCCGAGCAGGTTCGCCGTCAGGATGAACATGAACAGCGAGAAGACCATCGGGAAGAATTTCATCCCGTGACTGCCGGCGCCTTCGCGAAGCATCGAGGCGATGAACTCGTAGGACATTTCCGAAACCGACTGCATGCGCGTCGGGATAAGCCCGCGCTGCGATGTCGTCAGATAGAGGAAGCCGGCAGCCGCACCGACGGTCGCCACCATGAACAGCGACGCATTGGTGAAGGAAAAGTCAATTCCGCCGATCTCGAGCGGGACAATCTTGTTGACCAGGAACTGGTGGGTCGGATCGTTTGACACCGCGCTTCTCTTTCGTTCTGCCCGCCCGCGAGCGGAAATACTGTTCTTCCCGGCGACACCTCAGGCGTCGCCGCCGTCCTCTTTATCCGTGCCCGACCCGCCTTTCCGCTGGTCGGTTGTCGCCACCAAACCGGCGGAACGCAGCACGTTCAAGACACCGGCACAGAAGCCGAGAAGCAGGAGGACGATCATGCCCCACGGCCCTGTACCCGCAAAGTGGTCCAAAAGATAGCCCAGAAACGCCCCGACCAGGATGCCGGCGATGAATTCGCTCGAAAGCTTCATCGCCGCCGCGTATCCCTTGCGGCTTTCATCAGCGCGCCCATCCGCCCCTTCCGAAACATCCGCCCGCTTCTTGGACTTGATGTCGTCGCCGAGGCGCTTGAGCCGCGCTTCCAGACTTTCTTCCGGCTTCTCCGTCACATGGCTCCCCTTTGCAGCCCCACGCGGTCGAACGCGATCTCGGTCATACAAACGGCCGCTGTTCAAGCCACGCTTCGGCCCCATTTGAAGTCGCGCGCAACATAGTTTTAGGCACCCGCATAGTCAAGGCATGCAGGCACCTTCTACGTGGACAATATTCTTGTTTCAATTCAGGGGTTTAGCGGTAAGCTGCGACAAAGGTGCAGAGGGAATCGCCGCCGGAGCCGCGGGGTCACGCCCGCGGCTCCGGCGGCTGACAGGGGCGCGCAGGCAGCTTCGCCGTCAGCTCCAGCCGCCGCCATAGGTCCTGTAGAAGATGTGCAGGCCGATCTTGCCGACACGCTTCATCGTCTTTGCCCAGGCGGGATTCACATAAGTGGCGTGATAATGGGTCGCCGAGCCGACTTCGGGGAGCCAGATTCTGCCGGCGGTCACCGCGAGCGCGACTTCCTTGGCCGTCTTCCAGTGCGATCGCGAATAGATCAGGTCGCGGATCATGTCGCAGGCGAAGGAGAACTGGCAGCGGTTGCGCCAGGCCTTGTTCTGGTAGACGACGCCGCAGATCGTTTTCGGGTAGGTCGGGTTGCGGACGCGATTGAGAATGACCTGCGCCACCGCGGCCTGACCCTTGACGGATTCGCTGCGGGCCTCGAAATAGATCCCCTCGGCCAGACAGGTCTGCTCTTCCTTGCTGAAGACGGTTGGCGGCAGCGGCGTTGCCGCCCAGGCATGATCGTCGGGCGCGATATCCGGGATGAAGCGCCCTGCATTTTCGTCGTTCCGCAGGATCGAATCGAAGGGTGATTCACGCGCATAGTCCGGCTCGGGCCGGACATAGGCAGTCGCAAGAATGTCGGGCTTGTCGTTGGTGACGAGCTTGGCAAGCATCGGCGAGAGGCCCGGTTCCGGCTTCGGCGGCGTCTTGCGGTAGAAGGCCGTGGCGATCTCGATCTCCTTGCCTTTGATCTTCGGCTTGGCAAAGACCATCTTTTCGGGGCCCTCGAGGGCCGGGCCGATAAGCGAGCTCGTGCGCTGAAGGATGGAGCCGGCGCTGAAGTCCTTGGGCGGGGTCACCGGCGTTACCGCGACGATTCGCCCCTTCTTCAGCTTCCGCGTCACGCGATCCTCGTCCGGCGTCCCCTGGTGCTTCGATTCGGCGGTCAGCGCCACGCGGCCGCCATCTGGCAGGGTCATGCCGGCGCCGCCATCGAGCGCACCGGTGGTGATCGGGTCGGTGAAGACCATCTCGACTTCGTGGAGGGAGCCGGCCGGCGACGGAGTGAGATAGGTGCGCCACCGCTCGCCGCCGCGGTTGATGCCGGACAGAAACGTCGCGATGTCCGAATAGGCGACCGCCGAGGGAAAGCCGAGGAAGACGGCAAGGCCTAGGATCGCCGGACCGCGCCAGGCCGAGAACGAAAACCGAAACTTGTCACGCAACTTCCAACTCTTACGCACCGGTCGGCTCCCAGAAACTCTTTCTCAGGCACGCGTTCTCGCAAGCCGGCAATAAGCCAGCGGCAAGATTCCGTGCAGGACGCTAAGGTTGGTCGGCCGGCTCGCCGGGACCGTTTCTCTTGAGCCTTGAAAATGCGGCATTAACCTTGATGTTTGGTTAATGCGGACGCGCCGAGACCGGCAACTCGCCCGGCATTGCCAAAGCACTTCCAGGAAAAGTGCGTAGCGGTTTTCCGTGCGGAAGTGCGCAGTTTGAGGGACAGCGTCTTCGGATCAGATGATCACATGTGAGCCGAGTTCGACCACCCGGTTCGTCGGCAGGCGGAAATAGTCGGAGGGATCGATCGCAGCATTGGCGAGTGCGATGAACAGGCGGTCCTGCCAATGCGGCATGCCGGACTGGGCGTCGGGCACGAGTTTGCGCCGGCCGAGATAGAACGAGGTCGACATGATGTCGAACTTCAGGCCCGACTTCCTGAAGAGGCCCAGCGCCTGAGAGACATTCTGCGTCTCCATGAAGCCGAACTTCATTTCCAGCAGAGTGAAACGCTCCGACAACCGCCGCACGCTGACCCGCTCTTCCTTCGGCACCTTCGGCGTGTTTGCCGTCCGGATCGTCAGGATGAAGTTCTGCTGATGCAGAACGTGGTTGTGTTTGATGTTGTGCAGCAGGGCGGCGGGAGTCGATTCCGGATCGCTGGTCAGGAATATCGCCGTGCCGGTCACCGACACCGGCGCGTGCTCGCTCTGGCGCTCGACCGATTTGATGAAGCTTGCCAGCGGAATGTCTATATGGCGGGTCTTGGCGTGCAGGATTGCTGTGCCGCGCTTCCAGGTCCACATGATGACGATGAACGTCGCCGCGATCAGGATCGGCACGTAGCCGCCATCGTGGATCTTCAGCATGTTGGCGCCCAGGAAGACGAATTCCAGCACGAACAGCGGCAGCAGCGCACCGGCCGCCCACCAGGTCGGCCAATTCCACCGCATACGCAGGAATTCGAAGGAAAGCACCGTGGTGACCACCATCGCACCGGTGACGGAAATGCCGTAGGCGGTCGCGAGCGCCTCCGAGGAGCCGAAGAGGAAGACGAGCGCCATGACGCCGAACATCAAAAGCGTGTTGACGTTCGGCAGGTAAATCTGGCCCGTATGGGTTTCGGACGTATGGAAAATCGCCATGCGCGGCAGGAAGCCAAGGTGAATGGCCTGGCGCGTCAGCGAAAACGCGCCGGTTATGACCGCCTGACTGGCGATGATGGTGGCTGCGGTCGCAAGAATGACGGCAGGCAGCAGCGCCCATTTCGGAAACATCAGGAAGAAGGGATCGGACATCGCCTCCGGGTTCTTCAGCACGAAGGCGCCCTGCCCCAGATAGTTCAGCGTGAGCGCCGGGAAGACGACGGTGAACCAGGCCCATTGGATCGGCCGCCGGCCGAAATGGCCGAGATCGGCGTAAAGCGCCTCGGCACCCGTGACCGTCAGGAAGACGGCGCCGAGTACGACGATACCGACATAGCCTTCGTTGAACAGAAAGCTGGCGGCATAATACGGGTTGAAGGCTCTGAAAATCGACAGATCGTCGGCAATATGAACGAAGCCGATCGTGCCCATGACGACGAACCAGATGAGCGTAATCGGCCCGAAGAAGTTGGAAACCGCCGCGGTACCCTTCGACTGGACGGTGAAGAGGAGCAGGAGGATCACGACGGCGATCGGAACGACGTAGTCCGAAAGAGCCGGGGTAACCAACTTCAAACCTTCGACGGCCGAGAGCACCGACAGTGCCGGTGTGATCATCGCGTCGCCGATGAAGAGCGCCGCGCCGGCGATCCCCATGAAGAACAGGATCGCCGTGTGACCATTGGCGGTCTTCATGAGCAGCGCCAGCAGGGAGAGCGTGCCGCCCTCGCCCTGATTGTCCGCGCGCAGCAGGAATAGCACGTATTTTATCGTGACGATGATCGTCAGCGCCCAGATCATCAGCGAGATCAAACCGATGATCTCGACGTCCGTCACGCCGTCGTGCGAGACGGGGCGCAAGGCTTCGCGGAAGGCATAGAGCGGGCTGGTGCCGATATCCCCATACACGACGCCGACGGAGCCGAGCGACAGAACCAGCAGGCGGCGGGCATTTTCCACGCCAGGTGTAGCGGGAGCAGACAATTGAGACATGTTGCCCAACAGGCCCTTAGAGCCAGCCTTTCCAGCGGAAGAAGAAAAAGGGGATCACGGCCGAAAGCACCATGGCTGCAAGCGCCCACGGATAGCCGAACTGCCATTCAAGCTCAGGCATGATGCGAAAGTTCATGCCGTAGACGGAAGCGACCAGGGTCGGCGGCAACAGAACGACCGAAGCGATCGAGAAGATCTTGATGATGGCATTCTGCTCGACATTGATGAGGCCGAGCGAGGCATCGAGCAGGAAGGTGATATTTCCCGAGATGAAAGCCGTATGTTCCGAAAGCGACTGGATGTCCCGCGATACCGTACGGCAAAGTTCACGGGTTTCCTTGTCCGCCTGCACGTCGGGAACCGTGTAGACGAAGGTCAGCAGCCTCGAGAGCGAAGCGAGGCTGTCGCGCGTTTTCGCAACAAGCCGGTGATGGCCCGCGACGTCGCGCAGGCGTGCTTCGAGAAAGTGCGGTGGCCGGTGCCGCCGGCCGGACGTCTTGTCGCCGAAGACCTGGAGCGCCAGATCGTCGATCCTGTCGACAGCCTGCTCGAGAATTTCCGCCGTCCTGTCCACAATCGTCTCGAGCAGCCGCGTCAGAATCACTGCGCCGTTGCGGCAGCCGCCGGGAATGCGATGCATACCCGCCTTGAACAGGCCGAAGGCCCTCGGCTCGGCGTAGCGGACGGTGACGAGACACTTGCCCGCCAGAATGAAGCCGACATCGGTCAGCCCCGGCATTTCCGTGTCGCTTCGATAGACGAGCGAGGCGGTCATGAAGACGGCACCGTCGTCGGTATAAAGCCTGCTGGAAGGTTCGATGTCCCTCAGATCGTCCCGCGTCGGAATGGGAATTCCGAGCAGACCCTCGATCATCAGGTCTTCCGCCTTGGTCGGCTCGACAAGGTCTATCCAGACGAGATCGGGACGCAGGGCCGACGGCGGCTCGGCCGTGGAGAGAGCGACCGTTTCACCGTTGACACAATAGCCTGTGATCATGTGGCCGCCTTTTTCATGCAGCCGACGACGATGAACCGTGATGATTTCGTAGGATCAGCCGCCACACGATTTTCCACGATGCAGATTCATCCGATGAAGGCTTTCAGCCGTTCGACGCCGCTTGACGGCAGACGGGTGACCAAAGTCTCCGGCGATGGCAGTGGCTAGCTTTGCCTTGCCTGTGCGAGCCAAGGGATATGACGCAACCCCGGCGCAAAATCAATGGCCTTCGGGGATCAGGCGCTTCCCTGTCGGATGTCTCAGTCGCGCCGCGCAGGTGACTGCGCCGAAGCGCTATTCGAAGACGATGCTCGGCATCGCACGGCTTTTGTCCTGCCGGGCAGCGGTGACCTCTCCCCAGACCCGCGCCGCGATGTCGCGATAGACGCGCGCGACCTCGCCATCGGGTTCGGACGCGACGAGAGGGGTTCCCGCGTCGGAGGTCTCGCGGATACCCATGGTCAGGGGCACCTCGCCGAGGAACGGTACGCCGATGCGCTCGGCTTCCTTGCGCGCGCCGCCATGACCGAAGATGTCGTAGCGCCTGCCCGTATCGGGCGCCACGAAATAACTCATGTTTTCGACGATCCCGAGCACCGGAACCTCGACCTTGCGGAACATGGCGAGACCCTTGCGGGCATCGACGAGCGCGAGGTCCTGTGGCGTCGACACGATGACGGCGCCTGCGAGCGGCACCTGCTGTGCCATCGTCAGCTGTGCGTCACCGGTACCCGGCGGCATGTCCACCACGAGGACGTCGAGCTCGCCCCAGGCCACCTCGCGCAACATCTGCAGGAGCGCCGACTGGATCATCGGGCCGCGCCAGATCATCGCGACCTCCTCATCCACCAGGAAGCCCATCGACATGACTTTCAGGCCGTAGTTTTCCATCGGACGGATAAGCCGCCCCTCGATCTGTTGCGGACGGCCGGAGATCTTCAAAAGCCGCGGCATCGAAGGGCCGTAGATATCGGCATCGAGGAGCCCGACCTTAAGCCCGTTTGCCTGAAGCGCCAGCGCCAGATTGACGGAGGTGGTCGACTTGCCGACGCCGCCTTTACCGGAGGCGACGGCGATAATGGCGCCGACGCCGGGGATGCCCGCCTTTGGTGCTCCACCGCCGCCCGCTCGCTGCGCCGGCGCATGGCCCGTCGAGGCCGGCCGCGGCCGCTCCACCGGGGCCTTCTGGGGAGCGGCCTTGCGGTCGGCAGTCAATGCCACCATGGCGGCGTTCACGCCGGGAATCTCGCGCACGACCCGTTCGGCGGCCGCCCGCATCGGCTCGAGCTCCTTCGCCCGGTCCGCCGGCACGGTGATCGAGAAGTAGGCCTTGCCGTCGGAAATGAACACATCGGATACGAGGCCGAGATCGACGATGTTCCCTTCCATGTCCGGCCCGCGGACGGTCCGCAGCTTCTCTAGAACCATTTCCCGGGTGACGTCCGGCATGTCGGCCTCTTGCTCTTTCGTTGGCGCGCAACGTTTTGACTGCTGCAATCGCTAGCCCAAATCGCACCCGATCCAGGGCGTTATGTATTAGATAGTCGAGCCGGGGCGCTTCGCCAATGCGACAGGTGGGAAAATGAGGGCCGCCAACCGATCTCCGTGTCCGTACATCCGGGATCACGATCGGCGGCGGCCCTTGTCGCGACCTTCTTGGGCGCTGTCTTATTGTGGTCCCCTCTGGACACGGAACGGAATATGCACAATGCGTGCCAGTTGGAACCTTCCGGAAAAAACCAGATTTTCCAAGGAGTTGCCCTTCGACTGCGGAGGATGCGCAAGAGACTGCGCTGCTCAATTCCTGAGCATGCGCGCTATTTGGGCACAATATGCTCGCAATAGGTTAGAGCGGATGCGGGCGGAAAACCGCACGCACTTTTCCTCAGATGAATATCAACAGGTCTTAGCTGATATAGCCCTTTTTCATCGCCTTCACGACCGCCTGTGTGCGGTTCACCGCGTCGAGCTTCTTGGTGACATGGTTGAGGTAATGATTGACCGTGTGCTCCGACAGGCCGAGGATACCGGCGATTTCCGAGCTGGTCTTGCCGGCGGCCGTCCAGCTCAGACACTGGATTTCCCGTTCGGAAAGAACCGTGTTGGTGTTCTTCCAGACCGAGCCGATCTCGGCGAGCCGGTTATAGACGTGGATCGCGATCATCTGCAGTTCCATCGCCGCCGTCATCGGCAATTCCGCTTCCGGGCCCATGAGGATGACCGCGCCGCGGCCACCTTCGGCATCGTGGACCGGGAAGTAATTGGCTTGGAATATGCCGTTCTCGCGCAACATGGCGATGTAATCCGCGGCAGAGTCGGGCTTGCCTCCCTCCCTCTCCCAGTCTTCAAGCATGACCTGAAACGGGGTCGTCGTCTCTCTCAACCGGCGCACCCCGGTGCTGAAACGCAGCATCGAAAGGCTGTCATATTTGTTGAGGAGCTCGGCCGGCATATTCGAGATGACCGTGGTCGCGGAGAGCCGCTCTACCTCGACTGCAGGGATCGAACAGATGAGAAAAGTCTTGAAGCCGAAAATCTGCGTGATCCGCCGCATGTAGCGGATGATGTCGAACTGGGTCTCGAGCCTTGCTATCTCAGACGCGAAATCGCCGCCCCGGGGCAGATCGATATCAGTCGTCCCCATCGTGATCATCTCTTGCATTAGCGCGGTTCCATCGCATTCATCGACTATCAAATAGCCCGAGCGGCCGCGCAATGCCAACAGGTGATTGACGATCATCACTTCTGATGCGCAAAACCCTGTGCATTTCGCCCGTGTCGATGAAAGCCGACCCCGCCCTCAACTGACGGCCGTGTTCGGGTTCGGTGCCTCCATTTCCCATGCTTGTCACGAGATGAGGGAGAAAAGAGCTCTAGGTCCGGCCGGCGTCGATCAATTGATCAACCCTGCACGTATCGCCTTGGCGACGGTTTGGACGCGATTGACCGAATCCAGCTTGCGCGTCGCACGGTTGAGATAGTGGTTCACCGTATATTCCGACAGTGCCATGATGCGGGCCATCTCCACCGTCGTCTTGCCAGCCGCGGCCCAGCGCAAACACTCGATCTCGCGCCGGGAAAGGCTGCCCGGGCCGCGTCGGTCGCGCGTTCTGACTTCGCTCAGCCGGCTGTATAGAAGGCCGGCCCAGAGGTTCAGAGCCTGCATCTCGTCGTCGGATACGGCAGACCTGTCACCGCCGAAGGCGATGGCGGCGCGGTGACCCGCGGCATCATGGACCGGCAGATACACCCCGCGCGGCATGTTCGCCTGTTCGAAGACGCATATGGCAGCTTCGCCCTTGCCGTCCACCCGCCCGCGCGCCAGCAGATGAGCATCATAGGTGAAGGGAATGGTGCTGCGCCGCAGCCGCTGGATCACCGGACTGCCGTCGATCAGGCGTGCACTGTCGTAGCGCCTGAGGAAATCCATCGGCCAGGTCGTCATGAGCGCCTGCGCAGTGAGGCTGTGGGACCCCGACTCGGGAATGGCGAGGACCATGAAGCCGCGAAAACCGAAACCTTCCGACACTCGGCCGAGCGCGCGCCGGACATCATCCTCGCTGTCGATCGACCCGCTGATTGCGTGACCGTCAGGGAGGACCAATGAGGGTATATCCACGCTGAAATCGATCATCTTCCGCCCGCCTCTCACATCCGCGCTCCAGCTGGAGCATGACGCTCGCGCTGTCATACCCACGCCATGGCTTCCACCAGAATCCCGCCCGATGCAACCAGCCGTGGCAGCAGACCGGCATTGAAGCTACTTATCTTGAGCCTTTTCGTCCAGTCGAAACTTCTAATTTACCGTAAAGCGGCCCCGTTGCACGTTTCCGTAGAAAACATGCTGCAATCCTTAAACCGTTAGGACGACCTTTGCGCGTCGGACAGGACACGCGGCGCCGCAGCCCCCGTTTCCCGCCCGGGGCCAAGCCGGATTCGGACCTCTTCCTCGATCTCTGCCGCCACCTTGCGCACGTCCTGCGCCCAGGCGGTCAGTTGCTTCAAGCTGACCCGATAGGAGGGGCCGGTCACCGAGATCCCTCCGACCAGGTCGTGTTCCGGAACGCTGATCGGGGCGGCCACGCAGCAGATCTCCGCCTCGTGCTCCTCCCGGTCGAACGCATGGCCGTCGTGCCGGATTTCCTCGATCTCGGCAAGGAGCGATTCTATCGAACGATGCGTTTGCGCCGTGAACGGATGAAACTCCATTCCTGTCGATATCCGCTGCAATTCGCCTCCAGGAAGAACCGACAGAGCCGCCTTGCCGATACCCGTGCAGTAGGCCGGCGATGCCTTGCCTATCTGCGAGCTCATACGCACGGTCTGCCGGCTTTCCACCTTGTCGACGTAGATGATTTCGGCCTCCCGCAGCACGCCGAGATGCACCGTCTCGCCCGTCAATTGGTGCAGGTGCAGGAGATACGGGGCTGCGATCTCGCGAAACCGGTTCCCCGACCAGGAGCGATAAGCGAATTTCAGCAGGCGAAGCCCGGGCTCGTAGGACAAGTCCCGGCGCTGCACCAGCAAGCCCTCTTCGACGAGATGGCCGAGCAGCCGGTGCAGGGTTCCGCGGGGCTGACGGACGATCTGCAATATATCCGTGAAGCGCTGAGGGCGGTCGGCCATGGCCACCGCCTCCAGCACGGCCATTGCCTTGCCAAGCGTGCCGGTGCCGGCGGGGTCCCCTTCCATGTCGTCTTCTTTCTTCTCTTTCATTCTAATCGCTTTCCGCCGCGCTATCTTGACAGGGTAAAAGCATTGGCGCGATAATTCCATATAATAAAACACAGTTCCGGATACTGGAACAATTTCAATCCCGCAGCCGCGGTATGGGGAAAAGCGATGACTTTGCCGAGCAGCCAGTTTCCCGACCTGCGCGATCGCGGAGTTCTGGTCACCGGCGGCGGCTCCGGCATAGGGGCCGCACTGGTGGAGGCGTTCGCCCGCCAGGGCGCCCGCGTCGCCTTCGTGGACATCGCGGCGGAGTCGAGCCTGGCGCTCTGCGAGACGGTCGCGGCGCAGACCGGACAGGCGCCGCATTTCATCCGAGCAGACCTTCGCAATGTCGAGGCCGTGCGGGCCGCAGCCGATGAGGCGGTGGCCAAACTCGGCTCCGTCCGTGTCCTCGTCAACAACGCCGCGCGCGACGACCGGCAAGCGCTCGAAGCGGTGACTGAGGAGAGCTGGGACGAAAGTCTTTCCGTCAACCTCAGGCATTTCTTTTTTATGTGCCAGGCGGTCGCGCCCCACATGCAGCGGCAAGGCGGCGGATCGATCGTCAATTTCTCCTCGATCGCCTTCATGCTCAATATGCCGGAGATCCCGGCCTACTCGACCGCCAAAGCGGGGATCATCGGCCTCACCAAATCGCTCGCCGGCAAGCTCGGACCGGACAATATCCGCGTCAACGCGATCCTGCCCGGCATGATCGTCACGGAGCGGCAGCGGCGCTTGTGGCTCACGGAAGAATCGATCGCACGGATGCAGGAAAGGCAGTGCCTCAAGCGCATGCTCGTCGCCGACGATCTCGTCGGACCCTGCCTCTTTCTGGCGTCGGACAGTTCGGCGGCGATGACCGCACAGGCCATGATCATCGATGGAGGCGTGTTTTGACGACGGCAGGCTATTATGCCGCAGTGGATTGGGGGACATCGAGCTTCCGCCTGTGGATCATCGGAGAGGACGGTGCGGTGCTGGCCGAACGCCGCAGCGCCGAGGGCATGACGACGGCCGCAAAGACCGGTTTTCACACGGTTCTTGACGGCCATCTCGCCGCGGTCTCCGCGCCTGCGCATCTGCCGATCATCATCTGCGGCATGGCAGGCGCCCGACAGGGCTGGAAGGAGGCCGGGTATATCGAAACGCCGGCAGCACTCGCCGAGATTGCCGGCCGTGCCACAGCCATTCCCGATGTCGACCGCGACATCCGCATCCTCCCGGGCCTTGCCCAGCGCGACCGACGGCATCCGGACGTCATGCGCGGCGAGGAAACGCAGCTGCTCGGCGCTGCCGCGCATCTCGGCGCCGGCAGCCATCTCGTCTGCATGCCTGGCACGCACAGCAAATGGGTTCGTCTTGCCGACGACAGGGTCGAGGGCTTCTCCACCTTCATGACCGGCGAGCTCTTCGACACCATCGCGCGCCACACCATCCTCAGCCATGCGGTGGCAGAAGCGGATACCTTCGCGGCCGGGAGTGCAGCCTTTACGGATGCAGTAAGCCGCACGAGGGAGAACCCGGCGCTCGCAACCAATCTGCTTTTCTCCGTTCGTGCCGGGCAGCTTCTGCACGGCACCGCCGCCGCCGACGCGAGAGCGCAATTGTCCGGGACCCTGATCGGCCTGGAGATCGCCGGAGCGCTCGCGGGGTCGGGCTCGGTGGACGGCGTATGTCTCGTCGGCTCCGGTGGTCTCGGCACGCTTTATCGTACTGCCCTCGAAAGCCAGGGCCTCAACGTCCGGGCGGTCGACGCCGACGAGGCGGTGCGGGCCGGTCTTTCCGCTGCCGCCCGTACGATTTGGCCTTTGTGATGGAAAGAAAGAACATGGACAGAATCCCCCTGCCCCCGATGGAACGCCCGCTGATCGCGATCCTGCGCGGTCTAAAGCCGGAGGAGGCGGAAGGCGTCGTCGGCGCCCTTATCGAAACAGGCTTCACGGCGATCGAGATCCCGCTGAATTCGCCCGACCCGTTTCGCTCCATCGAGACGGCCGTCAAGATGGCTCCGGCCGGGTGCCTTATCGGCGCCGGTACGGTGCTGACGACGGCCCAGGTGGAACGCCTCGCCGATGTCGGCGGGCGGCTGATGGTGAGCCCCAATGTCGAGCCGGCAGTCATCCGACTTGCCGCAGCGAAAGGCATGGTCACGATGCCCGGCGTTTTCACGCCGACGGAGGCATTGGCGGCTGCCGCCGCCGGAGCCAGCGGCCTCAAGTTCTTTCCGGCAAGCGTGCTCGGCCCCTCCGGCATCGCGGCGATCCGCGCGGTGCTGCCGGGCGATCTCGAGATCGCGGCGGTCGGCGGCGTGTCGGAGGTTAATTTCGCCGACTATGCAGCGATCGGGATCCGCAGCTTCGGGCTGGGTTCGAGCCTTTACAAGCCCGGAATGAGCGCCGGCGATGTGCGACAGCGGGCCATTGCGACGCTCGCAGCCTATGATGCCGTCTATGGAGGCCAGCAGTGACCGATCTCGTTCCCTTTTCCGGCCGCACCCTTTCGGAAGCCGCGTCCGAACTCGGCGAAGGCCCCACCTTCGACCCCGGCACAGGAACGGCCTGGTGGTTCAATATAACAGGCCGCGAGCTGCATGAGCTGCATCTCGAAAGCGGACGGAAGGCGATCCATCCCCTGCCCTTCCTCGGCAGCGTGCTTGCGGTGATCGATCCCTTGCGGCAGTTGATCGCCTCGGATCAGGGCCTTTTCGTGCGCGACACCGAGAGCTCGAAGCTCGGCCACTTCGCCACGCTTGAAGAAAAGCCGGGCAACCGCTCCAACGACGGACGCGTCCATCCCTGCGGCGCGCTCTGGATCGGCACCATGGGGCGCAGCGCCGAGAAGCATGCGGGTGCGATCTACCACGTTGCCGGCAGCCGCGTCACGAAGCTCTATAGCAACATCACCATTCCCAATGCGATCTGCTTTTCTCCGGATGGGGCGACCGCCTATTTCACCGACACCGACGTCAACCAGCTGATGCGCGTCGACATAGATCCGGCGACGGCGCTCCCGACCGGCGATCCGGTGCTGCTTTCGGACGAAAGCACGAGCCCGGGCGGCGTCGACGGCGCCGTCTGCGATGCCGATGGGCTGATCTGGAACGCCCGCTGGGGCGCAAGCGCCGTGGAGGTCTATAAACCCGACGGCCAGAAGGTCGCCCGCTACGCCGTGCCGGCGACGCAGCCGAGCTGCCCGGCTTTCGTCGGCGCCAAGGCCGAACGGCTTCTGGTGACCTCGGCCTGGCAAGGCATGGACGACGCAGCACGGGCGGCCGACCCGCATGCCGGGAAAACCTTCGAGCTCGGGATCGAGGTCAAAGGGCGCTTCGAGCCGGCATTCCGACTTTAAATCCCGCCGACCAACAAAGACTGGCGTCGCGCCGGCGAAAAATCATACAATTGCTCCATCGCGCTGAATCGCGTTGGGAAGGAGTGCTCGGATGAGCGACAAGAAAAAAGAACTGAGAAGCCGTCACTGGTACGGCGGCACGCACAAGGATGGCTTCATTCATCGGTCCTGGATGAAGAATCAGGGTTTTCCCGACCATGTTTTCGACGGCCGGCCGATCATCGGCATATGCAACACCTGGTCGGAGCTCACGCCCTGCAACAGCCATCTGCGGATCCTCGCCGAAGGGGTGAAGCGCGGCGTCTGGGAGGCGGGGGGCTTTCCGGTCGAATTTCCGGTGTCGTCGCTCGGGGAGACGCAGATGCGTCCCACCGCCATGCTCTTCCGCAACCTGCTCGCAATGGATGTCGAAGAGGCTATCCGCGCCTACGGCATCGATGGCGTCGTGCTGCTCGGCGGCTGCGACAAGACCACCCCCGGCCAGCTGATGGGGGCGGCCTCGGTCGACCTCCCGACGATCGTCGTTTCCTCCGGTCCCATGCTGAACGGCAAGTGGAAGGGCAAGGATATCGGTTCGGGCACGGATGTCTGGAAGTTTTCCGAAGCGGTACGCGCCGGCGAAATGAGCCTGCAGGAATTCATGGCCGCCGAAAGCGGCATGTCGCGCTCGCCCGGCGTCTGCATGACCATGGGCACGGCGACGACGATGGCGTCGATCGTGGAAGCCATGGGCCTGTCGCTGCCGACGAACGCCGCCCTGCCCGCGGTCGACGCCCGCCGCATGGCGCTCTCTCACATGACCGGCAAGCGCATCGTCGAGATGGTGCATGAGGACCTCAGGCTGTCGAAAATCCTGACAAAGGAGAACTTCGAGAACGGCATCATCGCCAATGCCGCCGTCGGCGGATCGACCAATGCCGTGGTCCACATGCTGGCGATCGCCGGACGCGCGGGTATCGACCTCTGTCTCGAGGATTTCGATCGGGTAGGCGGTCAGGTGCCCTGCATCGTCAACTGCATGCCGTCGGGCAAGTATCTCATCGAGGATCTCGCCTATGCGGGCGGCCTGCCGGCCGTGATGAACCGTATCCAGCACCTGCTTCATCCCGACGCACCGACCGTTTTCGGCGTTCCGATCAGCAAATATTGGGAGGCCGCGGAGGTCTATAACGACGACGTCATCCGCCCGCTCGACAACCCGTTGCGTGCGGCGGCGGGCATTCGCGTGCTGAAGGGTAATCTTGCGCCCAACGGTGCGGTGATCAAGCCGTCTGCAGCAAGCGAACACCTGCTCGCCCACGAGGGACCGGCCTATGTCTTCGACACGATCGAAGACCTCAGGGCCAAGATCGACGATCCCGACCTGCCGGTCACCGAAGACACGATCCTCGTGCTCAAGGGTTGCGGACCGAAGGGCTATCCCGGTATGGCAGAGGTCGGCAACATGCCGATTCCACGCAGGCTCGTCGAAAAGGGCGTGCGCGACATGGTGCGCATCTCCGATGCGCGCATGTCCGGCACCGCCTTCGGCACCGTCGTTCTCCATGTGAGCCCCGAAGCCAATGCCGGCGGGCCCCTGGCGATCGTCAGGACCGGCGACCGGATCCGCCTCGACGCCCTGAAAGGCGAGCTGAACCTTCTCGTCAGCGAGGAAGAACTGGCGGCCCGCATGGCGGCCTGGCAGCCGCCCGAACAGAAATGGCATCGCGGCTATTACAAACTCTATCACGACACGGTGCTGCAGGCCGACAAGGGCGCGGACCTCGATTTCCTCGTCGGCAAGAGCGGCAGCGAGGTTCTCCGCGAAAGCCACTAGATCACGATGATCTTAGGTCGGTTCGTTCTGAGATCATGAAAGGCGATCGACCCGAAGACAACTCTTATGCGATGTTCCTGCGCCGCATGTTCACCAGAACCTGCGGCGCAGCTGTTTTTGGGCGGCAAGCATGAAAGCCTTGCGCCAGCCGACTTTGGGCGTTCATTTTTTCCGGAACAGTTTGCGTTGCCGGGCGTTGCTTGAGTGTCATCGGCGCAGCATCCCTGGCCCAACTTGAGGCTGCGCCTGATCACGGTGATTTCGCCGTGATCGATACCAAAGAGCCAGAGCGGGATGCGGGCGGAAACCCGCACAAGACTTTCGTCCCGTCCTGGTCGACAACGTCAACGAAAGGCAGTCTGACATGAAAGAGAGACTTATATCTTCCGTTGCCGCTGGCGCGCTTCTCGTGGGCGTTGCCGTTGCCCCGATGAGCTTCGCACAGCAAACCACGACGCCGCCGGCTACGGCACCTGAAACCCAGACCATGGAACCGGCTCCGGCTCCGGCCCCGGCTACACCGCCGGCCGCCGACGAGCAGGCGCAGACACCGGATACGGCAGACAAGACGACCGATATGGCGGCTGGTGACGCCTCCTACCTGACCGAGCAGGCGGAGAATCAAGTTTCCGCCAACACCTATATCGGCCAGTCCGTCTACAATGCCAGCGATGAAAGCATCGGCGAGATCAACGACCTGATCATCGAGAAGGAAGGCGGTATCGCTGCAGCTGTCGTCGGAGTTGGCGGCTTCCTCGGTATCGGGGAAAAGAACGTCGCAGTTCCGTTCGACAAGATCGCAGTCGCCGACCAGCCCGACTCGGATGACATCAAGCTGACGACCACCGAAACGGCCGACTCTCTGAAGGCCGCACCGGAGTTCAAGACGAAATCGCAGCTGATGGCCGAGCGTAACGCCGACCAGCCGGTCGATACGTCGACGACTTCCGCAACGGGTACAACCCCGGCACCGGCGCCTGCGGAACCTGCCCCTCAGCAGTAAGCCGTAGGCTCTAAAAGCGAACGACTGGAGCGGCGCCCATGGCGCCGCTTTCCGTCGTCGGGTGGCGACGCGGCGGGAGGCTCTAATACCAGGCGTCGGCCATGCCGTTTTTGCGCGTTGCGACATAGTCGTTCAGCGCTTCGTCGATTGCCGCATCCAAGGGCGGCGCCTCGTATTCGGCGAGAGCCTTCTTCCAGCTCCTGTTCGCGCGCAGCGCCATGTCGGTTTCGCCCTGTTCCACCCATTTCTCGAATGGTTCGTTGTCGGAAAGGGCGCTGTCCCAGAAGGCGGTCTGATAATTGCGCATCGTGTGGCCGCAGCCAAGGAAGTGGCTGCCCGGACCAACCTCCAGGAAGGCGTCCATGGCCAGCGTATTGTCATCGACAACGACGCCGGCAAGGTAGGAATGCAGTGCCCCGCAGAAATCCATGTCCATCATGAATTTCTCGTAGGACATCGCCAGCAGCCCGTCGGCAAAGCCTGCCGAATGCAGGACGAAATTGGCGCCGCAATGGACCGCTGAAAGCATCGACATGACGCCTTCCTGCATCGCCTGAGCATCCGGCCGCTTTGAGTTGGAGAAGTTTCCGGCGCAGCGCAACGGCAGGCCGAGCCGGCGCGCGAGCTGGCCGATGACCATGCTGCCGATTGCCGGCTCCGGCGTGCCGAAGGTCGGCGAGCCCGAGCGGAGCGACATCGACGACAGAAAGTTGCCGAAGATGACCGGCGCGCCCTTGCGTTCGAGCTGCGTCAGTGCACAGCCGGCAAGCGTTTCGGCATAGGATTGCGCGATCGCCCCGGCATTGGTGACCGGCCCCATCGCGCCGCCGAGAATGAACGGCACGATCACCGCGGCCTGGTTGGCGCGGGCATAGGCCCGCAGCGACTTCGTCATCGTGCCGTCCCAGACGAGCGGCGAGTTGACGTTGACATTGCCGAGAATGACACAGTTCCCGTCGACGAAATCGGCGCCGAAAAGAATGCGGGCCATTTCGATCGAATCCTCGGCACGTCCCTCCGAGGTAATCGACCCCATGAAGGCGCGATCGGAGTATTTTATGTGGCTGTAGACCATGTCGAGATGGCGTTTGTTCACCGGCACGTCGCACGGTTCGCAGATGGTGCCGCCGGAGTGGTGCAGCCAGGGGCTCGACTGGGCGAGCTTCACCAGATTGCGGAAGTCCTCGATGGTGCCGTAGCGCCTGCCCTTGTCCAGATCCATGACGAAGGGAGAACCGTATGCCGGAGAGAAAACCACGTTTCGGCCGCCGATCTCGACGCTGCGGGCCGGGTTGCGGGCGTGCTGCGTGAATTGCGCCGGCGCCGAGCGGACGATCTCTTTCAGCATGCCCGGCTCGAAGCTGACGCGAAGGCCTTCGATTTTTGCCCCGGCGCGCCGCCAGTGGTCGAGCGCCACCGGATCGTCGCGAAACTCGATGCCGACTTCGGCGAGAATGCGGTCGGCCACCCGCTCGATCCGCTCCAAGTTCTCCTCGCCGAGGATGTCATAGGTCGGTATATTGCGGACGATGTAGGGGACGCCGAGATTCTTGCTGCCCTCGCGCCGCTGCGGTCGCCCGCTCCGGGTCCGTTTCGGCGCATCGCCGGTTGCTTCCGCCATTTCCATGATCAATCTCCCATCATTTGCAATGATGGTATTGACGAGAGAGGCTGTTGTAACGCAGGAAAAATTCGACGCTTGATATAAGTGGTACTTATGGAAAACCTGCGCCGTCTCCTCCCGTCGGCCGCAAGCCTCATCGTCTTCGAGGCGGCCGGCCGGCATCAGAACTTCACACGCGCCGCCAGTGAGCTCGGAATGACTCAGGCGGCGGTGTCCTACGCCATTCGAGGACTCGAGAACCAGCTGGGCGTACCGCTGTTCCACCGGGTGCACCGGGCGGTCGAACTGACGGAAGCCGGAGAGAAGTTTCACGCGGATGTCTCCGTTGGCCTCGCGCGGATCCAGAAGTCGGCCGAAGACATCCGCGCCAAGCGGCGCGAGACCAACGTGACGCTGGCGGCCTCGACGGCCTTCGCCTCCATGTGGATGCTGCCGCGGCTCGCCCGCCTGCGCGAAGACCTGCCGGAGATCGACCTTCGTATCCAGACCAGCGTGCGCGACCTCGATCTGGATGATGAGCCGATCCCGCTCGGAATCCGCGGCGGGGACCCGAGCCATTGGCCGCGCTACCATGCGGCGGTGCTGGCCGATGAAGTCATTCAGGCCGTGGCGACACCGGCCTATATCGAGACGCATGGGCTGCCGGCAACGCCCGCGGACCTCATCAGGCACAATCTCATCCACCTCGAAGAACCGGTAAGGCGGGCCTGCGACTGGACCGAATGGTTCGCGAGCGCGGGCCTTGCCTACCCGACCCAAGGCAAGCGCCTCGCGATCAACGATTACGTGCTCGTGATCCAGGCCGTTCTGGCGGGAGAGGGCATCGCGCTCGGCTGGGAGCATCTGACCGCCCGACAGGTGCGCTCCGGCGCGCTGGTGCCGGTCGGCGGGCATGTGCTGCGGACGGGCCAGGCCTTCTACGTCGTCTGGCCGCGGTCACGCGAACTCAACAGTCAGGCGCGGCGCATTCGCGACTGGCTTTTGGAGGAGGGCCTGCGCGACCGTCCGGGGACCGACACCGCGAGCGGGCATGAGGCGCTTCAGCGCACCGCCGTATCCCGATAATGCTCCGAAAGGTAACGCAGGGTCGCATCGGCATCGGCGGGCTTGCCGTAGAAATAGCCCTGTCCCAGGCCGCAGCCGAGCGCTTTGAGCTTCAGCGCCTCGGATGAATGCTCGATGCCTTCGGCGACCACGGCGAGTTCCAGTCCCTCGCACATCGAAACGATCGCCTTGACGATATGTTCTGAAGTCCGGTCGGTGGAAATCCCCGAAACGAAGGTCCGGTCTATCTTCACCTTGTCGAGGGAAAAATCCCTGAGCCGCCCGAGGCTCGACTGACCCGTTCCGAAATCGTCCAGCGACACGCGCACGCCGGCCGCTCTCAATTCGGTGACGATCCTCTGGGCGGTGCCGGCGTCGGCCATCGCAGCGGTCTCGGTGATCTCGAGTTCGAGGCGCCGGGGGTCGAGGCCCACCTGAGCTATGATTGCCAGAAGCCGAGCGCTCGTCGCCGGATCCATCAGCTGGACCGAGGACAGGTTGAAGGACAGGAAGAGGTCCTCCGGCCAGGACAGGGCAGCCCGCGCCGCCTTGCGCAGAAGCATCTCGGAAAGCGCGTCGATGAAGCCGCGCTCTTCCGCGAAAGGCACGAACACCGCTGGCGAGACATAGCCGAGGTCGGCGTCGCACCAGCGTGCCAGCGCCTCGAAGCCCACCGGACGGTCGCTGCGCAGATCGACGATCGGTTGAAAGTGGACATCGATCCCACCGGCGATGATCGCGTTGCGCAGTGCCTGCTCAAGCTGCGTCGCGTGCTTCATCTCCTGTGCGATCTCTTGCGAATAGACGGTGATCTGTCCGCGGCCGCGCCGTTTCGAGCGGTAGAGCGCGGTATCGGCGCTCTTCAACAGGTCGTCGAACGTGTCGCCGGCAAAGGGATAGACGGCAAAGCCGAACGAGGCCGACAGCCGAACGTTCCGGTCGCCGAGCGCGAAGGGCGAGGAGAGCACTTCCTTGAGCATCTGGCCGCGCTTCTCCGCACTCCTTCGTTCAAAGACCAGCGGCAGGACGATGGCGAATTCGTCATCCGCGGTCCGCGTCACCGTCGCGCCCTCGGGAACGCAGGCCTTCAGCCGGTGTGCCACCTGGCGCAGTATCTGGTCGCCGGCCTCAGGGCCGAAGAGGTCGTTGATCGGCTTGAATCCATCCAGGTTTGCAAGGCCGATGGTAAAGGGTGCGGGATCGCTTGCCCGTTCGGCCGCGAGGGTGCAAACGGTTTGCTTGAGGTGGCGTGCATTGCCGAGCTCGGTCAATGGATCGACGAACGGGGCGCCATGCGTACTGTCGCGCTTCGGCCGATCGATACCGAGTTCCTGCAATGTCATTGCGATCCGCTCCGAACAGAACCCGAAGCGCGCGTTTCACCCGCCGGCAGGTATTTCCGCAGCAGCATCTCGATCATATCCGGGCTGACCGGCTTCATGATGTGGTCGTCCATTCCCGATGTCCTGCAGCGCTCGAGGTCGATATCGAGCGCCTGGGCGGTCACGGCCACGATCGGCGTGCGACGGCCCGTGCGCTTCTCGGCCTGTCGAATGGCAATAGCGGCTTCAAAGCCGTTCATCACCGGCATGGAGACGTCCATCAGGACCAGGGCGGGCTGGAGTTCGTGCCAGAGGTCCACCGCTTCTCTTCCATCCGCGGCGATCCGGTGGGAGATCCCGAGCCCCTCCAGAATCTGCGCGAAGACGAACTGGTTGACCTGGTTGTCCTCCGCGACGAGGACTTCCACCGCCGGCGCATTCGTCGCGGGCACCTGATCGCGGTCGAGCGCAATCCCCCATTCGGACTGCAGCAACGGAGGACGCGCGCCGCGGGCACAGACGCCGAAGATCTCCGCAAGCAGGACCGTGGCATCCGTATCGCTCGATACCTCGACCCATGTGCAGGCGCGCCAGGAGGCGAGGACGCCATGCTTCTCCGGAAAAGCGGCGTCGAGCAGAAGAAGGTCTATCTCCAATCCGCGGGCCTCGGCGGCCAGCGCGAAGGCGTCGAGCTCCTCGCCATTGCGGACCGCACAGGCGTCGAGCCCGGAGCCGCGCAGCCGCGCCACGAATCGCTCTTCCATTTCCCGGTCTGCGGTCGCCAGAAGCACGCGCAACCCGCGTGCCGGCAGCATGCCGATCTTCGATCCGGCACTGGCGAGTTGCTGCATGTCGAGCGACCGGAAGGGATCGTAGAAATTCTGCGCGGGCGTGAAGATGCTGTAGTCGCGGATCTGCAGGCCGGTGTCGCCGCCCTTTTCCGAGCCGCCATACCAGACGGCGATATCGGTGACGTCGTTCATGCAGGTGACGACGAAATGGCGGTCGGGCAGGCCGACACGATATTTGCGCGTCACGACCCAAAGGTCGCTGCCGTCGGCGCGAACGATATGCTCCGCCTCCGAATACGGCGTGCCTGTCTCCAGGACGTGGCGATCCGACCGTTCGAAGTGCTCCGCAAGCTCCGTTTCTACGAGATCCGAGGCGGAACGTCCGAGCATGGCGTCCGGCGCGAGATCGTGGATGGCGCTGAAGGCCTTGTTTACGGCGATGTAGTGGAGGTTACGGTCCTTGACGCAGATGGGATTGGGTTGAGCGTTGAGGATCTCTTCCGTCAGGGCGATCCGCTGGAGATCGGTCCGGGCCTGCTCGTCGCGCTTCTTCTGTTCGGAGACATCGCTGACGGCGAGAATGCCGATACCGCTCGACAGCCGCCGCTGACGCAGAGAGAGCCAGCGCGTCCGGCCGGCCCGTTCGACATTTTCGTAGCGCTCCCGCCAGTGAAGCGCCATCTGCTCGGCGATCCAGTCTTCGCGGTTCGGCCTGTGCCGGCTGGACTCCGGCAAGGTTCCGGGGCGCACGCCGGTATCGTAGACCGCCCCCAAAAAATCGCGCAGCCGCGTCCCGGGAATCAGCATGCCGGCGGGCACGGGGAAAAATTGCAGTATCGAGGCGCTCGCGAAGGTGATGGTGTCGTCCCGGCCGAAAACGAGCAAGGCGGCGCCAAGCGTTTCGCCGCTTGCCTCCAGAATGATCCTGCTGATGTCTGCGCCGCCCGACGCCACATCATTCATCGCGCTGCCCTCGTTCCCGCTACAGCGCCAGCCGTCCTCGGACGCATAACGGGTGCTGTAGCACTCTGACTGCTGAACGGCCTTCCCGGCCCGGTTACGGTCCGGCGAACCGATCAGCAGCGGTTTCATTTCGGGACATGCTGGCCGCCTTTGGGGCATCCTTGAAGGGATGCGGGCGGCGTCCAGCAACGCCGCGGTGCTCCAGAGGCAAAAACCCGACGATCATTCAGGTTGCTGTGGAAAATTGCAGCAGAACGTTAAAGCCCGATTAAGTCGCAATCCCGCTTTTTGCAGGTACCGGCCGACAGCTATGGAGAAGTGTGAGCGCGGGGCTTTCCCTCCCTCTCCGAATCCTGGAAAATAGGGCATGGCCATCAAGCAACTTTCCGAAACGCTCATCAACCAGATCGCCGCCGGCGAGGTCATCGAATGGCCGGCGAGCGCCGCGAAGGAATTGATCGAGAACGCGCTCGATGCGGGCGCGACCAGGATCGAGATCGCGACCGCCGGTGGCGGCAAGACGCTCCTCAGGGTCACCGACAACGGCATCGGCATGTCGCCGGCCGATCTCGAACTGGCGATCCGCCGACATTGCACCTCCAAGCTCGATGACAGCCTCGCCGACATCCGGACGCTCGGCTTCCGCGGCGAAGCCCTGCCTTCGATCGGATCGGTGGCGCGCCTGTCGATCACCACGAGGACGGCGGAGGCCCGGGAAGGCGCGGCGATCACGGTCACCGGCGGCAGGAGCGAACCCGCACGCCCGTCGGCCGCTATCGTAGGCACCGTGGTCGAGGTGCGCGACCTCTTCTTCGCGACCCCGGCGCGGCTGAAATTCATGAAGTCGGAAAAGGCCGAGGCGGCTGCGATCTCTGAAGTCGTCCGGCGTATGGCGATCGCCTTTCCGAGAGTGCGTTTCGCGCTTTCCGGCTCCGATCGCACGACGCTCGAATTCCCCGCAACAGGCGACGACCGGCTGGCACGGATGGCGCAGGTGCTCGGCCGCGACTTCCGCGACAATGCCATCGAGATCGACGCCGAGCGCGAGGGTGCACGGCTGACGGGCTTTGCCGGTGTCCCGACCTTCAACCGCGGCAATTCGCTTCAGCAATATGCCTTCGTCAACGGCCGCCCGGTCCAGGACAAGCTGATCATGTCCGCTCTCCGCGCCGCCTATGCCGAGACCATCCCGCAGGGGCGCTACCCGATCGCGGTTCTGTCGATCACGCTCGATCCGGCTCTAGTTGACGTCAACGTCCATCCGGCAAAATCGGACGTGCGCTTCCGCGATCCCGGACTGATCCGCGGCTTGATCATCGGCGCCATCCGCGAGGCGTTGACGCGTGAGGGAGACCGGGCGGCGACGACCGGGGCGCATGGATTGATGCGCGCCTTCCGCCCCGAGTTCCACCGGGCAGGCCAGCAAAGGCCGCAGGAACCCTGGAGTGCAGCCGCCTCGCCCCATCGGCCGCTGCGCTTCGAAGAGGCCGCGCGCGGTTTTGCAGAAGCACCACAGGCGGCCTTCTCTGATTTCGCCCAGCCGTCTGCGCGCAGCGCTGCCGCCGCCGTCGAGGCGACGCGGGCGACCGATGGACAGGCGGCCTCCTTCCCGCTTGGCGCCGCCCGCGCCCAGCTTCACGAAAACTATATCGTCGCCCAGACCGACGACGGCCTCGTCATCGTCGACCAGCACGCCGCCCATGAGCGGCTCGTCTTCGAGACGATGCGAACGGCGCTCCACGCCCGCCCGGTGCCCGCGCAGGCGCTGCTCATTCCGGAGATCGTCGGCCTGCCGGAAGACGATTGCGACCGGCTGATGGCGCATGCCGAGGAGTTCACGCGGCTCGGGCTGGCCATCGAGCGCTTCGGCCCGGCGGCGGTCGCCGTCCGCGAAACGCCGGCAATGCTCGGCGAGATGGACGCCGCCGGACTGGTGCGGCAGCTTGCCGACGAGCTTGCGGAATGGGACACGGCCAGTGGACTTGCAGGGCGGCTCGAATATCTGGCCGCCACCATGGCCTGCCACGGCTCCGTGCGCTCCGGCCGCCGCCTGCGCACCGAGGAGATGAACGCCCTGCTTCGCCAGATGGAGGCGACGCCCGGCTCCGGGCAATGCAATCACGGCCGGCCGACCTATATCGAACTCAAGCTCGCCGACATCGAGCGGCTTTTCGGCCGGAGTTGAGAACCTGCCGGAACCATATTCCGAAACCGCTGGTTTTTTGCAGAGCGCCACGATAGATCAGGACGTTCACGAGAAGACGAGGCCCGTTCAGGCATGATGAACCGTTTTGAAGGAAGCTCCTCCCGGGAGGCGAAGATCCGCTATCTCGACGGAGACTTCCAAGTCGTACTTGCCGGCTCGCACGTGATCTGTGCCGTTACGGGCAAGCCCGTCCCGGTCGATGAACTGCGTTACTGGAGTGTCGCCCGCCAGGAAGCTTACGTCGATGCTGCCGCCTCGCTCGAGGCTGACCGGCGCGCCGGCGTTTTGCCGGGTCAGCGGCCATAGAGCACTTCACTCTTCTGTCAGCCCCTCGCCCGCTTGCCGGCACCTCTGCCTGTTCTGACGCTCGACTAAGGAACAGGGACCATCAGAGAAATCGCTCGAAGTCCATGCGTTCATGCAGAATGCGCAGGATTTCCACATCGCCCCGCTCATCGCGCCGGAAGAAGATCACATGCCGGTTGCAGGGACAGCACAGAAGATCGCGGCGCAGATCGCTCCGGTCCTTGCCAAGAACGCTCGAACGAGCCAGAGCGGCAAAGGTTTCATCGAGCTTTGTCAGGTAGCGGATGGCCTGATCTTCTCCCCACATTTCCAGTGTGTAGGCGCCTATCAGGTCAAAATCCGCCTCAGCTTGAAGCGTGAGCCGGAATGTCGCCGTCAAGTCCGCGCCCGCAGCTTTGCAAGGGATTTTTCAAGCGAGTAGTCCGCGAACTCCCCTCGCTCGGCCTGCTGCCATGCGGGTTCGATGGCCTCGCGCAGACGTTGCAGCCTGGCCTCATCGGTCTCATCGGCCGCAATCTTCAGCCGCAGCGCCTCCCGAACCACCTCGGACGCGTTGTTGTAAAGCCCGGACTGGACCTTGCTCTTCACGTAGTCTTCCAATTTTTCCGTCAGCGAGATGTGCATGGGAACGTCTCTCCCGGTAGGAAACTTCAAAGATTGACAATCCTTGGATACCACGCCGGCTTATACTGATCAATGAACACCGGAAGCTTCATCGCCGTCGGCGACAATATCTACAACTTTGCCTTCCCAGCACGATGCCCCTCCGTAACCGGTATTAGCCCGCCTTGCGCTCGCGCAATCGGCGGGCACGGGCGGAGGCAAGTGCCGCCTCGATGATCTTTCCCGGCGCCGCCGGATCGTCGAAGCGCACTTCGATCTCGATCACGCGGCTCTTTGCCGCCAGTTCCCCGGCCCGTCCGTGGCCGGGCTCCAGGCGGACCATGTCCTTGGCCGTGGTCACCAGCGTGTAGCCCCGGCTTGCGGCGCGGTCGATTAGGTCGGCAATCTCGTCCTCGGAGAAATGATGGTGATCCGGGAAGCTCCGGGTCTCTTCGATGACCGCGCCGGTCTCGCGAACGGTCTTGAAGAACTTCTCCGGATCGGCAATTCCGGCCCAGGCAAGGACCTTGACGCCGTCGAGCGACCCTGCATCCGTGCGCACCGTTTCGGCCACATAGACGGGCTTGCCGGCCCGAGCCGCCCGGCGGACGAGAGGATCGGCGGCGGAACCGTGGCCGAGTTTCAGCAGAGCGTTGGCATGGCGCAGCTGATTGCCGATCGGCGCCCGAACGGGGCCGGAAGGCACGAGATGGCCGTTGCCGATACCGCGGCCGGAATCGACCACGAGAAGGGCGAAATCGAAGACGAGCCGGGCACTCTGGAATCCGTCATCCATGATGATGATGTCAGCGCCTTCCGCGGCAAGCTTGCGTGCGCCATCCACTCTGCGGCGGCAGATCACCGTGAGCGCCTCGCGGGCAAGCAGCAGCGGCTCGTCGCCGACATCGCGCGCGCGATGGTGCTCGGGGTCGACCACGGTCGTGACGTCCAGCGACCCGCCATAACCGCGGCTCAGGAAAGCGGGCTTCAGGCCGCGTGCCCTGGCGGCCCGCGCAATCGCGATCGCCGTCGGCGTCTTTCCGGCTCCGCCGACGGTGAAGTTGCCGATGCAGATCAGCGGTACGGCGGAGGTCGCCCGCCGCGCCCGGTCCATGCGCATCCCGGCGATCCGGCCGTACACCCAGGAAAAGGGCCAAAGAGCGTAGGCGCGCCAGTCGGCCTTGGTCCACCAGAACGGGGGCGCTTCTGAAACCATCTTTACTCGTAAATATCCGTGCGGCCGCTCCTGGCACCTCGTGGGCAGGAAGGGCAAATCCAGAACTTTCCGCCGCCGGCATCGGCCGTGAGCGGTGTGACCGGCGACAAAGAACGTCAGAACGGAGAAAAAGGCAAGCCGATCAGTTGGTGAGCACCGCTTCCAGCTCGGTAATATCGGCGAGGCAGTGGTCGCAAGCCGCGGCAAGCGACTGGCGCGATCCCGTGCCGGTCAAGACGGCAACCGTCATGCCGACGCCGGCACTGCGGCCCATATGCATGTCGTGATTGTTGTCGCCGACCACGGCCACTTGGTCGGGTGCAAGCCCCGTTGCGGCACAAAACCCGAGCACCATGCCGGGCTCCGGCTTTGTCCCAAAGCCGCTGTCGTAGCCGGCGACGTAATGCAGGTAGTCCTCGAAGCCGAAGCGCTTGGCGGTCTCCCGGATCGACCGCTCGTTGTCGCTCGAGGCGACGCCGAGCCGGTAACCTTTCGCGTGCAATCCGGCAAAAAAGGAAGCGAGATCGGTCACGGGCACGGCATAATGCGCGGATTGTGCAAAGAGCCCGTCGAACAGCGCCGTCAATTCTCCCACGGTAAACGGCGCGCCGGCGCCGACCATGCCGGTGGCAATCTCCACCGTATTGCCGGCCGCAAGCAGGCTGTCGGGAACGACATGTCCGCTGTCCGGATCCATCCCGCCCGCCTGAAGGAGGACACGCGCGAGGCTCTCGTTGCCCTTGGCGGCGATCCGCGCCAGCTCGTAATTCACCGGCACCCAGCTCTTCACATAATCGAGAAGGGTGCCGTCCTTGTCGAACAATATGCCGGCGATCGGTTTCGTTGCGGGCATGATCCCTTCCAGAATCGAGGCTTCAGGCTTCGGTTTTCAGGCTTCCGGGCGCGGCTCCAGCCGCGCCTTCACCACCAGCGGGTTGATGTAGGGATCGAGCCCCTTCATCGTCGCCGTCAGCGCGCCCCGCATCTGTTGCACGGTTTCGAGTCCGGCATCGATCATCGAGCGACGCATGTCGTCGTTGGCGAGCAGGTAGTTGACGCCCTTGGCGAGCATCTCCGTATCGCGCACGATCTTAGCGCTGCCGTTCTTGGCGAGCATCTGGTACGTCTCGCGGAAATTCTGAACGTTTCCGCCGGAAAGCACCGCGCAGCCGAGCATTGCCGGCTCGAGCGGGTTCTGGCCGCCCTCGGCGAATAGCGAACGTCCGACGAAAGCGACTTCCGTCAGCCGCAGATAGAGCCCCATCTCGCCGATCGTATCCCCGAGTAGAATGTCGACTTCAGGTGTGACCGGATCGCCGCGCGTGCGGCGCGCGACCTTCAACCCCTTCGCGACCAGGGCAGCCTCGATCGCGTCGCAACGCTCCGGATGGCGAGGAACGATGATCGTCAGCAGGCCGGTTCTCTCCTTCAGCGCCTGGTGGACCGTCCCGGCCGCATTCTCCTCACCCTCGAAGGTCGAGATCGCAGCCCAGGTCTTTCGCGCACCGATCTGCTGGCGGTATTCGCGCAGGTCCCGGGGATCGTGCGGCGGCGCCTCGTTGTCCACCTTGAGGTTGCCGGAGACGGTGACCGGGAGCGCACCGAGCGTGCGGAAACGCTCCGCATCGACATCGGACTGAGCGATGACGAGCGCGAGATTTTCGAAGAGAGCATCGGCAAGCGACGGCCGGCGCCTCCATCGGGCGAAGGTGCGGTCGGAAAGGCGGCCATTGACCAGAACCTGCGGAATATGGCGCCGGCCGAGCTCGATGATCGTCATCGGCCAGATTTCCGATTCTGCGATGATTGCCAGATCCGGCTGCCAATATTCCAGGAAACGGCTCACCGCCGGCTTGAAATCGAGCGGCACATACTGGTGCACGACGGCCGAGCCCAATCGCTCTGCGGCGACCCGCGCCGAGGTCGTCGTACCGGTGGTCAGCACCACGGCGATGCCGCGGCGGCGGATCTCCTTGATCAGCGGAGTGACTGCATTCGTCTCTCCGACACTGGCTGCGTGGAACCAGACGAGGGGGCCCTGGGGACGCGGCGCACTGGCATAGCCATAGCGTTCGCGCCGGCGTGCCGGGTCCTCCTTGCCCTTCGCCGCGCGGAGCGCAAGATAGGACCAGAAGAAGGGATAGACGGCCGTTCCGAGCCAGCGATAGCCGGAAAGTGCCAGCCTTGCGCGCAGGCTGCTCATGAACGCTTGCCCTCCGCCGCGTCCGACGCCGACGGCATTACTTCGCTTCCGGATCGAGCAGGCGATGCATGTGGACGATGAAGTAGCGCATATGCGCATTGTCGACGGTCATCTGGGCCTTGGCTTTCCAGGCGACATGCGCGCTCTCGTAGTCCGGGAAGATGCCGACGATATCCAGATTTTCGAGGTCGCGAAACTGCACGCCGGTTAGCGTCGCCAGTTCGCCGCCGAAGACGAGGTGCAGCCGTTGTTTTTTCTCGGAGTCGTGAGCCATCGAAGTTCCATCTGTGTTCTTATTGGTGTTGGGGTGGTTTGCGGCATTCGCCCCTAAAGGTCAATGGGGCTCAAGCGGCCTGGAGGCGGCGAGCAATGCCGGCAGCGCGGTTCCCGAGGCGGCCCCCAGAACGCCGTGGGTGACAGTCGGGCGGTTATAGGACAGGGGCTCGCCATCGAGACCGCAAAGCGCCCCGCCGGCGCGCGAAAGGATGAGGTCGGCGGCCGCTAAATCCCAATCGTGCGAATTCCGCTTGACGATCGTACCGTCGATGCGGCCATCCGCGATCATCGCAAGACGATAGGCGAGCGACGGTACGTGCGAGACGCGCATCATCGTGTTGCGATAGGGTAATGCCAGCCTGCCCATGACATCCTCGGCCGCCGCCACCTTCAGCACCGCGCCGGATTCCGCCTCCCGCACGGCAATCGCCTTGCCGTTCTTCCGCGCTTCGCCATCGCGGGTCGCCTGGAATATCTCGTTGAGGGAGGGCGCATAGAGAACGCCGGCCACAGGCTGGCCATGGTGGACGATGGCGACGCTGACGCACCAGAGATCCTTGCCGGCGATGAAGGCTCGGGTGCCGTCGATGGGATCGACCACAAAGACGGTCTCGCGGACGAGGCGGCTTTCGTCGTCGTCGGTCTCCTCCGAAAGCCAGCCATAGTCCGGCCGTGCAGCGAGCAGCCGCCCCTTGAGGATGTCGTTGGCGGCGAGGTCGGCCTCGCTTACGGGGGAACGGCCCTCATTTTTCCAGCGGACGTCCAGCGTCTTGCGGAAATAGCCGAGCGCAGTGTCGCCCGCCGCGACTGCAGCAGTAAGAATGAGTTCGAGGTCCTCGTCCCAGGCCGGGAGGATCGAAAAGGCTGTTTCTGACATGCAAATCCTTACACGCGGCGCTGTAGCACTTTGATCTGCTGCATGTTTTTGTCCTTTAATCGGATACGATTAAAGGAAACATGCAGTAGTGCAACGCGCCGCCCACATTCATGTTCCGGCGATGGTCATCCCTTCGACCGCAAGCGTCGGCGCGGCGATGCCGAACTTCCTGTCGATGTCGTCGGCCGGCGTCAGCGCCATGAACATCTGCTTGAGATTGGAGGCGATCGTGACCTCGGAAACGGGATAGAGGATTTCGCCGTTTTCGATCCAGAAGCCGGAGGCGCCGCGACTATATTCGCCCGTCACCATGTTGACACCCTGGCCGATGAGTTCGGTGACATAGAAGCCGGTGCCGACGCCGCGGATCAGGTCGTCGCGCGAGATGGAGCCGGGCTCGAGGGCGAGATTGGTAGAGGCCGGGCTGACCGCCGGCCCGCCGCGAACGCCGCGCCCGTTGGTTTCGAGGCCGAGCTCCCTGGCCGCGGACGTGGACAGGAACCAATGGCGCAGCACGCCATCCTCGACCATCGACAGTTTCGAGCCGCTGACCCCCTCCCCGTCGAAAGGACGCGAGGAGGCGCCGCGGACGATCAACGGATCGTCGGTAACGGCAATGCCCGATTTCATGATCTGCTTGCCCATCATGTCGCGCAGGAAGCTCGTCTTGCGGGCAACCGACGCGCCGTTGATGGCTCCCGCCAGGTGTCCGACGAAGCCGCGTGCGACGCGCGGATCGAAAACCACCGTAACGTTCTTCTGCGTCGCGACGCGGCGGGGATTGACGCGGGCCGCCGCCCGCTCGCCGGCGACGCGGCCGATATCCTCGGCAGTGCGGAGCTCATCGAAATAGAGGCGGCTGTCGAAATCATAGTCGCGCTCCATTTTGGTGCCTTCGCCGGCGATCGCGCTGACGGAGCAGCCGAAACGGGTGGCCATATAGGAGCCGGAAAAACCATGAGACGTGACGAGCACGAGCCCGCCCATGCCGGCCGATGCGCCGGCCCCGCTGGAATTGGTGACGCCGGCGACCGAAAGCGCGGCCCCTTCGGCGGCGAGCGCCGCCTCCGTGAGTGCTTCGGTCGATACGTCGCGACTGTCGAAAAGTTCGAGATCCGGATAGGACTTCGCCAGGCGATCGGGGTCGGCGAGCGAAGCGTAAGGATCCTCCGGCGACGCCTTCGCCATCGCCACCGCACGCTCTGCCAGGACCTTCAAATCGAAGCCCGGATTGGCGGAGACGCTGGCAACGCGCCGCCCGACAAAGACCCTGAGCGAGAAATCGTCGCTCTCGGAAGCTTCCGTCGCCTCCACCTTGCCGAGCCGCACCGAAACGGAACGGGAGCGGCCACGCACCACCACGGCATCTGCGGCATCCGCGCCGGCGCGGCGGGCCTGATCGACAAGCTCGGCGGCGCGTTGCTCGAGGACGGCGGAATCGATCGTCTCAGACATGATTTTGGCCTTTCATTCCTGTCCCATTTATTGTGCACTGAAGCATGCATCAAGGGCATCATCGTGATTCCCGCCCCAGCAGCAAAATGATATCCGGCCGAACAAGCCCTCCCCCACGGGCCCCCCGGCCGTTATAGCGGAAGCACCGAGCATGGAAACGACAACGATAATCTATTCGCAGGCGCTCATGCTGCTTGCCGGCGCCGTGATCGCAGCGCCGCTGTTCAAGCGTCTCGGGCTCGGCACCATCCTCGGCTATCTCGCCGCCGGCATCCTGATCGGTCCCGTCGCCCAGCAAATCACGGAAGGCGAAGAGATCCTGCATGTCTCGGAACTTGGCGTCGTCTTCCTGCTGTTCATCATCGGCCTCGAGCTGAAACCGTCGCGGCTGTGGCAGATGCGGCGCGACATTTTCGGTCTCGGTACGGCGCAGGTCGTGATCACCGGCCTCGTTCTTTCGTTCCTGATCGCGTTCAGCGGTCTTCTCGAAGGCGCCGGCAGCATCGTCGCCGGGTTCGGCCTGGCGCTTTCTTCCACGGCCTTCGCCATGCAGATCCTGGAGGAAAACAACGATACCAACACGCGCTACGGCCAACGCGCCTTCTCCATTCTCCTGCTCCAGGACCTGGCGATCGTGCCTCTGCTTGCCATCATTCCGCTGATGGCGGCGCAAGCGCCGGAGGACACGACCACGCCGCTCGAGGATTTCGCGATCGCGATCGCCGCCGTGGCCGCGCTTTTCGCCGCCGGTCGTTATCTCCTCAATCCGCTCTTCCAGGTGATCGCGCGCACGGGGGCGCGCGACGTCATGATCGCAGCCGCGCTTCTCGTCGTCATGGGCGCGGCGACGATGATGCAGCTCGCCGGCCTTTCCATGGCGATGGGCGCCTTCCTTGCCGGCGTACTGCTGGCGGAATCGTCCTATCGCCACGAGCTGGAGGCCGACATCGAGCCTTTCCGCGGTATCCTCCAGGCGCTTTTCTTCATGGCGGTCGGCCTGTCGCTCGAGCTCCAGGTCGTGGCGGAGAACCTGCTGAGCATCATCATCGCGGTGCCCGTGCTGATGCTGGTGAAGAGTCTGGTCCTTTATGGGCTTTGCCGCGCCGCCGGCTCACGCCATAACGACGCCGTCCGGATCGGCCTGCTTCTGCCGCAGGGCGGCGAGTTCGGCTTCGTGCTCTTTACCGCAGCCGCTGCGGCCGGCGTCTTCTCGCAAGCCACCTCCTCGCTGCTCGTCGCCATCGTCACGCTCTCCATGGCGCTGACGCCGGTGGCAGCGATGCTCTCCAGGCGGCTGATGCATAAGCAGGACGAACTGGCCGAGGAAATCGAAGAGGATTTCGAGGGTGCCGGCGCCGGCGCCGACGTGCTGATGATCGGTTTTTCCCGCTTCGCCCAGATCGCTTCGCAGATCCTGCTCGCCGGCGGCCGCGACGTAACGATCATCGACCATTCCGCGGCGCGCGTGCGTCAGGCGGCCACATTCGGCTTCCGCATCTATTTCGGCGACGGAACACGCCTCGACGTCTTGAGGGCGGCCGGGATAGAGAAGGCGAAGATCGTCGCCGTATGCACGCAGAAAAAGGAGGTCACGGACAAGATCATCGATCTCGTCCATGCCGAATACCCGAATGCCCGCATCTTCGCGCGCTCCTACGACCGCCAGCACACGCTGGAACTGCGCGCGCGAGGGGTCGACTACGAACTGCGCGAGACGTTCGAGTCGGGTCTGCTTTTCGGCCGCAAGACGCTCGAGGCGCTCGGCGTGAACGGCGATGAAGCCATCGGCATCATGGACGATATCCGCCGCCGCGACGAGGCAAGGCTGGTGCTCCAGGAAGCGGAGGGCATCACCGCCGGCCGCGACATGCTGCATTCAAGGCCCGTCCGGCCGGAACCGCTGGTAAAGCCGAAGCGTGAAGTCACGCAGCCTGACGACGCTCTGGCGGATCTTGCCGACGAGACGCTGGAAAAGGCGGAGTGACTTCAGGGCCGACATGACCCCCAGGAAGTCCGCGTCACCACCCATTGACCGGCCCTGCTGCCGCATATGGACGTGCGTTCTGGATATCAAAGCGCCATTCTGGTAGAATATAGATCGACAGGAACCAGGAAGCATCTGATGGCGCTGAGCATCAAGGACACTGAAACCGAGCAGCTTGCCCGCACACTTGCCCGGCGGACAGGGGAATCCATCACGCTTGCCACCAAGCGTGCCCTCGAAGAACGATTGCGCCGAACCGACACCGCTGCCCGGCGCGCGGCTCTTCTGGAGGATCTGGAAGCCATTCAACGCCGCTGGAATGCCATGCCCGTCCTCGACAGTCGCAGCTCCGATGACATTATCGGTTATGACGAAGATGGACTCCCCTCATAATGGTCATCGACACATCCGCCATTGCCGCGATTGCCTTCAATGAACAGGAGGCCGGAAGTTTCCGCGAAAAAATCGCGGACGACCCGGTTCGGCTCATCTCCGCGGCAACCGCTCTGGAAGCGGCCATGGTAATCGAAACCCGGTTAGGCGAAGCTGCCGGAGCGGAACTTGATCTTTGGCTTTACAAGGCAAACGTGGAGATTGTTGCGGTAACCGCCGAGCATATGGACCAGGCCCGCCGTGCCTGGCGCCGTTTCGGCAAAGGCCGTCATCCGGCCGGTTTGAATTTCGGTGATTGTTTTTCCTATGCCCTGGCCTTTCTGACAAATGAACCGCTTCTCTTCAAGGGAAGCGATTTCTCGCAAACCGATATCCCGGCGGCGTAACGCTCGCGCAGCTGGTCCCGCAGGAAGCGGAGGGCATCACCGCCGGCCAACAGTTCATTGGCCCCTCACCCTAGCCCTCTCCCCGTTCTGACGGAAAGAGAGGACGTGCCCGATGATACGACGACGGTCATCGTGGCGAAGGCAGTGCTGCGAGTCCCTTCGCCCCGCCTGCGGGGAGAAGGTGCCGGCAGGCGGATGAGGGGCACCTGTGGAAGCTCGTGCCCGGCCTTATATCCCTTTCCTCCACCGATCGATGCGCTCTGCCAGCGCGCGCTTCACCTCGTCCTTGGTCCCGCTGGTGGCGGCAAGCAGTTCCTGGGCGCGCAGGAAATCGAGCACGCGGAACCGTCCGACATCGGGACGCAGGAGAATATCCGGTGCGCCGGCCTGCATCTTCATGGTGATGATCGACTGCATCATCAACTGGGTCGCGCCGAACAGGCTGTCGATACGGCTCGGGATCGTCTCGCCGTCACCGTCCGGCCCGCCGACGACATCGACGGCGACGACGATATCTGCCAGTCCGCGCAGGTGATCGAAGGGGATCGGATTATAGATGCCGCCGTCGATCATCACGCGGCCGTCGATCTTCACCGGCATGAAGACCGCCGGCAGGGCGCAGGAGGCAGCGAGCGCCTTGTAGAGGTCGCCGCTTTCGCATACCCGCTCCGTCTGCCCGTAATAGTCCGTGACGATGATTTTAAGGGGGAGTGCCAGATCGGAGAAGCGGAGAGGCACCGCCTCGGGCAGGAAGGCCTTCAGCACGCGCTCTATATTGAACTGGCCGACGCGGAAACCGCTCGCCACAGCCTCGGCAAGACTGGTCGGCCTCAGTCGCCATAGGCGGTTGAGCACCTCCCCACGCCGGCCGACGGTCGAAAGTACGTGTTCGCGGATTTCCCTCCCGCTCATGCCAGCGGCCACGCCCGCGCCCATGAGGGCGCCGATCGACGAACCGGCGACGACTGCGGGGCGGAGCCCCATCTCATCGAGCGCCTCGATGACATGGATGTGGGCAAGTCCCCGCGCACCGCCTCCGCCGAGCGCAAGCGCGATGGTCGGCTCTCCCTCGCTACCCGCGGCTTTGCGTATCGTGGATAGGTTCTGCTCCATCGCCACCTCCGTCACCGGCCATCCTGCACGACGGGCAGGCCGAGATCACGCGGAATCTGAGCCGCTCCGGCCGACTTTGCGCCGATCTCAGACGCCTCGGAAGCGCAAAAAATGCATGAGCGTGTCGCCGAAGGCGCGTTCATCGACCGATTCGAAACTTTCGGAAAACTGCGGCCGGACGTCCGCGCGCTCCTCCAGGATTGCAAGGGCACCCGGAACGAGCCAACCGCCGCGCGCGGCCGCGCTCAGAGCGCGTTCGCCGAGGCCCTTGCCATAGGGCGGATCTGCGAACACCAGATGAAACGGCTCCATCGTCCCGACCGGCCCGAGATCTGTCGCGTCGCGGCGAAAGATCTTGGCCCGGCCCTGAAGGCCGAGCGCCTCGATATTGATGCGCAGCAGCCCGCGTCCCTCGACCCCTTGCTCGACGAAGAGAACCTGCCGGCAACCGCGCGATAGCGCCTCGAGCCCGATGGCCCCCGTGCCCGCGAAAAGATCGAGAACGCGCGTTCCGTCAAGCGCCTCCGGATAGGCGTGGCTCAGGATGTTGAACAGGCTCTCGCGCGCGCGGTCCGTGGTCGGGCGGATATCGTCCGATTTCGGCGCGGCCAGCGTGCGGCCGCGGAATTCTCCACCGACGATGCGCACGGCCGCCTACTTCCCCCTGCCCTGCGGCCCCTTGCCCGGCGGCTTACCGCCGCCCGGACGATTGCCGGGCTTGCCGCCACCCGGACGGCCGCCGGGCTTGCCTTCAGCGGGTCTGCTGCCGGCGGGCTTTCCGGCACGCGGGCCGGACGAACGATGGGCGGCCGGCTTTCCCGAAGCCGGCTTTGCAGCAACCGGTTTTCCGCCGGCGCTCGCGCGTGGCCGGTCGCCGGCAAAGCTCTTCTTGCCTTCGCCACGCGGCGGCCGAGCGCTCTCCTTGCGTCCTTCGGACGAGGTGCGGTCGTCGGCCGGGCGGACCGCTCGCTCGCCATTGGGCCGGCGCGGCGGACGGTCGCCATGGTCGCGGGATTTCCGCTCCGCGCTTTCGAGCGGGCGACGCCTCTCGAAGCCGCCGGCGCCCGCGGCGTCCTTGCGACCGGCGGATTTACCCGCCTTGCCCTGGCGTTCCGCATCGAAGCCGCCCGCTTTCGCCGCAGCGTCCTTCGGGCGGTCGCGGCGTTTACCTTCCGCAGGCGCGCGCCGCGCCGCCTTCGGCGACAGGTCTTCCTCCCCTGCCTTCGGCTTTTTCTCGACGGTCGGACGCGCACCCGGCGCCATCCAGACGTTGGAAGAGCGGTTGCGCCGGACTGGCGGGCGCGCCGGACGCTCCTCCGGCTTCCCGCGGCTGCGGCCGCGTTCGCTCGGGCGACCATCGTCGCGGCGGGTATCGAGGCGGGCAAGAGCACGCTCGCGCTTGTCCTCGGCCTTCTCGCGTTTGCTGCCCCATTCCGCCTTGCCGTGATCGGCGGGCTCCGCTTCGGGCTCGGCAGCAGCCGGCTGGTCGTTATAGATCGGCGCGTCGAAATTCGCCTTGGAGTCGGCTATCAGCCGTGGCCCTAGCTGTTCGCGCAGCGTGCGGCCGCGTATTTCCTGAACCTGGCCGATCGGCAGCTCGCCGAGCTGGAACGGACCGTAGGAGATGCGGATCAGCCGGTTGACGTCGAGGCCGAGCGCGCCGAGAACATTCTTGATCTCACGGTTCTTGCCTTCCCGCAGGCCCATGGTGATCCAGACGTTCGAACCTTGCACCCGGTCCAGCGTCGCCTCGATCGCTCCGTAAAGGACGCCGTCTACCGCGATGCCCTCCTTCAGACGGTCGAGCGCCTCCTGATCGATTTCCCCGTGCGCCCGCACGCGGTAGCGGCGCAGCCAGCCGGTCGACGGCAGCTCGAGCACGCGCGCAAGCCCGCCGTCGTTCGTCAGGAGCAGCAGGCCCTCGGTATTGATGTCGAGGCGACCGACCGACAGAACGCGCGGCAGTTCTTCGGGCAGGTTCTCGAAGACCGTCGGACGGCCTTCCGGATCGGCATTGGTCGTCACGAGGCCGCCCGGCTTGTGATAGAGCCAGAGACGCGTCCGTTCGATGCCGCGGATCGGATGGCCGTCGACCTCGATCCTGTCGGCGAGCGTCGCATTGACGACCGGCGTGTCGAGCACGACGCCATTGAGGCTCACCCGCCCTTCCATGATCATCCGCTCGACGTCGCGACGCGACGCGACGCCTGCGCGTGACAGTATCTTCGAAATGCGCTGCGGCTCGTCCGCACCGGTGGGCGCCGCCGGACCACTGCCGGCTGCCCGTGCCGCAGGCTTCTCGCTGCCGGAATGAGGTTTCTTGTCGCGACCCTTGGCCTTGCCGCCGGGCCTCGTGGGCTTGTCTTTGGATGTCATTTGTGTTGCCTGCCTTTTGCGGCTGTCCTATCAGGTCGTAGGCCGTGGGTTAAGAGGAAATTGTCGAACGAACAATGGCAGAAACGGCGCGCTTCATGCAGGCGGCCCTTCAGGAGGCCCGAAAAGCGGCGGCACGCGGCGAAGTGCCGATCGGCGCCGTCGTCGTGCTCGACGGCAAGATGATCGCCGCTGCAGGAAACCGCACCCGCGAACTCAACGACATCACCGCCCATGCGGAGATCGAGGCCATCCGCCACGCCGCGGCGGCCGTCGGCGACGAGCGTCTTTCGGGAGCCGACCTCTATGTCACTCTCGAGCCCTGCACCATGTGTGCGGCCGCGATCTCCTTCGCTCGCATCCGCCGCCTCTATTATGGCGCGGAGGATCCGAAAGGCGGCGCGGTCGACAACGGCGTCAGGTTCTATGCTTCTCCCACCTGCCACCACGTGCCGGATGTCTATTCCGGTCTTGCCGAGCGGGAGGCCGCCGACATTCTGCGCGAATTCTTCGCCGGCCGGCGTTAAAAGCACTTCGGGGTAGCGTTTTCCCCGGGAGCGCGTGAAGTGTCAGTCCGCTGCGAACGCTTCCAGCCCCTTGCCGGCGAGCCGGTAACGCGTCCATTCCGACATGGGCTCCGCCCCGACGGCCTCATAGACGCGGATGGCGGGCTCGTTCCAGTCAAGCACGCTCCATTCGAAGCGGCCGCAGCCTTCCGCGACTGCCGTCCGCGCCAGGTGCTTCAGGAGCGCCTTGCCGGCGCCCGAGCCCCTAAACTCCGGCGAGACGTAAAGATCCTCCAGATAAAGCCCCTTGCGCGCCTGCCAGGTGGAATAGCTGTAGAACCAGATGGCAAAGCCCGCGGGCTTGCCGTCCGCTTCGCAGATCACGGCGCGCGCGACGGCATCGGCTCCGAAGAGCGACTCGTGCACGCGCTCGACGGTCGCCTCGACCTCGTGCGGCGCCTTTTCATAAGTTGCGAGTTCCGTAATGAAACGGAGGATCGTCGCAGTGTCACCGGGAACGGCATCGCGAATGCTGATAGCCATGGCTTAGGACCAATTCCAAAACTTGGATGCGAGCGGAACCGCGCGCACTTTCTCATTCCGCTCTAAAACGGCCAGTACCACTTGCTTCCGGAGTTCTTGATCTGCGCCTCCTTCTTGCGGCGGCGCTCCTTGTCCTTCTCCGGTTCCCCGAGATCGACTTCGGAGCCCTCCGGCAGTCGACGGTATTCGAGCGGCGGGTCGCTCAGGAAGCGTCGCTTGTCCGAGTAGGCGCCCTGCTCGATCTTGCGCGCCTGGCGATAGGCCTCCTGCTGCTCCTTGGCGGAAAGGCGGCGGCCGTTGGCATTCGCTTTTGCCAGCGGCGAGACGTAGTTGGGATCGTTCTTGTTGGCGTCCGCCTCGTCGCGCAGACGCGCGCGCGTCTCTTCGGGAGACTCGACCCAGGCCGGGTTGGCCTCGCGGCTTGCAAGCGACTGCTGCGGTTCGACAAGAGCGGTCTGCTGCTGTTGCGGCGGCAGCACCAAACCGGGGCGCGGCTGATACTTGACCGGATCCTTCTTCGCGGGAGCGAGGCTGACCGCGCTGCCGAGATCGTCGAGCAAATGCTCGCCAGCCGTCTTGTCCGTGCCATAGGTCGGGCCGCCGATGCAGCCGGAAAGCACCAGGCCTCCCGCCAGGATGGCGGCAATGCCGGCGGCCAATCGCAACTCTCGCGTCATTCCCATGAGATTCCTTCCAGCCGGCCGCGTCTCGCATGATGCGGCCATTCAGCGCCCCATGGCGGAAAAATCCGCCAAATTTCGGGCAGGTTTTACCGGATGAAGAGCCTGAGTGCAATTCACCCGGTAAACCGATCGATTACGGCTTGAAGCCGAGCTCACGCAGGGCAGCCGCGTCGCGCGCGGAGACGTCCGGATAGAGCGGATCGGAGCCGACATCGGTGGTGATTCGCCAGGAGCGGGCGCATTTGCGGCCCTCGGCGAGTTTCGGTACGACGCTGACTTTGGCGACGTCCGGCAGCCTGAACGCATCCTCCGGGCCATCGCCGCCGTCGACTTCGATTGCCGAGGTGATGCAGATCTCGGCGAAGTCCTGGCCGTTGAGCGCCTGGAGCAGATCCGGATCGGCGACATGGACGGCCGGCGCCGCCTCCAGCGAAGAGCCGATGCGCTTTTCCTTGCGCTCGATCTCGAGCGCGCCGGTCACCACCTTGCGGACTTCGCGGATCTTCCGCCATTTCTCGGCGAGCGCGTCGTTGCGCCATTCCGCCGGGACCGTTGGGAACTGTTCGAGATGCACGGAGACGGCTTGCGGGTTGCGCGAGAGCCAGGCCTCCTCGGCGGTGAAGGGCAGCATGGGTGCAAGCCAGGTCACCAGGCAATCGAAAAGGGTACGGATGACCTGCAGGGCCGCGCGGCGGCGCAGCGACGACGGTGCGTCGCAATAAAGCGCATCCTTGCGGATATCGAAATAGAAAGCCGAGAGTTCGACATTCGAGAAATCGATGAGCGCCCGGGCAATCCTCTTGAAGTCGAAGGCATCGTAACCTTCGCGCACCAGCCGGTCGAGTTCGGCAAGGCGATGCAGCATCAGCCGTTCGAGCTCCGGCATGTCGGAAAGTGGTACGACCTCGCCCTTGTCGTGGGCGAGCGTGCCGAGCATCCAGCGGATCGTGTTGCGCAGCTTGCGGTATGCGTCGATGTTCGTCTGGATGATGGTCTTGCCGAGGCGCTGGTCTTCCCAATAGTCCGTCGTCATGACCCAGAGGCGCAGGATGTCGGCGCCGGCATCCTTCATCACCTCCTGGGGCGTGACGGTATTGCCCTTCGACTTCGACATCTTCTCGCCCTTCTCATCCATGGTGAAGCCATGGGTGATGACGGCGTTGTAGGGCGCGCGGCCGCGCGTCGCGCAGCTTTCGAGCAGCGAGGAATGGAACCAGCCGCGGTGCTGGTCGGACCCTTCGAGATAGACGTCGGCCGGCCATTTCAGGTCCGGACGGTCCTCGAGCGTGAAGGTGTGGGTCGACCCGGAATCGAACCATACGTCCAGGATGTCCGTGACCTGGTGCCAGCGGGCATGATCGTGGTCGTTGCCGAGGAAGCGCTCTTTCGCGCCTTCTGCGAACCAAGCGTCCGCTCCTTCCTTCTCGAAGGCGTCGAGGATGCGGGCATTGACCTCGTCGTCCACGAGAATTTCGCCCTCATCGTCGGCGAAGATCGCGATCGGCACACCCCAGGCGCGCTGGCGCGAAAGCACCCAGTCGGGGCGCTGCTCGATCATCGCCCGGAGACGGTTCTGGCCGGCGCCGGGCACGAAACGGGTTTCGTCGATCGCGTTCAACGCGCGCGATCGCAGCGTCGAGCCGTCGCCGAAATCCTTGTCCATGGTGACGAACCATTGCGGCGTGTTGCGGAAGATGACCGGCTTCTTCGACCGCCAGGAATGCGGATAGGAATGCTTCAACCGGCCGCGCGCGAAGAGCGCGTGGCGGCCGATCAGAGCCTTGATGACGCGCTCATTGGCGTCACCCTTCTTGCCCTTGTCGTCGATGACGCGGCCGGCGCCGCCTTCCGCATCCGGACCGAAACCGGGGGCGTCGGCGGTGAAATAGCCGGCATCGTCGACCGGGAACGGGATGGTGGACGAGATGCCACGATCCTCGAGGAGACGCACATTGTCCATCCAGGCCTCGAAGTCTTCGCGACCATGGCTCGGCGCCGTATGGACGAAGCCGGTGCCGGCATCGTCGGTGACGTGCTCGCCATCGAGGAGCGGCACGCTGAAAGCGTAGCCTCCGCCCAGGCCATGGAGCGGATGGGCGCAGGTGATCGCCGCCAGTTCGCCCGCTTCGATATCGCGCACGAAATTGAACGTGACCTTCGCCTTGGCCGCCGACTCGTCCGCGAGCCGCTTGGCGAAGATCAGCTTCTCGCCCGGCTGCGGGCCGTAGTCGTTCTCGGCGGTCGCGACCTCATAGAGCCCATAGGCGTATCGCGACGAATAGGCGATCGCGCGGTTGCCGGGGATCGTCCAGGGGGTCGTCGTCCAGATGACGACAAAGGCGCCGGCAAGCGCTTCGGGCCCCTCGGTCACCGGGAACTTCACCCAGATCATGTCGCTTTCGACGTCGGCATATTCGACCTCGGCCTCGGCAAGTGCGGTCCGCTCGACGACGGACCACATGACCGGCTTCGAGCCGCGATAGAGCTGACCGGATCTGGCGATCTTCATCAGCTCGCCGGCGATGCGCGCTTCCGCGTGGAAGTTCATCGTGGTGTAGGGGTTTTCGAAGTCGCCCTCGATGCCGAGGCGCTTGAACTCCTCGGTCTGGATCCCGATCCAGCCGCTGGCGAATTCACGGCATTCCTTACGGAACTCGTTGACCGGTACCTCGTCCTTGTTCTTGCCTTTCTCGCGGTACTTCTCCTCGATCTTCCATTCGATCGGAAGACCGTGGCAGTCCCAGCCCGGCACGTAATTGGCGTCGAAACCGCGCATCTGGAACGAGCGGTTGATCACATCCTTGAGGATCTTGTTCAGCGCGTGGCCGATATGGATGTTGCCGTTGGCATAGGGCGGGCCGTCGTGCAGGACGAACTTCTCGCGTCCGGCAGCGGACGCGCGGAGCTTTTTGTAAAGCTCCATCTTCTGCCAGCGGGCGACGGTCTCCGGCTCCTTCTGCGGCAGGCCGGCCCGCATCGGAAAGTCCGTTTGCGGCAGGTAGAGAGTGGAAGAATAGTCGATCTTTTCAGCGGTCTCGGTCATGGTTTTCGCATTCGTCTTTTCCGCGCGGGGCAGTCACGCAGGCGGAAGGGTTCGGTAATCTCGAAGATGAATGGGGGCGTTGAAACGCCGAAATCCCGGACCTTCCGGCGCAGACTAGAGCGCGCGGAAAGCCGGGCCAATAATTCGCTGATCGATGATCACTCGATGGAACCGGGTCATGTGGCCGGTTCTTTAAGGCGTTTTCCGCCTTTTGAAAAGGTCCGCCGGCCGCACATGCCCGAATTCTTTGACGCATCGGGTGGCACAGGGCCCTGGCGCCGCTCAGGCGAAATTGAGCCTGCGGTCGATCCCGCTCAGGGGCTGGACGCCCGCAAGCAGCGCGCGCGCCTCGCTCTCGTCCTTGCGCATCTGGACCATCAATGGCTCCAGACCGTCGAACTTGAGTTCGTCGCGCAATCGGCCGAAGAAGGATACGGCGCAGATCTCGCCGTAGAGATCCGCGGAGAAATCGAAAACGAAGGTCTCCAGCAGGGCTTCGCCGTCGCTGTCGACGGTCGGGCGACGGCCGAAGCTTGCGACACCGTCATGGAGCGACCCGTCCGCCCTGCGGAAACGCACCGCATAGATGCCGCTTTTCAGCTCCGCCTCTGGCGGCAGGCGCATGTTCGCGGTCGGATAGCCGAGCGTGCGGCCGAGCTTCTTGCCGTCGATGACTTCGGCTTCGACCGTATAGCGATAGCCAAGCAGCCCGGCCGCGTGCGGAACGTCGCCGTCGGCGAGCAGGGAGCGAATGAAACTCGAGGAAATCACGGCGGCGTTTTCGTCGCGGAAGGCATCCACGAGCGTCACGCCGAATCCCTCGCGCTCCCCGGCCGCCATCAGGAAGGCCGGCCCGCCTTCCCGCCCCTTGCCGAAATGGAAATCGAAACCGGTGACGACATGGGAGGCGTGCAGCCATTCCCGCAGGATGCTATGAATGAAGTCGGAGGCCGAAAGCTCGGAAAAGCTCCGGTCGAAGGGATATTCGATGACGGCCCCAAAGCCCATTCCCTCGAGGATGCGGGCTTTCAGCGGTGCCGGGGTGAGGCGGAATACCGGCGTGTCGGGCCGGAACACGGTACGCGGATGCGGCTCGAAGGTGAGCACGAGCGCCGGAACGGCCCGCTTCACGGCCTCCTCCAGCGCGCGGTTCAGCACCGACTGATGGCCGCGGTGCACGCCGTCGAAATTGCCGATCGCGACCACACCGCCGCGAAGATGTTCGGGCAGCGGATCGCGGGTCTCGTTGCGGTGAAAAACGGTCATGCCGATCGTCCCGTCATGCCAGCCGCGGCATCCACCATTTCGGCTGGGCCCCATTCTGCCTCAGAAAGGCCATGAGCCTTGCTTCGTCGGTCCGGCTTTCGTGCATGTATTCCTGCGCATGGATGCCCGCGCTGATGTAGAGCAGGTCGAAGCCGGCATCCTGTGCGCCCTTGACGTCGGTCGGCATCCCGTCGCCGATGGCGATGACGCGCGAAAGGTCGAAGGCACCCCTGGCGGCCTTGGCCTCCGCGAGAGCGGCGCGATAGATCGCGATATAGGGCTTGCCGGCAATGCGGGCCTCGCCGCCGAGCTCTTCATAGAGTTTGGCGATGGCACCGGCACAGGGGATGAGCCTATGTCCGCGCTCCACGACAAGATCGGGGTTGGCGCAGATGAACGGTATTTTCCGCTTGGCGAGCCCCGTCAGCGTCGCGCGGTAGTGCTCGGGCGTCTCGGTCTCGTCATCGTAGAAGCCGGCGCAGACGATCGTCTCGGCCTCGTCGGCGGATACGATCTCGGTGCCGAGCCCTTCAAGCAGCGGCAGATCCCGGTCCGCCCCGATAAAGAAGATGCGTTTGTCGGCCGCCGCAATCAGCGCCTGCGTCACGTCCCCGGAAGTGACGATACGGTCAAAGGCTTCGTCGGGGACGCCGAGGCCGCGGATCTGCACCGTGACGCCCGGATGCGGCCGGGGTGAATTGGTGATGAGAACGACGGTGAGCCCCTGGGCGCGCGCCTCGGCCAGCGCTTCGCAGGCGGATGCAAAGGCTTGAATGCCGTTGTGAAGCACACCCCAGACGTCGCAAAGGACAACGTCGTAGCGACCGGCGATTTCCCGAAAACTGTTGATCCTGACGGCCATGCTGGCTTCCTGCAAACTCGGCTTTCCGGCTGACATCGCAAGGAAGGGGCAAGAATACAAGCCTTACGCCGAGAAAAACGCGGCACTTCCCAAGGATTTTAAAGCAATTCCGGGAAGCGGCGCGTTGAAGCTCCGGTCGGTTTTGTCGGCGCGCATGGCGATGCGCTTGAATTCCTCGAGTGCCGACTGCGCGGCCTATTGCATGTTTCCTTTGGCAGGAAACGGATCCTGCAGTCTCTTCTCTTCCAGGGATGTGGTAATCAAACAAGCCGCGGCGGGAAGGCGGGCGCGGCTTCCACGGCTGTCCCTCCGTTCATGGCCTTTTCCCCTTTCCGCCATGCGATACCCAGTCGTGCTTTTCCTGCGTCGCATCACGCGCCCAGCGATAGAGCGCATCATAGATCGTCATCCCCGCCTCGAGTTGTTCGAGATCATCGGCATACATGCGCGATAGGCCGAGTGAAACGGCAAGCAGCCCCGCCGCCTCCGGTTCCAGTTCGCGCCTGTCCGTGTCGGCGCCGCGCACGATACGGGCGACGTGCTCCAGCGCGGGGAACGAGAGACCGAATTCCTTGACCATCGTGTCGAAGGTGCATTCCCCGCCGCGATGACTCCAGAAGACGCCCTCGATGTCGAACGGCGTCGCACCGAAGCGCTCGCCGACCGCCTCGACCTCCGCCGGCGTGACATAAAGAAACCGGGCACGCGGGTCGACGAAGCGCCGGATCAGCCAGGGGCAGGCTATGCGGTCGATCTTCGGCCGCGATCGGGTCACCCAGACGGATCCCCCCGAAGGGTCTGCATTCGGAAGGCTTGCGACCGGAACGAGCGGCAGTCCCGCGGCCCGCCACGCTTCGATACCGCCGTCGAGTATCTCCGCAGCCGCGCCTGCATGACGCAGCCATGCGGCGGCACCCTCGCTGAGTTTGCCGCCGTGCTTGCAGAGCACGACAACCCAGCCGCCGCGGTATTCCTCGGCCCATTGCGGCACGTGAACATGGCCGCGATGGAAGGAGCCCGGCACGAGATGATGATCGGCTGCGAAGTCGTCGTCATCGCGCACATCGATGACGACGGGCGCCTTGGGAGTACCAACGAGACGAGCGAGTTTTTCGGATGAGATGGAGTTGAACGATGCCATGACGACGTCCTTTAGATCGTTAGCGGACGCGAAATTCCGGCATGGCGCCTCGTGAGGCATTCGCTTACCCCATGGCACTCATCAAACAAAAGTGCGGCCGGTCTGTCAACGATCATGGCCGGCAAAAAATCTCGGAGCCTATCCTTGACTCATTTCACGGCCAGCCTTATCTCGGCTGGCGCTAGCACTCGCTTGATATGAGTGCTAACACCCATCTGGCGGGTCCATCCGTGACCCGCAGTGTCATTTGATCGAGGGATTAGACAATGGCAAGCACCAATTTCCGTCCGCTGCACGACCGCGTTGTCGTCCGCCGCGTCGAGTCTGAAGAAAAGACCAAGGGCGGCATCATCATTCCGGACACCGCTAAGGAAAAGCCGCAGGAAGGCGAAATCGTGGCTGTCGGTTCGGGTGCCCGTGACGAAAGCGGCAAGGTTGTTCCGCTCGACGTGAAGGCTGGCGACCGCATCCTGTTCGGCAAGTGGTCCGGCACCGAAGTCAAGATCAACGGCGAAGACCTTCTGATCATGAAGGAAGCCGACATCATGGGTGTCATCGGCTGATCGCCGGCAACCCTTCAAACTTCCGCAATTTGAAACCGGACCAGTTCCGGAATTTCGAAACCAGGAGCTTTCAAAATGGCAGCTAAAGAAGTCAAGTTCGGCCGCAGCGCGCGCGAAAAGATGCTGCGCGGCGTCGACATCCTCGCCGACGCAGTCAAGGTGACGCTCGGCCCGAAGGGCCGCAACGTCGTTATCGACAAGTCGTTCGGCGCGCCGCGCATCACCAAGGACGGCGTTTCGGTCGCCAAGGAGATCGAACTCGAAGACAAGTTCGAGAACATGGGCGCCCAGATGGTCCGCGAAGTCGCTTCGAAGACCAACGACATTGCCGGTGACGGCACGACGACTGCAACCGTTCTCGCCCAGGCGATCGTTCGCGAAGGCGCGAAGGCCGTTGCCGCCGGCATGAACCCGATGGACCTGAAGCGCGGTATCGACCTGGCTGTCGCCGAAGTCGTCAAGGACCTGCTCGCCAAGGCCAAGAAGATCAACACCTCGGACGAAGTCGCCCAGGTCGGCACGATCTCGGCAAACGGCGAAAAGCAGATCGGTCTCGACATTGCGGAAGCGATGCAGAAGGTCGGCAACGAAGGCGTCATCACGGTTGAAGAAGCCAAGACCGCCGAGACCGAGCTGGAAGTCGTCGAAGGCATGCAGTTCGACCGCGGCTACCTGTCGCCCTACTTCGTCACCAACCCGGAAAAGATGGTCGCCGACCTCGAAGACGCTTTCATTCTCCTGCACGAGAAGAAGCTCTCCAACCTCCAGGCGATGCTCCCGGTTCTCGAAGCCGTCGTGCAGACCGGCAAGCCGCTCCTCATCATCGCTGAAGACGTCGAAGGCGAAGCACTCGCAACGCTCGTCGTCAACAAGCTGCGTGGCGGCCTGAAGATCGCTGCCGTCAAGGCCCCGGGCTTCGGCGACCGCCGCAAGGCCATGCTCGAAGACATCGCCATCCTGACGGGCGGCACGGTGATCTCGGAAGACCTCGGCATCAAACTCGAAAGCGTCACGCTCGACATGCTCGGCCGCGCTAAGAAGGTTTCGATCACCAAGGAAAACACGACGATCGTCGACGGCGCCGGCCAGAAGTCCGACATCGAAGGCCGCGTCGCTCAGATCAAGGCCCAGATCGAAGAAACCACCTCCGACTACGACCGTGAGAAGCTGCAGGAGCGCCTTGCCAAGCTCGCCGGCGGCGTCGCTGTCATCCGCGTCGGCGGTGCGACGGAAGTCGAAGTGAAGGAAAAGAAGGACCGCATCGATGACGCCCTCAACGCGACGCGCGCTGCCGTTCAGGAAGGCATCGTACCGGGCGGCGGCGTTGCCCTGCTGCGTTCTTCCGTCAAGATCACCGTCAAGGGTGAGAACGACGATCAGGACGCCGGCGTCAACATCGTTCGCCGCGCTCTGCAGTCTCCGGCCCGTCAGATCGTTGAAAACGCTGGCGACGAAGCCTCCATCGTTGTCGGCAAGATCCTCGAGAAGAACACCGACGACTTCGGCTACAACGCTCAGACCGGCGAGTATGGCGACATGATCGCCATGGGCATCATCGACCCGGTCAAGGTCGTTCGCACCGCGCTTCAGGACGCAGCGTCGGTTGCTTCGCTGCTCATCACCACCGAAGCCATGATCGCCGAACTGCCGAAGAAGGACGCTCCGGCAATGCCTGGCGGCATGGGCGGAATGGGTGGAATGGACATGATGTGATAAGGCGACAGCCTTAGCACGATCCATCCGGATCTGAAGGGCGGCTCTCGAGCCGCCCTTTTTGTTTTAACGCCGCCGGCCACGAAGCAGAGATCGCGAAGGCCGCCAGCGGTTTCCATGTTCGGCGCTTGCCGCTTTCCATTCGGTTTCCGTAGGTCTTATTGCTCCGGCCCCCGCCACAATCCGCAGAAATATAAGTTGGCTGCCACGTCTCGCCCTCGGGAGGGGCCGTTGCCGCGGAGAAATCCGGCTGGCTCTCGCTTCCAGTTATGCAGTCTGCCGACGGGATCGTTCGGGATAGGTGAAGGTCAAGCCGCTTGTCGTCTCCCCCCTTGTGGGGGAGAATATTTGCGGCGGGCTCTCGCTTCCGCTTCTGCGTTCTGCCCGTGGCATCGTTTGGGCATGTGAAGTCAAAACCGCTTATCTGCCCCAAGGCAATGGTCCCGCGAGAGGATCAGATGGTATATGCCCTAGTTGCAGCGCAGACGGCGGTAGCGCGGCTACTATACAAGCAATGCCTTCAGATCGACCTGCGGATCCGCGAGCAGCAAACGGTCCGGCGTGGCCCCCGCCTCGAGAAGCTTCTTCCCCGTCACATAAGCCTTGGCGTCGTTGATCGCATCGACCGCGATCAGTTTGCCCTGGCGGAAATACCAGACCGAGACGCTGCCCTGGCGCTGGCCCTGGCGGACGAGCGTTTCGTCGTGGCCGAGGCCGAAGCCGGCGATCTGCAGTTTGACGTCGTACTGGTCGGACCAGAACCATGGCTTCGGATCGTAGGGATCGGTGCTGCCCGCAAGAACCGCGGCAACCGCTTCCGCCTGATCGACGGCATTCTGCACGGATTCGAGGCGGATGCGCATGCCGTCCCACGGCAGGACGGCGCAGTCGCCCATGGCGACGATCGTTGGGTCGGAGGTCCGGCCATGGCTGTCGACGACAATGCCATTTGCGGTTTCGATGCCGGCTTCGTGCGCCAGCGCATCATTCGCCGCCACGCCGATGCCGACGATCACGATGTCGACGGGAATGACGGAGCCGTCGGAGAGTTCCGCCGCCGTCACGCGGCCGTTGTCGCCGATCAGACGATGGAGCCCGGTGCGCTCACGTATGTCGACGCCGTGAGAGCGGTGGATTTCGCGGACGATCGCCGAGGTGGCGGCGGAGGCGACGCGCTGAAGGATCCGATCGGCCATTTCGATGACCGTGACCTCAAGCCCCGAAGTCCGGGCAACCGCCGCAGCCTCGAGGCCGATATAGCCGCCACCGACGACCAGCACCCGCCGGCCGGGCTGCATCTCCTCTGCCAGCCGGTCGGCATCCCGGAAATCGCGCACGACGAAAACGCCCGCGAGATCGCCGCCCACCGCAGCCGGCAGCCGGCGCGGCGTGGCGCCGGTCGCGAAGGCAAGCGTCTCATAGGTGAGCATCGAGCCGTCGCTCAGCGCTACCTGCTTTGCGAGACGATCGACCCGCGTCACCGTCGTGGAAAGGCGAATGTCGATCTCGTGCTCCGCATACCAGGCCTCCGGCCGGTAAAGCAGGCGATCGAGGGTCATTTCGCGCAACAGGTATTTCTTGGAGAGCGGCGGCCGCTGGTAGGGCAGGCTCGCTTCGGCGGCGACGACGGTGATCGGACGCATGTCCTTGAGGGCGCGAAGCTTGGCGACCAAAGCGAATGCGGCTTGACCGCCACCGACAACAACAAGTCTTCCCGACACCTGCTCCACCTCAATCGTCTCTGCTCATCGCTATCCTCCCGGCCGGCGTCCGGTCAATCTCCGGCCGGAAGGCTCCGCGCTCTTGATCTACTCCTTGCGCGGGATCTCCATGCCCTTCTGGGCCGCAGGGCGTGCCAGGCCGCGATCCACCCAGTCCATGACATTCGGGAAGCTCTTATAGTCGAGCACCTCGGCGCCACCATAGAACTTCCGCGCCCCTTCCACCCAGGGATAGGTGGCGATGTCGGCGATGGTGTATTCCTCCCCCATCAGCCATTGACGGCCCTCGAGCCGCGCTTCGAGGACGCCGAGAAGACGCTTCGCTTCGTCGCGATAGCGTTGAACGGGATAGGGGTTGTTGGCGACCTTGTCGGCGGCAAATTTGAAGAAATGGCCGAACTGCCCGAACATCGGTCCGATGCCGCCCATCTGGAACATGACCCAGCACAGCGTCTCGTAGCGGCGGGCCGCGTCCGCCGGAAGGAGTTTGCCGGTCTTTTCCGCAAGGTAGATCAGGATCGCGCCGGATTCGAACAGGCCGATCGGCTTTCCGTCCGGTCCGTTCGGATCGATGATCGCCGGAATGCGGCCGTTCGGATTGAGCGACAGGAATTCGGGCGACTTCTGCTCGTTGGTATCGAAGGAAATGCGGTGCGCCTCATAGGCCAGGCCCAGTTCTTCGAGGGCAATCGAGACCTTCACGCCATTCGGCGTCGGGAGCGAATAGAGCTGGATGATATCGGGATTTTTCGCCGGCCAGCGTGCCGTGATCGGAAACGAGGAAAGATCAGCCATGACGGATGCCTCTAGGTGGGAAATCGAAAGGGTGTCTGCCGCCCCAACATAGGGAGCGCCGGTTGCATTTGTCAGGGTGGAAGGCAAATTGCCGGCCTTCACCTTCGCCGTCCTCGCGCTCAGAGCACCGCCCGCACCGCTGCAACGATCCGGTCGATCACGGGATTACCCTCGTGGGTGGCCTTGCGCGCCCGCACCAGGCAGGCCTCGGAGCGCAGGATCACACCGTCCGAAAGGATCTTCAGATGGTTGGCCTTGAGCGTCGAGCCCGTCGAGGTGATGTCGACGATGATGTCGGCTGAGCCGGATGCCGGCGCGCCTTCGGTCGCTCCCAGGCTCTCGACGATGCGGTAGAGCTGGATGCCGTGGCTGCCCGAGAAGAATTGCTGCGTCAGCCGCCAGTATTTGGTGGCGATCGCCAGCCGCCGGCCGTGGCGCGCGCGGAAGTCCGCGGCGACATCGCCGAGGTCGGCCATGGTGTCGACGTCATACCAGATCTCGGGAACCGCGACGACCACATCGGCGTGACCGAAGCCGAGCCGGGCGGCGAAGTCCACACGGGCATCGGCGTCCGCCAGGCCTTCGCGCACGAGGTCCTCGCCCGTGACGCCGAAATCGACCGCGCCGCTGCCGATCTCACGGGCGATTTCCGAGGCCGACAAATAGGCAATCTCGACGTCGTCCCATCCTTCAACGCGGCCCCGATAGGACCGGTCGCTGCCGACCGCCGCAATCTTCATCCCGGCGCGTTCGAAGATCGCCGAGGCCTCATCTTTCATTCGCCCCTTGGAGGGCAGCGCAATGGTGACGGTCATTCCGCCCTCCCCGCAGCGATCGCCTGTTCTATCCGGTCGAGCCAGAGCGAAAAGCCGACGGCCGGAATATGCTCGCGGGCGCCGAGCAAGGTCAGGAGGCGGTCGAACCGGCCGCCGCCGGCGAGCACCGCCGGCGTGCCTTCGACCCCGATTTCGAAGACGAGCCCGGTGTAGTAATCAAGCGGCCGTCCGAAGGCGGCGCGGTAGCGCATCAGACCGGGATCGGCGCCGGCCCTTGCAAGCGCGGCCACGCGCGCGTCGAAAAGCGCCAGCGCATCATCGATCTTCAGGCGCGCCTTGCCGGCGAAGCGGTGGAGCGCCGCCGGAGCATCGGCGAGCGGCAGATCGAGAGCCAGGAAGGCGCGCATGACGCCGAGCGCTTCCTTGTCCAGCCGGATGGCGGCGAGTTCGACCTTTTCCTTCAGGCGCCGCGCTATGTCGCGGGGCGAGCGGCTCGCATTGGTCGAATAGCCGGTCGCCTTCATCGTCTCGCCGATATGGGCGACGAGCCGCTCTTCGTCCTCGAGCATGCCGAGCGCCGCGACGCGCTCGACGTCGTGACCGAAGACGCCGGGCGACTTCGGATCGGCGAGCGCCGCCAGCAGCCGTTCCAACTGCTTTTGATCGCCGAAGGCATGGATGAGGCGCTTCTGCCAGCCCCCGGGCAGGCCGCAGGCTGCAATCACCGCTTCGAACACCGACTGGTCGCCGAGCGTCACTTTCAGCCGCTCGCCCGGCAATCGGTTGGCGAGGACGAACATCGCGTCGCCGACCACGCGGGCGTCGGCAGCGGCCGTATCCGGATCGCCAAGGTCTTCGATGCCCGCCTGATAGAATTCGCTCGATCCTTCGCGGCGCTGCCGGAACACCTCGCCCAGATAGGCGTAGCGCTGCGGCGTGCCGGTTGCGGTCTCGATATGCCGGAGGCAGACGGGAATGGTGAACTCGGGGCGCAGGCAAAGGCTCTCGCCGGTCTCGCTCTCGGTCATGAAGATGCGCCGGCGCAGATCTTCGCCAGCCATATCGAGGAAAGGCTCCGCCGGCTGGATGACCGGCGTATCGACGCGCAGCGTGTTCCGGCGCTCGAAGTCCGCAAGGAGGTCGCCGGCAAAGGCGGGAAGATTGATCAGAGGCATTGCGGTCAACCCGCCCTTTTCCGGTCCTCGGCCTGTTCCGCCAGAATTTCGCGTACCTTCGCGACGAGTTCGCCTTCCGGAACGGAAACCTGCGCGACACGCGCCTCGCGCCAGGCGACATTGTCCTCGATTTCGCCCGAGAGCCGCTTGCCTTCGATCAGATCCTTGATCTGCACGACGCCGGAGGCGCGCTCGTCACCCCCCTGGATCACGGCGATCGGCGATCCCCGACGGTCGGCATATTTGAGCTGATCGCCGAAGTTCTTCTTGTTGCCCTGGTACATTTCGGCGCGGATGCCGGCATGGCGAAGATCCTGCACGAAGCGCTGGTAGCGCCCCATGCTTTCGATATCGCGATCCATCACGCAAACGACAACCGGAGCGGTGACCTGTTCGGCGCCCAGCTTGCCGAGATTCTTGAGTGCGGTCATCAGCCGCGACACGCCGATCGAGAAGCCGGTCGCCGGCACCGGCTGTCCCATGAAGCGCGACACGAGGCCGTCGTAGCGGCCGCCGCCGCCGACGGAGCCGAAGACGACCTTCTCGCCCTTTTCATTGGTGACGGCGAACTGCAACTCCGCTTCGAAGACCGGGCCGGTATAATATTCGAGGCCGCGCACCACCGACGGGTCGATCTTGATGCGGTCCGCCTCGTAGCCGGCGCTGAGTACGAGACCGCGGATCGTGTTCAACTCGTTGACGCCCTCGGCGCCGCGAGCCGTTCCGGCGACGAGCGCCGCCAGTTCGTCCGCGCTCCTGGCATAGTCGGTGATCCCAACGAAGAACAGGATTTTGCCGATCTGCTCCTCGTTGAGCCCGGCGCCCTTGGTGAAGTCGCCGCTCTCGTCCTTGCGCCCTTCGCCCAGCAACAGCCGCACGCCTTCCGGACCGAACTTGTCGAGCTTGTCGATGGCGCGCAGCACCGTCAGCCGCGTATTCGTCTGCTCGACTCCGCCGAGACCGATCGCCTCCAGGACGCCGTCGAGGACCTTGCGGTTGTTGACGCGGATCACGTAATCGCCGCGGGCAATGCCGAGCGCCTCCATCGTGTCGGCCATCATCATGCACATTTCGGCATCGGCCTGCACGCCGGCGGCACCGACCGTGTCGGCATCGAACTGCATGAACTGGCGGAAGCGGCCCGGGCCCGGCTTCTCGTTGCGGAAAACGTAACCGGCGCGATAGGTACGATAGGGAAGCTGGATTTCGTTGAAATTCTCGGCCACGTGACGTGCGAGAGGCGCGGTCAGATCGTAGCGCAGGCTCAGCCACTGGTCGTCGTCGTCGGTCAGCGAAAAGACGCCTTCATTCGGCCGGTCGCTGTCGGGCAGGAACTTGCCGAGCGCGTCGGTATATTCGAAAAGCGGCGTTTCCACCGGATCGAAGCCGTAGCGTTCATAGACCTCGCGGATTTTCGCGATCATCTCGTCGACGGCGCGAATGTCCGCGGCCGACCGGTCGACGAAGCCGCGCGGCAGGCGTGCCCTGAGCTTCTGCGTTTTCTTCTGTTTTTCATTCATTGAAAGCATTCCGGACTTCAAGCTTGGTCGGTGCCTTCCCTACCGGATCATGGCAGGGGCGGCAAGGGCGGCGACAAGCCGCGAGACCGCGCGCGTGCGGGCTTCCGGAACATTGCGGCGTTGGATGCGTTCCTGCGCCAAAGCTGCGATCACAATGCCGTGATTGTATATCTTACCGTTTACGCGTATAAGTTACGCAGCAGATCGAGCGCGAGTTTGGGGACTGAGCGATATGCTGAACTTCATGACACCGGGATCCGGAGCCATAAAGCCTTTGAGTCCGGAGACGCACAGAGCCTGGACCCGCCGCGTCTCGCAGGCGGGCTGCCTGGTGGAGCCGTGGCGCTGCGACCTTTCCAGCGGCGCCTTCATGATAGGTTCCAAAACCGCCGCCCTCCTCGGACTGCGGCGCAATCCCTGCGGCATCATCGACCTTGTCAGGGCCTATGACAGAGGCGACCGGTCCACGATCCTGAATATTCTGGAACAGGCGACGGAAAGCTCCTCGTCCTTCTGCTTCTCGACCACTGTCCGCGGCGCAACGGGACATCCTTCCCCGCTTTATTGCATCGGCAATTCGACACTTACGGACGAGGGCGCAGAGGGTTCGCTCGAAGGCGTGTTCGCGCTACCCGAGACTGAAAAAACGAACGCGTAACGGCGCGTGCCAATTTCCATCATCTTTGCATTCTGTCCCCCCGTCAGCGGCGGACTCGATGAAAGGAAACGATATGGTCCCCAAACGATTCATGGCTGCCCTGTTTCTCGCCGCCACATTCGCTGCTGCTCCCGCGCTCGCGCAGGAGACCGACCACGGCAGCATGCATCACGGTTCGGCAGAAAGCGGCGCGGCGGGTGACGCGTCCCCGTCGAGCAAGGCCTTCGCCGAGGCGAACGCCAAGATGCACAAGGACATGGACATCGCCTTCAGCGGCAATGCTGATCTCGATTTCGTACGCGCCATGATCGCTCACCACCAGGGAGCGATCGACATGGCGAAGGTCGAGCTCGAACACGGCAAGGACGAAGCAATCCGCAAACTCGCCGATGACATCATCAAGGCACAGGAAGCAGAGATCAGGATGATGAAGGAATGGCTGGCCCACAATGGCGGCTAGAGCACCGTTAGGGACGTGCGCAGCCTTTTCCGTTCAACCGCCCGCTTCAAAGAAGACCGGGACGAACGTTTAACGCGACGAACGGAAAGATTTTCGCGTTTGGGCCCGGTGCCACTCGGCTCCGAGGCGGCACCGATATTGACAGTTGGCCGCAAGCTCCTCTTCCATAGGCACAGGTGCCATGACGTCAAGAGGGGAAACGATGACGATACCACCCGGTGCATCTCCACAATTGTACAACGAAGACCTCGCGCCCGCCAAAGAACGCAACTGGGGCGCATTCTCCATTTTCAACGTCTGGACATCGGACGTGCACAGCCTTTGGGGATATTATCTCGCCGCCAGCCTGTTTCTCTTCTGCGGCAGCTTCATGAACTTCCTCCTGGCCATCGGCATCGGCTCGCTCATCATCTTCTTCCTGATGCAGCTCGTCGGCGTTGCGGGCGTGCGCACCGGTGTACCATTCCCGGTCCTGGCCCGGGCGTCCTTCGGTATCTGGGGCGCGAACTTCCCGGCAATCGTCCGCGCCATCGTCGCGTGCTTCTGGTACGGTGCGCAGACGGCGGCAGCCTCGGGCGCCATCGTCGCGCTGCTTGTCCGCAATGAAAGCCTGCTTCAGTTCCACCAGTCGAGCCACATGCTCGGTCATTCCACCCTCGAACTCGTCTGCTACGTCGTCGTTTGGGGTCTTCAACTGCTGATCATCCAGAACGGCATGGAAACGGTTAGAAAATTTCAGGACTGGGCCGGTCCAGCAGTCTGGGTGATGATGCTGCTGCTTGCGATCTATCTCGTCGTCAAGGCTGGCGGCTTCTCGTTCAGCCACACGATCCCGATGGACGTGTTGCTTGAAAAGACCAAGAACGCCGGCGTGCCGGGGGTACCGGGGTCGTTCGCCGCGCTTGGCGCGGTGGCCGCGATCTGGGTCACCTATTTCTCCGCGCTCTATCTCAATTTCTGCGACTTCTCGCGCTACTGCCCGAGCGAACGTTCGCTGAAGGTCGGCAACCTCTGGGGCCTGCCGGTCAACCTCATCCTGTTCTCGCTGGTTGCCGGCGTCACAACCATCGCCGCCTTCAATGTCTATGGCGAGGTGCTGCTGCACCCCGACCAGATTTCGGCCAAGTTCGACAGCTGGTTCCTGGCGCTGCTCGCCGCGCTGACCTTCGCGGTGGCGACTCTCGGCATCAACGTCGTCGCCAACTTCGTCTCGCCCGCCTTCGACTTCGCCAACGTCTTTCCCAAGCACATCGACTTCAAGAAGGGTGGCTATATCGCGGCGCTGATCGCCCTCGCGCTCTATCCCTTCGCGCCTTGGGAGGGCGGGGCTGCGCACTTCGTCAACATGATCGGTAATACGATGGGCCCTATCTTCGGCGTCATGATGGTCGACTACTACCTCATCCGAAAGGGCCGCGTGGATGTGGAGGCGCTCTACCGCGAAGACGGCGAATTCCGCTTCGAGAACGGCTGGCATGTCAACGCGCTGATCGCCGCCGGCATCGGGATCGTCTTCTCCTCGATCCTGCCGGGGCTTACATCCGTGATGCCGGCATGGTGGGGTGTCTACGGCTGGTTCTTCGGCGTCGCCATAGCCGGTGCGATATACTACGCGCTCCGCTCCTTCAAATCGGCCAGGCCATACCCGGCCCAACCCTGATGGCTTAATTTCTATCAGAGAACATCGCCCTCTCCATCGAACGCTACGGCATGCACATATCTCTTGCGCGCCGGTGCGGCGGATACTGCTCATGAAAGGGATCCCTCGGGGACCCAACCGCCTCAACCCCGCTCGGTCGGGATTGCCCCTCAACCGGCTGCCGCCACCTTCTCCCCGCAGGCGGGGAGAAGGGATATGCCGCGCCCGCTCGCTCCCTCGGGCGGGCGGTGAATGCGGGGTTCAGTTGGCGCCGCTTGTCCCTTCTCCCCGCCTGCGGGGAGAAGGTGCCGGCAGGCGGATGAGGGGCGGGTGACCGCTAATGCCAATGTTAGCGCATACGGGTTTGATCCCAAGGACCCATCCGCAAGCCTCGCCACTGCTGGAAATACAGATGCCGCCACTCCGGAGTAAATCCGCGAAGGGCTGGACAACAAGAGATATGTGCATCCCGTAGCCATCGAACGGGGAGGGCGATGTTCTTACCGGATGCGGCAATCAGGCCGCCGGACGTGCGAAGCGCCGGCGCAGGTCCTCTATCGGCGCGCGGCAGAAGCAGCCCTCGATATGGTCGTTGACGAGGCCCATCGCCTGCATGAAGGCATAGACCGTCGTCGGGCCGACAAAGGTCCAGCCGCGCTTCTTCAGATCCTTCGAAATCCGCACCGAGGCCGGCGTCGTCGGATTGGCGATGAGGGTCTCGAAATCGACGGTCTTCGGACGCTCGCTTCCATCGGGCTCATGCGACCAGAAATAGGCCGCCAGTGAACCGAATTCCGCACGCAGTTCCTTTGCGCGGCGGGCATTGTTGATGGTCGAGACGATCTTGCCGCGATGGCGGACGATGCCGGCATCGGCGAGGCAACGCTCGACGTCCTCCTCGCCGAACTCCGCGACCTTGTCGAAATCGAAGCCCGCAAATGCGGCGCGAAACGCATCACGCTTTCTCAGGATCGTCAGCCAGGAGAGGCCCGACTGAAAGCCTTCGAGGCAGATCTTTTCGAACAACCTGTGATCGTCGGCGACCGGCCGGCCCCATTCTTCGTCGTGATAGCGGCGGTAATCCTCCAGATTGCCGTGCCAGGCACAGCGATCAAGACCGTCGTCCCCCGTAATCAAGCCCCTGGCTGCCATTTCGCCTCTCTCCATCGTTTCTCTTTTGTTCCGTTTACCATTTGCAAACCACATCGATAAAGAGGCGAATAACCCTACCCAAAGCTTTATTGCCGCGGCCGCCCTTCAGCGCGGCGCCGTTTACCGTTCGGTTGCGGACAGGTGAGAGCATCGCGCCATTGCCGGAGCACTGGAACGCGCATGCGATTTCCCGAGCTCCGCCCCATTGAATTGAACGAAAGGCCTGGGCGGGACAACTCACCCGGGCTCCTCCAGATTGTTCCGGCCAAGTAGCGAGTCCGTCCGATGCTCAAGAAATCCCTTTGTCTTGCCGCATGCTTATTCTCGATCCTTTCCGGGGTTGCAGGCGCGCAGGACCGTTATCAAAACCGTCCGCCCGTCATCGTCAGCCCGGATCTGACCGCCCCCTGGGTGATGCAGCTGACGGGCGAGCGCGTGGTCTATCGCCAGCAGGTACCCAAGACCACCCGAAAGCGGCTTGAGCGGCGCGAGCTCAGCCGCCGCCCCGCCAACGCAGCCGTTCAGCCAGCCTCGATCGCGCGCAGGCAGAAGGCTGCAAAGTCGCAAATCGATCCGCAGTTCCTCCCGCAGATGATCGCTTACGAGACGAAGGAGAAGCCCGGGACCATCGTCATCGACACCAACAACCGCTTTCTCTATCTCGTCACCGGCAACGGCAAGGCGCGGCGCTACGGCGTCGGCGTCGGCAAGCCGGGCTTCGAATGGGCCGGAGAGCACAGGATCACGCGCAAGGCCGAGTGGCCCAACTGGACGCCGCCGCAGGAAATGATCGCGCGCGAGGCAGCCCAGGGCCACTATCTGCCAGCCCGGATGGACGGCGGCCCGGAGAATCCGCTCGGCGCTCGCGCCATGTATCTAGGCTCGACGCTCTATCGCATCCACGGCACCAATGCACCCTGGACGATCGGCTACGGCGTTTCCTCCGGCTGTATCCGCATGCGCAACGAGGATGTGGTCGATCTTTACGAGAGGGTGAAGGTCGGCACAAAAGTCATCGTGATATAGCGACTATGGATGCACAATACTTCTTCCGCGTTTTCTCTCTTCAACTCCCAAAAACGTGGTTTTGAAGCAACAGATGTTCCCTCAGATACAAGTCTTACCGAAATCGCCGCACTATAGAATGTATCGCGGGCGTCCACTTGCGGTTAAATCGCATGGCTTGCTTGCAACGAGGGTTCAGAGGGAATCGTAAATGAGACGTCATGTCACGGGGATGGCCGCGCTTGCAGTCGCGGCCGCTGCTCTTCTTATTTCCGCAAACGCTTCGGCATTCAGCCCGGCCGATATTGCCGGCGCGGGCGTAAAGCGTTCCGACATCATTCAGGTCGCCAAGCAGAAGAAGCCACCTCAGAGATATTGGCGCACCAAGGTGCGCTTCCGCACGGACGAGGCCCCCGGCACCATCATCGTCGACACCAACAGCAAGTATCTCTATTACATCGATGGCCCGAACCGGGCGACGCGCTACGGCATCGGCGTCGGCCGCGACGGCTTCGGCTGGTCCGGTGTCGTCGAGGTTGGCCGAAAGGCCGAGTGGCCGAGCTGGACGCCGCCGGCCGAGATGCGTGTGCGAGAAAGAGCGAAGGGCCGGATCCTGCCCATCACCCAGCCCGGAGGCATCGACAATCCCCTCGGCGCCCGCGCGCTCTATCTCTACAAGGGCGGCCGCGACACGATCTTCCGTATCCACGGAACCAACCAGCCCTGGACCATCGGTCAGAACATGTCCTCGGGCTGCATCCGGATGATGAACGAGGATGTCGAACACCTCTATGAGCGCGCCGGCATCGGCACGAAAGTCGTCGTCATCGGCCCCGGCAGCAAGCCCGGCGACACCTATTTCGACGATCGCGGCGTCGACATTTTCCGTACGATTTTCGGCGGTTGACGGCCGGAAGGGAGGGCCGTACCGGCAGGATTCCTTCGACGTCCGGTTTACGCCCCTCATCCCGCTGCCGCGACCTTCTCCCCGTCTGACGGGGAGAAGGAACAAGTGGCTGCGCTAGCAATTCTCCCGCACCGATGAGGAGGTAGAGCGCGCAGCGAGTCCCTTCGCACCGCTTGCGGGGAGAAGGTGCCGGCAGGCGGATGAGGGGGCCTGCTCACCCCCTGACTGTCACAACCCCGCCGGCTTCGGTCCGCCATAGGCCCAGTCGAGCAGCTCAACCGTGTGCAGGATCGGTATCTCCGTGCCGCTGGCGATCTGCGTGATGCAGCCGATATTCCCGGTGGCGATCACTTCAGGCTTGGTCGCCTCTATATTTCTGACCTTCCGCGCCTTCAGCTTCGCCGAGATCTCAGGCTGCAGGATGTTGTAGGTTCCGGCCGAACCGCAACAGAGATGCCCCTCCGCCGGCTCGCGAACCGAAAAGCCCGCCCGTTTCAGGAGCTGCTTCGGTGCCGAGGTGATTTTCTGTCCATGCTGCATCGAGCAAGCGGAGTGGTAGGCAACGGTGAGATTCCGTGCCCCCTGCTCCGGCAGGTCGAGGGTCGCGAGATATTCGGTGACGTCCTTGGCCAGCGCGGAAACCCTCGCAGCCTTTTCCGCATAGGCCGGATCTAGTCGCAGCATATGGCCGTAATCCTTGATCGTCGTGCCGCAGCCGGATGCGGTAATGATGATGGCGTCGAGCCCATCCTCCTCCGCTGCCTTCAGCCAGACATCGATGTTGTGCCGGGCAGCCTTTAGCGCATGCTCGTCCCGTCCCATGTGATGGACGAGCGCCCCACAACAGCCCTCTCCCGCCGAAACGACCACCTCGACCCCCTGGCCCGTGAGCAGACGGATGGTCGCATCGTTGATTTCCGGCCGCAGCACCGGCTGCGCGCAGCCGGTCAGAAGCGCAACGCGGGCGCGCGGCGTGCCCTTTGCCGCGTAGACAGCCGGCTTTGCCCCACGCGCTGCCGGCAGCGCGCTCGGCGCCAGATCGAGCATGACGCCGAAGGTCCTGAGGAAGGGAACCCTCTTCAGCAATCCGGCGAGCGGGCGCGCAAGACCGGCAGCCCCGAGCGCCAGCCGGAACCGTGACGGATAAGGAAGAGTGGCGGCAATGACGGAGCGGGCGAGCCGGTCCTTGAACGGCCGCTTATAGGTCTTCTCGATATGGGCACGGGCGTGGTCGACGAGATGCATGTAGTCGACGCCCGAAGGACAGGTGGTGAGGCATGAAAGACACGAGAGACAGCGGTCGATATGGGTGACGGTCTCGCTGTCTGCCGCACGGCCGTTTTCGAGCATGTCCTTGATCAGGTAGATTCGCCCGCGCGGACTGTCGAGTTCGTCGCCGAGGACCACATAGGTCGGACAGGTGGCCGTGCAGAAACCGCAATGCACGCATTTGCGCAGGATCGTTTCGGATTCGGCGACATGCGGGTCGGCGAGCTGCTCAGGGGAGAAGTTGGTCTGCAACCGAGTACTCCATGTGGCGCCTTGCGGCCTTTGGATCACTTTGATCTCCGTCGGGCTGGCCGGAAATCGCATGATCGATTCTCTTCGTCTTAGGCCGATCTTTTAGACCGCACGATGGCGAAAGGCCCCTTCGCCTAGTTCTGGACCAACGCTGCTGCGCGCCCCGGATTGAATATGCCCGACGGGTCGAATTGGGCGCGGATGCGTTCCGACAATCGTGCCACGGCCGGGGGCTGCGGTTCAAAGGCCGGAATGCGGCCGCGCGCCTCCTCGTCGGCACGCAGAAGCGCCGCATGTCCGCCACCGACCGCGCCGATATAACGGCGGAGCAGCTCCGCCTCCGGGTCTGCCTCCATGCGCAGCCACACCAGACCGCCCTGCCAGTCGTAGAAGGCATCGACGCCGGTCTGCAGGCGCAATGCGGCGACGAGCTGATGGCCCGCGGAAGGGGCGACCGATATGCGCCACAAAGACCGTCTGGTGCCATCGGCATAGGGCTTTACGTCGCGGATTTCCGCCCACAGGGTTCTTGTCTGCGCCTCGTCGAGCTGCGATATCCGCCCGAAGCGCGATAGTTTTTCGCCAAGCTTCTCCGCCCGAATGGCAACGGATGCCGCGAGGCCTTCGAGGCGCAGCACCGTTGCGGCGCCATCCGGCCATGCACCGTCGAGAAAGCGGCTTCGCACGCTCTCCGGCAGATGCGACGCACCCGAAACCTCCACCGGCTGCGCCATGGCCTCGGCCATCACCGCGGCGGCTTCCGCATCGTTCAGCCCGGAGACGACGACGGTCGCCGCCGCCGGCGGCAGTGGCAGCACCTTGAAGGTGACTTCGGTCAGAATGCCGAGCGTGCCGTAGGACCCCGCCATGAGCTTGACGAGATCGAGCCCCGTCACGTTCTTCATCACCCGGCCGCCGGCCTTGATGAGTTCTCCCCGGCCGTTGACGAAACGCACCCCGAGCAGGCTGTCGCGAGCGGCGCCGGCGACGTAGCGGCGAGGCCCGGAGACATTGGCGGCGAAGACCCCGCCGATCGTCGGTTCGCCCGTCGTTGCGAAAATCGGCCGATGGTCCATGGGTTCGAAGGAGAGCATCTGGCCCTTGGCGTGCAGTGCCGACTCGACCTCGGCGAGCGGCGTTCCGGCAAGCGCACTCATGGTCATCTCGGCCGGGTCATAGGTGACGATGCCGGAAAGGCGCCTGGTCGAGAGGGCTCTGTCCGCACGCACGGGATTGCCGAGACCTGCGCGCGTGCCGCCGCCGACCACGGCGAGCGTGACTCGTTCGGCCGCCGCGGAACGCACGACGGACGCGATCCCCTCCTCGCTTGCCGGTTCGAAATGGACGATCATGCCGCGGGCCGTCCTTCGAGCGGAAAAACCTTCGACGGGTTCATAAGCCATTGCGGATCGAAGGCGGCGCGCGCCGCCATCTGCTGGCCGAGATCGGCCCTGCTGTACTGGTGCAGCATCAGATCGCGTTTCTCGATGCCGACGCCGTGTTCCCCGGTCAGGCAGCCGCCCGCCTCGACGCAGAGCTTCAGTATGTCGTTGCCGGCAGCTTCCGCGCGGGCAGCTTCTTCCGGATCGTTGATGTTGTAGAGGATCAGCGGATGCATGTTGCCGTCGCCGGCATGGAAGACATTCGCCACCCGCAGACCGTAGCCGGCGACGATCTCCCCGGTCCGGCGCAAGACGTGGGAGAGCTGGCTCAGCGGCACCGTCCCATCCATGCAGATATAGTCGGCAATCCGGCCGGTTGCGCCGAAGGCAGACTTACGCCCCTTCCAGATCAGTGCCGCTTCCAGAGCCGACTGCGATTCCCTGATCGTCATCACGCCGTGGCGGCGGGCGATCTCGATGATGCCGGCGAGCGTCGCATCCATCTCAGCCTCGGAGCCTTCCACTTCGACGATCAGCAATGCTTCGACGTCGAGCGGATAGCCGGCCTGGGCAAAGGCCTCGCAGATCTCGATCGCCGGCCTGTCCATGAATTCGATTGCGACGGGGATGATGCCCGATCCGATGATATCGGCGACGCAGCTGCCGGCGGACTCGGAAGAGGCAAATCCGAAGAGCACGGGCCGCGCACCTTCGGGCTTCGCAATCAGCCGCACCGTCGCTTCCGTGACGATGCCGAGCTGCCCCTCCGAACCGCAGACGAGCCCAAGCAGGTCGTATCCCGGCGCGTCCAGCGCCTTGCCGCCGAGTTCGATCACGGTGCCGTCGAAAAGCACCATCTTGACGCCCAGAAGGTTGTTGGTCGTAACCCCGTACTTCAGGCAGTGCGCGCCGCCGGAATTCATCCCGATGTTCCCGCCAATGGTGCAGGCGAGCTGCGAACTCGGATCCGGCGCATAGAAGAAGCCGTCGGCCGAAACCGCATCGGAAATATTGAGATTGGTCACGCCCGCCTGAACCGTCGCCGTGCGGTTGAACAGGTCGATATCCAGGATGCGCGACATCTTCGACAGACCGACGACGATCGCGTCCTCCTGAGGAATGGCGCCGCCGGAGAGCGAGGTGCCGGCGCCCCGCGGCACGATCGGAATGCCGTAGCGGCTGCAATATTTGAGCACCGCGGCCACGTGCTCCGTCGTCTCGGGAAGAACGACCGCGAGCGGCATCCGCCGATAGGCGATAAACGCATCCGTCTCGAAGGGCTTGAGGCCGCGCTCGTCGCTGATGAGGCCGCCTTCCGGCAACAGATCGGCAAGATCGGCGACGATTTCCCGCCGACGGTCGAGGACGGCCTGCCTTGGCTTCAGAAAGCCGATCGTCTCCGGCATGAGCGCCTCCCATTCACAGCAAAGTGGTATTTTTTGCTTACCACTAATGCATGTCGCCCAAAAGTGTGCAGCGGATCTGAGACAAGGACATACACAAACAATGACCTCAGTGCGTCCCGCTCAAACCTTTTATAGAGGTGGACGGACACCCGGCAAATGTTAATGATCTTTTCGCCTCTGGAAACAATGATCAGGATTGATGACGAATCTAGGCGATCTCGAAATTTTCGCGCGGGTGGTGTCGACCGGCAGCATGTCGGCGGCGGGACGCGCGCTCGGCTTTTCCGCAGCCGTGATTTCCAAACGCATCAAGCGGCTCGAAGACAGGTTGGGCACGCGGCTCCTGCAGCGCACGACGCGGCAGATTTCGCTGACGGAGGCCGGCCAGGGTTTCTATGACCGGGTTCTCGGCATTCTCGCCGGCCTCGAGGAGGCGGAGGCCTATGCCTCCGGCCGCTCCTCCCAGGTCCAGGGGACGCTGCGCATTTCCGCGCCGACCTCCTTCGGCCGCATGCACATCGCGCCGCATCTGACCGGTTTCATGAAGGACCATCCCGACCTGAAGCTGCACATCGTGCTGACCGACGATTTCACCGACATCGTCGCAGAAGGCTTCGACCTCGCCATCCGAATAGGCGAACTCGGCGATTCGAGCCTCGTCGCCCGCAAGCTCGCGCCGGTGCGCCGGCTTCTCTGCGCAGCGCCGAGCTATGTCGCCCGTCATGGAGCGCCGACGGAGATCGGCGAACTCGCGAAGCACATCTGCCTTCCGGCGCACAACAACGACAACTGGAAGCTGGAGGGGCCCGACGGCAGCCTCTCCTATCGGCCGGAGGGACCGCTCGTCACCAACTCGTCGGAAATCATCCGCGAAGCGGTGATTGCCGGTGCCGGCATCGCGCTGCGCTCCACCTGGGATATCGGCAGGGAACTTCGGGAGGGGCGACTGGTTCAGGTGCTGCCGCAATGGGAAGGATCGCACAAGCTGACGCTTTCGGCGGTCTATCCGAGCCGGCAATTCCTGCCGGCCAAGGTGCGGCAGTTCATCGACTATCTCGCCGCACTCTACGGGCCGGTGCCCTACTGGGAGCAATAGTCTATCCGTGCTCGTCGTGATGCCGGCGAATGCGCCGCACCACCAGCCAGACCCCGGCGACCGCGAAGGGAACGGCGAGGCCCGTCAGGAGACCTGGATCGACGGGTATTTCATGACTGACGGCCTTGGCGAGGTAGCCGAAGAGCCCGACGACATAATAGGAGATCGCCGCCACCGACAGTCCTTCGACGGTCTGCTGCAGGCGCAATTGCAGCTTGGCGCGGCGATCCATCGAATTCAACAGGGCGCTGTTCTGCCGTTCCAGTTCGACGTCGATCCAGCTTCTCAGGAGAGCCGTAGCGCGGGCGAGCTTGCGCGAAAGGTTCGCCTGCCGCTCCTCGACCGACTGACAGGTGCGCATGGCCGGCGCCAGCCTGCGCTCGAGGAAGGTGCCGATCGTCTCGTAACCGGGCACCGGCGTCTCGGAAAGCGTGCGGATGCGTTCCTGGACAATGCCGTAATAGGCGCGGCTGGCGCCGAAGCGATAAAGGCTGAGGGCGGCACCCGCTTCGAGATCGGCGGCAAGGCGGGTGATCTCCGCCAGCATCTCGTCAGCCTCCTCGCGGACGTTCTCCTTCATGCGCTGCGTCACCGCCGTCAGGCCGTCCTCGGTGCGGCGGATCTCCGGCGACAGCGATTGGGCAAGCGGCAGGCCGAGGATGGCGAGCGTGCGGTAGGTCTCGATGTCGAGCAGGCGCTGCACCAGGGCGCCTGTTCCCGCCTCCGTCATGCCGCGATCGATAACGAGCACCTGGGTCAGTCCGTCGCCGTTCTGGCGAAAGTCGGTCACGAGCACCGCCTGGCCATTCTTGGTTTCGCTGTAACAGAGGCTCGTGGGATCGAAGGCGCCGATGGCCTCGCGGGTGTCCGGCGTATCGGGACGGATTTCCAGACGAATTCCGGAAATCAGCGAGCCCGGGGGCGAAAAACCGTCGCCGAACGGGTGGATCGGCACCTCACCGCCGAAGCTTTCCGGCGCGGGCGCGTCCCAGAAATAGGTGGAGAATTCCGTGTGCCGCTCCCAGCGAAGCGTTCCCTGCCCCCAGGGGATCGCGTGGTGATTGGCGTCGCGACCGGGCGGGGCGATGCCGCGCGAGCGCGACAACTCGGACATCACGGCGTGATCGACGATCGAACCGCCCTCCGTCATGAAGGCGAGTTGAAAGATGACGCGCGGAGTCGTCACCAGCGCATAGGGCCGTGAATGGACCTCGCCGAGCGCCTGGGCGCGCAAGGGCGCCACCGGAAATGCAAAACTGCCCTTTGGCATGAAGCGCTTCTTCCCCCTCACGCGTTCATCATCACCTTCTTATCAACGGATAAGGTAAAAAGAACAGGGCGCTTTGACGCAGTTCGATCTTTGTCAACACCCGCAGAGTGGACAATCAATTTGACCACTTGATAGGCCCTGTTAGATTGCCGAATGGAAGCGGAGGCCGGCGAAACCTGTGCACAATGCCCTTGGCGCTCCGGGAGACGTGGCCGTGACCGAAAACCAGGACGACCTCTATGCCCGCATCAGCCATAGCCGGACGGCCGACGAGGTCGTGCAGCAGATCGAGCTTCTGATCCTCGAGGGCGTGTTGCGCGATGGCGATCGCTTGCCGGGCGAGCGAGAACTCTCCAGGCGCTTCGACGTGTCGCGGCCGATCCTGCGTGAGGCGCTCAAGGAGTTGGAGGCGCGCGGTCTCGTCGAGAGCCGGCATGGCGGCGGCACGTTCGTCGCCGACGTGGTCGGCCAGATCTTTTCCAAACCCCTGATCGAGCTCATCGGACGCCACCACAAGGCGACGCAGGACTATCTCGAATACCGGCGCGAACTCGAAGGCTTGACGGCGGAACTGGCGGCGACCCGCGCAACCGACTTCGACCGCGACATTCTTACCCGCGTCATCGAGCGCATGCGCTCCGCGCACAAGAGCGGCAATTTCGCCGAAGAGCTCGAAGCCGATATCGAACTGCACAATGCTATCGGCGAAAGCGCTCATAATATCATCCTGCTTCACACCCTCAGGGCCTGTTACAGGCTGCTGACCCAAGGCATCTTCTTCCACCGCAATTCCGTCTTCGGCGCGCCCGGCGCGCGCGACCAGCTTCTCGCGCAGCATGAGGCGATCTATGCGGCGATCATGGTCGGCGATCCACAAACCGCTAAGACAGCCGCGCAGAGCCACATCGATTTCGTCGCCACGGCAGCGCGCGAGGCCGAGCGCAGCGGAGAGTGGGTGCGCATTGCCCGTCTGCGCCTGCAGCAGCGCGATCGCTCCGGTTCCTGACCCGTCGCGCGCGACAAGCGCTAAAGTACGGATGGCGAGTGCCCCTTGGTAAAATTCCCGCCGATTTCCTACATATGGTCGTATGGGGCAGTGGTTCTGTCGGAACCGCGACTCCGCGCTTTGCGTTAGTTGGCTAATATATGGGTCCCGAAAAGGAAGAGCATGAATCCGAATGAATGCGGCGTGTTTTGACGAACGCATTTACAGCGGCATGCGACGGTTCATACTCGGGTCGCGCAGCGGCAACCACTGATTCGTTGAGGAGTATCGGGAATCTTGAACTTTCTGCACCGGCTCGCTTCTGATGTGCAACTCATGCTGCGTCGCCCGGCGCGAATGCAGTATGCGGCGCTGTGCTATCGGCTTGCCAGGAAGACGAATGCGCTGGAAATCCTGGTGATCACCAGCCGCGACACCGGCCGGTGGGTCATCCCCAAGGGGTGGCCGATGCAGGGCAAGCAGGCGCACGAGGTCGCCGAGCGCGAGGCCTATGAGGAGGCCGGGGTGAAGGGCAAGGTGCAAAGGGCCGCCATCGGCGCCTACGTCTATCAGAAGCGGAAGGATCACGGCCTCGAGATCTCCTGCAAGGTGCAGGTGCATGCGCTCGAAGTTGAGGATTTCTGCAAGAACTTCCCGGAGAAAGGCAGCAGGCGGCTGGAGTGGGTCGACTATCGTGAGGCGGCAAAGCGCGTTGCAGAGCCTTCGCTGAAAGAGCTTATCCTCGATTTCGGCAAACGCGTCGACCCCGACCCGGAGCAGCGGCCGAAGGCCTCCAGCAACTGACGGCGAGGGCGGAAGCCCACGGCATCTGCACCGGCGACTGGTCGAACACGCAAGGTCGCCGCAGGCTTCGACATGCCGGATCGGGTAATGCCCCGGCCCACCCTTCGTCCCCCCTCTTCAATTCCTCTTGAATACGCCCGTTTGTGCCGCTACTGGCGAATATTAAAGTTGGAGAACAGCCATTGGCCAAGCCGCGACCGCGCCTCGAAAAGCTGACGCTCGACAAGGATCTCGACAAGTTCAGCCTTGCCGAGGAAGCGTCGCATCACGTCATGCGCAGGTTGGCTGCTCCCGGGCTTGCCGCTCTCTTCCTGATCCTCAGCATGGGCTTCGCGGCGAGCTATTTCACGGGCGCCTCCGGTGCGGCCGTGGTGGTGGCGGCTGCGGCGGTCGCGGGCTACATGGCGATGAACATCGGCGCCAACGACGTCACCAACAACGTCGGAGCGGCGGTCGGTGCAAAAGCGATATCGATGCCCGTGGCGCTGGGGATTGCGGCGGTGTTCGAGATCGCCGGAGCGCTGATCGCCGGCCGTAAGGTCACGCTGACCATCGAGTCCGGGATCATCGACGGCACGCAGCTGGTCGGCGCCGAAGGGCTGGTCTGGGTGATGCTGTCGGCGCTTATCTCATCGGCGATCTGGATCAATATCGCGACCTATTCGCGTGCGCCCGTTTCGACGACGCATTCGCTTATCGGCGGCATTATCGGCGCAGGTGTCGCCGCCGCCGGGCTTTCCAGCGTCAAGTGGTGGGCGATCGCCGGCATCACGGCGAGCTGGACGATTTCGCCCGTGCTCGGCGGGGTCATTGCCGCACTCTTCCTCGCCTTTCTCAAGGAGTTCGTCATCTACCGCGATGACAAGATCTCGGCCGCCCGGCGCTGGATGCCTGTCGTCCTCGGTGTCACCGCCGGTTCGTTCACGGCCTATGTCGCGGTCTTTGCCATCGATCATCTGGCTTTTGTCCCGCTTCCGACCGGCCTGTCGATAGGCGGGCTGGCCGGGATCGCTTGCTACATAGTGTCGAAGCCGTGGATCCACCGCCAGTCGGAAGGTCTCGAAAACCGCAACCAGTCGCTTCGCAAGCTGTTCCGCCTGCCGCTCATCTTCTCGGCCGCCCTGCTGTCCTTCGCCCATGGCGCAAACGACGTATCGAACGCGATCGGCCCGCTGTCGGCGATCGTCTCGGCCGTCGACGGCGTGATCTCGAGCGCGGATTCGGAGGCCCCCTTCTGGGTACTCCTCATCGGCGCACTCGGCATCTCGGTGGGTCTTCTGCTCTACGGTCCGCTGCTGATCCGTGTCGTCGGCGAGGAGATCACGCGCCTCAATCCGATGCGCGCCTTCTGCGTGGCGCTTGCGACCGCCGTGACGGTTCTGCTTGCCTCGGCTCTCGGCCTGCCGATCAGTTCCACCCACACGGCGGTGGGCGCCGTATTCGGCGTCGGCTTCTTTCGCGAGTGGTACACGCGTCACTCGCAACGGCGGCTCGAATATGTCCGGCGCAAGACGGGCCAGACCGAATTCATGGAAAAGGGCGAGACGAATTTTGCGGAAGTGCGTCGCCGGCGCCTGGTGCGGCGCTCCCACTTCCTGACGATCGTCGCCGCCTGGGTCATCACGGTCCCCGTGTCGGCGCTGCTCTCGGCCTTCCTCTATCTCGTCCTCTCCGGCCTGTTTCTCTAGAAGGTACCCGATTCCGATGCGCGCCAATTTCCGCATGCAGCGACTGTTCATCGAGAACCCGCTCCACGCCGGAGCGAAACACGAAACCACCAGGGAGCAGTTCAACTATCTCATCAACGTCCTGCGCCTCGGTGAAGGCTCATCGCTTCTGGTCTTCAACGGCCGGGACGGCGAATGGCGGGCGGAGATAGCCATGCCGTCGCGCAAGCAGGCGGTTCTCGTCGCGGTCGAGCAGACGCGCCCTCAGCCCGCCCCTTGCGATCTCGTCTACCTGTTTGCGCCTCTCAAGGTAGGGCGGCTCGACTATCTCGTGCAGAAGGCGGTGGAGATGGGTGCCGGCGTTCTGCAGCCGGTCATGACGCAGCATGTCCAGGGCAAGATCGGCAGCCTCGAACGCGTCCGCGCCAATGTCATCGAAGCGGCCGAGCAATGCGGCGTGCTCGGCATTCCGGCAGTCGAGGAACCGCGCAAGCTCGAGGACCTCCTCGTGGACTGGCCGCGCGACCGGCGCATCGTCTTCTGCGACGAGGGAAACGACAGCCAGAATCCACTGCCCATCCTCGAGGGAATTGCCGAACGCCGGCTGGCGCTCCTGATCGGGCCGGAGGGCGGCTTTTCGGAGGCGGAGCGGGACCTGTTGCGGAGCCGTGACTTCGTGACGGCGATCCCTCTCGGGCCGCGCATCCTGCGCGCCGATACCGCGGCAGTGGCTGCGATGGCCGTCATTCAGGCGACGCTCGGCGACTGGCGATGAGCCGTCCATCCGCTTGCCCCTAGTTTTTTTGAGGGCATCTTGAAAGAAATTGACTTGCGCCGCACTTGATTACGGTTCAAGCACTCCATCCGATCCTGCTGACCCCGCAGGAGCCGCCCAGGCAAAGAAGACGAACATGGCCCGAGACACTACCGACCAGACGCCGGTTACCTCTGTCGCTGAACTGACCGCCTATCTGGCATCGGGATCGAAGCCGAAGGAAAAGTTCCGGATCGGCACCGAACATGAGAAATTCGCCTTCTTCAAGGCGGACAACAGCCCGGTGCCCTATTTCGGCGATGCCAGCATCCAGGCGCTCCTGAACGGTATGGCCGAAAGGAACGGCTGGGAGCCGATCATGGACGAGGGGAACGTCATCGGCCTTGCCGAGCCCTCGGGCAATGGAGCGATCTCGCTCGAGCCGGGAGGGCAATTCGAGCTTTCCGGCGCGCCGCTCGAGAACCTCCATCAGACCTGCAAGGAATCCAACCAGCACCTGGCAGTGCTTCGAGAAATCGCCGAACCGCTCGGCATCCGTTTCCTCGGCATCGGCGGCAGTCCGAAATGGAGCTTCGCCGAGACGCCGCGTATGCCGAAGTCGCGCTACGCCATCATGACGCGCTACATGCCCAAGGTGGGCAGCAAGGGCCTCGACATGATGTACCGCACCTGCACGATCCAGGTTAACCTCGACTTCTCCTCGGAAGAGGACATGCGGCGGAAGATGCAGGTCTCCCTGAAGCTGCAGCCGCTCGCCACCGCCTTCTTCGCAAGCTCCCCCTTCACCGAAGGTAAGCCGAACGGGCTGCTTTCCTGGCGGGGAGACATCTGGCGCGATACCGACAACCAGCGCTCGGGCCTGTTGCCGACCGCCTTCAAGCCGGATTTCGGCTTCAGCGACTACGTGGAATGGGCGCTCGACGTTCCCATGTATTTCGTCGTCCGCGGCGGGCATTATCATGACTGCACCCATGTCACCTTCCGCCAGTTCATGAACGGGGCGCTGAAGGGCGAAATCGCCGAGTGGCAGCCGACGATGGGCGACTGGACCAATCATCTGTCGACGCTCTTTCCCGACGTCCGTCTGAAGCGTTTCCTGGAAATGCGCGGGGCAGACGGTGGACCGTGGCGGCGGATCTGCGCCCTGCCGGCGTTCTGGGTGGGCCTGCTCTACGATGACGAGGCCCTGTCGGCGGCCGAGGAATTGACCCGCGACTGGGGTTACGAAGAGGTCCTGGCACTCAGAGATGCCGTGCCCGCAAAAGCGCTCGCGGCCGAATTCCGGTCGAGGTCGCTCTTCGACGTCGCACGCGAGGTTCTCACCATTTCGCGCAACGGTCTCAAGCGCCGCAACCGGCTGAACGGCGACGGCATCGACGAAAGCCAGTTCCTGGCACCGCTTGACGAAGTGCTGGCGAAGAAGGCGACGCTCGCGGAAGACATGCTCTCGCTCTATCACGGCCGCTGGAACGAATCGGTCGAACCGGTTTTCGCCGACTACCAATACTGAGCGGACCCTTTATCCGGACGGAGCGCCGCGGACAGGCTCGTTCCGCCCCCGTCCGGCGCTTTCGAAAAAGCGGTTTCCAGCCCTCCAATTCCCGTTATAGTGCAAGGACATGCGTCTCGTCCGGGAAGGAACGCCAATGGCACCGCTTTTTGACATGTTCGCTCAGGCGCAGAACGGCCACGCCATCGAACTGATGGCGAAGCAATTCGGGCTCGCGCAGGAGCAGATGGCGAAAGCCACGGCCGCGCTGATGCCCGCATTCTCCACCGGCTTTAAGCACAATACCACGAACCCCTACGACTTCGGCGCGCTGCTGACGGCGCTCTCGACCGGCAATTACGCCCGGTATTTCGAAGACATCAGCCAGGCGTTCACACCCCAGGGCGTCGCCGATGGCAACGGCATTCTCGGCCAGCTTTTCGGCTCGAAGGAAATGTCGCGCGCGATCGCGGCGCAGGCGGCACAGATGACGGGGATCGGCCAGGAGATCTACAAGCAGATGCTCCCGGTGATGGCGAGCACGCTGATGGGGGGTCTCTTCAAGCAGACCACGGGGCAGATGAGCGGTGGGCTCGCCGACAATCCGATGATGACGCTGATGCAGCAATGGATGGAGGCGACGGGCTTCGCCAAGAAGCCCGAACCGCAGTCCAACCCCTTCGACAATCCTTTCGCTCAAGCGATGCAGGGCTTCTTCGGCGTGGGCAAGGCAGGAGAAATGGGCAGGGCCGGGGATAAGCCGAAAGCAGCCGACCTATTCGCCGACAATCCCTTCTTCAAGGCCTATCGGGAGATGATGGGAGGCGCCGGCACGACCGAGAAAGCACCGGCCGATAACCCAGCTTTTGCCCAGTTTTCGCAGGCGATGAACAGCCTCTTCGACAGCGGCCTGGAGATGCAGAAGGAATATCAGAAAAGCATCGACGCGCTGTTCGAGAGCTACAAGGGCGGCTCGGGCGGCAAGGCGTAGCCGTCGGAATTTGCAGGCGGATGAGGGCGGTTGTTCGCTTTCTACGGCTCGTGCCAAGCGCTATGCGTAGGCACGATCTGGCCCAACAAGATGATACGGTTCGACCAGGCAGTCGGTTGGGATGCCCCATTCTTTGTGAAGTCTGCGGATCATATCGACGGTAAGAGCGCGCCTTTTGCTCAAGATTTCGGAGGCCCTGGAACGGGAGCCGAAAAGTGCCGCCAAATCTGCCTGCGTACGGCCGAACATCTCCATGTGCGCCTTGATCAACTCAACGGGCTCAGGAGCTTCGATCGGGTGATGCTCGTTTTCGTAAGCCTCGATCAGGGTCGAGAGAATATCGAAACGGTCCGCTTCCTCGGTTCCGGTTTCAGGCGGCTGATCGAAGTATTTCGAGACCTCGTGGATGGCCCATGCAAGGTCATCATCGTTCCTTATGGCGCGAATATTGTCCATTACACTTTCTCCGGGTTGATCTTGTCGTATTCATCATGGGTGCCCATAAACTTGATCAGCACTCTTTTGAACGGGTACGCGACGTGAACGACAAGGCGATATTTATTGCCTGATATGTCGAAAATGATGCGATTGTCGCTCACAAAATCCACGTTGGCACCGAACATCGACTTCACATCGGACGGGCCCGCCCAGTTGGCGTTCCTAACCACCGCGTGCCACGTTTTGAGAGGCGTTTCTGCTTGAGGATGCTTTTCCCAAATCGCTCTCAACGTGGACTTCGCTATGATTTGCATGGACCCTTGGATATTCCCAAATTGGGAACATGTCAATAATAGCTGTGAGGAAAGCGGCGTCAGAGCCTACAGCGCCCCGCTCTCGCGCAAAAAAAGCCCGGTACATGTCTTGGCATGTACCGGGCAAGCAGCAGGGTCTATTGGCTCATACCCTGCGGGGAACTTTCAGGTGCCGTCGGCACTGTGCGAATTTCGCGGCATGATCCGCGCGAGGGCGAAGATTTCGCAGATCATGCCGCACTGGCGCATCCCAGGCGGCGGGACGCGCCATGAGGGGTCAATCGTGGCGCACTCCCCTGTAGAAGAGGTTCGCCCGATTGCGTGAGGCGCGCGTCAGATAGCTGCCCGGGTTTTCGAAGAAGGCCGAGGTCAGCGCCTCGTGCAGGTCTTCGCGTTTCAAACCCATGTCCAGCAGCTGGCGGTCGTCGAGATCCTGCAGGCGGGCGATCTGGCAGCGGTTTCGATAGAGGCGCCAGACGGCCGTCAGCACGCCGACGATGCCTGTTGTGCGGATTGCAGGCGACTGCCTGCTCGCAACGAGGCCGAAACCGGAGGCGTGGTGGGTCGTGCGCATGACGGAACTCCTTTTCGCGGGCACGAAGAAACCCGTCCCCTGCGGGGAGGTCGTTCGCAGGGGCAGGCCGAAATACTTTTGGCGAACCGGCGACTATTTTGGCCGGAAAGATTGACGTGGTTTGCGGATTATCATTCGCAAATCCTTATTGATCAGTCCAACGAATGTTTTTAATGATATTCATCAAACAATCTTATAGGTATTCCGGCCATGTCCGCACCGCTCGATATTGACCAGCTGCAAACCTTCGTAGCAATCGCAGATACGGGCAGCTTCACCAAGGCGGCCGACCGTGTCTTCAAGACCCAATCCGCCGTGTCGATGCAGATGCGACGCCTCGAAGAACGGATCGGCAAGCCGCTTTTCATGAAGGATGGCCGGGGCAACCGGCTGACCGTCGAGGGCGACAGGCTCCTCAATTTTGCCCGCCGGATGATCCGCCTCAACAATGAGGCGATCGCCTCCTTCGACGACAACCGCCTCGAGGGAACGCTGCGGATCGGCACGCCGGACGACTACGCGGACCGCTACATGCCCGAAATCATCGTCCGCTTCGCCAAGACGCACCCAAACGTCGAGCTCTACATCATCTGCGAGCCTTCGGTGGACCTCGCGGAAAAAATGGCGAAGGGCGATCTCGACATCGCGCTCGTCACCCACAATCCGCGTGCGCGGGCTTCCGACGTCGTACGGACCGAACCGCTCTGCTGGGTAAGCTCCATCAATCATCCGCTGCCCGAGAATGCCCCGATCCCGCTTGCGGTCGGCCGGCGCGACTGTCAGTGGCGGCAGGCTGCCTGCGCGGCGCTCGACGCCACCGGCAAGGAATATCAGATCCTGTTCACGAGCTGGTCCTCGACCGTCGTTGCCGCCGCGGTGCTCGCCGGCATGGCGGTCTCCGTGCTTCCGGAGTCGGCGTTGCGACCGGGCATGAAGGTGCTGACGCTGGCGGACGGCTTCCCGTCGCTGGCGCCGGTGCAGATCGGCATCATGAAGCGCCCCGGCCTTTCGCCGTCGCTGTCGAACGCGATCACCAATCATATTACCGCCTGCCTCGACAACATCACGCCCATCACCGTCAACGACGATCTCGAAGGCGATCTCAAGGGCTATCCGCGTTATCCGCGCCTCAGGCAGAGCCATATGCTGCCGGGCTGGTGAGCCGCCTTACACGGCTCCTCCAATGCCGAAGGCCACGCCTTGCTGAGGCGTGGCCTTCGCGCTTGTCGGGAACGGGCGCCTGATTACTCGGCCGCCGTGCTGATCGTGTCCGCCTCGTAGCCGTGGGCGGTCTTCAGCGCCTGGCGGACGCCCGCTTCGTATTCCGGGTGGACACGGGCGAAATGAATGAGCTGCCGCTCGATGATCTCGCCCGGGACGCCGCCCATGGCGGCCGCGATGTTGGAGAAGAGGCGCGACTTCTGCCCTTCGTCGAAGAGGCCGAACAGCGCCCGCACCTGGACGTAGTCGTCATTGCCGACGCGGTGGTCGTAGCGGGACATGTCGCCGTCTATTCTGAGCGGCGGTTCCTTGGCCAGCGGCTGTTCGGCCGGGCCATTGAAGGAGTTGGGCTCGTAATAGGCGTCCGGATTGCCGGTGCGAATGCCGCCATAGGTGTTCATCTGACCATCGCGATGATAGTGGTGAACCGGGCAGCGCGGCTGGTTGACCGGGATGTGCTCGTAATGCGTGCCGAGGCGGTAGCGGTGGGCGTCCGCATAGGAGAAGATGCGGGCCTGCAGCACCTTGTCCGGCGAGAAGCCGATGCCGGGAACGATATTGGAGGGCGAGAAGGCTGCATTCTCGATCTCGGCAAAATAGTTTTCCGGGTTGCGGTTCAGCTCCAGCACGCCGATCTCGACCGGCGGGTAGTCGGCATGCGGCCAGACCTTGGTCAGGTCGAACGGGTTGTAGGGCGTCTTCTCGACGTCGAGCTCCGGCATGATCTGCACCTGCACCGTCCAGCGCGGGAACTCGCCGTTCTCGATGGCGTAGAACAGTGACTCCTGATAGCCCTCGCGGGTCTTGCCGATGACCGCCTCGCCTTCCTCGTTGGTGAAGAACTTATGGCCCTGCTGGGTCTTGAAGTGGAACTTGACCCAATAGCGTTCGCCCGCGTCGTTCCAGAAGGAATAGGTGTGCGAGCCGTAGCCGTTCATATGCATCGGCGTCTGCGGGAGGCCGCGGTCGGACATCAGGATCGTCACCTGATGCAGGCTTTCCGGCGACAGGGACCAGTAGTCCCACATGGCAGTGGCGGAACGGAGATTGGTCTTCGGATGACGCTTCTGCGTGTGGATGAAGTCGGGGAACTTGTAGGGATCGCGAATGAAGAAGACCGGCGTATTGTTGCCGACGAGGTCCCAGTTGCCTTCATCGGTGTAGAATTTCAGCGCGAAACCGCGGACGTCGCGCTCGTGGTCGGCGGCGCCCTGTTCGCCGGCAACGGTCGAGAAGCGGGCCAGCATCGGCGTTTCCGCGCCGGGCTGGAGACACTTCGCCCTGGTGTATTGCGAGATGTCGCCGGTGATCTTCAGCGAGCCGAAAGCACCCCAGCCCTTGGCATGGACGACGCGTTCCGGAATGCGCTCGCGGTTCTGGTGCGCCAGCTTCTCGATGAGCTGATAATCCTGCAGCATGATGCCGCCACGCGGGCCTGCCGTCAGCGAATTCTGGTTGTCCGGCACCGGCGCCCCGGCGGTGGTGGTGATCGTCGGACGATCTGTCATCACATCCCTCCTGTTTCGATGTTTCGGCTTCCGATGCTCGCTGAAGAGCGTGACGGCTGAACGACAGCGGCCACGATCGCCACAGTGCATGGAAGGCCTTGGCACTGGTTTCTCCCATCCCGCGACGATAATCTCCAATTGTATTTCCTGCCATTTACGATAAGATTTTCCTATCATGTTGACACTCAGGCAGATGCGTTACTTCGATGCCCTCGCAGCCGCTCGCCACTTCGGCAAGGCGGCCGAACTCACCCATGTCAGCCAGCCGGCACTCTCTGCGCAGATCATGGAGATGGAAGAACATCTGGGCGTGAAGCTGGTGGAACGGAGCCGCGCCGGCGTTTTCCTGACCGTCAAGGGCGAGGAAGTGCTGGCGCAGGTGCGTTCCATCCTCGCGGATGTCGGCAGATTGGAGGAGAGCGCCCGGACAAATACGGGCACTCTCGAAGGGCGGGTCCGCCTCGGGGTCATCCCGACGCTCGCGCCCTATCTCGTACCGAGGCTCATTCCCTACCTGCGCGAACGGTATCCGGCGATCGACATAGAGCTCAAGGAGTCGCTCACCGACCGGCTCATCGCCGATCTCGGCGACGGCCGGCTCGATGCGGTCGTGGCGGCACTGCCGGTCGATGGGGACGGCATCGTTACCCGGGCGCTGTTTTCCGATCGCTTCTATATGGCCGTGGCGGAGAACGACCGGCAGGTGCTCATGTCGCCGATGACGGAAGAGCAGGTGGATATTTCGCAGTTGCTGTTGCTCGAAGAAGGCCATTGCCTGCGCGATCAGGCGCTGGCCGTCTGTAATACGGCCGGCAAACGGCAGCTCCTGAGTTTCGGCGCCACGTCGATGGCAACGCTTTTGCAGATGGTGGCAAACGGCATGGGAATGACACTCATTCCCGAGATCGCGATACCGAGCGAAGCCGCACGCAACGCGATCCGGATCGTGCCCTTCGCCGCCCCGGAGCCCTCTCGCGAGATCGGGCTCATCTGGCGGCGCAGCAACCCGCGGCCGCGCGACATGGACGCACTTGCAAACGCCATATCGGCCTGCGCCCGGGAGGTCTCAAGGGACGCTGCCGCGGCCGGAAGAGGCGCGGCGAAAGCTGCGCCTCTTCCGGCCGCATGATCAAACCAGCTTCGTCTTCAGGAATTCGACGGTCCGCTGCCAGGCGAGGTCGGCCGCCTCCTTGTTGTACCGCGCCGCCGAGGTATCGTTGTTGAAGGCGTGGTTCGCACCTTCATAGACGTGGATCGTCACGTCCTTGCCGTTTTCCGTCAGCGCCTTGCGGTAGGCCTCTATGCCGGCATTGATGCGCTCGTCGAGCCCGGCATAATGCAGCAGCAGCGCCGCCTTGATCTTCGGCACGTCCTCGGCCTTCGCCTGGGCACCGTAATAGGCCACGCCGGCCTTGAGATCGGGTGCGTTCACGGCAAGCCTGTTGACGAGACCGCCGCCCCAGCAAAATCCGATCGCGCCGACATTGCCTGTGCTTTCCGCATGGCCTTTCAGAAAGCTCACGGTGGCGACGGCATTCGCATTCGTCTCGGTTGCGTCGAGTGCGCTGATCATCTCCCGCGCCTTGTCCTCGTCATCGGGTGTCCCACCGTCAGGCGATAGGAAATCGGGCGCAAGCGCCACGAAACCTTCGAGCGCCATGCGGCGCGCAACGTCTCTTATGTGCGGGTTCAGGCCACGATTCTCGTGAATGACGATGACGGCGGGAAGCTTGCCCGACGCATCGGCGGGTCTGACGAGATATCCCTTCATTTCGCCGTCGGCGCCGGGATAGGTGATGTCCTCTCCCTTGATACGCTCGTCCGTCTCGGCGATCATTTCGGCTTTGGCACTGTTGGCAGCCAGCATCGGCGCGATTGCGGCGGCGGCCGCAGCCGTACCCGCGAGCGCCGTCAATCTCTCCATGAAACGGCGGCGATCCAAAGTGAGATGGGTATATTCGTCATAGGCATCGATCATCGCCTGGGTGATGACAGGCTTGTTCATGACGCTCTCCCTGGGGCTGTGGCAGATCAAATGTCGCTGTAGCAGGCGGCAGCAGACCACCCGGCGACAGGATAGGTCAGCGGCGCGGTCACGGACTTACAAAACTGCGTTACCTCAGCTCATCGCCATCCAGACGGAAAGCCATGTCCACATCGCGACGAGCACAAGGAAACCCGCCATGAACAGCGGCTGGCGATAGCGAAGCCGATTGCTGGTGACGTGGATGAAGGCGTGAGCATAACGGAGCGCCACGAAAAGCCAGGCGAGGCCAAGCGAAAGGAGATTGTCCGCCTCGGTGAGGTAGAGCAGCACGCAGCAAAGATGAAAGAGAACAGGCAGCTCGAACTGGTTCGCGATGCTGTTCCGCACGATAAGGCTCTCGCCCGGCTCGTCGCGGTTTTCCCGGAAGAGGGAAGCGTCGATCTTGCCCGTCCTGATGAGCGATGCCCGACGCGTGGAAAGGAGCGCATAGAGCGCAAAAACAAGCGCGACATGGGCCACCATCGGCCAGAATATTCCGAAGCCTGTCATCGGTGCTCTTCAGCGTCAGCAATGGACATGGCGGACGCCGGACGGCGTCCGCCGATGATATCAGGCGCCGCCCGGATAGTTCGGGCTCTCGCGGGTGATCGTCACGTCATGGGCATGGCTCTCGCGGAGGCCGGCGCCGGAGATGCGAACGAAGGTGGCGCGCTCCTGGTAATCCTTGATCGTGGCCCCGCCGACATAGCCCATGGAGGCGCGCAGGCCGCCGGCGAGCTGGTGCAGGACGCCGGAGACCGGCCCCTTGTAAGGCACCTGTCCCTCGATGCCTTCGGGCACGAGCTTCAGCGTGTCACGGACCTCCGCCTGGAAATAGCGGTCGGCCGATCCGCGCGCCATGGCGCCGACGGACCCCATGCCGCGATAGGCCTTGAAGGACCGGCCTTGGTAGAGGAAGACCTCTCCGGGGCTCTCCTCGGTTCCGGCGAGCAGCGAGCCGATCATCACGGCCGAAGCGCCGGCAGCGATCGCCTTGGCAACGTCGCCCGAAAATTTGATGCCGCCGTCGGCGATGATCGGGATGCCCGCGGCCTGCGCGGCATCGACGGCCGCCATGATCGCGGCGAGCTGGGGCACGCCGACCCCGGCGACGATGCGCGTCGTGCAGATCGAGCCGGGGCCGATGCCGACCTTGACCGCATCCGCCCCGGCGTCGATCAGCGCCTTGGTACCGTCCCCCGTCGCGACGTTGCCCGCCATGATGCGCACCGAGTTGGAAAGCTTCTTCACGCGTGCCACCGCATCGAGCACGCGCTGCGAATGGCCGTGGGCGGTATCGACGACGATCATGTCGACGCCGACATCGATCAGCCGCTCGGCACGCTCGAAACCGTCGTCGCCGACGCTGACGGCGGCGGCGGCGCGAAGCCGGCCCTGCGCATCCTTGGCGGCGTTCGGGTTGAGCTGGGACTTTTCGATGTCCTTGACCGTGATCAGGCCGACGCAGCGTCCTTCGGGATCGACCACGAGGAGCTTCTCGATGCGGTGCTTGTGCAGAAGGCGCTTTGCCTCCTGCTGATCGACGCTTTCCTTCACGGTGATGAGGTTTTCCCGCGTCATCAATTCGTAGATCTTCTGGGAAGGATCGGAAGCGAAGCGGACGTCGCGGTTGGTGAGGATGCCGACGAGGCGCCCCTGCGTCTGCCCGCCCAGGCCGCCGTTTTCCACGACTGGAATGCCGGAGATGCCGTGCGCCTTCATCAGGCCCAGAGCATCCGCAAGCGTCGCATCCGGGCCGATCGTGACCGGATTGACGACCATGCCGCTTTCGAACTTCTTGACCTGCCGGACTTCTTCCGCCTGTTCGGCGGGCGTCAGGTTGCGGTGGATGACGCCGATGCCGCCGGCTTGTGCCATGGCGATCGCGAGCCGCGCCTCGGTGACGGTATCCATGGCCGCCGAGAGGATCGGAAGATTGAGTTCGATGTCCTGTGCGATACGGGTGGCGATATTCGTCTGGCCCGGCATCACCTCGGAATGCCCTGGCTGGAGCAGGACGTCGTCGAAGGTCAAAGCCTCCAGACCGGTTGCCGTTTCGATGATGCGCGCCATGGCCAGTTCCTCTTCAAATAAACGAAAAATCCCCGGGGACGCTCAGCGACTTGTCCACCGGGTGACTTCAAGGCTTGTCTTGGAAGTTGGCGAGGGCTGGTAACACGGATACGCCGGAATGAAAATAGCCAAGGGGCCCAAATCTTATGGGCCCCGCCGAATTGTTGTCGCAGTGCAACAAGCCGTCTCTTCAAATATCGAACTGATAGCTCGCCGGTACGAAGCGATAGCCCTGATCCTGGCTCTCGACGAAGCCGACGGACGGAAACGGCATGTGATACCCGATGAAGGGCAGCCGGTCGGTTGCGATCATGTCGAAGACCTTTTTTCTGCTCGCACTCGCGGCCGGCTTGTCCATGTCGAAGCGGACCTCCCAGTCGGGCCGCTGCAGCGACAGGACATAGTGGTTCGCGGTGTCTGCGGTCAGGATCATGGCCTTGCCGTCGGACTCGAGCCGATAGATCATATGCCCCGGAGAATGACCGAACGCGGCCATGGCAGAGATGCCGGGCACGACGTCGCCGCCATCCGCGACGAAGGTGATCTTTTCCGCCAGCGGCACGACCTTCGCCAGCACCGCCTTGTGCCCGTTCTCGGCAGGAGTGCCGACGCGGGCGCCGTCCTTCCAGAAGTCGTACTCGACCTGTCCGGTCACATAGCGCGCATTGGCAAAAGCGGGCTTTCCACCCTCCGTCAGGCCCCCGATATGGTCACCGTGCATGTGAGTGATGACGACGACCGTCACCTGTTCCGGGGCATAACCGGCAGCCTTCAGGCCTTCCGCAAGCTTGCCCGTGCCCGCCTCACGACCTCCCTCGCCAAGCCCGGTGTCGAAGAGAACGACCTCGGATCCGGTATCGACCAGGACCGGGGAAAAGCCGTTGACGAAGCCGCTGGTCGGCAGGAAATTCTGTTCCAGAAGCTTGGAGACCGACTCCGCAGGCTGATCGGTACCGAAGATCTCGTGCGGCTTGTCCGCGGCGCGCGTCCCGTCGCTGATCACCGTCACCTTGAAACTTCCGAGTTTCAATGTCCTGAAGTCCGCGCTCTTGCCCATGCCGTCCTTTTCCGCCGTTTCCTGAGCACCGGCAATACCTGCAAGCAGGCTTGGTGCCGCCAACGCGCCCGCGCCTGCCGCGAACAGCGTCCGCCGCTTCAATTGAAATGCCATCGTCATTCCCTCCTGTTGACCGGAGCTGCCCGCGCGCCGGTGATCACAGGCGAGAAGTAGTGCCTTGACAGAAATGGACAGGAGGGATCACACGCATTTGATCTTCAATCTCCGGTTTCGCCCCGACAAAGCCATCGGAACCCCTTACCCGCGACCCGCGCGCACGAGTTTCTGATGATTTTGTCCTCAAATCGATTTCGAATTAAGAACCAATGCGGCTAACGCCCGCAGTGACAGCCCCAAGGCGCCTTTCATGAACCGCATCGTCCCGTTGATCCTCGCCGTCGCTCTCTTCATGGAGCAGATGGATTCAACCGTTATTTCGACATCGCTGCCGGCAATCGCGCGCGACATGGGCGTCGGGCCGATCACGCTGAAGCTCGCGCTGACCTCCTATATGGTGGCGCTGGCGATCTTCATTCCCCTGAGCGGCTGGATGGCGGACCGGTTCGGCGCCAAGCGCATCTTCCGCGCGGCGATCCTCGTCTTCATCGCGGGCTCCGTCTTTTGCGCGGTGGCGGATAGCCTCTTCGCCTTTGTCGTTGCGCGCTTCCTGCAGGGCATGGGCGGTGCCATGATGACGCCGGTCGCGCGGCTCGTCCTTGTCCGCAGTGCGCCACGAAGCGAGCTTGTCTCGGCAATGGCTTTGCTGACGATCCCCGCACTGGTCGGACCGCTCGCGGGCCCGCCGCTCGGCGGCTTCATAACGACCTATTTCTCCTGGCACTGGATCTTCCTGATCAACGTGCCGGTCGGCATTGTCGGCTATTTTCTTTCCGGCATCTACCTGCCCGAGATGGAGCGGCGAAATCCGCCCCCGGTTGATATCATCGGTTTCCTGCTCGGGGGCATTGCCGCCGCCGGCGTGGTCTTCGGGCTCTCGGTCATCAGCCTGCCGGCCCTGCCGCCGGCGATCGGTATCGCTTCCGTGTCGGCCGGCGTCGCCGCCTCGCTCCTCTATATCTTCCATGCGCGCCGGCATCCGGCGCCCGTGCTCGATCTCAAGCTCTTCCGCGACGGCGCCTTCCGCGCCGCGTCGATCGGCGGCACGATCTTCCGCATATCCGTCGGCGCTGTGCCTTTCCTGATGCCGCTGATGCTGCAGGTGGGCTTTGGTCTCAGCCCGTTCCAATCGGGCCTCATCACCTTCGTCGGCGCCGTCGGCGCCATCACCACGAAGTTCCTCGCGCGCCGCGTGTTCGCTTTCGCCGGCTTCCGCACGACGCTGCTCATCGCCGCCGTGATCGCGGCCGTCACGACTTTCGCCAACGGCTTCTTCACGCCGGCGACGCCCTATCTCCTGTTGATCTCCGTCCTGCTGATCGCCGGCTTCGCCCGGTCCTTCTTCTTCACCGGCGTCAACGCACTCTCTTTCGCCGATATCGACGATGCCGACGCCAGCAAGGCGACGTCGATGAGCGCCGTACTGCAGCAGATCAGTCTCGCATTGGGGGTCGCAGTCGCAGGCGCCATTCTCGAATTCGAGACGGCGCTCAGCGGCAAGCCGCTTGAGCTTGCAGACTTTCACGTCGCCTTCATGATCATTGCCATCGCCAATCTTCTGGCGGCGATCCCCTTCATCGCCATGGCGAAGAATGCCGGCGCCTCGGTTTCGGGGCATCGGCTGGCAGTACGGGAAGTGGAAACGACGGCTGCCGGCAAATAATCTGCCGCAGGGTCTGATTGGGCAGCACTGTCAGGGGGGCGCTCCGCCCCCTGCCCTTTCAAGCAAGCCGCACAACTCCTATTCCGGCCGCTCGCAGACCGCCGAAAGCTTGTTGCCGTCCGGGTCACGGACGTAAGCCGCATAAAAATTGGCATGGAACGGGCGCAGCCCCGGCGCGCCCTCATCGGTGCCGCCGCCGGCGAGCGCCGCGGCATGGAAGGCGTCCACCGCCGCGCGGCTTTCCGCTTCGAGCGCCACCATCGAGCCGTTGCCGATCGTCGCGGCCTCGCGATTGAACGGCGTCACCACCCAAAGCCGGCAGCGGACGTCACCCTCCGCCCCGTAACCGATCTCCACCTCATCCTCCTTGCGGCGCCTGAGGCCAAGGGGCGCAAGCGCCCGATCGTAGAAAGCGCCCGCCCTTTCGAGGTCATTGGAGCCGAGGGTCACATATAGCAGCATGGCTCTATTCTTCCGCGGCACCCTCTGCCGGCTCGTCGCTCTCAAGCGCATGGCGACCCTTGAAACCCTTGGCGAGCAGGAACATCTCGACCGATTCGGCACGCGACGATGCCGGCTTCACATGGACGACCTGGCGGAAATTCTGCTTCAGCATGTTCAGGAGGTCGCGCTCGGTGCCGCCCTGGAAGGTCTTCGCCAGAAAATGTCCGCCCTCCGCGAGTACCTCGACGGCGAAATGCGCCGCCACCTCGCAGAGATGCATGGTTCTGATATGGTCGGTCTGGCGATGGCCCGTGGTCGGCGCCGCCATATCGGACAGGACGATATCAGGAGCTCCGCCGATCGCCTGTTTCAGCTTTTCCGGCGCCTCGGGATCGAGGAAATCCATCTGCAGGAAGCGGACGCCCGGGATCGGATCCATTTCGAGGAAGTCGATCGCCGCGACCCGCGGATCGGCATCGGTGGAGTTCGTCACCTTGGCGGCGATCTGCGACCAGCTACCGGGTGCCGCGCCCAGATCGATGATGCGCTTGGCGCCGGCAAGAATCTTGTGCTTCTCGTCGATCTCGAGGAGCTTGAACGCCGCTCTTGCGCGGTAGCCTTCGAGCTGCGCCCGCTGAACATAGGGGTCGTTGATGTGGCGCTCGATCCAGCGGCGCGAAGACGCCTTGAGCTTGCCCTTCTTGACCTTCTGTCCGAGCTTGCGGCCGCTGCGATTGCCGCCGATCGGGGATTTCGTCATGCCTCGGTTCCTTCGTGGCGCTTCACCCGTTCCTCGCCCGCCTGCGCAGAACCGAAGCTGCGCTGATGACGGCGCGGACGCCCCCGGCGCCAGGCCCCGTCATCCGCCATCATATCGGTCAGCAGCCCTTCGCGAAGCCCGCGATCGGCGACGCGCATGCGGCTCGACGGCCAGCGGCGGCGGATCGCCTCGAGAATCGCGCAGCCGGCAAGCACCAGATCGGCCCGGTCCGGGCCGATGCAGGGATTGGCGGCACGTGCGGCGAAATCCCAGGAGAGCAGGCGTGCCTGCATGGCCGAGACCTCGTCATCGGAAAGCCAGAGCCCGTCCACGCGGCGGCGGTCGTAACGCGGCAGGTCGAGATGCACGCCGGCGAGCGTCGTCACGGTTCCCGACGTTCCGATCAGATGGAAGCCGTCGCCGTAGGAGCCGCTTGCCAGCGCGTCGACCGAGGGGCTCTCGAAGCCGGCGAGCATGGCCTCGACCTCGCGCACCATCACCTCGAAACTCTGGGGCGTCACATGCTCGCCGCCGTGGCGCTCGGAAAGGGTGACGACGCCCACGGGCAGAGAAGTCCAGTGGGTAATGTGATTGGCAAGCCGGCTCGAGCGATTTTCGCCTATCCGGATGACGGCGATTTCCGACGATCCGCCGCCGATATCGAAGAGCACGACGGACCTGGTTTCGCGGTCGACGAGCGACGAGCAGCCGGACACGGCAAGCCGTGCCTCCGTCTCGCGATCGATGATCTCGAGTTCTAGACCGGTTTCCTCGGCGACGCGCTTCATGAAGGCTTCGCCGTTGGCAGCCGCACGCGCAGCCTCGGTCGCAATCAGCCGGCGACGGCGGATCGACCGGGCACCGAGCTTGGCGGCACAGACCTTGAGCGCTTCGACCGAGCGCTCCATCGCGTCGTCCGAAAGCCGCCCGCTGGCGCCGAGCCCCTCGCCCAAGCGGACGATTCGCGAAAACGCATCGACCACACGGAACTGGCCCGGCCGGGTCGGCTGCGCGACGAGCAGCCGGCAATTGTTGGTGCCGAGGTCGAGTGCCGCATAAAGCGGTGCCGGCGGCTCGCCCGGCGCGACGAACGGCGCACCGAGCCTCTCCGGACGCGCCTGCTGTTGCGCGGCGGCATCGCCGTTCCGAGGCCGCGCAGTATCGCCGGGCCGCTCGCCCGGCCGCAGGCTTGTCGTCGGGTTGTCCGCGGAAGCCAGCGGCCGCCCCTGAAGGCCGCGCCGATGGCGCGCCTTCCTGTTGCGCTTTTGGCCGCCCTTCTTGTCGCTGAGCGCCGCATCCAAAGCCGGCGCGCTTGCACCGGAGGCAACGGACTGATCTTGCGGTCTTGCTGATTTCGAACGCCGGCGCCGTTTGCGCTTGCGCGACGGCTCCGCCTCGTTCAGTGCTGCGGGACGCCCTGCTTCTCCGGACGGGCCGGATCCGCTGGCAATTGCAGACGGGGAACCGGACAGCTTACGCCGCCTCCGTTTGCCCTTGCCGCCCCGCGGCGCGCCTGTGCGCGCCTCGCTGCGGCCTGCTGCCGACGCCCCGGATTCAGACGGCTTCTCGCCGTGATCGGGGTCTTTCACTTGTCTCAACCATGGCGCCGCGCGAAGCCTGACGGCCGCTCAAGGCGCTCTCTCGATTTTGCGTTGGCGCGACTGTACCAGCGCCGCTTCTTTTCGCCAAACTTTTTTTGAAACCATAGCGGAGCGGGCGACCCCGACCGCCCTCCCCCTTCGGTTGCCGGACATCGATCAAGGATCGATGGACTTTCGAGCTCAACCCAAACCTAAAAGGACACAGCCCGGCCGCATTTTTTTGGCAAAAGGTATTTGCATCGGGCGTTCTTTTGTTTATAAGCCCGCCACACCGACGCGGCGGTACACCGCCTGCGGGCCTTGGGGAATAGGTTAACGGTAGACCAGCGGACTCTGACTCCGTTAGTCCTGGTTCGAATCCAGGTTCCCCAGCCAACTCTCCCTAAACGCCCTTGATTCCTTGATTTCCAGTCGTGCCGGATCCCATTTTAGCGTCATTGGCGACCTCTTCGTGCCAGCCCGCGCGGACGATCGGCCTCATTCGCAGTTTCTGCAGTATCATCGCGAGCAGGTGTTCAAGGGGTGAGGAAGCGGAAATGATTTCCGCTCTCCGTACAGATATCTACTCCTCGCCGAAAAAGTCCTCATCCAGCCGCTTGAACTCGACGGTGCGATAGCTGCGAACGCAGACGCCGTGCTCGATCATCAGGTCGGCCAATTCCTGGCCATCGATGAGGATCACCCGTTGGGCCAGATGCTTGACGTAGTCGCGCGCCGGTTGGCTGAAGGTGGAGGTGGTGACGAAGACGCCCTTGGTGGCGCCGAGGCCGACGAGACTTCCGACGAAGCCGTTCACGTCCGGGCGACCAACCGGGTTGTCGAGATCGTCAGCGACCCGCTCCGCGACCTCGGCAACGCGGGTCTCTCCCTCGGCGGCGAGACGCAACACGGGGAGCATAAGGCTCTGGTAGTCCGGAATCATCGAGTATGCTCCTCGACAAGGTTGAGGGTCGGACGTCACGCGCTCCTCACTACATCCATGAGCCGCGAGTAATCGGTTACAACATCATACTTGACGTGGTCGTTCGTCACAGAGCTTCCGATTCTCTCGAAGAATCTCCGGGCACACTCAATCTTCGTGCTCTCAAATTCGCGCAGCTTCAGTGAGGACAAGGTGCCCTTGGTCTCGGCGACGAAATAGATATGCCGGACCGAACTTTCTTTGAATGAGATGGCCCAATCCGGATTGTAGTCCCCCACTGGTGTCGGTATCGCGAAGCCTTTCGGAAGCTTGGCGTAGACGACGATCTCGTTGCTGATGTCCAACTGCTCGACGAACTTGCGCTCGGTATCAGAATCGAGAAGCGCATAGTCGTAGACATGCTTCTTCAATTTCTCGCTCGCTCTGGAGAAGTCCTGAACGATTTGGCTGGCCGTGAAGATATCGGTCTCATAGCGCTCGGCAACAGCATCGTAGGTCAAGCGCTCGATGACCATCGTTGCCTTCTGCTCAATGATTAGGCGGGAGGCATCGCTGATAAAGTGCTCCGGGTTTTCCTTGAACTGTGCAAATACACTCGGTTGTATCCCGGTCAGAATCTCCGCCATGGTCTGGCGGGTGAGTTGCGTTGCTTCTGCAAGCTTTGCCAGTAAATCGTACTTTACAAGTGAGGTGACCGTCTCAGCTTGATAGCTCGCTTGCTCGTTTTCACGGAAGCTTTTGCCATCCCCAACGGCATCATAGGTCAAGCCATCGCGTTGAATGCCGGCGGTAACGGTATATCGGAGCGGGGTCACCCGAAGATGGCTGTCTAGCGCGCTGATGCACTTGCCGATCAGTTCTGCTGGTTCAAATTCGACTCTGTATACGGCCTTTTGGTTGATCCGGCCCCAGAGCTCCTGAAATTCTTTCCGGTGGAAGTTGTCGTTAAGCGGGTTGCGCCTAGAGCGGCGGTCGTCCTGCATCTTTGGCAACTGCCGTTCGTTGAAGACGCCGTCAATCAGCCCCACGATCTGGTCGGTGTAGGGCTTCAAATCTTCCGGCAGTTCAGCCAGCGTCCCGTTTTCACGGGCGCTCTGATACTTCTCCGTGATGTTCTTCTGCCTGTCGACATATTCGTTTTGAACAAGATAGAACTCGATCCCCGCTGCCATGTCGGACGACACCTCGATCGACGCGCTCTCCGCCTCTATGAGCTTGCCCTTGAAATATTCTTCGTTCGCCTGGCGCGGTCGGGCTGTCAGTGCTTCGACCATTTCCTTCTGAAGCGCATCCACAAAATTCTTGTAGCTCTCGCTGGCAACAACCGTCAGCACGTTAATGTCGTGGACCGTGACTGGATTATCCATGCGGTCGCCGTTCTGGTCCACGCTCAAACGCAGACCACGACCGACTTCCTGGCGGCGTGAGATCTGGTTTTCACTGTGCTTCAACATGCACATCACGAAGACGTTCGGATTGTCCCAGCCTTCACGCAGCGCCGAGTGGGAGAAGATGAAGCGGGTCGGCTCCGCAAGCGATAGCAATCTCTCCTTGTCTTTCAGGATGAGGTCATATGCGTCCGGATCTTCCGACTGACCCCTGTTGTCGCCTGTTCTAGCGACATCGGGGTCTTTGAGGCGGTTCGTTTTCTTGTCGATCGAGAAATAGCCGTTGTGGGTCTTCGCGGGATCGATACCGGCTATCCGACTGCCCCTCGTAAGCGAGGGCGAGCTGATTCCGCAGATCATTGAAGCGGTTGTTCACCGGCGTCGCGGACAGCATCAGCACCTTGGTTTTCACCCCGGCGCGGATGACCTTGTTCATCAGCTTCTGGTATCGAGTCTCGCGGTCCTTGTAGACATCGTTATTCCGGAAGTTATGGGACTCATCGATCACCACGAGGTCATAGTTGCCCCAGTTCACCCGGTTCAGCGGAATGCCGAAGGATTCACCGGACGTGCGCGACAGATCCGTGTGGCAGAGGACGTCATAGTTGAAGCGGTCTTTGGCAAAGATGTTCGTGGTGAGATTGCTGTTGTAGTTCCGCCAGTTGTCCGCCAGCTTCTTCGGACAAAGAACCAGCACGGACTTGTTGCGGAGCTCGTAGTATTTGACCACAGCAAGCGCAGTGAAGGTTTTCCCTAGGCCGACCGAGTCAGCCAAGATGCAGCCGTTGTAGGTTTCAAGCTTGTTGATGATCCCCGTTGCGGCGTCGCGCTGGTAGTTGAACAGCTTGTTCCAGACGATGCTGTCTCGATAGCCGGTCAGATCATTCGGCAGAACGTCCTCATCGATATCCTCCAGGAATTCCCGAAAGATGTTGTACAGCATCAGGAAGTAGACCCGCTCAGGGGCGTTCTCCTGGTAGACGGACTCAATGTGGTCGCAGACCGCGTCAGTCACATCCCGGAGCTTGTCCGCGTCGTTCCAGATCTGGTTGAAAAGCTGGAGATACACGCTGGTATGCGCCGGCTCATCCATCCGGGTCACGAAGTTTGAGACCGCGTTGCCCTTCTGGTAACCGAGATCAACGGCTGTGAAACCGCTGATTGGCATGTAAGCAACGGCGGCGCCAATGGTCTCCACATGAGCGAATGGCTGCATTGCGGCCTGAGTACCGTTAGACTTGAACCGAACTTTCTTGCGGATCCACGCTGCACACTCCCGAGCCACGGCGCGTTGAGTGAGCTTGTTCCGAAGCTTGATCTCGAATTCGCTGCCATAAAGGCTGCTTTCCCGCCCCGCCTTTGGGATGAAGAACTCGCGTTTTTCTTTGCGCAGTTTGTCGGTCGCTTCCGTCGGCACGAATGTCGGAGCCGTGAAAATGAATTGTAGGCTTTCGATCTTGGACAGCTCAGACTTCAAGGCTTCATACGCATAGATCGAGAAGCACGACGCTGCGATCTTCACGCGAGAGCCGCGGCTCAACGTTTCCTTCAGATCATCGCCTAAGAGTTGGGAAGTGTTGTCGATGATTTTCATACGGCGCCGTCAAACCTGAAAGTGGAACTTGCAGAAACGGCACTGCTCTGACGCATGAAAAACACTCCTCGAGATCGCACCGATTCTTCCCTTCGCCAGTCAACCGTCGCACGGAGTTCACCGCATATGCTGAGAAAGATGGTTACAAAAAGGGGTCCATCGAGATCAAGACAAAAGTAGTCGGCGCGGGTGCTGCCGGTTTTGCTGGCAATGTTTTGATTGGCGGCGTCATCGGAATGGGTGTGGACGCAGCGACTGGAGCGGCGTTGGACCATTATCCCAACCCTGCGCATATCGAACTGGTCCCGCTGGAAAAGCGTGCTCCCGATAAGGCGGCCAAACCAAAAAGGCGGAAACACACGAGCACGGCTAAACCATCCGTATAGCGCCACGCTCTTCAGCGAACACAGGCCCGCCGCTCTTGACCGGCGGGCTTGTCGAGCGCCCCGCCATACCTCTCCTCGCAGCATCGTCGTTGCCTGCCATTCATCCGGCGTTCAGGGCCGATCTTCGAAACTAAGCGCTCAGAGATGCGTTGATCCGGCATTACGAGAATACGACGAAGGAGCCCGACCATGAAGCTTTTGACCATCGCAGCGGCGGCCGGCGTGGCTCTCACCCTGTGCGCCGGCAACGCGCTGGCCGACCCCTGGAAAGACGAAAGCGGTCACGGGCGCTGGCGTGGGTATCATGACGAGCCACGCTATGAACGAAGAGCATACAAGGAAGAGTATCGCCGCGGTCGCTGCAAGATCGAGCGGAAATGGGACGAGGACGAGTACAAGGAAGAGATCAAGTGCAAGCGCGGGCCGCGGCCTGCCTATGGATATTACCGGTACTGAACGCAGCTCGCGTGGCTATCCTCCGGTCGGGCGCCGGCGGCGCTCGCCGGCGGCCGGTCGGTGCCGCTTATCAGTCGACGCATCTGGTCCATGGCAGAGATCATCGCGCGCGGAGCCCGAAACATCCGGACCATTGACCATCGCTTGACAACGACAGCCAAAGGCCAGAAAACACGTTCCATGGGGTTGCGATCACCCCACGAGGCGACAGCCGAAGCATCGCGTCCGATAAACCGCCAGGCGGAGGACGCGCCATGTCTTCACTTCTCGAAATTTCCCCCGAAAAGCTTGCCCGCTTCATAGGCACCCCGAACTGCCCGGTCCTCATCGCCGTGCGCTGGTGCCGTGACGCGACTGATGAGATACACACATGGCCGTCGCCGAAGAAGGGAGCGTGGAATTGACCGAAACTGCACAGAACACCACCGCATCGGCTCAAGGTCAGGCTTTGAGCCATGGTATTTCCTTTGGCGAGGCGCTCCGGGTCTGGGCACGCGTGGCGGCTTTGAGCTTTGGTGGCCCAGCCGGACAGATCGCGATGATGCACCGCATCATTGTCGAGGAGAAACGCTGGATTGGCGAGACCCGGTTTCTACATGCGCTGAACTATTGCACCCTGCTGCCGGGGCCGGAAGCGCAGCAGCTTGCAATCTATATCGGCTGGCTCATGCACAAGACCAAGGGCGGTCTGGTCGCCGGAGCCCTGTTCGTGCTCCCCGGCGCCGTTGCCATCATGGTGCTGAGCTGGATCTACGCCATCTTCGGAAATGTCGGCGCCGTTCAGGCGCTGTTCTTTGGATTGAAGGCCGCGGTTCTGGCGATCGTGCTCGAAGCGGTTCTTCGTATCGGCCGCCGGGCGCTCAGGAACCGTGCCATGATAGCCCTTGCCGCCGGGGCATTCATCGCGCTCTTCCTGTTCCGCGCTCCCTTCCCACTGGTCGTCCTCACTGCGGGTCTCATCGGCTTTGTCGGCGGTCGAGCCGGCTGGGCTGCCTTTCAGGCGGGGAACGGACACGGAAAAGTTGGCAGCAGGCAAGTCGCTGATATCGAGACCGCGCTTGGCGAAGAGGTTCCGGCCCATGCACGACCCCCAATCAGCTGGTCGCTCAAGGTTGCCGGTGTCGCTCTCTTTTTGTGGTTCGCTCCGGTGCTGGCACTTGTCGCGTTGCTTGGCCCAGGCAATGTCTTCACCGACATCTCGATCTTCTTTTCGAAGATGGCGATGGTTACCTTTGGCGGCGCCTATGCGGTTCTCTCCTATGTCGCTCAACAAGCCGTCGAGCACTATCATTGGCTGAAACCCGGCGAGATGCTCGACGGTCTCGGCATGGCTGAGACGACGCCTGGCCCGCTGATCATGGTCACTCAGTTCGTGGGCTTCATGGGCGCCTACCGCGACCCCGGTCTGCTTCATCCATTGCTCGCCGGCACGCTCGGCGCGCTGCTCACGACCTGGGTGACTTTCGTGCCCTGCTTTCTCTGGATTTTCCTCGGCGCGCCGTTCATGGAAACGATGCGCAACAACAGGGCTCTGTCCGCCGCGCTGGCGGCGATCACCGCGGCGGTCGTCGGGGTCATCCTCAATCTGGCAGTCTGGTTCGCGTTGCACGTGCTCTTTCGCGAACTCTATGAAGCGCGCGGATTCGGCATGACGGTCGATGTGCCGGTTCTGAGTTCTGTGAACCTTGCCTCTCTCATCCTGACCGTCGGCGCGATTGTCGCGGTGTTCCGGTTCAAAATCGGCATGCTGACAGTCTTGGCCGGCTGCTCCCTCATCGGCCTCGTCTATGGATTGTTCATGGGGTGGATCTAGCTCCCGAAAACGCGATCCGGCAGCGCTTCGATTGAGAAGCGCGCAGGGCTCGAGGGAGGGGGCGCTCCGAGCGAAGGTATGAAGGCGGTGCAAAGCATTCATCCGGCCACCTATCTTTTTGCGGCGCGCGCCTTACGCGATTTTGGCGACGGGTTCGTCGCCATTCTGTTGCCGGTCTATCTGCTTGCTTTGGGATTTTCGCCGCTGCAGGTCGGCGTCATCGCGACCGCATCGCTCTCCGGCTCCGCACTCTTGACGATCGCGATCGGATTCCTCGGTGCGCGCCGTGATCTCCGCGGCTTGCTCCTGGCCGCCGCCGGCCTGATGGTCGCCTCCGGTGTCGCCATGTCTATCGTCAATGATTACGCGCTCCTGCTGGTGGTCGCCTTTGCAGGTACGATCAATCCATCGGCAGGCAGCGTGAGCGTCTTCGTCCCACTGGAGCATGCGGTGCTTACCCGCGAAGTGGCGAGTGCCGAGCGGACGCGCATGTTCGCTCGCTACAGCCTCGCCGGAGCGCTCGCAAGCGCCGTCGGGGCGCTCGCGGCAGCTCTACCGGATTTCATGACGACCTTCGGGTTCGGGCAACTGACCGCCATCAAGCTGATGTTCGTTGTCTACGCGCTTTTAGGTCTGGCTGGCGCAGTACTTTATGCCCGCATGCCTCCGCGCATCACCCGCGGCGAGCCTGCGAAAGCAGCACTTGGCCCTTCGCGCGCTATCGTATTCAAGCTCGCAGCCCTGTTCAGCCTCGATGCATTCGCTGGCGGGTTCGTGGTGCAGTCGTTGCTCGCCCTGTGGCTGTTCGAGCAATTCAATTTGTCGCTCGCGGAAGCCGGGGTGTTTTTCTTCTGGTCGGGCGTGCTGTCGGCCTTCTCTTTTCCTGTCGCCGCATGGTTATCGAAGCGGGTTGGCCTCATCAACACGATGGTGTTCACTCACATCCCATCGAGCATCGCCCTGATGCTGGCAGCATTCGCGCCTACCTTGCCGCTGGCGCTTGCCTTGCTATTGATACGTGCGGCACTCTCGCAAATGGATGTTCCGACGCGTTCATCCTATGTGATGGCGGTCGTGACCGAGGCGGAACGCGCCGCGGCCGCAAGCTTCACCTCGGTGCCGCGCAGTCTCGCCGCAGCGGTCAGCCCTGCACTGGCAGGCGCTCTCTTCGCTGCTTCGTTTCGTGCTTGGCCGTTCCTAATCTGCGCCGCGCTGAAGATCACCTACGACGTCCTGCTCTTGCTGCAGTTCCGACACCACAAGCCACCTGAGGAATACTGAGCCGACCGCCTCCTTGGGAGAACAGACGTGAGCCGCTCGCGTGGCTATCTTCCGGTGAGGCGCTCCGCACCAGGAACCACGCCGCGGCTGACCCGTTCTCCTTCTGCCGAAAGGAGAAGACGATGAGTACCAAGGATACCAATGCCACTCCGGAACAGTCGGAACCAGCCGACGTCCGTCAGCCGGCAAACCGAAAGAAGCACCGGGACGAGGAGTCGATCGCACCACCAGCGGTCCAGCCTCCAGGGGCAAAGGACACAAGTGAGAAACCCGAGGTGAACCCGGTCACCGGCGGGGCGTTGTAGCGCTCGCCGCGCCTATTTGACCACCTGCACGACGGTGCGGCTCTTCACATCCGCGATGACGCGCTTCTCGTTGACCACCGCAAAACCATAGCGCCTGTCGGCTGGAACCGTATTGAGAAAGACTGTTTCAGGCACCGGTTTGCCGACGGATATCTGTTCCTGCAGCACAAGCGGCCGTTGCGGAAACGGCTGCAGTTCGACGTATTCCGTCACGCCTGGCGGCGGCGGATCGATCGCCGCACCCTCAACGGGCCCTGCGACAGCCGCCACGGTCGTATCGGCAGCGCTGATTTCGTTTGTGCTTTGCGCTTGGGCAGGAGCCGCGGTCAAGAAAACCGCAACACCCAATGCAACGGAGCTCTTGACGAGGACAATTGTCATGAGAGCTACTCCAGCTACGAATCCCTTCTCATGAAGAATCGCCTGCCGAGAGCTTTGTTCCGGCGTGCCTGCGGCATCAGACCTTGGTCCTACACGGGAAGGTTAAAGGTCCTAGGACCGTTGCACGCTGCTCCTCGTGACGCATATCGCTCTGAGACGACCACGGCGGCATCCTCGTCAGCCGTCCACGTCGTCTGAAGGTCCCGGAGCCAACGCGATTGTCCCTTCTAAACGCTCCGGGACTCTTCATTTCCGTCCATACACGGGGGACCGTCTAAGCGGAGACCCGGCTTGGCCTGCGCACGGCCCTCACCTTCCCGCTGCTTCCTCCGCCACAGTAAAACCGGTCTCCGCCATCGGATTCGAGGCCGGAAACGCCTACACCCGGGGGCATCTCGAGCGTTTCGAGGACTTCTCCCGTTTCCGGGTCAAGGCGCCTCAGGTCGCTCTCGTCGCCTTCCCATGTGGCATGCCAGAGCTCGCCGTCGACCCAGGTGACGCCCGTGACGACTCGGTTGGATTCGATGGTGCGGAGAATCTTCCCGGTGTCGGGGTCGACCTGGTGGATCTTCCGCCCTCGATAATGGCCCACCCAGAGCGTTCCTTCAGCCCAGGCGAGGCCTGAATCGCCGCCCTCGGCAGGCGCCGGAATGGTGGCAAGCACGCGGCCGGTCGCCGGATCGATCTTCTGGATACGATCCTCTGCAATCTGGAACAGATGCTGACCGTCGAAGGCCGTTCCCGCATGTGCGGCGACATCGATCGAGCGCACCGTCTTGCCGCTCTCCGGATCGAGGGCGTTCAGCCTGTCGCCGGAGGCGAACCAGACGTGCCGGCCATCGAAGGTGACGCCGGCCACCTGCCCGGTATTCGGGAAAGGTCCGTATTCCTGAAGAATTTCTGCTTTCGATCGTTTCATCTTTCCATCCTCGTCGCTGTAATGTCTCGCATCCTAGTCGCTCGGTAGCGGGCCCGGGAGTAACAAGACTGTCGGGAAGCCCAGGACGGGCGGGGTCATCCAGCGAAGCGCCCGTCCGCGGCCGAAGGACTGCACCTTGCCGGCCGACGCAAGCTGCTCGAGTGCCCGCTGCACGGTGCGCGGGCTCGCCCCGAGCGCAATCGCCAGCGCCGAGCTCGACCACGATTCGCCGTCGGCAAGGAAGGCAAGCACCGCCGCATGTTGGTCTTCGACGGGCGGCGCCAGCACGACGATCTCACCGGCGGCGCGGGGTGAGAGCGCGAAACCCTGCTTCGTCGCCCGCACTTCCGCCAGAGACCGAAGCTCTGCCCGAAGGCGTCCGATCTCCACGCGCAACCGGGCGCGGTGGGATTCGTCTGCATGTCTCGCACGGAAGGCGCGCGCTAGGAGCGTTGCTCTCGGCACGTCTTCCGGCCAGGCTTCGCCGAGCGCACGCGCAAGCGCGAAGAGCACCGGGCGCGTGGCGAGCGAGACCACGCGCTTTTCGTTCCGCACCACATTGCGGCAGGCATCCACCACGAGTGCCCCGGAAGAGAGCAGCGTTTCGACTTCCTCGATGAGGAGAGACCGCTCACCGCCGCTGCCGATCAGGCGCGCGACCGGCGCATCCAGCACGAGCGATGCGCTTTCGACCTCAGCCGTCAGTGCCGGGATGTCGGCTTCGCGCGCGGCGCGTTCGGCTCGGGTGAGCGAGATCCGCGCGGCTTTCGCCTGCAGACGCCGTATGGCGATGCCGGCGATGACCAGTTCGCGGGCCGCCCGCGTCGCCGGGGGGAGCGGCATGCCGGAGTCGAGCTCCGCAAGCGCGCCTTCGGCCTCGTCCAGGCGGCCGATGAGAAGCAGGCGCCGGGCCTCGAGATTGCGCGCATGCGCGGCATTGACGTGATCGCCACGCGCTTCGAGGGTCGATCTCGCCGCTTCGAGCGTTTTCGTGGGCCAGCCGAGATCCCGCGAGACGAGAGCGATCTCGGCCTCGGCGACGATGCAGCGCGCACGCGCCACCGCCTGTCTCTGGCCGAAGGCATGCGCAGCACTTCTGAGAAGGGTCTTCGCCCGGCCGAAATCGCCGAGCTGCGCCATCGCAATGCCCCGAAGCGCGAGCGCATGGGCGTCGTCGCGCAAAGCCACGCGGTTCAGTACGCCGAGAAGATCGCCGGCCGCGAGCGCCCGTGCCGCAGCGGTGATCAGCGAGTCCATCGAAATCCCGTCACACTTGTCACTCTCACCGTTCGATCTCCGGCTCTAGTCTGGGTTCCTGTCGGTCGAGCAACCCGCCCCCGGGCAATGTACGACGACAAATGGCCAAAGGAGAAGAATGATGACGGCACATGCAATCGGAACACGGGAAGAATGGCTGGCTGCGCGGCTCGACCTGCTCGAGGCCGAAAAGAACCTGACGCGGCGAAGCGACGAGCTGGCGAAGTGGCGCCGGGAATTGCCTTGGGTACGGATCGACAAGGCGTACCGGTTCGAGACTGACGAAGGCGAGGCCTCGCTGCGCGACCTCTTCAAGGGGCGTTCGCAACTCCTCGTCTACCATTTCATGTTCGGGCCCGATTATACCGCCGGCTGCCCGTCCTGTTCGGCGATCGCCGATGGTTTCAACGGGATCGTCGTTCATCTCGAAAACCACGACGTCGCCTTCTCCGCGGTCTCGCGCGCGCCGCTTGCGAAGCTCACGGCCTATAAGCGACGGCTGGGATGGAGCTTCCCCTGGGCTTCTTCGGACGACGGCGCCTTCAACCGTGATTTCTGCGTCTGGTTCACCGAACAACAACAGCGCGAGGGCGGCATCGAGTATAATTTCCGCCGCGAGCCGCCAATCCCCGAGCAACCGGCGTCCGAGCCGCTCGCGGGCAGGACGGTCCGGGAATGGGACGCAAGCGGCAGCGAGGGGCCGGTCGCACAGATCGCAGCCATGACGGGGACCGACGTCGCCACCTATACACGCGACAGGCCCGGTGTCAGCGCCTTCGCGCTCGAAGACGGCATCGTCTACCACACCTACTCCAGTTATGCGCGTGGACTGGATGGGCTATGGGGCATGTATCAGTGGCTCGACCGGACCCCCAAGGGACGCAACGAGAACGGCATCTGGTGGCGCCGCCACGACGAATATGCCCAAGGGTGACCGTCCGATGCGGCTCGCAACGGGTACCGCCGCGCGTGGCCTGGCCGACTGGCTGGGCCTCGCCGCCGCACCGGCTTTCGCGGTCATGGCGCTTCTGACCGCCGGCGGTGATGCGGATATCTGCTCATCGATACAAGGTGCTTCGCTGCTGAGCGGAATGAGCAGCATGTATTTGCTGATGTCCGTTTTTCACCTGGCACCATGGCTGAAGCTGATTTCCGCAAGACGGGAAGCGCCAACCGATCCGGCGCTTCCGCGGATCACTCCGCCGACTTGAACTGCAGCGTGAACACGTTGCCGGCGATCTCGTCGGAGAGTGATTTCGAGAACTCCAGCGGCACGCAATTCTGGAGCGCCTCGGTGGCGGCGGTCACGAAAGCCTGCCGCTGCTTTTCGTCGCCGTTCACTTCGATCGCGGTCGGCCGGGGCGGGCCCATCAACGTACCGTCGCCGCGGAACCCGAACCTGAGGGTGACGAAGGAATCCTTGAAGCCTTGCGGCGGAGTCCAGCATCTGCCAAGCGCGGCTCCAAGGTCGGCCACCGTATAAAGCGGCTCGGCGTGGAGCCTCTCAGCCCCCGAAACGGCAAGGATTAGACCAGTGCAAGCCAGTCTCGCCATCTGCATCGTCTTCAGCCCCTGTCCCAGAGGATGGTGAAGCTAGAGCGGGATGAGGAAAAGTGTGTGCGGTTTTCCGCCCGCATCCCGCGTCTCAACCCACTAGAATCGATCAATTCATGCCTTTAGGCCGACGGCCTGAAACCATCATGATCTAGCAGATTCGGAAACGCCTGCAACAGGCCCGTATTCACATACGGACTTGCGCCTCAGCGGCGCTTCGTTTTCAGCGCCGCATGGCTCGTGAGGCTGAGAAAGACGGCCAGGAACATGATGCCGAGGATCTTGAAGCCCTCCTCGACGAAAACCAGTCCGGCGAAGTTTTCCGAAACCGCGTCCACCAGGAAGGAACAGCCGAGCGAGGCGACGGCGGCAGCAAGCAGGACCCACTGAATATTCCGGCGGATAAACCAGGCGTGATAACAGAGCGTCGCCAGCAACAGCATATGGGGAACAAGGACAAACGGCTCCGGGACCCCGGCCGTGGCAATCGCCTCATGAAGCATCAGAAGATCGTCGATGCCCATCAACCCGGAAAAGAGCCCGCCGGCGAGAAGCGTGCGTCGCAGATGCGGCGCGTCGTAGCCGGCTCCGGACCAATAGGCCTGGAGAGCAGCGATCCCTCCCGTAAACCAGAGAATGACGCCGAGATTGGAGACCAGCCCGAAATACTTCGGCTGCCCGGCAATCGCGTTGGGGTCGCGTACGAGGTCGTAGTAGTCGATGCCAAAAAGCCGGTCGGCGATGACGATCGACGTCAACAGCACGATGCAGGAGCAGATGACCAGGAGGGCGTAGTGGAAATCACCCTGTATTCGCCTCTCCCTTGTCAGGGCTTTGGCCGTGGTGATGCCTTCGACATCCATCTCGATCCTCCGCAACAGATGCCCCAGCCATGCCACCGCGGACGGTCAGCTGCCTTTGTGACAGTTTTATGACAAGGCGCGACCGGCGGTTGCGGACCTCCCGGCATGGTGGTCCGGGACGCGCGGCACGGTCCCGCACACAACGGAACCTTGCAGGTTTTCGGACGTTAATCGTTGCGTCGTGTGCCCACCGGCCCGCGACAAGGTCGCAATTTACTTGCGGTGGTACGGAACCCCTCCCCTAGGGTCATGCTGATTGGGGATCTATGCAAAGGCGAATTTGCAGGCGGGGTGACGGAGAGAAAGGATGTATGCCATGAACCAGCACGAAGAATTGCGGGAGAAGCCGCCGCTCGATCCTGCCACCGGCCAACCGACGCCGCGGGACCCGGAAGCGCCCGTGACCAGATCGCGCCGTAGCAGCTGGCCTTTGCTGGTCATCATTCTTGCCGGTCTGATACTCGCGTTGATCGCCTGGCTCCCGGCAGAGCTGACCAGGGATGCCGAGAACGAGCCGGTCGCGCCGGGCCAAACCGAGACGACCCCGTCCGACGCCACCCCGCCGGCCGCTCAACCCGCGCCTGCGGACCAGGCCGCGCCTACTGAGGCCGCACCTACGGACCAGGCGACGCCGCCCGCCGGGGGAACCACGGCGCCGGCAGCACCTGAGACCCAGACCCCGGCAGCGCCCGAGACGCCGGCAGCACCGGCAGCACCTGCCACGCCGGCACAGCCGCAGAGCGCTCCTGCGCAGTAGAACGACGAACGCCCCTTGTCGAGCGGGATGAAGCGGCTTGCCGCGCCATCCCGCTCTTCTGCAGTTAGATCCTCCCCGAGGGGTCGAGTGACGGAGCGGGTTCGTCTTTCATGAACGAAATCTTTGCCGACATCCTTGCCGATACCCAAACACCTTATCCGGTGATATTCGCGCGGCTCTTCGGCGCGGTCCTGCTCGGCGCAATGATCGGCGTCGAGCGTGAGAAGCGGCAGCGGCCGGCAGGGCTCAGGACCCATATTCTCGTCAGCCTCGCCTCCGCGATCTTCGCGGTGGTCGCCATCGAAAGCGTGCACATGAAAAGCCTTTCCGGCCCCGAGGTGCGCATCGATCCCATTCGCGTCGTGGAAGCCGTAACCGCGGGAGTGGCCTTTCTCGCTGCCGGCATGATCGTCTTTTCGAAGGGGGAGGTGAAGGGGCTGACGACCGGCGCCGGCATGTGGCTTGCCGGCGCCGTCGGTCTCTCGGTCGGCTTCGGCTTCTGGCTGATCGCGGCCTTCGCCGCCGTTGCGAGCCTCGTCGTGCTCTTTGTCCTCGGCCGGCTGGAGGTGGCGCTGCAGTGGAAGGCACCGGACGAGTTCTACAACACGGGTTCTACGTCGCAGAAGAATGAAGATGCAGGAGAAGACCGGCCCCGAGACCGGGACGATATACGCGAACGTTGATCGGAGCCGCCAATGGCGGCTCGATCAGCGCAGTTCGGAAATTGGGGTTGTTTGATACCCGCCCAAGGGGAGCGGACGGTTATCGAAGACCGCCCTCCCCTCCTTCAGGCCATGAATGACAGCAACGGCCTTGCGGGCTTCGTCCGGCGTCGCGAACAGCTGGCCTTCCAGGGACCAGACGCTGAATTTCACGGCCATGAACCGCAACCGTCCGTTCTCCGGAATCAGCGCGCCGACAGCCTCGCCGGCAAACTCCACCGTCTGCTTGCTCATCGTGTTTGAAACTCCTCCCTCGGCCGGGCAAAGCCCAAGCGGGCCGACTCTTGCGGTCAGCCGCAGGAGAAACACGCGAAGCGCAGGTTGGTTCCGGCGCCGAACGGAAAAAGCTTGAGCCATGAAGGATAAGGACCTCCGGATGGAAACCGCTCTATGCGAGGAAGCGCTCCGGCCGATACGGCGTGATGTCGATCACAGGCTTCTCACCCGTCATCGCCTGTGCCAGCGCCCGGCCGGTGACCGGCCCGAGCGTCATGCCGTGATGCGCGTGGCCGAAGGCGAACCAGAGGCCTTCGTGCCGTGGAGCTTTGCCGATAACAGGCATCATGTCGGGCGTGCAGGGGCGCGCGCCCATCCACGGTTCCTCGTCGCGCCGCTCGGCGAGCGGGAAGAACTCGCGAGCGACCCGCTCCGCTCGTGTCAGCTGCACCGGCGTTTTCGGCGCATCGCGCAACGCGAACTCGGCGCCGGTCGTCAGCCGGATACCGCGCAGCATCGGCGCCAGGAAATATCCCTTCTCGGCGTCGAGCACCCAGTTGTTGAGCTGAGCGCCCTCCCTGATGCCATAATGCATGTGGTAGCCGCGCTTCACGGCGAGCGGGAAATGGTAGCCGAGCTTTCGCGTCACCGTGTCGGCCCACGGCCCGAGCGCGACGACGACCTCCCGGGCTTCCAAAGGGCCGTCCGGTGTGGCGACACGCCAGCCCGCCCCTTCCAGAATATGCTCCAGCGTCGCCGCATCGCCGGAAACGAGCCGGCCGCCGAGCGACTGGAAGTAGGCGAGATATGCCTTGTTCAGGCTGTGCGGATCGCGGATCGACCACGGATCGGTCCAGCGCAGGCCGCCGGCGAGTTCGGCCTGGATGGATGGTTCGATCGTCTTCAGCTCGCTGGTCGAAAGCTTCTGGTGATTGACTCCGAAGCCGGCGGAAAGCCGCTCTGCGTCCTTATAGGCCGCGTCCCGCTCCTTTTCGGTGCGGAAAACCTTCATCCAGCCATCCTTGCGAATGAGGTCGCCGGCGCCGGATGCGTCGATCAAGTCCTGATGTTCCGCGATCGAATGTTCGATAAGCGGTGCATAAAGATGGGCTATCTTCTGGTGCTGGGTGAAGCCCGAGTGCCACCAGTAGCGCGCGAGGAACGGCACGAGACTGGGCAGCGCACGGAAGTGATAGCTGGCGTCGATCGTGTTGTTCAGGGCGTAACGGAAAAGCGCTCCGAAATTGTGCGGGAAGCCGTAGGGGAAGACGCCCTCGCGCTGTATCAGGCCTGCATTGCCGTAGGACGTCTCCTCCCCCGCACCGCGCCGGTCCAGAAGCACCACCGACTTTCCAAGCCGAGCCAGATGGATCGCGCTGGAAATGCCGACAATGCCGGCACCGAGAACCACTACGTCCGTCTTCATGTGCAGATGCTCTCCTATCCGTCAAACCGCCGTGCCGCGTCACTTCACGACGACAACTTCCAGGGATTTCGTGGGAGGTGGTGTCCTGACATGCGCGGCGGGTATTCGCATGAATAGCCAAGCGAGCCCGGCAGGGCAAGGGAACAGAGCGTCACACCGCAACTGGAAAGGGGTGGAGACGAGAGCTCCACCCCTTATCGTTCGGCACCAATTTGCGGGCGGCAAGCCCCGCCTGGAGGCTCACGTTCGCCGGATGAGACCCGCTACGAGCGAGATCACGAGGAATATGAGGAACAGGAAGAACAGGACCTGCGCAATTCCCGCCGAAGCGCCGGCAATTCCGCCGAAGCCGAGCACACCGGCGATGATCGCGACGATCAGAAACACGAGAGCGTAATAGAGCATCTGCTATCTCCTTGTCTGCGCTACCGAAATCGAAACGCGTGTCGGCTCGCCTTTGTTCCCGGATCGGCCCCGGCTGCGCGGCGCGAGGGTGTTTGCGTGGTTCAGAAAGCATTGATTAACCAAGAGAACCGCAAATAGAACGGAACTTATATTTCCCGTGCAAGCGAGAGGAACCTTCGAAAGGCGCTTGGCGTTGTTCGCATTGAAAGAATTTCCGGGAAGACAATGAAGATACCATCGCGACATATTTGGAAGACCGTAAACGAGGCCGGCCGTTATCAGGCGGATCTGCGCGATCGGAATCTTCATATAGGCAGGACGATGCGCGACCTTCAGCGCCACTCCGAGGAAAAGTACAACAAGCGGATCCAGGCACTGCTTGAAACTCTGGAACGTGCCGAACGCCAGTCGCATAAATGACGATCGCTCCGTGTCCCTCCGGCAACAGGCATGCGCCCTGGCGTCGTGCCGCGCGGAACAAAAGGCGCCAATCGGCGTTTTGGCGACAATAACAAGCGCCGCGGCGGCGGCATCCATGGGAGATGGGAATGCAAGCCTCGGCGGCGCCTGTTGTGATCACCCCTCCAGTGGGGATCGACGCTCAGATGAGCGTCGCAGCGGCTCCAGCCATGGCCTCGGCGCGCATTTCCGCCGAAGACTGTGCTCGGCAACTCCAGCAGTTCTGTATCAACCCTGAATAGGAACGCGTCATGAAGAAGCTACTCGTCGTCGCAAGCCTGATCCTTCCCCTGGCTGCCTGCACGCAAACCGAACGAGGTGCGGCGATCGGCGCTGCCTCCGGCGGTATCATCGGTGGTGCCATATCGAATGATGTCAGGGGAGCTGCGGTAGGCGCCGCTGTCGGCGGTGTCGCCGGAGCCCTTATCGGTCGTGCGAACGAGCCCGGCTATTGCGTCTATCGCGACCGCTACGGCCGCCGCTATACCGCGCGCTGCTGATACGAACGGCCAGCCGAGCCGCGCTCCGGCCGGCTCGGCTCGTTTCGTCGGTGGCCGACTGGCGTGAACGCTGCGACGTTACTCGCGCGGTCGTTCTTCGGCCTCATCCAGACGGTGCAGAAGGTCCAGAAAGTGCTGCGGCACCGGCTCGTTCTCCACCGCCTGGTAGAGCGCCTTCAGCTTCGAAGCGATTTGACCGTGAGGTTGCGTCGTCTCGGCGGGGGCGACCCCCGCTGGCACGGCGCCTTTCTTTGAGGACTTCTTCATCTTCCCGTTCCGTGCGGGCTGCAGTTCCGCGCCATTTCAGATCCGCGGTAACCTGATGTGGCGCTTTTCGTGCCTGTCGGGTTCAGCTTCGGCCAATCCCATCCAAGGCCGCACCAGCCGGTCGCCCAATTCATTTGCCGCGACTGTTTCTCAAGGCTTTCCATAAACCGGAATACGTGCTCAAAACATTTGAGGTATCCTGCTGCGCGCCGTCGGCAAGACAGGAACATATGCATAATAGTTTAGGAAGGTCTAAATGCCACTTTCCACAAGGATTGCGCCCCACCTCCCCTATCTTCGGCGTTACGCCCGTGCCGTCACCGGCTCGCAAGCAGCAGGCGATGCCTATGTCGCTGCCGTGCTCGAAGCGCTGATCGACGATCTCGGGCTTTTTCCAGCCGCGTCGAACGATCGCATCGGTCTTTACAAGCTGTTCTGTTCCCTGTTCGAAAAACTCAAGATCGACCGAACCCAGCTCGCCTCACCTTTCGCATGGGAGCAGAGGGCGGCCTCCAATCTCTCCCTCATCGCGCCGCCCCAGAGACAGGCATTCCTGCTCGTCGCCCTCGAGGGTTTCTCGACCGGCGAGGCGGCGGAAATCATGGGGCTTGACCAAGGCGCCTTCGGCAAGCTGCTGACCAGCGCCTCGGAGGAGATTTCGCGCCAGATCGCAACCGACGTGATGATCATCGAGGATGAGCCTCTCATCGCGTTGGATATCGAGGACATGGTGACGAGCCTCGGTCATCGGGTCACCGGGATCGCCCGCACGCGCCGCGAGGCGCTTGATCTCTATCACCAGACATCGCCAAAAATGGTGCTTGCGGATATCCAGCTGGCCGACGGCAGTTCGGGCATCGACGCGGTCAACGACATCCTGACGCAGGCGGCCGTACCGGTCATCTTCATCACCGCCTTTCCCGAACGGCTGCTGACCGGCAAGAAGCCCGAGCCGGCCTTTCTGGTAACCAAACCCTTCAACCCCGAAACCGTGAAGGCGCTGATCAGCCAGGCTCTTTTCTTCGACGAACATGCGCGAGCCGGAGCGAGCTAGATAACCCTTGAAGTCAGCATGAAGGGTCAGCCCGGCAACTGGCGTTCCGGCTGGGGCAGCAGGATCTGCTCGAATATGATCATCGCGATCAGCGACAGCGGAAAGGCGAGGAGCGCCCCGACAGCACCCCACATCCACGTCCAGAAAATGATCGCGACGAAGACCAGAAACGGATTGATATCGAAGCGTTGGCCGAGGATGGCGGGCACCAGCAGATTTTCCATGGCGAGGTGAACGGTGAAGAAGGCGACCGCCGGGGCGATGGCCACGATGAGCGCATCATGCGTCATCAGCCCGCCGACGACCAAAGAGAGGGTCATGAAGGTGACGCCGAGATAGGGAATGAAACTCGAGACGAAGGCGAACAGCCCCCAAAGCGGGGGCATCGCCAGTCCGCCGACCAGCGCAATGACCATGGTTATGAAGCCCAGCGCCAGATAGATCAGGCTGGCGGTCGAGAAATATTGCGTAAGCGCATCCTCGAGGGCGTTCATTACCCGGATCGCGCTCAGGCGACCTTCGCGGCTGGGAAAAGCGAGAATGATCGTGCTGCGCAGCTGAACGCGCCCGAGCAGGAAGAGTACAAGGGCGGCCAGGAAGATCAGGGTCTGCACCAGAGCGGGCGTCAGGCTCGCCGCCGCGCCGCCGATCAGCGGTCCCGCATTCTTGACGATGACGTCGGCAAAAGCCTCTTCTCCGCTGCCGCGGGCAAGCGCTACGTTTACCCATTCGAAGCGCTGCAGATAGGGCAGTATCCGCTCCATGAGGCCTTCGACGAGCCGCGGCGCCTCGCGCGCGACCTCGGTGATCGGCCAGAGGATGGCATTGACCAGGTATGACAGGCCAAGCAGAAAACATAGCGCCAGCAAAAGGCCGCCGAACATGGGCGGCAGCCCGAACCGGGCCAGTTCATCGGCAGCGCGGCCGAGAACGATGCCGATGACGACGGCGAGCGTGATCGGCAGGAGGATCGCTTCCATCGTATAGACGACTGCCGCGCAGGCGATCACGAACAGGCCGATGACGCTCCAGGCGCCGGCGAGATCGATGCTGTCGCGTTTTCTGGCGACGATCGCCGATGCCTCTGCCAGAGCGATTTCCCTCTCCGCTTCGCGCTTTCGTCGACGCTCGGCCGTCGTCCGCCCGGCTATGTCCATCGGCACCTACCTCTCAAACGCTCGTGCGGCGAACAGCCCGTTCGCGGATGCAGGACGGAGGTGGCGCACTCCACCGCAGGATGCCCCCCGCGAAGCGTTGCTCAATGTTGCTCAGGCGGGAACAGGTGGAGCGTGGCGGAAAGCAGGCCAAGCCCACCGATGATGATCAGCAATGTGTAGGCCACGTCCTCCGGCGTCCGCAGGAAGAGACCCATGCCAAGTACCAGCACGGCAAGCGCCGACACGACGAGCCGTGGCACCCAGTAGAGCATGTCTCAACCTCCATTGCGGAACGCACCGATAAACGCCGCAACTGCGGAAATCGTTCCTGCGCGACACGCGTGTAAGGACGGCAGCAAAACGCCGCCGGCCCAGGGGCCGACGGCGGGGAAAGTGGAGCGTATATCTGCTTGCGTGAAACGGCTTAGAGAGCTGCCGTCACGATGACTTCGACGAGATATTCCGGGGTTGCGAGTTTCGCTTCGCCGGTCGCGCGGGCCGGCGCGTGGCCCTGAGGCACCCAGGCGTCCCAGACCGAGTTCATCTTGGCGAAGTCCGCCATGTCGGCAAGCCAGACGGTCGCGGAAAGAATGCGCGTCTTGTCCGTGCCTGCGAGCGCCAGCAGACGATCGACCTCCGCCAGCGCCTGCTTCGTCTGGGTGACGACGTCGTCGCCGGCATTGCCGACCTGGCCGGCGAGAAAGACCGTGTTGTTGTAGACCACGGCCTGGCTCATCCGCGGGCCGGTTTCGAAACGCTTGATTTCCATAATCCTCATCCTGGTATTGAGCCGAACAACGGTCTGCCGGCATTTGGGTGATACGTATTTCCGCTCAGGCGGCATTCTTCCGGGCGAGCCGGGCCTTGATGCTGGCAACATCCGCCCGCGGCGTCGCCGCGAACAATGTCTTCGTATAATCGTGCTGCGGGTCGGAGAATACCGCGTCCCGGCTGCCATACTCGACCGCTTCGCCGTAATACATCACCATTACGTCATCGGCGATGTAGCGCACCACCGACAGATCGTGACTGATGAAGACATAGGTGAGCTTGAATTCGTCCTGCAGATCGGCGAGCAGGTTCAGAACCTGCGCCTGTACGGAGAGGTCGAGGGCCGAAACCGGCTCATCCAGAACCAGAAGCTTGGGATTGAGCATCAGCGCACGGGCGATCGCGATGCGCTGCCGCTGGCCGCCGGAGAACATGTGCGGATAGCGATTGTAGTGCTTCTCCTCGAGGCCGACCTTCTTCAACATCGCCATTGCCCGCTCGCGGCGTTCGCCTGCCGGGACCTTGGTGTTGATGATGAGCGGTTCCGCGAGAATATCGCCGATCTTCTGGCGAGGATTGAGGGAGCCGTAAGGGTTCTGAAAGACGATCTGGACCTTGCGGCGCATCTCCGCCGTCAGCCCTTCGCGGGCGATGTCGACCGTCTTGCCGTCGATCAACAGCTCTCCCGCGGTCGCCGGGTCGATGAGCGTGATGATGCGTCCGAGCGTAGACTTGCCGCAGCCGCTTTCGCCCACGATCGCGAGCGTCTTGCCCTCGTCGACCGTGAAGCTTACGCCCTTCAGCGCATGAACGGTGCGCGCCTTGCGGAACAGGTTGCCGGGAATGTGATAGTCACGCACCAGGTTGCGGGCTTCGAGAACATGGGTCATCGAGCAGCTCCCTCGAGCATTTGTTGCTCATTGAAAAGTTCGGAAATCGTCGGCAAGCGATCTCCCGTCGCATTCTCCGGCAAGGCCGAGAGAAGCGCGCGGGTGTAATTGCTCTTCGGCGACTCGAACAGCGACAGGACATCCGCCTCTTCGATCTTCCGGCCCTTGTACTGCACGATGACGCGATCCGCCGTCTCCGCCACGACGCCCATGTTATGGGTGATCATGATGAGGCCCATGCGGAATTCCTGCTGCAGCTTCATCAGGAGATCGAGAATCTGCTTCTGGATCGTCACGTCCAGTGCGGTTGTCGGCTCGTCTGCGATGAGCAGTTTCGGGTTGCAGGCAAGCGCGATGGCGACCATCACGCGTTGGCACTGCCCGCCCGACATCTGGTGCGGAAAGTGCCCGAGGCGCTCGGCCGGGTCGGGAATGCCTACCGCCTCGAAAAGCTCGATCGCGCGCTTGCGCCGCGCGGCCCGGTCGAGGCCCATATGTATCCGCAGCACTTCCTCGATCTGGAAACCGACGGTGAAGCATGGATTGAGGCTGGCGATGGGCTCCTGAAAGATCATCGCAATGTCCTTGCCGACGATCTTGCGACGGTCGGAGGCCGGCATCTTCAATAGATCCCGTCCGTTGAAGGCGAGTTTGTCCGCGGTCACCTTGGCGGTCCAGGGCAGAAGCCCCATGGCGGCAAGCATGGACACGGATTTGCCGGAGCCCGATTCCCCGACGATCGCCAGGACCTCGCCCTCATGCACTTTGAGCGAGACGCCGTCGACGGCTCGGAACGGCCCGGACGCCGTCTGGAATTCGACGACGAGGTTTTCGATTTCGAGAAGCGCCATGTCAGGACCTCTTCAGCTTGGGGTCTAGAGCGTCGCGCAGGCCGTCGCCCATCAGATTGATTGCCAGAACGGTCACGAGGATAGCGAGGCCTGGAAGCGTCACGACCCACCAGGCACGGAGGATGAATTCGCGTGCTTCCGCCAGCATCGTTCCCCATTCCGGCGTCGGCGGCTGCGCCCCCATGCCCAGGAAGCCGAGTGCCGCCGCATCGAGGATCGCGCTCGAAAACGAGAGCGTCGCCTGAACGATGAGCGGTGCCATGCAGTTCGGCAGGATGGTCTTGAACATCAGCCTCGCATGTCCGGCTCCGGCGACCTTCGCCGCCACCACGTAGTCGCGCGTCTTCTCCGTCATCACCGCCGCCCGCGTCAGGCGAACGAAATGCGGCTGGAAAACCAGCGCGATCGCGATCATCGCATTGGTGAGGCCCGGCCCCAGCACCGCCACCAGGACGAGCGCCAGCAGGAGCGAAGGGAAGGCCAGGATGATGTCCATGACCCGCATGATGACCGTGTCGATCCACCCGCGGAAATAGCCGGCGATGACGCCGACGAGGATTCCGCCGGTCAGCGACAAAACCGTCACGATGACGCCGACGAAGAGCGAGAAGCGGGTGCCGTAGATGAGACGGGAGAGCATGTCGCGGCCGACGGCGTCGGTGCCGAGCAGGAAAGTCGCGCGGCCGCCTTCCTGCCAGACGGGCGGGAGCAGCACCGCCTCACGGAACTGGATGGTCGGGTTATGGGGTGCCACCAGCGGAGCGAAGATGGCGAGCAGCACCAGGAACAGGAAGAAGAACAGGCCGATGACGGCGCCGCGGTTCTCCGAGAAATAATACCAGAACTCGGCGAGACGCGCCCGGCGCGTCGGATCGGTCGATATGGCGGTTGTTGCGGTAGCTTCGGTCATATCGCTCTCCTCAGTGCCGGATGCGGGGGTTGATCAGGCCGTAGAGCAGATCCACGGCGAGGTTCACCAGCATGATGACCGCGGCTATGATCAGGAGCCCGCCCTGTATGACGGCATAGTCGCGCCGGAAGACCGAATCGACCATCCATTTGCCGATCCCCGGCCAGGAGAAGATCGTCTCCGTCAGGATCGCGCCCGCCAGCATCACACCGATCTGCAGGCCGATGGTGGTGACGACAGGGATCATCGCATTGCGCAGCGCATGAATGCCGACCACACGGAAGGTGGAGAGCCCCTTGGCACGCGCGGTGCGCACATAGTCCTCGGAAAGCACTTCGAGCATTGCCGAGCGGGTCTGGCGCGCGATGACGGCGAGCGGAATGGTGCCGAGAACGATCGTCGGCAGGATGAGGTGATTGAAGGCCGACTGGAACGCCCCTTCCTGGCCGGACAATAGCGAGTCGACCAGCATGAAGCCGGTGACAGACGGGAAGAAGAACATCAACGAGATACGCCCGGACACCGGCGTCCACTGCAGAATGCCGGAGACCACGATGATCAACAGCAGGCCCCACCAGAAAATCGGCATCGAGAAGCCGATGAGCGCGGTGCCCATGATGATCTGGTCGAAGATGGACCCGCGCTTGACTGCCGCAACGACACCGGCGGGGATGCCGACGATCACCGCGAAGATGATGGAGCAGAGCGACAGTTCGACGGTCGCCGGGAAGAGCTCCATGAACTGATCGATCACCGGCTTCTTGGTGACGATGGACGTTCCGAAATCGCCCTGCAGAACGCCCCAGAGATAATCCAGGTACTGCATGACGATGGGGCGGTCGAAGCCCAATTGGTGGGAGATCTCGGCGTGCCGCTCCGGCGACATCACGCGTTCGCCGGAAAGCAGCGCCACGGGATCGCCGGGAAGCAGGCGGATGAAGGAAAAGGCGATGATGGAAACCCCGATGAAAGTCGGGATCAGAACTGCCAAACGCCCCAGAAGGAATCGGAACATAGTCAAACCTCATGCCAACCGTGGCCGCATGAGCGGCGCACTGGCAAAAAGGAAGAGGGGCGCTCGCCAGCGGCAAACGCCCCCTTCGGATCATTCGATAAGATTACTCTACAATATCAACGCCGTCGAAAGCAAAGTCGCCGAGCGGGCTCTGCACGAAGCCTTCGACATTCTTGCGCATCGGGACGATGGAGAGCGAGTGGTCGAGCGTCGCCCAGGGGGCTTCGCGCTTGAAGAGGACCTGCGCCTCCTCGTAGAGCTTGGTGCGCTCTGCCACGTCGGATGCTTCCTTCGCCTTCGTGACGAGTTCGTCGAACTCCTTGTCGCACCACTGCGCGCGGTTGTTGCCGCCGACAGCGTCGCAACCGAGCAGCGTGTCGAGGAAGTTGTCCGGGTCGCCATTGTCGCCCGTCCAGCCGAGGATGACCGCACCGTCGCGGTCCTTCGCCTTGGACTTCTCGAGATATTCCGCCCATTCGTAGGAGACGATTTCGACCTTGACGCCGACCTTGGCGAAATCGGCCTGCATCAGCTCAGCGGCACGGCGGGCGTTCAGCATGTAGGGACGCGCGACCGGCATCGCCCAGACCTTCATCGAAAGGTCCTTGACGCCGGCATCCTCGAGCATCTTCTTCGCCGCTTCCGGATCGTAGGTGTCGTCTTCGATGTGTTCGTTATAGGACCACATCGTCGGCGGGATCGGGTTGGTCGCCGGCGTGGCCTGGCCCTGGAAGACGGCGTCGACGATCGCCTGCTTGTTGATCGCCTTGTTCAGCGCCTTGCGCACTTCGACCTTGTCGAAGGGCGGCTGCGTCGTGTTGTAGGCGAGATATGCGACGTTGAGGCCGGCCTGCTCCATCACCTTGAGGTTCGGATCGGCCTTCATGGCTTCCACATCGGCCGCATTCGGATAGGGCATCAGGTGGCATTCGCCGGCCTGCAGCTTCTGGAAGCGAACGGCCGCATCCGTGGTGATCGCGAAAACCAGATCGTCGATCTTCTGTTTTCCGCCCCAGAAGTCCGGATGAGCCTTGTAGCGGATGACCGCGTCCTGCTGGTAGCCGACGAAGGCGAAAGGACCGGTGCCGAGCGGCATCTGGTTGAGCTGGTTCATCTTGCCTTCGGCCTGCAGCTTGTCGGCATATTCCTTCGACATGATCGATGCGAAGGGCATGGCAAGATTGGCGAGGAACGGCGCTTCCTTGCGCTTCAGCTTGATCTTGACCGTCATGTCGTCGACTTTCTCGACCGACTCGAGCAGTTCCGGCAGGCCCATGCCGGCGAAATATTCCCAGGAACCGCCGGTTACGTAGCCGTGCCACGGATGGTCGGACTTCCACTGGCGCTCGATCGAGAAGATCACATCATCGGCGTTCAGTTCGCGGGTGGGCGTGAAGAACTCGGTCGTCTGGAACTTGACGCCGGGACGCAGCTTGAAAGTATATTCGAGACCATCGTCGGAAATCGTCCAGCTTTCGGCGAGCCCGGGCTCGGTCTCCGTCGTGCCCTTCTTGAACTCGAGAAGACGGCTGTAAACGGTATGCGCGGCAGCGTCGAACGTGGTGCCGGCCGTATAGAGGCCCGGGTCAAAGCCTTCCGGCGACCCTTCCGAGCAGAAGACGAAAGTTTTCGACCAGGCAGTGCCGGCCATCAGCGTGGCAATCGCCGTCGCTGCCAAGAGAGTAGTGAGCTTTTTCATGAGCTTGCTTCCCAGATTTGTTTTTGTTCTCGCAATTTATCTGACGCGGCATGACGTTTACACCCGGTCAAGGCCGGATGGAACGACATTTGGCGTCGCAATGCAATAAGTCGCTTTGGAATTTTGTCTATGCGAAAAATTCTTCCGCAAATAGAACGTGCGGAACTATCCCCGACTTTCGCCGACAACCGCGGTTCCGGGGCAAGCAGCCCGAGTCGTGAACCCTTAAGGGGAGTGCAGATAAACTCTAAGCTGTGCTGTCGAAGGGAAGCATTCGACCTCGAAAGTGCTCACCACCGTTCGAGGTTCTGAGTTCGCCCGCCGGAAGCACGAGCCGCCGAGGCAACTGGAAGCAGCAGGTCGCGGGTGAGCTCCGTCACCAGCATGCGTGCCGCGGCATGCGTGGGCTTTCCGCCCGCTCTCACGTTGCTTCAGGGCGGAGCTTTACGGCCCGCAAGCTCGCAGACGCGAGTGAATTCAGGCGGCCGAGGTCTGCGGGCGCACCGGCTCTTCCAGGCCAAGGAGGAAGTTGATCTGCGGCCGGGCCTTGACCAGGTCGTCGATCGTGTATCCCTGAAGTACTTCGAAAAAGGCGTTCAGCGCCTTGCGCAGCGCGGCATTGAGGCCACAGCTGTCCACCAGCGGGCAGTCGATCTCGCCCGCCTCGAAGCATTCCGCCATGGCGAAACTGTCTTCCGTCACCTTCACGACGTCGAAAAGAGTGATCTCCGACGCCGGTCTCGGCAGGCGGACTCCGCCGTTGCGGCCGCGTACCGTCTCGACCAGGCCGGCTCTCGTGAGAGGCTGCAGGATCTTGAAAAGGAACAGTTCGGAAACGCCGTAAGCCCTGGCAATCTCGGGAATGCGGCTGAGCTTCTCGCCGTTCGCAGCGCAGTACATCAACATGCGTACCGCGTAGTTGGTTTGCTTCGTCAGACGCATTTTTTGCTCCGGATCCGATAAATTCGTGCCTCATCATATAGGACGGATCGTAGTTTGGAACAATTCCAAAAAGTGGAAAAGTTCACGAAGGTTATCTCTTCACCGTTTCGCTTGTTGACTGGCGCGCCTGCTGGCGGCAGAAATACGAGAAATATGATTGACTAAGTTAAGTTTAAAACACGAAAAAGGAGAGAACACCATGAATATTTCAAAAGCGCTGATCGGTGCGCTGTCCGTGGCGGCGACATTTCTTGCCTCGACGGCACCTGTCCGCGCCGATGGGGAGGTCAACATCTACTCCTACCGGCAGCCGGACCTCATTCAGCCGCTATTGGACGCCTTCACCAAGAAGACGGGCATCACGACCAACGTGCTCTTCCTCGACAAGGGTCTCGTCGAGCGCATTCAGGCCGAAGGCGCGAACTCTCCCGCCGACGTAATCCTGACCGTGGATATCAGCCGCCTGACCGAGGCCAAGGATGCGGGCGTGACGCAACCGGTCGCCAACGAGACCATCAACAAGGACATCCCCGACCATTTCCGCGATCCGGACGGCAACTGGTTCGGCCTGACGACGCGCGGCCGCGTCGTCTATGCCTCGAAGGAGCGCGTCGCTCAGGACGACATCACCTATGAGGAGCTCGCCGACCCGAAGTGGAAGGGCAAGATCTGCACCCGCGACGGCCAGCACTCCTACAATGTCGGCCTGTTCGCCTCCATGATCGCCCACCACGGCGAAGCCGAAGCGGAAAAGTGGCTCACGGGCCTCAGGAACAATCTTGCCAAGAAGCCGGACGGCGGCGACCGCGACCAGGCCAAGGCAATCTTCGCCGGGGAGTGCGACCTGGCGCTCGGCAACAGCTACTATGTCGGCCTGATGATCACCAACGAGAAGGAGCCCGAACAGAAGGAATGGGCCTCGGCGATCAAGGTTCTGTTCCCGAACACGAAGGACCGGGGCACCCATGTGAACATCTCCGGCATGGCGCTCGCCAAGAACGCGCCGAACAAGGAGAATGCCCTGAAGCTCATGGAGTTCCTGTCCGAAGGCGAAGCGCAGAAGATCTATGCCGAGCAGGTCTTCGAATATCCGGTGCTGCCGGGCGCCGAACCATCGGAAGTCGTCAAGTCCTTCGGTGAGATCAAGCCCGACACGCTGCCGCTCGCCGAAATCGCGGCAAACCGCAAGAAGGCCTCGGAACTCGTCGACAAGGTCGGCTACAACGACGGCCCGCAGGATTGACGGGAACACGCCGGATAGGTGCGACGACGGCGGGCGAATGCCCGCCGTTTTCGTCCGTGCCGGCGGAAGTGCTCCCTATTTCCGTTCGTGGCCGATCCAGTCCAGGATCGCCTTGCGCCGCTCCGGCGTCGAGGGATGCGTCGAAAAGATGCTCGTTCCACCTTTATCGTCGAGCTTCGTTTCCAGCAGTTCGAAGAAACGGGCGATCGCTGCCGGATCGAAACCCGCCTTCATCATCAGTTCGACCGAGTGCCTGTCCGCTTCCGCCTCTGCTGAGCGTGAGTAGGAAAGTGCGAGGAGGCCGCCGCCCTGCACCAGCATGTCCTCGGCTCCCGATCCGATATCGCCGGCGACCAGCATGAGGAGGGCAGTGATGCCGGCGGCACGATAGATCTGTCGAAGGCTGTGCTTGTGCGCGACATGGCCGATCTCATGGGCCAGCACGCCGAGGATCATCTCGGTATCTTCGCCCGCGAGTTCCACGAGTTCGTCGGTAAGGATCAGTGTTCCGTCAGGCAAGGCGAAGGCGTTCGGACCGAGCGCGCCGCCTCCGCGGAAGTGGAGCGTATAGCCCGCCTCTCCCCGTGCGGATTGCGACGCGACGCGGCGGAACCCTTCCACGATCCTGTTGCGCTTCGCCTCGTCGAGCTTCGACTTGTCCAGCAGGGTCCGATCCATCGTCTCCAGGGCGCTCGCCGACATGATTTGCGGCACGGCCGGCGGCGTGACGGCGATGGCAACCTCCACCAGCAAGGGCAGTGCCGAGCGATAAATCAGCGCGCCAAGCAGGATCGCGGCGGCGACGAAGGCGATCAGCCGCGGATGGAAGCGCTCCAGCCGGTGGATCGCTCCCTCGCTTGCGCGACCTTTCCCGGTTAGGAACCGGTCGACCGCGTCATTGTCGGCAGTCTCGAACAGCGATCCGTCCGGAAAGGTGACCCGGCGCGGAATGCGGCCTACCCGGGACGATATCTCGATCGAGTGCAGGTTGCCGCCCGCAAGCTCGCCGCCGCTTTCTCCGTCGACGACAAGGTGCCCTGCTCTCTCGACGAGGCTTGCGGGAACCGAGCGACTCGATCCCGGAGGATGCCACTCGCCTGAAGCGATCGTCGTGCCGTCAGAAGCCAAAGTCGAATCCTTCTATATCCATGAATTCGGCACCGACCGCCGAGCCCTCCTGCGCAATCTGCGACAAGAGTTCGCCGACATCTCCTTCGAATCGCACGCCCGTATGCTCGTTCACGTAGCGCGCCATCCTCACTGCCGCCCAGGGCCGCATCAGGCCGAGCGTAACAAGGGTAACGATCAGGTTTGAGACGGCGATCCAGGTATAGCGCAGGCGCGACAGGTCGCTCAACAGCCGATGCCTGCCGTCGAAAGAGGTGGCGGACCAGGCGACGTTGCGCACGCCGGCGCGGTAGATCAGCGCCGCCAGGCCGAAGATCGCGAAGAGAAGGAGGTAACCGAGCACAAGCAGCAAGCCGGTAAACCCCTGCAAAGCCTGGGAAGAGAGTTCGGCACCCTCTGCCACGGCGTTGACCAACGCCACGCCGAGGAAAACAAAGAAGCCGCCGATCAGCATGCCCAGCACCAGGACCGCGGCCGGGGCCACCCAGGTTCTGTAGAGCCGACCAAGAGGGGGATCGGTCGAAAACGGCTTCTGACCATAGCGCAGATTGTTGCCGACATAGCGGTAGGACCAGCGGCTGGCGAGCGGCGCCAAAATGCCGAGGGTCAAGGCCGCCAGGACCGGACCGATGATAAAAGCAAGGAACGCCCCGCCGGCGCCGCCGACGAAGTCGAAGCGCACGTTGCGGTAGCTCGTCACCCTTGCGCTGAAGCGCAGCCCCCGCGCGACGAGCCAGGGTACGAAGAAAAGCATCAGGACGCCGAGACCGATGCCGACGAGCGGCACGAATGTGAGCATGATGTTGTAGAGGACCAGATAGGCGAACACGATCAGGCGGCCGATGAGGATCTGCCCGCCACTCGCGTGATACTCGAACCCGCGCCCGAGCAGGATGGTGTTGCCGTAGAAATAACGATTGCGGCGGACCTTCGCCCAGGCCGAATAGATGCCGAGCGTTATGATCGTCAAAAGGATATTGACGATCCATATCCCGAAATATTCCCTGCCGCTTCCCGTGAAGGATAGGCGCTGGATATCCCCTTCAGCCGCGCGTCCGAAGCTGCGCTCGCCGGCATTTTGTGCCGGCAACGACTCTGCCATTGTCATGGTGCCCCCTACAAACCGATGCCTGCCGCCTCAGCGGCAGGTGCCGCTTGAATATTCGACGGCCATCCCCCAACGACCATCTGCTAGAGCACTTAGGTAACGGTTTTCCGAAGTGCGTATCTGACGAAGGATGCGAATCTGCGATTCGCATCGAGCACAACTGACGATAGTTTCCCTGCCGGATCTCGCGCAACAAAAAAGAGCCTCCCGAAGGAGGCTCCGATTGGAGGAGGAGAGCTTTGTTCGCGTTACCGCATCGTCGGTATCGAGAACTCGGCGCCGTCCTTGATGCCTGACGGCCAGCGCGAGGTGATGGTCTTGGTCCGGGTCCAGAACTTGATCGAATCCGTGCCATGCTGATTGAGGTCGCCGAAGGACGAGGATTTCCAGCCGCCGAAAGAATGATAGGCGAGCGGAACCGGGATCGGAACATTGACGCCGACCATGCCGATATTGATGCGGGAGGCGAAGTCGCGCGCCGCATCGCCGTCGCGGGTATAGATGGCGACACCATTGCCGTATTCATGCTTCATCGGCAGCGACAGGGCCTCTTCGTAGTTCCTGGCGCGGACGACCGAAAGGACGGGTCCGAAGATTTCGGTCTTGTAGATGTCCATGTCGGGTGTGACGTCATCGAAGAGGCAGCCGCCGATGAAGTGGCCGTTCTCATAGCCCTGCAGCTTGAAGTCGCGGCCGTCGACCACGAGCTTCGCACCCTGCTCGATGCCGCTGTCGATCAGGCTGCGGATGCGCTGTTCCGCCTCCTTGGTGACGACGGGGCCCATATCGGCCTTTTCGTCGGTATAGGGACCGATGCGCAGGCTTTCGACCATCGGCACGAGCTTGTCGATCAGCCGGTTTGCGGTTTCCTCGCCGACCGGAACAGCGACCGAGATCGCCATGCAGCGCTCGCCCGCGGAACCGTAGCCGGCGCCGATGAGGGCGTTGGCCGCCTGGTCGAGGTCGGCGTCCGGCATGATGATCATGTGGTTCTTTGCGCCGCCGAAGCATTGCGCACGCTTGCCGTTCATCGCAGCCGTGCCGTAGACGTAGCGGGCGATCGGGGTCGAGCCGACGAAGGAGACGGCGGCGATATCGGGATGCGTCAGAATCGCATCGACCGCGCCCTTGTCACCGTTGACGACGTTGAGGATGCCCGCCGGCAGACCGGCTTCGATCATCAGTTCGGCAAGGCGGATCGGCACGGAGGGATCGCGTTCGGAAGGCTTGAGGATGAACGCATTGCCGCAGGCGATCGCCGGGGCGAACATCCACATAGGGATCATGCCAGGGAAGTTGAACGGGGTGATGCCGGCGCCGATGCCGACCGGCTGGCGGATCGAGTACATGTCGATGCCGGGACCGGCGCCTTCGGTGAATTCGCTCTTCTGCAGGTGCGGAATGCCGATGACGAATTCGCAGACCTCGAGGCCGCGCACGATGTCGCCCTTGGCGTCGTCGATGGTCTTGCCATGCTCGCGGGAGAGCATTTCGGCCAGCTCGTTCATGTTGTCGTTCAGGAGCTGGACGAACTTCATGAAGACGCGGGCGCGGCGCTGCGGATTGGTTGCGGCCCACTTGGGCTGGGCAGCCTTGGCGCTCTCGACGGCGGCGGCCAGGTCCGCGTCGCTCGCCAGCGCCACGGTGCCTTGAACTTCGCCCGTTGCCGGGTTGAAGATGTTGCTGACGCGACCGCTCGTGCGGGCAACGCGCTTGCCGTCGATGAAATGACCGAGCTCATACATGAGTGTTCCTCCTGACCCTTGATTGTGCCCTCATGATCGCACTACGATTTCAACAATTCAATTTCCGAATTTCAGGAACCGTTGTGCGCAAATTAAAGTCCATGAAAGCGTTCGCATGAACTGGGACGACGTCCGGGTATTTCTGGCTGTCGCGCGGACGGGCCAGATCCTCGCCGCCTCGAAAAGGCTCGGCATCAATCACGCGACGCTCAGCCGGCGGGTTACCGCGCTCGAGGAAAGACTGAAAGCGAAGCTCCTCATCCGGCGTCCCAACGGCTGCGAACTGACGGCCGAAGGCGAGGTCTTCTTTGCCGCGGCCGAGCGCATGGAAACCGAGATGCTCGCCGCCCAATCGCAGGTCGGGCGGATCGACACGGCGATCGCCGGCACCGTGCGCATCGGCGCGCCTGACGGTTTCGGCGTCTCCTTCCTGGCGCCGCGTCTCGGGCGGCTCACGGCACGTTACCCGGAACTGAAGCTCCAGCTCGTTCCTGTTCCGCGCTCCTTCTCGCTGTCGCAGCGCGAGGCCGACATCGCGATCACCATCGAGCGGCCGGAACAGGGGCGGCTCGTCTCGTCCAAGCTCACCGACTATACACTGGGTCTCTACGCATCGGCAGAATATCTTGGCCGCTACGGCACACCCGGGTCTGTCGACGATCTCAAGAACCATCGCCGGATCGGCTATGTGGAAGACCTCATCTTCACGCCGTCACTCAATTTCTCCACCGAGGTCATGCGCAGCTGGGACGCCTCCTTCGAGATCTCCAGCGCCATGGGCCAGACCGAGGCGGTCCGCTCCAGCGCCGGGATCGGCATCCTGCACAATTATATAGCCCGGCAATATCCGGAGCTTGTACGCCTGCTCCCCGATAGGACGATCCGCCGCGCCTATTGGACGACCTATCACGAGAGCGCCCGCGACCTGGTGCGCGTGCGCACGGTCGCAGCGTTCCTGCAGGAAATGGTGACGGCGGAGCATCAGATATTCGTTTAGCGCGGGATGAGGAAAAATGTGCGGCTTTCCGCCTGCATCGCGCGTCTCAACTCGACCTGAAATCATCGCTGTCAGCCGAGCAGCATCTTCAGATGGTCGTTGAGGAAACGACCCTTCGGGTCCAATTCCCTTCGCAGCGCACGGAAGTCTCCGGCGCGCGGATAGAGATGCGTCACGTCGTCGGTGTCGAGGAAATGCATCTTCCCCCAATGCGGCCGCGAGTCGTATCCGCGCAGGATCTGGTCGACGTCCTTCAAAAACGCCCAGTAATCGATCCCCGGGCCGCCCGAGACGGAGAGCGTGATGCTGTCCTGGTGATGGAACGGGCTCATCCACGCCGGATCGCCGGCGGTGAAGCGATACTCGATCGGATAGATGCAGTTCGTATGCTTGTTGAGCATGAGGTCGCGCACGGCTCTGACGGCCGCCTTGCCGTGTTCCACGGGCACCGCATATTCGAGTTCGACGAAGTTCGGGACGTATTCGATGGGATAGACTTCCGAACTGTAGGCGATCTTTTCGAACTCGCTCTCCATCGGCGCCGCATCGGTGATGTCCATCACCTTCATTTCGCAGACGTCGGCCGATTTGTTCGTAGATGAGACGGCCGAGGTATCCGGCAGGCAGTAGAGATGGCGGCTTTCCGGCGTCGGGCACCAGAAGAATCCGAAATGCCGGTGGTTTTCCGCCAGTTCGTCATGGCGCTCCATGCAGGTCTCGAAGTCGTCACGCCACAGCCGCTCGTGCAGGTTATAGGCATCCATGACGTTGAGGGTCATGGACGAGATGATACCGAGCGTGCCGACCGAGACCTGCGCCGCGTGGAGGAGTTCTTCGTCACTCCCATCGATGTCGAGGATCTCCCCGTTCGCCTTTACGATTCGCATTCCGGCGATCGAAGAGGCCATGTTTCCGAGCTTGATCCCGGTCCCGTGGGTTCCGGTGGTAAAGGCGCCGGCGACCGCCTGGCTATCGATATCCCCCTGATTGATCAGCGAGAGTCCGTGCTGCTTCAGCGTCTTGCCCACCTCGTTGATGCGCGTTCCGCCTGCTACGGTAATCTGCTTGCGTGTCTTGTCGACCTTCTGAACGCCCCTGAGATCTGCGAGCGACAAAAGGAGACCACTGGTTCCGACGACCGGCGTGAAGGAGTGGCCCGAACCCGAGACGCGAACTCCGAGATCCCGCTTGTCCGCTTCTGCGACCAGCTCCGCCAGTTCGGCCTCGGTGCCGGGCGAGGCCTTGTACTGCGATACGCAGTACTGATTGCCGACCCAGTTCCGCCAGACTCCACCTTTCTCGAAAGCCATGTTTCTTCCCCTCACATCGCTGTAAAACAATTGTCTACGAACAGATGGGCGCCGCTGACAAAGCTTGCGTCGTCGCTCGCAAGATAAAGGGCGGCCTTGGCGACCTCGTCCGGCCGGCACATCCGGCCCTGTTGGGCGGCGATCGCTGCGTCGGAAACATCGACCCCGTAGCGGGTCAGTTCCTCGACTTCCCTCTGGCCGTGAGCCGTCTGGATAAAGCCGGGGCAAACCGCATTGCACCGGATGTTCCGGTCCCTGAACTCCACGGCGACGGACCGGGCGAACATGTGGCACGCCCCCTTGGTCGTATTGTAAAGGACCTCCATCGGGGTTGCCGCAACCGCCGATATGGAAGAGGTGCAGACGATCGATCCGCCCCCGGCGTCGATCATCTGGGGAAGGACGGCGCGGGTCATGAGGAACATGCTGCGCACGTTGACGGCCATCAGCCGGTCCCACTCCTCGGCCGTCGTCTCCAGGAACGGCCGAATGACGATGGTGCCAGCATGGTTGAACAGGACCGTGATCGGTCCGAGTTCTCCCGAAACCCTCTCCACCGCCTGCGTTACCTGACGTTCGTCCGACACATCAGCCGAGGCGAACGCAGCCCTGAAGCCCTCGCTGCGGAGGCGGGCGGCGACCGTTTCCCCTTGGCTCTGCGGGAGATCTACGATCCCGACCGCTGCGCCCTCCCGAGCGAAAAGTTCGGTGGCGGCGAGACCACACCCCCCTGCCCCGCCGCTGATAAGCGCAATTTTTCCATGCAATCGACCAGCCACCTGCTCCTCCAGCTGTCGTAGTGCTGCCTATGGCGCGGCTTGGAGGACGGCTCTCTTGGCGTTTTGGTGTCTGATGTCCGGCCGGCTTGCGGGCAGCTATGATGCTTGTTCCACGCTGTCACATTGCCGGAGGATGACGAGCAGGTCCATATTCCTGCGACGGATCGTGCGCTTATTCTCAGGAGAAACAGCAATCACGGATGATTTTGAAGAAAAATGGTACGGTTGGGGGGGATCGAACCTCCGACCTCAGGTGCCACAAACCTGCGCTCTAACCAACTGAGCTACAACCGCACTCGGCAAGCGACTCCAACTTCGTTTGGGGTCGTCGCTTGGCGGCTCACATACGGTCACTCACACCGATTTGCAAGCCTTAAGTTCAGATTATCCAGCAAAAAGACCGGATGGCAAGCCACCCGGTCTTTGCTTTGAATCCGATCGATACGGCGCGGCCGATCAGCCCTTCTTGAGGCTGGACATCGCCTTTTCCGCGGCATCCTTGCCGGGCTTGGCAACGTTCTCGGCGACCTTGCGCGTCGCTTCCTGCATCGTCTTCGCCTGCTCGACGGCAAGCTCGGCCTGCTTGCGGATGAAGGCGGTCTGCAGTTCGACGAGTTCGGAGAGCGACCTCACGCCGAGCAGAGCTTCCATGTGCGAGAGCGAGCTTTCGGCATTGGTGCGCAGCGCGTCGATGGCCTTGAGGCCGAGTTCGACGGTGCCCGACTGAGCGCTCTCGACCGTCGCTTCGACGGTCTTCGCTGCTTCTTCGGTCGCGGTCTTCATCTTGGCGTAGGCTTCCTTCGACTGCGCGGCGCCCTTTTCGGCGAACTCGCGGAAGCTGTCGGCAAACTTGGTCGGGTCGAAAGAGAGGGAAAATGCGTCTTCGGTCTTCCTGGTAGCCATTTCATGCGCTCCTTGGTGTGGCCCTCTTCAGAGGCGCCGTTTTGATTGATGGCCGTTCTATAGCCGATTTGGTTGTGCGTTGCAATAAATTTGTGCAGTGCACAATAAGCCATGCCCATTAACCTTCCGCGCCGAAAGACGTGGCCGAGGTCGTCCCGTTGCTGGACCCTCGCCGATGGGCTGGGTATTAATAGAGCGTTAACGCGCAAGCGATCCGTCAGTAGGTCTGCCGATGCCCGAAAGACAGTACCCCTTCATCGACATTGCCGTGCATGCACGGGTGCGGGAGCATTTTGCCCGGGGGGATGCGTCCGTCCTTTTTTCGAAGAATGTCGCGCGGGTGCTATGGGCCAACGACCAGGGCGCAAAGCTGTTCGGGACGGCCTCGGTCTACGATTTCATCGATACCGACCTCGACCCGAGCGATCTTTCGCTTCGCCAGCTGCGCGCCGCCGCGGCGCAGCTCGCGGCCGTCGGGGACCGCCGGCAGCTTCTGATCCGTATGGTATCGGGCTTTCGCCGGCTTCCGCTCAACGCCGCCGTGGAGATGATCCTCATCGGGCCCGGCGAAGAGGCAATCCTGTTCACCGTGCCCAACAACGGCAAGGCGCTTTCGACCGAAGCGCGCGCAGAGGCGATGATTGCTGGCCTCGACGGGCCGGACACGCATATGGCCGTGCTCGACGCCGATGGGACCGTCATTGCCGGCTCGCCCGGCTTCGAGAGTCTTGGCCTTTCGGCGGATATTCGCCGGACGCTCGTTGCAGCCGCTGCGAGCGACAAGGATCGGCTGATCAAGCGTCCGGTCGCGACGGAAAAAGGGCGCCTGCCGGCGGCAGTCGGCAAGATTTCGGACCATCCGGCGCTCCACCTGCTCTTCGCGGTCGAGGCAATTCTCGAGAAATCCGAGACCGGAGAGGCGATCGGCGCGGCGGCGGAGCAGGCTATCCCCGCCGCACCTGCGGCGCCCGTCGAAACACGAGAGGCGGTCCCCTCCTCCGCGGCACCGGCGGAGACGGAACAGCCGGCGGGCCGCCTCGAGGAAGCCGAGCCCGCTCCCTCGCCGGAGGCGGCAGCACCGGCAGAACACGAAGCGTCCGTCGGGGACGGCACCGACGACGAAGCGCAAGGGGAGCTCGCTCCGCAGGACGAGGCCGAGGCCGCCGATCTCGCCGAGCCTGAAACGCCGCTTGAAGCAGAACCGGCTTCCGGTGAACCGGCTGCCGATGCGGACCGTGGCGGAGAAACCGCCGACTTCGCTTTCGCAGCCGGCGGACGGGCGGTACGGTTCGTCTGGAAGATCGACGCGGAGGGACGTTTCAGCGAAATTTCCGAAGAGTTCGCGTCAGCCGTCGGCCCGAAGGCCGCCGACGTGATCGGCGTTAGCTTCACCGATCTCGCCGATCGCTACGATCTCGACCCCGACGACAAGATCAACGAGCTCCTGCATCGCCGCGATACCTGGTCCGGCAAGACGATCTTCTGGCCGGTCCAGGGAACCAATCTCAAGGTGCCGGTCGATCTCGCCGCTCTTCCCACCTATTCCCGTTCGCGCGAGTTCGACGGCTTCCGCGGCTTCGGCATCGTCAGGATCGCCGACGCTGTGCCGGACGCCAAGGCGGCCGGGCTTGCGCTCGACCGGCCGGCGCCGGCGCAGACCGCGCAGGCTTCAAGCGACATGTCGTCCGAGGGCGCCGGTGCGCCGCAGGCTGAGGCTGGCTCCAAGACCGGCCCTGCCGGCAGTGGGAAAGATGCGGCCGAGGCTGCACCGGACGTATCCGAAGACCCGTTCCGCGGCGAACAGCCGGCGCTGCGGGTCGTCGAAACGGCCGGCAGGCAGGCCTCCGACAAGGTCATCGATCTCGACGAGCGCCGACCGGCGGGAGCCGGCGCGCTGACCCGCGGCGAGCAGGCGGCCTTCCGCGAGATTGCAAGGCAGCTCGGCGAGCATTTCGCCCCTGACCAGCTGCCGCAGGAAGGCAAAGCCGAAGGCCGGCACGAAGCTGACACCTCCCCCAGCACGCCGGCTGACACGGAAGAAAGCCGACAGACGGAGAAAGCGGAGGCGCCAGGCGGATGGCACGATGCGACGCCGGCGGGCGAGACCCCTGCTGCGGCAATGGAGCCCGGCCTCACCGCACGCAATGGTGCAGCCATGAGCAGCGAGATCCTCGACAGGCTGCCGGTCGCATTGCTGGTTCACCACGGCGACGCTTTGCTGCATGCCAATGCGGAATTCCTGCGGCTGACCGGATATGAGAATCTCGAAGCCTTCGAACAGGAGGGTGGCCTGGAGGCCCTGTTCGCTCTCGGAAACGAGGCCGGCGCGGCAAAGCCGAACGGAACCATGACGCTGGTCCGCAAGGATGGCAGGCTCATTCCCGTCGGCGCCCACCTGCATTCGATCCGATGGGAAGGAAAGAGCGCGCTGATGCTTGCGCTGACCCCGGCCGGCGCAAGCGAAGCGGAGAAGCAGGCGCGCGAAGACGAAGGAGCGGCAGAGGCAAGCCGGCTTCGGATGGAGATCGACGAGCTCCGATCGATTCTGGAAACCGCGACCGATGGGGTCGTGGTCCTCGGACGGGACGGCGACATCCGGACGATGAACCGTTCCGCAAGCGCGCTCTTCGACTATGACGAGGCCGATATGCGCGGAAAGCCGTTCGCCGCGCTCTTCGCCCATGAGAGCCAGAAGGCAGTGATCGACTATCTCCAAGGCCTTTCCGGCCACGGTGTCGCAAGCGTGCTCAACGACGGCCGGGAAGTGATCGGCCGCGAAGCCGCCGGCGGCTTCATTCCGTTGTTCATGACCATCGGCCGGCTCTCCTCCTCCAACGGTTACTGCGCGGTCATCCGCGACATCACCCAGTGGAAGCGGACCGAAGAGGAGCTTCGCAACGCCAAGCGCGCCGCAGAGACGGCAAACGCCCACAAGACGGAATTCCTGGCCCGGGTCAGCCACGAGATCCGCACGCCGCTCAACGCCATCATCGGGTTTTCCGACATGATGGCGAGCGAGCATTTCGGCCCCATCGGCCATCCGCGTTATATCGAATATGCCGGCGACATCGGCCGGTCGGGGCGTCACGTCCTCGACATCGTCAACGATCTGCTCGACATCTCGAAGATCGAGGCCGGCGAGATGGATCTCGACTTCGGCGCCGTGGATCTCAACGAGGCCGTCTCCGAGGCCGTGTCGCTGGTGCAGCCGCAGGCCAATAGCCAACGCGTGATCATCCGCACTTCGCTGTCGGGATCCGTGCCCGAGGTCGTCGCCGACGACCGTTCGATCAAGCAGATCGCCCTGAACATCCTGGCGAATGCCATCCGCTTTACGCCGTCGGGCGGCCAGATTGTCGTGTCGACGTCCTACGAGGCTAATGGCAGCGTCATCCTGAGAATCCGCGACACGGGCATCGGCATGACCCGCAGCGAGCTCGACCAGGCGATGAAGCCCTTCCGCCAGGTCACGACCGGCGGCCGCAAGCGTGGCGACGGCACCGGGCTTGGCCTGCCGCTGACGAAGGCGATGGCGGAAGCGAACCGCGCGCAGTTCGCCATCACTTCGGCCCCGAACGAGGGCACGCTGGTGGAAATATCCTTTCCCTCACAACGCGTCTTGGCCAATTGAGACCGAATGCTGTAAGGAAATGTTGACCTGCGGGAGCCAGTTTGTCGGTTCTTGAAGGTTGAGGAAACTGCGGGCCGTTCCCTCACTCGTCATTTCGATCGGCATTGCTTCGGACGGATCGTTTGCACTTCACCGCCAAAAGCCTCAAGCGGCGCTACGCCAGCTCCGGCACCGGCCTTCACCATCCGCTCCTCACCGGCTGGGCCGGACTCGCCTCCGCCGTCGTGCTCATGCCGATTCTTGCCATTGCGTGGCTAGCCGTTTCCGGCGGCACCGCAGACTGGCCGCATCTCATCGAAAACGTGATCCCGCGTGCAACCGGTCGCACGCTTCTCCTGGTCCTGTTCACAGGCACCGCCACCGCCATGATCGGCATCGTCACCGCCTGGCTGGTGGCAACCTATGAATTTCCGTTACGCCGCTTCCTTTCGGCGGCCCTGGTGCTGCCGCTTGCCATACCGGCCTACCTTTCGGCCTATGCCTTCGGGGAGCTGCTCACCTTCACCGGCCCTGTGCAGGGCCTGGTGCGGGCCCTCTTCGGATTTCAGACGAGCCGCGATTACTGGTTTCCCGACGTGCGTTCCCTCGGCGGCGCGGTGCTCGTTCTGAGCTCGGTGCTCTATCCCTATATCTATCTCGCCTGCCGTTCCATGTTCCTCATGCAGGGCCGCGCCGCCGCGGACGTGGCGCGGACGCTCGGGGCCGGACCGCTGAAGGTCTTCTTCCGCGTCCAGCTTCCGATGGCGCGGCCGGCGATCATGATCGGCCTCACGCTCGTTGCCATGGAAACGCTGAACGATATCGGGGCGGTAGAATTTCTCGGCGTGCAGACCCTGACCTTCTCCATCTTCGATACCTGGCTCAACCGTGGCAGCCTCGCCGGCGCGGCGCAGATCGCCTGCATCATGCTGGTTTTCGTCATCGGCCTGATGATGGTCGAGCGGGCGGCACGCCGCAGACAGCGCTTTGCGAGCCAGAAGACCACGGCCGCAGTTCACGACGCCGCGAGGCTGAAACTTTCCGGCTGGAAGAAATGGGCCGCGACGGCCGCCTGCCTTCTGCCGATACTGTCGGGCTTTGCCGTTCCCTTCCTTGTTCTGGGCGACTATGCCCTGAAACGCCTCGACCAGTTCCTGGCGCCGCGCCTCCTGAGCGCGCTGCTGCACAGCATCCTGGTGTCCGGTCTGACAGCGTTTGCGACCGTGCTCCTGGGTTTCGTGCTCGCCTATGCCGCGCGCACCGGGCGTTCGCGCATCACCGATATCGCCGGGCGGCTCGCCTCCTTCGGCTATGGCGTGCCCGGTACCGTACTGGCGATCGGGGTGCTCTTTCCGCTCGCCGCCCTCGACAACACCATCGACGCCGAGATGCGGGGGCTTTTCGGGATTTCCACCGGCCTGCTCATGAGCGGCACCGGCTTTGCCATCATCTATGCCTGCACGGTCCGCTTCCTGACCATGGCGGAAGGGACGCTCGAGGCCGGCTTCCAGAAACTGTCGCCGCATCTCGATATGGCCGCACGCGCGCTCGGGCGCACGAGCGGCCAGACGCTGCGCGCGGTGCTCCTGCCGATGATGCGGCCCGCAGTGCTGACGGCCGCGCTCCTCGTCTTCATAGAAACGATGAAGGAGCTTTCCGCGACCATCATGCTGCGCCCGTTCAATTTCAATACGCTGGCGACGCTCGTCTACGAGGATGCCTCGCGGGCGAAGGTGGAAGACGCCTCCGTTGCGGCGATGATCATCGTCCTCGCCGGGATGGTCCCCGTCATCCTGGTGTCCCGGTCGCTCGAACGCCGGTCATAGATCACGTATTCCTGTGCGCGTCGCAGGGATGAGATGGGTGGGCAGAGGGGGGTGTCACCCGACCTAAAATCTCGTGATCTATGCAAGGGATCGCACCCTCTCCGCCCTCATCCCTGTGCTCGTCACAGGGATCCAGCGGCGCCGCGTCTGCGGCACGGGAAAGTCCCCAGCCCAAGGACTTGGGCTGGCCGGATTCCTGTGACGAGCACAGGAATGAGGAAGTCGGGGATGAGCCGGCACTACGACAACGTCCGCTTGCGGTATGCGAGTGAGTCTCACGGACTGCACCCACTCTTCCTTCCATTCTCCTGCCCCGCGTCAGCGGCGCGGGCAGAGGAACAGCGGCGCAATGGAGACGGATGTCAGCCCCAATTCAGCTCTTGAGTTCCTCGAGCGCCGCAAAGAGGTCGAGAGCTTCCGGGTTCGCCAGCGCTTCCTTGTTCTTGACCGGACGGCCGTGCACCACGTCGCGCACCGCCAGTTCGACGATCTTGCCGGACTTGGTGCGCGGGATGTCGGCGACGGCGATGATCTTCGCCGGCACGTGCCGCGGCGAGGCGCCGGACCTGATCCGGTTCTTGATCTCCCTGGTCAGTGCTTCGGTCAGCTCGACCCCGCGGGCCAGCCGCACGAACAGAACGACGCGGACATCGTCCTCCCAGTCCTGGCCGATGCACAGTGCTTCGGCGACTTCATCCATCTGTTCGACCTGATTGTAGATCTCCGCCGTGCCGATGCGCACGCCGCCGGGGTTCAATGTCGCGTCGGAACGGCCGTGGATGACGATGCCGCCATGCGGTGTCCATTCGGCAAAATCGCCGTGGCACCAGACATTGTCGAACCGGTCGAAATAGGCGGCTCGATACTTCGCGCCGTCCGGATCGTTCCAGAACATGACAGGCATCGACGGAAACGCCCTGGTGCAGACGAGTTCGCCCTTTTCCCCCCGCACCGGCTTGCCTTCGTCGTTCCAGACATCGACGGCGAGCCCGAGGCCGGGGCCCTGGATCTCTCCGCGCCACACGGGTTTCAGGGGATTGCCGAGCACGAAGCAGGAGACGATGTCGGTGCCGCCGGAAATCGAGGCGAGCTGGAGATCGGGCTTGATACCCTCATAGACGAAGGAGAAGCCCTCCGGCGAAAGCGGCGAGCCGGTGGACGTCATGAGCCGCAAGGACGACAGATCGTGCGTCCTTGCCGGGGTGAACCCGCCCTTGCGCACGGCGTCGATATATTTCGCCGAGGTGCCGAACACGGCGAAGCGTTCGGCGGCGGCATAATCGAAGAGCACGTTGCCGTCGGGGCAAAAAGGTGAGCCGTCATAGAGGCACAGAGTTGCGCCCACGGCGAGGCCCGAGGCCAGCCAGTTCCACATCATCCAGCCGCAGGTGGTGAAATAGAACAGCCGCTCGCCGTCCCTCAGCCCGCAATGGAAGCGATGTTCCTTGAGGTGCTGCAGCAGCGTTCCGCCGGCCGAATGGACGATGCATTTGGGTACGCCGGTCGTGCCCGAGGAGAACAGTATGTAGAGCGGATGGCCGAACGGCAGGCGCTCGAAGACAAGCGGTCCGGCCTGGAATCCGGCGATGAAATCGGCAAGCGTCACCCCGCCCTCGACGGTCGGCGCAAGCGCGGCGCTGTTTCCGGCATAGGGAACGATGACGGTGGGCGCGCCGAGCGACTTGGCCACCGCACGCACCTTCGAGTCCACGTCCTGCCGCTTGCCGTTGTACCAGTAGCCGTCGCAAACGATGAAGAGCTTGGGGGCGATCTGGCCGAAGCGGTCGAGGACGCCCTGCTCGCCGAAATCGGGCGAACAGGACGACCAGATGGCGCCGACGGAAGCGGTCGCAAGCATGAGTGCGATCGTCTCGGGCATGTTCGGCATCATCGCGGCGACGCGGTCGCCGGCGCCGATCCCCTGCGCCCTCAGCGCCTGTTGCAGACGCGACACCAGGGCGCGCAGTTCGTCCCAGGTCAGCCGGTAGCTCACCTTGTCCTCGCCGCGGAAGATCAAGGCATCGCCGCTCCCCGTCTTGCGCAGCAGGTTTTCGGCGAAGTTGAGCCTCGCTTCCGGAAAGAAACGGGCATCGAGCATCCGGTCGCCGTCGACGAGCGCCTTCTCCCCGCTTTCGCCGATGACCTTGCAATGTTCCCATACGGCGGTCCAGAACGCGCCGCGCTCGTTCACCGACCAGTCATGAAAGGCATCATAGTCGGCGAAGCTGCGCCCGAAGCGCTCCCCGCACCAGTCAATGAACTCAGCCATCGGGCTGCGTTCGACTATCTCCCTGTCCGGAACCCACAAAGGTCGTTCTGCTTGCATGCTCTCCTCCACTCTTCGGACTTTTCTATATCATGCTGCAGCGCGGTACAAACAGCGCGGATGCGGCTCCGCATGGTCGCGACGGCGACATTTTCATGTCAGTGGCATTTGCTTTATGCAAGCCGAAGTCCTATCCAAGCGGCTTACCCGAGGCGATGGCAAGTCCGACCGAATGACGAGGAAGATGTTCCAGATATTGCGCGATTCGCGCCTGTGGGCGCGGCTTCGTCGACGCCACCTCGTTTGGTCGGCCGCCATAGGCATCGCCCTCGCCGCCGCGTACAATGCCGCGCTGCCGCTCGTGGTTTCGACGACCGAGGCCCGCGCGACGATGGAGCGGATGCTCGACGACTGGTCGGGCGGGAAGAGCACGATCAGCGGCGAGCCGGAAGTCCGGTTCTGGCCGGAACCCCTGGTGACGCTCCCCGCAACGACGATCGTCTCCACCGGACCCGAACCGCGCCGGCTCGCAGAGATCGGCCGCATCACCGCTTCATTCAGCCTGCTTTCTGCACTTCGGGGCGAACAGGCTCTTGAGGAGATCACGCTCGTCGATCCGGTCATCACGCTCGAGCGCGGAGCGGACGGCGCCGTCAACTGGCAAAAGCCGGACTGGCTGGTGCCGCCGGGCAATGCCATGCCGCGGGATGAGGCTCCCTTCGGAGATATCACGATCGAGAATGGCCGCTTCCGCGTTGTCGACCGCCTGGCGGCGACCGGGGAGGGCGTAGACGTCGCGGGGATTTCCGGCACCCTCAAATGGCCTTCCTTCGGGGGGCGGCTGAGCGCACAATTTGCCGCGGTCATCGGCGGCGAAGCGGTAGGCTGGGCCTTCGTATGCGAAGAACCGCTCGCCCTCTTTGCCAGGCGCAACGCCGCTCTCAAGACATCGCTGACGTCGGCTCCGTTGACCTTTTCCTTCGAGGGCACCGGCAATTTCTCGTCGCAGCCTTTCGCCTCCGGCCATCTGCAGATGTCCGCACCTTCGCTGGCAGCGCTTGCCGCGTGGTACCGCGGGGCTCCGGATGCGGAATTGCCCCCGGGCGGATTCAGTATCGATACGAGGGTGACCACCGGTGAGACGGCGCTGAAGCTCGAGGAGCTCCAGCTGGCGATCGGCGAGGCCACGGCGACGGGCGTTCTGGACGTGCAATTGCCGTCCGGCAAAGGGCCGCGCGTGGAAGGCACGCTCGCCTTCGACCGGATCGATCTCAACGGTTTGCCATTGGCAACGCTGAAGCCGGCGCAGGGGGACGACCGCGGATGGCGGATGGCCCAGGCTCTTGTCGGGGGCTGGCGCCTGGATGTCCGGCTGTCGTCGCAGGAAGTCCTGGCCGGTCCGTTGCACCTGACCGATGTCGCGGCCGGGGTGATGATCGATGGAAGCCGGGTTTCGCTCGACATCGGAGACAGCACCTATGCGAATGGCAGGCTGAGCGGCCGCGCCGTGCTCTCGGAGAAAGGGGTGGGGCAAGGCGGCAAGCTGCAGGTGAACCTGAAAGACGCCGACTTCGCTGCGGTCCTCGACAGCTTCGGCCTCAAGGGTCCCGTTCCGACAGGCCGGGGCGTTCTCAGCGTCGATCTTGCCACCGGCCGCCCCCTCTGGGAGGCCGGCGTCGCCGATGTCTTCGGCCATGTCGATTATTCGCTCACCAATGGCAGGCTCGCCGATTTCGACGTTCACGCCTTCACCGATCTCGTGCGCAAGGGGGAATTCTTCTCCCTGTCGCAGGCAAGCGACGGCACGCTCGAGTTCCAGACGGCAGACATCGAGGCGAGCTTCGGCGGCGGCACCGCCCGGCTGGACCGGGCCGCTTTCGTCGGCCCCGCCGGCAATATTTCGGTGACCGGCGTCGTCCCCTATCGAAGCGGCAGTCTGGCCCTGGCGGGGACGCTCGCGGCCCCCGAGGCCGGCAAGGAGCCGCTGCAATTCTTCATCGGCGGCTCCTGGCCGAATGCGGTGATCTCGCCGCTTTCGGTTCTCCTCAGCCCGAAGTGACATCTATGCAATAACGCACTTCCGGACGGAAAACCGTTACACACTTTTCCTGGAAATGCTTTGAGGCGTGTTGAGATCGGGGAATCTCGCCGCGGCTTGTTTGATCTTCTCATCCCTGTGCTCGTCACAGGGATCCAGCCAGACCAAGTCCTTGGGCTGAAAGAATTCTTCCCCGCGCCGCAGACGCGGCGCTGCTCTCATCTCTGTGACGAGCACAGAGATGACGAGGAAGAGAGATGGCACTCCTCCGAGCAGCCGTCACAAACTCGAGATGAACCTCAACGCGCCCTCGCTCACCCAATCGCCGCGAAGGCTGCTCGCTCGTCCTTTTCGCGCTGGACTTCACGACGCTTCGTGACGATCGATGCGACGATCACGCCCAGCGCGACGATGCCGATCAGGATCGTGCAGATGGCATTGATTTCCGGCGTCACGCCGAGACGGACCTGGCTGTAGATCTTCATCGGCAGCGTCGTGGCGCCCGGCCCGGTCGTGAAGCTTGAAATCACGAGATCGTCGAGCGAGAGCGTGAAAGCGAGAATCCAGCCGGAAAAGACGGCCGGCGCGATCACCGGCAGCGTGATCGCGAAGAAGGTCCTGACCGGGGTCGCGCCGAGATCGAGCGCCGCCTCCTCGATCGACTGGTCGAAGCTCAGAAGACGCGACTGGACCACGACCGCGACGAAACACATGGTGAAGGTGATATGGGCGAGCGTGATCGTCCAGAAACCGCGGTCGAACCCGATCGCCACGAAGAGCAGCAGCAGCGACAGGCCGGTGATCACCTCCGGCATCACCAGGGGCGCATATACCATGCCGGAGAACAGAACGCGGCCGCGAAAGCGGGTGTAGCGCACCAGCGCGAGCGCCGCCAGAGTTCCGAGGACGGTCGCGCAGGTCGCCGAAAGGAGCGCCACCCGGATCGTTACCCAGGCCGCGTCAAGAAGTCCCTGGTTATGCCAGAGCTGGGTGTACCATTTGGTCGAGAACCCGGCCCAGACGGTGACCAGTTTCGACTCGTTGAAGGAGAAGATCACCAGGAGCACGATCGGCAGATAGAGAAAGCCGAAGCCCAGAACGACCGAGGCGATGTTGAAACGGGACCACTTCTCCATAGGTCACCTCTCCTCGCCGTCGGCTTTGGCCTGGATGTTCTGGAAATAGACGATCGGTATCACCAGGATCATGAGCAGGATGATCGCCACCGCCGACGAAACCGGCCAGTCGCGATTGGAATTGAATTCGCTCCACAAGGTCTTGCCGATCATCAGTGTTTCCGAGCCGCCGAGGAGGTCGGGGATCACGAATTCGCCGACAGCCGGAATGAAAACGAGCAGGCAGCCCGCCACCACGCCGGGGAGCGACAGAGGAAAGGTCACGCGCCAGAAGGCGGCGGCAGGCGTGCAGCCGAGGTCCTGGGCGGCTTCCGTCAGCGAATGGTCCATCTTCTCAAGCGCCGAGTAGATCGGCAGCACCATGAAGGGCAGATAGGAATAGACGATGCCGATATAGATCGCCAAGTTGGTGTTGAGGATGATGAGCGGCTGATCGATCAGGCCGACCGCCGACAGAAACTGATTGAGCAGGCCCTCCGGCTTCAGGATGGCGATCCAGGCATAGACGCGGATCAGAAAGCTCGTCCAGAAGGGCAGGATCACCATCATCAGCAGCGTGGGCCGCAGCGAACGCGGCGCCTTTGCCATGCCATAGGCGATCGGATAGCCGATCAGGAGCGTCAGGAAGGTCGAGATGGCGGCGATGACGACGCTCGACACATAGGCGTTGAAATAGAGGACGTCCTCCGTCAGCCAGACGTAGTTGTCGAGCGAGAATTCGCCGAGCTTCTCGATGATGCCGGAAAGGCCGCCGGCCAGGTCGAAGACGGGCATATAGGGCGGCATCGCAACGGCCGTCTGCGACAGCGAGATGCGGAAAACGATGAAGAAGGGGATGAGGAAGAAGAACAGGAGCCAGGCATAGGGAATGATTATGACCAGGCGGCTGACGAGGGCTGAGGCAAGTTTCGCCATGGCTTCAATCCTTCAATACGACGCCCGCGTCGTCGCCGAAGGAGATCCAGACCTGCTGGTCGTAGCCGAGCGGGTCCTCGACCGTCCGCACCGCATTCAGCGATGACGCCTTGACGACCTTGCCGTCCTTCAGCCGGATGTGAAAAACCGTCATGTCGCCGAGGTAGCCGATGTCCCATATCTCGCCTTCGGCGGCGTTCACCGGCGCATGCGCCGGCGGCTGTCGGCCGATTCTGATCTTCTCGGGCCGGATGGCGACGGCCGTCTTTGCGCCGTTCCCCGGTTTTTCCGGCGACGCCATCCGAACCGGGATACCGCCCGTCGTCTCGACACGGACATAGCCGTCTTCAGCCGAGGTCACCTTGCCGTCGAATATGTTCACGTCACCGATGAAGTCGGCGACGAAGCGCGAATTCGGCGCTTCGTAGATCTCCGCCGGCGTCGCCACCTGGACGACCTTGCCGTGGCTCATGACGGCGATGCGGTCCGCCATGGTCATCGCCTCTTCCTGGTCGTGGGTGACGACGACGAAGGTGAGGCCGAGTTCCTGCTGCAGGTCCATGAGCTCGAATTGCGTTTCCTCGCGCAGCTTCTTGTCGAGCGCGCCGAGCGGCTCGTCGAGCAGCAGCACCTTCGGCCGCTTTGCCAGGGAACGGGCAAGGGCGACGCGCTGGCGCTGGCCGCCGGAAAGCTGATGCGGCTTGCGCTTGGCGAACTTCTCCAGCTTGACGAGCTTCAGCATCTGCGCGACGCGTTCGGCGATGTCCGCTTTCGGCATTCCGTCCTGTTTCAGGCCGAAGGCGACGTTGTTTTCGACCGTCATGTGCGGAAACAGCGCATAGGACTGGAACATCATATTGACCGGGCGGCGATAGGGCGGGATGCCCGCCAGGCTCTGGCCGTCGAGGATGATTTCGCCCGATGTCGGCTGCTCGAAACCGGCCAGCATCCGCAGGAGGGTGGATTTGCCGCAGCCCGAAGCGCCGAGGAGCGCGAAGAATTCGCGCGTGTAGATGTTCAGCGAAAGATCGTCCACGGCGGTGAAGTCACCGAACTTTTTGGTGACGTTCTTGACGGAAATGAAAGGCTTGGAGGCGGGGTCCGCCCATGGCGCGAAAGAACGCCGGATACTTCCGAGAGACTTCATCATCTATCCTCGAATGGCACAGTCCATACGCAATGGCCGGCGCCGACACGTCGAGAGTTGAGCGCAGAAACTTACAAGAAAATTGCCCGGATTTGAGGTCCGGGCAGTTCGTTTTCGCTCCTACTGACCAGTGACGATCCTGGTCCAGAGCCGGGTCAATACCCTCTGCTCCTTGGCCTCGAAGGGCGTCGTGGTGAAGAGTTTCTGCATCACGGCATCGGACGGATAGATGGCGGTGTCTTCGAGCACTTCCTTGTCGAGGAACTGCTGCGAGGCCTTGTTGCCATTGGCGTAGAACACGTAGTTCGAGGCCTTGGCGATGACTTCCGGCTTCATCATGTAGTTGATGAACTCGTGCGCCTCGGCGACATGCGGTGCGTCGGCAGGGATAGCCAGCATGTCGAACCACATCTGCGCGCCCTGCTCCGGGATCGAATAGTCGACCGTCACGCCGGCCTTTGCCTCGGCCGCACGGTCGCGCGCCTGGAAGACGTCGCCCGAGAAGCCGACGGCCAGGCAGATGTCGCCGTTTGCGAGCGCGTTGATATATTCAGACGAATGGAACTTGCGGATATTGGGACGGACCTTCATCAGCAGGTCGGCTGCCTTTTCGAGATCCGCCTGGTTGTGGCTGTCGGGATTGAGCCCCAGATAGGCGAGCGCCGAGGGCATGATGTCGGTGGGCGAATCGAGGAGATGGATGCCGCAGTCCTTGAACTTCGCCGCAATCTTCGGGTCGAAAATCACATCCCAGTTCGGCTTCTCGTCCGTGCCGAGAATCTCCTTCATCTTCTCGACATTGTAGCCGATGCCGGTCGTGCCCCACATGTAGTCGACGGCGTATTCGTTGCCGGGATCGTACTGCGCGGTACGCTCCATGACCATGTCCCACATGTTGGAAATGTTCGGCAGCTTCGACTTGTCGAGCTTCTGGAACACCCCGGCAGCGATCTGGCGCTGCAGGAAATAGGCGGTCGGAACGACGACGTCGTAACCGGAACCGCCGGCGAGCAGCTTCGTTTCCAGAATCTCGTTCGAGTCGAAGACGTCATAGACGACCTTGATGCCAGTCTCCTTGGTGAACTCCTCCAGAATACTGTCGTCGATATAGTCCGACCAGTTATAGACATTGACGACCCGCTCCTGGGCGAAAGCCAGCATGGTGGATCCCGCAAGCACCGCGGTGGTCAAGGTTGCGACGATGAGTTTGGACATACAACTCCCCTCTTGATTATCGGCTCGGGACAGTAATCTTCTTCTCCAGTGCCGTTACGCCCCGTCTGTTGATCGTGCCGATGCGGAGGTTAGGCATCTTTCTCGATAAGCTCAAGGAGTTAGAGCGGTTCCGGGAAAAAAGTGGCTCGCGGTTTTCCAGCCCGAAATTCCCTCCTCTCACCTCATCCCTGTACTTCTCACAGGGGCCCAGCAGCGCCGCGTCTGCGGACGCGTAAGAGTTCAATCGGCCCAAGGACTTGGGCCGGCTGGATTCCTGTGACGTTTCGGGACTCGCGGTCGTATAACGACGTCCGCCTGCGGATTGCGCGCCATTTCGCGCGGGCTCACTGAAAGTCGAAGACGCTCAGCCCGGTGGCCATTTCGTCGAGACCGAGCGGTCGGGTGATCGGCGGTTCGGCGCGCGCCAGGCACCCCTGCCGCTCGCAAAGCCGGCAGGCCGGACCGATTGCGATCGCCGGCATGACTGCGGCGGCGCCATAGACGATCTCATTCGCGAAGGTGGCCTCGCAGCCGATGAGAATCGCCGTGCGCCGAACCCGTTCGTGGAAGGCGGCCTGCGGACCGTCGACGGTGCGGGCGACAGTGAGGAATACGGTGCCATCAGGCATCTCGACGCGGTCGACGAGAAGCTGGCCGGGCACGGCAAAGGCAGCCTGGACGTTGAGCTTGGGACAGCCGCCGCCGAAGCGGGCATGGGGAAATCCTTGCGCTCCGGCGCGACGCAGCCTGTTGCCGGCGCTGTCGATCTCCATGAGAAAAAACGGAACCCCCGCCGCGCCGGCCCGCTGCAGCATCGTGAGACGATTGGCGACCTGCTCGTAGGAGACCTGGAAACGCGCCGCAAGAACCGCGACATCGTATTTCATCCGCTGCGCGGCGGCGAGAAATGCCGCATAGGGCATCATCAGCGCATGGGCGGCATAGCGCGCCAGTTCGAAGCGGCCGATGCGCCGCGCTTCGGCGGTGGTAAAGCGGAACTGCTCGAGCTCGGCGGCAATCGCCTCGTGGCAGGCGATCGAAGCCACCTCGATCGCGATCTCGCGCAGCTGATCGAAAGGCGACAGACGTTCGGAGATGAAGAGGCGCATCGAGTGGCGGTCGAAGCGGCGGCGCAGGGTGGGCATAACGTGCACCGGCAGGGTCCGGACCGCAAGTCCGTGCTCCCTTCTCAGCCAAGCCTTCATTGCGCCTGAAAGATCGTCGCCGGGCGAGAGGCTTGCATGCAGGGCCTCCGCCGCCTCCTCTATGCGGACGAAGTGATTGGGCCGAGCCTCGAACGCCTCGCGGACTTCGTCCATCGGCAGCCGGGTATCGGCAAGTGCCGCCATATGTCCCTCGCCCGCCAGCAGAGCGGCGAGATCCCTCAGACGCGAGGCCTGTTCGCGGTAAGCGCGATAAAGCTTGACGATGCCGCCGGAGACGTTCGGCGCCGCTTCGGCGACCTCCACCAGCTCCTGGTCCCCCGGCAGTTCGCCGGCAAGCAGCGGATCGGCAAAGACCTCGCGCAGCTGCGCAAGACCGCTGCCCGCCTCACCCTGAAGCTCTTCGAGATCGACCTTGTAGACGGAGGCCAGTTTCAAGAGCAGCTGCACCGTCAGCGGCCGCTGGTTGCGCTCGATGAGATTCAAATAGGAAGGAGAGATGCCAAGCGCCTCGGCCATGGCCGTCTGCGTCAGCTGAAGGCCGTTGCGGATCCGCCTGACCCGCGGCCCCGCAAAGATCTTGTTCTCGGCCATTGTAATTCCCTTTACAAACCAGGCAGATGATCCGCTTTGACATCTTTTACAAGTTTACTTGCGGATACTGTCAAAGGCAAGACAAGCTAACCCGTTTCCGCCGGCTTGAAACGGGAATTCGATAGCGGGCTTCTGCAGCGCAATGTAAAAACTGTCACATGATCTTCCGGCCTAGAGAAGCCGTAAGACGAAAGCCGAAGACGAACCGATTTCACGAGGAGGCAGGTATGACTGATTTTTACAAGCTCGTTCCAAATGCGCCGGAGGGGCGCTTCGACGGAATCGAGCGGCCCTATTCCGCCGAGGATGTGAAGCGGCTCAGGGGCTCGGTGGAGATCCGTTATTCGCTTGCCGAAATGGGGGCGAACCGCCTCTGGAAGCTCATCCACGAGGAAGACTTCGTCAATGCACTCGGCGCGCTTTCCGGCAATCAGGCGATGCAGATGGTGCGCGCAGGCTTGAAGGCGATCTATCTCTCCGGCTGGCAGGTCGCAGCCGACGCCAACACCGCTTCGGCCATGTATCCGGACCAGTCGCTCTATCCGGCCAACGCGGCTCCGGAACTCGCCAAGCGCATCAACCGCACGCTTCAGCGCGCCGACCAGATCGAGACGGCGGAGGGCAAGGGTCTCTCCGTCGAGACCTGGTTCGCGCCGATCGTCGCCGATGCGGAAGCCGGCTTCGGCGGGCCGCTCAACGCCTTCGAGATCATGAAGGCCTTCATCGAAGCGGGTGCGGCGGGCGTCCATTACGAGGACCAGCTCGCGTCCGAAAAGAAGTGCGGCCATCTCGGCGGCAAGGTGCTGATCCCGACCGCGGCGCATATCCGCAATCTGAACGCGGCACGGCTTGCCGCCGACGTGATGGGCACGCCGACGCTGGTCATCGCCCGCACGGACGCGGAAGCGGCGAAACTGCTCACCTCTGATATCGACGAGCGCGACCGCCCATTCGTCGACTATGATGCCGGCCGCACCGTCGAGGGCTTCTACCAGGTGAAGAACGGCATCGAGCCCTGCATCGCCCGCGCGATCGCCTATGCGCCGCATTGCGACCTCATCTGGTGCGAGACCTCCAAGCCCGACCTGGAGCAGGCGCGCAAATTCGCCGAAGGCGTGCACAAGGCACATCCGGGCAAGCTGCTCGCCTATAATTGCTCGCCGTCCTTCAACTGGAAGAAGAACCTCGACGACGCGACGATCGCCAAGTTCCAGCGCGAATTGGGCGCCATGGGCTACAAGTTCCAGTTCATCACGCTCGCCGGCTTCCATCAGCTGAACTACGGCATGTTCGAACTGGCGCGCGGCTACAGGGATCGTCAGATGGCGGCCTATTCGGAGCTGCAGGAAGCGGAATTCGCTGCCGAAGCCAACGGCTATACGGCCACCAAGCACCAGCGCGAAGTGGGCACCGGCTATTTCGATGCCGTGTCGGTCGCGATCACCGGCGGCCAGTCGTCGACCACTGCCATGAAGGAATCCACCGAGCACGATCAGTTCCGCCCGGCAGCAGAATGAACGAGCGGGACGCGCGACACCCCTGCCCCGCCGCGCGTCCCCAACCAGACCTCGAAACTGAAGCGGGGATCAACGAAGTCCCCCGCGACCATCGCCCAAAGGAGCACTCCGATGACTGTACAGACACGCGTCAAGGAACGGGCCGAGGAACAATCATCGGCCATGACACCGGAACAGCAGGCGGCGATCCGCATGGTCGCCAACGACCTGCACCGCCTCAACCAGGCGGTGATGAAGGCCGTCGATGCGGGGGTTTCCGTAGAACTGGTCCGTTCGGCGCGCCATCACGGCGGCGACGGCAACTGGGGCGACCTGCTGATCCCCGTCATCGTCACGCAAGGCAGGCACTGATGGCTATCCTGACCTGGACAACGGTAGCACTCATCCTTTCCGCCCTGAGTTGCAGCCACTTCAACCGGCAGAGGCCAGCGGTCCGCGAGGCGCGCGCCGGCCGAGGTCGACGCAAATGAGACAAGGACCGGCCGGCCCCAGCGCCGGCCGGTCAAGGCTGGAGGCTCATGCCGAATTGCGCGGCGGGCGCTTGCCGGCAAAAAGGTCCGTATGGCTGCGCAGGAAACGTGTCATCCGGTCTACGACGGTGCGGATGTCGCGCCTGTGGCGGTCCTCGTTGTTCATGACGATCCACTGCCGGTGTCTGAGCGGCTCGATCTCGTCGCCCACCCGCTCGAGGAGGGGATCGAGATCGCCGACGAAACAGGGAAGCACCGTCCGTCCCGCGCCGGCTCGCGCGAGATCCAGCAAGGACCGAGGCCGTGTGACGGTTGCAACGATCCGGCCCGGCGCATGCTCGTGCGGCCATCTCAGATAGGCCGATATCGCATCCTCTTCGGCGACTGCGACCCAGCGCTCCACTCCGCCCGGCGCGTTCTTCTGCCGGTAGGCGGCATAGGCGACTTCGCCCACCGGCCGCGCCGCAAGATAGGTTTCCTCCGGCTCGAAGGCACGGATGCCGATATCGCTTTCGCGGTAGGCGAGATTCGCCCGCGCCTCGCCGATCGTCAGCGAAATGTTGAAAGCGTCCCGTTCCGTGCAGATGGCGGGAAAATTCTCGGCGATCAGCCAGGAGACCCATGTGCCGGCCGCGATGCGGACGACGGTCGCCCCCTCGCCCTCCTTCTGCCAGCTTTCGACCTTGCGGGCCGCGGCCTCCATTTCCTGCAACTGTTCGAAGAGAAAGCGGCCGTCTCCCGTCAGCGTGTAGCCGGTCTGGCTGCGGATGAAGAGCGAGCGGCCGGTGCGCTCCTCGAGTTCCAGCATCCGGCGGCCGACCGTGGCAGGGCTGAGTCCCGTCGCCTGCGCCGCCCCGGTCAACCCGCCGGTACGCGCAACCGTGACGAAGCAGCGGTAGATGTCCCAATCCGTGTTTTTCATAGCTGAAAAACATATGGCGAAATCGGCTGTATGTAAAACAATTCCGGATGCATAAAAAAGGGGATGCCCAAGAATGAAGGAGCATCACCATGGATATGATGGCAATGGCACTGCTGTTCGATATGGCCTCGAGGAACCGTCACTGGGACGAGAGGTTCGAGCCCCGGCCGCCGAGCCGCCGGCGGCGCTTCGCGAAACGCCTGCTTTCGGCAGTGTTCCGCAGGCGGCAACCGGCGGAGACAAGTGAAGGTTGCGCCGGCAGCTTTACTGTTTCCTGCGCAGGCGGCGTCAAATGAAAGCGCCGCGCATCCGGGATGCGCGGCGCCCTAGCAGCGTTTTGAATCCGATTAGGCCGCCCGGTAGCTGTGGTCGGCTGCGGCCACCGGCTCGAGCCGGAACTGCTCGACCAGCATCATCAGCGTATCCGCCTGATTGGCGAGCGCCCGGCTGGTGCCGGTCGCCTCCTCCACCATCGAGGCGTTCTGCTGCGTCATCTGGTCCATCTGGTTGACGGAACCGTTGACCTCGTTCAGGGCTGCGGCCTGATCGCGGCTGGCCGTGGCGATCATCTCGACATGCTGGCTGACCGTGACGATCTCGGCGCTGATCGAGGCGAGCACCGCGCCCGTTTCCTTGACGAGACGCGAGCCGGAACTCACCTCTTGGGTCGATTTGTCGATCAGCCCCTTGATCTCTCGCGCCGCCTCGGCCGAGCGCTGCGCCAGTTCGCGCACTTCCTGAGCCACGACGGCAAAGCCCTTGCCCGCCTCGCCGGCACGCGCCGCTTCGATACCGGCATTGAGCGCCAGGAGGTTGGTCTGGAAGGCGATATCGTCGATCACTTCGATGATCTGCTCGATCTGGCGGGAGGCCGCCTCGATGCGGCCCATGGCGGCGACGGCGTTGGTGACGACCGTCGCCGAACTGTCGGCGCTCCGCTTGGTATGAGACACGGCCTGGTTCGCCTCGTGCGCCCGCTCCGCCGAGGAGCGCACCGTCACGGTGATCTGGTCGACGGCCGCCGCCGTCTCCTCGAGCGAAGCGGCCTGAGCCTCTGTCCGCTTCGACAGCGCGTCGGCGGACCGATGCATGTCGGCGCCACCCTGCTGGATCGCCTGGGCATTGGCGCGAATCTGCGCCAGCGTATCCTGAAGGCGGAAGAGCGATCCGTTGAAATCCAGCCGCAACTGTTCGAGACGGCCGGCGAAGGGCACTTCGATCTGCCGCGACAGGTCGCCCTGTGCCAGGCGTCCGAGACCGGCTGCGAGTTCGCTCACGGCAAGATCGATCTGTCTGTCGAGCTCGCGCTTCTCGGCATCGTTGCGGCTGCGCTCGGCCTCGGCGCGGGCACGCTCTTCGGCGCTTTCCGCCTCGATGCGCACCTTGGAGAGCGCATTTTCCTTGAAGACGCCGAGGGCACGCGCCATGTCGCCGATCTCGTCTCGGCGCGTGCCGCCGTCGATCGAGGTATCGAGCGCGCCGTCCGCCAGCCGCCGCATGGCAGCCGTGATCTGGCCGATCGGCTTTTTCAGCGTGAGCGTGAGCGCGATGCCGGCCAGGAGCGCGATCACGACGCCGGTGATCGTCGCCGCAACGGAGATCTGATTGGCTTCCGCACGCTCGCTGCCGGCGGCGACCTTCTGCTGCTCGGCAAACCCGGTGAGGTCGCTCCAGATCTCGTTGATCGCGGCGCCCGCGGCCTCGAATTCGACAGTGCGCTTATCCGTGATCTCGACCAGCGCAAGGCCATCCTTCTTCATCCCGTCGATGATCGGCAGAAGTGCGCCGGCGGCCTGGTCGAAGAAGCTCATGCCGCTCGCGATGCCGCGCAGAGTTGTGAGGTTGGACTGGACTGCAAGGAACCTGTCGAGGAGCTTCTTGCGGCTTTCCTCGCTCGTCGTTCCGAGAAATGCCGCGGCGGCGATCTGAATGTCGGTAAGCGATGTGGAGAGCCTGCGTGTCGCGGTCAGTACCGACTCCGTCCCTGCGATCTTGCCGTCGAGCTCGCTGAATATCTGCGTCGCCTCGCGCATCTTGCCGACCGAAGCTGCCTCCAGCCGGAAGCTGGCGGTGCGGAAACGGTCGACATATTTGGAAAGGCCGGCGAGCGTTTCGGGGCCGGGCGGCGTCTTGATAAGGGCGCCGATCGCCCCGGAAGCAGAATTGACGGTTTCGGCAAGGGATTTCTCGCCCTTCGGCAAAAGCACGAAGATATCCCGTTGCGTGCGGCCTATGGCCGGGAAGTGACCCTCTGCGACCTTCAGCTTCTCCTCGACCGTTATCGCCCCGCTCACCGCGGTCGCGAATTCGGCGTAGAAGCGGCTGGCGCGTATGAGTTTTTCGGCGTTGCGCAGCATCGTCTTCGCCGCATTCTCGTCCTTGCGCACCGCGTATTGCAGCCGGTTCGCCTCTTCGTTGATCTTCGCCTGTTCGGCCGCCAGACGCTCCAGATCGGCCCTCGTCTCGGCCCGGAGCTTCTGCTCGCCCTCATGCAATGTCCAGAGCCCGTCGATGCGCGTCTCGATGTCGCTGGTCGCGGCAATGGCGGCAGCCAGCTCGTCCTCGCCGTTTCCGCCCGCAACCTGCGCCGCGGTTTCGGTCAGAACTTCCTTCTGCGTGACGATTGCGTCCTTGAGCATCCGCCGACTTTCGTCGGTTGTCTGCTGCAGGAAGTTGTTCATCTGGGCATAGACGTCCTTGAAGCCGCTCAGCGTCTTGAGGACGCTGTTCGAAATCTCCATGCGGCCCTGCAGCAGTCCAGAGGCATAAAGTCCGGTTATGCCGACGGCCGAGATGCTGACGACGAAGGGCAGGATGAAGAACAGAACCTTCGTCTGAATCTTGAAGCGGGCAAGTATCCTGTCGATGAACATGGAAAACACCTTGGCTACAGCGCGCGTTCGCCTCCCCGATGGCTCGAAGCGCTCCGGGGCGCGTCAGGTGAACGCACCAAAGGCGCTCGGGCGCCACCCGATGCGCAAACAGGCTGATGTTTTTCGGAAAAGTCATGCGGCGCACGCCGCCAGCCCGCCAGCAGTCATTGCGGGACCGCGCAGCCGGCTTGGCGGCGAGGACCTGGCGGTGCTCATTTGCTCGCCATAATCATTTCAAACGATTAAGAATTCCATAAGCGGAATTTGCCCCGTTGGGGGCGAAATACCGGTGCTCCGGCGCATCGACGTGGCGCGTCGGAAGCGACGCCTCAAAGCCAGGAAAAGAGAGCAACGGCCGTGACGGCAAACAGAGCGAGCGTCGCGAGGTAAGCCGTCAATTCGTTCTGCCCGCGGCTTTTCTCTGCGCGGGCGATGGCTATTGCACGGGGACGGCGGCGTTGCTGGTTCATGGCCTCTTGTCCTTGTCGCTGCAGCACCGAGCGTCTTGGGCGCGCAAGGTCGATGCAGCACTTCGAGTTGCCGGCAAAGACCGGTCTGCCTTTGCCGTTACGATCATGGTGCATCCATCCTGCGGCTGAAGAAAGTCCCCGAAATGGAAACAATGTGGTTTCCGCTTGTTGACTTCCGCTGCCCTTCGAGGCTGTCGCGCCATGATAAACAGGTTCAGTAATCTCCCTTATATTTCCCTTAAGAATGGCTGAAGAAGCAAATCACCAATTTTGCCGCACGGTTACACGTCTTGACCGGCGACGAAGCCCGAGGCCCAGGCCCATTGGAAATTGTAGCCTCCGAGCCAGCCGGTCACGTCGACACACTCGCCGACGAAGTAGAGGCCGGGGACTTCTTTTGCCTGCATGGTCCGGGAGTCGAGCGCACGCGTATCGACGCCGCCGAGCGTGACCTCGGCCGTCCGGTAGCCTTCCGATCCCGCCGGCTTCACCGCCCAAACCTGGATGGAGCTGGCAAGCGCGTCGATCGCCTTGTCGGAAAGGTCGGCAAGCATGCGCCCCGTCAGCTTCGCTTCGTCGGCGAAGAACTGCGCGAGCCGGCGCGGCAGGATGTCGGCAAGTGCCGTCTGGACTGCCTGGCGGCCGTTCGCCCGGCGCATTCCCTTGAGGATCGAGGCGATATCGATGTCCGGCATCAGCCGGAGGATGATCTCCTCACCCTCACGCCAATAGGATGAAATCTGCAGGATAGCCGGTCCGCTCAAGCCTCGATGGGTGATGAGGACAGCCTCGCGGAAGGCGGCCTTCCCGAACCGCGCCTCGGCATCGGCCGCGACGCCGGCAAGCGCGCCGAGCTTTGCGAGTTGCGCCTGGTCGAGTGTCAGGGGAACCAGTGCCGGCCGGGTTTCGACAACAGGCAGGCCGAACTGCTCCGCGATGCGATAGGCAAGACCCGTCGCTCCCATTTTCGGGATGGACTTGCCGCCGCTCGCCACGATCAGCGAGGCGGCGTCGACCGTGCCGGCGCTCGTCGTCACACGGAACCCGGAGGCGGTCCTCTCAACCTCGCCGATGCTGGTTTCGAGCCTCAGTTGCGCTCCCGCCTCCTTCATCTCCGCCATCAGCATGCGGATGATGTCCTTGGCCGAATGATCGCAGAAGAGCTGGCCGAGCGTTTTCTCGTGCCAGCCGATGCCATGGCGCTCGACGAGGGCGACGAAGTCCTGCGGCCGATATCGGGCAAGCGCCGACTTGCAGAAATGCGGGTTGCCGGAGAGAAAGTTCCTGGGGCCTGCATGGATATTCGTAAAATTGCAGCGGCCGCCGCCCGAGATGCGGATCTTCTCGCCGGGCGTCCTGGCGTGGTCGATGACGAGCACGCGGCGCCCGCGCTTACCCGCCTCGATGGCGCACATCATGCCGGCGGCGCCCGCCCCGATGATCACCACGTCCTGCTTTTCCGCCACGGAAGCTTCCTTCTGTTTCCGTATCCTCCTTTCCGGCGAGCAGGGCGAAAGTCAATCGCGTGCATCTAGCTAATTGCCAAACTGCGGCTATGATTGCGCTATCCGAAGCCAAACCCGGTGATTTATGTCTTCCAAGAGAAGTGTTGCCCAAGAGACAGCAAAGGTCAGCAAGAGTTCGAAGATACCCCTCGCCCTGCATGCCGCCCGTGGCGTGAAGACCTGGACCGAAGCGGTCGACTGGCTCAAGATCCGCGGCATCGAAGATATCGAGTGCATCACGCCGGACCTTGCCGGCGTTGCGCGCGGCAAGATGATGCCGACGTCCAAGTTCACGTCCAATACCTCGCTTGCCTTGCCCTCGGCGATCTACCGGCACACGATTTCCGGCGAATATCCGGAGGAGACGGGGCAATTCCGCTATGATTCCCGCGACAGCGACATCAAGCTCGTTCCGGACCTGTCCACCCTTTCCATCGTTCCATGGGAAAGCGACCCGACGGCGCAGGTCATCTGCGACATCGTCGGCTCGCAGGGCGAGCAGATCAGCTACACCCCGCGCAATGTGCTGAAGCGCGTCATCGAGCTCTACCGGCAGAAGGGCTGGAAACCGGTGGTCGCACCGGAGATCGAATTCTATCTCGTCGCCCAGAACGACGACCCGGACTATCCGCTGCGGCCGCCGAAGGGCCGGTCCGGCCGCTCGATCCTCGGCGGCCAGGGCTATTCGATCGCCGGCATCAACGAGTTCGACGAGCTCATCGACGACATCTACCATTTTTCCGAAAAACAAGGCCTCGAGATCGATACGCTGATTCACGAAGAGGGGCCGGCCCAGCTCGAGATCAACCTCAGGCACGGCGATCCGATCGAGCTTGCCGACCAGGTCTTCCTGTTCAAGCGGACCATCCGCGAAGCGGCGCTGAAGCACGGAATCTATGCGACGTTCATGGCCAAGCCCATGCAGGGCCAGCCCGGCTCCGCCATGCATATCCACCAATCGGTGATCGACATCGAGACCGGCCGCAACATCTTCTCCAATCCCGACGGCTCGCCATCTCAGGCGTTCTTTTCCTTCATAGGCGGCATGCAGCTTTACGTGCCGCGGACGTTGTCGATGATGGCGCCCTATGTGAACTCCTATCGGCGCCTCACGCCGGACATGTCGGCCCCGGTCAACACCGCCTGGGGCTATGACAACCGGACCACGGCGTTCCGTATCCCCGTCTCCGATCCGGTCGCCCGGCGCATCGAGAACCGCCTGCCGAGCTCCGATGCGAACCCCTACCTGGCGCTCGCGGCTTCGCTCGGCTGCGGCTATCTCGGCATCATCGAGGGCCTGCAGGCGACACCGCCCACGGAACACACCGCCAATGAGGGCGAAATCGAACTGCCGCGAGGGCTGCTCGAGGCGGTTTCGCTGCTCGAATCGGCTCCTGCGCTGGCGGAGGTGTTCAGCGCCGAGTTCATCGCCATCTATGCGGGCGTGAAGCGCGGCGAGTTCGAAACCTTCATGCAGGTCATCAGCCCGTGGGAACGCGAGTTCCTGCTCCTGAATGTCTGATCCGGAATAGCGTTCCATGACCTGGCAAAGCCCGATCTCGCCCGGATATTCCTGGTACGAGGCGACGATTCCCGAGCGGCCCGTCTTCCCGGTCATGCCGGGCTCCCGCAAGGCCGACGTCGCCATTATCGGCGGCGGCTACACCGGCCTGCAGGCCGCCTGCAATCTCGCCCGGAGCGGGACGGACGTCACGCTGATCGACGCCTGCCGCTTCGGCGACGGCGCCTCGGGCCGAAATGGCGGGCAGTTCGGCACCGGGCAACGTGTCTGGGCCGACGAAACGGAGGAGGTGCTCGGCCGCGAATGGGCGCAACGGCTCTTCGATATGGCCGAGAACGCCAAGCGCTATGTCCTGGGATTTGCCGAAGAGCACGCGATCGACATCGAATTCATGCCGGGCCAGCTCTCGGTCGGCCACAAGGCAAGCCTCGAAAGGGACTATCGCAACCACGTCGAGGCGATGACCGGGCGGTACGGCTATCCGCACCTTTCCTTCATGGATCGCGAGGAGACCGTGAGCCGGCTCGGCTCCAGCCATTACCACTTCGGTATCCGCGACACCGGGACCGGCCACATCCACCCGATGAAGCTGGTTGTGGGGCTCGCCAGACAGGCGGCGCTCGCCGGCGCCAATCTCTACGAAGGGACGAAGGCGCTCAAGATCGAGAAGAAGGGCGGCGCGGTCGTCATCGAGACGACAAGCGGCACGATCACGGCCGACCGGGCGCTGATCGCCTGCAATGGCTATATCGGCAATCTCGAGCCGGTGACCGCGAGCCACGTCATGCCGATCCGCTCCTTCATCGGCGCGACGACGGTGCTGCGCGGCCATCCCGAGATTCTGCCCGGCGGCGAATCGGTCGACGATTCGCGCTTCGTCGTTCGCTATTTCCGAAAATCGAAAGACGGGCGGCTGCTCTTCGGCGGGCGCGAAGCCTACACCGCCGACAATCCGCGCGACATTTCGGCGCACATACGCCGGCAGATCTGCGAAATCTACCCGGATCTCGCCGATGTCGAGATCACCCATGCCTGGGGCGGCTCGGTCGGCATCACCATGCCGCGCCAACCCTTCTGCCGCGAGGTCATGCCGGGCGTCACCACGATCGGCGGTTATTCCGGCCATGGCGTCATGCTCGCCAATTATTGCGGCAAGCTCTATGCCGAGCTCGCGCTCGGCAAGTCAACCGAGCTCGATCTGCTGAAGCAGCTCAAGATACCCGCCTTCCCCGGCGGGACGCGGTTCCGCTCGGCACTCCTGTTCCTGGCGCTCAGCTGGTACGCACTGCGCGACCGTTTCTAAAGGGAAGGCCGTCCCTGATTTCCGACGGTGGCGCAAAGTCCTTGAAATCCCGCATATTTCTGTTCCCCGGACGGCGGTGATATAAGGATCGGTGCGTCGGCAGCCGTGCGGCCGCCCATTTTGTTGCGGTGCACCCTAGCCATTTTAAATCGATTAGATTATACCAGCCCAGACCTCAACGAGATCGAGACATCCCATGAGCAGCCAGATCATTCCCGTCGAACCGTTTGACTATGTGGTGTTCGGGGGCACCGGCGATCTAGCGGAGCGCAAGCTGCTGCCGGCACTTTATCACCGTCAGATGGAAGGTCAGTTCACGGAACCGACGCGGATCATCGGCGCATCGCGCGCGAGCCTTTCCCATGACGAATACCGCAGGTTCGCGAGCGACGCCCTGAAAGAACACCTGAAGTCCGGGGAGTTCAACGAGGCGGAAGTCGAGAAATTCACCTCGCGTCTCTATTACGTCTCCGTCGACGCCAAGTCCGAGCAGGGCTGGGACGATCTGAAGAAGCTCCTGGAAGAGGGCAAGGATCGTACCCGTGCCTTCTATCTCGCCGTCGGGCCGGCGATTTTCAGCGACATTTCCGAAAAGATCCGCGATCACAAGCTTATCACGAGGAACACCCGCATCGTCGTCGAGAAGCCGATCGGCCGCGACCTCGCTTCCGCGACGGAGCTCAACGACACGATCGGCAAGGTCTTCCGCGAAGAGCAGATTTTCCGCATCGACCACTATCTCGGCAAGGAAACGGTGCAGAATCTGATGGCACTGCGCTTCGCCAACGCACTTTACGAGCCATTGTGGAATTCCGCCCACATCGACCACGTGCAGATCACCGTTTCCGAAGCCGTCGGGCTCGAGAATCGCGCAGGCTACTACGACAAGGCGGGCGCGCTGCGCGACATGGTGCAGAACCATATCCTCCAGCTTCTCTGTTTCGTCGCAATGGAGGCGCCGACGTCGATGGACGCGGAGGCCGTGCGCGACGAGAAGCTCAAGGTGCTTCGCGCGCTGAAGCCGATCACCGCCTCCAATGTCGAGCAGGTGACGGTCCGGGGCCAATACCGCGCGGGCGCATCGTCCGGAGGCCCGGTCAAGGGCTATCTCGAAGAGCTCGAAGGAGGCGTTTCCAACACGGAAACCTTCGTCGCGATCAAGGCCGAGATCAGCAATTGGCGCTGGGCAGGCGTGCCCTTCTATCTGCGTACCGGAAAGCGCATGGCGGGCCGCATGTCGGAGATCGTCATCACCTTCAAGCAGATCCCGCACTCGATCTTCGATCAGAGTGCCGGCCGGATTTCGGCCAACCAGCTGATGATCCGCCTGCAGCCGAATGAAGGCGTCAAGCAGTCGCTGATGATCAAGGATCCCGGACCGGGCGGCATGCGGCTGAGGAACGTGCCCCTCGACATGAGCTTCGCCGAGGCCTTCGCGGTCCGCAATGCCGATGCCTATGAACGCCTGTTGCTGGACGTCATCCGCAACAACCAGACCCTGTTCGTGCGCCGCGACGAAGTGGAAGCGGCCTGGCAATGGATCGACCCGATCCTCAAGGCCTGGGAAGCAACCGGACAGCAGGTGCAAGGATATACCGCCGGAACCTGGGGCCCGAGCCAGTCGATCGCGCTGATCGAGCGCGACGGCCGCACTTGGAACGATGCGATCTAGGGCCGATCATGAGCGCGAACATGCACATATTCGAAAATCCGTCCGCACTGGCCGAGGCCCTCGCGGATGACGTCGGTGCAAGGCTCGCCGCCGCGATCGCTGCGAGAGGCACGGCAAGCCTCGCGGTATCGGGCGGCTCGACCCCGAAGGCCTTTTTCCGGTCGCTGTCGCGTCGCGAGCTCGATTGGTCGAAAGTGACGGTCACCCTCGTCGACGAGCGCTTCGTGCCGCCGGAAAACGACCGCTCCAACCATCGTCTGGTTGCCGACAACCTGCTCAAGGACGGAGCTGCTGAGGCGCGTTTCGTTCCGCTCTATCAGGCGGCCGAGACTGCGGAAGCGGCCGCGGCGATCGCGAGCGGGAGGACGGCAAGCCTCGGCGCCCCCCTCGATGTCGTGGTGCTCGGCATGGGAACGGACGGCCATACGGCCTCGTTCTTCCCCGGGGGGACGCGCCTTGAAGAGGCGCTCGACCCCACGACGCCACGCGGCGTGATCACCATGGAAGCGGAAGGCGCCGGCGAACCCCGCCTCACCTTCACCTTCTCCAGCCTGCAGGATGCCGGCTATCTGGTGCTGCATATCGAAGGCAGCGGCAAGAAAGAGGTGCTTGCTCAGGCCGAAGCGTCCGGCGACGAGGCGGAGATGCCCATCCGGGCCATGCTTCGGCGGGCCGCATCGCCGCTGCAGATATACTGGGCGCCCTGAGGCGACCCGGAAAGCGCCGCAACGCTGTGGCGCTCAAAGCCGATGATCGATGAAAAAGAGGAGTCGTAAGACTCCGGAAGAGGATGTGTCCATGTCCGCCGATTCCCGCATAGCCGCCATTACCGCCCGCATCGTCGAACGCTCGAAGCCCCACCGCGAGCCCTACCTCGATCGCGTCCGCAGCGCTGCGACGAACGGACCGCACCGGACCGTTCTCGGCTGCGGCAATCTCGCGCATGGATTTGCGGTCTGTTCTCCCGCCGAGAAGGTGGCCCTTGCGGGCGACCGCGTCCCCAATCTCGGCATCATCACCTCCTACAACGACATGCTCTCGGCGCATCAGCCGTTCGAAACCTATCCGGCACTGATCCGGGAGGCCGCGCACGAGGCGGGCGGCGTCGCTCAGGTCGCCGGCGGCGTTCCGGCAATGTGCGACGGCGTCACCCAAGGCCAGCCGGGCATGGAGCTGTCGCTCTTCTCGCGCGATGTCATCGCCATGGCGGCCGGCATCGGCCTGTCGCACAACATGTTCGACGCGGCCGTCTATCTCGGCGTCTGCGACAAGATCGTGCCCGGACTCGCGATCGCCGCGCTCACCTTCGGCCATCTGCCCGCGGTCTTCATCCCCGCCGGACCGATGACCACGGGCCTGCCGAACGATGAGAAGGCCAAGGTTCGGCAACTCTTCGCCGAAGGCAAGGTCGGCCGCGACGAGCTCCTGGAGGCTGAGTCCAAGTCCTATCACGGCCCTGGCACCTGTACCTTCTACGGCACCGCCAATTCCAACCAGATGCTGATGGAGATCATGGGCTTCCACCTGCCCGGCGCCTCCTTCATCAATCCCGGCACGCCGCTTCGCGACGCGCTGACCAGGGAAGCGACGAAGCGGGCGCTTGCGATCACCGCGCTCGGCAACGAATTCACGCCCGCCGGCGAGATGATCGACGAACGGTCGATCGTCAACGGCGTCGTCGGCCTGCATGCGACCGGCGGCTCGACGAACCACACGATGCATCTCGTCGCGATGGCCCGCGCCGCGGGCATCGTGCTTACCTGGCAGGACATTTCGGAGCTTTCCGATCTCGTGCCGCTGCTCGCGCGCGTCTATCCGAACGGGCTGGCCGACGTGAACCATTTCCACGCGGCAGGCGGCATGGGCTTCCTGATCGCCCAACTCCTCAGGAAAGGCTTGCTGCACGACGATGTCCGCACCGTCTACGGGCAGGGGCTGAGCGCCTATGCGATCGACGTGAAGCTCGGCGAGAACGGCAGCGTCAAGCGCGAGCCCGCGCCGGAGGCAAGCGCCGACCCGAAGGTGCTCGCGACCGTCGACCGCCCGTTCCAGCACACCGGCGGCCTCAAGATGCTGAGCGGCAATATCGGCAAGGCGGTCATCAAGATCTCCGCCGTCAAGCCGGAGAGCCACGTCATCGAAGCGCCGGCCAAGATCTTCAACGATCAGGCGGAACTGAACGCCGCCTTCAAGGCGGGAAAGCTCGAAGGCGATTTCGTGGCCGTCGTGCGCTTTCAGGGGCCAAAGGCCAACGGCATGCCGGAACTGCACAAGCTGACAACGGTGCTCGGCATCCTGCAGGATCGCGGCCAGAAAGTCGCGATTCTCACCGACGGGCGCATGTCCGGTGCCTCCGGCAAGGTTCCGGCAGCGATCCACGTGACCCCGGAAGCGAAGGAAGGCGGCCCGATCGCACGTATCCAGGAAGGCGACATCGTCCGCATAGACGCGATCAACGGCAAGGTCGAGGTGCTCGTCGAGGACATCGCGCTGAAGACGCGCGTTCCGGCGCATATCGACCTCTCCGACAACGAGTTCGGCATGGGCCGCGAGCTCTTCGCTCCGTTCAGACAGATCGCCGGTGCGGCCGACCGCGGCGGAAGCGTGCTGTTCCATTAGGCAAGGCCCAGTCCGATCGGGTTATCGCGGGAACCGCCCCCTCTGGCCTGCCGGCCATCTCCCCCACAGGGGGCTACGGCATGCACATATCTCTACAGCGCCGCGCGTCTTATGAGACGCGCAAAGGTCGCTGTAGCACTTTGATCTGCTGCATGTTTTTGTCCTTTAATCGGATACGATTAAAGGAAACATGCAGTAGATTACCCCTCATCCGCCTGCCGGCACCTTCTCCCCGCAAGCGGGGCGAAGGAACAAGCGGCGCCGACTGAACCTCGCATTCACCGCCCGCTCGAGGGAGCGAGCGGGCGCGGCATATCCCTTCTCCCCGCCTGCGGCAGGGCTGTCCGGGGAAAGTTCCGGGTGAATCGAAATGTCGCAGGCGCATGCCCCGTCAGACGGCGTTTTTCCGTCTATTTTCTGGTTGTCGAGACTCAGAAAAGGAGACGGAGCATGCGGTTCACCCCTAGCATTTTCGCCCAGCTGCTGAAAGCGATTGATCGCCGCAGCTTTCAGGCGATTGTGGATCGTCATGCCGGGGATGCCTACGACAAGTGCTTTACCAGCTGGGATCATCTGGTGGCACTGATCTATGCCCAGTTGAGCGCCACGACCAGCCTGCGCGGGTTGGAGGCGAGCTTCAACGCCAACAGTCAGCATCATTACCATCTCGGCAGTGGCCGGCTGATGCGCTCGACGCTGTCGGACGCCAACCGCCGCCGCCCGGTCGCCGTCTTCGCCGAGACCTTCGCGCTTCTGGCCGGTCAGCTCGACCGGCAGACGCGCCGGGAGGGCACCAAGATGCTGCGGCTGATCGATTCGACCCCGATCCCGCTGGGTAAGCTGTACGATTGGGCCAAGTCGAACGGCCGCATCCGCGGCATGAAGCTGCATGTCGTCTATGATCCCAAGGCCGATTGTCCAGGCATCCTCGACATCACCGACGCCAACGTCAACGACGCCCAGATCGGCCGCACGATCACCATCGAAAAGGGCGCAACCTATGTCTTCGACAAGGGCTACTGCCATTACGGCTGGTGGACGGCGATCGCCGAAGCCGGCGCCAGTTTCGTCACCCGGCCGAAGACCAACATGGGACTGGCTTTGGTCGCTGAACGCCCCGTTGAGCAACCTCAAGGCGATGGCTTCCTGGTCCTCGAAGACAGCCAGGTCAGCCTCGCCAGCAAGGGCGATTCCAAGCTGCCGATCGGCTTGCGCCGGGTAATCGTCAAGCGCCAGGACGGCGATACGATCACGCTTCTGACCAACGACCTCGAGCGCTCCGCCGTCGAGATCGGCCAGCTCTATAAGGATCGCTGGCAGATCGAGCTTCTGTTCCGCTGGATCAAACAGCACCTCAAGATCCGCAAGTTCCTCGGCAACAACGACAACGCCATCCGCCTGCAGATCTTCGCGGCGATGATCGCCTATGCACTGTTGCGCATCGCCGCCCGCCTCGCCCGCGTCCCTCTACCGATCCTGCGCTTCACCGACCTCGTCACCCAGTGCCTGTTCCAGCGCAAAAGCATCGCCGAAATCCACAAGCCGCCGCAGGTCAATCCAAGCCGACCAAAACCCCGGACCATCCCAAACCAAATGGTCTTCCGCTATGCATGAATTTTCCCCGGACAGCCCTGCGCCTGCGGGGAGAAGGTGGCGGCAGCCGGTTGAGGGGCAATCCCACGCTCGGCCCTTCCCTCGAACCGCCAGGTTGTGGGGAGATGGCCGGCAGCCCAGAGGGAGTATAGCCCGCAAACCACACCGAGCATCGCCAGCGGACGGCCGCGTCATTCTCAGCGATAGATGTCGAGCGTGCGGTTCCGATGGTTCGGATGGGTGCTGTAGACGAAGATCCGGTTGAGGTCCCGCTCGCTCAGGAGCCGCAGGAAGCGCGCCTCGATGATGTTGTTGGCGTGGACCCGCCTCAGGAGGCAGCCGATCAGGGGAATGCGGGCGCTCGGTATGTCGAGATAGAAATTCTGCGGCAGCTGGAACTGGGTCAGGATGCCGATCAGGGCGCTGCTCCGGGAGAGCTTGATGATCTCGCAGCGGCGCGACGAGAGATGCTGCATACCCTTTTCGGTGAATTCGATCCGCGCCTCGTTCCGCGTGTCCTCCATCGGGAAATTCGCCTCCCGATCGTACATGAATGACTCTTCCTTGTTGAGAAAGTGCCGGTTGATCACGGGGGCTGCACTGCTCATCGAACTCGCCTTTCGCATTCCACTGCGACGACGCTAACCCATGAAATTTAACAGAGAGTTCAGGGCTGCATGCCGAAAATGCCCCCGTCCCCGCAGCCGATCTACGCCCGATAGCTCTGTCCATTGGTGTCGAAGAGATGCAGCTTGGCCTTGTCGGCCGTGAACCGCACCTTGTCGCCGCGGCCGACCCGGGCGATACCGGGCATCTTGGCGATGATCGGCTCGTTTTCGACCAGTCCTTCGATGTAGAGCAAGGTCACCTCGCCCAGCGCCTCGACGATCGAGACCGTGCCCTCGAACAGGAAGTCGTCGGCCTCGGTCGCCCGCAGGTCTTCCGGGCGGACGCCGAAGCTCGCCGTCTTGCCGTTTTCGGAGGCATTCGTCGGAACATCGAGCGTCACCGACTTTCCGCCCGCGAGCGAGACGGCGGTCTGTTGGCCGGTCGCGGTGATCGTCGCCGGGATGACGTTCATGGCCGGGGAGCCGATGAAACGCGCGACGAAGAGGTTTGCCGGCCGCTCGTAGAGTTCGAGGGGCGCCCCGACCTGTTCGATGTGACCGGCGGAGAGGACCACGATCCGGTCGGCGAGCGTCATCGCCTCCACCTGGTCATGGGTGACGTAGATCATGGTGGTGTCCGACATCCGCTCGCTTAGCTTGGCGATCTCGATGCGGGTCGCTACCCGGAGCGCGGCGTCGAGGTTGGAGAGCGGCTCGTCGAAAAGGAAGACCTTGGGATTGCGGCAGATCGCCCGGCCGATGGCCACGCGCTGCCGCTGGCCGCCGGAAAGCGCCTTCGGAAGCCGGTCGAGATATGGGGTGAGCTGAAGCATATCCGCGGCTCCACGCACACGCCCGTCGATCTCCTCCTTCGATTCCCTGGCGATGCGCATGCCGAAGGCCATGTTGTCGTAAACGGTCATATGCGGATAGAGCGCATAGGACTGGAACACCATGGCGATGCCGCGCTTCGAAGGCGGCACGTCGTTGACCCGCTCGCCGTCGATGAACATGTCGCCGCCGGTTATCTCCTCGAGCCCGGCGATCATGCGCAGAAGCGTCGACTTCCCGCATCCGGACGGTCCTACGAAGACGACGAACTCGCCTTCCTTGATGTCGAGATCGATGCCGTGAATTACGTCGACGGCCCCGTAGGACTTGCGGATATCTTTCAGCAGCAGGCCTGTCATGGCACCCTCCCCTCGGTTCTCAGGCCAGGCGCGCGAAAAACGCGCCCCAGGCCGGCAGCTTGACCTCGTGATCCAGTATCTCAGAGACGAAGCCGTGACCCTCGAGCGGCTCCAGCCGCTTCATCGGCAGTTCCTTCGTCGCAGCTTCGTCGCTCATGTTGAACAGGCAAAAGACTTTCTCGTTGCCATGGCTGCGCAGGAAGCCGAGCAAGGAGCCCCTGGTCTCGACGAATTCGATCTCGCCCTTGGCCAATGCCGGATTTGCCTTTCTGAAGGCGAGAAAGCGTCGGTAGTGATGCAGCACCGAGGCCGGGTCGCCCTCCTGCGCGGCAACCGCCCGCGGAATGTGGCTCTCCGAAATCGGCAGCCACGGCGTCGCGCTGCTGAAGCCGCCATCGGGCAGGCTCTCCCACACCATCGGCGTGCGGCAGCCGTCCCGGCCCTTGAAGTCGGGCCAGAACTGGATGCCATAGGGATCCTGGAGATCCTCATAGTCGAGCTCCGCCTCGGCGAGCGCGAGTTCCTCGCCCTGATAGATGCAGACGGTACCGCGCAGCGACATCAAAAGGCTGGCGAGCAACTTCGCATGCGCGTCGTGATCGGTGACGCCGTCGGCCCAGCGGCTGACGTGGCGGACCACGTCATGGTTCGAGAAGGCCCAACAGGCCCAGCCTTCGGGGGCCGCCCTGTGGAAGTCGCGCAGAACCTCGGCCACGCGCTGCGGCGTCAGCCGGTCGGGCGCCAGAAACTCGAAGGCGTAGCACATGTGCACCTTGTCGCCGCCCGACGTGTATTCGCCTGCGATCTCGAGGCCGCGCTGGCTGTCGCCGACCTCGCCGACGGCGGCGATCGCCGGGAACTCGTCCATAACCGCGCGGAAGCGCTTCAGGAACTCCAGGTTCTCCGGCCGGTTCTTGTCGTAGATATGCTCCTGATAGTTATAGGGATTGACCGCCGGCGCAGTCGAGGCGTTTCGGCGTTCGGGCACGAGCGCGGGGTTGTCGCGCAACTCGCGGTCATGGAAATAGAAGTTGATGGTGTCGAGCCGGAAACCGTCGACGCCCCGCTCCAGCCAGAAGCGCTCGACGGCAAGCAGCGCTTCCTGAACCTGCGGGTTATGCAGATTGAGGTCGGGCTGCGAAGTGAGGAAGTTGTGCAGATAATATTGCAGGCGGGTCGGATCCCACTGCCAGGCGGACCCGCCGAAAATCGACAGCCAGTTGTTGGGCGGTGTGCCGTCCGGCTTCGAATCCGCCCAGACGTACCAGTCCGCTTTCGCATTGCTGCGGCTGGAGCGGCTTTCGACGAACCAGGGGTGCCGGTCGGAGGTATGTGACAGCACGAGGTCGATCATCACCCGGAGACCGAGCCGGTGGGCCTCTGCGATCAGCGCATCGAAGTCTTCGAGCGTCCCGAAGATCGGGTCGACATCGACATAGTTTGAGACGTCGTAGCCGAAGTCCCGCATCGGCGACGTAAAGAAGGGCGATATCCAGATCGCATCCGCGCCGAGCCCTGCAATGTGGGGCAGACGGGCCGTTATCCCCTGCAGATCGCCGATGCCATCGCCATTGGTGTCCTGAAAGGAGCGCGGATAGATCTGATAGATCACCGCGCCGCGCCACCAATCCCTATCGGGCTCGAGGAGTGAGCTCGTCGTTTCGTTCATTGTCATGCTGTTCAGGGTTCCTTGTCTGAAATCGATCAGCCGCCCTTGACCGACCCAGCCAGCAGACCGCGCACCAGGTAGCGTTGCAGGGCGAAGAAGACGATCAGCGGAACGACGATGGTGATGAAGGCGGAAGCGGTGAGAATTTCCCAATTGCCGCCGCGGGAGCCGAGGAGATTGACCAGACGCCCGGTCAGCACCAGCTTGTCGTCCCCCGCGCCGAGGAAGACGATGGCGACGAGAAGGTCGTTCCAGGTCCAGAGAAACTGGAAGATGGCAAAGGAGGCGAGCGCCGGAAACGACAGGGGCAGAATGATCTTGACGAAGATATCGAAATCGCTGGCGCCGTCGACGCGCGCGGATTCCATGATCTCGCGCGGCAGGCCGGCCATGTAGTTGCGCAGGAGATAGATGGCGAGCGGCAGGCCGAAGCCGGTATGGGCGAGCCAGATGCCCATATAGGTCTTGGCGGAGACGCCGAAGAAGGCGCCGACGCCATTATAAAGCTGCAGCAGCGGAATGAGCGACATCTGCAGCGGCACGACCAGAAGGCCGACGACCACGGCGAGCAGCACCGCGCGGCCGGGAAAGGGCATCCAGGCGAGCGCGTAGGCAGCGAAGGCCGCAATCAGGATCGGAATGACGGTCGAGGGTACGGCGACGGTCAGCGAATTCAGGAAGGACCTGCCGATGCCCGCAGCACTCAGGACCTCGGCATAATTGTCGAGCGTGAAGCGCGGTGGCGTGGCGGCCGTAAAGAATATCCGCTGGCCGCGCGAACCCTCCATCCGCTGATCCGAAACGATTTCGAAGCTGCCGTCGGATTGTACCGTCAGCCTTTCGCCGTCGTTGAGCTCAGCCGTTTCGCCGGGCTTGAATTTAGTGGGTTCGCGGCTGGAAAATCCGAAGGCCGAAACCTCGCCCCGGCCCTCCAGCAGGTTTCCGGAAATCACGAACTTGCCGTCGCGCTCGACCTGGTCCTCGGCCGAGGGCGCGCGGACGACGGCATTGCGCGACGAGCTGGAAAGAGCCGTCCACCAGCCGGAAACGGCGAGCTGGTCCTTGTCGCGCAAGGAGGAAATCAAGAGGCCGGCCGTCGGCAGGGTCCAGAGCAGGACCAGAAGCAGGACGGAAAGATGCACGGCCCAGGTGAGCGGAGAACGCCTTGACGGATTCATCTCAGTGGCCTCCCGATTCCCTGGTCGCGTTGCGGATGTTCCAGATCATGATCGGGACGACCAGGATCATGATGACCACCGCGATTGCCGCGCCTCGGCCGAAGTCGCCGCCGCCGCGGAACATCCAGTCGAACATGAGATTGGCAAGCACCTGGCTCTGCCATTGCCCGTTCGTCATCGCCAGCACGATATCGAAAACCTTGAGGACCAGGATGGTGATGGTCGTCCACACGACGGCGATCGTGCCCCAGATCTGCGGCACCATGATCTTGAAGAAAATCTGCCAGCCATTGGCGCCGTCGATGACCGCCGCCTCGATCGTCTCCTCCGGAATGCCGCGCAGCGCCGCCGAAAGGATGACCATGGCAAAGCCGGTCTGGATCCAGATGAGGATGACCATCAGGAAGAAGTTGTTCCAGAAGGGCAGCGTGATCCAGGCCTGCGGCTCGCCGCCAAGCGCGACGACGATGGCGTTCAGGAGACCGATCTGTTCGGAGCCTGCGGCGCGGTAATCATAGATGAATTTCCAGATGACGGCTGCGCCGACGAAGGAAATCGCCATCGGCATGAAGATCAGCGTCTTGGCGATATTGCCCCACCAGATGCGGTCGGTCAGTGCCGCAATGATCAGGCCGAAGAAGGTCGAAAGCGCCGGCACGACGAGGAGCCAGAGGAAATTGTTGAAGATCGACTGGCGGAATTCGCCGTCATTGATCATCCAGGAATAGTTGCTCAGGCCGACGAAGTTCTGGCCTCCCCGACCGTGAAGGCTCAGCCAGACCGATTGGACGACGGGGTAGACGAGGTAGAGCGTCAGCGCCAGCAGGGCGGGGGCGAGAAACAGCCAGGGACGAATGCTGTTGGCGATACGCAGGTTGCGCGAGGCGACGGCCCCGAACTTCCCCTTGGAGGGGAAGATCCAGTCGAGAACGAGATTCGTGCTCCAGAAATAGGCCGCGCAGACCAGAACGCCGGCCACCATCGTCAGAATGGCAGCAATCAACTGTTCCATGACACATTCCTCCCCTCTCACGCCTTCGCAGGCGCCTGCTTCAGGCGCCTTGTATAACGGCGGCTGCTTTTATTGGCGGCCCTCTACAGCGCCGCGCGTCTTATCAGACGCGCAAAGGTCGCTGTAGCGCTTTGATCTGCTGCATGCTTTTGTCCTTTAATCGGATAGGATTAAAGGAAACATGCAGTAGCCGGAGGGCCGCCCAACGAGGAACAGGCGGACGATGCCCCCACCGTCCGACCGACCGGATCTTACTTGATGGAGTCCCATGCCTTCTGTACGCCGGCCGCGACGTCGGCCGAGGACTTGCCCCCGACGAAATCGACCATGCCGGTCCAGAAGGCGCCGGCGCCGATCTTGCCGGGCATCAGGTCGGAGCCGTCGAAGCGGAACGTCGTGGCGTTCAGCAGGATTTCACCCTGTTTCTTCAGCGGCGGATTTCCGTAGACGTCGACATTGACGCTCTTGTAAGGCGTGAGGAAGCTCGTCTGCGCCATCCAGACCTCGTGCGCGATCGGGGTCTTCAGGAACTCGATGAAGGCGCGTGCCGCCGGCGTGTCCTTGGTGATCATCGCAAGCGTGCCTGCGCCGAGCACCGGATTACCGAGCTCCTTTTTGCTTTCATAAGGCGGCATGTAGAAGAAGTCGGCATCCTCTCCGACGACCTTGCCTTCCGGGAAGAAGGACGGAATGAACGAGGCCTGGTGGTGCAGGTAGCACTTCGGCGGAGAACTGAAGAGGCCTTTCGGGCTGTCCCGGAAGTCGGTCGACGCCACCGCCGCTGCGCCGCCGTCGACGAAGGCGTCATTGCGCGCGAACCAGCCGAACTCCTCCAGTGCACCCGTGACCGCCGCATCCGTGAAGGGTATCTCGTTCTTCACCCATTTGTCGTAGGTCTCGGCGGGCTGGGTCCGCAGCATCAGGTCCTCGACCCAGTCGGTCGCCGGCCAACCGGTCGCGCCGCCCGAACCGAGACCGATGCACCACGGCTTTTCGCCGTCTTCGGCGATCTTCTCCGTCAGCGCTTTCAATTCTTCCATGGTCTTGGGCACTTCGTAGCCGGCATCCTCGAAGTTCTCCGGCACGTACCAGACGAGAGACTTGACGTCGATCTTGTACGGGAAGGCGTAAAGCGCGGACGTTCCGTCCTTGCCGTTATAGGTGGAGAGGTCGACCCAGGACTGGCCTGCAGCATAGTTGTCGAGGAGCCATTGCTTGGTTTCGTCGCCGAGCGGCGTCAGAAGGCCCTTGGCGGCCAGATCGGCGATGAGACCCGGCTGCGGCAGGATTGCGACATCAGGCGGGCTTCCCGCCTGCGTATCGATGACGATCTGCTGCTCGTAGTTTTCCGAGGAGGAATATTTGAGCTCCACGCCGGTCGCCTCGACGAAATAGGCGTAGACGCTCTTGAACAGAGCCTCGTCCTCGCCGCGCCAGGGACCGAAGATGGTGAGCGTCTGACCCTTGAGGTCGTGACCCTTCTTGAACTCCTCCAGGCTCGCCCAGTTGAACCTGGAATCCTCTCCCGGCTTGAATTTCAGGTCGGCGGCGCCGGCAGTCCCTGCAAGCCCAGCAGTCCCTGTAAGCAATGCGAATGCGGCCACGCCGATCAGCAATGATCTCTTCACCTCTTGTCCTCCCCCAAAAAGAAGCCCGGGCGGACGCCTCGGGCGAATGTCAAAGCGCGAATTCATGGCTCCGTTTATGCCGAGCATTCAAAGCGCTTTGAGTTCGATAACACTCCATCGCTGCAGAGAAAGAGTCAAGAGCTTTCCTTCCCCTGCAGAATTGTGCGGCATTTTTGCTTTGCGGCAACGTTTTGCGGCGCAAGATGCGGGTTTTTCGCTTTTTTGAAGCCGATCCCGATGATACAGGTCATCAGAGGTGCTTGCCGAAGCAAGAAAAATGAAAAAGATATTCAAAGCGCTTTGGAAGGATTCTCGCCATGCCGGTCAATCTCAAGCAATTGGCGGAACTGCTCGGCCTGTCCCAGACCACGGTCAGCCGGGCGCTGAACGGCTATCCGGAGGTCAATGCGGAAACGCGGGCACGGGTGCTGGAGGCGGTGCGCGAGACGGGATACAGGCCCAACCGTGCCGCACAGCGCCTCGCGACCGGGAAAGCCTATTCGATCGGGCTCGTCATGCCGATCGCAGCCGGAATCGATTCGGACATCCATTTCGGTGAATTCCTGGCGGGGCTGGCGGAGGAAGCGGTGGAGCACGATTTCCACTTCGTGTTGAACCCCAGTGCGCCCGAAGACGAGGAGGCGACATTCCGCCGGCTTGCAGCGAGCGGCAATGTCGACGCTGTCTTCATCGCCTATATGCGCGCCAACGATCCCCGCATCGAGATGCTGAAGGCACTTTCCATTCCCTTCGTGGTGCATGGCCGCTCCATCGGCGGTCCCCGGGACTATCCGTTCCTCGACGTGGACAATACCGGCGCCTTCTACGACGCCGCCAGGCTTCTCATCCAGCTCGGCCACAACCGCATCGCCCTGATCAACGGGCCGGAACACCTCACCTTCTCCATCCGCAGGAGGAAAGGGCTGGTGCGCGCGCTCGCGGAGAAGGGTCTCAACCTCGACGATGCGCTCGTCCATCACTCTGCGATGACCGACGAGCATGGCTATCGGAGCATGCAGCGTTTCCTCAAACGGCCGGCCCCGCCGACCGCCGTCCTTTGTTCCAGTACAGTGTTGGCGCTCGGCGCCGTACGGGCGATCAACCAGGCCGGACTCGCCATCGGCACCGACATCTCGCTCATCGCCCATGACGACGTGCTGCCGATGCTGAAACCCGAGAACTTCAGCGTACCGCTGACGACGACGCGCTCCTCGCTTCGCGCGGCAGGTGCACGCATCGCCAAGCGGCTGATCGGCGGCATCCTCAATCAGGGAGACTATCCCGAGCAGGAGCTTTGGCGCGCCGAACTGATCGTGCGTGCCTCGACGGGGCCTGCACCGGACAGATCACCCCTCCCCAACCCCTCCCCACAGGTGGGAGGGGCTTAACCCGCCGCATCCATCTCGCCTTTCCGGACCGTTCCAGCAGAGTGGACGGCCGAAAAGCATGTAGCGGGCGCAGCAACGAAGCCCCTCCCTCTTGTGGGGAGCTACGGCATGCACATATCTCTTGTTGTCCAGCCCTTCGCGGACTTACTCCGGAGTGGCGGCATCTGCATTTCCAGCTGTGCCGAGGCTTGCGGATGGGTCCTTGGGATCAAACCCGTATGCGCTAACATTGGCATTAGCGGTCACCCGCCCCTCATCCGACTGCCGGCACCTTCTCCCCGCAGGCGGGGAGAAGGGACAAGCGGCGCCAACTGAACCCCGCATTCACCGCCCGCCCGAGGGAGCGAGCGCGGGCGCGGCATATCCCTTCTCCCCGCCTGCGGGGAGAAGGTGGCGGCAGCCGGTTGAGGGGCAACCCCGACCGAGCGGGGTTGAGGCGGTTGGGTTCCCGAGGGATCCCTTTCATGAGCAGTATCCGCCGCACCGGCGCGCAAGAGATATGTGCATGCCGTAGTTGTGGGGAGGGGTTGGGGAGGGCTGTCTTAGACCCAAGCAGCAGTCAGAACTTCGGAGGCTTGCGGCCGGCCATGCGGCAGGCGGCGATGATCGTGTTCGCCATCAGCATGGCGATCGTCATCGGCCCGACGCCCCCCGGAACAGGCGTGATCACGCCTGCGACCTTCGCACACTCGTCGAAGGCGACATCGCCGACGAGCTTCGTCCTGCCCTCGCCGCGTTCGGGCGCCGGGACGCGGTTGATGCCGACGTCGACCACCATGGCACCGGGCTTGACCCAGTCCGCCTTGACCATCTCGGGGCGCCCGACCGCGGCTACCAGGATGTCCGCGTTGCGGCAAACGGCCGCCAGATCCTTGGTGCGCGAATGCGCCGTCGTGACCGTCGCATTGGCCGCGAGAAGCAGGGCGGACATCGGCTTGCCGAAGAGGTTGGAGCGGCCGATGACGACGGCATTGAGCCCGGAAAGATCATCGCCGTAAGTCCGGCGCACGAAGACCATCGCGCCGGCCGGCGTGCAGGAGACGAGCCCGCCTTCGAGGTCGCCGGTCGCGAGCTTGCCGGCATTGACGACATGCAGTCCGTCGACGTCCTTTTCCGGAAGGATCGACTGGATGATCGGTTCCGAGCGGAGGTGTTTCGGCAAAGGCAGCTGCACGAGAATGCCGTGGATTGACGGATCCGCATTGAGCTCGGCGACCAGCGCCGCGAGCTCCTCCTGCGAGGTCTCCTCGGGCAGCGTGTGCTGGACCGACAGGAAGCCGCATTCCTTCGCCATCCTGCTCTTCGCCGACACGTAAGTGTGGCTTGCGGGATCGTCCCCGACGATGACGACCGCGAGACCCGCGCGCACGCCCGTCTCGCTTTCCAGTGCGCTCGTGGCGGATTTCACGGTTTCGATGACCGAAGCAGCAACGTCCTTGCCATCAATCACAGTCGTCACGGCGTATCTCCCGATTAGTCCCGAACGCGGCACACTCTAGATCAAGCCGCATCCGGCGATTGCCTGCATGCGCCCTATGCTGTTCCAAACGCATAATTGCAAGTGCCCGGCGCGCATGGAAGCGCCATCCGCAGTGCGACGCGGCAATTTCGTTGTACCGATGAGAGATCGCCTTGCTCCCTGGGGCGCATCGACGATTCCGGCTTTTGCATTGCCGAGACCGGGCGTAAAATCCTCATTCGAAAGGCTGTTTTGGATTCAACCTCTGTTTAGGAAGATTTACTGTACTCATTGCATCGAATCGGCGCGGGCTTTGACGATGACGTCGGACGGCCAGGACAGTTTCATCCATTTTCAGACGAAGCTGGAAGATGCGTCGGATATCGAGCTCGTCGTCATCGTGCCCACGTTCCGGCGTCCGGATCATCTCGTCAAGACGCTGAGGACCATCGTCTCGCAGCGGCCCGATGTCCCCCTCGCGACCATTGTCGTCGAAAACGACGCGGACGGGCTGGCCGGCGCGCAGGCGGCCAAAGACTTCTTCAGCGGCCATTCCTTCGATTCCTCCGTCGTCGTCGCACGCCGCCACGGATATGCCCATGCCTGCAATGCCGGATTGACAGCCGCTCTCGAACTCTTTCCGAGAATCGGCCTCGTCGCCGTCATCTATGATGACGAGATAGCCGCTCCCGAATGGCTCGATTGTCTGATGGCGGTGCAGGAAGCCCATGACGCGGACATCGTCGGCGGTCCGCAGCTTCCGGTCTTGGGGCATCCTCAGGAACAGAAGTGGAAGCGCCACCCCGTCTTCGCACCTCCCTACCATGGGAGCGGGCCCGTACCCGTCCTTTACTCCGCAGGCAACGTCCTGATCACGCGACGGGTGCTCGACGGCATGCCGCGGCCGTTCCTGGATCCGGCGCTGAATATCGTCGGCATCGGCGACGCGGATTTCTTCGACCGGTGCAAGGCGAAAGGCTTCTCCTTCGCCTGGGCTGCGGATGCCTGGGTCGCGGAATCGGTTCCGGCTCATCACACGACGGCTTCGTGGACACGTGCCCGCAGCCTCGAGAAAGGTGCGATTTCGACGCTGATGGAGCACCAGCGCGACGCGACCTTCTCCGGACGACTGAAAACCCTCTGCAAGTCCCTATGGCTGCTGGCCTCGTCGCTGCCGGTAGGGCTCAGGCTCTGGAGAGAGACCGGCCTTGCCGCGGCCAGCCTCCATCCTCTCCACGTCGCGATCGGCCGGCTGACCGCCAGGATAGACGCGGACGATACGCGGGACGGCAATCGCGACAGGGACTGACGCAGTCGCCGGCAAAACGCGCGGCACGGCAGGCGTCAGTGCGCGCTCGTCGCCTGCACCGCGCTCTCCGGTAGCCGATCAGAGGCCCCCTGGCCGTTCCTGTCGAGGATCGGCACAGGCTTCTGATAAGGGCGGTTCTGGCTGTTGGCGACGCGTTCCACGTCCTCTTTGGTCAGATACTCGAGCTGCTCGACCAGAACTTCGGAAATGACCTCGCTTCCGAGCTTTCTGTTGAGGCCATCCTTGACCGCAACCTTGAAGGCAGCCAGGTCGAACGTAGCCGTATCGGCGACATCGATGAATCTCGAGCCCACGAGCATGTCGTAGAGCTCGTCGGTGACGAGCTGGCGCAGAGGCGCATGCAGCTTGGCGATACCTTCCCGCGATGCCGAAAAGGAGAGCTTGGCAAGGAAATAGCCCTGCACCGCACCGTCCTTGATGGACGGGATCGTTATCATCTCCCCGGGGACATATTCCTGCGACGCGCGCCGGTCCGCCTCCGCATCCGAAACCACCGGCGCCGAGGCATGCTGCATCGAAAAATAAACCGACCCGAGCGTGACGGCGCAGACCCAGACTCCGGTGAGGACGAGCTTCAACATCAGAAATCGCTGTAGCGGAATTGCGCTTCGGTATAGATGCCGTCCGCATCCGCATCCTGGGCGGCGGTCTTGAGGAGATCGACGACGGAGCGGACCGCTTCCAGGTGCGCCGCCACCTTCTGCGCGTTGACTTGCAGCTTGCTCCTGAGATGGCGCGTCTGCGCCGCGAAGGCCGGCGAGATCTCACCCGGCCCCGCGTCGCGATGAAGCATGGTCAACTCGTAGAGGCACCGGCTCTTGTGGGCATTCGACGTCTTGAGGTCGAATTCGGGGTCCGCACCGATACGGCTGTTCTCGTTGTCGATGATCATCTCCAGTCGGCCGAGAACATTTTGGATCCGCAGGTCGTTGGATGCCACAGCTTCCATAATCAACTCCCATATGCACTATCGCAGGGCGCGGGCGGAACGATGCCCAGGCATTCTTTCGCCCGCTTGTTTCGATTGGTATGAATGTACTTCGCCAAGCCGCTTCGCGGTCCGGGCGACAAGCATCAGGCCTGCTTCTTCTCTTCATCGTTGGGCAGGAAGGACGAGAGCGCCTTGCGCTCATATTCCTGGACCATGCCGGCGGCGAGGTTCCGGCTGTCGCCGTCGAGCGAGGCGTTCACCCGGTCGGTCGCATCGTCGCCTACCATCTGATCGGCGATGCCGATCCCGCCGCCCTTGGCAAGCACGTCGCCGATCTGCTCGGCCATCATGCTTTTCCAGATGTCGCCGGAGGTGCCCTTGCCGAAGACGTTTTCGCTTTCGCTCGGAAGCATGGATTTCACGAAATTCTGCAGGACCATCGCCTCGAATTTCCGATAGGTCTCCGGGATCTTCTTCGCTTCGGCCCGATTGCTGATGTCTCCAAGACCGCTCGATCCCTCGGCAGAATTGAGCACCGAAGAAACGTGCGCCGCGAAGCCATCGCCATTTTCCGCGAGGCTGGTCGCCTGAAAAGCGGCGCGATTGGCCTTGAGCCGCGCCTGGGCCTCCTGGACCTCAGCCGGATCGGCCGCGCGGACGACGTCCATCACCAGATCGCTGGGCGGAGAAATAGCCATGTCAGATCCTCTCAAGGCCGAAGCCGGCACCTCGTTTGCCGGGCAAGGCGATGTTCGTGAAGCGGAAAGCCACCCTTGCCGGCTCCCCGGTTGAGGCACTATCGCCCGTCAACCTTACCGGAAGCTGGCGCGCCGCCCGAGACGTGCTGGTCGATCAGGTCGAGGATCGAATTGTCGGCGGCTTCGCGGTCCTCCGACAGCCGGGCATCCTTCATGTGTTCCTCGAGCCGGTCGCCCTTGGCGCGTTCCTTCATCATGCGGGCTTCATGCACCTGCTGGATTCCGAGCAGCATCTGGTCCTTCTGCACGAGGCGCCCGAGTTGGGAGGCATAGTGACCTGAAAACACGCGATGCATCGGATGGGCCGAGCCCATGGCGTCGACCACGACGTCGATCGTTCCGGCAAGTTCGGTCCGTTGGCGGGCGGTCTCGGCCACTTCGCTTTCGGCCATCCGCTCCAGGTGCCGCTGGACGGCGACCAGGCGTTTCAGCTTTTCCGACCGCGCCTTCATCGAGCTAGCCGCCCTGCATGACGGGCGCGAAGCCGTCGGCGAAGAGACGCAGCATCGCGGCGATGCCGAGATAGAGAAGGAACAGGCCGCCCATGATGAGGTAGGGCTGGGAAATGAAGTAGACCGGTATCTGCGGCGCCAGCTTGTTGACCATCCCGATCGCCACGTTGAACAGCAGGCCGTAGATCACGAAGGGGCTGGCGAGCCGGAGCATGATCATGAAGGTCTGACCGAGCGAATTGGTGAGCGTGATCAGCGTGCCCTGCGGGTCGAAGCCGGCGCCGATCGGCATCACCCGGTAGGACTGCGCGATCGCCTCGAAAATCACGTGGTGGAAATCCAGCATGAAGAGAATCATCAGCCCGGCAAAACCGATCATGCTGGTGAGCTGGTTTTCCGCCGTATCCTCCAGCACGTCCGCCGCCGGCGGCGAGCCGAACCCCATCAGCATGGTGATCGCGGTGCCGGCGAACTGCAGCCCGAGCACGTAGTAGCGCGCGACGAGCCCGATCACCGCGCCGACGGCGGTCTCGGTCGCGACGAGGTAGAGATAGTCGTGACCCTTGCCCGTCACCTGCGGATAGATGTCCGTCCACATGATCGGCAGGATGGCCATGGAGAGCGCCACCGCGATGAACAGCCGTATCTGCATGGGGACGCGCGCGGTCGAGAATCCCGGCATGATCATGACGCAGCCGCCGATCCGGCAGAAGGCCGCAAACAGCGCCAGAACCGTGCCCTCGGGGTCGGTGATCATGAAATCGAGCCGATGATCTTGATCTCGAGTCCCTTGGCGAGCTCGACATGCGAGAGCACGGGCAACGTGGCGAAGAGGCGTTCGATGATCATGCGCACATAAGACCGGGATTCGGGCGAACTTACCAGTACGAAGGGCATGCCGCGGTCGAGATGTTCACGGATTACCTTCGTCGCCTGCTCGCTGAACTCCTCGAGATGGCGCGGGTCGATATCGAACTCGACGATCTCACCCTTGGCGTCGCGCTTGAGCGCCTGGTGGAAGACCATGTCCCATTTGTTCCCAAGCCTCAGCACGCGCAGCACGCCATTGTCGGCGAGATCGCCGCAGAGCTGCTGCGACATGCGCACCCGCACATGTTCGACGATCTGCTCGGTCTTGCGCACATGCGGGGCGAGCTCCGCCACGGCTTCGAGGATCAGATGAAGATTGCGGATCGAGACGCGTTCGGCGAGCAGCAGTTTCAGCACCGCCTGCAGGCCGGAATAGGACATGTGCGAGGTACAGATCTCGTCCGCGAGCTTGCGGTATTCCGGGTCGAGCCGTTCGATCAGCACCTTCACGTCCTTGTAGGAGAGAAGCTGCGGAAGATTGTTGCGGATCACTTCGCTCAAATGCGTCAGCACCACCGATACGTTGTCGATCGGGTGGAAGCCTTCGCGCTTCAGGTCTTCCGTGAACGTCTCGAGGATCGACACCGCCGGCATGCCGAATGCCGGTTCCCGGATGTCGTCGCCAGGCACGCTCGGCCGCCGCCCGCCGCCGGTAACCACCAGCACTTCGCCCACGCGGACCGTGTTGGAGGCGATCGTGGTGCCGTGGATGCGGACATGATAGGCCTTGTCGGGGATGGTGATGTCGTCGGAGACCTTGATCTCCGGAACGACGAGGCCGTATTGGAGGGCGAACTTCCGGCGCATCTTGCCGACGCGGAAGGCAAGCTCCTGATGGGCGCCCAGCAGCCTGGTGGAGACCTGTTTGCCGAGCAGCAGCTCGATCTCCGCGGTCTTCAGCACCGATTTGACCGAATCCTTGTCGCTTTCCTTGCTCTGCTGCGCCTTCGCCGCCTCCTCGTCCCGCTTTGCCGCCTTCTCGGCCTCGATCTGCTTCGGAATGAACCAGGCGAGGAAAGCCATGCCGCCGCCAAGCGCCGCAAAGGGGAGGAAAGGCAGGCCGGGCGTGACGGAGAGCAGGACGATCAGCCCGGAGGCAACCATCAGCGCCCGGGGATAACCGCTGAGCTGGCCGACGACCGCCTGGTCTGTGGAACCGGCGGTGCCGCCGCGCGAGACGAGCAGGCCGGCGGCGAGCGACACGATCAGCGCCGGGATCTGGGAGACGAGACCGTCGCCGACGGAAAGCTTGACGAACACATCGGCCGCCTCGCCGATCTCCATGTCATGCCGCAGATAGCCGATGATGATGCCGCCGAAGACGTTAATCGCGGTGATGATCAGGCCGGCGATCGCATCGCCGCGCACGAATTTGGACGCACCGTCCATGGCGCCGAAGAAGGAGCTCTCCTCCTCCAGCTCGCGGCGGCGGCGCTGCGCTTCCTTCTCGTCGATCAGGCCGGCCGAGAGGTCGGCATCGATCGACATCTGCTTGCCGGGGATCGCATCGAGGGTGAAACGGGCGCCGACTTCGGCGATACGCGTGGCACCCTTGGTGATGACGATGAAGTTCACCGTGATCAGGATCAGGAAGACGATGAGACCGATCACGAAGTCCCCGGACATGACGAGGCTGGCGAAACCGGAGATGACCCCGCCTGCGGCGCCATGGCCCTCATGCCCATGGGAAAGGATGACGCGCGTGGTGGCGATGTTCAGCGCCAGACGGATCATGGTCGAGATCAGCAGAATCGTCGGGAAGGACGAGAAATCGAGCGGCCGCTGGATCCAGAGCGCGACCATCAGGATCAGCACCGAGAACGAAATGGAGAAGGCGAGCCCGAGATCGATCAGGAAGGGGGGAATGGGCAGGAACAGGATCGACAGGATCATCACGATCCCGAGCGCAAAGCCGACGTCCCGGCTCTTGGGTGCAAGTTTCGGGATGGTCAGCGTCGCCTGTTGTGCCATGTCTCTTCCGTCTCTTCATGAGAGGCGGGCAGCGATCATAAGATCCTGCCCAAGGGTATGGCAGAGTCCTAGAGGGCCAAGCTTGCGCGAAGGTGGTATGGGGTAAGCGGGTTGTCGCCGATCTCTAAAACCCGCTCTGTATCCGCGAGAACACGATGTCGGTGAAGATCGATATCTGCGCGCCGACGAAGGGCGCGGAAATGGCGGCGGTGATCATCACCGCGAGAATCTTCGGCACGAATGTCAGCGTCATCTCCTGGACCTGGGTCAGGGCCTGGATGAAGGCGATGCCGACGCCGACCACCATTGCGGCGAGAACGGCAGGGCCCGAGGCCACGATCACTGTCCAGATCGCCGCCTGTACGATGTCGAGGGCATCTGCCTCATTCATGGGAACTCACTTCATTATGACGCCCGGACCGATGACGAGCTCCTTGCCCGTATCGAGCACCGCGATGATTCCATCGGAGTATAGTTTCACCTCCTTGACGACGCCAGTGGTCTTGCCGTCGGCGCTGGTGACGGTCCTGCCGATCACCGCGTCCGCCTCGCTGAGCGCCGTGCGCTGCAGCAGGCTCTCGAGGTTCTTGTTGGTCTTGATCGTCTGCTCCACCTGCGAGAAGGTCGCAAGCTGCGCGATCTGCTGCGTCGCGTCCATCGGCTGCGTCGGATCCTGGTTCTTCATCTGCGCTACGAGCAGCTTGAGGAAGCTCTCGTAGTTGAGCGTCGCCGCGCTGGCGTCGCCCGCCGAGTCCGTGGCGGAAACCGTGGGCGTGTAGCTGTTGGACGTGTTGTTTACGCCGCTTACCGCCATGGCGCGATCTCCTTGCGTATCTGTTCCACCGTCGCAGGCGTCAGTTCCTGCGCGTTGAGTATCTGGTCCTCGATCGGATAAAGCCCCCGGATCGCCTTCAGCGCCTCGAAGGCCCGGCCCTGCGTGACCAGCCCGTCGATGCGCTTGAGTTCCGCCAGCACCTCGTCGTGCTTGAAGCAGTTGAGCAGCATCACGATCGACTTGCGGAACATCGCGGTCGACTGGTCCGCGCCTTCCGGATTGATCAGGATCATCTGGGCGATGAAATAGAGCTGCCGCAGCGGTGTCGTCGCATCTTCGGGCTGCAGGACGTGGTTTTCCAGGAGGAAGGTCACGTCGTTCAGGAATTCGATCGCGACCTTGCGGTCGACGCGCAGCACTGCGCCGTTTACAAAGATCCTTTCGCCCGATTTCAGCGAAATACGCAGTGTGCTCTTCATTTCAGTCCATCCCTGATGATGGTGGTTATGTCGATTATGCCCTGGAAGTTGGAAGACTCGCGTTTGCGGATCTTCTCCGTCTCGTTCAGAATCCAGATTCCGATCGAGATGAGGTTGGCGCGCAGCTCTTCGTTGAGCTGGTTATCCGGCGCGCGCAGATCTTCGATGAAACGGATCCAGAGACGCCGGGTGAAGTAGACCGCTTCGATCGCTTCCCGGGTGTATCCGTCCTTTTCCTTCGCCGCCTGCAAGAGCGCGATGGAACGATCGAGAACCTGCTTCTCCCGATCCTTGGAAACGGCTACGCCTTCCTCCATGATCTCGGCGTATGCAAACTGATACATTCAGACATCCCTCATGCTTGTCCGCATCCTCTAGTCATTAGAGGAAGTCTATCAAACTCAACCGCTGGATCCGCGCCGTCAGTGTGTAGGAGGTCTCTACTTGCGTCAGCAGCGTGTTCATCCGTGTCGAAGCCTCGTAGGTGTCGACGCCTTCGAGATCGGTAATATGTGTGTTGATCAGCTTGATCTGGGCTTGAAGGGAGGTATTCGCCTTTTTCACGCGCGCTTCGGAAATACCGAGAGTGCTGCGCTCCGCCGTGATCTGCGTATTGGCCTGCTCGACATAGCCGAGCGCGGCCTCGCCGATATAGGCACGGACCTCGGAGCTGACATTTTCGTCCATCAGTTCCAGCGCGATCACGCTGGCGAGAGCGAATTTCCGGAAGCCTTCCGTCGTCGCATTGGTGGAGCTCTGCACCACTTCCGTCGTGCTGATGCGGCTCGTCATGTTCTGGCTCGATGCCTTGGACCAATCGGCAGCCCATTGCGCATCGCTTGCATAAAGCGGCTCGAGCGTGTTGGTGATGAAGTCCTCCATCTCCGCCTTCGTGAAATCGCTCATGGAGGCAATGCCGTTCGCCGACATGTAGGTGGCGAGCGCGGTGTCGAAGGTCGACTTCGCCGCAGCATTATAGTCCTCGAGGGGTCTCACATCGGTGTTGATGCCGGCGAAGAGAAATTCGCCGTTGAAGGACAGGTTCGCCGCCGACGAAAAGGCCGACATGGCGCTCTGTATTTCGGTCTTCTGGATCGCGAGCTGATCGGCGGCATCATTGCCCTTGAAGGTGACGAGGGTGTTGCGCACCTGCTGCGCCGCTTCGGCCATCGCGGAGAGGGCAGATTGCGAGGCGGCAAGCCGCTGGGTGACGACGGAATTGGTATCGACGAGCGTACCGAGCCGCGCGAGCTCGCGCTGCAGGCTCACGGACCGCGCCGCCGAGGAACCGAGCGCCAGCCCGACATCGGCGTGGCGGCCGGTCGTCACCTCCGTCTGCAGCTTCAGAAGTTCAGCCTGCCCCTGCTGGATGGTCAGCCGCATGGCGTTCTGAACGGCCAGGTTCGAAACGAAGGACGTCTTCATGATTACCTCACGGCTTCGAGAAGCGACGCCATCATGGCGTCGACGGTGCTGATCAACTTGGCCGAGGCCTTGTAGGACTGCTCCAGGTCGAGAAGCAGCGACAGTTCCTCGTCGATGCTCACCCCGGTCACGCTGCCGAGCGCCTCCTGCGTGCGCGCCAGCAACGCCGCCTTGTTGTCATCGGCCGTGGAGGCGCCGCTGCGTATCTGCTCGAACCAGCCGATGGAAGACGCGGCGAATTCCATGATCGAGCTCGTGGCGTCGAGCCCGGTCGCGCCGTCGAACGCCATGTCGCCGTCCATCGCAGTGACGAAACCGTCGAGCAGGACCGTATAACCGGCATTGCCGTCCGGGTTCGAAACGACGCCGTTGAAGCCGCCGTCGCGCAGGAGGAAGGGATTGGCCTTCGCCGCGGGATTGACCGAAAGGCTCGCGGCGAGCCCCGGCTGGACGGCGCCGGCGGCCGGTACGGTTCCGCCCGACCAGGTGAAGAGTCCCGGCAGGCCGCCTTCCTTGAACAGGGTGACGAGGCCGCGCGCCATCTCGTCGAGCTGCGACTGGAACGTCGGAGCGATGTCGTCGCGCAGCTGAAGCAGGCCTGCGAGCTTGCCCTGGGCACTGGTATCGGCGCCGCTGCCGGCAGCGAGCGGCACGCCGTCGATGAATATGCCGTTGCCGGTGACCGTAGCATCGTAAGCGCTCTTCGGCGCAAACGTGACTTCTCTCGGAAGCGTCTCGAAGAGAACGGTGCCGCCCGAGGTGTAGATGACGGTATCGTTGTTTGCCCGCGTGACGGTGGAGATACCGACAAGCTCCGATACCTGCTTCAGGATCTTGTCGCGATCGTCGAGCGCAGCGGTCGCGTCCGTTCCGGCAGCCGTCGCCTGTCTGACGGCATTGTTCGCCGTCTCGAACTGCGCGAGAAGGCGGTTCAGATTGGCGACCTCCTCGGCGATTTTCTTGTCCGAGTCGAGACGAAGGTCCTGAACGGCGGCCGACGTCTTGCTGATCGAGTTGGCAAGATCCGATGCATCCGACACCACGGTGGCGGCGATCGTCGCATTGCCGGGCGTCGACGCGAAAGTCTGCAGGCTGTTGCGGAAGGCCGAGAGATAGGTGGAGGGCGACGACTCGTAGTCATTGCCGCCGAGCGCCGATTTCATGATCTCAAGCCCGGACAGGAGGCTGCTCTGCGCGGAGGACTGCGAGATGCCGATCAGGTTCTGCTTGAGGAGCGCCTCGTTCTGCGCCCGATAGATCGATACGACCTGGGCGCCGCCCGGGGTGGTCCCGAGCATCGCCATGCGGCGCGAGTAGTCCGCATTGCCGGAATTGGCAATGTTCTTCGAGACCGTGGCGGTTTGTTGCGCCGTGGTGCTGAACGCGGATTGCGCAATGGCGATTGCAGAAGACAGCGACATGCCGGGGACCGTTTTCTCAGAGCACTCCCGGGAAGAGCCCGTAATGGGCCTTACGTCCGGAAGTGCGTAGTTTCGAAGTTGGAATTACCGCTTCAGATTGACGAGAACTTCGAGCAGTTCCGAACCGGTCTGGAAGACCTTGGAGTTTGCCGTGTAGTTGCGCTGCGACTCGATCATCGCCGTCAGTTCCTCGGCGATATCGACATTCGAGCTTTCGAGCGCGCCGGAGAGGATTTCGCCGAAATCGCCCGAGCCGGCGAAGCCGGTGATGATGACGCCGGAGTCGACGCCCTGCGAATAGACGTTACCGGATTCCGGCTTCAGCTTGTCCGGGCTCTGGACATTGGCGAGCGCGATGCGATAGCGCGGATCGAGCTTGCCGTTCTCGTATTTGACATAGACGATGCCGTCGGAGTCGATCTGGTAACCGGCAACCTTGCTCGGCGCATTGCCGTCGATATTGCCGCCGTCGGCATTGAAGGCGTAGCCGAGCTGCGTCGTCTTCGTCAGATCGATAGTGAGGGCCGAGAGGTTCGCGCCGGTGCCGGGAAGGGCCGTCATCGCCGATGTCGTCAATGTGGCAGGGGTCGCGGTAAGGGATCCGTCCGCGTTGAAATTCAGCGTCTGTGTACCGAGGACCGTTGACGACGTCCGGTCGACCACCTCGACGGACCACGCATTCGCGCCAGTTTTCTCGTAGTTGAAATCCAGAATGCGGGTATTGCCCTGGCTGTCATAGACGACGAGCGAAGTGGTGGAAACATCGCCCACGGCAGCACCCGAGGGCAGGTTCGCGCCCATGGAGCCCTTGGTCGAACCGGTCGCGATAAGCCCATCCGAAGCGAGATTGACCCTGGTCAGGCCATCGAAACCGTTGACGACGACCGTCGGGTCGACGCCGGCCTCGTATTCGTAGCCCATCAGCGTGAAGCCGGCGGCATTGACCAGATTGCCTTCGCTGTCCGGAACGAAGGAGCCGGCGCGGGTCAGATATTCCTGGCCATTGGCGCCTTCGACGATGAAGAAGCCGCCGCCGTCGATCGCCAGGTCGCTGGCCGAGGTGGTGAAGGTCGTCGCGCCCTGCTGCGAGATGCTGTAGCGCACCTCCGTCTGCACGCCGCCGGAATTATAGGATCCGTTGCCCGACGGCAGGATCATCGATGAGAATTCCGTCGATGCGCGCTTGTAGCCCGTGGTGTTGGCGTTCGCGATATTCTCGGCGACTGTGCTGAGCCGGTTGGACTGGGCGTTCATGCCGGACACGCCCGTTCTCATGGTACCGTAGAGACTCATATCGGATCCTCATTTCCTTGTTGCGGCGACACTAGAGACCGGGCCTTGCGTGAACCTGTCTTGAGCTATCCTCGCCCTGCCCTTCAGCGCTCAATTCCAGTCGATGCAGTAGCCAAGGAAACGCTTGGAATCGATCGGGTCGAAGCCGAGCTTCTTGCGCAGTTTCTTGCGCAGCTTGCTGATGTGGCTTTCGACGACATTCTCTTCGACGTCCTCGTCGAAGATGCCGTAGATCGCGTTGAATATCTGCGACTTGGACACCCGGCGCCCGCGGTTGGCGACGAGATATTCGAGAATACGTCGTTCGCGACGGGGAAGCGCGAAGACTTCGCCGTTGATCTCGGGATCGCGCCCGTCGGCAAAAACGCGGATGGGACCGATATCCGTGAAGTTGGCGATGGCCGTCAAACGCCGGCGGATCGCTGCGACGCGTGCGAGGATTTCCCTCGGATGCACCGGCTTGCGGACCACGTCGTCGACACCGCAGTCGAAGAGCGCAAGCGTGTTTTCCAGCGACGGCGTGTCGCTCATGGCGATGACCGGGGCACGGGAGCGATCCCGGATCGCGCGCGGCAGGGTCAAAGTGCTCTCCCCCTGCCCGATCAGGAAGGCTTCGACAGCGTCGATATCGGAATCGGCGGCGGAGCTTACCCACTCGCCGAACTCCCTCGGATCGAAGCCCGTCGAGGGAATGCCCTCGCGGCCGAACAGGGACGCGTAGCCGTCCTTCACAAGAGCTCTATCATCAACCACCACGATCATTCGCCCGCCTCCGAATCAGTATGGATGCCACATTGATACAGAGGTACGAATCCCGGGAATCGGGAACAACTAGAGGAAGTTAATGGGGGATTTTAATAGTTGATTAAGAATTGCGTGCCGATTTGGCCTATATCTAGTAGGTGATCGTTAACCTTACCACTAACATGATGTTGAAAAGTTAACGCGAGATGCTGAAATCGCTTGCGATCACAATCTGTCCGCATTGTCGCCACAATGAGGCAGCCGCTGCGGTAATGCAACCGCAAGTCGGTCATCGGCAAAACTGCTGCGCGTTCGGCGTCCACTTGCCATAGCCGGTCGCGACCAGGTTTGCGATGACGCGGCAGACGTATTTCTTCTGCGCCGGATCATTGTTGGGGCCGGCGTGATAGCGAGCGACCGCCATCGTCCAACTCTCGTGCCGGGCGCGCAGATCGGACAGGAAGCGGGCCGCATATTCGACATTCCTGCGCGGGTCGAGCATCTCCTCGGGAGAGCTGAAATGTTCGCCGTGAAAGTGGTAGTTGATCTGCATGCAGCCGAGATCGATGAGCTTGGCGCCCTCGGCACGCGCCGCGCCGAAACGCGTGAGGACATCCTGGACGCTTTGCCCGAAATAGGCCTTGCCTTCGATGTTCATCGCATAGGGCTGCAGGGATCCCTTTCGGCCCGTCTCGGTCAATCCGACGGAATAGAGAATCCCGGTCGGGACGCCGTATTTGGAGGCGGCGGATGCGATCTCGCGTTCGCAGACGCCTGCGCTCGCAAGGGCGCTACATGTAGACGTGGCCAGCGCGAGAACGCTCGGCACCGTCAGGCACATCGTCCGTAGCATCATTGCCCGCCCACCTTTCCGTCGCCGCCCGGCCGCCATCCCGCGGCTGACGCCCCTGGCCATCATCACCTGCCCGCTCGCGGCCCTCGTAACCGAGCTGTGCCTGAGCCTGGGACTGTCCGCCGCCGCCACTTGCGGAATCTCCGCCGCCGTTGAAGACGATGTTCACCTGGTCGACCGCAAATCCTTGCGCCCGCAGGGCCTTCACCATTTCGCTCTGATCGTCGCGCAACTGGCGGAAGGCCTCACCGGTTTCGACCTTCAGATCGACCTGCAGCTCGTCGTCCTTCAGCCTCAGCGTCGCCGTCACCATGCCGAGGTCGACCGGGTGCATCTGGATCTTCAGCGTATTGAGCGTCTTGCCGGCCTGGCTCCAGGCTTCGGGCTTCGTCGTCGCGGCGCTCGACTGCAATGCCTCGGCCCATCCGCTATCGCCGGCGATCGCGGTCGTCACCGACGTGGCGTTCTCGTTGACCGCAAGGCCGAGATAGCGGCGCGCCTCCAGGACGGTCACGGTCTCCACTCCGGGTTTGACCGACGATCGGCTGTTCTCCACGACGGCCCGCTCGCCATCCCGGGAAATGCTCATGGAAACGGCCTGCCCCTTACCGTCGGCACGGGCGAAGCGGAAAAACCGATCCGGCTCGCTGTCGCCGGTCACCTCCCCGGCCTGCAGATGCTCGCCGTCCGCCACGTCCGGAGATATGCCGCCTACAGCCTTTGCCGGACCGTCGGAGCCGTCTCGAACCGCCGAGGCGGGCTTTGCCCTGCCTTCCGGCTGCGAAGCCGCAGCCACCGCCGGTGCGGCGCCTGTAAGCATCGACAGGAGATCGGAGACGGTCCCGCCGACAGGCTCGGCATTCTCGTCACCTTCCGTCGCCGTCATACCCGACGCTTCGTCTATGGCGTCGCGCAAGGCATGCACTGCTTCGCGCGAGTGGGCTGCCGCCGGTTCCACCGGCTCGGCCGTTTCCTCGCCTGCATCATCGCGGCCGAGCGACAGAGGCGTCGTGCCGGCAGGGTGGCCGTGCTGCAATCGTTTCGCCGCCTGGTCCCGCGTAATGATCGCGCGCTCGGAGGCGGGTCGAGCGTCGGGCGATGCAGCATCCGCCATGGATGCCGGAACGTCCGCGCCAAAGCCGTCGACCTTCGGCACCGCCGAGGCGTTGGCGACGGGCTCACTTCGCGCTTCGCCCGCAGATGTCTGGCCGCCTTGCCCCTGCGTCCTGCGGCGGCCTGCATCGGCGATCGCCTCGCCAAACGCTCCGGGCTCGGCCTCCGGCTGACCCCGAACGCTCAGCGCCTGTGCCGGCCTGCTTGCGGCGGGCGCGCGCAAACTCTCGTCAAGAGGCCTCATTGTCCTTCCCCCTTCAGCAGCGCATCGATCTCATCGATCTTCGAACGACCGCTGGCAAGAAAGCCGTCGAAAGCCGGATCGCCTGGAGCGGCGGCATCGGCTTCGGCCGTCATCTCGGATGTCCTGCCGGGCGACTCCTCGACCGGCTGGCCGAATGGGCTCATGCCGCTTCCGCTTTCCTCCGCAGCCAACTCGCTTTGCTCCCCGGCTGGTCTTTCCGCTATAGGCGCGGGTGCTTGCGCCGGGCTTTCTCCCAATGGTGGCCGGACCACCGCATCGGCAACGGCCTTGGCCGCCTCGCGCAGAGCGCGGTCGCGCGGCGACAGCTTTTCGTCGGGGATCGCTTCGAGGGCTTCGGCGGCCGAGAAGACATCCGCGGACGGCACGGCCGCCAGCCCCTCGTAGAAGCTCGCAAGCACCTGCGATCGGGAACTGTCATCCCCCGCCAGTTCCTCGGCGCGCCTGGACGCCAGCCGCGCCAGGGCCTGGTTGCCGGCAATCGCGGCGCGGCGCGCCACCCTGAGATAGACCTCGCGCTGGCGCGCGCTGTCCATGAAGGAGAGTATCTCCGAGACGCGCCCATCGGCCGCCTCGTCGAAATGGGCGACCGCCAGCTCGACGAAGACATCGGCAAACTGGCTTGCATAGGGTGACGTCAGGTATCGCCGCGCATAGTTCAGCGCATAGCGAAAGCCCTTTTCCGGAAGGCCGGCCTGCGCCGCCAGCGAGACCGAACGGCGAAGGGCAGCCTCCTCGATTATGGTGCCCGGCGCCGTCAGGCGCGCCCAATCGTAATGTTTCATCGCCTCGATCGGATCCTGCTGCGACATGGCGTTGCCGAGGATCAGGAACAGATACGGACCGATGCGGGAATTCTTGTATTCCGGGGCGGCCTTGGTGAGATTCTCGACGATCAGAGGGCCCTTGCCGTTCAGATATTGCCTGAGCGCATCGGTTACCCGGGAATCGAAATTGCCCTCGATGTCGCGGTCGGCCAACAGGTCGAGCGTCGCCGGATTGCCGCCGCTCATGACATAGACGAGAGCCGCGTCGACATTGCGCGGATCGCGAAACGCCGAAGGACCGGCGGCTCTCAGCCGCTCGTCGATCGCGCCGAGCATGAAGCGCTGCATCTCGATCGCCGAATGGTCGCCGAGCACCACCGAATCCTGCACATATTGCAGCGACCTTATCATCTTGTAGGGCGTGAGCTCCTCCGTCCCGTTCGCGCGGGCAAGGCCAAGCGCGAGGGGAGCGGCAAGTGCCGACGCCGCAAGGAGGGTGCAGAGCCGCTTCAGCATTTCTCAGCCCTGGCCCGACTGCAGCAGGATTTCGATCCGTCGGTTCGCAGGCGCATAGGCATCGTTCGGCACCTGGAGCCGGCGGTCGGCAAAACCGCTGATCTGCTTCACGCGCTCTTCATCCAGGCCGCCGCGCACGAGCATGTAATAGGCGCTCTGGGCGCGTGCCGCCGAAAGGCGCCAATTGTCGTAGGTGCCATCCTTGAACGGCCGCCCGTCGGTATGGCCGCGAACCGCCACGGCGCCCGGGCGCTCGGCGAGCAGCCTGCCGATCTTCTCCATCGCGAGCACCAGCTCCTTTTGCGGCACGGCGGAGCCGACCGCGAACATCGGCGCATCCGTCTGCTCGCTGATCGTCACCAGCAGTCCGCCCTCGGCCGGGGTTACCGCCAGGCCTTCAAGGAGCCGCCCGGCCTCGCCGCCGAGCTCCTTTTCGATTTCGGCCTTAAGGGCTTCGGCTTCTTTCTGCGGATTTTCAGCCGGCGCTTGGTTCTCGGGTGCATCCGCGGCCTTTGCGCCCTCTGCCTTATCCGGCACGTTAGGCGCGGAAGCCGCTTCGCGGGCGCTGTTTGCCGCTGACGCCACATCGCTTTCGGCCGTGTTGCCTGCGTCCTTCACCTCCACCTGCTTGGTCCAGAAGTCCGGGTCGAAGGGATCGCGATAGGCTTCGCCGCCGGCGGCGCCGGTTGAAGGCCCGGACTGGGCCGCGCCGCCGTCGCCCTTGACGCTGATATTCGCCTCGTGACCCACTTCGCGGGCGATTTCGGACAGGACCGAGTAGGGATTTTCGAAGAAGTCGGCGTCGGAATATTTGGTCTCTTCGCCCGAGGTCGCCGTCAGCTGATCGCCGGTCTTGGCCGAACCGCCCGACTTCGTCTGTTCGCCGTCGACCTTGGAGCGCTGCTGCGTCTGTTCGCCCTGCGCATCCTTGGCAGGATCCTTGAGGCCCTTCTCGGCCGGCTTCTGATCGGTCAACTGCACCGGATTGAAATAGGCGGCGATCGCCGCCTTGGTCTCCTCGTTCGCGGCGTTGATCAGCCACATGACGAGGAAGAAGGCCATCATCGCCGTCATGAAGTCGGCATAGGCGATCTTCCACCCGCCGCCGTGATGGCCGTCGTGGTTGTCTGCCGAACGCCGGACGATGATGATTTCGTTCTTGCCGTTGTGATTGCTCTCGTCGTTCATGCCAGAACCTTGCGAACAGTATCGGACCACGCGGCCATTCGCGTCACCAGTATCGCCTCGCCTATTTCGACGGTCAGGTCGACGTCACCGCTTTCGACGTGACGGAACGCGGCCGTTTCGGGCAAGAGGGCTTTCAATGCTTCGAAAAGCGCAAGCGGCCCCCGCACCGTAATCGCGATCCCTTCGCCGGCAGCGAGGCCGTGCCGGACCATGCCGGCCAGGTTCTCGACCGCGCGCTTGGCGAGCGCCTCGTCCATGACCGGAGCAAGGACGCGCGCCGCCTGGTCGCCGAGCGCGAGCGCCAGCCGATCCGCCATTTCGCCGAAACCGGCGGCGATCCTGGCGGCTGCCTGTTCCTCGAGGCGCTGCTTCAGGGCCTCGGTCTCTTCTGCATGGCGCGCCTTGAGATCGGCGATCTCTTTCTGATGCTCGAGAGCGAGTTCGGCGCTGGCCTCGGCACGTCCCTGCGCAAAGGCTTCGCGGCGCTCGGCGTCGATATCGATCTCGGGCATGGCCGGCCTCGCACCGGCACGGTTCTCCGAAAGGCCGGTGTCGAGGTCCGGAAAATATCTCGGCGGTACCCGCGCGAGCTCGATCCTGGGCGGGCTGAAGTCCTTGAGATAGCGGGACAGCGACGCGCTCATCGGCACGCCTCCTGCCCGCACGTCACCAGCGTCGATGCTCCACGCCTTACCGGCAGAGGCTGCCCCAGCACCCGAAAATCCATAGAGCCTGACACGTCTTAAATGTCTCCTTCGGCCCCTCGCCCGAGACAGCGACAGGACCGGCATTCTCGATGTGCAACGGTTCGCCAAAAGCGGAGCCCACCGATGCAAGCGGCAGCCAAAACCCTCTTGGCCGGCAGTCGGACTACAGCACCGCGCGTCCCATCAGACGCGCAAAGGTCGCTGCTTGAATGACTGCGGAAGGGAGGCTATCCGGTCAAACTTGTGCGAAAATGAAGGTGTTGGACCGCGCCAGGGCAACAGCGCGGTCCAACCGGCTTCCGCCATGCCGATGACCGGCGGCGCGGCGGAAGGAAGGTTTGAAATCAGGTTTGGGGTGGGGCGTATTCAAGACCCCTCCCCGACCCCTCCCCACAGGGGGGAGGGGCAGGAGTGTGCCGCGCCGCGTCCGGTTCATTCACCCTCTCTTCCAGCAGTAGCGCGGCGAGAAGAGACGAGGGAGCGGCAGGTTAAGCCCCTCCCCCTTGTGGGGAGGGGTTGGGGAGGGGTGTTGTCCTCTCCCTCACGCGCCCAAACCTTCCCTTATTCCTGGAACAGGCGGAGGATGTTCTCGGAGGTGGTGTTGGCGATCGACAGTGACTGGATGCCGAGCTGCTGCTGCGTCTGCAGCGCCTTCAGCCGTGTCGATTCCTCGTTCATGTCGGCATCGACGAGACGCCCGACGCCCTTGTCGATCACATCCATCAGATTGGCGACGAAGCTTTCCTGCATCTCGATGCGGCTGGTGATCGCGCCGAGCGTGGCGGCGGAGTCGGTCAGCTGGCTGATGAGCTCGTCGACGACGCTGATCATGTCGCCCAGCTGCGCGGCGGTCGTTGCGTTGTCGATCTCGATCTCGGTCGCGCCCCCGGGAGCTGCGCCTGCATCGATGAGATAGTAATTGCGGGCCGTGCCGGTCGGCGTGGACTGAAGCGCATCCGCATTCACCGCCTTGGTTAGCATGCCGCGGCTTGGATCGGTGACGTCGATCAGAACGGACTTGGCGGTGTCGTAATTGAGCGTCGACACGGTAACGCTGCCGTCGGCGCTGCGGTTGAAGGAGGCGACGATCGATTTGGTGCCCAGTGCTGCAGAAGCACCGTTATAGAGCCAGTTCTCGCCGGAGAAGGAGGCCGACTGCGCGGCCGAGTTCAACTGGCTCTTGAGCTCGGCCACTTCCTTGTTGATCTTATCCTTGTCGACGCCCGGCTCGCTTGCCGCGACGAGCTTGGCCTTGATCTCGGTCATCACGTCGATGACCGTATCCATCGCCGAATAGAACGTATCGACCTTGGCTGCTCCGAGGCCCAAGGCGTCGTGAACCGTCGACAACGCGGCATTGTCCGACCGCATCGTGGTTGCGATGGACCAATAGGCGGCATTGTCGGCCGCGGTTTCCACGCGAAAGCCGGAGGAGATGCGGCCCTGAGTCGTCTCGAGATTATGGTTGATCGCGCGCAATGTCTGCAACGCCGCCATGGCGGCGGGGTTGGTCATGATGCTGGTCATTGGTGGTCACCCTGGGGCGCTATGCTGCCCTGGTTGGGGAAATCGGACCATTCCGGAAAGCCGGCAACGACGGTGAGGCGTCATGCGCGCTGACACCTTTTTGCCCTGGGTGACAGACCGCCGTTCTTAACGAACCATTAACGGAAATGGTTAAGAAAAAGTTAACAACGTTAACGGATCGGTAATGAAGGTGAAGAATTCGTTTAAAGCCGTCAGCCTGGCACAAGGTCGGCACCAAAACGAAAACCCGCAGCCCCTTCCAGGACCGCGGGTTTTTCTCCTTCAGAGCGGGACGAAGCCGCCCCCTAGCCGGGGCGCCGCTTACTGACGGAAGAGCTGGAGGATGTTTTCCGAATTGGTGTTGGCGATCGACAGCGACTGGATGGCAAGCTGCTGCTGTGTCTGCAGTGCCTTGAGCCTGGTCGATTCTTCGTTCATGTCGGCGTCGACAAGGCGGCCGATGCCCGAGTCGATCGAGTCGGTGAGCTTCGATACGAACTCTTCCTGCATGCCGATGCGCATGGAAATCGAGCCCAGCGCCGATGTGGCGCTGATCAGATCCTCGAGCGCTTCGTCGACGCCCCTGATCAGCGCGTCGAGGTTTGCTGCCTGCGCGGCGTTGGTGATGTCGATATTCTCGATCGAGGCAGGTGCAGGTACGCTGGCAGCCGGGCCGGCGGTTGTGTCTACGGCCCAGGAATCGGCGGTGATGGGAGCTGCAGCGGTCGTCACGGCAGCGACTTCCTGACCCGGTGCACCGGATGATGCAACCGCTTCGACCCAAACGCCCTCAACCTTTACATAGTTCACACCTCCGGCAAGGGCGTAGTTGCCCTGGAATACCGCGCCGCCGGCGATGAGGTCATCAACGGTGTAGGCCGCCACCGTATGCTCGGATACGACGCCGCCGGTGTTGATCGAAAGCGTGACGCTTGACTCGGAGACATCATAAACCTTGTCCAGAATCCCGTTGTTGCCAACGGTATCGAAGAGGACGGAGTTGCCGTCGAGAACATAGTCGATCGTCTTTACGGACACGACGCCCGAGGAATCGCGGACGAAAGAACCGACAACGCTCTTCGTGACGGGCGCAGTTAGATCCGCCTGGAGCCAGTTCTCGCCACTGAAGGAAGCGGCCGTTGCAATGCTCGTCAGCTGTTGCTTGAGCTGTTCGATCTCTTCCTGAATCTTGGCCTTATCGACACCATCTTCGGTGGCAGCGACGAGCTTGGCGCGAATTTCCTTCACCACCTCGACGGCATTCTCCATCCCGGCATAGGCCGTGTCGACCTTGGCCGCACCGAGACCCAGGGCATCCTGAACGGCGGAAAGCGCCATGTTGTCCGATCGCATCGTGGTGGCGATCGACCAGTAGGCAGCGTTATCCGAAGCCGTGCCGACGCGGAGGCCCGAGGACACGCGAGCCTGCGTTTCCTCCATGTTGGAGTCGATACCGCGCAGGGTCTGGAGTGCAGCCATCGCTGCAACATTGGTGAGAATGCTGGTCATTACGGGCCCCTTTGAATGGCTAGTTGGAAAGGGACATCCCGGCTGCCCCGGGGGAACGAACGCGAGGCATCATGCCGTTAACCCCTTCTTCGTCTTGGTTAACCGTTCGTTGCGTTGAGCCCAATTAGCGCAGTTATGGTTAACAAAGGTTAAACGGCTATTCGCCGAGGGAACGAGGAAAGGGGCCACACTTGATGAGCGCGGCCCCTTTGAAGGTTCGAACAGGGTGGCAGTCGCTCAATTCGCGACCACCTTTCCGAGTCTGATTAGCGGAAGAGCGTGAGGACGTTTTCCGAAGCCGAGTTAGCGATCGACAGCGACTGGATGGCGAGCTGCTGCTGAGTCTGCAGGGCCTTCAGGCGGGTCGATTCTTCGTTCATGTCCGCGTCGACGAGACGGCCGACACCCGAGTCGATCGAGTCCGAGAGCTTGTTGACGAAATCGCTCTGCAGGTCAATGCGCATGGCGATCGAGCCGAGGTCGGCGGCCGCGCTCGTCATGTCCGTCAACGCGGCGTCGACACCGCTGATCAGGGCATCGAGCGCAGCTGCACCCATTCCGACGATGTTGATTCCGGCAACGGACTGCCCGGCCGAAACGTTGGTGGCAGGGGCGTTGCCGACATCGACAACCCAGCTGTTTGCAGTGATGGTACCAGCTGCCGTCGTGGTGGCGGCAAGCTCCTGACCGGTGGCACCGGTTGCGGCCGTTTCAGCCCGAACCCAGACGTTGTCGACCTTGACGTAGCTGTTACCGCCCTGAAGAGCGTAGTTGCCCTGGAATTCCGCGCCGGCCTGGGTAAGCGATTCCAGCGAATAGGCAGCAACCGTGTGCTGGGATGCGACACCGTTCGTGTTGATCGTCAGCGTGACGCTTGCCTGCGAGACGTTGTAGACCTTGTCCAGGATGCCGGTGTTACCCACCGTATCAAACAGAACCGAGTTGGTGTTGAGGCTGTAGTCGACCTTCTTCACGGACACGGCGCCGCTTGCGTCACGGACGAACGAGCCGACCACGCTCTTGGTGACGGCGCCGCCGCTGAGGTCCGCCTGCAGCCAGTTTTCGCCCGAGAACGAAGCGGCCTCGGAAATGCTCGTCAGCTGATCCTTGAGCTGATCGATTTCTTCCTGGATCTTGGCCTTGTCGACGCCGTCTTCGGTAGCGGCAACGAGTTTTTTCTTGATTTCCTTCACGACTTCGATGGCCGATTCCATACCGGAATAGGCGGTATCAACCTTGGCAGCGCCGAGGCCGAGGGCGTCCTGTACGGCCGAAAGGGCCATGTTATCGGAGCGCATGGTGGTCGCGATCGACCAGTAGGCGGCGTTGTCAGCGGCCTGGCCGACGCGCAGACCGGAGGAGACATGCGCCTGCGTCTCTTCCATGTTGGAGCCGATGGTGCGCAGGGTCTGGAGAGCGGCCATTGCCGCAATGTTAGTGAGAATGCTCGTCATGGTTTAGTGCCCCTTGATGGCTGATGAGAAGGGACATTCCGGTTCCACCGGCGAAAGACGGTCAACGTCATGCTTGCTAACCAGCTGTTATTGCTGAAGTTAGCCCGTCCTTTCGATGGGTCTAGATAATCTCAGGTTGGTTAATGAAGCACTAAGCGCGAGAGAGATCTTGCGTAAATTTTTCAACCCATGCGCGTGCGCGCGTGCCATAGCATGTTTAAGAAATGGTGAAGCACGACTTCGCGACGAGACAATGCAAAAAACCGCGCTCGATCTCCGGGCGCGGTTCGAAGGAAGCGGATGCAGGCAAAAGCTTGCCTGCATCCGGCTATTGCATATCTTCTTAGCGGAAGAGCGACAGGACGTTCTGCGAGTCCGAGTTGGCGATCGACAGGGCCTGGATGGCGAGCTGCTGCTGGGTCTGCAGGGCCTTGAGGCGGGTCGACTCCTCGTTCATGTCCGCGTCGACGAGACGGCCGACGCCCGACTCGATCGAGTCCGAGAGCTTGTTGACGAATTCGCTCTGCAGGTCGATGCGCGAGGAGATGGAGCCGAGCGAGGCGGCAGCGCTGGTCATGTCTGTCAAAGCGGCGTCGACACCGCTGATCAGGGCATCGAGCGCAGCTGCACCCATTCCGACGATGTTGATGTTCGCGACCGACTGGCCGGCCGAAACGTTGGCGGCAGGAGCGTTGCCGACATCGACGACCCAGCTGTCTGCAGTGATGGTACCAGCTGCCGTCGTGGTGGCGGCGATTTCTTGACCGGTGGCGCCGGTTGCAGCGGTCTCAGCCCGAACCCAGACGTTTTCGACCTTGACGTAGCTGTTACCGCCCTGAAGAGCATAGTTGCCCTGGAACTCCGCACCGGCTTCGGTGAGGGACTCCAGCGAATAGGCAGCAACCGTATGCTGCGATTCGACGCCGTTGGTGTTGACCGTCAGCGTGACGCTTGCCTGCGAGACGTTGTAGACCTTGTCCAGAATGCCGGTATCGCCGACCGTGTCGAAGAGAACCGAGTTGGCGTTGAGGCTGTAATCGACCTTCTTGACGGCTACGGAACCGCTTGCGTCACGGACGAACGAGCCGACGACGCTCTTGGTGACGGCGCCGCCGCTGAGGTCCGCCTGCAGCCAGTTCTCACCGGAGAAGGAAGCCGCGTCGGCGATGCTCGTCAGTTGGTCCTTGAGCTGAGTGATTTCTTCTTGGATCTTGGCCTTGTCGACGCCGTCTTCGGTGGCGGCAACGAGCTTGGCCTTGATTTCCTTCACGACTTCGATCGCCGATTCCATACCGGAATAGGCGGTGTCGACCTTGGCAGCACCGAGGCCGAGCGCGTCCTGGACTGCGGAGAGAGCCTGGTTGTCGGAGCGCATGGTGGTCGCGATCGACCAGTAAGCGGCGTTGTCGGAGGCCGAACCGACGCGAAGGCCGGAGGAGATGCGGCTCTGCGTGTCTTCCATGCTGGAAGAGATCGAGCGCAGCGTCGAAAGCGCGGCCATTGCGGAGTTGTTGGTGAGAATGCTGGTCATATTCGTTTGTCCCTACGAAATACTGATTGGGGGGACATACCGGACTGAAAATCGCTACCGGTCCCGACGGTCCGGCATCATGCCACTCGGCTCCGCTCAACTCGTGATGGATACCAAACCCGTCGTGTGAGGACGAAATTCGCAGCCATTCATTGCCAAGTGTTTAACCGGAGAAGGGCGTGCCCGGTCCCGGCGAAGGTGTGGTTAATCGCCTGTGAAATCCTATGCTTAACGGATTCTTGCCGGACCGCCGTGCCTGGCGGCGGGGCCTCAGATAAAGGAGCGCACGAGGCTGCCGACCAGCAGGTTCCAGCCGTCGATCAGCACGAAGAACAGGATCTTGAAGGGCAGCGAAATCGCCGTCGGGGGAAGCATCATCATGCCCATCGCCATGGTGATGGTCGCGACGATCAGGTCGATCACGAGGAAGGGCAGCATGATCAGGAAGCCGATCTCGAAGCCGCGGCGGATCTCCGAGATCATGAAGGCCGGCACGACGGCGCGCAGGTCCACCTTTTCGTCGACGACGACGGTCTGGCCCTTCTCCCGGGCGATGTCGATGAAGAGCTGCAGGTCCTTGTCGCGGGTATTGGCCAGCATGAACTCGCGGAAAGGCTCCGACATCCGCTGCATCGCATCCGTCTCGGAGATCTCGTTCTTCAGGAGCGGATCGATGCCGTCGCGCCAGGCGCGGTCGAAGGTCGGCGCCATGACGTAGAAGGTCATGAAGAGCGCGAGCGACACCATGATCATGTTGGAGGGCGTCGTCGCCAGTCCCATCCCTGAGCGCAGGATCGCAAAGGCGATGACGAAGCGCGGGAAGCTCGTCACCATGATCAGGATACCCGGGGCCACCGAAAGAACGGTCAGGAGGCCGAAGGTGCGGATGATCCACGAGGCGACGGAGCCGTCGACCGGTGTATTCAGGATATCGGCGGGGAAGCTCTGAGCCCCGGCAATTCCCGACATCGCCATCATGGCGATTATGAAGGTGGCAAACCGGAGCATCAGCGAATCATTGGATGACGAAGGTGCGGAACATCACATTCGTTACGCGGCCCTCGGAGCGCAGGTCAACCCGCTCCTGGATGTCATCCCGGAGATATTGGAAGCCGCGCGGGCCTTGAATCTGCTGCAGCGACACGGTCTTCAGATAGGCTGCAATGTCCTGGTGTATCGTTTCCGCCAGCGCAACGTCGGGAGCGCCATCGAACTGGAGCGCGACCTCGAGGCGAACCCAGTTTTCGGCCGGATAGGCCAGGTTCGTCGTAATGGGATCGAGCTGCACGATGCCGTGTGCCACCTCTGACATTTTCGGTATGTCCGCCTCGCCGGTGGCGTTCGCAGGCAGTTCGGCCGCGGCTTCCGTCTTCTCCGCCGGCGGCGGTGCCAGGAGCATGCCGGCGAGCCAGCCGCCGCCGCCGGCAACGAGGGTCAGCACCGCCACGGCGGCGATGGTCATCAGCCGCGAGGGGGCGTTCGCTTCTTTGCTCTCGATTTCTTCCATCGTGCTTCCGGCCGGTCAGAGGGGCGAGACGAGATCGACGATCTGCTGACCCCACGGCGGCTGCTGGACCTCCGTCAGGCGGCCGCGGCCGCCATAGGAGATGCGCGCCTCGGCGATGCGGTCGTAGGAGATGACGTTGTCGGCATCCACGTCGCGCGGCCGGACGATGCCTGCGACATTGAGGATGCGCAGCTCGTGGTTGACGCGCACTTCCTGCGAGCCGCTGATCAGCAGGTTGCCGTTTTCGAGGACGCCGGTCACGACCGCGGCGACCAGCAGCCTGAGCTTCTCCGAACGCTCGGTCTTGCCGTCGCCTTCCGTCTTGGTGTTTGAGCCGTATTCGAGATCGCCCGACCAGGCGAAGTCGCTCGTCTGGGACTGTCCGCTTGCGCCGAGATTGAAGCCGCTCGAATTCTTGCGGCTGCGGTCCGTCTCGTTTTCGAAAGAGGCCTTGTCGTCGATACGGATGTCGACCGTCAGGATGTCGCCGATATTGATCGCCCGCGCATCCTTGAAGAGGGCCGCCTGCTGGTCGTTCCAAAGCGAGTACCCGTTCGTGACGTGGCGCGGCTGCTTCGGATACATGGCAAGCTGGGGCGTCTGCGTATATTGCAGGCCGCTGCCGATCGGGCTCATGGCCGGCGCCCGCCCGATCTCGTTGAAGGCCTGGTTCTGGCAACCCGCCAGGAGCCCTGCGGCCAGTACGGCCGTGATGCGCGTTCTCATGATGGCTCCTTGGAGGTATTGGGATCGCTCGCGCTCGAAATGATGTTGGTCAGCACCGCTGCCCTTTCGTCGCTCATTTCGCTCAGGATCAGCGACGACTGGCGCGGCGGCAGGCGCATGACGATTGCGGCCGCGATCTCCGGACGCACCATCTCGAGTTTGCCGGCGGCGGCATCCGGCTTCATCGTCTTGTAGATGTCGACAAGGCCAAGCTCCGCCTGTTTGAGGAAATCGTTGCGGCGCTTAAGCCAGTCCTCGTATTCCGCCCGGCGCGTCTCCAGCGTCGCGATCCGCTCATCGACATTCGCTCTCAGCTTCTCCAGGTCCTGGCGCTGCAGAACGTAGCGCTGGTCGCGCGCGGCGTCGGCGATATTGGTGCAGAACTTTTCGATTTCGCTCGCCGTCGCGCTGTCGGCCGGCGGCGCCGTGACGTCCTGCGCGAATGCACCGGGCATCGAAAGCAGGAGCGCGGCGGCGACCGGGCCCAGGAGAACGCGGCGCGCCTTGCCGAAAAGACGATCGAAGTTTCCGGTCATTGCAGAACAAGCTCCGCCTGTAGGGCTCCCGCCGATTTGATGCTCTGGAGGATCGCGATGATCCCGTCCGGCTTGACGCCGATGCTGTTCAGGCCCGCGACGAGCGAACGCAGGCTCGAGCCGTTGAGGATGGCGACCGTGCCGCCGTCGGCCTGCGCTTCGATCGTGGTATTGGGCTCGTAGGCCGTCTCGCCGCGCGAGAAGGGTTCCGGCTGGACGATCGTCGGCGTCTCGCTGACCTGCACCGTCAGCGTGCCGTAGCTGACGGCCACTTCGGCGACGCGGACGTCCTGGCCGATGACGATCGTACCGGTGCGTTCGTTGATGACGACCCGGGCCGGCGCGTCGGTCTCGATCACCAGGTTTTCCACGTCCGCCATCAGGCGCGCGAGATCCGCCATCTTCGGCTTCTGGACCAGGACGGACTGCGAGTCCAAGGCTTCGGCGATCCGGCCGCCAAATTGCGCCGCGGCATATCTGTTGATCGCCGCGGCCATGCCGACGGCGGTCGAAAAGTCCGGATTGCGCAGCTGCAGCACCAGGTTGAAGCCGTCCTTGAACTTCGACGGCAGTTCCCGCTCGATGATGGCGCCGTTCGGAACACGTCCCGCCGTGGTCACGCCCTGGCTCAATTGGGCGGCTTCACCTTGCGCGTTGAAACCGCTGACGACCACCGAGCCCTGCGCCACGGCATAGATCTGGCCGTCGGCACCTGAAAGCGAGGTCATGACCAGCGTACCGCCGCGCAGCGACGTCGCATCGCCCAGCGAACCGACGGTCACGTCGAGCCGGCTGCCTGGGCTCGCGAAAGGAGGCAGCGTGGCGGTGACGAGCACCGCCGCGACGTTGCGCGTGCGCGAATCCCCGCCCTGCGTGGAAATGCCGAGGTTCTGCAGCATGGCGCGGATCGACTGATCCGTGAACGGAGAAGAGCGCAGGCTGTCACCGGTGCCCTGCAGGCCGACGACCAGGCCGTAACCGATGAGCTGGTTGTCCCTGCCCGACTGCAGGGACGCGACGTCCTTGATCCGCGAGGCCGCATAGGCGGAAGTCAAGGTCGCGGCGAAGACCACCGCGAGGGTCAGCAGCCACTTGCATGCATTGATCTTCATTTCGCCACCACATGGATCGTGCTGTCCGCCATCACCGTCCCGGAGACGATCACGCCGGTATCGACGTTGCGCACGCGGATCAGGTCGCCGACCGCGGCATCCTGCAGCGGCGAGCCGGCGGCCGTTATCGTCAGACCGCCATTGTTGAAGACGAGGCGAACGGTGGAGCCGCGTTCGACCGCATATTGCTCGCGCAGCGCCGAGGCCAGGATGACCCGCCCGGGAAGAAGGGTCCGCTTGGTCACCATGCCGTCGACCTCGTCGATCGAGCGCACATAGCCGTCGCGCAGGTCCGGGTTGGTCACGTCGACCACCTCCAGCATGCTCGCATCGAGCTTTTCGCCGGGATAGATCGTCTGCTTCGGAATGACGGCCGTCGGCGGCTCGGCAAGGGCTGCTGCCGGCAAAAGCAGGCAACTCGCCATGGCCGCATACAGAACGGCACGTGCCGGCTGAGCGCGGCCGCCTGCAACTGCTTTTCCTCCGGGGGATCGGCGAAACATCATGTTTGCCTCCTCTTCCTGTTACCTCAGGTTCTTGCTCACCGTGGCGGCCATTTCGTCCGCGGCCTGGATGATCTTCGAATTCATCTCATAGGCACGCTGGGCCGAGATGAGGTCGGTAATCTCCTTGACCGGATCGACGTTCGAGGATTCCAGGTAATTCTGCTTGACCTGCGCAAAGCCCGGATCGGCCGGCGTGCCGACGATCGGATCCCCGGAGGCCGGCGTCTGACGGAACAGGTTCTCGCCCATCGGCTCGAGACCCGCCTCGTTGACGAAGTTCGCGATCGTCAGCTGGCCGATTTCCTGCAGTTCCGTATCGTTGCCGATCCGCACCATCACCTGGCCCGACGAGGTGAAGACGATCTCGGTCGCGTCCTGCGGCACGGTGACGCCCGGAACCACGGTATAGCCGTCGATGGTCACGAGCTGGCCCGTGGCATTGGTGTTGAAAGCCCCCGAGCGGGTGTAGACCGTCTCGCCATCCGGCGTCTCGATCTGAAACCAGCCGCGGCCGACAAGCGCCAGGTCGTAGTCGTTGCCGGTGTTGACGAGGCTGCCCTGGATATGAAGGTTGCGCACGGCGGAGGTCTGGACGCCCAAGCCGATGATCGCGCCTTCAGGCACGATCGCCTGGTTGGAGCGGTTCGGGACGCCCTGCGCCCGCTCGGTCTGGTAGAGCAGGTCCGAAAATTCTGCGCGCGCCCGCTTGTAGCCGGTCGTGTTGATGTTCGCGATGTTGTTCGCGATGACTTCGAGATTCAATTGCTGGGCGTTCATGCCCGTGGCGGCGATGGAAAGGGCTTTCATGTCTCTTTTCCTCAGATCTGCATGCGCGCGATTTCGAGATAGGCGGTGACCACCTTGTCGCGGATGGCGATTGCGGTCTGGAGAGACTGCTCGGCGCTCATGACGGCATCGACGACTTCGCGGGTGTTCGCCTCTCCGCGGATCGCCTGCAGCGAAGTGCCCTCCGCCGACTTCATCGAGCGGATGGCGTCCGTGGTCATGTTGCCGAGGACTTCGGCGAAGCTCCCCGCCTGTGGCGCGGCCGTGCCGGCGCCCGGCATGACGAGCGAGGCGGAAGAGGCCGGGCCGGCACCTTCGGTCTCCCTGATGGTGGAAAACGCGCCGACGGACTGAATTGCATCGATCATTATTGCGAAGCCCTCAACAGGTCGATTGTCTGGGAGATGAGATCGCGAGACTGCTTGATGGTCTGCAGATTGGCCTCGTAGGCACGGTTGGCCTCGCGCATGTCCGCCATCTCGATGAGGATGTTGACGTTCGGCAATTTCACCATGCCTTTCTCGTCGGCGGCCGGATTGCCCGGGTCGAACTCGATGTTGAAATCCGAATCGTCGGTGCCGAGGCGTTCGACCTCGACGAGGGACGCACCGCTTGCCCGGTCGACCTCCGCGGCGAAGCTGATCGTCTTGCGGCGGAAAGGATCGGCGCCGGGGGCGTCGCCGGTCGAGCGGGCATTGGCGATGTTTTCCGAGACGATGCGCAAACGCGTCGATTCCGCCTGCAGACCGGAGGCGGAAACTTTCAGTGCCGAGGTCAATGGATCCATGGTCGCTTACTTCCGTACCGTCATGAGAATCATCCGATGAAAGGACTTCACGAGCCCGGCATTGAGCTCGTAGTCGCGCTTGATCGCGCCGGTCTTCATCAATTCCTCTTCGAGCGCGACCGTATTGCCGGACTGCTGCACGGCGACATCGTCGAGAGCGCTGACTTCGGTCACATGCGCGGCTTCCGGGCTTTCGGTGAAATGGGCGCGGTGGGTCGCGGCCATCTGGATGCCGGTGTTCTGGAGCACGCTTTCGAAGGGCTGAACGTCTTTCGCCCTGTAGTGCGGCGTGTTGGCATTGGCGATGTTGCCCGCCACCACGTTCTGGCGAACGGTCAGCCACTGGGCCTGCCGCGACGCGAGTTCGAAAAGCTGAATCGGTTCCATCAAGAGCTCCTGCTGATGATGGCGAACCTAGGCCGGTAATCTTGCGTGGGACTTGTCGGGGATGCGGAAGAAACTATTTCGGGCGTCTCATAAGGCCCCTCCCCAACCCCTCCCCACAAGGGGGAGGGGCTACTTCTGCCGCACCCTCGCGGCCAGAAAATCAGCCTTTGCGTAATCCGCGAACTTGCGAAATGCTAGGCGCTCGCCGCAGGCGCCTAGCCCCTCCCCCTTGTGGGGAGGGGTTGGGGAGGGGTCTGGACGTACTTCGCCACACCTCGGCAAAGGCGCTACTTCGCCTCGAAGATCTCGCCCTTGGACGTGATCATCACCCAGCGGCCGTCGCGCTCCTCGAAGGTCGCAAGCCGGCTGTTGTCCGGCAACACCGAACCGATACGGACGATATACATGCCGCTCGCGTCCTCGATGAGCGCGCGGCCATTGGCGACGTGCATGAGTTTGAAGCTCTCTTTTCCGGGGAACGGCTGATCGGGAGCCCCCATGTCCGTGCCTTCGGCGGGATCCTGATCGAGCCCCGGCACCGTCGCCGTCGTCAGGCGATCGACCGCGGCGGCGGTCTCCTCGTCCATGTCCGTCATTGCCAGCGGCGACACCGACAGGATCTGCCGGTCCGGGCGCTCCGGCAGATCGCGCGTCGTTCCCTGCCAGAGCGAAGGCATCGAGAATTTCTCCGGATGCAGGTAGACGTACCACGGCAGGAACGTCGCACAGGCAGCCATGGCCAGGCCGATCGCACCGAGTATCTTGTCGATCAGCGGCATCCGGGTTTCGCGGCGCCGTTGGCGCACGATCTCGTCTGCATCGAAGTCCGTCAATTTCATCCCCTTCCGCGCAGGCCGGCGGCGCCCGGCTGATTGCCCATCGCGGCTGCCTTCAGCGCGTTGGCGAGATCCGTGAAAGCGTCGAAGGCAGGTCGTTCGCCGGGCATCTGCTTCAAGACGTCGTAGATGACCGGCACCTGCTTGATCGCCATGTCGAGATCGGCGTCGCCGCCCGGCCGGTAGCCGCCGATAAGCCTGAGGTCCCGGGTTTCCTCGAAGCGGTGGATCAAGGACTTCAGCCGGGCAACCAGCTTCTCCTGGTCCGGCGTCCAGGCTTTTCTGGCCAAGCGCGAGATGGAGGCGAGCGGATTGACCGGTGGGTAGCGCCCCTCTTCGGCAAGGCTTCGGTCGAGGACGATGTGCCCGTCGAGAATGCCGCGCGCCGAGTCGGCGACCGGGTCGTTGTGATTGTCGCCATCGACCAGGATCGAAATGATCGCCGTGATCGTGCCCGTTCCCTCGGCGCCGGGCCCGGCCCGCTCGAGCAGCCGCGGCAATTCGGTGAAGACCGAGGCCGGATAGCCGCGGGCGATCGGCGGCTCCCCCGCTGCCGTCGCCACCTCACGGATCGCATGGGCGAAACGCGTGACGCTGTCGACGATGAGCAGCACGTTGTCGCCCTTGTCGCGATAATGTTCGGCAATCGTGACCGCGGTCAGCGGCGCCATTTTTCTCAGCATCGGGCTCTCGTCGCTGGTGGCGACGACGGCGACCGATTTCGAAAGATTGTCGCCCAGCGTGTCCTCGATGAATTCGCGCACTTCGCGGCCGCGCTCGCCGACCAGGGCGATCACCACCTTGTCGAAGGCGTCGGCGCGGGCCAGCATGGAAAGCAGCGTCGATTTGCCGACGCCGGAGCCCGCGAAGATTCCGAGGCGCTGCCCGAGGCAGAGCGGGGAGAAGATGTCTATCGCCCGCACGCCCGTCCTGAAGCCCTGCTCCACCCGCTTGCGCGTCATGGATGGCGGCGCGGTGTTCGCGATCGAGCGGCGGATGTCGCCCTGCAGCAGCGCGCCCAGGCCGTCGATCGGCTCGGCCAGCGCATTGATGGTGCGGCCGCACCAGTTGTCGGTCGGCGCTATGCGGAAGGCGCCCTTGCGGATGACGACGTCATGGATGCCGATCGGGTCACCCGGTTCGATCGGGCAGACGACCACCCGCTCGGGCTCGACGCGGACGACTTCGCCGAGATGGGTGCCGGTCGTGCTCTTGTGCGCCACGAAGTCCCCGAGCCGGACGTGCCGCGACAGGCCGCCGACCGTGTAATGCCCCGGCGAAATCGTCTGGACATGACCGCCCGGTGCGATGGCAAAGTCGGGATTTGCATAGCGCTCGACCAGCCCGGCGAGTGCCGCGAGCGACGTCGATGTTGCAGTTTTTTCAGCGGCTTCGCGTGCCATCCGGCTTTCCGTCCCGTCCCGCCCCAAATTCCGTCGATAGAACCGTCAACGGCTGCCGCCGAGCGTCTCGATAGCCTTATCGAGCGATCCCTCACTGTCGCGCATAAGCGCGGTGACGTTGTCGAAGGCGCGGGTGATCATGATCAGCTGCGACATTTCCTGTATGGCGTTCACGTTCGACTCCTCCAGGAAGCCCTGCATCACGCCGACGTCGAACCGGTCAACGACCGGTTCCGGCTGGGCGGCCGGCATAACGGAACTGTTGTCGTAACGCATGAAGCCTTTGCTGAAATCCGCCTCGTAAAGCCCGAGCAGGGCGATCTGGACGCCGTTCTGGTGAATGGCACCATCGGCACCGACGGCAATTTCACCGGCACCGCCGTTCAGCTGGATCGGCGCGCCGCCGGCGTCGAGCACCGGATATCCCTTGATGGTTACGAGCTCGCCGGTCTCCGTCAGGGTGAACCGGCCGTCGCGCGTCAGCGCCGGGCCGCCGGGCGTGTCGATCGAGAACCAGGCGTCACCCTTGATGGCGAAATCGAGTGCGGAGCCGGTGCGCGCGAGCGCGCCGGTTTTGGTGCTCAGGAATTCCTCGCCCTCCGAAACATAGGAGACCTTTGTCGGCTTGGTGTCGCCCAGCACCTGGTTGAACTTCACTTCCGTCGCGCGGAAGCCGACCGTGTTGGAGTTGGCAATATTGTCGGCAAGCGTGTTCAGGCGCTTTTCAAGCGCCATCTGAGACGAAAGCGCGACATAGAGACCGGTCTGCAAATCAGCGTCCCCCGAGTTTCAGATTGTTGATGGTCAGGAGCAGGTCGGGAGAAATTCCGTAGCCGCTCGACGCGCCGAAAACCGCAAGTGGGTCATAGCCGTCGGAGGAATTGTCGATTTCCCAAAGAGCGGTGAAGCGGTCCAGGAACTCGGCTATTTTCCGAGGGTCCTTGAAATCCTTGAAATCGATCGCCGCCTCGTAGGCCTCAGCCTGGCGATCCACGTCGGCGGCCGCGAATTCGGCCGGCAGCTGCAGGACGGTTCGGACCACATGCGAGAGGGCCTCGTCGGCGATGATTTCGTAGCCATTGGCGATCGTCGGCGCCATGCGCTGGAAATAGAGCGCCAGCCGCACGCCGGTGTTTTCCTCGCCGGCCTTCTGCTCCAGCGTCTGGCGCGTATATTTTTCGGCCACACCCTTCTGCGCCCGCTCGAAGGCAGTGGCGGCTTCGCCGTGCCGGGCGAAATTCAACGACTCGACCAGCGCCTTGTAGCGCCCGTCGGCCAGCTTGTTGGCAAAGGCGTCGTCACTGTCGATGCCTTCGGCGAGCACCTTGCGCATGAAGGCCTTGGCATAGGCCATGTCCTCGAGGCCGTGCGCCTTCATCGCGTAGTTGTAGAGCCGGCTGTCGGCGAAGAAATCGTCGAGCGTTTTGATGCTGCCGATCTTCGACAGGTAGTACTCCGTCTCGCGGGCGACGTCCGGCTGCGCCGAAACGCGTTCCAGCGATTTCGTCAGGTCCGCAGTGATCAGCCTGTAGCTCGTATAGGTCGTCGTCACGATCGGCTCGCCCTGTCGCAATGAAGCGGGATGAGGAAATGTGTCCGGACCGGACGCGATTGCGGTCCGACCCTGGCCAACCCTGCCGGCGTTGGCTTGCGCGAACCTGTCCCGGACGCGGGGTTTCCGCGGCCAGCCTCACGCAAGGATCGAACCCTATTTCATCGGAGGAAATTCACGATCGCGACAGGTATCGGCATGAACATCATCATCGGGCTTCTTGTGACTTTCGGCTGTATCCTCGGCGGCTACATGGCGATGGGCGGCCACCTGGAAGTCCTCAACCAGCCCTTCGAGCTGATGATCATCGGCGGGGCCGGCATCGGCGGCTTCATCATGGCCAACTCGATGAAGGTGGTCAAAGACACCGGCAAGGCACTCGGCGAGGCCTTCAGGCACAAGGTGCCGAAGGAACGCGAATACCTCGACACGCTCGGCGTGCTCTACAGCCTGATGCGCGACCTGAGGACAAAATCCCGCAACGAGATCGAGAGCCACATCGACAATCCGGAAGAGTCTTCGATCTTCCAGTCCGCACCCACCGTCCTGCAGAACAAGGAGCTGACCGCCTTCATCTGCGATTATGTGCGCCTGATCATCATCGGCAACGCCCGCTCGCATGAGATCGAGGCGCTGATGGACGAGGAAATCCAGACGATCACCCACGACAAGATGAAGTGCTACCACGCGATGACGACCATGGGCGATGCTCTGCCCGCGATCGGCATCGTCGCCGCGGTTCTCGGCGTCATCAAGGCAATGGGCGCGATCAGCGAGGCACCGGAGGTGCTGGGCGCCAAGATTGCCGCCGCGCTCGTCGGAACGCTGCTCGGCGTGTTTCTTTCCTATTCGATCGTCGGGCCCCTCGTCGCGAACATCAAGTCCGTGCGGGAAAAGCAGAACCGTCTCTATGTCATCGTCAAGCAGACGCTGCTTGCCTACATGAACGGCTCGGTTCCGCAGGTCGCACTCGAATACGGCCGCAAGACCATCTCCGCCTATGAGCGGCCGTCCATCGATGCGGTCGAGCAGGAAATGATGAATCCCGGCGGCGGCAGCGAAAGCAAGGCGGCCTGACATGAGCACAAGCACCGCATCGAACGTCCATGCATTCGACAGGAGGCTGATCGCGCGCATGACCGGCGCGCTCGGCGATGACAAGGTCATCGGCCGAACCGCTCTCGAGCTGGCGCAGGTCTTCGATGAACGCCTGCCCGGTGTCCTGCAATCGGAGACCGGATGCGACGTCACGATCGCCTATGCGGGCTTCCGAACGGGGCTTCGCAACGATCTCATCGCGGCTCTCGGAGACGGAGTCCTGCTCGGCGATCTTTCACTGCGCAACTGGTGCGCGGACTTCCAGGTCGGCTGCGACAGCCCGGTTCTGATCGCACTCGTCGAGGCTCTGCTCGGGGCCGAACCAACGAGCATAGAGGAACCCGCGCCGCGCTCTCTGTCGAAGATCGAGATCGATGTCGCCTTGCCGGTATTTCACGGCATCGCCGAGGTCCTGCGCACCGCGGTGAACGCGCCCGGCGGGTTCGAGCCCGTCGTCGGCCGCCCGTACAACAGTGCGGAACGGGCAAAGCCTGATCCGGTGCTCGAAGATGTCTTCGCAGCCTCGATCGACATGACCATAGGCCTCGGGCCGGTGCTCTCCACCTTCTCCGTCATCGTCCCGCAAAGCACGCTCCTCAAGACCCGGATCGTCTCTCGGAAGGGTACGGCCGAGGACCGGAATGCGAAGACCGAATGGACGGAACAGCTGGAGGAGCAGGTCCGCCGATCGGCTGTCGCGCTCGAGGCACGCATCCGGCTGGAAAGCCTGACGCTCGACACGCTCAGCCGCCTGCAGGCCGGGGACGTCATCCCTTTCCACGACGGGCAGGATGTCCGCGTGGAGGTGAGCGCCAACGGGCGCGACCTCTATGTCTGCGAGTTCGGCCGTTCGGGATCGCGATACACGGTCCGGGTCAAGGATACCCACGGCTCCGAGCAGGACATCCTTCGCCACATCATGAGTTAATCCGCCCTCTCCCGGCAGAATGCCTGAGGCAAGCTTCAACTGGAATATTCGGCACATGGCACCCAAGAAAGCAGCACCCATCGCAGAACCGGCCGTATTCGCGGCAGATGCCGAGCTCGACCAGGCGATCGACGACCTGCGCGGCGTTCTCAAGAAGGACGGCGAGGCTGACTTCGGGGCAGATTTCTCCGCAGCCGGGCCGCTCGAACAGCCCATGGATTTCGGCAGCGACTTCGGTTCCGCCGACGGTGCTGGATTCGGCGGCGATTTCGCTGCCGGCTTCGGCGGCGGCCTCGCGGAAACCGGGGCAGCCAGCGGCTTCGACGCGGGCTCCGGGTTTGCCGGCGGGGATTTCGATGCGGCACCGACTGCCGGTGAAACAGCGCCCGGCAGCGGAATGACCGCCAACATGGACCTGATCATGGACATCCCGATCGATGTCCAGATCGTGCTCGGGACCAGCCGCATGCAGGTCTCCGGTCTCATGGCGCTTACCGAGGGCGCAACGATCGCGCTCGACCGAAAGATCGGCGAACCGGTCGAGATCATGGTCAACGGCCGGGTGATCGGCCGCGGAGAAATCACCGTTCTCGAGGGCGATGTGACCCGCTTCGGCGTCAAGCTCCTGGAGATCAAGGGCACTAAGAAATAGAGCGGGATGAGGAAAGGTGTAAGCGGTTTTCCGCCCGCATCCCGTTTCAACTCACTAGGAGCCCGATGACCGGGCGGGGATGAATCCATGACGGATTTCGGAAGTTTCGAGGCACAGGCTCAGGTGCTTGCACAACCGTTGAGCCAGACGGAAAAGGCGGCCGCGGTGCTGCTCGCCATGGGCAAGTCGATTGCCGGGAAGCTGTTGAAATTCTTCACCCAGAGCGAGCTGCAGGCCATCATCGCCGCGGCACAGTCGCTCAGAGCCGTCCCGCCGCACGAGCTCGAAGCCCTCGTCAACGAGTTCGAGGATCTCTTCACCGAAGGTGCAGGCCTCATGGACAATGCCAAGGCCATGGAGAGCATTCTCGAAGAGGGCCTGACGCCGGACGAGGTGGACGGGCTCCTCGGCCGCCGGGCCACCTTCCAGTCCTACGAGGCGAGCATCTGGGACCGGCTGATGGATTGCGATCCGGTGATCATCGCGCAATTGCTCGCCCGGGAACATCCGCAGACGATCGCCTATGTTCTGTCGATGATGCCGTCGAGCTTCGGCGCCAAGGTGCTGCTGCAGCTTTCCGACAAGCAGCGGCCCGAGATTCTCAACCGTGCCGTCAACATCAAGAACGTCAACCCGAAGGCGGCGGCGATCATCGAGGCGCGGGTTATCGAAATCATCGAAGAGATGGAGGCCGATCGCAACTCGCCCGGCCCGGCGAAGATCGCCGAAGTGATGAACGAACTCGAGAAGCCGCAGGTCGACACGCTGCTCGCCTCGCTCGAAACGATCAGCACCGATTCGGTCAAGAAGGTGCGGCCGAAGATATTCCTCTTCGACGACATCCTTTTCATGCCGCAGCGGAGCCGCGTGCAGCTCTTCAACGACGTCTCCACCGACGTCATCACCATGGCGCTCAGAGGTTCTGCGGCGGAGTTGCGCGAGTCTATCCTCGCCTCCATCGGCGCCCGCCAGCGGCGCATGATCGAATCGGACCTCGCCGCCGGCGACGCCGGCATCAATCCCCGCGATATTGCGATCGCGAGGCGCTCGATCACGCAGGAGGCGATTCGCCTCTCCGCAAGCGGGCAGCTCGAGCTCAAGGAAAAGGAGCCGGAGGCCGCCTGACGCCTCCAGCCTGCCGGTATATCGCGTTTGGTTTCCGATTTCTGTTGACCCGCGCGGGCTGCCGCACACCCACCCTTGCGCAGGGACCTGTCCGGGTTCACCACAACAGCGTGCGCTTGCGTCTGCTGCCACGATTCCCTCGCGAATTCGGGTCGAGCGGTAACCGGAAGCGTCGTTCAGATTGTCGCCTGCTGAGGAGCTTGCTGGTTCATGGCGGAAGAGCAGGACAAGGACAGTAAAACAGAAGCGCCGTCGGAAAAGAAGATTTCCGACGCGACCGAAAAAGGCAACGTCCCTTTCTCGCGTGAGGTGACCGCTTTCGCCTCGACGCTGGCAATCTACATTTTCGTCGTCTTTTTCCTTTCGGACGGCGCGGCAAACATGGCCGAGGCGCTGAAGGACATTTTCGAGCAGCCGGAAGCCTGGAGGCTCGATACGGCAACGGACGCCGTCGCCCTGATTTCGCATGTCGTTCTGAAATGCGCCGCGCTGGTTCTGCCGGTTTTCATCCTGCTCATCCTCTTCGGCGTCGGATCGTCGATCTTCCAGAACCTGCCGCGGCCGGTCCTCGACCGCATCCAGCCGAAATGGAACCGGGTATCGCCCGCGGCCGGTTTCAAGCGGATCTACGGCGTTCAGGGGCTGGTGGAATTCGGCAAGTCGCTGTTCAAGATAATTGTCGTTTCGATCGTCGTCGTCCTCGTGCTCTGGAACGATTATTTCGCCACGCTCGACATGATGTTCTCCGATCCGGTGACGATCTTCACGACGATGATCTCCGACCTCAAGCAGATCATCATCGTCGTTCTCTTCGCCACCGCGACGCTCGCCATCGTCGACCTCTTCTGGACGCGCCATCACTGGTACACAGAGCTCAGGATGACGAGGCAGGAGGTCAAGGACGAGCTGAAGCAATCGCAGGGCGACCCGATCGTCAAATCGCGGCTCAGATCGATGCAGCGCGACCGCGCCCGCAAGCGGATGATCTCCTCGGTTCCGCGCGCAACCCTGATCATCGCCAACCCGACCCACTATGCCGTAGCGCTGCGTTATGTGCGCGAGGAGAGTGACGCGCCGGTCGTCGTGGCTATGGGCAAGGACCTGGTGGCCCTGAAGATCCGCGAAATTGCGGAGAAGAACGGCATCCCCGTCTTCGAGGATCCGCCGCTTGCACGCTCCATGTTTGCACAAGTCTCGGTGGATAGTGTCATTCCACCGGTGTTTTACAAGGCAGTCGCCGAACTGATTCACCGGGTTTATGCAGCTCAGCCGCAACAAAGACGGGTGACATGATCTTGAAAAAGTGCCAATTCTCCGAAGAACGAGAACAGATAGTTGCGGAGGCGATCCGTCCGGTTGCGACCGAATTGCGCCTCATCGATGCTGCGGATTTCATCGCGCTCCTGCGCTTCGAGTCCTATGCGAGCATCGCCGATTTGGTGGAATCGGCGGCAGAGCTCTACTTCCTGCCCGGCACCGTGAACTTCGGCCTCGGCGGCAACTATAATCTCGACTGGGACAGTCGCCCGGAGGTCATCCTCGACCTCGAACTGAAGCCCCGCGGCGTCACGGTCTATGCGCGCCTCGTGCTCGCGGGCGATACGGCCGGCATCGAGATCAGCCACATCAACTTTCAACAGCCCTCGGGCGATCCGGACGAGAATACCGCCTTTCTCGCCAAGAGCCTGGCAGAATCGAAGTTCGTCAAAACCTATCCGCTGCCCCTGGCGAGCTGAGGAGCTGGCTAGCTGATATAGCCGAGGCGGATCGCCTTGGCGATCGCCTGGATCCGGTTGACGGAGTCGAGCTTCGTCGTCGCTGCCCCCAGATAGGCATTCACCGTGTGCACCGAGAGACCCATCTTCTCGGCGATCTCCTCGCTGATATGTCCGTCGCCGGCCATTTGCAGGCAGGCGATTTCGCGATCGCTCAAGGCCTCCGCCTTGAACAGACGCTTCTCGTCGGCGGCCAGGAGGTCTGCCATGATCTGCGCGCTGCGGCCGTGAAGCTCCACGATCTGTTCGCCCGAAGCATCGATGTAGCTTCCGGCGAACATCACATAGCCATTGCCCTGCGCGCCAAGCCGTATCGGAAAGGCGATGCCCGAATAGGGAAGCTTGCGCTCCCTCAGCCGCCGTGTGAACGGGCCGAAATCCGAGACTTCGGCGGTCTGATGCTCGCCCTGACCGTTCCAGAGGACCGGCAGCAACGAAAGATCGAGATGCTGGAGCAGTTCGTCGCCATAGAGCATTATCAGATCACGCGCGTTTTCCTCGCAAGAGGCTCCCCAGTTGTGGAGGACGCAGGTGAGCTTGCGCGTTGCAGGAAGGCCCCTGCCATTCGTTCGCAGAACGGCGAAATTCTTCGCGTTGATCTGCCGTTGCATGGCCTGCAAGCGCGTCACCAGAGTCGCTGCCCGCGCCGCGCGGGCGTTGCGGCCCGACCGGCCGGCGTCGTCGCGATCTTCGGTCGCGAGATAAGCCATCGTCACCGCTCCTAAACCAGATTGTTGCGCACGGCGTGGGCGATCGCTTCCGACCGCGTTCGCGTCGCCGTCTTGCGCATTACGCTGGTGATGTAATTGTTGATCGTGTTGCGGGAGATCCCGAGTATGACGGCGATCTCATCGCTCGTCTTGCCTTCGGCAATCCAGAACAGACATTCGAGCTCGCGCTCGGTCAGTTCGCATTCCCTATCGTGACGCACATCGGCTTTGATATTATGACTGGCGACATAGCCGGCAAGCACCGCGATGTCGCGCAGCGCCTCCTGGGAGAGGATCACGTCCTCGGGGAAGAGCAGCATCAAGGAGAACCGCGTGCGCCCCACGCTGAAGGTCACGGCGCAATAGCTCCGGCTGACCCCCCGCGGCAAGCCGATATCGTCGGGCATCGTATGGAAGGCCGGCTGCAGTTGGGCGAGGCACCTTTCCAGTTCGGTGATCTTCGCATGGAGCCCGGCGATGATCCCCGAAAGGCGCCGAACGATGTCGAACGGCCAGTCGGAACAGACGACAAAATCAAGTCCGCCGTCCTGCGAGACATCGTGCCGGGCGAGAAGGTAATGGGTTGCGCCGACATACTCCGTCAGCGCTGCCAATCCGTTGCCGAGACCCGCGCCCGAGGCCACTTCCCCAAGCCTTCGGATCAGTTGCTCCCTTGATATTTTGCGTCCACACACCCGCGGCGCAGCGGTCTCCGAAGACCAGACTGCGTCCGACCGCGACATTTCCATGACTTTCAGCCCCCGTGCCGGATTCGACGCCCTGAAATGTCACGCTTGCCCTGTCGTCCCCGACAGCCGGCTTCGCCGGTATTCTTGCCACCAAGCGAGTATCAGGACGCGAATCAATTGCTAAACTGTACATCGCCGCCCCCAAAAAGACAGGGCGTCCCGTTGCGCGATTACTTGGCAACCTTGCCCTGCGCATTCACGTATGCGTGAGCGGCCGGGCGCGCTTCTTTTCCGACCAATTCGCTAATCAAGGCATTGATTATTAACGGCATCCGGCGATCGCTGTGCGTGGCCGTGCAGTTGAAAATCCGTGACATCGGACGGGAGTTCGCCTTTTCGTTGCAGATCAGTTGCTCGCCGGACGCCTCAACTCTTCATCCAAGACTTACTTTAAGCCGGGGAATGTTGCCGAAATGCATCAAATCCTGCCGGGGTCATTGATAGCAACGCCGGGAATGCGGAAAGTCTGCTCACCAAATTATATTCAGCTCTTTCGAAGATATATTTTAATGCAACTCCGGAACCAGCAAACAACGCGGAGTAACGGGCTGCGCAAGCCGCAGCACGGAGAGCGCCGCGTGAATCTAAATTAATTAAAATTTGGTTTAAATTTGCCGACGGCCATCGGACGTGATTCCGGACGCGGGGCGGATTCTTTAGCCAGACTCCTCCGCGTCATCGCCAGCCGGAGCTAGACTCGCCAATACTCCCGGAAGGCCCGCTGCGCCGGCGCGGGCCGGATCGAGGCGCGCTCGCAACGGGCAAGTCCCGCCTGTTGGGCGGGACTTCGTTCCAATTCAGGTTTCCGCCGGCATCTTTCACGCCGCTCGGTCGACTGCCCATTTTCGCAGTATCTTCGCTGCCCGCTCTTCGCTGATCTCGACCATCCGGGCGAGGCGCCGCTCCGGCCCTTCCTTGACGCGGCGGTTGAAGCCGGCCTCGTCGCCGAGATTGAGCAGGTCGTCGCCGCCGTCGAAGCCGAAGTCGGAGCCGAAGCCCTCCATGAGGGCGCCCCCTGCGCCGGCGCCGGCTGGCGAGAAGTCCGGCAGTTCGAGCCCGGCGGCTTCGCCTTCGAGCTTGCCCGCCTGTCCGCCGAAGCCCAGCTGGCGGGCAAGCGGCCGCATCCCGAACCATACCACCAGGAAGGCGACCGCGACGAAGGCGAGCGCGTTGATGATGCCGCCGAGGTTGCGCGTCAGCATTTCCATGATCCCCGGGCCCGGCACCGCCTGGTCGAGGAGCTGTGTCTCCACGAAATCCATGGCGTTCAGCGTCACGACGTCGCCGCGGCCCGGATCTATCCCGGCGGCGGAGGAAACGATCTTCTGCATCTCCTGGAGATAGGCATCGATTTTCGCCTGATCTGCCGGTTCGCCGGCCATGGCCGCGAGGCGCCCGCGATTGACGACGACCGCGATCGACAGCCGCTCGATCGAATAGCTGTTCTTGACGGTGGCGATCGTCTTGCTGTTGATCTCGTAATTCGTCTGCTCTTCCTTCTTCTCCGCCTCGTCGCTCGACTGCTGACCGGCTCCGCCGCGCGGCGCCGCCTGGGGGACGTTCTGCTGTACCGTGGCGGCATTGTCCGGCTGCTGCTGGCTGGACTTTTGCTCTTCCTTGATCACGCGCGTCGAGCGCTCGACGCGCGATTCCGGATCGAAGACCGTCTCCTGAATCTGCTGCGCATCGGTGTTGAGCCTGGCGGTGACGCTGGTGCGGAAATTGTCCATCCCGAGGAATGGCGCGAGAGCATTGTCGATCTTCTTTTCGAGATCGGACTGGACGTTCTGGACGACGCCGAGTGACTGATTGAGCGCGCTGTTCGACGGGTCGTCGCCGGATGCGAGCAGCTGGCCGGTCGAATCGAGGACGGTGACGTCGTCGACATCGAGGCCCGGCACGGAAGACGCGACCAGATGCCGAATGGAGGACGCAGCGCTACGGCCGACCGTGGCGCTTGCCCGTATCATGACCGAGGCCGTCGGCGTCTGCTCTGCCTTGCGGAAGCTGCCGCGCTCCGGCATGACGATGTGGACGCGTGCGGCGGCGATGCCGGAAATCTGCTGGATCGTGCGGGCGATTTCGCCCTCGAGCGCCCGAACGCGGGTCACTTCCTGCATGAAGGACGTCAGCCCGAGCGAACCGACATTGTCGAAGAGCTCGTAACCGGCATTGGCGCTGCTCGGCAGGCCGCGCTCGGCAAGCAGCAGACGGGCCTTGCCGGTCATGCCGACGGGCACCTGGATGCTGCCGCCGTCGGTGCCGACTTCGAAGTCGACATTGGCCTCCGCAAGCGCAATGCTGATCTGGGTGACGTCGCTGCGTTCGAGACCGACATAGAGCGTCTCGAAGGACGGCCGGTTGACATAGATACCGGCACCGAGGACGAAGCCGATCGCCACGACGCCAGCCACGGCAAGCGCAATGAGCTTTCCTTGTCCGAGATTGCTCAGATTTTTCGTGAACGTCGAGAATTGATCGAACAGATTCATTCTGTTTCCGCACCCAGTATCGCAAGGCACCCGCTCCGATTATCCGGTCGGTACCCTGCGCAGATCCAACATTCGGGTTTGCTGGAAAAACGGCCTGCGCTCAGCCGTTCTGCATTAGCCGCGAATCTACCAGCCCCGGAAGCGAAGCTAGGCCACGAAACTTGCGCGAACTTGGCGAAGGGCAGGCATCGGCGAACTGTCGCGCAGCGCACCGCTCCGGTCGCGCGGCCGCCCCTCATCCGCCTGCCGGCACCTTCCCCCCGCAAGCGCTACGGCATGCACATATCTCTTGTTGTCCAGCCCTTCGCGGACTTACTCCGGAGTGGCGGCATCTGTATTTCCAGCAGTGGCGAGGCTTGCGGATGGGTCCTCGGGATCAAACCCGTATGCGCTAACATTGGCATTAGCGGTCACCCGCCCCTCACATGAGGAATTCGCTGTCAATCCCTGCCGTGTAAGAGGACTTTCCTCGTTGTTCGACGGGTGCGGTCTTCCTCTCGTCCCGACCTTGTGCGTTTTTCTGGGATCGGGGGTGGATCGGGGCAAGGGTCGGCCATCGGCCGGCCGCGCAGCGGCTTGCCCTTGCGGCGATCCACCCCCGATCCCACGATGGCGTGTCGGGTCCGTGGTTGCATGCCCGTGTGTCGAGGCATTGCCGCGTTGCCTGCGCTCGTTTTCGCGAGAAGCCGGGGAGCCCTTGTCACCATGCGCGTCGGACGGGCCGTTCGGCGCATAACCTCACATACGGTCGCCGCCGGCCGGCGGCTGCACCAATCTTCCGCTTGCAGCGGGAGGGCTCGGGAGAACGGGACCAGTCTCATCCACGGCGTTGTCTGCCAAGGGGCAGTCGGTTCGTTCACCCGGATTCTCCGAAGCCGATCAGGCTGCGGAGAAAGCGTGCAGCGGCATCAGGCGGTGGTCATCGCCATGCCCTCGATGTCGACGCCTTGGGTGACGTATTTCCACACCGCCACGAGAAGCTTGCGCGCCAGCGCTGTGATCATCACCTTTTTGAAGCGGCCGCCGTTCTGCCTGACCCGGTCGTGGAACCAGCGGCTGAGTGCGGTCTGCGGCTGATGGCGCAGCCACAGCCAGGCCAGCTGGATCAGCGTCGCGCGCAGCCGCGGATTGCCCGCCTTGGAGACGCCCTGCTCGTAATCGATCGTGCCGCTTCGCCAGGGCGTCGGCGCCAGTCCGGCATAGGCGGCTACTTGCCGGCGGTTGGCGAACGGCCGGAACAGGCCTTCGGTGAAGAGGACGCTGGCAAAGCCCAGGCCGATGCCCTTGATCTCGAGTAGCCGCGCCATGACGGCGGCGTCCGTCCCGGCGGCGGCCGCCTGCGCCTCGGCCGCCAGTGCCTTGAGCGCCGCCAGCAGCGCCTTCAACTGCTCAAGAAGCAATTCCAGCCGCTCGAGCAGCCGCGCGAGTTGCGCCTGCAGATGCGGCCCGAGCGCACGCCCGTCGCCGCCGCGCAGCTCCGCCAGGCGCTGCCGGCGGTCGCGGCGCAGCGGCCGGTAGTCGCGGATCCCCTGGGCGAACAGCAGGCCCTTGATGCGGTTGACCGCGCGGACGCGCTCGGCGGTCAATTCCTGGCGCTCCCGCACCAGCCGGCGGCGATCCTCATGCTCCGGCGTCGGCGCCTTGACCATCGCGCAGACGCGCGGCTCGCCGCGCTTGAAGGCCAGCAGCGTGCGCACCAGCATCTCGCCATCGATCCGGTCCGTCTTCGTCCGCCGGCGCCGCCGCGGCATGGCGATCGAGGCAGGATCGACGACATGGCTCTCGATCCCCTCGGCCTCCAGAGCCCGGTGGATCCAGAAGCCGTCGAGACCGGCCTCCTGGACGACGATCACCGGAAAGCGGCGACCGGTGCGCGCCTCGGCCTTGCGCCTGAGCGTCGCGAAGCGTTCGAGAAGCCCGGCCAGATCGCCGCCATCCACCTGGTGCCGCGACATCTTCTCGCCCGCGCCCGGCGACAGCGACGTCACCAGCCATGTCGACCGCGACAGTTCCAATGAAACGAAAATTGCGCCAAGATCAGTGCGGATAGTGCCCGTGCAATCGGGGCTTCGTGTAATCACAGCCATGAGACCCTCCAAGGTGCTGGGTTGGTAACACCACCACTTTGGCAAAAGCCGCGGCGCTATCCACCCCCTCATGGAATCTCATCCGCCTGCCGGCACCTTCTCCCCGCAGGCGGGGAGAAGGGACAAGCGGCGCCAACTGAACCCCGCATTCACCATCCGCCCGAGGGAGCGAGTGGGCGCGGCATATCCCTTCTCCCCGCCTGCGGGGAGAAGGTGGCGGCAGCCGGTTGAGGGGCAACCCCGACCGAGCGGGGTTGAGGCGGTTGGGTCCCCGAGGGATCCCTTTCATGAGCAGTATCCGCCGCACCGGCGCGCAAGAGATATGTGCATGCCGTAGCCCGCAAGCGGGGCGAAGGGACAAGAGGCATGCTCCACATGTCCGCTCTCCCTGCCTGCGCTAGGGTATATACATATCTGCTCCTCTGGCGGGAGCCGAGCCGTGGGGAGAAACCGGCTGGCTTCCAGTTTTGCGGTCTGCCGATGGCATCGTTTGGGATAGGTGAAGGTCAAGCCGCTTGTCGTCCCCACAAGGAGGGAGAATATTTGCGGCGGGGCCCGCTTCCCCTTCTGCGTTCTGCCCGTGGCATCGTTTTGGGCATGCGAAGGTCAAACCAATGTCGTCTGCCCCAAGGCAATGGTCCCGCGGGAGGGTCAGATGTATACAGGCCCTAGCCCGCGCGCGGGGAGAGGGTTAGGGTGAGGGGCGGGCGACCGCACGCCTCAGAAGGCCTCGAAGTCGCCAGCCGCCTTGGTCAGCGGCTGCGAATGCCCATGCCGGAGGATACCGCTGCCGAGCGCCTTCTTCATGTCGGCAAGCTTGACGAGGCTGACTGCGGTGGTGACGTCGACCAGGCAGGTGTCGGGAATGGAGGCGGTGATGGTATCGATGAACTCCGCGAGCCCGCGCGCCTTCTGCACCGCGAGGTCGATGCCCTGCAGCACCATGATCCTGTCCGCGCCGGGGCCGTCATCGCTCATGAGTTGGGGCTCTATGCGCTCGATCAGATAGGCGACGTCGTGGAGCTCCGTGACGACGCGCATCAGCACGTCCGGCAGCGATTCTTCCGCGTGAGGCTGGTTGTGGTCTTTCTGCATTGTTCCTCACATGGCCTCGGCCGGTATGATCAGAAGAATTCGATGGGGCTTTCGGCCGGCTTCGGCACGGCGGGCCTCTGGTCCATCTGAAGCGCCCGCTGTGCCTCGACGCCTGTCAGGGCATATTGGCGCGCGCGCCCGGACGACGGCCAGTATTCGAGCTTGCGCCCGTGGTCGCCGCCGGTGCTTTCGCCGACGATTCGGATACCCTCGTCCATCAGGAACTGGCGTGCGAAGGCGGCATTCTGCTCGCCGACGTTCGAGAAACGCGCAATCGTCCTGGCGCCGCCGAAGATTTTCGCCTCCAGCCGGTCGCGGCGCGCCCCCTGCTTCAGAAGGCCGTTGATGAGAAGCTCCATCAGGTGCACGCCGTAGCGCGTGGCGTCCGCGCCGGAACTCGGCGACGTCGCCGAACCCGGCAGCAGGAAGTGATTCATGCCGCCGACGCCGGCCGCCGGATCGCGCATGCAGGCGGCCACGCAGGAACCGAGAATGGTCGAAAGCACGATATCCGGATCGTTGACGACCTTGAACTCGCCCTGAATGACATGGACGCGCCTCCCGGCAGCCTCGGTGTTCATTTCAGCGCCCCGAACACGGCCTCGATCGCGGCTTTCATCTTTTCGATCGTGAACGGCTTTGCCAGCACGTTGTTGGCGCCGAGCGCAGCCGCCTTCTGCACCAGCGCGCGGTCGCCCTGTGCCGTCAGAATGATGAAGGCCGCCTTCTTGGTGGCGGGGTTTGCACGCACCGCCTGGAGCAGGCCCAACCCATCCATTTTCGGCATGTTGAAATCGGAGATCACTAGATGATGGGGATTCTGAGCCATGATCTTCATGCCCTGCTCCCCGTCACCGGCCGCGGTGATCTGCTTGAAGCCGAGCTGCTGCAGTGCGTCGCCCAGGAGCAGACGGCTCGTGACCTGATCGTCGACGATCAGAACTTTTATCTTTTCGGCGAGAGACATTATTCGATTCCTTCTTTTCGGGCAGCCGCCGTCTTCAAAATCTCCTCCCCGATCGATCCGAGGGGGAGCTGCGTTTCGACCGCGCCCAATTCATAGGCGACGCGCGGCATGCCGTAGACGACACAGGTCTTTTCGTTCTGACCGAAGGTGCGTGCTCCGGCATGCCGCAATTTCAGGAGACCGGCGGCGCCATCGCGGCCCATTCCGGTGAGAATCACCCCGATGGCGTTCCGGCCCGCCAGTTCGGCGACGGAATCGAACAGCACGTCGACCGAGGGACGATGTCCGTTGACCGGCGGATGATCCACCAGTCGGCAGCAGGGTGCTGCGGCATTATGGACCTCAAGATGGCGTTCGCCGCCGGGCGCCAGATAGACCCTGCCGACCTCGAGCCGCGCGCCATCCGTCGCCTCTTGGACCGTCGGGGCGCAAAGCCGGTTCAGCCGTTCGGCGAAGCTCTTGGTGAAGGTGTGCGGCATGTGCTGCGTGATCACCGTCGGCGGACAATTCGCCGGGAACTTCTGCAAGACCGTGATCAGCGCCTCGACCCCGCCGGTCGAGGCTCCGATCGCGACGATCTTGCGCCCTGCCCGGTAGTCGGAAACGGCTGTCGCCGCCGGCGCGGCCGCCCTGTTGCTGGTGATCATGGACTTGCGCTGCGAACGCGCGGCCGCCTTGACCTTTTCGGCGAGATCGCGGAACGGATGCGTATCCCCCGGCTGGGGCTTGCCGACGCAGTCGAAGGCGCCGATCTCGAGCGCGGCGATCGTCGCTTCGGCGCCCCTATGGGTCAGCGTCGAGACCATGATCACCGGCATGGGCCTCAGCCGCATGATCTTGTCGAGGAATTCGAGGCCGTTCATGTTCGGCATCTCGATGTCGAGGGTCACGACATCGGGGTCAAGCTGCTTGATCGCCTGACGCGCCTCGAGCGCGTCGGCAGCCTGACCGACGACCGCAATGTCCGGATCGGCATTGAGCACGGCGGAGATGAGGCCGCGCATGGTGGCCGAGTCGTCTACGACGAGAACACGTGCGGGAGCGCTCATGCCCGGCCCCCGTGGAACTTGCCGGTATGGCGATAGGTCGTGATGCCGATATTGTCGAACAGCGCCTTGGCATCCCCCGACACACGTTCCGAGTGGCCGATATAGAGGTGCCCGCCATTGTCCAGCACACCGGCGAAGCGCGACCAGATCTTCATCTGCGTCGGCTCGTCGAAATAGATCACGACATTGCGGCAGAAGATCACGTCGAACGGCCCCTTGATCGGCCACTGCGCCATGAGATTGAGTTCGTTGAAGGTGATCAGCCGCTTGACGCGATCGTCGACCTGCCACTTGCGGCGGCCGCCGGCTTCGACCTCGCTGAACCATTGCTTGCGCATGGCAGGGTTCACCGTCTCGAGCGCCGTCGCATCGTAGGCGCCGGCCCGCGCCAGCGCCAGGATCTTCGGGTCGATATCGGTCGCGAGGATGCGGAAGTCGTAGTCCGCAGCATTGGGCAGCAAAGACAACACCGTCAGCGCGATCGAATAGGGCTCCTGGCCATCCGAACACGCAGCAGACCAGATGCGGACGCGACCGCCGTTCTTCGCGCGGGCGATAAGACCAGGCAGAACGTCTGTTTTCAGGTGCTCGAAATGATGGTTCTCGCGGAAAAAGCGGGTGAAATTCGTCGTGAGATGCGAAAGCATGTCGCGGCGCGCCGCCGCACCGGCAGGCGAAGCGACGAGCTGGCAGTAGTCGCGGAACCCCTTCAGTCCGAGATTGCGGATATGCTTCGAAAGCCGCGAATAGACGAGCGATGCCTTGGATTCGTTGAGATAGATGCCGGCATCCGCGTAGATCATCGCGGCGATCTCGGTGAGATCGCGGCGGGTCAGCGGATATTCTCCGCTCGCGAGACATTCGTCCGGATACGGCCTCTGATCGATGTTGGCCTGGACCCTCATGCCGCCTCCCTTTCCTCGCTCGGGAAGACCGAGTCGAGCTCTACGAGGCAGATCATGCGCCCCTCTATCGCCAACACGCCGCGTGCGAAACTCCGCTCGAAATCGGACGCGATGTCCGGCGTCGGCTGAATATCGCGATCGGAGACGGTGAGAATGTCGGAAACGGCGTCGACCAGCAGGCCGACCACCCTGCTCTTGACCTGCGCGACGATGATCACGTGCCGAACCGTCGGCTCGGCCGCCTTCATGCCTAGCCGGGCGGAGAAATCGACGATCGGCAGCACGGCGCCGCGCAGATTGATGACGCCGAGCACGTAGGCGGGCGCATGCGGCATCGGGGTCGCCGGCGTCCATCCGCGAATTTCTCGCACCGACATGATGTTGACGCAGAATTCCTGGTCGCCGACGCGGAAGGCGATCAGCTCCCGTCCGCCATTGGTCAGATGTTTTGCGGCATTGGTCATGGGAATTATCCGGCTGCAGCAAGAGACATTTCAGGTTTCAGGGATTGCCCGCGCGACGCAGCGACGATGGCGTCGACATCGAGGATGAGTGCCACGCGCCCGTCGCCGAGAATTGTGGCCGCGGCGATGCCGGGCACATGGGTGTAGTTGGCTTCGAGGCTCTTGATCACCACCTGGCGCTGGCCCTGGATGGCATCGACCATCAACGCGCGCTGGCCGCCGCCTTCGGATTCGACGAGAAGCGCCACGCCTTCGACCGGGTTGGCCTGTGCCCCGCGGAAGTTCAGGATGCGGCCCACGTCTACGAGCGGGCAGAAGGAGTCGCGGATCGAGATCAGCCGCTGGCTGGAACCGAAGCTGTGGATCGCGGAGGCCTCCGGCTGCAGCGTCTCGACGATTGCCGTCAGCGGCACGACGAGCGTCTGGTTGGCGACGGTCACCACCATGCCGTCGAGAACGGCGAGCGTCAGCGGCAGACTCATGGTGAAGATCGAGCCCTGGCCCGGCTTCGAAGAGATGTTGATGCGGCCGCCGAGTGCCTGGATGGAGCGCTTGACGACATCCATGCCGACACCGCGGCCGGAAATGTCGGAGATCTTGTCGGCCGTGGAGAAACCCGCGTGGAAGATCAGGTTGTCGACCTCCTCGTCCGAAAGGTTTGCGTCCGCGGCAATGAGATCGTTGTCGATCGCCTTCTGGCGCACCTTCTCGCGATTGATGCCGGCGCCGTCGTCGGCAAGCTCTATGACGATGCGGCCGGAGCGGTGCTTGGCCGTGAGCCGCACGGTTCCTTCCGGGCTCTTGCCCGCGGCAACCCGCTTTTCGGGCGTCTCGAGGCCGTGATCGACCGCGTTGCGGATCATGTGCGTGAGTGGCTCGGCGAGCTTGTCGATGACCGTCTTGTCGACTTCCGTATTTTCACCCTCGGTGATGAGACGGACGGACTTGCCGGTCATGTCGGCGATTTCGCGGACGATGCGGGACATGCGCTGGAAGACCGGCTTGACCGGCTGAGCGCGGATCGCCATGACACTGTCCTGGATTTCGCGCGTAAGCTGCTGCAGTTCCTCCAGGCCCATATTGATCGACGACGTGCCGTTGGTGTCGTTTTCGATCACGCTCTGCGACAGCATCGCCTGGTTGATGACGAGTTCGCCGACGAGGTTGATCAGGCGGTCGACACGATCGAGATCGACGCGAATGGTCGGGGTCGCGGCGGAAGCGGCCTGCTGGGCGGCAGCCTGTGCCGCCGATGCCGATTGGGAATTGCGGGCATTCTCCGTGGAGACGCGCGCCGTGGACTGCGCCATTTGCAGGACGTTGCTCGCCGTCTGCGCCGCCGCGACGGCCGCATTCCGGGGGTCGCCCTCGCTGGCGGCGGCCCGGTCCTCTTCCCCGGCAGGCGCCTGGGCTTCGTCCTCGAGGATCGAAAGGTCGAAGGGGACGGGCTGCATCGGCAGGTCTTCGTCCATCCCGACCGTACCGCCGGCGAGCGCGACGTCGAGCTCGCAATCCCACTCGGCGAATTCGAACACGGAGCGGATCGCCTCTTCGCCCTTGTCGGTTGTGAGCGAAATCTTCCAGGAGAAATAGGCCTGCTCCGGATTCATCCGGTCCAGCGGCGGCAGAGTGTCCATGTCGCAATGGATGCTCATTTCGCCGAGACGCGAGAGATCGCGCAGGAGCAGCGTGGCGTCATTGCCCTTGGAATAAAGATCCGATTTGGGCTTGAAGACGATCTCATAGGTGGACGGTTCGATCGTCGGCTCGTCGCCTGTCTCGAAATCGTCGAAGGAGAAGGCAACGGGCTGGAAGCCTTCCTCGTTGACGACCGGAGCAGCCGGGGCAACGCCGGCCGGCGCCGTTTTCGGCGCGGACTCGGCGGCGGCTTGCGGCAGTTCGCCGTTGGCGAGCGCTTCGAGTTCCTTGATCAGTTGCCGGCTGCGCGCCTCGTCGACGCCGCCGCCGTCACGCGCGGCGTTGGTGAGATCGGCAAGCACGTCCGCCGATCTCAGCATGACTTTCAGGACGTCCTGATTGGGTTCCAGCCTGTTGGATCGAACGCAGTCGAGCGTCGTCTCGAACACATGCGCGAAGGAGACGAGATCGTCGAGCCCGAAGGCGCCGGCGCCGCCCTTGATGGAATGGACCGCACGGAAAACGGCATTCACCGTTTCCGGATCGCGATCGCCGTCATTGAGCTTGAGGAGACCCGATTCCAGTTCCGCGAGTTGCTCCTCGCATTCCTGGAAGAAAATCTCTTTGATTTCGTTCATATCCATTGGATGGCTGTCCCCGGATTTCAGGCCGTTACGCGCTCGATGGCATCGATCAGCTTGGTCGGGTCGAAGGGTTTGACGATCCAGCCGGTGGCGCCCGCCTGCCGCGCGCGGTTCTTCTTCTCCGCATCGCTCTCGGTGGTCAGCACGAGGATCGGCACCGCACGGTAGCGATCGTTCTTGCGCACACCCTCGATGAAGCCGAAGCCGTCGAGGCGCGGCATGTTGATGTCCGTTACGATCACGTCGGGGTTGGCCGTATCGAGCTTCTCGAGGCCCTCGACGCCATCCTCCGCCTGGATCGTTTCGAATCCGGCATTGTTGAGGGTGACGAGAAGCATGTTCCGGATCGTCCGGGAATCGTCGACAGTCAGAACTCTCTTCTTCATTGCTCAAATCTCCTTTGCCATCAGGGGACCGATGTCCGCCCCGATGAGCTGTGTCGTCTTGATGAAAGCGTCGGACACCTCGGCAAAGGTGAAAGACAGGCGATCCGCTTCCCAGCTTCTCGCGGCGGCCATGAGCACCTGGACACAAAGCGCCCCAACGCGCTCGACCGCGGACGCGTCGATCGCCACGGCGCCGCCTTTCAGTGCCAGGAGCCTTTCATGCAGCACCGTTGCCTCGTTCAGGTCCAAAACCGGAGCGAGCATCAGCGTGTTTCGTGCGGAGTTTCTGCTGGCCATTTTTCCCTCGCTTGAAATGCTCTACCTAGCGCCGCCATCCGGCCAGATGACGTTCGGACGTGACTTCGCCGAACGGGCTCGTGGTCTCGTCTTCCGGAGCCTCTATCCTCATCCGCGGGGCGAAGCTCGCGGCCGATCTCGCCTGACGGTCGAGATGAAAGCGACGGACGGTCTCGCCCAGTTCCACGATGACGCCGTGAAGATCGTCGGTGGACGCGAGGGCCGCGCCCGCGAGTGCGGCGCTTCGGTTCATCGCCTGCGCGACCCCGCCGATCTCCGAGGTTGCGGAGGCGAGATCGTTCACCTGACATTCCGCCTCGCGGGCAATGCCGGTGACGGCCTCGTTTATGGAGACTACCTGTTCGGCGATGCTGCTGATCGCGTGCTGGGTCCGGCCGACGATCTCGACGCCGGCCACGACCTGTCCCTTGGTTCCGGTCACGAGTTGCTTGATCTCGCGCGCCGCTTCGCCGGAGCGTTGCGCGAGCGCACGCACCTCCTGTGCGACGACCGCGAAACCGCGGCCGCTTTCGCCGGCCCGTGCGGCTTCGATGCCCGCATTGAGCGCCAGGAGATTGGTCTGGAAGGCGATCTCGTCGATCACGCCGATGATCTGACCGATTTTCTCGGCAGAAGCCTCGATGTCCGCCATGGCCGAGATCGCCTGGCCGGCGATCTCGCCGCTGCGCTCCACCGCGATGCGGGTTCGGCTTGCCTGGGCCTCGGTCTCGCCGATCCGGATCGCTCCGGTGCGGATCCGCTCGGTTACGGTGCCGAGGCTCACGAGATGCTGGTCGATGGCTTTCGCTTCTGCGCCGGCATTGCCTGAGAATTCGGCGGCACTGCCGCGCAGGTCCGAGACGATGGCCTCGGCCGCCGTGGCGCGTTTGTCGGCCGCGTGCAGCGCATCCCTGATCTGGCCCAATGCCGTGTTGAGGCCCGCCACGATCGGCTGGTAGGTATCCGGCGCATCTTCCGGAAGACGCGCGGTCAGGTCGCCCTCCCCCAGAGCCCGAAGAAAATCCGCGAAGAGTGTCTTCAACTCGCTTTCGTCGTCCCGGCGCTGCTCCGAAAGCTGGCGCTGGTGCTGCTGGCGCAGCGCGTTGAAACGCAGCGAAACCGCAATTTCCGTGTCGACGAAAGCGGCGCGCACGAGAGCGGCGACGAGGTCGCGGAGTTCCCTCCTGCGTGCCTTGCCGAGAGAGAGGATCGATTTCGGCCAGGCATCCTCGATCGCACCGAGGATAAGGTGCTCGAGCACGATCGCGTGGCTGGCGATCTGCCAGCGCGGGTCGAGACCCATGCGACTTTCGGTATCGGCAAGCACCTTCACGCGCTCGGCATAGAGCCCGTCGAAACGGGCGTCCGTGAGCACGTTCCAGTGCGACGACTGAAGATCGTGCAGGCGGTCGATCTGGCGGTCGCTGTCGAAGTGGCGCGCCGCATCGGGGCTCGCCTGCAGGCGGTGCGAGAGGGCTCGCAGCGCCAGTTCGATGCGTGGCGAAAGAGCCTGGCGGTGATCGCGCAGCAGCGCGCAGGCATCCTCGTCGAGACCGGCAAAGCGCAGGCGTTCCAGCAGGCTGCCCGCCTGGCCCTTTCTCGCCTGTTCTGACGCTTCCTGTTTCACGCTGGTCCCCGGCTGCTGATGCGTCCCGCATTCGAAATCCGCTGGGGAAGGGTCGCCGCCTGCGGCCGGTCACGCCCACCCGATGAGAGCAGCGCGCCCGGAAGCGCCCGCCATCGTCCGTCCCACAGTGATTTCAGTGAAAGTGGATACCGGACCGAAACCGGTACGGCGGTGCGGCATCATGCCTTGAGGAGAAGTCGAGACTTCCTATTCCGACGTGTTGGACCATGTTTATGGTTAATTCCTTGCTTGAAAGTTAATGCCTCCTGCCTCTTAACCGGAATCGCTAAAATTCAACCGGAGCTTTGCCGTCCACTATCGATGCAACGTTTTCTTTGAACGCAGCCACAGGTTTTCAATGATGAGAGTTTAGAATTGCGGATCTACTTGCCGTTCAGTATCGAAGCATACAGCGCCATGCGTCTCTCATCGGACGGGCAGAGGTCGCTAGAGCATTTGAAGTGCTGCATGTTTCTTGTGTCGTCTGCGATTCAAAACATGCAGGTGTAATGGCGCGAAATACGCGTTGAGTAGCATCTTCAGGCACAGGGCGGCATCATGACGGTGCACCACGGGACGTGAACAATGATTGTTCTTGGAATAGGCGCCATCATCACCGCAACGCTCGCAATGGCGGCGATATCGATCGTCGTCAATCTTGAGCACGGCCGCGCAACGAGCAGAACTTCCGTCTTCTGAGATTCCTTTACGGATCGCTCCGGACATGCGCGGCAGTGCGCCGGCGCCATGCCTCGGCATAAGCCGCATAGGCGTCCGGCTTGGCGGCCGGTATCGCCTCGGCCCCCGTCCTGACGCGGGCGCCCGCGACGAGGCAGGCGGCGCCAAGGCTCGTTCCCGTGCTGTTCAGCCTGTTGGCGAGCACCGGCCGGCCGGTGGCGGCCGCAAGCATCCTCAGATAGGCGTCGTTCAAGGCAAACGGCCCCTCGACCAGGATCTCGCCCCTTGCGCCGATCAGATCGAGGCAGGTCGCCGTCATCAGTGCAAGATGAAAGGAGACGACCGCGAGCCGTTCGGCGGGAGCGAGCTTGTCTTCGTCCGCCGTCCAATGGGGCCTCGCAGCCGGAAACGGCCCTGAACCACCCGGCAGCGACGGCAGCAGCATATGCCCTTGCTCCAGGACACTCGCTTCCGCCTCCGGCGAGGCCGTCGGCGGATCGTCGCCGATCAGCAGGGAATAGGCGCGCCCGCCCATGAAGCGGGCCGAAGGCACCGGATCGCCGAGTGCGTTGACGTTGATGAGCGTGTCGCGCCGCTCGTCGAGTTTCACGGGCTCGGCGCCGACCGCGAGCATCACGACCCAGGTCCCGGTCGAGGCTACGGAGAATGGCGCCTGGCGCGTAATGAGATGCGGCAGCAACGAAGCGTTGGAATCGTGAATGCCGCAGTGGACCGGCGTTTCCGGTGGCAGACCGGTCTCATCCGCAACCTGCCGAAGCAAGGGACCAAGCACGTCGCCCGCCCTTCGCACCGGCGCAAAGAGATGGCGCCAGCCCTGCTCGTCGACCATCGACGAGAAGGTTGCCGCCTTCGGGTTCCAGAGATCGGTGTGGCAGCCGAGCGAGGTCAACTCGTTCGTCCTGACCCCCGTCAAGCGGTAGGACCAATATTGCGCATAGGTGAGGATCGTCGCGACGCGGGCGAAATGCTCCGGAAACATGCGCTGCTGCCAGAAGAGCTGAGCGCCGACATTGAGCCCCATCGGCAGGCGAGCCGAACCGGTCTCCGTGAAGGGAGGGCGCGCCTTCTCATATTCCTCCGCGAGCGCATCCGGCCCGGTGAATTCATAGTCCAGAACCGGCAAGGCGAGTTCGCCCGCTTCGTCGAGCAGCACGGCGGTCGCGCCGTGCGTGGTCACCGAAATCGCTTCCACCGGGTGCTCGCGGTGAAGCGCCGCTAGACTGTCAAGAACGAAACGCCAAAGGCGCTCGGTGTCGAAATGCGGGTAGGGCCCGTCGTCGCTCACGCCATTGCCGGACTTGCGCACGGCGATTTCCTCGAAGCGCTCGAGATCGACCAGTGCGACCTTGGCGTTTGTCTTGCCGATATCGATGACGGCGACGGTTTTCATCATCATTTGAGGTGGAAGACGGTTTTGAGCGGCACGGCGACCGGCTCGTTGTCGGCGCGGGTCTCCATGATATCGGCCATATGGGCCCACCATTTCCGCATCACCGGATGCGACGGCAGGTCGCCCATCCTGTGATCGTCCGACCGCCAGAGCACGCCGAAAAGCAGGCAGTTCTCCTCATCGAGGTGGATCGAATAATCGGAGACACCGGCGTCCTTCAGGAGCGTGACCAGTTCCGGCCAGATCGCGTCGTGACGCGCCTGGTATTCGGCGGCCTTGCCGGGATGGAGCCGCATGCGGAAGGCATATTTTTCCATGACTTGCATCTCAATGAACGGGACGGCGGCGGGCGCGCTGCCAGAGGATCGGCAGCGCGATCACCGAAATCAGGAGCAGGCCGATGAAGATCGACATGACGATGCCGGGCACGTTCAGGAGGCCGAAGCCGAAGGTGACCATGCCCATGATCAGCGCCGCCAGAACGACGCCGGGTATCGTGCCGGAGCCGCCGAGGATATTGACGCCGCCGAGCACCACCATGGTCACGACCTCGAGCTCCCAGCCGAGCGCGATCGAGGGCCGTGTGGAGCCGAGCCGCGAAGTGAGGCAGACGGAGGCGAGCCCGGCCATGAGGCCGGTCAGCAGGAAGAGCGTGAACTTGACCCGCCCGACCCGAACGCCGGAAAAGAGTGCAGCCGTCTGGTTGTTGCCGATGGCATAGACGGCACGGCCGAAATTCGTCCTGTGCAGCAGGACTCCGTAAATGACGGCGAGCACGACGAAGAGCGTGAACTCGAAGGAGAAAACCCACCAGACATAGCCCTGGCCGAACCAGGCGAAGCTCTCGGGATAGCCGGTAAAGGCCTGGTCGCCGAGCACGATGAAGGACAGGCCGCGAAACAGGCTCATGGTGCCGATCGTCACCACGATCGACGGCAGGCCGAGGCCCGTGATCAGGAGCCCGTTGACGAGACCGCAGAGGAGACCGACGCCAAGGCCGATCGCGACGAGCGCCGGCGTGTCGAAACCGAGTTGCACGGCATAGCCCATGGCGGTCGAGGCAAGGGCGATGATGGAAGCGACCGAGAGGTCGATCTCGCCGGAGATGATCACCAGCGCCATGGCGAAGGCGATCATCGCCTTCTCGGTGAAGTTGAACGTAGCGTCGGAGAGGTTCCACGGATCGAGGAAATAGGGCGACGCCAGCGAATTGCCGAGGAAGATCACGATGGCGACCACGAAGAGCAGCGCTTCCCAGCTCTTCAGAAGGCGAGCGCCGCCTCCTTGCAGGCGATCGGGAATGTTGCGGGGAGAAATTTGCGCGTCCGCCATCAGACCGCCTCCGCTTTCTTGAGAATGACCCTGCCCTTGCGCCGCTCGGCGCGGGCGTTGACGGCGACCGCGATGATGATGACCGTTCCGGATATCGCCAGTTGCGCGAAAGGCGAGATATTGATGACCGGCAGAGCGTTCTTGATCACGCCGAGGAAGAGCGCTCCGAGGACCGCGCCCGCCACCGAGCCGATGCCGCCGGCAATCGAAATGCCGCCGATGACGCAAGCCGCGATGATGTCGAGCTCGAAGCCGGCCGCGATGTCCACATAGGCGACCGCATAGCGCGATACCCAGAGGTAGCCCGACAGACCCGCAAGCGCGCCCGAGAGACAATAGGCGAAGAAGCGCGTGCGTCCGACATCGATGCCGGTATAGACGGCTGCGTGCGGATTGCCGCCGACGGCATAGAAGGCGCGCCCGAGCGGCGTGCGACCCATGACCAGGAACATCAGCGCGACCATGACGAGCGAGAGCCAGGAAAGCACCGGCATGCCGGCCACATCCAGCCGCGGCAGCGCCTTGAAGGCGTCGCTCATCTCATGGGCATTGATCCACTTGCCGTTCGTCAGCACGAAGATGAGGCCGCGATAGATCGTCAGCGTCCCGAGCGTGACGACGATCGGGGGAATATTGAGCTTCCAGACCAACGTGCCGTTGATCGCCCCGAGGAAGCCGCCCAGCGCCATGACGGCGACAATGATGAGCGGTATCGGCAAGCCGGGAAAGGCGTTGTTCAACATGGCCGCGACCATGCCGCAGAGCGCGAGGTTGGCCGCCATCGACAAATCGATGCAGCGGGTGAGAATGACGGCCATCTGCCCGAGCGCCAGGATGACGAGGATAGAGGTGTCGCTATAGACGCGCGCGAGATTGGACGGAGCCACGAAAGCCGGAAAGCGCAAGGCGATCAGGGCAAGCAGCACGGCAATCGCGACGACGAGCAGGATTTCTCGGTTCTTGAGGAGCCTGGCCATCATGCGGCCCTCCCATCGGCTTGCGTTTCGATGCCTGCGGCGGCCCGCACCAGCTTCTCAGCGGTCAGTTCAGACCGCTCGTATCTTCCGGCGACGCGCCCCTCGCGCATGACGATGACGCGGTCAGACATCCCCATGATCTCGGGAATTTCCGAGGACACCATGATGACGCTCAAGCCTTGCGCCGCAAGCTCGCTCATGAAGGCATGAACGGCGGCCTTGGAGCCGATGTCGATGCCCTTGGTCGGCTCGTCGAGGATGATGACCTTCGGCCGGGTCGCGAGCCACTTGGCGATGACCACCTTCTGCTGGTTGCCGCCGGAAAGCGTGCCGACGTCCTGATCGAGCGCGGCGGCCCGCAGATCGAGGCGGGAGGTGTATTCGCGCGCCAGCGCGAATTCCTCGGCAAGCCGCAGGAAGCCCGAGCGCGAGGTGTGTGAAAGCGAGGGCAGCGTCACATTCTGGAAGATCGGCATGCCGATGATCGCCCCCTGCCGTCCGCGCTCTTCCGGCACATAGACGATGCCGGCGCGGATCGCCTCCGCCGGGCTGCGGATGACCAGCACCTCGCCATCGAGCTTCACGGCACCGGCGGACGGCCGGGTGATGCCGATCAGCGACTGCATGAATTCCGAACGCCCGGCGCCGACCAGACCATAGAAACCCAGGATCTCGCCGCGCCTGAGTTCGAAGTTGATGTCCTCGAATTCGGTCGGGTGGCGATAACCGGAAACGGTAAGCACCGGCTGACCGATGGTCACCTCCTTCTTCGGATAGACGGAGCCGACGGCGCGGCCGACCATCATGCGGACGAGATCGTCCTGGCTGACGTCGGCGATCAGCCCTTCGCCGATCATCGCCCCGTCGCGAAAGACGGTATAGCGGTCTGCGATGCGGAAGATCTCATCGAATTTGTGGCTGATGAACAGGACGGCCTTGCCGTCGGCCTTGAGCCGTTCGATCAGATCGTAGAGCTCGTGAATTTCCTTGTGCGACAGCGCGGCCGTCGGCTCGTCCATGATGACGACGCGCGCATCGACCGAAAGCGCCCGTGCGATCGCGACCAGATGCTTCTTGGCGATGCCGAGATCGCGCAGGCGGATCGTCGGGTCGAAATCGGCGCCCGCGCGGCGCAACAGGGCCTGAGCGTCGGCGTTGAGCTGCTTCCAGTCGATGAGGCCGAAGCGGTTGCGCGGTGCGTGGCCGAGAAAGATATTTTCCGCGACGGAGAGCTCGTCGAAGAGCACCGTCTCCTGATGAATCGCCGTGACCCCGGCGCGGGACGCCGCAAGGGCGGTCGGAAAGGTGGTCTCCGTGTCGCCGAGCCGGATGGTGCCCGCATCAGGCTGATAGATGCCGGTCAGTATCTTGACGAGCGTCGACTTGCCGGCGCCGTTCTCGCCGACGAGCGCCGTCACCGAGCCGGGATAGAGAGCGAGCGAGACATCGGAAAGAGCGCGCACGCCCGGAAAGGACTTCGATATGCCTTCAAGCGCAATGGCGGGCTTCATCCGCGATGTGGTTGTGTCCTGCAACAAGAGTGGATCCACCAGTTCAGTCGTTTCAATTGGGTGGCGGCCAAGCCCTCGATCACATGAGGCTGCCCCTCTCCTCGGGTTTAACCTGAGGACTAGCCCTCTCCCCGCAGGCGGGGAGAGGGCGGCCGGCAGGCCGGATGAGGGGCAAACACCCCAGCACGATCAGAAGATCTTCGCGAATTCCTCGACGTTCGAGGCATCATAGACGAACGGGTCGGCCATGGCGCCTTCGTTGTTCTCGTCGAGCTTGACCGTGCCCATGCGGCCCATCTTGAGTTCCGCGCCGGGCTTGGCTTCGGCACCGTTGATGAGGTCATAGGCGATCATCGTTGCCGAATAGCCGAGGTCGATCGGGTTCCAGATGGCGAAGGACTTCGAGGCGCCGGACTTCACGTGTCCGGCCATTTCGGAGGGAAGGCCGAGACCGGTGACGTTGATCTGGCCGATCTTGCCGGCGTCGGTCACGGCCTGCGCCGCGGCGACGATGCCGACGGAGGTCGGCGCGATGATGGCCTTCAGGTTCGGATGGGACTGGATGAGCCCTTGCGTCTCGCGATAGGACTTGTCGGCCAGGTCGTCGCCATAGACGGTGGCGACCACATTGATGCCTTTGTAGTTGCCCTGGACCTTCTTCATTTCGGCGATCCACGTATTCTGATTGGTCGCCGTTGCGGAGGCCGAGAGCACTGCGACATCGCCGCCTTCGGGCAGATTGTCGGCGGCGAGCTTGATGATCATGTTGCCGATCAGCGGGCTCGATGACGGATTGAGATGCATCAAGCGGCCTTCCTTGGCCACACCCGAATCCCAGGAGATGACCTTGATGCCGCGGTCCATCGCCTTCTTCAGTGCCGGGACGAGCGCGTCCGTGTCGTTGGCCGAAACCGCGATCGCATCGACTTTCTGCGCGATCAGCGAGTTGATCACTTCGATCTGGCCTTCGGCCGTCGTCGAGGTCGGGCCGGTATAGATGATCTCGACGTCGCCGAGTTCCTTGGCCGCTTCCTGAGCGCCCTTGTTGGCGGCTTCGAAGAAGCCGATGCCCAGTGCCTTGACGACAAGCGCGATCTTCTTGTTTTCCGCATGAGCGGCATTAGCCATCAGCGCCACGGCGACGGCGGCCGTCACCATCAATGATTTCAGGACTTTCATCGTTTTTTCTCCTCCCATGGGCCCGCATCCGGAGTGGCTGCGTCTTCCTGCCCGAACAATCATTTCCCGATCTTCACCCGGAAGCTCGGGACATCAGCTCCTCTCCCCATGCTTCATGCGGATGTCGAAGCCTTTTCGGCGTCGGCCTTTGCGCTCTGAGTGGCGACGATCAGGCTGACGCCGGCATTCTCAAGCATCGAGGCATGTCTGTCCTCGATACCTGAATCGGTAATGACGGTGGCGATGCGCTTGAGGCCGCACAGAATGAGGCTCGAGCGCCTGTGAAATTTCGAGGAGTCGACGAGCACGACGAGGTCGTCGGCCTGGTCGATCAGCTTCTGCTCGGCCTGGATCAGCAGCGGATCGGCCTCCATCAGCCCGAGAGGCCCCAGCCCCTGCGCCCCCATGAACATGCGCCGCGCATAGAAGTTGCGCGTCACGTCGTTCTCGAAGGGGCTCAATATGATGTTCTGCTCGCGATAGATCGTCCCGCCCGACAGCATCACGGTGTTCTTTGAATGCTTGAGCAGGTGTTCGGCGATCGGGAAGGAATTGGTGAAGACCTGCATCCGGCGATTGGCCAGGAAATGCACCATCTGAAAGGTCGTGGTGCCGCCATTGATGATGATCGGCTCGCCGTCCTGACAGAGCGCCACCGCTTCCCGGGCGATCGCCTGCTTCTCCCGCGCATGCAGACCTTCGTTCACCCGGAAGGGACGGCCGGCAAGGCCTACGAACTGTGGAGGGTTGATCGCTTCGGCACCGCCCCTGACGCGGCGCAGCCGCTTCTGCACATGCAGCGCCGCGATGTCGCGGCGGATCGTCGCCTCCGAGCTGCCGGTGAGATCCACCAATTCGGGCACGGTTGCGACCGGCTTTTCCTGCACCGCCGACAGGATGATCCTGTGTCTTTCTTTCTCGTGCATGCGCTCCTCCGATGCTCCGCATGCTTCCATCCATTCCGAGCATTGTCAATCACAATCAATCATGTTTTTCCATTGTGCGGCGCATCATGAACGTTTTTGATCGTTTTTGATTGACATCCGCGTAATCACCGTGTGATCTGGTGCCAATCATATGGCCGCGGTTCATGTTGCGGCAGCCAGATCAGCGGGAGGAGTTGGACATGCTCGACAAGCACCAGGGCGCGCGCCTTGCCAATCTTTGGGACGACGGCAAGGCGGCAGGAATGACCGAGCCGGAAAAGCTCCTCTACCGTTCGAACCTCCTCGGATCGGACAAGCGGATCACCAATTACGGCGGCGGCAATACCTCCGCCAAGGTCATGGAAAAGGATCCGCTGACCGGCGAAATTGTCGAGGTCCTCTGGGTCAAGGGCTCCGGCGGCGACGTCGGCACGATCAAGATGGATGGCTTCTCCACCCTCTACATGGACAAGCTCCGCGCGCTGAAGGGCATCTATCGCGGCGTCGAATTCGAAGACGAGATGGTCGGCTACCTGCCCCATTGCACTTTCAACCTCAACCCCCGCGCCGCCTCGATCGACACGCCGCTGCACGCCTATGTTCCGAAGCCGCATGTCGACCACATGCATCCGGATGCGATCATCGCCATCGCCGCCTCGAAGAACAGCAGGGAACTGACGAGCAAGATCTTCGGCGACGAGATCGGCTGGCTGCCGTGGAAGCGGCCTGGCTACGAACTCGGGCTCTGGCTTGAAAAGTTCTGCCAGGAGAACCCGGATGCGCGCGGCGTCGTGCTCGAAAGCCACGGCCTCTTCACCTGGGGCGACACGGCGAAGGAGGCTTACGAGACGACGATCGAGATCATCAACCGCGCCATCGCCTGGTTCGAGACCGAGAACACGGGTCCCGCCTTCGGCGGCCGGTCCAAACCGGTGCTCGCCGCCGCCGATCGCGCCGCCATCGCCAAGAAGCTGATGCCGGTGATCCGCGGTCTCATCAGCGCGGGGGAAAGCAAGGTCGGTCATTTCGACGACAGTCAGGCGGTGCTCGATTTCGTGACTTCGACCAGCCTCGAGCCGCTGGCGGCGCTCGGCACGAGCTGCCCCGACCACTTTCTGCGCACCAAGATCCGGCCGCTGGTCGTCGATTTCGACCCGGCGCAGCCGGATGTCGGCAATACCCTTGCGGGCCTGCCCGAGGCGATCGCCACCTATCGCGCCGACTACGCTGCCTATTACGAGCGCTGCAAGCGCGCCGACAGCCCGGCCATGCGTGATCCGAACGCGGTGGTCTATCTGGTGCCGGGCGTCGGCATGATCACCTTCGCCAAGGACAAGGCGACGGCGCGCATCTCGGCAGAGTTCTACGTCAATGCGATCAACGTGATGCGCGGCGCGTCCGGCGTGTCGACCTATGTCGGGCTGCCGGAGCAGGAAGCTTTCGATATCGAATACTGGCTGCTCGAAGAAGCCAAGCTGCAGCGTATGCCGAAGCCGAAGAGCCTTGCCGGGCGCATCGCGCTCGTCACCGGCGGCGCCGGCGGCATCGGCAAGGCGACGGCCAACCGGCTGATGCAGGAGGGCGCCTGCGTGGTGCTTGCCGATATCGACGAGACGGCGCTCGAAGCTGCTCAGACGGAGCTTTCCACCCGATACGGCAAGGACTTCGTCCGTTCCGTCAACATGAACGTCACGAGCGAGGCAGCCGTCGAATCGGGCTTCGGCGACGCGCTGCTTGCCTTCGGCGGCCTCGATATTCTCGTTTCCAATGCCGGCCTCGCCACTTCGGCGGCCGTGGAGGACACGACGCTGGCGCTCTGGAACAAGAACATGGACATTCTCGCGACCGGCTACTTCCTGGTCTCGCGCGAGGCTTTCCGCATCTTCCGCAACCAGAAGGCCGGCGGCAATGTCGTTTTCGTCGCCTCGAAGAACGGGCTTGCGGCCTCTCCCGGGGCGTCGGCCTATTGCACGGCGAAGGCGGCCGAAATCCACCTCGCCCGCTGCCTGGCGCTCGAAGGAGCGTCGGCGCAGATCCGCGTCAACGTGGTCAATCCCGACGCGGTTCTGCGCGGCTCCAAGATCTGGACCGGCGAATGGAAGGAGCAGCGGGCAGCAGCCTACAAGATGGACGTCGACGAGCTGGAGGCGCATTACCGCGAACGCTCGATGCTGAAGCTCAGCGTCTTCCCGGAAGATATCGCCGAGGCGATCTACTTCCTCGCTTCCGACATGTCGGCGAAGTCCACCGGCAATATCGTCAATGTCGACGCGGGCAATGCCCAGTCCTTCACCCGCTGATAGGGAGGCTCCGATGACCCTGATGATCAGCACATCCGTCCTCGATGCCGAGAATGCGAGCCGCCGGGACGCTCTGACACGTGACTATGAAAGCCTCGGCGATCGCCTCGCCCGCCGCGGCATCGATATCGATGCGGTGAAGGCCAAGGTCGCGGCCTACGGCGTTGCGGTCCCGTCATGGGGCGTCGGCACCGGCGGCACGCGCTTCGCCCGTTTCCCCGGCCCCGGCGAGCCGCGCAACATATTCGACAAGCTTGAGGACTGCGCCGTCATCCAGCAATTGACGCGGGCGACGCCGGCCGTGTCGCTCCACATCCCCTGGGACAAGGTCTCCGATCTTGGGGGCCTGAAGGAGAAGGGCTCGGCGCTCGGCTTGAGCTTCGACGCGATGAACTCTAACACCTTTTCGGACGCGCCCGGTCAGGCGCATTCCTACAAGTTCGGCTCCCTTTCGCACACCGATTCCGCGACCCGGCGCCAGGCGATCGAGCATAATCTCGAATGCGTCGAGATCGGCAAGGCGCTCGGTTCCAAGGCATTGACGGTCTGGGTCGGCGACGGCTCCAACGTCCCCGGCCAGAGCAATTTCACCCGGGCCTTCGAACGCTATCTCGACTCGATGAAGGCGGTATACGCGGCGCTTCCGGATGATTGGCGCATCTTCACCGAGCACAAGATGTTCGAACCGGCCTTCTACTCTACGGTCGTGCAGGATTGGGGCACGAACTACCTGATCGCACAGGAACTCGGGCCCAAGGCCTTCTGCCTCGTCGATCTCGGGCACCACGCACCGAACGTCAACATCGAGATGATCGTCGCCCGGCTGATCCAGTTCAAGAAGCTCGGGGGCTTCCATTTCAACGATTCGAAATACGGCGACGACGATCTCGATACCGGATCGATCGACCCCTACCGCCTGTTCCTCGTCTTCAACGAGCTCGTCGATGCGGAGACACGCGCCGCGGACGGGTTCGATCCGGCCCATATGCTCGACCAGAGCCACAACGTGACGGACCCGATCGAAAGCCTGATGACCAGCGCCATGGAGGTCGGCCGTGCCTATGCTCAGGCGCTTATCGTCGATCGCAAGGCACTTGCAGGCTATCAGGAGGAGAACGATGCGCTGATGGCATCAGAAACACTGAAGACTGCCTTCCGGACCGACGTCGAGCCCATCCTCGCCATGGCCCGCCTGGAAAATGACGGCGCAATCGCGCCGGTTGCCGCCTACCGGGCAAGCGGCTACCGCGCCAGGGTGGCGGCCGAGCGTCCTGCAGTCGCCGGCGGTGGCGGCGGCATCGTCTGAACGGCACCGTCTGAGCGGCACCGGCAGCGGCTTTCTCCGAACCAGAACGGTAGAAAGTCGCGGCAGCGGCGCAGAAGGCATTCCGCGCGGTCAAAAATTCAGCGCGCGACCAAATTGCCTTCTATCTCATTCCGAAACATGGTTTATCCTCTTCTTCAGATACAACGAGAGGGTGATTCATGGGCATTGAAAGCATTCTGGTATTCCTGATCGTCGGCGCGGTTGCAGGCTGGCTTGCCGGTTTGATCGTCAGCGGAGGCGGCTTCGGTCTGCTCGGGAATATCGTGATCGGCATCGTCGGCGCCTTCATCGCCGGCCTTCTCTTCCCGGCCATCGGGATCAGCATCGGCACCGGCATCTTTTCTGCCATTATTCACTCGACGATCGGCGCCGTGATCCTTCTGGTGCTGATTCGCGTCGTCAAACAGGCCTGATCCGCGTTTACCATCATACGGTCCGCGCCAGGCGTGGACCGGCCATCGCAAGCCAATGAGCGGAGGCGAAAATGACCGAACTCTACGCGGAAAAGATCGAAGACGCGCTCAAGTCGTACATCGCGGACCACCCCGGTACCCTGACGCGCGAACAGGCGATTTCCACGATTCTCGAAACCTGGTTCGCAAGCCACGGCTACCTGCCGTCGCAGCAGGAAGGGATGCGTCCCGAAGATCTCGATGCCTCGAATGACGACTGAAATGTGCCGCGCCCGAACGGCGGTTTTTAGCCATGCGCGGCCTGCACGCTGATTTCATCCAAAGTACAGATTGCCAGAAATGAGTCTTGCTTCCGTCAAACAGTTCTTTTCCCGGCACGCGCCGGACATCGACGTCATCGAGCTGGAGCAAAGCACCGCAACCGTGGCGCTCGCGGCAGAGGGTCATGGCGTCGAACCGGCGCAGATAGCCAAGACCCTCGCGCTCCGGGTCGGCGACGAAATCATCCTCATCGTCACGCGCGGCGATGCGCGCCTCGACAACAGGAAGTACAAGGCGCGGTTCGGAACCAAGGCGCGCATGCTCGGCTTCGACGAGGTCGAGGCGGAAACGGGCCATCCGGTGGGCGGGGTCTGTCCCTTCGGCCTCGCCAAGCCCCACAGCGTCTATTGCGACGAGTCGCTCAAGTCGTTCGACATCGTCGTTCCCGCCGCCGGTGCGACCAACGCCGCCGTCCATATCAGCCCGGAGCGGATGGCCGAGCTGACCGGTGCAAAATGGATCGATGTCTCGGCGGTGTAGCGTCTACGTGCCGCAGCACGCAGTGGTCCCGGAACAGCGGCCTTGGAATGGCCACATAGTTTAACTGAATGCTGGCACTCCCACCCCGCGAAGCAGGCCGATGAGTCGGAATGCCATCGCGCTGTAGATATGGAGCGGTACGGAGAATGAGAGCACTCGCATGCGCCTTCACCATCGCCATTATGGCGGCATGCCCGACGCAAGCGATGGACCGGTCCCTCGTCCGGCAATTCGAGAAGCTCGATCCCCAGACGCGGCTGGAGCAGCGTTGCGACACGGAAGCGATGGAGCGTATCGGCGCAGACAAGAACCGGTTCAAACCGGACAAGGTCATCGCCTATACCTTTGCCGATCCCGTCATGAAAGGCGACAAGATGAAGGCGACGGGCGCGGTATTCCGAAGCAAGGGGGACTGGTACAAGCTGGCATTCAGGTGCAAGACGGATTCCGAGCACCTCGAAGTGCTGTCTTTCGAATACAAGATCGGCGAACGCGTGCCGCGGGAGAACTGGAACCAGCTCTATCTTTACCCCTGAGGGAGCCGCACAATCTCGTCTAAAGGACCGCCATCAGGAACACGAAGGACCCGAGCGACAGTACGGCGATGATGCTCATCAGCACCTTCATCATGTGTTCCGTCATTTCGTACATCCTACCCAACTCCCCAGGAAGACGAATGCCGCACCTGCGCCGGACCGACGGGCCAGCCGGCCCGTCATCATCGACGTCAAGAATTTTGTAAGAAATTGGTTAACAAATCACTTCCATGGGCGTGATCCGGCTTGCTTCGCCCCGCGACCCGCATTGGCGCGCGATTAACGCAGGACCCCGCCTGTCTTCGAACCGCCCTGCGACTGCCCGCCTCCCGGGCCGCCCTGCGACACGCCGCCGCCATGCGCGCTACCGGGATTTGGTCCGTCCGGCCCGTTGCCGTAACCGTTGTTGCCCTTCGAACCACCACCGCCACCGCCGCCCGACTTGGCGATCGCATTCGAGGTGAGGCTCGTGGAAAGCAGCATGGTGACGGCGGGTGGCGTCACCACCGCGAAGCGCCCACAGTTCTTCAGAAACTCGCGCCGGTCTTCGTCGCTGCGCGACGGCAGCCCGTTTGGCATTTCGGAACTCATGGACGCCTCCCCTGTGCGTTGACTGTTTCGCCGAATTTACAGTAATATTTTGCCAGACAATAGTGTTACATTTGGGTGCGTCCCGGAATATAGAATACTATATAATCAATTGTAATTAATCACAGATAGCTACAAATATATATTTCCGCTTACATTAAAGAACGTTACGGGAAACCGGCACCTTCAGTTATCAATATCTGTCCTAGATCTTTCCTGACGGCCTCGACCGAAAGATGCGTCGTAGCTCGCGGATTTTCCGCTTGGCCTCCTGGCGCCGCGATGGGTATGGCGCACCGCCGTACCGGTCCCAGGACGGGTAGTGGGCGATCTCGGTCAAGAGCGTGAAAACGGTGAGGGGGACGACGAGATAATCCCTTCCAAGCTGGACCTGTCTGCGTTGCAATTGAAGCCGCGGCAGCTTCCCGGCAGACAAACCGGACGCCCCGCCTATCCCGAACAGCGTGTCGGCCGTCAGAATTTGCGTCTCGACCGCATGTCTTTCGTAGCCCCTGGCGAAAAGCGACATCAAATGCTCCCAGTCGACGCTGTCCGAGGCTGCGAGCTTCGACAGATCGAGAAGGTGTCGCAGATCGATCAGGCCGCGCCAGTAGTCGCCATCCTGGAACTGATCATGCAGGATCAGGAAGACGATCTGGGCAAAGGGCGTGGGAACGCGGACGTCTCCTCCATCGAGGGCTATCCTGCGGCTGTGCCCATACAGCCATTCGATGTCGCTGAAGGAGGCCGGCCCTTTCGGCCGGCATTGAAGATCGATGCTCCCAGCATCCGTCGGCCGCTCCAGGACTGCAGGCAGATGGAATTTGGGGTTTCCCGGCCATGAACCGCTGCCGGCGGCAAGGCGGATCTCGTAACCGATGTCCTGCAGTGCTCCAATCGATGAGGCCATGTCGGCGGGGCGGACGAGAATATCGATGTCGGTCAGCATCCGCGCTCCGATCTCGTCCGGCTTCTGTCCGACCAGGATTGCCGCACCCTTCATGAGGACCGGCTCCACGCCGATGCGGTTGAGGCAGTGTACCGCCTCGGTCAGTTGCGCCAGCAGTCTCCTGTTGCGCTCCGCGTTCCTGTCGTAAATCAGAGAGAGGTATCGGCGGACATCCTCGGGCACGTCCCCCGCATATTTCCTCGCCGCGAGAGCGAGCGAGGAAACCGTCAGGCTTTCATTCGCAAGCGCGATGACGTGCTCCCAGTCCACGTCAGCCGGAGGATTGCCTTTGAGGCAGGATGTGAGCGCAAGAAGGCTTCGGTAGCTACGACCCGTCATGGTGCCCGCTCAGCATCTCTACGGCCTCGTCCAGTCGCATATAGGAAAGCTCGATGGCACTGGCGCCGCGGATAGCGCCCAGCAGGGCGTCGAACTGCGACAGATCGAGGCGCCGTGTCGGCGTAAAGGCGCCGAGAAAGAGTTCCGACAGAACCCGCGCCGGTTCGACCGCGGCAAGTGCGGTCCGACCTTTGCGGCGGCGCAGAAGCGCGATGGTGCCGAGCGGTACCGCATCGTCAGACGCAAAGGGGACCGACGCAAGGTAGCGGACATATTGGTTGTCGAGGCGGCGATGAACCGGCGCCGCTTCGATCGTGCCGCGCATGCCTTCGAGGAGACCCCATGAGCCGCGCTTCAGAGCAGGGGCGAAGGGAACGCCCCGCAGCAGGCCGTCCGGCCTCATCAGCGCGATATCGTCGCCGCCGCAGGCAAAGCCTGCTTCGAGGAGCGCGAGGGCGAGGGTCGACTTGCCCGCGCCCGGCGCGCCGCAAATCAGAAGCCCCTTCCCGTTCTTCACCAGGAGGGCGGCATGAAGCGCGACCTTCGTGCCGAGGCTTGCCAGCACATCCTCCGTCAGCAGCGCTTTCAGCGCCGGCACCGCTTCGTTGACCGCGACGATCATACAGGGGGAACGGCTGCGGCTGACGCACACGCGGTTGCCGAACTTGGCCACCGCGTAGGAGGCCGACGGCTTCAGGCCCTCCGACGCCTGATGATCGAATACGGGCAAGATCAGATCGAGGAGACCTCTATCGTGATAGGCTATCGAGACGGCGGCTCCCTGCAGATCCAGCACATGCGTGTGCAGCGGCTCCCCCTCCTCGGCGTCGAAAGCAATCTCCAGCAGACCCTCGCCGGACATGTAAAGGAGGTAGTCCCACACCGATCTGCGCGCTTCGGCCCGGCCGGCGCCACGCGCCACGAGATCGGCCTCCAGCCGGCGCTGCGACATGGATTCGGCGAGAAGGCAGGTGAGATACGCCGTAAGATCGTCGACCTCAAAGATCTGCTGCGACGCTTCGACGAAAATCGTCTTGCGCTGTCCAAGCAGAAAAAATCGTGCCCCGTCGGAGACGCGGAACTTCATTCCAACTCCCCTCGCGCTGCCGCGTGCCTCGGCATGTTTTCGTATTTGTGGTCGAAAATTCGCGATCCCGCCAGCCCCGATGAGGCGCCAACGGCAGAGGATTCAATGGGATACTGCTAAAGATACATGTTTCGGCGGTGAAATAAGCAGCTTGGATTAGGGGCGCCGATGAGTGCCGTGGCCTCGAACTGCCCGCGCGGGGTTGGTGTGACGGCTGCGCACGGCCAACTCGTACAAACGATCGCTTTGCGCATTTATTGTGTGCATGTTCTTGCTACGCGATATTTTACGCATATATTTGCGCATAATGGAGGGCTGATGCCGAAATTTGAAGATGATCGCCGTAAGATAGTTTCCCGCCTTGAAAGTGAGGGCTGGCACAATATCGGCGGCGAAGAACATGATAATTTCGTTAAGGCCGGCCACAGGAAAATTCAGGTGCCTCGCCACTGTGTGGTTACGCAAGGCGTGGCGCGCTCGATAGCTAAGGCGGCGGGTTGGAAATGACCGGCCAACGGACGGAGACGGAAATGGCTAGGTTTTTTGCTCTACTGGACGGACATGATGGGGCTTACGGTGTCGCCTTTCCTGATGCACCGGGCGCGACTGCGATGGGCAGGACTGTAGATGAGGCATTGCGCAATGCTGCGGCCGCGATCGCCGATTGGATCGACGACGGCGAGGTCCCGGAGCCGCGAAGCATTGACGAACTGCGTCAGGACCCCGAGGTCGCCGAACAACTCGCGGATGGAGCGGCCTTCGTTGTCGTTCCCGCCATTGTCGAGGATAGCCGCCCGGTAAAGGCCAATATTTCGATGGAAGCCGGACTCTTGGCGGCTATCGACGAGGCCGCAAGTTCCGCCGGTTTGACACGTTCCGCATTTCTGGTGACAGCCGCGAGAGAGAAAATATTCGGCGGGTCGTTGCGCGACAGTGTCCGGGAAATGGTTAAGCGGGACGCACGTTAACGTCTGCGCCACGCGAAGGAGGCTGCACGTCCACGACGACCGGCGCCCCGCCAAATAGCCATCCATTGCGCTTTCTCGCCATCGCTTCTATCTAAATCAAAGAAATGGTGCCCGGAGGCGGATTTGAACCACCGACACGCGGATTTTCAATCCGCTGCTCTACCAACTGAGCTATCCGGGCATCTGCCTTGACGGCGGCAGTTTCCTTCGGGAAACCGCTGGGGCGTGTCGTTCGCCCCGGAAGCGAGCGGGGTTATAACATCTTGTTCGGCCGTGTCCAGCACCAAATGACTCTTTTTCGAAGGAATTTAGCTGCCCGCGGAAAAGTGGTGAAAGTCGAAGAAATTCAGAGAGATCGCCGGCGCCCGCGAATTCCCCGGGGCCGCTCGACAATAACGAACGTTTCGGTGGAGAGAAGAATTACCGTTCGTCGCCGTCGTCGGCCTTCGACTCGTCGTCGGCGACCGGGATCGCATAGGAACCGGACAGCCAGCGATTGAGATCGACGTTACGGCATCGCTCGGAGCAGAAGGGATAATGCTCGCGCACGGACGGGCGTCCGCACTCCGCACAGGGACGCGTTGCACGCAGGGGTTCTACGTTCGATCCGTTTTTCTTGCCTCCGCCGCGCATCTTCTCAGCCTTCCAGCCAACGATCATGCACGTCGTACCCTTCGCCGACGAGGAGATTGACGGTCTCATAGAGCGGCAAGCCTACCACATTGGTGTAGGAGCCGACCAGCTTCACGACGAACCCTCCGGCAATTCCCTGGATACCATAGCCCCCTGCCTTGCCGCGCCACTGGCCGGAAGCGAGGTAGCTCTCGATATCGAGCGTGGAAAGGCGCTTGAAGCGCACCTTGGTGTCGATCACCTTCTGGCGAAGCGTGCGGTCGGGCGTGACGAGGCAGATGCCCGTATAGACGCGGTGGCTGCGGCCCGACAGAAGGTGCAGTGCGCTCGATGCCTCGCTCACCAGTTCCGGCTTCGGCAGGATACGGCGGCCGACGCAAACTACGGTGTCGGCTGCGAGAATGTAGCTGCCGTCCCAGGCGGGGTCGCCGGTAATCGCAGAAAGCGCGGCCTTCGCCTTTTCGGCCGACAGCCTGCGGGCGAGCGACCGCGGATGCTCCGAACGCTTCGGCGTTTCGTCCAGGTCCATCGGCATGAGGCGCGCGGGCTCGATTCCCGCCTGCGCCAGGAGCTCGACGCGACGCGGCGATCCGGACGCCAGTATCAGTTTCTTGGTCACTGCCATCGATGCGAGCCGTTATTCCCGGATGTTTGCGTCAAGGTCATGCATGTCGCTGCCCAAAAGCGCTCAGCATTTCGGGGCGGCATGCATTGGCCGGAGCCTACTTGAAGCGGTAGGTGATACGGCCCTTCGTCAGATCATAGGGCGTCATCTCGACGAGCACCTTGTCGCCGGCCAGAACGCGGATACGGTTCTTGCGCATGCGGCCCGCCGTGTGGGCGATGATCTCGTGCTCGTTTTCAAGCTTCACGCGAAAGGTCGCGTTGGGAAGCAATTCCGTGACCACGCCCGGAAACTCTAGGACTTCTTCTTTCGCCATGCAGGACTGTTCTTTCTCGTGTTCAATAGCGGATGCAACAGGCATCCTCGAAAAGTTGCCGGAAACTACACAATCGCCGCGGCTTTGTGAACCGCTTTGATCAGGCTTTTTCGGGTAGCCGATCTTGGCGCACCGGATCGCGGCGCAAGGATCGGGATCATGCCGCCGGAGGACTGCCTTTCTGCTGGCTTTCCACGGCGAGACGGCTTGCGATCAGCGTCGCCAGATGATCGCGCACCGCCCGGTAGGCGGCCACGATCTGCTCCCGTGTGCCGGTCGCAACGGTCGGGTCGGGTGTCGGCCAATATACCACATCCACTGCCATGGATCGGGTCAATTCAAGCGCCATGTGGTGGGCTTCGGGCGCCAGCGTCACGATGAGGTCGAAGTAATCGTCCTCAAGCTCTTCGAGCGTGCGCGGCTGATGCCGGCCGATCGTCAGCCCGACCTCTTCGAGAACCACGTCCACGAAGGGATCGCGCTCGCCCTGCCGGACGCCGGCGGAGGCGACATAGGTCCCTTTCGGAAGCGCTACGCGGGCGAGCGCCTCGGCCATCGGCGAACGGATGGCGTTCATGCCGCACATGAAAAGAACCGAGCGGGGCGCTTTCGATTGCGGCGTGGCGGTCGCGATCATCTCCGCCTCCCCGTCAGCCGCGCCAGTAGAGCACGCAGACAAGCGTGAAGAGCCGGCGTGCCGTATCGAAATCCAGCCTGATCTTGCCCGACAGCCGGTCCATCAGGGTCTGCGAACCCTCGTTGTGGATGCCGCGCCGCCCCATGTCGATCGCCTCGATCTGGCTCGGCGTAGCCGACCGGATCGCCTGGTAATAGCTTTCGCAGATCATGAAGTAGTCCTTCACGATACGGCGAAAAGGCGTGAGCGAGAGGATGTGGGTGGCGACCTCGGTACCGCCGTCGGTCGAAATCCGGAAGACCAGCTTCGCGTCGACCAGCGACAGATTGAGCCGATAGGGGCCCCCGGGATGCCCGACGGGCTCGAACAGGTTTTCTTCGAGCAGGTCGAAGATCGCAACCGCGCGCTCGTGCTCCACGTCCGGCGTCGAGCGGCCGATCGTCTCGTCCAGCACGACATCGCAGAGCCGCAGGTTGCGATCGGCCTTCATCCCTCTTCCCCGAGATTGAGGCGGATGGCGACCGACCGGGCATGGGCCTCGAGGCCTTCCGATCTCGCCAGCGCGATCGCGGCGGGCCCGAGAATGCGCAACTGATCCGGGCCGAGCCGCAGGATCGAGGTTCGCTTCACATAGTCGAGCACGCCGAGGCCGGAGGAGAACCGCGCCGAACGCGCCGTCGGCAGCACGTGGTTGGACCCGCCCACATAATCGCCGATGACTTCGGGTGTGTGCCTGCCGATGAAGATCGCACCGGCATTGCGGATCGCGGGGACCATCGCGTCCGGATCGGCGGTCGCCAGTTCGAGATGTTCCGGGGCGATGCGGTTGGCGAGCGGCACGGCCTTGTCGAAATCCGGAACCAGGATCACGGCGCCGAAATCGCGCCAGCTCGCTGCCGCCGTCTCGGCGCGCGGCAGCGTCTTCAGCTGACGCTCCACCGCCTTTTCGACCGCGTCGCCGAAGGCGGCATCGTCGGTGATCAGGATTGCCTGCGCGCCGGCGTCGTGCTCGGCCTGGGCGAGCAGGTCCGCGGCGATCCAATCCGGATCGTTGTCGCGGTCCGCGATCACCAGCACTTCCGACGGCCCGGCGATCATGTCGATGCCGACGGTGCCGAAAACCTGCCGCTTGGCGGCCGCGACATAGGCATTTCCAGGGCCGACGATCTTCGCCACCGGCTCGATCGTCTCGGTGCCGTAAGCGAGCGCCGCCACGGCCTGCGCGCCGCCGATGCGGTAGATCTCCTCGACGCCGGCGAGGCGGGCGGCCGCGAGCACCGCCGGATTGATCGACCCGCCGCTGGCCGGCACGACCATGACGATGCGCGGCACGCCCGCGACCTTGGCCGGCAGGGCGTTCATCAGAACCGAGCTCGGATAGCTCGCCGTGCCGCCCGGCACATAGAGACCGACCGCGTCGATCGGTGTCCAGCGCGAGCCGAGGCCGACGCCCATCTGGTCTTCGTAAATGTCGTCCTTCGGCAATTGCCGCCGGTGATGCGCCTCGATGCGGGTCGCCGCGACCTTCAATGCGCCGAGTACTTCCGGAGCGACCGCGTGGATCGCCGCGTCTATTTCCGCCGACGTCACCGCCATGCCGGTTACAGTAAAGTCGATCCCGTCGAAACGCGCGGAATAGTCGGCGAGCGCCGCATCTCCGCGGGCGCGGACATCGTCGATGATGGCGCGCACGACGGCGTTGACGTCTTCGGAAACTTCCCGTTTGGTCGTCAGGAACGCGGCGAAATCGCGCTCAAAGCTCGTATCGAGATAGTTCAGCCTGATTGCCAATGCGATGATCCTTTTGGTGGTGGCCGGCGGGGACGCTCAAGCGGGAGTTCTCAATCCGGCGTCCTCAGGCGCCCTCGGGGTGGCGCGGCTTGAACGCCGTCTCCCAGGCGCCGCCGGTATCGGCAAACTGCACCTCGATGCACTCCACATCGAGCGCGATCGATGCCTCGCCCGCGAGCACCAGCTCGATCGTGCCTTCCGGCCCCTCCCCCTTGACGTCGAAACGCAGGGCGAGAAGATCGAGCACCGCTTCCATGTCGGTGCGATCGAAGCCGAGCGACCGCACGGCACTGACGCATTTGAACAGAAGGACGGCACGGCGCCGCTCGAAGCTGCGGCGCTTGCCCTCCGCCTTCTCCCAGACGAAGCGGTTGACCACCAGGGTGAACTGCCGGCGCCGGGCGTCGTAGGCGGTGCCCGCCACCTTGAAGACTGCGTCCTGCACATGGGCGGAGACGACACCAAGGTCTTCCTCGTCGAGTGCCAGCAGTTTCAAAGCATCCATGCGATTCATCCCGTCCGTTTTCATGCCCCGCATTTTAGCGGGCGATCGTCAAGGACATAGGACGTTGCGCCCGAAACCGCAACGGCTCGGGCGCGGGAAGTGACCGAAAGGGCTACAGCGGCTCCGCGCACCTGATTGGACGCGCCAGGCCGGATCAGTCGCTGACGCGCTCGACATGGGCGCCGCAGCGCGTGAGCTTCTCTTCGAGGCGTTCGAAGCCGCGGTCGAGATGGTAGACGCGCGAGACCATGGTCTCGCCTTCGGCAGCGAGGCCGGCGATGACGAGCGAGACGGAGGCCCTGAGATCCGTCGCCATCACCGGTGCGCCCTTCAGCCGCGACACGCCCTCGACCTTGGCCGTCTGGCCGGAAAGCGAGATCTTGGCGCCGAGCCGCGCCAGTTCCTGCACATGCATGAAGCGGTTTTCGAAGATCGTCTCGGTAATGTGGGAAACCCCGCTCGACCGGGTCATCAGCCCCATGAACTGCGCCTGGAGGTCGGTGGGGAAGCCGGGGAACGGATCGGTGACGATATCGACCGGCTTGATGCCGGCGCCGTTGCGAACGATGCGGATACCGCTGTTCGTCTCGCTGATCTCCGCGCCGGCACGGCGGATCGCCTCCAGCGCCGTGTCCAGGAGGCTCGCCTCGGTGTCTTCGAGAATGACGTCGCCGCCTGCCATGGCGACCGCCATCGCATAGGTTCCCGTCTCGATGCGGTCGGGCAGCACGCGGTGGCGGGCGCCCGAGAGCGAGCGCACGCCCTCGATGGTAACAGTGCTCGTGCCCTGGCCGCTGATCTTCGCGCCCATGGCGTTCAGGCATTTGGCGAGGTCGACGACTTCGGGCTCGCGTGCGGCATTGCCGAGCACGGTCGTGCCGTTGGCAAGCGTTGCCGCCATCATCAGCACATGCGTCGCACCGACGGAAACTTTCGGGAACACGTAGCGCGCACCGATGAGCCCGCCTGCCGGCGCCGTGGCGTTGACGTAGCCGCCATCGATCTCGATGTTGGCGCCGAGTGCTGCCAGTCCCTCTATGAAGAGGTCGACCGGACGCGTTCCGATGGCGCAGCCGCCCGGCAGAGACACCCGCGCCTTGCCTTCGCGGGCGAGCAGCGGCCCGATGACCCAGAAGCTCGCGCGCATCTTCGAGACGAGTTCATAAGGCGCCGTCGTCGAAACGATGTTGCGGCTGGTGAAATGCACCGTGCGGGCATAGCTCTCGCCCTGGCGCTCGCGCCGGCCGTTGACGGAAATGTCGGCACCATGATTGCCGAGGATGCGGATCAATTGCTCGACATCGGCCAGATGCGGGACGTTTTCGAGCGTCAGCGTGTCGTCGGTCAGGAGCGACGCGATCATCAGCGGCAAGGCGGCGTTCTTCGCGCCGGAGATGGGGATCACCCCGTGGAGTTCATTTCCGCCTACAATCCTGATGCGATCCATGAGACCTCTCGCACGGGCGCTGCCCGCCTTTCTGGAAAATCGATGCCGATCCGGCATTGTTGAAGGGCGTCTCTTTAGTGGAGATGCGGTGAAATTAGAAGTGCCTTGAAATGCGGGGGTGCAGGGAAAGCGAGGACCCGGAAGGCCCCGCCTGCCGCCGGTTGCAGAACCTAATCTTCCGATTCGTCCGATTTTGCGGCAGGCAATCCGGATGTCTCGTCCGCAGCACCCGCCCGGCGCGCGCGCATCTGCTGCTTGCGCCGCTGGAGATTGTCGCGCAGGTTCTTCGCCAGACGCTGCCGCCTCGCCTCGGCCTCGCTCGAATGCCCTGCGCCTTTTCCCCGCCCCGGCGCATGCTTATTGTGGTCGTCGCTCTGCATGGCCATCCATTACCGCAAAACCAGGGCCTTCGGAAGCGGCAAGCCGGCCAGGTGAGAGCGAAATCGGGGAAAACCGCGAAGCGGCTTCCGGGCCGGTCCGTGCCGCAAAAGGCTGCAATGGAAGAGCTTGCGCGCCCTGGACCGTGTGAGCCCGCCATCTTCCCGGCGTGGCCCGCCCAAAAACTTCGAAATGCGGCTTGCGCTCTCCCTCAAGCTATGGCAATAGGCCCCTCGCCTGATGCGGCTTGCCACGAAGCGCCGCCGGATGCTGCTATAGCTCAGGGGTAGAGCACTCCCTTGGTAAGGGAGAGGCCGAGAGTTCAAATCTCTCTAGCAGCACCAGTTTTCCTCTAGAGAACAGTTATTTGCCAGCCATGAAGGCCGATGCCTTACGCCTGCGTTTGCCGCGGCAGGTACCAGACGTCGACGGGGAGCCGCCGGCCCGCCAGGGCGGCTGATTTCAGGGACATCCAGCCGGCTGTCGGGATCGGGCCTTGCAGCCGCTCGATCAGCGCAAGCGAGATCACAAGCGGAGCGTCGAGCGACTTGGCCAGGGTTTCGAGTCTTTGCGCCACGTTCACCGCATCGCCTATCACGGTGAACTCGCTGTGGACGCCGCTGTCCAGAACGCCTCCGACGACCGTGCCGTAGTGCAGGCCGATGACGGCATCGAGGGTGGGATAGCCGTTCGAGAGGTTGTGGTTCCTCCAGTCGTCGAGCGCGTCGACCAGATCCAGCGCACAGGCAAGTGCCCGGTCGGCATCGTTTTCCATGGGCCGCGGCTGTCCGAATACGGCCATGACACCGTCTCCGATGAACTTGTCGACGGTCCCCCCATGATCGAAGATCGTCTGGGAGACGAACCGGCGGTATTCCGCCAGAACGGAGGCCAGATCGCCGGCGGTGGCAGTCTCGGCGAATCTGGTGAAGTCGCGCAGGTCGACGAACATGATCGCCGCGTTGCGCCGGCCGAGGCCGAAAGCATCGCCGCCTTTCTGCAGTTCCGCCACGATCAGCGGCGAGAAGAACCGCGAGAGATTGCGACGCCGCTGGTCCGCTTCGAGCGCCTCGTTGCGCGTCCGGTCGTGATCCCTCGCAAGCAGGTAGGTGGCAAAGGCTGTGAAGCCGAAGCTCACCGTCAGCCCGAAGTCCTGACTGAAGAAGGAAGAAAGCAGCGCCATGACGTCTCTGGCCCCGTGTCTCACCGCCGAGAGGGCCAGCATGGCCACCCAGGAAACGAGGACGATCCCGGAAAAAGTGAGAACGAGGCGGCGGTCGAGCTGGAGGCCGGCGTGGATGAGCAGGACGAAACCGACCACGAGGCTGGTCGTGGTCAGGTTATGGTCCTCGGAAGCCGGAGCGAGGATATAGGCGTAAAGGATCGCCGCGACGAGCAGCCCGTCCAGAACGACGAACAGCGTCTTGAGCCAGAAACGGCCGGGGAGAAACAGTGCGGTCGCGACCGAAACGATGCTGATGATGAAATAGGCGATGACGACGACGTAGTGCGTGTCTCTGGTTCCCTCGCTTCCACCGAGCAGGAGGTTTGCAATCAAGATCGCGAAGGCGACAAACCTCAGTGCGCTCGAGCGGATTTCCTTTGCGAAGTCCCAGGGTGCGTGAAGCGTATACGTCATGTCCTACCCGATCAGGGGTGATGCTTACCGGTTAGCCGGCAAAGCCGGATGGGGAGGCGGCGGCAATCCCGCCGCCTCCCCCCGGTGGACTACTTCACCTCGGTGACGGTCAGCTTGCCGTCGACGCGTTCGGCAACGAACTCGATCTGATCGCCTTCCTTCAGCTTCGACAGCAGGGCTTCGTCCTTGACCCGGAAGACCATCGTCATTCCAGGCATTTCGAGCTCCTTCAGGTCCTCGTGCATCAGTGTGACCTTCTTCGCCTTGGCATCGACCTTCTTGACAGTGCCTTTGGTGAAGTCGGCGGCGAAAGCGCCATAGGCCGTGCCGAGAGCGAGGGCGAAGGCCAGCGTGGACTTTACGATCGTTTTCATGTGAGACCCTTTCCTGAGGATTTATTTCTGTGCGACGGTCACGTCGCCGTGCATGCCCGCGTCGTAGTGACCCGGCACCAGGCACGCGATCTTGAACGTGCCGGCATTGGTGAATTTCCAGACGATTTCGCCGGACTTTCCGGGGGTGAGACGGATCGCATTCGGATCCTCGTGCTCCATGTCGGGGAATTTCTCCATCGCCGCCTTGTGCTCCATGACCTTGTCCTGCTGGTCGAGGACGAATTCATGCTCGAGCTCGCCGGCGTTCTTGATCGCGAAACGGACGGTCTGGCCCTCGCGGACCTGGAAGTCCGACGGCGCGAAGATCATCTGGCCGTCATCCGTCTCCTTCATGGTCACCCGGATCGTCTGGGTGACGTCGGCCTTCTTGCCGGGTTCCCCGACGGCCATGACCTCGTCATGACCGCCCTCGTGACTGCCGGAAGCGAGCGCCGGTGAGGCGAGCGCCGCGGCAAGAAGTCCGAAGATTGCAGCTTTCATCGTATTGTCCTTTGGTTGGTTGAAGATGGTCATGCGGTATCACCCGTGTTTGGAGTGCTTCGGCGTGATCTGGGTCTTTGCGTTGTCGGCCCTGGTCCAGTCGGGAAGCTCGCCCGTCCACTCCCAGGCCTGCGTTCCGGGCGGGTTTTCGTACCAGCCGGGATCGGAGTAATCGTCCGCCGAGATGCCCTCGCGCACCTTGACGACGGAGAACATGCCGCCCATCTCGATCGGCCCGTGCGGTCCCCAGCCGGTCATCATGGGTATGGTGTTTTCGGGAAGTTCCATTTCCATCTTGCCCATGTCGGACATGCCGGCCGTGCCCATCGGCATGTACTCCGGGCGGACTTTCCGGATCTTCTGCGCGACTTCCTTCTTGTCGACGCCGATGAAGGTCGGGATGTCGTGTCCCATGGCGTTCATCGTGTGGTGCGACTTATGGCAATGGATCGCCCAGTCACCCGCGTATTTGGCGTCGAATTCGTAGGCCCGCATGGCGCCGACCGGAATGTCGATGCTGACCTCCGGCCACCGCGCCTCCGGCCGGACCCAGCCGCCGTCGGTGCATGTGACCTCGAAATCGTAGCCGTGCATGTGGATCGGGTGGTTGGTCATGGTGAGGTTGCCGACCCGGACGCGCACACGGTCGTTCTTGGAAACGACGAGGGGGCTGATGTCGGGGAAAATGCGGCTGTTCCAGCACCACATATTGAAGTTGGTCATTTCCATGACGCGCGGCACGTAGGAGCCCGGCTCGATGTCGTAGGCGTTGAGCAGGAACACGAAATCCCGGTCGACCGGCATGAACTTCGGGTCCTTGGGATGGATCACGAAGAAGCCCATCATCCCCATCGCCATCTGCACCATTTCGTCGGAATGCGGGTGGTACATGAAGGTGCCGGACTTCACGAGATCGAACTCGTAGACGAAGGTCTTGCCGGGCGGGATGTGCGGCTGCGACAGCCCGCCGACCCCATCCATGCCGGACGGCAGGATCATGCCGTGCCAGTGGATCGTCGTCGGCTCCGGCAGCTTGTTGGTGACGAAGATGCGGACCCGATCGCCCTCGACCGCTTCGATCGTCGGTCCCGGCGACTGGCCGTTATAGCCCCAGAGATAGGCGGTCATGCCCTCGGCCATCTCGCGCTCGACCGGCTCGGCGACGAGATGGAACTCCTTGACACCGCTGTTCATCCGGTGAGGCGCGGTCCAGCCGTTGACGGTCACCACCGGGTTGTAGTCGGGGCCGGAGGCCGGACGGACGGGAGCTTGCGTTTCCGCCGTCTCCATGATTGCCGCTTCCGGCAGACCCATATTCGACGTTTTCGCCCAGGCGGCGGTGGATACCAGTGCGGCGCTCGCGCCGAGTAACTGTCGTCTGTTGAACATGTTCGGTTCCTTTCTCAGTTGCCGCTTTCGGCGGCCGCTGCGACCTCGGTTTCGCCGGAGGCTCCCCCGCCGTAAATCGCCGGAGCCAGATCCGCCTCGGCCAGCCAGAAGTCACGCTTGGCGTTGATCGCGAGCAGGATCGAATTGACCTTTTCGCGGCTGTCGGCGAGCAGTTCGAAGGTGCTGGTGATCATCCCGTTATAGGTGAGGAGGGACTGCTCCTCGATCTTGGTGCGCAGCGGCACGACGCTGTTGCGGTAGTGCCGGGCGATGTCGTAGTTGGCGCGGTAGGCCTGATAGGCCGAGCGTGCTTCCGAGCGGACATTGACCGCCTTCTCGGCGAGAAGGTTCGCCGCCCGCATATAGGCGAGCTCGGCCTTGCGCATACGCGCCTTGCCGCTGTCGAAGATGGGAATGGCGAATTCGAGATCGACCCGGCCGGTCGTCTCCGACGAAATGTCGCCGTCCTCCTTTGCCCGCTCGGTCTCGAAGCCGGCGAGGAGGTTGAGGTCGGTGACGTAACGGGTGGCCTCGGTCAGATTGTAGGATCTGGCCGTCGCCTCCAGGTCGAGCTTCGCCATCTGGAGATCGACACGGCGCCGCAGGGCTTCCGCCTCGATCTGGTCGCGCTTCATCAGGCCCTTCGGCAGGGAAGCCAGCCGGTTCGGCACCTGGAATTTGACGTCCGAACCCCAGAGGCCCATCAGCCGCGTCAGCTCCTCCTTGGCCAGACGCGCCTCGAGCCGCGCCTTGGCCCCTTCTCCCGCCAGTTCGGCGTAGAAGACATGCTCGCGGGCCTGCGACCCCTTCGTCATGGCCCCGCTCTCGCCGAGCTTTTCGGCAAGCTCGGACGCCGCGTCGGCCGCCGCCTGCGCCTGGTTGAGCTGGCCCACCGTTTCCCAAGCCGCTACGGCATTGATCCAGGCACGCCGCGTCTCGGAAGCAAGCTGCAACGTGCGCGAAGCGGCATCCAGCTGCGCCTTCCGGAACTCGGTGTCGGCGAGCGCGATATTCCTGTCGCGGGTGACGAGCGCGAGGATATTGGAGACGATCGCGCCCTCGACGGTCCGGAATGCGGTAAGCCCCGGCGTGCCGATTCCCGTAAGCCCGACACCGACGGTCGGGTTGACGAGCATTGTCGCCTGCCAGGCGTCGGCCGCCGACTCGCCGAGATCGGCATAGGCCGCCTGCAGCCCCTTGTTGTTGAGCAGCGCGACCTGGACCGCCGTCTCGACGTCGATGGTCTTCTTCGCCATCAGCGCCTTCACCCGCTCGGAGACGGAGCGGGCCTGTTCCTGGTTCTGCACCCATACGGTCTGCTTGCCGGCGGCTTCGGCCGTTGTCGCCGCGACCAGGGAAAACCCGGCATTCTTAACCGCGTACTCGCCAGCGGTAACGCAGCCGCCGAGTACCAGCGGCAGTGCGAGCGTCGCCGCCAGCTTCATCCTGGCTTTCATCATGATGCGCCTCCTTTCGGAGCCTGCGCATCGTTCTGGTCGCGCCATGGTTTGGGATCGACGGCCCTGCGGTCCGTATAGCCCGCGACAGGACTCGTATAGGCAACGGGGCGCACGTCGGCATCGTTGGCCGGGAGCTCCCCCGAAGCGATCACATCGGGAGGCAGAGTGGCGGCGCAACCGCTCGCAAGAAGCGGCAGGACGGCCACGAAAAACAGATGTTTCATGGATTTATCCGAATAGGAGATTGCGGCAGCGCTCGAGAGCAAGGCTTGCTCGCGAACACGCGTTCGACCCGTCAATCGGACGGGTGCATCCTATTCAGGCGCTTGGGGGCCGGTGCAGCAGCGGCATTTCGCCCGTCGTCCGGGCGTCGTCGACGAATTCCCGGACGGGGGATACGCGGGGTCCGCCAATAGCGTCGGTCGCCGCGAGAATCGCCATGCCGGCACAGAAGTCTTTGCAGCATTGCTGCTTCGCGGGCGTTTGGTCGCCTTCGGCAGAGGAGTCTTGATCGCCGTGCGAATGCACGCCGCTCGCCATATCGTGATGGTCGCTCGACTGCGCGATTTCAGATTTGGACCAGCCGCTGTGCATGGCTGCGGAGGAACTCGGCAATGCGTATACCGCCAGTGACACGAAAATCACCAGGCGGAACAGAATCAACAGCTTTTGCGTCGTGATTCGCAGCATGCCCATGCTCAATGCCTATCATCGGGCTCAAAATTGTCAATCTTCAGCTCACATCGACACGCAAGGCGCATCGACGTGTGGCGCGACTACAACGGGCGAACTTCGCCGCTGCAACCCGATTTCGAGTTCTAGGGCTTACAACGATGGCAAGGTCAATCGGAAAATTTCGGGGACGAGAAATAATTGAAAGTCTCAGGTGCCGTGGCATGCCCGCCACGGTCAGGAAATTGTTAACCATATTCTCCGTTCCTCGGGGAACAGCCCGGCCGGCGCCACAGGAATAACTCTATTCCGCGCTCTTTCGAACGCGGAAGCAAAACAACAGGTCGGAGAAGATGGATATGATCAAATCGGGTCTCGGCGTCACCGTCGCGGTTCTCGCCCTGTCCATCACAGTCAGCGGCATCCTGCATTTTGCGCTGTCCAGCTACCGCCCGGCGGCGAATGCCGCCGTGTCGCACGAAATCACCTCATCGATACCACGATGAAAGAGGCCGCCTTGTCAGGCGCACAAAGATCGCCCGAGGATATGCGTCAGGAAACGCGGCGACGCTGTTCCGGGCCGAAATCTCCCAGCTGAGCCAGAAGTTCGTCGCAGGAGCACTTCTTCGTGTCCATCAAGTCGAGAATGCGTTTGGCGGCCCTGTTGGCCTCCACACCATCCCTGCCGACGTTGTGCAGAGCGCACCAGATATCGAGCGCTCCGCGCATGACGTCCACGTCATCCGGAGAATAGGCCTGACGCACGAACCCCTCCCAAGGTGTACCTCAACGACCTCATCATGGGGCAATCGGGGGGAAATTCAAGGAAATAGTGAGGTACCGCAATAAGTCATATGATTGAGGGATTCGAAGCCGCAGCCGCCGGTTTCTTTTCTCTCGTCACACCCGTACGGATTGCTCCACGAAATCCTCGCTGCCGAAAAATTTCAGATAGCGCTCGACCTCGGCTGGATCCCCCGTCGCCTTGCGCGGGTTGTCCGAGAGCTTGACGGCCGGACGGCCATTTGCCTCGCTGACCTTGCATACGATGGAGATCGGGTTGAGGCCGTTGATTTCGGTCGGGGCGCAGCCGGCGAAATCATTCGTCAGGTTCGTTCCCCAGCCGAAGCTCATGCGCACGCGCCCTTCGAAATGGCAGTAGGTCCTGATGATCGTGTCGACGTCGAGGCCGTCGGAGAAGATCAGAAGCTTCTCCCGGGGGTCTCGGCCCATCTTCTTCCACCAGGCGATGATCTTCTCGCCTCCCTCGATGGGCGGGGCACTGTCCGGCCGGAAGCCGGTCCAGTCCGCCACCCAGACGGGTGCATCCCTGAGGAACGCGGCCGTCCCGAACGCGTCCGGGAGCACGATCAGGAGGTTGCCGCCATAGAGCTGGTTCCAGTCCTGCAGAACCTTGTAGGGCGCGGCCGCAAGCTCGCGGTCGTTGCGGGCAAGCGCCGCAGCCACCATCGGCAGCTCGTGCGCATTGGTGCCGACCGCCTCCAGATCATTGTCCATTGCCAGCAGCACGTTGCTCGAGCCTGTGAAGGACGAGCCGATGCCTTCCTTCAGCGCCTCGACGCACCAGCGCTGCCATAGGAAGCTGTGCCGCCGGCGCGTACCGAAGTCGGAAATGCGCAGGTTCGGATGCTCCCGCAACTGCTCGACCTTCGACCACATCTTGGCCTTGGCGCGGGCATAGAGGACGTCCAGCGTGAATGGGCCGAGCCCTTTCATCGCCGCGCGCGAGCGCAACTCGTTGATGATCGCGAGCGCAGGGATTTCCCACATCGTCGTCTCGGCCCAGCGGCCACGAAAGGTCAGTTCGAATTGGCCGTCACGACGCGACAGCGCGTATTCCGGAAGGCGGAATCTTGCGAGCCAGGCGAGAAATTCCGGCGAAAAGATCTGCGTGCGGCCATAGAAGCTGTTACCCGCAAGCCATATCATTTCTTTCTTGGTGAAGCGCAGGCCTCGCGCGTGGTCGAGCTGGTCGCGCAGTTCCTGTTCGTCGATCTCGTCGGCAAGGCGCACCGTCTTCGTGCGGTTGATCAGCGAAAAGGTCGCGTCCACGTCCGGATAGAGCTGCCAGATCATCTGCAGCATCAAAAGCTTGTAGAAATCCGTATCGAGCAGGCTGCGGACGATCGGATCGAGCTTCCAGGTATGGTTATAGACCCGTCGCGCGATATCGGTCTTTGGCATGCAATACGCTCCTCTTGGACCGTCATGACCCGCTCTGAAGCGAGGCGATCGTGGTCGATATCCTAAGTCCGAGCGGGGACGCGGCCGACGCCGCGCTTCCCCGTCCCGGGGGCGACTAGATCAGCCGGACGCCGGCATCGCGCATGCGCAGGGTCATGGCCGCAAGCGAGCCGTTCAGATCGATGCCACGGCAGGCGCCGAGCACCACCGACGTCGAAAAGCCCTTGGCGACCGCATCGAGTGCCGAGAAGGCAACGCAGAAATCGGTAGCCAGGCCGCAAAGCGTCACGCCTTTTATGCCGCGCTCGCGCAGGTAACCGGCAAGCCCGGTCGGGGTCCGGTGATCGTTTTCGAAAAAGGCGGAATAACTGTCGATCTCGCGACGGAAGCCCTTGCGTATGACGAGCTCCGCCGAGGTCCATCGCAGGGACGGATGAAAATCGGCACCGGCGCTCCCCTGGACGCAATGCTCGGGCCAGAGCGTCTGCTCTCCGTAAGGCATCGCCACGGTCTGAAACGGAGCCTTGCCCGGATGCGTCGAGGCGAAACTGGAATGGCCGGCCGGGTGCCAGTCCTGCGTCAGGACGACATGCGGCGACGCGTCGATGAGGCGATTGACGGCGGGCACGATTTCATCGCCGCCCTCGACCGCGAGAGCGCCGCCGGGGCAGAAGTCGTTCTGCATATCGATAACGATCAGGGCTTCGTCAGCCATTGCCTCTCGCAAATCCGGCCGAGCCGCATCGGCCATCAACAAATCGATCCCGATCACGATGATTCAGGTCGGATCGACCTAAGTCATGAACGTGATCGATTCTAATAAGTTAGAGCGGGATGCGGGCGGAAAACCGCATGCACTTTTCCTCATCCCGCTCTAAACCAGATCAACCATAGAACGCGCGCCGCGGCAAGCATGTTCGACGCTCGCGACGCGAATCCCGGCGAACCTGCGAACCTTATAAAGGTGATTGATTATAGGACGTTAATGCATGCCGGCCGAAAGCATTCCGCCGGCAACCGCGTCGACACCGCCCACGCCTGGTGTCGGCCTACTCCAACGTCAGTTGTTGAAATCGTTGAGATTGTCGGCGACGTTCACGCCGGAATTCACGATACCGATCGGCCGTGCCACGAAATCGAGGAACTTCGTGATGTCGACAGAGGGATGGCGCGAGGCGTAGATGACGTCGCGATTCTTGACCGGGAAGGTCTGACCGACGATGAGGCTGTCCGGTTTCGTCATGTCGAACCGGTAGACGACCGGGTAGCGCCCGACGCGGTCGGCCTTCATGCCCTTGCTCAGCAGCTTGTGAAAACGCTCCTGCCCGAGCAGGCTCATGACGATATCCGGCTCCTCGTAGCGGAACACGAAGTAACCCTTGGCATCCACCGTCCGATCCGAGCCGCCGCCGGCGAGCGCCACGGCCTCGAGCAGGTTGAGATCGTTGGCGCCGAATTCGACGCGCTGATTTGCCCGCACCTGGCCGAGCACCGTGAAGGTGCGCGGATCGCGCGTCACGAAGATCTGGTCGCCCGGCTTTACGTGAATGTTTTCCGAGGGGCTCTCGATGATCGATTTCAGCAGGACCGTGCCGGTCTTCTTGCCGCGCACCAGCGTCACATAGGTCTCGTAGGGCTGCGCCGATGGGCCGCCCGCCTTCGCGATGACCTCGTTGATCGTCTCGCTGACGAGATTGAGAGGCACGACCGAAGGACGGCCGACGGCACCGGACACCGTGACGATGCGCGACGCCGTCGACGTCGACGTCACGATCACGTCCGGCTCGACGGCCTTCTGTTTCAATGCATCGAGGATCGCCTGGCGCGCCTGCTCGAGCGTCAGGCCGGCAAAACGGACCGATCCGACATAAGGAATTGCCGCCTTGCCATCGGGCTGGACGACGAGATCGATGCTCGTCTGCTTCGATTCAGTTGTGGAAAACAGCCCGTCGCTGCCCGCCTCGAAGATCGTGACCTTCAGCTGGTCACCAATGCCGATGACCACCTGACCGACGCCGCCGCCGATGCCGAAGCGGCGGCTGAGGGTTGTGGAAACATATTCGGAAACGAGCCGCGCCGACTGGCCATCGACATCTACAATATCAAATACCGTCGCGTTCCTTCTGCCGATCTCCGAGCCGGACTGGCCGGCATCCGAAACGATATCGGTTGTCAGAGGGCCCTCGCCCGGCACGGCCTGGCATCCCGCAAGCGCAGTACAAAGCAGAAGGGCAGTCACTCGTTTCACTACGACACTCCGTGTTCGGCACAGCAATGATTCCATACAGATATCTGCGCCGCATTTTCCCGGCAGGGAATCCGCCGATCTCTGAAAAGCACAAAGGCCGTCCCACAACAAGCCACCTCGCCGCGACAGCCGGCAAAATAATCGAGACTGCGCTCTTCCGGCCATACCGCCTCGATATTGGTTACGAACCGTCGCCGTAATTGTATTGGATGGATCGCAGGAGACGTATATCTAGCCCTTCGGGGTTGAAAGCTAGGCACTATGAGTTAAAAGCTCACTAATACAGCGCAGGGGATAAAACCGGGGATACCCGCAGAGCAGGAATGTCGCCGATTGCAATTTACGTTAGACCTTGCAATGGGCTAAGACAATTTTAACGGCAGTTCAGAGCGTTCGATCTTACATGACGGTTGAAATCATAGGGCGTGCATGCCTTGCCCCGGGAGCGAAATCTCCGCAGGCGCTGTTCAAAATCCTTCGTCAGGGCAAGTGCACCGTGACCCGCGTCCCTTCGGACCGCTGGGACCTTGCGCGTTTCTGGCACCCGGTCATGGGCACGCCCGGCAAGACCTATTCGTTTGCCGCCGGCGTTCTCGACCATATCTACGATTTCGATCCCGCCGTTTTCGGGATGTCGCAGCGCGAGGCCATGTATATGGACCCGCAGCAGCGGGTTCTGTTGCAGCTCGCCTGGCGAGCGCTCGAGGACGCCAATATTTCCGTGGCGTCGCTGCACGGTGAAAATGTCGGCGTCTATGTCGGCGCCTCCAGCCTCGACCACGCCAATCTGACGGTCGACGATCCGGCTGCCGCCGGGCCCTACTTCATGACGGGCAACACGCTGTCGATCGTCTCCAACCGTATTTCCCACGTCTTCGGCCTGAGCGGTCCGAGCATGACCGTCGACACGGCCTGTTCCTCTTCGCTCGTAGCCCTCGATCAGGCGATGCGGGCGCTGAACGCCGGAGAGATCGACACGGCCATCGTCGGCGGCGTCAATATCCTCGCCCACCCGCTTCCCTTCGTCGGCTTCGCCCAGGCGCGCATGCTCTCGCCCGAAGGGCTCTGCCGCGCCTATGACAATGACGGCGCCGGCTATGTTCGCGCCGAGGGCGGCGTCGTCTTCGTCCTGCGCCGCACGGACCGGGCGCAACGCGAGCGCGACCGGAGCTATGCCCGGATCGTCGCCTCCGGTGTCAATTCGGCCGGCCGCACCAACGGCATCTCGCTGCCCTCGCGCGAGGCGCAGGCCAATCTGCTGAGGATGATCTACGAAGGCAACGGCATCGACGCCAATCAGGTTGCCTTCGTAGAAGGCCATGGTACCGGCACGAAGGTCGGCGACCCGGCGGAGGTATGGTCCATAGGCACGGTGATCGGCGCGAAGCGCCGGGCTCCGGTGCCGATCGGCTCGATAAAGTCCAATATCGGCCATACCGAGCCGGCCTCCGGCCTGTTCGGGATGATGAAGGCGGTTCTGGCTCTGGAGAACAATTATCTGCCGGCCTCGCTGCATTTCGAGACGCCGAACGAGCAGATCGACTTCGACGGCCTCAATGTCCGTGTGACCGCCAATCCGATCGAGCTTCTGAAGGGCAAGCGGGCGCGGCTCGCCGGCATCAATTCCTTCGGCTTCGGCGGCGCCAACGCCCATGTCGTCATCAGCGATCCGGATCCGGCACAGGCGGAAAAGGCTGCGACCTCGCCGGCGGGCCACGTGTTTCTGGCAAGCGCCCATACCGCGTCGAGCCTCGAAAACCTGCTCAGAGACTATAAGGCCGCCTTTGCGGGCGCGACGAAGGAAGAGACGCGCGCGATCGTCGCCGCCTCCGGCGCCAATCGGACGCATATGCGCCATCGGTTCGCGGCACGCAGCGATCATCCCGAAGATATCGTCCGGGCGATTGCCAACCACCTGGAAAAGCCCGGCTCCGATATCGGGGAGACGGGCGAAGCGGCCGCGAAAGAAGCAAAGGTCGCCTTCGTCTTCTCCGGCAACGGCTCGCAATGGGCCGGCATGGGTGTCGAGGCCTTCCGCGAGAATCTGCACTTCCGTCAGTCGTTCACTTCGGTCAGCGCCCTTTTCAGGTTCCATTCGGATATCGTCCTCACCGATCTCCTGACCGACCCCGAACTCGACAGGAAGCTCGCGGATACGAAGGTGGCCCAGCCGCTGCTTTTCGCGATACAGGCCGCGCTCTCCGACTCGCTCGTGGCCATGGGCATCAAGCCGACCGCCGTCTTCGGTCATTCGGTCGGCGAAATCGCCGCGGCCTATGCAGCGGGGGCGCTGTCGCTCGTCGACGCCGTGTCGATCGTCGCCAAACGATCGCTGCACCAGGACCTTCTGGCCGGCCAGGGCACGATGGCGGCCGTTATGCTGGGCGAGGAGGCAGCCAAGGCTTTCGCGGCGGAGCGCGGTCTCGACGATGTCTGCGTCGCAGCAATCAACGCTCACAATTCGGTGACGATTTCCGGCCCGGCGAACGAGATTTCGGCGTTCCGCGACGCTGCGCGCAAGGCGAAAATCCCGGTTCAGATCCTCGACATCAATTATCCGTTCCACCATCCGATCATCGACCGGGCGAAAGAGGCGTTCCTCTCCGATATCCCTGATATCGCCCCCCGCCGGACGGAGCTGGCCTATCTGTCGACCGTCACGGGTGCCGCGCTCGACGGGACTGCTCTCGATCCCGACTACTGGTGGAAGAACGTTCGCGAGCCCGTGCGTTTCCAGGCCGCTGCCGAGGCCGCGCTCGATCTCGGCTGCATGCTGTTCATCGAGATCTCGCCGCGTCCGATCCTTGGCTCCTATGTCAAGGAGACGATCAAGCAGGCGGCAGTGCCGGCTTCGGTGGTGGCGACATTGCTGCGCGACGCCGGCGCGAACGGCCACGATCCGATCTCCGCGTCGATGGCGCGCGCAGTCGCCCACGGTGCCGCCGTCGACCGGTCGCGTGTCTATGGCAAGCGGGACGCATTCATCGAACTCCCCGCACTGCCCTTCGAGCCGGTGGAACTGCGGCCGGCGGCCACGACCGATGCGACGGATCTCTTCGGACGTTCCGCAAAGCCCTATCGGCTCAACGGCTGGCGCGGCGACCCCAATGCGGGAAGCTGGAAAAACCACGTCGACGCGCATCTCTTCCCTGATCTCGCCGAACACGTGGTCGACGGCAAGGCGATCCTCCCGGGCAGCGGTTTCATCGAAATCGCCGTTTCCGCCGCCCAGCAATATCACGGCAGCGACGAGGTCGAGATCACCAATCTGGAGATCGTCCGCCCGCTCGAACTGAGCGACAGCCGTATCATGGAACTCTCGACCATCCTGTCGCCGGAGACCGGCGACATCGAGATCCGGTCGCGCGAACGTCTCTCGGAAGACGATTGGACGGTGCATGCCGTCGCGCGAAGCCGCAAGCCCTTACCGGCGACGAGCAACGACTGTCCGTCCACCAAAGGCTTGGCGAAGACGGCGACCGTGACGGCGGCCAAGGCCTATGAAACGGCGAAGCAGTTCGGGCTGGACTACGGCCCGCAATTCCAGCTTCTCTCCAAAGCCGTGGCCTATGGCGACCGGCTTATCGACGTCGAGTTGAAGCACCCCCAGGCATCGGGGCACCCCCACGTCACCTACGCCCTTCATCCGATCTCGGTCGACGCGACCTTCCACGGCCTGGTCGCACTCTTCGACCGCTTCACCGGCGACAAGGGCGGCGCCCCCTATATTCCTGTCCGTTTCGGCTCCGTGCGCGTCGTCAATGCCGGCCGGCCGATCGCCCGCGCGACGATCGAGATCGAGCGGGTCAGCGCCAACTCGATCAAGGCACGGTTCCATTTCTTCGACGAGACCGGCGTCGCGATCGCACACTTCGAGGATTGCCGCTTCCGCCGTACCTATCTGCGCAAGCACAAGACGCTTGAAGGCCTTTCCTTCCACTATGAGGCAGTTCTGTCCGACGTGGTCATGCCCGGCACGAAAGTTGCGACGGCCATGCCTGCGACGCTGGCCGAGCCGATCGATGACAATGGCGTCGACAACGCGACCCTGCTCTTCAACGCCGCCATCTACCGCGCCTGCCAGGAAATTGCCCTGAAGCTCGGCAGGGGGACCGCCACAGTGCGAGGCGACGCGCTGCCCGGGGACTTCGCGTTCCAGTGCTTCCTGACGAGCTGCCTGCTGACGCTCGAGGATGCCGGCCTTTGCGAGCACCAGAACGGCAACTGGAAGGTCGCACGGGAGTTCTCGCTTCCGACCGTTCCGGAGATCCTTGGCGAGCTCTATGGCGACCGCCCCGATCGTGCGGTGGAAGCGGTGCTCGTCAACAACGCCTATGCGGAAGCACTCAGCCGTCTCAACGCGCTGCTTGGGCCGGTGCGTGCAGGCGACGACGCGGCTTCGTTCAATGCCGGTTTCATCAGCGAAGCGACGCTCGACCATCAGGCCGTGCATTCCGTGGCGAGCCGGTCGCGCATGGACCAGGTGCTTCATACGGTCGAACAAGTTCTCGCTGCGCAGCCGGCAGGCGCCCGCCTGCGGCTCATCGAACTCGGCAGCGTCTCCGCCGGCTTCAGCCGCCGGCTGGCCGATCTGGCAGCGCGCAATGGTGCAGCACTTTCCATTTTCGAGCCGCGCGACAATGCACAACGGAATCTGGAAATCGCCTTCGAGGAGGATGCGCATGTGCGCGTTCTGAAGAAGAGCGAATTCGCCGATATCGGCCCGTTCGACCTCGCCGTCAGTGCTTCGGACAATCTCTACCAGCTGATCGAAGAGGAGAGCGGCGTCCGCACGGCCCTTCGCTCCATGCCCGCCGGAAGCGGGTTCGTCGCGGCCGTCAGCGCGCCGTCGATCTTCGCCGATTTCGCCCTGGGTCTCTCGGGCGGATGGTTCGAGCGCAGCCAGACGGCAGAATTCCCGATCGGCAGGATCGCGGCCGTACCCCATTGGCAGAAGTGTCTCGCAGATCTCGACCTCGGCGACGTGGTCGTGACGGATCGCGAATGCCCGCATGGGAACACCATCCTGATCGAGGCCCGTGGCACAGCGGCGGCGGGTGCAGGCGCCGAGCCGGGGGAAACCGCGACACCATATCTGCTGATCGAGACTGCCACTGCCCAGAAACCGGTCGCGGCCGGCGGAAGGAGTGCCGCTCCCGTCCGTGTGACAGGCGACCTTGCCGCAGATATGGCGACGCTCCGCGCAGCCCTCGAAGCCATGGGCGACAGACCGTTGCGCGCAGTTTTCATGTCCGAGGCGGAGCGCGCCGGCGGCGACGGTTCGGCCCTGCTGCAGACGCGCGTATTGGCGCTCAGCGCCTTTGCCGAGGCATTGAAACAGCATCTCGCCGGCGTCGAGCCGGAGGGCGACGACCGGCCGCGCCTTGTGCTCGTGGCCCCGGGCGGCGCTCCCTTGTCAGCCTCGGCAAGCTCCGGGCTGAATTCCGGATTGTGGGCCTTCGCCCGCGTCCTTCAGAACGAATATGAGTTTATCGACGTTCACACGCTCGATCTTGCCGGTGATGCCGACATCGGCCGCAAGGATATGCTTGCCGCAGCGCTTCCCCTGCTGACGGTTTCGGGACAGAACCGGGAATGGCTGCTCGACCGGAAGACGGGCCTGCTGTCGGAGCTTCGGGCCGTACCCGGCGCAACGAACAAGGCTGACGGGAAAACCAACGCCTTCGCGGCCGCGACCATTCGCCAGCGCGTCAGCTCGCAGGTTGCAAGCATCGCCTGGGAAGAGGCGAGCGTACCGGAGCCGGGCCCCAACGAGGTCGTCGTCGCCGTCGCGGCAACCGGCTTGAATTTCCGCGACGTGATGTGGGCCATGGGCCTGTTGCCGGAAGAGGCGTTGGAAGACGGCTTCGCCGGGGCAACCATCGGCATGGAACTGTCCGGCCACGTGGTCGCGGTCGGCGAAGAGATCGACGATCTCGCGGTCGGCGATGCGGTGATGGCGATCGCCTCCGCCGCCTTCTCGACCCATGCGGTCGTCGCGCGCGCCGGCATCGCCAAGCTGCCGCGAGCGTTGAGCCCGGTGGCCGCGGCCACATTGCCGGTCGCCTTCCTTACCGCCTACTACGCCATTGTCGAGCTCGGCCGCATTCAGGCTGGAGAGACGATTTTGATCCACGGTGCTGCCGGCGGCGTCGGCCTTGCCGCGCTCCAGGTCGCAAAGCTCAAGGGCGCCAAGGTCATCGCCACGGCGGGAACGCGCGAAAAGCGGCGTTTCCTGACGATGCTCGGCGCCGATCATGTCTTCGATTCGCGTTCGCTCGGCTTCGTCGAGGATGTCCGTTCGGTCACCGGCGGGGAAGGCGTCGACCTCGTGCTCAATTCGCTTTTCGCCGAAGCGATGGAGCAGAGCCTCTCGCTGGTGAAACCCTTTGGCCGGTTCCTGGAACTCGGCAAGCGCGACTATTACGCCGACAGCAAGATCGGGCTCAGGCCGTTCCGCCGCAATGTCAGCTATTTCGGCATCGACGCCGATCAGTTGCTGGTGAATGCGCCGGATCTGACCAGGCGCATCTTCATGGAGATCGGAGCGCTCTTCGAGGAAGGCAAGCTCACGCCGCTTCCCTATCGCGCCTTCGATTACGATGAAATCGGCAATGCCTTCCGGCTGATGCAGAATGCCGGGCATATCGGCAAGATCGTGGTGCTGCCGCCCGTTGCCGGCAGGCACGAGGTGACGGCGAAGGCTGTGAGGGGCATGAAGGTCGACCCGGACGGCGTCCATCTCGTCGTCGGCGGCATCGGCGGCTTCGGCCTCGTCGCCGCCAACTGGCTCGTCGAGAAAGGCGCACGCCGTATTGCGCTTTGCTCCCGCCGAGGCCAGCCGGATGCGGAAACGCGCGCGATGATCGAGCGCTGGCAGAATGGCGGCGTTGCGGCTTCGGTCCATGCTTGCGACATCACGGATGCCGCGGCCGTGGAGACGCTTCTGGCGACGCTTCGTTCGGAAGCACCGCTTCGCTCCGTCGTTCACGCGGCGATGGTGCTCGACGATGCGCTGATCAGCAATCTGAGCCGCGAACGCAACCGGCCGGTCATCGAAACGAAAGCCAAGGGCGCGGCAATTCTCGATCGCCTTACCCGTGGTGACAGGCTCGACAACTTCATCCTGTTCTCCTCGGCCACGACGCTGGTCGGCAACCCCGGCCAGGCGAACTATGTCGCCGCCAACGGCTATCTCGAAGGCCTTGCCCGTGCACGGCGCCAGGAGGGCCTGGCAGGGCTCGCCGTCGGCTTCGGCGCGATTGCCGATGCCGGCTACCTGACGCAGAACGCCGATGTCAACGACCTGCTCGCCAAGCGCATCGGCAAAACGGCGCTGAAGGCCCAGGTGGCGCTCGACATGGTGGAAAACCACATCGCCGCGGATCCGGGCACGGTCGACGCGGCCGTCGTGATGATTTCGGAGATCGACTGGACGGCTGCGCGGAACCTGCCGGTCGCCCGCAACGCGCTCTTCGAGGTGATCCTGCGCAGCGCCGATCAGCATGCCGCTGGCGCCGAGGGCACGACGATGGATCTCGTCGCCATGATCGAAGGCAAATCGCCGCAGGAGGCCGAGGACATCCTCTTCGATCTGGTGGCCGGCGAGATCGCTGCCATCCTTCGCGTCTCGAAGGATACGGTCACTCGCGGAAAGATATTGAAGGAGATCGGCCTCGACAGCCTCATGGCCGTTGAACTCGGCATGAGTTTCCAGCAGAACACCGGCTTCGACATGCCTTTGAGCGGCGTCGCGGACAATACCACGGTCGGCGACATCGCGCGCAAGCTCCATGAAAAGGTAAGCAAGCGTGACCAGGGCAACGAGAACGAGGCCGGTGACGACAAGCTTGTAACAGAACTCACGCAGCGTCATGTCGGAGCGGACAAGGAAAAAGCACTGAGTCAATGAGCAACGACGGAAACGGCCAGACCTTCCCGAAGATGAACAGCAGTCTCAAGGAGAGCCTGTTGGACAGGATGCGGAACACGCATCAATCGTCCGAGCGCAACCGGATGGCGCGCTCGGAGCGGGAGTTGCCGCCGGCTCCGCGTCGCCAGCAGGCGCGTTTCGAGGATTTGCCCGAGTATAAGCAGGTCCTTACGCAGAAGATCGCCAGCGAGCAGCTCGGCATCGCCAACCCGTTCTACCGGCCGCATCAGACGGCAGCCGGTGCGACGACGATGATCGATGGCCGCAAGCTGATCAACTTCGCCTCCTATGACTATCTCGGGCTCAACCGGCATGCTCACGTCCTCGAGCGGGCGCGCGAGACGATCGCCGGCTTCGGGATTTCCGCGTCGGCGAGCCGCCTCGTTGCCGGCGAACGGCCGCAGCATGTGGAGCTCGAAGAAAAGATCGCGCAATTCTACGGCGTTGATGCCGCCGTCTGTTTCGTAAGCGGCTACCTGACGAATGTCGCCGCGATCAGCTGCCTGATGGGGCCGAAGGACCTCGTCATCCACGACGAGTTCATCCACAACAGCGCGCTCGCCGGGATCAAGCTTTCAGGCGCGACACGCCGCTTCTTCAAGCACAACGACACCGCGGATCTCGAGCATGTCCTGCGCACCGTCGCCGGTGACTACCGGCGCATCCTCGTGATCGTCGAGGGCATCTACTCGATGGACGGCGACGTCGCCAATCTGCCGGCGCTTCTGAAGCTCAGGGCCGAATACGGCTTCTGGCTGATGGTCGACGAGGCGCATTCGCTCGGGGTCCTCGGCCGGCACGGCAGGGGCCTCGCCGAACATTTCGGGGCCGATCCGCACGAAGTCGACATCTGGATGGGAACATTGTCGAAGACGACGTCGAGCTGCGGCGGCTACATAGCAGGAAGCGCCGCCCTGGCGGCCGTGCTGAAGGCATCTGCCGGCGGCTTCGTCTATAGCGTCGGCCTCGCCCCCGTGCTTGCCGCATCCGCGGTCGCCAGCCTCGACATCCTGGCAAGCGAACCGGAACGCACGGCGGCGGTGAGACGCAACGGCAGCCTGTTCCTGAAGCTTGCCAAGGAGGCCGGCCTCGATACCGGGCTGAGCGGCGGCTTTTCGGTCGTGCCTGTCATCGTCGGGGATTCGCTGCGCGCCGTCCAGCTTTCGAACGACCTGCTCGCCGCCGGCGTCAACGTCCTGCCGATCATCCACCCGGCGGTGCCGGAAGGACAGGCGCGCTTGCGCTTCTTCATCACCTGCGACCACACCGAGGAACAGATCCGCCGCACCGTCACATTGACGGCCGAACGCCTGAAGGATCTCACCGACCGCAATTTCGGCCTCGGCGGCGTCGATATCGAGAAGATGCTGAGTGCGCTCTCGGCGCGCTGACCACCAGCCGCCGCAGGCGGGCCGCCAACGGGTTCGTCCATGACACATGTGATCATCACCGGCGGCTCGAGCGGAATTGGCCTCGCGGTCGCCTCGATCTACGCGGCCCGCGGAGCGCGGCTCTCTCTTGTCGCACGCTCGCGCGATCTTCTGGAGAAGGCAGCACAGAATCTGGTAGCCGAACACGGTCTCGAGGCTGGAGCTGTCCGTGTGGAGGCCGCCGATGTCTCCAAAGGAGAGGAGATCGAGGCCGCGATCTTCCGCTGTGTGGATGCGTTCGGACCCTGCGACGTTCTCGTGACCTCGGCAGGCGTCGTCGAACCGGCGCCATTCGAAGCGATGCAGGGCGCGGCCTTCGACCGGCAGATGGAAACGAACTTTTCGGGCACGGTGCATGCCGTGCGCGCAGTTTATCCGGACATGAAGAACAGGCGCCGCGGCCATATTCTGATGGTTTCTTCGGGTGCCGGCCTGATCGGCATCTACGGATATACCGCCTACTGCGCCTCGAAGTTCGCGCTTAACGGGTTCGCCCAGGCGCTGCGCAGCGAAGCGCGCGCCCACAATGTCGGCATTTCGATCTGCTTTCCACCCGATACGGAGACGCCGCAATTCAAGAGGGAGCTTGCCGCCCGGCCAGTGGAGGCAAGCGTAATCATGGGAACCGTCCGCCCATGGACGGCCGAGGCGGTCGCGCGAAAGATCGTCAAGGGCATCGACCGGCGGCGCTTCGAGATTTATTTTGGCGCGGTCTTGTATCTTCTCGGCCGCTTCGGGCCGGCGGTCAGGCCTTTCCTCAATTGGTGGTTCGACCGGGCAATCGCGCGCAACAGTGGACTGTGACGGCGGCGCCCGCGGCCATGCTTGTGCCAGCCAATATTAGGCTTTAAGTGTCGGGAGAAGCCTTCTGCCGAGGCGGCGACGGTGAAATGGCTCAAAGGTATCGGCTTGGCGCTCATTCCCTTCAACCTGCATGACTACCCGATAGCCTTGACCCTCGGGTGCTACCTGCTGTCCTGCGCGGTGATCTTCTATACGGACCGGTTCGCCCTTCCGGCGCGCGAACGCAGGAAGAACGCACCGAAATACGGGAGCAATCGGGACAGGATCGACCATCTCGCCCGGCTGCCGGTCATCGCGCTCGTCTTTGCCGGCTTCTTCGCGATCTCGTGGCGGCCCCTCTATGCCGCCGCCGGCACGATGAGTTTCTTCATCATTTTCACCGGCATTTCCCGCGCGAAGTTCAAGTTCATCCGTGAGCCGCTGGTCTTTTCCGATATCGCCCTGGTCGCGGATGTCTTCAAGTACAAGACGATCTTCTATGCGAGCTCGCTGAACATCGTCTTCTGGATCGTCGCCTTCCTTTACGTGTTCGGCGTATCGGCACTTTACATGTATTTCGAGCCGACGATCCTGCCCGAAAGAAGCAGGCTCTTCTGGGTTCTGGTGATGGTGGGGATCGCCGCCGGACCCTGGGGCCTGTTGTTTTACGGGCCCGTGAACCGCCCGACGGCCGCTCTCGTGCAGAGACTGGTGAAGGCGATCAACGTCAAGATGAACACGGTGCGTTTCGGTACCTTCGCTTCCGTCGTCTTCCATTTCATCATCTGGCTCGGCGTCAAGCGCGACAAGATCGTCGCCGAATTGTCGGAAATACTGCGCGCCGCGGTGCACGACCTCATCGGCCACGAGGAGGCCCCGCTGATCATCGTATGGCAGTCGGAGTCCTTCATCGACATGCGGCATTTCGGTGTCGATTCGATCAAGCTTCCGACGGTCGACCGGTTGCGCAAGCAGGCGGTGCAATGGGGGCGCTTGAGCAATGTCTTCGAGGGCGGCTACACGCTGCGCACCGAATTTGCCGTCCTGAGCGGCCTTGTGCCCGACGACATCCACGTCGATGCCAGCTATCCTTATCTCCGTGCCGCGCACTATGCCGATATCGTCTGGCCCGGAAAGCTCAAGCGCGCCGGCTGGCGCACGCATTTCATTCATCCCTATGACCGGACGTTCTTCCTGCGGCACAAGGCGATGCCCCTGCTCGGCTTCGAGAAGCTTACCATGCTCGATGCCTTCGACCATAAACCGGAGCGGGATGGGCTTTATGTCTCCGACGCCACCCTGGCAGCCCGCGTGCTCGCCGAAGTCGAGAAGCTGCCGGAAGAGGAGAGCGGCTTTTTCTTCGTCGCCTCGATGGCAAATCACGGCCCCTGGGAACCGGGGCGCGTCGGTACGCTCACCAATCCCGTCGATATCTACCTGGCCATCCTCGAGCAGTCTGACGCTGCGTTGAAGCAGCTGATCGACGGCCTCAACAAGCTCGACCGGCCGGTCTGGTTCGTCTTTTACGGCGACCACGCGCCCCTTCTGAAATCTTTCGCGGATCCCTTCCCGGATCCCCGCACGGATTATTTCATCGTGCCGCTCGCCAAGGCGCGCGCTGCGGCCCACAGCCCGAAGCGGGCGAAGGACGAGGATCCTTGGAACCTGCTCGGCTCCATGCTGAAGCACGCCAATCTGCACAAGGACGCGCTGCAATAGCAGCGTCTTCCGGAATCCGCCCGATGACAGCAGATACGACCATAGATCCCGCGGCGCCAAGAACCTTCCTGTTCTTGCAGGGACCGGCGTCGCCGGTCTTCGCCAAGGTCGCCGGGCATCTCGAAGTGCTGGGCCATTGCTGCCTGCGCATCAACCTCAATCCCGGCGACCAGATCTTCTGGCGGCGCCGGGGCGGCCATAACTACCGTGGCTCGTTGGCGCGGTGGCCGGCCTATGTGGAGGCCTTCATCCGCCGCCACGCCGTCACCGACCTCGTCCTGCTCGGCGAAGAGCGCCCCTATCACCGGATCGCCACAGCTGCCGCGCGAAAAGCCGGCGTCCGAGTCTTTGTGGTCGAAATGGGCTATCTCAGGCCGGACTGGTTGACGCTCGAGCGCGGCGGCATGTCGTCCAACTCGCACTTTCCGGTCGATCCCGCGCAAATCCTGCGAGCGGCAACGGGACTGCCCGAGCCCGACTGGCAACGGTGCTACGGGCAGAGCTTTCTTGCGGAGGCGGCATACGACCTCCTCTACAACCTGCCGAACGTGTTTTTCTGCTTCCTCTTTCCCGGCTACCGCCGGCACGGCATCTTTCATCCGCTCGCCGAATATGCCGGGTGGATCCGGCGGCTGGCGGCCGGCAAAGGCGAGCAGCGGCGCGCGGATGCGTTGATCCGCTCGCTTTCGGCGAAAAATGCGCCGTACTTCGTCTATCCGCTTCAACTTGAAACGGACTATCAATTGCGTGCGCATTCACCCTTCGGCAGCCAGCGGGAAGCGATCGACGGCATCCTTGCCTCTTTCGCGCGCCGTGCGCCGGCAGGAACCAGGCTCGCCGTCAAGGTGCACCCGCTCGACAACAGCCTGATCTCCTGGCGCAGGATCGTCGCGGACAAGGCCGCCTCACTCGGTGTCGGCGACAGGGTCCTCTATCTCGACGGCGGCAATCTCGATTCGCTCACGGAGCACAGTTGCGGAATGGTAACGGTCAACTCGACCGCCGGACTGCATGCTCTGAAGCAGGGCAAGCCCGTGAAGGTCCTGGGAAAGGCCGTCTTCGACATTGCCGGTCTCACCGACCAGCAGCCGCTCGACGCGTTCTGGACGGCGCCCGAGGCACCGGATCCGGTGCTGAGCGGGGCAATGTTCAGGCTGATGGCCGCTTCGATCCAGGTGCGCGGGAACTTCTATTCCCGTGCGGGTACGGATGCCGGCGCCAAGGCGATCGCCGAGCGGCTGCACCGCAACGACGTCAATGAACCGGGCGCCTTCGTCGACCCGCCGCCCCGGCAAAAGCCGGTGAAACTCAGCGAAGATCAGGCGACGCCGGCGCGCAGCAGATCGTGAATGTGCAGGATGCCGACCGGGGCGCCGGCCTCGTCGACGAGGAACAGCACGGTGACCTTGTGGTCCTGCATGAATTCCATGGCGGCGCTGGCAAGGACGTCACCCTTGATCACCCGCGGGTTGCGCGACATCACCTCCTGGACCGGTTGCGCCAACAGGTCGCCCGCCATGTGACGGCGCAGGTCGCCGTCGGTGATGACGCCGATCAGCTTGCCGCTTTCATCTGTTATGCCGACGACGCCGAAGCCCCTGGCCGACATTTCGATGACCGCCTCGCTCATCGGACGGCCGACGGAGAGTAACGGCATCTGTCCGGTGCCATGCGCCAGCTCCTGAACCAGGCGCAGCTGCGCGCCCAGCTTGCCGCCCGGATGGAAGGTCTTGAAATCCTCGGCCGAGAAGCCGCGCCGCTCCAGGAGCGCGATCGCCAGAGCATCGCCGACGGCAAGCTGCAGCATGGCCGAGGTCGTCGGCGCCAGGCCGTGCGGACAGGCCTCCGGCACCTTCGGCAGCACGAGGGCTATCTCGGAATTGCGTGCGAGCGTGCTCTCGCGGTTGGAGCAGATCGAGACGATCGGCACCTTGAAGCGCTTGGCGTATGTCAGCATGTTGGCGAGTTCCGCCGTTTCGCCCGACCAGGAGAGCAGCACCAGCGCATCCTGAGCGGTGATCATGCCGAGGTCGCCGTGGCTTGCCTCGGTCGGATGGACGAAATAGGCCGAGGTGCCGGTGGATGCGAGGGTGGCTGCAATCTTGCGGCCGATATGCCCGCTCTTGCCGACCCCGGAAACGACGACGCGGCCGTCGCCGTCGCCCATCAGTTCGACCGCATTGACGAGGGCGCCCGCGAAGGCCTGGTCACTGGTCAGATGGTCTGCAAGGGCCTTGATGCCGTTCGTCGCCGTCGTCAGCGTCCTGCCGATCGACTCCAGCACGGTGCCACCGGCATGCGCATCCGCCGTCGCGTGTCTCACACCCATCATCGACCCCCTTTAGGGCACCTCCGGGAAAACTGCGTCACGGTTTTCCGCCGGAAGTGCGTAGCCAAAAAACGGCCTCGTCAGCGGGCCGCAGCAAGATAGACGCCAGATAGGCTCTTTTCATGGACAAACCAAGCCTTTCGGCGGCCATTTATACCAAACCGGCGACGTTTCGAACCGTCATGCTCAGCCGACGCGCTTTTCGACCGAGGTCTCCGGAGGAAGGACCCCGCCGGCGGCGAATTCGGCGAGCGTCATCGAATCGAGGATGGAGGACATCGCGTCACGCACCGATGTCATCGAGATGCGCACCCGGCAGGTCTCCGGATCGGTGCAGTCGTCGCACATTTCATAGGCCGTGCGGCTGGCGCAGCGTATCGGCGCCAGCGGGCCGTCGAGCGTCCTTATGACATGGCCGATGCGAATCTCGGAGGCCGGTCGCGACAGGGAATAACCACCGCCCGGTCCTTTCTTCGAGCGCAACACGCCGGCGTTGCGCAGTTCCAGGAGTATAGTGTCTAGAAACTTTTTCGGAATGTTGTTGCGCTGTGCGATTTCGGTGATGAAGGCAGTCTGCCCGGGTGGAAGCCGTGCCAGGTCGACCAATGCTTTCAGTCCGTATTTTCCCTTCTTCGTCAGCATTCGAGTCAATTCTCCCCGATCCCGCAGAAACGCCGGATCCGACCTCGGAAACAGTCTTGTCCCGGCATAGCACAAGAATGCGCTGCCAATACACTGATATAGTCGACAACGGAGAAGGATCGGTAACCGAGGATGGAAGAGTGCAGGAGCGCGTCAGGGTTTCAATGTATCACTGACGCGCCCCAGAGAATTTCTTGTCCTGGAAGAGAATTTCTTGTCCTGGAACGGTTCGCACGTCACGCGGCGGCGATGCCGGGCGTCCGATTGGTGAGGTTCCGCCCGCCCTGGGCGGAAAGGAGCCGGCCAATGGCCGCGCGTGCTTCATCGACCGAACGGAAGCGTTGCGCGTCCAGGTCCCAGACGTGATACTTGACGGCCAGGAACTTCAGACGGTCTTGGTCGGGAACGACGACTCCGACGGCTTCACCACCATATTCGATAACTTGCTTGCTCATGTAAATAACGCTCCTCCGCACCCACGGGCGCGGATAATTCAATTCTCGGCAAAGGATGAACTCGGTAAGTTTGAACGGTCACATTCGGCGAAGTTGACGAATGAGACCTTTAACCGTTGCACGACAATGGGAACGTGAGCCGCAGAAAGCGGCGGTCGAGAATTCGAACATGTCACTCTCCTTTGGCTGGCCCGGCATAGGACGCCAGGCGCTCATGAACAAATCGAAGCGGACTCCTTCCGCTTCCCACAGTGGCAAACTAAAATAATCTACCAATTTCGTCAACTGCAGAAACACGAACGCGAAAAATAATTCTCACTACTCGTTTCCGCAGCTGGCGCGTCGGCAAATCCGTTCGCCTGTCCGGGCTATCACGCTATCTAGGTAGCGCCGAATCGCCGTGCAAGGGACGGGTCGAATATAGGCAGGAATTTCCGACGAAAAAGGGGCAGCCCTCGTAGAGGCTGCCCCTTTGCCGGGATCGACACGGCGGGATCAGGAAAGGCGCGGACGGTTTTCCGCCCGCATCCGTCGACGGCGCGAGGCCGTCAGGCCGTCGGCGTTTCCGCCTGCTGCCCGGCGGAACGAGCGGCTTCCCGCTCCTTCCACCAGCGGCTCAGGAACAGGAGGATCGGACCGCCGATATAGATGGACGAGGTCGTCGCGACGATGACGCCGAAGATCATCGGCCAGGCGAAGCTCTGCACCGCCTCGCCGCCCCAGATCGCCATCGGCACAAGGGAAAGCGCCGTTGCAGCCGAGGTGAAGATGCATCGCGCGATCACCTGGTTGATGCTCATGTCGATGAGATCGGAGAACGGCATCGACTTGTACTTGCGCAGGTTTTCGCGCATGCGGTCGTAGACCACCACCTTGTCGTTCACCGAATAGCCGATCATCGTCAGCAGCGCTGCGATCGCCGTCAGGTTGAAGTCGATGCCCGTGAGTGCAAAGAACCCGACGGTCTTGGTGATGTCGAGCAAGAGCACGGCGATCGCGCCGACGGCGAAGTGCCATTCGAAGCGGAACCAGATGTAGAGCAGGATCGCCAACATGGCGAGGGCGACGGCGAGGAAGCCGGATCGCGCAAGTTCGCCACTGACCGTCGGACCGACGACCTCGGTCCGCTCCATGCTGGCACCGGGGATGGCGGTCGTCACCGCATCCTTGACCTTGTTCAGTGCCACCGTCTGCGCCTGCTCGCCCCCCGGCTGCCGCTGCACGCGGATCAGCACCGATTGGCCGCCGCCGAAGTCCTGGAGCGCCACCTCGCCGAGATTGAGCTCCTCGAGGCTTTGACGCAGTGTCGGCAGATTGATCTTCTCCTTCGAAACCGCCTCGACCTGAATGCCACCGATGAAATCGATGCCGTAATTGAGACCCGGCGTGAAGAACAGGATGACGGAGCTGATCGACAGGAATGCCGAAAAGCCGATCGCGAGGAACCGGCCCTTCATGAAGGAGAAGGTGGGCAGCTGCGGCACCTTGCCAAAAAGCGACGGGATTTCCAGCTTCTTCATCTTGCGGCGCACGACGACTTCGCGCATCAGCAGGCGCACGACCGTAACCGATGTGAACATCGAAATGCCGATGCCCAGCATCATGGTGACGGCAAAGCCCTTCACCGGCCCGCTGCCGAACCAGAAGAGAAGCACCGTGCCCGCAAGCGTCGTGACGTTGGAGTCGATGATCGTCGCATAAGCCTTGTTGAAGCCGATATCCAGCGCCTTCATCGCGCCGGCGCCCGCCTCGGTCTCTTCGCGGATACGCGCATTGATCAGGATGTTCGCGTCCACGGCCATGCCGATGCCGAGAATGATACCGGCGATACCGGGCAAGGTCAGCGTCGAACCTATGAGGCCGAGTACGCCGATCGTCATGATCGTGTGCAACACCAGGCCGACATTGGCGATCATACCCCAGGCCCCGTAGAGGATGACCATGAGGACCACGACGAGGCCGAAACCGGCGAGACCGGTAAAGAGGCCCATGCGAATCGAGTCGCTGCCGAGATTCGGGCCGACCGAGCGCTCTTCGATGATCGTCAGCGGTGCCGGCAGCGCACCGGAGCGCAGGAGTGCGGAAAGAACCGTCGCCTCCTCGACCGTGAAGCTGCCGCTGATCTGGCCGCGGCCACCGAGAATGGGCTCGTTGATGACCGGCGCCGTCAGCACCTTGCCGTCGAGTACGATCGCAAACGGCCGGCCGACGTTTTCGCGGGTGATGTCGGCGAACTGGCGGGCACCGAGCGAGTCGAAGCTGAAATCGACGACCGGCTGGTTGGTGCGCTGATCGAAGCCGACCTTGGCGTCGTCCAGCCGCTCGCCGGAAATGGCGACGCGGCTTTCGACCGGATAGCGGTTGCCGTCATTGGCGCCCGGCAGAATGTCGACCCCACGCGGCGCCGGCTGTGTGACGTCGACGCTCTGATCGAGCATGTGGAAGCTCATCTGTGCCGTCGAACCCAGAAGCTCGCGCAGGCGTGTCGGATCCTGAAGGCCGGGCAGCTGGACCAGAATGCGGTTGGAACCGATGCGCTGGATCAGCGGTTCGGCGACGCCGACCTGGTCGACGCGGTTGCGGATGATTTCCAGGCTCTGCTCGACCGCCTTGGTCATGCGGTCGGCAAGACCCGCCTCGGTCATCGCCAGGGTGATGACATCGCCCGCCGTCGTTACCTCGACCTCAGGAGCCGGGGCGGCGAAACCCACCGTGCTCACGGGCGTCGCCAGTTCCTGCAGCTTCGGCAGAACCTTGTCCCGGTCCTGAGCATCGGGGATGCTTACGGTCACGCTGTTGCCGCTGATGCGCGCCGAGGAGGCGGAGACGCGCTCGCCGCGCAGGACGCGACGGGTATCGTCGAGAAGCGAGTTGAGGCGAGCCTTCTGCAGCCCCGCCCCGTCCACCTCGAGAACGAGGTGCGAACCGCCCCTCAGATCGAGGCCGAGCGTGACCGGCTCGAACGGGAGGACGGAAGCGACCTGCTCCCTCATGGCCGGCGTCAGAACGCTCGGTAGCGCCGCAAGGCATCCGAAGATGATGATCGCGACATAGGCGAGGACCGCCCATCTGGATGTACGCATGTGGGAATTCCATAAACGCCTGAACGCGCCTTGGGCAGCGTCCGGGCTGGGTTTTCATCAATGGCTGAGGCGGGATCGAAAGCCCTGCCGAACTCAAACGATGGCTGCCGCCGGTGGCGGCGCGCGGATGCACTCGTTCTGGCACGGCGCGGCGCGTGCGATTTCGGCTCGCGGCAGAGATGGAGAAGGAGAAGCCACGGGCGCAGCGAGCGCCACGCGTTGAAATTGGATGCATGGCGCCGGATCGCCGCCGGGCATCGACTTGCCGTCAGCGCGCTCGCCGCTGAAACGGAGGTCGGGCAGTGCAACCGCCCTGCAAATCTGGCGGGCGACCGGCCGGTCGGAGGAACCTGTATCGGGTTGAGCGACATTGCCGGCCGGCGCTCCGGCCGCGCGGCCTGCTGCACCCTGGCCGACCGCGATGACCTGCATGGAAAGAGAGGCGCAGAACAGCCACAGCACGGCGAGAAGCCGGCTGGCGTGCATGCTCCTGCTGCCACCACCCATGAGGTCCATCGAGGACGCGGTCCCTTTCTCTTTGCGTCCGGTCAATCCGCGATCGAACGCAAGCGAGACGAATTCAGCCCGATCACCAGGCTAAACGAAGAACGTGGCCGGATTCGAGCATGTGCGCTCTTAACATCACTCCGGGCCGGAAAAGTCAAATCCGGGCCGTCACGCAGTGGCGCCGGCGGTTCTTTCCTGATGGATTTCGATGAGCGAAGGCCCCGGGCGGGACGCCGCATCGGCGAGCGCGCGCGGCAGATCCTTCACGGTCCCCAGCCGCTCAGCGGGCAGGCCGTAGGCTTTGGCGGTCAGCAGGAAATCGGGTGCGGAAGGTTTGACACCTTCCGGCGTGATCCCCGATTCGACCATGTAGGATTCGATCTCACGGTATCCGTCATTGTTCCAGACGAGGAAGACGACCCTGGCATCCGCATCCACCGCCGAGCCGATCTCGGCCAGGGAAAACTGGAACCCGCCATCGCCGACGAGGCATATGACCGGCCGCCCACGATCGGCGACCGCAGCGCCCACCGCAGCGGGAGGCGCATAGCCGAGCGAGCCGTAGCCCGTCGCCGAATTGAACCAGGCTCTTTGCCGCGGCGCGTCGCAATAGAGGTTGCCGGCATAGACGGCCTGGGTCGAGTCCCCGACGATGGTGCAGTCGGGGAGCGTCCGGTAGATCGCCTCGACGACGCCGATTTCCGCAAGCATTTTCGGTGTCAGCTCCTTAAGCGCCGCCTTGCGCGCGGCCTCCGCCCGCAAGCTCCCATCCTTGGCCGCCGCATGGTCCGGCAGGAAGCCGAGAATGCCCGCAGTCGCAGCCTTCGCGCCGGAGAGGATCGAAAGCGCAGCTTGCGGCCCACGCGCGAGCTGCGCCGCATCGATGTCGGTGCGAATAAGGTTCTTCAGCAGCGGAAAGCCGCCATCCGCATAGAGATCATAATCGGTCTGGCCCATCTCGGTGCCGAGCGCCAGCACGAGATCCGCCTCCCGCAGCAGCGCGCGGACCGCCTTGAGGCTCGGGCTTGCCGGCACCCGGAGCGGATGGCCGGCAAGCATGCCGCGGGCGTTGACCGTCGTGACCACCGGCGCGCCGATCCGCTCGGCGAGTTCGCGCACTTCCGCTTCCGCGGTCAGGGCGCCGCCGCCGCACAGGATGACCGGCCGCGCGGCTTCCGCGCAGAGGATCGCCGCCGTCTGCAGCGTTTCGCTGTCGGAGCGCGGGCGCGTCGCCGCCGCCGGCTTTGCCGGCCGGCCCTCGATCTTCAGGGCCATCACGTCGGTCGGAATTTCGATATGGACCGGGCCTGGCCGGCCGGAAAGCAGAACGGCAAAGGCGCGGTCGACGACGAGCGGCAGATCGGCGGGGTTGAGAAGTGTGTGCGAATAGAGCGCCAGCGTCTTCATCATTCCATTCTGATCGGGCAGCTCGTGCAGCAGTCCCCGGCCATGACCGAGGGAATCCCGGCGGTTGACGCCGGAGATCACCAGCATCGGAATCGAGTCCTGCCGGGCCTGCGCCATGGCGGTGATCGTGTTGGTAAGGCCCGGGCCGGTGATCACGAGCGCCACGCCCGGCTTGCCGCTGACGCGCGCATATCCGTCGGCCATGAAGCCGGCACCCTGTTCGTGACGCGGCGTGACGTGGCGAATTCTAGATGCGGCAAGGCCGCGGTAAAGTTCGACCGTATGCACGCCCGGAATGCCGAATACGACCTCCACGCCGTTTGCTTCCAGGAGATCGACGAGGGTCTCGCCGACGGTTTTCGATTCGACGGTCATGCGCGGCGCTCCTTGCGGATGGTGCAGCGTTCGGCGAGCGCGGCGATGCGGCGGCATGCCTCCTCGATGGCGGCATCCGGAACGGTCAGGCTCACGCGCAGGAAGTTGCGTGCCTTGTCGCCGAAGGAGGACCCCGGCATCACCGCAACGCCCTCCTCTTCCAGGAGTGCCCAGGCGAAGGCTTCGCCGGAGAGGCCCGTGCCGGAGACGTCGATCAGCGCAAACATACCGGCCTCCGGCGGCAGCACCGAAACCCCGGACGCCCCCGCAAGACCGTCGATGATCCGCCGGGCGCGCCGGCTGTAGGATTCCCGCATCTGCCTCGCCGTATCGATGTCATGCGTCAGCGCGTAAGCGGTCATATCGGCGATGAACGGCTGCTGGCCGAAAAGCATGGTCTCGGAAATCGGCAGCAGGCGCTCGGTGAACTCGGCCGGGCCGACGGCCCAGCCGCTGCGAAAGCCGGGTGCTGCATGCGACTTCGAGATGGACGAGACGACGACCGTGCGTTCGGCAAGATCGGGATTGTCGAATGGCGAGGCGAAGAGCGCATCGAAGACGAGCTCCTCATAGACCTCGTCGCAGACGATCCAGAGATCGTGCCGCCGCGCGACTTCACCGATCGCCGCGATCTCTTCCGCCGTCAAAACGGCGCCGGTGGGGTTGTGCGGCGTATTGAGGAGCAGCACGCGGCATTCGGGCGTGACCGCCTTTTCCAGATCCTCCGCCCGCATGTGGAAGCCGTTTTCCGGGTTCAGCGGTACGAATACCGGATGGGCCCCCGTGGACCGGATGACGCCTTCATAGGTCGCGTACAGGGGGTCTCCGACGAGCACGCCGTCTCCCGCCTCGGCGAGCGCGAACATGACGGCAAAGAGCGCCGTCTGCGTTCCCGGGAAGCAAAGAATGTTCTCCGCGGTCACGGCAGCACGGCGGCGGCGGTATCTTTCGGTAAGCGCCGCCACGACTGCCGGCTCCCCGCGGCCGTTTGAATAGCGGTAGCGTCCCGCATTCATGGCCCGCTGGCACTCTTCCAGAAGCGCGCGGTCCGGCGGCAGATCCGGTTCGCCGATGGTCAGCTCGATGAGCTCGGCGCCACTCGCCTTCAGCTGACGTGCGCGGGTGTGCAGCGTCCATTTGCCGGAACCGAGCTCGGCAAGACGTGATGTGATCGACGCGTAGCGCAAGAATTCACTCCCTCATTCGATTTCTATTTTTCAATCCGAAGGCCGAGCAGGGCTTCGACCGAGGCCATGGCGATGCCGACCAGTTCGCCCTCTCGAAAGAGATCGCCGGCGAGGCAGCCTTCGACCCAGAGCCCGTCCACGAGGCCGTTGATCGCGATTGCGTAGCGGCGGCACTCCTCGGGATCGGCAGGCCGGCCCTTGGCCGAAAGAAAATCGCTGAGCAACTCCTGCAACGCGTTGCGGAAGGCGAGGTAGCCGTCGCGATGGATTTCCGCGAGCACCGGATCGACCCGCACCTGACTGATGAAGGCGGCCCAGAGAGAGATGCTGCGGCTGTCGGCGACCGGTTCGGTCAGATTGATGGCGATGAAGTCCTTGAGACGCGTCGCCGGATCGCCCTCGACATTCTTCGCCTTCTCCGTGAGAGAGGCGATGACGGCGCGGTAAGCCTCCGCAACCATCTGGTCTTTGGATTCGAAATAATGGCGGACGAGCCCTGCGGTAACGCCGGCGCGAACGGCGATCTGGCGGACGGTCGCTCCCTTGAGGCCGAATTCCGAAATGCAGTCCAGCGTCGCCTCGATCAGTTCCTGGCGCCGCTCGCCCTCGGGGGCGCGATAAAAGCTGCGCCGGTTCACCGCATGCCCCGCGCCGTGCCGTTCAGCCAGATCGTCATTGCCTGCGAACCGGTTGGGCTCATGCGTTGCTCCCGGGGATGACCGTTGTTGCGAGGAGCGTCAGAAAATCGACGCGGGTATTATTATACGCTTGAATAATAGCGACACAAGTGCAACGATGCCATCCAGAAACAGCGTGACAAGCCGAAGATGCTGCACGAGAGAAAGACCAGGGGAACTGTTTTTATGGCTTCAACCAGCGTTCCGCGAACGAGAGGAGCCGCGCGCCGATGACGGATGCGGCCCAGGCAATCGCGGTTACCGACCTCCACAAGCGTTTCGGGCCATTGGAAGTGCTGAAGGGCGTGTCGCTGAGCGCGCGGCAGGGCGACGTTATCGCGATCATCGGCGGCAGCGGTTCCGGTAAATCCACGCTTCTCCGTTGCATCAACATGCTGGAACTGCCCTCGGCCGGCCAGATCAGCGTGCACGGAGAAGAGATCCGCATGAAGCCGGACGGCCACGGCGGATTGATGCCGGCCGACCGCAAGCAGGTCCAGCGGATCCGCACCCAGCTCGGCATGGTTTTCCAAAGCTTCAATCTCTGGCAGCACATGACAATTCTCCAGAACGTCATCGAGGCGCCGGTGCACGTACTCGGCAAAACCAAGGCTGAAGCAGTCGAGACGGCCGAGGCGCTGCTCCGCCGGGTCGGCCTTTACGAGAAGCGGGATGCCTATCCGGCTTTCCTGTCAGGCGGTCAGCAGCAACGCGCCGCCATTGCCCGGGCGCTTGCGATCCAGCCGCTGGTCATGCTCTTCGACGAGCCGACCTCTGCGCTCGATCCGGAGCTCGTCGGCGAAGTGCTTTCGGTCATCGGCGATCTGGCGCGGGAAGAGCGGACGATGGTGCTCGTGACCCATGAGATGAAATTCGCGCGTGACGTCGCCAACCACATCGTTTTCCTGCACAACGGCGTGATCGAGGAACAGGGTCCGCCAGAGGCGATCTTCGGCGCTCCGAAATCCGAAAGGCTCAAGAAGTTCATCAGCTCCATTCACTGAATTCCGCAATGCTCGACAATCAAAAAAGGGAACGGCATGAAGAAGACGTTGAAACTCGTGGCGCTCGCCGCCGCTCTTGCGATCACAGGCGCGGCCGCCGCCTCGGCCCAACAGGTCAAGGTGGGAATCGCGGCGGAGCCTTATCCGCCCTTCACCTCACCTGACGCCAGCGGCAACTGGGAAGGCTGGGAGATCGAGTTCATGAAGGCCATGTGCGCCGAGGCCAAGCTCGATTGCGTCGTCACCCCGGTTGCCTGGGACGGCATCATTCCGGCGCTGACCTCGAAGAAGATCGACATGATCATCGGCTCCATGTCGATCACCGCGGAGCGGCTGAAGACCATCGACTTCTCCGACAAGTACTACAACACGCCGACCGGCATCATCGGCGCCAAGGGCGACGACATCAAGCCGACGCCGGAGGGTCTCGCCGGCAAGACGATCGGGGTGCAGGTGTCCACCGTGCACCAGGCCTATGCCATGAAACACTTTGCGCCGGCCGGCGTCGAAGTGAAGGAATATCAGACGCAGGACGAGGCAAACCAGGATCTCGCCGCCGGCCGCGTCGATGCCGTCCAGGCTGACGCGATCGCCCTAGATGCCTTCCTGAAAAGCGACCAGGGCAAGCAGTGCTGCGATTACAAGGGCGAAGTCGCCGAAGACGTCGACGTCATCGGGCCCGGCGTCGGCGTAGGGTTGCGCAAGGGAGAGACGGAACTCAAGGAAAAGGTCAACGCGGCGATCAAGGCGATCCGCGAGAACGGTACCTACGACGCCTTCTCGAAGAAATACTTCGACTTCGACATCTACGGCGGATAACCGCGACCTGCCGGCGGTCCGGGCGACCGCCGGCCTTGAATTCGTGTTCGAGCGGGATGCGCATTGCGGGCATCGCCCATGATCCCGCTCTTGTTTAAGAGGCTGCCTTGCTCGGGGATTCCTTTATCAACTGGAGCCTGCTTTCGCTCTCGGCGCCCGGCTGGGGCGGCGTCCTGCTGCAGGGCTTCCTCAGCTCGATCGAGATCGCAGTCGGCGGCTATGCGCTCGGGCTCGCACTCGGTATCGGCGGGGCCTTCGGCAAGCTCTATGGCGGGCCGGTGCTTCGCGATCTCCTGGAGTGCTACACGACGGTGGTTCGCGCGGTGCCCGAGCTCGTGCTCATCCTGCTCCTCTACTATGCCGGCACCGATCTTCTGAACCAGCTCCTTGGCGCCATCGGGGTCGGAGCCGTCGATATCAGCGGGCTCGTGGCCGGTATCTTCGTGATCGGGGTCGTGCAAGGCGCCTATTCGACGGAGGTGCTTCGCGGCGCGATCAAGGCGGTTCCCGCCGGCCAGATCGAGGCGGCACGCGCCTACGGCATGTCGCCGCTCCTGGTGCTGCGGCGCATCACGCTTCCGGCGATGCTGCCCTATGCCATCCCCGGCCTTGCCAATCTGTGGCTGATCGCCACCAAGGACACGGCGTTGCTCGCTGTCGTCGGTTTCAGCGAATTGACGCTCGTCACGCGGCAGGCGGCAGGCGCCACCAAGGCCTATCTCCTCTTCTTCTGCGCCGCCGGCGCGCTCTATCTGGCGCTGACGCTCGTTTCCAACGTCTTCATCGGCATGCTCGAACGCCATGCGCGGCGCGGCTTCGCGGAGCAACGATGACCGACGAAACCACCCACGCGCTCGCATACACGCCGGAAGACCTCCCGAGAAAGGAGAGTTTCCTCAAGCCTCATCGCATCGTGCTGATGCTTCTCTTCGCGGCGCTCGTGGTGGCGGTCGCGGTCTTCATGCGCTGGGACTGGCTGCCGCGCTACCTGCCGAGGCTCGGCTCCGGCATTCTCGTGAGCCTGGCGATGCTCTTCAGCACGGCGATCCTCGGCTTCCTCCTGGCAGTGCCGCTTGGCCTCGCCCAGGTGACCGGGCCATGGTTCTTCAAGGCTCCGGCCCGCATCTTCTGTACCGTCATCCGCGGGACGCCGCTGCTGCTGCAGCTGTGGCTCCTCTATTACGGGCTCGGCTCGCTGTTTCCGCAGTTCCCGGCCATCCGGCAATCCTTTCTCTGGCCGTATCTGCGCGAGGCCTGGCCCTATGGGGTGGCGGCGCTCACGGTATCCTTCGCCGCCTATGAGGGCGAGGTCATGCGCGGCGCGTTCGCCGGCGTGCCGTCCGGGGAATTGGAGGCCGCCCGTGCCTACGGCATGGGCCGCTGGACGATGTTCCGGCGCATCTGGCTGCCGCGGGCGATCCACCGCGCGCTGCCCACCCTCAACGGCGAGACCGTGCTGCAGCTGAAATCCACGCCGCTCGTCGCGACGATCACCGTCGTCGACGTCTATGCGGTGATCTCGAAGGTGCGGCAGGAAACCTACCTGACCTATGAGCCGCTCCTGCTGCTCGCGGCCATCTACATGTGCCTGACCGCCATCCTGGTCGTGGCCTTCCGTTACTTCGAAAACCGCATACCCACCCGTGGTGCCTGACATGAAGCTTTCCGCCGCCATCGACAATGCCATGCCGGAACTCGTCGCCATCCGGCGCGATCTGCATGCCCATCCCGAGCTTGGGCTCGAAGAAACGCGGACATCCGCCTTCATCGCCCGCCACCTCGAAGAGCTCGGCTATGAGGTGGCGACGGGCATCGCGAAAACGGGCGTGGTCGGCACGCTAAGGAATGGCACCGGGTCGCGCTCGATCGGCATCCGCGCCGATATCGATGCGCTGCCGATCCAGGAGGAAACCGGGGTCGCCTATGCAAGCACGAAGCCGGGCCTGATGCATGCCTGCGGTCATGACGGCCACACGGCGATGCTGCTCGGCGCCGCCCGCGCGCTTGCCGAGCGAAGGAATTTCGACGGCACGATCCACCTCATCTTTCAGCCGGCGGAGGAGAATGCCGGTGGCGCGAAGATCATGGTCGACGAGGGTCTCTTCGACAGATTTCCCTGCGACGCCGTGTTCGCGCTCCACAACGAACCGAACCTGCCCTTCGGCCAGTTCGCTCTGCGCGAAGGCCCGATCATGGCGGCGGTCGACGAGGCACGGATCACCGTTCACGGCCGCGGCGGCCACGGCGCCGAGCCGCAGGCGACGGCCGATCCGATCGTCTGCGGCGCCAGCATCGTCATGGCGCTGCAGACCATCGTCGCACGCAACATCCACCCGATGGACCCCTCCGTCGTGACCGTCGGCGCATTTCACGCGGGCTCGGCGAGCAACATCATCCCGGAGCGCGCGGAGATCGTCGTCGGCATACGTTCCTTCGATCCCGCGGTCCGCGACGAGCTCGAACGCCGCATCCGGATGATCGCCGAGGCTCAAGCGTCAAGCTTCGGCATGCGCGCAACCGTCGATTACGAGCGGAGCTACGACGCCACGATCAACCACAAGGCGGAGACGGATTTCCTCCGAGAGGCCGCCATCCGCTTCGCCGGCGCCGACAAGGTCGTCGATCTCGCCCGGCCGTTCATGGGAAGCGAGGACTTCGCCTATATGCTCAAGGAAAGGCCCGGCAGCTATTTCTTCCTGGGCTCGCGGGTGACGGGCGAGGAGAAATCGCTCCACCACCCCGGCTATGATTTCAACGACGATCTGCTGCCGATCGGCGCTGCCTTCTGGACCGAACTCGCCGAAGCCTACCTCGCGCGCCGGTGAGATTGGGGACGGGCGCCCGACTGCTTCGACCCGCAATGCGGTTCAAAATGCCGCGCGCGAACGATTGCCGCAGTGTGACAACGTGGCGATCCGCCCGTCATTGACCTTTGGCAATATTGCGTCAGATTCAATCACACGATGCAGATCGCAGATATCAGACGCCGTTCGCGTCTGAGCTTGCGGTTTCCGCCCGAAAGGATCAGCGCCGTGTTCGAAGCTTTTGACGCAACTGTCCTTGCACGCATACAGTTCGCCTTCACCGTCTCCTTCCACATCATTTTCCCGGCCTTCTCCATCGGACTTGCCAGCTATCTGGCCGTCCTCGAAGCGCTCTGGCTCTGGAAGAAGGACGAGGTCTATCTGGAGCTCTTCAACTTCTGGAAGACGATCTTCGCCGTCGCTTTCGGCATGGGCGTCGTCTCCGGCATCGTCATGTCCTACCAGTTCGGCACCAACTGGAGCGTGTTTTCCGACAAGGCCGGGCCGGTGATCGGGCCGCTGATGGGCTATGAGGTGCTGACCGCCTTCTTCCTCGAAGCGGGCTTTCTCGGCGTCATGCTTTTCGGCCTCAACCGGGTCGGCCCGAAGCTGCATTTTTTCGCAACTGCGATGGTCGCGCTCGGCACGCTGATCTCGGCCACCTGGATCCTCGCGGTGAACTCCTGGATGCAGACGCCCGCCGGCTTCTCCGTCAACGAGGCCGGGCAGTTCATTCCCGACGACTGGTGGGCGGTGATCTTCAATCCGTCTTTCCCGTATCGGCTGACGCACATGGTGCTTGCCGCCTATCTGACGACGGCCTTCGTCGTCGGCGCCTGCGGGGCGTGGCACCTCCTGCGCAAGACCGCTCCGCGGCGCGCCCGCACGATGTTCTCGATGGCCATGTGGATGGCGGCGATCGTCGCGCCGATCCAGATCTTCGCCGGCGACCAGCACGGACTCAACACGCTCGAACATCAGCCGGCAAAGGTGATGGCGATGGAAGGGCATTATCAAAGCCATCCGGAAGGCGCGCCGCTGATCCTCTTCGGCATGCCGAACTCCGCCGAGAAGCGCGTCGACTACGCGCTCGAAATCCCGAAGCTTTCGAGCCTGATCCTGAAGCACTCGCTCGATGCGCCCCTTGCCGGTCTCGACACCATACCCGAGGACCGGCACCCGCCGGTCGCCATCGTCTTCTGGTCGTTCCGCGTCATGGTGGCGATCGGCTTCGCCATGCTCGGTCTCGGGCTCTGGAGCCTCTGGTGTCGGCTGCGCGGCACGCTCGACACGAATGCCGCGCTCCACCGCGCGGCGGTGCTCATGGGCCCGGCGGGCTTCGTGGCAGTGCTTGCCGGCTGGATCACGACGGAGGTCGGGCGGCAGCCCTACACGATCTATGGGCACCTTTTGACGGCGGACTCGATTTCCCCGATCGCAGCGCCGGCTGTCGGCGCCTCGCTCGTCGCCTTCATCATCGTCTATTTCCTCGTTTTCGGCGCCGGCACCTTCTACATCCTGCGGCTGATGGCACGTCTGCCGCGCGATACGATGCCCGAACTCGACGAAGGACCCTTGCGCACGGCCGGAGTGACGCCCGGGCCGGCAACAGCCAACCAGGGAGGCCATCATGGCCATTGATCTGCCACTGATCTGGGCCGCGATCATCGCCTTTGCGGTGCTTGCCTATGTCGTTCTCGACGGTTTCGACCTCGGCGTCGGGATATTGTTTCCGTTTTTCCCCGAGAAGCACGACCGCGACGTCATGATGAACTCCGTTGCCCCCGTATGGGACGGCAATGAAACCTGGCTCGTGCTCGGCGGCGGAGGGCTGCTCGCCGTGTTTCCGCTCGCCTATGCGACGATCCTGCCCGCGCTTTACGCGCCCATCATCGCCATGCTGATCGGCCTCATCTTCCGCGGCGTGGCTTTCGAGTACCGCTGGCGCACGCAGCGCGGCGAATTCCTGTGGAACTGGGCCTTTGCGGGCGGGTCGATGCTCGCTGCCTTCGCGCAAGGCCTGGCGCTCGGCGCCCTCGTGCAGGGCATCCCGGTCGAGAACCGGGCCTATGTCGGCGGCTGGTGGGACTGGCTGACGCCGTTTTCAATCGCAACCGGGCTGGCGATCGTGATCGGATATGCGCTTCTCGGAGCGACCTGGCTGGTGATGAAGACCCGTGGCGAGCTCGCCGAACGCGCACGTGGCGTCGCGCTTCGAACCGCTCTCGCCACGGTCGCGGCAATGGGCATCGTCAGCCTCTGGACGCCGTTTCTTGAGCCGGTCTACCTGGAGCGCTGGTTCGGCTGGCCGACGGCGATCTTCAGCGTCATCGTGCCGCTGTTGGTCCTCGGCTGCCTCTACCTCCTTCTCAAAGGCATCCGCGACCGGCACGATGTCCAGCCCTTCATCGCCGCGCTCGGCCTGTTCGTGCTCGGCTATATCGGCATCGGCATCAGCTTCTATCCCTTCATGGTGCCGCCTTCGCTGACGATCTGGGATGCCGCCGCGCCGGACGAGAGCCTCGCCTTCCTGCTCGTCGGCGCGCTTGTTCTGGTACCGATGATTCTCGCCTATACCGCCTATGCCTACTGGGTCTTCCGCGGCAAGGTCGATCCGGAGGAGGGCTACCATTGACGCGCTCCAGCGGGACTGCCCGCAAGCTTCTCTGGTTCGTGGGCCTCTGGGCCGCCGGCGTCGCTGCGGTCAGCATCGTGGGTCTTGCGATCAAGCTTGCTCTCGGCGCGTGAAAACCCCCGTTGCAGCGGAGCTGCCATGCTGCGTCGGTTTAACCCCTTCTCAGCCGGCGTTCCCTTTGCTAGCAGTTCGGCGCGATCAAATGGAGCGGCCTCCGCTCCGCGAGGACCCGACATGCAGAAAACACCCGCAGAATGCACGACGATGGCCGACATACGTGTGGAGATCGATCGGCTCGACCGCGCTTTGATGACGCTTTTCGCCGAACGGTGGGGCTATATCGAGCGGGCCGCGGAGATCAAACGCCCGCTCAACCTGAAGGCGGACATCCCGGCACGGGTGGCGGAGGTGAAGGAAAACGCGCGCCGGAATGCGGTCGAGCTCGGCCTCGATCCGGACTTCTACGAACGATTCTGGGGACAACTCGTCGAGCGTGCCATTGCGCATGAGCGGAAACTGCTCGGAGAGGACGACGCCTGAAGGCTTCAGCCAAAGGGCTCAGCCGTTGGCGATCAACCGCTCGTCCTGTTCCTCGTCGAAGCTGTTCTTGCGGCTGAGATGGCTTTCCCAGTCGAAGGCGCTCCGGACGATATGCTCAAGGCTCGCATGGGTCGGGACCCAATCGAGCTTCAGCCGGGCTACGGACGGGTCGGCGACTATTTGCGCCGGATCGCCCGGGCGCCGCGGCGCGTAGTCCACCATAAAATCGCGGCCGGAGACCTGGCGCACGGTATCGAGCACCTGCAGCACCGAGAAGCCGTGGCCATAGCCGCAATTCGCAACCAACGGTTCACCGCCAGCCCTTAGATAGGCGAGCGCGCTCCTGTGTGCCGCCACGAGATCACTCACATGGATATAGTCTCTGACGCCGGTACCGTCCGCCGTCGGATAGTCCGTGCCCAAGACATCGATCTTTCGGCGCCTCCCGAGCGCCGCCTCGCAGGCGACCTTGATCAGATGTGTGGCGCCGAACGTCGACTGGCCGGCGCGGCCGAGCGGGTCGGCCCCGGCCACGTTGAAATAGCGCAACGCGACAAAGCGGAAATCATGCGCGGCCGCAGCGTCCTGCAGCATCATCTCCGACATCAGCTTGGAGCGGCCGTAAGGGCTCTGGGGCCGCAGGGCGGCCGTCTCGCTGACCGGGTCGGGCGTGTCCTGGGTTCCATAGACGGCGGCGGTCGAAGAAAAGACGAAATGGCGAGTACCGGCCTCGACGGTTGCCGCAATGAGCGTGCGGGTATTGGCCGTATTGTTCTCATAATAGGCAAGCGGGTTGGCGACCGATTCCGGTACGACGGCCGAGCCCGCGAAATGGACGACCGAGTCGATGTCGTTCTCGGCAAACACCCGCTGGAGCAGCGCCCGGTCACCGACATCGCCGAAGTAGAAGCGCGCCTCCGGTGCGACCGCCCAGCGGAATCCGGTCGACAGACAGTCGAGCACCACCACCGCTTCGCCGCCGTCGAGCAACGACCAGACCATGTGGCTGCCGATATAACCTGCCCCGCCTGTTACCAATACCGCCATTTCCCGTCCCCTGTCCCTGCATATGCGGGATCAGAAAAGACGAGTTCACGTTTCAGAAATGGTAAATCGCAGCGCTGTTCGCCTGCCCGCAGCACCTATTCTCGGTTGTGTGGTTAAGGGTCCGCCGCACCGATCGCTAGGATTTTACCGATTGGCAGTATCGTCGTCGAAAACGCTCCGTCAGCGGCTGAGGATGTAGCGCTGCAAGCGCTCTGCGGCCTCGGCGATCTGGAGCGGATCGCGCAGGAAGCAGGCGCGCATGAAAAGCGCTCCGCCCTCGCCGAAGGCCGTCCCCGGCGCGAGACCGACGCCGGTCCGGTCGACGATGTCGAGTGCCGCGGCCCGCGAGTCGGTGACGCCGTCGATCTTCAGGAAGGCGTAAAGCGCGCCATCGGGTTTCAGCGTTTCGACGCGGTTAGTCGCGATCAGCGCGTCGCAGAGCGTATCGCGGTTGCGCTTCGCTTTGGCGATGTTCTCTTCGACGAAGCCGTCGCCCTCGTCGAGCGCGGCGACTGCCCCGCGCTGCATGAACTGCGCGACACCGGAGGTCGAATACTGGATGAGATTTTCGAGCACCTGTCCCATCGCCGGCGGCGCCACGATCCACCCGACACGCCAGCCGGTCATGGACCAGTTCTTGGAAAAGGAATTGACGAAGAGGATGCGGTCCTCCTCCTCCATCACGTCGAGGAAGGACGGCGCCCGGCCGCCGAGATAATAGTAAAGCGCGTAGATCTCGTCGGCGATGATCCAGAGTCCATGTTTACGCGCGAGCGCCAGAATGGCCTTGAGATCGTCGCGGGTGGCGGTCCAGCCGGTGGGGTTGGACGGCGTGTTGATGAAAAGCGCCCGCGTCCTCTCCCCGATCGCCGCCTGAAGACGTTCGGGATCGAGCTGCCATTTGCCGCCTTCGAACTGCAACGGAACGGCGACCGGGCGAACGCCGGAGAGGTCCGCAGCGGCCGCGAAATTCGGCCAGGCGGGCGTCAGCAGGACCACCTCGTCGCCGGGAGAGCCTACCGCCTCGATCGCAAGCTTGATCGCCTGCATTCCCGAACCGGTAACATAAAAGTTCTCGGGCGAAAGCGCCTTCTGGAACCGGCGCTGGTAATAGCGGACCAGCGCCTCTCGCAGCGGCGGGATGCCGCGCTGCCAGGTGTAGAAGGTCTCGCCTGCCATCAGCGCGTCGGCCGCGGCGCGACTGACGAAATCCGGCGTCGGCAGATCACCTTCGCCGACCCAGAGCGGGATCAGTCCTTCACGCCCGCGAGCATAGTTGACCACTTCGACGATGCCGCTTTCGGGCGCTGCCGTCGCGCGGGGGCTGAGGCTGGTCATGATCGTCATCGGCGGGCTCCTGATTGCCTGCCGTTTCTAGACGCTTTGGCGTCGGCGATCACGCGAATTTCTCTGACCTGTTTATCGAATTCTGTGATGTTTCCATCACCCGGCGGCCCCGGACCGCCGAGTGTCCGGCGCCTCAGGCGCGCTGCCTCAGAAGATCGCGAATTTCGGAGAGAAGCAGGATGTCCTGCGGCGGCGGTGCGGCCGGGTCCGGCGCCTTATCCCTTTCGACCGAAGCACGCGCGCGATTCACGAGCTTGATCAGCAGGAAGATGATCCAGGCGAGGATCAGGAAGTTGATGAGCACGGTGATGAAATTGCCATAGGCAAAGACCGCGCCCTGTTCGCGTGCGGCGGCGAGCGTCGGCGCAGTGACACTGGCGGAGAGTGGCAGGAAATAGTTGGAGAAATCGAAGCCGCCGCCGGTGATCGCTCCCACGACCGGCATAACGAGATCATTGACGACCGAATCGACAATCTTGCTAAAGGCCGCACCGATGATCACGCCGACCGCAAGGTCCATGACGTTGCCGCGGGCGATAAACTCCTTGAATTCGTTCAGCATGCCTCTCTCCGTGGAAATCCCCCGAAGGGCCCCCCGCACCTGTCTTGCGCGGCAACCGCCGGTAGGAATCTAGACCAAAGCCCCGTGTGAGGAAATCGTACTCCTTGCATTTGGTCAAGCTCCGCGGATATCGGCGGGTGATCTTGAACTTAAGACTGATGCGCCGGCCGATTTCCAACCAAATGGACTTGCCCTATGCTGGCCGCGGAGGAGTGAGGCATGCTTTCGGGTTCGGTCATTTTTGCCTCGGCCTTCGCCTACCTGCTGCTGCTCTTCGCAGTTGCAAGCTATGGCGACCGGCGAGCCAGACGCAACGAGATTGCCGCGAAGGGCAGGCCGCTCGTCTATGCGCTGAGCCTGGCAATCTACTGCACATCCTGGACCTATTTCGGCGGCGTCGGCCTTGCGGCGGAGCGCGGACTCGAATTCACCGGCATCTATATCGGCCCGATCCTGATGTTCACGCTCGGCATGCCGCTGATCCGCCGCATCGTTCGGCTCGCCAAGACCGAAAAGCTCACCTCCGTCGCCGATTTCGTGGCTGCGCGCTACGGCAAGAACCCGGCCGTTGCGGCAATCGTCGCGCTGATCTCGCTCGTCGGGGCCATTCCCTATATCGCATTGCAGCTCAAGGCAGTGTCGAGTTCTGTCGCCACGATGATCGACACCAGCGATTACGGCATAGGCTCGGGCGAGAACTTCGTCGACCTGCCGCTTCTGGTCACACTCTTTCTCGCCTGTTTTGCGATCGTCTTCGGTACGCGCCATACGGATGCGACGGAACACCAGGACGGCCTGATCCTCGCGATCGCGATGGAATCGGTCGTCAAGCTCGTGGCTATGCTCACGGTGGGCGTCTATATCGTCTTCGTCCTGTTCGGCGGGCCTGCGAATCTATGGGCAGAAGCGCAGCAAAGCGCCACCGTGATCGCCGCCCTCGAATACCAGACGCCGGTCGCGCGCTGGATTCTGATGATCGCGCTTTCCGCCTTCGGTATCATCATGCTTCCCCGGCAGTTCCACGTGACGGTCGTGGAAAACCGCACCGATAACGAACTGCGCACGGCCGGCATCCTCTTCCCGCTTTATCTGATCGCAATCAACGCCTTCGTCCTGCCGATCGCGATCGCCGGCATCCTGACCTTCTCCGGCTCCGGCAATGCGGATCTCTATCTTCTGGCACTGCCGCTTGCCGGCGACGTGCCGCTCGTCACGCTCTTCACCTTCATCGGCGGCTTCTCCGCAGCGACCGCCATGGTCATCGTCGCTTCGGTCGCGCTCTCGATCATGGTCTCGAACGACATCGTCATGCCGGTATTCCTGCGCCGCAGGCTCGGCACCCGCGGTTCTCTCCAGGAGGACATGGCCGGTACGCTCCTCAATATCCGCCGCACGGCGATCTTCGTCGTTCTTTTCCTCGGCTACGGCTATTATCGCGCCGCCGACATCAGCGCCGGCCTCGCCTCGCTCGGGCTGCTCTCCTTCGCCGCCATCGCGCAGATGGCGCCGGCGCTCCTCGGCGGTCTCGTCTGGCGGCAGGCCAATGCCCGCGGCGCGATCGCGGGGATGGTCAGCGGCTTTCTCGTCTGGGCCTATGTCCTTTTCCTGCCGAGCCTCGGCGGGCCGGACAATTCTCACATCGCCTCCACGGTGCTCAGCTTCCTGCTGCCCTTCACCGATCTCTTCTCCGGCGCGCAGTCAGACCCGCTGGTGAATGCGACGGCTCTCAGCATGCTCGTCAATGTCGCGGCCTATATCGTGGGTTCGCTGACGCGCGCGCCCAAACCCCTGGAGCGCTTCCAGGCGGGCGTCTTCATCACCCGCCGCTCACGCACCGAGCGGACCTTCCGCGGGCGCAAGACCAAGGTGACGGTGCGCGACCTCAAGACGACGATCGGCCGTTACATGGGCGAGGAGCGCATGCAGCGCTCCTTCCATACCTATGAACAGCAATCCGGCCGCTGGCTCGACGACCACGCCTCCGCCGACATGGCGCTTGTCCACTTCTCGGAACAATTGCTCGGAAGCGCAATCGGCTCGTCCTCCGCCCGGCTCGTCCTTTCGCTTGTCCTGCAGCGCATGGACGACACCTCCTCCGACACCGCCTGGCTGCTCGACCAGGCGAGCGAGGCGCTCCAATACAACCAGGACATGCTGCATACGGCGCTCTCGCAGATGGACCAGGGCATTGCCGTCTTCGACAACGCCAACAATCTCATCATCTGGAACCGCCGTTTCCGAGAACTCATGGATCTCCCCGAGGCCGCCGGACAGGTGGGCTTTCCGCTGGCCGACATCGTCGCCATCCTTGCCCGCCGCGGGGATGTCCGCAAGGATGAGGAGAAGGCGCTGATCGCCAACTTCCTGACGCTCGACAAGCCCTTCCTGCTCGAACTTGCCGGCGGCGCCCGCATCCTCGAAGTCAGAAGCAATGCCATGCCCGACAAGGGCATCGTCACGACCTACACCGACATAACCCAGCGCGTCGCGGCCGACATGGCGCTCAAACAGGCGAATGAAACGCTGGAATTGCGCGTCGCCGAGCGGACGGGAGAACTCACACGCGTCAACCGCGAACTGGGCGAGGCAAGAGCGGCCGCCGAGGAGGCGAACATCGGCAAGACCCGCTTCTTCGCCGCTGCCGGTCACGACATCCTGCAGCCCTTGAACGCGGCGCGGCTCTACTCGTCGTCGCTGGTCGAGCGACTGGGCGATTCCGACAACCGGGCGCTGGTGCAGAACATCGATTCCTCGCTCGAATCGGTGGAAGCCATCCTCGGCGCCGTGCTCGACATTTCGCGGCTCGACACCGGCGCGATGAAGCCGCGCCTGCAGTCCGTACCGCTCGACGACTTGCTCAGGCGGATCGAGACGGATTTCGCGCCGATGGCGAGGGCGAAGGATATCGAACTCGTCATCATGCCGACATCGCTCGCGGCGCGCAGCGATCCGAACCTGCTCAGGCGCCTCGTCCAGAACCTCGTATCGAACGCCATAAAATACACACTTCGGGGCAAGGTGCTGGTCGGCGTGCGCCGGCACGGGCAGACGGCGACGATCGAAGTTCTCGATTCGGGTATCGGCATTCCATCATCGAAATTCCGCACCGTCTTCAAGGAATTCGCGCGCCTTGAAGAAGGTGCGCGAACCGCGTCGGGGCTCGGCCTCGGTCTCTCCATCGTCGACCGCATCTCGCGGGTTCTCAATCACCCGGTCGGCCTGCAATCGAAGCCGGGAAAGGGCACCGGCTTCAAGGTCACCGTGCCGCTCGACAAGAGCGCCGGCGGCAGGCTGAAACCGCAATCCGTCGCAGCGGCGAAAACGAGCGAAGCACTGGCCGGGCTCAACGTCATCTGCATCGACAACGAGCCGAAGATCCTCGAAGGCATGGCCCTGCTGCTCGGCGGTTGGGGCTGCAGCGTGATGACCGCCGAGTCGCTCGCCGCCTGCACTGAAATGGCGCCCGGCAGGCTGGGCGTGCGTCCCGACGCGATCATCGCCGACTATCACCTCGGCGATGGCACCGGTGTCGAGGCGATCGCCGCGATCCGCGGCCTCTGGCAGGAGAGTATCCCCGCCCTCATGGTAACGGCCGACCGTTCGCCCGAGGTGCGCGGCGCCGCCGAACGGGACGGCGTCTCGCTGCAGCACAAGCCCGTCCGCCCGGCGGCTCTGCGCGCCTGGCTCACCCAGCTTGCCGCGGCGGGACGCGCGGCGGCGGAATAAAGTGGCTTACCGTTCGGGATTGCCCCTCATCCGGCCTGCCGGCCACCTTCTCCCCGCAGGCGGGGCGAAGGGACAAGCTGCGAACTCCCGGCGCACTCTAACCGTCTGCGAGGCAGCGGGATGAGGGGCAAAAATCGCAAATCCCAGGAGCGGCCGACTCAGGCCGCCGCGACCGTCCCCAGCTTCGATAGCTGGATCACCGCCTGTGTACGGCTGTCGACGTTGAGCTTCAGGAGGATCGCCGAGACATGCGCCTTGATCGTCGCCTCGGAGACGCCGAGTTCATAGGCGATCTGCTTGTTGAGCAGCCCCTCGGCCAGCATCGAGAGGACGCGGGACTGCTGCGGCGTCAGCGTCTGCAGCCGATGCAGCAGGTCGGCGACTTCCGGCTCGTATTCCTGGTTCTGGTCGTAACCGGGCGGGACGAACACCTCGCCGGCCATCACCTTTGCGATGCCTTCGCGGATTTCCTCGATACCGGCCGATTTGGACAGGAACCCTGCGGCGCCCAGATCGAGCGCGCGATGGATGGTCGCCGGATCGTCATGGGCCGAGACGATCATCACGGGCAGGCTCGGAAACTCGGCACGCAGCGCGATCAGCCCCGAAAGCCCGCTGACGCCGGGCATGGTCAGGTCGAGCAGCATCAGATCGGCGTCCGGATTGTCGGCCGCAGCCCTGCGCGCAGCGGCAAAATCGCCGGCCTCGACGATGGCCGGTGCGCCCGCCATGCCACTCAGCGCCTGGCGCATTGCGCCGCGGAAGAGCGGGTGGTCGTCGGCGATGATGATGGTCATTTCCGGCATGATGACGCTCCCTCCCAAGAGCCTCGGCCGCGATCCTGCAGCCTCGCGCTGTGGATCCGCCGCATCATCTTATTCCCAAATGATCCCTGTTTCAGGGAAACATGCGCGACGCGCGTCCTCCGGCACGCCACGGCTTCGTTCTCAGGTCTTCTGCGGCAGATTCTCACCCTCGTCGGCGGAATCGCTGCCCTTGTCCTCGAATTCCTTCACGATTCCCATGAACTTGCGCATCATTCTTTCCATGATGCTCATTGCCCGGTCAATCTCTTCATCGTCGGGAAGCGCCGGTTCGGCCGCGGTTTCACCGCTTTCCACGGCCTTTTCAAGCGCTTCGATGCGACTGGTGAGGAGATCGAGTTCGCGCTCGAATGCGGCTCTCTCGTCGGCCGCCATCCTGCAGATGAGCTCCCCGCCCTTTTCCTGGCACAAGGTGACCTCGCCGGTCTCGGTGTCGAGCCGGGCTAATCCGGTTTCCGACTTCTGCATGCTGTAGCGGCCGGGCGAGGCTTCCTGCGCAGCCGCCGGGGCAATGAGACCGAAGCCCAACCCGACTGCGAGTATTGCGACTGCCTGTCTCATGACGTTCTCTCCGTTGAGTGCTTACGGAAAATCCGCCTCGATCTCATGCTGTGCGGTGGACAGGCGCCGATATTTGCGGCAAGGCCATCACTCATGCTCACGACGGATAAGCGAACAAAGATGAACGCTACCATATACAAGATCGTTCCGGCACTTCTATGGCAGGAAGCGCGACGGACCGGCGCGTTTGCAGGCGCCCCCGTCGATCTCGCCGACGGGTTCATTCATTTTTCGACCGGGGACCAGGTCGTCGAAACGGCCGCCAGGCATTTCGAGGGTCAGGACGACCTGCTGCTCGTTGCGGTCGACGCGACGGCGCTGGGCGACAAACTCGTTTATGAGCCCTCCCGCGGCGGCGCGCTGTTTCCGCATCTTTACGCTCCGCTTCCGCTTGAAGCCGTATTGTGGGAGAAGCCCCTGCCGCTGCGGCCGGACGGTCAGCACAGCTTCCCGGAACTCGCCCCATGATCGGCCAGTTGGAGCACCTCGCACGGCGCGGCCTTTTCCTCTTCGACCCGGAAGCTGCACACGGCCTTTCGATCAAGGCGCTGAAGAGCGGCCTGGTGCCGAGCTGCGCCGCGCCGGCCGACCCCCGGCTCGGGCAAACCGTGGCGGGCCTCGTTTTTTCCAACCCGATCGGCATGGCTGCCGGCTACGACAAGAACGCCGAAGTCCCGGAAGCGCTGCTGAAGATCGGCTTCGGCTTTACCGAGATCGGCACGGTGACGCCGAGGCCACAGGCGGGCAACGACAAGCCGCGGCTCTTCCGGCTCGTCGAGGATGAGGCGGTGATCAACCGGCTCGGCTTTAACAACGAGGGGCACGGGGCGGCGCTGGCGCGGCTCAAGGCCTGCTCGCGCGAGGCGCTGATCGGCGTCAATATCGGCGCCAACAAGGACAGCGCCGACCGGATCGCCGACTATGTGACAGGCATCCGAACCTTCTACGCGGTCGCGCGCTATTTCACCGCCAACATCTCCTCGCCCAACACGCCGGGCCTGCGCGACCTGCAGGCGCGCGAGAGTCTCTCGGCGCTGCTTTCGGCCGTGCTTGCCGCCCGGGACGATGAGGCGCGAAAAGGCGGGCGGCAGGTCCCGGTCTTCCTCAAGATCGCTCCGGACCTGACCGAAGAGGGCATGGACGACATCGCAGCCGAGGTGCTGGCGCATGGTCTGGACGGGCTGATCGTTTCCAACACGACGCTTTCGCGCGAGGGTCTGAAAGACCGGCGTCAGGCCAACGAAACCGGCGGCCTTTCCGGAAAACCGCTCTTCGAGAAATCGACGGCGGTGCTCGCCCGGATGCGCAAGCGGGTGGGACCGCACTTGCCGATCATCGGGGTCGGCGGCGTGTGCTCGGCGGAAACCGCAGCGGAAAAGATCCGCGCCGGAGCCGATCTCGTCCAGCTTTACTCCTGCATGGTCTATGAGGGACCGGGATTGCCGGGCCGGATCGTGCGCGGCCTCTCGGCCCTTTGCGAGCGCGAGAAACTTGCCTCGATCCGCGACATACGCGACAGCCGGCTCGACTACTGGAGCGGCCGGAACGTCTGAGCCGCCCGGCGCGGTATCATCAGCAGCAGGAAAGCGCCGCGCAGCAGCAGGAACAGGTTGAGCCCGGCCCAGAGACCGTGATTGCCGAAGGCAGGGACGAGCACGGCAAGCGCCGCCACGTAGCCGATGAAGGCAGCCAGCATCATGTTGCGCATGTCGCGCGACCAGCCGGCACCGATGAAGACGCCGTCCATCAGGAAGGCGAGTGCGCCGGTCAGCGCCGTCACGGCCGCCCACGGCATGTATTCATAGGCGAGCGCGCGCACGTCCGGCGCAGTCGTCAGCATGTTCACCACGGCGTTGCCGAAAGCGAGCAGCGCGAGCGTGGTCAATGCGGCGAGGCCGAGCGACCAAAGGGCAGTCATCCGCAGAACCCGGTCGAAAGCCGGGCGATAGCCGGCACCGATCGACCGGCCCGTCAGTTGCTCGGCTGCGGTGGCGAGCCCGTCGAGATAATAGCCGGCCACAAGGAAGATCGTCATCAGCACTGCGTTCGCCGCAAGCGTCACCGGCCCGAAGGACGTACCGATCCGGGTCACGAGCGTGAAGGCGGCCAGAAGGGCGAAGGAGCGGATCATGATATCGCGGTTGAGGCCGAATAATTTCTTGAGGCGGTCGCGCGCAAATATCATCGCCCAACCGGGCGCGTCCTTGCTGTCGAAACGGCCGTAGACGATTGCAAAACCCGCAAGCGCGCCGATCACCTCCCCCGCCACGGTGCCGATCGCGACGCCGGCCACGCCCCAGCCGAGGAAGAGGCCGAGCAGGATCGAAAGCACGATATTGGTGCCATTGATCAGCGTCTGCAGCATCAGGCCGAGAGTGCCCTCGCCGCGCCCGAGCACGAATCCGAGGATGGCGTAGTTGGCGAGGGCGGCCGGGCCGGAGAGGATGCGATAGAGGAAATAGGTGCGCGTCACCTCCGCAACTTCCGGACCGGGCCCCATGAGCCAGAGACCGGCGGAAAGCAGGATGGGCGATATAAGCACGATGGCGGCGCCGGTAACGAGCGCGATCATGAGCGAACGCCAGAAGACCGCCTGCTGCTCGCGCCGGTCTCCACGGCCATAGGCCTGCGCGACGAGACCCGTGGTTGCGGCACGCAGGAAATTGAAGGTGGTGAAGATGAGGTCGAACATCACCGCGCCGACCGCGAGACCTGCGAGCAGTTCCGCCTGACCGAGCCGGCCGACGACGGCCGTGTCGACGAGGCCGAGCAGCGGCGTCGTCAGGAAGCCGAGCGTCATCGGCAGGGCGATCGAGAAGATAAGCCGGTTGGTGACCAGGAAAGGTCCGGCTTCTGGATTGTTCGTGTCGCGCTCGAGGCTTTGCGTGGCCGTCATGATCCTGTCCCTACGGTCCGATTCCGTAGGTCACCCGGGAATCAGCTCAGCTGCAGAGCACCATGGCCCAATAGGGGCGGTTTCCGGAAGCGGAATTCTGCGCCACGGCGACGCCGAGCCCCCGGTAATTGCCGAGCATGTTTTCGAGATGCTTCGGAGAATTGAACCAGGCATCGTAGGCGCGCTCGGCGTCCTTTTGACCCACGGCGATGTTTTCGGCGGCCGGCAGCGTGACGCCCTGCCCCTTCATCCGATCATAGAAACTGTCCCGCCAGCCGATATTGTGCCGCATCTTGCCCGCGCTCGCCATGCGTGCCGCCTGATGCATGGCCGCAACGGAAGCGACCGGATCGCCGGAAAGCGCAGGAAGGCCCCTGCCCTTGCGCAGCGTGTTGACGTAGCCGAGCGTCGCGTCGGTCTGATCGCTGCCCGTACCGCCGTCCGGAGAAAGAAGGTTCGAGGTGGTGCAGCCGGTGATCAAGCCGAGGGAAACCACGGCACCGGCACGCAGAAGCAGCCGTCTGCGGGCGACAAAGATCTGGTCGTGCATGCTTACCGTCGATAGCTGAAGAGACGCAGAATGATGAAGAGCGGAATGACCACGACCGCGCCGAGGAGCAGGTAGTCGCCCACCCGTCCGAGAGCCGCGAATCCGGTCCGCCAGAGATCGAGGAGGAAGTTGCGGATACCGTAATAGATATCGGCCGGATACCAGTCGAAGACCGTCATCACGAAGCCGACCAGGATCGACACCACCAGCAGCTTGACGAGCACGCGTAGCGGCGAGTCCCCCAAAAATTTATTTATTCCGTCCGACATCAGCGAGAACTTCTCCTGTTTCCCTTCACATAAGCCGCCATTCCCAAGCGTGCAAGGCATGACGGTCCCAGGTGCCGCTTCCAGAATCCGCTTGTATTTTGCCTTTTCCGGCGTCAGAAGCGTCCATCGCAACCAAGCCGCATCTCCATGACCTTCAACCAGCTCTCCTCCGGCGACCTGATCGCCGACCGCCGCGCCGACTACGCGAAGATGCTTGCGGAAGCGGGCGATGCGCCAGGTGCGGCGGAACTCATGGCCCAGGCGTTGGAGCTTGCCCCGGACTGGGCGGCCGGCTGGTTCCGGCTGGCGGACTATGAAGAGAAATCGGGCCGAATAGAGGCAGCCGTCGACGCGCTGCGCAATACGCTTCGGCTCAATCCGGAAGACATCTTCGGCGCCAGCCTCAAGCTCGCTTTGCTCGGCGCTACCGAGACGCCCGAACAGCCGCCGAGCGTTTACGTCGAGCGCCTTTTCGACGACTATGCCGAGCGCTTCGACCACGCGCTCGTCGAAAAGCTCGGCTACAGCGTCCCGGAGAAGCTTGCGGCCGTGATCGGCCGGGTGAACGGCGGCGGGCGGTTTCGCCACGTCACCGATCTCGGCTGCGGCACCGGGCTCTTCGGCGAGCGTATCCGCGATCGCGCCGATTTCCTCGAGGGTTTCGATCTTTCCGCCAATATGCTCGCCAAGGCCGAAGCCAAGGGTGTCTATGACCGCCTCGCCCAGGCGGACCTTTCATTGGCTCCGGAGGATTCGGGCGTGTTCGGCGCGCTGGAGCATCGGCGTGCCGATCTCGTCAGCGCGGCGGACGTGCTGATGTATCTCGGCAATCTCGAAGGTGTCTTCGTCATCGCCGACCGCCTGCTCGCACCGGGCGGGCTCTTCGCGTTTTCCGTCGAGGATGCATGCGGGGCCGACGGCTTCGTGCTGCGTCCGTCGCTGCGCTACGCGCATCCGGAAGCCTATATCGCCTCCCTCTGCAAAGAGAGCGGCCTGTCCATGATCGCGACCGAGCGCACGATCATCCGCAGGGATGCCGGCGAGCCCGTCGCCGGGATATTGTTCCTCGCCTGCAAGCCGGCTTGATGCAGCCCCGACCGGGCGGCGAAAATAGGTCAGCATTGCTTACATATTTTGCTTGTATTTTTTGTGCGCTGCAGCAATGGTGATGCCATCGCGATCTGAGGGTCAGCCATGGCACAGGCAAGCAGCGTTTTCGGTCTCTGGAATACCAGTCCCACACGGCACACGCCCGTGGAGGACGTTCAAGGCGTCTTTTCGGGCAGCCTTGTCGCCGCCCTCGGTCTCTATTTCCTGGCGAGTGCCGGACTTCTGACCGGCAGCACCGCAGGCGTCGCCTTTCTTTTGCATTACGCCACGGGCGTGAATTTCGGTCTCACCTTCTTCCTGCTCAATCTGCCGTTCTTCTACCTGTCGCTGAAGCGGCTCGGTCCGGCCTTCACGCTCAAGACCTTCATTGCCATTGCGCTCACCTCGTTCCTGACCGACATGCAATCGCGTCTCTTCGAGATCGGGCAGATCCACCCCGGCTGGGCCGCTCTCATCGGCGGCCTTCTCCTCGGATACGGTCTCCTGGCGCTCTACCGCCACCGCGCGAGCCTCGGCGGCGTCGGCATATTGGGCATCTACCTGCAGGAGCGCTTCGGCATTCGCGCCGGTCTGGTGCAACTCGCGATCGACTTGGTCGTTCTCGCGGCAGCATTCTTCGTGACGACGCCGACGGTCGTCATCTGGTCGGTGCTCGGCGCAGTCGTCCTCAACCTTTTCGTGGCGATCAACCACCGCGCCGACCGCTATATCGCGCTGTAACGCCCAGAGCTTCAGGAAAACATCCCGCTCTAAGCCGCCACGGCCGGCGCGTCGATCGGGGGCAAGGCGCGGAAGCCGACGCACAGCCGGTTCCACACGTTGATGGCGCCGATCGCGACGGTGATCTTGGTCATTTCCTCCTCGTTGAAATGCGCCTTGAGCGCCTCATAGGCGTCGTCGGGCGCGCGTGTCTCCGCCACATTGGTCAGCGCCTCGGTCCAGCCGAGGACCGCCCGTTCGCGCTCATCGAAATGCGGCGATTCGCGCCAGACACAGACGAGGTTGATCCATTGCTGACTGAGGCCGCTGTGGCGCGCCTCCTTGGTGTGCATGTCCACGCAATAGGCGCAGCCATTGATCTGCGATGCGCGCAGCTTGATCAGGTGGATAAGGCGAGGCTCGATTCCCGAGCCTTTGACATAGCTGTCGAGCGCGGCGACCGCCTTGTAGGCGTCCGGAGCGGCTTTCGCAAAATTCACACGTGACTGCATGATCTTCTCCTGTCTGGCTGATTGGATGGTGTTTCACATCAGGCGGCGTTGCCCGATTTCCGTTCATGAAGGGCGAGAAAACCGTTCGTTCGCGCCGCGATCGCCCCGTCGCGGTCGATAGCTTTCAGGTCGGCCATGATGGCGGCGATGGTCACGCGCCGGAGTTCGGCGCGATAGGCCTGCTCGGCCCTGAGCATCGCGACATTGATCGTGCACGGCGCGGCCGGCTTGCAGGAATAGGGATTGGGGCCGCGAAGGCGGATTTCGTTGCAGCGAAAGGCCGGCTCCGGCCCCTCCACCGCGAGGACGATATCGAGCAGGGTGATCTTCTCGGGCGCGCGTGCAAGCCGGTAGCCGCCCTTCGGCCCCGGCACGGCCTCGAGCAGTCCGGCCCCAGACATCGCCTGCAGATGCTTCAGCAGGTAACTGGTCGAGACGCCGTGGAACTCGGCGAGCGCTGCGGCCGACAGGGTACTGCCAGGCTGAAGACAGCTCAGCATCGTCACGCTGTGAATAGCCTGTTCGACGCCGTCGCCGAGTTTCATTTGCGCCTCCTATCGTAGATAAAATTTATCCATGATTTGCGTTTCGAGTCAATCCTTGCAACAGCACGAAGAATGCCGGCTTCTCTTTTGCCGCGTTTGATCTACCTTTGTTCTCCGTGGACAGGATCGATTCTCCGTCGCCGGAAGGCGACGCCCTGACGTTGCCGGCACCCTTTCTCCGGTGGTTCGCCGAAAAGGGTTGGCGTCCGCGCGCCCATCAGCTCGAACTTCTGTCACGCGCCGAGGCGGGCGAGAGCACGCTTCTGATCGCGCCGACCGGAGCCGGCAAAACGCTCGCCGGCTTTCTGCCTTCGCTCGTCGACATCACCAGGCGCGGCAGGATCCCGCCCGGCGCGCCCTTCACCGGCATCCACACGCTCTACATCTCGCCGCTCAAGGCGCTTGCCGTCGACATCGAGCGCAACCTCATGAAACCGGTCGGCGAGATGGGGCTGCCGGTGAGTATCGAAAACCGTACCGGCGACACGCCGCAGGGCAAGCGGCAGAGGCAGAAGCTCAACCCGCCCGACATACTGCTCACGACACCGGAGCAGCTCGCGCTGCTTCTGGCCAATGGCGAGGCGGAGCGCTTCTTCAAGGACCTGCGCTATGTGGTTCTGGACGAGCTGCACTCGCTGGTGATGTCGAAGCGCGGCCATCTCCTATCGCTCGGCCTCGCGCGGCTGCGCCGCCTGGCGCCCCGTCTCCAGACGATGGGGCTTTCGGCTACGGTCGCCGATCCGATGGATCTGCAGCGCTGGCTGGTCGCTCAATTTCTCGCCAAGGAGAACCATGCGGGGCTGATCACCGTTTCCGGGGGCGCAAAGCCCGAGATCTCCATCCTGCGGACCGAGAACCAGGTGCCTTGGGCCGGGCATTCGGCGCGTTATGCAATCCCGGACGTCTACGCCGCCATCAAGGAACACCGAACGACGCTGCTCTTCGTCAACACCCGCAGCCAGGCCGAGATGCTGTTCCAGGAACTCTGGAAGATCAACGACGACGATCTGCCGATCGCTCTGCACCACGGCTCTCTCGATGTCGCCCAGCGCCGCAGGGTCGAGGCGGCAATGGCCGAAAACCGTCTGCGCGCCGTCGTCGCCACGTCGACCCTAGATCTCGGCATCGACTGGGGCGACGTCGATCTGGTCGTCCATGTCGGAGCGCCGAAGGGAGCAAGCCGGCTTGCGCAACGCATCGGCCGCGCCAACCACCGCATGGACGAACCGAGCCGCGCCATCCTGGTTCCGGCCAACCGTTTCGAGGTCATGGAGTGCCAGGCGGCGCTCGACGCCAATTACGTCGGCGCTCAGGACACGCCGTCGATCGGCAAGGGTGCGCTCGACGTGCTGGCGCAGCACATCCTCGGCATGGCCTGCGCGCAGCCTTTCGATGCGCTGGAACTCTATGAAGAGGTGATCAGCGCCGCGCCTTATGCCCGGCTTGCCTGGGAAACCTTCGAGCGGGCCGTCGATCTCGTCGCCACAGGCGGCTATGCCCTCCGCACCTATGAGCGCTATGCCCGCATCCGAAAGACGAAGGACGGGCTCTGGCGGGTCTCCAACCCGATGGTTGCGCAGCAATACCGCCTGAATGTCGGAACGATCGTCGAGTCGCCGATGCTGAACATCCGCATGGTCAAGCGCAACCAGCGCGGTTCGCTTGGCCGCGGCGGCATGTCGCTCGGCAAAGTCGAGGAATCGTTCCTCGAAATGCTTTCACCGGGCGACACCTTCCTCTTTTCCGGCAAGGTGCTGCGCTTCGAAGGCATCCGCGAGAACGAGTGCCTGGTTTCGCAGGCGTTTTCCTTCGATCCCAAGGTGCCGAGTTATGCCGGCGGCAAGTTTCCGCTCTCCACCTATCTCGCAGCACAGGTAAGAAAGATGCTCGCCGATCCGGCGCGCCGCGCCGGTCTGCCCGACCAGGTCAGGGACTGGCTAGCGCTGCAGGGCGACGTGTCGATGCTTCCGCGCGACGACGAACTCCTGATCGAGACCTTCCCGCGGGGCAGCCGGCACTACATGGTCATCTACGCCTTCGAAGGCAGGCTCGCCCACCAGACGCTCGGCATGCTCCTTACCCGCCGTCTCGACCGTGCCGGCCTGAAGCCGCTCGGCTTCGTCGCGACCGACTATTCGCTCGCCGTCTGGGCGCTCGACGACATGGGCGCGGCGTTCCGGGCGCGGGCGCCGTCGCTCGGCCAGCTCTTCGACGAGGATATGCTGGGCGACGATCTGGAGGCGTGGCTGAACGAATCCTTCCTCCTGAAACGTACCTTCCGCAATTGCGCGGTCATCGCCGGACTAATCGAGCAGCGCCACCCCGGCAGGGAGAAGACCGGGCGGCAGATCACCGTTTCCGCCGACCTCATTTACGACGTATTGCGCGCGCACGAGCCGGATCACATTCTCCTCGAGGCGACGCGCAACGATGCGGCCACGGGACTTTTGGACATCGGCCGCCTCGGCTCAATGCTCAAGCGGATCAAGGGCCATATCACCCACCGCAGGCTCGATCAGATCTCGCCGCTCGCCATACCGGTCATGCTGGAGATCGGGCGGGAATCGGTGCATGGAGAAGCACAAGACTTCCTGCTCACGGAAGCGGCCGACGATCTGATCAACGAGGCGATGGGCGGTCACGGTACGGATGGATGAGAGAGAATTATGAGAGAGCAAAAAATCCTCCCGAAGCCCGGCCCAACCCCTCCGCGGCGCCCCTCATCCGCCTGCCGGCACCTTCTCCCCGCAGGCGGGGAGAAGGGACCCGCGGCAAGCGCCGCCACTACCGTTTTCACCGGCGTATCGTGGGGCACGTCCCCTCTCCCCGCATGCGGGGAGAGGGTTAGGGTAAGAAGCCTTTCTCGCCCACTCACAAGAACACCGCAATGACCATGCATCGGCTCATCTACGCGACATCACCTGCCGTCAACCCATCCCTGCACGCGCGCACGTCCATCAATGGAGTCGCCGCGATCTGCGATCCGCTCGGCGGTCTCTACTTTCCCGAAAGCCGGACGCTCGTCGTATCCGACCTCCATCTCGAAAAAGGCTCCGCCTTTGCCCGACGCGGCATGATGCTGCCTCCCTACGATACGCTTGCGACGCTCCGGATATTGGATGCGGTCATCGCCCGCCACGACCCCGCGACGGTCATCAGCCTCGGCGACAATTTCCACGACCGGAAGGGATCGGCTGCAATGCCGGAAACCTTCCGCCAGATGATCGCGGCCATGGCCTGTGGCCGCGAATGGATATGGATCAACGGCAATCATGATCCGGACGGCGCACAGGGGCTGCCCGGCGCCTCCATGGACGAGCTCCGCCACGCGGGCCTGGTCTTCCGGCACGAACCTTCGAGACGCGACGGGATCGGCGAGATCGCCGGCCACCTGCATCCCTCGGCGACGGTGAGGCGGCGGGAAAGATCGGTGAGGCGCGCCTGCTTCGCGACCGACGGCAAGCGCCTCGTCATGCCTGCTTTCGGGGTCACGACGGGAGGTCTCGACCTCAGGCACCGTGAGATGAGCGGCCTCTTCGACCGGCAGCAGCTCGTCGCCCACATGCTCGGCCGCGACCGGATCTATTCGGTGCGCTTCGCCAACCTTCTCGGGTGAGGTTGGAGCACTTCCAGGAAAAGTGTGTAACGGTTTTCCGTCCGGAAGTGCGTAGTTTCAAAAAGGGTTGGAGCGGGGTGCGGGCGGAAAACCGCCCACACTTTTCCTCACCCCGCTCTCTAGAACGCGTTGAAAGTCAGCGTCGTCAGCGAGCGAGAGATGCCGGGAACCGTGGCGATATTGTCGTTGATGAACTTTCCGATGTCCTGGCCTTCCTCGACGTAGACCTTCAGAAGCAGATCATAGTCACCGCTGGTCGAATACATCTCCGAGACGATCTCCTTGCGGTAAATCTCGTCGGCCACCTCATAGGTCTTGCCGGGGGCGCATTGCAGTTGCACGAAAATCGGTTTCATGGGGTTTCCTCAAGTTTCGCATCGTTTGCCGCCGATGCCCGTGCTTCCTTAAACCGCCATAACGCAAAATGGAACGCCAACTCGGTTTGCCGGCTCCCTCACTCCTTGCGGAAGAGCAGGCTGGCACCCCAGCCGGTGACGACCGCGAGGGTTACGGCCAGGAGGCCGTAGATCACCGGCTGGTCGTGGGCGGCGCGGGTAATCGCCTGTTCGAGGCCGGTCTTCACCACCCTGAGCGGAAGAGCCTTGGCGGCGACGAAGACGCCATCGCGGAAGAGATAGGCGCGTACGACATGGATGCCGTTCGGGACGTTGGCCGGCAGCCGCACCGAGGCCTTGAACAGGCTCGAACTGATGAACTGCACCCCGCCCGGATCCCGCTGATAGACGCCGCTCGTCTCGCGAATCCTCCGGAAGGCGTTGCGGAACTCGCCGAGCGTGCTGCCGTCGCCGACGAAGCCGAGCGGCACCAGCCGCATGTGGTCGACGCCGATGCCCATATTGGCGATGTCGCGCCGCGGCGCGATCGTCTCGATGGCGCGGGTACTCGAAAGCGAGTAGGCCTCCGGCACGAGCTCGAAGGTCATCGACTGGGTATTGACCCAGATACCGAATACCCGCTCCTTCTTTCGCACCGTCGCATTGTCCTTCGGCCCTTCCAGCGCGACGATGATATTGTATTTGCCCTGCGCCAGGAGGCTGGGGTCGAAACCATCGATGGCGCCGAAGATCGTCAGGTCGGCGCCGCGGAAATCGGAGGTGATGGCAATCTCTTCCGTCGAGATGCCGATCTCGAGCTTCTCGGTGAAGTCGGTGACCTGGCGCTCCAGAACCTGCGCTGCGGCCGGGGTGGCGACGGCGAGAACCAGGGCGACGAGCGAGTGAAGGAGAAGCGAGCGCATCAGAAGCCTGCCGCCGCGGATACGACCGAGTAAATGTCCTTCGGCGGTATGACGAGCTCGACCGCCAGGCGGATGCCGACGGCGAGAACGAGCAGCGCCAGCAGTGCCCTGAGCTGCTCGCCGCGCAGCCGCTGGCCGACGCGCACGCCATATTGCGCACCGATGACGCCGGCGATCATCAGCACGAAGGCCAGCACGATGTCGACGGTGTAGTTGGTCGAGGCCTGGACGATCACCGTATAGGCGGAGACGAAGACGATCTGGAAGAGCGAGGTGCCCACGACGACGCTGGTCGGGATGCGCAACAGATAGATCATGGCAGGCACCATGATGAAGCCGCCGCCGACGCCCATCACCGAGGTCAGCACGCCGATGGAAAAGCCGAGCGTCGCCACGGGGATGACACTCAGATAGATCTTCGACTTCTTGAAGCGCATCTTCAGCGGCAGGCCGTGGATCCAATTGTGCTGCCCGGGCCGCCTGAGCTGCGCCGGCTGGTTCTTCGCCGCCTTGCGCATGGCGCCGATGCTCTCCCACAGCATCAGCGCGCCGACCGAGCCGAGAAGTACCACGTAAAGCAGCGAGATCACCAGATCGAGCTGGCCGATGCTCCTGAGCAGCGAGAACAGCCAGACGCCGACGGTCGCGCCCACAAGGCCGCCGCACAGGAGCACCGTGCCGAGCTTGATATCGATGGTGCCGCGGCGGAAATGGGCGATCGCCCCTGATATCGACGAGGCGACCACCTGGTTGGCGCCGGTCGCCACCGCCACGACGGGCGGAATATTGTAGAAGATCAGGAGCGGCGTGATCAGAAACCCGCCGCCGACGCCGAACATGCCGGACAGAAAGCCGACGGCCGCGCCCATGCCGAGAATGATGAAGATGTTCACCGACAACTCAGCAATGGGCAGATAGACCGTCACGGCCGCACCTCGATATGCCAGCGGCCCGCAGTGCGGGCGGAAATTGCTCCTCCACAATTCCTAACCGCAAACAATTGAGGAATTGTGCAATGTTTCACTATTCTCAAGCTTCACGCGCCCGAAGAGGCGCACGGCGCTATCCTTCGAAGTGGTACATGATCAACCACGGACGGGGATGTATTGGTGGACCGTTCGCGCCCCTGAGGGAGAAACGGGCGACACTTTCTCTCATGCGCTCCCGGGCCAGAGCTGTCAACCTTTTCAGGGACATGCGCGGCCCCGCAGGCACGCCTGCGGCCTTATGGCACCACGACATGCGCGGAACCGCTCAAACGGTTCAGCTGTTCCGCTTCAAAAGCTCCCGGACCAGCCCATCGGTGATCTCACCGGTCGGCTCCTGGCCGACCGATTTCTGAAAGGCCTTGATGGCGGCAGTCGTCTTCTGGCCTACCTGGCCGTCCGGCTTGCCGGCATCGAAGCCGTTATTGTTGAGGATCGCCTGGATGTTGCGAACGGCTCTGGTCATATCGACGGTGGCCGTCTTGGTCGGTGGACCGACCCAGGCATCCGGAACCTCCACCGTGTTCGCCTCGGCGTCGAGAGGCTGAGCCTTCCAGGCGTCGACTTTTGCCTTGGCACTCGAAAGCTCCTCGGGCTTCAGCGCCTTGGCGATCTCATCGCGCTTTTCTGCCGCATCCTTGTCACCGTCGCGGGCCGCGATAGCAAACCATCTGTAGGAATCTTCCAGATTTCGGGCCAGACCGTCGCCCCGCGCATAGAGGACGGCGAGGTTGAACTGGCTGTCGCGAACGCCGAGATTGGCGGCTTTCTCGAACCATTTGGCCGCTTCGGCGAGATCCGGCGCGCCGTCCCGGCCGCCGGCGAGCATGACGGCGAGATTATGGATCGCACTGGCGTTGCCGGCCGCAGCCGCCTTGAGATAGAGCGCCTTGGCCTTTGCTGCGTCGCGCTGAACGCCCGCGCCCTTCTCATAAAGGTTGGCGAGCCGGTACTCGGCCGGTACCACGCCGGCGTCGGCGGCGCGCTGATACCATTTGACGGCTTCCGCCCGATCTTCCCCGACACCCCGCCCTTCCGTGAAGCGGGCGCCTATTTCGTAGAAGGCGAGAGGGTCGCCGCCCTTGGCCGCGGTTACGAGCGCGGGCGGTCCGAAGCCCTCCGGCAGAACGATCTCGCTCATCTTGGCCGGCTCAGCGGCTGAACTTTCTGAAGACGGCTGCAAGGTCGAGATGGGTCCAGGCGTTTGCGCCTCCGCCGGCCGCATCAAGGCCGCCTGGCCGTCGCCAACGCCACCAATGGCCTCGTCAATCTTGCCGGCCTCGGCGGCGGCTGGCTGCGTTGGCGGTTGTTTTGCCGCTATCGCCGGCGCATCCGTCTTCTCCGCACCGGCAGGAGCCCTAGGCTCTTCCCCAATCTTCGCGGTAGCTGCCGTTTGGACGACGCGGTCGACGGCGGCCTTCGGCTCCGCAACCTCTGCCCTGCGCTCGATCGCTGCAACCGGCGGAGCGCTCGGGGCCTCCTTGCCTTTCAGCACCGTGCTGACGAGCGGATAGGACATGATCGCGAGCAGCACGGCGCCGACCGCAATCAGGATCGGACGGCGGTGGCGGGCGAGCGCGCCGCCGACGGCGGATGGCGCCTTGCTTTCCTTGACGCGGTTGAGCGTATCGGATTCCTCGACGGCCAGCTGCGCCGCGCGCCGCGCGGCAGCGATGAAGTCCGCCTTTTCGCCCTCGTTCGCCTCCTGCGCGCCACGGGCAATCTGACCGGCACGGACGCGCTCGAGGATCTTCTTGACGTCCGGCACGCCGGAGCCGGGCTCGAGGAGCTGATTGGCATCCTCGGGAGCGAGCATTTCGGAGGGGTCGATCGAGGGGGCGGGCTCGACCATCTGCCGCGCCTGGATCGGCATTCCCTCGTTCTGCTTCGGCGCGAAGCGCCGGGTCAGACCGGCAAGCAGGCCCGTCTTCGCCGCACGGGCCTCCACCTTGATCTCGCCGTCTTCGACCATTGCGACTTCGGCGGCATCATTCGCCTCAGCCGCGGCCGCCACCGGTGCGTGGATGGAGGTTTCGCTTTCGGCCGCGAGCGCGTGTGCCGCGCGTTCCACGTCCTCGTCGCGTTCCGCCTTCGTCAAAGTGCCCGCGGCTTCGAGGGGCGCAGCCTTGGGCATCGGAGCATGAGAAGCCGGAGGCTCCCGCTCTTCCAGCCGCTCCAGTTTCTCGGCGATATGGACGAGCGTTTCATGCAGCGCCTCGAAGGTGCGCGCGGTCCGTTCGTCGCTCGAACGGCTGAGTTCCTCCAATGTACGCAGATCCTCGGCGAGCGCCGAGATGGCCGCCATGTCGGTACTCGCCGCCATCTGCGGTGCGGTGTTTCTGGAATATGCCTCCATCACCGCTTCCGCGGCCTGCCGGGCAGCCTCGATAATATACTCGTCGCTGGTCGCGAGATAGTCTTCCAGCGTATTCATGCGGCTCTCGAATTCCGCGGGCACGCCTGCCGTCTCACCGTGGGACTGGCTGATCAGCGTCGAGAGATTTCCGATCTGAGCTTCGAGATTGCGCAGCGCCTGCCGGTCGTCGAAGGGCGCGGCATGCGTCTCCTCCAGGCGCTGGGCGATACCTGCCAAGCGATCCTCGAGGCGATCGAAGCGCGTGTCCGCCGAGGGCTCGACATTGCCCGCAAGCCCATCGATACGGCGGGCGAGATCGTCGAGGCGCTCAGCCAATGCATCGGTGATGCTGTCGCCCGAGAGGGCTTCGATCTTCCGGGAAATGTCGGCAAGACGATCTGTAAGATCCGGCTCCGCGCCTGGCCGATTGTGCTCCAGCACCGCGGAAAGCTGGTCCAGGCGCTCTTCCAATCGGGCCGCCGCCTTCTCGCCGGCAAGGTCCTCTACGCGAGCTGCCAGCGCCTCGATCCGCGCGCCGAGGCCGGAATCGACGGGATTGGAGAGGGTGTCGATCTGCCGGGACAGATCGCCGAGCCTGTTCTCCAGACGATCAACGAATGAACCGTCGGTGCCGGCCACATTACGGCTGCCGGCGGCGATCGCCCGGCTGATCTCATCGAGCCGCCTGTCGAGATCGGCGAATTGCGGGGCCAGGCGCCTCTCGTCCGGCTGGATCTGGCGTCCGAGCATCTCGATCGCCTGGGCGACCGCGACAAGCTTGCTCTCGAGGACCTCGACTCCGGCGCCCCTGTCCAGGGAATTGATCTGCGCCTTGATCTCGTCGAGCCGGTAGGCGAGCGCGACCAGCTCATCGTCGCGGTTCTGGTCGAAGGCGTTCAGCCGGTCCTCGACGCCGGTCCAGCGGTTTTCCATGCGGCGCATGCTGTCTTCGCGAGCGAGGCCTTCGAGCATTGACCTCAGGTCATCGAATTCGATCCTGAGCGCATCGGCCTCGGCGGGCGAAGCCTGCCGGCCAAGTTCCTTGATGCCGGCCGAAAGCCGCTCGATATCGTGCCGCACGTCCTCGGCGAAACGGCGGTCCTGGGCGGCTTCGGCCTTTATGCCCCGGATTTCCGACCGCAGCGCATGCATCTCGCGGGAGAGGCCGTCATCGAGGTCGCGCTTCAGCTCATGCCTCAGACCGACCAGCGCCTCGGCGATATCCGCTGCAGCCGAAGAGCGTCCCGATGGCGCGGCTGCTGCCTGAGGAGGCTGGTAGCGTGCCTCTGCCGCGAGGCGGGTCGGAGCGAGGCGGTCGGATTCGCTCGGCGCAGCGCGTTCGCGCAGCGGCGACCGCTCGCGCGCCGCATTGAGCGCCCGCTGGCGGTCGATGATCTCGGAGACCGCTTCGCTCGGGGCCGGACGCGGCCGCTCGGGCTGCCGCGTCTCGCGGCTGACGCTGCTCATGAGCCCCTCGATGCGCGCTTCGAGCCCTTCGATGGTGCGGTTCAGGGCATCGAGCGACGGCCGGTCGCCATAGGACGGGCTGCCCATGCGCTGAGAAGTGGATCGCGATCCGTTCATTGCCTCTTCGCCCCTGTGTCGCTTTGGCCCTATAAATTCGACCGTCACCGAAGCCGCCGAAGGAGCCCGGGCTTCCCCGGCTATCGCCCCAACTTCGGCGGCACCGCCGATGTGGGCAAAGCCGCAACAATGCAAAGACGGGACCGGTTGCAGCTTTGACCATCTCAAAGCGCACAATTCATTAAACGTGGTAAATAAGCCGTTAACCGATCCGATTTTTAACGATTTATTGTCGCCCGGTCCGCCGCCATCTCCTGCCCGATGGTCACTTGGGGCGGCGGGAGGCAGGAGCGAAACTTTCGCTTCGCGGGAATTTTGACGTTTACGCAAACGTCAAAATTCGATAGCATCCGTTCAAGTCGCACACCGCCACGGGTGCGCGCTCGACACAGTGGGAAGCGGGTCTGCCGTGCGGCGCGGCCCGAAAGGACATCAAGGCGAGGAAAAGCATGCCCATCTACAAGGCTCCGGTCGACGACACCCTGTTCATCCTCAACGACGTGCTCGGCATCGAGCGCTACCACAATCTCCCCGGCTTTGCTGATGTGACGCCGGACATGACGGCCGCGATCCTCGGCGAGGCCGCAAAGCTCGCAGAAGAGGTCCTCTTCCCGATCAATCTTTCCGGCGACCAGGAGGGCTGCAAGCGTCACGAGGACGGCTCCGTCACCGTACCCAAGGGCTTCAAGGAAGCCTACGACCTTTATCGCGAAGGCGGCTGGCTTGGCCTTGCCGCCCCGGAAGAATTCGGCGGCCAGGGCCTGCCCTACACGCTCCACACCGCCGTCGGCGAATTCATGTCCGCGGCCAACATGTCGCTTATGATGTATCCGGGCCTGACGCAGGGGGCGATCGCGGCGATCCTGGTGCATGGTTCCGAGGAACAGAAGCGGGCCTATCTGCCCAAAATGGTCGACGGCACCTGGACCGGCACGATGAACCTCACGGAGCCCCATTGCGGCACCGACCTGGGCCTGCTGCGCACCAAGGCCGCTCCGAACGGCGACGGCTCCTACAGGATCTCCGGCCAGAAGATCTTCATCTCCGCCGGCGAGCACGACATGGCGGAGAATGTCGTCCACCTGGTGCTGGCCCGCATCGAGGGCGCGCCTGATGGTGTAAAGGGCATCTCGCTCTTCATCGTGCCGAAATTCAAGCTCGACGCCAGCGGCGAGCCGGGCGAACGCAACGGCGTTTCCTGCGGCGCGATCGAACACAAGATGGGCATCCACGGCAACGCGACCTGCGTCATGAATTATGACGAGGCGACCGGCTACCTGATCGGCACGGAGAACAAGGGCCTCAGCGCCATGTTCGTGATGATGAACGAGGCCAGGCTTGCCGTCGGCATGCAGGGGCTTTCGATCGCCGAAGTCGCCTATCAGAATGCTGCGAGCTACGCGCGCGAACGCATCCAGGGCCGCTCCCTCTCCGGCCCCAAGGCGCCGGACAAGAAGGCCGATCCGATCATCGTCCATCCGGACATCCGCCGCACGCTGATGACGATCAGGGCCTTCAACGAAGGCGGCCGCGCCTTCACGCTCTGGACGGCGCTGAAGTCGGACATCGCCCATCGTTCAGACAGCGAAGAGGAGCGCCAGACGGCGGACGACATCCTCAGTCTGATGACGCCGATCCTCAAGGGCGTGCTGACGGACAAGGGCTTCGATCATGCGGTGATGGCGCAGCAGGTCTTCGGCGGCCACGGCTATATCGAAGAGCACGGTATGAGCCAGTATGTGCGCGACGCCCGCATCGCCATGATCTACGAGGGTGCCAACGGCATCCAGGCGCTCGACCTTGTCGGCCGCAAGCTCGCGATGAACGGCGGCCGCGCCGTCATGGCTCTGTTCAAGGAGATCGGCGACTTCTGCGAGGAGAACCGCGGCGACGAAAAGCTCTCGGGCTACACCAAGGCCTTGAAGAAAGGGCTGAACGACCTGCAGGCCGCGACGATGTGGTTCATGCAGAATGCCATGGCCAAGCCCGACAATGCCGGAGCCGGCTCTACCGACTATATGCATCTCTTCGGCCTCGTCGTCCTCGGCTATATGTGGGCGCGGATGGCGAAGACGGCGGAGGAGAAGCTTGCCGCTGGCGAAACGCAACGCGCGGACTATCTCAAGAACAAGCTGATCACGGCGAGGTTCTTCATGGAGCGCATCCTGCCTGAAACGGAGTTGCGCAAGATCCGTATCGAAACCGGCGCCGACACGATGATGGCGCTGGACGCGGCCGCGTTCTGATTTCAGACTGGAGCCGGATCGAAAGCGAGAAGCGGCTTCCGCCCGAATCCCGCTCCGATTGATAATGCGCGGCCCGAGGAAACGCCGCCGAAAGGGAGATCAAGAGATGACGAAAGTCTTCGTTTACGACCACGTGCGCACGCCGCGCGGCCGTGGCAAGAAGGACGGCGCGCTGCACGAGGTGCCCTCCGTGCGGCTCGCCGCCAAGGTGCTCGAGGCCGTGCGCGATCGCAACGGGCTCGACACTTCGACGGTCGACGACGTCATCATGGGTTGCGTCGACCCGGTCATGGATGCGGGTGCGGTCATCCCGAAAGCTGCAGCCTTCGAGGCCGGCTATTCGACGCGTGCGCCCGGCATGCAGATCTCCCGCTTCTGCGCCTCCGGCCTCGACGCGGTCAATTTCGGCGCCGCGAAGATCGCCCAAGGAGCGGACGACATCGTGATCGCCGGCGGCGTCGAGTCGATGTCCCGCGTCGGCCTGGGCATGTCGGGCGGCGCCTGGTTCATGGACCCCTCGGTCAACCTGCCCGCCTATTTCATGCCGCAGGGCGTTTCGGCCGACCTGATCGCCACGAAATACGGTTTCTCGCGCGACGACGTCGACGCCTATGCGGTGGAAAGCCAGAAGCGCGCCGCCAATGCCTGGGAGAAGGGCTATTTCAAGAACTCGGTCGTCCCGGTCAAGGACCAGAACGGCCTGGTCATTCTCGACCGCGACGAGCATATGCGCCCCGGCACCGACATGCAGGCACTGGCCTCGCTCAACCCTTCCTTCCAGATGCCCGGCGAGATGGGCGGCTTCGAGGCCGTCGGCATCCAGGCGCATCCGGAGATCGAGCGCATAAACTATGTCCACCACGCCGGCAATTCCTCCGGCATCGTCGATGGCGCCGCTGCCGTGCTCATCGGCTCCAAGGCCGGCGGCGAAGCCATGGGGCTCAAACCCCGCGCCCGCATCCGCGCCTTCGCCAATATCGGCTCCGACCCGGCCCTGATGCTGACCGGGCCGGTCGACGTCACCGAGAAGCTCCTGAAGCGGGCCGACATGAAGCTCTCCGACATCGACCTGTTCGAGCTCAATGAGGCCTTCGCGGCCGTCGTGCTGCGCTACTGCCAGGCTTTCGACATCCCGCACGATAAGATCAACGTCAATGGCGGCGCGATCGCCATGGGCCATCCGCTCGGCGCGACCGGGGCGATGATCCTCGGCACCGTGCTCGACGAGCTGGAGCGCCGCGACCTCAACACGGCGCTGGTGACGCTCTGCATCGGCGCCGGCATGGGCACCGCCACGATCATCGAACGCGTCTGATCCGATCCCGGGAGAGAGAATATGTCTTACACGAACTTCAAGATCGAAACCGACGCCGACGGCATTGCGCTGGTCACCTGGGACATGCCCGACAAGTCGATGAACGTCTTCACCGAAGAGGTGATGAAGGAACTCGACGCCATTATCGATCAGACGACCGCAGATCCTGCCGTCAAGGGCGTGGTCATCACCTCCGGCAAATCCTCCTTCTCCGGGGGTGCCGACCTTTCGATGATCAAGTCGATGTTCACCTTCCAGGCCGAGGAAAAGAAGAAGGACCCGGACAACGCGGCCCGGAAACTTTTCGACCTCGTGGGCCGGATGACGGGTCTCTTCCGCAAGCTCGAAACCTCGGGCAAGCCCTGGGTGTCGGCCATCAACGGCACCTGCATGGGCGGCGCCTTCGAGATGTCGCTCGCCTGCCACGGCCGTGTCGCCTCCAATGCGAAATCGGTGAAGATCGCGCTTCCCGAGGTCAAGGTCGGCATCTTCCCGGGCGCCGGCGGCACCCAGCGCGTTCCGCGGCTGACCAATACGCAGGACGCGCTGCAGATGATGACGACCGGCTCCTCGCTCACGCCGGCGCGGGCAAAGGCCATGGGGCTCGTCCACGAGGTGGTCGATCCGGACAAGCTGATCGAGGCTGCCAGGGCGATGATCAAGAACGGCCTGAAGCCGGTTCAGCCCTGGGACGAGAAGGGCTTCAAGCTGCCGGGCGGCGGCATCTGGACGCCCGCCTCCGCGCAGCTCTGGCCGGCCGCCTCCGGCATCCTGCGCCGCGAGACCTACGGCAATTACCCCGGCGCGATCGCGATCCTGAAATGCGTCTATGAGGGGCTGCAGGTTCCCTTCGATACGGCTTTGAAGATCGAGCAGCGCTATTTCACCGAAATCCTGCAGACGACCGAAGCCTTCTCGATGATCCGGTCGCTGTTCGTCTCGATGCAGGAACTCGGTAAGGGCGCGCGCCGGCCGGCCGGTGTACCGAAGACCGAGCTCAAGAAAGTCGGCGTCGTCGGCGCCGGTTTCATGGGCGCCTCGATCGCCTATGTAACCGCGGCAGGCGGCATCCCCGTCACCCTCATCGACCGCGACATGGAAGCTGCCGAAAAGGGCAAGACGCATTCGGAAGGCCTGGTCAAGGACGCGATCGGTAAGGGACGCTTGACCAAGGAGGATGGCGAAGCGCTGCTTTCGCGCATCACACCTTCGGCGGACTATGGCGATCTCAGGGATGCCGGCCTCGTCATCGAGGCGGTCTTCGAGGACCGGCAGGTCAAGAAGGACGTGATCGAGAAGGTCGAAGCGGTGATCGCCGAGGACGCGATCTTCGCCTCCAACACCTCGACGCTGCCGATCACCGGCCTCGCCAGGAATTCCAAACGCCCGGACCGGTTCATCGGCATTCATTTCTTCTCGCCGGTCGAGAAAATGATGCTGACCGAGGTGATCCTCGGCAAGGAGACCGGAGACCGTGCGCTCGCGGCCGCGCTCGACTATGTCGCGGCGATCAGGAAGACGCCGATCGTCGTCAACGACACGCGCGGCTTCTATGTCAATCGCTGCGTCTTCCGCTATATCCACGAAGCCTATGACATGCTGATCGAGGGCGTACCGCCGGCGATGATCGAGAACGCCGCCAAGATGGCCGGCATGCCGGTCGGACCGCTGTCGCTCAACGACGAGGTGGCGATCGACCTCAGCCAGAAGATCCTGAAGGCGGCCGTTGCCGATCTCGGCGACAAGGCCGTCGATCCCAGGCACATGGCGCTGATCGACAAGATGGTCGACGAACTCGACCGGCGCGGCCGCAAGAACGGCAAGGGTTTCTACGAGTATCCGGCAAAGCCGGCCAGGAAATATCTCTGGCCGGGCCTGAAGGAGCTCTACCCGCAGAAGGATGCCGGCGAGATCGAGGTCGGTGTGCTCAAGCAGCGCCTGCTCGTGACGATCGCACTCGAAGCCGCGCGTACGATCGAGGAGGGCATCGTCACCGACCCGCGCGAAGCCGATGTCGGCTCGATCCTCGGCTTCGGCTTTGCGCCCTACACCGGCGGCACGCTCTCCTACATCGACGGCATGGGTGCGAAAGCCTTCGTCGAGCTTTGCGAAAAGCTCGCCGCGGACCATGGCGACCACTTCCGGCCGACGCCGCTTTTGAAGGAGATGGCGGAAAAGGGCGAAACCTTCTACGGGCGCTTCGACCCGTATGGCGCGGGGCAGAAGGCGGCATAAGCCGCCAGGCCAGCCGCACGCCGCAAACATTGCCTCTTCCGGTCATTCTCGGCAGCCGCGAATGACCGGAAGAGGAACCTGTTCAAGGTTTCAGGCCGGTTCAGCCTTCTCACCGAGCTCGGCCGCCAGAAATCCGATCAGTTGCTCCCATCCCTCGCGGCGATATTCCACCTTGTCGAGCCCATCCAGGAACGCCCCCTGCTCCGTGAAGACGACGCGTGTGCCGGTGCCTTCCGGTATGAGGTCGACGGTCGCGATCGACGCGGAAAGCCGCTGCTCGTCCTTCGCCATGGTATAGGCCGAGACGATCCGCCGGTTCTCGACGATGTCGAGATAGACCGTTTCGTTGAAATAGAAAGTCTTCCCGTCCTGGCTGAACCGGCCGCTTTCCCGGCCGCCGATGCGGAAGTCGTGGCTATATTCGGCGACGGGCCAGTTGTCGGCCTTGACGAACCAGCGGTCGTGCGCGGCAGGGTCGGCAAAGGCCTCGAAGACCTGTTCCGGGGGTGAATTGAAAACGCGTTCAATGGTGAAGTCCGCATGTTCGACAGAAGCTTTGGTCATGATCTTCTCCTCCTTGTCAGTGCAACTGGTTGCTAAATGAAAGCAGTTGCAGATTAGCTCCACCGATGCAATAATGCAAGCAGTTTTAGAGCGGATGCTCCGCTCCCGTATTTCAGAGACCAGAATGACCGATGACCATCGCTCGGGTTGCCCGATCAATCTCTCGCTCGAAGTGTTCGGCGACAAATGGAGCCTCCTGATCATTCGCGACATGATTTTCGGCGGCAAACGCCACTTCCGCGAGCTCTTGCGCTCGCAGGAAGGGATTTCCACCAACATCCTCGCAGACCGGCTGAAAACACTTGTCGAGATCGGCATGCTGACGAAAGCGGACGATCCGAGCCACAAGCAGAAGGCGATCTACAGCCTGACGGAAATGGCGATCGCGCTGGTGCCGATCATGGCCCATCTCGGCGCCTGGGGCCGGCGCTACCTGCCGGTCACCGCGGAACTCAGCATTCGCGCGCAACTGATGGAGGAGGGCGGCCCCGAGCTCTGGGAGCGTTTCATGCGGGAATTGCGTGCCGAACACCTCGGCGATCCCCTGCCGGAAGGCCCGTCCGTGCGGCAAACGCTGCAAGCCGCCTATGACCGCGTGGTGGCGCGCAAGGCGATGGAAGAGCAGCCGGCCTGAGCATTAGAGCGGGAATGAGGAAAAGTGTGCGCGGTTTTCCGCCCGCATCCCGCGTCTCAACGTCTTGGAATCGATCACGGTCATGTTTTTAGGTCGACCAGACCTAAAAACATGACCGTGATCTAAAGTCCGAGGGCGGACAGCATGATGAAGGTCGCGAAGAGCACGAAATGCGTCATGCCTTCGATGGCATTGGTCTGGCCGTCATTGAGATTGATCGCGGCGGCGATGAGCGTCACCGCAACCATCACCGTCTGCACGGGCGACATGGCCATGATGAAGGGCTGGCCCGTATAAAGGGCAATCGCCTCCATGACGGGTACGGTCAGAATCACGGTCGAAAGCGAAGCGCCGAGCGCGATGTTCACCACTGCCTGCATGCGGTTGGCGAGCGCGGCGCGCATTGCCGTCATGACCTCGGGCGAAGCGGAGATCGCCGCGACGACGATCGCGGCCAGGGCCGGCGGCGCCGCCGTACCCTTGATCCCGGCCGACAGCAGCCCGGACATGATTTCGGCCAGAAAGCCGATCACCACCACGCCCAGGATGAGCACGACGACGGAAGGAAGCACCGGCTCGCCTTCCAGCCGGCTTGCCGCGGTTCCCGCTTTGGCGCGCGGATAGCTGTAACTGAAGAAGTAGCTGTGCACGCCAACCTGCATGCGCAGGAACAACGTATAGAGCACGATCATCGCGCCGATGGTGAAGGCGGAATAATAATGCCATTTCGACTGCGGCACGAATTCGGGAACGAGCATGGAAATGCCCATGGCCGTGAGGATCATGACGCTGTAAGTGCGGGCGGAATCGTCGTTATAGGGCTGCTCGCCATGTTTGAGGCCGCCGAGCAGCGCCGCAAGTCCCAGAATCCCGTTGATATCAAGCATCACTGCCGAATAGATCGTATCGCGCACCAGCGTCGGCGAAGTCTCGCCGGTCATCATGATGGCGAGGATGACGACCTCGACCAGCACCGCCGAAAGCGTCAGAATCATCGTGCCGTAGGGATCGCCCACCTTTGCGGCAAGCACCTCGGCATGATGGGCGACCCGCATGGAAGCAAGCACGATCGCCGCCACCATCAGGGCGGCACCGATAAGCGATGCGGCGCGACCGGCCTCGAGCAGATGATGCTCGACCGCGACGCCGGCAAGAGCAGCGAGAAAAGCGGCAACGAGATGCCGTTCCGATCTCAGTTTTGCAAGCAAGCACGCCTCTTGGCCCGGAGTGAAGCTGTTTTATTTAGCACAGCTGCGCAGGAGTTCACCCCTGAAGACCGCTGCGTCTGCCGTATGCCGTACTTTGACCGGATAGGAAGGACTATTTTCCTCGCTGTGCTTTACGGTCGCAAGGCGCTTGGCTAATGTATTCGCAGACGCGGAGCGGCTGGCTGTGCAGCCCGCATTCGCTTCTCCTTCCGAAGATGGGTCGACATGCTCTCACATGACAGCATCTGGCGCGCGATCGACGCATTGGCAGAGCGCCACCGGCTTTCGCCGTCGGGCCTTGCGCGGCGGGCCGGCCTGGACCCCACTTCCTTCAACAAGTCGAAGCGCCAGTCCACCGACGGGCGCGACCGGTGGCCCTCCACCGAGTCGATCGCGAAGATATTGCATGCGACGGGAGCGAGCGTCGATCAGTTCCTGGCGCTGATGGAGCCCAATGCCGCCGGCAGCGGAAGGGAAGATGCATCGGCAGCGCCGGGCATTCCGCTGATCGGTTTCGCGCAGGCCGGCGCCGGTGGTTTTTTCGACGACGGCGGCTTTCCGGTCGGCCAGGGCTGGGACACGATCGAATTCCCCACGCCCGAGCGGCGGCAGGGCGGTGCCTACGCTCTGGAGGTTCAGGGCGACAGCATGCTGCCGCTTTATCGCGACGGCGATGTCCTGATCGTCGACCCGAGCGCGCAGGTGCGCCGCAACGACCGCGTCGTGGTCAAGACGCGCGGGGGCGAGGTGATGGCGAAGGTGCTGGCCCGGCAGACGCCCCGCGGCATCGAGCTCGTTTCGCTCAACCCCGACCATCCCAACCGCAATTTCGAGATGAACGACGTGGAATGGATCGCCCGGATCATCTGGGCCAGCCAATAGGATCCTTCGATGCGGCCGAGGCTCTTCACCATCGCCGGCGGGCTTGCCGCCCTCGCCCTCTATGCCGGCATTCTGATGACCGGGGCCGCGGTCATCCGCAACCGCGACAGCGCCGCAGCGCCTGAGTTCGTGCTCGAAACGCCGGAAGCAGCGGTCGGCGAGCCGGTTTCGGAGGAGCCCCCCGCCGAGACCGAAGCCGCTCCCCCTGCCCCCGAACCGGATACCATCCCGGGCAAAGGCTCGCGCGTGGCGGTCAGGCCGGTCGAGCCGGGCCTCTTTGCCCAGCCGGAGGACGGAATCGCCAAACCGCTGGAACGGATCGCACCGAGGCCGCCGCTTTCGAAGACCGGGGAAAAGGAAAAACCCGCTTCCGCCGTCTTCCCGCGCCCGGTTGCGCTTGCCGCAGGGCTTGTCCGGTCCGGCGAGACGACCCTGCAGCTCAAGGATATCGAACCCGAAAAGGCGGAGAAGGTCTGCGAAGCGAACGGCAAGAGCTGGCCTTGCGGCATGGTCGCGCGTACGGCGTTCCGCAACTTCCTGCGGGGGCGCGCGCTCGTCTGCGATGGGGCGGATGGTTCCTCGCAAACCTTGAACGCGCGGTGCAGCGTCGGCGGCCAGGACGTGGCCGAATGGCTCGTCGGCAACGGCTGGGCGACGCCGCTGCCCGGCACGGCGCTCGAGCCGAAGGCCGAGGCCGCCCGGGGCGCCAGGCTCGGCTTCTTCGGGGACGACCCGCGCGATCTTGCCCGAGCGCCTCTCGCGCTCGACGATCCGGCTGCGAGCATCGCCCCGGAAGACGCCGCGCCGGACTTGTAAGGCTTGGAGCAAGTCCTTAACTGTCACCCACCATTGCAGGTCCGCCGAACCCGTTATGCACCCGTCGTGTATCGCGGCTCCAATGGGAACAACGAAAGGATCGAGAGGCAGGATGTCCGCAAGTCTCAGCCAGCACGAAGCCCTTGTCCACGTCATGGTCATGATGTCCGCCGTCGACCGGAACATGACCGACGACGAGATTGCACGCATCGGCGTGCTCGTGCGGTTCCTCCCGGCCTTCAACGGTTTCGACGAAGATCACCTGATCCATATCGGTCGCGAATGCGCCGCCCAGCTTGCGGCACCGGAGGGCCTCGACGTGGCGCTCGAAATGGTTCGCGAGGCGTTGCCGCAGCGGCTCTATGAGACGGCCTATGCCCTTGCGGTCGAGATCGCTGCCGCGGATCAGCGTATCCGCAACGAGGAAATCCGGTTGTTGCAGCTGCTGCGCGACCGTTTGGGCCTCGACAAGCTCGCCTGCGCAGCAATCGAGCGCGGAGCCATCGCGCGCTTCCGCAAGTAGGCTTCAGAAACAGGTCCTTGCCCGTTCCCGGCACGGAACAATATGCTGGGCCGGATTTGATGCAACGGGGATCGATGCATGCTCTATTTCGGTCTCGCCGAACCGGTCTGGCGGCTCGCGGCCTTTGCCGCCGCCTTCGCCGCACTGGCAGCGCTCGAACTTTTTCATCCGCGGCTGGAGAGGCCGGAGCTGATGCGGGCTCTGAAGGCACGCCGCTGGATCACCAACCTGTCTATTCTCGTCCTATCCTCCCTCCTGCTTCGCGTCGCCTTTCCCGCTGCCGCCACCGGCGTTGCTATCTGGGCTCAGGGACGCGGATACGGCGTGCTCCCGGCTCTCGGCGTCGCCCCGCCGCTTGCCGGCCTGATCGCCTTCATCGCGCTGGACTTCGCCATCTGGCTCGAACACGTCGTGTTTCACAAGATACCTGTCCTGTGGCGCATCCACCGCGTCCACCATGCCGATCCCGGGGTCGACGTCACCACAGCCCTTCGCTTTCATCCCCTCGAAATTCTGCTGTCGATGATCTGGAAGAGCGCGGTCATCATTCTGCTCGGCGCGCCCGCACTCGCCGTTCTCCTGTTCGAAATCGTGCTCAATGCCGGGGCGATGTTCAACCACGCCAATCTGCGTCTGCCGAAAGGCGCCGACGGGCTGTTGCGCCACGTCATCGTCACGCCCGACATGCACCGCATCCACCATTCCGTGGAAAAGCGGGAGACCGATTCAAACTACGGCTTCAATCTTTCGGTCTGGGATCGGTTGTTCTCGACCTACGTCGCCCATCCATCGCGCGGCGACGATGGGATCGAGACCGGGCTGAAAGCCTACGGGCGCATCGAGCCGATAAAGCTCCTGTGGTCGCTCGTGCTGCCGTTCCGGCGTGGGTAGAGCGAAATGACGGGATAGCCGCGAGTGGAGCCGCCTCAATAAATCCCGTCCGGGAAATAGCGAAGATAGATCTCCTCGAGCCTGCCGCTGCGTGAGAGCGCCAGCAAAGCGTGGTCGATCGCCTGGGTCAGGGCCGGCTCGGCCTTGCGGTTCATGATCGTCAGTCCCTCGCCAAGGAAGCGCTGGGAAAAATAGGAGCCCTCCAGCATGGCGCAGCATCCCCCGGCGAGGTTGCCGGAGACCCAGAAGGACAATTGCATGCCATCGGAGAACGCGGCCGCGACGGTGCCCCCGCGAAGCGCGGAGAGCAATGCATCCCGGTCCGGAAAGCCTTTGGCTTCGAGCTTCGGGAAAAATGCCTTCAGCATTGCCTCATGCGTGGTGCCGGAGACGACGCCGACGGGCTTTCCGGCAAGATCGGCAGGACCGGCGATCGCCCCGGCGGCCTTGGTGTTGACGACGAAGCGGGCGGGAAGTTGCATGAAGGCGCGGGAAAAGGCGAAACGCTGCCTCAGCTCCGAAGTCACGGCAATGCCGGCGGCAATCGCTTCCCCTTGCCCCTGTTCGAGGGCCGGCATGAGCTCCGGATAGGTCACTGCCTGGATCTGGCACTTGGCTTCGATCTCCAGCTCACGGCATATCTCGCGGGCGAGGTCGACATGGAATCCCGACAGCTTGCCCGACTGGTCGATGAAGTTGAAGGGCGGGAAGTCGACGGTGGTCAGGAAACGAAGCCTGGCAAGGCCGCTGAGGTCCGGCTTGGCAATCCGTTCGCGGGCATCGAACAGCCGGGGCAGTTCCTTCGGCTGCGCCAAAGCCAACCCCGGGGCGAGAACGGCCGACAGTACGAATATCCAGAGAATCCGCAGCGCTATGGCGCCTCTATGAAAGGAGGAATTGGAGCGGGTGATCGGGATCGAACCGACGACATCAAGCTTGGGAAGCTGGCGTTCTACCACTGAACTACACCCGCGACAGAACCGGAAATTTCCTCAACAGCCGCGATCTGTCAAGCACAATGCTCACTCGGCGCGAAAATGCTTGGAGAGCTTGAGCCCCTGCGCCTGATAATTGGAGCCGAGATCGAGGCCGTAAAGTCCCTCCGGACGTTCCAGCATGTGCTCGTAGACGAGACGGCCGACGATCTGCCCGTGCTCCAGAATGAACGGCACTTCGTGGCTGCGGACCTCGAGCACCGCCCGGCTGCCGCTGCCGCCGGCGGACGCATGGCCGAAGCCGGGGTCGAAGAAGCCGGCATAGTGGACGCGGAACTCGCCCACGAGCGGGTCGAAGGGCGTCATTTCGGCCGCATAGCGCGGCGGCACATGGACGGCTTCGCGGGACACGAGGATGTAGAACTCGTCCGGATCGAGCACGAGATCGTCGCGGCCGCGGCTGTAGAGCGGCTCCCAGAAGTCAAAAACGGCATGCTGGGCTTTCTTGTCCACATCGACCACCGATGTGTGATGCTTGCCGCGGTAGCCGATCAGGCCGTCCGGCCCGGTGCCCTTGAGGTCGATGGAAAGGGCGATGCCGCCGCCGGAAACGTTCGGCCGGTCGCTGGCGACGAGGACGTCGCTTTCGTGCAGAGCCAGCAGTTCCTGCTCGGAAAGAACCGAGTGGCCGATGCGGAAGCGTATCTGCGAAAGCCGCGAACCACGCCTGACTACGATCGGAAAGGTCCGCGGGCTGATTTCGAGATAGAGCGGTCCGCTGTAGCCCGCCGGAATCTTGTCGAACTCCTGCGCCCTGTCGGTAATCACGCGCGTGAAGATATCCAGTCGGCCGGTGGAGCTCTTCGGATTGGCGGAGGCCGACATGTCTGCCGGCAGCGAGAGGCTTTCCATCAGCGGCACGATGTAGACGCAGCCGGTCTCGAGCACGGCGCCTTCGCTCAGATCGACGACATGCAGCTTGAGCCGGTCGAGCTTGTCGGCGACCAAATGAGACGGGCCGGGCATGAAGCTCGCCCGGACGCGGAACGCCTTGGATCCAAGGCGAAGATCGAGGCTGGCCGGCTGGATCTGGTCATCATCCAGCACCTTTTCGCTCTTCAGCCGTCCCGAGGCATACAGCGCTGCAATTGCGCGGTCGGCCAAAATCCCTGTGTCGCGCCCCATTCCGATCCTCATTTACAGTTGCCAGACAAAACCAAACTCCGGGAATTGACGCAAGCGCGGCCAGGCAGTATTGGAGCTTTATCCCGTGGTGATTTGGCCGGTCGGCTTGCAGCCACGTTAAACAAGTAGCTAAAAAGGCCGGGTGTCAAACCGGTCGTTTCGCGGCCGGTTTTTTTGTTTTTGAAAGTGACGTTCTCATGAGCAAGAATTGGCGCCCGGCAACCCAGCTCGTCCACGGCGGAACGCTCCGCTCCCAGTATGGCGAGACCTCGGAAGCGATCTTCCTGACGCAGGGCTTCGTCTACGACAGCTCCGAAGCGGCGGAGGCCCGCTTCAAGGGCGAGACCGACGGTTTCATCTATGCGCGCTACGGCAGCCCGACCAACGACATGTTCGAGAAGCGCATGTGCATGCTCGAAGGGGCGGAAGACGCGCGCGCCACCGCCTCCGGCATGGCGGCGGTTTCTGCGGCAATCCTTTGTCAGGTGAAGGCGGGTGACCACATCGTCGCCGCCCGGGCGCTCTTCGGCTCCTGCCGCTGGGTCGTGGAAACGCTGGCGCCGAAATACGGCGTCGAGTGCACCCTGGTGGACGGTCGCGATCTCAAGAACTGGGAAGACGCGGTGCGCCCGAACACCAAGGTCTTCTTCCTCGAGAGCCCGACGAACCCGACGCTCGAAGTGATCGACATCGCCGGCGTTGCCAGGCTCGCCGATCAGATCGGCGCCAAGGTGGTGGTCGACAACGTCTTCGCCACGCCGCTGTTCCAGAAGCCGCTGGAGCTTGGCGCCCATGTCGTCGTCTATTCCGCGACGAAGCATATCGACGGCCAGGGCCGCTGCCTCGGCGGCGTGGTCCTCTCCGACAAGCAGTGGGTAGACGAGAACCTGCACGACTATTTCCGTCACACCGGCCCGGCCATGTCGCCCTTCAACGCCTGGACGCTGCTGAAGGGCATCGAGACCCTGCCGCTCCGCGTCAAGCAGCAGACCGAAAGCGCCCGCCGCGTAGCCGATTTCCTCGCGGAGCAGCCGCAGGTCGCCCGCGTCATCTATCCGGGCCGCAAGGATCACCCGCAGGCCGCCATCATTGCCAAGCAGATGAGCGGCGGCTCGACGCTGGTCGCCTTCGAGCTCAAGGGTGGCAAGGAAGCAGCCTTCGCCCTGCAGAACGCGCTTGAAATCATCCGGATCTCGAACAATCTCGGCGATTCCAAGAGTCTGATCACCCATCCGGCGACGACCACCCACAAGAACCTCACCGACGAAGCCCGCGCCGAACTCGGCATCTCGGCCGGAACGGTGCGCTTCTCGGCCGGTATCGAGGACAGCGAAGACCTCATCGAGGATTTCGCAAGGGCGCTGAAGGGCGTAAACGCCTGACCAACACCATGACGAAGCCCGCGTCAGCGGGCTCATCAGTCTTGCCTAAATGTCAGTCTTGCGAGAACGATCCGCGACAGCGCGGTATAGAGGCAGACGAGCGCGAAGGCCGTTGCGAATAACGGGAACCACGCAGGGAAAAGGCACGAGAGCAGAAAAAAGACGATCGTCTCCGTCGCCTCTGCGAGCCCCGTCGTGAAGTAGAGCGACTTCGCACCGCGCACCTCGGTCGTCAGGGCGCGCTTCTCGGCCATCACGGCATAGGCGAGGAAGCTCGCGCCGTTGACATAGAAGGCGAAGAGCAAAAACCCGCCGGCAAGACCGTTTGCGGCCGGATCTGCGATGATGAAACCAAGTGGAACGGCGCCGTAAAATGTGAAATCGAGAACGATGTCGAGAAAGCCGCCGAAATCCGTTTTCCGGCTCGCGCGGGCGACGGCTCCGTCAAGGCCGTCGCAGAGCCGGCTCACAAGGATCAGGGCGGCGGCAGGCAGATAAGCGCTGAGACCGATGAGCAGGGCTGCCGCAAGGCCAAGGCAAAGGCCGAGGATCGTGACGGCATCGGCACTGACCCCGCGGCCGGCCAGTGCGGCGCCGAGCCTGTCCAGAACCGGATCGAGCCGCCTGCGAAGCGCGCCGTCAAGCATAGCCGTTGCCTCCTAGATCACGATGTGATCGATTCCAAGAAGTTGGAGCGGGATGCGAGCGAAAACCGCGCACACTTTTCCTCATCCCGCTCCAGGGAATTTGATACCACTCGCACAATCTCGCCGTTATTCTTGACGAAACCATATTGCTGTAGAATACGCGTACGGATTTGAAACAGGGTGTTGCACATGTACCGCGCGCTGACACGCGACATCGAAGTGACGGTCGAGCCGTACTACCTGGAAGAACAGTCGGATCCCGACGACAGCCGCTATGTCTGGGGCTATCGCATCATCATAGCGAACCATTCCGGGCTCGCGGTCCGGCTGATGACCCGCTACTGGCACATTACCGACGAGAACGGTCAGGTGGACGAAGTGAGCGGCCCCGGCGTGATCGGCGAGCAGCCGCTGCTCAATCCCGGCGATACCTACGAGTACTCCTCCGGCTGCCCGCTGGATACACCCTCCGGCGTGATGTTCGGCCATTACAGCATGGAGGCGGAAGGCGGGGAGACTTTCGATGTCGCCATCCCCGCCTTCTCGCTCGATTCGCCGGGCCTCGTCCGCACGCTTAATTGATTCAGCGCGGCTGCCGCTATTGCGGACGGACCTCGCTCGCCTCGAAGCGGTAGGTCGTCGAGCAGAACTCGCAGGTGACTTTGATCAGGCCGTCCTCGACGCTGGCTTCGATATCCTCGTTGCCGAGCCCCACCAGGACGTCCCTGATCTTCTCGCGCGAGCAGCTGCATCGATCGTAGACCGCCTGCGGCTCATAGACGCGCACGCCGCGCTCATGGAACAGACGGTACAGCAATCGCTCGGTACCGACCGTCGGATCGGTGAGTTCATCGGTGTCGATCGTCTCGACCATCACCTTGGCTTCCGCCCAGAGGTCGTCCTCGTCGAAGAAATCCTCGTCGCCCTCGTCACCATCGCCGCCCGGCAGATCCGCCTGGCGCATCCGGTCCGGCGCGTCGGGGAGGAACTGCGCGACCATGCCGCCGGCGCGCCAGCGGTGCCGCGGCTTGCCGTTCTCGTCCTTGTCGAGAAGCTCGGCAACGGCGAGGCGCACCCTGGTCGGTATCTGCTCTGACTGGCGGAAATAGGCGCCGGCGATCTCCTCGAGCGTCGCCCCGTCAAGCGCGACGATGCCCTGATAGCGCTGCGTGTGCGCACCCTGGTCGATCGTGAAGGCGAGGACGCCGTTGCCCAACAATTCATGAGGCCGGACGCGCCCGCTCTTTTCGGCGTCGGCGAGCGCCTCCTTATCATAGCGGGCATAGGCGCGGACGCGGTCCGGCGTCGAGAAATCCGCGACCACGAGATCGACCGGCCCATCGCCCTGTGTCTGCACGATCAGCTTGCCTTCGAATTTCAGGGACGTGCCGAGCAGGACCGTCAGCACCACTGTTTCGGCGACGAGCCGCGCGACAGGGAGCGGGTAATTGTGCCGTTCAAGAATGGCATCGAGCATCGGGCCAAGCTGGACGGCGCGGCCGCGCACGTCGAGTCCCTCGACCTGAAAGGGCACAACCTGATCGTCACCGGCAAAATCGAACTCGCCAAGTCCCGGCGCTGTTTCTGTCATCGCTTGCTCCTTGCCTCGACCATGATCACGCGGATCGATTCAATCCGGGACGTGGCCATGACCCATTCCAAAAACTGCATGCGGGATGCGGGCGGAAACCGCTCGCTTCCTCTTCATGTCCGATACGGCTTGCATCGAGTGCACCGGTGCGCACCGGTACAACCGTCCGCCATTCCATTTGATCCCGTCATGGACGAATTTCTCCGCCGGCATTTGCTCTGCGTCGAAGCACCCCTTGGGCGCCAAGCACGTGATAGCCGGCGTGGGGCGACTGGCCGATTTGATGATCGGAGCCCCCGCTCACCGCCCTAGATCGTGTTGCACCGTGCAGATTTCAAGAGAACGCCTCGCGCCCGCCTCCAGCCGTCAGACCGCGCCCATGCACCAGGCGAGGATCGATTTCTGCGCGTGCAGCCGGTTCTCGGCTTCGTCGAACACCACCGACTGCGGGCCGTCGATGACCTCATCGGTCACTTCCTCGCCGCGGTGCGCCGGCAGGCAATGCATGAACAGCGCGTCCGGCGCTGCATGCTTCATTAGCGCGCCGTTGACCTGGTAGGGCTGGAAGACGTTGTGACCGCGGGCGCGATGTTCCTGGTTCATCGAGATCCAGGTGTCGGTGACGACGCAATGGGCACCGGCAACCGCCTGCTCCGCCTCGTGGCTGAGCAGGACCTCGGCCCCGTTGTTGCGCGCCCAGTTCAGGAACTTGTCATGCGGTTCGGAGCCGAGCGGCACGGCCATGTTCATGCGATAGCCGAAGCGCGCCGAGCCTTCGATCAGCGAGTGAAGCACGTTGTTGCCGTCGCCGGTCCAGGCGATCGTCTTGCCCTTGACCGGTCCCCGGTGCTCCTCGAAGGTCATGATATCGGCCATGATCTGGCACGGGTGCGTATCGTCGGTGAGCCCGTTGATGACGGGCACGGTCGCATGCTCCGCCATCTCCAGAAGCCGGCGGTGGTCGGTCGTGCGGATCATGATCGCGTCGACGTAGCGCGACAGGACCTTCGCCGTATCGCCGATCGTCTCCGCCCGGCCGAGCTGCATTTCGGTACCCGACAGAAACAGCGTCTCGCCGCCGAGCTGGCGCATGCCGACATCGAAGGAAACACGCGTGCGGGTGGACGGCTTCTCGAAGATCATCGCGAGCATCTTGCCGGCAAGCGGCTTCTCGGCAGTCCCTGCCTTGGTCGCCGACTTGCGGACGCGGGCATCGTCGATGATGGTCCTGAGGTCGGTGGCCGTCATGGCCGAGAGATCGAGGAAGTGTCTGGTCATACTGCCTTGTTTCCTGTCGTAGAATCCGTTTGTCGACCCCGCCCGGGCCGGTTCGATCCGAAACCTTCGGACGCTCAAGCCGCGGCGTTGCCGCTCTTGCCGCTCACCGCCTCCGCGGCGCGTTCGAGCCGTGCCAGTCCTTCGCGCGCCTCGGCCGGGGTGGTGATCAGCGGCGGCAACAGGCGCAGAACGTTTTCGCCGGCCGGGACGACGAGCAGTTTCTCGGCGCGGATCGCCTTCAAAAGGTCCGCGGAGGGCACCTTCGCCTTGATGCCGAGCATCAGCCCGTCGCCGCGGATTTCCTCGATCACGTCCGGAAAACGATCCTTTAACGAGGCGAGCCCCTGACGGAAGACGAGAGCCACCTCGCGCACCTGATCGAGGAAGCCTTCGGCGAGAACGACGTCGAGCACGGCATTTCCGACCGCCATTGCGAGCGGGTTGCCGCCATAGGTCGAGCCGTGCGTGCCCGCCACCATGCCGGCGGCCGCCGCTTCCGTCGCAAGGCAGGCGCCGAGCGGGAAGCCGCCGCCGATGCCTTTGGCGACGGCCATGATATCGGGTTTGATGCCCGCCCATTCATGGGCGAAGAGCTTGCCGGTCCGGCCTACACCGGACTGGACCTCGTCAAGGATCAGAAGCAGGCCGAACTCGTCGCAGAGTTCGCGCAGCCCTTGCATGAACTCCTTCGATGCCGTCCGAATGCCGCCCTCGCCCTGGATCGGCTCGACAAGGATCGCCGCGGTTTCTTCATTGATCGCGTTCTTGACCGCGCCGATATCGCCGAAGGGGACCTGATAGAAGCCCGGCGCCTTCGGCCCGAAGCCCTCGATGTATTTCTGCTGTCCGCCGGCGGCGATCGTCGCGAGCGTGCGGCCGTGGAAAGCACCTTCGAAGGTGATGACGTGGAACTTCTCGACGTGCCCCTTGGCGAAATGATAGCGCCGCGCCGTCTTGATCGCACATTCGAGCGCTTCCGCACCCGAATTGGTGAAGAACACCCGATCGGCGAAGGTCACCTGGGTCAGCCGCCGCGCAAGGCTTTCCTGCCCCGCAATCTCGTAGAGATTGGACAGATGCCAGACCTTGTCGGCCTGCGCCTTCAGCGCCTCGACGAGATGAGGATGGGCATGGCCGAGCGAGTTCACGGCGACACCGGCAGCGAAATCGAGATAGCGCGTGCCGTCTTCGGCGATCAGCCAAACGCCTTCACCTCGCTCGAAACGCAACGGCGCCCGCAGATAGGTGTCGTAAAGCGGCGTGGTTGCGGCCATGTCGAGCTCTCCTTCATTCCGGCGGCATCGGACTTCGGCCCGATAAAAATCAAAAATGCCGCCTTGCGGCGGCGACAGGCACTATTCCCATTTCGCACCGCGATGTCAACAAAACCAAGGTTTGCAGGCGCTTTGCGGATACCGATTCCGAAGCGCGAAAAAATCGCACTCTGGGACTTGCAAAAATGCAACGCTCCGACAGCAAGTTGGGGAAAACCGCGAAATCGATTCGGCGCGATTCCGGCGACTCTTGCCACGGAGTCACCCTGCCGGTAGGTTAACATTCAATTACTAGACGCATGCGGCGGACCTAGTCACCAAAAGTATTATCGCGTTGAATCTTCGGGGTTTTCCCGGAGAGCGGTGACGGATTCCGCCATCCCAACGCCGAGAACGGGGAGTGCAGAGATGAACTGGACTGACGAGCGGGTCGAGAAACTGAAGAAGCTGTGGTCGGAGGGCCTGAGCGCCAGCCAGATCGCGGCGCAGTTGGGCGGCGTCAGCCGCAACGCGGTCATCGGCAAGGTTCATCGGCTGAGCCTGCCCGGGCGCGCCAAGGCCGGCGGAAGCACGGCCGCTGCAGCCCGCCCCAAACGGGCGACGTCTGCCCCGCGCGCACCGAACTATGCTGCGCGTTCCGTAACCCGCACCGTAACCCGCACGGCCGGTGCGACCGCGCTCAAGGAAGAGCTCGCAGTCGACCTGGCGATCGACCAGGAGCTGCAGATCGACAGGAATATCGTCCTGCCGATGTCGCGGCGGCTGGAGCTCACGGAGCTTACCGAACGCACCTGCAAGTGGCCGATCGGCGACCCGCTCAAGGAAGAGTTTCACTTCTGCGGCAACGACTCCCCGGAAGCCTCTCCCTATTGCACCTTTCATGCCCGGCTGGCCTACCAGCCCTCTGCCGAGCGCCGGCGCATGCGCTGAGGCGCCTTGCTCATTCCGCTCTGGATGCACGACGAAAAATGGGGCCGGAAAGGCCCCTTTTTTCTTTGCCATGCCGTAAGCCGGCACCTTCGGTCTCAGCTCTCCAGCGAATAGCCCGCGCCGCGCACCGTCCGGATGACGTCGGGGATGTTGGAGAAGTTCAGTGCCTTGCGCAGACGTCCGACATGGACGTCCACGGTCCGTTCATCGACATAGATGTCGTGCCCCCAGACACCGTCCAGGAGCTGTGAACGGGAGAAGACGCGCCCCGGTGAGGACATGAGAAATTCCAGCAGCCGGAACTCCGTCGGGCCGAGGCGCACTTCGCGGCTGCGGCGGTGGACGCGGTGCGTCTCCCGGTCGAGCTCGATATCGCCGCAGCGCAGGAGCGTCGACAGAACCTCGGGCTTGGCGCGCCTGAGCATAGCCTTGACCCTCGCCATCAGTTCCGGCGTCGAGAAGGGCTTGACGACGTAATCGTCGGCCCCGGTGGCAAGGCCCCGCACGCGCTCGCTCTCCTCGCCGCGCGCCGTCAGCATGATGATCGGCAGGCGCTCCGTTTCCGGCCGCTGGCGCAGCCTGCGGCAGAGCTCGATGCCGGAAACCCCGGGCAGCATCCAATCGAGGATGAGAAGGTCGGGCAGGCGCTCCTGCAGGCGGATCTCCGCCTCGTCGCCGCGAAGGATCGTATCGACCTCGAAGCCTTCTGCCTCGAGATTGTAGCGCAGGAGAACGCTTAGGGCTTCCTCATCTTCGACTACGGCAATCTTCGGCAACATTCAGTAGGACTCCTTCCTACGCACGACAGCCGTCATGCCGCCGCGCACGGTGGTAGGCCGCGCCAAAGCGGCCGGAACAAATTCTGCATAGGCCCGGATGCCGAGCGATCTCAGTCCGTCACGGAACCCAATGTCGACGTCATGTCGTCCTTCGGCCGTTCGCCCTGCGGCTGGGCGCCTGTCGCCATGTAGTAGATCGTTTCGGCAATGTTGGTCGCGTGATCGCCGATACGCTCGATGTTCTTGGCGCAGAAAAGAAGATGCGTGCAGGGCGTGATGTTGCGCGGATCTTCCATCATGTAGGTCAGCAGTTCCCGGAACAGAGAAGTGTAGATCGCGTCGATCTCTTCATCGCGTTCGCGAATGCTGTTCGCCTTTTCCGGCGAACGGGAGGCGTAGACGTCCAGGACTTCCTTCAACTGAACGAGCGCGAGCTCGGCCAGGTGTTCGAGGCCGCGCGCAAGCTTGCGCGGTATGCCCGAACCGGCGACGGCAATCACGCGCTTGGCGGTGTTCTTGCCGAGGTCGCCGACGCGCTCCAGGTCCGCGGCGATACGGATCGAACCCATGATCTCCCGTAGATCCGAGGCCATGGGCTGGCGTTTGGCAATGGTGACGATCGCCTTTTCGCCGATCTGCCGTTCCGCGTCGTCCAGAATGGTGTCGTCGGAGATAACCTTCTGGGCGAGAGCAAGATCGGAATTGACGAGCGCACGGACGGAGTCCGCGACCATCTGCTCGGCAAGACCGCCCATCTCGGAGATGCGGCGCGTGAGATACTTCAACTCTTCGTCGAAGGCGGACATGATGTGTGCGTGAGACATATTCGTTTCCTCGGGAGACCCGCTGTTCTGAATGGCTCGGTCGATCTTAAACCGGGAGGGACGGAAAAGCGCCGCCCCTCTCGCCATCAGCCGAAGCGGCCCATGATGTAGTCCTGGGTGCGCTGATCGTCCGGGTTGGTGAACATTTTGTCGGTATCGTTCTCCTCGACGAGATTGCCGAGATGGAACATGGCCGTGCGCTGCGACACGCGCGCCGCCTGCTGCATCGAGTGGGTGACGATCACGATCGTGAAATTCGCCCGCAGTTCGTGGATGAGTTCCTCGACTTTCGCGGTCGCGATGGGATCGAGCGCCGAGCAGGGCTCGTCCATCAGGATGACTTCCGGGCTGACCGCGACGGCGCGGGCGATGCAGAGGCGCTGCTGCTGACCGCCGGAAAGTCCGGTGCCCGGCTCCTGCAGCCGATCCTTCACCTCGTTCCAGAGCCCGGCCTTCTGCAGGCTCGTTTCCACGACCTCGTCGAGTTCGGCCTTGGTGCGTGCCAGGCCATGGATGCGCGGCCCGTAGGAGACATTGTCGTAGATCGACTTCGGGAACGGATTGGGTTTTTGGAACACCATGCCGACCCGGGCGCGCAGCTCCACCACGTCGATCGACGGATCATAGATATCGTCCTCGTCGAGCGTGATCTTGCCGGTCACGCGGCAGTTCTCGATCGTGTCGTTCATGCGGTTCAAAGTGCGCAGAAACGTCGATTTGCCGCACCCTGAGGGACCGATCAGCGCCGTGACCGTGTTCTCGCGGATGTTGAGGTTGACGTCGAAGAGCGCGCGCTTTTCGCCGTAATAGACCGACACATCATTGCCGATCATCTTGTAAGGCACCGTATTCATTTTCTGGTCAAGAGCCTTTTCGACTGCAGCTTCCGACATGATGTTCATAGTCCTTACCCCACTACCAGCGACGCTCAAAGCGACGCCGCAAGAGAATTGCCCCGAGATTCATGAAGATGAGAAAGATCAGGAGAATGATGATCGCTCCGGACGTACGCTCGACGAAGGCACGCTCTGCCTCGTTCGCCCACATGTAGATCTGCACCGGCAGCGCCGTGGAAGGCTCCAGCGGCGACCCCGGAAAGTCGACCACGAAGGCGACCATGCCGATCAGAAGCAGCGGCGCCGTTTCGCCCAGCGCATGGGCGAGGCCGATGATCGTGCCGGTCAGGATGCCGGGCATGGCAAGCGGCAGCACGTGATGGAAGATGGTCTGCATCTTCGATGCGCCGAGGCCGAGTGCGGCGGAGCGGATCGACGGAGGCACTGCCTTCAGGGCCGCCCTGGTAGCGATGATGATCGTCGGAAGCGTCATCAGCGTCAGCACGAAGGCACCGACGAGTGCTGCCGAGCGCGGCATGCCAGCGAAGTTGACGAAGACGGCAAGCCCGAGGAGGCCGTAGACGATGGACGGTACGGCCGCCAGGTTGTTGATGTTCACCTCGATCAGGTCCGTCAGCCGGTTTTTCGGCGCGAACTCCTCGAGATAGATGGAGGCGGCGACGCCGATCGGCAGCGACAGAACGAGCACGATCAGCATCATGTAGAGCGAGCCGAGAAGGGCGACGCCGACACCCGCCGCTTCAGGCCGGCTCGACGCGCCGAAGGTGAAGATGCCGGTGTTGAAGCTCTTCTTGAGCACGCCGGCCTCGGCAAGTTGGTTCATCCATGCGACCTGCTCATCCTTCACCTTGCGTTTGGTTTCGTCGACCGACAGGTCGATCTGCCCCTTGAACGCGGAATCGATGTTCGCCTCGGCAAGCAGCGTGACGGGGATCGTCCTGCCGATGACCGACGGATCGGCGACGACGATGTCACGCAGCTGCGTCCGGGCGCTGGCGGAGACCATATCGGCCGCCTGCTTCACCAGCGGCCGCTTCGACGGATCGAGGCCGAGCTGCTTTACCAGAGCCTCGCGCACCAGCAGCGGGTAGTTGGCGGTATAGAGTTGCTTCGGATCGGTCGCCCGTTCGTTCTTGGGATCGATCACCTTCTCGGAAAACTCGATCGGCAACGTGATCGTCGTCTGCTGGAAGGCGGTATAGCCCTTCGAAACGACGCTCCAGAGGAGAACCGCGAGGAAGAACAGACCGATGGCAATGGCGCTCATTCCGAAGGCACGGAAGCGGCGCTCCGCCGCATAGCGGCGCTTGATGCCGATATCGCGTCGGCTTGCGGCAGGTCGGGTGGAGACCCTTACCGTCGGGGAGGCAAATTCGGTCATTCGTACTGTTCCCGATATTTGCGCACAATGTAGAGCGCGTAGATGTTGAGGCCGAGCGTGATGACGAAGAGCGTGATGCCGAGAGCAAAGGCGACCAGCGTCTGCGGCGAGGTGAACTCGAGATCGCCCGTCAGCTGATTCACGATCTTGACCGTCACCGTGGTCATCGGTTCGAGGGGGTTCAATTGCATGCGCGCCGCGACACCGGCAGCGAGCACGACGATCATCGTCTCGCCCACCGCGCGCGAGGCCGTCAAAAGCAGCGCGCCGACGATGCCGGGAAGTGCTGCAGGCAGGATCACCTTCTTCACCGTTTCCGAGCGCGTCGCACCGAGGCCGAGCGAGCCGTCACGCAGCGCCCGCGGCACCTGGGTGATGATGTCGTCGGACAATGAAGAAACGAATGGGATGAGCATGATGCCCATGACGATGCCGGCGGTGATGACGCTCTGGGCCTGGATGAAGTTCTGGTAGTTGCCGGTGACGAGACCGTTCAGTTGCGTGGAGATGTCGCGCAGGAAAGGCCCGACAGTGACCAGCGCGAAGAAGCCGTAGACGATCGTCGGGATGCCGGCGAGCACTTCCAGGAGAGGCTTGGCTGTGGAACGCAGCCGCGGGCTTGCATACTCGGCCATGTAGATGGCGGCGAAGAGCCCGATCGGCACCGCGAAAAGCATCGCCACGAAGGCGATATACAGGGTGCCGGCAAGCAGCGGCAGCAGGCCGAACTGGCCGGAGGCGCCACCGCTTCCGGCCGCAGCGAAGCGCGGGTCCCAGACCGTGCCGAAGAAGAACTCGAAGGGCGACACCATGGTGAAGAAGCGGCCCGCCTCCGAGAGCATCGAGGCGACGATGCCGACCGTCGTGAGAATGGCTATGGACGAGGCGACGATGAGCGAGCCGAGCATGACGCGCTCCACCCGATTGCGGGCACGGAAACGGACGTCGATATTGCGGATCGCATAGAGTCCGCCGGCAACGGAAACGAGCAGCACGACGGCGCTCATCAGCCAGCGGCTGTATTGCCGCATCGCATTGAACTGCTGGGCGGACTGGACCATGTAGGGCTCGCCCTCGCCGGCAAGCGCCACGCCCTTGGAGGCCAGGACTTCCCGCATGTTGGTCGAACCGTTCTCGATAGCAGCGAGTTCGTCCGCACTCAGGCGCTCGAAGCCCGCGGCCACGGACTTGACCTGACCGAGCGCGAGTTGAACGGTGGCTGCCCCCTGGTTCTGGACCGGCTCCGGAAGAGACGAACGAACGGTGTAATCGATATAGATCGGAGCGGCGATGAGCCATACCGCAAGCAGAAGAAGAGCCGGCAGCATCGCCCAGATGGCGACGTAGCTGCCGTGATATCCGGGCAGGGAATGCAGGCTGGCGAGCTTGCCTCCGGACCGGGCGAACGAGCGGGCGCGGCCGGCAAGAAACGCAATGAAACCGATCAAAGCGATGATCAGGAGAAGGAGCGAAGTACTCATCGGCACGTCTCCGCGACAGGCTCGTCGTAAGCCCCGGCAAATTCGGAAGAATGCGGCTCCGGCGCTGCGAAGCGCCGGAGCCTGTCATGATCAGAGCAGGTTGCCTGCCTCGAAAGACGTGCGGATTTCCTCGCGCTCGGCGTCCGGAGCGGCGACGAGGCCGTATTCGGCGAGCGGGCTGTCGGGGCCGATCATCTGATCGTCAACGAAGAATTCGACATATTCCTTGAGACCCGGAATTACGCCGATGTGAGCCTTCTTGACGTAGAAGAACAGCGGGCGGGAAACCGGATACTCGCCGGAAGCGATCGTCTCGGTCGAGGGGACGATGCCGTTGACGGTCGCGACCTTCAGCTTGTCGGCGTTGTTTTCGTAGAAAGAGAGGCCGAAGACGCCGATGCCGTTCTTGTTCGAAGCGATGCGCGCCAGCGTTTCGGTGTAGTCGCCGTCGATGTCGACGGCCATGCCGTCCTTGCGTACGGCCACGCACTTGCTGAACTGCTGCTTTTCATCGCTGACGGCGGCCTTGATGACGTCCTGAGCGCCGGAGTCCTTGCAGCCGGCAGCAAGGATCTTCTCTTCGAAGACTTCGCGCGTGCCGTGCTTCTCGCCCGGAATATAGGCGGCGATTTCGGCGTCCGGAAGCGAAGCGTCGACTTCCGACCACTTCTTGTAAGGATTGGCGACGAGCTTGCCGTCGACGACGATTTCGGCGGCGAGCGCCTTGTAGAGGTGCTCCGGCTTCAGGGTGAGGTCGGCATTGCCGGCGTCGGTGGCGAAGACGATGCCGTCGTAGCCGATCTTCACTTCCTGGATCTCGGTCACGCCGGCAGCCTTGCAGGCCTCGACTTCGCTGTCCTTGATCTTGCGGGAAGAGTTGGCGATATCGATCGTGTCTTCACCGACGCCCTTGCAGAATTCCTTCAGGCCGGCAGAGGAGCCGCCGGACTCGACAACCGGCGTCTTGAAGTCGGGGAACGTCTCGCCGAAGTTCTCGGCAACGATCTTGGCATAGGGAAGAACGGTCGAGGAGCCGGCGACCTGGATCTGGTCGCGAGCCGCTGCAACGCCCGCGAAGGCGGCGGATGCAACCAGCGCCGCTACAGTGAGTTTAAGAGATTTCATGAATGTTCTCCCGGAATGGGCTTGTGTTGGTGCGCCAGGGTTCAGCGCTCTCTTCGCCGTTTCATCGGCCGCCCCTAGTTAGCCGCCGATGGCTACAGCTTTTATGTCAGTTCGGTGAAACATTTATGACAGCCTAACATGCTGAAGATGCGGCGTGATTTTCTCGGCCCAACATTTCAGCGCGGCGTCGTGTGTCAGAAGCGGACCTTGAAGACCGTGCCCTTCCCCACCTCCGAATGGATGAGCAGGCGGGCGCGGTGACGCGTGAGGATATGCTTGACGATCGCAAGGCCCAGGCCGGTGCCTTTCTTCGACCGGCTCGCCTCGACATTGACCCGGTAGAAACGCTCGGTGATGCGCGGGACATGCTCGGCAGGTATTCCCGGGCCGTGGTCGGTGACCGTCACCTCCGCCTGGTGACCATTCCCGCCGGTCAGCCGCACATCCACCTGCTTGCCTTCCTGCCCGTATTTGCAGGCGTTTTCGATCAGGTTTTCGAAGACCTCCACCAATTCGTCCCGATCCCCCTGGACGAAAACCGGAGTCTCCGGAACCTCCAGCGCGATCGTCACGTCGAGTTCGCCCGCAAGCGGCGCCAGGCTGTCGCGCACGTGTCCGAGCAGCGGCCCGAGATCGACGGCATCGTCCGGCGCGATGTGCGACTTCAACTCGAGGCGCGACAGCGACAGGAGGTCGTCCACGAGCCGGCTCATGCGCGTGACCTGCTCGTGCATGATGCCGAAGAATTTCTCCTGGGCCTTCCGGTCGTCGCGGGCAGGGCCTTGCAGCGTCTCGATGAAGCCGCGCAGCGATGCGAGCGGCGTGCGCAGCTCATGGCTGGCATTGGCGACGAAGTCGGAGCGCATCCGGTCGATGCGGCGAGCCTGCGAGATATCGCGATAGGTCAGCAGGAAGATGCGCCGGCCGGAAACGTCGGAGCCGATGTCCACGGGCGCGACGCGAACCACGTAGACCGCCTCCGAAGGCAGCCTTTCCGCATGCTCGATCTGGTTGACCTTGCCTGTCGCGATCGTCTCGCGCACCATGTCGAGAATGCCGGGCGAACGGACGCGGGCGGAAAGGTAGCTGTCCTGGGGGATAGTTCCGAAGGCCTTCTCTGCGGCGGCGTTCTGGAAGACGACGGTCTCGTCGGCCGCCACGACGAGCACCGGCATGTCGAGCGCGTCGAGCAGGGGAGCAAGCGGGTCGGCCTTGGTTTCCACAGCAGCGCCGACGCTCGCCGGCGCTGTCTGGACGGGCGGCGCTCCCCGGTTGAGGATGGCCGCGACGAGCACGATCCAGAAAGGCAGGACGGCCAGCGGATGGATGCCCGCGAGTGCGGCGAGGAAGGCGAGCACGACGGACAGGCCGAGAAGCCCGCGCTCCGCCTTCAACCTCGGCAGCAGGGTGCGCCAGAACACCTTCGCGCCATCCAACACGATACCCTCGTTCCTCAATTCGCTGCCTCCTGCACCTCGACGACTGCTGCTGATCCAGCCAGCGGCTCGGATCTCGCAGAAGTGAGGACAACCGCCTCAAAGCCTACTTCCGAATCCGGCCATAAGGGCGCAGAGATAGCGTTGCTTCATGACATGATTTTCACGACATGCTTGAATCCGCAATGTAATTATGGCCTCCTCCGGAGAAATCGAGCGAGCGGGAGGAAGCAGATGGCACTCGACGAAGCACCGGCCGAAGCAAGGCCGGGCACCCGGGCGGTCGAACTGGAGATCGACGGCAGAAGCCGCATCTTCGACATCGACGATCCGGACCTGCCGAAATGGATCGACGAGGAGGCCTTCCGCTCCGACGATTATCCCTACAAGAAAAAGCTCGATCGGGAGGAATACGAAGAAACGCTGACGAAGCTGCAGATCGAACTGGTCAAGGTCCAGTTCTGGATGCAGGCGACCGGCAAGAGCGTGATGGCGGTCTTCGAGGGACGCGACGCTGCCGGCAAGGGTGGTGCCATCCACGCGACGACGGCCAATATGAACCCCCGCTCCGCGCGCGTCGTCGCACTGACGAAACCGACGGAGACCGAACGGGGCCAGTGGTACTTCCAGCGCTATGTCGCAACCTTCCCGACCGCCGGCGAGTTCGTCCTTTTCGACCGCTCCTGGTACAACCGCGCCGGTGTCGAACCGGTCATGGGCTTTTGCACCCCCGACCAGTACGAGCAATTCCTTAAAGAGGCGCCCCGCTTCGAGGAGATGATCGCGAACGAGGGCATCCATCTCTTCAAGTTCTGGATCAATATCGGCCGGGAAATGCAACTGAAGCGCTTCCATGACCGGCGCCACGATCCGTTGAAGATCTGGAAGCTTTCGCCGATGGACATCGCGGCGCTGAGCAAGTGGGACGACTACACCGGAAAACGCGACCGTATGCTGAAGGAAACGCACACGGAGCACGGGCCATGGGCGGTCATCCGCGGCAACGACAAGCGCCGCTCCCGGATCAACGTCATCCGCCACATGCTGACGAAGCTCGACTATGACGGCAAGGACGAGGCGGCGATCGGAGAGGTCGACGAAAAGATCCTCGGCTCCGGCCCCGGTTTTCTCAGGTGATTCCGACGCGCTGACGATCAGCCGCCCGGCTGCACCCGGATCGCAAAGAGATCGAGGCTGTTCCCGCCGCCGCTGAGGTCGCTGTTGATCACCAGTTTTCCAGGGCTGCTGGGTGCCGAGCCGCGCTCGAAATTGACCTTCAACAGCATGTCGACCCGCTCGTCGTGCACGGTGAAGCGGTGCCGGCCGCAGTCGCCGAGCGTTGAGAAATCGCATTCGACCGAGAATTCGGTCGCCTTGCCGGGGGCCGCCTGAACCGTCAGGGCGAGTGTCGACGACTTGCCCGACAGCTGGGCAAGGACATCCGTGGGAATTTCGATCGCGACATCGCCCTCCTTGGCGGCCGCTGCTGAAATCAACCGCAGGCGCTCGCCTGCATCACCGTCGAATGGTTCCGCGCTGGCGCGCGGCCCCGGCGTGACCGCCGCAGTTTCTCCGGGAGCAAAGACCTCTATCCAATCGCCGGAGAAACCTTCCTGGGCGCCGAGGGTCTGCAGGCCGGCCGCGCCGTCGAAATCCTCCGCATTCACCGTCGCGGGCGGATTGGCGACGCCGGTGTCCGTCGGCGGCCGGAGCAGGTCGTTCGTCTGAACCCACCAGACGGCGACCCCGGCCGCCGCGGCAAGCGTCGCGACGATCATCGCATAGGAGAAGAACCGGCTGCGCCTGCGCTTGCGCGGACGCTGGCCGGCGACGCCCACTTCGGGGGCAAACGGGGCAGGCTTGCGCACGGTTTCTATTCTACCCTCGTCCGCCGCCGCTCTGAAAGCCGCCGGCGGACCGTGGCGTTCGGGACGCAAAGCGCCGAGCCCGCCATCCGCCTGTGCAGGCGGGCTTCCCTCCGGCTTCGGCGCCGGCTCGCTCCGTGGCGCGGCGGGTGCTGGCGCTTCGGGAGCGCGCTCTACCCTATCGCCCCTTGCCTTCACCTCGCCAAGGCTCACCACCGGAGTCTGAGCGCGCTCCTTCAGGGCGGCGCGCTCTTCCATCTCGATCGCGCGGATGACCGCTTCGAGCCGCTGACGTTGCACGGAGATGACCTCCGGATCTTCGATCTGCTGCTTCTGCAGACCGTTTTCCAGCGCCTGACGCGCCGACTGATAGATGCGCGCCCGGATCTCCGCATTGCTTCGATCCGATCTTTCCAGCGCATTCCTGATCGCTGTCTCAAGTCCGCTCACGTCAAATCCTTCTGCGCGAAGTCTTCCGGTTGCCGCAATGCGTGGCCGGATGTGCCTTTCTCGCGACGAGCCCCGCCTCTTCCCGTCACACGCCGTTGGTTTTATTAAGGATTGGGTAACCGCTGCATTGCGAATCTGCAAGTGCAGCCGCGACTTCGGCCGGTCTTCCCCAGGGAAAACATAGGCGAGCGTGGCCGAATTGCCGGAGCACGCACCGCTTTGCGGTATCGCGGCGTCTTATCGGAGGCGCAAAGGTCGCCGTTGTCTTCGGGTTGCTGCGTGTCTTTCCGAACCGATGGACTTCAGGAAGCATGCAGTAGGCAAGCGCGTCCGTTGCTGCTATCAGTTTTGACGTTTACGAGAACGTCAAAGTTGGGATGGAGATTTTTTCGATGTCGTTGCCGCCAATCCTTTCCGAGAAAACGAGGCTGCCGGTCATAGGGGCGCCGCTTTTCATCGTCTCGCATCCCCGGCTGACGATCGCACAATGCAAGGCCGGCATCATCGGCGCCTTTCCGGCGCTCAACGCCCGCCCGCAATCGCAGCTCGACGAATGGCTGGCGGAAATCACCGAGACGCTGGCCGACCACGATGCCAGACACCCCGAGCGCCCGGCGGCACCCTTCGCGGTGAACCAGATCGTACACAAATCGAACGCCCGGCTCGAACAGGACCTGATGCTTTGCGTCAAGTACAAGGTTCCGATCGTCATCTCCTCGCTCGGGGCCGTGCCGGAGGTGAATGCCGCCATCCATTCCTATGGCGGTGTCGTTCTCCACGACGTCATCAACAACCGCCATGCGAATTCCGCGATCCGCAAGGGCGCAGACGGGCTGATCGCAGTCGCGGCAGGCGCAGGCGGCCATGCGGGAACCCTCTCGCCCTTCGCGCTCGTCCAGGAAATACGCGCCTGGTTCGACGGGCCGCTTCTGCTCTCGGGCGCGATCGCCACCGGCGACGCAATCCTCGCGGCGCAAGCGATGGGCGCCGACATGGCCTATATCGGTTCCCCCTTCATCGCCACGGAAGAGGCCCGCGCGAGCGCCGCCTACAAGCAGATGATCGTCGACAGCAACGCCGCCGATATCGTCTATTCCAATTACTTCACCGGCATTCACGGCAATTACCTTAGAGCGTCGATCCTTGCCGCCGGAATGGACCCGGCCAACCTGCCGGAAGCCGACCCCTCCAAGATGGACTTCGGCACGGCAACGGAAGGCGCCAAGGCATGGAAGGACATCTGGGGCTGCGGCCAGGGAATAGGCGCCGTGCGCGAAGTCGGCACCGTCGCCCGCCTTGTCGACCGGCTGGAACAGGAATACGACGCCGCACGCGCACGCCTCGGCTTCGCTTCCAGTGCCGAAGGGCGGCCGGCCCAGGAATTTTCAAGTTCTCGAAACTGATGGCTTGAAATCTCGCCGCTTTGCGTTTATCAGCGCCTCACATTCGTTCCGCGGCTTTTGCGGAACCGCCCCAAGGGCCGCTTTAGCTCAGTCGGTAGAGCACATCATTCGTAATGATGGGGTCACGTGTTCGAGTCACGTAAGCGGCACCATTTTCCTTTCAGAGATTGAGCGTGTTTTCTCGCGGCTCGCAGACCTGCTGGGAAGGGGCCAAGGCAACTCATAGAAAAGATGGAATGTGAGTCCGATAACAGGCTCCTTGTTTTGGAACTTTGTTTGCGCGCAGGGCTTTGCTTTGTGAGTGAATGGGTTATAACGTGAACAAAACGGGCTCGCCAAATCGGCGATGCTGGGACGAACCATGAGCTATGAACCGCGAAAAGCAGCGCAGTTGATTGCGTACTTGATCATGAGGGCTGGGGGGCACTCCCTCAACGTTCTCAAGGCGGTTAAGCTCGTTTATCTGGTTGACCGGGAGAGTATCCGGAAATTCGGTTTCCCGGTGCTCGACGAAAAACGCTGCTCCATGCCGCACGGCCCGGTTAATTCGCTGACGTATAGCTATATCGCGGGCGACTATGACCCGGATGAATGCGGCTGGTCTGACTATCTTCAAGACCGTGAGAACCATAACATCGCACTTGCCAGACAAGGCATCAGCCTCGACGACTTGGATGAACTAAGCGACGCCGATATTGCATGTGCCGACGCCGTATGGGAACGTTTCGGACATATGACTCCATGGCAATTGCGTGATTGGACACATGAGCCGCGCAATGTTCCCGAGTGGGAAGATCCCAGTGGCGGCTCTACGGTTATTCCCTTGCAAAGGATCTTGCACGCCGTCGGCGTGCAGAACGCAGACGACTTTGCAGAGACAGCTGAAAGCTTCAAGGCGATAGATCAGGCTTTTGCATCTGCCCGGGTGCATTAGTTGGTCGCTCGCGCCGGAACTTTGCTGATCCCTTCAGGCCCGGCCCATGACCCCGAACGACGGCATCTTCATGTCGTCTGCACCGATCCCTGCCAAAACGGCAAACAAGTCATCGTCTCAATTACCACGTGGACTAATTCTCTCTGCGACGCGACCTGCATCTTGCAGGCTCACGAGCACGAATGGCTCAGGCATCAATCATACGTGTTTTATCGAAAAGCACGCATCGAAGCCGCCACCACACTCGATAACGGAGTGCAGCAGGGAATTTTTGAACAGCAGGGCGACGTTTACGAACAAACCTTCTTGCGCATTCTGAATGGAATTTGCGCGAGCCCACAGACGCCCCGAAAGGTTAAGCAATACATAGGTTGCTAACCTAAGCCTCTTCTCCTGGGAGATGCGATGTTTTATAGGGCTGAAGTCCCGTGCGCGTGGCAACTGGAAGAGTAGCCACGCGCACGGTATTCTCGACCGCCCCGCGGACGCCGCTGATCTTGTGATCCGGCAGGGTTGTCTATGACCACGACGCGACGGGGGCGATCGTGCTGGCGCCCAAGAATTAAGGGTCAGCGTACCCAACCTTCACGGGACATGATCTTCTGCGCCTCATCGGAGATCAGATAATCCAGAAACGCCTTTGCCTCGGGATCGGCATCGGGGGCCAGGGCCACGCTGAGGTCGCGCCATATTGCGCGATCGCTTGACAGCGGCACCGCCTCCAGGGTGTCGGGGTTCGAAAGCGGCCAATTCGGCCAGGTGATCCAGGCGTCTGCATCCAATGCCTTGAACGCCCTGAAGCTTGCGCCGGAGCCCTGTTCGAAAGCGACGATGTTGCTGCGGAAGGCCGCGACATCCTCCAGCCGGCCAAGACGCCCCGCGATATCCTCCCACACACCCGTCCCCGACGTGTTGGCGACGCCGGCTCCTTCGGTTACGACGATTTTCGTCCCTTCCGCCAGAAGATCTTCAAATTTAGTGATCCCCTTGGGATTGCCCGCTTTCACCGCAATGACTGCCGGACGAAGGTATATCGGCTCGACCTGATCCGATGAGAAGCCCTTATAGGTTTCGAGAAAAGCGGTCATCGCCTGTTCGGAAGTGCCCCAGATGACATCCGCATCGCCCTGCGCCTTTTTCGACCATGTCTTCTCCGGTCCGGCGGTGATTTCGACCTTGCGGCCCGTCTCCTTCGTCCAGACATCCGCGACTTTCCGGATGGCGGTGTGCGGACCGCCCGCACCGTAAAGACGGATCACCCCGTCCTCTGCATCGCGGCTGATCGAAGGGTCATGGAGTGCGGTATCCTGCGCCGAAGCAGGCATGGCAAGGACAGTCGTCAGAACAATCAGAACTGCAATTCGCACGGGCTTCTCCTTGTTGTCCGTAGTTGACCGCCACATCATTCAATGGGCTGAAGCGGCAGGAGAAACGACTGTTCGAAGGGCGCAATTCTTCCCTCAAGGAGGAACACGAAACCGTGATCCGCCGTCACACCAGAGCGGCATTTCACCCGTCTCACGTATAAAAATACCGCGTCAGGTGGAAAAAAACCGGCGCCGCGAAGCTCAGCGAATCCATGCGGTCGAGCACGCCGCCATGGCCGCTAATCATCGAGCCCCAGTCCTTCACGCCCATCGAGCGCTTCACGGCCGAGAGCGCCAGGCCGCCGAGGAAGCCCATGGCGACGATGGCGAAGGCCATCGCGGCCGCCTCCAGCGGCGTGAACGGCGTTATCCACCACAAGGCCGCGCCGGCAGCCACGGCCGAAAGCCCGCCTCCGGCAAGTCCCTCGACCGTTTTCGAGGGGCTGACGACCGGTGCGACCTTCGTCCGGCCGAAAAGTTTGCCGAAGACATACTGCATGACATCGCTGAACTGCGCGATGGTGATGAGGAAGAAGAGCAGCAGGAAGCCTTCGCCCGGCCGGCCGGGGATGTCGAGCGTCAGCAGGGCCGGTGCGTGGCTGATGCAATAGACGGTCAGCATCAGGCCCCACTGGATTCGCGAGACGCGCAGCAGGAACTGCTCCGTGTCGCCCTTGAGCGCGGAAAGGCTCGGCAGGAGAAGGAAGCCGTAGACCGGTATCAGAATGGTGAAAAGCGCATACCAACCGATCGAGATCAGCCAGTATTGCAGCGGCAGCAGAACGTAAAAGGAAGCAACGAGCGGCAGGTGATCGGCGGCACGCGTCGGCGTCAGCGAGACGAATTCGCGCAGCGTGTAGAAGGAGGTGAGAGCAAAAAGCACGAGCGTGACGCCGCGACCGAGAGCGAAACTCACCGCGAAGATGGCGATCATCACCCACCATGCCCTGATACGGGCATTGAGATTGTCGATCGTCGCCCGCCCCGTTTCGGATGTCGCGCGGCGCGCCAGCACGAAACCGATCAGCGATGCCGCTCCGAGAAGAGCGACTATGCCGGCAAAGAGGATAAAGAGTTTGTCGTTCAAGGACATGGCGGCCTCATCCGATGGGCTCCGGCGCAAGTGCGGCGACCGCTGCGCGGGCGCGTTCCAGAAAAGCCTCCTTCTCTTCGCCGGCGTGGTGCGCGACCGGCGGTCCGAAACGCACCGTGCAGCTGATCGGGACGGGCAGAAAGGTTCCCTTGGGAAAGGCGCGCGAGGGATTGTCGAGATAAGTCGGGATCAGTTCCACGTCGGGAAATTCCTGCGATAGCCAGTAGAGTCCGCTCTTGAACGGCCCCGGCAATCGTTCGCTGCCGCGCGTGCCCTCCGGGAAAAGAATGAGCGACTCGCCCTCGCAGAGCACGTTGCGCAAGGGTGCCAGAGCCGCTCCGGGCGGCCCCTGCGTCGAGCGCTCGACGAGCACGCCATTCAGCACCTTTAGCCCGATATGACGCCTCACGGCGCCCCTGCCCCAATAGTCCGCCGCGGCGATCGGATGCGTCGATGCGCGCAACGCACGCGGCAGCGCCGACCAGATCAGCAGCGTGTCGAGATGGCTCGAGTGATTGGCGAAATAGATGCGCTGGCGCATTTCCGGCTGCGAGCCCATCCAGTGCGCCTGTCCGCCGACGATGAACCGCGTGAGGCCGATCAGTGCCAGGTCGATCACGGATTCGCGCCTTCCCGAATGCGCGAGACGATGGCCTTGGTGCGGGTCGCGCATGTGAGAAGCGCGCCGGCAAGGATGATCCACGCCGTTGCGTAAAGCACGAGGCGCTCTGTCATCAGAAATGCTTCCCCGAATGCCAGCACGCAGGCGAGACTCATCAACGCCATGCGGTGCTGCTTCGCCATGGGACCGCGGAAGTCCTGAGCCTGGCGGAGCGATCCGCCGAAGACGCGCACATAGGCCGTCAAGGCGGCCGCAAGCGCCCCCGCCCAGCCGAGCCATCCCGCGCCGGCGGCATAGCCGAGTGCAACGATGAGCAGGGTGTCGGCGACCCGGTCGGGAAACTCGTTGAAGAGCGCTCCGACCGGCGAACCGCGCCCGCCCTCGACCGCCACCATGCCGTCGAGAAGATTGCACAGGAGGCGCAGCTGGATGGCGGCGAGCGCCACGGGATAAAGGAACGGCCAGCGGGCTGCAGAAAGGAGGGCCGCCGCCCCCAATGCGGCAAACACGACGCTTGCGAGCGAGATCTGGTTCGGCGTGACCGAAGTCTTCAGAAGCAACGCCGTCAGGCGCCGCGCGAAGCCGCTGTCGCGCGCTGCGATGGGGCGCCGATCCGCGACCGGCCCGTCTGCGTCTTCGCCGTCAGGTGCGACACTCATGTTCGAGAGGTACGGCCTACAAATTAAGGATTGCAGTCTGTCTTAAAACAACTTCCATGCAAATGCCATCCGGCCGCGTTGCCCCGGTTCCGTCTCACTTGGCGGAAATATCCACCCTGGATATCCCGTTGACGGGCGGCTCCGGCTGGCTCGTCACCTCGCGCAGCCATTCTCGCCAGATGGCGACGAGCAGCGCCATCAGTACCGGACCGACGAAGAGACCGAGAAATCCCATCGTCTTGACGCCGCCGATCAGGCCGAAAAACGTCGGCAGGAAGGGCAGCTTGATCGGGCCGCCGACGAGCCTCGGCCGCAATGTCTTGTCTACGATGAAGAGCTCCGTCGTACCCCAGGTGAAGAGCGCGATGCCATGGACGGGCGAGCCGCTCGCGACGAGATAGACGGAGACCAGGGTGAAACAGAGTGGGGCGCCGCCCGGAATGAGCGCCATGATGCCGGTGAGGATGCCGAGCGTGACCGGCGACGGCACGCCGGCGAGCCAATAGGCGACACCGAGCACGATGCCTTCGCCGATCGCGATGATGCCCATGCCGGTGACGGTCGAGCTGATCGTAAGGGGCACCACGCGCGACAGCCTCTCCCAGCGCATCGGGAAGATCCGTTCGCCGAGATGGTCGAGCTGCTTCGAAAAGGACTGGCCGTCGCGATAGACGAAGAAGAGCGTGATCAGCATGAAAAGGAGCGTCAGGAAGGACTGGAAGGCGGAGGCGCCGACCACGAGCACGCCGCGATAGATATTGCCGATATTGGAGCCGCTGACGAGCTGCACCAATTCCCCGAGAGCGCCGGGGTGACCGACATATTTGACCCATTGTTCGCCGAGCCAGGCGCCCACCGCCGGGATCGTCGCCAGCCAGGCAGGCGCCGGCGCGCCGTTCGCATTGGTCGCAACCGCCCATACGAGCCAATCGCGCACCTCTTCCACGGCATAGATCGCGGCGAGCGAGATCGGCACGACGATAAAGGCGACGACCGAAATGATGGCGATCGTCGCGGCAAGAGTGCGGTTTCCGTTCAGGCCCTGAAGCAGCCGCCAATAGATGGGCCAGCTCGCAAAGCCGATGACCACCGCCGCAAGCACCGGCACGAGGAAACCATGAAAGAAATAGACGCCGCAAAGCAGAATGAGAACGAGCAGCCACCGGGCCGCCGAGATAGGCACGACGAGGGCGGAGCGTGAATGGGCCGGCTGCCCGAAGAGCCGCGGCTCCACGGGAAGGTTCTCTCGATCGCGATTGCCCAATTGCACCAATTCTCCTCCGTCTCTTCGAACCTTACAACAAACCCGCAACCTTGCCAGCCCGTTCCGCTCCGCTGGACGCGGTTTCCGGCGCAATGATGGCGGCCAGCCCCGAATCGGCGCTTTACGCGAGAACGCGCGCATTTTCACCTAGCAAGCGCACGTGACAGGAGATTGGAGCGGATGAGGAAAATCGCGAGCCGTCAGGCTACGCGCCCCGTCCGCCGGCGATCCACGAGCACCGAAGCGAGGAAGATGGCGAAACCGCCTATGCCGAGCACGGCGCCGACGAGCCCCGGCGAAGTCCAGCCGTAACCGGCGGCGATGGCAATGCCGCCGAGCCAGGCGCCAAGAGCATTGGCGAGATTGAAGGCGGAGTGACTGAGGGCTGCCGCGAGCGTCTGCGCCTTTCCGGCGACGTCCATCAGGCGGGTCTGGACGCCCGGAACGACGGCGAAGCCGCCGCCGATGAAAAGCACGTTGACGATCGCCATCCAGGGGCTCGTCATGGTGAAATAGAAGAGGATGTAGGCGAAGACGTTGAAGACGAGCGCGATGCCGATGGCGCGCGTGAGCGACCAGTCGGCGAGCCGCGAACCCACGATATTGCCGAGGATCATGCCGGCGCCGAAGACCGACAGCATGACGGGCACATTGGCGACGGAAACGCCCGCGACCTGGGTCAGCGCCGGTGCGATATAGGTGAAGACGGCGAACATTCCGCCGCAACCGATCGCACAGATACCGAGCAGCAACCAGACCTGGAGGCTCCCCAGCGCGCTCAGTTCCCGCAGCGGCGTCGCCTGCGGATCGCCCCTGTCCCGCGGCACGTGGAGCCAGATCAGGACCGTCGTCATGAGGCTGATGCCGCCGACGATCGCGAAGGCGCTGCGCCATCCGAGCGCCTGGCCGAACCAGGCGACGAGCGGCGTGCCGAAAAGAGTGGCGATCGTCAGGCCCATCATGACCCGACCGACTGCGCGCGCCCGCTGGTTCGGTGCCGCAAGTCCTGCCGCGACTAGTGCCGCCACGCCGAAATAGGCGCCGTGCGGCAGGCCCGCGAAGAAGCGCGCGGCGACGAGCGGGTGGAAACTCGGCGCAACGGCGGACGCGAAATTGCCCAATGCAAAGACGGCCATCAATACCAGCAGCACATGAAAGCGGGCGAACCGCGCCGCAAGTACCGCGATCAACGGCGCGCCGACGACCACGCCGAGCGCGTAGGCGCTGATGACGGCGCCCGCCGCCGGCACCGAGACGGCGACGTCGTCTGCGACCTGAGGCAACAGGCCCATGATGGCGAATTCGCCGGTACCGATACCGAAACCACCGACTGCCAGCGCGATTTCCGTCGCGGAAACCCTGTTACGGGATTTGCCCACGTTCGCGGGGCCAATATTCGTGGGGCCGATATCGGCGGAAAGGACATCTTCGGACATGCGTGGCCTTGGCTCGCGGCCCGTCGGCCGCCGCTTGGGAGGAATTTGGTGAATATCTTTGGGGACCTCGGCGCAGCCGATGTCGTGGCAGGTTTATACTGCAGTGCAGTATAGGCGAGCCGGCTGCACCTGCAAGAACTGTGCTGCAGCGCACATCAAAATTTCACAAGCCGGTGCATAGCTGCCGATTGTTGACGTTTACGTCAAAGTTATATAATTCGGATTACGGCTTGAAGAGGCGAGATAAAAGCAGCATCTTCGACGGAGAGGAAGATCGGGAGGGATTTTTCTTCGCCGTGATGACGGCCGTTCATTGGCGACCAGAGGGAGGAAGGTCATGGCGGAAGCAAGCACGCAACAGGCGGGCTCCAGCACGGCGAAGATTTGGCTTGGATCCTACCCGCCGGGCGTGCCGGCCGAAATCGGCCCGCTCACCTATCGATCCATCGGCGAATTCTTCGATCACGCGGTTGCGCAATATTCCTGGCGCCCCGCATTCACCTGCATGGGCAAGGCACTGACCTTCTCCGATCTCAATACGCATTCGGCGAAAATCGGCGCCTGGCTGCAGTCGCTGGGGCTCGCGAAGGGCGATCGGGTTGCGGTGATGATGCCCAACATCCTTCAAAATCCGGTCATCGTCTATGGGATCCTGCGAGCCGGCTTCACCGTCGTCAACGTCAATCCGCTCTATACGCCGCGCGAACTGGAGCACCAGTTGGTGGATGCCGGCGCCAAGGCGATCTTCGTGCTTGAGAATTTCGCTCATACGGTCGAGCAGGTGCTGGCCCGCACGGAGGTCAAGCATGTCGTGGTCGCCAGCATGGGCGACATGCTTGGTGCGAAGGGGGCAATCGTCAATCTGGTGGTGCGCCGCGTCAAGAAGCTCGTCCCCGCCTGGTCGATTCCAGGTCACCTTTCGTTCAAGACGGTTCTTGCCAAGGGCGCGACGCTCGGCTTCAAGCGCCCGAACGTAGCGCCGGGAGATGTCGCCTTCCTGCAATATACCGGCGGCACCACCGGTGTTTCCAAGGGCGCAACGCTGACGCACGCCAATCTCCTATCCAACATGGCCCAGATGGAGCTGTGGCTGAACACGGCCTTCCTGCGCAAGCCGCGCCCGGAGAGCCTCACCTTCATGTGCGCGCTTCCGCTCTACCATATCTTCGCGCTCACGGTGAATTCGCTGATGGGGCTGGCAACCGGCGGCAACAACATCCTGATACCGAACCCGCGCGACATCCCCGCCTTCGTCAAGGAGCTCGGCAGGTACAGGACGAACATCTTTCCGGGGCTGAACACGCTCTTCAACGCGTTGATGAACAATTCCGAATTCCGCAAACTCGACTTCTCTTCCCTGATCCTGACCTTCGGCGGCGGCATGGCGGTGCAGCGGCCGGTCGCCGAGCGCTGGCTGGAGCTGACCGGCTGCCCGATCCATGAGGGCTACGGCCTTTCCGAAACGTCGCCGGTCGCGACCGCCAACCGCCTCGACACCGACGACTTCACCGGCACGATCGGCATACCGCTGCCCTCGACGGAGGTCGAGATCCGCGACGAGGACGGGCGCACGCTTCCCGCCGGCGAAATCGGTGAGATCTGCATTCGCGGGCCGCAGGTGATGGCGGGCTACTGGCAGCGCCCCGAGGAAACGGCCAGGGCCATTTCGCCGGACGGCTTCTTCCGCACCGGGGATGTCGGCTTCATGAACGCCGAGGGACTGACGAAGATCGTCGATCGGAAGAAGGACATGATCCTCGTCTCGGGATTCAACGTGTTCCCCAACGAGATCGAGGAGGTGGCGGCGACCCATCCGGGCATCCTCGAATGCGCCGCAATCGGCATTGCCGACCCGCATTCCGGCGAGGCGGTCAAGCTCTTCGTCGTGCGCAAGGACCCGAACCTGACCGAAGAAGAGGTCAAGCGCCACTGCGCCGCCAGCCTCACCAACTACAAGCGGCCGCGATACGTGGAATTCCGCACCGAACTGCCCAAGTCGAACGTCGGCAAGATCCTGCGCAAGGACCTGCGCGGATAGCGGTTTGGGCGCGGAAATGCCCCTCATCCGGCCTGCCGGCCACCTTCTCCCCGTTTGGACGGGGAGAAGGGGACAAGCGGCACCGGCTCTTTCCATTTTGCCGCAGAGTGCGCGTCCGAGTCCCCTCTCCCCGCCTGCGGGGAGAGGGCTAGGGTGAGGGGCAGTCTTCGCCGCCCTACCCATGGAGCAATGCGCCCGCCTTTTTTCGCTGCAGCGCACACCTGCCCTTGATTTGCCGCGGTTAAACCGACTAGCTATCGCAGCCAAATTCCGATGCCCCCATTCCCATGCCCTAGTTGCGATGCAAGGAGCCCTGCGATGAAAGCGCTTGTCGAAAACCTGAAAGCCACTGCACGCGAGACCGATGCGACCGATATCCGCGCCGCCTTCGCGGCCGATCCGAACCGTTTCTCGCGCTTCAGCACGGCGTTCGACGACCTCCTCTTCGACTATTCCAAATGCGCGGTGAACGACAGGATCATCGACGGTCTCGAAGCGCTCGCCAAGTCGGCGAAGGTCGAGGAAAAGCGCGATTCCATGTTCCGCGGCGATATCATCAACATCACCGAGGAGCGCGCGGTTCTGCATACGGCGCTGCGGAACAGGTCGAACCGGCCGGTCCTCGTGGACGGGAAGGACGTCATGCCGGACGTCAATGCCGTGCTCGAGGCTATGGGCAAGTTCGCTGACGATGTCCGCTCCGGTGCCTTGAAAGGAGCCACGGGCAAGAAGATCACCGATGTCGTCAATATCGGCATCGGCGGCTCGGATCTCGGCCCGGTCATGGCGACGCTGGCGCTTGCCCCCTTCCACGACGGCCCGCGGCTGCACTTCGTTTCCAACGTCGACGGCGCCCACATCGCCGACACGCTGAAGCTGCTCGATCCCGAGACCTCTCTCTTCATCGTCGCCTCGAAGACCTTCACCACGATCGAGACGATGACCAATGCGGCGACCGCCCGCGCCTTCATCGCCGGCGAGCTCGGCGAGGCGGCGGTAGGCCATCACTTCGCAGCCGTCTCCACCGCCCTCGACAAGGTCGACGCCTTCGGCATCGATGCCGCCCGCGTCTTCGGCTTCTGGGACTGGGTCGGCGGACGCTATTCCATCTGGTCGGCGATCGGACTGCCGTTGATGATCGCGATCGGCAAGGAGAATTTCGGCCGCTTCCTAGACGGCGGCCATGCGATCGACGAGCATTTCCGCAGCGCGCCGCTTCGTCAGAACATCCCCATGCTGCTTGGGCTCATCGGCTTCTACAATCGCAACGTTCTCGGCTATCCGTCGCGGGCGATCCTGCCCTACGACCAGCGGCTGACGCGCTTTCCGGCCTATCTGCAGCAGCTCGACATGGAATCGAACGGCAAGGGCGTGACGCTCGACAGCCAGCCGGTCGAATTCTCGACCGGTCCCGTCGTCTGGGGCGAGCCCGGCACCAACGGCCAGCATGCCTTCTATCAGCTCATTCACCAGGGAACCGATGTCATTCCCGCCGAGTTCATGATCGCGGCGAATGGCCATGAAAAAGACCTGCGCCACCAGCACCAGCTCCTGATGGCGAACTGCCTGGCGCAGTCGGAAGCGCTGATGAAGGGGCGTACGCTGGCGGAAGCCAAGGCGCAGCTGACCTCCAAGGGCATGGACGATGCTAAGGCCGACAAGATCGCACCGCACCGCGTCTTCACCGGAAACCGGCCGTCGCTGACCATCGTCTACGACCAGCTCGACCCCTTCGCGCTCGGCCGTCTGATCGCGCTTTACGAACATCGCGTCTTTGTCGAAGGCGCGCTCTTCAACATCAATTCCTTCGACCAGTGGGGCGTCGAGCTCGGCAAGGAACTGGCGACCGGCCTGCTGCCCGTCATCGAAGGCAAGGAAAGCGCCGAGAGCCATGATTCTTCGACCGCCGGACTCGTTGCCGCGCTGCTGAAGGCGGCACGCTGATCGACAGCCGATCGGAGTGATCGGTCAGCCGCGCGGATTCTCCCCCCTTGTGGGGGAGATGGCGGCAGCCGGAGGGGCATCACGGCCGCGCGTGCTGCGTGGACCCGCCGATACGGCGTAGTCGCACCAACGTCAGAGCCCGAGTTCGTGTCGCCAGGGCGGATTGGCGCCTGCGCGCGAAACAGTGACGGCCGCAGCCTTCGCTCCGAGCGTCAGGGCCTGGCGGATCGCCTCGTCGGTCAGGCTTGCCACCCTCTCCTTGGTCAGGAGGTTGTTGAACTTCAGCGAGGCCAGCACCCCGGCGTCGAAAGTGTCGCCCGCGCCGACCGTATCGACGACCTCGACCCGTTCGCTCGCGACCTCGACCTTGTGGCCGTTCGTATAACCGACGGCGCCGTCCGCGCCGCGGGTGATCAGCACCAGTTTCGGGCCGCGCTTCAGCCATTCGGCTGCGAGCGCGTCGTGGCTGCCCTCCATGCCGAACCAGGCGAGGTCCTCGTCGGAGAACTTGACGATATCCGACATGGCCGCCATTCGGTTCATGCGTCCGACATGCGCCTCCCGGTCTTTGATGAAGCCGGGGCGGATATTCGGATCGAAGGAGATCACCCGTTTTTCGTGCTCCCGCGCCATCAGCGCCTCATAGGTGGAGCCGCAGGGCTCGGGAATGAGGCTGATCGCGCCGAAATGCAGCGCCTCGCAGAAATCTCCGAGCGCCGGAAGGTGCTCCGCAGTGATCATCCGCCCGGCCGTGTTCTCGTCGAAGAAGGCGTAACTCGCATGCCCGTCGACGAGCTTCACGAAGGCGAGCGTCGTGTGCAGCGGCAGCGTGGCGCAGGGAGCGAAATCGACATTCGCGGCCTTGAGCGTCGCGCGCAGGATGTCTCCGAACATATCGTCCGAAAGGCCGGTGAAAAAGCCTGTGGGGACGCCGAGCCGGCCGAGCGCGACGGCCGTGTTGAAGATCGCGCCGCCCGCATAGGGCGCAAAGGCGCTCTCGCCCGCCGTCGTCTCCCGCGGCAGCATGTCGATCAGGGCCTCTCCGCAGCAAACGATCATGTCCATTCCTCCCCAAACATATTCAATCGATCCGCCAAATCGCACCAGGCCCTTCGTTACTGGACCGCGAGCGCGCTGACGCCCCCGTTTCGGCCCGACCAGTCGAGCGGAGCATTGAGGAAGGCTTCGACCTCGTTCAGTGTCTTCTCGTCGAACAGCGCCAGTTCGCGCGCGACGGCAAGCACGTTGCGCCAGGTGGCGATGTAGTGCAGGTCGACGCCCTTCGACTTCATGTTGCCGCGCGCCTCCGGGAAGATGTCGTAGTAGAAGAGGGCGATGCCGTGCTCGACCACGCCGCCGGCCGCGCGGATCGCATCGATGAACTTGAACATCGAGCCGCCGGCGGTCGTCAGATCCTCGATGACAAGGACACGCGCACCCTCAGGCATATGGCCCTCTATCTGGGCGTTGCGGCCGTGCCCCTTCGGCGCCTTGCGCACATAGATCATCGGCAGGCCAAGACGCTCGGCAAGCATTGCCGCGAAGGGAATACCGGCGGTCTCGCCGCCGGCCACCACGTCGAACTGCTCGAAACCGGCTTCGCGGAGGATCGTGGCGGCAGCGAAATCCATGACCGCCGAGCGGATGCGCGGATAGGAGATCAGCTTGCGGCAGTCGATATAGACCGGGCTCGCCATGCCGGAGGCGAGCCTGTAGGGCTCGTCGGCGCGAAAATGCACGGCCTTGATTTCCCAGAGCATCTTCGCGACCAGCTCGGCCATCAGGGCCTTGTCGGTGAATGCGTTCGAAAACATGAACTCTCCTTCGGCTATCAGGCCTGTGTCACGGCCCAGTGGAGCGGGAACATCGGGTCGAAAACCGTGACCGGACCGGCTTCGGTCTCGATCCTGGCAGGGTAGCTGACCGGCTCCTCCTGCTTGCGCAGCGTGATCGTCTCCTCGTTTGCCGGCAGGCCGTACCAGGCGGGGCCGTTCAGCGAGGTGAAGGCTTCCAGCCGGTCGAGCGCACCCTCTTCCTCGAAGACGTGAGCGAGGCAGCTCAAGGTGTTGATCGATGTGTAGATGCCGGCACAGCCGCAGGCGCACTCCTTGAGCGGGTCGACATGCGGGGCAGAGTCCGTGCCCAGGAAGAAGCGGACGTCGCCCGAGATCGCCGCCTGGCGAAGCGCCAGCCGATGCGCCTCGCGCTTCGCCACCGGCAGACAGTAGTAATGCGGCTTGATGCCGCCGACGAGGATGGCGTTGCGGTTGATGATCAGGTGATGGGTGGTGATGGAGCCGGCAAGATTGGCCGCATGCTCGCGGATGTAGTCGACGCCGTCCTTCGTCGTCACATGCTCCATGGTGATCCTGAGATCGGGCAGGCGCCGGCGGAGCGGGTCGAGAACGGTTTCGATGAAGACCGCCTCGCGGTCGAAAATGTCGACCTCGGCCGTCGTCACCTCGCCATGGACGCAGAGCGGCAGGCCGATCTCGGCCATGCGCTCGAGCACCGGCATGGCCTTGTCGATATCGCGGACGCCGCTCGACGAATTGGTTGTGGCGCCGGCCGGATAGAGCTTGACGGCCTTGACGAGACCGCTCCTGAACCCGGCTTCCACATCTCCCGGATCGGTGCCCTCGGTAAGATACAGCGTCATCAGCGGCTCGAACCGGTCCCCTGCGGGAATGGCGGCGAGGATGCGCTCGCGATAGGCGGCCGCATCGGCGGAGGTCACCACGGGCGGCACCAGATTGGGCATGATGATGGCGCGCGCGAAATGGCGGCTCGTATCGGCAATCACGCCGCGCAGCATGCCGCCGTCGCGCAGGTGAAGATGCCAATCATCAGGGCGGCGTATAACGAGGTCTTGCATATCAGCGTTCTCCCGATGCTCGCGCCCGATCCGCGCGGCCGGCATCAGGGCGTACCGGTGCGCTCGAAGGGCGGCAACTCATGTGGTGAAACCGCGCCTCGATAACACCATTGCGCCGCCGAAGACAATGGCCATTCGAAAGCTCACCGCAGTCCGCGGCCGGAAACTGCGGGACGAATGCCGAGCACTCTAAAAGTCCCTGATCACGACATCCGCCGGCCTGCGGCTGTCGACGACCCGGCGGGCATTGGGTATGTCGTTGCCATAGGCCTTGCTGCGCGCCGCGTCTTCGTCATAGCCGTGGTCGTACCAGCGCTGCAGGAGCCGCCGCTCGAGCACCTCCAGACCCGGATCGATGAAGATCGAATAATCGAAAGCGCCGTCGAGGCCGTTCCAGGGCGCTTCGTCGAGCAGCAGGTAGTTGCCCTCGGCAAGCACGATACGCGTCTCGGGCGCGATGATCCTCGCCGAGGCAATCGCCAGTTCCCGGGAGCGGTCGAAGACCGGGACGAGAACCTCGCCGTCATCGGCGCGGACGGCGGAAAGCGTTGCGAGAAAGGATCGGACGTCGAAGGTCTCGGGTGCCCCCTTGCGGGCAAGCAGCCCTTTTTCCTCGAGAACGGCATTGTCCATGTGAAACCCGTCCATGGGCAACACCGCCGCCTTTTCGCCCGCCTGCGTGATCGCCTCCGCAAGCGTTTCGGAAAGCGTAGACTTACCGGCGCCGGGCGGACCGGCGATGGCGACGATGAAGCGGCCGGAATTGACCGCCCGCTTCAGGATTTCATCCGCAAGGGATTTGACGCTCATGCCGCGATCGCCTCGCGCGGCGGCTCCTTCGCACCGGTCATGAAGGCCACCGCATCGGACATGGTGTAATCCTTGGGATTGATGACGCAGAGGCGGCGGCCGAGACGATGGATGTGGATCCGGTCCGCGACTTCGAAGACATGCGGCATGTTGTGCGAGATCAGCACGATCGGCAAGCCGCGGCGACGCACGTCGAGGATCAGCTCCAGCACGCGCCGGCTTTCCTTCACCCCGAGCGCCGCCGTCGGCTCGTCCATGATGACGACCTTGGAACCGAAGGCGGCGGCGCGCGCCACCGCAACGCCCTGGCGTTGTCCGCCGGAGAGCGTCTCGACCGCCTGGTTGATGTTCTGGATGGTCATCAGACCGAGCTCGGAGAGCTTCGCCCGCGCCTGCTTTTCCATGGCGGCGCGGTCGAGCGAGCGGAACCACTTGCCCATGATGCCCGGCTTGCGGATCTCCCGGCCGAGGAACATGTTGTCGGCGATCGAGAGTGCCGGCGACAGGGCGAGGTTCTGATAGACCGTTTCGATGCCGGCTTGCCTCGCCTCCATCGGCGAGCGGAACTGGATGGGCTTGCCTTCCAGCCGGATCTCGCCTTCGTCCGGCGTGACGGCGCCCGATATCGCCTTGATCATCGAGGACTTGCCGGCGCCGTTGTCGCCGATCACGGCCAGGATTTCGCCGGGATAGAGGTCGAAATCGGCGCGGTCGAGGGCGGTCACGCGGCCATAGCGCTTGACGAGGCCGCGAGCGGTGAGAATGGGTTCCTGTGCCATCAGGCTGCTACCTTTCTGATCCACTGGTCGATTGCAACGGCGATGATGATCAGCAAGCCGATCAGGAGATAGGTCCATTGCGGGTCGGTGCCCATGAGGCGCAGGCCGAGCGAGAAGACGCCGACGATCAGCGCGCCGAAGAGCATGCCCATGATGGAGCCGCGGCCGCCGAAGAGCGAGATGCCGCCGATCACCACGGCAGTGATCGATTCGATATTCGCAAACTGGCCCGCTGTCGGGGAGACGGAGCCGATGCGGCCGATGAGGGCCCAGCCGGCAAGGGCGCAGATGAGGCCGGAGAGCGTATAGATGGAGATGAGCATGCGCGTGACGTTGACGCCGGCGAGCTTGGCAGCCTCGGGGTCGTCGCCGACGGCATAGACATAGCGCCCCCAGGCGGTGCGGTTCAGGACATACCAAAGAAGGCAGACGAGGAGCACCATCACCACGACGCCGTAGGTGAAGACGGCATTGCCGATGCGGAAGTTCTGGCCGAAGAACTGCAGGATCGAGGCATTCGCGGAGATGTCCTGAGCCCGGATCGTCTCATTGGCGGAATAGAGGAAGTTGGAGGCGAGCACGATCTGCCACATGCCGAGCGTGACGATAAAGGGCGGCAGCTTCATGCGCGCGACGAGCGTTCCGTTGATGTAGCCGCAAAGCGCCCCCACCCCAAGGCCGCAGATGACGGAGAGCGCCGGCGGGAAGCCGTAGCGGAAGGTGAACTGCCCCATGATGACGGACGAGAGCACCATGATGGCGCCGACCGAAAGATCGATACCGGCGGTCAGGATCACGAGCGTCTGAGCGGCACCGACGATGCCGACGATTGCCACCTGCTGCAGGATCAGCGTCATGGTGAAGGCGGAAAAGAACTTGCCGCCGAGAATGACCCCGAAGGCGATCAGCGAAAGGACCAGCACGATCAGCGGCACCGCGGCCGGGCTCGAATGCAGGAAGTGCTGCAGCTTCTGAAGCAGCGTCTTATCATGCGCGTCGAATGACGCTACGTCCGTCGAACTGTCGGCCAGGACCTTTTCGAATTCCTGGGATGGCTGTGCGGCTGTGTTTGTTTCGCCCATGGGGACTCCTCCCGTGAACCCCGCTCAAGAAGGGGGTGCATTGCTGCAGGATGCGCGGCCCACCGGTCGAAGCGGCGAGCCTCAGAACGCTCCACGAAATCCGGCCTGCGCCGCGATCGGTTCTGAGAAGCCAGAGCGGAACGCGGGCAAGAAGCACCTCGCGCCTTCCTCGCCCCGCCCTGAAAATTGCGCAGGTTTTCGATGCCTTGTCAAAGACCTCGGCACTTGCGGGAAGGGCGGCCGGGGCCGCCCTTCCCTTCAACGCCTGTGTGCGCGGCCGATCAGCCCCAGCACTTCTCCATGCCGGTCTTGGTATCGATCGACTCGACGCCGGATACCGGCTTGTCGGTGACGAGCGAAACGCCGGTGTCGACGAAGTCCTTGCCTTCGGTCGGCGTAGGCTTCTCGCCCGTATCGGCGAACTTCTTGATCGCCTCGATGCCGAGCGCCGCCATCATCAGCGGATACTGCTGCGACGTCGCGCCGATCACGCCCTCGGCGACATTCTTGACGCCCGGGCAGCCGCCGTCGACGGACACGATCAGCACGTCCTTCTCGCGGCCGACGGACTTCAGCGCCTCATAGGCGCCGGCGGCGGCCGGCTCGTTGATCGTGTGGACGACGTTGATGGTCGGGTCCTTCTGGAGGAGGTTCTCCATCGCGGTCCGGCCGCCCTCTTCGTTGCCGTTGGTGATGTCATGGCCGACGATGCGAGGATCATCCTCGTCGCCGATCTTGTTCGGGTCCTTGGGGTCGATGCCGAAACCGATCATGAAGCCCTGGTCGCGCAGCACGTCGACGGAGGGCTGCGACGGCGTCAGGTCGAGGAAGGCCACCTTGGCTTCCTTGGCGGCATCGCCTAGCGTTGCGGCCGCCCACTGGCCGATGAGTTTGCCGGCAAGCAGATTGTCCGTCGCAAAAGTGGCGTCGGCGGCATCGAGGGGTTCGAGCGGCGTGTCGAGCGCGATGACCAGAAGACCCGCATCCCGCGCCTTCTGGACCTGCGGCACGATACCCTGGGTATCGGAGGCGGCAATCAGGATACCCTTGGCGCTATCGGCGATGCAGGTCTCGATCGCAGCGACCTGGCTCTCGGAATCCCCGTCGATCTTGCCGGCATAGGACTTCAGGGTGACGCCCAGTTCCTTGGCCTTGGCGGCCGCGCCTTCCTTCATTTTCACGAAGAAGGGATTGGTGTCGGTTTTGGTGATGAGGCATGCCGACACCTCGGCTGCCTGCGAGGGCGATGCGAAAGCCACGCCCATGGCGAGCGCGCCGAATGCGGCAGAAAGAACTGTCTTCTTCATTAAATCCTCCCAAGGATGAAAAATGCCGGCGCGCCGGCTTCAGGACCCGCTGCAGCATTCTCCTCAGCTGCAGACGGCGCTTCCGATGGTCAATCAAGCATCAAAAATCGACCATGTCAATAAATAAATCAAATTGAATTATTATTTCGTTGTGGCATTCTGCACGTGGTATCGCTTCGGTCCGAGCGGGAGGATTTGGGCATCGACGATCGTGGGCCGGATGCGGACAGCCCCACGCGAAGCGAGCGGGTGCCGTGATCGGAGTGCGATCGCGGTAAAGCTTTAAGGTACTGCATGGCCGTACCCGGATCGGGGAGGAACCGTACGGTACCAATGGGAGGAAACGGTGGCATGTCACTGACAGATGGCCCCTATGCGGGGCCGCCCCAGCCGGATGTGGTCGACCCGAGCGGCGGGGCCAATCAAACGCGCGTGCGCGCCTATAACGAACGGCTGGTCATGTCGCTGGTGCGCCGTCACGGCAGCTTGTCCAAGGCCGAGATCGCGCGCCGATCCGGTCTATCGGCGCAGACCGCCTCCGTCATCATGCGGTCGCTCGAAGCCGACGGGCTGCTCGTCCGCGGCGCGCCGGTGCGCGGCCGGGTTGGACAGCCCTCCATCCCCATGCGGCTCAATCCGGATGCGGTCTATTCCTTCGGCGTGAAGATCGGCCGGCGCAGCGCCGATCTGGTGCTGATGGATTTTCTCGGCACCATCCGGCTGCACCTGCATCAGATCCATACCTATCCGCTGCCCGAGGAGATCGTCAGCTTCATCGTCGGGGGCATCGGCAAGCTCGAGGGACAGCTTGGCCCCGGCGAGCGCGGCCGCATTGCCGGCGTCGGCATCGCCACGCCGTTCGAGTTGTGGAACTGGTCGGAGGAAGTCGGCGCGCCGCGCGAAGAGATGGACAGGTGGCGCAATTTCGACCTGCAGGCGGCGGTCGCCTCGCGCATCCGGCATCCGGTCTTCCTTCAGAACGACGGAACCAGCGCCTGCGGTGCCGAACTCGCCTTTGGTGTGGGCGCCAGTTATCCCGATTTCGTCTATTTCTATATCGGCTCCTTTATCGGCGGCGGCGTCGTGATCAACTCCGCCCTCTTTTCCGGACGAACCGGCACCGCCGGCGCCGTCGGCCCGCTGCCTGTCGCCGGCAAGGACGGCAAGTCGACGCAGTTGCTGAAAATCGCGTCGGTCTTCGTCCTGGAAAAGCTCCTGCGCGAACGCGGCATCGACCCGGAGCCGCTCTGGTACTCCGCCGACGACTGGATCGATTTCGGCGAGCCGCTCGAAATATGGATCCAGGATGCGGCGGCAGCGCTTGCGCAAGCCGTCGTCTCCGCGGTTTCCGTCGTCGATTTTTCGGCGGCCGTGATCGACGGCGGCTTTCCGCCCTGGGTGCGTGCGCGCCTTCTTGCCGCGACGCGAAAGGCCCTCCAGACGCTCGACCTGCAGGGCGTCACGGTTCCTGACCTCGTCGAAGGCACCGTCGGCAGCCACGCCCGCGCGATCGGCGGCGCAAGCCTGCCGCTCTTCTCCCGCTATCTGCTGGACACCAATGTCCTCTTCAAGGAGCTTTAAGCCGTTGCTGAAAGGAATAAGCCCCATTCTGAGCCCGGAGCTTCTCTCCACATTGAGAGCGATGGGGCACGGCGACGAGATTGCGCTCGTCGACGGAAACTATCCCGGGCTGGAGCACGCGCGCCGGCTCATCCGGTTGGACGGACACCCGCTTGTCCCCGTGCTCGACGCCGTATTGAGCATCCTGCCGATCGACGATTTCGTGCCGGAGGCGATCTTCCGGGCAACCGTGAAACAGGACCGCGATGCGCTCGACCCGGTGCATCGGGACATCATTGCCTGCTGTCGGAAACACGAGCCGGCACAGCCGGTCGTTCCTTTGCTCGGAGCCGATTTCTATCAGCGGGTGAAGGCGGCCCATGCGGTGGTGCAGACCAGCGAACCGCGGCTATACGGCAACGTCATCCTGCGCAAGGGCGTCATCTACCCTTGAGATCGTGACGCAACAAAGAACCCGCCGGCAAGCCGGCGGGTTCTGCTTCGATCGGCAATGCTTGGGTCAGGCAGCAACGGCCCTTCCGGTGCGGGCATCGAGCGAAAGCGCGCCCGGGCCGAAGCCTGCCAGCACCAGGAAGGCGCCGGCGATCGTGACGTTCTTCATCATCATGATCTGGTTGAAGACCGTCAGCAGACCGTTTGCAGCCGGCGGGAAGTCCGGGACGTTGATTGCGCCGCTATGGAAGACGAAAGCGGTGACCACGCAGAAGGCGGCGAGCAGATAGGATGCGATACGGGTCTGAAACCCGACGAGGATCGCAAGACCGGCAACGAGTTCGAAGAGACCGGCGAGATAGGCGAGCGCCGTTGCGGCAGGCCAACCGGCACCGGTGATCATACCGGCCGTCGCCGACGGGTCGGTGAGCTTGCCGAAGCCGGAGGTTATGAAGATGATCGAGAGAAGAATGCGCCCGATGAGCACGATGACATTCTGGGACATGCGCGAGGCTCCTGTTGGGAAACGTGTTGGCAGCAGAGATAACAAGCTTTTCGAAATCCTCTAGCCGCCCGCCCGGCGACAGATCGTTCACAATCTAGAGACGGAATCGATTCGTCGTCAACTGATGCCTTGCCGCTTTGGCCTCGGTCGGCCAAACAAGCGCTTTTCTGTTGCAAGATGAGGCGACAGAGTCAAAACTCCCCGACGCGTAAAGGGGAACGCAGGGGTAATCGCAATGGCTGAAGTCATCCGGAGTTCCGCCTTCTGGCGGTCCTTCCCTATATTCGAAGAGTTCGACAGCGAAACCTTGTGCGAGCTATCGGGCATCGCCAGCTACCGGAAATGGTCCGCGGGCACGGTCATCTTCCAACGCGGCGACCAGGGCGACTACATGATCGTGGTGGTTTCCGGACGCATCAAGCTTTCGCTGTTCACGCCGCAAGGCCGCGAACTCATGTTGCGGCAGCACGAGGCAGGGGCGCTGTTCGGCGAGATGGCGCTGCTCGACGGACAGCCGCGATCGGCGGATGCGACCGCCGTCACCGCCGCCGAGGGCTATGTGATCGGCAAGAAGGATTTCCTCGCCCTCATCACGCAGAGGCCGAAGACCGCCGAGGCGGTGATCCGCTTCCTCTGCGCGCAATTGCGCGACACGACGGACCGGTTGGAAACCATCGCGCTCTATGATCTCAACGCCCGCGTCGCCCGCTTCTTCCTGGCGACGCTCCGCCAGATCCACGGTAGCGAGATGCCACAAAGCGCCAATCTCCGGCTGACGCTCAGCCAGACGGACATCGCCTCGATCCTCGGAGCGAGCCGGCCGAAGGTGAACCGCGCGATCCTGTCGCTGGAGGAGAGCGGTGCGATCAAGCGCGCCGACGGCATCATCTGCTGCAATGTGGGTCGCCTGCTGAGCATCGCCGATCCGGAGGAGGATTGATGCCGCTTGCCCAAAAGCGGGCGGTTTCAAAGACTTGGAGCGGTTGAGCGTAAGGCCGAGGATGCATCACCGCATAACCCCGCTTTCCGGAGGGATCATCGCCAGCCTCGCCGCGGCGCTGCTGCTCTATCTCTATGCCGGAACCATCCTCGACACCCAGCGTGAACTCTTTTTCGACAGTCTCACCCAATGGGTCCCCTCGCCGAGGTCGCCGGACATCATCGTCGTCGACGTCGATCGTAAGGCCTATGAAGCGCATGGCGGCAGCTGGGACAGGGCCGCAACCGCCGATCTGATCTCACACCTGGCCGCGGCCGGGCCGAAGACGATCGCCGTCGATTTCGTTTTCAGTTCCGCCTGCGACCCGGCTTCGCCCGCAAACGCCGCGCTCGCTGCGGCGATCGGCAGAGCCCCGGTGGCCCTCGGCTTCTTGGCGGCCGACCGCGTTCTCGAACGGCCGCGCCCCGTGCCGCCTCTGGCCCTCAGGCGCCAGCTGGCCGTCCCCGCGCAGTGGTTTATTGAAGGTGCGGAGACCTCCTGCCCGGCATTCATGGACCGGGCGAAGGCCGCGACGGCCGCTTTTCTCGTCGGCGACGAGGATGCGCGGGTCCGGCGTGTTCAGGCTTACGCCATACTCGGCAACGATGCCTACCCGGCGCTCGGCATCGAAGCGGGGCGGCTTGCCGCCGACAGCAGCACGCCCGTTCTCGGCGGAGAACCCGCCTGGCTGAGGCTCGATCACGCGATCATCCCTCTCGACGAGAGCGGCAACCTGCGTTTCCCCGCAAGTTCCGAGGAGGCGATCGCCGCCCGCACGATCTCTGCCGCCGACATCCTCGCCGGTCGCCTGGAGAAAAGCCGTCTGGCGGGAAGGCTCGTCTTGATCGGCAGCAGCATGCCGAGCCTTGGCGGCCTTCGGCCCACCGCCTCCATGCCGCTCCAGCCATCGGTTCAGATCCACGCGGATATCGCCAATGCGATCATGACGGGGTTCGTGCCTTACCGTGGCAGCAATCTGCCATTGATCGAGGCGGTCTTCGCCTTCGCAGCGGGAGTCGCTGCAGCCTATGCAGCAACCAGGCTTCGCCCGATGGCATCCCTTATGTTGGGCGCTGCGGCGGTGCTCGCAACAATCGCCTTTGCCGGTGCGATCTATGCCTCCACCGGTTGGCTCTTCGACGCGGTCGGCACATCCTTGGCACTGGCTGCGGTCCTCGTCGTCACCAGCGCATTGCAGCTCGCGCGCACGCGGCGCGCAGAGGCGATCGCCCGGCGGAAATTCTCGCAATATCTGCCGCAGTCCGTGGTGGCGCGCTACATAGACGAGCCCGATCGCGGGCGCATGGCCGGTGAGGAACGCCCGGTGACGGCGCTTTTCACCGATATCGAGGGTTTCTCGACAGTTTCGCAAAAGCTTGGTCCCCGCGAACTCGTGGCCCTGCTCGACGTCTATTTCGCCGAGGTGAACGCGCTCGTCTCCGGGCATGGCGGCATGGTCGACAAGGTCGTCGGCGATGCCGTCCATGCTCTCTTCAACGCGCCCGAGGACCTGCCCGGCCACGTAGACAAGGCGATCGGCTGCGCCGCGGCGATCCATGCTCTGACCGAGGAGATGCGCAGACGTCCGCAATTTGCCGAACACGGTTTCGGCAGGACCCGCATCGGCATTGAAACCGGGCCGGCGGTACTGGGAGAGGTGGGCGCCGGCGGGAAGCTCGACTACACCGCCCATGGCGATGCGGTGAACCTCGCCGCTCGCCTTCAGGAGGCGAACAAGTTCCTCGGCACCGCCATCTGCATCGGCCCGGCGGCGGCTGCGCAGTCGAAGGCGGCGCTCAGATCCCTTGGCCGGCATGACATCAGGGGCTTCGGATCGATGGAGCTATTTACGGTAGCGGGCGATGGGCTGAACAAGCACCTTGGAGCGGAATGAGGGAACGCCGCCCCTCATCCCGCTGCCGCGACCTTCTCCCCGCAAGCGGGGCGAAGGAGACCCCGCGGCACCCGCTCAAATCCCCTCTCCTCTTGTGGACCGCAGCGTGAGAGGGAGCGAGCGTGCGCTGCTTGCCCCTTCGCCCCGCCTGCGGGGAGAAGGTGCCGGCAGGCGGATGAGGGGCACACATCGACAGCAACCGCATCGCGGGATGCCGGCTATCGTCCCTACCTCAACCCGACGCTCGCATAGGCCTGACGAATTCGCGCCTGACCCCAGCGCGTCGGTTCGCTGGGCGCAGCGCCCGGGCGGCTGATATCCACGCCCTGGCCGGCCGCAACTGTTCGTGTAACGCCGCCGCCCTGAACGGATACCACGCCATGTTCCACGAACACCGCGAAAGCCGCTCGGCTCGGGCCGCAGAAGAATTTCGTTCCCCGAACGCCGATCATGCCGAAGGCGGTGCGCACCGCGACGTCCGTCTTGGGCAAGCCTTCGGGCCGGTCGAAGACCATCCGGCCGAGGCCCAGCTCCAGGGTTCCGCCCTGGCCGGCGATGTAGCTGTCGATCAGGAGTTCCGTTTGCGGCCCCAGCAGGATACGCGTTTCGCTGAGCGCGAGATCGGCGAAGCTGTTGCTGCTCGTCAGGACATAGTCCTTGTCGAGAACCGCGCCGCCGATCGCCAGCCGTTCCTCGTCCCCGCCCTGCCGGCGGCGGACATTGCCGCGGATTTTCGCAGCCTTGCCCACGACCGGAGCTGCTGCCGTCGAACGGCCGCCCGATACGGTGGCAAGCAGCAGGCCGCCAAGAAAGATCCGTCTCCTCATCTCGAACTGCCGCATCGGCTTCTCCGCTGCGTTTCGCAGCGCTCCCTGTTCGGCCTCCGGCTCCTTACGAGGATAGACCGAGGCGTGCCCGATGCAAGACGCATCTTGGGGGCTGCTTCAACTCACCGTTTCATCGCCTTCACCGCTGTTTCCCGCGGAACAGATGCCGGGTCGGGGCGGCCCTAGGATGGTGTCGGTAAGAGGGAGAGCACCATGAAGAAACACGTTGGATCGAGCCTGTATCACCTGCTCGCGGCCGCCGTGGTCTTGCCTCTGGTCGCGACCGCGCCTTCCGCGGCGCGTGCAGGCGATCTCACCGCCGCCGAGCAATGCGACCGCGAGGCCGGTAGCGAATTCGATCTCGAACGCAACAGGGCTTTCCCCGCCGTTGCGACGGAGGACATCCGCATCGGGGTGGCACTTTCCGCCTGTCGGGAAGCCTATAATCAGAACGGCGGCGCCCGGACGCAGTTCCAGCTCGCGCGCGTTCTCGACAGGGCTGGACAGAAGCTGCAGTCGGCACGAATTCTCGCCGAAGCCGCTGGGAATGGCCATGCTCTGGCAATGGCCAGCTATGCCGATCTCCTTGCCGAGCGCGGCATGGCCGGTACGTCCTCCGGCGATTTGCTGACGGCCCGGCGCTTCGCGCAGGCGACCACGGACGGATTGCAGTGATGAGGGCGGCGGACCGGTCTTCCGCATAGGTCCGACCCGCCCGAAAATGCCGCTTGACGCCTGCGAGCAGGCGCAGGAGCGTGACCCGCGAGACATCAACGCGGGACGCACATGACGAAGCTCATCATTTTCTCCGACCTCCACATGGTGCCCGAAGGCGAGACGATCATCGGGCTGGACCCGTACCGGCGGCTCGCAAACGGCATCGCCCACGTCAACCGCTACCATGCGGATGCCGACCGGGTGATCTTCGCCGGCGATCTGACGCATCGGGCGGACCGCGCTTCCTACGAGCGGCTGAAGGCGCTTCTCGGCGAACTCACCCCACCGGCGGCGCTCATGATCGGCAATCACGACCGGCGCGATGTGTTTCTCGACGTCTTCGCGGAAGCGGCGACCGACGCAAACGGCTTCGTCCAGCAGGTGCTCGATTTCGCCGATTGCCGCGCGATCCTGCTCGATACGCTGTTTGCACCGCCCTACGACTATCCGGTGAGTCACGCCGGCCACCTATGCGACAGGCGCCTTGCCTGGCTCGACCGGCAACTCGAAGAGGCCGGCGGCCGGCCGGCGCTGATCTTCATGCACCACCCGCCGCATATCAGCGGCTTTGCCGGCATCGATATGATCCGCCTCGTCAACGAAGACGACTTCTACGCCCTGGTGAAGCGGCACGGAAATGTTCGTCATATCTTCGCCGGCCATGTCCACCGCACCATCAGCGGCTCCAGTCGCGGCATTCCCTTCTCGATCTTCAAAAGTCCGGTGCACCAGCAGCCTATGCCCTTCGACACCGCGGACGCGTCCCTTTCGGTGGACGAGCCGGCGGCCTATGGCATAGCGCTGGTGACCGGCGACGGCGTGCTCGTGCATACGGAAGACTACGAGATAGCAAGGCGCGACGCGGTGGGAGCGTGACCTTCCGGCGCAAGAGGCAGGCATTCCGGCGCCACCCGCTTCGTGATAGGCTGGCGCCATGAGCCAATCCGTTCCCGCCCATCAGAATTTCGACTGCCAGAGCTGCGGCGCCTGCTGCGCCTATTCGGCCGACTGGCCGCGCTTTTCGCTGGAGACGGAGGAGGAGCTCGAGCGCATTCCGGCAGACTATGTGGCTGCGGATCTCGGCGGCATGCGCTGCGAGAGCGGCCGCTGCACGGCGCTTGAAGGCAAGCTCGGCCGTTCCGTCGCCTGCAAGGTCTACGACATACGCCCCATCGTCTGTCGCACCTGCATGCCGGGGGACGACGAGTGCCTGATGGCGCGGGAGCAACTTTTCGGGGCGGCATGCTGACCTATGATCATCCGGAACATTCGCTTGCGCTCCGTATAGTTCTCCTTTTGTCCGGCCTGTCGCGGAGAAACATTCGGCCATAAGGCTAATTTGCCGGATGGATGTTCGGCGATGGCACGCGTATTTTCTGCCACGACATCAGGGCGTCGAAAGCGCCCGCTACCGTTCCGTGGAGGACAGCGTTCAATGAGCCCGAACCCGCTTCAGAAATCTGCGATCGACGCCGCACCTGCGCCCTTCGCCGACTTCGCACCGCCAGTCCGGCCGCAAAGCACGCTGCGCCGGGCGATCACGGCCGCTTACCGCCGCCCGGAAACGGAATGCCTGCCGCCTCTCGTCGAGGCGGCCACGCAATCGAAGGAAATACGGGACGCCGCCGCAAGCACCGCCCGCAAGCTGATCGAGGCGCTGCGCGGCAAGCATAGTGGCTCCGGCGTCGAGGGACTGGTGCAGGAATATTCGCTTTCGAGCCAGGAAGGCGTGGCACTCATGTGCCTTGCGGAAGCGCTGCTGCGCATTCCCGATACGGCGACGCGCGACGCGCTGATCCGCGACAAGATTGCCGACGGCAACTGGAAATCGCATCTCGGCGGCAGCCGTTCGCTCTTCGTCAATGCCGCGACCTGGGGACTTGTGGTCACCGGCAAGCTGACCTCGACGGTCAACGACCGCAGCCTCGCGGCGGCGCTCACGCGTCTCATCTCGCGTTGCGGCGAGCCGGTGATCCGGCGCGGCGTCGACATGGCCATGCGGATGATGGGCGAACAGTTCGTCACCGGCGAGACGATCCGCGAAGCGCTGAAACGTTCTAAGGAGCTCGAGGAGAAAGGCTTCAGCTACTCCTACGACATGCTCGGCGAAGCGGCGACCACGGCCGCCGACGCCGAACGCTATTACAAGGACTATGAGAGCGCCATTCACGCAATCGGCAAAGCCTCCGCCGGCCGCGGCATCTATGAGGGCCCGGGCATCTCCATCAAGCTCTCGGCGCTGCATCCCCGCTATAGCCGCGTGCAAGCCGCGCGCGTCATAGGCGAATTGCTGCCGAAGGTGAAGGCGCTCGCTCTCCTCGCCAAGAATTACGATATCGGCCTCAACATCGACGCCGAGGAAGCCGACCGGCTGGAACTGTCGCTCGATCTTCTCGAGGAGCTCTGCCTCGACCGCGATCTCTCCGGCTGGAACGGCATGGGCTTCGTCGTGCAGGCCTATGGCAAACGCTGCCCCTTCGTTCTCGACTTCATCATCGATCTTGCCCGGCGCTCCGGCCGGCGCATCATGGTGCGGCTGGTGAAGGGTGCCTATTGGGATGCCGAGATCAAGCGGGCGCAGCTCGACGGGCTCGCGGATTTCCCGGTATTCACGCGCAAGATCCACACCGACGTCTCCTATATCGCCTGCGCAGCCAAGCTGCTTGCCGCAACCGATGTGGTCTTCCCGCAATTCGCGACACACAATGCCCAGACGCTCGCCGCCATCTACCACATGGCCGGCAAGGACTTTCACGTGGGCAAATACGAATTCCAGTGCCTGCACGGCATGGGCGAGCCGCTTTATGAAGAGGTCGTCGGCCGCGGCAAGCTCGATCGCCCCTGCCGCATCTATGCGCCTGTCGGCACCCATGAGACGCTGCTTGCCTATCTGGTCCGGCGCCTCCTCGAAAACGGCGCCAACTCCTCCTTCGTGCATCGCATCAACGACCCGAAGGTTTCGGTCGACGAACTGATCGCCGACCCCGTCGAAGTTGTCCGCGCCATGCCGGTCGTCGGCGCCAAGCACGACAGGATCGCCTTGCCGGCCGAACTCTTCGGCGATGCGCGGACCAATTCCGCCGGGCTCGATCTTTCCAACGAGGAAACGCTTGCGTCGCTTACGGAAGCGCTGAGGGAAAGCGCGGCAATGAAGTGGACCGCCCTGCCGCAGCTCGCAACCGGCCCCGCTGCCGGCGAGACGCGGACGGTTCTGAACCCCGGCGACCATCGTGACGTCGTCGGCTCGGTGACCGAGACCTCGGAAGAGGACGCACGGCGCGCCGTGCGCCTTGCCGCCGACGCGGCGCCGGATTGGGCGGCCGTGCCGCCCTCCGAGCGGGCCGCCTGCCTCGACCGCGCCGCCGAGCTGATGCAGGCCCGCATGCCCACGCTTCTCGGGCTGATCATCCGCGAGGCAGGCAAATCGGCGCTGAACGCCATTGCCGAGGTGCGCGAGGCGATCGATTTCCTGCGCTACTATGCCGAACAGACGCGCCGCACGCTCGGCCCCGGCCACGGGCCGCTCGGCCCGATCGTCTGCATCAGCCCATGGAATTTCCCGCTGGCAATCTTCACCGGGCAGATCGCCGCCGCGCTCGTCGCCGGCAATCCCGTGCTCGCCAAACCCGCGGAAGAGACGCCGCTGATCGCCGCCGAGGGCGTGCGCATCCTGCATGAGGCCGGCATTCCGGCAAGCGCGCTGCAGCTTCTTCCGGGCGACGGACGCGTCGGTGCGGCGCTGGTCGCCGCAGCCGAGACCGCGGGCGTGATGTTCACCGGATCGACGGAAGTCGCGCGGCTGATCCAGGCACAGCTTGCCGACCGCCTTTCGCCCGCCGGCCGGCCGATCCCGCTGATCGCCGAAACCGGAGGCCAGAATGCGATGATCGTCGACTCCTCGGCTCTTGCCGAGCAGGTGGTCGGCGACGTGATCACCTCCGCCTTCGACAGTGCCGGCCAGCGCTGCTCGGCACTGCGTGTGCTGTGCCTGCAGGAGGATGTGGCCGACCGCATCCTGACGATGCTGAAGGGCGCGCTGCACGAATTGCATATCGGCCGCACCGATCGTCTTTCCGTGGATGTCGGCCCGGTCATCACGTCAGAGGCGAAGGACAACATCGAGAAGCACATAGAGCGGATGCGCGGGCTCGGCCGCAAGGTCGAGCAGATCGGGCTCGCCTCGGAGACCGGAGTGGGCACCTTCGTGCCGCCGACGATCATCGAACTCGAGAAGCTTTCCGATCTTCGACGCGAGGTCTTCGGGCCGGTGCTGCACGTCATCCGCTACCGGCGCGACGATCTCGACCGGCTGGTGGACGACGTCAACGCCACCGGCTACGGGCTGACCTTCGGGCTCCACACGCGCCTCGACGAGACGATCGCGCATGTGACGAGCCGTATCAAGGCGGGCAACCTCTACATCAACCGCAACATCATCGGCGCGGTCGTGGGCGTCCAGCCCTTCGGCGGCCGCGGTCTTTCCGGTACCGGTCCCAAGGCCGGCGGTCCGCTTTATCTCGGCCGCCTGGTTACGACCGCACCGGTGCCGCCGCAGCACAGCTCGGTGCACACGGACCCGGTCCTTCTCGACTTCGCCAAATGGCTCGACGGCAAAGGCGCGCGCGCGGAGGCCGAAGCGGCCCGCAACGCCGGCAGCAGCTCGGCACTTGGCCTGGATCTGGAACTCCCCGGCCCCGTCGGCGAACGCAATCTCTATACGCTCCATGCGCGCGGCCGCATCCTCCTCGTGCCGGCGACGGAGAGCGGTCTATACCACCAGCTCGCCGCTGCGCTCGCGACCGGCAACAGCGTCGCGATCGATGCCGCCTCCGGTCTGCAGGCTTCGCTGAAGAACCTGCCGCAGACCGTCGGCCTGCGTGTCTCCTGGTCCAAGGACTGGGCCGCCGACGGCCCGTTCGCCGGTGCGCTGGTCGAAGGTGACGCCGAGCGCATCCGCGCGGTCAACAAGGCTATCGCCGCCCTGCCCGGCCCGCTGCTGCTCGTGCAGGCCGCATCGAGCGAGGAGATCGCCCGCAACCCGGACGCCTATTGCCTGAACTGGCTCGTGGAAGAGGTTTCCGCCTCGATCAACACGGCTGCAGCCGGCGGCAATGCCAGCCTGATGGCGATCGGCTGAGCGCGCCGATTGAACAAAGGGCTGCCCCCTCTCCTCGGGTTTAACCCGAGGACTAACCCTCTCCCCGCAGGCAGGGAGAGGGAACGAGTAGGCCGCGCGCGTTCGATAAAATGGTGCGCTGGAGGGCGCCGCGTGTCCCTTCTCCCCGCCTGCGGGGAGAAGGTCGCGGCAGCGGGTTGAGGGGCAGACGCCGGCTGCCCCCTTGGCCTAACGATCGGGAATCCGCTATCAAGCTCGAAACGGACAAAGCGGATGTTCACGCTCCAACGCATCGAGACCTCGACTCAGGAAATCAAGAAGAGCCGCTTCCTGGCGATTGCCGGGCCCATCGAGGACGAACTGTCGGCCAAAACCTTCATTGCCGCCCGCTCGGATCCTGCGGCCAACCACAATTGCTGGGCCTGGCGGGCCGGCCAGAGCTATCGCTTCAGCGACGACGGCGAGCCAAGCGGGACGGCGGGCAAGCCGATCCTTGCAGCGATCGACGGTCAGTCGCTGGATCGCGTCGCCGTGGTCGTGACACGCTGGTTCGGCGGCGTCCTGCTCGGCAGCGGCGGACTGGTCCGTGCCTATGGCGGCACTGCGGCGCTTTGCCTGCGGGCGGCGGAAAAGATCGAGCTCATCGAACGACAGCGTGCCGAGATCGCCTGCGACTTCGCCGATCTCGCGCTCATCAAGGCGCGGCTGACGGCGCGCGGCGTTTCGATCGCCTCCGAGACCTTCACCGGCACCGGCGCAGTGCTGTCGGCCGAGATACGGCAAGACGCGGTGGACGACGTGCTCACCCTCGTGAGCGATCTCACTCGCGGCAAGGCGCTGGTGACACTCTGCGACTGAGGGGAGCTTTCATCTGCGCCACTATCGTCATAGTTATGCGGACGACACGGAGCTGAGGTTCCGGCATCAAGATGGAGAGGATACATTCGATGAAAACAAGGATCTTGGGACGAACGGGCGCCACGATTTCGGAGATCGGTTTCGGCGCCTGGCAGATCGGCGGCTCCTGGGGCGACGTCAGCGAGGAGGATGGCAAGCGCGCGCTCAATGCCGCCCTCGACAGCGGCATCACCTTCATCGACACGGCGGACGTCTATGGCGACGGGCGTTCCGAAAAAATCATCGCCGCGGTGCTGCAGGAACGGGGCGGAGAGAAACCATTCGTCGCCACGAAGGCGGGCCGCCGGCTCAATCCGCACCTGGCGGAGGGCTATACGGGCGCCAATATCGAGGCCTTCATCGACCGCAGCCTCGCAAATCTCGGCGTCGAAACGCTTGATCTCGTCCAACTCCACTGCCCACCGACGGAGGCCTACTACCGGCCCGAGGTCTTCGGCGCGCTCGACCGGCTGGTGACCATGGGCAAGATCCGCCATTACGGCGTCTCGGTCGAGAAAGTCGAAGAGGCCCTGAAGGCTATCGAATATCCAGGCGTCGCCACGGTCCAGATCATCTACAACATCTTCCGCCAGCGGCCGCAGGACCTATTCTTCGCCGAGGCGAAAAAGAAGGATGTCGGCGTCATCGTGCGCGTACCGCTCGCCTCCGGCCTTCTTTCGGGCAAGATCGGCAAGGACACCGTCTTTGCCGCCGACGACCATCGCAACTTCAACCGTCACGGCGAAGCCTTCGACGTCGGGGAGACCTTTGCCGGCGTGCCGTTCGACGTGGCGCTGCAGGCGGTCGACGAGCTTCGCACGCTGGCGCCCGCCAATGTGCCGATGGCGCAATTCGCCTTGCGCTGGATCCTCGCGCAGGACGCGGTTTCCGTCGTCATTCCCGGCGCCCGCAACGCCGCGCAGGCGCAATCGAACGCCGCCGCCAGCGCCCTTGCGCCGATCGACGGCGCGACGCTCGCGGCAATCGCAGCGCTTTACGAGCGGCTCATCAAGGTTCATGTTCATCAGCGCTGGTGACAGATGAACCGGTGAGAGGCTGATGACGAGGGAGGCATTCGATCTCGAACGCTTCGTCGCGGCGCAGGAAGGCATCTATCCGGCCGCGCTCGCGGAGCTGCGCGCGGGCGCCAAGCGGACGCATTGGATGTGGTTCATCTTTCCGCAGATCGCGGGCCTCGGCCATTCGCCGACGGCGCAACATTATGCGCTGTCGGGCCTTGGCGAGGCGCAGGCCTATCTCGCACACCGGGTCCTCGGCCGGCGCATTCTCGAATGCACGGAAGCGGTCAATGGGGTCGGGGGGCGCAGCGCTCTTGAGATCTTCGGTCGGCCGGACGATCTGAAGTTCTGCTCATCGATGACGCTCTTCGAAGCGGCGGCGCCTGATGTCGACACCTTCACCCGGGCGCTCGACCGTTACTGCGCCGGCGTTCGGGACCCGAGGACGATCGAGATTCTCGGCAAGAGCTGAACCGCGCTCAAAAGGACGCGGCCGCTCCCTGCGACAGGACGAGCAGGAACAGCACCGCACAGACCGTCAGGCCGGCGATGATGAGCATCAGTTCCTTCATCATATAGCGATACATCGCGTCCCTCCTTTGCGGACGGCGAGTGCTGCTCCAGCACCGCACGTCCTATTCGGCGTGCAAAGGTCGCTGTCGCGCTTCGCATTGCTGCATTCTTTGATCCTTGAACCGGTCAGGGCCCAAGCGAAGATGCAGCGGGTCTAATATGGGAATCCGGTTATGCGGCTTTAAGTTCCGCGCAAAGCACAAGAGTGTGAACGCTTCAGGCAAGCGCCGATGAAGCCTCGCAGGCACGCGCCGTTTAATCCCACCTCACCCGCCTGAAATGAGAGTTGCGAGCGCTGACCGAAACACTATCTCAGGAGTTCGTCGCGCCGGGACGCGGGCGGAAAGCCGCATAGAGTTTCCGTCCCGCGCTAAAAGCGCCCTTCATCGCACAAACCATGCAGGAGCTTGCTCATGCTTGTCAGGCTGACCGTACAGACGATCGTCTGGTTCGGGTTCATCGGAGCCGTCCTCTTCCTCTCGGCCGGAACGCTCGCCTGGCCGACGGACTGAGGGGAGCGTTGCCCGTGTTGCGGATGAAGAATGCGAACTGGCCGACCGAAGCCGGCGCCATGAAAACGGTCTGGTCGGAAACCACCTCGATGGCTTTCACCGAATTGACGCGGGTGACCACGACATTGGTCGATACGGACTCGTAGATGCCGAGTTCGGTATTGAAATACGAGACGACGGCCTGGCTTTCGATGAGCGCGCCGGCAGGAGCGGGAACGGCAAGGGCGACGGCCGGGCACAGGGCGGCGAACGCCGCCAGACAAGCCATGACCCTGCCAACTATCCCGCGTATTCCCCGCATTATTTTCCCGATTGTGCTCGCCTGGAAGTGCCCGACATGCGGCGCGGGCAGGAGACGCCCCTGCCCGCCCGCCGACCGAGAGGGCTACTGGTCGATCCTCACCCGGAAGGTGAGCCGCGCGACCTGCCCCGAGGGCACGGTGCCATGCTCGGAGCGGATGGCACCCGTCGCGCCATCGGCCGGCTGAAGCGTCAGCTCCGCCTCAGTATCGCCGGTTGTCGCCGTGCCGGACGATCCGACATAGGTGGTGTAGGCCGGCGTTGCGTCGTCGATTTGCAGCTCCGTCGCGTCCGCCGTGCCCATATTGGTCGCCGTGATGCGGTAGACGATGCATTCGCCCGGATTGGCCGCCTGCCCCGCCTGGGTGAAGCTGCCGTCGGCAGTTCCGTCGCATTTGGCGTCGACCGCCTGCTCCTTGACCACGACGACATTACCGGAAACGATGGTGACGGTTTCGGTGACCGTGTTGTTGCTCGGATTTTGATCCTCCACCGTTGCCTCGCCTGGCGCAGTGAGGGTGCTGTTCACGACGATTCTCGCGCTCTCGGAAAGTCCTCCCACGGCGCTGGCGGGTGCCTGGACCCGCGAAAACAGCAGCACCCTGTCCCCGGGAGCGAGTTCCGTCTTGTCGAGCGCGGTCAAGATATTGGCAATGCTGGTCACCGTAGCGTCGGTGGAGTCCAGCACGCCGTTGCCGTTCGCGTCCACGCGAAGCGTTTCCGCGAAGCTCGGAAAATCAGGGTTGTAGCCGATGGGACCGTTGGTGATCGCGACGTTGCCGAGGTTCTCCAGCGTGTGGGTCATCACCACGACGCCGCCGGGCGCCGCCTGAGCGGTCTGGTCGGTGCGAATGGCGAGGTCGACGACCTGAACGACAGTGACTTCGTCCAGTTTGGTATCGACGACCGCCGCACTGCTCGCCGAAGCGGCGCGGAAGTAAACATCCGTGTTGCCGGGCGCAGCCGTGTCCGGCGGGGTTACGACGGCGGTGAACGTCGCGGACGCGCCCGGTGCGATCACGCCCGTATTGGTGACCGTGCCGTCGGCATTCCTGAACACCACCTGCCAGCCGGCCGGCATGGAGCCGGGCGCGAAATTCGAGCCGCTGAAGGACAGATTGAAGCTGTCGGAAACCGAACGATTGTTTTTGACCACGAGGGTGAATTCGGCGGCCTCGCCCGGATTGGTTTTGACGGTCGTCCACGGGTCGCCGTTATCATTGGCGACATTGAGACCTGCCGCCAGTTCGCCCGCGTTCTGCAGATCGACGGTACCGCCGCCGACCTTACTTGCGATCCGCAGCCTTGTCTTGTTCAGCACCGCCGTGTTGCTGATGGAGGACGCCGTCATCGTCGCCTCCCAAGCTTGCGAACCCTCCTCGCGCGCCGCTCCGTCCGGCAAATTGGCATGCACAAGAAAGTTCGACACCGAGTTCGCGCCCAGCTGTATGTCCGGCCGGCCGTCGGAGTTCGTATCAAGGAGCGGCGTGCCCTCGGTGGTGGTAAAGCTGAACGTCGTGCCGGCGGGAAACGTGCCGGCGGGAAAACTGTTGCTCGGTTCGACGGAGAGATTGAACCTCTGCGTGGTGTTCGAGTGATTGGTAATGATCACGTCAAAAGGCACAGGGATACTTGAGGACAGATAGCCCTCTGTATAGGCAATGGTATCGTTCGCAGCGTTGTCGTCATCGGTGCTGGATGCCAGTCCGCCGTCGGTATAGTTCACGTCCGGCAGATCGCCACCGAATCGGCCTGCATAGGAAGGATCGGCCGCTCTATCCGCCAGCGTGACAGCCGTCGCCTGGCCGTCGTTGATGACGAGCCGCGCTTCGTTCGAGGTTTGCAGGTCGGTCTGGTCCGAGTCGATCGTACCGGTGTTGGAAATCGTGCCGGCTGCGCCAGTGGCGACCATACCGACGAACTCGATATAGCCGCTCTTGCCGACAGGCACGGCGGACAGCGTCGCTTTCACCGTGCTGTCACCAAACGAATAGGAGATCGTGTGGCCCTGGCCGTTGGTGTGGTCGACAGCTCCTCCGGCGTCCGCCATGGTCCCGCCGTCGGACCATTGGCCCTCGTCGGCCACGTATGTCAGTGCGGTCGGCAGCACGTCCGTGATGATCACGTTCGCCGCATCCGCTCCACCGGTATTGCTGTAGTTGAAGCGGACGCGCACGGTGTCGCCGGGGGTGAGCGAACCTGACCCGTCCCCGTCGTCGAGCAGGCTCATGGTCTTGGTGAACTCGAAAACGGCACCGGTCGTGACGGTCACGGTATCCGTGTTGGTGTCGTTCGGCTGGTTCGGCTGGTTCGCCGTGCCTGCGGTGAAATTGCTCGCCGTTGTCAGCGTGCTCGCCGCGGTGATCTTGAAGGTGGGACTGCCGGTCGCCCCGGCCGCGACATTGACCTCTACGACGACGCAGGCGCTTTCGCCCGCGTTGAGCGAACCGGTCTGGTCGATCGATGTCAGCGTATCGGGCACGCCGTCGCAATCGCCATCGGCATAGATGCCGACGAAGGAAAGGCCGGAGTCGGATACGAATGTCGTCGTCAGGTTGTATCTGTCCGCCGCGTTGCCGACATTGGTGATGGTGTGCGGAAAGAGCACCTTGCCGCCGGCGACGGCGGATTTTGTCGTATCGGTCTCGATCTGAACGCCGGCGATGGTGTTGATCGTCGTCTGGACCAGGTTGGAGGTGACCGAAAAGGTCTGCCCGCCAGACTCGAAGGTCGCAACCGCCTGATTGCCGATGACGGTACCGGCCGCAGGCGGCGCCGCAAGCGCCGAAGACGCGAATGCCATTATACTCGCAGACGCAACCAAAAGATGCGCCGACAATTTCCTGCGCCACCGATTTGTCTGCCGGTAGCCTGCTTCCAAGACGCTAGAATTCGCTCGCATAACTCGCCTTCCCGTGACCGATTTCGAACGGGAGTTGCAGGAGATGCCCACTTATATGCAAATAACCAAAACAATTTTAGGGGAAATTTCGACTCGACGCTGCCGTCGCCAACATGCGGGGCCCTGCCGAATCCGGGCCCGACTGCCGGCAAATAGCTGTTTTGTTTACAACCACAGGAAGAAAACACGTGCGATGAAGATCGCATATCATCGCCGGCGCGGTGTTCTCGCGAGCAACGGAAAAAGCTGCTTTGCCCTTGAAGGCGGGGGGTGATTCGGAAAATGCCTGCGAGGCGCGCTTCAGTCGGGGACGCCATCGTTCGGGATAGGTGAAGGTCAAGCCGCTTGTCGTCTCCCCCCTTGTGGGGGAGAATATTTGCGGCAGGCTCTCGTTTCCACTTCTGCGTTCTGCCCGTGGCATCGTTTGGGCATGCGAACGTCAAACCGTTTACCATCTGCCCCCAAGGCAATGGTCCCGCGAGAGGATCAGAAGTGCATATGCCCTAGCGGCAACGCGAAGTGCTTCCTCACCGGAAACGCAGGTTTTCTTTTGTAAGCTCGTCGACCGATGAGCAGCCCATCAGCTTCATGCCGCGTTCGATCTCGACACGCATCAGTTCGAGCGCCCGTTCGACGCCAGCCTCTCCTGCCGCAGCGAGCGGGAAGAGATAGTAACGGCCAAGCCCGACCGCCTTCGCTCCCAGCGAGAGCGCCTTGAGCACATGGGTGCCGCGCTGCACGCCGCCGTCCATCATCACATCTATCCTGTCCCCGACGGCCTGGACGATCTCGTCAAGCTGGTCGAATGCGGTGCGTGAACCGTCAAGCTGGCGCCCGCCGTGATTGGAGAGCACGATTCCGGTGCAGCCGATCTCGACCGCGCGCTTGGCATCCTCGACCGAAATCACGCCTTTCAGGCAAAACTGGCCGCCCCAGTGCTGCACCATCTCGGCGACGTCGTCCCAGGACATGGACGGATCGAGCATCTCGGTGAAATAGCGGCTTATCGACATCGCGCCGCGGCCCATATCGACATGGTTTTCCAGCTGGGGCAGCCTGAAAGGCTCATGGCGAACATAGTTGACCGCCCAGGAGGGCTTGATCGCAAATTGCGTGATACCGGCGAGATTGAGCTTGAAAGGAATGGCAAACCCCGTTCGCTTGTCGCGCTCGCGATTGCCCCCGGTGATGCTGTCGACCGTCAGCATCATCACCTCGATGCCGGCCTGCTTGGCGCGCGCCATCATCTCGCGGTTCAATCCACGATCCTTGTGGAAGTAGAACTGGTAGACCTGCGGACCGTCGCAAATCCGCCGGGCCTCTTCCAGACTGACGGTGCCGAGCGAGGAGACACCGAACATGGTGCCGAACTTCGCAGCCGCTGCCGCCACCGCACGTTCGCCCTGATGGTGGAACAGACGCTGAAGCGCCGTCGGCGAGCAATAGACGGGCATCGCCAGCCTTTGCCCCATGACCGTCACCGACATGTCGACGTCGCCGACGCCGCGCAGGACATTCGGAACCAGATCGCAGCCCTCGAACGCAGCCGTGTTGCGCCGGTAGGTGACCTCGTCATCGGCCGCGCCATCGATATAGTTGAAGATCGGCGACGGCAGGCGCCGTTTTGCCATCCGACGGAAATCGTGGAAATTGTAACAATCTTTCAGACGCATCTGCCCCTCAAACCCGAACGGCCGAATCAATAGCACTTTTTCGATAAGGCGGGATGAGGAAATCAAGCCGCGGCGGGAATCCGGCGCTCAGTCCGTCGTCGAGCCCGCAATGATGGTGAGGCGCCGCATGGATGGTATGTGGACACTGAACAGGAAGACGCCCCACCATTCGGCGCCGTCTTCGAAATAGTCGGAAACCTCCGGCAGCCGCGCGTCTGACCAGTCGAGAATTTCGCTTCGGTGGAGCGGCGGCAAGATAAAATCCCTGATCTCCTCGAACACCGCCTGCACTTCGCCAGGCCTGGCGTTCAGTGGATAGGGTGGATGCGAGAAGGCGTAGGCGAACTGCCCTCCAGGCTCAGGGCAAGAGCTCGCACCCGACATGATCCTCACATCGTCGAGCGAACTCAAGACCGGATCCGTCAACTGCGATCCGTCGGCGGTTTTATAGGAGCCGAGCCTCAGCAGGCTGCCGCTGTCCGGGTCGTACCAGTCGCCGAAGAATGCCTTTTCGCAGATGCGCCGGCTTCCCAGAGCGCGCAGCTTCCCGGCGTCGAATCTATGGAAGTGACGCAACGCCTGCGGCACTGCCGAAAGGATCTCCTCCTCCGTACCGCCTGCATTCTCGAAGATCGCGAAATCGAGCACGCCCAGCATTTCATCGAAGCGCTCGAAGGCAGGCGGTAGCTTCTCGATCCGGTTCATTCGCCTGTTTTAGGGCGCTGCCATGATAACTGCAATCGGCGGCAGAGGAGACGAGGATAGCTTTGGTATCGAGCATCCACAGGCTCATTCCTTCCAGCCCTCGAAGGGATCGCGATCCTGCGAAGGCTGGTTGCGGTCGGCCGGCCCCAGGGCAGCCCCTCGGTACTCGCCCTCCCCGTTGGCAATCGCGCCTGATACGCCGCCGCCACTATTCCAGCATTACGACGGCATCGACTTCGAAGAGCATCGGGTCGATTGCAAGCTTGGGAACGGGAATCAAAGTCTGCGCCGGCAGCGCCGCGCCGAACATTTCCTTCACGTTCCTGGTCAGCACCTCAAGCTTGGACATGTCGTGATCGACGACGAAGACCGTGAGCTTGGCGACCTGATCCGGCCTAGCACCGAGCGCATCGAGGGCCGTGCGCAGGTTTGCATAGGCCTGCTGGACCTGGACAGCGAAGTCGGGCGACAAGGCTCCGCTGCTGTCCTGGCCGCCCTGTCCCGAGATATAGGCCACCCGGCCCTCGCGGGGCACGATCACTGCCGTGCTGTAGCCGTTCGGCGTCGGGTCGTAGAGGTTTTTCGGATTGACGATGGTCAGCTTGAGATCATTCTCATTCGCTGTCGTCGCAGCGGGAACGCCCATGGTCATGATGATCAGCCCTCCGATAAGCAGATGCGTGATTGCGCGTGACATGTTTTTCTCTTGGCTCCGGGGACTGCGGGCAATAGAGCCTCGCCGCCTCCGGGATTGAACTTCTACTGCCGTATGATCCGCCTCGTACGGTGTACTATCCGTGCCATCGTACATTGTACGAGTCAACCGTTCAGGATCGACATTCGCAGGTTCGTCGGGTTAGATCGGCATTCTGATCAGCAAGGAAGACGGATGACGGCCAAACGCAGCGGCGCCCCGAGCAAACGGCCTCAACGGACAGGTGTATCGCCCCGGGTGCCGGAGGCGCGCAGTGAGCCGTCTCTCTCCCGGGAGCGCATCGTGGCGACCGCGGTAGAACTGCTGGACGCCCAGGGAATAGACGGATTGACGATGCGTCGCCTGGCCGATCGCCTCGGCTCGGGCGTGATGAGCCTGTATTGGCACGTCGACAACAAGGAGGATGTCTTTGATCTGGCGCTCGACTCGGTGCTCGAATACCGCGGGCCGCCGCAAATGGTCGAGTCTCGAGATTGGCGCGGAAAAGTCGTTCATATGCTCGAAGACTGGCGCGCCGGCATGCTGCGCCATCCCTGGTCGGCATCGCTGCTGCCGCGCCGGGCACTCGGCCCGAACATCCTCAGCCGCCTGGAACTGCTGAGCAGGACGTTGTCCGGAGCCGGTGTAGCCGACGCAGATCTGAACGCCGCGATATGGTCGCTCTGGAACTATGTGATGGGCGCCACCATCACCCGGGCGAGCTTCGGCCTCTCGGACGAAGACAGGGCCGCGGCACAGCAGCGCCTCACACGTCTCAGCGAACACTACCCGACGATCGAACGCTCCCGCCTGCTGCTGGACAACGATTGGGACGGCGCCTTCCGGAAAGGCCTCGACTTCCTGCTCGACGGCCTCGCTCCGAGACAATGAGCGCTCGTCATCTTCCTGACGAGACGGTGCCGGACCTCCGGCGCTTCTCCAACATCACGGCAGGCGAGCGAGGTAGACCAGAGCACGTCCGGAAAAGTTTGTAACGGTTTCCCGTCCGGCAGGTATGCAGTCTCAAAGCATTAGAGCTTTTCACTGTTTCAATGAACAGTGAAAAGCGCCAAGCGTTTAGGCCACGTCTCGAAGCTGGGCCTCGCCATTGTGCAGGAAGCAGGCTTTGTTGAAGAGTCCCAAATCAACGAGATTAGGGAGACGAATGTCCCGAATGTCCGGCAGGCGCTTGCTTTCCGGATCAAACGACCGATCTACCTGCGAAATGAACGCAACCACAACCCCGGCTTTCCTGGCGAAATCTGCAAGAGCCAGAACCTGATCCGAGAGTGCTGGCTTGCTTCGCTGCTGATCCAGTATCTGCAGATAGTCGATAACGGCAACCGTCCCCCGCTCCGACCCGCATAAATGACGGATGATGTAGTCCGCGCTGATTTCATCAGACGTCAAGATTTGCAGCTTTTCGCAGAGACCATGAGGCCCCTCGTCCAAAGACCGAAGGTGCCGCCTCGCCTGCTGTTCTGTAAATTCCAGCGTGAAGAAGACCGCTTTTCTCCCGTCTCGGGCAGCGTCGAGCAACAGCTGAAGGCCGAGCGTGGTCTTGCCATGTCCTGGGCGGCCGGCCACCAAGAGCAAATCACCTTCATCCAGCCGAGCTAGGATTGATCTGGACAGTGACGCCGCTGCGACTTGAGACGAAAGCAGGCTCCATCTTGCGAACCCTTCCTCACGCGCGATTTGGTCCAGTGCTTCGTGCAGGGGGACATTATTATTCCGGGCCACGAGCTTGGCTCGGCGTTTCAATTGGAAAATGGGGGCAGAAAGTTTCATCAAAGGACCTCCACTCCGAGCCAGAAACGCAATCCCTCCTTATGCGATGCTCGAACAGATGGTTCGATGACGATGTCGTTACCCCGTATGTGCGATACTTCCCCGAAAGGAGGGAGGAGGCGTGGGCCAAGCCTGTGCTGCAGAAATTAGCGGGCCTGCTGATTCGTCACAAGCTTTGATGCCCTCTTCGGGGCGCCGGCACCGGAACTTTCCGTGCGATCGGCCTAGGCCGCAACGGTCGAGAGAAGAAGCCTCCGCGAGCCGCGAGCCGCTTCGAACGTGCCGGATGCCAGATTTGAACTGATGCTCAACTCGGCGAATCGGCTTGCCCGATTTCTCGCCGTAATTTCGAGACCCGTCGGGCATCCAAATTCCTCACCTTTCCGTATCACTTTTATTCTTGCAATTGGGATTAAAAGTGATACAAAAAATGTATGAAGGTCACCTATGACGAAACAAAGCGCCAGATCAACATAGGAAAGCACGGCTATGATATCGCCGAACTCGACATGGAGTTCTTCGCTTCGTCTGTGGTGGTCCCAGCCAAGGAAGGCCGCTTCATGGCTATCGGCGTTTTGCGCAATGGCGTTATCGCCGTAGTCTTCGCCCGGCTTGGCTCGGAAGGCATTTCGATTATCTCCATGCGTGACGCCAGCAGGAAGGAAAGGAGCTTATTATGACCAGCCTATCCCGCCGCATCCGCCATATCTCCGACAAGGAGGAGGCAGCTATCCAACGCAAGATAGCTAGTGACCCAGACGCTCCTGAGGCCACCGACGAACAACTAGCCAAAGCTAAGCCATTCGCCGAAGCCTTCCCAGACCTGGCCGAGAGCATCAAGCGCGCCAGGGGCCGTCCAGCCGTTGAGAACCCTAGGCAGCAGATATCCATTCGCCTCGATCCGGATGTCATCGAGCACTACAAGGCAACCGGCAAAGGCTGGCAGAGCCGGATGAATGACGACCTTAGAAAGGCTGCCGGATTGAAGAAGGCAGGTTGAAGCTGTTTCCTCAAGGGATAGCCCCAAAGCGTGGATGAGGAAAAGTGTGCGCGGTTTCCGCATCCCGTAATGGGGCAATAACGAAACCATTTGAAAGGAAATGGCGCACCCGAAGAGATTCGAACTCCTGACCCCCAGATTCGTAGTCTGGTGCTCTATCCAGCTGAGCTACGGGTGCGTGCCTGGAAGCGGTGACCACCGCTTGCGTGGCGATCCTCTAAAGCGTCCTTTCGGCGATTGCAAGCGCCTTCGGGAAAAAATTTCATTTTTACGACGATGCCGGGAAGGGACGGAATCTCAGGAACGTCCCTTGGCGCGGAAGGCATCGAGCCGCACCGGGCGGTCCGGCAGTTCTATGCGAAACAGCGTGCCGGGAGTGGGCTTTTCGACAAGGGCGATCGTTCCGCCATGGGCGAGCACCAGTTCGCGGGCGATCGCCAGGCCCAGGCCCGTTCCGCCGGAGCGCGCCGAGCCGCGGAAGGCGGCGAAGAGATTTTCGCGTGCCTTGGCCGGCATGCCGGGGCCGGTGTCGTCGATCGAAATGGTCACCACGCTGCCGGTACGCACCGCGGAAACCGAGATCCGCCGCTCGGAGCCATCCTCCGGCTTGTAATTGGCCAGCGCCTCGACCGCGTTGCGGCAGATATTGTGGACGACGCGGAACAGCTGCTCGCTGTCCGCATCGACCTCGATGTCATCGCGCACCTGTATGTCGAAATCGATACCGTCCTGGCGATCGACGGCGAGCAGTTCGGCCACATCCTCGACCAGCGGCCGCAGCGCCAGGAAACGGCGGTGCGGCTCGGCCTCCGTCGTGCGGCCGTAGGAGAGGACTTCGCGCGTATAGCCGACGGCGCGGTCGATGGTCCGGAGCAATGTCGGCGCGAAGCGCTTGACCACGGGATCGTCGACATCGGCCAGGCGATCGGAAATGAGCTGTGCGGAGGACAGGATGTTGCGCATATCGTGATTGATCTTGGAAACGGCAAGGCCGAGCTCGGCAAGGCTCTTCTGCTGCTTCAGAGTTCGCTGCAATTCGCGCTGCATGCTCGCCAGATGCTGACCGGCGACCGCCAGTTCGTCCTTGCCTTCCGGCGGCACCAGCACGCGCTCGGGGCTCGACGGCTCGCCCGAAAATTCCTGCATGCTTTTGGTCAGCCGCCTGATCGGGAGGATCAGCATGCGATTGATGGCGAGGAAGATCAGCGCCGCGGTGATCAGCGAGATGGCGATCGACAGGAGGAAGACGTTGCGCGAATAGACGAGCATGGCCGTGCGCAGCTTGGCGTCCTTCATCACCAGCTCGATCGTCGCATCGCCTTCGCCCAGCGGGCCATAGACGCGCACCACCCGGTTGCCGCCGAAGATGAGCGTGTCGAAGGCGTCCCGGATCGCGCCGAGAGCCGTGAAGTTGGCTATGTCGTATTCGCCGTCGATCGCGGGGGGCATGTCGACGCTGGCGATCATCCGGGAGGCATCCTTGCGGCGGATGACGATGGCCTTCGTCCCGGTCGCCATCAGCGTCTCGCGCTGCACGGCGCGGGGCAGCTCGACGTTTTGAAGTCCGTCGACCACGACGGCCGCCGCCGCCACGGTGTTCAGGCGGTCCTGCAGCCAGCGAATGCGCATATTGGCGACGGAAGGCACGAAGATCAGCACTTCGGCCAACATCACGAAGGCGACCGTCAGCAGCAGCAATTTGCCGGAAAGCCCGCCAAGAAAGCCGACCGCCGCTCGGGGTGCCGCACTCGCATTGGCCGGACGCGCGTCTTCTACCATAAAGATTCCCTGGATCACGATGACCAGACCTAAGGTCATCGTGATCGATTCCTTTGTTTTGCCGCAACTCCGGACGGAAAACCGCTGCGCACTTTTCCTGGATTTGCTCTAATTCAGCCGAAGTTCCGCAGGAACCGGATCGCGGTCCGCAGAAGGCGATTTCGCGCCATGGGGGAATAATAGGAGATCGCCGCCTGTTTTCCAATCTCCGAGAGCGTCGGATAGGGTGCGACATAAGTCTGGAAATGCCTGAGCGTCAGGCGGTTGGCGACGGCGAAGGCCCAGAGACCGATCATCTCTCCCGCTCCAGGGCCGGCAATGCCGGCGCCGAGAACCCGCCCGCGCCTGCCGACGACGATCTTGATCAGCCCTCGATCCAATCCGTCGGTGCGGGCGCGATCACTCGCGGAAAAGTCCAGGCGAACGGTTCTTGCCCCCCGGGCGGTCTCCCGCGCGCGCTCCTCCGTCAGCCCCACTTGCGCCAGTTCGGGCGCGGTGAAGATCACCTGCGGAACGATGGTCGTCCTTTCGCGCCCCGGCAGGCGGAAAAGGATCTGCTGCAGCACCAGCCGGGCGTGATAGCTCGCCTGATGCGTGAAGAGGCCGCCCGCCGCGTCTCCGACCGCATAGACGCGACGGTTGCTCGTCCTCAGGTCAGCCCCGACCTCTACGAGTTTCGGGCAATGGCGGATGCCGGCCGCATCGAGGTCGAGCGATCCGTGATTGGGAGCACGACCGGCAGCCACCAGCAAGTCGCTCCCTTCGATCTCGAAAGGGCCGCTCTCGTTCTCGCAGAGGAGCCGGATTCCCGTCTCCGTTTGCTCCGCCGAGCGGATCGCCGTACGCTCGTGCAGGAGCATGCCTTCCGCACGCAGCCCGTCGAGCACGATCGCCGCCAGCTCCGGATCCTGACCGGAGAGAGCCGCGGCACTGTCCACGACCGTCACATCGGCGCCCAACCGCCGGTGAGCCCCGGCCATCTCGAGGCCGACCGCGCCTGCGCCGATGACGAGGAGATGGCGCGGCAAGCGTTTCAGGCCGAAGAGCGTTTCGTTGGTGAGGAACGGCGTCTCCGCAAGTCCGGGGATCGGGGGGATGGCGGGGGAGGAACCGGTGGCGATCACGAAGCGGCGGGCGCGGATCAGGCGGTCGCCGGCAGCGACCGTGCGGTCGTCCACGAAGCGGGCCGTTTCCTTGATCACCTCGACGCCGAGGCTCGTGAAGCGCTCCGCGGAATCGTGCGGTGCAATGGCTTCGATCACGGATTGGATGCGTGCCGTCAGATGCTCATGGTCGACGATCGGTTCCGCCGAGGCAATGCCGAATTCCGCAGCCTTGCGGATCGCGTCCGCATGTTTGGCCGCTGCGATCAGAGCCTTTGACGGCACGCAGCCGTAATTCAGGCAATCGCCGCCCATCCGGCCGTGCTCGACCAGAACGACGGGCACGCCGAAAGCGGCCGCCCCGGCGGCTACGGAGAGCCCGGCGGCACCGCCGCCGATCACGCAGATGTCGGGTGTCAGTATCTTCGCCACGCGGCTAGGCCCTCCGCCTCCGTCATGCACCATTGCGGCGCGACTGTATTAGCCTGAGTGCCAGAGGCAATGCAGCAATCGATGCAAGGGCGACGAGCGCCAGCGAGATATCCCTGGTGGCGAAATCGGCAACGGTGAATTCACGGCCGCTTGCGGCAGCAAGAGCGATCACGTCGCCGAGGCCGCGGCCGAGCCAGGTATAGGCGAGAGTGCCCGGAATAATGCCGATCAGCGTCGCGAGCGCATAGGTGCGCAGCTTCACCTCGAAGAAGGCGGGCGCGATGTTGATCAGGAAGAAAGGAAAGATCGGCGCGAGCCGCAGGATCAGGAGATAGATGAAGGCGTTGTCCCGAAATCCATCGGCAAGGCGCTCCAGGACGCCGCCGGCACGGCGCCTCAGGATGTCGCTGAAGGCGCCGCGCGCGGCGATGAACAGCAGGCAAGCCCCGAGTGTGGCGGCAAGAACCGTGATAGCCGCGCCGGCAAGGCAGCCGAAAAGGAAGCCGGCGGAGATCGTCAGCACCGATGCCGCCGGTATGGAGAAGACCACCACCGCGACATAGATCGCGAAGAAGACGAGAGCCGAACTGACCGGATGGGCGGCGACATGGGCGGCGAGCGTCTCGCGCTGGTCGGCGAGCGCAGACAGCGAGACATAGTCCTGCAGGCCGTAGGCATAGCCCAGGACGCCGCCCGCAAGCAGAAGCGAAATCGGCAGGAAGCGCCAGGGAGAGCTATGCGGAACAGGCTGAAGGTCTCGCCGGCTCGACGAGGATTCGAGAGCCGGACCTTCTTCTGCCCCGTTGCTGATACCATGGCTCATGCGATCTGCCTTCGGTGAGATTCTGCCCCTGAATTAGAAGGAATTCACCCCCCGAACCAATAACGAATCGTCGCGTCGACAAACGACGGCGTGACCGGCCCGCGGCGGCAAGTCACGCCGGCGTGAAAGTGCCGGCGGCGTCTCCCGAGGGAAGCTCATCTCGGAAGTGCCGCTCGCGGCGACCGGCAGATCACCGCGAGCGAAGCTGGAAATCGGGCGACTGCAGCGCTGCAGCAGGCCCCCTCAGAACTCCTCCCAATCGTCGCGGGCGACCGCAGCGGAGCCGTTGCCGAATGCGCGCGCGACCGTGCCCATCATGCGGCGGGCGGGCGAGGCCACCGGCCGGCTCGCATCCCTTGCCGGCGCGACCGTACGCACCGCCTCGCGCTCGACCTTGAAGTAGGCGATGAGGTTGGCGAGATTGTCGGCCTCGGCGGACAGCTTGTGCGTGGCGGCATTCGCCTCCTCCACCATGGCGGCGTTGCGCTGGGTGACCTGATCCATCTGGTTGACGGCGGTGCTGACCTCCCCGAGGCCCGTGGACTGCTCGCGTGCGGCCGTCGCGATCGAATGGATGTGATCGTTGATCTTGAGGACCCGCGTCTCGATCTGGCCGAGCGCCGCTCCCGTCGCCTGGACGAGCTTGACGCCGGTGGCCACCTCGCCGCCCGATTTTGAAATCAGCGACTTGATATCCTTGGCGGCGCTGGCTGCACGCTGGGCGAGCTCGCGGACCTCCTGCGCAACGACGGCAAAACCCTTGCCGGCATCACCGGCGCGCGCCGCCTCGACGCCGGCATTGAGGGCCAGCAGGTTCGTCTGGAAGGCGATCTCGTCGATGACGTTGGTGATCTGGCCGATCTCGCTCGATGCCTGTTCGATCCGGCCCATGGCATCGATGGCGTTGCGGACGACCGATGCCGACTCCGCTGCGCTGTCCTTCGCCTCCGTGACCATGACGGTCGCTTCCTGGGCCCGCTCCGTCGAATTGCGAACCGCGGCGGTTATCTCGTCGAGCGCCGCCGAGGTTTCCTCCAGAGCTGCGGCCTGCTGCTCCGTCCGCTTGGACAGGTCGTCGGCGGCACTGCGCAACTCCGTAGAATTCCCGTTGATCGAGTCCGTCGTCATGCGGACCTCGCGCAAGGTCTTCTGCAAGGTCTGCAAAGTATCGTTGACGTTCGTCTGCAACTCGGCGAAGGCGCCCTGGAACTGGCCCTTCATGCTTTGCGTGAGGTCGCCCGTCGCCAGGCTCGCAATGACCCTCCGGGTCTCGGCGATGCCCGTATCGACACTGTTGACCAGTTCGTTGACGCTCGCCGCAAAGCGGTTGAGATCGTCGTTGTCGTAGTCCTTGCTGATGCGCCTGGTGAAATCCCCTGCCGCAGCCGCCGCGACGACCGTGGCGATGCTCGACTGCAGGTCCGCGCTCTTTTCGCGCAGGATCTCTTCCTGCGCGTTGAGCTCGCGCACGGCGAGGCTGTTCTGCTTGAAGACTTCGACCGCCGCCGCCATGTCGCCGATCTCGTCCTTGCGCCCGGCGAAGGGCACGTCAACCGAGAGATCGCCGCCGGCAAGCAGCTTCATCTTGCCCGTCAGATCGAGAATCGGGCGGCTGAGGTGATTGGTCGCAATATAGAAGGCGGCACCGATCCCGGCCAGCATGCCCAGGGCAGCTGTTGCAAGGACGATCAGCACGATCGAGCGCTTGTAGTCGGCCAGATCCGCGGTGATCGTCTGAAGCGAGGCAAGGTTCTCGTCGACGACCACGTCGATTTCAGCCTGGAACGCCTTGCGGTTGGCCCGGTTCGCTTCGTTGTTGCCCTGCTCGTTGGCAGCTTTCGGCGCAACCTGCGTGCCGAGGCGAGCCGTCTCGCTTCGGAACGTCTTGAATTCCTCCGCGCGTTTGACAAGGGTATCGAAGGCGGGCAGGACGTCGGCCGGCACCAGCGGCCGCCACTCGGTGAGCAGCGCGTCGATCTTGTCGAGGTTCTTGAGAATTCCCTCGGCAAAAGGCTTTGCCTTCTCGACCGTTGGCGCCGCATAGATGCCGCGCGCCTCCATCACCACCGCCGTTACCAGGCGATTGAGCCGCTCGCCCTTGAAAGCCCGGTCGGAGGCGTTCTGGTATTCACCGAGCCGTTGGTTGTACTCGCTCACGATCAGCAACGACATACCGGTGATCGCTATCGCCAGCAGACTCATGATGCCGACGATGAGGTTTATCTTTCCGCGAATTTTCATGTCCTGTCCCTGTCCCCAGCCGCATACTCGCCTAAAACGGGAAAGTAACTCACGGCTTACACGCTACTGAGCAAATGCTAAAATGCGCGTGGTTAACAAAGCACCCATCGGACCCACTCGATTTAGGGTGTCATGCGGAGATTCATGAGCACGCCGCCGGTGCCCGGGAATTGACTTTATCGGGTTTTTGTCCCTATAAGCCGCGCACGTCCGGTGGAGCCGCCCGTTGGCGGAGCCATGCCCGGCGCGTAAACGCTCTTGCATCATGCAAACCCAAGAAGGACCGCACACCGCGGTATTTAAATAAATGAAGCGTACCTACCAACCGTCCAAGCTTGTTCGCAAGCGCCGTCACGGCTTCCGTGCACGTATGTCCACCAAGGGTGGGCGCAAGGTCCTCACAGCCCGCCGGGCTCGTGGCCGCAAGCGTCTTTCGGCGTAAGCCGGATCTGCCCGAAACCTTATGTCCGGGCAAATGACGACAGATAAAGACAAGATGGCTGTCGGGCGGCTGAAAAGCCGTCCGCAGTTTTTGGCGGTCCGGGCTGGAGAAAGCCGCAGGGGCCCGCTATTTCTCCTCGAAGTTCTCGACCGGAACGATCCGGAGGGAGAAGCCCGCGTCGGCTTCACCGTTACCAAGAAACACGGCAATGCCGTCGAGCGAAACCGAATGCGCCGACGCCTCAAGGAAGCCGTGCGGCTTTCGGCCGGGTTTGCAATGAAACCCGGACACGACTATGTGATTGTCGCCCGGCGCGATCTCCTGAATGCCCCTTTCGACGCATTGACTCGGGCGCTTCGGGATCGCATCGAAAACAAGCCGAAACAGAAGCGGCCACCGGCCGGTTCCAGGAAATCATGATGGAAAACAACCGCAATTATTTCGTGGCGATCGCCCTTTCCGTGCTGATCCTCATCGCCTGGCAGTTCTTCTATGTCAGCCCGAAGATGGAGAAGGACCGCATTGCCGCGGAACAGGCGCAGCAGGCGCAACAGACCCAGCAACAGCCAGGCGCCCAGCCGGCTGCACCTGGACAGGCGCTGCCCGGCGGTGCGATCCCGAGCGCAGGCGAAAGCCGCGATCAGGCAATCGGCAAATCCGCCCGCGTCGCGATCGACACGCCGGCGCTTTCCGGCTCCATCAACCTGACCGGCGCACGCTTCGACGACCTGAAGCTCAAGGGCTACCACGAAACCGTCGACCCGAAGAGCCCGGTCATCACGCTCTTCAGCCCGGCGGAGACCGCTGACGGCTATTTCACGGAAATCGGCTATATCGGATCGGATGCGACCGGCTCGGTTCCGGGACCGCAGACCACATGGACGCTTTCGGGCGGCGACAAGCTCACCCCCTCGACGCCGGTGACGCTGAGCTACACGAACGACAAGGGCATCACCTTTGCCCGGACCATCGCGGTTGACGACCGCTACATGTTCCAGGTGGTCGACAGCATCAAGAACGAGACCGCGGCGCCGGTTTCCCTGTCTTCCTACGGCCGCGTCACGCGCTTCAACAAGCCGACGACTCCGAGCATCTACGTGCTCCACGAGGGCTTCGTCGGCGTCGCGGGAGAGCATGGCCTGCAGGAAGTCGGTTATTCCAAGGTCGAAGACGACGAGCCCGTCGAACCGGGTAAGTCGACCGGCGGGTGGCTGGGCATCACAGATAAATACTGGGCCGCGACGATCGTGCCGCCGCAGGCGACGCCCTTCGACATCCGCTTCTCGCATTTCGCCGACGGGCGCCCCCGTTACCAGAGCGACTACAAGAGCGATGCGGTTACGGTTGCCCCGGGCCAGTCCGTGGAGCTGAAGAACCTCGTCTTCGCCGGTGCCAAGGAAGTCCCGGTCGTCGACAATTACGAAGTGGCCTATTCGATCCCCAACTTCGACAAGCTGATCGACTGGGGCTGGTTCTACTTCATCACCAAGCCGATGTTCAAAATGATGGATTTCTTCTTCCGTCTCTTCGGCAATTTCGGCATCGCGATCCTGATCACCACGATCGTCGTCAAGCTCATCTTCTTCCCGCTCGCCAACAAGCAATACGCATCGATGGCGAACATGAAGAAGGTTCAGCCGAAGATGGAGGAACTGAAGAAGAAATTCGGCGACGACAGAATGGGGCTGCAGCAGGCGATGATGCAGCTCTACAAGGAAGAGAAGATCAACCCGCTGGCGGGCTGCTGGCCGATCCTCATCCAGATCCCGGTGTTCTTCGCGCTCTACAAGGTGATCTACGTCACCATCGAAATGCGGCATGCGCCCTTCTTCGGCTGGATTCAGGATCTCTCCGCCCCGGATCCGACGACGATCATCAACCTCTTCGGTCTCCTGCCGTTCGAGGGGCCTGCCTTCCTTCATCTTGGCATCTGGCCGATCATCATGGGTGTCACCATGTTCCTGCAGATGCGCATGAACCCGACGCCGCCGGACCCGACCCAGGCGATGCTTTTCACCTGGATGCCGGTGGTCTTCACCTTCATGCTGGCGTCGTTCCCGGCCGGTCTCGTGATCTACTGGGCCTGGAACAACACGCTGTCGATCCTGCAGCAGGGCATCATCATGAAGCGTCAGGGCGTCAAGGTCGAACTCTTCGACAATCTGAAGTCGCTCTTTTCGAAGAAACCGAAACCGGCGGAATAGAGCACTTCCGGGACAAGCGTGTAACGGTTTTCGTCCGGAAGCGCGCAGTGAATGCGTTGGAGCGTTTCATTGAATCGGTGAAACGCTCCGATCGGCAGGTCCTCTCGCATGGAAGCCTCGGAGCGACGCGTTCCGGGGCTTTTCTTTTAGGTCCTACTGCATGTTTCCTTTAATCCTATCCGATTAAAGGACAAAGCATGCAGCAGATCAAAGCGCTACAGCGACCTTTGCGCGTCTGATAAGACGCGCGGCGCTGTAGGGATCCGCCGCCGGTACCGGCAGGCGCTCTAAAGCTTGACAAGCCACCCCAAAAGCCTGATGCCGGCGAGGCAAAGAGGAAACGCCAGAACATGTCCGCGACGAACAAGCAGAATGCCGCAAGCGTCTTCGGCCGGCCGTGGATATTCATCCGCGGCGTGCCGTCGATGAAGTTCCTGCCACCTGAGGGACCGACGGAGATCGCCTTTGCCGGCCGCTCCAACGTGGGCAAGTCGTCGCTGATCAACGCACTCGTGGGCCATAAAGGCCTGGCGCGCACCTCGAACACGCCCGGCCGCACGCAGGAACTCAACTATTTCGTGCCGGACGGCTATTCCGGCGAGGCCGGCGACCTGCCGCCGATGGCGCTCGTCGACATGCCGGGCTACGGCTACGCACAGGCTCCCAAGGAACAGGTCGACGCCTGGACGAAGCTGGTCTTCGACTATCTGCGCGGCCGCTCGACGCTGAAGCGCGTCTATGTGCTGATCGACGCGCGCCACGGCATCAAGAAGAACGACGAAGACGTGCTGGCACTCCTCGACAAGGCTGCGGTTTCCTACCAGATCGTGCTGACCAAGACGGACAAGATCAAGGCGGCCGGCGTACCGCGCCTCGTCGCGGAAACGCTCGAAAAGATCAAGAAGCGGCCGGCGGCCTTTCCGGAAGTGCTATCGACATCGTCGGAAAAGGGCGAAGGCATCGAGGACCTCCGCGCGGCGATCGAGCTCGCCGTGACGCGCTGAGGCGCGAAACGGCGCCGCTGAAGGGCGAGCCCCCTCGTCTTCGGCCTCCGTCACTACCCTGACATGAAAAGCGCTCTATCTCTGCTTCGCGGCGGCAGATTGTCTGCCCGAAGGATCAGGAGAGAGACATGTCCGATTTGATTGTCGTGGGATTCGATTCGACGGATGAGGCCGACAAGGTCCTCTTGAAGCTCAACAGCCTGAGGAAGGAATATCTGATCGATCTGGAAGATGCGGTCGTCGTCGTGCGCGACGCCGACGGCAAGGTGCATCTGAAGCAGAGCATGAATCTGACCACCGTCGGCGCCACGTCCGGCCTTCTTTCCGGCTCCCTCTGGGGCGGGCTCGTCGGGCTGCTCTTCCTTAATCCGCTTGCGGGTTTCGCCCTCGGCGGCGCTATCGGCGCCGGTGCGGGTGCGCTTTCCGGATCGCTCGTCGATTACGGCATCGACGACGACTTCATCAAGTCGCTCGGCAACACCATCCCGAACAATTCCTCGGCGCTCTTCGTCCTGGTGCGCAAGGTGCAGCCGGAAAAGGTGCTGGCCGAATTCTCCGGCCTGCGCGGCCGCGTGCTGAAGACGTCGCTCTCGCCGGAGCAGGAACAGAAGCTTCAGGCAGCCATTTCCGAGGCGCAGACGCCGTCGCCGCAGGCGGGGACATTCTGATCGGTTGCTGAAGGCGATCGGCCCTCATCGCACAACGATCTTCTCGCCGGAGCCGGCGAGAAGACAGCCACGCTCAGGCCGTCTCCGGTACGAATGACAGGGCGAGCCCGTTGATGCAGTGCCGCTTGCCGGTCGGCGGCGGGCCGTCGTCGAAGATGTGGCCGAGATGACCGCCACAGCGGCGGCAGTGGCATTCGGTCCTCGTCACGAACAGGGTGTCGTCCTCGCGCGTGCCGATCGCGTCGGGAAGCGCCTGCCAGAAGCTCGGCCAGCCGGTGCCGCTGTCGTATTTCGCGTCAGAGGAATAGACGGGCAACTCGCATCCCGCGCAGTGAAAGACGCCGTTTCGCTTTTCGTTGTCGAGCGCGCTGCTGAACGGCGGCTCCGTGCCCTCCTCGCGCAAAACGCGATAGCGATCCTCGCCGAGCAGCGCCCGCCACTCCGCGTCGGTCCTGGTGATTTCAAAGGCTTCGCCGGCGACGGCGCGTACGGGCCATACCAGACCGCGCAGGGCGACCACCGCGGCCAGGGCCGCGCCCGCCATCAGCAAGTCGCGCCGGCTGATCATCGGAACCTCCATCGGGGCCTGATATCGTAACTTATGCGGCCGCGGCACTCCTGCCAAAACAAGGCCGATCAAACCGCCGTGACTGAGTGGCCGCCGTGGAACCAAACTTAGAAGGCGCGCGCCGTGCCTTGCGCGATGACCGCACCGGTGGGCGAGCCGGTCGCCGAGCCACCCTTGGGCTCGACACTGACGGAGAGCCTGGAGCCCGTGGCAATCTGGCTTCGCATTCCCGGCTCAAGCACGATTTCCCCCTCGCCGGACGGCGGCAGCACGCCGAGCGAGACCGGCGGATCGTCACCATTGATCAGCCAGAGTTCGAGCGATTTCTCCTCCATCTGTCCGGCGGCGGCCGGCGACAGTCTCAGGCGCCCTGTGGCCGGTTCGAAGTGCGTGACGAGGTTGATGGCGCTGCCATGCGCTTCGAGGCTCGCAACGAGTGGCGTACCGCCTCGGCGTTCGCTGAAAAGTCCTGCCAGCGCGCCTGCCATCACGACGACCGCCGAAAGCGATACGAGGGCTGCGCTGCGCCAGAGGGGAAGCGAGCCCCAGACACCGCGGGGGTCGTCTGCGCCCCGGCCCGCTTCGAAGACCGCGCGCTCGGAGGAGCGAAACCTGCGGCGCGGCGCGACCGACTCATATTCGTCGCCGAAGGCCGCAAGATTGTTCTGCCAGCGGATGACCATGGCGGCGAAGTTGCGGTCCGTTGCCATGCGCGCCTCGGCCTTGCGGCGGTCATCGGCAGACAGCGCGCCGAGCACGTACTCTCCCGCGATCACCTCGTCGCGGCGGGAATCTCCGCTTTCGGGCTTCTGCGTCGTCATGGCTCCCTGCACTCTCTCAGCTTCAGAGGGCCGGCACGATTCCCTTCGATCTCTTCCAGGCAAGCTTCGATGCGCCTGCCCTCGGGACTACGGCGGTCCTTTCCGGATCAATGCAGGATCAGTCAAATCGCCAGCGCCGTCAATCGGCTTGTCGGCCATGCCGCGCACGCCGCGAGCACTTCGGCACAGCCGAGCGACCGCCGTCACAATGGCTTTATGTTGCGTCCGGATCATTCCATCCGCCAGAGAGTTGCGCTAAACAGCAGCCGGTATTTTTCGAGGATCCGCCATGTCCGCATCAGAAAGTGAAATTCAGGCCCGCCTGCTCGCCCAGGCCCTGCCCTACATGCAGCGCTACGAGCATAAGACGATCGTCGTCAAATACGGCGGTCACGCCATGGGCAATGCCGAACTCGGGCGCGCCTTTGCCAGCGACATCGCGCTTCTGAAGCAGTCCGGCGTCAACCCGATCGTCGTTCACGGCGGCGGCCCTCAGATCGGCGCAATGCTCAACCGGATGGGCATCGAGTCCAAATTCGAGGGCGGGCTCCGCGTCACCGACGAAAAGACCGTCGAGATCGTCGAAATGGTGCTTGCCGGGTCGATCAACAAGGAGATCGTCGCGCTCATAAATCAGACGGGCGAATGGGCGATCGGCCTTTGCGGCAAGGACGGCAACATGGTCTTTGCGGAAAAGGCGAAGAAGACCATCCGCGACCCGGATTCCAACATCGAGCGCGTGCTCGACCTCGGCTTCGTCGGCGATGTGGTCGAAGTCGACCGCACCCTTCTCGATCTGCTCGCCCGCTCCGAGATGATACCGGTGATCGCGCCTGTGGCGCCGGGACGGGACGGCCACACCTACAACATCAACGCGGACACCTTCGCCGGCGCCATCGCCGGCGCGCTCAATGCGACGCGCCTGCTCTTCCTCACCGACGTTCCGGGCGTCCTCAACAAGAAGGGCGAACTCATCAAGCAGCTCTCCGTCGCCGAGGCGCGGGCGCTGATCGCCGACGGCACCATTTCGGGCGGCATGATCCCGAAGGTGGAGACCTGCATCGAGGCGATCAAGGCGGGCGTCCAGGGCGTCGTCATCCTCAACGGCAAAACGGCACATTCGGTGCTGCTCGAAATCTTCACCGAGCACGGCGCAGGCACGCTGATCGTGCCGTGAGGCGCGCCTTGTTTGCCGTGATTTGCCCCTCTCCTCTCCCCGTTCTGACGGGGAGAGGGGACGTGCCCTGCAAGACGCCTCTCGATAGTGCGGCTAGGCGGCGCCACGAGTCCCTTCTCCCCGTCATGACGGGGAGAAGGTCGCGGCAGCGGGATGAGGGGCGAATCTCTTAACTCGCCCTATAAACCTTCTCCGCCTCGCCGCGCAGCCGGGCGATCATCTCCCGGTATGGGAACGGCCCGTAGCTCACCCGCCCGACGCCGGCGGCCGCAAGCGTGGCGATGTCCGGCGCCCCCGGCTTCATCATTACGTTGACCGGCAAGGGAGATGCCGCGCAGAGCCTGGCGATCAGGTCTCGATCGGCGAGGCCCGGTGCGAAGAAGCCGCTCGCGCCCGCATCCGCATAGGCCTCGGCGCGGGCGATCGCATCCTCCATCAGGGCCGCGTGGCGCGCCGCGTCGCTCTCCTGCAGGAAGAGGTCGGTTCGGGCGTTGATGAACAGTGCAATGCCCTGTCGCTCCGCCATTTCTCGGATCGCGCGGATGCGGGCCGCCTGCTTGTCGATCGGATGGACGCCGCCTCTGCCAACCATCTGGTCCTCGAAATTGATGCCGATCCCGCCGGCATCGATCACTTGCGCGACATTGGCCGCGGCCTGGGCCGGGTCCTCCGAATAGGCGCCTTCGAAGTCCACCGAGAGCGGCAGGTCCGTAGCCGCGACGATCTCGCGCACGGTCTCGAGCAGCAGAGGCAGCGGCAGTTTCTGCCCGTCCCCATATCCATGTGCCGCCGCGACCGACCAACTCCCGGTGGCGAGCGCCTTGGCGCCGGCCTCGGCCACGCACCGGGCGCTGCCTGCATCCCAGATGTTGTACAGAACCACCGGATCGCCTTTCCGGTGCAGTGCCCCGAAGGCAAGCGCTCTTTCTTCCTGGCTCATCGTATCTTCTCCCAGTCCGTCAGGTTGATCGATCCCGTTACATCGTTGGAGCGGCGGCCTGCACAGGCTTCTCCCCGTCCCACTCTCTGAAAAGCCCGACAGGGCGCATTCTGCCCTCGTGGCGAAGCAGCCATTGCTTGCGCCGGAGCCCGCCCCCATAGCCCGTCAACGATCCGTCAGCGCCGATGCAGCGGTGGCATGGCACGACGATTGCGAGGCAGTTGGAGCCGTTGGCCCTGGCCACGGCACGCACCGCCTGCGGGGTTGCGACCTTCCGCGCGATGTCGCTGTAGGAGCGTGTCTCGCCCACGGGTATCGCAACGAGTTCTGCCCATACCTGGCGCTCGAAGGCACTGCCGTCGAGGGCGAGCGGTGTCCGGAAATCGGCCGAGCGCCCGGCGAAATAGTCGTTGAGCTCGCGCTCCACCTGATCGATGGGCGGCGTTCTGCCGGGCACCACCGCAGAGTGCGTCTTTCGCTTGAGATTTTCCACTTCGGCCGGGAGGGCCTTGCGGTCGTGGAACTCGATGAGATGAAGATGCGTCTGGTCGGCCACCGCCACCATGGGGCCTAGCGGCGTCTCTATCCAGTCGGCAAAGAGCAGCACGCGCCCTTGCGATTTAGCAGGAGCCTGTCCGATCAGCCGCCCGAAGGCGGCGCGAAAACCGCTCGGAGATTCATAGCCCGCGTCGATCTGCGCCTCGATGACACTGGCGCCGCCGGAGAGCTGCCGCGCGGCTTCGCCCATTCGCCGCTGGCGGGCGAGATCGAGAAACGTGACGCCGAGGGATCGCTTGAAGGCGCGCCGCACGGTCGACGGATCGAAGCCGCGCCGCACGAGATCGCCCTCCGTCCAACGATGTTCCGGCCGGCGGTCGAGCAGCTCGATAAGCTCCTTGACGAGCGGATCTTTCCCGGATGCACCTTCCAGCGGGCGGCAACGTTGGCACGGCCGGAAGCCGGAATTGACGCAGGCGGAAATACTGTCGAAGAACAAAGTGTTCTCCCGCTTCGGCTTGCGGGCGGGACATGAGAGCCGGCAGAAGATGCCGGTGCTCTTGACGCAGACGAAGGCCTGGCCCTCATAATCGGAACTGCGGGCCAGCAGCGCATCGTAAAGGATATCGTCATCAGGCAGATCGAAAAGCATATTGCTTTGTAGCATCAGCCACACGCGCCGTCCGCCGAATTTCGGGCATCTATTCGTGCTGTTCGCCGATCCCTCACATGACGAGCAGCATGACCACGCCGAGCACGATAAGCAGGCAGCCGACCAGTTCGAGCCGGTTGATCCACTCCCGGAAGATGAAGAAGGAGGAGGCGAAGGTGAACAGCATCTCCACCTGAGCGACCACCTTGACGATCGCCGCCTGCTGCAGCGTCATCGCCGCGAACCAGCCGAAGGAGGCCGAGGCGCCGACGAAGCCCACGACGAAAGCGGGCTTCCAGGCAGCACCTATGCGTTTCAGTTCGTCGCGTTCACGCGCGACGATCCAGAGAAGCATGACGATCGTCTGAAGCAGGATGACGAAGCCGAGCGTGAAGCTCGCCTGGATCACATAGTCCGGCTGAGGCAGACTCGGCTCCAGCGCCAGCGAGGCCGAGCGGTAGGACACCGCCGAGAGACCGAAGAAGGTACCGGAGAGCAGCCCGATTCCCGCCGTGCGACCGAAGATCGATGTCAGCAGCGACCGCGCGCTGAGCGTCGTTCGGGCGACGGAGATCAGCATGACGCCGACCACCGAAATGGCGATCGCAACCAGCGCTCCCTGGCTTGCCTTTTCGCCGAGGAAGATCAGTCCGAAGAGCGCCGCCTGGGCGGGCTCGGTGCGGGAATAGGCGGTGCCCACCGCGAAGTTGCGGAAGGAGAAGAGATGGACGAGCAGGAAGGTCGCAGCGATCTGCGCCAATCCGCCGACCACCGCCCAGAGATAGAAAGTGCCGTTCGGCACCGGCAGCTGATGCCCGCCGACGCGCCAGAGCAGGACGAGGTAGAGGAGCGCGAAAGGCAGCCCGAAGCCGAAGCGGACGAAAGTCGCGCCGGTGGTGCCCATGACGCCCTTCAGGTGCTTCTGCATGGCGGAGCGGACATTCTGAAGGAAGGCCGCGGCGACGGTGATGAGAACCCAGGTTTCCATATTTGCCCGCTAACACGCAGGCCGAAAACAATCCATGGCCAATCGGGTCGCAGGTGAACAAACCGTTTTGCTTCGCAAGGCCGCCCGTGTCATAAACCCGCCCATGAAGAAGCTCGACCGCATGCCGACCCACGCCGAATTCGCCCATGTCACCGACTGGGTCTTCGACCTCGACAACACGCTCTATCCGCATCACGTCAATCTGTTCTCACAGATCGACCGCAACATGACGGCCTATGTTGCCGAACTCCTGTCGCTGAATCCTGCGGAGGCGAAGAAGCTGCAGAAGGAGTACTACCGCGACCACGGCACCACGCTTCAGGGCCTGATGCTTCATCACGGCATCGATCCCAATGATTTCCTCGAAAGGGCCCACGCCATCGACTATAGCGTGGTGCCGGCCGACCCGGCACTCGGCGAGGCGATCAAGGCGCTGCCCGGACGCAAGTTCATCTTCACCAACGGCAGCGTCGCCCATGCGGAGATGACCGCGCGGGCGCTCGGCATTCTCGAGCATTTCAACGACATCTTCGACATCGTCGCCGCCGGCTTCATACCGAAGCCCGCCGGCGACACCTACGACAAGTTCATGGGCCTTCACCGCATCGACACGGCGAATGCGGTCATGTTCGAGGATCTGCCGCGCAACCTGGTCGTCCCGAAGGCGCTCGGCATGAAGACGGTGCTGCTCGTGCCGCGCAATCTCGAATACGAGTTCGCCGAGGCCTGGGAAACGTCGAGCGACGCGGACGATCAGATCGACTACGTCACGGAAGACCTGGCGGGTTTCCTGCGCAGTGTGATTGTTTAGCCCGGAAGTCAAAGACCCCTCCCCAACCCCTCCCCACAGGAGGGAGGGCTTAACTTGCCCTCGCCATCTCCGCATCGACATCAACCATTACGCGGCAAGACGCGCGGTCGTTTTGGCGCGGAGAGTGCCGCGGGCAAGCCCCTCCCCCTTGTAGGGAGGGGTTGAGGTGGGGCTTTTTCTGGCAAACTACCGCCGTCCGGACGCCATCGGGACCGACCGGGGGTCGACCTTCTCGTAAAACCCGGCGATGATTTCCCATGCCTCTTCGGCCGTCTCCACGAAATGCAACAGGTCGACGTCGTCCGGCGCGATGGTTCCGAACTCGGCCAGTGCCTCGAAATTGATGATGCTGCGCCAGAATTTCTCGCCGAAGAGGATGAGCGGCACCAGAGCAAGCCGGCCGGTCTGCATCAGCGTCATGGTTTCGAACAGTTCGTCGAGCGTGCCGAAGCCGCCCGGGAAGACCGTGACCGCCTTGGCACGCAGCAGGAAGTGCATCTTGCGGATGGCGAAATAGTGGAAATTGAAGGACAGGTCCGGCGTCACGAACTGGTTCGGCGCCTGCTCGTGCGGAAGCACGATGTTCAGGCCGATCGAAGGTGCGCCGACGTCGGCTGCGCCGCGATTGCCCGCCTCCATGACGCCGGGGCCGCCGCCCGTGACGACCACATATTCCTTGTAACCGAGCTTTGCCGACTGCTCCGAGCACAATCGCGCGAACTTGCGCGCCTCGTCATAATAGATCGAGGCAGCCTCGAGATTCTTGCGCTGGATGTCGTTCTTGGCGGCCCAGGCCTCGCCGCCCGGCTCGGGAATGCGGGCTCCGCCGAACATCACCACGGTGGAGTTGATGCCGCGCTCCTCGAGCATCATCTCGGTCTTCAGGAGCTCGAGCTGCAGGCGGACGGGCCTCAGTTCCTCACGGCACAGGAAATCGTCGTCGATATAGGCGAGACGATAGGTGGGCGAAGCCGATTGCGGCGTCAAAGGCACGCTCGATGCGCGTTGCCTGCTCTGGGAGCTGTCTGCCAGCGGATCCCAAACCCCATCCTTGCGGCGCAGAGTCCGCTTCTTCATGCGTGCCATGTTTCGTTTCCCGTCGCGTTTCGAACACCGGAGACCTCGTCCGGACGCGTCCCTTCGGATCTTTCTCGGCCATAGAGGCGTCCCTACTGCCGGATTAGTTGAGACTTGCCAAGTCCCGTTGAGGAGCGCGAGCCGAAAAGGCCTTCAACTTTTTGAGGATCATGCTCCATGGGCGCCAGGTTTCGGTGAAGCCGCGCGACATCTTGAATCGCTGCATAATCCGTGAAGCCGGTTCCGATTCGGGGAATTATGCAGTAGAGCTTGCAGCACAACGCCGAACTCGAAGGATTTCCGATGACGAACCACGACCTCGCCTCCCTGTCGCAGACGATCGAGACCGCTTTCGAAGGGCGCGACGCCGTCAACACCGGCACCCGCGGCGCGGTTCGCGACGCCGTGGAAACGGCGCTGAACCTGCTCGACAGCGGCAAGGTACGCGTCGCTGAACGCAGTGAGGACGGCACCTGGACGGTCAACCAGTGGCTCAAGAAGGCGGTGCTCCTCTCCTTCCGCCTCAATCCGATGGAACTCGTCAGAGGCGGACCGGGCGAAGCCGTCTGGTGGGACAAGGTTGCCTCCAAATTCGACGGCTGGAGCGTCAACGAGTTCGAGAAAGCCGGGTTCCGCGCCGTTCCGAACTGCGTGGTCCGCCGCTCCGCCTATATCGCACCGAATGCGGTGCTGATGCCCTCCTTCGTCAATCTCGGCGCCTATGTCGGCGAGGGGACGATGGTCGACACCTGGGCGACCGTCGGCTCCTGCGCGCAGATCGGCAAGAACGTGCATCTTTCCGGTGGCGTCGGCATCGGCGGCGTGTTGGAACCGATGCAGGCCGGCCCCACCATCATCGAGGACAATTGCTTCATCGGCGCCCGCTCCGAGGTGGTCGAAGGCTGTATCGTCCGCGAGGGTTCGGTGCTCGGCATGGGTGTCTTCATCGGCAAGTCGACGAAGATCGTCGACCGCGCGACGGGCGAGGTGATGTATGGCGAAGTGCCGCCCTACTCCGTCGTCGTCGCCGGCTCCATGGCTTCCGGCTCCACCATGGCCAATGGCCAGCCGGCGCCGAACCTCTATTGCGCCGTGATCGTCAAGCGGGTCGACGAGAAGACCCGCTCCAAGACCGGCATCAACGAACTGCTCCGGGACTGACGATGGCCAAGGAGGGGCGGCAGCCGAGCATGATGTGGCTGTTCTTCAGCCCCTCCGGCCGTATCGGCCGCCTGCCCTTTCTCCTCGCCTGGCTCTTCTGGTTCGCCGTCGGCTCCATCTTTCTGGTGCAGATGATGAAGAACGAGGTGGACGACGCGGCGCTCGCGCTCTGGACGCTGGCTCTGATCGTCTCCGGCGTGCTTTCGACGCTCTCCATCGCCATGCTGGCGATCAAGCGCCTGCATGATATCGGCTATCCCGGCCCGCTGGCGCTCTGCCTCTTCATCCCGGTTCTGAGCCCGATCGTTTTCATCGGTCTCTGCCTCTGGCCGGGCGCAAACAGGGCAAACGAATATGGCAGCCGCCGCGATGCGCCGGCCGGAGATTGATTCCGCCCTGTACATTTCAACGCTCACCAAGTATGTAGCGCGGCAACTGAATAGGGCCGCGACCACGTTGGCCGCGGCAATCGACGCCTGATGACGACCTGCACCGAGGTCCGCTCTTCCGCCGACGACAACCGAAATCCGAAAGAAGAGACATGACAGAATTCGCAGGGATCGCGCCGGCGATCGCCGAGGCGTTGGCAAAACGCGGTTACGAGACGCTGACGCCGGTTCAGCAGGCCATGCTGGATCCGTCGCTCGGCACCGCCGACGCGCTGGTCTCCGCCCAGACCGGCTCCGGCAAGACCGTGGCCTTCGGCCTGGCACTGGCGCCGACGCTCATCGGTTCGGCAAGGAAATTCGCGCAGGCCGGCGCACCGCTTGCACTCGTCATCGCGCCGACGCGCGAATTGGCGCTGCAGGTCATGCGTGAGCTCGACTGGCTCTACGAGATGGCGGGGGCCACCATCGCCTCCTGCGTCGGCGGCATGGACATGCGCAGCGAACGGCGCACGCTGGAACGCGGCGCCCATATCGTCGTCGGGACGCCGGGACGGCTTTGCGACCATATCCGCCGTGGATCGCTCGATATATCGGGACTGAAGGCCGTCGTGCTCGATGAGGCCGACGAGATGCTGGACCTCGGCTTCCGCGAGGATCTGGAGTTCATTCTCGAGGCGTCGCCGGCGGATCGCCGCACGCTGATGTTCTCCGCCACCGTACCGCGCTCGATCGCGACGCTCGCCAAGAATTACCAGCGTGATGCAGTCCGCATCGGCGTCACCTCCGAGCAGAAGCAGCACGGCGACATCGAGTACCGCTCGCTGCTCGTGGCGCCGAGCGACCGTGAGAATGCCATCATCAACGTGCTGCGCTTTTACGAAGCGAGGAACGCGATCGTCTTCTGCTCGACGCGCGCCGCGGTCAATCATCTGACCGCCCGCTTCAACAATCGCGGCTTCTCCGTCGTGGCGCTCTCAGGCGAGCTCAGCCAGAACGAACGCACCCACGCACTGCAGGCCATGCGCGACGGCCGCGCCCGCGTGTGCATCGCGACCGACGTAGCGGCGCGCGGGATCGACCTTCCGGGCCTCGAGCTCGTGATCCATGCCGACCTGCCGACCAACTCCGACACGCTGCTGCATCGCAGCGGCCGGACGGGCCGCGCCGGCCAGAAAGGCGTGAGCGCACTGATCGTGCCCGTGAACGCCCGCCGCAAGGCCGAGCGGCTGCTTGAAAACGCACGGATTACCGCCGCCTGGGCAAAGCCCCCGTCGGCCGACGAGGTGGCACGTCGCGACGACGAGCGCATCGCCGCCGATCCGGCCCTTGCCGAAGCTCCGCGCGAGGATGAACAGGCGATCGTCGAGACGCTGATCAGCCGCTACGGGGCGGAAAAGATCGCCGCGGCCTTCGTCCGGCAATTCCGCTCGAACCGTTCCGCTCCGGAGGAACTCGTGGATGTCGCCGTCTACGACGATCGCAGGAAACCCCGTCGCGACGGCCCGGCTTTCACGGGTGACAGCGAGCCGGCTCCGCGCGCGGACTTCGCCGACGGCCAGTGGTTTTCCCTCTCCGTCGGGCGCAAGCAGAACGCCGAGCCCCGCTGGCTGATCCCGATGCTTTGCCGTTACGGCAAGCTGAGCAAGCGCGATATCGGCGCGATCCGCATGCAGCCCGAGGAAACCTATGTCGAGATGACGGCCGACGGCGCAGAACGCCTCCTTGCCGCGATCGGCCCGAACCGGATGCTGGAAAAGGGCATTCGCGTCAAAACCCTTCCGGGTGCCCCGGACAGCTCCAGGCCGCGGCAGGACAAGCCGGACTTCGAGAAGAAGCGGCCGCCGGCGACCGCAGCGGAGCGCGAGCACAAGGACTTCAAGCCGAAGCGCAAGTTCGACAAGCAGCCTCCCATCGCGCAGGATGCGCATTCGGACAGCCGGGGCGACAAGCCCTGGAGCAAGAAGAAGGGCAAGCCCGAAGCGCAGAAAACCGGCGACTTCAAGCCCGGTGCCAAGCGCAACAACGCCAAGAAGCGCCAGCCTTGAGATGGCATTTCCCGCCGGCGATCGGCATCGCGGCGGGAAAACTCGAGGTGAATCCCCCGACGGATCAAGTCTCCAGGAAACGCAAACCTGCGACGGCGACGATGATCATGGCAATGCAGGCAAGCCTGAGCCAGGACACCGGATCGCCGAAGAGAACCATGCCGAGCACGGTCATGCCGACCGCGCCGATGCCGGTCCATGCGGCATAGGCCGTGCCGGCAGGCAGGTCGCGCATCGCGATGGTGAGCAGATAGACACTGCCCAATGCCGCGCCCACGCCGATGATGCTGGGTACCGGCCGGGTCCAGCCGTCTGCATATTTGAGCGCAAGCCCCATGACGATCTCGACGGCGCTCGCCGCCACAAGCATGATCCACGCCATTCCTGTTCTCCAATGATTTGAACTCTGGCGTCAATCTTGTAGGATGGGCACCAAAGTGCAATTACGCACCTTTTGGTAACCGTCAAAATGTCTGCGAACCCGACTGCCACGCCCCCGACCGCCATCCAGTCGACGCCCAGCGTTTTCGATCCGGCATGTTCCTCGCGCCACGCGCTGGAGCTCGTGGCCAGCAAATGGGCGATGCTGATCATCTCCGCGCTGGAGGCCGGCCCGATGCGCAACGCCGCGCTCATGCGCAGGCTCGGCGACGTCTCGCAGAAGATGCTGACGCAGACGCTGAAGGAACTGGAGCGAAACGGGCTGGTGATCCGCGAGGACAAGGGGACCGTGCCGCCGCATGTCGAATATCGCCTGAGCGAGGTGGGCCGCTCGCTGAGTGAAGCGCTGGTCGTGCTCGACCGCTGGGCGGAGACCCATTTCGGCACGCTCGACGCCGCGCGCGAACGCTATGACGCGCAGACGAACAGGTGAGAACGGGGTCGTCACTCGCCGTTCTGCGACTGCGCCATGACCTTCACGACCCAATCGGCGAAAACGCGCAAACGGCTGCTCAAGTGACGGTTCGGCGGATAGACGAGATAGATCGGCATCGGCTCGACCTGCCAGTCGGGCAGAACCGGAACCATCGTCCCGTTGCGAAGGTCCTCGCGCACCATGAAGAGCGGCGCCTGGATGACGCCCAGTCCCGCCCGGGCGGCGGCAAGATAGGTGGTCGATTCGTTCGCAGCCACCGTATAGCGTCCACTCACCTCGATCTCCTCGTTGCCGCGCCGGAAATGGAACGGCATCTGCTGACCGGTCTTCGGCAGGAAATAGCCGACCACATAGCAATTCTTCTCCAGATCGGAAGGGTGCTGCGGCACCGGGTGTCGCTCGAGAAAATCCCGCGAAGCGCAGGCGACGAACTTCATCTCGGTGATGCGCCGGGCGATCAGCGACTGATCCGTCAGGGTACCGGCGCGGATGGCGCAATCGACGTTCTCCGCGAGATAGTCGATCGTTCGGTCGGAAACCCCGAGATCGATCTGGATATCGGGGTACTTCTTGTGGAACTCGGGCAGCGCCGGAATGATTACCAGATTGGCGAAGGCACTTGCCGTCTCGACTCTCAGTCGGCCCTTCGGCAGGCTCTGGGCCGTCGAGAGGCTGCCGTCCAGTTCGTCGAGGTCGGAAAGCAGCCGTGCGGCGCGCTCGTAATAAAGCGCACCGTCCGGCGTCACCAGGACGCGCCGCGTGGTACGATTGAGCAGCTTCGTGCGCAAATGCGCCTCCAGCCCCTGGATAAGATTGGTGACGGTCGCCTTCGGCATGTTGAGGGAGGCGGAGGCACGAGTAAAATTGCCGGTCTCCACAACCCGAAGAAAGGCGCGCATGGCCGTGAGTTGGTCCATTTTCAATAACCGAATTGTTCGAAATACCGAATAGTGTAATCACAACCCGCGGACTATTCCAGACGAAAGACAATGATATGCTGCAAACATCGCGAGTTGTCCCTCATCTAGGGATTCACCCGTGGCGGAGACAAGAGAGATGAACGCGCAATTTACGGAAGAGACGATGCAGACGAGCAAAGGCTCGTGCCGCGCGCGTGTCTACCGCGGCGCATCGCTGCTCGCGCCGCCGCCGATCGTGCTGCATCTCCATGGTGGCGGCTTCGTCGGCGATTCGGTCGCAGCGGGCGAAAAAGTGGCCAATGCCTTGGCGGCCGCGGGCGCGGTCGTCATCTCGCCGGAATATCCTTCCGCGTGCATGAACCCGTTTCCGGCGGCACTCGACTGCGCCTATGCGATGCTTTCATCCATGCGCAGCCGCTGTCCGCAGTTCGCGCACAAGAAGTCGATGCTGTTCGTCGCCGGCGAAGAGGCGGGCGGCAATCTTGCGGCCGGCCTGGCGCTGATGGCGCGCGATCAGTTCCTGACCGACCTCAAAGGCCAGATCCTGCTGTCGCCCCTGCTCGACCCGTGCCTGGCAACGGCTTCGTTTCGCAAGTTCTGTCCGCAGAGTTCGGTGCAATCCATCGCCGAAGGCTGGCAACAATATCTCGGCGAGCGCAGCGGGCTCACGCATCCCTATGCGGCGCCGGGCCATTGCAGCCGTCTCGGCGGTCTCGTTCCGGCCCTCGTCGTCACCAGCGAGGAGTGTCCGATGCGCGACGAGGCGGAAGCCTATGCCGAGCGTCTCCGCAAGGCCGGCGTTCCGGTGGAAACCCATGTGCTGCCCGGGCGCGCCTCATGGCTGCCTGTCGGCGGCGCGGCGCAGGAGACCTGGCCATCGCATGAAGAAATCATATCCGGCATCTTCTCCCGCTTCTTCAAGCAGGCGGGAGCGAAGCCGGCCAAAGAGTAACAAATAAAACAGTAAGCACAGAGCCGGGCTCCCAACCGGCGAGGAGAAAACATGACATCGACAGTAACCCGCCGGGTCCTGTGGGGCGCCGGCTTGAGCATCCTTTTGTCCGTCGGCGGCGGCGCAGCCGTCTTCTTCGGACTGCCTCAGCGCTTCCAGGCGGATGCCGCGACCGAAGCGCCCGCCGCAGCGGCGCCGCCGGCCGTGCCGGTCTCCGTCGCCAAGGCCGAATCGCGCCGGATCACCACGTGGGAGAGCTTCTCCGGCCGTCTCGAAGCGATCGAGCGCGTCGAGATCCGTCCTCGCGTCGGCGGCGCGATCCTGAGCGCCCACTTCCGCGAAGGGGCGCTGGTCGAAAAGGGCGACCTGCTCGTCACCATCGATCCCGAGCCCTTCGCCGCGGCAGTCGAGCGCGCCGAAGCGCAGGTTGCCGCAGCCGAAGCGCGCGTCGCGCTCGCCAGAACCGAGCTCGAACGCGGCCGCAAGCTGGTGACCACCAGCGCTATCCCGCAGAGCGGAGTCGATCAAAGGCTCAGCGTCTACGACGAGGCGCGGGCGAACCTCCGCTCGGCGAAGGCCGCGCTGCACACCGCCAAACTCGACCTGGAATACACCGAAGTGCGCGCGCCGATCAGCGGTCGCGTCGGCAGGCTCAACGTGACGGCGGGCAATCTTGTTACCGCCGGCACCGCCTCGCCGGTCCTGACGACGCTCGTGTCCGTGGACCCGATCTATGCGAGCTTCAACGTCAGCGAGGAGGTCGTTGCCGCCGCGCTCGCAAAGCTCTCGGCCTCGGCCGGCAGCATCGATGCGATCGAACGCATCCCCGTCGAAATCGGCACCTCCGCCGACGAGGGGACTCCGATCACCGGCCATATCCAGCTCATCAACAACGAGGTGGACGCGGCAACCGGCACCATTCGCGTGCGGGCGGAACTCACCAATGCCGATGGGCGCCTGATCCCGGGTCAGTTCGTGCGCATTCGGATCGGCGATCCGCAGCCTGAGGAAAAGCTGGTGATCAGCGACCGTGCGGTCAGTTCGGATCAGGACAAGAAATTCGTCCTGGTCGTCGGGGCGGACAACAAGGTGGAGTACCGCCAGGTCACTCTCGGGCCCGTCGCCGATGGTCTCCGGATCGTGGAAAACGGGCTGAAGCCCGGCGAGAGCATCATCGTCAACGGTCTGCAGCGCGTACGCCCCGGCGTCGTCGTCGCCCCGCAGGCCGAGCAGGCGACCGCTTCGATCGCCAAGCCATAGCCAAGTTGCGCCCTGACGGACCATAGCAGGGCGCCGAAAAGACATTCAACGGCATGCATCGGTGCTCGCGGCGATAAGTCTTCGCCGCAGACGCGCTCCGCTTGCCTGAAGTTCCCAAGGGGGATGCCATGAATTTCTCACGCTTCTTCGTCGACCGCCCGGTCTTCGCGGGCGTTCTTTCCGTGATCATCTTCGTCGCGGGCCTGATCGGCATGACCGGCCTGCCGATTTCCGAATATCCGGAAGTCGTGCCGCCGCAGATCGTCGTCAGGGCGCAATATCCGGGCGCCAACCCGGCCGTCATCGCCGAAACCGTCGCCACACCGCTCGAAGAGCAGATCAACGGCGTCGAGGGCATGCTCTACATGCAGAGCCAGGCGACCGCCGATGGCCTGATGACGCTGACCGTCACCTTCGAGCTCGGAACCGATCCGGATCAGGCCCAGCAGCTGGTGCAGAACCGCGTCTCGCAGGCCGAGCCGCGGCTGCCGGAAGAGGTGCGCCGGCTCGGCGTCACCACCGTCAAGAGCTCGCCCGACCTGACGCTCGTCGTGCACCTGATTTCACCCAACGGGCAATACGACATCAACTATCTGCGCAACTACGGCGTCCTGAACGTCAAGGACCGGCTGGCGCGCGTAGATGGTGTCGGCCAGGTGCAGATCTTCGGCGGCGGCGACTATTCCATGCGCGTCTGGATCGACCCCGAAAAGGCCGCAGAGCGCGGGCTTGCCGCGAGCGACATCGCCAATGCCGTCCGCGGGCAGAACGTCCAGGCAGCCGCCGGCGTCATCGGCGCTTCGCCGTCGGTTCCCGGCCTGGACCTGCAACTCTCCGTCAACGCTCAGGGCCGCCTCAAGACACCCGAGGATTTTGCCGACATCGTCGTCAAATCGGGCGAGAGCGGGGAGATCACGCGCCTGGGCGACGTCGCCCGCGTCGAAATGGGAGCCGCTGACTACTCGCTGCGCTCGCTTCTCGACAACAAGGCCGCCGTCGGCATGGGCGTGTTCCAGGCGCCCGGCTCGAACGCCATCCAGATCTCCGAAAACGTCCACAAGGTCATGGCCGAGCTGAAGCAGACCATGCCTGATGGCGTCGATTACGAGATCGTCTACGACACGACGCAGTTCGTCCGGGCGTCGATCGAATCGGTCATCCACACGCTGCTCGAAGCCATCGCGCTCGTGGTCGTCGTCGTCATCGTCTTCCTGCAGACCTGGCGCGCCTCGATCATCCCGCTCGTCGCCGTGCCCGTCTCGATCGTCGGTACCTTCGCCGTGATGTATGTCTTCGGCTTCTCGATCAACGCGCTCAGCCTCTTCGGTCTGGTGCTGGCGATCGGCATCGTCGTCGACGACGCCATCGTCGTCGTGGAGAACGTCGAACGCAATATCTCCCAGGGCCTCTCACCGGTGCAGGCGACCTATCGCGCCATGCAGGAGGTCTCTGGTCCGATCATCGCGATCGCGCTGGTCCTCGTCGCGGTCTTCGTGCCGCTCGCCTTCATCACCGGGCTCACCGGCCAGTTCTACCGCCAGTTCGCGCTGACCATCGCGATTTCGACCGTGATTTCGGCCCTCAACTCGCTGACGCTCTCGCCGGCGCTCGCCGCCCTTCTCCTGAAGGACCACCACGCCCCGAAGGACCGGCTGACGCGGGTCATGGATGGGTTGTTCGGCTGGTTCTTCCGCGGCTTCAACCGCTTCTTCGGAGCGAGTTCGGAGGCCTATGGCCGCGGCGTCGGCGGCATCCTCACCCGCAAGTCGCTGGTCATGGGCGTCTATGTCGTCCTCCTCGGCGTCACCTTCGTGCTCTTCCGCGCGGTGCCCGGCGGCTTCGTGCCGGCGCAGGACAAGCAATACCTCATCGGCTTTGCGCAGCTGCCGGACGCGGCGACGCTCGATCGCTCGGAAGATGTCATCCGGCGCATGAGCGAGATCGCCCTCAAGCACCCGGGCGTCGAACACGCCATCGCCTTCCCGGGCCTATCGATCAACGGCTTCACCAATTCGTCCAACTCCGGCATCGTCTTCGTGTCGCTGAAGCCGTTCGAGGAGCGTACGACGCCCGAACTTTCGGGCGGCGCCATCGCCATGCAGTTGAACCAGGAGTTCGGGGCGATACAGGATGCCTTCATCGCCATGTTCCCGCCACCGCCCGTCCAGGGTCTCGGCACGACCGGCGGCTTCAAGCTGCAGATCGAGGACAGGAACGGCCTCGGCTACCGGACGCTGGACGATGCGACCAAGGCCGTCCTCGCCAAGGCGATGGCGGCACCGGAACTCGCCGGGCTCTATTCGAGCTTCCAGATCAACGTGCCGCAGCTCTATGCCGACCTCGACCGCACCAAGGCCCGTCAGCTCGGCGTCGCGGTCACGGACGTGTTCGAGACGCTGCAGATCTATCTTGGCTCGCTCTACGTCAACGACTTCAACGCTTTCGGCCGCACCTACAGCGTGCGCATCCAGGCCGATGCGAGCTATCGCAGCCACGCCGACGACATCGGCAAGCTGAAGGTGCGTTCGCAGACGGGCGAGATGATCCCGCTGTCGGCCCTGCTCAACGTCGAGCAGACGGTCGGCGCCGAGCGGGCCATCCGCTACAACGGCTTCCTCGCCGCCGATATCAATGGCGGACCGGCACCCGGCTTCTCTTCCGGTCAGGCGCAGGCGGCCATCGAGCGGATTGCGGCCGAGACTCTGCCGCCCGGCATTTCATACGAGTGGACGGACCTGACCTACCAGCAAATCCTCGCCGGCAATTCTGGCATCCTCGTCTTCCCGCTGGCGCTGCTGCTCGTCTATCTCGTGCTTGCGGCCCAGTATGAGAGCCTGCTGCTGCCGATCGCGATCATCCTGATCGTGCCGATGGGCATCATGGCGGCGCTGACGGGCGTCTGGCTGACCGGCGGCGACAACAACGTCTTCACCCAGATCGGCCTAATCGTTCTGGTGGGTCTGTCGGCAAAGAACGCGATCCTGATCGTCGAATTCGCCCGCGAACTGGAACTGTCCGGCAGCAATGCCGTCAGTGCGGCGATCGAGGCGAGCCGGCTCCGGCTCAGGCCGATCCTGATGACCTCGATGGCCTTCATCATGGGTGTCGTGCCGCTCGTCACCTCCACCGGCGCCGGCGCGGAAATGCGCTCCGCCATGGGCGTGGCGGTCTTTGCCGGCATGATCGGCGTCACGGCCTTCGGCATCTTCATGACGCCCGTCTTCTATGTGCTCATCCGCAAGCTTTCCGGCGAAAAGCCGCTGAAGCACACCGGAGCGCATATAGAAGCCCCGCATCTCGCCCCCGGCGAGTAGCCTTCCCTGCCCCCGAACGGGGTCGATGGCGGGCCGGACATCTGTCCGGCCCGTTCTCTTTCCAGCCGCCCTGCGAAATCCGCCCGGTTCATCGGACGTGACAGCGGGTGGCTGATCGGATAAACCGGCAATCTCTGTTACCGGACTACCGTTTCTTGGCCCACCGGCTTCGCAGGCATACCTTCCATGTTCCCGACCGATCCCGTCTCCAATCTCGCTGCCCTCATTCGCTGCCCCTCCGTCACACCCGCCGAGGGAGGCGCGCTCGCGGCTCTTGAAGCCATGCTTGCTCGGGTCGGCTTCAAGGTCGACCGGGTCGTGGCGAAGGAACCCGGAACGCCCGACATCGAGAACCTTTACGCCCGGATCGGGGGCGAAGGACCGCATCTGATGTTCGCAGGCCACACCGATGTGGTGCCGGTCGGCGACGAGGCGGCCTGGAGCCGACCGCCCTTCTCCGCCGCGATCGCCGAAGGCGAAATGTACGGACGCGGCGCCGTCGACATGAAGGGCGGCATCGCCTGTTTCGTGGCGGCAGTCGCCCGTCACATCGAGAAGCATGGCGCGCCCAAGGGCTCGATCTCCTTCCTCATCACCGGCGACGAGGAAGGCCCGGCGATCAACGGCACGGTGAAGCTCCTCGAATGGGCGGCGGCAAGGGGCGAGCGCTGGGACGCCTGTCTCGTCGGCGAGCCGACCAATCCGGACTGCATCGGCGACATGATCAAGATCGGCCGGCGCGGGTCGCTCTCCGGCCGGATCACCGTTCATGGCGTCCAGGGCCACGCCGCCTATCCGCATCTTGCGGACAATCCGGTGCGCAGCATCCTGCAGATCGCACAGGCCCTGATGGACCCGCCCTTCGACGACGGCACCGAAAATTTCCAGCCTTCGAACCTCGAGGTCACGACCATCGATGTCGGCAATACCGCAGTAAACGTCATTCCCGCCAAGGCGAGCGCCGCCTTCAACATCCGTTTCAACGACCGCTGGACGGCCGAAAGCCTGATGGCGGAGATCGTGGCGCGTCTCGACCGCGCAGCAGCCGGTAGCGCGCTGAGGCCCGGCCGGGCTCCGGCCAGATACGAGATCGTCTGGAACGAGCGTCCGAGCCACGTCTTCCTGACGCGCAACAACGCGCTCATCGATTCGCTTTCGGGTGCCGTGGAGGCCGTCACCGGGCGGCAGCCGCAGCTGTCGACCACCGGCGGTACATCGGACGCGCGTTTCATCAAGGACTATTGCCCGGTCGTCGAATTCGGCCTCGTCGGCAAGACCATGCACATGGTCGACGAACGCGTCGCCCTTGCCGATCTCGAAACCCTGACCGGGATATACGAAACCTTCATCGCCCGCTGGTTCGGTCATGCCGCTGCTTGAGGAAGTCCTTGTCTATATCAAGGGGCTGTGGCTGCTGATCCAGGGCAACCTTGAAGGCTATCGCTGGCTGGATATCAGCGAGAGCGGGTTGTGGCGCTCCTTCACGGCGATCCTCTGGACGCTGCCGGCGCTGGCCGTGGGCTGGGCCTCGTGGCGGCTCTATTATCTCTCGGTGATGCCGACCGGTACGACAGTCGGCATCGGCTTCTTCGGGAAGCTTCTCGCCGTCGATCTCGTAAGCTGGCTGCTGCCGATCGTGCTGATCGCCGTCCTCTCGCGCCCGCTCGGCTTTTCCGTCCTGGTGGTGCCGGTGATCGTCACGACCAATTGGCTCCAGGTCCCGCTGACCTATGCCATGGCAGTGCCGGCCGCGTTGCTGCTGGTCATACCCGGCAGCGCCGGGATGGCAGCCCTGCTGTGGCTTCTGCTGCTCGTCGCCAGCTCCGCGCTGCTCTTCCGCCTTTTGCGGACCGTTACCGCCAAGCAGAACCTGCTCGCCGCCGCCCTTGCCGCGATCTTTCTGCTGTCACCGCTGATGATCATGCAGTTCCTGCAGCGCCTGCTCGGCCTGATGCCGGGCTGAATGGCGGCGGATCTGCGGCAGCCCCTCATCCGCCTGCCGGCACCTTCTCCCCGCAAGCGGGGAGAAGGGACAAGCGGCACGAATCGAGCGAGCGCCGCGAGTCTCCTTCGCCCCGCGTGCGGGGAGAAGGTGGCCGGCAGGCCGGATGAGGGGCTGCTGTTTCCAGCTCAGTAATCCACCCGTATGAAATAAAGTCCGTCCGGCGGGGCGACAGGGCCGCACGCCTTGCGGTCCCGCGCCTTCAGTGCCGCCTGCAGGTCGTCCGGCGTCCATTTGCCCTCGCCAACGAGCTTCAGGGAGCCTGCGAAGGAACGGATCTGGTTGTGAAGAAAGCTTTGCGCCGTGGCGCGGATTTCGATGAGCTCGCCCGCACGGGTCACGTCCAGCCGGTCGAGCGTGCGCAAGGGGCTCGTCGCCTGACAGTGGGCCGAGCGGAAGGTGGTGAAATCGTGATGGCCGACGAGGCGCTGCGCCGCCTCGTGCATGGCGTCGTGATCGAGCGGCTTCGGCACCCACCAGGCGCGCCGCGCCTCCAGCGCCAGCGGCGAACGGCGGGAAATGATCCGATAGAGATAATGCCTGCGGATTGCCGAGAAACGGGCGTCGAAATCGCCGGGGGCTTCCGCGACATCGAGGATCGAGACCCGCTCGCCGGCAAGCGCCAGATGCGCGTTGAGGGCGTTTTGCAGCGTGTACGACTTCCACTCGCGCGTGAGATCGAGATGCGCCACCTGACCTCTGGCATGAACGCCGGAATCGGTGCGCCCGGCGCCGCGGATCGAGGCCGTCTCGCGGGTCAGCGACAGGACCGCCTTCTCGATTGCGCCCTGGACTGAGGGACCGTTGTCCTGCCTCTGCCAGCCGACGTAATCGGAACCGTCATATTCGACAGTCAGGCGATAGCGGGGCATCAGGCGATCCTCGCGCCGGCAGCGATGGGCGTGCCGCGCAGGAAATCGGCCGCGTCGAGCGCTTTGCCGCCCGCGCGCTGCAATCTCGTCAGCCGCACCGCGCCCTCTCCGCAAGCGATCCTGAGAGTGTGATCAAGCACTTCTCCGGGAGCACCTTCCCCTTCCGACATCTCGGAGGCCAGCACCTTGACGCGTTCGCGACGGCCGGCAATATCGAGTTCGAACCAGGCGCCGGGAAAGGGCGAGAGGCCGCGGATATGGTTGTGCACCTCGGCCGCCGGCCGGGAGAAATCGATCCGGGTCTCTTCCTTCGATATCTTGGCGGCATAGGCGACGCCCTCTTGCGCCTGCGGCGCGAGCGGAAGCTCACCGGCCTCGAGCCTGGCCATCGCCTCCGTCATCAGCACAGCTCCGACCTGCATCAGCCGGTCGTGCAATTCGCCGGCCGTCACCATCTCATCGATCGGAACCGACTGCGCGAGAGCGACGGGACCGGTATCGAGCCCCTTGTCCATTTTCATCACCATCATGCCGGTCTCGCGGTCGCCGGCCATGATCGCCCGCTGGATCGGCGCCGCCCCCCGCCAGCGCGGCAGGAGCGAGGCATGGCCGTTATAGCAGCCGTAGCGGGTGCCGGAGAGTATTTCCTCCGGCAGCAGCAGCCCGTAGGCGACGACGACCGCCACGTCCGCACCGAAATCCCGAAAGGTCTGGCGGTCCGCGGCATCCTTGAAATTGGCGGGCGTCAACACCGGTATGCCCAGCCGCTCGGCAGCCTGATGCACGGGGGACTTCTGCAGGTCGAGGCCGCGCCGGCCGCCCGGCCGCGGCGGCTGCGTGTAAACGGCGGCGATCTCGTGACCCGCCCCGGCGAGCGCCAGGAGCGTCGGCACGGAAAATTCCGGTGTGCCCATGAAGATCATGCGAAGCGGCAAGTGGCGGCCTCCGTCTCTTTCGATTGCCCGTAAGCGGGCGGCGGCTCCAGCTTGAATGCGGCCGCGACGCTAGATCGCCTTTGCGCCGCGCGTCTTGGCCGCCTTGGTGAACCTGCGAATCACCATATCGCGCTTGAGCTTTGAGATGTAATCGATGAACAGGACGCCGTTCAGATGGTCGATCTCGTGCTGCAGGCAGGTGGCGAGCAGGCCCTCGGCCTCGACCGCCTGTTCCTTGCCCTCGCGATCGACATACTCGACCGTGATCGCGGCGGGTCGCTCGACCTCGGCGTAGTAGTCGGGGATCGAAAGGCAGCCTTCCTCATAGACCGAACGCTCCTCGGACGAGCGGACGACCTTCGGATTGATGAAGACGAGCGGCTGCTTCTCCTCGCCCTCCTTCGTCACGTCGAGAACCAGGAGGCGCTTCGGCACGCCGATCTGTATCGCGGCGAGACCGATGCCCGGCGCGTCGTACATGGTTTCCAGCATATCGTCGGCGAGCCGGCGAATATCGGCGTCAATGGTCTCCACCGGTGTCGACACCTGGCGCAGAACCGGATCGGGAAGAATGATGAGCGGCTTGATCGTCATGTCGATCCCCATAGCCGATCTTTCCGTCGACGCGCAAGAAAATTGCCATCGAGAAACCCGTTGTGCTCCAAACGGGGGCGACCGGGGAGCGGAAATGCATGTTCTCGTTTTGATCTGGTTTTCGCACGCGAATCTGTTAGTCTGCGGCCATGGAGCCCGTCCCCTTTTCCTTCGATCAGCCGCTGTTCCTCATCGGCACCCTGCCCGTCACGGCCGGCCACCTCGTCACAACCGCCGCCCTTCTCGTGGTGCTGTTCTCGGCCATCATGGTGCGGCGCGCCCGTTCGGCTCGCGCGACCGGCCGCGAAGAGCAAATGTCGGCGCTCATTGCAGCGCAGACGGAGATGCAGGGACGCATCGCCGCCATGACCGAGGTCTTGGGCGCCCGGCAGGCGGAACTGAACCAGTCGCTCAGCCAGCGCATCGACGGAATGACGCACCGCATTGGCGCCTCGATCAGCGAGCAGACGAAGGCGACGCACGAAAATCTGCGGCGGCTCCAGGAGCGGCTCGCGGTAATCGACAACGCGCAGAACAACATCCAGTCGCTCGCCAAGGACATGGCCGGGCTGCAGAGCATCCTCGCCAACAAGCAGACGCGCGGCGCCTTCGGACAGTCGCGCATGGAGGCGATCGTCGCGGACGGCCTGCCGATGGGCGCCTTCGCCTTCCAGGCGACGCTTTCCAACGGCGCCCGGCCGGACTGTACCATTCGCATGCCGAACGGCCAGCCGCCGCTGGTCATCGATGCGAAATTTCCGCTCGAGGCCTGGAATTCCATGAGGGACGCGGCGAGCGCCGAACGGCGGCAACAGGCCGCGCAGGCATTCCGCCGCGACATGGAGGTGCATATCCGCGATATCGCCGGCAAATATCTGCTCCCGGGCGAGACGCAGGATACGGCCTTCCTCTTCGTTCCCTCCGAATCGATCTTCGCCGAAATCCACGAGCATTTCGAAGCGGTCGTCCAGAAGGCGCACCGCCAGCGGATCGTCATCGTCTCTCCGTCGCTTCTGCTTCTCTCGATCCAGGTCATCCAGGCGATCCTGAAAGATGCCCGCATGCGCGAGCAGGCCCACCTGATACAGGGCGAAGTCGTACGGCTGATGGAAGACCTCTCGCGTCTCGACGAGCGCGTACGCAAGCTCCAGGGCCATTTCGCCATGACCCAGAAGGATGTCGAGGACATCCTGATCTCCTCGGACAAGCTGACCCGTCGGGGCGCCAAGATCGAGGCGCTCGAGCTGCAGGCCGAGGCCGATCCGAGACAGGGCGAAAAGCCGGGCGACGGCAGCGGGCGCCCGATGGACGGGCGCATGGGGCAATTGAAGCTGAGAGTGGTTGACGAGGACTGACGGCGTCGGGCACTCTCCGGCAAATGCGTGTCGCCCGAAACCGTGCAGCGGTTTTGGGATGACGACAGGCGAAATCTAAAGAGCAAGCCGACGGGACGCCTCCACATGATCACTGTTTTTGGGTCCATCAACATGGACCTGATTGCCACCACCGCACGCCTTCCGAAGCCCGGCGAAACGGTTGCCGGAACGGACTTTTCCACTGCGGCGGGCGGCAAGGGCGCAAACCAGGCGCTCGCGGCGCGCCGCGCCGGCGCCTCGGTGCGCATGGCAGGTGCCGTTGGCTCCGACGCCTTTGCCGAGGGCGCGCTGGCGCTGCTCAAGGAGGCCGGCACCGATCTCGATCTGACGAAGACCGTCGGCGAGCCGACCGGAACGGCGCACATCATCGTCGGCGGCGACGGCGAAAACGTCATCGTCGTGGTCGCCAGCGCCAATGCACGCGTAAGCGGGGACGACGCCGCGAACGTGGTTGCGCAGATGTCGGCCGGCGACACGCTGATGCTGCAGCTCGAAATTCCCTCCGCCTCGGTGGAGAAGGCACTCTCCGAAGCAAAACGGCGGGGCATCCGATCGATCATCAACATCGCGCCGCTGACGCCGGATGCGGCGCGCCTCGGCCGCATGGCCGATATCGTCATTGCCAACGAGACCGAGTTCGAGCTGCTCGCCGGCAAAGCGGGCATCGCCGGCGCCGAGCGGGAAGAGGCTATGAAGGGGCTTCACGCCGAGACCCGCCAGACCGTGATCGTAACCCTTGGTGCTGAGGGCGTGGTGGCGATTCACGAAGGCGAACTCCACCGCGCGAAAGGGCTCACGATCGAGCCCGTCGATACGGTCGGTGCCGGAGATACGTTCTGCGGCTATCTCGCCGCCGGCCTCGACGCCGGTCTCGCCTTCTCCGAGGCGCTCCGCCGCGCCGCGGTTGCGGGATCGCTCGCCTGCCTCAAGCCCGGCGCGCAGCCCTCGATACCGCTTGCCGCCGAGGTCGCCGCCCGGCTCTAGGGCACTTCCAGGAAAAGTGTGTAGCGGTTTTCCGTCCGGAAGTGCCTAGTTTCGGAGTCTTGGAGTATTTCAGTGTTTCCATGAAATATTGAAACGCTCTAGACGACGGAGAGATAAGCGTCCGCCAGCAACGCCGACGCGCAAATCCTGCCGCCTGAACCGGAATCAGCTTCGGCGTTGGCCGTATTTTAATCTTTGATCGTCTAATCAGGTCAGCGAGAAGGCCAACTCCGGTTCGGCCGCTCCTCCATGCCGGTCGGCATCTGGCGCTCCATGAGGGAGCTTCACCCACAGTTCCGAATATGTCGCGCCGCGGGTTCAACACCTGCGGACCTCTCAGTGCGTGAGGATTTCATGTTCAAGTTCCAAGCCAGATCGCTGGCGACAAAGTTGATCGCGGTGACGGGAGGCACGATCGCCCTCGTGCTGCTCGCGTCGAATTACGTGCTCATCTCCCAGACGCAGGACCGTGTGGAAACGCTGGTCTTCGACGGCGCGAAGACGGAAGCGCGGGCGATCGCGTCCGACATCGCGGGAAGCGTCGGCGAACTTGCCGCCGCCGCGCGGACCATGTCGGGCGTTCTGGGGCGCGGCCATGCCGGGCAGTCCACCGACCGCGCAGGCGCCATCAATCTCCTGAAGGCCAACCTGGAGCAGCATGGCTTTGCCTTCGGCAGCTGGTTCGCCGAAGAGCCCAAGGCCTATGACGGAAAGGACGTCATCGACAACACGGAACTTGGCGGCAATGCCGACGGTGCGTTCACGCCCTATTGGTCCAAGGACCGCAACGGAAACATCCAGCTCTCGACCTTCAAGGCCGATTATGCGGCCGAGTGGTACGGCCTCGCCGCGAAGAGCGGCAAGGGCGCCATCACCCAGCCATATCTCGCCGAGGGCACCGACGTCCCGACCACGATGACGTCGATCGCCTACCCCGTCATGTCGAACGGCAGGATGATCGGAGTCTCGGGTGTCGATATCTCGCTCGCCGCACTCGCCGACCGTCTCGCGGCGGTCAAGCCTTTCGGCTCCGGCCGGGTTTACCTGCTGTCGCAGAGCGGCAAGTGGCTCGCCGCACCCATACCCGAACTGCTGATGAAGGAATATGACGGCGAGGGCGCCGAATTGGTGAAGGATGCCCTTTCCACCGGCACGCCCCGCATGATCGAGAACCTGACTTACGACGGCAACGAACCGTTCGACCGGGTCGTCTATCCTTTCAGCCTGCCCGACGTGAACGCGCAGTGGCTGGTTCTGGTCGATGTTCCGCGCTCAGCCATCAATGCGCCGGTTCGCGATCAGACCTATATGATGATCGTCGGCGGCCTGGTCGTCCTCGGCGCCGTGCTCGCCGGCCTCTATTTCGCCGTTCGCCGCTTCGTCCAGAAGCCGCTTGCCGGACTCGTGGGCGACGTCGAGACGCTCAGCAACGGAGAATATACCCGGCCGATTTCCGGTCAGGAACGCTCCGACGAGACAGGCGCCGTCGCCAGGTCGCTCGAGGGCTTCCGTCACCAGCTCGCCGACAACAGGCGGCTCGAAAGCGAGGCCCGTCACGAGAGAGAACAGGCCGAACTGGAACGCGGACGTTCGGAAAACGAACGCACCGAGGCCAGCGCGCTGCAGCGCGACATCGTCGCACGCCTTGGCAAGGCCCTGTCGCATCTCTCCGCCGGCGACCTCGCCTTCCGCCTTACCGGCGACTTCCCCGGCGAATACGCGCAGCTGAAGCGCGATTTCAACGCGGCGATGGAGAGCCTTGAAGAGACGATCCGCACCCTCAACCACTCCGTCGTCAATATCGGCAGCGGCACCAGCGAGATCTCGGGCGCCGCCAACGACCTGTCGCATCGGACCGAACAGCAGGCAGCAAGCCTCGAGGAGACCGCGGCCGCCCTTGACGAACTGACCTCGCAGGTGAACGCCAGCGCCGAAAACGCCAAGGTCGCCGCGAAGTCCGTCGAGGTCGCAAGCAGCGACGCGGAACAGTCCGGCGAGGTGGTGCAGAAGGCGATCGCCGCCATGCAGGGTATCGAGCAGTCGTCGCATGAAGTCAGCCGGATCATCGGCGTCATCGATGAAATCGCCTTTCAGACCAACCTTCTGGCACTCAATGCCGGAGTCGAGGCCGCCCGCGCCGGCGACGCCGGCAAGGGCTTCGCGGTCGTCGCACAGGAAGTCCGCGAACTCGCGCAGCGCTCCGCCAATGCCGCAAAGGAAATCAAGACGCTGATCAATACATCGGCGGGCCAGGTTCGCGAGGGCGTCGACCTCGTCGGCAAGGCCGGCGGCGCGCTCGAGAAGATCGCCGAGCAGGTGGTGCAGATCAACGGGCTCATCCGCCAGATCTCCAGCTCCGCCTCGGAACAGGCGGTCGGCCTCAAGGAGATCAATTCCGCCGTCAATCAGATGGACCAGGTGACACAGCAGAACGCCGCCATGGTGGAAGAGACGACTGCCGCCAGCATGGCGCTGAACGACGAGGCCCGCGCCCTCAGCGCGCTAGTCGCCCGTTTCCAGATCGCCCCGCAGGCTGCCCAGGCCCAAGCCTCGGCCGAAATGCTGCGCGGTACGGCCGAGCGGATGCGTGCGGCTGCTCCCGCGGAAAATCGTCCGGCACAGGCGCCGCGCAGTGCCGCCTACTCCAATTCGACTCAAAGAGTGCTTGCCAAGACATCCGGCGCCAATGCGCTCGCGCAGGACAATTGGGAAGAATTTTGACCTGAAACGTTCTGCTCCAGACATTGCCCCTCCCCAAACCTCTCCTCAAAAGGGGGAGGGTGGGGAGGGGTGTCAGTGAGATGCGGGGGGTCTCTCAGATCCGCGCAAGGCGCTCGGCCAAAAGCTCGAAGAAGCCCTCGTCGTCGATGTGCCGCATGACCTTGGCGTTGTGCGCGCGGCCGGTGACCTGCCACCAGTCGACCACAGTCATGCCCGTCGTGAGCGGAGACGCCGTTTCGATCTCGACGTTGCAGTCCCGCCCTGTGAAGAGCTCCGGCCGCAAGATATAGGCGATGACGGTCGGATCGTGCAGCGGCCCGCCGTCGGTACCGTATTTCTCGATATCGAAACGCTCGAAGAATTCCAGCATCTCAGCCAGGGCCACTGCCGCCGGACTGCCGATCGCACGGATTTTCTCCACGCGAGTCTTCCGTGTCAGAACGCGATGGGTGACGTCGAGGGGCATCATGACGATCGGGATGCCGGAGCGGAAGACGATCTCGGCTGCCTCCGGATCGACATAGATGTTGAATTCCGCCGCAGGCGTTATGTTGCCGCCCTCGAAGAAGCCGCCGCCCATCATCACGAGCTCGCGTACCGAAGGTGCGATTTCCGGAGCCTTCGTCAGCGCCAGCGCGATATTTGTCAGCGGTCCGAGCGTACAAAGCGTCACGGCACCCGGCGCCTCCGCGCGCAGCGTTTCGACGATGAAGTCGACGGCGTGCTGCTCTTGAAGCGGCATCGTCGGCTCGTCGAGCGCAGGGCCATCGAGCCCCGTCTTCCCGTGCACGTGCTCGGCCGTGACGAGCGGGCGTGCGACCGGCCGCTCGGCACCTGCGAAGATCTTGACGTCGGTCCTGTTGCAGAGCTCGCAGACGATGCGGGCGTTGCGGGCCGTCAGTGTCAGCGGGACATTGCCGGCAACCGCGGTGATGCCGAGGACCTCGATTTCCTCCGGGCTGCCGAGGGCCAGCATGATTGCCGCCGCGTCGTCCTGGCCCGGATCCGTGTCGATGATGATTTTTCTTGCGCTTGACACTTTTCATCTCCCTGCAGGACCGTCGCTCTCAGGTCAGAGACTATGATTTGCGCGGCCTGCCGAGGCAAGCCGCTTGCACTCATTGCACACAGCCACCATATTGCAGGCAGGATGCTGCTTGGCAGGTCCGACACATGGTCGCTTGAGCTGCAAGGGCTTGGATAATGAGCAGAATAACGCCTTTTACGAGCCCGCTTCTGGTGGGTTTCGACAGCATGGAAAAGACCCTTGAGCGCATCGCGAAGGGCAATGACGGCTATCCTCCCTACAATATAGAGCGAATTCGCGGCGATTCTGCTGCCGGCGCGCCGGAACGCCTGCGGATAACGCTCGCGGTCGCGGGCTTCTCGGAGGAAGACCTCGACGTGACGACCGAGGAAAACCAGCTCGTCATCCGTGGCCGTCAGATCGAAACCGGCGAAAGGGAATATCTGCATCGGGGCATCGCCGCCCGGCAGTTCCAGCGGACCTTCGTGCTGGCCGATGGAATGCAGGTTCTCGGCGCTGAATTGCGCAACGGCCTCCTTGCGGTGGATCTGGTACGCCCCGAGCCTGCCCGTATGGTAAAGAAAATTAATATTTCGGTCCCAGAATAGGATAACCGGCGAGATTTTTTCCTGCGTCGGCGACCACGGAGCATGACCATGGGACTGAAAGCCATCAACACATCGCTGTCGAAGAACGACCTTGCGCATCTTGGCGCAGGCGAGGTCGGCTATATCCGCAAGATGCGTTCTGAGGAGGTCTCCCGTTGCTTTCCGGAAGCGCCCGAGATGGGACCTGGGATCGATCTATGGGCCCTGTTCGGCGCCGATGGAACGCCTATCCTGCTGACCGACAACCGCTCCAGCACCTTCTTCAAGGCGGCCGAAGACGACCTTCGCACGGTCAGTTTGCATTGAGCGGTTGACGCAAGCCATCGGAATTGAATTGGCCCCTCATCCGGCCTGCCGGCCACCTTCTCCCCGTAAACAGGGCGAAGGAGACTCGCGGCGGCCCGTTCAAGTCCCCTCTCCACCTGCGAGAGGGGGGATTTTCTAGACCCGTCGAAACGTCAGATAAGCCGAACTGCGCCCTTCCCGGCGGGCCTTGGCTTCGTAGCGCGTGCTCGGCCATCCGGCAAAAGGCGTCAGCCAGTCGGCCGCTCTTTCCGCCGTCCACTCGAAAGCCGCGTGGTCGCGGCAATGGATGAGCGTCCAGTTGATGTAGCTGTCGATATCAGAGGCAAAGCAGAAGAGGCCGCCCGGCTTCAGGATGCGGGCGAAGCGGTCGAGGTTGATCTGGGAGACGAAACGCCGCTTCCAGTGCTTTCGCTTCGGCCATGGATCGGGATAAAGCAGGTCGATCTGGTCGACGGATGCCGCCGGCAGCCAATCCAGCACCTGCGTCGCGTCGTCGTCGTAGAGGCGGATGTTCCTGATCGCCTTCGCCTCGATCTGCCCGAGCAGCTTCGCCATCGAATTAACGAAGGGTTCCACCCCGATGAAGCCGGTCGCGGGGTCTTCCGCGGCGCGGTGGGTCAGGTGCTCTCCGCAGCCGAAGCCGATCTCCAGGCGGATTCTTTCGACGGGCTCGGGGAAAAGCGCCGTCAGATCGGCCGGAGCCGGCTCTTCGAGATCGAGCTTCAAAAGAGGCAGCAGGTGTTCGAGATGCGCCGCCTGGCGCTCCCGCAAGGGCTTGCCCTTGCGGCGGCCGAAGAAAGCTTCCGTTGCCCTGGCACCGCGCGTTTCGGTCATGTCGTTTTCCCATAGATGAAGCAGGCTGCGGGTGGAAGGCGCACACCGTTTTCCGCATCCGGTTCCGCATCCATGATTTCGGATCGAGCCGAGCCCGAAATCACAATGAACGAGGCGGACGCTCCTCTCCGGAGCGCCCGCCTGATTGTTGCCACGGCTGATAACAGGCCGCTGCGATATCTTCAATATGCGGCTTCTTTTGAAGCTGCCCCGCCGGGACGGCTTAGGCCGCGCGGCTCGCCGCTCTTCCGTTGACGGACGACGAATCGCTGTCGATCGCTTCTTTCAGAGGCTTGACCAGGTCGAGCTTTTCCCAGGAGAAGGAACCGTCGCGGCCCGCCTTGCGGCCGAAATGGCCGTAGGCAGAGGTCTTGGCATAGATCGGCCGGTTGAGGTCCAGATGGCGGCGGATGCCGGTCGGCGACAGGTCCATCGTCTTGCGGATGGCGCTCTCCACCTGATCTTCCGAGACTTTTCCCGTGCCGTGCAGATCGACATAGATCGACAGCGGCTGGGCTACGCCGATCGCGTAGGAAAGCTGGATGGTGCAGCGCTCGGCAAGGCCCGCCGCTACGACGTTCTTGGCAAGGTAGCGGGCCGCATAGGCGGCCGAGCGGTCGACCTTGGTCGTGTCCTTGCCGGAGAAGGCACCGCCGCCATGCGGAGCTGCGCCGCCATAGGTGTCGACGATGATCTTGCGGCCGGTAAGGCCCGCATCGCCGTCCGGTCCGCCGATGACGAACTTGCCGGTAGGATTGATGTACCAGGTGCAGTCGTCGGCGATCTTCAGGTCCCCGAGCGCCTCACGGATATAGGGTTCGACCACGGAGCGAACCTTGGTGGAATCCCAGCTCTCGTCGAGGTGCTGGGTGGAAAGAACGATCGAGGTGGCCTCGGCCGGCTTGCCGTCGACGTACCGCACGGTCACCTGGCTCTTGGCGTCCGGACCGAGCTTGGCGACTTCGCCTTCGCCCTTCTTGCGGGCCGCAGCGAGCAGATTGAGGATGCGGTGCGAATAGTAGATCGGCGCCGGCATGAGCTCGGCGGTCTCGCGGCAGGCATAGCCGAACATGATGCCCTGGTCGCCCGCGCCTTCTTCGCCCTGCTTGTCGGCGGCATTGTCCACGCCCTGCGCGATGTGCGCGGACTGGAAGTGCAGAAGGACGTCGATCTTCGCAGTCTTCCAATGGAAGCCGTCCTGCTCATAGCCTATGTCGCGGATCGCCTTGCGGGCCGCCGACTTGAACTTCGAGGGGTTGATGACGTCGTTGCCGTTCTTGTCTTTCTTGAGAAGGCTCGGCGGCAGCCGGACCTCTCCGGCGATGACCACACGATTGGTCGTCGCCAGCGTCTCACAGGCGATGCGCACAGTCCACGGATCGACGCCGGTCTTTGCGGCTTCGCGGTAGACCAGATCGACGATTTCGTCGGAGATACGGTCACACACTTTGTCCGGATGACCTTCGGCTACGGATTCGCTTGTGAACAGGTAGTTTGCGCGCATGCGGGAAGTCCCCTCAATGAAAGAAGCGGTCCAAACGTTTAGTGGTTTTGCCGGTGAAAAACAAGCACACAACGACATAAATATATCTTTATATCGGCATCGCAGCGACGTTCCGCTTTCCGGAAATGCGCTTTTTGTGGAAAATCTTCGCGCTCGGGCGGGAGCCGTGACGCGCTCAGCCCGGAATCCCATCCGGAGCGACCCGCCTCTTGTCGCATGCAGCGTCGAAGCGCTGCCGCCTTCGTCGTTTATCGGTAGGGTTGGAGCTCGCGCAGTACCCAATAGACGAAAAAAGCGGCTTGATGCCGCTTCTTTCGTGCCGGACGACTTGCCGCCTATTCGCTCTCCGCCTCGGCGGCCAGTGCTTTCACGAGGTCTACCAGCTTGCGCCGAACCTTCGGGTCGGAAATCTTCACGAAGGCACGGTTGAGCTGCAGCCCTTCCGAGGAAGACAGGAAATCGACGACGTAGTTGGAGCTCGACGCCTCGGCCATCCCCGGCCCGGTGCCGCCGCCATCGCCCGGAGCATCCTCGAAGAAGAACGACACTGGCACGTTGAGTATCTGCGAAATGTTCTGCAGCCGGCTCGCGCCGACGCGGTTCGTGCCTTTTTCGTACTTCTGGATCTGCTGGAAGGTAATCCCCAGACTCTCGCCGAGCTTCTCCTGGCTCATGCCAAGCATCGTCCGACGAAGGCGAATCCTGCTACCGACATGAATGTCGATCGGGTTCGGTTTCTTCTTGTTCTCGATCATATTCGCCTTCCTAAACACCCTGTTTTCGTTACCAGCAACCCCGCATTGCAAAAACCTGCGCTGCGGCAACCCTGTCACGCTTCGGCGGCAGGCAAAGGTTGATGGCGAAATCCACTATGCAATTTTAGGGGTTTTACGTCAATTCTTCCTAATATTAAAACCTAAGCGCGATATTGCTGCAACCAGAAATAGAATCCCCGTCGTCAGCCAAAAAATCTGGCTGCGCGTTGCGATATTTGTGAGCGTAGGCAGTTTTCCCGGCAGAATTGTGTCTATAACCCCCCTGTAATTGTAGCCCAATACTACCACTAAAACACCACGTGCATCAACAACTGCTGAAATACCAGTATTCGCCGCACGGATCATCGGAGTTCCGGCCTCGACCGCGCGAAGCTGCGCCTGATGGAAATGCTGGCGTGGGCCGGGGGTGTCGCCGAACCAGGCGTCATTGGTGATGTTGAGGAGCGCGTCTGCGAGACGGGCATTGCCGTCCACCTCGTCGGCGAAGATCGCCTCGTAACAGATCATCGGGTAGATCCTTCGACCGCCCGGCAAGGTCAGCACCGGGCGGGTGCTGGCCGCCGAGAAGCCGCCCGGCATCGAAGCCGCGACGGAACTCAGGCCCCAGGAGGTCAGCAGATCCTCGAACGGGAGGTATTCACCGAAAGGCACCAGATGCACCTTGTCCGCCGCACCGACGATCTGCCCTCGATCGTCGATGACATAAACCGAATTGTAATAGCGCGGCGGCAGTCCGGCACCGGCATCCTCGACCCTGACGGCACCGGCGACGAGAACTTGCCCGTCCTGGAGAACATCGGCGATCCGCGCCAGGGCGTCGGGATTGTCGGTGAGGATGAAAGGGATCGACGTTTCCGGCCAGACGACGATGTCCGGCCGTTTGGCGCCATCCTGGACCGGGGCGGCCGTCAGCGAGAGATGGTCCTCGAAGATCGACGCACGCTCGCGGTCGTCGAGCTTCTTGGCCTGGTCGATCACCGGTTGGACAACGCGGACGGTCATCTCCGGCTGGAGCGGCGCCGGTGCCGGCTGGGCGAACCGGTAAAAGCCGAAAGCGACATGCGCCGTGAAGAGCGCTGCGGCGATGGCGAGACCGGCGCGCGCGCCCTTGCCCGTCCAGATCAGAGCCGGCGCGGCGAAGACGAAAACGGCTAGCAGGTTGATCGTCGAAAGATTGACGACGCTGGCCGACTGCATCATCAACGGCATCGGCATGGCCGCATAGCCGATGGCATTCCAAGGGAAGCCGGTAAAGAGAAAACCGCGCAGCCATTCGGCGATGCCGAAGCCGAGCGCAAGGGCGGCGATCCGGCCCCAACCATCCGACCAGAGGCTGCGGGCAATGACGACCGCCAGCGCGTAAAAGAGCCCGAGAACGGCCGGGAGGCCGACGACGGTGAGCGGCAGCGCCCAGGCGAACGCGTCCGCCTCGACCAGAAGCGCATTACCCAGCCACCAGAGACCACCCAGGAAATAACCGAAACCGAAGGACCAGCCGATCGCAGCGGGCGGCATCAGCCGCCGCAGCAGGCCGTCGCCGGGATCGGGCGCCACCCCGTCGATCAGCCAGACGAGGACGGGAAAGGAGACGAAAGCCGCCGCGAAAATGCCGAAAGGCGGCTGGGCAAGCACCGCCAGGAGGCCGGCGAGAAAGCCGACGAATGTCCGGGAAACCCCCGAGAGAAGTATGATTCTGCCTGCCAGTCTTTCCATTGAACCTCCAGTCGGCGCCGGACGTGGGGGAGACCTTGCGCGGGACCCTGTCCTCGAGGATTCAAGGACACACGCAGCACGACCGAATCAATCGGCGGCAGTCTTCCAAAAAAGTGGCTGCTTGTCCCGTCTCCTGGCGACGCCGAGCCGGCCCTATTCGAACGAGGACGGGGGCTGGGCACCCGCCCCTGTGGCGCCGGGCGTGGTAAACGCATCGGGCAACGGCTCCTTCTCGACCTTCGGCAGGCGGCGGCGTGACGGCGGACGCTTGCGCATGATCCTGACGCGTTTGACGCGACGCGGATCGGCATCGAGAATCTGGAATTCGAAACCGGGAATCGCCTGCACCACTTCGCCGCGGACAGGAATCCGGCCGAGCGATGCGAAGACGAGTCCGCCCAGCGTGTCGACATCCTCGAGTTGCTCGCGTACGTCGAAGTCCGGCCCGACCGCCTCGGCGATCTCTTCGAGCTCCACCCGGGCGTCGGCGATGAAGACGTCGTCCGAGCTGCGCGCGAACATCACTTCCTCGTCGTCATGCTCGTCCTCGATGTCGCCGACCACCATCTCGACGATGTCTTCGAGCGATACGAGACCGTCCGTTCCGCCGTATTCATCGATGACGAGTGCCATCTGGATGCGCGCAGCCTGCATGCGCTGCATGAGATCCGAGGCGAGCATCGACGGCGGCACGAACAGGAGCTGCCGGACGATCCCCGCCTCCTCCACCGTCTTGTCGAGATCGACGCGGGAAAGATCGAAGCCTGCCTTCTGCTGCCGGGGCGCCCTTTCGGGCTTGTCGCCATTCGTCGTCGTCGCCCCCTGAGCTTTGCCGTTGCGGCGGCGGTTGCGCGCCTGCTTGGTCACATAGGCAAGAAGGTCACGGATGTGCACCATGCCGCGAGGGTCGTCGAGCCCCTCGCTGTAGACCGGCATGCGCGAGCGTCCCGACTCCTCGAAGAGCACCATGAGCTCGCCGATGGTGATATTCTGGTCTACCGCTTCGATGTCGGCTCGCGGAACCATCACGTCCTCGACCCGAACCTCGCGGAAGCGGAGGATGTTGTTGAGCATCGCCCGCTCTTCGGGCGAGAAAGCCGCATTGCCGTCAGCGTCCGTCATGAGCGCGTCGGCAAGATCCTCGCGCAGGCTCGACGGGCTCACACCGCGTAACAGACGCGCGGCACGGCTCCAAAATGATGATGTGGATTTGCTGCCCTCGAATCGGGCGGCGGTACTACTACCGGCCTCGGTGTCGCCGGAGGCTTCCGCCTCCTCGGTCGCGACAGCGGCCGGCTGTGTCTTGAAGTCGCTCATCGTTCCAAACTGTTAATGCGGGGGTTGGTCCCCGTAGGGATCAGATAGGCCAAGACGCGCCAAAATGCGAGTCTCCAACCCCTCCATTCTCTCCGCTTCGTCGTCTTCGATATGATCATACCCGAAAAGATGCAGGAATCCATGCACGAGAAGATGCGTCAAATGCGCGTCGAAGGGCTTTTCGAGCTCCGCCGCCTCCCGCCTGAGCGTCTCATGGGCGACCACGATGTCGCCGAGCATAGGCCCGGGCATCCTGCCGGGCGTCACCGGAAAGGCGGGAAAGGACAGAACATTCGTCGCCTTGTCCTGGCCTCGCCACTCCGCGTTGATCGCCCTGATCGACTGATCGTCGGTGAAGACCAGCGACAGTTCCGCCGCCTGTGCCGGCAGCGGCTGCTTCTCCTCATCGGCGAGAAAATCGGCCGCAGCCTCGAGAACACGCTCGCAAAAGGACTGAAGCTCGTCTTCGGGCGGCCAGTCTCCCGCCTCGACGCTGATCTGAATGTCCAATGCCGTCATGATAAACACGGCCGCCTCAGCGATCGCTCTGCTCGCTCTCGTCGTGAACCGCCGTCTGGCTGTCATAGGCCCTGACGATCCGCGCCACCAGAGGATGACGGACGACGTCGGCGTCCTTGAAGCGGATCACCGAGACGCCCTCCACGCCCTTGAGTATCTGCAGCGCCTCCACCAGCCCGGACTTCACGCCGCGCGGCAGGTCGACCTGACTCGGATCGCCCGTGACGATCATCCGGCCGTTCTCGCCGAGACGGGTCAGGAACATCTTCATCTGCATCGACGTCGTGTTCTGCGCCTCGTCGAGGATCACGGCGGCGTTGGCAAGCGTTCGCCCGCGCATGAAGGCGAGCGGCGCAATCTCGATGACGCCGGCGGTGATTGCCCGCTCGACCTTGTCGCCCGGCATCATGTCGTACAGCGCGTCATAGAGCGGACGCAGATAGGGATCGACCTTCTCCTTCATGTCGCCGGGCAGGAAGCCGAGACGCTCGCCCGCTTCGACAGCCGGACGCGAGAGGATGATCCGGTCGACAGCGCCACGCTCCAGGAGCTGGGCGGCATGGGCGACGGCGAGATAGGTCTTGCCCGTGCCGGCAGGACCGACGCCGAAGACGAGCTCGGCCCGCTCCATGGCGCGGATATAGGAATCCTGCATCGGCGTGCGCGCAGCGATTGTCTTCTTGCGCGTCGAAATCTGCGCCATTGTCAATTTGGCTTTGCGCTCCATCGTCGGCAACTGTAGCTGATCGTCGGCGGCGACCGCCATGCGGATCGCACCTTCGACATCGGATGTATCGATCGAAGCGCCACTCTGCAGCCTTCCGTAGAGATAGTCGAGGGCACGGCGCGCCTGATTGGTTGCGACGACGTCACCGGAGATGGCGACCGAGTTGCCCCGAGGCCGGGCCTCGATGCGCAATCGCTCTTCCAGCAATTTCAGATTCTGGTCGAACTGACCGAAGAGCTCGCTCGCGAAGCGGTTGTTCTCGAAGGTGAGCACGAAGTGATTGGCGTCCGTCGCGGATGTCTTCGACTGGCGAGATGAGGAAGAAATCAGTTCGTGTCCGTTCAAGCGGTCAGCTCCTCGCGTCCGATTCCCCGATCATCTCGGCAAACAGGCTGTTCGGCCCGGCCTTGGTGATTCGCACTCTGATAATGTCACCGATTTGCGATGCTTTTGCATCAACATTCACGGGCTGCAGCCACGGCGACCGGCCGACGAGCTGCCCCGGCATGCGGCCCGGCTTCTCCAGGAGCAGGTCGATCTCCCGACCCACACAGGCCTCGGCGAAACCGCGCTGCTGCTTTACGAGCAAAGCCTGCAATATTTCCAAGCGCTTGGCCTTCACGTCCTCGGGAACCTGTTCCTTGAGCTCGGCGCCCGGCGTGCCGGGACGCGTCGAATACTTAAACGAGAAAGCCTGTGCATAGTTCACTTCTTCCACAAGGCGAAGGGTATCCTCGAAGTCCTGATCGGTCTCGCCGGGGAAGCCGACGATGAAATCGCCCGAAAGCGCAAGGTCGGGCTGCGCCGCACGAATGCGCTCGACGAGCGCCAGATATTCGGCTGCCGTGTGGCGCCGGTTCATCGCCTTCAGGATACGATCGGAGCCCGACTGGACCGGCAGGTGCAGATAGGGCATCAGCTTCGCCATCGACCGGTGCGCCTCTATGAGGCTGTCGTCCATGTCGCGCGGATGGCTGGTGGTATAGCGCAGGCGCGCAAGGCCGTCGATTTCGCCGAGGCGTCGCAGGAGGTCGCCAAGGCTCCATTCGCGCCCATGCGGACCCTCGCCGTGCCAGGCGTTGACATTCTGTCCGAGCAGGGTGATTTCGCGCACGCCGCCTTCGACGAGCTTCTCCGCCTCCGCCACGATCTGTGCCACCGGGCGCGAGACTTCCGAGCCGCGCGTGTAGGGTACCACGCAGAAAGTGCAGAACTTGTCGCAGCCTTCCTGGACGGTCAGGAAAGCCGTGACGCCCCGCGCACGGGTCTTGGCTTTATCGGGCGCCGGCAGATGGACGAACTTGTCCTCGATGGCATATTCCGTTTCCACGATACGCTGGCCGGCGCGAGCCCGCTTCAGCGCGTCGGGAAGGCGATGATAGGTCTGAGGACCTATGACGAGATCGACCGCCGGGACGCGGCGGAGAATCTCGTCGCCCTCCGCCTGGGCCACGCAGCCGGCGACGCCGATCAGCATCTCGCGGCCCTCGCGCGCCTTGGCCTTTTTCAGTTCGCGCAGGCGACCGAGCTCGGAATAGACCTTCTCTGCCGCCTTTTCGCGGATATGACAGGTGTTGAGCAGGACGAAATCGGCGTCTTCCAGGACATCGGTCGCAACATAGCCGTCGCGCGAGAGCGCATCCGACATGCGGTCGGAGTCATAGACGTTCATCTGACAGCCATAGGTCTTGACGAAAACCTTGCGCGCCGGAACGTTCAGGTCGCCCGCCTCGGGCGACGTCGACAGAAGAGCGGTTTCCTGGGTCATGCGGGTTCTTTAGTGCATAGCGCCCCAAAGTTGAAGCATTTTCGGGCCGTCACGGCGCGAGCCGCGACCTTTGCGCGTCTGACGGGATGTCCGGCGCTGCAGAGCACGCGGGGGCCGGCTCGCCCTTCGCGGCGGATCGGGAGCGCCCTCGCAGCCGATCCGACAGCATTTTGCGGATCCGCTGTCCGATGAGGCGGCTCACTTCCTTGCGGTTCGCGTGCCGGTCATAGTCCACCGCCTCGCCGAAATCGACATCGACCTCCAGGGCTCCCTCTCTGAGCACCCCGAGAAGGTGCGGCACCAGGCCGATGTCCCCCGGCCATGCGGCGATCGGCCGATGATAGCGCCCCATCGGCATGCCGTGGATGCCGGTGTAGGAAATCGCCAGCGGCTGGACGTGGACCACGCCGGTCGGCGACTGCGGGACCGCCGAAGCGGCCGCGCCGAACAGCGAGGTCTTGATGTCGAGCAGCCGGTTGCCGTCGGAGGTCGTTCCTTCCGGGAAGAGCACGACGATTTCCCCATCGGCGAGCCGCCGCCCGATGTCATTGACCTGGTGACCGGTGGTGCGCTTCTGCTCGCGTTCCACGAAAACCGATGCCTGAAGGCGGGCGAGAAGCCCGAATATCGGCCAGCTCTTGACGTCCGACTTGGCAACGAAAACGACGTCCGCCACCGAGGAAAGCACCAGGATATCCTTCCAGGAGACGTGATTGGCGCTCAGGAGCAAGGGACGCCGGCGGTCGAGCTCGCCATGGACGCGGACGCGCAGGCCGAGCAGCAGACAGGCGACGCGATGCCAGTGACGCGGCAGCCAGCGCCGCGGTTTCAGATCGAGCCAGAGGCAAAGAATCTGGACCGGCATCAGCACCAGCGAGACCATGACGAGCAGCATGCCGCAAAGAGCGACCCGCACCCAATTGATCATCCGCAGGCACCTTCCAAACTGCGCTTCACCGTTTGCGTGAAACAGTGAACGTGATCTATTCCAATAGGTTGAGACGCGGGATGCGGGCGGAAAACCGCCCACACTTTCCTCATCCCGCTCTAGCGAAGATCGAGCCGCATGACAAGCGCCGCGCTGCGCTCGCCGGGCCGCGCCTGATAATAGGCCTTGCGCTCGCCGACCTTGCGGAAGCCGAGCTTTCCGTAGAGGCCGATTGCGGCCTGGTTCGTCTCGTCGACTTCCAGGAACAGTGCCTCGGCCCCTTTGACGGCGGCCTCCCGCATGGCCGCCTGCATGAGGCGCCAGCCGAGACCGGAGCGCGCGTAGCGGGCGTCGACCCCGATCGTCAGTATCTCGGCTTCGCCCGCGACCGCCCGCGACAGGACGAAGCCGCCGAAGGCCGGCCGGAACATGCCGTTGGCATTGGTCTGGCGCGCGACGAATCCGAATACCGTCTCCTGACTCAGGAGCCCATGGATTTCGCCGTCGCTCCAGGCGGCGGCGAAGCGCTGGCGATGCAGCGCGGCCGCGGCGCCGAGATCGGCCTCTTCAAGCGCGAAAATGTCGAACTCAGTGCGGCGGGTGAAGTAGTCGGTAAGGCTCATCGGGGGCGTTTCTTGGACGTTCTGGAGAATATACGGGCGAATGGCGTCTTCCGGTCAGGCACGGGTCACGGCGAATCCGGCCTGGGGCTTGGCGTCCGGTCCGCGCAGATAAAGCGGCTTAGGACGCGCTGAAACCGGATCGGCCGCAGCCCCCAGCCGGGCGAGGGCCGCCATATCGATCTCGTCCGGCTTGCCGCCCGCCGCGCCGGTGACGGCAAGGGCACCGGAGCCGCAGGCGATGCCGGCGAAAGCGGAAAAGCGCAGGCGCGCTTCCTCGGCGGGCAGGATTTCCGCCTCCCCCTGCGGCCGTCCCGAAGCATCGAAGGCCTGGAGGTAAACCTCGTCCCGTTTGGCGTCGAGGACGACGAGCACCGGCTGGCCAGCCTGGTTCAGCCTCGCGCTTTCGGCGACGACGTGAAGCGTGGTGATCCCGACCGCGGGCTTTCCGAGCGCCAGCGCGAGGCCGCGCGCAGCGGCAACGCCGACACGGATCCCGGTGAACGATCCTGGACCTATCGTCACGGCAATCCGATCGATTTCGCCGAGTTCCCGGCCCGAGGCGCTCAAGGCCTCATCCACGAATTCCATGAGGCGCTCCGCGTGGCCACGTCCGATATCCGCGCCCGCGCATGCCAGAAGTTCTCCGGCGCCGCCGTCGTAGACGGCAGCGAAACAACCGGACCCGGATGTATCAATGGCAAGAACTAGCATTTCAGCCGCGGTCTCCTCCCCTGCGCCTGCGAGCGGTGCGGCTGCGAGGGTGCGCAGCCGCAGTTACCGCATGTCCAAGTCGCTGCGGCCCTTCGGAATCACACTTGCGATTCTATCCCAAAAACCACACCGGGATAAGGAATATGGAAAGACGATGTAAGGAAAATGAAGCCAAACAGTAAGCAAAGGATGCGCGGGCCTGCCATGCAGATTCCCGCGCCCCGATCCACTTCGGATCAGACGGATTCGACCGCCTCGACTTCCGGAACGAAGTGGCGCAGCAGGTTCTGCACGCCGTGCCTCAAGGTCGCCGTCGAGGAGGGGCAGCCGGAGCATGCGCCTTTCATGTTCAGGAACACCGTTCCGTCCTTGAAGCCGCGGAAGGTGATGTCGCCGCCGTCCTGGGCAACGGCGGGCCGAACCCGCGTCTCGAGCAGTTCCTTGATCGTGGCGACGATCGCCTCGTCGCCCTCATCGAAGAACTCGTCCTCCTCATCCGTCTGCTCGGCACGGCCGGCGCCCGACATGATCGGCTGCCCCGACATGAAATGCTCCATGATCGAGCCGAGAATCGCGGGCTTCAGGTGCTGCCACTCCTGCGATTCCTTGCTCACGGTGATGAAGTCATAGCCGAAATAGACACCGGTGACGCCGGGGATCGAAAAGAGCCGAGCCGCAAGGGGCGATCCTGCAAGGGCCTCTTCTTCGCTCCGGAATTCGGCAGTGCCGTTCTCCATCACCACCTTGCCCGGCAGGAACTTCAAAGTGGCGGGATTCGGTGTGGCTTCGGTCTGGATGAACATGTCTCACTCCATTCTGCCGGGAGCGCTCCTCGACCGGCCTTTTTAGAATTGTTCCAAAATATAGGAGCCTCAAGCGGAGCCCGCAAGGCGTAATAGCGTGATTCAAAGTGCTACAACGACCTTTGCGCGTCCGATATGACGCGCGGGCTCTGTGGAGGTCAGGTCAACGCGTCGATTTCCTCATCCGTCAGCAGGTCGGGAATAACCGTGACAGGTATCGGAAAGGCCGCGGCTTTCCCGGCAATGGACGAAACGAGCGGGCCCGGGCCTTCCTTCGCCGATCCGGCCGCCAGCACCAGGATCGCGATGTCACGGTCCTCCTCGATGGCGGCGTGAATCTGTTCCGTGGCGATGCCCTCGCGAATGACGATTTCCGGCTCGATGCCGATCCGTTCGCGTACCGTCTGCGCGATCTTGGCCAGCGTCGCCTCGGCCTCATCCCGCGCTTCGGCACGCATGATCTCCTCGACGCCCAGCCATTGCTGGAAGTCGCCGTCGGCGATCACGTAGAGCAGCACGAGACCGCCATTGGAGTTCTTCGCGCGCATGCCGGCATAATGCACCGCGCGGCCGCATTCGGGCGTATCATCGATCACCGCCATGAATTTGCGGCGATGGCCTTCCATTCGTGAGAGTCGGGTTGAAACCATGCGCTGAACATTACAACGCCGCGCGGCGCCCGCAAGGTCTCATTTTCGTGAACTACTGCAAAAAGCCGATGATTTCGCGGACCTCGCGCATGGTCGTCTCGGCGCGTTCCCGGGCGCGCTCCCCGCCCTTGCGCAGGATAGCGTCGATATGCGCGGTATCGCCCATCAACCGGCGCATCTCGCCCGTGATCGGCGAAAGTACGCTGACGGCAAGGTCGGCCAGAGCTGGCTTGAAGGTCGAGAATTGCTGGCCGCCGAATTCGGCAAGCACCTCTTCTTTCGACCTGTCGGCGAGCGCTGCGTAAATGCCGACGAGATTTTCGGCCTCCGGCCGATCCTTAAGACCGTCCGCTTCGCTCGGAAGCGCGTCCGGATCGGTCTTGGCCTTGCGGATCTTCTTCAGGATCGTGTCGGCATCGTCCATCAGATTGATGCGCGACAGATCGGATGGATCCGACTTTGACATCTTCTTGGTGCCGTCGCGCAGCGACATGACGCGCGGCGCCGGGCCGCCGATCAGGGGTTCGACCGGCGGGAAATAGGCATGGATCGGCTCTTCGCCGACCACGATGTCGACGCCGTAACCACCGCGGCGGATATGCTCCATGAAGTCGATGTTGAATTTCTGGGCGATGTCGCGGGTGAGCTCCAGATGCTGTTTCTGGTCGTCGCCGACCGGCACGTGGGTGGCGCGATAAACGAGGATGTCGGCCGCCATCAGGCTCGGATAGGCGAGCAGGCCGAGCGAAGCGTTTTCACGGTCCTTGCCGGCCTTGTCCTTGAACTGGGTCATCCGGTTCATCCAGCCGATGCGGGCGACGCAATTGAATATCCAGGCGAGCTCGGCATGCTGCGGCACGGCCGACTGGTTGAAGACGATGTGCTTTTCGGGGTCGATGCCCGAGGCGATGAAAGCGGCCGCGATCGAACGGATCTGGCCCGGCAGGTCGTCATGCACGAGCTGAGCCGTGATCGAGTGCAGGTCGACGACGCAATAGATGCAATCGTTGTTTTTCTGAAGGGCGACAAATTTGCGGATCGCGCCGAGATAATTGCCGAGATGCAGGTTGCCGGTCGGCTGAACACCGGAAAATACGAGCGGCTTGAATTCGTTCATGTCGTCCCCAATCGGGCTTGTGGAGGGCCCGGCTCCAGTTGATATCCGCCGCGCTTATGCACGGCGGGCCGGGCGCAATCAAGAGGCATGGTCACGCGGGCTGGAGGAGATCCCACCTATTGCCGAAAGGATCGACGAAGACGGCAACGGTTCCGTAGACCTCATGGCGGGGCGCCTCGAGGAACGTGACGCCTGCGGAAAGCATGGCGGCGTGATCGCGGCCGAAGCCGTCGGTAAAGAGAAAGAAGCCGACCCGCCCGCCGGCCTGATTGCCGATTGCGGCGCGCTGCCTTTCGCCCTCGGCCCGGGCGAGCAGGAGAGCGGTCTCCGCCGCACCTTTCGGCCGCACGACGACCCAGCGCTTGCCGCCGCCGAGGTCGCTGTCATCGAGGAGGTCGAAGCCGAGCTTGCCGCAGTAAAAGGCGATGCCCTCGTCGTAGCCGGGCACGACGATGGCGACACGGGCAATCGACTGTCTCATTGCCGATCCGCCCCTTCGCTCGCCCGCTCGACGGACGAGGCCGATGCCCCCCGTTTGACGCTGCGGCGGATCATCGAGAGGCTCGCGCCGCCGATCCCGAACGCGACCGCGAAATAGATCGCCATCGCGGCGGCGATCAGGCCGCAGAGGGTAAAGGCGCGGGTCGCAAGCGGTGCGGCGGAAGATAGCGGGAAGGCGAGCCAATCCACGGCAACGTATAAGGCGGCCGCCATGATCGCAGCGGCGATCACCAGCCGGGGAATCCTCGTCAGCAGGGGAATATCGCGCCCCCAGTGCCCACGCCAGACGAGCGTCGCGAAAAGAAGCAAGGCGTTCACCCAGCCGGCGACGATTTCGGCCGTCGCGATGCCGCTTGCGGCAAGCGACGGAAAAAGCGTCAGCGCCAGGGAGACGTTCACTGCCACGGAAATCCCGGCGAAGATCATCGGCGTGCGGGTGTCCTCGCGGGCGAAGAAACCGGGAATGAAAGCCTTGATCAGCACGAAAGCCGGCAGGCCGAGGCCGTAGATCGCCAGGATATGCCCGACGACGACGGTGGATTCCGGCGAGAACTGGCCGCGCTCGAAGAGGAGCCGGACGATCGGCTCCGACATGACGAGCAGCGCCGCGGCGGCGGGGAGCGTGAGGAACAGCGTGAATTCGACGGAACGGTTCTGCAGGTTCGCAGCCTCGTTGAGGTTGCCGCCGCGCAGAGCGCGTGCAAGCTCGGGCAGGAGCACGGTCGCAACGGCAATGCCGACGACGCCGAGCGGCAGCTGATAGATGCGGTCGGCATAGACGAGCGACGAGACGGCGCCTTCCTTTGCAGAAGCGATATTGGTGTTGATCAGGAGGTTGATCTGGGTGATGCCGCCGGTGATCGCCGCGGGAAGTGCCAGCACCAGCAGGCGCTTGACGTTCGGCGTCAGCCGGGGCCGGCGAAAGCCGATCCGGATCCCGGCATTGCGCACCGCGACCCAGACGATCGCCAGTTGCACGAGGCCCGCGGCCAGCACCCCCCAGGAGAGGTCGTAGCCCACCGCGACCGCATCCTGGCCGCTGTACCAGGCGTAGGCCAGCACGGCGATCAGGATGAAGTTCAGGAAGACCGGCGCGATGGCTGCGGCGAAATAGCGGTGCAGCGAATTGAGCATGCCCGCCATCATCGCCGCCAGCGACATGCAGGCGAGATAGGGAAACATGATCGTCGCGAAGGTGACGGTGCTTGTGAATTTCGCGGGGTCGTCGGCAAATCCGGGAGCGATCAATTGCCCGACGATGAAAGGCATCGACAGTTCCATGGCGATCGTCAGCAGAAGAAGAACGGTGAAGAGGACGCCGAAGACCTCCTCGGAAAAGCGCCGGGCGCCGTCCATGCCGTGCGCCTCGATCTCCTTGGCGAAAAGCGGCACGAAGGCCGAATTGAACGCCCCTTCGGCAAAAAGCCTGCGGAAGGTGTTCGGCAGCCGGAAGGCGGTGTTGAAGGCATCGGCGACCGGGCCGGTGCCGAGTGCGGCCGCCATGAAGGTTTCCCGGATGAAGCCGAAGAGCCGGCTTCCGAGCGTTGCGCCGCCGACGGTAGCGAATTTCTTGACCAGACTCATGTTTCGGCTTTTGTCGTTTTGGAACCGTGGGGTACACGGGACACAGGGGTCGGCGCAATGATGCCGGAGGGCATGCGCTCGCGCGCTTCGTCCACCTCGCCCGCCAGCACCGCCTTGAGGCGCGCTGCGATGTTCATCTGCCGGTTCTCGCTGGTGATCTTCGAGCCGACCAGGTCGGTGACGTAGAAGGTGTCGATCACCTTTTCGCCGAAGGTGGTGATATGGGCCGACGCGATGTCGAGCGATAGGTCTGACAGCACCGCGGTCACTTCGGAAAGCAGACCGGTCCGGTCGAGGCCTTCGACCTCGATGACCGTGAACTTGTTCGACAGCGTATTGCTGATCGTCACCTCCGGCGTCACGGTGAAGGCCCTGCTGCGCTTCTTCACACGCGTCCGGCTGGCGATCACCTCGGGCAGCCTCTTGCGGCCGGAGAGCACGTCCTCGATCAGCTTGCCGATGCTCGCCGCCCGGCGCGTCTCGTCCTCGGCGACCGAGAACTCGCGGTTGACGAGAATGGTATCGAGCGCCCGGCCGTCCGACGTCGTGTGGATCTGCGCGCCGACGATGTTGGCGCCCGCCGCGGCGCAAGCGCCGGCGATGACGGTCAGCAGGCGCGGATGGTCCGGCGACAGCACCGTGATTTCGGTAATGGCGTGGAAATCATGGGTGCGGACCATGGTCGCGAGCGTCCTGCCCGCGCGGTCCGCTTCGCGGATGAAGCCTGCATGGCGCACCTGCTCCTCGAGCGCCACGGTCAGGAGATAGGGCTGATAATGCAGCCGCACATAGGCCTGGCGGTCCTTCTTGGGCCAGTCGGCGAGCGCCTCCTCCAGCATGTGGGCGGCGTGCTTCGCCCTCTCCTTGCGCGACAGTTCCGAAAAGCCGCCTGAGAGCAGAAGCTCGGTCTCGTAGTAGAGCGTGCGCAGGAGCTGGCCTTTCCAGCCGTTCCAGACGCCGGGTCCGACGGCGCGGATGTCGCAGACGGTAAGGATGAGCAGCATCTTCAGCCGTTCGAGGGATTGGACCCGTTCGGCGAAATCGACGATGGTCTTGCGGTCGTTAAGGTCGCGGGTCTGCGCGACCATCGACATGGTCAGATGTTCTTCGACGAGCCAGACGACCATTTCGGTCTGTTTCGGGGTCAGTCTGAAGCGCGGGCAAAGCTTTCGCGCGACCTTTGCGCCGGCCACCGAATGATCTTCGGGGCGCCCCTTGGCGATGTCGTGCAGCAGAACGGCGACGTAGAGGGCTTCGCGGTCCTCGATGCCAGGCATCAGCATCGCCGTCAGGGGATGCGCCTCCTCCTCCAGGCCCCGCTCGATGCGGGAGAGAACGTCGACCGAGCGCAGGAGATGCTCGTCCACCGTATAGTGGTGGTACATGTTGAACTGCATCATCGAGACGATCTTCCCGAATTCCGGGATGAAGCGGCCGAGCACCCCCGCTTCGTTCATCCGGCGAAGGATCAGTTCCGGATTGCGCCGCGAGGTGAGTATAGACAGGAAAAGCCGGTTGGCCTCTTCGTTTTCACGCAAGTGCGGCGTGATCAGGCCCAGGGAACGGGTCACCTGCTTCAGCGCCGCCGGGTGGAATTCGAGCCCGTTGATGTCGGCGATGTGGAACAGGCGCATGAGGTTTACCGGGTCGCGCTTGAACACATCGGTGCCCGCAAGTGCGATGCGCCCGCCGTCATCGACGAAATCGAGCGTGCCCGCGATCTTGCGGACGCGATTGCGGAAGCGGCTTATGACGCCCGTGATCCCGGGCGTGTCCTTGGCCTGCTGGTCCTCCAGCGCCGAGCAGAAGATGCGGGTCAGGTCGCCGACGTCCTTGGCCACCAGGAAGTAGTGCTTCATGAAGCGTTCCACCGCCGAGAGCCCGGGGTGATCGTGATAGCCGAGCGCCTCGGCGATCTCGCGCTGGATGTCGAATGAGAGGCGCTCCTCCGCCTTGCCGGTCAGGAAATGCATGTGGCAGCGCACCGCCCAGAGAAAATCCTCGGCCTTCTGGAAGAGCTTGTATTCCTGCTTCGAAAGCACGCCGAGCTTGACGAGATCGGCAGAGTCCTTGACCCGGTAGAAATACTTGGAAATCCAGAAGAGCGTGTGCAGGTCGCGCAAGCCGCCCTTGCTTTCCTTGACATTCGGCTCGACGAGGTAGCGCGTGTCGCCCGCCTTGCGATGGCGCTCGTCCCGCTCGGCGAGCTTGGCGGCAATGAATTCCGGACCGGTATTGCGGACGATCTCATGGTCGAAGCGCGTTTCGAGTTCGTTCGCCAGAGCCGCGGACCCGCAGACATAGCGGCATTCGAGGATCGCGGTGCGGATGGTCATGTCCGCACGCGACAGGCGGATGCATTCCTCGATCGTTCGCGTTGCGTGACCGACCTTGAAGCCGAGGTCCCACAGGATATAGAGCATGAATTCGATCGCCGGCTCCGCCCAGACCGCTTTCTTGGCGGGCAGGAGGAAGAGGAGGTCGATATCCGAGCCGGGCGCGAGCGTTCCGCGGCCGTAGCCGCCGACGGCGGTGACCGCGATGCGCGAAGCCTCGGGGGCCTTCGCGGCGTCGAAAACCTGGTTCAGCACGAAGTCGTGCAAAAGGGTAATCAGCTGGTCCTGAAGCCAGGAGATGCGCTCTGCGCATTTTATTCCTGCGCCGTCTGCGGCGAGCAACTCGCGCGCCTTGGCGCGGCCCGCGACATTTGCCTCCTTGAAGGCCGCAAGCAAGGCCCGGCGCATCGGTTCGCGCTGTTCGGCATGAGCGGAGGCGATGAAGTCGCACCTGGCCCGAAGCGCCGCCACGTCCAGGATTTCGGGAAAGGAGGTTTCGTGTCTGGCCATGAAGTGCCGAGGGGCGTCCTGTCCGACTTAGATCATTCGTTGCAAGCGCCGCTGTATAGCCCTTTTGCCGGCCGAATGACAGGGGAAATAGCCGGGCGAAATCAGCGGTTGGAAAGCTCCTTCTTGAGCGCATAAAGCGCGTCGAGCGCCTCTCGCGGCGTCATGTCGTCCGGGTTGAGCGCCTTGAGGGCCTCCTCGACCTTCGAAGGACCCGACGATGCCCTCGCCGCCTCCTCTCGCCGGACGGCAACCTGGAACAGCGGCAGGTCGTCGATCAGCTGGCTCGCCGGATTCTTGCGGTCTGCATCCTCGAGCTTGGCGAGCACATCCCTCGCGCGGGCGACGACCGACGCCGGCAAGCCGGCGAGGCGGGCGACCTGGATGCCGTAGGAACGGTCGGCGGCGCCCGGGCCTACCTCGTGCAGGAAGATGACGTCGCCGTCCCACTCCTTGACGCGCATGGTCGCGTTCGACAGCCGCACGAGCTTTTCGGAGAGAACCGTCAGCTCGTGGAAATGGGTCGCGAAGAGCCCGCGGCAGCGATTGACCTCGTGCAGATGCTCGACCGCCGCCCAGGCGATCGACAGGCCGTCGAAGGTCGCGGTGCCGCGGCCGATCTCGTCGAGGATCACCAGCGAGCGGTCCGTCGCCTGATTGAGGATCGCCGCCGTCTCGACCATCTCGACCATGAAGGTCGACCGCCCGCGGGCAAGATCGTCCGAAGCGCCGACGCGCGAGAAGAGCCGGTCGACCACGCCGATATGCGCGGCGGCCGCGGGCACGAAGGATCCCGTCTGGGCCATGATCGCGATCAGCGCGTTCTGGCGCAGGAAAGTCGACTTGCCGCCCATGTTGGGCCCGGTGAGGAGCCAGATCGCGCCGCCCTGCTCGCCGTTCGGCGGAGAAAGATCGCAGCCGTTGGCGACGAAGGGATTGGCAGCCTGGCGCCGCAGGGCCTGCTCCACGACGGGGTGGCGTCCTCCGTCGATCGCGAACATTCGCGAGCGGTCGACCGTAGGGCGCGTATAATTCTGCTCCTCCGCAAGCACTGCGAGCCCGGCCGAGACGTCGATCGTCGCGAGCGCCAGCGCTGCCGCCTTGATCGCCTCGGCCTCGGCGACCACCTCGCGCGTCATGGCCTCGAAGGTCTCGAGCTCGATCGCCAGCGCCCGGTCCGCGGCATTGGCGATCTTCGTTTCGAGCTCGGCAAGCTCGGTCGTGGTGAAGCGCATGGCATTCGCCATGGTCTGGCGATGAATGAAGCGGGCGCGGCCGGCGTCGGTGTCGGTCATCGATCCGGCATTGCCGGCGGTCACCTCGATGAAGTAGCCGAGCACGTTGTTGTGCTTGATCTTCAGCGACTTGATGCCCGTCTCTTCGCAATATTGCAGCTGCAGCCCCGCGATCACGCGGCGCGACTGATCGCGCAGCGCCCGCATCTCGTCGAGCTCGGCGCTCGCGCCCTCGCGGACGAAGCCGCCGTCGCGCTTCAGAAGCGGCAGTTCCTCGGCAAGGGTCGCGTCGAGGCGCGCGAGCAATTCCCCCGGCAAGGCCGCGATCGCATCGCGCGCTTCGGTCAGTTCCGCCGAGAGCTCGGCGCCCGAGAGGAGCGCCGATATCGCCGCCGCGGCCCGCATGCCCGCCTGGATGGCACCGAGATCGCGAGGGCCGCCGCGGCCGAGCGCGAGCCGCGACAGGGCCCGCGGCATGTCCGGCGCCCTGCGAAGCGCGTCGCGAACATCCGTCGTAAAGCGCGGCTGATCGGCCAGCACCTCGATCGAATCGAGCCGCTGGTTGATCCGCTCCGGGTCGGTCAGGGGCGACATCAGCCTTTCGGCGAGCAGCCTGGCGCCCCCGCTCGTCATCGTACGATCGAGCGACTTGAGCAGGCTGCCGTCGCGGGAGCCGGAAAGCGTCTTGGCGAGTTCCAGATTGGCGCGGGTCGCCGGATCGATGAAGAGTGTCGAGGCGGCGCTTTCCCTTTCCGGAATGCCGAGCGCCGGGCGCTCCTGGAGCTGGGTCTTCTCGACATAGGAGACCGCCGCCGAAGCGGCCGCGAGCTCCGCGCGCGAGAAGCTGCCGAACCCATCGAGCGTGCCCACGCCGTAGTAGCGTGAAATGCGGCCCTCCGCCGTCGCGCTGTCGAAGAGGACGGCCGGCTGCGGCACCGCGACGCGCCCGAGCACGTCGAAGACGGCCCTGAGATCCGGATCGTGAAAGACGGTGTCGGGCAGGATCAGCTCGCGCGGTTCGATCCGCAATATGTCGGCAAGCAGGCGGCTCTCCGCCGTCTCGGCGAGGCGGAAGATGCCCGTCGAAATGTCGATCCAGGCAAGAGCATAGGCCGGCTCCGAGCCGCTCCTGATGCGCGCCAGCGCCATCAGATAGTTCGATTCCGAAGGCGAGAGCAGCTTGTCCTCGGTGATCGTCCCCGGCGTCACCAGGCGCACGACATCGCGGCGCACGACCGATTTGCTGCCGCGCTTCTTCGCTTCGGCCGGGTCCTCCACCTGTTCGCAGACGGCGACACGATAGCCGGATGCGATCAGCTTCTGCAGGTAATCGTCGGCCGCATGCACCGGCACGCCGCACATCGGAATCTCCTGTCCCATGTGCTGGCCGCGTTTCGTCAGCGTGATACCGAGCGCACGCGAGGCCTCGACCGCATCCTGGAAAAACAGCTCGTAGAAATCGCCCATGCGGTAGAACAGGAGCGAATCCGGATTGTTCGCCTTGATCTCGATGAACTGCTCCATCATCGGCGTGGCAGTGGAGCGGCTCTCCTCGCTTGCGAGATCGGACACGGAAAGGACGTCGCCCGAACGGTTCGATGCATCCATCAGGAAATTCATGATTGTTCCAAAAAAAGAGATGTCACACTATCCGCAAGCATTTATAGACGACAACAACAAAGAGGCTGACCAGGAGGGTCGCCCACAGGAGGTTGAGGAAACATGCCGGGTATCGACAAGACCGACCGCGCAATGACCAGCGTCACGGCGCAGGAAGCGCTCGATTTTCATTCTCAAGGTCGCCCCGGAAAACTGGAAATCTCGCCGACCAAGCCGATGGCGACGCAGCGCGACCTTTCGCTCGCCTATTCGCCCGGCGTCGCCGTTCCGGTGAAGGCGATCGCCGACGATCCGGCAACGGCGTACGACTACACGGCGCGCGGCAACATGGTTGCGGTGATTTCCAACGGTACGGCAATCCTCGGCCTCGGCAATCTAGGCGCACTCGCCTCGAAGCCCGTCATGGAGGGCAAGGCCGTCCTCTTCAAGCGCTTCGCCGACGTCGATTCGATCGACCTCGAGGTGGATACCGAAAACGTCGACGAATTCGTCAACTGCGTCCGCTTTCTCGGCCCTTCTTTCGGCGGAATCAATCTCGAGGACATCAAGGCCCCGGACTGCTTCATCATCGAGCAGCGGCTGCGCGAAGTCATGGACATTCCCGTCTTCCATGACGACCAGCACGGCACCGCGATCATCGCCGCGGCAGGCCTCGTCAACGCGCTGACCCTGACCGGCCGCGACTTCAAGACGGCCAAGCTCGTCTGCAACGGCGCGGGCGCGGCGGCGATCGCCTGCATCGAGCTCATCAAGGCGATGGGCTTCAACCCGGAAAACATCATCCTCTGCGATACCAAGGGGGTCATCTACAAGGGCCGTACCGACGGCATGAACCAGTGGAAGTCGGCGCATGCGGTCGAGACCGACCGCAGGACGCTCGCCGAGGCACTTGACGGCGCCGACGTGTTCTTCGGCCTTTCGGCCAAGGGCGCGCTTTCCGCGGACATGGTCCGCTCCATGGGCGCACGGCCGATCATCTTCGCCATGGCCAATCCCGATCCGGAAATCACGCCCGAAGAAGTGGCCCTGATCCGCGACGACGCGATCGTCGCGACCGGCCGCTCGGACTATCCGAACCAGGTCAACAACGTTCTCGGCTTTCCCTATATCTTCCGCGGCGCGCTCGACGTGCGCGCTTCGACCATCAACGACGCGATGAAGATCGCCGCGGCGGAAGCGCTCGCCAATCTCGCCAAGGAAGACGTTCCGGACGACGTCGCCGCTGCCTATCAGGGAAACCGGCCGCGCTTCGGGCCGCAATATATCATTCCCGTCCCCTTCGATCCGCGCCTCATCTCGGCGATCCCGATGGCCGTCGCAAAGGCAGCTATGGAGACCGGCGTTGCCCGCAAGCCGATCGAGGACCTCAAGGCCTATGGGCAGCAGCTTTCGGCGCGGCGCGACCCGATCGCCTCGACGCTGCAGCGCATCGTCGAGCGCGTTCGCCGCCAGCCGAAGCGGATCGTCTTCGCGGAAGGCGAGGAAGTGCAGATGATGCGCTCGGCGATCGCCTATGCCAACCAGCAGCTCGGCACGGCGCTCCTGCTCGGGCGCGAGGAAGTGATGCGCGAAACCGCCGAGCGCGAAGGCATCGACCTCGACCGCGCCGGCATCCAGATCGTCAATGCGCGCCTGTCGAAGCGCGTCGGCGCCTATACCGATTTCCTCTATTCGCGCCTGCAGCGAAAGGGCTATCTCTTCCGCGACGTGCAGCGTCTGATCAATACCGACCGCAACCATTTCGCCGCCTCGATGGTGGCGCTCGGCGATGCCGACGGCATGGTGACGGGCCTTACGCGCAACTATTCGACCGCGCTCGAAGACGTGCGCCGCTGCATCGATCCAAAGCCCGGCCACCGGGTGATCGGCGTGTCCATTGCGCTCTGCCGCGGCCGTACGGTGCTCGTCGCCGATACCGCTGTGCACGACATGCCGACCTCCGAGGAGCTGGCGGATATCGCCGAGGAAGCGGCCGGCCTCGCCAAGCGGCTGGGCTACGTGCCGCGGGTGGCGATGCTCGCCTATTCGACCTTCGGCCACCCTTCCGGCGAACGCTCGGAGCGGGTACGCGAGGCGGTAAAGATCCTCGACCGGCGCCGTGTGGATTTCGAGTATGACGGCGAAATGGCCGCCGACGTGGCACTCAATGCCCGGGTGATGGAGCAATATCCGTTCTGCAGGCTTTCCGGCACCGCGAACGTGCTCGTCATGCCCGCGTTCCACTCGGCCTCGATCTCGACGAAGATGCTCCAGGAACTGGGCGGCTCGACCGTGATCGGCCCGCTGCTGGTCGGTCTCGACAAGTCGGTCCAGATCGCCTCGATGTCGGCAAAGGACTCGGACCTCGTCAACCTGGCCGCGATCGCGGCCTATAACGCGGGGACGTGACGCGGGTCGGAAAACTGCCGGCACCTCGTCTGTTGCCGCGTCGCCAGACGATTGAAGCAAGCCTCAAGATCGCGCGAGCGCTCATAAAACAAGAGCCCGCTTCCCGGGAACGGAGGCGGGCTCAATCTATCATGGCTGACCAATTTCGTTCGTGATGAAAATTCGAGATTTGCTCGCGGAGCCTACCCTCGCAGGCAGAGCGGCGAATGTTCTCCTTTATGGTTCAATATGCTTCCGTCATGAAAATTCGAGGTGCAGCGATAGACAATCAGGATACCGGCGAGGAAAAGCGCCCCGCATCGGCGCCGTAATAGTTCAGATAACGGCCGGAAATTTTGCCGATCGGCAGGACGATCAGCACGTCGGTGGTGCGGAACGCTTGATCGACCACAGCCCCGTCGCCGACCATTGCACCGAGCCGCATATAGCCCTTGATCAGCGGCGGCAGCGCCGCGAGCGCCTTCTTCGGGTTGATCGCCTCCGGAGGCATCAGGTCCATCGTCCGGTAAAGCTCCGGCCGGGCGGAAACCGCCCACTCGTCCCGGACCCGGACGTTATGATGCAGGAAGGAGAGCGCGAGCGCGTGCTCTTCGGGAACCACGCCCGGAAACGAACCGCAGCCGAACATCGCATCGATCCCGTGCTTCAGCGCATAGGCCCAATTGCCCTGCCACAGCAGCTCCACCGTGCGCTTGGTGCGATATTCCGGCAGCACGCAGGAACGTCCGAGTTCCATGAAGCGCTTGCCGGGATGACGCGAGAGAAGTTCGCCTATTGCAAACTCCGAAGCCGAGTAGAAGCCGCCGGTCCGCTCGGCAACGTCCTGGCGCAGAAGGCGGTAGGTTCCGACGATCTGCTCCTCGGCATCGCCCTCGATCGAGGTATCGAGCACCAGCAGGTGGTCGCAGATCGCATCCCAGCTGTCGATGTCGCGCTTGCGTCGGCCGGCTTCGGGGGCCACCTGCGCGTTCATCTCCTCGACGAACACCCTGTAGCGCACCGCCTGCGCGGCATCGATTTCGGCTGCCGATCGGGCAAGGCGGGTCTCCAGATTGGCGATCCGTCCGAGAACATCGCTCGCCGGAGCCGCAACTGCCTTGCGGATGTAAGCATTGGAGGTGTCAACCACGCCCATCGAATCCAGAAGTTCGATCGTCATATCGTGTCATCCCGAACCGTCATTGCTGCCGGGCTTAGACCACGTTTCTGCAACAACATAGTGACACCCGGGCAGTATACAACCCCGACTCGGCCCGGTGCCCCGAAGCGTGGGATTCTATTTTGCAACGGGGTCCATGAGGCGGGTGACTTCGGCAAGGAGCCGCTGCGGGTCGGCGGGCTTCGCCAGCACGGCGTCCGCTCCCGCGGCTCGAAGGCGCTCATCGAGATCGCCGCGCGCGTCCGCGGTCAGGACGAGCACCGGCACCCGCCGCCTGCCTCCGGCCGCCTCCGCTTCACGTAGACGCCGGAGCACGTCGAGACCATCGCCGCCCGGCATGTTGAGGTCGGTGACGATCAGCGGCGGCGGGGCGGAACCGGCCGAGCGGAGTGCGGCTTCGAGCGCCTTGAAGTCACCGACATGATCGACGGCACGCCCGGCACGGCTGAGAACCGACCGCAGGACGAGTGCATTCACAGGGTCGTCCTCGGCAAGCAGGATGCCGCGAACATCCGCCGTCATCACCGTCGCTGTCGGCTCTTCCCGCAGCACCGGTCTGTTGTCGTTGATCGCGTCGCGTTTCTCCATTCCTCTGAGCCGCCCGAGCAGCACCTCGACCAGCGATCTCTCGCGAAGAGGGCGGATCAGCCAGGCCTCATAGCCGCCGAGCCGGCTCACCGGATGGCTTGTGCGCTCCTCGGGGCTGATGAGATAGGTTCTGCGCAAACGCAGGCCGGCGATCGTCGGCTCGAGAGCAAGAAGCTCGCGAAACTGCGCCGCATGACGGTGATCGACGATGACATCCGTCAGCGGCAGCCGATTGCCGAGCGCGCCGGCGACGACCCGTCCCGCGACGGCAAGTGTCGAAGCCCGATGGCACGTACCGCCCAGCGTCTCGATCGTGGCGGCAAGCGCGGCCGAGGAGGGCCCCTCGGGTGCCATGACAAGCACCTGTGCGCCCGCCAGAATGCCGCGCCGAACGGGAACGCCCGAGAGACCGGCGCCAGCCATCGGGAACCGGATCTCGAACCGGCTTCCCTTGCCGGACATGCTCGTGGCGGTCAGGCTGCCGCCGAAGGCCTCCATGATCCGCCGGGATATCGCGAGGCCGAGGCCGGTGCCTTTGGCACGCTGGGCGTCGTCGCCTGCCTGCTCGAACTCCTCGAAAACGCGCGCGAGCTCGTCGGCGGACATGCCGGGACCGCTATCGTCGATCCGGATGCGCACGGAGCCGTTCTCGATATCGACGGAGACGAAGACGCCGCCCTTCTCGGTGAATTTCACCGCGTTGCCGACCACGTTGAACAGCACCTGGCGCAGGCGCGCCGCGTCGAAAAGCATCCGCTCGGGTACCTCGATGGCGACCGTCGCACCGATCTCGATGTTCTTCTCGTGTGCGCGGGGCGACAGCATCTCGACCACGTTCTCGACTGTCTGGCGCAGATCCTCCTGCGACGGGCGCAGCTGGAACCGTCCGACGGCAAGCGACGAAAAATCGATCAGATCCTCGACCAATTGAACCAGGGTGTGGCCGGACTGCTGCATGCCGGCGAGATAGTTCTTCTGCTCTTCCGACAACCGCGTCTCGGCAAGGAGCCGGCTCATGCCGAGGATGCCGGAAAGCGGGGTACGGATTTCGTGACTGACGGTGGCGAGCAGACGGGATTTCGCCCGGCTCGCCTCCTCGGCGCGCCGCCGCGCCTCCTCCCTCTGGCTTGCCGCCAGCATTTCCTCCGTAACATCGCGAGCGATGCTGTGGCGCATCGGTCGGCCGCGCGCCGGGTCGCGGACAAGCACGTCGTGCCAATCGTAGAGCCGCGTGCCCGAGGGGGTGTAGATATGGACAAAGTAGCGGTCTGGGCCCGTCTTCGGCTCGAAGCGCAATCCCAGCTCCGCGCAGGTCAGCCCCCGCGTGTCCGCGCATCCGCAAAGCTCATGGAAGGCGCCATTGGCCTGCATGATCTTGCCGTCAAGGTCGCGGACGATGGCGAGATCGCCCATGGCGTCATGGATCGTCGCAAGGAGCGCCGCGGTTTCAATGCCATGCCGTGCGGGGTCCTGCGCAGTCTCGCCGGCGCCGGCAACCCGCTTCCCCGACGCCTCGTCGCGGCCGGACAATAGCAGGAAGGCGCCGGCCAGGCCCCCTGCCGCGATGATCGCCGGCAGCAGGTGCAGACCCGCGCCCGCACCGACGGCAAGGAGCAGCATTGCCGCAACGATGCCGGCGAGAGCATAGGCGACGCGCGCGCCCCCTGCCGAAGGATCGCCCAACGGCCGGCGCTGCAGGATGACGGCGGCACCGAGCTTCACCGCGGGCGCCGCTGATGCGGTCCTGCCGGCCCCCGACCCCGTGCCCGCGCCAGCCCTCATCCGCTCTCGAAACATCCGCTCGCTCATGCCCGCGGCCTAGGACCTGTGGACACTTATGGATAGGGGTTTGACGGCCCATATTGCGAGGGACTTTCGTGGAAAATCCGGCGCCGCAGGCCGTCCGCCTGCAAGCCGGATTTTTCGCGACAAGGCACCGCAATATGGGCTGCCCGAAGGGTTTTGCACAAATCGCCCACTGCCGGCGGCTTTTCCCTTGCAAAGGGGGCAACCCTTTGCTGCGGAAAAATCCTTGGCATTGACCGATTTGTGCAAAATCAAACCCCTATCCATAAGTGTCCACAGGTCCTAGCACGGCAAGCCTTCCGAATGCCTTCAGCCGACGCCTAAAGTTTTAGCGAACGCTCCTTTTTCGCCTGCAGCAGTTCGTCGAGAATGATCGCGCCGGCGCCGACGGTGATGAAACTGTCCGCCAGGTTGAAGACGGCAAAGGACCAGGTGGCCGTGTAGAACAGGATATAGTCGATGACGTAGCCGAAGAGCAGCCGGTCGACGAGATTGCCGAGCGCCCCGGCAATGATCATCGCATAGCCCAGATGGGCGAAGAAGCGGTCCTTCGGCGTGCGGCGCCACAGCCAGAGCACGAAGGTGACGACCGCCAGCCGGATGCCGACGATGAACCACCCCTCCATGCCCGAGAGCATCGAGAAGGCAACGCCGTAATTGTAGGTTCGGTAGAGGGCGAGCATCGGCATGACCGGCACCCCCTGCTGGAAGGGCAGATACGCCTCCACCAGATATTTGATGAACTGGTCGGCGGCGAGCGCGATCAGAATGAAGAGCGCGATCGGGAGCGGCCGCGAGAAAAGTGTCTGCTCCTGCCTCATCGGCCGCCATCCAGAGACAGGAGATGGCGCCGCGCCTCGAACAGCATGATGCCGGTCGCGATGGCGAGATTGAGCGAATCGGCACGCCCCGCCTGCGGAATGCGGGCGAGTGCGCCGGCCTCGCGCGCGAGTTCCACCGGCAGGCCCGCCTGTTCATTGCCCATCAGAAGCACGACCGGCTTCGATTTGTAGTCGATCGTGCGATAGTCGACGGAACCCGCCAGGTGGGTCGCGACCACCTGAACGCCGGCCGCTCTCTGCCAGCGGATGAAATCCTCCGTATTCGCCCGCGCGATCGGTATGGCGAAAACGGAACCCATGGTTGCCCGCACGGTCTCGAGCGAAAAGGGATCGGTGGTTTCGCCGACCAGGATGATCCCGGAAGCGCCGGCCGCGTCGGCGGTGCGGATGATGGTGCCGAGATTGCCCGGGTCGCGCACGCGGTCGAGCGCCACATAGGTCTCGCCCTCCTGCGGATGAATATCCCTGAGCGGAGAGTAGCGCTGCTCGAAGATGCCGACGACCATCTGCGGATTGTCGCGCCGTGTGATGGTGGAGATCACCTTTTCGTTGACTTCGAGGACGAGCCCGCCTCTGGCGACCGTTTTCGCCGCCACCTGCTCGACCTGAGGCTTGCGCTTCGCCGCCTTGGCATAGACGAGCGTCTTGATCTTCCAGCCGAGATCGAGCGCGTCGATGACGAGCTTCAGCCCCTCGGCCATGAAGGAGCGCGTCTCGTCGCGATGCTTCTTCTGCGTCAGCGCCCGGATATCCTTGACGATCGGATTGGTGAGGCTGGTGACCTCCTTCACCTGCCCGACGCGTGCCGTGCCCGTGCCGTGGTCGCTTCTGTCGTTGATCATTTCGGTACCCAGCGGCTGAAGAGGGAGGTGGAGAGTGCGCGGCCCGGTGCAGTGCCGTCGAGGCCGCCCTCGCGGATGATGAGCTCGCCCGATTCCACCCGGCCGCCGCGCCCGCGCATCGTCTCGCGCATGAGCTCGTGGATCGAATAGAAGCTCGCCCGGATCGAATAGGCGGTGAGCACGAGGCCCCGGGCGTCCGGCGACAGGATCTCGCGGCAGATGTCCAGCATCGCTGCCAGGTGATCGAACAATTGCCATACTTCGCCGTTCGGACCGCGGCCGAACTTCGGCGGGTCGGTGAGGATGATGTCGTAACGGCTGCCGCGCCGCTCCTCGCGTTGGATGAACTTCATGGCGTCGTCGCAGATCCAGCGGATCGGCAATTTCTCGGCGCGCGCCAGGACCTGGTTCTCGCGCGCCCAGCCGATCGCCTTTTTCGAGGCATCGACATGGGTGACCTCGGCGCCCGCCTTGGCGGCGATCAGCGACGCAACGCCGGTATAGCCGAAGAGATTGAGAACCTTCAGAGGCCGTCCGGCTGCGGCCACCTGGTCGCGCATCCACGACCAGTGGGCGAGCTGTTCGGGAAAGACGCCGACATGGCGGAAGGAGGTGAACCGGCCAAGGAAATCCGTATCGAGGAGCTGCATCGGCCAGGTCTCGCCGAGCACCTCGCCCGGGAAACGCCAACGGCCCATGCCGTCCTCTTCGGTATCGCCGGTAAAGACGGCATCGGCCCGCTCCCATATCGATGCCGGCAGGGCCTTCGGCCAAAGCGCCTGGGCCTCGGGGCGAACGATGCGATAGGGACCGTATTGTTCGAGCTTCTCCCCATCACCGCTGTCGACCAGGTGATAACCGGCAGTAGCCGCGGTCTCGAGGATCAGCGGCACCCTCTCGGCCGGCTTCTCGCCGCTTCTCGGCTCGATGCGCCGCCTCGGAGCACTCTCCTGGACGGACGGACGCTCGCTCTTCCGCGGCGCCGCTTTCGGCGGCGGCCCTCCTGCCGCTGCCTTGGGCCCGGTCTTCGTCGCGGTCTTCGTCCCGGGTCCGGCGCCCTTTGCCGGCGGCAGCCCTTGCTCGTGGCGGCCGCCGCGCGCCTCGGCGCCCCGGCTTTTAGCCGCCGTCACCGATGCGTTCTTCGATCGCCGGTCTTTTTCCTTCACGCGCTGATCCTTGGACTTCGTTCAACCATTCGGCGCAGCCACTCTCGACCGGTTTTCCCGCGCCTTCGCCACGTCCGTAGCATGTTCAGCCTGCAAATAGCATCGCCGGTGCTCTTGGCAAAGCCGTTTCCGATTGCGAAGATCGCCGGCAAGAGTGGACGGGAGGACCGGCATGAATATGAGCGGAGAGGAACGTATCGCGGCTGACCGCGACGCGGTTTGGCGTGGCCTGAACGATGCGGACATTCTGAAGCGATGCATTCCCGGCTGCCAGTCTCTTGAATTGATATCGCCGACCGAGCTTGCGGCCGTGGTCAAGATCAAGATCGGCCCCGTTTCCGCATCCTTCAACGGCACGGTCGTTCTGTCGAACCTCAATCCCCCCGCGAGCTACACCATATCCGGCGAGGGCAAGGGCGGAATAGCAGGCTTTGCCAAGGGCGGCGCCGACGTCACGCTACTGGACGAGGGCGCGGAAACCGTGTTGCGCTACGACGTCAAGGCGGAGATCGGCGGCAAGCTTGCCCAGCTCGGCTCGCGCCTCGTCGATTCGACGGCGCGCAAGCTCGCCCAGCAATTCTTCGCGGATTTCAACCTGGCCGTCAGCGGCGAGGCCGAGGCGGCGAGCTGAGGTCTCGCAACGCGTTCAGCAGCGATCTCAGCCTTGCGGCGCAGGCAGGCTCGCTTGCGTCGCCAGTTTCTCAGCCTGGCCGCGTTGCTTTTCTGCCTCGCGATGCCATTTCAGCGCCTCGTTGGCCTCGTTGCGCGCCCGACGCCGATATTTCCCCTGGGTGAACCAGGTCACGGCGGCGCCGAGCACGAGACCGATAATGACGGCGAGAAAGAGAAATACGAAAAACGGAGCCGAGATCGAAAGCACACTGTCGACGGGATTGAACGGGTTCAACGCAAGGGTTGCCGTCTGCCGGTTGGCTACGCTCAGGACGATCAGCAGGACTCCGAGCGGCACGAAGACGACGATATTGATGAGTTTCTTGAGCATGCACCCGCTCCGACCAGAATGTTAATGCATGTCGCCCGGGAATCTGGGGCGGCTTCGCGACAACGACATGCATAGGAATAATGACATAAAGCGGGCCGTCCTGTTTCGAGGCGGAGAGCCGCACGACGCGCGGATCTCGGCGCCCGCGCGAGAGGCGCCGATTCCTGTGCGCCTCGTTCGTCAGTCGTCTTCGCCGTTATTGTTGTCGTTCATGCCCGGATTGAGCCGCTCACGCAGTTCCTTGCCGGTCTTGAAGAAGGGCACCCACTTTTCTTCGACGAAGACGGAATCGCCGGTGCGTGGGTTGCGGCCTGACCGTGATGGCCGGTTCTTGACCGAGAATGCGCCGAAACCGCGCAGCTCCACCCGATTGCCGGCAGCAAGCGCGTCCGTGATCTCATCGAGTACCGCATTGACGATATTCTCGACATCGCGGTGATAGAGATGCGGATTGCGCGCCGCCACAATCTGCACCAGCTCTGACTTGATCACGTTCGCCCCCTCGGTTTTTTTGCTTGTTTTGTCTGCGTTTGTGCATTGGGGAAGGCTCGCCTGGAGCTACGGCCTCGTGACGCGGCTAGCACACGTGCTTTCCTCATTGCCCTTCAACCTGCCAAACCGAAACAAGACCGTCAAGAAACAACTTGTCCAGGCCGGTCCTTTCGAGGCTCTTCATCGTCGGAAAAGCCTCATATCCCAACGCCTTGACCGATTCGGCCAGGAGCGATCCGAGGCCGAAGGACAGCGTGCCGCTCGGTGCTTCCCAGTCGAGGACGGGAAGGTCCTTCGAGACCTTCCGTTCGGCCAGGAACGCCCGGATTTCATCATCGCCGCCGAGCTCGTCGACGAGTTTGCCTTCCAGCGCCTGCCGCCCGGTGAAGATCCGGCCATCCGCAAGGGCGAGCGCTTCCGGCCGCGGCAGTTTGCGCCGCTCGGCGACCAGATCGACGAACCATCCGTAGCTGTCGTCGATCATTGCCTGAATCATTGCTCTCGCCTCGTCGCTCGGAGGATGAAACGGCGACGGTTCGGCTTTGAGAGGCCTCGATTTTATCGATTCGAGCGACACGCCGAGTTTGTCCATGAGGGTCTTGACCTGCGGATACTGGAAAATGACGCCGATGGAGCCGGTGATCGAGGTCTCCCCGGCAACGATCCGATCGCCGGCAAGGGCGATCAGGTAGCCGGCCGAAGCGGCAAGCGTGCGCACATCCGAGACCACCGGCTTCTTCTCGGCAACCTTGCGGATGGCCTTGTAGATGACTTCGCCGCCATAGGTGGTGCCGCCCGGTGACGAGATCGTCACGATCAGCGCCTTGACGGACTGGTTGTCGGCGATCCGCTCCAGCCGCTCCACCAGCTCCCGGTCGTCCTGAATAAGGCCTGTGACGGCGACGCGCGCGACGTGATCGCGCGCACGCTCCGTTACGTCGCCCCAGCCCGAGAAGGCAAACAGCGCGAGGCCGCCGGCGACGAGGACGGCCACCGCCGCCCAACGCCAGAAGCTCAGCTTTCTGCGCAGGCTGCGGCGGTCGGCAATGGCGAGTTCGTCCATGGGTGTCTCCGATTTTTGGTAAGGGGGTTCTGTCAGTTTCCCACGGAACATGCTATCTGCCTCAGCCGCGGCAAGCTAGGGTAGTCTGCAACGCGGCGCACGGGAATAGGCGCCGGGCCGACGCGAGTTGCTGCATGAAACCCCTTGGGGTTTGACGCGGCATGGAGTAGAGCATGCCCGGCGGAATGGAATATTGCGGCCGGATTGTCTTACAACGCAAAGTTTGCGCCGCTCCATTGCCGGGCGGCAGCAAGATAACCATATTCGCCGTGGCTTACGCCGATGTATGTATATGTGTCCCTCGGACTGCCCGAGGTCAGACGAAACTGACAGGCTCTTGATGCTGAACGAAGCCCGATCCCCCGCAATCTTTGCCGATGTGGGTACGAGCTCTGCCGATGCCTATGCTTCGGCGGCGCGGCATTCGGCGCGCGTAAGGCGCCTGAAAGTCATGCTGCCGCTCATCGCCGGCGCGGTTGCGCTGATCTTCGTCGCCGTTTCCTTCGTGCGCGCTTTCCTGCCCGAAGAGCTGCAGCTCGAGACGGCGACGATCGAGAACGGCAAGATCGTCATGCAGAATCCCGCGATCTCCGGCCGCAACAAGCAGGATATCAGCTATTCGATGAAGGCCCAGCGGGCGCTTCAGGATATCGCCAATCCGAACCTGATCACACTCGAGACCATTCACGCCGAGATGCCGGTCAACGATACGCTGATCGCCACCGTCGATGCGACGAGCGGCATTTACGACCGAGGCGCGAATACGCTCGACATGAACGCACCGTTCACGATTTCCATGAATAATGGGGTCAATGCCGACTTCCAGTCTGCCTATCTGGATATCAATGCGGGCGAAATGGAGACGAAACACCCGATTGCCATCAGCATGAAGGGCGGATCGATCATTGCGCAGAAGCTGCGAATGACAGATAAGGGACGTGTCGTAACATTCGAAGGCATGGTAAGGGTCAATATCGAACCCAGCGCCATTCGCAAAAACGCCAAATAACAGGACCCCAAGAACAGGATCCCCTGCAGCCATGTCGGTCAAACCTGCCGCTCTCTTTAGGATTTCAGCCGCTCTGGCCGTGGCCGGGCTCGGCGCTTCGCTGATTGCTTCCGCCGCCCTCGCGCAGGCAACCTCCAGTCGCATGCAGGGCCTTCAGCTCTCGAACGACCAGCCGATCCAGATCGAGAGCGACAAGCTGGAGATCAAGGATCCGGAGAGCAAGGCAATCTTCACCGGCAATGTGAAGGTCGTCCAGGGCACGACGACACTGCAGGCCGGCAACATGACCGTCTTCTACAAGGCGGGCGGCGGCTCGGTCACCAGCGGCAACGCCGATATCGACCGGATCGAGGTCAGCAACAAGGTGTTCCTCAGCTCCGGTGCGCAGCAGGCGACGGGCGAAAGCGGCATCGTCAACCTGACCAACCAGACCATCGTGCTCAAGGGCAAGAAGGTCGTGCTGTCGGAAGGCAAGAACGTCTTCGTGGGCTGCCAGTTGAACGTCCAGATGGACACCGGCGAAGCGCAGCTCGACGCCTGCGGCGGCCGCGTACAGATCCAGCTCGATCCGCAGTCCCGCAAGACGAACTGACATAGACCCGCTCGTGCAGATTCCTTTCCTTCACAAACGCAAACGGGGCAAGAAGCCGTCGGCGGCAGCGGCAGCTGCCCGCGCGGTCGACAAGGCGCGCTACGACGGCACGCTGATTGCCCGGGGCCTGACGAAGTCCTACCGATCGCGCCGCGTCGTCAACGGTGTCTCGCTCGTCGTGCGCCGTGGTGAGGCTGTCGGCCTGCTTGGCCCGAACGGCGCAGGCAAGACGACCTGTTTCTATATGATCACCGGCCTGGTGCCGGTGGACGAGGGCTCGATCGAGATCAACGGCAACGACGTCACGACGATGCCCATGTATCGCCGGGCGCGCCTGGGCGTCGGCTACCTGCCGCAGGAGGCCTCGATCTTTCGCGGGCTGACGGTCGAGGATAACATCCGTGCGGTGCTGGAGGTTCACGACGAGAACGTCGACCGCCGCGAGAGCAAGCTCAACGATCTGCTTGGTGAATTTTCGATCACCCACCTGCGCAAATCGCCGGCCATTGCGCTTTCGGGCGGCGAACGTCGGCGCCTCGAAATCGCCCGTGCGCTTGCGACCGACCCGACCTTCATGCTGCTCGACGAACCCTTTGCGGGCGTCGACCCGATCTCCGTCGCCGATATCCAGGCGCTCGTGCGCCACCTCACTTCGCGCGGCATCGGCGTCCTCATCACCGACCACAATGTGCGCGAGACGCTGGGGCTGATCGATCGGGCCTATATCATCCATGCCGGCGAAGTGCTGACGCATGGCCGCGCCAACGACATCGTCACCAATCCGGACGTGCGCAGGCTCTATCTCGGCGACAATTTCAGCCTCTGATGCCTGCCGGGGACGTGCATTCCGGCAGAACGGACGACCGCCGGCTGAATCGGCACCTCCGCCGCCGTCCACGCTTGACCAAATTCCAGTAATAAGCAATTTTTGGGCCAACTAAGAAAATGGGCCCGTCCAAGCGGACACGGCTCGGAGAACTCGACGGGAGTTTCACGCCAGCATGGCCTTGTCCGCCAGCCTTCATCTGAGACAGTCGCAGTCGCTGGTCATGACGCCGCAGCTGATGCAGTCGATCCAGCTGCTTCAGATGAACCATCTGGAGCTCAGCCATTTCATCGCGCAGGAAGTCGAGAAGAACCCGCTGCTGGAGGTCCAGTCGGCCGATGAGCCAACGATATCGGATCGCGAGGATGCCGGTCCGCATCCGGCGGAGACCGGCGGCGAAACCGACGAGGCGGCAGGTCAGAGCGACCTTTACGACAGCGCCATGTCGAGATCCGGCGAGAGGCTCAGCGAAGGCCTTGACGCCGACTTCGCCAACGTCTTCCCCGACGATACGGCGCCGCAGCGGGCGGATGCGCCAGAGCTTCTCGGCCAATGGAAATCCATGCCGGGTGCCGGCGACGCAGAGGGATACGATCTCGACGATTTCGTGGCCAGCCGCAAGACATTGAGGGAGGCGCTCGCCGAGCAGCTGCCCTTCGCACTCAGCGCTGCCTCCGATCGGCTGATCGCCCGGCATTTCATCGACCAGCTCGATGATGCCGGCTACCTGCACGCCGACCTCGCCGAGACCGCGGAGACGCTGGGCGCGGCAGGCGAGGACGTGGCGCGCGTGCTGCACGTGCTTCAGCAGTTCGATCCGCCGGGCGTCTTCGCGCGCACGCTTGGCGAATGTCTTGCCATTCAGCTGCGCGCCCGCAATCGTCTCGACCCGGCGATGGAAGCGCTCGTGGCCAATCTCGAGCTCCTGGCACGGCGCGATTTCGCAAGCCTCAAGAAGATCTGCGGCGTCGACGAGGAAGACCTGATCGATATGCTCGCCGAGATCCGCAAGCTCGATCCGAAACCGGGCACCAGCTTCGAAACCGGTGTGTTCGAGGCCATCATTCCCGACGTCGTCGTGCGCGCCGCACCCGATGGCGGCTGGCTTGTCGAGCTCAATCCGGATGCCCTGCCCCGGGTTCTCGTCAACCACGACTATTTCACAGAAATATCGCGCTCCAGCCGGAAGAACAGCGGCGAACAGGCCTTTCTCAACGAGTGCCTGCAGAATGCCAACTGGCTGACGCGCAGCCTCGATCAGCGCGCCAGGACGATCATGAAGGTGGCGAGCGAAATCGTCCGGCAGCAGGACGCCTTCCTCATCCACGGCGTCGGCCACCTGCGCCCGCTGAACCTCAGGATCGTTGCGGACGCGATCAAGATGCACGAGTCGACGGTGAGCCGGGTCACCTCCAACAAATACATGCTGACCCCGCGCGGGCTCTTCGAATTGAAATATTTCTTCACGGTCTCGATCGGCTCGGCGGAAAACGGCGATGCACATTCGGCCGAGTCCGTGCGCCATCGCATCCGCACGATGATCAATCAGGAAAGCGCCGATGCCGTGCTCTCGGACGACGACATCGTCGACGTCCTCAAGCAGGCCGGCGTCGATATCGCCAGACGCACCGTCGCAAAATATCGCGAGGCGATGAGCATCCCCTCCTCCGTCCAGCGCCGCCGCGAGAAGCGGGCGCTGGCCAAGGCCGCGGGATTCTGAGCGCTGCCGGCAGGCCGCAAGCGCGTAAGCCGGGTTGCGCTTTGGGCTCTGGCCGGCGGAACCGCCGGGGCCTGATGAACGTTTAATTCCACGGCGCGCAATTGACTCTCCGCGGTACAGCGGATATGAGGCCGCCGCGCTTGCCTGAGATAGAACTCCGCGAGGCAGCGCGCGCTCACGATTTCGGTCGTTCAGGACTCCGGTCGCTGAAGTGCTTGGATGACGGGAGCGCTTGGAATAGACTGGGCACGCAATTCACGAACAAGAGAGGAAACTCCATGAGTGTGCGTGTATCCGGTAAACATATGGAAATCGGCGATTCGTTTCGCGTCCGCATCGGCGAGCAGATCGAGCAGGCCGTAACCAAATATTTCGACGGAGGATATTCGAGCCAGGTCACTGTGGAAAAGTCAGGGTCGCGATTCAGCGCCGACTGCAAGCTTCATCTCGATACGGGCGTGGTATTGCAGGCAAACGGCCAGGCGAACGAACCACAGTCAGCCTTCGACGCGGCTTCGGAGCGCATCGAGAAGCGGCTCCGGCGCTACAAACGCAAGCTCAAGGACCATCACAACGGCAACGGGCAGAATTCCACCGAGGTGGCCTATCGAGTGATGGACTCGGTGCCCTTCGAGGACGAGGAAGTTCCCGACGATTATGCACCGACGATCGTTGCCGAAACTACGAAACAGTTGAGAACAATGTCCGTCGCCAACGCCGTTATGGCCTTGGACATGACGGATGAACCGGTGCTGATGTTCCGCAGCCCCGGCAAGGATGACCTGAACATCGTCTATCGGCGCAACGATGGGAATATTGGCTGGATCGACGCCGCCAATATCAAGGCATGAGTGGGGATGGGGGAAGCCAGCCGGACTGGCGTCCCCCGTCTTTCCGATCAGCGGGACGGCGGAAAGGCTCGACTTTTCTGTGCATTCGAACCGCCAAGACAAAGATGGGTAGAGCCATCACGGCGCATTTGTGATGAGATTGCCAGGCTCTAACCGGCGAACGAGGATAAAAGAATGGCATTGGCAGGCTTGCTGCATCAAAATGCGATCATCCCGGCCATGAGGGCCAACTCGAAGAAGCAACTCCTTCAGGAATTGGCGGCAAAAGCATCGAAGCTCACCGGTCTGCCGGAGCGGGAGATTTTCGACGTCATCCTGCAGCGAGAACGACTCGGCTCGACCGGTGTGGGCAACGGCATCGCCATCCCGCACGGCAAGCTCAGCAATCTTCCGTCGATCGTCGGCATCTTTGCGCGGCTCGATGCGCCGGTCGATTTCGAGGCATTGGACGACCAGCCGGTCGACCTCGTCTTTCTGCTGCTTGCACCGGAAGGTGCCGGCGCCGACCACCTGAAGGCGCTCTCGCGCATCGCGCGCGTGCTGCGCGACCATGACATGGTGTCGCGTATCCGAGCGAGCGACTCGGCAAGCGCGATCTACACGCTGCTTAGCGACGACACGACCTCGCACGCTGCCTGAATATCTTCTGCCTGCCGCCTACCGGAGCCGGTTGGAAGAGCATGCGGCAATTCGAACAACGCCGAAGGGCCGCGCACCTTGCAGAGTGCGCGGCCCTTCGCAAATCGCATTCATGCGCCGTCAGATCACGATGTTTCTAGGGCGGGTCGACCTACTGCATGTTTCCTTTAATCGTATCCGATTAAAGGACAAAAACATGCAGCAGATCAAAGTGTTACAGCGACCTTTGCGCGTCTGATAAGACGCGCGGCGCTGTAAAAACATGAACGTGATCGATTCCAAGAAGTTGAGACGCGGGATGCGGGCGGAAAACCGCACACACCTTTCCTCATCCCGCTCTAAGCAGCAGGCGTCTCGCTTTCAGAGGTGGCTGCTTTCGGGCCGCCCTTGGCAACGCCGACCATCGCCGGGCGCAGGACGCGCTCGCCGATCGTGTATCCCGCCTGGACCACCTGGACGACCGTGTTGTTCGGAACCTCGGTGTTCGGGACCTCGAACATGGCCTGGTGGAAATTCGGATCGAACTTCTGGCCGGTGGGGTCCAACTGCTTCACGCCGTGACGCTCGAGCGCCGCAAGCATCGACCGCTCGGTCATTTCCACGCCCTCGATGAGTGCTTTCAGGCCGGCATCGCCCGCCTCCCTGGCGTCGGCCGGAATCGCATCCAGCGCGCGGCGCAGGTTATCGGAGACCGCCAGCATGTCGCGCGCGAAGCCCGCGACGGAATAGGACTTCGCGTCCTTGACATCACGTTCGGTGCGCCGGCGCAGATTGTCCATCTCCGCAGCAAGGCGAAGATATTTGTCGCGCAGTTCCGCACTCTCGGCCCTGGCAAGCTCAAGCGGATCCGGCGCGGTCGTGGAAGCATCCGCCTCCGGCTTTTCCGCGGCTTGCGGCTCAGCGGCTGTTTCGAATTCTTCAGGCGCCGCGGCCTCGGGTCCGTTCTTGTTCGTTTCGTCGGTCATGACGTTCTCCGAATTTCTGTCTTTTGCTGTGTTCGGCATCATCAAACCAGCGGAAGTCGCTTTGCTTGAACGTACTGTTGCCTGGATTTGAAGCCCGATATCGATGTTTGGGCCCAAAAAATCAAGGGTCGATTGCTTCATCGATCAAAAGGATTCGCTCAGCGCGACAGCCGCGACATGAGCTGGGCGGTGTAATCGACCATGGGAACGATGCGGGAATAGTTGAGCCGGGTCGGCCCGATTACACCGACCGCGCCGACGATGCGGTCGTCGCTGTCGCGGTAGGGAGCGACGATCAGCGAGGAACCGGAAAGCGAAAACAGCTTGTTTTCGGAACCGATGAAGATGCGCACGCCCGGGCCGCTCTCGGCGAGGTTGAGGATCTCGATCAGGCTGTCCTTCTTTTCGAGGTCATCGAAGAGCATACGCAGCCGCTCGATGTCGTCCGTCCCTTCCAATCCTTCGAGCAGATTGGCGCGGCCCCTGACGATCAGCCGCGCCGGCTGGCCGTCGCCCTCGCTTCCGGACCAGATCGCCAGCCCACGCTCGACCAGGTCCTGCGAGAGCGCGTCGAGCTCGCCGCGCACCGTCTCCTTGACCTTTTCCAGTTGCGTCCGCAATTCGGGAATCGTCTGACCGGCAAGGTGAGCGTTGACGAAGTTCGCCGCTTCGGTGAGCTGGGCGCTGGTGATCCCGGCGGGCAGCTCGATGATGCGGTTCTCCACCTGATCGTGCTCGCCGACGAGCACCGCCAGCGCCTTGGTCGGCGCCAGCCGGATAAACTCGACATGCTTGAGGACGGGATCGCTCTTGGTGGTGATTACGAGACCTGCGCCGCGCGACATGCCGGACAGCATCTGGCTCGCCTCGGTAAGAAGGTTTTCGACCGACCTGTCCCGATTTCCCGGGTGAACCTGCCTTTCGATCGAGGCGCGTTCCTCCGGCGAGAGATTGCCCACCTGCATGAAGGCGTCCACGAAGAAGCGCAGGCCCAGCTGCGTCGGAAGCCGGCCGGCGCTGACATGGGGGGAATAGATCAGGCCCAGATCCTCGAGATCGCTCATCACGTTGCGAACCGAGGCCGGCGACAGCGACACCGGCAACAGCCGCGAGAGATTGCGCGAGCCCAGCGGCTCCCCGCTTTCCAGATAGCTCTCGACAATGCGGCGGAAGATCTCGCCGGAGCGCTCGTCCAGCGCCGATGCGATCCCCTTCGTTCCAGGGTTGCGCAGTACCATGTCACTCCGTGATCAGTATTCTGTGTCCGGAAAGAATATAGTGATCCGCGCGGGGAATGGCAAAAGGGAAAAATCACTGCGAAGCTTCGACATCAAGCGGTTCCCTTTGCCTACGCCATGATCTAGAAGGCTCACGAAAGCGCCGCGCGTCTTCAGACGCGCAAAGGCCGCTGGAGCACTTTGAATTCTGCATGTTCTTGTCCTTGAACCGAACAGGACCCAAGGAAGCATGCAGTCGGGATCGACAGGAGTTGACGATGCGGCCATCCGGTAGAAAAACCGACCAAATGCGCAAGGTCTCGTTCGAGCGCAGTTTCTCCAAGCATGCGGAAGGATCCTGCCTGGTACGCTTCGGCGACACGCATGTTCTGTGCACCGCGAGCCTGGAGGAAAAAGTTCCGGCTTGGCTGCGCAACGGCGGCAAAGGCTGGATCACCGCGGAATATGGCATGCTGCCGCGGGCGACCGGCGAGCGCATGAGGCGCGAGGCGGCGACCGGCAAGCAGAGCGGCCGCACGCAGGAGATCCAGAGGCTGATCGGGCGGTCGCTCAGAGCCGTCGTCGATCTTCCGGCGCTCGGCGAACGTCAGATCTCGATCGACTGCGACGTGATTCAGGCCGACGGCGGCACGCGCACCGCGTCGATCACCGGCGCCTGGATCGCCCTCCACGACTGTTTGAAGTGGATGGAAGCGCGCAACATGGTCAAGCTGGAGAAGGTCTTGAAAGATCATGTGGCCGCCATTTCCTGCGGCATCTTCGCCAATCAGCCGGTTATCGACCTCGATTATCTGGAAGACTCGGCTGCGGAGACGGATGCCAATTTCGTGATGACGGGCAGCGGCGGCCTGGTCGAGATCCAGGGAACGGCGGAAGGCAAGCCCTTCAGCGAAGAAGAATTCGCAAGCCTGATGCTGCTCGCCAAGAACGGCATTGCCGAACTCGTCGAAATGCAGAAGCAGGCGATAGCAGGCTAGATCACGATGTTTTTAGGTCGACCTAAAACATGAACGTGATCGGAACCAAGAAGTTGAGAAGCGGGATGCGGGCGGAAAAGCGCGCGCACTTTTCCTCATCCCGCTCTAGACCGCTCTCTGCTTCACTGAAGCAGTGAGATGATCTAACGCTTCGACAATACGCACTTCCGGACGGAACACCGTCACGGCTTTTCCGGAAGTGCTCTGGATCACTTGAGAGGAACAGGTCCGGTGCCGACATTCGAAGGCATTCTGGAGACCGCGCTTTACGCGGACGATCTCGACCAGGCGGAGGCCTTCTACGGAACGGTCCTCGGCCTTGAAAGGATCACGCGCGCCGGCAGCCGCCATGTCTTCTTCCGCTGCGGCGAAGGCGTGCTCCTGATCTTCAATCCGGCGGAGACGGTGAAGCCGCCTGCACCGGGCGCACTTCCCGTGCCTCCGCACGGGACGAAGGGCAACGGGCACATGTGCTTCCGGGTCGCCGCCGAGGCGCTCGACGGCTGGAAGGCGAAACTGGAGGCAGCCGGGGTCGAGATCGAGGCGGATATCCGCTGGCCGAACGGCGCCCGCTCCTTCTATTTCCGCGATCCGGCCGGCAACAGCCTGGAATGCGCGGAAGCGGGCCTCTGGGCCAAGGATTGATTTCGGTAATACCTGAACGGAACGGAATAGATGCGCAGACTGATCGACAAGACGCTCGTCGTCGCGAGCCATAATGCCGGCAAGATCCGTGAGATCCGCGATCTCATCGGGCCGCTCGGCTTCGAAGCGAAATCGGCAGCCGATCTCAATTTCGTCGAGCCGGATGAGACCGGCACGACCTTCGAGGAGAACGCGACCATCAAGGCGCTCGCCTCGGCCAAGGCCTCGGGACTGCCGGCGCTCTCGGACGATTCCGGTCTTGCCGTCGACGCGCTCGGCGGCGCCCCCGGCGTCTACACGGCCAACTGGGCCGAACGTGAGGACGGCAGCCGCGACTTCCGGATGGCCATGGAGAAGGTCGAAGAGGCGCTCCGCGCCAAGGGTGCGGCGAAGCCCGAAAGCCGTACCGCACGCTTCGTGTCCGTTCTCTGCCTTGCCTGGCCGGACGGGCATGTCGAGCTCTTTCGCGGCGAGGTCGAGGGTTATGTCGTCTGGCCGCCGCGCGGAACCAGTGGCTTCGGCTACGATCCGGTCTTCCAACCGAAGGGCTACGACACCACATTCGGCGAAATGAGTGCGGAGGAGAAGCATGGCTGGAAGCCGGGCGATTCCGAGGCCCTGTCGCACCGCGCCCGCGCATTCAAGCTGTTCGCCGAAACCTGTCTCGGCGCCTGAGTAGGAAGACAATGCAGATAGCCCCGCTTTCAGCGATCGGTGACGGCATGGACCCCGGTTTCGGGGTCTATGTGCACTGGCCCTTCTGCGCGGCGAAATGCCCCTATTGCGACTTCAATAGCCATGTGCGCCATCAGCCGGTGGATCAGCCTCGCTTCGTCGCCGCATTCCTGAAGGAAATGGCCGCGGTGCGCGCGCTTTCCGGTCCGAGAACCGTCACCAGCATTTTCATGGGCGGGGGTACCCCGTCGCTGATGGACCCTCGGACGGTGGAGGCGATCCTCGACGGCATTGCCCGGCATTGGCACGTGCCTGATGGCATCGAGATCACCATGGAGGCGAACCCGTCCAGCGTCGAGGCAACGCGCTTCCGCGGCTATCGGGCGGCCGGCGTCAACCGCGTCTCGCTCGGCGTACAGGCTCTCAACGACCGTGACCTCAAATTTCTCGGGCGGCTGCACGATGTCGAGAATGCGCTGAAGGCGATACGGCTCGCGCGCGAGATCTTTCCGCGCATGTCCTTCGACCTTATCTATGCGCGGCCGAACCAGACGGTCGAGGAATGGGAGCGGGAGCTGAAGGAGGCGGTTTCCTACGCCGTCGATCATCTGTCGCTCTACCAGCTTACCATCGAGGAAGGGACGCCCTTCTACGGCCTGCACAAGGCAGGGAAACTCGTCGTTCCGGATGGCGAGCAGTCGGCGGTTCTCTACGAGGCCACGCAGGAGATCACCGCTGATATCGGCATGCCGGCCTATGAGGTCTCCAATCATGCCCGGCCGGGGGCCGAGAGCCGGCACAACCTCACCTATTGGCGCTACGGCGACTATGCGGGCATCGGCCCCGGCGCCCACGGGCGGCTGGCGATCGGATCAGGCAAGATCGCGACCGCAACCGAGCGCAACCCGGAGGCATGGCTGCAACGCGTCGAAGAGTGCGGCGAAGGCCTGGTCGAGCGGGAACTGCTCGATTTCGAGGCGCAGGCCGATGAGCTTTTGCTGATGGGGTTGAGGCTGCGCGAAGGCGTCGATCTCGCCCGCTGGCAGACCCTCTCGGGCCGCGATCCGGATCCGGCCCGGGAAGAATTCCTGATCGAGCATGGTTTCATCGAACGGATCGGCAATTCGCGGCTGCGCTGCACGCCCGCCGGAATGCTGATCCTCGACGCCGTGGTGGCCGACCTCGCCTGCTGATCGCGGGCCGAGCGGCTCAGCCGCCTTCCTTCACCGGTGCAACGATCCCCCAGGTAACTCCAAAGGGATCCCGGAGCTGGCCGTAATGGTCGCCCCAGAATGCGATCTCCAGCTGCATCGTCACCTCTGCGCCGGCCTCCACCGCCCGATTCCACCAGAAATCAGCGTCATCGACGACGAGGTGCAGCACGAAGCCCTCCGGCGGCTTCCAGGGATGGCCGAATTCCGGGAAAGGATCGTTCAGCATCAATGCGCCGCCATTGATCGTCAGGTGGCAGTGGATGAGGCGCTTTCCATCCTGGGCATGTTTGCGGTCCTCCTCCTTGGCGCCGAAAGCGCGGACATAGAAGGCCGCCGCCGCATCTGCATCCTCCACGTTGAGATAGGCGATGACGCCGGGCATGGGCGGGCGCGACGGCGCTTGCCAGTCGACCTCGGACCGGGGATCGAGATCGATCGCCGCCTTGAAGCTTCCGTCCATGTAGAAGGGGACGGATTCGTGCTGATGGGCGATTTTCCATCCCCTGTCGGTGCGTGTCAGGCCCAAGGTCAGGCGATACCAGAGCGCCGCCTTCTGGCCATCGTGCTTCTCGCCGGAAAGATGCGTCAGCGCAGTGGCGAAGGCGACGTCGCCGCTCACCGAAACGTCGAGCTCCTCGAGGGTGAAGCCGAGCGGCCCTTTCCACGTGGAAAACCACTGCTCAAGGCCGCCGGCATCTGCGTCGGAAGCCTTGAGGGGGGGCGCCAGCGAAAAGACGAGGCAATCTTCCGTGCCGTGGGCGAGGACGCGGGCGGCATCCTTCCGGCGCAGCGCCTCCGCCCAGTCCCCGATTACCTCCTCGATCTCCGCAACGGCCGCATTCCTGCTCTCGGTAATGGTCATGACCCGGTCCTCCTCTCAGAGTTTCGCAACGAGCGTCGCAAGCTGATCGGCGCATTGGCCCCAGCCCTCGTGGAAGCCCATCTTCTCATGGGCATCGCGGTCCTCGACGCTCCAATGGAGCGCGCGGGCCGTATAGCGGGTCTTGCCGCCCTCGTTCTCGAAGGTCATGACCGCCGTCATGAACGGCTTCTCGGACGGCTTCCAGGCTTCCGTAAAGGCATCGGTGACGACGATCTTCTCGTTCGGCACGACTTCCAGATAGACGCCCTGATTAGGATAGAGTTCGCCCTCGGGCGAGCGCATGACAAAGCGGTTGGTGCCGCCCGCCCTGACGTCGAGCTCCGCTTCCGTGATCGTCCACGGCAGAGGGGCGAACCACTGCTTCAGAAGCTCGGCTTCCGTGAAGGCCCGGTAGACCTTCTCGCGCGGGGCATCGATCAGCCGGGTCAGAACCAGTTCGCGTTCGCCGCCGGAATTGGTGTCGGTCGCTGCAGTCATCTTCGGATTCCTCCATGTTGGTTCATTCCAAGGACGAAGGAGGATGCCGCCTGCCGACAGGGGCCAGAAAAAATTTATCGCTTTTCTTCTTCCGCGACCGTCGCCGGCTCGGCCGCGAGGTGATCGAGCTGCATGCGGATATAGGCCGCTTCGGACGCGTTGGTGGCCAGTGCGATCGCCCGGTCGAAGGCGATGCGCGCCTCGCATGCCCGGCCGAGCTGCTTCAAAAGGCCGCCGCGCAGGCCGTGATAGTAGAAGTAGCCGGAAAGCCTCTCCCCAAGGGGCTCCACCATCGCCAGTGCAGCCTCCGGCCCCTCGCGTTTCGAGACCGCGACCGCGCGATTGAGCGTGACGACCGGCGAGGGCTGCAGGCGCTCGAGCGCCTGGTAGAGGAGGTCGATCTCCTCCCAATCCGTCTGCTCCGGACGTTCGGCGCGAGCATGCAGGGCCGCGATTGCTGCCTGTATCTGGTAGGGACCGGGGCGGCGATGGCGCATTGCTTTGTCGATCATCGCCAGCGCCTCGGTGATCATCGGCCGGCTCCAGAGCCGCCGATCCTGATCTTCGAGCAGGACGACGGCACCATTGGCATCGAAGCGCGCACGGGCGCGCGAATGCTGGAGCAGCAGAAGCGCCGTCAGCCCCATCATTTCCGGCTCGGCGGGAAACAGCCGCAGCAGCAGGCGCGACAGGCGGATCGCCTCGTCGCAAAGATCGGCGGAGACGCCCTCGGGGCCGTTCATCGCCGAATAGCCCTCGTTGAAGACAAGGTAGATCATCGTCGCGACCGCAGCGAGCCGCTCGGCGCGATCGACGGCATCGGGTGTCTCGAACGGGATGCCGGCGGCTGCGACGCGGGCCTTGGCGCGGGTGATGCGCTGCTCCATCGCCGCTTCGCTGACGAGAAAAGCACGGGCGATCTGCCTGACGGAGAGCCCCGATACGATGCGCAGTGCAAGCGCGATCTGCTGGGTTGCCGGAAGCGCCGGGTTGCTGCAGACGAAGAGCAGCCGCAGGATGTCGTCGCGGTAATGCGCCCCGTCGAGGCGATCGGCGAGTTCACTCTCCCGGTCGTCGAGATCGGAGAGCAGTTCCTCCGGCGGCAGTGCCGTCTCGCGCGACTGCCGCCGCACCTTGTCGATGCCGCTGTTGCGGCCGACGAAGATGAGCCAGGCGGCGGGATCGCGCGGCGGACCGGTGCGGGGCCAGTTTTTCAGCGCCCGGATACAGGCCTCCTGGAACGCCTCCTCCGCCAGATCGAGATTGCGAAAGTAACGCAGCAGCGCACCCATTGCCTGCGGCCGCGCGGAAACAAGAGCAAGATCGATCCAGCCTGTGTCGGTCATGAGGGCAGCTCACCGGGTTTATAAAGCGCGAGCGGCCGGACCTCGTAGGAGCCCGTGCTCGGATTGGCGTTACTCAGATCGCGCGCGAAGTCGAGCGCCTCATCCAGCGAGGCGCAATCGATCAGATAGAAGCCGAGCAACTGTTCCTTGGTCTCGGCGAAGGGGCCGTCCATGACGATCGTCTCGCCGGCGCTGTGGCGCAGCGTCGCCGCCGCCGTCGTCGGCACCAGGCGCGCGACGGGCCCCAGCTTGCCCGCTTCGACATATTTGCGTTGGACGGCGCTCAGATCACGCATGACCCTCTCGTCCTCCTCCTTGCTCCAGGCACTGGTGACGCTTTCATCGTTGTAGCAAAGCACGGCGTAAAGCATTGAAAATCTCCGCTCTGGTCTGAAGACGAATGGCGCTATTGATAGCCGACAAGCGGGGCGAAAAAAACGCTCAACAAAAAAGCCCGGCGGACCGGGCTTTCGTAACTTCGGGCTTTCCTGCCTCTATTCGTTGATCAGTCGCTTCAAAAGCTCGATCTCGTGGCTGAGCTTGGTGTCGGCAGAAATCAGTTCCTCGATCTTGCGCACAGCATGGAGCACGGTCGTGTGGTCGCGCCCGCCGAAGCGGCGGCCGATCTCGGGGAAGGAGCGCGGGGTCAGTGTCTTCGACAGATACATGGCGATCTGGCGCGGCTTGACGATGACGCGGGTGCGGCGGTTGGAGACCAGCTCCTGACGCGAGACATTGTAATGCTTGGCGACGACGCGCTGGATATCTTCGATGCGGACGCGGCGCGGTTCCCCGGCATTGACGAGATGGCCGAGCAGTTCGTCGACCCGCTCGATCGAAAGCTGCGGCTCGAAGGAGCGGCGGAAGAGAAGCTGATTGAAGGCGCCCTCGAGTTCGCGGCCGCTGGCTGTCACGTTGCGGGCGACATGGCTCAGTATCTCGAGCGGAATCTCGAGCGAGGCATCGTCCTGGCGCGCCGCTTCGAGACGACGCTTCAGCATTTCGAGGCGCATCTCGTAGTCCGGCCCTTCCATCTCGATCGCCACGCCGCCTTGCAGGCGCGAGCGAACGCGGCTGTCGAGCGATTCCAGCTCCCAGGGTGCACGGTCCGCGGCGACGACCACCTGCTTGGCGGAGTCGAGCAGCATGTTCAACAGATGGCAGAACTCGTGCTGGATCGACTTGCCCTGCAGGAACTGCATGTCGTCGATAATGAGAAGGTCGATGTTGCGAAGCGATTCCTTCAGCGACAGCGCGTCATTGTCGCGGATCGCCGTTGCGAAACGCCACATGAAATATTCGGCCGTCAGATAGACGACGCGTGGCGCGCGCGCACTCTGGAGGGCCGCGAGAGCGATCGCCTGCAGAAGATGCGTCTTGCCGAGACCAACGCTCGAATGGATGAAAAGCGGATTGAAGCGCACGGCGCCGGCGCCGGCCTCGGCAATCGTACGCGCTGCCGCGAGCGCGACCCGGTTCGACGAGCCCTCTACGAAACTATCGAAACCGTAGCGCTGATCGAGCGGCGAGCCGAAAAGCGGCGCCTGGACGGGTCTCGCCGGAGCTGCCGCAACCGCAGCGGCGGCAATTGCCACGGTGGGGGCCGCCGAACGGCGGGAGGGAGAGACGACCGCCGCTTCGGCAGCCGCGGCAACGCTCTCTTCAGGAGCCGTCGGGCGATGACCGCGGGTCGCGGTGCGCACGAGGATCTCCACCTTCAGTATCTCGCTGTCCTCCTGCTGGACGAGCGTGGTGATCAGATCGAGATAGCGATTATTGATCCAGGACTTCAGAAAAGTCGTCGGGACCGAGAGGCGCACGACGCTTTTCGACACTGAATGGAGCTTGAGGCGTCCAAACCAACTTGCGAAGACATCCGGACCGACCTGGGCTTTCAAGCGCGCACTTACCCGCTCAAACAGTGCGTCATGCCGCATGTCGTGTTTTTCCCCCGCCGCCTGAGACTGATTGCTTCCGGCCTGAAAACCTCCAGGTGCCGTCGCCAAATTCATCCGCATCTTGCCGCCTTCCAATTTCATTATTCCGATGCCGTCATTTCTGGCGGCCTCATCTTTTATGCCCGCCCGCCACGGCCGCTCAAAAGCCATGCCGCGTCAGCCGGACGCTCTGATACGCACCGAACCGGGCTCCTCATATCCCGTCACGGCACGCTGCGCTCATTCGCTTGCCTTCGCCTCAAGCAAATGTCCCCTCGCACTTCGCCTTACCGATTCTGCACGGCTCTTTTCAAGCCGACCGGAACCGCTTTTCCTCGTTGCCGGCTGACCGCACCCTCGTACGTAGCGGACAGCCCGAGCCTCCTTCTTCCTGCTCCAACGCATTCACAAGGCTAAGCCCTGCCGGCAACCACAAGACGAAACGTCCTCGCTCCGGTGCGAAGGCTCGCCCGGTTTTATCGTCTCGACTTGTTTGATTGATCGACGTGGAATTAACCCCGCCACAGGCGACGGAAAGCCCAAAGTCACCCCGATTGGAATGACCCTTAAACTTCCTCGTACAGATGTAATCTGTGTCCCCTGTGGAAGGCATTTAGGCAGGATCGCCCGGCAAGATCAATCGCGTTTTTTACCCGCCCGTAAGCGTCGACAGTTGACTCTCGTGCCGGGTTTTGCATCCCGCTCCCCGAGTCCGGCGAGAATCCCTGTTGAATCAAGGGTTTTGTTTTTTGCGTTCTTGCTTAGCTGGCGAAAAAGAAAAAAAATAAAAAATGGCTTGACTCACTTCGGACTCAATCCGCCCGCCCCGCCAGACCACATTTTTGCCGCAACCTCTCATAAGTCACTGAAAAGCTTGCAATTTTTTTGTCACGGGATTGACACGAGCGTGGCAAGGTCAATCGCGCAGGCCGTTGGCGGCGGCACGAATCGGAAAAGCCCGGCGAAAACGCCGGGCACTTCATCAACAGCTTTTTTCTTAGCCGGGTTAGGCCGAAAGGCTCTTCACGCGCTGCGCCAGGCGCGAGACCTTACGCGATGCCGTGTTGGAATGCATTACGCCCTTCGTGGCGGCGCGCATCAGCTCCGGCTGTGCCGCCTTCAGGGCGGCGGCTGCGAGTGCCTGATCGCCGGAAGCGATCGCCTCTTCGACCTTGCGGACGAAGCTGCGGATGCGCGAACGACGGGCCTTGTTCACTGCGGTACGGCGTGCGATCTTGCGGGTCGCCTTTTTCGCCGAAGTTGTATTGGCCATTGATGCCTCTCTTCGAAAACTGACATGGACTCCGCCTCGCCGTGCCGGGTCACTGCGACCTGTCATACAAGCAATTCGGGAGTATTATCGGAAAGCCTCGAACGAGGGCGTTCCAAACTGAGGGCGGCGTATAAAGGGAAACCGCCCGCACGTCAACGCGCAATTTGAGAAAACCGAGTCCTGTCCATGGCTCATCTGTGTTTGAATTCGGCTTTGCGCTTGGCGACGAAGGCGGCCATGCCCTCTTTCTGGTCCTCCGTTGCGAAAAGCGACTGGAAGAGCCGCCGCTCGAAGCGCAGCCCCTCGGCGAGCGACAGCTCCAGAGAGCGGCTGACGGCCTCCTTGGCCATCATCGCCGCCGGCAGCGAGAATGACGCGATCTTCTCCGCGGCGCCGAGCGCCTCCTCCAGGAGCCTGTCCGGAGCCACCACGCGCGAAACGAGCCCGGAGCGCTCCGCCTCCGCCGCGTCCATCATGCGGCCGGTGAGAATGAGGTCCATGGCCTTCGCCTTGCCGACTGCGCGGGTCAGGCGCTGCGATCCACCCATGCCGGGAATGACGCCAAGCGTAATCTCCGGCTGGCCGAACTTCGCCGTTTCGGAGGCGATGATGAAGTCGCACATCATGGCGAGCTCGCAGCCACCGCCGAGCGCGAAACCGGATACGGCGGCGATCATCGGTTTGCGGGCGTTCGCGACATGCTCCCAGCCGCCAAGGAAATCGGCGAGGTAACCGTCGACGAAATCGAGCCCCTGCATCTCCTTGATGTCGGCGCCGGCGGCAAAGGCCCTCTCGGAGCCGGCAAGGACGATGGCGCCGACGGCCCTGTCGGCGTCGAAGGCCTTCAGCGCGGCATCGAGCTCGCGCATCAGCACCGCATTCAGCGCATTGAGCGCCTGCGGCCGGTTGAGCGTGATCAGGCCCACGCGGCCCTGCGTTTCGACCAGCAGCGTCTCGTAACTCATTCCCGTCTCCTTCACGCGTTGTCGGAAGATTGAAGAGCGGAATGTGCCATGCCGCCCTATTTCTGGCAGTGCGGACAGTAAAAAGTCGAACGTCCCGCCTGTACTATGCGGGCGACCGTACCGTGGCAGCCGGGCGTGCGGCAAGCCTCGCCTTCCCTGTCATAGACGGAGAAGCTGTGCTGGAAATAGCCGAGACTGCCGTCCGCCTGAATGTGATCCTTGAGCGAGGAGCCGCCGGCGGCGATCGCATCGGCAATCACGGCGCGGATCCTTTCCGTCAGCGCGATCAGCGCCTGTTTCGGCCGGCCCCGCTTGTCGACGAGCGTGCCTGCCGCCCTTTTCGGCGAGAGGCCCGAGCGCCACAGCGCCTCGCAAACATAGATATTTCCGAGCCCCGCGATCGTCCTCTGGTCGAGAAGAGCGGCTTTCAGCGGCTGAATCTTGCCGGCGAAACGGGCGGCGAGATAGGCGGCATCGAGGGCGTTGCCGGTCGGCTCCTCGCCGAGGCCGCGGAGGAAGACGTGATCGGCGAGCGCAGAGCGCCGTGCCAGATCCATGAAACCGAAGCGGCGCGGATCGTTATAGATCACCCGTGCCGGCCCGGAGCCGCCATCGAGATGGAAGACGACATGATCGTGCTTCTCGTCCTTGCCGCGCGGGTGGTGGAAAGCGCCGGGCGTGGCCGGATCCGCACCAGCCTCTATCGGGCCTTTCTCGATCCGGAACGACCCGGACATGCCGAGATGGGCGATGATGACGTCGCCGCCCTCGAGCTCGATCATCAGATATTTGGCGCGCCGCGAGAGGGCGATGATCCGGCGGCCCGCGACCGCGTTCGCGAAATTCTCGGGGAACGGAAAGCGCAAATCCGGCCGGCGCAACTCCGCCCGCACCAGAAGCGCACCCTCCATCGTCGGCGCCAGTCCGCGCTTGACCGTTTCCACCTCGGGCAATTCCGGCATCGGCCGTGTTCCTTCATCCTTTATTCATCGCACCCGCCCGCGTGAGCGGCACGCCATTCCCATGACGCCGCCGATAGCCTATATCCCGCTCCATGCGGCAGCCGGTCGCCTCTCGCTCAGATAGCGTGCACGGAGCGATTTCGCTATGGTGCCGGCAAAATTCGTTGAAGTGGAGTTTCGTATGGCGGATGAGCGCGTATCGGCGAGGGGCGGAATGGAGACCTCTTTCGGTTTCCGCGAAGTCGGCACGGGCGAGAAGCAGCCGCTCGTCAACGACGTCTTCCACAAGGTCGCCAAACGCTACGACATCATGAACGACGTGATGTCGGCCGGGCTGCACCGAGTCTGGAAGGATGCGATGATCGCGGCGCTCAACCCGCCGGGCCGCGAGGACTATCGGGTTCTCGACGTCGCCGGCGGCACCGGTGACATCGCCTTCCGCATCGTCGAGCGCTCCGGGCGCAAGGCCCATGCGACCGTGCTCGACATCAACGGCTCGATGCTCTCGGTCGGCGCCGAGCGCGCCCGCAAGAAGGGGATCGAAGCCAATCTCGACTTCGTCGAGGCCAATGCCGAAGACCTGCCCTTCGCGGCGAATTCCTTCGACGCCTACACGATCGCCTTCGGCATCCGCAACGTGCCGCGCATAGAGGTCGCGCTCAAGGAGGCCTACCGCGTGCTGAAGCGCGGCGGCCGGCTGCTCGTGCTCGAATTCTCCGAAGTGGAAATGCCGCTGCTCGACCGCTTTTACGATGCCTGGTCCTTCAATGCGATTCCGAAATTCGGAAAGCTCATCACCGGCGACGATGCGCCCTACCAGTATCTGGTGGAATCGATCCGCAAGTTTCCGAACCAGCGTGATTTCGCCGCCATGATCCGCGATGCCGGCTTCGCGCGCGTCTCCTTCACCAATTATACCGGCGGCATCGCAGCGCTGCATTCCGGCTGGAAAATCTGAGCGCATGAGCACTCCCGGAGCATATTTCCGTCTCATACGGATCGGCTGGGTCCTTGCGCGCGAGAATGCGTTTGCGGCGGTCCCCTCCGAACACCTGCCCCCGCTCGCACGCTTCGTCCAGAAGCTCGCCGGCCTGCTTGCCAGCCGCGAGGCCCGGCTCGGTGCGCGCAGCGGCCGCCTCGCCCGGGCGGTGGAACGGCTCGGCCCTTCCTATGTCAAGATCGGCCAGTTTCTGGCGACGCGCCCGGACGTGGTCGGCGCCGAACTTGCCGCCGACCTGTCGCTGCTCCAGGACCGCATGGCCACCTTTCCTGAGAGCGCATCCAGGGCGGCGATAGAGGCGTCTCTCGGGCGCTCCGTCGGTGAGCTCTTCCTCGAATTCTCCGAACCGATCGCAGCCGCATCGATCGCCCAGGTCCATCCCGCCGTGGTCATGCGCGACGGCACGCGCGAAAGGGTGGCCGTCAAGGTCATCCGCCCGGGCGTGCGCCAGCGCTTCGTGGCCGACATCGAGGCCATGTATCTGGTCTCGCGCATGCAGGAGCGATTCCTGCCCTATACGCGCCGCCTGAGGCCGGTCGAAGTGACGAAGACGCTGGAGCAGACGACCAAGGTCGAAATGGACCTGAGGCTCGAGGCCGCGGCGCTTTCCGAACTTGGCGAGAACACCAGGGAGGATTCCGGGTTTCGCGTGCCCAGGGTCGATTGGGAGCGCACCGGCCGCGACGTCGTGACGATGGAATGGATCGACGGCATCAAGATGTCGGACATCGAAGGGCTGAAACGGGCCGGCCATGACCTGAACCGCCTGGCCGAAACGCTGATCCAGTCCTTTCTGCGCCACACGCTCCGGGACGGCTTCTTCCATGCGGACATGCACCAGGGCAACCTGTTCGTCGACGAGGCAGGCCATATCGTCGCCGTCGACATGGGCATCGTCGGCCGTCTCGGCCGGAAGGAACGCCGCTTCCTGGCCGAGATCCTCTACGGCTTCATCATGCGCGACTATCAGCGCGTCGCGGACGTGCATTTCGAGGCCGGCTACGTTCCCTCGCACCACGACGCCGCAAGCTTCGCCCAGGCGATCCGCGCCATCGGCGAGCCGATCCACGGCCAGCCGGCCGAGACGATCTCGATGGCGAAACTGCTGACGCTGCTGTTCGAGGTCACCGAACTTTTCGACATGCAGACGCGTCCCGAACTGGTGATGCTGCAGAAGACGATGGTCGTCGTCGAGGGCGTCGCCCGCACGCTCAACCCGCGCTTCAACATGTGGAAGGCGTCCGAACCGGTGGTCGGCAAGTGGATAAGGGACAATCTCGGGCCGAAACGCATCGTCGCCGATCTGCGCGACGGCATTCATGCGGCGCTCCGGGTTGCCGAAGCGCTGCCCGAGATTGCGGCGCGGACGGAACGCTTCTCCGGGGAAATCATGGCGATGAGCGAGAACGGCCTGCGCTTCGATCCGGAGACCGCGGAAGCGATCGGCAGGGCCGAGGCGCGCCATACGCGCTCGGGCCGTATCGCGCTATGGGTTATCGCGGCGGCGCTCGTCTACATCGCCTGGCAGCTTGCGTGAGCGGAGCGGCGGGCCTCCTTGCCAGCCTGCCGGAGAGAAGTGCCCGGCAGCCAAGAGGCGCCAACGATCAAAGCAGGAGGAAGGAATATGGATCTCGGCATTAGCGGAAAAAGGGCGCTCGTTCTCGGCGGCAGCAAGGGGCTCGGGCGCGGTATCGCCGAAGCGCTCGCGGCGGAAGGCGTTGCGGTCGCGCTGACCGGCCGGAACGAAGAAACCGCAGCCAAGGCCGCAGCGGAAATCGGCCCGGACGCTGCCGGCTTTTCGCTCGACCTTGCAAAGCCTGAAATCCTCGACCCCTTCCTCGATCGGCTCTCCTCCGCATTCGGACAGGTCGATATTCTGGTGCTGAACGGTGGCGGTCCGCCGCCGACGAATGCTGCCGACATCGATCCCGGCTTCTGGCGGGCTCAGTTCGAGGCGATGGTGCTTTCCGGCATGCGCATCGCCCACCGCCTGCTGCCGTCCATGCGGGAGCGCCGGTTCGGCCGCATCGTCGCCGTCGCCTCCACCAGCATCCGCGAGCCGATCCCCGGCCTGACGGCGTCCAATGCGCTGCGCAGCGCGCTTGCCGGCTGGATGAAGACGCTCGCCAGCGAGGTGGCAGCCGACGGCGTGACCGTCAACATGCTCCTGCCCGGCAGGCTCGCGACGGACCGGACCCTGGGCTTCGATCGCATGGATGCAGAGGCCGAAGGCGTCAGCGTCGAAACCGTTGCAGCGCGCAGCCAGTCGGAAATTCCGGTCGGGCGCTACGGGACGCCGGCCGAGTTCGGTGCTGCCGCAGCCTTTCTCGCAAGCCGGCAGGCCGCCTACATCACCGGGATTGCGCTGCCTGTCGACGGCGGGCTCAGCCGTTCGATGCTCTGACCATGCTCATCCCGCTTCAGAGACCGGCGGCACGAGGCCTGCGGCGCTGCGCCGTCACCGCTCTCGTCATTCTTTTCAGCCTAACAGGGATCGTGAGGGCCGCCATGCTGGATGAAGAACTCCTCACGGCCGCCCGGCTGGGCAAGGCCGCCGAAATCAGCGCTCTCGTAGACCGCGGCGCACCGGTGGATGCGCGCGACGAAACAGGCGCGACAGCCCTGCTCATCGCCACTCATGAGAACAATATCGAGGCCGCAAGGGTCCTCATCGCGGCCGGCGCCGACGTCAACGCCAGGGACCGCATCCAGGACAGCCCTTATCTCTATGCCGGCGCGCGCGGCCATCTCGAAATACTGAAGATGACGCTCGCGCATGGCGCCGATCTGGAGAGCACCAACCGCTACGGCGGCACCGCCCTCATTCCCGCCGCCGAGCGCGGCCATGTCGAAACCGTGAAGACGCTGATCGATGCCGGCGTTGCCGTCGATCATGTAAACCGCCTCGGCTGGACGGCGCTTCTCGAGGCGATCATCCTCGGCAACGGAGGCGACAACCATACGGAGATCGTCAGGCTGCTGATCGAGGCCGGTGCCGATGTCGATCTGGCAGACGGCGACGGCGTTACGCCCCTCGCCCATGCAAAAAGGCGAGGGTTCCGGCAGATCGAGCGCCTCCTCCTCGCCGGCGGCGCTCATCAAGCGGCGGAATGAAGGCTTAGAGGGGGATAGGAAAAGTGTGTGCGGTTTTCCGCCCGCATCCCGCTCTAACTTTTTGGAATCGATCACATTCATGTTTTCAGGTCGACCCGACCTAAAAACATCGTGATCTAATGCACGTCGAAAATCAGTGACTTATGCGCGGCCACGGCTGCCGTGACGCCATCGCCGACCGCATGCGAGACCGAGCCCGCGCCCCGCGCGGCATCGCCGCAGGCATAGATGCCCTCGACGCTCGTCTCCTTTGCCTCGTTCGTCCGGATATAGGGTCCGAGCGGTCCGTCCTCGAATTCGCAGCCGAGCGCTGCAGGCAGATCGCTCGCCATGCGGGTGCGCGACGCGACGAACAGGCCTTCGAGAGCAACGGCCCGGCCGCCATCCAGAACCACGCTCGCCTTCGCGCCGTCAACGGCGACGACCCTCTCCCTTTCGATCTCCACACCGCGCGCTTCCAGCATGGCGGCCTGAGCGGCATCGGGCTCGAACGCTTCATTGGCGAACAGGATGGTCGGCCCCCAGTCCGGCAGCATCATGGCCTGGTGAAAACTGTGCTCACCGGTTGCGAGAACGCCGATGCGGCCCTGCCCGAGCTCATAGCCATGGCAATAGGGGCAGTGAAAGACGGCGCGGCCCCAGCGTTCCTGAAGTCCCGGTATCGACGGCAATTCATCGACCACGCCCGTTGCCAGGATCAGCCGCTGCGCAGCGATATTTTCGCCCTGCACCGAGACGACCAGATTGGCGCCGTCGCGGCCCGCCGTATCGGCCGTTCCTTCGACGAAACGCACATTGGGATAGGCCAGCAACTGTTCGCGGCCGTGCGCCGCGATCGCCGCCGGCGCCTCGCCGTCCCGGCTGAGGAACCCATGCGACGATTCGGCAAAGCGGTTCCTGCGCGCGCCCGCATCGACGACGACAACGGAGCGTCTGGCTCTGGCCAATTGGAGTGCCGCCGACAGCCCCGCATAGCTTCCACCCACGATCGCCACATCTACCGGCATCACATCAACCGCCATGGTTCTGCTCCTTCATCTGCTGGCGACGAATGGCGATTCGTCGCTGGAAATCGTTTGAAAGATCCGCCAGGCTTATTCGTTCCAATCGCTGCATGAGAAGCGCCTCGGCATCCCGGAGCGCCCCGTCCATCGCGGCATTGACCGCCTGCTCCACCACGCAGCCGGGAGCCTCGGTTCGGTTGCCGATTGCAAATACGGCCGGTTCACCGAGCGCGGCATGCACGTCCGCAAGGCTGATCGTTGCGAGATCGCGCACGAGCGACCAGCCTCCCCCATGCCCCCTTTCGGAGCGGACGAGACCCGCTTCCCGTAAACCCGCCATGGTTCGTCGGACCACGACGGGATTGGTGGAGAGGCAGGCTGCCAGCTCCTCCGAGGTGATGGTTTCACGCTCCGCCATGTGGAGGAGCGCATGCAGGCTAATGGAAAGTCGGCTATCGCGTTTCATGTAACTCAATGTGTTACGTGACACCGGGAAAGTCAAGCTTCGAAATCGGGCCTGCACTCGAAATCAGGCGCGCAATTGCGCGCGGCAAGGCGGTCGAGTAGGGTCGCCGGAAACGGACGGGAGCGGCTCAAGCCGAAGCGGAATGACACTGTCGGGCAAGCGCATTCTTCTCATCATCTCCGGCGGCATCGCGGCCTATAAGAGCCTCGATCTGATCCGCCGCCTGCGCGAGCGCGGCGCCGACGTGCGCCCGGTGATGACGGCGGCGGCGCAGCGTTTCGTGACGCCGCTGACCGTCGGCGCGCTCTCGGCCTCCCACGTTTTCACGGAGCTTTTCTCGCGCGAGGACGAGCAGGATGTCGGTCACATCCGGCTGGCGCGGCATTGCGATCTCGTGGTCGTGGCGCCGGCAACGGCCGACCTGATGGCAAAGATGGCGCACGGTCACGCCGACGACCTCGCCTCGACGGTGCTCCTGGCGACCGACCGGCCGGTGCTGCTCGCGCCGGCGATGAACCCGAGGATGTGGTCGCACCCTGCCACGCTCCGCAACCGCGCGACGCTCGCCGGCGACGGCGTCCGCTTCGTCGGGCCTGCCACCGGCGAAATGGCCGAGAGCGGCGAGGCAGGGGAGGGCCGCATGGCCGAACCTCTGGAGATCGTCGCGGCGGTCGCGGAATTGTTCAGCGAGGCAAGGCCGCTCGCCGGGCGCAAGGCCATCGTTACATCCGGACCGACGCACGAGCCGATCGATCCGGTGCGCTACATCGCCAACCGCTCGTCCGGGAAGCAGGGCCACGCGATCGCCGCAGCACTGGCACGGCTCGGCGCCGAGGTCACGCTCGTTTCCGGGCCGGTGACGATCGCGGACCCCGCCGGCGTCCGCGTCGTCCGGGTCGAGCGCGCCGAGGAGATGCGTGATGCGGTGTTGGCCGCGCTGCCGGCCGATGTGGCCGTCATGGTGGCGGCAGTTGCCGACTGGCGCGTCGCATCGACAGCCGGCAACAAGATCAAGAAGCGGCCGGGCGAGGCTCCTCCTCCGCTGCAGCTTGCCGAAAATCCCGACATCCTGAAGACCGTCGGCCACCACGCATCGCGGCCGAAGCTCGTGATCGGCTTTGCCGCCGAGACCGAGAACGTCGCCGAGAACGGCCGCGCCAAGCTCCAGAAGAAGGGCGCCGATTACATTCTGGCCAACGACGTTTCGCCCGCAACCGGCATCATGGGCGGCGACCGCAATCGCGTGAAGCTTATCGGCCGCGACGGCACCGAGGAATGGCCGGAAATGGGCAAGGACGATGTCGCGGCGAAGCTCGCAGCGCTGATCGTGGCGAAGCTTTCATCCTGAAAACAGACGGGAGGCGGGCGCCATTGCAACATCGGCCGTCCCGAAAAGGCGAACGTCGACGCCGTTTTCCCCGACGATGATCGCGGATCCGTCCGGAACCTCCACCCAGGCGCTGTCGTCGTCGTTGAGCGGCTCGGAGACGAGGCAATAGCCGCCACTCGACCCCATCGGACCTGCATAGAGCGTGGGAGCTTTCCAATCCGTAGCATAGCGGATCGCATAAAGATCGCGGCCGTCGGAGAAGGCCGCCGTGAAGCGCACGAGTGCCAGGCGTCCCAGGCGTTCGGCAAGCCGCTCGACGAAGGCGAGCGCCTCGGCCACGGCACCGAGGGGATCACGGTCGAGACCGAACTGCAGGGCAAGCAGGAAAAGCAGCTCCGAATCCGTCGTGCCGCTGCGCGCCGAATAGAGCTCGTTGTCGAGCATGGTCTCCATCGGCCGCCGCAAATGCTCGAAATCGCCGATCTGTCCATTATGCATGAAGGACCAGCGGCCGAAGACGAAGGGATGGCAATTGTCGCGGCGCGTGCCGCCGCCGGTGGCCGCGCGCACATGGGCGAGGAACAGCGGCGAGCGAATCTGCCTCGCAATGCTCTTGAGATTGCAGTCGGACCAGGCGGGCAGGATGTCCCGGTAGCGGCCCGGCTCCGGGCGGTCGCCATACCACGCTATTCCGAAGCCGTCGCCATTGGTCGCCGTTTTCGCCCTGACGGCGCAATGGGATTGCTCGATCAGGGAATGCTTGGGCGACGTCACGAGTTCTTCGAGATAAAGCGGCTCTCCGCGATAGGCTGCCCAACGGCACATGCTCGATCACTCCGATTTCGCCCCACCATATGAAAGCGATTCGTCCACCACCGTCACCAGTGATGTTTCAACGCAACATGGTAAAAATGCGTTAACACATTCTTCCCCAAGCATAGCGGGCCGAGCGGGTACGCTCTGTTCCATCAGGCACGCGGACCAGATTTTCGAACAAATATTCCATATTGACAATTCCCGCGCATTTCATTTCATTTCGCCGAGCACAGACGAGGGCCTGGCCCGGGAGAAACGAGATGAGCGGCAAGCGCAGGCTGGGCATTGGCCTGATCGGGACGGGTTTCATGGGCAAGGCGCATGCCCTTGGCTTCACGATTGCGGCACGAGTCTTCGACCTGCCCTTCGAGCTGGGTCTCGTGTCCGTCGCGGACGTGACGCAGGAGGGCGCGGAGGCGGCCCGCGGACGGCTCGGCTTCCGCAAGGCGACCGCCGACTGGCGCGAACTTCTGACCGACCCCGAGATCGACATCATCGACATCGCCACGCCGAACCTCCTGCACAAGGAGATGGCGCTCGCTGCGTTTGCCCACGGCAAGCACGTCTATTGCGAAAAGCCGCTGGCACCGACGGTCGCAGACTGCGCCGAGATGGTCGCAGCTGCCGAAAAGGCCGGCGTCGTCACCCAGGTCGGCTTCAACTATCTCAAGAACCCGCTCATTTTTCTCGCGAGCGACATCATCGAAAGCGGCGAGATCGGCGAAATACGGTCGTTTCGCGGCATTCACGCGGAAGATTTCATGGCGGATGAGAGCGTTCCGTGGGGTTGGCGGCTGGACCCGCGCAGCGGCGGCGGTGCGCTCGCCGACATCGGCAGCCACATGATCGCCTGCATGCGCCATCTCGTCGGGCCGATCCGGTCCGTGCTGGCAGAGACCGTCATCCACATTCCGCAGCGCCCTGTCGCGCGCGGCGCCACAGCGACCCGGACGGTCGAGGTCGACGACGTCACGCGGGCCTTCGTCCGTTTCGAGAGCGGCGCGAGCGGAAGCTTCGAAGCGAGCTGGATCGCGACCGGCCGCAAGATGCAGCACGATTTCGAGATTTACGGCTCCAAGGGAAGCATCGTCTTCACTCAGGAGCGCCTGAACGAGATCAGGGTCTACTACGCCGGCGACGACATCAGGAGCCGCGGCTTCCGTACGATCTGGGCGGGACCGGAGCATCCGCCCTACGGAGCCTTCTGCGTGGCACCGGGCCACCAGATCGGCTTCAACGAGCTGAAGGCGATCGAGGCCAACGAGTTCCTGGAAGCGATTGCCAAAGGCAGCAAAACCTCGACCGATTTCCGAGAGGGCTACGAAGTGCAGAAGGTCCTCTCCGCGACCTATCACTCCGCAAGGACGAACGAGTGGGTGGAGATTGGCTGACACGATCTGGTCGCGCGGGCACGCCCCTCATCCGGCCTGCCGGCCACCTTCTCCCCGCAAGCAGGGGGAAGGGACATGCCCGATGGTTCGCGGGCGGTCATGGTGGCGAAGGTGGCGCCGCGCGTTTCCTTCGCCCCGCCTGCGGGGAGAAGGTGGCCGGCAGGCCGGATGAGGGGCAGGCTGAGGCGATGCGGGCCTGCGAACTTCGCCTGGGATAAGGAAACCAAAATGGAACATCCGTTCTATCCCCGCAATGGTTAGTCAATTAGACTGAGGCAAACGACAAGAGCGAGCCCGGAGGCCCGAACGATGCCCACGCCTGAAACGATTGCCGATGTCCCGCAGGATTTCGAAACGCTGAAGGCGGTCATCCTCGAGCGCAAGGCGCAGCTGCCGAAGCGGCTGAAACAGGTGGCGGCCTACTCGCTCGACAATCCGGACGAGATCGCCTTCGGGACTGCGGCGAGCATTGCGACTTCGGCCGACGTCCAGCCCTCCACGCTCGTGCGTTTCGCCCAGCACTTCGGCTTCGAAGGCTTTTCGAGCCTGCAGCAGATTTTTCGCGCACGCCTGCGGGAGCGCACGCCCGGCTACGAGGAACGGCTGAAGGCGCTGCGCCAGAACGATCACAGCAGGCTCGAAAGCGGATCGATCTTCAACGGCTTCGTCGCGGCCGCCCATCGCTCGCTCGACAATATCGCGACCTCGGTCGATCCGGAGGCGTTCGAGCGCGCCGTCGGCATTCTCGCCAAGGCGAACACGATCTACCTCATCGCCAAGCGGCGCTCCTATCCGATCTCCAGCTATATGGCCTACGCTTTCGGCAAGCTGAAGGTGAAGTACCAGCATGTCGGGACCGCCGCCGGGATCGACGAGGACATGCTGGCCATGGCCACGAAGGAGGATGCCGCCTTCGCCGTAAGCTTCTCGCCCTACGCGTCGGAAAGCGCCAGCCAGGCGCGCTTGCTCGCCAACCGCAAGGTACCCGTGGTCTCGCTGACCGACTCCGCCTTCTCGCCGCTCGCCGAATCCTCCAGGGTCTGGTTCGAACTGGTCGAGGCCGATCATGCCGGCTTCCGTTCGCTCTCCGCCAGCATGGCCTTCGCCATGGCGCTGACCGTCGCAATCGCCGAGAAACGGCGTCGCCTCGCCGAAGGCGAGTGAGACAATATAGAATGGAAATTCCATATTGACGAAACAACGGAATTTATGTTTCATATGCTCGTCACCCATGGCATAGGCATATTTGTCGGCGCCGGTCCGGCGTCCGCGGGGAGGAAGCAGTGAGCCAGATTCCATCGGCCCAAGTTCCATCAGGTGCGGGTGCCAAGCCCCTCGACCTCATCACGATCGGCAGAGCTTCGGTCGACCTCTACGGGCAGCAGATCGGCACGCGGCTCGAGGACGTAGCGAGCTTCGCCAAATCGGTCGGCGGCTGCCCCTGCAACATTTCCGTGGGCACAGCGCGCCTCGGCCTGAAATCGGCGCTACTGACACGCGTCGGCGACGAACAGATGGGCCGCTTCATCCGCGAGCAGCTTCAGCGCGAAGGCGTCGAGACGCGCGGCATCGTCACCGACCCGGAGCGGCTGACCGCACTTGCGATCCTCTCCGTCGAGAACGACAAATCCTTCCCGCTCCTTTTCTATCGCGACAATTGCGCCGACAACGCGCTTTGTGAGGACGATATTTCCGAGGATTTCATCCGTTCCGCGCGCGCGGTCCTCGTCACCGGCACGCATTTCGCCAAGCCGAATGCGGACGCCGCCCAGCGCAAGGCGATAAGGATCGCCAAGGAAAGCGGCGCCAGGATCGTCTTCGACATCGATTACCGCCCTAATCTATGGGGTCTTGCGGGCCACGATGCGGGCGAGAGCCGCTACATCGCCTCGGACCGCGTTTCGGCGCATCTGAAGACCGTGCTCGGCGATTGCGACCTGATCGTCGGCACCGAGGAAGAGGTGCTGATCGCCTCCGGCGAAAGCGACCTCCTCGCGGCGCTCAAGACCATCCGCTCGCTCTCCAAAGCCACGATCGTGCTCAAACGCGGGCCGATGGGCTGCATCGTCTATGATGGACCGATCTCGGACGATCTCGAAGACGGTATCGTCGGCAAGGGTTTTCCAATCGAGGTCTATAACGTTCTCGGCGCCGGCGACGCCTTCATGTCGGGCTTTCTGCGCGGCTGGCTCACCGGCGAGCCGCACGCGACTTCCGCCACCTGGGCCAACGCCTGCGGCGCCTTCGCGGTTTCGCGCCTGCTCTGCGCGCCGGAAATCCCGACCTGGACCGAACTGCAATATTTCCTCGAACACGGCAGCAAGGAGAAGGCGCTGCGCAAGGACGAGGCGATCAACCACGTGCACTGGGCGACGACGCGCCGGCGCGACATCCCGCTCCTGATGGCGCTCGCCGTCGACCATCGAAGTCAGCTCGAGGACATTGCCGAGGGAAATCCCGAACTGCTCTCGCGCATCCCGGCCTTCAAGGTGCTCGCCGTCGCGGCGGCGGCAGAGGTGGCTCAAGGCCGCTCCGGCTTCGGCATGCTGATCGACGACAAATACGGCCGCGATGCGCTCTATGCCGCCGGTGCCCATCGCGACTTCTGGATCGGCAAGCCGATCGAGCTTCCGGGCTCGCGGCCGCTCACCTTCGAATTCAGCCAGGACCTCGGCAGCCGCCTTATCGACTGGCCGGTCGACCATTGCATCAAGGTGCTTTCCTTCTACCATCCCGACGATCCGGTCGAACTCAAGGCCGCTCAGGTCGCAAAGTTGCGTTCGGCCTTCGAGGCGGCGCGCAAGGTCGGGCGCGAGATCCTGATCGAGATCATCGCCGGCAAGCACGGGAAACTCGACGACCGGACCATTCCGCGGGCGCTGGAGGAGCTCTATGCTGCCGGCCTGAAGCCGGACTGGTGGAAGCTCGAGCCGCAAGCGAGCCGCGCCGCCTGGGCTGCGATCGACGCCGTGATCGAGACGCGCGATCCGCTTTGCCGGGGCGTGGTGCTCCTCGGCCTGGAAGCACCCTACGAGGTGCTGAAGGACGGATTCGCCGCCGCCAGAACGTCGAAGACGGTCAAGGGATTTGCCGTCGGCCGGACGATCTTCGCCGACGCCGCCAAGGCCTGGCTCGCCGGCAGGATGACCGACGAGCAGGCAGTCTCCGACATGGCGGCGAAGTTCAAGGCGCTCGTCGATCTCTGGCTGCAATTGGGTGAGACCAAGGCGGCGTAGCGGTCAAATGAAAAGGCGGCGCAAGGATGCGGCCGCGAGGAGGAAACAAATGAGCCAGAAAACCGTGCGCCTGACCATGGCACAGGCCGTGGCGCGGTTCCTGACCCGGCAGATGACGATCATCGACGGCGAGCGCGTGCCGATCTTCGGCGGCGTCTTCGCCATCTTCGGCCATGGCAACGTCGCCGGCGTCGGCGAAGCGCTTTACGGCGTTCGCGAAACGCTCCCGACCTACCGTGCCCAGAACGAACAGGGCATGGCGAATGCGGCGATCGCCTTCGCCAAGGCGAGCTTCCGCCGCCGCTTCATGGCCTGCACCACCTCGATCGGCCCGGGCGCGCTCAACATGGTGACCTCGGCCGCGCTGGCGCATGTCAACCGGCTGCCGGTCCTGCTCCTTCCCGGCGACGTCTTCGCCAACCGCAGGCCCGATCCGGTGCTGCAGCAGGTGGAGAGTTTCGGGGACGGCACGATCTCGGCGAATGACTGCTTCAAGCCCGTCTCGCGCTATTTCGATCGCATCACCCGGCCCGAGCAGATTATCCCGGCGCTTCGCCGCGCCATGCAGGTGCTGACGGATCCTGCCGATTGCGGCCCGGTGACGCTATCGCTCTGCCAGGACGTGCAGGCGGAAGCCTATGACTATCCGGAATCCTTCTTCGACGAGAAGGTCTGGGTGCCGCGTCGAATCGAGCCTGATCTCGACGAGCTGGCATCGGCAATCGAGGCGCTCAGATCCGCGAAGAAGCCGATCATCATCGCCGGCGGCGGCGTGCTTTATTCGGAAGCGAGCGCCGAACTCGCCGCCTTCGCCGAGAAACACGGCATTCCGGTCGTCGAGACGCAGGCCGGCAAGTCCGCTCTGCCGCATTCGCATCCGCTGAATATGGGTTCCGTCGGCGTCACCGGCACGTCCGCCTCCAACGCATTGGCGGAAGAGGCCGATGTGGTGCTTGCCGTCGGCTCACGGCTGCAGGATTTCACCACCGGTTCCTGGGCGCTCTTCAAAAACGAGGCGCTGAAGATCATCGGCCTCAATGTCCAGGCCTTCGACGCCGGCAAGCACGAGGGACAGCCGCTGATTTCCGACGCGCGGGCCGGCCTCAACCGCATCTCCGGCGGACTCGGCAGCTACAAGGCCGATAGTGCCTGGACCGAGAGGGCAAAAGCGGGCAAGGCCGAATGGCTTGCTGCGGCCGAGAGGGCGACCGCCACCACCAATGCGGCGCTTCCCTCCGATGCCCAGGTCATCGGCGCCGTCCAGCGCGCCCGCGGCGGCAGAAAAACGACGCTCGTCTGCGCCGCCGGGGGGCTTCCGGGCGAGCTGCACAAACTGTGGCAGGCCGAAGAGCCAGGCGGCTATCACATGGAATACGGCTTTTCGACCATGGGCTACGAAGTCGCCGGCGGCCTGGGCGTGAAGCTTGCCAAGCCCGATAGCGACGTGATCGTCATGGTGGGCGACGGCAGCTACATGATGCTGAACTCGGAGATCGCCTCTTCGATCATGCTCGGCGCCAAATTCACCGTCGTGCTGCTCGACAATGCCGGCTATGGCTGCATCAACCGGCTGCAGATGGGAACGGGCGGCGCCAATTTCAACAATCTGTTGAAGGACACGCATCATGTGGAGCTGCCTCAGATCGACTTCGCCGCGCACGCCGCCGCCATGGGCGCCGTGACCCGCAAGGTCGGCTCGATCCCCGAGCTCGAAGCTGCGCTCGCGGAGACCGCCGACGAGGTGCGCACGACCGTCATCGTCATCGATACCGATCCGCTGATCACAACGGAGGCCGGCGGGCACTGGTGGGACGTCGCGGTGCCGGAGGTTTCCGACCGCGATCAGGTGAAGGCCGCCCGCGAAGGCTACGAAAAGGCCCTCCAGGCGCAGCGGTTTGGTTGACATTGGAATCCGGCCAGCGGCCCCTCTCCTCGGGTGTACCCGAGGACTAGTCCTCGGGAGTCCCTTCTCCCCGCACAGCGGGGGAAGGTGGCGGCAGCCTGATGAGGGGCATATCGGCACGCAACAGAGCGAAGCATCCGCCTTAAGATACGACAGCAGAAAGCAAAACACATGATCCGTTACGGAACCAACCCGATCGCCTGGAGCAATGACGACGACCATTCGATCGGCGCGCATCTGACGCTCGAGGACTGCCTCTCCGATTGCCGGAAGATCGGCTTCGACGGCATCGAAAAGGGTCATAAGATGCCGTCCGACCCCGAAGCGCTGAAGCAGAAGCTCTCAAGTTATGATCTCGTCTTCGTCTCGGGCTGGCACTCGACCAACCTCCTGACCCATGATGTCGAAGCGGAGAAGAAGGCTATCCAGCCGCATCTCGACCTTCTGAAGCACAATGGCTGCAAGGTGGCGATCGTCTGCGAGACCTCGAACGCGATTCACGGAGACGATTCCAAGTCGCTCGTGAAGGACAAGCCGGTTCTGCCGGCGGACAAGTGGGAGAAATTCGGCGCCGACCTCGAGGCGATCGCCGAATATTGCGCCGGCCAGGGCGTCGATCTCGTCTACCACCACCACATGGGCACGATCGTCCAGACCGGCGAGGAGATCGACCTCCTGATGCGGAACACCGGTCCGGCGACCAAACTGCTGCTCGACACCGGCCATGCCTGGTTCGGCGGTTCCGACCCGGCGGAAGTGGCGCGGAAATATATGGGCCGCGTCCGCCACATTCATTGCAAGAACGTCCGCCCGGCGGTCCGCAAGGTGGTCGAAGGCGAAGGTCTCTCCTTCCTCGAGGGTGTGCGACGCGGCGTCTTCACGGTTCCGGGCGATGAGGAAGGCGGCGTCGATTTCCTGCCTGTTCTCAAAATTGCGGCCGAACACGGCTATGACGGCTGGCTGGTGATCGAAGCCGAACAGGATTCGGCGGTGCGCAACCCCTTCGAATACCAGTCGCTCGGGCTGAAATCGCTGAAGACGTTTGCGAGGGAGGCCGGGCTCGATCGGGCGTAATTGCCCCCTCATCCGGCTGCCGCCACCTTCTCCCCGCGCGCCGGGAGAAGGGATATGCCGCGCCGCCTCCCGTGTCCCTCCCCGCGCCCGGGCCAGTCCTCGGGTAACCCGGGGAGAGGTCAGACCACAGAAACCCGCGTTCAGGAGACCGTACATGTCGAGACTGCTCGTCAAACCCAAGGCCCAGGCCGGCCTGATGCAGGAGATCACGCCCGAGAGCGCCGGCTGGACCTATGTCGGCTTCGCACTTCATCGGCTGCAGCCGGGCGAAACGGCCGGCGGCGAAGCGGGGGAGAAGGAGCTCTGCCTCGTGCTCGTCAGCGGCAAGGCGAAGATTTCCGTCGACGGCGAGGACTTCGGCGAGCTCGGCGAGCGCATGACGCCTTTCGAGGGCCGGCCCTATGCGGTCTATGTGCCGAAGGGCAGCAGCTGGCAGGCCGAAGCGGCCACCGATCTCGACCTCGCCGTCTGCTCCGCGCCGGGCGGCGAAGGCTTCAAGGCGAAGGTCATCCGCCCCGGTACGCATCCGCAGATGACGCGCGGCAAGGGCACCAACACACGCTACGTCACCAACATCATGCCGGAGGACGACGGATCGGCGCAGTCGCTGCTTGTCGTGGAGGTGATCACGCCGGGCGGTCACACCTCCTCCTATCCGCCGCACAAGCACGACGAGGACAATCTCCCGGCCGAAAGCTATCTCGAGGAGACCTATTATCACCGCCTCAACCCGCCGCAGGGTTTTGCCATGCAGCGCGTCTATACCGACGACCGCTCGCTGGACGAGACCATGGCGGTGGAGGATGGCGACGTAACGCTGGTACCGAAGGGCTACCATCCGGTCGCTGCGATCCACGGCTACGATTCCTATTATCTCAACGTCATGGCGGGGCCGAAGCGGATCTGGAAGTTCCACAATGCGAGGGAACACGAGTGGCTGTTCACCGGCGTTTAACCGGCGGAGGTCGCACTGGACGAATGGAGCCTTCGCCCTATCGTATCTTGCCGAAGCAAGCGACGAGGAGCGATTCATGCATATCGACGGCCAGTGCCATTGCGGCTTCGTTACCTACGAGGCGGAGATCGATCCGGAGCACGTGACGATCTGCCATTGCACCGATTGCCAACGGCTGACCGGCACCGCCTACCGCGTCAGCACCAGCACGCCGCGATCATCGTTCCGGCTGACCGGCGGCGAGCCGAAGCTTTATGTCAAGACCGGCGAAAACGGACGCAAGCGGCTGCAGTTCTTCTGCCCCAATTGCGGCTCACCGGTCTACACGACGGGCACCGACGAGGACGCCAAGGAGATCGGCATCCGCGTCGGCACCGTAAACCAGCGGCGTGAACTTGCACCACGCAAGCAGATCTGGTGTTCCTCCGCCCTGCCCTGGTCCGGCGACATCGGCAAGCTGCCGGGGCTGCCTCGGGATTGACGGTTCAGGCGACCGGATAGGGCCCATCCGTAAAGACCGTGTCGTGGTAGCCCTTGGACCCGATCTCGATCGCGAGCGGGCTGCGAAAATCCTCGCCGCGGCGCAGGCAATTCAACACATGGGCAAAATCGTATTTCGGCCGCCAGCCGAGACAAGCCGTCGCGCGCGCGCTCACATAGACCCGATCGATCGTCGGAAAGAGCCGCCACCCGCGTTGCGCATAAAGCGCCTCGCATTCGGGAAAGCGGCTGAAGACGACGGATGGGGCATTCTCCCGAAGAGTTGCGAGATCGTCGCGCGTGAAAGGCGTCGGGGCCGAGACGATGAAGCGGCCAAAGCCGATCTCCCTCGCCCGGTCGAGGGCCGAGAGATGGGCGCTCGCGACGTCCTCGATATCCGCGCGCCGGTAGAGCAATTCGTTCGCCTGCGCATTGGCCGTTTCGAAGCGGCCGCGCATTTCCGCATCGTCATCGGCCTCGGGAAAGAAGCGCGAGGTCCGGAGAATGACGGCCGGCAGACCATGCCGCCGCGCGAAAAGCTCGCAGAACCCTTCCGCTGCGACTTTGCTCACACCGTAGATGTTGCGCGGGATCGGCTGGACATCCTCTGTGATCCAGGCTGCCGGCTCACGGGGCGCCGGTGTCAGGGCCGAACCGAACGCGCTCGTGGTGCTGGTGAAGACAAAGGCGCCGACGCCCGCACCGGCCGCCTCTTCCAGCAGATTGACCGTGCCGGCGACATTGGTATCGACGAATTCGCAATAACCGTGCGTCGCCACATGCGGCTTGTGCAGGGTCGCGGAATGGATGACGGCGCGCACGTCCTTCATTGCCTGACGGACGAAGCGGCGGTCTGCAATCGACCCGACCGCATCGGTGAAAGGGGAGCCCTTGATGTCGATGCCGCGAACGTCGCGGCCCGCCCCGCGCAACACCCGCATCAATGCTTCGCCAAGGTGGCCGGCGCTTCCTGTCACCAATATCGTCATGCGTCGCTCCTTTTACCTCGCTGCCCAAGCCTACCAAACCGCCCGCGCTTTGCGACAGCGGGCGGAAGCGCTATACCACCATCGAGGCACAAGGAAGAACGGAGACGGCGAACCGGGCATGGCGAAAGGGCATTTCAGGGTGCTGCCGCGCTGCATCGCCGGCGTCGACGTGGTGGAAGCGACGACGAACCACAGTTTCGCGCGCCATACGCACGAGCAGTTCGGCATCGGCCTGATCCATGCGGGCGCGCAGACGTCGCTGAGCGGCCGCGGAACCGTCGAGGCGGAAGCGGGCGACGTGATCACCGTCAATCCCGGTGAGGTCCATGACGGCGCCCCCATCGGCGATGCGGGCCGGTCCTGGCGGATGCTCTATCTCGATCCACCGCTGGTCGCCTCGCTCGTCGATGACGTCACCGAAGGGAAAAGGTCGGGTTGCGAATTCTCGGACCCGGTGATCAGGAGTACCGGGCTGGCAGCCCGCTTCGGCGCGATCTTCGCGGCTGCCGGGGCCGCCGACGGCACCGAGACGATGCTTCGCTGGGATGAACTGGCCGTCACCCTGTTCGCGGAGGCGATGCAGCTTGCCCCGCCGGATGCACCGGCAGGCGTGCCGAGGTCGGTCGCCTCGGCCATAAGCCTGATCGAGGACGATCCGCTGGCGTCGCTTACGCTCGCGGACCTTGCCCGCGAGAGCGGCCTGAGCCGCTTCCAGCTCGTGCGCGGCTTTTCCAGGGCGACGGGGCTTACGCCCCATGCCTATCTCCTCCAACGCCGGATAGACATCGTCCGGCGGCTGATCGCCGAGGGCACGCCGCTCGCGGAAGCGGCAGCGGCCGGCGGCTTCGTAGACCAGAGCCACATGACACGCGTGTTCGTGCGCAAATACGGCTTCTCGCCCGGTGCCTATGCGCAAGCGGTGAACTGAATTCAAAGCCTTGCAATTCCATACAAGACCGCGCGCTGCCGATCGGTTCTTCTGCCGCCATCATCAATCGGGAACGGTGGCAGAATGTCGAAGCAAGTTCAGGGATATGTCTTTTTGTCGCTCGCCATGGTGCTCGTCGGCAGCACCGTGATCGCGAGCAAGATCATCGCCGCCGGCCTGCCGCCGTTCACGGCAACGGCGCTGCGTTTTGCCATCGCCTTCCCTCTTTTCCTGGGCCTGATGCGAGCAACCGGGGCGTCCTGGCCCAAGCTGCCGAAGAGCGATTGGCTCATCCTCCTGTTTCAGGCAGGCGCCGGCAGCGTCGGCTATACGACTCTGCTCATTTCCGGCCTGAAGCTCACCTCCGCGGCCGATGCCGGCGTCATCATCGGGACGCTTCCCGTCGTCTCCGCCGCGATCGCCATCATGGTTCTCGGCGAGCGTCCGCATCGCTCCGTGCTCGCGGCCTCTTGCCTGGCGGCGGCCGGCGTTCTCGCGATCGTCTTCCGGCCGGATGCGAACGCCGCGCATTCGCTCGCCGGCAGCGCCCTGATCTTCGGCGCGGTCATCTGCGAAGGTCTGTTCATTCTGCTCAACAAGCGCGTCAGCGTCGCGATTCCGCCGCTTGGCCTGTCGGCACTGATGACGGGCTTCGGCGGTGCAATTGCGCTCCCGTTGGCGCTTGCAGAGCTTCCTTCGATGGGTGCGACAGGCGTCCCGGCCCTCGCGGCGGTCGCCTATTACGCGCTCGTGCCGACGGTCGGGGGCTTCGTGCTCTGGTATGCGGGACTTCAGAAGGTGAGCGGCACGGAGGCCTCGGTCTTCACCGCCTTGGCACCGGTTTCCGCGCTGCTCCTCGCCGCCGCCGTTCTCGGCGAGACGATCACCGCCAATCAGATGATCGGCATGGCATGCGTGCTGGTCGCCGTGCTGAGCCTCGGCCTTCGCAGGGCCAGTTCGGAGCGGGCCGGAGAGGCGTAATCCGGCGAAGGCGCGATCACGCCGCCTTGGCGACGTGATACTCCTTGATCGCGACCATCTTGACCGCCGGATAGCGCTCCGACTCGTAGCGCAGCGAGAACCCGTCCTGCGCCAGGTATACCGGGTCGCCGTCGAGGTCTCGCGCGATGTCGCCGCGGTGGGTCGCGATGAACTTTTCGAGATCGGCCGGGCTCTCGGCGGAGATCCAGCGGCAGATGGAGAAGCGCGACATCTCGAAGGAGACGGGCAGGCTGTATTCCGCCTGCAGGCGTTCCCTGAGGACGTCGAGCTGAAGCGCGCCGACGACGCCGACGATCGCAGGCGCACCGTCGTCCGGAGAAAAGAGCTGCACGACGCCCTCCTCCGCCATCTGTTGCAGCGCCTCTTTCAGCTTCTTCGCCTTCATCGCATCTTCCAGCCGGACGCGGCGGAGAATTTCCGGTGCGAAGTTCGGCACGCCCTGGAACACGAGCGGCTCGCCCTCCGTCAGCGTATCGCCGATCCTCAGCGTGCCGTGGTTCGGGATGCCGACGACGTCGCCGGCGAAAGCCGTATCGGCGAGCTGGCGCTGCGAGGCAAAGAAGAATTGCGGCGCCGTCAGGCCCATCTGCTTGCCGGTGCGCGACAGCCGCGCCTTCATGCCGCGCTCGAGCTTGCCCGAGCAGACGCGGACGAAAGCGATGCGGTCGCGGTGGTTCGGGTCCATGTTCGCCTGGATCTTGAAGACGAAGGCGGTCATCCTGTCGTCCGTCGCCTCGACGGTGCGGATGTCGGCAACCTGGGCCCGCGGCGGCGGCGCGAAGTCGGCGAGCGCATTGATCAGGTCGCGCACGCCGAAGTTCCGCAGCGCCGAGCCGAAGAACACCGGCGTCAGATGGCCTTCGAGGAAGGCCTTGCGGTCGAAGGGCTTGCACGCCTCGATCGCCAGCGACGTTTCCTCGATGAAGGTGTCGCGCTCGTTCTCGGGCAGACGGTGCGAAGCCATTTCCGGATCGTTGACCTTGGTCAGCCGCTCCTGCGTGTCGGCGCCGCGCACCTCGTCGGTGGCAAGATGATAGGTGCCGCAGAAGGTCTTGGAGCGGCCGATCGGCCAGGTGACCGGCGCGCAGTCGAGCGCCAGCTTCTGCTCGACCTCGTCGAGGATTTCGAAGGGGTCGCGGCTTTCGCGGTCCATCTTGTTGACGAAGGTGATGATCGGGATATCGCGCAGGCGGCAGACCTCGAAGAGCTTGAGCGTGCGCGGCTCGATACCCTTGGCCGCGTCGATCACCATGACGGCTGCATCGACCGCCGTCAGCGTGCGATAGGTGTCGTCGGCAAAGTCTTCGTGACCGGGCGTGTCGAGCAGGTTGAAAACGGTATCGTTGTATTCGAAGGTCATCACCGAGGTGACGACCGAGATGCCGCGCTCGCGCTCGATCTTCATCCAGTCCGAGCGGGTCTGGATACGGTCCTTCTTGGCCTTGACCTCGCCGGCGAGCTGGATCGCGCCGCCGAAGAGCAGAAGCTTCTCGGTGAGCGTCGTCTTACCGGCGTCCGGGTGCGAAATGATCGCAAATGTACGGCGGCGGGAGACCGCCTCGGCAATGCTTTCGGCCATGATCTGAGTATCCTGTGAGTTGCGGCGTCCTTTACAGGCTCGGGGGCCAATATGCAATTGACTGCGGCAAGCCCGGCCGTGCTTATGACGGAATGACCATGCACACGCCCGAAAATCGACCTGCCCTGACCCCTGGCCTCACCCTCGTCCGTCTGCCTCATGGCGAGGGTCTCGACCTGCCGGCCTACGAGACCGCGGGTGCCGCCGGCATGGACCTGCGCGCGGCCCTGCCGGCCGACGAACCGATGACGATCCGGCCGGGAGAGCGCGCATTGGTCCCGACGGGCTTTATCTTCGAGATCCCCGCCGGTCATGAAGGACAGATCCGGCCGCGCTCCGGGCTGGCCTTCAAGCACGGCATCACCTGCCTCAACACGCCGGGCACCGTCGACAGCGACTATCGCGGAGAGGTGAAGGTGCTGCTCGTCAATCTCGGTGCGGAGGATTTCGCGGTCGAGCGCGGCATGCGTATCGCCCAGATGGTGATCGCCCCGGTGACCCAGCTGGCGATCCGCGAGGCGGATGGCGCGACGACGACGGCGCGCGGGGCTGGCGGCTTCGGCTCGACCGGAACTAAATAAGCGGCGGCAGGCGCCGCTTGACCGGCGAGGATTTGACGATCGACGTGTTCGTCTGCGCCTTTTCCGCGATGCGATCGAGGATCGTGTCGAGTTCCGCCATGTCGCGCACCAGCATCTTGGCGATGAAGCAGTCGTCCCCCGTGACCTTGTCGCATTCGATGAATTCGGGCGTTTCCTGGATCAGCCTTTCGACGATATGCAGCATGCCCGGCATCGGCCGGATACGGACGATCGCCTGCAGCGGATAGCCGAGACGCGCCGGATTGACGGAGATCGTGAAGCCGTCGAGCACGCCGCGCTCCTCGAGCTTGCGCAGCCGCTCCGCCGCACTCGGCGAGGAAAGGCCCGCCTCCTGCGCCAGTTCCTTCAGCGACACCCGGGCGTTGGCGGCCAGAATTTCGAGAATGCGGCGGTCGAGCTCGTCCAACATGTAATTCCCTCATAAGCCAAATTAACCTTATCACCTTAATTCGTTAGGTATCTTCCTATATTTCCCTCTCAATATCCATATCCCTGCGCCGACAGGCTCATTATTCTTGAAGCACAATGGATGGAGCCAAGGCCATGGATAAGGACATAAGGCGCGGCAGCGCGGAAATGACGGCGGCGATGCTGATTTCGGGAACGATCGGCTGGTTCGTGCTGATGTCAGGCCAGCCCGTCGCGGGCGTCGTCTTCTGGCGTTGCGTGTTCGGGGCTGCAACGCTCGCCGCGCTTGCGGCGGTCTTCGGCCTCATCGACCTGAGACATTTGCGGATGAAGGTCATCATTCTTTCCGCTCTGGGCGGGGTCGCGATCGTCGTGAACTGGCTCTTGCTCTTCGCCGCCTATCCCCGCGCCTCGATCTCCATCGCGACCATGGTCTACAACACGCAGCCCTTCATGCTGCTCGGGCTCGGTGCGCTTTTTCTCGGTGAAAAGATCACCGCCAGCAAGCTCCTCTGGCTCTCGCTCTCCTTCGCAGGCATGATCGCGATCGTCCTCGCCAAGCCCGCGGGCACTTATGAACCCAGCGACTATCTCGCCGGGATAGCGCTGTCGCTCGGCGCCGCCTTCTTCTACGCCATCGCGGCGCTCGTCACCAAGCTCCTCAAGGGCACGCCGCCACATCTGATCGCGCTGGTGCAGGTCATCACCGGAGCGGCCATGCTCGCCCCCTTCGCCCTTGTCGCGCCGCTGCCGCAGGGAATGCTCCAGTGGGCGCTGCTGCTGACCGTCGGCGTGGTTCATACCGGCATCATGTATATTCTGCTTTACGGCGCCATACAGAAGCTGCCGACCCACATGACCGGCGCCCTTTCCTTCATCTATCCGGTAGCCGCGATCCTGGTGGACCGCATCGCGTTCGGCCACGCCCTGCAGCCGGTGCAGATCGCGGGCTCGGTCGCGATCCTCATTGCTGCCGCGGGCACCAATCTCGGCTGGACCCTTAAGCCTTCGTCACCGTCCGCCAAGCGTCCGGCGGAAGGAAGCCTCTAACGCCGCGCCTCCGCGGCCATGCTGATGGCAAGACCCGCGAGCGCCGTGCTCATGAGCCAGCGCTGCACCAGCATGAAGGACGGGCGGCCAGAGAGGAAGGCGGCCACCGCTCCGGCGGTCACCGCGATCAGCGCATTGACGCTGACGCTGATCGCGATCTGCACGCTGCCGAAGACGAGGGACTGCGCGAGCACGTTGCCGGCCTCGGGGCGGATGAATTGCGGCAGCAGCGACAGGTAGAGGATGGCCACCTTCGGGTTGAGCAGGCTGGTGAAGAGGCCCATCGCGAAGAGCTTGCGCGGGCGATCCTTCGGCAGGTCGCGTACTTGAAAGATCGAGCGGCCGCCGGGACGAACCGCCTGCCAGGCGAGATAAAGCAGGTAAAGCGCACCTGCGAAACGAAGGACATCATAGGCAAAAGGGATCGCAAGAAGCAGGGCGGTAATGCCGAGCGCGGCAGACACCATGTAACAGACGAAGCCGAGCGCTATTCCCCCAAGCGAGATCAGCCCCGCCCCCGGTCCCTGGCAGATCGAGCGCGAGATCAGATAGATCATGTTCGGCCCCGGCGTCAGCACCATGCCGAGTGCGATCAGTGCGAAGCCCAGGAGGTTCTGAATTTCGGGCATGGGGCGCCGGTCTCCGATGTTTTCCGGAAGGTGTACGGCTCTACCGCGAAGGGCAACGCCGTTCTTGTCACCCGATCAATTTTCGCGCCTAAATGGGGATGCCACCCGGATTTTCCTCTGCGGCAGATTGCGGTACACCTGCCCCTATCAGGAGGAACGATCGTGACACTTGCGGCTCTTCTCGCCTATAGCGGCGCTCTCTTCATCGCCGGGATCATTCCCGGCCCGGGCGTGACGGCGCTCGTTGCCCGAGCCCTGGGATCGGGCTTTCGGGAAACCTTCTTCATGGGCCTCGGCCTCATCGTCGGCGACATGGTCTATCTGACGGCGGTGGTGCTCGGGCTCGCCTTCATCGCCCAGACATTCACGACCGCGTTCCTGGTCGTGAAGATCGCTGGCGCGCTCTATCTCGGCTATATCGCCTGGAAGCTCTGGACGGCCGGGCTCCTGTCGCAGAACATCGAGGCGCGGAAGTCGACGAGTGCGGCGCTCTCCTTCCTCTCGGGTCTGACGGTCACGCTCGGCAATCCGAAGACGATGCTTTTCTATGTGGCGCTGGTTCCGACGCTGATCGATCTCGCCTCGATCGGGATGCGCGACTACGGACTGCTGCTTGTGGCGACTTTCCTCGTGCTTCTTGCCGTGCTGCTGCCCTATATGCTGCTTGCGGCCCGAGCCCGCTCGCTCCTGAAAGAGCCGCAGGCACTGAAGGTTCTGAACCGGGCCGCGGCCGGCATTCTCGCCGGAACGGCCGCCTACATTGCGACCCGCGCGACCTGAAAAAAGATTTCCCTGCGGGCCGCTTCGCAACGGTTTTTTCCTTCAGCACCATCGATCCAAGGCGTTCCCGCTCTGGAAGGAAGCCCGCATAGCTCCTATTGTCGCAGCGACAACTTCAAGAACGAAGGGAGAAACCATATGCCTGAAGCGCGCAAGCCCGGCCGCGGCCGCGTCTTTTCCTCGATCACCGAGACGATCGGCGACACTCCCATCGTGCGGCTGGACAAGCTCGCCAAGGAAAAGGGCGTGAAGGCGAACCTGCTCGCCAAGCTCGAATTCTTCAACCCGATCGGCTCCGTCAAGGACCGCATCGGCGTCGCGATGATCGAATCGCTCGAGGCGCAAGGGAAGATCACGCCCGGCCGCACGACGCTGGTCGAGCCGACTTCGGGCAATACGGGCATAGCACTCGCCTTCGTCGCGGCCGCCAAGGGCTACAGGCTGATCCTCACCATGCCCGAGACGATGTCGGTCGAACGCCGCAAGATGCTGACGCTTCTCGGTGCCGAACTGGTGCTGACGGAAGGCGCCAAGGGCATGAAGGGCGCAATCGCCAAGGCCCAGGAACTCACCGAGACGCTGCCCGACGCGATCATTCCGCAGCAGTTCGAGAACCCGGCCAATCCGGAAATCCACCGCACGACGACCGCCGAGGAGATCTGGAACGACACGGAAGGCGCAGTCGACATCCTCGTGTCCGGCATCGGCACCGGCGGCACCATCACCGGTGCCGGCCAGGTGCTCAAGGCCCGTAAGCCATCGGTCAGGGTGATCGCCGTCGAGCCCGAAGAATCCCCTATCCTTTCCGGCGGCGCCCCGGGTCCGCACAAGATCCAGGGTATCGGCGCGGGTTTCGCACCGGCGATCCTCGACACGAGCGTCTATGACGAAGTCGTCACGGTAAATGCCGGCGAGGCCATAGAGGCGGCGCGGCTCGTCGCGAGACTCGAAGGCGTGCCGGTCGGCATCTCCGCCGGTGCCGCGCTCCAGGCGGCGATAGAGGTGGGACAGCGGGAGGAAAACGCCGGCAGGAATATCGTCGTGATCATTCCGTCCTTTGCCGAGCGGTATCTTTCGACGGTGCTGTTCGAGGGATTGGGAGCCTAGCGCCGGCAGTCGCGGCATCCCCCTCAGCCGGCCTGCTGTGCCGAGGCTTGCGGATGGGTCCTTGGGATCAAACCCGTATGCGCTAACATTGGCATTAGCGGTCACCCGCCCCTCATCCGCCTGCCGGCACCTTCTCCCCGCAGGCGGGGAGAAGGGACAAGCGGCGCCAACTGAACCCCGCATTCACCGCCCGCCCGAGGGAGCGAGCGGGCGCGGCATATCCCTTCTCCCCGCCTGCGGGGAGAAGGTGGCGGCAGCCGGTTGAGGGGCAATCCCGACCGAGCGGGGTTGAGCCGGTTGGGTTCCCGAGGGATCCCTTTCATCAGCAGTATCCGCCGCACCGGCGCGCAAGAGATATGTGCATGCCGTAGCGTCAGAACGGGGAGAAGGTGGCGGCAGCCGGATGAGGGGCGCCCCATCCTCATCGAAGTCGGATCCTACGCGGCGACCGGCAGTCTCTCTCCCGCCACCCTGTAGGAGATCGCTTCGGCGAGGTGGATGCGGCCGACCGTCGGCGCCGCATCGAGATCGGCGAGGGTTCGCGCCACCTTCAGCACCCGATGATAGCCGCGCGCCGAGAATTTCATCTTTTCCGCCGCATCGCGCAGTAGCTGCAGGCCGGCGGCGTCGGGCTCGGCGATCTTTTCGATCATCGTCGTCGATGAGCGGGCGTTGCTCGTCAGCTCGGGATGGCCGAGGCCGGCGAAGCGGTCTCTCTGCAGCTCGCGGGCGCGGGCGACGCGGCGGGCGACGGCGGCGCTCGGCTCGGAGGTGCCGGGGCGGATCAAGTCGGCGGCGCTGACGGCCGGGACGTCGACGCGGATATCGATACGGTCCATCAGCGGGCCGGAGATCCGCGCCTGGTAATCGGCCATGCAGCGCGGCCCGCGGGCGCAGCTCCGGCCCGGCTCGCCGGCCATGCCGCAGCGGCAGGGGTTCATGGCGGCAATGAGCTGGATCGCCGCCGGATAGGTGACGCGATGATTGGCGCGCGCGATGATGCAGGTGGCGGTTTCGAGCGGCTGGCGCAGAGCGTCGAGCGCCTGAGGCGCAAATTCCGGAAATTCGTCGAGAAAGAGCACGCCGTTATGGGCGAGCGACGCCTCTCCCGGTTTCGCGCGGAAGCCGCCGCCGATCAGCGCCGCCATGGTGGCGGAATGGTGCGGCGCACGGAAGGGCCGGCGGTCCGAGAGCTTGCCGCCCGGCAATTGCCCGGCGATCGAATGGATCATCGAGACTTCGAGCAGTTCGGCGGGCGAAAGCGGCGGCAGGATGGAGGGGAGCCGCGCCGCAAGCATCGACTTGCCGGAACCGGGCGGGCCGACCATGAGGAGATTATGGTTGCCCGCCGCCGCGACCTCCAGCGCCCGCTTGGCGCTTTCCTGGCCCTTGATGTCGGCAAGATCGGGAAGGCCCCCGGCGGCCGCCCGGACCGCCGGTTCGGGGCGGGAGAGCACCTGCGTGCCGCGGAAATGATTGGCGATCGCGATCAGGCTGCGCGGGGCGAGAATATCGATCTCCGATCCGGCCCAGGCCGCCTCGGGCCCGCTTTCCGCCGGGCAGATCAGCCCCTTGCCGAGCGCATTCGCGCCGATCGCCGCCGGCAGCGCGCCGGCGACGGCTGCGATCGTGCCGTCGAGATTGAGCTCGCCGATGACGACATAACCGGACAGCGCGTCCGCAGGGACAGCGCCGAGCGCCGCCATCAGGCCGAGCGCGATGGCGAGATCGAAATGGCTTCCCTCTTTCGGAAGGTCCGCCGGCGCCAGATTGACGGTCACCCGCTTGGCGGGAAGCGCCAGCCCCGATGCATGAAGCGCCGCCTGGACGCGCTCGCGGCTTTCGGCCACCGCCTTGTCCGGCAGTCCGACGATCTGCATACCGACCTTGCCGGATGCAACCATCACCTGGACGTCGACCGGAACGCCCTCGATACCCTGAAACGCAACCGTGCTGACGCGCGCGACCATACTGCCCCCTGATTTCGAGCGGAGCGCGAAGGATCATCGTCCTTCCGCAATCCCGCTCCAGCACGGCGGCCCACACACGCCGTCACAACCAAAACCGGTTGCAACGGTAAATCTTGCACGGAATACGCTTGAAAACAAGAACAATGATAGAACACAAGAGCGAGAGTGGCGGTCCGCCGTAAAGATCAGGCGCGCTTCTTCTCGATCGCGTCCCAGAGCAGGCTAGCGACGTCGGCACCGCCGAACTTCTTCACTTCGCGGATGCCGGTCGGCGACGTGACGTTGATCTCGGTCAGGCAGTCGCCGATCACGTCGATGCCGACGAAGAGGAAACCGCGTTCCTTCAGGGCCGGCCCGATGCGGGTGCAGATCTCCCGCTCGCGGGCCGTCAGGTCGGTTGCCTCCGCGCGCCCGCCCACATGCATGTTGGAGCGAGAATCGTGCTCGGCCGGAACGCGATTGATCGCGCCGACCGGCTCGCCGTCGACGAGCAGGATGCGCTTGTCGCCCTTGCGGACCGCCGGCAGATATTCCTGGGCGATATAAGGCTCGCGGAACATCTGGGCGAACATTTCGAGGAGCGACGAGAAATTGCGGTCGTCACGCGCGGAGTGGAACACACCGGCGCCGCCATTGCCGTAGAGCGGTTTCAGGATGATGTCGCCCATCTCCTGACGGAAGCGGGCGATCTCGTCCGGGTCGCGAGTGATCAGGGTCTTCGGCATCAGATCCGGAAACTCGGTCACGAAGATCTTCTCGGGCGAGTTCCTGACCCAGGCCGGATCGTTGACGACCAGCGTCTTCGGGTGCAGCCGCTCGAGCAGATGCGTCGAGGTGATATAGGCCATGTCGAATGGCGGATCCTGGCGAAGCAGGATGACGTCCATGGTCGAAAGATCGATCCGCTCGTCTTCGCCGAGAGTGAAGTGGTCGCCCCTGACGTCGCGCAACTGCATCTGCTGCGCGGTCGCATAGACCCTGCCGTCCCGGAGCGACAGCTTGTCGGGCGTGTAGTGGAACAGGCGATAGCCTCGGGCCTGCGCCTCAAGGCTCATCGCGAAGGTCGAATCGCCCGCAATGGTGATGCCCGAAACATGGTCCATCTGGACCCCGACATTGACGATTCCTGCCATTTTCCCGTTCCCGATCTGGATCCACGATGCGCATAGTTCCTTCGACCGGCTCCGGTCGGAAATCGAATTATACGGCAATTCGACGCGATGCTCCGCCCCTCGTCTTCGCGACGAGCGGCACCGCAGAAAAGCCCGCAAGATGTAGAATGCGTACCGTGGTTAGGCAAGAAGGTTCCCGCCGCTCCCGCCTATCAAAAGGCGTCATCAAAAGGCGTCCGGCAGGTGCCGCGGCCAGCGCCACGGCGTTACGGCGACGATATCGTAGCGCACCGACAGGCGGTGGAAATCGCCCTGGCGCGACAGCCAGAGATCGCTTGCCGCCCGGATGCGCCGTTGCGCCGTGTCTGTGACGGCGAAGACCGCATCCTCCAGGCTCACCCGGGCCTTTACTTCGACGCAGGCGACCAGGTCGCCGCGCCGGGCGATGATGTCGATCTCGCCGAGCCTGGTGCGATAGCGCATGGCAACGATGCGATAGCCCTTCAGCATCAGGCAGAGCGCGGCGCGGTATTCGGCGATGTGGCCCCGCTTCAGCGCCTTCAGCTTGCGGGTGTCCGGTCGCTCAGCCTTCATCGCCATCCTTGAGATGAAGGAGCCGGTCGTAAAGCTCCTTGCGCGCCAGCCCCGTGCGGCGCGCCGCCTCGGTCGCGGCCTTGCCCATCGGCAGGTCGCGGGCGAGTTCCTTGAGCAGTGCGTCGACGTCGGCCGCCTCCGGCTGGGGCTTTGCCTCTGGCGGACCGACCACGAGGACGATCTCGCCTTTCACATTGGCGCTTTCGTCGTAAATCGCCGCGAGTTCGCCGAGCGTTCCGCGGCGGAACTCCTCGAAGGTCTTGGTCAGTTCGCGGCAGACGGCCGCCCTCCTGTCTGCGCCGAGGACCTCGGCCGCAGCAGTGACGGTCGCAGCAATGCGATGCGGGGACTCGAAGAAGATGAGAGTGGCGGGAACGGCCGCGAGTTCGGCGAGCCGGTCGCGCTTCGCCTTGTCCTTCACCGGCAGAAAGCCTGCGAAGAGGAAGGCATCGCTCGGAAGGCCGGAGCCGACGAGGGCCGCAAGCGGCGCCGAGGGGCCAGGTATGGGAACGACCCGGTAGCCCGCCTCGACCGCCTGCTGCGCCAGGCGATAGCCCGGATCGGAGACGAGCGGCGTACCGGCATCGGAGACGAGCGCCACCGATTTCCCATTGCCAAGTGCTGCAAGCAGTCGCGGCCCCGCCTCGGCGGCATTGTGCTCGTGATAGGCGGTGGGCCGATTGACGATGCCGTAGCGGTCCAAAAGCACCCGCGTCACCCTCGTGTCCTCGCAAGCGAGCACATCGGCCCCGGCAAGCGTCTCTAGGGCTCTCAGCGTGATGTCGCCGAGATTGCCGATCGGCGTTGCCACGAGATAAAGGCACGGCTCCAGCGGGCGCGCAGGAATGTTCGTATTGTGCAGGCGAAAACCGCGCTGCCGTTCCTTTTCGGATGCATCCGTCGATTGCTGCTTTTGCAACGCCGCCTTCCCAATCACGCCTGGCCCGATCATTCCGATCGACCATTCCGGCCAAGCCGGGTTCGCGCCCTTTATGAGTGAGCGGGGAGCCCGGGGCAAGGGCGGGCCGCGCCTGCAGTCTCGCATTTGGGGAAGAGGGCTCAAAACCCCTTGCTTTTGCGGCTCTCTTTCTGCCATTTTGCCCGTCCACATCCTTCCGGCCGAGCGGCCGGGGCACGCAGTTGACGCCGCGGCGGTCCCCTCGCCCGCGCGGCAATGGTTGAAAGCGGTAGCATCCATGCGTATTACTCTCGAGCGGTCCAACCTTTTGAAATCGCTGAACCATGTCCACCGCGTGGTCGAACGGCGAAACACCATCCCCATCCTTTCGAACGTGCTCCTGCGCTCCGACGGCGCCAGCCTCGAAATGAAGGCGACCGACCTCGACCTGGAGATTACCGAGGCGACGCCGGCGCAGGTGGAACAGGCCGGCGCCACCACCGTTCCGGCGCATCTGCTCTACGACATCGTCCGCAAGCTGCCGGACGGCTCGGAGGTGCGGCTCGCCACCAATGCGGAAGGCACGGCGATGACCGTCGCCTCCGGCCGCTCCAAGTTTTCGCTGCAGTGCCTGCCGCAGTCGGATTTTCCCGATCTGACCGCCGGCACGTTCTCGCACTCCTTCCGCCTGAAAGCGCCCGATCTGAAGATGCTGATCGACCGCACCCAGTTCGCGATCTCGACGGAAGAGACACGCTACTATTTGAACGGCATCTTCGTGCACACGGTCGAGAGCAACGGCGACCTGAAGCTGCGCGCCGTCGCGACCGACGGCCACCGGCTCGCCCGGGCGGATGTCGAAGCGCCGTCGGGCTCCGAGGGCATGCCCGGCATCATCATTCCGCGCAAGACCGTCAGCGAACTGCAGAAACTTCTCGACAGCCCGGACGTGGTGGTGACGGTCGAGGTCTCGGACGCGAAGATCCGCCTGACGATCGGCTCCATCGTGATGACGTCGAAGCTGATCGACGGAACCTTCCCCGACTATCAGCGCGTGATCCCCGCCAGCAACGACAAGGAGCTGCGCGTCGATTGCCAGTCCTTCTCGCAGGCCGTCGACCGTGTCTCCACGATCTCTTCCGAACGCGGCCGCGCCGTGAAGCTCGCGCTTGCCGACGGCCAGATGACGCTGACCGTGAACAACCCGGATTCCGGCAGCGCCACCGAAGAACTGCCGGTCGGCTACGAAAGCGATCCGCTCGAGATCGGGTTCAACGCCAAATATCTTCTCGACATCACCGGGCAACTGACCGGCAGCGAGGCGGTCTTCCTGCTGGCCGATCCCGGTTCGCCGACGCTCGTGCGCGATCTGGCCGCGGAGGATGCGCTCTACGTGCTGATGCCGATGCGCGTGTAACGCATGCCGCAGACTGCGATAAAGGCCCGCCGTTCGGCGGGCTTTTTCATATGTACCCGTCGCGCATCGTTCATGATCTGTCGCTTTTAGACGCAGTCGGACTTGTTTTTGCCGCAGATGGAAGCACATTATGAATAAGCGCTCACGCAGCCACACGAATCACGATAAGAGCGCAACTGCAAATCATACTGCGAGGGGATTCGATGAGCTTGCGCTTGAGGGTGAAGGAAAAATTCGGTCGGAAATTCGACGAAGAGATCCGCTTCTTCAAGGGCTGGATGAGCAATACCCGCGCGGTCGGCGCGATCCTCCCGACTTCCGCCATCACGGCACGCCGCATGGCCAGCGTAGTCGATCCAGAATCCGGTCTGCCGGTCCTCGAGCTTGGCCCCGGCACCGGGGTGATCACCAAGGCGATCCTCGAGCGCGGCATAGAGCCTGAAAAGCTGGTTTCCATCGAATACTCCACCGACTTCTACAATCAGCTCAAGGCGCATTTCGACGGCGTGCATTTCATCAACGGCGACGCCTTCGATCTTTCCCGCACGCTTGGGGCCTTCAAGGATCAGCAGTTCGACAGCGTCATTTCCGCCGTACCGTTGTTGAATTTCCCGATGCATCGCCGCGTCGAACTCATAGAAGACCTGCTCTCGCGCATTCCCTTCGGCCGCCCGGTCGTTCAGATCTCCTACGGTCCGATGTCGCCGGTGGTCGCCATGCCGGACCGCTACCGAATCCAGCATTTCGACTTCGTCGTGCGAAACATTCCGCCGGCGCAGCTGTGGATCTACCGCAAGACGCACTGACGGCGCCAAGTCCGGTGTTCGGCATCTATCTCACCCATCCGCAGGTCAGAATCGATCCCGCCGTCTCCGTGCCCCAATGGGGTCTGTCCGAGCTGGGCGAAGAGCGCATGCGCGCCACGGCGAAACAGCCATGGGTCCGTTTGCTCGGACGCATATTGGCCAGTGGCGAGAAGAAGGCGATCGAAACGGCGCGGTTCCTGGCCGACGCTGCCGGCATCCCGGTCGAAACGGACGAAGAGATGGGCGAGAACGACCGTTCCGCGACCGGCTTCCTGCCGCCGGAGGAGTTCGAGAAGGCGGCCGATCAGTTCTTTGCCCGGCCTGAAGAGAGCTTCAAGGGCTGGGAGCGTGCCGTCGACGCCCAGGCGCGAATCTCCAGGGCCGTCTTCCAGGTTCTCGACCGGCACGATCCGGCAGTGCCCATCGCCTTCATCGGCCATGGCGGCGTCGGTACGCTGCTCAAATGCCGGATGACGGGCACGGCGATCGCCCGTAGCACCGATCAGCCGCCGGGCGGCGGCAATCTCTTCGCCTTCCGTCTTGCGGATCGCGCCGTCACATGCGACTGGACGCCGATGGAGTTCTGGCAGGGGTGATCTCGATATGAGCACAAGCGCGCGCGACCGGCTGATCGTCGGCCTTGATCTTCCGACGGTGACCGAGGCCGAGAAAATCGTCTCGACGCTCGGCGAGGAAGTCCTCTTCTATAAGATCGGCTATCAACTGGCCTTCGCCGGCGGCCTCGACTTCGCGCGCGATCTCGCCGCGGGCGGCAAGCAGGTCTTCCTCGACATGAAGCTGCTCGACATCGACAACACGGTGGCCAAGGGCGTGGAGAACATCGTCAAGATGGGCGTGTCGATGTTGACGCTGCACGCCTATCCGAAGGCGATGAAGTCGGCCGTCGAAGCGGCCAGGGGCTCGAACCTCTGCCTGCTTGGCGTGACGGTGCTCACCTCGATGGACGAACAGGACGTCATCGATGCCGGTTATGAATATGATCCGCACAGCCTGGTCCTGCGCCGCGCCGAACAGGCCCGCGCCGCAGGCATGGGGGGCATCGTCTGCTCGGCGGAGGAGGCCGCCGCCGTGCGAAAGATCATCGGCGGCGACATGGCGCTGGTGACGCCGGGCATCCGCCCGGCCGGTGCGGAAAAAGGCGACCAGAAACGGGTGATGACGCCGGCCGACGCGCTTCGCGCCGGCTCGAGCCACCTCGTCGTCGGGCGGCCGATCGTTGCCGCGCCCGACCCTCTCGCAGCAAGCCGCGCGATCCTGGCCGAAATGGAGAGCGCCCTCTCCCGTTGATCCGCCGTATAGCGCTCGGGCGACGTTCGGGCCTGCTTGACCTGGGGCGCATTTTGCCGGAAGTAACCATCCCGTCTGCGTTTCGTGAAAGACGAGGAGTTCATCATGGCCAAAGGATACTGGATCGCTCGGGTCGATATAAGGGACCCCGAACGCTATAAGGACTACGTGACAGCGGCGACGCCCGCCTTCGAAAAATACGGCGCGACCTTCCTCGCGCGCGGCGGGCAGTTCCATCGGCTCGAAGGTGCCGCTCGTACCCGCAACGTCGTCATCGAATTCCCCTCGCTGCAGGCGGCCGTCGACTGTTACAATTCGCCCGAATACCAGATTGCCGCGGCCATCCGCCAGGAAGTCGCCGATGCCGAAATGGTCGTCGTAGAGGGTGTTTGAGGCGAGGTTCCGCGACGCATCGGGGCACGCTTCCGAAGCGCGCGGATTGGCCTTCACCTCGCTCGACGCTTGGGCTATGTAGCAAGCAATTCTACCATTGACATCAGGAGTGCGTTTCTCATGACCTTGTCCAACCTTCCGCCGCTGGTGACGATTTTCGGCGGATCCGGATTTGTCGGCCGTCATGTGGTGCGCGCGCTCGCCAAACGCGGCTACCGCATTCGCGTCGCGGTTCGCCGTCCGGATCTCGCCGGCCACCTGCAACCGCTCGGCAATGTCGGGCAAATCTCCTTCGTTCAGGCCAATCTGCGCTACCGTAGGTCGGTCGATCGCGCTGTCGACGGCGCTGACCATGTGATCAACTGCGTCGGCGTGCTCTTCGAAAGCGGCCGCAACACCTTCGAGGCGGTCCAGGATTTCGGCGCGCGGGCGGTCGCCGAGGCGGCCCGGGCGACGGGCGCCACGCTCACCCATATCTCGGCGATTGGCGCCGACGCAAACTCCGAGTCGAGCTATGCCCGGACAAAGGGGCGCGCCGAGGCTGCGATCCTCGAAACGCTTCCGGCCGCGGTGATCCTCCGCCCGTCGATCATCTTCGGCCCCGAAGACGGCTTCTTCAACAAGTTTGCCGAAATGGCCCGGTTCTCGCCGGTCCTGCCGCTCATCGGCGGCGGCAATACCAGGTTTCAGCCGGTTTACGTCACCGACGTTGCCGAGGCCGTGGCCCGCTCCGTCGACGGCAAGCTCACCGGTGGGACGATCTACGAACTCGGCGGGCCGCAGGTGCTCTCGTTCCGCGAATGTCTCGATTTCATGCTGAAGACGATCGACCGCAAGCGCTCCTTCGTGTCGCTACCCTTCGGCATCGCCTCGCTGATGGGCAGCGTCGCCTCGCTCGTGCCGTTCATCACGCCGCCGCTCACCGCCGACCAGGTGGTGTTGCTGAAATCGGACAATGTCGTCTCGGCAAAGGCCGAAGCGGAAGGCCGCACGCTTGCAGGTATCGGCATCGAGCCGACGATGCTCGAGTCGATCCTGCCGACTTATCTCGTACGCTATCGCCCGCATGGGCAATATACGCGCAGCGGCCGCGCCGCCTGAGCCGTCGCATCACTACCGTACGCATTCAAGCCGCCGGCTCCGCCGGCGGCTTTTTTGCGGCCCCCCGCTGTGCCCGTTCGGCAACAGCGTTGCAGTTCTGCCGCAGTTGCAAATCCGAATCCCGTTTACCGCAGATTCAGCCCGCCCTGATATTGATCATGACATGATCGCAGAATAAACACCGCTCGCACTGACCGCTCGGCGAGCGCCGCCGGTGCAGACATCACACTCGAAAGGCATAACGTCCCATGGGCAAGTCGATCGCAATCTTTTTTGCGTCTGCGGCACTGATCATTCTGGCTGGCTCGTTCATGGCACCCGGCACCGTGGCCAGCAGCAACAAGGGCTGCACGCCGGCCTACGGTGTCAACCCGTGCACGACGGCGTCGATCGGGTTTGCCGGCGAGTAAGCCGGACATTTTCGCCTCGGCTTCGAGCCGGGCATGTTGAGTTTTGGCGGGGGCCAGGAGCCGGGTGCGTTTCGAAAGAGACGCATCCGGCTTTATGTTTCCGGACTGCGTTATCCGAGCAGCCACAGGCCGACCAGCCCGGCGGTGCCGACGAGGATGCGCCAGATCGCAAAGGGCGTGAAGCCGCGATGCGAGACGAAGTCGAGCAGCGAACGCACCACGAAAATTCCGGCGATGAATGCGGCGATGAAACCGGCGGCGATCAGTCCGACATCGTCGAAGGAGAGCGCATCCCGGTTCTTGTAGAGGTCGAGCGCAAAGGCTCCGACCATGGTCGGCATGGCCAGGAAAAAGGAAAACTCGGCGGCGGAGCGCTTGTCGGTCCCCATCAGCAGGGCCCCGGCGATGGTCGCGCCGGAACGTGACGTCCCCGGGATCATGGCGAGGCACTGGAAGAGGCCGATCTTCAGCGCGAGCGAAGGCGGATAGTCGAACACGTCGATGTAGCGGGGCGTCAAAGGGAGCCGGTCGATCGCATAAAGAATGATGCCGCCGACGATCAGCACGACGCATATGAGCATCGGCGTCTCGAAAAGCACCGACTTGATGAACCCATGCGCTGCAGCACCGATAAGCGCCGCCGGCAGGAAGGCGAGGAGAACCGAGAAGACGAAGCGGCGGGCCTTGACGCTCGTCGGCAGGGCGAGCGCGATCGCCAGCAGCTTCTGGAAGTAGACGAGCAGGATCGCCAATATGGCGCCGAGCTGGATCAGAACGGCAAAGGTGTTTCCCGGCGATTTGAATCCGAGGAAGTGTCCGGCAAGCAGCACATGCGCCGTCGACGAGACCGGGATGAACTCCGTCAGTCCTTCGATGAGCCCGAGGACGAGCGCGCTTATGATCGATTGATCCGCCATGTAAAAGCTATTCCTGATATAATTGGATGTGGGAGGAGAAAGTCGATTCTCTTGTGTTTGCCACCGCAACTACCTATAGCTCGTTGTAACGAGCCGTGGCCAGTTGCATATGCCGCGACGCCGATATCCCCGAAAACAGCTGCAATCTGATCATCGATGCCGACACTGTATCATCACCCCATGTCCCCTGCTTCGCGGTTCGTACGCCTTATTCTCTCAGAATATGGCTATCAGACGGAACTGAGCGAAGAACAGCCATGGGAGAACCGGCGCGACTTCCTGACGCTGAATCCCGCCGGCACTCTGCCCGTCTATGTCGATGACAGCATGCGCGCGCTCTGCGGCGCGACGATCATCTCCGAATATCTCGACGAGACCAGCGGCATCATGAAGCGTGACCGCCGCCTTCTTGCCGAGGACCCGTTTCAGCGCGCCGAAATCCGCAGGCTCACCGAATGGTTCCTGCAGAAGATGGAAGCCGACGTGACGCGCCCTCTCGTGCGCGAGCGCATCTTCAAGCTGCAGATGACCCCGGACCAGGGCGGCGGTGCGCCGGATTCGAAAATTCTCCGCACCTCGCGCAGCAATATCCGCCAGCACATGAAGTATCTCTCGTGGCTCGCCGGATCGCGCCCCTGGCTTGCCGGCGATCGCATCTCCTATGGGGATCTCGCCGCAGCCGCGGCGATTTCCGTGCTCGACTATCTCGGAGAGATCGACTGGTCCGATGCGCCGACCGCCAAGGAATGGTACCAGCGGCTGAAGTCGCGCCCATCTTTCCGGCCGCTACTCGCCGAGCGGGTGCGCGGCGTGACCCCGGTCTCTCATTATGCGGATCTCGACTTTTAAGGACCAGATCATGCCCGGCGACGCTGCAAAAGCGGACAACCAGGGCAGGAAACGACGGACCCTCACCGCCTTCCTGAAAGAGGAAGCCGCGGCCAAGGGGTTCGACATCTGTCGCATCACCCATCCGGACGCCATACCCCAGGCGCCCGAGCGGCTGAGGCAGTTCCTGGCTACCGGCGCCCATGGTACGATGGACTGGCTTGCCGAGACAGCCGAGCGCCGGTCCGATCCGCGCGTCCTCTGGAGCGAAGTGCGCTCGATCGTCCTCTTCGGCATGAATTACGCTCCCGAGGACGACCCGCGCGAGGTCCTCGCCAGACGCGATCGCGGCGCGATCTCCGTCTATGCCCGCAATCGCGACTATCACGACGTAGTCAAGGGCCGGCTGAAAGAGATCGCCACGCGCTTTGCCGCCCGGGCGGGCGAGGACGTGAAGGTCTTCGTCGACACCGCCCCTGTCATGGAGAAGCCGCTTGCGGAAAAGGCCGGCATCGGCTGGCAGGGCAAGCACACCAATCTGGTCAGCCGCGAATTCGGCTCCTGGCTCTTTCTCGGCAGCCTCTTCACGACAGCCGAACTGGACCTGGACGAGCCCGAGCGCGACCATTGCGGCTCCTGCCGGGCCTGCCTCGACGCCTGTCCGACCGATGCCTTTCCGGCGCCCTACCGCATCGACGCGCGACGCTGCATCTCCTATCTCACGATCGAGCACAAGGGATCGATTGCGCCTGAGTTGCGGCCGCTGATCGGTAACCGCATCTATGGCTGCGACGACTGTCTCGCCGCCTGTCCCTGGAACAAGTTCGCGCGCTCGGCATCGGAAATGAAACTCCAGCCGCGGGACGATCTCAGGGAACCGGAGCTCTCCTTCCTGCTGACGCTCGACGACCCAGGTTTCCGGGCCTTCTTTTCCGGATCACCGGTAAAGCGCATCGGGCGCGATCGTTTCGTCCGAAATGCCTTGATCGCCGCCGGCAATTCCGGTGAGAAGAGCCTGATAGAGGTCTGCAAGGCGCTGGCGGCCGATGCATCGCCGACCGTCAGGGGGATGGCGGTCTGGGCGCTTTCGCGACTGATTTCATCCGCCGATCTGGCGGTCTTCGCCCGGCAATGCGGGCCTGAAACCGATGACGAGGTTCTTGCGGAATGGCAAATGGCGGGAGTGAACCGATGAATGTCCTGATCCTTGGTGCGGGCTATTCCGGCACGGCGATCGCGAGCGCGCTCGCTTCCCTGGCGATGTCCGTGTCCGGCACCACCCGGTCGGCAGAAAAGCTCGGCCGCCTGCAGGCTGCCGGTATCCGCCCGATCCTCTTCGACGGCGCGGAAATATCGGACGAGCTCAAGGATGTGATGAGGGAGACCACCCACCTCGTTCAGTCGATTGCGCCGGGCCGCGATGGCGACCCTATGTTTCGCGCCGGAACGCCGCCGCTTGCCGAACTTCTGCCGCGGCTGGAGTGGGTGGGCTATCTTTCCACGGTCGGCGTCTATGGCGATCACGGCGGAGCCTGGGTCACCGAGGATACGCCGCTCAACCCGGTCTCGCAGCGCTCGCTGGAGCGTGTGGAAGCCGAAAACGCCTGGCTCGAGCACGGCGCACAGCGCGGCATTCCGGTGGCGGTGCTTCGGCTTGCAGGCATTTACGGTCCGGGCCGCAATGCCTTCCGCAATCTCTCCGAAGGCACGGCGCGCCGCGTCATCAAGCCGAACCAGGTCTTCAACCGTATCCGCGTCGAAGACATCGGCGCGGCGACCGCCCTTCTCGCAAAGCGGGGCATGGGCGGCGTCTTCAACGTGACCGACGACGAGCCGGCGCCACCACAGGATGTGGTCCAGGAAGCCGCCCGGCTGATGGGCGTCGAACCGCCGCCCGAGATCCCCTTCGAAACCGCAGATATGTCCCCCATGGCGCGTTCTTTCTACGGCGAGAACAAGCGTGTCTCCAATGCGCGACTGCGCCAGGCGGGCTTCGATCCGGACTTCCCGAACTATCGCGTGTCGCTTGCACAGCTGTGGACATCGGGAACCTGGGACCGGAAATAAGCACCTATTTCCTCAAGGCCGACCAGAATATCGCGCGGGATGTCAAGCAAGTCTAACGCCGTTTTGAAAGTATTGATTTCACGCGAATCGCCTTGACACGATTATGCTGTCATTATTCGGTCTATACTTCGCCATTTTCCACAACCTTGACGCTAGTAGCAAGAATTCAACGGTCGCGATTCCCGATTTTTCATGCAAGGCGAAAAATTTAATGATTTTATTTGCGAGAGGCGTCGCTGCGCGGGGCGGCGCGTCGCCAGCAGCGCTTAGTTGCTGATTCCAAAGAACTTCCCTCGCAATTCTAAACTAATTCAATCTGTTGTTTATTTTTAAAATCAACAGGTCTTCAGACATTCCTAATGAGAACTTAACGGTTGAAGCACGTTTTTGCCATGTTTCACCTCAATTAGCTCGATCAACAAAGGGAACTGACGAATTTTTCAAACCGAAGGGGGCATCGCTTGACGCCAGCGAAAATCAAGACTGCTGCCGCGGCAGCACTATTCACCGTCGGGATGGGCTTGGTCTCGGCATCCGAAAGTCAGGCAGCAGGCGCTGGTTGCGGGGGAGCATCCTGGTACGCGCTTTCCTCCAAAACGGCCTCCGGCGAAAGAATGAATGCCGCGCACCTGACCGCCGCGCATCGCAAACTGAAATTCGGCACGAAGGTCCAGGTGACCAACAAGCGTAACGGCAAGTCCGTCGTCGTCCGGATCAATGATCGCGGCCCGTTCATTCGCGGCCGGGTGATCGATCTCTCCAAGGCGGCCGCCTCCAAGATCGGCATGATCCGCTCCGGCACCGCCAGCATCTGTTACACGGTCGTCAATTCCTGACGATGCGCAGGATTCGCCCGGTTCATCTCGGGCGAGCCAGACTGCAAGGGCCGGTCGCGCCCCTTACATAATGCGGCCGCCGTCTTGCTCTTCGATGTCATCGCCGCTACCACGGCGAAAAAGGAGTTCATCGAAGATGCGATTGGGCGGAAGGCTCTCCGGAGCCATCGAGGTTCTTGACGATATCGAAAAGCGCAGGCGACCCGTCGCCGATGCCCTCAAGGATTGGGGCCTGTCCCACCGCTTCGCCGGCTCCGGCGATCGCGCCGCCATCGGCAACATCGTCTATGATGCCCTGCGGATGAAACTCTCCCACGCCTACCTCATGGACAGCGACACCCCGGTAGCCCTCGGCCATGGGGTCATGTACCGGCAATGGGGCTTTCGCGCCGACACGCTTGCGGCGGAACTCGCCGACGACAGGTTCGCGCCCGAAGCGCCTTCGGAAGCGATGATGAAGGCCTTCGCCCAGCGACGGCTCGAAGATGCTCCCCTGCATGTGCAGGGCGATATTCCGGAATGGACGCAAGGCTCGTTCGAAGAGAATTTCTCCGACGACTGGCTCGCCGAGGCGAAGGCTCTTGCCGGCCGGCCGACTCTCGATCTGCGCGTCAACACGCTGAAGGCGACGCGCGAAAAGGTGCTGAAGGCGCTGGAGCGCAGCGGCGCCGAGCCTGCGGCGATTGCCCGGCACGGTGTGCGCATTCCCGCCGGCGAGGGCGCTTCGCGCCTGCCGAACGTTACGGCGGAAATCTCGTTCCAGAAGGGTTGGTTCGAGGTGCAGGACGAGGGATCGCAGATTGTCGCAGACCTAGCCTTGCCTGGCGAGGGCGAGCAGGTCCTCGATTACTGCGCCGGCGGCGGCGGCAAGACCCTGGCCATGTCGGCGGCGATGAACAATAAGGGCCAGGTCCACGCTTACGACGCCGACCGCAAACGGCTGGCGCCCATTATCGAGCGTCTGAAGCGTGCCGGCACCCGCAACGTGCAGGTGCACGAGTCGACCGAGTCGCTCACATCGCTCATCGGGCGGGTCGATCGCGTGCTTGTCGATGCGCCATGCACCGGGACCGGAACCTGGCGGCGCCGCCCCGACACGAAATGGCGCCTGACGCAGAAGAACCTCGAGGAACGACTGGCCCAGCAGGAGGAGGCGCTTGCCGGTGCCGCCCAGTTCGTGCGCCCCGGCGGACATCTGATCTACGTCACCTGTTCCGTCCTTCCGGAGGAGAACGAGGCTCAGGTCTACGGCTTCTGCGAGGACAATCCGGAATTCGAGGTCCTCTCGGCCGCCGACAACTGGGCGGCGCTCTTCGGCACCGATAAGCCACAGCCCTGGTCCGCCGATATGAAGACCGTCACGCTGACACCGGCATCGACCGGAACCGACGGATTCTTCTTCTGTCTCATGGGCAGGAAGCGTTAGGCCGCCCGGGGATTCCGGCCGTTCGCGGCGGGCGGCAACTTCAAGCCGTTCTAAACTATACACTTTGACACCAGTTTACTTTTGGTCCATGACTCTTGCGCTTTTCACGGGGTTGGAGCTGTACGCTCTATCGACGAGCAACAAGGAGAGGGTCATGTCCAAGAATTTCATCCGCGCCGCAGCGCTGGCGCTCATGACGGCGACATCGGCGCTGGCGTTGCAGCCGGCGAATGCGGCGACGGACGCAGCCGCGGTCGTCAAGCATTACGCGGCCGTTGCGCACGCCAAATACGAAGATGCACTGGCCACGGCAGAAGCGCTGGAAAAGGCCGTGGATGCACTGATCGCAGGCCCGAGCGAGGAGACCTTGAAGGCCGCGCGGGAGGCCTGGCTGAGGGCACGCAACCCCTATCAGGAAACCGAAGTCTATCGCTTCGGCAACACGATCGTCGACGAATGGGAAGGCAAGGTGAATGCCTGGCCGCTGGATGAGGGCCTCATCGACTATGTCGACGCCAGCTACGGCAGCGAGAGCGATGAGAACGCCCTCTTCACCGCCAATGTGATCGCCAACAAGACGATCAAGGTCGACGGACAGGATGTCGATGCCACGAACATCACGCCGGAGCTCCTCTCCGGCACGCTGCAGGAGGCAGGCGGCATCGAGGCGAATGTCGCGACCGGCTATCACGCGATCGAATTCCTGTTGTGGGGGCAGGATCTGAACGGAACGGGCCCGGGCGCCGGCAACCGGCCCTACACGGATTTCGACACCAAGGCCTGCACCAACGGCAATTGCGACCGCCGCGCCGCCTATCTGAAGGCAGCGACGAGCCTGCTCGTCTCCGACCTCGAGGAGATGGTCGCGAACTGGACGCCGGACGGCGCTGCGACCAAGGCGGTCGAGGCGGATCCGAAGGCCGGCCTCGTGGCGATCCTTACCGGCATGGGCTCGCTCTCCTATGGCGAACTCGCGGGCGAGCGCATGAAGCTCGGCCTGCTCCTCCACGATCCGGAAGAGGAGCACGACTGCTTCTCCGACAATACCCACAACTCGCACCTGCACGACGCGATCGGCATCCAGTCGGCCTATAGCGGCGAATATACCCGCGTCGACGGCAGCAAGCTTACCGGCCCTTCGCTTTCCGAGCTCGTCGCGGCCAAGGACGCGGCCCTCGACAAGGAAATGAAGGATGGTCTCGCCACAACGGTCGAGAAGATGCAGGTGATGGCCAAACGCGCAGAAACGGGCGAAGCCTACGACCAGATGATCGGCGAGGGCAACGCCGAGGGCAATGCGACGGTTCAGGCGGCGATCGACGGGCTGATCGCCCAGGCGAAGACCGTCGAACGCGTCATCGCCGCGCTCGATCTCGGCACGGTGGAACTTGAAGGTTCCGACAGCCTGGATAATCCTGGCGCCGTCTTCCAATAAGCTGAAAAGGCGGGCCGCGACGGACAGGTGGCGGCCCGGCCTCCCTCGATGAGAACGATCGCCCGCATTCTAGCGCTAACCGTTGCCGCGCTCATTGGCTTCGCCCCCGCGGCGTCGCGCGATGGCGGTATCGCGGAACGGGCGGGTGTCGGGTGCGCGCCTGTTCGCGACGACCTTTCCGCCCATGACCTCGAGCGCGTCCTGACGGTCACGCGCCCAACCACCGATTTTTCCAGACCTGAGCCATTCGAGTCGATGCCGGGCGGCGCTGCGACGACGCCTGCACCTCCCGACCGGAGGGCCTTTTCGCACGCCTCCGCCAATCTCCCTTTCGAGGACGAGCAGGATTTCCACCTCGGCAAGGCGCTCTTCGAAAAACTCTGGGTCTCCTCGCCGTCGTCCACGCAGGCCTCGGACGGGCTTGGGCCGCTCTACAATGCGAGGGCCTGCGAGAGCTGTCATGCCCGCGACGGACGCGGCCGCCCGCCCGAGGGGGCCGTCCACGCGACGTCGATGCTCTTTCGGCTCGCCCGTGCCCCGCGCGACGATGCCGAGCGCGCGGAGTTCGCCTCCCATGCACGGCTCAACTTTCCCGACCCGGTCTATGGTGCTCAGCTTCAGGACAGCGCCGTGCCGGGGCTTGCTGCCGAGGGACGCCTCGACATCACCTATACGGAAGAACCGGTGACGCTTGCCGGCGGAGAAACGGTCCCGCTCCGCAAGCCGCATTACGCGATCGCCGATCCCGGTTACGGACCGCTCGATGCGGCCACGACGCTGTCGCCGCGCGTCGCCTCGCCGATGATCGGCATCGGTCTCATCGAGGCCATCCACGAGGCCGACATTCTGGCGCGCGCCGATCCGGAGGATCGCGACGGCGACGGCATCAGCGGACGGCCGGCCCTCGTGCGCGAGCGCCGGACCGGCCTCGTCACCCTCGGCCGCTTCGGCTGGAAAGCGCAGAACCCGTCCGTGCGCCAGCAGGTCGCCGATGCCTTTGCCGTCGATATCGGCATCTCCACCTCCGATCTCGACCGCAGTCATGGCGATTGCACGGCTGCCCAGACGGGCTGCCTCGATCTGCCGGACGGCGTGCAGCCGCGGCTCGGAGCGGTCGAAGCGCCCGACCCGGTGCTCGGCCTCGTGACGTTCTATTCCTCCAATCTTGCCGTGCCTGCTCGCCGCAAGGCGAGATTTCCGGAAACCTTGAGGGGCAAACGGCTCTTCCATGACGCCGGCTGCGCCGCCTGCCACGCACCTAAATTCGTGACCCGCCGCGACGCCACGCACCAGGCGCAGGCGTTTCAGCTCATCTGGCCCTATTCCGACTTCCTCCTGCACGACATGGGCGAAGGCCTCGCCGACGGCCAGCAGGTCGGCGAGGCCAGTGGCCGCGAATGGCGCACACCCCCGCTTTGGGGCATAGGCTTGACCAAGACCGTCAGTGGGCACAGCTTCCTTCTCCATGACGGACGCGCCCGAAATCTGGCCGAAGCCATACTCTGGCACGGCGGCGAAGCGGCGAAGGCACGCAATGCCTTCGCCGCCATGCCGAAGGACGACCGCAAAGCCCTGATCACATTCCTGGAGTCCCTCTGATGCGCCTTCCCTTCGCGAGCCTTCCCCTCGCCCTTGGCCTGATATTCCTGGGTGCCCCCGCGGCGGCGCAGGAAGGCGGTGCGCTTTCCCCGCGCGTCGTCGAGGAGGCGGCCGTGCCGAGCGTGATGACGCAGGCTGTGGACGGCTTCATCATTCCCGGCTATCGCGATCTCGCGCAGGCGACGAACGCCCTCTCCGAAGCGAGCGCCGCGCTCTGCAAGTCACCTTCCGAGGCCGCGCTCGAAGCCGCGCGGTCGGCCTTCTCCGACGTCGTCGAGACGTGGTCCACAATCGAGATCATCCGCCTCGGTCCGGCCCTCGAGCAGAATCGTTTCGAACGCTTCCTCTTCTATCCCGACCGGAAAAGCACGGGCTTGAAGCAGGTGCAGGCAATCCTCGCCAATAAAGACGAGAGCGCCGCCAGGGCGGAAAATCTCAAGGGGAAGAGCGTCGCGGTCCAGGGGCTCGGGGCGCTCGAATTCGTGCTCTACGGCACCGGGGCGGAAGCCCTCTCCGGCGAAAACGGCGGCTTTCGCTGCCGCTATGGGCTTGCCGTCTCGGAAAACCTGAGGAGCATTGCAGGCGAGTTCCTTGCGGAATGGGAAAAGCCGGACGGTGTCCAGGCCGCCTGGAAGGAGCCAGGCCCGGGCAATCCGCTCTTTCGCGACAACAAGGAAGCCGCGACCGCGCTTTTGGGCGTCCTCGTGCACAGCGTCGAGATGATAAAGGATCAGAGGCTGCGCCCCTTCTACGCCGGAACGGTCGACGGGAAGCCCGACAAAGGCCATCCGAAGCTTGCGATCTACTGGCGCTCGGTCAACACGATGTTGGCGATCTCCGCCAATTTCAGCGCCCTGCACAGGCTCTTCGATACGGCCGGCATGGAGCGCCTTCTGCCGGCTGACAGCCGTTCGATCGCGGGCTCGATCGACTTCCTCTTCAAAGCTCTGATCGCCGCTGCCGACCGGATCGAAGGGCCTGTCGGCGCAGCGCTTGCCGACGAGAGGCAGCGCGCCACGCTCGATTTCATCGCGCTCAACACGTCCGATCTGCTCGACCGGCTCAATCGCGAATTCGGCGGTTCGATCGGGCTTGGCGCCGGTTTCTCCTTCGCCGACGGCGACTGACACGCGAACGTGAAAACGCTGCGGAACCCGATGGTTGACAAGCAGGGCATTTCGGAGCAAAGCGCACCCATGGCCGCCCGCGCGGACATGTCTCACCAACAAGGATCAACTCAAGATGAACCCCGACAGTCGAAGTCGAGCCTTCATGCTCACGGCCGTCCGGACCTGATTTGATCAGGGCTCCGCCGGTCGGATGACTCGGCCCCATGGAGCCCTGAAATGCTGCGCATCTACAAAAGCCAGAACAGCCGTCTTGTGCTCGTCGACCTCCTCGACGGCCTGGCATGCCAGGAACCGGTGATCTGGTTCGATCTCTTCAACCCGTCGAGCGAGGAAACGCGACTTGTCGAGGAGCGCCTCGGCATTGCCATCCCGACCCGTGACGAGATGCAGGAAATCGAACTTTCCGACCGACTGTACCAGGAGGACGGCGCCGAGTTCATGACGATGACGGCGACCGCCAAGCTCGACAGCGATTACCCGGCCAAGGTGCCCGTCACCTTCATCCTCAAAGGCGCGACACTCGTGACCGTCCGCCACGCGGAACCGAAGCCCTTCCAGGTCTATGCCAACCGCATCATGAAGCCGAACGGCGCGGCTTGCGAGACGGGAGAGCTCGTGATGCTCGGCCTGCTGGAGGCGATGATCGACCGTACGGCCGATGCCCTGGAGCGCGCCGGCAACGACGTCGATCAGATCTCGCGGGAGGTCTTCCGCAAGTCGAACGCCAGCGCCACCAAGAAGACGCGCGACCTGCAGTCGCTGATCGAGCAGATCGGCCAGAAGGGCGACCTGTTGACCGTCATCCGCGAAAGCCTCGTCAGCATTGGCAGGCTCGTCGCCTATCACGTCGCCATCGAAGGGAGCACGCCCCGCAAGGCGGCCAAGGAGAGCCGGCAGCGGATAAAGCTCGTTCAGCGCGACGCGGCATCCCTTGGAGACCACGCGCTGTTCCTGTCGAACAAGATCAATTTCCTGCTCGACGCGACGCTGGGGCTCATCAACCTCGAGCAGAACCAGATCATCAAGATCTTTTCGGTCGCCGCCGTCGTGTTCCTGCCGCCGACGCTCGTCGCCTCGATCTACGGGATGAACTTCGAGGTGATGCCGGAACTCACCTGGCGGTTCGGCTATCCCTATGCGCTGATACTGATGATCGCCTCGGCCCTGTTGCCGTATGTCTATTTCAAACGCCGAGGTTGGCTGTAAGGTGGAGGTCGAGCCTAAGGTCAAAAGGCCCCTCCCCAACCCCTCCCCACAAGGGGGAGGGGCCGGCAAGGCCACCCCGCCCCGATCCACCAATCCGTCGCGCCAAGCGCGAGGAGGGAAAATGGCTGGGGTCGCCGCGGGGCAAAGCCCCTCCCCCTTGTGGCCCTTGTGGGGAGGGGTTGGGGGTTCCCTCGTCTCCGCCCGTTGCAGGAAATCGCATGAAGACCAATACCCTCATCGACCGCCGCAGCTTCGTTAAAATGGCGGGTGCCGCCTGGGCGGCGGCGCTTTCCCCCCGGGGCGCCTTCGCCCAAAGGGCCGATGCCGTCTTCGCCTCGGCCTTCATGGCGCCGGATGGCAGCTACGGGGTCGCGACGCTCACGGAAGCGGGCGAGATCGTGGAGCGCAGGCTGCTGCCGGCGCGTGCGCACGGCATGACCTTCTCCCCGGCAAGCCGGCGGGCGGTCGCCTTTGCCCGGCGGCCGGGCACCTATGCCATGATCTTTGCGCCGGACGGCACCGCCGAGCCGGTCGTCATCACCTCCGCCGAGGGCCGCCACTTCTTCGGGCACGGCTGCTTCTCGGCCGACGGCCGTCTGCTCTATGCGACCGAAAACGACTTCTCCGCCAATCGCGGCATGGTCGGCATCTATGACGGCCGCCGGGGTTTTGCCCGGATCGGCGAATTCCCGACTTACGGTATCGGCCCCCACGACATGACGTTGGCCGCCGACGGACGCACCCTCGCAATCGCCAATGGCGGCATCGAGACCCACCCGGATTTCGGCCGCACCAAGCTCAATCTCGACCGCATGGAGCCGAGCCTCGCCCTCGTAGACGCCGCGACGGGGGCGCTCATCGAGAAGCATGTGCTGCCGCCTGATCTCAACCGCCTTTCGACCCGCCATGTCGACATCGGCGCTGACGGCCGTGTCTGGTTCGCCTGCCAATACGAGGGCGCGCGCAACGACCTTCCGCCGCTGGTCGGGCACTTCGCCAAGGGCGAGGACCTGACCTTCGTCGGTCTGCCGGAACGCACCACGGCGGCGCTCGCCAATTATGTCGGTGCCATCGCGGTCAACCGCCGCGACGGACTGGTCGGCCTCACCTCTCCCAAGGGCAACGTCGCCGTCACCCTGGACACGAAAACGGGCGCCGTCCTCAGGGAGGAACAGGTAACGGACGCAGCAGGCGTTGCCGCGGCGAAGCACGGTTTTGCCGTCTCCACCTATGGCGGCCGGTTCGAGAAGCGCGTGAGTGCCGTCGCCTGGGACCAGCACATCGTCCGGCTCGGCGATCAGGTCGACGCACCGAAGTCCGAGAGCGTCACGAGATCATCCCAGCGATAGGCAACCTGATCCAGGCTTTCTCTGCCGACGCCGACCCGGCCCTCGCCCACCGCGCGGGCACCGAGCCGCTCGTAGAAGGCCCTGTTGGGGTTGTCTTTCAGCACCCAGGCGAAGAGCGACGTGCCCCCCGTCTCGCGGCAATGGGCGGCGACGCTGCGCACCAGGGCGGAACCGAGCCCGGCGCCATGGAACTCCGGCAGGAGATAGAGCTCGTAGAGTTCCCGATCGAAAGCGGGCGGCATGCCCCTGGCCTTGCCGTAATTGGCAAAGCCGATCACCCGCCCTTCGGCCATGTCGGCGGCGGCCATCATGAAGGAGCCCGGAAAGCGCATGCGCCGCGCGTGCCGGATGGCCTGATCCTCAACGGTCATGGCGTCGAGATAGGCATCCGCGATGATGCCGCGAAACGTCGCACGCCAGGTACTGACCAGGACCGAAGCGATCATCATGAGATCGTCGGGAACGGCCGGCCGGATTTCGATGCGCCGGAAGCTCTTCATAGGCAACATATAGGTGTCGCCGCTTCGCCGCAAAACCATGAACGGCTGGAAATGATCTCCCCCGGTGCGTTTGAATTACGCTTGCCGCGCTGCAACCGGCATGCCAGTGTCCGGAAAACTCGCACAGTGGTGCTCCGAGGAAATCAAGGCCGGCCGACCGATGGATGAGAGCGATCCCCCCGACTTCAAGAAGCGCATCCGGGAAAGCTTCAGGCGACAGGCCGCCATGCGCACGATCGGGGCCGAGCTCACGCGCGTCGAGCCGGGAACGGTCGAGATCGAGCTGCCCTTCGATGCCAAGCTGACGCAGCAACACGGCCTTCTCCATGCCGGTGTGATTTCCGCCGCGCTCGATGCGGCGGGGACCTATGCCGGCTATTCGGTGATCGACCCCGAGGCATCGCTGCTGACGATCGAGTTCAAGGTCAATCTTCTCTCGCCCGGACGCGGCGAGCGGTTCCTGTTTCGCGGCGAGGTGACGAAGCCCGGCACGACCATCATCGTTTCCGACGGGCGGGCCTATGCGGTCAGGTCCGACGGACCCGCCAAGCTCATCGCCTCGATGACCGGAACGATGATGGTGGTGCGCGGACGCGAGGGTATCGAAGGATGAGTTTCGAGCTGAAGGCCGTAGCGGGGAGAAACATCCTCTATGTGATGGCCGTGGATGCGGAGTACGGCCCTTGCCTCCGTGGCCGGATCGCGCCGCTGATGACGGGCGTCGGACCGGTCGAAGCGGCCGTAAGCCTGACCCGGGCGCTTGCGGAGTTCGACGCGAAAGGCAGCCTGCCGGACCTCGTCGTGTCGCTCGGCTCGGCCGGCTCCGCGACGCTCGAACAGACCGAAGTCTACCAGGCGATCTCCGTCGCCTATCGCGACATGGATGCCTCTCCGCTCGGCTTCGAGAAGGGCGCAACGCCCTTCCTCGATCTGCCGGCGGTCGTCAAACTGCCGCTCAGCATTCCCGGCGTTAGGAAGGCCCGGCTTTCGACGGGCGCCGATATCGTCTCCGGCAACGCCTATGAGCAGATCGACGCCGACATGGTCGAGATGGAGACCTTCGCAGTCCTGCGCGCCTGCCAGGCTTTCGGCGTTCCGCTCATAGGGCTCCGCGGCATCTCGGACGGCAAGGCGGAACTGAAGCATGTCGGCGACTGGACCGAGTATCTGCACGTCATCGACGAGAAGCTTGCGGCCGCCGTCGACCAGATGGAGGCGGCGCTGGAGAAAGGCGAGATCCAGCTCTGAGCGTTCTGTAGCGGATGCTTGATTGTCCGGGTGCAATGTTATCGTTGCGCCGGCAGCGGGCTTTCATTAAAGGCTCGCCATGATCAAGCTTGCTTGAAGGCCCGCTATGACCCAGACAGCCCATCCCGATACCGTCCTCATCGTCGATTTCGGCAGCCAGGTGACGCAGCTCATCGCCCGGCGCGTGCGCGAATCCGGCGTCTATTGCGAGATCGTGCCGTTCCAGTCGGCCGAGGAAGGCTTCCATCGTCTGAAGCCGAAGGCGGTGATCCTGTCCGGCAGCCCGGCCTCGACGCTGGATACCGGCTCGCCCCGCGCGCCGTCCGTCATCTTCGACAGCGGCCTGCCGGTCTTCGGCATCTGCTACGGCCAGCAGACCATGTGCGCCCAGCTCGGCGGCAAGGTCGAGAGCGGCCATCACCGGGAATTCGGCCGGGCCTTCCTCGAGGTCGAAAAGGATTGCCCGCTCTTCGACGGCCTCTGGTCGCTCGGTTCGCGCCACCAGGTGTGGATGTCGCATGGCGACCGGGTTACCGCATTGCCCGAGGGCTTCGAAGTCGTCGCCACCTCGTCCAATGCGCCCTTCGCCTTCATCGCCGATGAAAAGCGCAAGTACTATGCCGTCCAGTTCCACCCGGAAGTGGTGCATACGCCTGACGGCGCGAAGCTCATCGCCAACTTCGTCCACAAGATCGCCGGCATTACCGGCGATTGGACCATGTCGGCCTATCGCGCCAAGGCGGTCGAGGCGATCCGCAAGCAGGTCGGCGACAAGAAGGTGATCTGCGCGCTTTCCGGCGGCGTCGATTCATCCGTGGCGGCCCTCCTCATCCACGAAGCGGTCGGGGATCAGCTTACCTGCATCCTCGTCGACCATGGTCTGATGCGCAAGGACGAGGCGGCGAACGTCGTCGCCATGTTCAAGGAGCACTATAACCTCCATCTGCTCCATATCGACGCTTCCGATCGCTTCATCGGCGAGCTCGAAGGCGTCAGCGATCCGGAGACCAAACGCAAGATCATCGGCCGTCTCTTCATCGAGGTCTTCGAGGAAGAGGCCAAGAAGCTCGGCGGCGCCGATTTCCTCGCCCAGGGCACGCTCTATCCTGACGTCATCGAAAGCGTCTCCTTCACCGGCGGCCCCTCGGTGACGATCAAGTCGCACCACAATGTCGGCGGCCTGCCGGAGCGCATGAACATGCAGCTCGTCGAGCCGCTGCGCGAGCTCTTCAAGGACGAAGTCCGGGTGCTCGGCCGCGAACTCGGCCTGCCCGAAAGCTTCATCGGCCGCCATCCCTTCCCCGGCCCCGGCCTCGCGATCCGCTGCCCCGGCGGCATCACGCGCGAGAAGCTGGAAATCCTGCGCGAAGCCGATGCGATCTATCTCGACGAGATCCGCAAGGCCGGCCTCTACGACGCCATCTGGCAGGCCTTCGCCGTGCTGCTTCCCGTGCAGACGGTCGGCGTCATGGGCGACGGGCGCACCTACGAATTCGTCTGCGCGCTGCGCGCCGTCACCTCCGTCGACGGCATGACCGCGGATTTCTACCACTACGACATGGAATTCCTCGGCCGCGCCGCCACCCGCATCATCAACGAGGTCCGCGGCATCAACCGCGTCGTCTACGACGTCACGTCGAAGCCGCCGGGCACGATCGAGTGGGAGTGAGATAAGAGGCTCCCGGCAGTCAGTCGCGATCAAACCATAAGTCGCGTCGGAACGCCGAGCGCTGGCCCCGCCTCGGCAAGTCGACGATCGAGTGTGTGAACCGTAGCGCCATGCTCCGACGCCACGGCAAGATGCAGCGCATCGCCGGCGCGAAGCCCGAGCATGTGTTGATCGGCGAACTTGGCGGCAGCCCGAAACTGTCCGCCCGTCACGGACAGCACGGTCAAGCTCTCGGCGACCAGCTTGTTGAATATCGCAAGCGCCGCGGCGCGCTGCTCCAGGTCGATCTGGCCGGTCCGCAGCTTGATCGCCATGGCCGAGGAAACCTCAGTGACGGTCCAGTCGCTTATCAGCAGTTCAGCCGGATCCTGCTCCGCCAGCCAGCCCTGGACACGCGGCGTCATCGCTTCGTTGGAAAGGGCCGCGACAATCATCGACGTGTCCAGATAGAGCATCAGTAGCGATCGTCATCCCGCATCGAACGCACCAGATCGGCGGCGCTGCCGGACTGTAGCGGCATGGTCGCCGTAAGCGACTGGAGCAGGGCTGCATCGATCCGCTTGCGCGGCCTGGCCACGGCCGTAAGCCGGGCGACAGGCTTTCCGCGCCGGGTGATTTCGATCGAATCCCCCGCCTCGACCCGATCGACAAGCTCACTCAGATGTGCCTTGGCATCCGCCAGATTGACTGCGTCCACGTCACCCTCCTGACCATGTAGATAGTCATATAGCGTGCTGACTTTAAGAATTCCAGTGAATGTCGCCGCCAGCGACGCGGAAACTATCGGCGAAGCGCGAATGACGCTGGTAACGTCCACGGCGATCTGCTGCTTGGCCGACCTTGGTGAAGGGATCGTTGGTGCGGGCGTAGTCGTTGAGCGCGCCCGCGCCGCGATCGAGGCGGACTTCCGCTGCCAGCAGCGCACTTTTCCTCATCCAGCTCTTAGCAGATCTTCGCTGAGGATATCCGTGCGACGGCCATTGTCTCGGAAACGCTACTATATAGTCTGGCTTCGCCGATGCCGCCGGAGAGGAGCCCATGGCAAAGCAGGAATGGAAATGGGTGAGGGTGAAAGCGCTATCCGATAACGACAAAGCCGACATCGCCACCGCATGCGAACGGTTCATCGCCGAGACACGAGGAAGCCGCTCGATTGCTCGCGCGCATCGGCGGCTTGCGTGGCGCGGCCGAGCAAGCCATCTATGTGGAATCGCTGAAGACGCGCTGCGGTCGCAAGCGCAATTTCATGAAGCTCTTAGGGTGAACCCGTGCGGCGCTCCGAGATAGACAGCCAGAATCGATATCTTCTCAAGCTGCAGCATGATTATCGACTGGCGGCGGATATCGTCGCCCGCGCGTGGGCCGAGTTCCCTGAAGTTCAGGCGATCGCCGTCATCGGCTCGGTCGCAAAGCCGCTCTGGAAGGAGGTCCCTCGCTTCAGGGAGTTCCGCCGCAGCGGCATCGAGGTCTGGCACGAATGCGGTGATCTCGACATGGCGCTCTGGCTCGACACGCAAGAGCGGCTCGCCGAGCTGCGCAAGGCATGCGCCCGCTCCTTGCGCCAGGCATTCGAAGCCGGAGCCGGTATGAGTGTTCCGGACAACAGGGTCGATACCTTTTTGTTCGAGCCGGGAAGCGATCGCTATCTCGGTCGCCTCTGCCGCTACAACGAGTGTCCCAAGGGCAAACGCGATTGCTTCACGCCCGGTTGCGGTGCGGTTCCTTTCAACCAGATCATCCCCGGATTTGCGCCCCGGGCCGATCTGCTGGCGCCGGCGCGATATGCGATGCTCTACAAGCGCGGCGTCGGCGTGCTGCGCTCGGCTCTCGACCTTCCGACGGTCGAAGAGGATTGAGATCGGCGGCAGCTACGGCCTACAGCCGTTGTCGGGGCTTGCAAGACGACGATGCCAAGCCTCATAACCGGTTTTCCGAATTTGAGGACGAGACGAAGTGGACATTTCCGAGATCATCATCGACGGCGATACCCCGGGTGTCGAATGGAGGCTGCCGGTGTTCCGGTTCAAGGGGGCAAGTGCTGCGGCGCCGCGCACCTATATCCAGGCGGCGCTGCATGCCAACGAACTGCCGGGCACCGCGCTTCTGCATTTCCTGCTTGAGAAGCTCCGCCAGGCGGATGAGGACGGCGCTATTCTCGGCGATATCACCATCGTTCCGCAGGCAAATCCGATCGGCGCCGCGCAAGCGCATTTCGGCGAGCTGCAGGGCCGCTTCGATCTCGGCTCGCGCACCAACTTCAACCGCGACTTCCCGCTGATCTCCCTTGGCGAGCGTGACGGCCTGCTCGATGAGCCGGACCGATATTCGGCCATCGATCGATTGAAGCGGCACCTTCTCGACATGGCGCTCGGCGCCGAGCTGGTGCTCGATCTTCATTGCGACGACGAGGGGCTGCAATATGCCTATATCGACGAGGCCTTCTGGCCGGAGGCCGCCGACCTTGCCGCGGCCCTCGATATGGAGGCGGTGTTCCTCTCCGACGGGCAAAGCTCAGCCTTCGAGGAGGCGGTCGCCCATGCATGGAAGCACGAGAGCGAAGGCGAGCGCAGGACCGCCCTGCCCGGCCGCCTGTCGGTGACCGTGGAACTGCGCGGCACGCGCGACGTCTATCCGGACATTGCGCGCAAGGACTCCGAGGGCATGTTTCGCTTTCTTGCCGGCCGCGGAGTCGTTGCGAGCACCGGCGCCGGCCTTCCGGCTTTCGCCGGCAAGGCCGTGCCGCTCGACAATATCGAGATGATCCGCGCACCGGAGGCCGGTGCTATCCTCTTCCACCGCAATATCGGCGACAGCGTCGAGGCCGGGGAACTGCTGGCGACCATCCTGGTCAGGCCCGGCGTTCCGGGGGGCACCGTCGAGGTCCGGGCGCCGCAGAATGGGCTCATCGTCACGCGCGTCTCCACCCGTCTCGCCCGCCGCCGGTCCGACCTGATGAAGATCGCCTGCGCCGAGCCTTCGCGTGCGGCGCGAAAGCCGGGGACGCTGGAGGCCTGAGGCTGTCGTTTCGACCGGTCGCGGCGCGGAACCCGCTTGCCTTTCCGGCTGGGGGAAACGACTATGATCCGATCCACTGCTCCACAAGGAATACCGGATGTTCGACGCCCTCGCCCGCCAAGCCGACGATCCCTTGCTGGCCCTGATCGGCCTGTTCAGGAAGGATGAGCGCCCCGGAAAGGTCGATCTCGGCGTCGGAGTCTATCGCGACGAGACCGGACGCACGCCGATCTTCCGGGCCGTCAAGGCGGCGGAAAAGCGGCTTCTCGAAACACAGGACAGCAAGGCCTATATCGGCCCCGAAGGGGACCTCGTCTTTCTCGATCGGCTCTGGGAACTCGTCGGCGGCGACACGATCGAGCGGAGCCATGTTGCGGGCGTCCAGACGCCCGGCGGCTCCGGCGCGCTCCGTTTGGCGGCGGACCTCATCGCGCGCATGGGCGGCCGAGGCATCTGGCTCGGGCTGCCGAGCTGGCCGAACCACGCGCCGATCTTCAAGGCGGCCGGGCTCGATATCGCCACCTACGACTTCTTCGACATTCCGTCGCAGTCGGTCATCTTCGATAACCTGGTGAGCGCGCTGGAAGGTGCTGCGCCCGGCGATGCGGTGCTGCTGCATGCAAGCTGCCACAACCCGACCGGCGGAGTCCTGAGCGAAGCGCAATGGATGGAGATCGCCGCGCTGGTGGCCGAGCGCGGCCTGCTGCCGCTCGTCGATCTCGCCTATCAGGGGTTCGGCCGCGGCCTCGACCAGGATGTCGCGGGCCTCCGGCATCTTCTCGGCGTGGTCCCGGAAGCGCTCGTCGCGGTTTCCTGCTCGAAGTCCTTCGGGCTTTATCGCGAGCGCACGGGCGCGATCTTCGCGCGGACCAGCTCGTCTGCCTCGGCGGACAGGGTGCGCTCAAACCTCGCGGGCCTCGCCCGCACCAGCTATTCCATGCCGCCGGATCACGGCGCAGCCGTCGTGCGGACGATCCTTGACGACCCGGAACTCAGGCGCGACTGGGCGGAGGAGCTCGAGACGATGCGGCTCAGGATGACGGGCCTCCGGCGGTCGCTTGCCGAGGGACTCCGCACCCGCTGGCAGAGCCTCGACGCAGTCGCCGATCAGGAGGGCATGTTCTCCATGCTGCCGCTTTCCGAAGCGGAGGTAATGCGGCTCAGGACCGAGCACGGCATCTATATGCCGGCATCCGGCCGCATCAACATCGCCGGGCTGAAGACGGCGGAAGCCGCCGAGGTTGCCGGCAAGGTCACCAGTCTCTGATCTCTAGATCATGATGCTTTTAGGCCGGGTCGACCTAAAAGCATGAACGTGACCGGTTCCGATAGGTTCGAGCGGGATGCGGGCGGAAAACCGCACACACTTTTCCTCATCCCGCTCCTGTCCTGTCTCCAGGCCTTTTCCGACGCGCGGCGCCCGGCTATGTCTTCCCGCATCTGGAAGAGCGGGAAGATTCGGCATGACGGTTACGATCTACGGCATCAAGAACTGCGACACGATGAAGAAGGCCCGGAACTGGCTCGACAGCCGCGGCACTTCCTACGATTTCCAAGACTACAAGGCGGAAGGCGTCGATCGTGCGCGACTCGAGCGCTGGTGCGCCGAACTCGGTTGGGAGACGCTACTCAACCGCTCGGGCACCACCTTCCGTAAGCTGGATGAGGCCGACAAGCGGGACCTGACGGCCGACAAGGCGATCGCGCTGATGCTCGAGCAGCCGTCGATGATCAAGCGCCCGGTGCTCGAGGCCCACGGCAAGCTGCTCGTCGGCTTCAAGCCGGAACTCTACGAAGCCGAATTCGGGGCGTAGACCATGTCGAAGACAACCCGGGCGACGCAGGCCCTCGCAAAGGCCGGCGTCATTTTCACCGTTCACAGCTATGACTACGATCCCGGCGCCGAACGCGTCGGACTGCAGGCGGCGGAGGCGCTCGGCGAGGACCCTTCCCGTGTGCTGAAGACGCTGATGGCCGAGGTGGACGGCAAGCCGGTCTGCTGCATCGTGCCTTCGGACCGGGAGGTGAGCATGAAGAAGCTCGCCGCAGCCTTCGGCGGCAAGTCGGCGAGCATGATGAAACCGGCGGACGCCGAGCGGCTCACCGGCTATCACGTCGGCGGCATCAGCCCTTTCGGGCAAAGAAAGACGGTCCCGACTGCGATAGAGGAAGCGGCTCTTGCCGAAGCGCTGGTTTTCATCAATGGCGGGCAGCGCGGCCTGCAGGTGCGGCTTGCGCCCAAGGATGCGCAAGCCGCATTGCGTGCGGTTGCCGCATCTCTGATCGCCTGATTTCTTTAAAAAGGACGAGTGCGGGATGAGGAAAAGTGTGTGCGGTTTTCCGCCCGCATCCCGCGTCTCAACTTCTTGGAATCGATCGCGGTCACGTCTTTAGGTCGACCCGACCTAAAGACATCGTGATCTGGGTGTCAGCCGAGCCTTGAAAGCAGAGAGGCAAGCGCGCCTGCCTCTTCTTCGCCGAGCTTTGCGCCGACGTGACGCGCGATCGACGGCCCATAGGTCTGCCACATGCGCTCCCGCATCGCACGGCCCTTCCCAGTGACGACGACCCAGCAGCCGCGCGCGTCCTCGTCGAATGCCTCTCGCTGCACGAGGCCTTCCTTCTCCAGCCGGTCGATCAGGCGGGACAGGTTGTATTGGGCAAGCAGCGTGCGGGCTTCGATCTCGAAGGGGCGCAAACGGCCGCCTTCGGCCTTCACGAGCTCCCACAGCACGTCGTACCAGCCAAGCGGCGGCAGGCCCGCCGCCTTGAAGTCCCTTTCGATGGCCGAAAGCGCGCGTCGCTGCGCCCGCATCAGACCGATCCATGCCCCCGTCGCGGCCGCGGTCGGCTCGCTGCTATCCGTCCTTTTCACGCTCATAGATGCAATTACATCTATATTGACGCGTTTGGCAAGCTGCGTTATATGCAGATGCATCTAAATACAGACAGGAGACGACCATGACGGCGCAGCTCACCCTGATCAGCCACCATCTCTGCCCCTATGTGCAACGCGCTGCGATCGCGCTGCACGAAAAAGGCGTACCCTTCGAGCGCGTCGATATCGATCTCGCCAACAAGCCCGACTGGTTCCTGAATATCTCGCCTCTCGGCAAGGTGCCGCTGCTCCGCATTTCACAGGATCGCGGCGAAGCGATCCTCTTCGAGAGCACTGTCATCTGCGAATATCTGGAGGAAACACAGTCCGGACCGAAGCTGCACCCCGCCGATCCGCTGGCGCGGGCACGCCATCGCGGCTGGATGGAGTTCGGCTCCGCAATCCTCTCCGACCTCTGGGTCTACGAAACAACGCAGGACGCAGGCACGCTCGAAGCCAAGCGAAACGTGCTCAAGACGAAATTCGCGACCGTCGAGGCGGAGCTCGGCGGCGGTCCCTATTTTGCAGGCGGCGCCTTCAGCCTTGTCGACGCGGTCTTCGCACCGATCTTCCGCTATTTCGACGTGTTCGACACGATTTCCGACAGCGGCGTCTTTCAGGGCCTGCCGCGCGTCACCGCCTGGCGCGAGGCGCTGGCCGGGAGGCCGAGCGTGAAAGCCGCGGTCGGCGAGGACTACCCGCAGCGGCTGATGGCCTTCCTCGAGAAGCACGAGGCAGCGCTGCTCAAGACGGAAAGGGTGGCTGCCTGAAGGAGCTTCTGTTTTCGGCGGAACCGGTCTAAAACCGCTGACATCCGAAAAGACGCGCAGGAGCCGCCATGAACGCCCCACTCCAATCCGCAAAGAACCCCGTCGATCCGGTCAAGCTCGAAAAGCTCGCCGAGGTCGCCATCAAGGTCGGTCTGCAATTGCAGAAGGGCCAGGACCTGGTCATGACCGCGCCGATCGCGGCGCTGCCGCTCGTGCGCCTCATCACCAAGCACGCCTATATGGCAGGCGCCGGACTGGTGACGACCTTCTATGCCGACGAGGAAGCGACGCTTGCCCGCTATGCCCATGCGCCGGACGAGAGTTTCGACCGCGCCAGCGACTGGCTTTACGAGGGCATGGCCAAGGCCTATGCGGGAGGTGCTGCGCGCCTCGCCATCGCCGGCGACAACCCGATGCTGCTTTCGGCTCAGGATCCGGCGAAGGTCGCCCGCGCCAACAAGGCGAACTCGATCGCCTACAAGCCGGCGCTCGAGAAGATCTCCAACTTCGACATCAACTGGAACATCGTCTCCTATCCGAACCCCTCCTGGGCGAAGCAGATGTTCCCTGACGATCCCGAGGCGGTTGCCGTGGAAAAGCTGGCAAATGCCATCTTCGCCGCCTCGCGCGTCGACGTCGGCGATCCGATCGCCGCCTGGAAAGAGCACAATGCCAATCTGCACCGCCGTTCGGCCTGGCTGAACGAGGAGCGCTTCGCCGCGCTGCATTTCACCGGCCCCGGCACCGACCTCACCGTCGGGCTGGCGGACGGCCACGAATGGCATGGCGGCGCCTCGGTCGCCAAGAACGGCATCACCTGCAATCCGAACATCCCGACGGAAGAGGTCTTCACTACGCCGCATGCGCTGCGCGTCGAAGGCCATGTGTCGAGCACGAAGCCGCTCTCCCATCAGGGCACGCTGATCGACAATATCCAGGTGCGCTTCGAAGCCGGCCGCATCGTCGAGGCCAGGGCGTCACGCGGCGAGGAGGTGCTGAACAAGGTGCTCGACACCGACGAGGGCGCCCGAAGGCTCGGCGAAGTGGCGCTGGTGCCCCATTCCTCTCCGATCTCGGCCAGCGGCATCCTCTTCTACAACACCCTCTTCGACGAGAACGCCTCCTGCCACATCGCGCTCGGCCAGTGCTATTCGAAGTGCTTCCTCGACGGGGCGAGCCTCAGCCAGGAGCAGATCCGCGCCCAGGGCGGCAATTCGAGCCTGATCCATATCGACTGGATGGTCGGCTCGGGCGAGGTGGACATCGACGGGGTTCGTGCGGACGGCGCCCGTGTGCCCGTCATGCGCAAAGGCGAGTGGGCCTGACACTGCGGGCCCGATGAGCCCCTCAACCGCCTGCCGGCAACCTTCTCCCCGCAGGCGGGGAGAAGGGACAAGCGGCCCCAACTGAACCCCGTACTCACCGCCCCGCCCGAGGGAGCGAACGGGCGCGGCATATCCCTTCTTGCTTCCTTGTGTTGGTTACGCCGGCTTGTTGCCGCCAAGCGTGGAAGCGGTTCCCGCCAGAGGAGTATATGTCCCTACTAGCTCGCTCGGGGGAGAGGGTTAGGGGGCGGCTGCCGCGCGGCGAGCGGTCTGTGCGTACTGGCTCATCCACACGCTTGCGAAGACGGTTGCGATCCCAAGCACCTGCACCGCCGTCAGCTGCTGATCGAGCACGCCCCAGCCGATGAGGATCGCGACGACGGGGCTCAAGAAGCCGAGCGGCGAAACCTGGGAGGGTTCGAGCCGCGACAGCCCACGGAACCAGAGAAGGTAGGTGAAGGCGGTGCCGATCAGGCCGAGATAGGTAAAGCCCAAAATATTCGCGGCTGTGAGCGGTGGCAAAGAGGGTTCCAGCAGCAAGGTGACCGGCACCAGAAGCAGCCCGCCGGCCGCCAATTGCCAGGCGGTGAAGGTGAGCGGCGAGACCGGCGGCGTCCAGTGTCGGCTCAGCACGGTGCCGAAAGCCATGGAGACGGCGCCTGCCAAGCCGGCCGCGACGCCCACCGGATCCAGCGCCGCTTTTGGCGTCAGCACCAGGAGCGCGACCCCCGCCATGCCGGCAATGCCGGCAACGACGCTCAACGCCCGGGCCGGCGAGCCGAGAACGATGCGCGACAGGACGATCACGATCAGCGGCTGAATGGCTCCGACGGTTGCGGCTACACCGCCGGGCAGCCGGTAGGCGGATACGAAAAGCATCGTTTGAAAGAACGAGAAGTTGAGCGCGCCGAGCACGAAACTGCGCGCCAACCACACACCCGTCGGCATCTGCCGGACGACAAGCAGCAGCAGCAGTCCTGCCGGAAGCGCCCTCAGCATTGCGACCGTGACCGGGTAACCGGCCGGCAGGAATTCCGTTGTGACCAGATAGGTACTGCCCCATATGGCCGGCGCTATGGCCGTGAGCAGAATATCGGTGCTGCGCGTACCCATCTCTTCACCTCAAGAATCTTTAGATCAAGATAACTCTACTCCAATTTATCTTGACGTCAAGATACATGGAGGCTACGACTTCGGGAAGGTCGAAACGTTCACTCAGGCCGCTGATGCAGACGGATATGGATCACGTTGACAAAATCCTGGCGCAGTGGCGCAGAGAGCGGCCGGAGCTCGATGCGACAGCCATGGGTCTGCTCGGTCGACTGTCGCGGCTCCGGGCTCATCTCGCTCGTGAGGTAGAAAGCACCCTTGCCGATCACGGCTTGAACTCGGCGAGTTTCGACGTGCTCGCAACGCTGCGGCGCTCCGGTCCGCCCTTCCGGCTCTCGCCGGGCGATCTGCTGGGAACGACGATGGTCACCTCCGGCACGATGACCAACCGCATCGACCAGCTCGAGAAAGCCGGGCTGGTCGAACGCCTGGACAATCCGGAAGACCGGCGCGGTGTCCTCATCGCTCTGACACCGGAGGGTCTCAAGCGCGTGGACGCGGCGGTCACTGCCCATGTCGCCAACCAGCAGCGCCTCGTTGCGGGCCTCGAACCCGATGAACGGGAGGCACTGGACGCGCTACTCAGGAAATTCCTCGCGGTCTTCGAATAGGTCGCCGGTCAGATGCGGCTCACCAGAGCCCTCACACGCTCGATATGGCGCTTCCGCTTCGCCTCCGTCACCCGATCCATGTCGTGCAGAGTGATCATGCGGAAGTCGAGGCCCTTGCCGCAGAAGGCGGCGATGCCGCGCTTCAGCAGCCGCCGCACCGGATTTCCCATGTAGAGATGCACGACCCACCAGGGGGACCCGGTACTGGTCAGCGCCCAGAATAGCCTGATGTCGCCGAGGCGAGGAACGATACGGCCGCCTGCCGCATCATGGTCGAAAGCGACCCCGGGCGCGAAGACGCGATCGAAGAAGCCCTTGAGTATCGCCGGGAAATTGAACCACCATTGCGGAAAGACGAGCACGAGTCCGTCCGCAGCCCTCAGCCGCTCGATCCAGGGGGAGACCCCGGAGGCGTCGTAATCTTTATCGAAATAACTGCCCCGCTCGGCCACGGTCAGCCGCGGATCGAAGCCTTCGCGATAAAGGTCGAGCAGATCGACCGTATGGCCCCTGGCCTCGAGCGTTTCCCGGGCAATGCGGGCGACACTCGCAGCGAAGCTCTCCTCGAGCGGATGGGCGAGCACCATCAGGATATGCATCAGAAGAGGCTGCCCTGCTTCGTCGGCTCGCCGGAGCGTGCAGGCCGCTTCTTCGGCGACTGCGGCGCAGTGCCGTCCTCGCCGGCGACCGCCGCGATGCGGCCATCGGCGAATTCCAGCGAAAGCGCCATCCCGGGATGCACGGCAGCCGCCTGTTTAACCGGCTCGCCCGCGGCATCGCGCACCAGCGCGAAGCCGCGCTGCAGGACGCTGTGATAGGAGAGCGACTGCAGCACGCGGTCCTGTGCTGCCAGCGCGCTTTTCATCCTGCGCAGATCGGCGGCGATCGCCGCATCCCCACGCCTGCCCAGGCTGGAAACGCGATCCGATGCGCGATGAATCTGGCCGATCAGCCGCGACGGCAGAACGCGGAGCGAGGCATCGGCGGACGAAATGCGCTGAGCGCCACGTTGAACCTTACGCTCGACGATGCGCTCGGCCCGGTTGACGGCATCCAAGACGCGCTGACGGCGATCGACGATCCTTGCCGTCAGGAGCTCCGGCCGGAGATGGGCCGCATTGCGTTCGAAGCTTCGCCGCTTGTTGGCGGTGTTCATCTGCAGGCCGCGGCCGAGTCCGGCGGCCGCCTCGTCGAAGCGACGCCGAGGCAAGGCGAGCAATTGGTCGAGCGAGGGCAGCGCCCGCGCAAGCGAGCGCAGCGCCTGGCGGCGATTGTCCATCTGCCGCGCCGCGGCGCCCTTGAGCCGGGCTGCGAGACTGGCGAGCTGGGCCTCGAGATCGGCCTTCACCGGCACCGCCATTTCGGCCGCACCGGTCGGCGTCGGCGCCCGCTGGTCGGCCGCATGGTCGATCAGCGTCCAGTCCGTCTCGTGACCGACGGCCGAGATCAGAGGGATGGCGGAAGCCGCCGCGGCGCGCACCATCGCCTCGTCGTTGAAGCACCAGAGATCCTCGAGGCTGCCGCCGCCGCGCGCGACGATCAACACGTCTGGCCGGGGAATGGAGCCGCCCGGCCGCAGCGCGTTGAAACCCTCGATCGCCGCCACGATCTCCTCGCAGGCGCCGTCGCCCTGCACGCGCACCGGCCAGACGATGACATGGACCGGGAAACGGTCGGCAATGCGGTGCAGGATGTCGCGGATCACAGCTCCGGTCGGCGAGGTCACGACGCCGACGACCCTCGGCATGAAAGGCAGCGGCCGCTTGCGGCCCGCATCGAAAAGGCCCTCCGCCGCAAGCTTGCGCTTGCGTTCCTCGATAAGCGCCATCAGCGCCCCGGCACCGGCCGGCTCAAGCGAGTCGATGACGATCTGATATTTGGACGAGCCGGGGAAGGTCGTGACCCTGCCGGTCGCGATGACCTCCATCCCCTCCTCCGGCCGGAACTTCAGCCGCGCGAAGGTGGTCTTCCAGACGACCGCATCGATGCGGGCGCGATCGTCCTTCAAGGCGAAATAAGCGTGTCCCGAGGAATGCGGGCCGCGGTAGCCGGAAATCTCGCCCCGCACCCGGACATGCTCGAAGGCCTGCTCGACCGTGCGCTTGATCGAGCCGGACAATTCCGACACCGAATATTCGGCGACGTTGGAGGGAGATTCGGAATCAAAGAACGAAGTCATGCGTCACTTGTAGCCGACACCGCGGCGAAGATCAGCAGTGAGGCGTAGCTATCTGCGGATTTTCTGCATCGTTTCACTGTTTCATCGAACCAGCGAAACGATCTTCCGGACGGAAAACCTATTGGACGTCGCGCCCGCCCTGCCCGAAGAAGCGCCGGGTCGCGTCGTCGGCCGGAAAGAAGGATTCGATCAGAACGCCCTCAACAAGCGCGTCCTGAGTCGAGCCGAAGGTCGAGAGCGTCGTGATGAAGCTAAGCGCCGCGTCACCGAGGCGCAGCTCGATGGGCAGCACCGGCAAGCGGTCTGTCGCCGGGAAGTTCTCGATCGCCACCGCCACCGCCGGGTCGGCAACCAGCCTGTTCAGCCTGTGCTGCAAGGGGCTGCGCGGCCCCTGCAGCCACGCCTCCATGCGAACCCGCTGAACGAGATCGGCTGCGGCGGCTTCCCAATTGACCACGAGGCTGCGGACGCTCTCTGCACCGAGAAAGCCGTCGAGGAAGTTCTCCCCCGGCTTGAACGGAACGCCCGTGGCGTCGACGAGCGCCTGGAAAGCCGGATTGGTCAGCAGCACCGTATACTGGTGGTCGAAAACGAGGCCCGGATAGGGATCGTGCCGGTCGAGCATCAGCCGGATGGCATGGGCGACGGCCTGAGGCATTGCATCGAGCCCCGTTGCCGGCCGCGCCGCAACGCGCGGCCGGTAGCCCGCCGCGGTGAAGAGCGTGCCCTGTTCGCGCGCGGGGACGTCGAGAACCGAGGCGAGCCGCAGGATCATTCCCTCGGACGGCTTGGAGCGACCCGTCTCCAGAAACGATAGATGGCGCGCGGAAATGCCCGCCGCCATCGCGAGATCGAGTTGGCTCATGCGGCGATGTCCTCGCCATTCCTTCAGGCGGCTGCCGAATTCCATTGATATCTTCCCTGTTGCGGGGGGCAGCCTCGCCCGAACGCGGCACAAAATCCATTACCTCGGAGGTAATTGGTTTGATGACCGCTCAGGTCCAGCATCTGCCCATCGACAACCGATGGAGACAGACATGTTCGATCTTGCCACCCGCTCTCTTCTCAACAAGACGTTTCTCGCCGACGGCATCTTTTCGCTGATCGCCGGCTCGGCTCTCCTCGCGGCAGCGCAGCCGCTGGCGGCGGTCGTCAGCCCCGCCCTATCGCCTGCGGTGATCATGGCGCTCGGCGCCGGGCTCCTCGTCTGGGGCGCCTTCCACCTCGCCACGGCCAGAAAAGGAGGGCCGAGCGCCCTCGCAACACGGATCAGCATCACCGGAGACATCCTGTGGCAGGTCGGAAGCCTCGCCATTCTTGCGTCTGCCTATTCCGCCTTGACGGTCGCTGGAATGGCGCTGATCGTCGTTGCCATGGTCGGTGTCGCCGACTTCCTCTTCTTCAAGATGCGGGGCGCGTCTCAGGCGCGGCTGCTCCAGGCCGCATGAAAGGATAGGCCCGGCGCAACGTGCGCCGGGCCTATCCTTTAGCCGGCTTCAGACGGGCTCCCAGCCGTCTTTTTCGCTGGCGCGATAGATCGCGTCGATGAACATCTGGTTCAGGCGCGAGTTTTCCAGTGTCACCACGTCCTCCGCTTCACCTTTCGCAGCACGTGCGAAGGCCTCGGCCTCGAGCTTGTACTGACGCGCATCCTGGAAGCGGAAGAGCTGCGACTGGCCGTGGTTCTGGTTGGTCAGTTCCACCTCTTCCCGGCCGTAGCGATCGGCATTGAAGGGCGACTTCACCTCGATGTAGCCCTTGTCGCCGTGGAAGACCATGACCTGGCGGGCGGCGAGCTGTGTCGAGATATAGAAGCTCAGTTCGAAATCTCCGAAGTCGGCACGAACGCTCGAATAGACGTCGGTGCCGAATTCCGGATCGCGCTCGGTATTGGCCTGCACGCGCAGCGGCTCCTTGCCGGTCGAAAACCGGGTCGTGATTGCCGGATAGACGCCGATATCCGGCAGACCTCCGCCGCCGAGCGACGGGACGTTGCGCATGTTGCCGGGATCGCGGTTGTAATAGGTGAAGGCGCCCTGGACATGCCTGAGGCGCCCGATGGCACCTTCCGCGATGAGCGAGCGCACCTTCCGCCAGACGGGGCTGTAGGTCACCATATAGGCTTCCGAGATCAGCACCTTGTTGCGCTCGCGCGCCGCGATCACGGCGTCGATCTCTTCGGCCTTCAGCGCCAGCGGCTTCTCGCAAAGTACATGCTTGCCGGCATCCGCCGCCTTGATCGCCCATTCGACATGTTGCGACGTCGGCAGCGGGATATAGACGGCGTCGACCGTGTCGGAGGCGAGCATCTCCTCATAGGAGCCGAAAGCATGCGGCACGGAGAAACGGTCGGCCATGGCCCTCGCCTTGGCGAGATCGCGGCTCGCGATCGCCGTGACAACGCAGTTCTCGGCGTCCTGGATCGCGGGTACGACGAGCTCGCGGCCGATCTTGGCCGTCGACAAAATTCCGAAACGCAGCATGAGGCAAACTCCTTTTCGTGCGCGGCGCGAAGGACGCGCGACACTCCCCTGGGCACAAGCTGCGCGAGACTATCCCCGAGGTACGTACCTAGCAAGCCGTGGCGAGGTCAGAAAAACCACGAATGCAGGTGTCATTCGATGGCGAGCTGGCCTATGTTTTTGCCGCAATCCTCCCAATCGCAGCTTGTTTTCATCCAACCACATGGAGCGAAACCATGGAAATGCGCAGACTTGGCCGTACCGGCCTCTCGATTGCCCCGCTCGTCTTCGGCGGCAACGTCTTCGGCTGGACCGCGGATGAGAAAACATCGTTCTCGCTTCTCGACGCCTTTTTCGATGCGGGTTTCAATGCCGTCGACACCGCCGACGTCTATTCCTCCTGGGCACCGGGCAACAGAGGCGGCGAATCGGAAGCGATCATCGGAAAATGGCTGAAGCAATCCGGACGCTCGCGCGATAGCGCCGTCATCGTCACCAAGGTGGGTTCGGAACTCGGACCGGACCGCAAGGGCCTCTCGCGGCGCTGGATCATGCAGGCAGTCGAGGATTCACTGCGACGCCTGCAGACCGACTATATCGACCTCTATCTCTCCCACTGGCCGGACCCCGACATACCCTATGACGAGACGCTTGCCGCCTACGATACGCTTCTCTCCCAGGGCAAGCTGCGGGCGATCGGCGCATCGAATCTCGACGCGCAGCAGATGCGCGATGCTCTCGACGTTGCGGCGGGGAAGGATCTGCCCCGCTACGACGTGCTGCAGCCCGAATACAATCTCTACGACCGCGCTTCCTATGACGGTCCGCTGCGCAATCTCTGCATCGCCGAGGAGATCGGCGTCATCACCTATTTCAGCCTTGCGAGAGGCTTTCTTTCCGGCAAGTACCGCTCGCACAAGGATCTGGAGGGCTCCGCCCGCGGCGGCGGCGTCGAAAAATATCTCGACGGACGCGGCATGCGGATTCTCGGCGTCTTGGATGAAATCGCCGAGGAGACCGGCGCGAAACAGGCGGAGATCGCGCTCGCCTGGATCATCGCCCGCGAGGGCGTCACCGCACCCATCGCCAGCGCCACCAATCCCGACCAGCTGGCAAGCCTGGTGAGATCGGCGGAATTGGCGTTGCCGGAAGAGGCGATAAGGCGGCTGAACGAGGTGAGCGAATAGAGGGACGTTCTCGATTTTCCCGAAGAGGAAGGCCCCTCCCCGCAGGTGGGAGGGCTAGGCCGGCGGACCGGGCGGCATCTAAGCCCCTCCCCCTTGTGAGACCCTTGTGGGGAGGGGTTGGGGAGAGGCGAGTGCCCCGAACGCAATCGTCGGAAAGCCTTCGTAAAGATGCGCATGGCTGCCTTCGTGGTTGGCCATGCCGGGCTTGGTCAGCAGCCCGCGCGGCTCGGCATAGCTGCTGATTCTGCGCCGCGGCCTCTCGTGCCACTGGATGTTGAAGGCCCAGAGCTTGGGAAAGAAACAGAGCGAGGCGTAGGGAAGGTGGTCGTGAATCCACCACGCCAGGCTTTGCCAGCCGCCTTCGTGACGCTCCCGGTCCCAGACCCAGGGAATGGCGATGCAGGCGGTGGCCCCAATGCAGCCCTCCGCATCGCGCATGTCCCAGATATGGTCGGCTGCCGTTGCCGCATTGGTCGAGCAGTTGAGCCTGTTGGCGTTGCCGAAGGCGTTCACCGCGCGGTTTCGGTAGGCAGAGCGGATGTGCAGCCGACCGAAGGTCGCCTCGAGCGGCTCCAGAAGTTCCTCGCAGAGTTTCCGTCCGGCCTCGATCGCCAGTTCCGGATCGTCGGGGATATTCGGGATCCGGTAGAACTCCGCGATTTCGGAGTGAAGAAAATCGCGCAGGAAAAAGTTCTTCGAGAGGCGTACGCGCCCGAGGTCTTCGAGCGATTTCATCGACCCGGGTTTCTTCATGCTTCCCCCGCTTCAGAGCACTTCCAGGAAAAGTATGTAACGGTTTTCCGTCCGGAAGTGCGTTAGATCAAACGGTTAGAGCATTTCAGTGTTTCCCTGAAACAGTGAAATGCTCTAGCTCCTGTGCTCACGCTCTGCGCTCACGCCTTCGTCACCGAAGCGCCGCCGTCGGCCAGCAGCGCAGCGCCGGTCACGAAGCTAGCACCGTCCGAGGCGAGATAAAGCGCCGCTTCGGCGATTTCCTCGGGTCGCGCGATGCGCTTCAATGCATGCAGCCCTTCCACGAAACCGCGCGTCTCGGGCGCCGCTCCCGGCAGGTTCGCGAAATTGGCAGGCGTGTCGGTGCCGCCGGGCAGCAGCGCGTTCACGCGAATGCCGCGCGCGCCGAGTTCGACGGCCAGCGCCTGCACCAGCCCGATCAGCCCCGCCTTGCTCGCCGCATAGGGGGCGACCCCGGCAAAGCCGGCCGTGTGGCCGACGAAGCTCGAAGTGAAGGTGAGCGAACCGCCGCCCCGTGCCGCAATTGCCGGAACCTGATATTTCGCCGCCAGGAAGGCGCTCGTCAGATTGGTATCGAGCGTCTCGCGCCAGCCTTCTACGCTGAGCGACGATATCTCGCCCATCGCACCGAGCGCCCCGGCATTGTTGAAGGCGGTATCGAGACCGCCGAAGCGGCGCACCGCCAGTTCGACCAGCGCCTCATGCAGGGCTTCGTCGCCCACGTCGCCGGCAAGCGCTGCCGCCTCACCGCCCTTTCCGGCGATCTCGTCGGTAAGCTCCGCAAGTGCATTCCCGTTGCGGGCGGTGACGACGACCTTTGCCCCCTCGCGTGCAAAGAGCAGCGCCGCGGCGCGGCCGATACCTGAGCTTGCGCCGGTGACGATCGCGATTTTACCTTCCAGTCTCGACATGGTTCTTCTCCGTCCGATTGCGTTTACGGCGGGACCATTGCCGATGCGCCACGCTGCAACCACCCGATTTCCGCCTGAGGTGAAACGGACACCTATCCTGCAAGCGGCGGAATTGACCCGCGCCTCACGCGCTTTTTGCAGTCGCGAGGAACAAATCTTCGCCCTTTGCTGTTGATTGCGGGTCGAAGGCAACACGAAGCAGACGAGGAAGGAAACGGAAATGGCCAAAGAAAAGACGCTGGACGACCTCTTCCACGATACGCTCAAGGACATCTATTATGCCGAGCGGAAAATCCTGAAGGCTTTGCCGAAGATGGCACGCGCCGCCCAGGCCCCTGAGCTCAAGGCCGCGTTCGAGAAGCACAAGGAGCAGACCGAGACCCATGTGGAGCGGCTGCAGCAGGTATTCGAAATGATCGGCAAGCGCGCGCAGGGCAAGACCTGCGAGGCGATCGAAGGCATCGTCGCCGAGGGCGAGGAGATCATGGACGAATTCAAGGGCACCGCCGCGCTCGATGCGGGCCTCATCTCCGCCGCGCAAGCGGTCGAGCATTATGAAATCTCCCGCTACGGCACCCTGAAAACCTGGGCAAAGACCATCGGTCTCAAGGATGCAGTATCGCTGCTCGACGCGACTTTGAAGGAAGAAGTCGTCACCGACGAGGACCTGACGAAACTCGCGATGGCCCAAGTGAACAAGAAGGCCGCGTAAGCTGCCACGACGGCCGGCGCTCCCCGCCGGCCGTCAGCCGCTGTGCCGGAAGAAATCGATGAAGGCCCGGAGCGCCGGACGCATCAGCCGGCGGGTCGGATAATAGAGGAAAGGCCCCGCATAGGGCGCGCACCAGTCCTCGAGCACCCGGACCAACTTGCCCTCAGCCACATATCCGCTGACGCGCGGCTCGAAGAGATAGGCGAGCCCCGCACCGCCGGTGGCGGCCTCGATGATCGGCCGGTCCTCGCCCAGAATGAGCGGGCCGTCCACCGAAACGGTCAGTTCCTCCCCCTCTTTCTCGAACTCCCAGCGATATATGGTTCCGTTGGAGAAGCGGCGGCGGATGCAGCGATGGCCCGCCAGATCGCGCGGGTGCCGCGGCCGCTGGAAGCGCTCGAAATAGGACGGTGCTGCGACGACCGCGCTTTTCAGTTCCGGCCCGACCTTCACCGCGACCATGTCGGCCTCCAGGCTTTCGCCGAGCCTTATGCCGGCGTCGTATCCCTCCTCTACGATATTGGTGAAGCCGTCTTCATTGGCGATTTCGAGGACGATGTCCGGATAGCGCCCGAGAAAGTCGCCAAGGCGCGGCGCAAGAATGAGGTCGGCGGCAAAACGAGGGGCGGTAATGCGCAGTTTCCCGGCGGGGCGATCGCGCGCCTCCGCCGCCCGCTGCAGCGCCTCGGCAATGTCGTCGAGCGCCGGACGCAGCCGCTCCAGCAGGCGCTTTCCCTCCTCCGTGGCGGCGACGCTGCGCGTCGTGCGCGCGAGGAGACGAACGCCGAGGCTCGCTTCCAGACTGCCCACGGCGTGACTGACGGCCGATGGGGCGATGCCGAGTTCCTTCGCCGCGCCGCGGAAGCTGCCATGGGCGGCGACGGCGGAAAGGACGGCCAGTTGGGAGAGCTGTGTGCGGTTCATTGATCGAAATAATAGAACAGCCCGTGAGAATTGACAGAGATTTTCAACCGGCCGTGCGGCACCTATCTTCGCCTTGTCGTTGGGCCCGTGGCGAAAGCTTCGGCCCGACAGGCTACTCCATCTTCTTCGCTAACGCCGCAGGCGACCCTAAGCCGCGCGTTCAGCCCGAAAGGACATCCAATGAAGACCCGCAAGCTCGGTAACGAACTCACCGTTTCGGCCGTTGGCCTCGGCTGCATGGGCATGAGCTTCGCCTATGGCGAAGCCGACGAGAGCCAGTCGATCCGTACGCTCCACCGCGCCATCGAACTCGGCGTCGACTTCTTCGATACGGCGGAAGTTTATGGACCTTATGAAAACGAGAAGCTCCTCGGTAAGGCGCTGAAGGGCCGGCGGGACCGGGTGGTGATCGCCACCAAGTTCGGTTTCCGCATCGACCCGGGCAAGCCCGCCGCCGAGGCGATCAAAGGCGTCGACGGCCGGCCGGAAAATGCGAAAACCGTCGCCGAGGCCTCCCTCAAGCGACTCGGAACGGACGTCATCGACCTCTATTACCAGCACCGCGTCGATCCCGCCGTGCCGATCGAGGAAACCGTCGGCGCGATGGCGGAACTGGTGAAGGAGGGCAAGGTGCGCGCAATCGGGCTTTCCGAGGCAAGCGCCGCCACCATCCGCCGCGCCCATGCCGTGCATCCGATCGCAGCGATACAGAGCGAGTATTCGCTCTGGTCGCGCGATCCGGAACAGGAGGTGCTCGACACCTGCCGCGAACTCGGCATCGGCTTCGTGCCCTACAGCCCGCTCGGGCGCGGCATGCTGACAGGCACCATCCGCAAGGTCGAAGACCTCGCTGCCGACGATTTTCGCCGGTCGCTGCCGCGCTTCCAAGAGGAGAACTTCGAGGCCAACGCCGCGCTGGTCGCGACGCTCGAAAGGCTCGCCATGGAGAGAGGCGTTACAGCCGCCCAGCTCGCGCTCGCCTGGGTCGTCAACCAGGGCGAGGACATCGTTCCTATCCCCGGCGCGCGCAGGATCGAGCACCTGGAACAGAACGTCGCCGCCGCCGGGATCGTCCTCACCGGCAGCGAACGCGCCGAACTCGGCGAAGCGCTCTCGCCAACGCTGGTCGCCGGCAATCGCTACACCGATGCATCGCTGGCGCTGACGAACAGGTGAACCGATGAACCGGTGGCTCTAACGGTTGGATGGGGCATCGCAATTTCGTTGCGATGTCCTACCTATGAGGGTGTCCGCCTTCATCGGGACTGGAACGGCCTGGGGGCGGATAGTCACCACAGGCGTCTACCGTTCCGGAAAGGAGGGATCATCCATGTCCGAAGAGCAGGCCATCAGCGCGGTTGTCCATCTCTATGTCGACGGCATGGCCTTCGCCAATGAGGGAGCGTTGCGCAAGGCTTTCCATCCGAGCGCATCGATCGTCGGCAATTCAGGCGATGCCGTCGAGTGGCTGACACGCGACGCCTTCATCGCCTCCATCGTCAGGGAAGGCGCGGCGCCGCCGGATGCGCAGCCGCTCATGGAAGTGGAGATGGTCCACATCACCGGCGACGTCGCCAGCGTGAAGGTGATCGATGAATTCGCCGGCGCGCGCTATTCGGACTATCTGTCGCTCTTGAAGGTCGACGGGCGGTGGCTGATCGTCAACAAGGTCTGGCACCGGCACGGCTAGAGCTGGATGAGGAAAAGTGTGCGCGGTGAACTCCGCCCCTCATCCGCCTGCCGGCACCTTCTTCCCGCAAGCGGGGCGAAGGGACTCGCGGGACCCTCCTGCTCCTCCATCGGCTACCGGATAGCTGCTGGCGTGCCGCTTGTCCCTTCTCCCCGTCAGAACGGGGAGAAGGTCGCGGCAGCGGGATGAGGGGCCGCACACGGACGTAACGTATGTCGCGTCTGCCGAAGGAAACTCCGCCCTTCACCCTGCCGGCACCTCCTCCCCGCAAGCGGGGCGAAGGGACTCGCGGGACCCTCCTGCTCCTCCACGGCTACCGGATAGCTGCTGGCGCGCCGCTTGCCCCTTCTCCCCGTCAGAACGGGGAGAAGGTCGCGGCAGCGGGATGAGGGGCCGCACACGACGTAAAGCGCACGTCGCGTCTGTCGAAGGGAACTCCGTCACCCTGCCGGCACCTTCTTCCCGCAAGCGGGGCGAAGGGGAATCGTGGCCGCCTTGGCACCGTCCCCCTCCATCCATCAGGCGCGCAGCACGCCGCCTGTGCTCTTCGCCACATTGGCGACGATCCGGGCGGTCAGGGCCTCGAAGTCCTCGTCCGTCAGCGTGCGCTCGACCGGCTGGATCGTTACCTCGATCGCTACCGACTTCCTGCCCTCGCCGAGAGATGCGCCTTCGAAGACGTCGAAGACGTTGACTGCCGTTACCAGTTTCCGGTCGGCGCCGGAGGCGGCCCTGACGATCGCGGCGGCCTCGACCCCCTTGTCTACGACGAAGGCGAAGTCGCGTTTGACTGCCTGGAACGGCGAAAGCTCCAGCGCCGGCTTGGTGCGGGTCGCCTTCTTCTTCGGCTCCGGCATGGCATCGATATAGATCTCGAAGCCTGCAAGCGGTCCGGAGACATCGAGCGCGTCGAGGGTCTTCGGGTGGAACTCCCCGAAAGCGCCGAGGACGATCTTCGGACCGAGCTTGATCGTCCCCGAGCGGCCGGGATGATACCAGGCCGGGCCGCCGGCTTCGAACTGGACATTGGCCATCGGCACGCCACAGGCCTCGAGCACGGCGATGGCATCGGCCTTCGCGTCGAAGACATCGACCGGCTTGCCGCCGCCCTTTACGGCGTTCGACCAAAGGCGGCCGGTGCCGTTGAGCGACGCTGTGCCGCGGCGCACGCCGCCGGCGACACGCCGCTGCGCCTCGGGCGTATCACCCTCATAGGTGCCGGAAACCTCGAAAATGGCGACATCGCCATAGCCCTTGTCGGCATTGCGCTGCGCCGCGGCCAGAAGGCCCGGCAGAAGCGACGGACGCATGTCGGACATGTCGGCGGCGATCGGATTGGCGAGCTTGAGTTCCGGCTGGCCGCCGCCGAAGAGCTTCGCATGCCCTTCCGGGATGAAGGACCAGGTGACGGCTTCGAGCATGCCGCGGGTTGCAAGCGCGCGCCTGGCCTGGCGCGTGCGGATCTGCAGGGTCGTCAGGATCTTGCCGTTGACGGCATTGTGGCTTGCAAGCGGCGCGGCGACGATGTTGTCGACGCCATGGATGCGCATGACCTCCTCTACGAGGTCAGCCTTGCCGTCGATATCCGGCCGCCAGGAGGGAACGGCTACCGTCAGGCGTTCGCCGGAGCCCTCGACGCCGAAGCCGAGCTTCCTGAGGATGGAAACGCTCTCCTCGGAGGAGACCTCGAGGCCGGTCAGGCGCCTGACCTCCGAGACCGGGAACTCGACGGACCTGGGCTCGTGGCCGTCATAGCCGACGACGTCCATCTTGGCCGCGGTGCCGCCGCAGAGCTCCAGCACCAGCTCGGTCGCCCGTTCGAGGCCGGGCACCATGTATTCCGTATCGACGCCGCGCTCGAAGCGGTAGCGCGCATCGGTGATGATGCCGAGCGTGCGGCCGGTCTTGGCGATATTCATCGGATCCCAGAGCGCCGATTCGATCAGCACGTCGGTGGTGTTCTCGTCACAGCCGGAATGCTCGCCGCCCATGATGCCGCCGATCGACTCGACGCCTTCTTCGTCGGCGATCACCACATTGGCCGGCGACAGCGTATATTCGCGCGTGTCGAGCGCCAGTACCTTTTCGCCTTCCCTCGCACGGCGGACCGTCAGGTTGCCCGCGACCTTCGCCGCGTCGAAGACGTGCAGCGGCCGTCCCTGGTCGAAGGTCAGATAGTTGGTGATATCGACCAGCGCGTTGATCGGGCGGAGGCCGATGGCCGACAGCCGTTGGCGCATCCAGGCGGGGCTCGGGCCGTTCTTCACGCCGCGCACGAGGCGAAGCGCGAAGCCGGGGCAGAGATGCCTGTCCTCGCCCAGATCGAGTCGAACCTTGACGGGCGTCTCGCCTTCCACGGCGAAGGACGGCGCCGGCCGCGTCTTCAAGGTGCCGAGACCGGATGCCGCGAGATCGCGGGCGATGCCGTGGACGCTGGTGCAATCCGGCCGGTTCGGCGTCAGGTTGATCTCGATGACCGGATCGTCGAGGCCGGCATAGTCCGCATAGCTGGTGCCCAGAGGCGCATCCTCGGGCAGGTCGATGATGCCGGTGTGATCGTCGGAGATCTCCAGCTCCTTTTCCGAGCACATCATGCCGCGGCTCTCGACACCGCGGATGTTGCCGACGGAGAGCGTCACGCCGATGCCGGGCACGTAGGTGCCGGGCGCGGCGAAGGCGCCGACGAGGCCCTTGCGCGCGTTCGGCGCGCCGCAGACGACCTGCACCGGCTCGCCGGAGCCGGTATCGACCATCAGCACTCTGAGCTTGTCGGCATTCGGGTGCTGCTCGGCGGAGATCACCCTGGCGATGACGAAGGGCTTGAAGGCCGCCTTGTCGTCGACATCCTCGACTTCCAGCCCGATCATCGTCAGGCGGGCGCAGATTTCCTCGAGCGAGGCGTCGGTTTCCAGATGGTCCTTCAGCCAGGAGAGCGTGAACTTCATGATGTCACCTGTGTCCTTGATTTTCTGCGCGGGTCACGCCGAGAGGCCGCCGAAGAGCGTCGGCATGTCGAGCGGGCGGAAGCCGTAATGGGTCATCCAGCGGACATCGGCATTGAAGAAGTCGCGCAGGTCGGGCATGCCGTATTTCAGCATGGCGATGCGGTCGAGGCCCATGCCCCAGGCGAAGCCCTGATATTCGTCCGGATCGAGGCCGCCGGCCCTGAGCACGTTCGGATGCACCATGCCGCAGCCGAGGATCTCCATCCAGTCCTTGCCCTCGCCGAACTTGACGATCGGGCCGGAGCGGTCGCACTGGATGTCGACCTCGAAGGAGGGTTCCGTGAACGGGAAGAAGGACGGGCGGAAGCGCATCGTCACCTGATCGACCTCGAAGAAGGCCTTGCAGAATTCCTCAAGCACCCAGCGCATGTTGGCGACATTCGCCGTCCTGTCGATGACAAGGCCTTCCACCTGGTGGAACATCGGCGAGTGGGTGGCGTCGGAATCCTGGCGATAGGTCTTGCCGGGAATGATGATGCGGATCGGCGGCTGCCCGGCCTCCATCGTGCGTATCTGCACCGGCGAGGTGTGCGTGCGCAGCACCTTGCGCTCACCCTTCTCGTCGGGCGCGAAGAAGAAGGTGTCGTGCATCTCGCGGGCCGGATGACCTTCGGGGAAGTTCAGCGCGGTGAAGTTGTAGTAGTCGGTCTCGATATCCGGTCCCTCGGCAATTGAGAAACCCATGTCGCCGAAGATCGCGGTGATCTCGTCGACGATCTGGCTGATCGGATGGATGCGGCCGCGCTCGGCCGGCGAGGACCGGACGGGCAGGCTGATGTCCACCGTCTCGCGCGCCAGCCGTTCGGCGATCGCCGCATCCTTGAGCGCCGTCTTGCGGGCGGAGATCGCCTCCGTCACCGTGTTCTTCAGCGCATTGATGCGCGCGCCGCGGGTCTGGCGTTCCTCCGGGCTCATCGAACCGAGCGTCTTCAGCAATTCCGAGATCGATCCCTTCTTGCCGAGCGCGCCGACGCGCACCGCCTCGATCGCGCCCTCGTCGGCGGCAGCGTCGATTTCCGCCAGCAAGGTCCGTTCCAATGTTTCCAGTTCGCTCATTCTGTCCTGCCTCGATGCGGTTCGTGTATCGGTTCGACCCTTCGGCGATAGGATCGCGCCGCGAGCCGAACAAGAAAAACCCGCGCCAGCCCTGCCAGCGCGGGTTTCCCAACAATTTCAGAAACGGTCTTGGGAAAACGCTGGCTTAACGGACAGCGCTTTCAAACTCGTTTGCCGTGCCGGCTTCCTTGAGATAGGCGAGCGCCTTCTTGGAAGCTTCGACCAAGGCGCCGAATGCTGCCGGCTCATGGATCGCCATGTCGGACAGAACCTTGCGGTCGACTTCGATGCCGGCCTTGTTCAGACCGTCGATGAAGCGGCCGTAGGTCAGGCCGAACTCGCGGACGGCAGCGTTGATGCGCTGGATCCAGAGTGCGCGGAAATTGCGCTTGTTGACCTTGCGGTCGCGGTAAGCAAACTGCTTGGAACGATCCACCGCTGCCTTGGCGGCGCGGATGGTGTTCTTGCGGCGGCCGTAGAAGCCCTTGGCGGCCTTGAGCGTCTTCTTGTGCTTGGCGTGGGAGGTTACGCCGCGTTTTACACGTGCCATGTCATGATCTCCTTAAAATCCAAATCGCCAGACGTCTTAAAGACCGTTAGGCAGGTAGTTCTTGACGACCTTCTTGCCATCAGGCTCAGCGAGAACCATGGTTCCGCGCGCGTCGCGAATGAACTTGTTGGACCGCTTGATCATGCCGTGGCGCTTGCCAGCAGCAGCAGCTCTAACCTTGCCGGTTGCGGTGATTTTGAACCGCTTTTTGGCAGACGATTTCGTCTTCATCTTGGGCATTTTGCTACTCCATTGTTCTTGATATGCGAAACAGGCAGACGAAGCCCATTTCCAGCGTTAAGAACGGCCACGGCATGCCCTGCCGGACCGTTCGGACGGGGGCTTATAACCGCACATCCCGGAAAAGGCAAGCGGTCCGGAGGCCGCTCGCGCGTAAGCCTTGCCAAAAAGGAAAGCCGCCCCACGAACTCCTCCCGGGGCGGCTTCACCAAGCGTGTCTGGTCTATCAGGCTCCGCCGATCACTTCGGCGCAAGCACCATCATCATCTGGCGGCCTTCGAGCTTGGGTTCGGCTTCCACCTTGGCGATTTCCTGGGTGTCGTCCTTGACCTGCATCAGAAGTTTCATGCCGAGTTCCTGGTGGGCCATTTCGCGGCCGCGGAACTTCAGCGTCACCTTGACCTTGTCGCCTTCCTCGAAGAAGCGGTTCATGGCCTTCATCTTCACCTCATAATCATGGGTGTCGATGTTGGGGCGCATCTTGATTTCCTTGATCTCGACGATCTTCTGCTTCTTGCGCGCCTCGGCGGCTTTCTTCTGGTTCGCGTATTTCAGCTTGCCGAGGTCGAGGATCTTGCACACCGGGGGATCGGAGTTCGGTGCGATCTCTACGAGGTCGAGACCGGCCTCGTCCGCCATGCGGAGCGCCTGGTCGATCGGAATGCTGCCCAAGTTCTGGCCTTCGGCATCGATAAGCTGAACCCGGGGGACCCGGATTTCCTTGTTTGCGCGCGGTCCTTCCTTGACTGGAGCGTCCGCTTTGAAGGGTCTGCGAATGGTCGTACTCTCCTCGAGCTATTGATAGTAAATATTCGGTCAAACGGTCAGCGCGATCTCAAACAGAAGCGCTTGACACAGTCACTGACGGCAATGTGTGAATTGCGGCTCCAGAGTCAATAGCATGGCCCGCAATGAAAATCATCCTCTGTCGATACCCGAAAGAATCTGTTTTAGAAGGAAATCCGTCATTACCAGGCCTTCAGGAGTTACTCGATGTCGACGACGCCGGCTGAAACCGAGATCACGCGGATCGAAGTAGGAACGGGCGCTGCGGCGAGAAGCATCGCCATGCGTATCTTCCGCACGGGAAATCCGCCGGATATGAAAGACGGGGATCCACGGCATCCGGCGCTGGTCTGGCTCGGCGGCTACCGATCCGACATGACCGGGACGAAGGCGGTGGAGGTCGAGCGGCACGCACGCGAGGCCGGCACCGACTGCATTCGCTTCGACTATTCCGGCCACGGCGCGTCGGACGGCGACTACAGGGACGGCACGATCTCGCGCTGGGTCGAGGAGAGTCTCGCCGTGATCGATCACGCCGCGACGGGGCGCATGATCCTGATCGGTTCCTCCATGGGCGCCTGGGTCGCGCTGCGCCTTGCCGAGAAGCTCAAAGGCCGCGCCCATCATGGAGAAGGTGGGGTCGGCCGCCTCTGCGGCCTCGTGCTGATCGCCCCGGCCCCGGACTTCACCGCCGAGCTCATCGAGCCCAATCTTACCGACGCCGAAAGGACCTCGCTCGCCGAACGGGGTTATTTCGAAGAGCCATCGGAATACAGCCCCGAGCCCAATGTCTTCACCCGCGCGCTGATCGAGGATGGCCGCAACAACCTCGTCATGAAAGGGCCGATCGAAACCGGCTGCCCGGTGCATATCCTCCAGGGCATGCGCGATCCGGACGTCCCCTACACGCATGCCCTCAAGCTGATGGAGCACATGCCGGCCGACGACGTCGTCATGACCCTGATCCGCGACGGCGACCACCGGTTGTCCCGCGAGGAGGACATTGCCAAATTGAAACAGGCGATCGACGCCATGCTGACCAAAGCCTGAGGGCCCGGTTAATCCATCCGGCCTAATCAAAGTTCCCTGAGATCGCTTCGCAAGGCACAGCCAAGCCCTTGCGCTGGCGGGCTTCTGCGTCCGCCTGCCGCGAACCTTAACCATAAAACGGACTAGTCCGAATCAGGCGATTGACTCCGACAAGCGGAGTATATTAACTCTTTATTAACGATTAGAGCAGCGCAGGGGAAATTCCTAATAAAGCTGTCGACAACTTTTGATTGCGCGGATCGATCCGGAAGGTACGGATGCGGGCGCGTTGCAGGGGATCTGTATGGCGTCTTGGACCGGGGTTAAGGCAAGTTTCGCAGCGCTGTGTGCGCTTTTCATTTCAACGAACACGGCAATTCCCGCACAGGCGGGAGCTACTCCCTGGATGCAGACCGGCGCGGTGACCTCGCAGCCGATCGGGCATTACGAGTTCTGTCAGAAGTACAGGGGCGAGTGCAACGTCCGTTCGAAGGCCAAGGTGCCGCCGCGTGTCACCGCCGGCGGCTGGGCCGCCATTCGGCAGGTCAACGCCTCCGTCAACCGGCAGATCGCGCCGGTAACCGACATCGAGCTTACCGGCCGGGACGAGGTGTGGTCCTATCCGGGGAGACAGGGCGATTGCGAGGACTTTGCGCTCGAAAAGCGCAGACGCCTCATGCAGAAGGGCTTCTCCGCCGGCAACCTGCTGATGACTGTCGTGCGCAAGCCCGATGGCGAGGGCCATGCGGTGCTGACGGTCCGCACAGCTCAGGGCGACTTCATTCTCGACAATCTCGACGATGGGGTGAGGCTGTGGACGCACACGCCCTACCGCTTCCTCAAGCGCCAGGCGACGAACCACAGCGGCCGTTGGGTCACCATCGACAATAGCGGGGAAGTGCTCGTCGGTTCCGTCGGAAACTGATCCTGCCGAAACAGCTCCTTTCAAAAAGGCCGCATCCTGCGGCCTTTTTTGTTGCGTGTCGGTGAAATCGCTCGGATACCCGCAAGCGGACGCTGGCGTAACGCGCACGCCTCCACAAAGCTCCTCATTCCTGTGCTCCTTGGGCTGACAGAACGCTTCCCGCGCCGCAGACGTGGCGCTGCCGGATCTCTGTGACAAGCACAGAGAATGAGGGAGGAGCGGTTGCGGTCTCTAAGCATTCCCTATGACGATGCCGGCGGCAAGAACCAGCCCGCCACCGAGCACCACCTGGAAGGCGGCCCTCAGGAAGGGCGTTTCCATGTAGCGGTTCTGAATGAAGGCGATTGCCCACAGTTCGAAGAAGACGATTGCCGCCGCCGTCATTGTCGCGGTCCAGAAATGCGGAATGAGATAGGGCAGAGCGTGGCCGAGACCGCCGAGTGCCGTCATGATGCCCGAGGCAAGCCCGCGCTTGACCGGCGAGCCGCGGCCGGAAAGCTTGCCGTCATCATGCGCCGCTTCGGTGAAACCCATCGAGATGCCCGCGCCGACGGAGGCAGACAGGCCGACGAGAAAGGTCTGCCATGTATCCTGCGTGGCGAAGGCTGCGGCGAAGATCGGCGCGAGCGTCGAAACGGAGCCATCCATCAGGCCCGCGAGGCCCGGCTGCACATAGGTGAGTATGAACTGGCGGCGTGAGGTCTCATCTTCCTCGTGGCGCACGTCGACCGGCGTATGCTTTTCGCCGAGCCGGCGGGCGAGCGATTCATGCGACTTCTCGGCAATCGCCAGATCGCCCAAGAGCTTGCGCGTCGCCGCGTCCCGCGTGCGCGCCGCGGCCTCGACGTAAAACCGGTGCGCCGCCTCCTCCATCGCCTCGGCTTCCGCGCGCGCCTTCTCGATCGGCATCTCGGCGATCAGCCAATCGGGCTTGCGCTCCGGGAAATCGCGCACGTGCTCGCGCCGAACGAGCGGGATGCGGTTGCCGAAACGGGCGACATGCAGGTCGATCAAGGCCTGACGGTGATGGCTCTCCTCCTCCGCCATTTCCTCGAAGACCTTTGCGGAATGGGGATATTTTGCGCGCAGAGCGTCGGCATAGGCGAGATAGATGCGCCCATCGTCCTCTTCCGAGGATATCGCGAGCGCAAGGATTTCCTGTTCGCTCAAGGACAGGAACGGGCGTTTGTAACGGGAGAAAAGTCGGGAGAGCATCACGAAGCCTTCTTTAGAATAATTCTAAATAGGCGCCGATTCATGACGCGTCAAGGCTGCGGATCGGCGGCACCGCGTCTTCTTCGACGGTGTCCGAACTATATGATCGGCGTCCGCAACCCCTCCCCACAAGGGTCCCACAAGGGGGAGGGGCTTCCCCGCGGCACTCTCCGCGCCAAAACGATGGCGACGCGGTGACGGTAAGGCAAGTTAAGCCCCTCCCCCTTGGGGGGAGGGGTTGGGGATGGGTAAGCTTGGGATTGAGTTAAACCGCCAGATCGAGCGCCTTTTCCTTTTCGATATAGGTGCGCTGCAGATCGGTGACGTAGTCGCGAACGATCGGCGCCGCGTCTCGTGAACGCGACAGCTGCATATGGAAGACGAGCTGGCTGCCGGTGCGGAACATCATTTCCGCGCTGATCAGGTAGAACTCCCACATGCGGGCGAAGCGCTCGTCGTACATCGCCACCACCTTGTCGCGATTCTCATCGAAGCGCGCGCCCCAATGGGCGAGCGTCGTCGCATAGTGCACGCGCAGGAATTCGAGATCGGTCACCCACAGGCTGTTGCGTTCGACCACCTCGAAGACCTCCGACAGTGCCGGGGAATAGGCGCCGGGGAAGATATATTTCCGCAGCCAGGCGCTTGCCATGCCGGGCGGGCTCATATGGCCGATCGAATGGAGCACGGCCAGCCCGTCATCCGGCATCAGCGCATTCAGTTTCTTGAAGAACTCGTCGTAGTGATGGACGCCGACATGCTCGAACATGCCGACCGAAACGATCCGGTCGAACGGTCCCTCGACATCGCGATAGTCCTTGAGTTCAAAGCGCACGCGGTCGGCCATTCCGGCCGCACGTGCCCGCTCGGAGGCGAGCGCCTGCTGTTCCCTGGAAAGCGTGACACCCAGAACCTCGACGTCTTCGAGCGCGGCCAGATAGAGGGCGAGATCGCCCCAGCCGCAGCCGATGTCGAGCACCCTCATGCCCGGCTTCAGACAGAGCTTTGCCGCAAGCAGCCGCAGCTTGTTGCGCTGCGCAGCCTCCAGCGTCTCGTCCGGCTCGCGGAAATAGGCGCAGGAATAGAGCATGTTCTCGTCGAGGAACAGCTTGTAGAAATCATTGCCCAGATCGTAATGATGCGCGACGTTCTGCTGCGCCTTGCCCTTGGGATTGGCCTGCTGGCGCTTGCGGAAACGCATTTTCACCGCCCGCAACAGCTTCTGGATCGGATAGGAGCCGAGCGACAGGCGGTTGATCGAAAAGAGCGTCAGGAAGTCCCGCAGCGTCGAGCCTTCCTCGAACCGCATGGTCCCGTCCATATAGGCTTCACCGGCGGCCAGCTCGGCATTGAAGACGAGGCTGCGATAGAGTCGCTTGTCGGTCAGCCGCATCGTCACGCTCGGCCCCGGCTCGCCGGCAAAGACGTGCCTCTTGCCGTCGGCATCGATTACCGTAAGCGTCCCCTTGCGAATGAACGACTTCATCATATGCGATAGTGGAAACATGCAGTGCCGCACCTCTCATCCCGATCCAGAGGGCGGCATCCTAAAGCACATCCAGGAAAAATGTGTAGCGGTTTTCCGTGCGGACGTGCGTCGTTTCAACGTGCTGGAGCGTTTATGAAATGCGGGCCGGATTTGCGGCTACGCACGGGAAACGAAAACGGGGACGGCAGTCAAAGACTGCCGTCCCCGTTTCGACTTCTGCCCGGACCAGATCAGTCCTTGGCGCGCTCGACATAGGAGCCGTCTTCCGTCGCAATGACGACGCGGGTGCCAGCCTGGATGTGCGGCGGCACCAGGGTACGAACCCCGTTCGAAAGCACGGCCGGCTTGTAGGAGGAGGAGGCCGTCTGTCCCTTGACGACCGGCTCGGTCTCGGTGATTTCGAGAGTGACGTGGCGCGGCAGGTCGATGGCGATGGCAATGCCTTCGTGGATCGACAGCATCACGGCCATGCCTTCCTGAAGATAGGCCTTCAGGTCGCCGATATCTTCGGAGCTCATGACGAGCTGGTCGTAGCTTTCCGGGTTCATGAAGTGGAAGCCTTCGCCATCTTCATAAAGGAAGGTGTGCTCGCGGTCTTCGACGAAGGCGCGCTCGACCTGCTCGGTCGTGCGGTAGCGCTCGGAGACCTTCACGCCGTCGGAGATGCGGCGCATGTCGACCTGCGTGACCGGCGTGCCCTTGCCCGGATGGAAGTTCTGCGCGGTGAGCACGACATAGAGTTTGCCGTCGACGTCGAGAACGTTGCCCTTGCGGACCGAAGAAGCGATGACCTTGACCATTAGTCTTCCTTGTAACAGAGGTATCAGCGACACGAGCGGGCCGGAGATCGGCCCGGAAGGGACGCGAAAATTCAGTTTTCGCGCCGCCACTATCCTAATTTCGCGCAAATAGCCAGCCTGAGCGGGCATTCGCGCGGAAGAAAGCCTGGACCGAACCGACCATGCCGCATGCTTCTCCCTGGTGGACTCCCGACGTCCATGCCGACCGGCGCCCCTTCCTGATCGGGCGCAACCGCATCCAGTCGGCGCTCCGCCGGTTCTTCGACGAACGCGACTTCATCGAGGTCGACACGGCAGCGCTGCAGGTGTCGCCGGGCAACGAGGCGCATCTGCATGCCTTTGCGACCGAGGCGCTTGGGCTCGACGGCTCCGTCCAGCCGCTCTATCTCCACACCTCGCCCGAATTCGCCTGCAAGAAGCTCATCGCCGCCGGCGAGCGGCGCATCGCCTGTTTCGCCCATGTCTACCGCAACCGCGAGCGGGGCCCGCTGCATCATCCGGAATTCACCATGCTCGAATGGTACCGCGCCGAGGAGGGCTACGAGACGCTGATGCACGACTGCGGCGAGATTCTCGCGCTCGCCGCAGAGACAGTCGCCGCTCGGTCCCTCGTCTATCAGGGGCATGAATGCGATCCTTTCGCCGAGCCGGAGCGGCTCTCCGTCGCCGAGGCCTTCGCGCGCTTCGCGGGGCTCGACCTCCTCGCCTCGGTCCGGGAAGACGGCTCCACCGACCGCGAGAGCCTGGCGGCGGCCATGCGGGAGGCGGGCTTGCGTGTCGCCGGAGACGATAGCTGGGCCGATCTCTTCAGCCGCGTGCTCGTCGAAAGGATCGAGCCCAATCTCGGCTTCGGGCGCGCCACGATCCTCGACGAATATCCGGTTGCCGAGGCAGCGCTTGCCCGGCCTGCAGCCGCAGACTCTCGCGTGGCAGAGCGTTTCGAGCTCTATGCCTGCGGCGTCGAACTCGCAAATGCCTTCGGTGAATTGACCGATGCCGCCGAGCAGCGCCGCCGGTTCGAACTGGAAATGGCGGAGAAGGCGCGGGTCTACGGCGAGACCTACCCGATCGACGAGGATTTCCTCGCGGCGCTCGCCGGCATGCCCGAGGCGAGCGGCATCGCACTCGGCTTCGACCGGCTGGTCATGCTGGCAACGGGCGCATCCCGCATCGATCAGGTCCTTTGGGCCCCGGTCGCGGAGGCCACGCCATGACCGCGGAACGCGCCATCAGAACAGCGCGTGAGCTCGCCGACGCCGGTCTGGTCGGTCGAGAGCAGGAAGAGGCGATCTCCCGGGTCGCGTCCCGCTACGCCGTCGCCATCAGCCCGACGATCGCGCGCCTGGTCGACCGGGACGATCCGAACGACCCGATTGCGCGGCAGTTCGTGCCCGACATGGCCGAACTCACGCTCATGCCTGAAGAGCGTGCCGATCCGATCGGCGACGGAGCGCACAGCCCGGTTGCCGGTATCGTCCACCGCTATCCGGACCGGGTGCTCCTGAAGGCGGTTCATGTCTGCCCGGTTTACTGCCGCTTCTGTTTCCGCCGCGAAATGGTCGGCCCCGAGGGTCTCGGCACGCTCACGCCCGCGGAACTCGATGCGGCGCTCGCCTATATCGCCGGGCGCCCGGAAATCTGGGAAGTGATCCTGACCGGCGGCGATCCGCTGGTGCTCTCGCCCCGGCGGCTCGGCGATATCATGGTGCGGCTCGCAGAAATCGACCATGTCAAGGTCGTGCGCTTCCACACGCGCGTGCCGGTGGTCGAGCCGGACCAGGTGGATGCGGGGCTGATCGCCGCTTTGAAGAGCAGCGGCAAGGCGACCTATGTGGCGCTTCATGCCAACCATCCGCGGGAACTCACCGCCGAGGCCCGCGCCGCCGCCGCGCGGCTGATCGATGCGGGCATCGTCATGGTGAGCCAGTCGGTGCTGCTGAAAGGCGTCAATGACGATCCGGACGTGCTCGCCGCACTGATGCGCGCCTTCGTCGAGACACGGATCAAGCCCTATTACCTGCACCATCCGGATCTTGCGCCCGGCACCGGCCATTTCCGGCTGTCCATCGAGGAGGGCCAGGCGCTCGTCGCCTCTCTGCGCGGACGCGTATCCGGCCTCTGCCAGCCCGCCTACATCCTCGACATTCCCGGGGGCCACGGCAAGGCCGTCGTCAGCGCCGGCGCGATCGAGGCGGAGGGCGGCGGCTGCTACACGGTCACCGACTTCCGCGGAAACAGCCACGACTATCCGCCGAAGGGGTGACGCAGCATCGCCCCTCATCCGGCTGCCGCCACCTTCTCCCCGCAAGCGGGGAGAAGGGACAAGGGGCACCACCTTCGCCTCCTAGACTGAGACCAGATCACGAGGCTTTTAGGTCGGGCCGCCCTATGCGGGCGGAAAACCGCGCACACTTTTCCTCATCCCTCTAGGTCGATCGAGGGACGGAGACGGCGCCGCGAGTCACCTTCTCCCCGTCAGCGCAGGGCTGTCCGGGGAAAATTCATGCATAGCGGAAGACCATTTGGTTTGGGATGGTCCGGGGTTTTGGTCGGCTTGGATTGACCTGCGGCGGCTTGTGGATTTCGGCGATGCTTTTGCGCTGGAACAGGCACTGGGTGACGAGGTCGGTGAAGCGCAGGATCGGTAGAGGGACGCGGGCGAGGCGGGCGGCGATGCGCAACAGTGCATAGGCGATCATCGCCGCGAAGATCTGCAGGCGGATGGCGTTGTCGTTGTTGCCGAGGAACTTGCGGATCTTGAGGTGCTGTTTGATCCAGCGGAACAGAAGCTCGATCTGCCAGCGATCCTTATAGAGCTGGCCGATCTCGACGGCGGAGCGCTCGAGGTCGTTGGTCAGAAGCGTGATCGTATCGCCGTCCTGGCGCTTGACGATTACCCGGCGCAAGCCGATCGGCAGCTTGGAATCGCCCTTGCTGGCGAGGCTGACCTGGCTGTCTTCGAGGACCAGGAAGCCATCGCCTTGAGGTTGCTCAACGGGGCGTTCAGCGACCAAAGCCAGTCCCATGTTGGTCTTCGGCCGGGTGACGAAACTGGCGCCGGCTTCGGCGATCGCCGTCCACCAGCCGTAATGGCAGTAGCCCTTGTCGAAGACATAGGTTGCGCCCTTTTCGATGGTGATCGTGCGGCCGATCTGGGCGTCGTTGACGTTGGCGTCGGTGATGTCGAGGATGCCTGGACAATCGGCCTTGGGATCATAGACGACATGCAGCTTCATGCCGCGGATGCGGCCGTTCGACTTGGCCCAATCGTACAGCTTACCCAGCGGGATCGGGGTCGAATCGATCAGCCGCAGCATCTTGGTGCCCTCCCGGCGCGTCTGCCGGTCGAGCTGACCGGCCAGAAGCGCGAAGGTCTCGGCGAAGACGGCGACCGGGCGGCGGCGGTTGGCGTCCGACAGCGTCGAGCGCATCAGCCGGCCACTGCCGAGATGGTAATGATGCTGACTGTTGGCGTTGAAGCTCGCCTCCAACCCGCGCAGGCTGGTCGTGGCGCTCAACTGGGCATAGATCAGTGCCACCAGATGATCCCAGCTGGTAAAGCACTTGTCGTAGGCATCCCCGGCATGACGATCCACAATCGCCTGAAAGCTGCGGCGATCAATCGCTTTCAGCAGCTGGGCGAAAATGCTAGGGGTGAACCGCATGCTCCGTCTCCTTTTCTGAGTCTCGACAACCAGAAAATAGACGGAAAAACGCCGTCTGACGGGGCATGCGCCTGCGACATTTCGATTCACCCGGAACTTTCCCCGGACAGCCCTGCCGTCAGCGGGGAGAAGGTGGCCGGCAGGCCGGATGAGGGGCATTTCGGAAATTGAAAAGGCCGCCCGGAAAATCCGCGCGGCCTTTCGCCATCACGTTGAAGCCGTTCAGCCCTGTTTGATCGGCGCGATCGAGATTTCGACGCGGCGGTTCTGGGCACGGCCGACCTCGGTAGCGTTCGACGCAATCGGCCGCTCCAGGCCGTAGCCTACTGCCGACATGCGCCGCTGGTCGACGCCGCGGCTGGCGAGATAGTTGGCGACCGAGGCCGCGCGCCGCTCCGAAAGTCCCTGGTTGTAGGAGGCGCTGCCGGTCGAGTCGGTGTGACCGTCGACGTCGATCAGCGTCTTGTTGAACTTGCGCAGCACGATCGCAACCGAGTCGAGCGTCGAGTAGAAGGCCGGAATCACCTGGTCGCGGTCGGTCGCGAAGGTGATGTTCGACGGCATGTTCAGGATGATGCGATCGCCGGCGCGGGTGACCGAAACGCCGGTGCCCTGCAACTGCGCCCGCAGTTCGGATTCCTGCTGATCCATGTAGTTTCCGACCAGGCCGCCGCCGAGAGCGCCGATGCCTGCGCCGACAAGAGCGGCATCACGCCGGCCCGCCGCACTGCCGCCCACCAGAAGACCGGTCGCAGCGCCGAGACCCGCGCCGATCAAAGCGCCTCCGGCCGTGTTCGACATCTTCTGTTCTCCCGTATAGGGATCGGTGGTGGTGCATCCGGAAAGATAGACGGCCACGACAGCCAGGATGGCGCATTTCTTGATCATCGAATCAATTGTCCCCATTGGTGCTCAGGATCGGTTCATACTATCGATTGCGGCAGGAAGATGAAGGGGCCTTCTACTTTCCTCTATCGGGAGTATTGCGGTGCACCATTTCTGCCGGACCTCGCCACATTGCTGACCAGAGGGCCCGCTAACCGGAGGTTCATGCGCCTGGCGCTATGGTCTGCCAGGCCCGGTTCGGCGTAAAGAATGCGAGCCGCGGGCGCCGCATGGAGCGCCCGCAAACCGTGAAGGGAAAAATTATGGCGGTCGAGTTCGGCGATTCGCAACGCAGCCTCAGCGACACGCTCACCGGCATGATCGCGTCGATCAGAGGCAACACGATCACGCTGCGCGAGCTGATGATCGAGATCGGCGAGCAGGGCTTCCTCCTTCTCTGCGCGCTGCTGACCCTGCCGTTCCTGATCCCGGTTTCCATTCCGGGCGTCAGCACCGTCTTCGGGGCGGCCATCATTCTCATTTCGCTCGCGATCACCCTCAATCGCATGCCCTGGCTGCCGAAGCGCATCCTCGACCGGGAGATCGCCACGGAAAAGCTCGTGCCGACGCTCCGAAAAGGTGCGGCACTGGTCTCGAAGCTCGACCGCTATGTGCGCCCGCGGCTCAATTTCCTGACCGAAGGCGCCCTGATGAACCGTTTCAACGGCCTGATGATCATGGCCGGCGGCGTGCTTCTCATGTTTCCGCTCGGGCTGATTCCGCTGTCGAACACGCTGCCCGGCATCGCCATCCTGCTCCTGTCGCTCGGCATCATCCAGCGCGACGGGCTGATGGTGGCCGGCGGCTATTTCTTCCTGGTCGCGACCACCGTCTATTTCGCAGTTCTCGGCTATGCCGCTTTCGCCGCCGGCCAGGGCCTCTCGCACTTCTTCGTTTCGTGATCGCGGCGGCACCGGATGAGGCCATCCGAGCCGCCCTATGTGGCAAGGTGCTTGTAGAAGAACGTCGTTGCGCAATAGCGGCCGTCCGGCATCAACGCATAGTCGGGAACGATACCGGCGCGCGTCCAGCCAAAGCGCTCGTAGATCGCTTCCGCCGGCTCGCCGGTCGCCGTGTCGAGGACCAGCACTCTTCTGCCGCGCCTGACGGCTTCCGCCTCGGCCGCATCCATCAGGCGACGCGACAGGCCGAGACCGCGGGCGTCGCGGTGGACGAGCAGCTTTCTGACGTCGGCGCGATGCGGCTGGTTCGGCATGGTGCTGACGCCGAGCTGCACGGTGCCGACCATCCGGCCGTCGACTTCGGCCGCGAGGAGCACCGTTTCGCTGCGCCCGACGGCCGCGGCGACGCCCTCCCAGAAGTGAACGGCGTCATTCGGCGAAAACGGTTGCATGAAGCCGACCGAAGCGCCGCCTTCGACGCAATCGGAGAGAATTTCGGCCAGAGCCGGCAGGGCGGCCAGGGTGTCTCCTGCGGTGAGCACGCGGATATCGACGTCGGGCATGTCAGACCTTGTTGCGGCAGAGGATGACGGCGTAATGCGCCGGCTCTTCGTGGGGATTGTGAAAGATGTGGGCCTCTTCAAGCCCCATGAACAGGCAGTCGCCCGGCTCCAGGAGCTGCCGTCCGCTTTCCATCGTCAATTCGAGGCGGCCGGAGAAAAGCCAGAGGTGCTGGGTGATGCCGCGGTCCATGGGCTGTCGCTCGAAGACGACACGAGCACCGGGCGGAAACTCGACCTCGACGATGTCGACCGGCGAACCGACGCCTTCGGGTGAAACCGAACGGCGCAGATAGCCGCTTTCGGGATCGCGCCACAGCCGCTGCTCCGCGTGCCGGGCCAAGGGCGAGGCCTCGCTCCTTTCGGAAGCAAAAAGCGCCGAAAGCGTCGTGCCCAACGCGCTGCAGAGCTTCGCCAGAAGCTGCGCCGTCGGGCTCGCCTCGCCGCGCTCGATGCGCGAAATCATGGCGCGGCTGACGCCGGAGCGGCCGGCCAGGTCGTCAAGCGTCAGGTCCCGCGCCATGCGCAGCTCGCGCAGGCGCATGGCCATGGTCTCTTCGAGAGGGGCAATCGCGTTTTCCATTATCGGAGATTGCATTTCTCGTATAGTGGAGTCAAGACGATCGGAGCGAGAAATAAGTTTTGCGCATGCCGCTTTGACGACAGCCCCGGGCCGCGTCCTGCTTTATCGTCCGGATTCTGCGCCGGTTCTGAAAAACATTCAACTTCAATAATTTAGATCAGCTTCATACGATCGGCAGGAGGACAGGCAGATGCATCGATCTCCTTCGTCGCTGCTGTCGATCGCGAGCATAGTCGCCTCGATGACATCTGTCGCGGTCGGCAACGGCATGATGCTCGCCTATGTGCCCTTCGTGCTGACGCGCTCGGCGGCGCCGGATTGGGTCCCGGGAGCCGCCGTGACGGCGATTGCCTTCGGCGGGCTGATCGGCTGCCTCATGGGCGGCTCGCTCATTCGCCGCGTAGGCCACGCCCGCGCCTTTTCCTGCTCGATGGCGCTGGTCATTCTCGCGGCGCTGATGATCAGCCTCGGCGTCCACCCGCTGCTTTGGGTCGTCGCACGCGGCCTCTACGGCATTGCGGCCAACATGAATTTCATCATCACGCAGAGCTGGCTCAATCATGCCAGCGAGAACCACTGGCGCGGCCGGGCGATGGCGCTCTTCTACATGGCCTATGTCATCGGGCTTGGCGCCGGCGCCTGGCTCTTCGGGCAAATCCCGGTCGAGGGCAATCTCGCCCCGATCGTCACGATCTTCTTCACCGCGGTCGCCATCCTGCCGATCGGCCTCACGCGGCTGCCGACGCCGCCCGCCCCCGCCAGGGTCAGCATCGACATTCCCATGGTCTGGCGGATTTCTCCGGTCGCCTTCATCGGCGTGCTTGCCTCCGGCGGCCTTTCCATGCTGGTGCAAGGCTTTACGCCGATCTATGCCGCCGCCAATTCCGTCAGTCAGAAGGAAGTAGCGGCGTTGATGTTCGTCATGCAGTTCGGCCTGCTCTTCATCCAATATCCGATGGGCGCCCTTTCAGACCGCACCGACCGCCGGATCGTCCTCATCGCCACCTGTACGCTCGTCATCGCGGCGGGCATCGCTGCGCTCGCCGTCTCCTTCGACAACCTTCTCCTGCTCATGCTGGTTTTCGCGATGTTCGCGGGGGCGGTCGAGACGGTCTATTCGATCGCCAATGCGCATGCCAACGATCGCACCGATCCGGCAGATTTCGTGCCGCTCGCCAGCACCATGCTGGTCGCCTGGTCGGCGTCGGCGACCCTCGTGCCGATGCTCGTGACCTTGCTGACGCCGGCCTTCGGCCAACGGACCTTCATCTATGCGACGATGACGGTGGCGCTCCTCTACGCCCTTTTCGTGCTCGTTCGCCTCCGCTCGCGCGAACGCGTCCCGCCCGATCTCTGCGACAGCTTCGAATTCAAAAGCGCCCAGGTGCCGAATGCCGTGGCACTCGCCGAGACGGAAGCGCGAGCGGAACGGCCGGTCAGGCGCCCGGATTTATAGTGAACGAAGCCTTCATTTCCCGCTTTGCGCCGCCTGATCGCGCTGCTATATGCGGCCCATGAGCACACCATCCTCCAAGACGCCCCTGTCGCATATCCGCAATTTCTCGATCGTGGCGCATATCGATCACGGCAAATCGACGCTCGCCGACCGGCTGATCCAGTCGACCGGCGGCCTTGCCGAGCGCGAAATGTCCGAGCAGGTCCTGGACAGCATGGATATCGAGCGCGAGCGCGGCATCACCATCAAGGCCCAGACCGTGCGCCTGCACTACAAGGCGAATGACGGCGAAACCTATGTGCTGAACCTCATCGACACGCCCGGCCACGTCGACTTCGCCTACGAGGTCTCGCGCTCGCTTTCGGCCTGCGAAGGTTCGCTGCTCGTCGTCGACGCCAGCCAGGGCGTCGAAGCCCAGACGCTCGCCAATGTCTACCAGGCGATCGACAACAATCACGAGCTCGTTACCGTTCTGAACAAGATCGACCTGCCTGCGGCCGAGCCGGAGCGGATCAAGGAGCAGATCGAGGAAGTGATCGGCATCGACGCCTCCGACGCCGTGCTGATCTCTGCCAAGACCGGTCTCGGCATTCCGGACGTGCTGGAGGCGATCGTCCATAAGCTGCCCGCCCCGAAGAGCGAGGGCGGCGACACCGCGCCCCTGAAGGCGCTGCTCGTCGACAGCTGGTACGACGCTTATCTCGGCGTCATGGTTCTGGTGCGCGTCATCGACGGAACCCTGAAGAAGGGCATGACCATCCGCATGATGGGGACGGATGCGAAGTACCAGGTGGAGCGCGTCGGCGTGCTGACGCCGAAGATGGTTGCCATGGAGGCGCTCGGTCCCGGCGAGATCGGTTTCATCACAGCTTCCATCAAGGAAGTGGCCGACACCCGCGTCGGCGATACGATCACCGAGGACAAGCGGCCGACGGCCAAGGCGCTGCCCGGCTTCAAGCCCGCCCAGCCGGTCGTGTTCTGCGGCCTCTTCCCGGTCGACGCCGCCGACTTCGAGGACTTGCGCTCGGCCATGGGCAAGCTGCGCCTCAACGACGCCTCCTTCTCCTTTGAAATGGAGTCCTCCGCCGCACTCGGCTTCGGCTTCCGTTGCGGCTTCCTTGGCCTTCTGCATCTCGAAATCATCCAGGAACGTCTGGAGCGCGAATTCGATCTCGATCTGATCGCGACGGCACCCTCGGTCGTCTACAAGCTGTTCATGACCGATGGCTCGGAGCGCGAGCTTCACAACCCCGCCGACATGCCGGACGTGGTCAAGATCGCTGAAATCCACGAACCGTGGATCCGCGCGACGATCCTGACGCCCGACGAATATCTCGGCGGCATCCTGAAGCTCTGTCAGGATCGTCGCGGCATCCAGATCGAGCTGACCTATGTCGGCACCCGCGCGATGCTCACCTATGACCTGCCGCTCAACGAAGTCGTGTTCGATTTCTACGACCGGCTGAAGTCGATCTCCAAGGGATACGCCTCCTTCGACTACCAGATCACCGAGCACAAGGAAGGCAACCTCGTGAAGATGTCGATCCTCGTCAACGGCGAGCCGGTGGACGCGCTGTCGATGATGGTGCACCGGATGGCGGCGGAAAAGCGCGGCCGCGAAATGTGCGAGAAGCTGAAGGAACTGATCCCGAAGCACATGTTCAAGATCCCGATCCAGGCCGCCATCGGCGGCAACGTGATCGCCCGCGAAACCATCTCGGCGCTGCGCAAGGACGTGACCGCCAAGTGCTACGGCGGCGACGCCACCCGAAAGCGCAAGCTTCTGGAGAAGCAGAAGGCCGGCAAGAAGCGGATGCGCCAGTTCGGCAAGGTGGAAATCCCGCAGGAAGCCTTCATCGCCGCGCTGAAGATGAGCGACGAGTGATTGCTGGTCCGGCGTCGATGCGCGTACAATATGCGCATCGACCTGGAGCAAACATGTCGCGACCGACTGCAAGACGCCCGGCAAATCTCACCCTCGATGGCGATCTGCTTGCGCAGGCGCGCGATCTCAAGATCAATGTTTCACGCGCCGCCGAAGAGGGAATCGCCCGGGCCATCAGAGCCGAACAGGGAAAACTCTGGCAGATCGAGAACACCGAGGCGATCGCCGATGCAAATGCCTTTGTCGATAAACGCGGACTGACGCTGGCGAAACGCCGGCAGTTCTAAAGAGCTCGGCACCTAGTCACCGACTTGTCAGATCGGCGTGACGAAATCGTCGCCGCTACGGACTTTGCGTTTCAAGGCTTCTGATCTTCTTGAGCGACCCGCAATGAATGAACACGGGCGATGCGGCGCTTCAAGTGGTCACGCTGGGCTTGACTTCACGGGTGAAGTTTCCGACCTTCAGTTCATGCCAGTGCTCGCGATCCATTTCCGCTGTTCTTTCCGGGTCTGCCCCATCGCAGGAACCTGACCCCGGCCCGGATGCGTGCGCTCTCCGGGTAAGGGGGCCTACGCATCGGCGAGCGGATGGCCAAGCCTCCACCCCCGAGCGGCGAGCGTAAATCATCCTCGACATTTCACTTTCGGCGCAAGCAGAGCGGTGCGCCCAAGCACAGGTATCATCATGGCGGACAAGACAACCCGCAAGAAGCTTCCCTCGATCGTCATCAATGCCGAAGACCATGCACGTCTGACGGCGATCGCCTCCTCGGCGCTCGACCGTGTCCCGGACGTCGCGGAGGCGCTGCTTTCCGAACTCGACCGCGCGCGAATCGCCGCTCCCGGCAAGCTGCCCAAGGACAGCGTACAGATGGGCTCGACCGTCGCCTTCGACGCCGACAACGGTTTTGCGAAGGAAGTGAGGCTCGTCTATCCGGGGGAGGCTGACATCGAAGCCGGCAAGATTTCCGTGCTGACGCCGATTGGAGCGGCGCTGATCGGCCTTTCCGTCGGACAGTCGATCGACTGGGTCGACAGGGCCGGCAAGGTACACCGTATGACGATCCGCAGCGTGATGCCGCAGGCGGACTGAGCATCGAAGCGGCCGGATCGAGCCGGCCGCTCTCAGAGCGCTTTCGGGAAAAGTGTGTCGCCGCCCGGAAGAGCGTTAATTCAAAGCGTGAGATCAGAATTGACGGCCGAGCTTGGCGTCGACGGACTGGCTGTTGGCGCCGCGAATGGCAAAGAAGAGCGTGATCGCCGCCCAGAGGATGGATTTCTCCGCCCCGCCAAGACCCTGCCCCTGGACGATGCCGTGGAAATAGACGGTGACGAGCAGCACGATCGTCGCCGCGAAGGCAGCAGGCCGCGTCAGGAAGCCGATGGCAATGAATATGCCGCCGAAGAACTCGGTCGCCGAAAGCAGGGGCGACCAGAAAACGCCCGGATAGAACCCAAGCCCCTCCACCATGCCGGTCGCGCCGAAGGGGTTGAGAATCTTGCCGTAGCCGTGAGTGACCAGCAGCAGGCCTGCGACGACGCGCAGCAACGTCTCGGCGAAAGTATCGAGCGGCAGATAAATCTTTTCGAGCGCCGGCAGGATCGCGCGCGGTCGATTGTTGGCAGCGGTATCGGTCATGAAATCCCTTTCGCATCTATTGCAAATCAGGGGTTTCTCTTGCCTCTGGCCCTTTGGAAAACAAGGGCTCGACGTCAAAAACTTGACGGCTGAAGCTGACATTTATGTGAGACACCCGTGAAGGCATCGATCGCGGCGCTTGCGCGACGACGCTGCTCGATGTTTCCTGGGGCGCGAAAGCCAAGTGAACAGGACATGCGAGATGAGCGAAAAGCCACGCGTCACCATCCTCTACTGCACCCAGTGCAACTGGCTGCTGCGCGCCGGATGGATGGCGCAGGAATTGCTGTCGACCTTCGCCGATACGCTCGGGGAAGTGGCGCTCATCCCCGGGACCGGCGGCAATTTCGAGATTCGCGTCGATGGCGCGTTGATCTGGGAACGCAAGCGCGACGGCGGCTTTCCCGGACCTAAGGAGCTGAAACAACGCATTCGCGACGTGATCGAGCCCGAGCGCGATCTCGGCCACACGGACAGGAGCTAGAGTCCCGCCCAGGCGCAGCTGACGTGCAGCGCGCAAGACTCACCGTCGATCCTCAGGAATCCAGCCAGACCAAGTCCTTGGGCTGGAAAGACTCTTCCGCGCCGCAGACGCGGCGCTGCTGGATCCCTGTGACGAGCACAGGGATGAGGGTAGAGAGGGTGCGGTCCCTCGGCGCGTTTCATATGCCGTGAAGATGGTGAGAGATGTCTTCCCATTCGGGGTTCAATTCCTCTATCAAACTAAGCTTCCACTTCCTCGGCCATTTCTTCATTGTCTTCTCCCGCGTGATGGCGGAAGTCAGCAGGTCGAATTCCTCAAACCACACCAAGGTCTTCACGCCGTATCTTGACGTGAATCCAGGCGTCAGATCGTTCTGATGCTCGAGGAGGCGGCGAGGCAGGTCACGGGTCACGCCCGTATACAGTGTTCCGTTTCGCTTCGATGCGAGAATGTAGACGTAACCTTTCATTGCGTAACAGGTTGAACATTCCCTCGCGTATTCGCAAGCGAAAGTTGCAGCGGCCGTGCATCCCCGCCTCCCTCATTCCTGTGCCTGTCACAGGAATCCAGCCAGACCAAGTCCTTGGGCTGGAAGAACTCTTTCCCGCGCCGCAGACGCGGCGCTGCTGGATCCCTGTGACGAGCACAGGGATGAGGGTGGAGCGGGTGCGATCCCCCAGAATACTTCTCATGCGCGGATGTCGAGGACCTAGTCCCCAAGCGAAGGTGCCGTAACGCCCGTGCCCTGCCCCCTCATTCCTGTGCTCGTCACAGGAATCCAGCCAGTCCAAGTCCTTGGGCTGAAAAGACTCACCCGCGCCGCAGACGCGGCGCTGCCGGATCCCTGTGACGAGCACAGGAAGAGGACAACATGCCTCAGCTATGCGCGAAGATGTCCGTCTCTTCCCAGCCGAGCAGATCGAGCTTGGCACGCGTGGGGAGAAACGAGAAGCAGGCCTCGGCGAGTTCCATCCGGCCATCGCGCAGGAGCCGCGCCGTCAGCTTGTCGCGCAGCGCATGCAGGTGGAGCACGTCGGAGGCGGCATATTCGAGCTGCGCCGGCGAAAGAATGTCGGCGGCCCAATCGGAAGACTGCTGCTGCTTGGAAATGTCGATGTCGAGCAGTTCCTTGAGATTGTCCTTGAGGCCGTGCCGGTCCGTATAGGTGCGGGCGAGGCGCGAGGCGATCTTGGTGCAGAAGACCGGCGACGCGGTGACGCCGAAGGTATGGAACAGCACGGCGATGTCGAAGCGGCCGAAATGGAAGATTTTCTGGCGCGTCGGATCGGCGAGCATCGAGACGAGGTTCGGCGCCTGCTTCTGGCCGGCGGAGATGCGGATCACATCGGCAGTCCCGTCGCCCGACGAGAGCTGCACGACGCAAAGGCGGTCGCGACGCGGGACCAGGCCGAGCGTTTCCGTATCGATCGCGATCGCGCCCGTATAGCGGGCGGCGTCGGTCTCGGAAATGTCGCCCTCGTGGAACCTTATTGTATTCGCCATCGAAAATCCCCAGATCGTTACTTGCATGTTTCCCTGAGAACGGTTCAGGAAGCCTGCTGAGATTCAAGTGCTGCAGCGACCCCGGCCAGTCTGATCAGGCGCTCGGGCGCTGTGGAGCGTAGCTGGCCTATAGCGCATGTTGGCCGGCCGCGATACCTTGTCCTTCGGCGGACGTTCCGTTTGCCGGCACCCCGAGAAAGTTCGTATATGACCTGGTTCCGTTTCGCCTTGGCGCCTTCCGTCATCGCCCTGATATTGACCCTCTCGCCCGGTGCCGGCCTCGCCGGCGAGGCGACATTCGAGCTGGCGCAGGCCTTCCACGACCTGCCGGGCGTGCGGCCGGTGGACCCGCTGCGCGACGATAAGAACATCGTTTGCCAGCAGGTTTTCATCGACCGCTACGGTCCTTTCGAGTCGTCTCACGGCCGCCCGCGTTACGATACGACCTATCGCTGCCGCGAGGGCAGCGGACCGATCTTCCAAAGCGGCGAACTGCCGCCGTCGCTGGAACGGCAGAAGCGCGGCCTCAACTATTGAGGTCGAACCAAGAAAAAAGCACGCTTGCATTGCACGCTCGGGAAAGACGAAACTACGCCCCGGGACGGCACTGACTGGAGGAAACCATGCCCGAAACCGACAGGCCGCAAACCGACAGGCCACTTGTCATCAGCGCGCCCGCGCCGCGTACGCTCGATCTGATCTTCACGCCCGACGCGCTCGAGCGTCTTCACCGGCGCTACCGCGTGATCGAAGCCGATCCGGAGAACATCGTCGGGCTCGGCTCCGCCGTCCTCTCCGAGGCCCGCTATATCGTCGGACAGCCGCCGCTTTCCGCGGACACGCTCGAGCGCATGCCGCGGCTGCGGGCCGTTCTCAACGTCGAAAGCAATCTCATCGACAACATGCCCTACGACGTGGTTTTCCAGCGCGGCATCCACGTGCTCACCACCGGCCAGGTCTTCGCCGAACCGGTGGCGGAGATGGGGCTCGCCATGGCGCTCAACCTCGCCCGCGGCATCGTCGATGCGGATGTGGATTTCCGAGAAGGGCGCGAGCGCTGGGGCGGTGAGGGCAACAAGTCCGCCCGGCTCCTCTCGGGCTCGGAGATCGGCATCATCGGCTTCGGCGATCTCGGCAAGGCGCTCAACCGCGTCCTTTCGGGATTTCGCGCGAAGATCCGCGTCCATGATCCCTGGCTGCCGGCCTCCGTTCTTCTCGACGCCGGCGTCGAACCGGCGTCGCTCGAGACGGTCCTCGCCGAGAGCGACTTCCTGTTTGTCGTCGCAGCGGTAACCAGCGACAATGAGGGCTTCCTCGGCGCCAAGGCCTTCGCGGCCATGCGTCCGGGCGCCGCCTTCATTCTCCTGAGCCGCGCCGGAGTCGTGGATTTCGATGCATTGATCGCAGCCGTCGAAAGCGGCCATATCCGCGCGGCAAGCGACGTCTTCCCGGAGGAGCCCCTGCCCCTCGGACATCCTGTCCGCCGGCTACCCGGCTTCCTGCGCTCGGCGCACCGGGCCGGTGCGCTCGACATCGCCTTCAAGAGGATGGGCGAGATGGTGCTCGAGGATATGGAACTGATGGACCGCAGCCTGCCGCCGATGCGCTGCAAGCGGGCGGAGCGGGAGACGGTGGCCCGAATGCGCTCAAAGCCCGTCACCGTCAACTGAAGAGTGATCGGCAGCACAACTGCCTTTATCCTAGCCGCGCGGCGCTGTAGCGCAGCTCGTACACGGCCGGTGGTGCTATGAAAATCCGGTGCAATGCTGCAAAGATCGGAATCCGGATTCAAGGACATCGAAAGCATGCAAGATTCCAACGCGGACAAGCCTTCCCGGACCTGGACCAGCTCACTGCGGTCGCTGCTCGGTCTCGTGATGGTTGCTATGCTCATCGTCGTGTCCGCGACGCTGGTGGGGCTTGACTACCGCCGCGCACGCAGCGCTGCGATCGCCGGTGCCGAAGACAATATGGATGCCTTCGTCGGTCGCCTGGTCGATCGGCTCGGCGCCCTCTCCGGGGACACCTCCGCGCTCGTCAGCCTCGTCGCATCCGTCGCCAATTCCTTTCTCGTGCCTCCGCCGGAGCGCATGAACGACAAGGTGGCGGTGCTGCGCGAGGGCATCGCCCGCTCGCCGCACATCGACGGCGTCTATGTCGGTTATCCGAGCGGCGCATTCTTTCATGTGGTCGATCTGGATTCGGCCGCCTGGCGCATGGCCCTGGACGCACCGCGGGGGGCGGCGATCGCCGTGCGCTCGATGGAGAGGAACGACCAGGGCAAGCCGTTCGACCGGATCCTGTTCCTGGACGCGAGCGGCCTGCAGTTTGCCGAACGTCACGCTGCCTCCAACGGCTTCGATCCGAGGACGCGGCCTTGGTACCGCGCGGCCGTCAACGGCAAGGCGCCGGTGGCCATCGGTCCCTATGAGATGGCCACCACAGGCAATCTCGGGATGACCATATCGCAAGCGCACCGCGGCAACCCCCAAATCGTCATCGGCGCCGATGTCGTTCTCGATACGATCACGGATTTTCTGTCCCGCGAGCGGCTGACCGACGACTCGGTTTCCTTCGTGCTCGATGCGGTGGGACGACCGATCATCCACTCCGACTCCACCATGATGCGGCGCATCATGGCATCGAAGGGCCGGGACCGGCCGGTGGCCACGCCGCAGGAGGATGGACTGATCGAGAGCATCCGGCGCAACCCGCCACCGGCCGGAAAGGCAACTCTCGTCGAAGTCGGAAACCGCACCTATCTCGTCACGGTGGCGCCGCTCGAATCGGCATTGCTTCTGTCCGGGCACCGGGTGGTCGTCGCCGCCCCTCTCGACGAGCTGCTGGCGGCCGCAAACGAGACGCTCGTTCAGGGACTTGCCGTCTCGGGCGCCGTGGTGGTGGTCGCCGTTCTCCTGGCCCTCGTGCTTGCGCATCTGATCACGAAGTCGCTCAACCAGCTCACCGACAGCGCCAACCGCCTGCAGGACCTGGATTTCGCCACTCCTATCGACGTTTCGTCGCATGTGGCGGAAATCTCGACGCTTAACGGCGCAATGAACAGGGCTCGCGACGCGATCTTCACCTTCGCGCTCTATGTTCCGAAGGAGCTGGTGCGCAAGGGCATCGAATCCGGCCATTTCGGCGGCCGCGCCGCATGGCGGCAGGAGGTGACGGCGATGTTCACCGACATCTACGACTTCACCACCATCAGCGAGGGCCGGTCGCCGGAAGAAGTGGTCGCGATGCTCTCGGAGTATTTCGACCTGTTCAGCGAGGTCGTCGCCGCCCACGACGGAACCATCATCCAGTTCCATGGAGACTCGGTCTTTGCCATGTGGAACGCGCCGGTCGCCGATACCAGGCATGCCGAGCATGCCTGTCGATGCGCACTCGCGGTCGAGGAGAGGCTCGAGGCCTTCAATTCTGCGCAACGCGCCAGCGGATTGCCGGAGTTCCGCACCCGCTTCGGCATCCACACCGGAACGGCCGTCGTCGGCAGCGTCGGCGCCAAGGAACGGCTGCAATATACGGCGATGGGCGACACGGTGAACGTCGCCTCGCGGCTCGAGGGCATGAACAAGGATTACGGCACGAGCGTTCTTGCAAGCGGCGCGGTGGTCGCCCAATGCAAGGACATGGTGAAGTTCCGCCCGCTCGGCACCGCCAAGGCAAAGGGCCGTTCGACGGCGCTCGACATTTACGAAGTCGTGGGCGTCGTCCGCGCGGTGAACACTACCGAAGCCGGAACGGCCGCCTGAGGAAGGCAGATGCCGCGGCGAACGGCGGCCCCGCTGAATTCGCTTCGAAACTCTGAAAGCAAAAAAGCCCGGAAACCCGGGCTTTTTTTGACTTCCGAACCGCAAAAGCGGTTCCTGAAAATGGAATGGTGCCCAGAAGAGGACTCGAACCTCCACACCCTTTCGAGTACCAGCACCTGAAGCTGGCGCGTCTACCAATTCCGCCATCTGGGCGACGGACCGGCATGTAAAAGGCCGTGACCGAAGTGTCAACAGGCATTTTGAAGTTTTCGTCTCGCATCGCGAAAAAGCGCGGTAAAGCGCGGCCGGGTCCTCGATGATAGGGCAAGAATTCCAGTGACATGAGAGCCGGAGAGGCGCATTCTAGAGCAACGGCGAATGGGCGGAATCCGGAACGCCTGCGTCGATACGTGGAGCACGCGCCCACGAATAGGCATGCGACACCAAACGTCTGCTGCATGTTTCGTTGGTCGGCCGATCACCGCCAAAAAATGCAGCAACTTGAAGAGTTACAGCGGCCTTTGCGCGTCTGATAAGTCGCGCGGCGCTGAAAGGAGCAGGGACAAAACCGGAAAGCAACGGCTTTCGGAAAGTGAGGAGAAAATGACGAAATTTCGGAATTTCGTTGTCAGCTGCGCACTCGCCGCCGCCTCCGCGGTTCCCCCTGTAACGTCCGTTCAGGCCATGCCGCGCCCGGCGCTCGATATTGCGATCAAAGCGCCGGCCGGCGTCGAGAATGCCACGCATCGCGGCCGTTACGGGTGGCGCGGCGGCTATTCTCGCCGCGGCTATTATGGAGGATCCGGCTTCTATCCGGGCTGGAGCCCCTATTACAGGCGGTCCGGGATCAGCTTCTATTTCGGACCCAGCTACCGTTACCGCCCGTATTACGGGAACCGCTATTATTACGGGCCGCGCTTTTATGGCCCCGGCTATTACAGCTATCCCGGGCCCGCATATTACGGTTATCGCTCCTATAGGCCACGCTACTATGGCGGCGGCTACGTCCGGAGCGGCGGCAATAGCCATGTCAGCTGGTGCCTGTCGCGCTATCGGTCCTATAACCCTGCCTCCAACCGCTACCTGACCTATGGCGGGGTCTACCGGGTCTGCTACTCGCCCTATCGTTAGGGGAGCGTACCTTGGATTCATCGAGTCCGCGCGTTCCCTCAAACGCGCGGCGCTCCCGTCAGTCAGCGCTTCCTGACGATTCCGACGCGCGCCATGACTTCCTTCGGAATGCCGTAGCGGCGCACGGCATCGCGGCTGTCGCGAAGGCCGCAGATCTCGCGCTCGATGACGAAGGCCCAAACTGCGTCGGCGGCCTCGTCGAGCAGTCGCTCGCGTTCGGAAGGCGGGTGCCTGTTGCTGTTGAAGGCATTCAGGGCGGCAATTGCCTTCTCGACCTTCAAACCATTGCGCCCCAGCGCGTCGGCGCGCTCGGCCATCAGCTCGTATTCGAGGACGTTCACCCCGTTTCCGGTGAGACCGAAACTGCGCAGCGATTGCGGCGGGCGAAATGTCATCGGCGGCTCCATCAAGCTCATGCCAGGATGGGCCGTGAATGAGCTTCCCGCAAGGGGGCGGCGCGACGACTGCCGCGTGGCGCAAAGTCATCGTCATGGTTAACACTCCCTAAACCCGTTTGACCTAAGCTTGCGGATCATGCCCGATCTGCCCGCCTTCATCGCCATCAGGACAGCCGTCGGATCTGCTGAGGAGACGACGCAGGGCCTGCGCCGCTCGCTGCCGGCGGCGGAGCGTAGCGAGGCGATCCGGCAGATCGTCGATGCGCTGTCCCGCCATCTCTCCGGCAAGGAGGTCCTATCCAAGGACGCACTGGTGAAGCTGGTCGAGGACCTGGCGCTCATCCTCAAATTTCCACCCCTGCCGCAGGAGACCGGACGCGCCTTCATTCGGCGGTTGACCGGCTTCATCGAGGCATTGCCAATGCCGGAACGCCTGCTTCTGGAGAAGCAATTGGCCACCCGCAGCCTCGTGCAGCGCGTCGCCGTTGCGGCGACGATCGCGGGAGACCGCCGGGGCGCGGTGCCGCCTGATCGAACCCCGCTCCGCAGCCTGCCCCTGCCGGCACAGGTCCCGCCAGTGCTTCCGGGCGCCAAAAGACCCGTGCCGAGCGATCTCGCGCTGCTTCAAGCGATGCTCAAGAAGACCTACGGCGCCGATATGGAGGACGTGCGGATCGAGACGACACCCAAGGGCGCGGCAATCGAAGCGGCGCAGGAGGAGGCTCCGGCCGGGCCGCAACGTTCGCCGAAGGCGCCCACGAACGCTCCTGCAGCGCCGCGAGGTGCGGAGATTGCAGCGAGAGACGCTTCGGCAAGCCCGCTTGAGGGGGAGATGGCGGAGATGGCGGATACGGCGGCCATGACGCCGGAAGGCTCCGATGAGCAGCTCCCGGATAGCGAAGCGGATTTGGCGGAACCATCGGCGCCGCGCCGCAGTCAGGCGGCGGGCCTGAACGGGAGTGCGCTCGCCCTGCCGAAAGATGCAAAACCTGCGACAGCCGAGGGCAAAGCTGCAGTCGCGGAAGCCGGCGCTGAAAGCCTCCCTGACGGCGAAGGCTCAGAGGGCACCGACGGCCCCTCGCGTTCCGCGAGGGAGGACGATAGACCACGAGTGCGGATGCAAAGTGCCGCGCGCATGGCGCGACCGCCGGCGGAGGCCTTGAGAGCGGTCATACGCGACAGTCTTGCGCTGCCGGGGACGAGCAAGAGCTGGCAACCTCGCGACATGGAAGACGCAGGACCGGCCGCGCCCCTGCTGCCGCCGGAGAACGAGGTGCCGGCGCGGCCACGGGAGACCGCCGGCGCGGTCAGAAGCGTAGCAGCCGCCAGCGAACCGCCGGTGGACGCCGCGTCCGACGCAGGAACCGATGCATCTCTCCCCGACCTGCCCCCTCCTCAGGCAGAGCGCCGGACCGGCGAAGACGCGATGGCGTCGCAGGGCCTCGCCCGGGTGCCGGAAAGCGGACTTCCGCGGATGTTTCCCTTCGCACTGGTTCCTTACCCGCCGGCGGAAGAAAGCGATGCCGACGAGGTGGACCGGCGTAAGCGGGAAAGCGAGGGCGAGCCGGAAAAAGACGCCAGGGATGACGAGGGAGAACGGGAAAGCGACGACCAGCAGCAGGGACATGCGGCCGGCGGCGAACAGGATCGGGCCGAAGATCGACCGGCAGCCGACGCCTATGACCTCTACCGAAAGCTCGGTGGCCTGGCCTAGTCTGGGGTTTATGACGGCTGCTGCGAGATGGATGATGGCGTTGAAGCTCCGGTCGGTTTTGCCGGCACGCATGGCTCGATACGCTTGAATTCCTTGAGTACCGACTGCGCGGCCTAGGAACGTATTGGAGGACTGCAATCTCTCCTCCTCCTCATCTCTGTGCTTGTCACAGAGATCCAGCAGCGCCGCGTCTGCGGCGCGGAGAAATGTTCTTTCAGACCAAGGACTTGGTCTGGCTGGATCCCTGTGACGAGCACAGGGATGAGGAGATCAAGCCAGCCGCGGCGGCTATCCCGAATCTCGACAGGCCTTGGAGCACTTTCAGGAAAAGTGCGGAACGGTTTTCGCCCTGCCCACGAAAAAGCCCGCGGAGATCGCTCTCCGCGGGCTTATCATTTCAAGTCCGTCAACGATTACTCGTTGTTCTGGCGGTTCTTGAGCGCAGCGCCCAGAATGTCGCCGAGCGAAGCACCCGAGTCGGAAGAGCCGAACTGAGCGACGGCTTCCTTCTCTTCCGCGATTTCCAGAGCCTTGATCGACAGCTGGATCTTGCGGTCCTTCTTGGAGAAGTTGGTGACCCGCGCATCGACGGTCTGGCCGACCGAGAAACGCTCCGGACGCTGTTCGTCGCGATCGCGCGAGAGGTCGGCGCGACGGATGAAGGCGGTGACGTCCTCGTGATTGACGAGCCGCACTTCGATGCCGCCATCGTTGACGCCGATGACTTCTGCCGAAACGACGGCGTTCTTGCGCAGTTCGCCGGAAGCGGCAGCTTCACCGACCGCATCACGGCCGAGCTGCTTGATGCCGAGCGAGATGCGCTCCTTGTCGACGTCCACATCGAGAACGACAGCACGGACGACGTCGCCCTTGTTGAATTCTTCGATGACCTGCTCGCCCGGACGGTTCCAGTCGAGGTCGGAGAGGTGGACCATGCCGTCGACATCGCCATCGAGGCCGATGAACAGACCGAATTCGGTCTTGTTCTTGACTTCGCCTTCGACTTCCGTGCCAGCCGGATGGCTATGCGCGAAGGCCTGCCACGGGTTCTCGAGCGTCTGCTTGAGGCCGAGCGAGATGCGGCGCTTGGTCGGGTCGACTTCGAGAACGACCACGTCGACTTCCTGGCTCGTGGACAGGATCTTGCCGGGGTGAACGTTCTTCTTCGTCCAGGACATTTCGGAGATGTGTATCAGGCCTTCGATGCCCGGCTCCAGCTCGACGAACGCACCGTAGTCGGTGATGTTCGTGACGGTACCGGAGATCTTCTTGCCGACCGGATACTTCGCACCGATGCCATCCCACGGATCGGACTCGAGCTGCTTCATGCCGAGCGAGATGCGGTGGGTTTCCTGGTTGATGCGGATGATCTGAACCTTGACCTGCTGGCCGATGTTCAGGATCTCCGACGGATGGTTGACGCGGCGCCATGCCATGTCGGTGACGTGCAGCAGGCCGTCGATGCCGCCGAGGTCGACGAACGCACCGTAATCGGTGATGTTCTTGACGACACCCTCGACAACCTGGCCTTCCTCGAGGTTCTGAACGATTTCAGAACGCTGCTCGGCGCGGGACTCTTCGAGAACCGTGCGGCGCGAAACGACGATGTTGCCGCGGCGCTTGTCCATCTTGAGGATTTCGAAGGGCTGCGGGTTGTGCATCAGCGGCGTCACGTCGCGGATCGGACGGATGTCGACCTGCGAACGCGGCAGGAAGGCTACGGCGCCGTCGAGATCGACGGTGAAGCCGCCCTTGACCTGGTTGAAGATGATGCCTTCGACGCGTTCGCCGGCTTCGAACTTGACTTCCAGGCGCTGCCAGCTCTCTTCGCGGCGGGCCTTCTCGCGCGAGAGGACTGCTTCGCCGAGTGCGTTTTCAATGCGCTCGACATAGACTTCGACTTCGTCGCCGACCTTCAGCGTGCCGTCCTTGGCCTTGGCGCCGAATTCCTTCAGCGGTACGCGGCCTTCGACCTTCAGGCCGACGTCGACGATTGCGACGTCTTTTTCGATCGCCGTGACGATGCCCTTGGCGACATAGCCTTCGGCGAGGTCCGTCTTGGCGAAGGACTCTTCCAGAAGCGCTGCGAAATCATCACGGGTGGGGTTGGTTGCAGACATATAATCTCCTGCTGCATCTCCTGCCGGAGACGCATGTGCGCCGGGGGTTGGTGTTAGACAGGCCTGAACCCAGTCCGCTCCTGTCATGGAGCAATCCGGCGCGTGGACGGAATTTCAGGCTATTTTCAAGAAGGAGACCGGCTGGGCCGGGATCAGGCCTTCTTCAAATCTTCTCTTTCAGGGCGGCGTCGACCAGCGTCTTCGCCGCCTGGAATGCCGCCTCTATACTCATTTCGGAAGTATCAAGCAAGTGCGCGTCCTCGGCAGGTCTCAAAGGACTGTCGGCACGCCCCATGTCGCGTCCGTCGCGCTTCTTCACGTCCTCGAAAATCGCGGTGTAGTCAGCCTTTCCGCCGCCGGCGACGATCTCGTCATGGCGCCGCTTCGCCCGCACTTCGGGGGAAGCGGTCACATAGAGCTTCAGCGCCGCATCAGGGCAGACGACCGTGCCGATGTCGCGCCCGTCGAGGACGGTACCCGGCTCCTTGCGCGCGAAGGCTCGCTGCGCCTCGACCAGTGCCCGGCGCACGGCCGGCATGACGGCGATCTTCGACGCCGCCTCGCCGATCGAATGCTCCGAAAGCACGGCGCGTTCGAGCCCGGAAAGGTCCACCTCGCGCGCCGTCTTCTCGGCCACCGCCTCGTCGTCGAGCGGCAATCCGGCATCCATGAGTGCCTTTGCGGTCGCGCGATAGGTCAGCCCCGTGTCGAGATGGTGGAAGCCGTATTGCTCGGCGATCCGGCGCGAGAGCGTTCCCTTGCCGGCGGCCGCAGGTCCATCGATGGCGATTACGAAGGTCATCAGGCTGCCTTGTTCTCTGCCTCTTCGATCTTCGCGCCCAGTCCTGTCATCAGGCCCATGAATTCCGGGAAGGACGTCGCGATCATCGTCGCATCGTCGACCGTTACCGGATGCTCCGAGGCAAGTCCCATGACAAGGAAGCTCATGGCGATGCGGTGGTCGAGATGGGTCTTCACCTGGCCGCCCGAGATATTGCCCAGGCCCTTGCCGCCCGGCCGGCCGCGTACGACCAGCGAGGCCTCGCCCTCGTCGCAATCCACCCCGTTGAGCTTCAGGCCGTCCGCCACGGCGGACAGGCGGTCGGACTCCTTGACCCGGAGCTCCTCCAGTCCGTTCATCACGGTCGTGCCCTCGGCGAAGGCAGCGGCGACGGCGAGCACCGGATATTCGTCGATCATCGACGGCGCGCGGTCCTCCGGCACCGTCACGCCCTTGAGCTCCGAATGGCGCACGCGCAGATCGGCGACATCCTCGCCGCCGGCAAGCCGCTTGTTCATGACTTCGATATTGGCGCCCATTTCCTGCAGGGTCAGGATGAGGCCGGTACGGGTCGGGTTCATCAGCACGTTGAGGATGGTGATGTCCGAGCCCGGAACGATGAGCCCCGCCACCAGCGGAAAGGCTGTGGAGGACGGATCGCCCGGCACGTCGATCACCTGGCCAGTCAGCTTGCCGCGGCCCTCGAGGCGTATGGTGCGCACGCCCTCGGCATCGGTCTCGACCGTCAGATTGGCGCCGAAGCCCTGCAGCATCTTTTCCGTATGGTCGCGGGTCATCACCGGCTCGACGACGGTCGTGATGCCGGGCGTATTGAGGCCGGCGAGCAGCACGGCGGATTTCACCTGGGCAGACGCCATCGGCACGCGATAGGTGATCGGGTTCGGCGTCTTCGGCCCGCGCAGCGTCACCGGCAGCCGGTCGCCCTCGGCCGACTTCACCTGAACGCCCATTTCGCGGAGCGGATCGAGCACGCGGCCCATCGGGCGCTTGGTCAGCGAGGCGTCGCCGATGAAAGTGGAATCGAAATCATAGACGCCGACAAGGCCCATCGTCAGCCGGCAGCCGGTGCCGGCATTGCCGAAGTCGAGCGGTGCCTCGGGCGCGAGCAGCGCGCCGTTCCCGACACCGTCGATGATCCAGGTGTCGCCCTCCTTGCGGATCCTGGCGCCCATCGCCTGCATGGCCTTGCCGGTATTGATCACGTCTTCGCCTTCGAGGAGACCGGTGATGCGCGTCTCGCCCGCGGCAAGACCGCCGAACATGAAGGAGCGGTGCGAGATCGACTTGTCGCCCGGAATGCGCAAGGTGCCCTTGAGGTCGGAAGACTTGCGTGCGGTGGCGGGCCGCGGGTTCGAGCCGTGAGACATCGTGGTTTTCCTCTGACAATCCGGCTGACGGCTGGCGCGGAAGGTGGTGCTTTCCGGCGCGTTGTTGGCGGACCGCCGGTCTCGCCGGCTCCCTAACACAATGCGCGAAAAGGGTCATCCTCCTGCTGCGAAGAAAATGACGGCCGGAGCTCGCGGAAGTTTATCTTTGACAGAACTCGCCAAGATGATTATGGGGACCGGCTAATCATCATAAGCTTGATACTTTTCTAACCGCCGGCTTTCCGGCAAGAGCCGGCTCGCCGGCCATTCAAGAGGCTTTGACTGTGGCAAAACCGGAACTTGGAACAAAGCGCATCGACCCGGAAACGGGGCGCAAATTCTACGATCTGAACCGTGATCCGATCGTCTCCCCCTACACGGGCAAGTCCTATCCGCTGTCCTTCTTCGAGGAGACCTCCGTCGCCAAGGTGCTCGAGAAGGAAGAAGAGGAAGACGTCAAGGAAGTCGATACCGAGAACACGGAAGTCGAACTCGTCTCGCTCGAGGAAGCGGATGACGAGGCCTCGGGCGGCGACGATCTGCCGGATCTCGGCGACGACGATGTCGAGATCGAGGGCGACGACGACGACACCTTCCTCCAGACCGACGACGAAGACGATGACGACGACATGAGCGACATCATCGGCGTTTCCGACGAGGACGACGACGTCTGAACAGACCGGCGACGCGGGCGGATCAGCGCCCGCATGCCTGCCCGCAAGCGTTTCGAAAGGCGCATGAAACCGCCCCATCCATCGAGCGCGATCGGCATCGAAGCATCCGGCCGGAACCGAAAAATAAATCGTCCCGGCCCTCACTTTTCGGCTTGCCATCTGCACCTAGCAGAAGTAATAAGCCGCCACTCGCCGGGCACAACGCGCCTTGCGATCTTCCCGGACCGGCAAAGCCGGACCCTGATGGGGCTATAGCTCAGCTGGGAGAGCGCTTGCATGGCATGCAAGAGGTCAGCGGTTCGATCCCGCTTAGCTCCACCAAATTTTCCGATGAATTTTTAGGACGCGTTCGCGGATATAGGCGATGCGCCGCTCATGCGCCCAGCCTTGCATGGCAATCTCCCGCCGCGACTTTACGTCGGCTGATGCCTGCGAAGCGGTGACAGCGGATTTCTGTTTCATCCTTCAATAATAGCCGAATATCCGGCATTTACCTTCGCTGTTCGCGTCGGGCCGGACCGGCCGGCAGACCGAGCAGAAATCGTAGCCACGGTTGATGAAATCTTAACCCGCAGTCGCGGAGAAACTGGACACATGTTTCTCGTCTCGAAAATCTTCTGGCTCGTCGCGCAGCCGCTGTCGCTTGCCTTCCTCGCGCTCCTCGTCGGGGTGCTGCTTATGCTCGGCCGTTTCCGCCGCAGCGGCGGTACTTCGAGCGCCTTCGGGCTCGCCGTCCTCTTCGTCACACTCTTCACCACCGCCGGCTCCTATTTCCTGCAGATCCTCGAGGATCGGTTTCCCCGCCCCACGCCGGAGCCCACGGAGCTTGCCTGCATCATCGTGCTCGGCGGCGCCTTCGAGAATGTGGTGATGGCCAGCCGCGGCGGCATGGAGCTGAACCAGGCGGCCGAGCGGTTCGTCGAGACCTTGAGGCTCGCGCAGGCCTATCCGCAGGCACGCATCCTTGTCTCGGGCGGAGACGGGTCGCTCAGCGGCATCTATGAGGGCGACGCGCATGCCTCGGAAAATTTCTTCGGGACCTTCGGCATCGGATCCGACCGGCTGATCCGCGAGGGAGAATCGCGGACGACCTTCGAAAACGCACGCTATACCAGGGATCTGCTGGCCAAGAACGGGCTTGAGCGTTGCGCACTCGTGACCTCCGCATACCACATGCCGCGCTCTATCGGTCTTTTTCGCGCAAACGGCATGGAGGTCACGCCCTGGCCGACGGATTATCGCACGAGCGGCAAGGTGCGGCTCGGCTTCGATTTCACCCAGCCCTCGCTCAACGCCCAATTGGCGACGACGGCCGCCAAGGAGTGGACCGGTCTCGTTGCCTATTATCTCCTCGGCCGGACGCAGACGCTGCTGCCGCGGTAGTCTACCGCATGTTTTCTTTAATAGGTTACGATTAGAGGAGACTTGCAGCCAAGCGGAGCAGCCATGCCGATCCTCGAATTCCTCGACTATGCGGGAGTCGCAATCTTTGCGGCGACGGGCGCGCTGTCGGCCTCCCGCAAGCAGCTCGACATCATCGGCTATCTGTTTCTCGCTTCCGCGACCGGTATTGGCGGCGGCACCATCCGCGACCTCGTTCTCGGCGCGACGCCGGTGTTCTGGGTGGTGAACCCTAATTTCATCATCGTCTGCGCGGCGGTGGCGGTCGCCGTCTTCCTCACGTCCCATCTGCTCGAATCGCGCTACCGGATGCTCGTATGGCTCGACGCGCTCGGCCTCTCGGCCTATTGCGTGATGGGCGCGGCAAAGGGGCTGGCGGCGACCGGATCGCCCATCGTCGCCCTGGTCACGGGCGCCCTGACGGCAACCTTCGGCGGGGTTCTGCGAGATCTGCTGGCCGGCGAGCCCTCTGTCCTCCTGAGGCCGGAGATCTACGTCAGCGCCGCCCTCATCGGCGCCGGCGCCTTCGTCCTGGCCAGCCTAGCCGGATTGCCGCTTGTCGCAACGTCCGCACTCGGCGTCATCACGGCCTTCGCCGTGCGGGGCGGCGCGCTGCGATACGGCTGGACGCTGCCGACGGGCAAGGCCGGTCCCGGCCGCGACCCGGACGACGTGATGTGACGAGACTTCGTGGCGCGAGAGATGAGGCGACGGACGCTCAGCGCTCGGTCTTGTGGCGCAGCCGGATTACCACGTCGACATGGGAGATTTCCATGCCTTCCGGCGGTTCGGGGAGATTGTCGATCTGAATATTGCTCACCGGAATGTCGAGGACTTCGTTTTCGCCCTCGATGAAGAAATGGTGGTGATCCGAGACATTCGTATCGAAATAGGTCCTGGCGCTCTCGACGGCGAGGACGCGGATCATGCCGGCTTCGGTGAACTGGTGGAGCGTGTTGTAGACGGTCGCGAGCGAAACGGGAACGCCGGCCGTGACGGCCTCCTCATGCAGTTCCTCCACCGTCAGGTGACGGTCGCCCTTGGCGAAGATCAGATCGGCAAGCGCGACGCGCTGGCGCGTCGGGCGCAAACCCGAACTGCGCAGCCTCTCCTGTGAGGACATGTGCGTTGCTTTCGTCATCGACAACCGTTCCGATATACCTGCGGGATCCGTGGATTATCAATTTGCGATATAACTTCTGGCGCCGCGGCTTTCAATAGATTCCGCACATGCGAAGGCCGCAAAGGCCTGAAAATCGGCCCAAAGCGGGGGAAGGCGGGCATTTAACTCTGGCCGCCGCCACATTCATACTGTAAGCGACGGCGGAATGATGTCACCATTCCGAGCGGTTCGAAGACGATGAGAGAGCTTTCCTTAGCCCGCATGCCGCTCTACTTGGAACGTCACGAGCCGCAGCCCGCATCGCAGCCGCGGATGACAGGTTGCGCTTCAAATCAGACCGGACTTGCACTAAAGCAGGTCGGAGAACACATAATAGACTCGGGAAGCAACCATTCATGACCACCAGACAATCCAGCTTCAGCTATGAGGAAATCCTGATCTGCGGCCGAGGCGAAATGTTTGGCCCCGGCAACGCGCAGCTGCCGCTGCCGCCGATGCTGATGTTCAACCGCATCACCGACATTTCGGAAACGGGCGGGCCAAACGACAAGGGTTATGTCCGCGCCGAATTCGACATCACGCCGGATCTCTGGTTCTTTCCCTGCCACTTCATGGGCGATCCCGTCATGCCCGGATGCCTCGGTCTCGACGCCATGTGGCAATTGACCGGTTTCTTCCTCGGCTGGCTCGGGGAGGCCGGCAAGGGCCGCGCCATCTCCACCGGGGAAGTGAAGTTCACCGGCATGGTGACGCCGAAGACCAAGCTGGTAGAATACGGCATCGACTTCAAGCGCGTCATGCGCGGCCGTCTGGTTCTTGGCATCGCCGACGGCTGGATGAAGGCCGATGGCGAAACGATCTACAAGGCCACCGATCTCAGGGTCGGCCTCTTCCAGGAAAAGGCCGACTGAACTGCGGGCGATCCCCGCACGGTTCCAATCGAAGAAAAGGTCATCTGACATGAGACGGGTTGTTGTAACGGGCCTCGGCATCGTTTCCTCGATCGGCAGCGATGCCGACGAAGTCACCGCGTCGCTGCGCGATGCGCGGTCGGGCATCACGTTTTCTCCGGACTTTGCCGAGCACGGTTTCAAATGCCAGGTCTGGGGAGCGCCGACGCTCGACCCGAGCGACCTCGTCGACCGCCGCGCCATGCGCTTCCTGTCCCAGGGCGGCGCCTGGAACCATGTGGCGATGAAGCAGGCGATCGCCGATTCCGGGCTCGAGGCCGGTGACATCACCAATGAGCGCACCGGCATCATCATGGGCTCGGGCGGCCCTTCTACCCGCGCGATCGTCGAAGCGGCGGAGATCACCCGCAAGAACAACAGCCCGAAGCGGATCGGCCCCTTCGTGGTGCCGAAGGCGATGTCGTCTACGGCTTCGGCGACGCTCGCGACCTGGTTCCAGATCCACGGCGTCAACTACTCGATCTCGTCGGCCTGCTCAACTTCGGCGCATTGCATCGGCAATGCCGCGGAAATGATCCAGTGGGGCAAGCAGGACGTCATGTTCGCGGGCGGCCATGAAGATCTCGACTGGACCATGTCCAATCTTTTCGACGCCATGGGCGCCATGTCGTCGAAGTACAACGACACGCCGTCCGTCGCGTCGCGCGCCTATGACGCGAACCGCGACGGCTTCGTCATCGCCGGCGGTGCCGGCGTTCTCGTTCTGGAAGAGCTGGAGCACGCCAAGGCGCGCGGCGCCAAAATCTATGCGGAAATCGTCGGTTACGGCGCCACTTCGGACGGCTACGACATGGTCGCGCCATCAGGCGAAGGCGCGGTTCGCTGCATGCGCCAGGCGCTGGCCACCGTGAAGGGCGAGGTCGACTACATCAATACCCACGGCACCTCGACGCCGGTCGGCGATCAGAAGGAGATCGGCGCCATCCGCGAGGTCTTCGGCGAGAAGATGCCGCATGTGCAGTCCACGAAATCGCTGACCGGCCACTCGCTCGGCGCGGCCGGCGTGCAGGAATCGATCTACGGTCTCCTGATGATGCAGGCCGGCTTCATCGGCGAAAGCGCCCACATCACCGAGCTCGATCCCGAATTCGAAGGGGTGCCGATCGTCCGCAAGCGCATCGACAATGCCAAGATCGACACGGTTCTTTCGAACTCCTTCGGCTTCGGCGGCACAAACGCGACGCTCGTTTTCCAGCGCTATAACGGATAACACGATGAACGGATTGATGAACGGAAAGCGCGGCCTCATCATGGGCGTCGCCAACAGCCATTCTATTGCCTGGGGAATCGCCAAGTCTCTCGCCGCCCAGGGCGCAGAGCTCGCCTTCACCTATCAGGGCGAAGCCCTCGGCAAGCGCGTCAAGCCGCTGGCTGCAGAGGTCAATTCCGACTTCCTGCTCCCCTGCGACGTCGAGGACATCGGCTCCGTCGACGCTGTCGTCGACGCCATAAAGGAGCGCTGGGGCAAGCTCGATTTCGTCGTCCACGCCATCGGCTTCTCGGACAAGAACGAACTCAAGGGTCTCTATGCCGACACGACGCGGGACAATTTCAGCCGCACCATGGTGATCTCCTGCTTCTCCTTTACCGAGATTGCCAAGCGTGCAGCGGAGCTGATGAGCGAGGGCGGCACCATGCTGACGCTCACCTATGGCGGCTCGATGCGGGTCATGCCGAACTACAACGTCATGGGTGTCGCCAAGGCCGCGCTCGAGGCTTCGGTGCGCTATCTTGCCGCCGACTACGGATCGCGCGGCATCCGCGTCAATGCGATCTCGGCCGGTCCGATCCGGACGCTTGCGGGCGCCGGCATTTCCGATGCGCGCGCGATGCTCTCCTGGCAGCAGAAGAACTCGCCCCTGCGCCGGACCGTCACCATAGAAGACGTCGGCAGTTCCGCACTTTATCTGCTCTCGGACCTCTCGCGCGGCGTCACCGGCGAAATTCATTACGTCGACTCCGGCTACAACATCACCTCGATGCCGACGCTCGAAGCATTGCGGGTCGCGGACGCGGATTAAATCGCGTGATTGCCACGCTGCCCACGGCGGTTGGATGAGGCCCCTCCGCAACCCCTCCCCACAAGGGTGAGGGGTTAGGCGCTTGCGGCTAGCGCTTTCCCATTTCGCAAGTTCGCGGATGACGCAAAGGCTGACTTTGGACCGCGAGGGTGCGGCAGAAGTAGCCCCTCCCCCTTTTGGGGGTTGGGGAGGGGTCGCATTACGGCAAATAAATCGACTCAGCGCTTCGCCCAGAGCACCTTGAAGCGCGCATTGCGGCAGGTCTCGCCGATTTCCTTGAAGTTTTCCGTCAGGACCGGCTCATAGGGAAGTCCGCGATTGGCGACGAGCATCAGCCGGCCGCCATGCTTCAGCGCCTTGGCGGCCGCCTTGATCATCGCCGCGCCGAGCGCAGGCTCGGCGGCATGGCCCTCGTGGAAGGGCGGGTTCATGACGATAAGGTCGTATTTGTCGCGCGTCTCTTCCGCCGTCAGGTCGTGCCAATAGAAACGGGCCGCCGTCGAAGGCGCATTCGCTGCCATGTTTGCCCGTGCCGCCTCCAGCGCTTCGAAATCCGCTTCGAACAGATCGATGCCCTTGAGGCTCGGCGAAGCCTCGGCAAGCTTGACCGAGAGGTAGCCCCAGCCTGCGCCGAAATCCGCCGCGTGGCCGGTGAAATCGCGCGGCAGGCGCGACGCGAGCAGCTCCGAACCGGCATCGACGCGGTCATGCGAGAACATGCCGGGCGATGCCACGAACAGGCCGTCGACGCGCACCGGGACCTTGGCGAGCGCCGAGATGGCCTCGGCGGCGTCCTCCGGCCGCGTGAACCAGAAGGCGACGCCGTGATATTTCGGCATCGAGTCGCCATCCCAGCCGAACTTGTCGATCCTCTTGCGCAGCGACTGAATGCCGTCCTCCTTGCCGCCGGCGACTACGATCAGGGCACCGGCGCGGGTGCGTTCCAAAGCCTGTGCAATGCGGTCTTCGTTCTCGCCCTTGTGCCTGCCGCAGAGAACGAGGGCAGCGTCGTAGCCGTCGCCGGCCGCGACGGGCACCACATCGGCGCGAGCGGCCGCCAGCGCGCGGTAGAGCGGCTTGAGCGGCTGCACCGCGGAGACGTCCGCAGCAAAGCCTTCCGGCAGGCGGTAGCCCGCCTCGGCGCCGAGGAAGAGTACCCGCTCGCCCTCTCCCGGCGGATCGATGATCCCCATTGCGAAGGGATGGAACAGTGTTTTCAGCGCGTCGCGGCTCATGGTTCGATTCCGTTTTCGTCACAAGAAAGGGCGCGAAGCGATCCGCTCCGCGCCCTGAATGGTTTCAGCCGAGGCCGGCTTACTCGGCGGCTTCGCCGCCGTCCTTCTTTTCGCTCTTCTCGGCAACGATTTCCTTGCCGGTCGCCTGGTCTACGACCTTCATGGAGAGGCGAACCTTGCCGCGCTCGTCGAAGCCCATCAGCTTGACCCAGACCTTATCGCCTTCCTTGACGACGTCGGTGGTCTTGGCAACGCGCTCGGAAGCGAGCTGCGAGATGTGGACGAGGCCGTCGCGGGCGCCGAAGAAGTTGACGAAGGCGCCGAAATCGGCCGTCTTGACGACAGTGCCTTCATAGACCTGACCGACTTCCGGCTCGGCGACGATCGAGTGGATCCACTTGCGGGCGGCCTCGATCTCCTTGGCGGAAGCCGACGCGATCTTCACTGTGCCGTCGTCGTCGATATTGATCTTGGCGCCGGTCTTTTCGACGATTTCGCGGATGACCTTGCCGCCCGAGCCGATGACTTCGCGGATCTTGTCGACCGGAATGTTCATGACTTCGATGCGCGGTGCGAACTCGCCGAGCTGGCCGCGGCTCTCGGAGATGGCCTTGGCCATTTCGCCGAGAATGTGCAGGCGGCCTCCCTTGGCCTGGTTGAGGGCAACACCCATGATTTCTTCGGTGATGCCTTCGATCTTGATGTCCATCTGCAGCGAGGTGATGCCGGCATCCGTGCCCGCGACCTTGAAGTCCATATCGCCGAGGTGGTCTTCATCGCCGAGAATGTCGGAGAGGACGGCGAAACGGTCGTCTTCCTTGATGAGGCCCATGGCAATGCCCGCAACCGGCTTGGCGAGCGGAACGCCCGCGTCCATCAGTGCAAGCGACGTGCCGCAGACGGTTGCCATGGAGGACGAACCGTTGGACTCGGTGATCTCGGAAACGACGCGCAGCGTGTAGGGGAACTGTTCCGCGGTCGGCAGCATCGGATGGATGGCGCGCCAGGCGAGCTTGCCGTGGCCGATTTCGCGGCGGCCCGGAGAACCCATGCGGCCGGTTTCACCGACCGAATAGGGCGGGAAGTTGTAATGCAGCATGAAGTTTTCCTTGTACATGCCAGTCAAGGAATCGACATACTGCTCGTCTTCGCCGGTGCCGAGCGTGGCAACGACGATCGCCTGCGTTTCACCGCGGGTAAAGAGCGCCGAACCGTGCGTGCGCGGCAGGATGCCGACTTCGGCGACGATCGGGCGAACCGTGACGAGGTCGCGGCCATCGATGCGGCTCTTCGTGTCGAGGATGTTCCAGCGAACGATCTTGGCCTGCAGGTGCTTGAAGACAGCGGCGATCTCTTCTGCGGTATGGGCCGGGTTCTCGACGCCTTCCGGCAGGAAGTGTTCCTTGACCTTTGCCTTTACCGCATCGACGGCGGCATAGCGCGCGGCCTTCTCGGTGATCTTATAGGCGTTGCGCAGCTCGTCTTCGGCGATCGAGAGCATCGCATTTTCGAGAGCGGAGTGATCTTCCGGATTGAATTCGCGCGGCTCCTTGGCGGCAACTTCCGCAAGCCTGATGACAGCGTCGATCACCGGCTGGAAGCCCTTCTGGCCGAAAACGACGGCGCCGAGCATGACATCTTCCGGCAGCTCTTTCGCTTCCGATTCCACCATCAGCACCGCTTCCTGCGTGCCGGCGACGACGAGGTCGAGCGTGGATTCGTCCATTTCGTCGAGATGCGGGTTGAGAACGTACTGGCCGTTGATGTAGCCGACGCGGGCACCGCCGACCGGGCCCATGAAGGGAACGCCGGAAAGCGTCAATGCAGCGGATGCCGCAACCATAGCGACGACGTCCGGGTTGTTCTCGAGGTCATGCTGCATGACCGTGATGATGACCTGGGTGTCGTTCTTGTAGCCGTCCGGGAAGAGCGGACGGATCGGCCGGTCGATCAGACGCGACACCAGCGTCTCGTTTTCGCTGGGGCGGCCCTCACGCTTGAAATAGCCGCCGGGGATCTTGCCCGCAGCGTAGGTCTTTTCCTGATAGTTGACGGTGAGCGGGAAGAAATCCTGGCCTGGCTTCGGTGCCTTCGCCGAAACCACCGTGGCGAGCACGACGGTTTCGCCGTAGGTCGCGAGAACGGCACCATCGGCCTGACGCGCGATTTTTCCGGTTTCGAGCTTGAGCGGACGCCCAGCCCATTCGATTTCTACCTTGTGTGTCTCGAACATGTTCTGTCCTTCGTGTGCGACAGACCTTCCGCGGCTCATTAAGCGCGGGCGATCTCAAAGCCGCCTGGTGGCGCATCACGGGCAAGACAACGGGAGGCTTCAAAGAAAACCGGCCGCATACCGCTTTGCCGCGCTGCGTATAGCAGCCGCTTCGGCAAGCAGGCGCCGAAGCATCCTGCAATCCTGCCCCATGACGGGCCATTGGTTGATCCGCGATCCCGGCCCATCCGGTCCGCTGGACGTTGCGCGTCCGATAAGACGCGCGGCGCTGTGGCGCCCTTTACAATACCCTAGGCTTTTTGAAGAGCGCACGGGCTGCAGAAAAAAAAGCCGGCGGGTTGCCGAGGCAACCCGCCGGACCAGTCGTTTAGCGACGGATGCCCAGGGCACCGATCAGCTTGGTGTAGCGCGCCTCGTCCTTCTTCTTCAGATAGTCGAGGAGCGACCGCCGGCTGGAAACCAGCGCGAGGAGGCCACGTCGGGAGTGATTGTCCTTCTTGTGGTCCTTGAAGTGTTCGGTCAGGTTGTTGATCCGTTCCGTCAGGATGGCAACCTGAACTTCCGGAGAACCGGTGTCGCCTTCTACGGTTGCGAATTCCTTGATGATCTGAGCTTTGCGCTCTGCAGTAACCGACATCGTTTGATCCTTTCGTTCGAGGATTTGAGGGTCGCCGGCAGCCGGGATGTCGTCCAGCTACGGCCGTTCGCACGAAGAGGCGGCGCCTTTCGCTGGCGTGCCTATAACCGAATCCGTTCCAAAAGGAAAGGGTCATGAAAGCGCTGCGCGGCACCGCCTCCCGCGCACCGTCAATTCCGGTTGCGCACAGATGCTCCGGCATCCATTTGAGGCGGTTTGCTGCAGGACGATCCGCCTCTCAACCGCCTGCCTCCTGCGAGGAATGATCCTTGCCGCGCGGGATGCGTATCCGCCATTCGATGCCATCCGCATGCATCGTCCTTTCCAGCTCCGCACGAAGGGCCAGGCCGAGCATGCGCTCGAGCACGACCGTGCCGAAACCTCTGCGGGCCTTCTTCCCCGAAGGCGCGACGATATCGGCACCGCTCTCGCGCCAGCGGATATCGATCGCACCCTCCCCCACCGACCACTCGACCTTGATCATACCGGTCTGGTTGGCGAGCGCACCATGCTTTATGGCGTTGGTAGCCAGTTCATGCAGCGCCATGCCGAGGGTCTGCGCCATCTGCGCGTCCAGCCGCAGGGCAGGTCCGCTGAGCACGACGCGGTCGGACTCGGCCGGCATGAACGGCTGAAGCTGGTTGCGCACGAGCTCGCGGAAGTCGACTCCGGAGGCGGCGTTCGCCACCATGAGGTCGGTCGAGCGCGCGAGGCCCGCAAGGCGCTTGCGAAACGCCTCGACGAAATCCGACGGCTCCTCCGCCGAATTGGCCGACTGCGCCAGCATCGACTGGATGACGGTGAGCTGATTCTTCGCCCGATGCGCGACCTCCCGCATCAGCAGGCGGATTTCGCTTTCGGCCTTGGCGCGGGCCGTAGCAGCGCTTGCGAGGGCGGTGGATACCGCTTCGACTTCAGTGATCATGTAGCGGCGCGGTTCCACCGGCTCGCCCGCCCCCAGCCGCCGGGCATCCATGGCCAAGAGCCGGACACCCTGCGTGAGCAGCCGCGCAATGGTCAACGAACCGGCGACCGCGATGCTTGCGAAGATGATCCCACCGAAGGACAGCCAGAGGAACGACCAAAGCATCGGCTGATCGACGATCTCGCTCGGCGCCCAGGCGACGATGCGCCAGCCGGTCACCACCGAAAACTCCGACGCGACGCGGTAGTCGACGCCGCCGGCACTGATATTGCCGACACCGATGCTGATCAACGGCAATTCGTCGAGAAAGAACGGGTCGCCGGACTTCACCGAGGAGTCCGAGGAGACGATGACCCTGCCTTTGCCGTCGACGAGCGCGGCATTCCATCCGGGAGAAAGCGTGTCACGATTGACGGCCCTCGTCATCCGTTCGGCATCCTGCCTGAGGCCCAGCAGATACTTCTTTCCGTCGGGCGTCGTCACCGGAAGATAGACGGTGAAGACCCAGCCCCTGCCCACTTCGGATGGAAACACGCCCGAGACAAGCGGCGCCGTACTCTGCAAAGCGAGATCGATCTCCGGATCCGATGCCCGCCCGAGCGGCGTACCGAAAGGAACGCGGGTGCTCAGAAGAAGGTCGTGGTTGCCGTCGACGATGATCAGGTGGGAATCGGTGTCCGCCAATGCGACCGATGCCCGTTCGTAGAGACCTCGCATGTCGGCGAGATCGACGGCGCCGGATTTCGCCAGGACCCGAAGCGTCGTCAGCATGCCGTCGACCTCGCGCTCGACGATGCGTGTGACCGACCCGGTAGAGGCGCGCAGCAGAGAAGTGACTTCTTCTCTCTGCGCGTCCAAATTGCGCTGCAGGATGACAAAGGAAAAGATGAAGGGCGGTATGATGGCTATCAGCAGCAGCGAAATCAGATAGAAGCTGAACGGCCGGCGAAGATAGTCGCGGACGAAGCCGGCGGCGGCCTGCAGGCTGCCCGATGAAGCATCTTCCCGGCTCTTCTCTGACGCTTCGACCATATTTTACCGCCTCTACCGATCACTACCGCGTTTTGCCGGAGCGGGTACCATGCGCTTCCTGCCCGCCGCCCCCGTTCCAGATTTCCCGAGCGCAGCCGGCGGCCCATGGCAACATGGGCTCCGGAGCACAACGAGTATACGCCGCGTCCGCCGCTCCGCTCGACTTTAGATCACGATGATTCAGTTCGGGTCGACCTGAATCATGAACGTGGTCGATTCTAGCAAGTTAGAGCGGAATGCGGGCGGAAAACCGCACGCACTTCCTCATCCCGCTCTAAACGCGTGAGATCGGTTTTCGACCAGCAGGATTATTGGGTGGCGAAAACTCGCTTCGGCCGGAACTCGCCCTCGGCGATTTCGCCGATCGCCACGAGCTTGCCTTGGGCCGTGGCATAGGCCTCTGGCGTGGGCAGCGGAGCGTCGCGTCCACGCAGGATGATCGGGTTGCCCATCCGCAGCCGGTGCGCCTGGTCGTCGTTGACGGCGATATGCGGCAGGTCGGACAGGGCCTCTCCCGTGTCGATCAGATACGCGTCGAGCGCGGCGAGACGTTCCGCATCGTCCTCGATCGCCTCCAGGGCGACGAGATCGGCGAGCGGTACCATGTCCTCCTCGCCGAAGGGGGCGACGAAGGTTCGGCGCAGCGACGCGATATGGCCGAAGCAGCCGAGATCGCGGCCCATGTCGCGGGCGAGCGAACGGACATAGGTGCCCTTGCCGCATTCGATCTCGAAATGAGCGAGATTCGGAGCCGATCCGATGAGCGACAGACGGAAGACCTCCACCTCGCGCGCCGGGATCTCGACGGTTTCGCCGTCGCGGGCGAGATCATAGGCGCGCTCGCCGCCGATCTTGATCGCAGAGAACTGCGGCGGCACCTGCGCGATTACGCCGGTATATTTCGGCAGCAGGGCGCGGATCGCCTCTTCCTCCGGACGCGCGGCGGAAGAGCGGACGGCTTCGCCTTCGAGATCGTCGGTGGAGCGCTCCTCGCCCCAGGCCACCGCGAATTCGTAGATCTTGCGGCCGTCCATGACGTAGGGAACGGTTTTCGTCGCGTCGCCGAGCGCGATCGGCAGCATGCCCGAGGCGAGCGGATCGAGCGTGCCGGCATGGCCCGCCTTCTGCGCCTTGAACAGCCACTTGATCTTGGATACGGCCTCGGTCGAACCGAAATCGAGAGGTTTGTCGAGGATCAGCCATCCCGAAATCGGGCGGCCCTTCGGTTTGCGGGGTCTGGACATTGGTTCTGTCGCTTACTCTTCGTCGTCGGCGTCGCGATCGAGGTCGCGACTGACCTCCGGCGAGCGCAGCAGCGAGTCGATCTTCTGATAGTTGTCGAAGCTGGTATCGTCCCGGAACCGGACGTCCGGCATGTATTTCATCTGCCGCAATTGCGGGCCGAGCCGTCCGCGGATGAATTTCGCATGCTTGTTCAGCGCTTCGATGACCGCCGCGTGGTCGGCGACCCCGAGTGGGGTCACATAGGCCGTGGCGATCTTCAGATCGGGCGACATGCGCACTTCGGAAATGGAAATCACCGTATTTTCGATCAGCGGATCGAGTACTTCACCGCGCTGCAGCACCTGCGTGATCGCTGCGCGCACCTGTTCACCGACGCGCAGCATGCGCTGGGACGGAGCGGAGGATGTGGATTTGGCCATCGTTTCACCCTGGACCGCGCCGATCGGACCGTATCAAGCCCCATCGAAACGCGATCGGTTCCAACATGCGAGAGGCGGGCGGCATCGCGCGCCTTCTCACTCAAAAAAAAGCGAGCGCCGGAGCCGATCCGGCGCTCGCCAATACCCTGCCGGATCGGATCAGAGCGTCCGCGTGACGTGTTCGACGCGGAAGCACTCGATCGTGTCGCCGGCACGGATGTCCTCGTAGTTCTCGAAGGCCATACCGCATTCCTGGCCGGACTGGACCTCGGAGACTTCGTCCTTGAAGCGCTTGAGCGTCTTGAGCTTGCCTTCGTGGATGACGACGTTGTCGCGTACCAGACGGACGCCGACGCCACGTTCGACCTTGCCCTCGGTGACGCGGCAACCCGCGACCTTGCCGACCTTGGTGATGTTGAACACCTCCAGGATCTCGGCATTGCCGAGGAAGGTCTCGCGCCGCTCCGGCGACAAGAGACCGGACATCGCCGCCTTCACGTCATCCACCAGGTCGTAGATGATGTTGTAGTAGCGGATCTCGATGCCGGCACGCTCGGACGCATCCCGCGCCTGCTTGTTGGCACGGACGTTGAAGCCGATGATGGCAGCGTTCGAAGCTTCCGCAAGCGAGACGTCCGACTCGGTGATGCCGCCGGCACCCGAATGAACGATGCGGGCGCGCACTTCGTCGGTGCCGAGCTTGTCCAGGGCGCCGGAAATCGCTTCGATCGAGCCCTGCACGTCGCCCTTGATGACCAGCGGGAACTCCTTGACGCCGGAGGTCTGGAGCTGGGTCATCATCTGCTCGAGCGAACCGCGCGAACCGGACTGGCGGGCAACCGCCTTCTCGCGGGCGAGCCGCTGGCGATATTCCGAGATCTCGCGCGCCCGGCTCTCGCTCTCGACGACGGCGAAGCGATCGCCCGCAGCCGGCGTTCCGGAGAGACCGAGAACCTCGACCGGTGTCGATGGCCCGGCGGCCTTCACATGTTCGCCCTTGTCGTTGACGAGTGCGCGCACGCGGCCCCACTGGTCGCCCGCAACGATGATCTGGCCCGGAGTGAGGGTACCCTTCTGTACGAGGACGGTCGCAACCGCACCGCGGCCTCGGTCGAGCTCGGCTTCCACCACCGTGCCTTCGGCCGTCCGGTTCGGATTGGCCTTGAGATCGAGGATTTCGGACTGCAGCAGGATCGCCTCGAGCAGCTTGTCGAGGTTGGTCTGGTTCTTCGCCGAAACCTCGACGTCGAGAACCTCACCGCCCATGGATTCGACGAAGACCTCGTGCTGCAGCAGCTCGGTGCGGACCTTCTGCGGATTCGCGGACGGCTTGTCGATCTTGTTGATCGCCACGATGATCGGAACGCCGGCCGCCTTGGCATGGTTGATCGACTCGATCGTCTGCGGCATCACGCTGTCATCGGCCGCGACGACGAGGACGGCGATGTCCGTCGCCTGGGCGCCGCGGGCGCGCATGGCCGTAAAGGCCGCGTGGCCGGGCGTGTCGATGAAGGTGATCTTCTGGCCGTTCTGCTCGACCTGGTAGGCACCGATGTGCTGCGTGATGCCGCCTGCCTCGCCGGCAACCACGTTGGCGTGGCGGATGGCGTCGAGCAGCGACGTCTTGCCGTGGTCGACGTGACCCATGATCGTCACGATCGGCGGCCGCGACTGCATGTCGTCGTCCACGTCGGAGATATTGAAGATGCCTTCCTCGACGTCCGATTCGGAAACGCGCTTGACCGTGTGGCCGAATTCGCCGGCGATGAGCTCCGCGAGATCGGCGTCGATCAGGTCGCCGGGCTTCATCATCTGGCCTTCCTTCATCAGGAACTTGATGACGTCGACCGCGCGCTCGGACATGCGCTGCGACAGTTCCTGAATCGTGATGGTTTCCGGCAGGACGACTTCGCGGGAGATCTTCTCGCGCGTTTCCTGCATCTGGCTGCGCTTGAACTTCTCCTGGCGGCGGCGCATCGCTGAAAGCGAACGGCCGCGCTGGCTGCCATCCTCGTCGACGGCAGCCGTCGTAAGCGTCAGCTTGCCCTGGCGTCGGCCCTCGTCACCCTTTGCACGGGGAGCAGGCTTTGCCGGCTCCGGACGCACGACCTTGCCGCGGGGAGCACCGGCACCGCTGCGGCGGCGTTCGTCTTCCTCGCTCTCGGTCCCGCGGCGGCCGCGAAGTGCTGCACCGTCCGGCGCCGCCGGCGTTGCAGCCGGAGCCGGGCGTCCCGGCTGCGGGCGCGTCTCGGCACGACGTTCGCCGACTGCGGGACTTGCAGCCTCGACCTTCTCCTCGGTCTTTTCAGCCTCTACTGGCGGACGTGCGGCCTCTTCGGCGGCACGGCGCGCGGCCTCTTCCTTCTCGCGGGCGAGACGCTCTTCCTCTTCGCGACGGCGGCGCACTTCGTCCTCGGCGCGGCGTTTGGCTTCCTCGGCGTCGCGAATCTGGGCTTCCGCCAGGGCGCGACGGCGGGCTTCCATCTCACCGGCAGAGAGATCGTTCAGGACAACACCGCCGCGGGGGCGGTTCTGTTCCTGGCGCGGCTGATGCGGCTGCGGCTGAGGAGCCGGACGACCCGAGGGCTGCGGCGGCATCGGACGCTGCTCGGCCGGGCGGGCGGCAGGCGTCGCGGCAACCGGCGTGATCGGGCGCTCGTCCTTGTGCTTCAGCGGGCCGCGCGTTCTCTTGGTCTCGACCACGACCGCCTTGGTGCGACCGCGGCCCATATCCTGACGCACCGTACCCTGTGTCACCCCGGAGGGCTTCAGGGTCAGCGTCTTCTTGCCCGCTACGCTGAGTGTCTTGTCGTCTTTGTTGTCCGTCATTCCGTTCCGTTCCTAGCGATCAGGGCCGGATACGAAACCCCTGACCCTGTCTTCCAAATTGTCTCAAACAATGCTCGCTATGCCGGCCTCTGCCGGTGACGCGCTTCATTGCTGTGGCTTGCCAGCGCCGCCTTCGGCCCGGACCGGGACGGATCCTCGGTACTTTTCGAGCATGATTGCGCGCTTCACTACACCTTCACCGGCCTGCCCTGCAAGCGCTGCGGCATGGATAAAGGCATTACTTCCCAAAAGTCCCTCCATTTCCGCCCCCGTGAAGGGGCGGAAAGCGGGTATTTCCGTTTCGTCCTCGCTGACGAAGCTCATCGCCTTGCGGGCCTGATCGATCTTGCGGACGCCATCCGCGGCCGCATCGATCGCATGAAAGACAGCTAGCGCGGCAAGGCCGCGCACCGCCTGCTCCGTCTTCGTCGCGCCGGAGATGAACTGGCCCGCCTTGCGCGCCATGTTCATCATGCCCGCGAGCTGCTCGGCGAGAAGTCTCTCGACCTCGTCCGCGAGCCCGGCATTCGCCTTTACTTCGGCGCGAAGAGCGCGGGCGAAGAGCTTCTTCGCCACCGCTTTTTCCACGAGCTGCCGCTCGGACTTGACCCAGCATCCGCGCCCCGGGAGCTGCCGCTTCAGATCCGCGACGACGACGCCGTCGGGTCCGGCGACGAAGCGGATCAACTCTTCAGGAGAGCCGCTCTCACGCGTGACGATGCAGGTCCGGTTGTTGCCGTTCCGGTCCTTCGGACCCTTGTCCGCAGGCAGGCTGTCGGCATCGATCTCGACGATCATCGCGATCAGGCGTCCTGATCCGCGCCTTCGGCGACCTCGATCGTCTCATCCTGCTCCTGTTCCTCCTCCTGCTGCTTGACCAGGTCCTCTTCGGTGATCCAGCCGGCGGCCAGACGAGCCTGCACGATCATCGTTTCGGCCTCTTCCCGGGTGACTTCGAACTTCGAGAAGATGCCTTCGAAGCGCTTGGTCTCGCCATCCTTGCGCTCGGTCCAGCCGACCAGGTCGTCGGCGGCGCAGCCGGCAAAGTCCTCGATCGTCTTGATGCCTTCCTCGCCGAGAGCGACCAGCATCTGGCTGGTGAGGCCATCGATCGTGCGCAGCTCGTCGGAAACGCCGAGCTCCTTGCGCTTGGCATCCATTTCCGCCTCGATCTTTTCGAGATATTCGCGGGCGCGGGTCTGGAGCTCGTTTGCCGTATCCTCGTCGAAGCCCTCGATCGAGGAGATTTCGTCGAGTTCGACATAGGCGAGCTCTTCGACCTGGGCAAAGCCCTCGGAGGCGAGCACCTGACCGACCATCTCGTCGACGTCCAGCGCATCCATGAAGAGCTGCGTGCGCTCGTTGAATTCCTTCTGGCGACGCTCGCTCTCCTCCTGCTCGGTGAGGATATCGATGTCCCAGCCGGTCAGCTGCGACGCAAGGCGCACGTTCTGGCCGCGGCGGCCGATGGCGAGCGAAAGCTGCTCGTCCGGAACCACGACCTCGATGCGTTCCGCGTCCTCGTCGAGAACCACCTTGGCCACTTCCGCCGGCTGCAGCGCATTGACGATGAAGGAAGCCGGATCCGGCGACCAGGGAATGATATCGATCTTCTCGCCCTGGAGCTCGCCGACCACGGCCTGCACGCGCGAGCCGCGCATGCCGACGCAGGCGCCGACCGGATCGATCGACGAATCGTTGGAGACGACGGCGATCTTGGCGCGCGAGCCCGGGTCGCGGGCAACCGACTTGATCTGGATGATGCCGTCGTAGATTTCCGGCACCTCCATGGTGAAGAGCTTCACCATGAACTGCGGATGCGTGCGCGACAGGAAGATCTGCGGTCCGCGCTGCTCGCGGCGGACGTCGTAGACGAAGGCGCGGACGCGGTCGCCATAGCGCATGTTCTCACGCGGGATCATCTCGTCGCGGCGGATGATGCCCTCGCCGCGGCCGAGATCGACGATGACGTTGCCGTATTCGACGCGCTTGACAGTGCCGTTGACGATCTCGCCGACCCGATCCTTGAACTCGTCGTACTGACGATCGCGCTCGGCTTCGCGCACCTTCTGCACGATTACCTGCTTGGCGGACTGGGCGGCGATACGGCCGAAGTCCATGGGCGGCAGCGGATCGGCGATGAAATCGCCGAGCTTTGCATCGGGATTGCGGTCGCGGGCGAGCTCGATCGGGATCTGGGTCGAATAGTCCTCGGCCTTCTCGACCACTTCCAGGAGACGCTGCAGACGGATTTCACCGGTCTTCGGATTGATGTCGGCGCGGATGTTCGATTCCGAACCGTAGCGCGAACGAGCCGCCTTCTGGATCGCGTCCGCCATCGCGGCCAGAACGATCTCGCGGTCGATCACCTTTTCGCGTGCCACAGCATCTGCGATCTGCAGAAGTTCGAGCCGGTTAGCACTGACTGCCATGTCTTGTCTCCGTCTGTTGCAGGCGCATCGAAAGCGCACCCAGCCTTATTCGTTATCCGTGTCTTCGTCTTCGAAGTTTTCGTTGGCGGCGCGCGCGGCCTTGGCTTTCTTGTCGGCCGTCAGCGCGTCGCGGATGAGCTCGTCCGTCAGGATCAGCCGCGCCTCCGAAAGCGCCGTGAACGGGATCGCGACTGCCGCCTCTTCGCCATAGGCGGGCTGATCGCGCTCGAGCCGGAAACCATCCTCGTCCACCGAAACGATCTTGCCGCGGAAGCGCTTGCGCCCGTCGACCATGACCGACGTCTCGCACTTCACAAGATGGCCCTGCCAGCGGATGAAGTCGGACCTGCGCACCATGGGGCGATCGATGCCCGGGGACGACACTTCGAGATGATACGCCTTGTCGATCGGATCTTCCACATCGAGAACCGGCGAGATCGCTTTGGAGACCTCCTCGCAATCCTCGACGGTCATGGTGCCGTCGTTGCGTTCGGTCATGACCTGCAGCGTCAGGCCGTTCTGACCGGACATACGCACGCGCACCAGGCGGAAACCCATATCCACGAGCACCGGCTCGATGATGTCGGCAACACGCCGGTCGAGGCCTGTTTCGGTAATCAGCCGGGGTTCATTCGTATTTTCAGCCGTTGTCGTGTCGGACAAACGATCCTCTCCTCGTCGGACCGGCTAATAAAAAAGAGCGGGTCCTCACGGCCCCACTCTTCATCTAACCGATCAAGAATTTGAGGCTCATATACGCTTCATCGCCGTAAATTGCAAGGGTCGCGCAGGCGCCGGGCCGGACCTTTCGGCCCGATCGCAAGTTTCAGCGTCTGGCGCATCGCATTTCGAGGTTTATAACGAAGCAATCCAGAAGCAATCCATATTACGATCAACCGAAAGAGATCAGAGGTGACGAACCGCATATCGCCGTTGGCGCCCTTCAGGCACGACATCTTCCGCACCATCTGGATCGCGAGCCTTGCCTCCAATTTCGGCGGGCTGATCCAGGCCGTGGGTGCGGCCTGGCTCATGACGTCCATTTCGCAATCGGTGAACATGGTGGCGCTGGTGCAGGCGTCGACCTCGCTGCCGATCATGCTCTTCTCGCTGGTTTCCGGCGCACTTGCCGACAATTTCGACCGGCGGCGGATCATGCTCGTCGCGCAGAGCTTCATGCTCGCCGTCTCGGCGCTGCTCACCGTCTGCGCCTATTACGGTATCGTTACGCCGTGGCTCCTGCTCATCTTCACCTTTCTCCTCGGCTGCGGCACGGCTCTCAACAATCCGTCCTGGCAGGCCTCGGTCGGCGACATGGTTCCGCGCGACGACCTGCCGGCGGCGGTGGCGCTGAACAGCATGGGATTCAATCTTACCCGCAGCGTCGGTCCGGCGATCGGCGGCGCCATCGTCGCGGCCGCGGGTGCGGCGGCCGCCTTCGCCGCCAATACGCTCAGCTATTTCGCGATCCTTTTCGCGCTCGCCCGATGGAAACCGGTCGCTCCGGAAAACCGGCTGCCGCGCGAGACGCTCGGGCGCGCCGTTTCTGCAGGGCTGCGCTACGTGGCGATGTCGCCCAATATCGGCAAGGTGCTCGTGCGCGGCTTCGCCTTCGGCCTTTCGGCGAGCGCCATACTTGCACTGCTGCCGCTGGTGGCACGCGACCTCGTCGGCGGCGGCCCGCTCACCTATGGCGTCATGCTCGGCGCCTTCGGCGTCGGCGCGATCGGCGGCGCGCTCCTGAGCGCAAGACTAAGGGAATTCCTCACGAGCGAGGCGATCGTGCGCTATGCCTTCGCCGGCTTCGCCTTCAGCGCCCTGGTCACGGCCATCAGCCCGCAGGCCTGGCTGACCTGCCTCGTGCTCGCCGTTTCCGGCGCCTGCTGGGTGCTGGCGCTGTCGCTCTTCAACACGACGGTGCAGCTCTCCACGCCGCGCTGGGTCGTCGGCCGGGCGCTTTCGCTCTACCAGACCATGACCTTCGGCGGGATTGCCGGCGGCAGCTGGCTCTGGGGCGTCACTGCCGAACAATACGGCGCGGCAAACGCACTCATCGGCTCCTGTCTTCTGATGCTCGCGGGGGCGGCAATCGGACTGCGCTTCGCCCTGCCGGAGTTCAAGTCGCTCAATCTCGACCCGCTCAACCGCTTCAACGAGCCGCTGCTCGAGCTCGACCTGAAGCCGCGCAGCGGCCCCATCGTCGTCATGATCGACTACGAAATCGCCGATGAGGATATCCCCGAATTCCTGAAGACCATGGCGGAGCGGAGGCGTATCCGCATCCGCGACGGAGCCGGCCACTGGGCGCTGATGCGCGACCTCGAGAACCCGACCACCTGGACCGAGACCTACCACGTGCCGACCTGGGTCGAATATGTCCGCCACAATCAGCGGCGCACCCAGGCCGATGCCGCCGTCGGCGACAAGCTGACCGCATTCCATCGCGGCCCGAACCCGCCGCGTGTCCATCGCATGATCGAGCGCCAGACGATCGTCCCCGATCACTACGAGCGCTACAAGCGGTCCGTCGAGATGCATTGAGACCGAGGGGCGTGATCAAGCCCCTCTCCTCGGGTTTAACCCGAGGACTAACCCTCTTCCCGCATGCGGGGAGAGGGAACGTGGCACCGTGAAACGCTGGTGATTATGATGGCCGAGGCGATCGCCGCTTGTGCCTTCGCCCCGCCTGCGGGGAGAAGGTGCCGGCAGGCGGATGAGGGGCGGACGCATGCCGCACCCAACCGAAGATCACCGCAGCTTTGCTTTCAGCGAAACATCCGGAAAGCAGGTCGGCTCGAGGCCGCTCTTCGCCTGCCAGTCGCCGAGCGAGCGGCGCGTCTTGTAGCCCGGCAGCCCGTCGGCCTTGCCGACGTCGTAGCCTTTCGCGACCAGCGCCTTCTGCATGCCGAGCACATCGGATCGCAGCATGCCGCCGACGTCGCCCCATCTGCCGCGGAAGGCACCGCCTCCGGAAGCGATGCGATCGGCCAAATTGCCGATGTAAAGCGCGTAGAGATCGGAATTGTTGTATTCCTTGATCACGTAGAAATTCGGCGTGACGATGAATTGCGGTCCATGGGTCCCCGCCGGGACGAGCATCATGCCTGCGGCGGCACGTTCTGCTGCCGGGAAGGCCTTGCCCGAAATACGGCCGATCCCCATGCCGGCCCATTCGGCGATCGGGCGGGCAAGGTCCGGGCCCTCCTGGGCGCAGGAGACGCCCGAGGGGATCGCAACCTCGAAACCCCAGTCGCGCCCGCTCTGCCAGCCCTTCTGCGCCAGATAATTGGCAATCGAAGCGAGGCTGTCCGGCACGGAATTCCAGATGTCGCGGCGTCCGTCCCCGTCGAAATCGACCGCATATTTCAGAAAGCTCGAAGGCAGGAACTGCGGCTGGCCCATGGCACCCGCCCAGGAGCCGCGCATCTGCGCCTCCTTGACGTCACCGCTGTCGAGAATGTGCAGCGCCGCGATCAGTTCGCGCCGGAAAAGCTCCGGCCGGGTCGACATGAAAGCCTTGGTCGCCAGCACATCCATGATCGGATGCGGGATCTTCGCCCGACCGAAGCCGGATTCCTTGCCCCATATGGCAAGGACGATCTGACCGGGAACACCATAGGTCCGCTCGATCCGCTTCAAGGTCGAGGCGTGGGCGGAGGCGAGGCTGCGGCCCGTCGCAGCAAGACCCTGCAGGCGCTTTTCCGAGAAATAGGATCCGGGAGAGGAAAACTCGGCCTGGCTCTGCTTGCGCTGCTTCGGTTTCGGGAAGCCGGGCGGCGCGAGGTCGGGCAGATCCCAGTCGAGCCTGACGCCCTTGAAGGCTGCTTCGAAGGCCGCGTTCGATATGCCGGCCTTCTGCGCCTCCGGCCAGAGATCGTTTCGAAGCCACTGCCGGAACTGCGTTTCGACGTCGGCCTTGGAAGCGGCGAAGGAGAAGGTGGCGAAAGACAGGCAGGCCAGGAGCAGAACGGAAAGGAATCTCAGCATCTCTTTTCCTTGAAACTGAAGCTGCGGAGGCGAATGCTCAAATCACCGTTCTCGCCCTAAGCGCGGCGGCCAGCGTTCCCTCGTCGAGATAGTCGAGCTCGCCGCCGACGGGCACGCCATGGGCGAGGCGCGTGATTCTCACCTCCATGCCTTCGAGTTGATCGGTGATGTAGTGCGCCGTCGTCTGGCCCTCGACGGTCGCGTTGACGGCGATGATCAGCTCGCGCACGCCACCCTTGGCGACGCGGTCGATGAGGCCCCTTATGTTCAGATCCTCAGGCCCGATGCCGTCGAGCGGCGACAGCGTGCCGCCGAGCACGTGATAGGCGGCATTCATGGCGCCGGCGCGCTCCAGCGCCCAAAGATCGGCGACGTCCTCGACCACGATGATCACCGCCTGGTCGCGCCGTTCGTCGGTGCAGACCGTGCAGGGGTCGATGGTGTCGACATTGCCGCAGCAGGAGCAGATCTTGACCTTGCGATGGGCTTCGCCCATAGCCTCGGCAAGGGGGCCGAGCAACTGCTCCTTCTTCTTGACGAGATGCAGCGCCGCGCGGCGGGCGGAACGGGGCCCGAGGCCCGGGACTTTCGCCAGGAGCTGGATGAGTTTCTCGATTTCCGGACCGGTGACTCGCTTTGCCATGCCCGGCTTTTAGACCAACCGTCTATCGCCGCCAATCGGAATCGTAGCGTTTAGCGGGTGGCGATAGCCACCGCCGCGCCGGCCATCGTGCCCGCACTGGCACGGTTGACGATCCTGACCGCGCGGCGGCTCCTCAGGAACTGCCGTGCCTTTGCGGCCATCAGCACCCAGGCGAGATCGATGACGACGAGGACGACGAACATGGTGGCGACCAGCTCGGCCCAGCCGAAGAGGCCGACCGAGCCGAGATCGATGATCGAGGGCAGCAGCGCCACATAGAACATCATGATCTTGGGATTGCCGAGCGTAACCGTCAGCCCGGCGAAGAACATCTTCGATGCCGATCGCGACTCCGGCAGGCTTTCGCCCGGCATTTGAGGCTCAGCCGACCACATCTTCCAGGCGAGGAAGAGGAGATAGGCGACGCCCGCCCATTTGATTGCGACGAACATCCAATGGAACGTCTCGGCGATCGCCGCGAGACCGGCAACCGCAAAGGAAAGCCAGATCGCCTCGCCGATCCACATCGCCGAGAGGAAAGGCAAGACGTCGCGCGCGCCCTTGGACAGCACCCGGGCGACAAGCGCGGCAATGCTCGGCCCCGGCGACCCGGCGGCAATCAGCAGCGCCCCGGCAAAGACGAGCAGCGATGCGACGGTCATGTCATTCCCTCCTCCGGAAAACGGTCCGCAAGATAGCACGCATCTCGGCTGGCGCCAGCCTCTGCGGGGCGAGGATCAGAACGGCAGCTTCATGCCCGGAGGAATCGGCAGCCCGGCCGTCAGTTCGCGGGTCTTTTCCGCCTGCACCGCCTCGGCCTTGTCCTTGGCATCCTTATGGGCCGCGACGATCAGGTCTTCGAGGATCTCGACATCGTCTTCCTTGAAGAGCGAGGGATCGACCTTCAGGCTCTTCATGTGGCCCTTGCCGTCGAGACGGACGGTGACGAGCCCGCCGCCGGAGGTGCCGTCGATTTCGAGCGCGGCGATCTCCGCCTGCATCTTCTCCATCTTGGCCTGCATTTCCTTGACCTTGCCCATCATGCCCATGATGTCGCGCATCGTCGTCTCCTGTTCTCTGGTATTCTTTGTCCCTATGCACTTCCGGACGGAAAACCGTTACACATTTTTCCTGGAAATGCTCTGAAGCGCCGCGTCTGTACGACGCGGCTACTCGATGTCGTCGCCCGGGACGATGTCGCCGTCCTCGGATTCGGCCGCGGCCGGAGCGAGGCTCTCGAGCTCCTCATCCGCCGCGCGGATGCGCACGTCGGTGATCCTGGCCCCGGGAAAGCGCGCAAGAATGGCAGCGACGTCCGGGTCCTGGCGCGCATCGTTGACGCGCTGCTCCTGCGCGCGCTGCTCTGCCTCGACAAGGGTCGGCTCGCCCTGCTCCCGGCTGTAGCTCACGACCCAATGGATACCCGTCCATTCCTTGAGCTTGACGGCGAGTTCGTTCAGCAGCGTCTTCGGTGCGTCGTCGGGCAGATTGACGTCGAGCCGGCCGGGTTCGATATGCACGAGCCTCAGGAAACCGCGCACCATCGTCTTCAGCTTGATGTCGCGATTCTTGGCGCAGAGATCGGCGATGTCGCCGATGGAATTGACGGGAACCTTCGGTTCGGGCTTCGCAGCGGCGCTCGCGACCGTGCGCTCTTCGATGCGGCCGACACTGATCGGCTGGGGCGGCGCGGAGCTCGGCACGGCGCGCAGCATGGTCGCGCCATTACCGCTTGGACGCGAGACTGCCGTCTCCACGGCGCGAGCCTCGACGGGGGTGCCTGCAGGCGCCTGCGCACCGCCGCCGCCACCACCGCCGTTCGGGGCCGGGCGACCGCCGCCTTCGCCGCCCGAAAGATCGAGAAGCCGCCGCGCGGCCTCTTCGGGCGAAGGCAGATGGGCGGCATGGGCGAGCCTGATCAGCACCATCTCGGCAGCACCTGCGGGGCGCGCCGAGCTCTCCGCCTCGGGAATGCCCTTGAGCAACATCTGCCAGACGCGCGAAAGCGTCGTCACGGCAACGCTGCCGGCGAATTCGGCCCCGCGCGTGCGCTCGATCTCGCTCAGCGACTGGTCGTTGACCGCGTCCGGCACATATTTCAGCCTTGTCACGAGGTGGGTGAAGTCGGCAAGGTCGGTGAGGACCACGGTCGGATTGGCGCCGGCTTCGTATTGCGCGGCGAACTCGTCGAGCGCGCCGGCGACATCGCCCTTGATGACATGCTCGAACAGGTCGACGATCCGCGCCCGATCGGCAAGGCCGAGCATCGAGCGCACGGTTTCGATCTCGACCGAACCGCCGCCATGGGCGATCGCCTGATCGAGCAGCGACAGGCCGTCGCGCGCCGAGCCTTCCGCTGCCCGCGCCACCATCGCCAGCGCCTCCGGATCGAAGGGCACGCCCTCCTTGCCGAGAATGGTGGAGAAGAGGCCGACCAGATCGGAAGCGCTGATGCGCCGGAGATCGAAGCGCTGGCAGCGCGACAGGACGGTAATCGGAACCTTGCGGATTTCGGTCGTGGCGAAAATGAACTTCACATGCTCCGGCGGCTCTTCGAGCGTCTTCAGCAGGCCATTGAAGGCCTGCGTCGAGAGCATGTGCACTTCGTCGATGATATAGACCTTGTAGCGCGCGGAGACCGGCCGATAGCGTACCTGCTCGATGATCTCGCGGATATCGTCGATCCCGGTATGCGAGGCGGCGTCCATCTCGATCACGTCGACATGGCGGCCGTCCATGATCGCCTGGCAATGTTCGCCGGGGACGCGCAGGTCGATGGTGGGCTTGTCGATCTCGGCGGTCTTGTAGTTCAGCGCCCGTGCCAGGATACGCGCCGTCGTCGTCTTGCCGACGCCGCGAACGCCGGTCAGCATGTAGGCCTGGGCGATGCGGCCGGTTTCGAAGGCGTTGGTGAGCGTGCGCACCATCGGCTCCTGGCCGACCATCAGGTCGGAGAAGTCCTTGGGGCGGTATTTGCGCGCCAGAACACGGTAGGCGGCCGGTTTCTCGACGGGTAAAATCGGGGATGAAGTGGGCGCTTCGTCGCTCATCGACCCTGCCGCTGTTCGAACTCTTGCCCCGACAGGGACAAAGAAAGTGGTGCCCCGACAGGGACGAAGAAGGTGGTGTCCCGACAGGACGGAGAAGGTGGGAGGCTGGCACGATGACCCGTGCCGGGGCTCGTTAGGGCTGCTTCCTTCCGGACCTGACCCGGTTGGCGAGTGGCTCGTCCACCACCAACCTCCCGGCTTTCATATCGGCAATATCCGCAGCAAATGCAAGCCAAGCCTTCAAAAAACTGGTATCGATATGCAAAACAAAGCGAATCCGTTTGATGCCGAGGAGAATTTCTTGACGACCTTCACGCTTGACGAGCGACTTGAGCGCGACGGCATCCCGATCGGCACGCTCGGGCTGTGCCAGATGCGGCTGATGAACGATCGGCGCTGGCCTTGGCTGATCCTCGTACCCCAGCGCGCCGACATAAAGGAGGTCTTCGAACTGACGCCGCTCGACCAGGCGATGCTGACCTTCGAGACCAATCTGGTGGCGGCGGGCCTGAAGAAGGCGACCGGCGCCGAAAAGATCAATATCGGCGCGCTCGGCAACATCGTCCGGCAGCTTCACGTGCATGTCATCGCCCGCCGCGAAGGCGATCCGAACTGGCCGGGCCCGGTCTGGGGCTTCGGCAAGGCCGAGCCGTGGCCGGAGGAGGAGCATAGGACATTCGCAGCACGCATCATGGAAAATCTCTGAGCATGACGAAAACGATTTTCGACCTTCACAGCCCGCACCCCGAGCCGAGCACGCTCGTCGCCTTCGCGGAGAACCACCTGGATCGCAAGTCCGAGCATCGTCCCGACGATTGCATCGAGGCGGCGCTCAAGCATCCCGGCGCGCATTTCCTGGCTTTCTCCGGGGCGAAGCTGATCGTCAAGCACGACGAGAAGATCATCGATCCGCTTTTCGCGCCCTATGAACTGGCGGGGCTCGAGCCGACCATGGACGATGCGGTCCTGCTCGGCTTTCTGCCGAACGGCGAGCCGCGTCTTGCCGTGCCTTCGGGGCTGACGGAGGAGACGGTGCCGGAGCCCTTCAAGATCGCCGATGCCCGCATGCTCTATCGCCAGCAGATGCTGCCGGAGAACCTGCTGGGACAGTTTGCGCAAGCGTCGAGCCTGATCGTCTGGAACGCCGGCAATCGGTTCTGCGGCCGCTGCGGCGGCCCGATGGACGGTGCGGCCGGCGGCTACAGGCGCATCTGTACGGCCTGCGGGCACATGGTCTTCCCGCGTACCGATCCGGTCGTCATCATGCTGACGATCGATATCGAGCGCGATCAATGCCTGCTCGGCCGCAGCCCGCATTTTACGCCGGGCATGTATTCCTGCCTCGCCGGTTTCGTCGAACCGGGCGAGACGATCGAAAATGCGGTGCGGCGGGAAACGCTGGAGGAGTCCGGCATCCGGATCGGGCGCGTGCGCTATCATGCGTCGCAGCCCTGGCCGCTTCCCCATTCGCTGATGATCGGCTGCTATGCGGAAGCGAAGTCGACCGCCATCAAGCGCGACGAACAGGAACTGGAAGACGTCCGCTGGTTCACGCGGGCGGAAACCGAGGCGATGCTGGAGCGTGCCACGGGCGTCGCCGACACCGGAGACGAGCACATTCCGCCGCCGAAGGGCGCCATTGCGCACCAGCTCATGCGCGACTGGCTCGCCTGGCCCGAGCGCAGCTGAGGTGCCATGTCCCGATCGGAACGCCTGCTCGATCTCATGCAGGTGCTGAGGCGTTATCGCCAGCCGGTCAGCGGCCGGCGGCTCGCCGAGGAAACCGGCGTCAGTCTCAGAACCCTCTACCGGGACATAGCCAGCCTGCAGGCCCGGGGCGCGCACATAGAAGGCGAGCCCGGCATCGGCTACGTGCTCAGGCCCGGCTTCATGCTTCCCCCCATGATGTTTTCCGAGGAGGAGATCGAGGCTCTGGTGCTAGGGTCACGCTGGGTCGCCAAACGCGGCGATCCAAGGCTCGCGGCCGCAGCCGCCGATGCGCTGGCGAAGATCGGCTCGGTGCTTCCGGCGGACCTGAAAGAGAAACTCGAGCATTCGACCCTACTGGTGGGCCCGCGAAAACCGGGTGGCGAAACGATCGACCTCAGCCTCTTGCGCAAATCGATCCGCAGCGAACACAAGCTCGCACTGCGCTACGTCGACAATGACGGCCGCGATAGCCGCCGGACGGTCTGGCCCTTCGCACTTGGTTTCTTCGAAGAGGTCCGGGTGCTCGCGGCCTGGTGCGAACTGAGGCAGGATTTCCGGCATTTCCGGACGGACCGGATTGCAGAAGCGGCGATGCTCGACGATCGCTATCCGCGCCGCCGCCAAGCCCTGCTCAAGGACTGGCGCGCCGTGAACAGCATCGATCCCGCCGGAATCTGATCCCCGGAGATTTCTTTGCTGCCCCGCACACTGCTGACAGAAACTGGCAGCATGCCGGGCTAGCCTTCAGGTCTCGAAACAAGGAGACCATCATGGCAACACCCAATCTCATCGTCCTCTACGTCATGGACCCACCGGCCAGCGTCGAATTCTACAGGAAGCTCCTGGGCAAAGAGCCGACCGCCACCTTTCCGACCTTCTCATCCTTCGAGATGCAGGACGGTTTCGTTCTCGGCCTGTGGGCAAGGGAGAAAGTGCAGCCTCAGCCTATCGGCGACGGCAGCCGAGCCGAAATCGCCTTCATGGTAAAGGGGGAAGAGGCTGTGCGTGCGCGTTACGAGGAATGGCGCGCAATGGGCCTGCCGATCGCCCAGGAACTGACACGGATGGATTTCGGGCCGACCTTCGTCGCACTCGATCCGGACGGGCATCGCCTGCGTGTCTGCCTTTACGACGAGTAGCCATGCCGCGTGAGAAACGTTGAACGCCCGTAAGCAACCGTGCGTATAAAACGCTCACACCCCGCACGGAGGCGGGGTGTGGAAGACTTCGGATGTCGCGCGGTCAAATGCGGCGCGCGGTCATCCCGGTATTAGCGGCCGTAAACGGCAGCCTGAATCTGGGAACGGGAAATACCGATATCGCTCAGGGCGTGATCGTCGAGGGCGTTCAGCTCGCGGACCGCACGGCGCATCTTTACGTATTCCGTAATCTTCTGACGGATTTTCATCTTTTTAGCTCCTTCTTTGTACGAGAGCTAAATAGGCATTTGCCCAAGATTTAAGTAGTTCCATGATTGCAAATTAGGCATGCACTGGACGCGTAGCCGGTTAACGAGTTTTGCCATTTTCTTGTGCCGCCCCGAAGGTGGCGTGGGTCGGTCGAAACCGCACCGCGTGGTCAGAGCACGCCGCGCATCGGATGCGCCGGATAGGTGCCGAGGATGCGCACATTTTCCGAGAAGAAGCGCAGCTCGTCCATCGCATGGCGCACGCCTATATCGTCCGGATGCCCCTCGATGTCCGCATAGAACTGGGTGGCCACGAACTTGCCGCCGAGCTGGTAGCTCTCGAGCTTGGTCATGTTGATGCCGTTCGTCGCGAAACCGCCCATCGCCTTGTAGAGCGCCGCCGGGATATTGCGCACGTTGAAGACGAAGGTCGTGATGATCAGTTCGTCCTTCGAGGTGCGGGCGACCCTGCTCTCCTCTCTGGACAGCACGACGAAGCGCGTTACGTTGCTGTCGGTATCCTCGACGTTCTCGGCAATGATGTCGAGGCCGTAGAGGTCGGCGGCAAGGCGCGGAGCAAGCGCCGCCATCGAGCGGTCGCCCACTTCCTTGACGAGCTTGGCGGCGCCGGCCGTATCGCCCGCGACCACCGGCTTCCACCCGTTGGCACGCACGATCTTGCGGCACTGGCCGAGCGCGTGGATATGGCTGTGCACGGTGTGGATTTCCTCGCGCCCGACGCCGGGCAGCACCATCAGCTGGAAGCGAATCGGCATGAAATATTCGCCGACGATATGCAGGCGCGATTCCGGCAGGAGGTGATGGATGTCGGCGACGCGTCCGGCAATCGTGTTCTCGATCGGGATCATGGCGAGATCGGCCTCGCCGTTTTCCACCGCCAGGAAAGCGTCCTCGAAGGTCTGGCACGGCAGCGGTTCCATCGACGGGAACATGTCGCGGCAGGCCATGTCGGAATTGGCGCCGTAGTCGCCCTGGAATGAAATCCGGTTGGTCTTGGCGGTCACTTTGGTCCCCTTGCTGTCGGAATGTCAGACGCGGGCGGAAAGGATGCGGCGGGCCTTGTCGAGATCGGCCGGCGTGTCGACCCCGAGCGGCACTGAGTCCACGATCTCGACATCGATGCGCATGCCCGCTTCGAGCGCCCGCAATTGCTCCAGCGATTCGCGCTTCTCGAGCATCGACGGCTTCAGCGAAACGAAAGTCTCCAGCGCCTTGCGACGATAGGCATAAAGCCCGATGTGGTGATAGAGGGGCCCTTCGCCATAGGGCGCGGTGGCGCGGGTGAAATAGAGCGCGCGAAAGCGACTGTCGGAAAGCGGGGAGCCGACGACCTTGACGACGTTGGGATTGGTCTTTTCGTGTTCGTCGGTGATCGCCACGGTCAGTGTGGCGATGTCGGTCGAGGGATTTTCCAGCGGCTTCAGCGCGGCACGAATCGGACCGGGCTCGATGGTCGGAAGATCGCCCTGCACGTTGATGACGATTTCCGCTTCGCCATGCGGATCGGCCTTCAGGAGCGCCTCGTGGATCCGGTCGGAGCCGGACTGGTGATCGACACGCGTCATGATCGCCTCGAAGCCGGCGCCGGTCACGGCCGCGAAGACATCGGGATGATCGACCGCCACCACGATCCGCCCGACCTCGGCTTCCGCCGCCCGCCTTGCCACCTGCACGATCATCGGCAGGCCGCAAATATCGGCAAGCGGCTTGCCGGGAAGGCGCGTCGACGCCATGCGCGCCGGAATGAGTACGAGGGTTTTGCCCGTTTGTTCACGATTCATCGTCCGGCCTTCAAAAACCCGGAGAAAGTGTCAAAACGTCTCACTCCGGGGTTGATAATCTCTGTTGCAACGCAGAGCCAAAAGACATAGGTTCCGCGCGATTTCAAGATGGGCCGGCTTTTTGTTTGTGCCGGTGGCTAAGGGAGCGTTTGCAGATGAATCCATATGTGAACATGGGTGTGGGTGCCTTGTTGGGTACGGTCTTCGTTCTGATGTCCGTATCCATTGCGTCGGAAGGCATTTTCCATTCCGAAGCTCCCGAGAAGGAAGGGTTCGCCATCGTCGCCGAGGAAACGGCAGGCGAGGCGGGTGCTGCCGGCGGCGAGGAAGCGAAGTCCGAGCCGATCGGGCCGCTGCTCGCCAGCGCCGATGCCTCCGCCGGCGAGGCCGTGTTCAAGAAATGCGCAAGCTGTCACACCGTGGAGAAGGGCGGACCGAACAAGGTCGGCCCGAATCTCTGGAGCGTCGTCAACCGCCCGGTCGCCTCGCATGAGGGCTTCAGCTATTCCGCGGGCATGCAGACCTTCGCAGAAGGCGGCAAGGTCGTGTGGGACTACGATCATCTGAGCTACTTCCTCGAAGCGCCGAAGAAGCACGTGCCCGGCACGGCGATGGGCTTCGCCGGCATCAAGAAAGTCGACGAGCGCGCCAACCTGATCGCCTGGCTGCGTGAGCAGGCGGACAGCCCGGCCCCGCTGCCGGACGCCGGCGCGGCAGGCTCGACCGAGGCGGCACCGGCAGCTGGTCAGGAGGGACAGGCCCCCGCCGCTGCCGAAGGTGCCGCAGCTCCCGCTCCAGCTGAAGGCGGTGCGGCCCCTGAAGCCAGCCCGGCCCCGGCCGAAGGCGGAGAAGCTCCCGCCCCGGCTGAAGGCGAGGCTGCTCCGGCAGGTCAGACCGGCGCTCCAGCGCCGGCTCCGGCAAACTGATTGCGGCCAGCACACGGCCAGTCTTCCTGAAAACCCGGTCGGTCGATCGGGTTTTTTCACATCCCGCAGGTGTGATGAGCCTGGGCGCATCATGATATAGAATGGCCTCCACCATTCGACATATGCAATGCGAGCGACACCAACCGCTCGGAACGAAGGAGCAGACGACAGATGACCGGTAGCGGTGAGCAGACTTTCCTGTTCGAGCAGAACCCGACCAGAGTGGCGACCAGCGAGCGCGATGCGCTGCTTGCGAATCCGGGCTTCGGGCGCGTGTTCACCGATCACATGGCGACGATCCGCTATTCCGAGGGGCGCGGCTGGCACGATGCGAAGATCGGCCCGCGGAAGGCGTTCGATCTCGATCCGTCGACACTGGTGCTGCACTATGCCCAGGAGATCTTCGAGGGTATGAAGGCCTATCGCCTGCCCGACGGCGGCGCCACGCTGTTTCGCCCTGATGCCAATGCGCGCCGTTTCCGCAACTCCGCCCTTCGGCTCGCAATGGCGCCGCTGCCGGAGGAGCTGTTCGTCCAATCCGTGCGCGAGCTGGTTCGTATCGACCGCGACTGGATACCCGCCGGCGAAGGAGCCGCGCTCTATCTCCGGCCGTTCATGATCGCCACGGAAGTGCTCCTCGGCGTGAAGCCTTCGGCTGAATATCTCTACTGCGTCATTGCTTCCTCGGTCGGTTCCTACTTCAAGGGCGGCGCCCCGGCCGTTACCATATGGGTTTCGGAGAATTACACCCGGGCAGCGCCCGGCGGCACCGGCGAGGCCAAATGCGGCGGCAACTACGCCGCGAGCCTCGCGGCGCAGGCGGAGGCGATGCAGGAGGGCTGCGAGCAGGTGGTGTTCCTCGACGCGGTGGAACGCCGCTTCGTCGAAGAGCTCGGCGGCATGAACGTTTTCTTCGTTTTCCGCGACGGCTCGCTGCAGACGCCGCCGCTGACGGGCACGATCCTGCCGGGCATCACGCGCGATTCGCTGATCACGCTTGCCCGCGATATGGGGCTTACGGTGCGCGAAGAGCCCTATGCCATCGACCAGTGGCAGGCGGATGCGGAAAGCGGCCGCCTCACCGAGGCCTTCGCCTGCGGGACGGCTGCGGTCGTAACGCCGATCGGCAAGGTCAAGGGCCGCGAACACAGCTTCACCATTGGCGACGGCGGAGCCGGTCCGGTAGCCAGCCGCCTGAAGTCAGCCTTGCTCGACATCCAGAACGGCCGCGCGCCGGACCCGCATGGCTGGCTCGACCGGCTGTTCTGAGCACAGCCTTCGGTCCGGAATGCCGCCCCTATCCGCCTGCCGGCACCTTCTCCCCGCAGGCGGGGAGAAGGGACAAGCGGCGCCAACTGAACCCCGCATTCGCCGCCCGCCCGAGGGAGCGAGCGAGCGCGGCATATCCCTTCTCCCCGCCTGCGGGGAGAAGGTGGCGGCAGCCGGTTGAGGGGCAGGGGCAGAACTCGAGCAGGCGAGTGGGCACCCAGTCACATCAGCAGATAGGCCCATACCGACACGCTGACGACGCCGAGTGCGGTGGTCAGCGTGATGGTCGAGGAGGCGAGTGCGTGCCCGACATTGAAATGGTTGGCGATCAGCCAGGCGTTGACGCCGGTCGGGACGGATGAGGTGAGAACCAGCGCCGCGGTCCAGCTGTCGTTCAGGCCCAGCAGGTGGCAGGCGGCGAAGACGGCGCCCGGCAGCACCAGGAGCTTGAGGGTGCTCGTCACGGCCGCGAGCCCGGTATTGCCGGCAAGGCCGTATTTGTCGAGCGCCATGCCGATCGAAACGAGCGCTGCGGGCGCTGCCACGCCCGCAAGCTGATCGACCACGATCTTCACCGGCCCGCCGAGGGGTTGTCCGAGGAGATGGAAGAGAGCGCCGAAGGCAAGGCCGATCACGAGGGGATTGCGGACGAGATTGCGGGCAACTCCGCCCATGAGCTTCCAGATGCCCTGCCCCGGTGCACCGGTCGTCTGGCGTTCCGCACGCTCCATCATCACCGTTCCGGCAATCATCATGACCGGCAGATGGACGGAGAGCAGGATCGACAGCGCAACGATCCCGTCTTCCCCGACAAGGCGGGAAACAAGGGGCAGGCCTATGAAGACCGTATTGGCGAAGGCTGACGAAACGCCTGCAAGCACGCCCATGCGCGCGTCCCGGCCGAAGCCGAGCGTCGCCGCCAGATGGCCGATGGTCCAGGTCACCGAGACGCCGGAGAAATAGGCGACCCAGAGCGGCCAGGGCGACCCTTCCTTGAAATCCGCCTCGGCGATGGTACGGAAGAGAAGCACCGGCACCGCGACGCGGAAGACGAAATCGCCGAGCGCCTCGCCGACGGCCGGCTTCAGGTAGCCGAGCCGGACGATGAGCCAGCCGGTCAGAATCAGGACGAAGATCGGTAGAACGTTCAGGAAGACGTCGGACATGGAAGAGCCTTGATGGGTTTCCAAGCCATAGCCCTGTTCGAGCCGCGGAAGCAAGGGAGGCGCATGCTGCAGGTCTCCTTGATTCGAGGACAACCCAAGCCAACATGCAGCAATTACAGATGAATCAGCGCGAGCGCGGTCATGCGCGACCGGAACATTCCGGGGCTGCCAAGCGTTGCGATCAAGGACGGGAACGACCAGAAATGCCGAGCGAATACCCGAACTATTCTCACAAGGACGACGATCCTCATCTGACCGATGACGATCTGGCGGAGAAAGTTCTGCACTTCCTTCGCTACGCGACTGCGATCGATACGAGCGATATGGAGGTGATCGCTTTAGGCAACATCGTCGTGCTCTCCGGTACGGTTGGAAGCGAAGCCGACATCGCCTCTGCCGGCGAGGCAGCCGCCTCGGTCATCGGTGTTTCGAGCGTGGAGAACGGCCTAAGGGCGCGCGAAGGTAGAAGTTGAAGCGCGCCGCTTCTCAACTTGCCGAGGCCGGCATGTCTGAGCCTTGCGCAATGCAAACCTCGCGAATGCAGCCGCGCAGCCAGCGATGCGCCGGATCGGCATCGAGCCGCGGATGCCAGAGCAGCGAAACCGTGATCTGCGGTAGGGAGAAGGGCAGCGGAAAGCTGTGCATTCCCTGACGCAGGGCGCTCGTGTGGCGTTCAGGAACGCTGGCGATCAGGTCCGAGGAACGAGCCAGCGCCAGGGCGCTCGAAAAGCCGCCTACGATGGTAACGATCTCGCGCTCCAATCCGATCGACTCCAGGGTATCGTCGATGCCGACAGCCGCCTTCTCCGGCCCCCGCCGTGAAACAAGGATGTGCCTGCCGGCGGCGTAGCGGGCCGGCGTAACCTCGTCCCCGCTCAAAGCGTGGCCATTGCGCACGACGCCGATGAACCGGTCCCGGAACAGAGCCTGCGTCCGCAACTCCGGCCCCGTCGCCTCACCCACCACACCTGTCTCGAGATCGACGCTCCCGTCCCGAAGCGGGCCGCTGCCCTTGTCCGACTTCTGCACGAAGGCCAGGCGTACCCCGGGGGCTTCCGCGCCGAGCCGTGCAAGGAGGCACGGCCCGAAGTTTTCGACGAAGCCGTCGCTGGTTCGCAGCGTGAAGGTCCGGACGAGCCGTCTCAGATCGAGTTTCTCCTGCGGCCGCAGGACGGCTTCCGCCTCCTCCACCAGCCGGCCCACCTTCTCGCGCAGATCGAGGGCACGCGGCGTGGCAACGAGGCCGCGCCCAGCCCGAACCAGAAGCGGGTCGCCGGTCGTCTCGCGCAATCGCTGGAGAGACCGGCTCATTGCCGAGGGACTCAAGCGCAGCCGCTTGGCTGCGCGCGCGACGCTGCCTTCTGCGAGCAGCACGTCGAGGGTGACGAGGAGATTGAGATCGGGCTTCGGCATGCAACGACAGTAGCACAGGTTTCATCCAGGCACGGCGTCAAATGCACGAGTGAAGTGCAAATCGTGCGTGTTCCGCCATGACGGTCGCGCGGCTAGCTTCTCCTCGGAATGCTTCAAGGTCCTCAGGAAGGAATGTTCATGCCGAAACCAGCCGTTGCCGCAGCAGACGATGCCGCCGGTGGAAATCCGCACACGGGCGCCTCGGCCGGATGGGCGCTCGCCAGTCTTTCGCTCTCCATGCTGCTGTCCTCGCTCGGCACCAGCATCGCGAATGTCGGCCTGCCGAGCCTCGCCACGGCGTTCTCCGCCTCGTTCCAGCAAGTCCAGTGGGTCGTCCTCGCCTATCTCCTTGCCATCACCACCCTGATCGTCGGTGTCGGCCGGCTCGGCGACATGGTCGGGCGCCGGCGGCTGCTGCTTGCCGGAATCCTGCTGTTCACGGTGGCTTCGGGGTTGAGCGGCGCTGCACCGAGCCTGCCGCTCCTCATTGCCGCCCGGGCGGTTCAGGGGCTCGGAGCGGCGGTCATGATGGCGCTCGCCATGGCCCTGGTCGGCGAGACCGTGGCGAAGGAAAAGACCGGTGGCGCCATGGGCCTGCTGGGCACCATGTCTGCGATCGGCACCGCGCTGGGGCCGTCGCTCGGTGGCGTTCTGATCGCCGGTCTCGGCTGGCAGGCGATCTTCCTCGTCAACGTGCCGCTCGGCGCCCTGGCCTTTCTTCTCGCTCGTCGCTCGCTGCCAGCCGATCGCCAAGGGTCTGCGGCGGAGCGCGCTGGCTTCGACGTTCCGGGCACGCTGCTGCTCGGCCTGACGCTCGCCGCCTATGCACTCGCCATGACGGTTGCGCACGACAGTTTCGGTCCGCTCAACATGGCGCTCCTGACTGCTGCCGTCGTCGGCGCCGGTCTCTTCGTACTGGCCGAGCGGAGAGCGACCTCCCCCTTGATGCGGCCCGAGGCTCTCCGTGACCCGGTGCTCGGTGCGGGGCTTGCCATGAGCGCACTCGTCTCGACGGTGATGATGGCAACGCTGGTGGTGGGGCCGTTCTACCTCTCGCGCGCGCTCGGGCTCGGCGAAGCGCTCGTCGGGATCGTCATGTCGGCGGGTCCGGTCGTCTCCGCCCTGAGCGGTCTGCCGGCCGGCCGTGCCGTCGACCGCCTGGGAGCCCCGTTCGTGATCGTCACAGGCCTCCTCGCAATGGCCGCCGGCTCATTCGCCCTGTCGGTGCTTCCGGAGATGTTCGGCGTCGCCGGCTACCTGGCCGCCATGCTCGTCCTGACCCCGGGTTACCAGCTGTTCCAGGCAGCCAACAATACGGCCGTGATGGTGGATGTCCGCCCGGACCGGCGCGGCGTCGTCTCCGGCATGCTCAATCTCTCGCGCAATCTCGGGCTCATCACCGGCGCATCGGTCATGGGAGCCGTCTTCGCCTTCGCATCGGCTGCACCCGACATCGCGGCCGCACCAGCCGTGGCCGTTGCCGCCGGCATGCGGATCACTTTCGCCGTCGCGGGCGTCCTGATCGTGAGCGCACTCGTCATCGCGCTCCGGAGCCGCGCTCTCTTCATGCGCGCTTGCGCCGGCGCGGCACTACGCGATGAAGGTAGGTGAGGTACGGTTGCCGGCACCATCTTGTTGCGTCTGGAGCGGGATGAAGTGCGTGCGGTTTTCCGCCTTCTTCTCGAACAGCCCGGCACCTATGGCACATCCAGTTCGAGTTCCTCGGCCGACATCCGTCGTGCAAGAAATCCGGCAAACGGCCGCGAAAGAAGGAGCGGGAGGGTCCATGACTGGATGCGCAGGCCGAGCTTGCTTTCCGGTACGAAATGGCCACCGATGCGGCGCGACGTGGCCTGCATCCTCGTGACCATCGGTTTCAGGCGGGATTCGTAGGCCTCGAATGCCTGAGCATGCGGCTTTGCCGCCAACTCCGACGCGAGAATCCAGGCGCCGGCTAATGCGGTGGACGTTCCCTGACCGGACAGAAAGGTCAAACACCAGGCGGCATCTCCCAGAAGCACCACGCGGCCGCTCGACCATCGGGGCACCTCGATTTGTGCAATCGTATCGAAGAAACCCCGCTGCCAGTCGACCGGCGTCGAGAGCGCCAGCGAAACGGGATGAGACCATTGGCCGAAGCGCTCCATCAGCATCTTCTGCCGCGCCTCCGGAGCCACGCGCCCGGTCGAGGAATCGCGCCAGCAGAACAGGGTCGCGGCAGTTCCGTCGCCAACCTCGTAGAGCCCGCCCTGGTGATCGACGTCCATCATGCCGACGAAGCTGGAGTCGAGCGGAGTGGCTAGCGGCATTCGCCATGCGGCCGCGCGAAAACCCAGAGGCCTCAGAAAGGTCTCATGCGGGCCGAAACACATCTGGCGGATCGCGCTGCGCCAGCCATCCGCTCCCACGACGATGTCGAAGCTTTCCGTCGAGCCTGTCGACAGCACGACATCGACACCGTCTTCCCTGTTTGCGAGCGCGGTCACCGTCGTCCCGTATCTCAGATCGGTGCGATCCCCAACGGCCTCGAGCAGGACGTCCTGTACGGCGTCCCGCATGATGGAAAACATCTTGCCGTTCACCGCCCGCGCCAGAGCATGATAACTATAGGAGAAGAGGCGCCGGCCCTCCGGGCTGCGATATTCCGCCGTGCCCAGGGAAACGGCGCGCGCCCTGAACGCGTCGAGAAGGCCCAGCCGTTCCGCCGCGTTCCAGCCATTGACGTGAACACCTATCGCATAGCCGGCGGCGCGGTTCTGCTCGACCCGTTCAACGACCACGGCCGTCATGCCATGTGCCCGCAATGCTGCAGCGAGGGCGAGACCCGCCGGTCCCGCGCCGACGATCAGGATACGCATCGTTTCTGCTTTCAGAACTTGAAGCTCACACGGCCGCCGAAGGCGCGCCCGGTGCCAAGCTGATAGAGATTCCCGTAGGTTGCTTCGGTGAAGCCGTAGACCGCATACGTCTCGTCGAAGACGTTGTTGACGAACACATCGGCGACCACCTGCTCACTCACTTTCCAGCTCAGGCCAAGATCGACCAGGAAGAACCCCTTCTGGCCAATGGTATTGGTTTCGTCGAAGAACACTGATCCGGCATAGGTCATTCCCGCACGAGGAATGAGCTGTCCCCAGCCTTCGGCCAGATCGAATGCGTAGTCCAGCGCGAGATTTGCCGTGAATTCCGGTGCGTAAGGCACCCGATTACCGGTGTAGTCGATGCCAGGATTCACCGAGTTCTCGTATCTGGTGAACGTCGTGCGGTTGAAGCCGAGGCCTCCGGCGATGCCCAGCCGCTCGGTCGGATTGGCGCGGACGGCGAGATTGATGCCCTTCGCGGTGACTTCGCCTGCGTTCTGAAGGTACTTCAGGTACACATCGCCGACGAACAGCTGATAGTCTTTCGTCACATTGTAGTAGGCTGAAAGCGACGCCTCCAGCGATCCGTCGAGCGCTCTGTACTTGATGCCGGTTTCGCCATTGTAGGTGTTCTGCGGATCGTAGGTGAAGGCGATGTTCTCGGGCGTCACATTGCGGGTGAATCCGCCGGCCTTGTAACCCGTCGAGAACAGGCCATGCACGCGCCATTCGTCGTCAAGCGCGTAGCTCGCGCCGAGCTTGGGCGAGACGCCGCCGAAGCTGCGCTCACCGGCGATCGTCACGGCGCCGTCGGCACGCGCCCATGCCTTTTCATAATCGAACCGGAGGCCCGGCGAGATGTCGAGCCTGTCTGTCGCATGCCACGCCAAGTCTCCGAATATTGCATAGGAATCGATCGTCTGCTGCGAAACCTGACCGATCAGCGGGGTCCGCCGCTCGAAATCGAGACGCTGCCCGTATACGCCAACCACATAGTCGAGCGCGTTGCCGAGTTCCGGATCGGAAGCGATACGCAATTCCTGGCTGAATGTCGTCTGGTCCTCGGGCGTCTGAAAACCGAGCGTGGTGCGGTCGAGCTTACGGTCCTGATAGCCGGTCAGCGCCGTGATGGTGGCGAAGTCAAGGTCGTAGGATGCATTGACCCCGAAGCTGGCGGTGTCCAGCCGGTAGCGTGAGTCGATAGGCAGTGCGATGCGGTCGTTGAACATCGATTCCATGACGAATTGCTCTTCGGTAGAATCGACGCGGCCGCGCTGGGTGCTCACCATGACATCCAGCGGGCTGTCATCGGGCGCGTAGCGCAGGCGGATGCGGCCGTTCAGGTCATCGGTTCCGCCGATCTCCTGTCCGCTGCCCAATAAGGTGTACTGGTCGGCCTCCCGTCGGAAGGTCAGGGCCGCGTCACCGTATATCACCCCGTCGATGATCGGCGTATTGAGCAGCAGGCTGGCGTCTCCTCCCTGCGTGTGCAGCGCCCCGGCGGTATCGACACGCAATTCATTGTCAGGCTTGCGCGTCACCACGTTGATGACCCCGCCGATCGCGCCGCGACCATAGAGCGTGCCTTGCGGCCCGTAGAGGAGTTCGACGCTGTCCAGACCGGCAGGGAGCAACTGGCTGAAGATCGAGGGGTCCTGGGGGAGGCCATCGACATAAAGCTGGACGCTCGGCTCATAGTAATCGACCGAGGACTGCCCACGAACGGTGACGTTGGTATAGGCGCGGTTGGAGCGGGACCGGATGTTGGTATCGACAAAAGCCCTGTCCAGTTCGCCGGCGCTGGCAATCCCTCGATCCTGCAATTCCTGCGCCTCGACGATCGCGACCGTGGCCGGCACCTCGAACGCTTCCTGCACGCGCTTCGTGGCCGTGACCGTAATAGGTTCCAGAACGGTGGTCTCCTCTTTCTGCTGCGCGCCGGCAATGCCGGGCCAGGCGAGAGAGGAAAGCGCCAAGACGGATACGCTGGCGAGAAGGGTTCGGCTCATGGGCGGGACTCCTGAACGGGTAAGGATGGGACGACGGCCGTCGACGAATGGCGCGGAAGGAGGATGGCGATGGATCGGGCGCGTCTCAGCGAGCGCCACGCGGCAAAAGCCAGGAGCAGGGCCGTTGCCGCGAACACGACGCCATAGCCGGCGTGCTGGGCGATGACGCCGGCAATCACTCCCATCGCAACGGCGAGGGCCGCATCGAGGCTTTGCAGAACCGCAAAATCCGTCGCTGCCTGCTCGGTGTCGGACCAGTTCATCATCATCGCGTAGAGCGCGACAAAGGACATCGCGACGGCGGCGGCCTGGACCAGCAGCAGGACAATGGCGGCGATGTCCCCCTGCCAGATGCCGAAGGCGAACAATGCGAGACCCGCAAATGCAAGAAGATTGACGGCGGCGAACGCAGCAAGCGTTCTTCCTGATCCGAATCGCTGGACGAGGGCGGCGCCGGCCAGCGCCCCGATGAGCCCGACCACAGCGCCACCGGCGCCCCTGACCCAGCCGATCGTCGCCACAGGGAAGCCGATATCCACCATGAACGGGCTGAGCATCGACGTACCGAGGCGTACGCCGCATTGATAGAGGATAAGAAAGCCGATGCCGCCGACCAGCGGCCGGTTGGAAAGGACCGCGCGGAACCCTGGCCGCCCGCGCGGTCGGGACGCATGGCGTCCAATATGGGTAGCGGCGAGCGTCGGCAGCGTAAGCACCGCGATGAAGCTGGCCATTGCCCACATCGAAGCGGCCCATCCGGCATAGGCATAGATCGGCAGCCACAAACCGCTGCCGATCAGGAATCCAAGATAGCCGCCGGCGGTGCTTGCCCCGCTGGCCTTGCCGCGGGTCTCCTGCGTCGTGGCGCGAACGGCGAGAGAATCGGTTGCAACGTCTTGGGTCGCGGCAACGAAAGCCATCGCGAGGAGAACAATGGAAAGCGTCGGCAGATGGGTCTCAGGGGGAAGATAGGCCGCAACGCCGAAAAAGAAGATCAGGGCAAGCTGGCAGACCAGGATCCAGTTGCGCTGTGTCCCGAACCTGTCGACAAGCGGAGCCCAGAGAAACTTGAGAGCCCAGGGCATTATCAGGATGGCGAGAAAGCCGATCCGGTCGAGCGGCACACCGGTATCGCGCAATGCGACGGGGAGCGCCGTCTGCACCATGCTGCCCGTCACGGACTGGGCAGCGTAAAGCCCGGTCAGCAATCCGAGAACGATGTAGGGTGTGGCCCGTGTGCTGTGTTCGGCTATTCCAGTCAAGTGCAGCATTCCTGTTCGGCGAACGGATTACTGCAGTCGAAAAAACTTGACTATTGCATTCAGGGTTTCCGATAGTGCGATCCGGTCCGTTATTTTTGCGATGACACAGAATCCGGTATGACATTCCATATCCAGCGCCGCACCCTGATCCAGTCCGAGTTGGAATCGGCCGCCTCGATCGGCGTCGATCCCGCCGACGTGGCATCGGCGCAGCCGGTATCGGGCGGCCTTTGCAAGGTGTTCGGGATTCATGCCGGGCTGAATTTGACGGTCTTCGACGTCATCGCAGGAACCGCGCTGGGGGAGCCCGTGCGGAGCGCCCCTTGCTTGGCGATCGACATTCTGTTCAATGCAACCGGACGTGGATGGATATCGCCGCCGGACGGCGGAGAAGACCTGTCCATACCCTACCGGCGGGGGATGATGTATCTCACCTTCGCGCCCCAGGGAGCCACGGGCAGATACGATGTTCCCGCGGGAGCACGGTTTCATGGAATCGACATACGCATTGGGCTCGATTTCCTGGAGCGCTTGGGATGGCTCGGGGCCTTCGCCGTCCTGACCCAAGGGCATCCGCACCATGTCGCTTCCTGCGGCGCCTGCTGGATCGGCGCGCTATCTCTGCCGGAGCGCATCGCAGGACAGGCGAAAAGCCTGCTCGACAGCAGTCTTTTGAACGAGAACGATCTGGCGATGGAGGCGCGTTGCCTCGACATCATCGACGCTGCGATCGCCTGCGTGTCCTCGCCGGCTCCGCTTCCGGCGCCGACCAATCGCGACCGCCGCCGTATCGAGGCCGCTCGCGATATCTTGCTCGATGATCTTTCCCGGACATGGACCATCGCAGAACTGGCCCGGAGATGCGGTCTCAGCGAAAAGCGGCTCAAGGCAGGATTCCAGAAGGAGTTCGGAAAGCCGGTCTATCGCTATCTTCAACTCGCGCGACTGACCGAAGCCAGGCGCATGTTGGCCGAGACGGACAGAAATGTGACGGAGATATCACTTGAAGTGGGCTACACCAGCACGAGCCATTTTGCGCGTGTATTTTTGAGAGAGTTCGGTGTCCTGCCGTCGGCGATCAAGTCGGAAACCCGTAATTCATCGAAAACTCGGCGCCATCTGATCCAAACAGCGTGGTGATCAGACGAAGTGGGCGTCTTACACCGCCCTCATCAAAGGTGCTGCTGCCAGCATCCGTAAATGGCTCGACGAACACGGAGTAAAGCCATGAACAATGTCGTCGAGATCAATGGCGAGAAGGCGGTTGTCGCTTTCGACCCCGAGATTCAGATGCTGCGCGGCGAGTTTGCCGGCCTGAATGGCGGTGCCGACTTCTATGCCGAAAGCGTCCACGATCGATCGAGGAAGGCCGTAGGTCACTGGACGTTTATCTCGAAATGTGCCGGGAAAAGGGCATCGAGCCACGCCGGAAATTCTCCGGCAAGTTCAATGTCCGCCTCGATCCCGAAGATCATGCCGCAGCGGCCGTCGCTGCCGCAGCAGCGGGCAAGAGCCTGAATGAATGAGTCATCGGAGCGATCAGGGAAGCCGCCGCTGAATAGCGGAGACGGGCGCTCGGCACTGGCAGATAGCGTCAAGAATGCTGGTGGCGAATAAAGGACTAACTCAGTGCCCACGCAGTGGACTGAAGTGGCGGACAGAGAGGGATTCGAACCCTCGATACGCTTTCACGTATACACGCGTTCCAGGCGTGCGCCTTCAACCACTCGGCCACCTGTCCATCCTTCTGCAGCCGGCGGTCGATCCGGCTGGATGGGGAAAAGCGAAGCTTCTCCGCGTCACCGGTGAAACCGGGAGACGGGCGCGATATATACCGATGATGCGCGCGGGATCAACTGGTTTCTGACATATTATTGACATGCCTTGAAAGGTGCTGCGGATGACCGGCCATTGCGCTTGCCCGCCCTTGCGCCTATCTCTTGCGCAGGACGAGCCGAAAGGGGGAGCGGATGCGGTTGCTGCTGCGGTTTGCGAGCTTTCTGGCGCTGATGGCTGCGGTCTTTGCAGGGACGATCGATTCCATTCAGTCGGTCGCGGCGTCGGAGCCGGTCATCACTTCGCTTGCCGACGGCATAGCTGCGATCGGATCCGATCAACTGAACTGGGTTCAGTCGCTGCAGCGGACCGGAGCCGGGCCTGCAATGTGGCTCAGGGCGCTGCACTGGGTTCTGGCGCAGCCCGCCTTTGCCGTATTCCTTGCCCTCGCCCTCCTCCTGTGGGTGGCCGGATACAGGAAGAAACCCGCTGCCGGGCGCTTTGCCGCCTGAGCGCCGGAGCCGCACGGCTCGCTCCCATGAGCGCTGACGAAAGGAGCCTCAGATGTTTCTGATCGACATGTTCAACAAGAAGACCATCCTGCCCGATGCCGCAACCGCGCTGCCCGGCCGAGAGGAGGAGATCCCGACCGCGACGACGCATTTCGTGTCGGGACGGCCGCTCAAGGGCCCTTATCCGGAGGGCATGAAGAAGGTCCTCTTCGGCATGGGCTGCTTCTGGGGGGCCGAGCGTCTCCTGTGGGAGATCCCCGGCGTCTACGTGACCGCTGCCGGCTACTCCGGCGGGCTCACGCCCAATCCGACCTATCAGGAGACGACGACAGGGTTGACCGGCCACACGGAGGTGGTGCTGGTGGTCTACGATCCGGCCAAGGTCTCGCTTCAGCGCCTGCTGAAGACATTCTTCGAGGAGCACGACCCCACCCAGGGCATGCGCCAGGGCAACGACGTCGGCACCACCTATCGCTCGGCGATCTACGTCTATGACGAGGAGCAGCTCGCCGAGGCGAATGCTGCGCGCAACGCCTTCCAGAAGGCGCTACGGGTCTACAACCATGATCGCGAGATCACCACCGAAATCGCGAAGGCGGGGCCATTCTACTTCGCCGAGGACTATCACCAGCAATATCTCGCCAAGAATCCGGACGGCTATTGCGGATTGCGCGGCACCGGCGTCAGCTGCCCGATAGGCGCCTGACCCCTCCGCGGCGCGCGAAGCCGACGCTCTCGACATGCCTACGAACTAATGGGGTGCGGACCTATGTCCGCTCCCCTTTTTTGCGCCGTGAGCCGCCTCCGCCGGCCATTTCAGCGGCCGGACTGCTTTTTTACCATCCGAAAAAATTTGGATGTTTTTTTGCCGAAGCCGTGCAAGGATGCGCCCACCCAAGCCTTAAAGAGAGGGGCGGGTTCCGCGGTGGGGGCCCCGTTCGGGACCGGCGGAAGACCCGAAAAGATCAATAGCGACAACAGGGCTTTACAATGAAAAAAACCATCCTCGGTCTCCTTGCATTCTCGATGATGTCCGCGACGGCACTGGCCGCCGACATCAAGCCGGCGATCATCTACGACCTCGGCGGAAAATTCGACAAATCCTTCAACGAAGCGGCCTTCAACGGGGCCGAAAAGTTCAAGACCGAAACCGGCATCGAATATCGCGAGTTCGAGATCGCCAACGACGCCCAGCGCGAACAGGCGCTGCGCCGCTTCGCCAGCGACGGCAACAGCCCGATCGTCATGGCCGGCTTCAACTGGGCCGCGTCGCTCGAGAAGCTCGCCGGCGAATATCCGGATACGAAGTTCGCGATCATCGACATGGTCGTCGAAAAGCCGAACGTCAAGTCGATCGTCTTCAAGGAGCAGGAAGGCTCCTATCTCGTCGGCGTTCTCGCCGGCCTCGCCTCCAAGACCAAGACGGTCAGCTTCGTCGGCGGCATGGACATCCCGCTGATCCACAAATTCGCCTGCGGCTATGTCGGCGGCGCCAAGTCGACCGGCTCGGACGTAAAGGTGCTCGAAGCTTACACCGGCACCACGCCCGATGCATGGAACGACCCGGTCAAGGGCGGCGAAATCGCCAAGTCGCAGATCGATCAGGGCTCCGACGTCGTCTATCATGCTGCCGGCGGCACCGGCGTCGGCGTGCTGCAGGCGGCAGCGGATGCCGGCAAGCTCGGAATCGGCGTCGATTCCAACCAGAACATGCTGCAGCCGGGCAAGGTGCTGACATCCATGCTGAAGCGCGTCGACGTCGCGGTCTACGACTCCTTCATGGCCGCGAAGGACGACAAGTTCGAATTCGGCATCTCCAACCTCGGCCTCAAGGAAGACGGAGTTGGCTACGCGCTCGACGAGCACAACCAGGCGCTGATCACGCCGGAAATGAAGGAAGCGGTCGAGAAGGTGAAGGCCGACATCATCTCCGGCAAGGTCCAGGTTCACGACTATATGACCGACGAGACCTGCCCGTACTGATCGTCGCACATCAGACCGTATTCAAAGGCCTCCGGTTCATCCGACCGGAGGCTTTTTTCGTCGGATCATGAGGCATCAATAATGCGGCGGGCGCGTCACCGGAGTCGCATCTTGCGCCTGTTCTTCGAGGCTCAGGAACCGTTCGGTCAGACGATCGAGCTTGGCGCGCGTCTGCTCGACCACCTTCCATTGCTCCGCCAGTTGGTCCGAAAGCTCCTCGATGGTCTTCAATTGATGGGCCACCGTCTCTTCGAGCCGGGTGATCCGCTCTTCCGCGTCGCGCATCATGCTTCTCCGTCGGTCGGGTTCAAAGTCGGGCGCAGAATGTCGGCGCGTGGCCGGGTGTCAAGGGACAGCGGTGCGATCAGCTTCTCGCAGCCGCAGCCGTGCCCGCAAAACCGGTGTCCCGCGCCGAGAGCATCTTGTGCAGGTGCACCATCATGCCGGCGGCAAAGAGCGGCGTCAGCAGGTTGAGCAGAGGCACGGCGAGGAAGGCCGCCAGCACTAGGCCGGCGAGGAATACGGTCGAACGGTGTTTGGTACGGAAGAGCCGCGCCTCCGCCGGCGGACGATGGCGCATGGCGGCGAACTCGAAGAATTCTCGACCGAGCAGATAGCCGTTGACGAGGAAGAAGGCGACAAGATTGACGCCCGGCACCAACAGCAGGAAGAGCGCGACGATGTTGCCGAGAATGACGACGCCGAGGAACTTCGCCGAACCGGTGATCGCCTCGGCGAGAGGCAGCGGCGTGCCGGGCGCCTCGCCGGGATAGTCCCTTTTCTCCACCACCTCGGCGACATCGTCGAGGAAGAAGCCGGCAATCAGCGCCGTCACCGGCGCCAGCAGCAGCGCCAGCGCGAGCGCGAGCCCCAGGCTCGCGAAGATGCCGACGACGAAAGTGAGCCACCCCGCCCAGTCGGGCGTGCCCGGCATCAGCGCATCGATCCAGGGCAGCGCAAGCCAGACGAAGAGCTCGCGCAGCGCGAACCAGAGCGCGACGAGCGCCAGCAGCGTCAGCCCGATGACCTTCCAGAAGACCGTGCGGGTCTCCGTCGCGAAAAGATTGGCGAAGGCAAGGCGCGCCGCATCGAGAATCATGACCGTCTCCCTGGCCGATAAGTGCAACCGGAAGGCATGTAGGCAGAGCGACCGGCAGGGGCAAGCCGGCAGGAGGCGGTTTTTGGGCCTGCTGCTGCTTCCTTCTGTAGCGACAGCCCTCAAGCCGCCGGTTGCCTTACCGTCGGAGAAGAGCCCCGCCAACTCTACCGCGATAACGAGGAGGGCATTGTCGTGTGCGTCGAACGAATGCGATATGCTGGAGCGGGATGAGGAAAAGTGTGTGCGGTTTTCCGCCGCATCCCCCGTCTCAACTTCTTGGAATCGATCACGTTCATGTTTTTAGGTCGACCCGACCTAAAAACATCGTGATCTAGGGGAAGGAAAATCGTATCCGAGCGCTGGAACGCCAGCCGGAAAAGGTGCCATGATCAACCAACGAACACTTGCGAGCCTCGCCGTTCTCGTGCAGTCCGGCAAGCTCGATCCCGTCGCGCTTGTCGCGGAAACCCTGACGCGGATCGAAGACCACCCCGACCGATCGATCTTCGTCGCGCTCACGCAGGAGCGTGCGGCGCGCGAAGCGAAGGCTGCCTCCGCGCGCATCAAGACCGGCCGCTCCCTCGGGCTGCTCGACGGCTTGCCCGTCGCCTGGAAGGACCTCTTCGATCTTGCCGGCAGCATCACGACCGCAGGTTCCGTCGTTCTGGCTGAAGGGTCGCCGGCCGCCGCCGACGCAACGGTGGTCGCGGACCTCGGCAGCGCCGGCATGGTCAGCATCGGGCGGACCAATATGAGCGAATTCGCCTTCTCCGGCCTCGGTATCAATCCGCATTACGGCACGCCGCGCAATCCGAGGTCCGAGGATGTCCATCGTATCCCCGGCGGCTCCTCCTCCGGTTCCGCCGCTGCGGTCGCTGCCGGCCTCGTACCGCTGGCGATCGGCACCGACACCGGCGGCTCGGTCCGTATCCCGGCGGCAATGACCGGCATCGTCGGCTACAAGGCGACACGCGGCCGCTACGCGATGAAGGGCGTCTTCCCGCTCGCGCAAAGCCTCGATTCGCTTGGCCCCCTTTGCCAGACGGTGCAGGATGCAGTCTGGGCCGACGCCGCCATGCATGGGCTGACCGCGCCGGTGATCCGCCGCGCCGAGATCGCCGATCTTTCCATCGTCGTTCCCGAGACGATCGTCTTCGACGATGCCGAAGCGGAAGTCGTGGCCGCATTCGAGGAAGCGATCAAGCGCGTCGAAACGGCGGGCGCGAAGGTCCGGCGGCAGGCCTTCCCGAGCTTTGCGGAAGTTTTCGAGCTTACCGCCCGCCACGGCGCTCTGGTGACGGCAGAGGCCTATGCGCTGCACCGGGAACGGCTGGCAGCGCCTGAAGCGGAGCGCATGGACCCGCGCGTCGTCGCCCGCACCCGCCTCGGCGAGAAGATCACCGTCAGCGATTACATCGCCCTCCTCGACGCCCGAGACCGGCTGATCCATGAGACCATCGAGACTCTCAAGGCCGGCGAACTGATCGCGCATCCGACCTTGCCGCATGTGGCGCCGCCGCTTGATCCGCTTCTTGCCGACGACGATCTCTTCTTCAAGGTCAATGCCAGGACGCTGCGCAATACCTCGATCGGCAACTTCCTGGATCTCTGCGGCGTCTCCATTCCCTGCGGGACGGGTGCGGCCGGCATGCCGGCCGGCTTCCAGCTTGCAGCACCTCATCACCAGGACGACCGCCTGCTTTCCGCAGCACTCGCCGCCGAGGCGACCATCCGGGGCGACGCATGATCGTCTGTTTCGACATCGGCGGCTCGGCGATCAAGGGCGCGATCACCCATTCGCCTGAGCGGATATTCCCGCTGCCCCGGCGCGCGACGCCGCTCACGGATTTCGGCCGCTTCGTCGAGGCGATGGAATCCGTGCTCGACGAAGCGGGGGGCCTGCCCGAAAGGGTGGCGATCTCGATCACCGGGGTGATCGATCCGGAGACGCGCCGGATCAAGTGCGCCAACATTCCCTGCATCGACGGGCGTGAGCTCGTCGCCGAACTCGAAGCGGCACTGCACCTGCCGGTGGTGATCGCCAACGACGCCGATTGTTTCGCGCTTGCCGAAGCCGGTGTCGGCGCCGGGCGCGGCCATCGCATCGTCTTCGGTGCCATCCTCGGCACCGGCGTCGGCGGAGGGCTCGTGATCGACGGCCGGCTGATCAATGCCGATGGCGGCTTTGCCGGCGAATGGGGCCACGGCCCCGCCGTCGCGGCCGCGGCCGGACACCCGCCCATTGCCATACCGGCCTTTCCCTGCGGCTGCGGCCAGAGCCGCTGCGTCGATACGGTCGGCGGTGCACGCGGGCTGGAACGGCTTCATGAGACGGTCCACGGCAAGGCGCTCTCCAGTCACGACATAATCGAAGGCTGGCAGAACGGAAACGCCGAGGCGGCGCGGACGATCGACGTCTTCGTCGATCTGGTGAGTTCGCCGCTGGCGCTCGTGATCAACATCACCGGGGCGACGATCGTGCCGGTGGGCGGCGGCCTTTCCAATGCCGAAGCGCTGCTCGCCGAGATCGACCGGGCGGTGCGGGCGCGCATCCTCAGGCGTTTCGATCGGCCGCTCGTCGTGCGTGGCGAGTGCCGGGTGGAGCCCGGCCTGATCGGCGCCGCCCTGCTCGGCTTCGGAGGGAGATCGGCATGAGCCGCATATCGCTGGAGGTCTGCGTCGACGATCCGGATGGTCTGGAGGCAGCCGTTGCCGGCGGCGCCGATCGCATCGAACTCTGTTCGGCACTTGGCGCCGGAGGGCTGACCCCAAGTCCCGGCCTGATGGCCGTCGCCGCTCCGCCGCCGGTGCCGGTCTATGCGATGATCCGGCCGCGGGCGGGCGATTTCATCTATCACAGGGCAGACCTCGAGGTCATGCGACGCGACATCGATGCGGCGCGGCATGCCGGGCTCGCAGGCGTCGTGCTCGGCGCATCGCTCGCCGACGGCCGCCTGGACGCGCGCATGCTGACGAAACTCGCCGGCCACGCGGCAGGGATGGGGCTCACGCTACACCGCGCCTTCGATCTGGTGCCGGATTTCGCCGAAGCGATGGAGATCGCCGTCGATCTCGGCTTCGAACGCATCCTGACCTCGGGCGGCGCGAAAACGGCACCGGAAGCGGTCGATACGCTGGAACGGCTCATCGAACTGGCGGCGGGACGGATCTCGATCATGCCCGGCTCGGGCATTACCAGCGACACAATCGAAGCGCTCGTCCCTCGGCTCGCCATCACCGAGGTCCATTCATCCTGCTCAAGTGCTGAGCCGGCTAATGACATGCGCCTCGTCGAGATGGGATTCGCCGCGCCGGAGCGCCGCCGCACGGACGCGGCAAAGATCAGGGCGATGCGGGCGCGGCTCGATGCGCCGGCGGCAAAGGCTTGAGAACAAAGGCTTCCGCCGGCGTCCGCCCCTCATCCCGCTGCCGCGACCTTCTCCCCGCAGGCGGGGAGAAGGGACAAGCGGCGCCGACTGAACCCCGCATTCACCGCCCGCCCGAGGGAGCGAGTGGGCGCGGCATATCCCTTCTCCCCGCCTCCGGGGAGAAGGTGGCGGCAGCCGGTTGAGGGGCAACCCCGACCGAGCGGGGTTGAGGCGGTTGGGTTCCCGAGGGATCCCGCCAGCGTTCCAGGGGCACGTCCTCTCGCCTGCGAGGAGCCAAAACAGCTCAAGCCGCAAAAACCGTCTCCCCGCCGATCCAGGTCGATTTCATTGCGAGTTCCGGCGTGAGCAGCACGAAATCCGCATCCGTACCCGGCAGGAGCCGGCCCTTGTGCGAGGCGATCCCCATGGCGTCGGCGGGATAGGCGGAGGCCATGCGGACCGCCTCCTCGATCGGCAGGCCAAGCTTTTGGTGGACGAAGCGGACCGACGAAAGCATGTCGATATCGGCGCCGGCAAGCGTGCCGTCGGCAAGCGTCAGGCGCCCGCCCTGGCGCAGGATTTCCCGTCCGTTCAGGAAGAAACTCGTCTGATCGGTGCCGATCGGCGACATGGCGTCGGTGACCAGAAAGATCTGTCCCGGGCCTTTCTTGCCGCGCAGCGCGATGCCCATCGAGGCCGGGTGAACGTGAAAACCGTCGGCGATCATGCCGGCGTGGAGCGTGCCGGTCGAAAGCGCCGCGCCGACCACGCCAGGCTCGCGATGGCCGAGTCCGCTCATGGCGTTGAAGAGATGCGTGACGGTCCGGGCACCCGCTTTGGCATAGGCGCAGGCGGTGTCGTAATCCACGTCGGTATGGCCGAGGCTCACCACGACGCCGGCATCGGCCAGCGCCCGCACCTGCTCCTTGGTGGCGTTTTCCGGGGCCACGGTGAGCATCAGACGGCTGAGCGCCTTTGCGCAGGCGAGTATCTCGGCAAGATCGTCATCGCCCATCGGTCGGATCAGCGACGGATCGTGAGCCCCCTTGCGCGCGACGGAAAGATGCGGGCCTTCGAGATGCAGGCCTAGGAAGCCGGGAACCGCCGCGGCTTTCGCCTCGATGCCTGCGGCGATGGCCGCGGTCCTGACCGCGCGCGTGTCGGTGATCAGCGTCGGCAGCAGCGCCGTCGTGCCGAATTGCGCATGCGCCGCGCAGATCTGCCGGATACTTTCGAGGGACGGCTTTTCGTTCAGAAGCGCGCCGCCGCCGCCGTTCACCTGCAGATCGATGAAGCCGGGCACGAGAAGCAGGCCACGCGCGTCGATGGTCTCGCCACCGGCGGGGACGCTTCCCGCCGGCGCAATCGCCTTGACGTGTCCTGCCTCGATCACGAGGGCTGCCCCGTCGTGCCAGTCGATGCCGTCGAAAATCCGCGCTCCGCTGATCGTCTTCTTCGCAGTCATCGTGTCTCCGTCACCTTCTTGAGGTTCTCCGGTGCGTCGGGGTTCAGACCGCGAGAGCGGGACCAGGCCTCGACGAAGCCATAGAACGGCAGGATCAGCGCCAAGGCGTCGGTGAGCGGGTGCCCGGTCTCGACGAAGGGCAGGCGCTTTGCCTTGCCCGCGCGTGCCGAGGTCACGTGCACCACCGCGCCCTTGGCGCTCATGCCGTCCGCGATATCGGCGACCGAGGCCTCGGCAGCATCGCGGGCGGCCAGCACGAGCACCGGGAATCGGGGCCCGACCAGCGCCACCGGTCCGTGCAGCACCTCTGCCGCGGAATAGGCCTCGGCATGCATGCCGGACGTCTCCTTGAACTTCAGCGCCGCTTCGCTGGCGATCGCCAGCGCCGGACCGCGGCCCAGCACATAGAGCGATTCGGCTTCTGCGAGATCGCCGGCGAAATCCTGCCAATCGAGCTTCACGGCCTTGGCAAGCTGGTTCGGCAGATCGGCGACCGCGTGCTTGAGCGTCGCGTCGCCGGTCCACTCGCCGAGCACGGCAAGACCCGCGACGATCGAGTTAACATAGGACTTGGTCGCCGCCACGGCAATTTCGGGTCCGGCGAGAATGTCGAGCGGGTGGGTGCAGGCCTCGGCAATCGGCGACGGCAGCGTGTTCGTCAGCGCGATCGAAACGGCGCCGGCGCGCGTCGCGGCTTCGGCCATGGCCACGATGTCCGGGCTCTTGCCGGACTGCGAGATTGCAATCGCCGCCGCACCTCCGAGTTTCAGATCGGCACCGTATATCGACGCCAGCGAGGGTCCGAGCGAGGCGACCGGACGGCCGGTCGTGAGCTCGATCGCGTATTTCAGGAACAGCGCGGCATGGTCGGAAGAGCCCCTGGCGATCGTTACCAGAAAGGCCGGATCCTTGGCGCTCAGCGCCGCGCCGGCTTGCGCCAGCCCCGTGGCCGAGCGCTCCAGCAACCGGGCTGCGGCCTCGGGAATCTCGTCGATTTCTCGCCGCATGTTGGTCTGCATCGTCATATCCTTTCATCAAATAGGCGAGATGCGGGCGGAGAACCGCTTTACACTATTCCTCATCCCGCCTTCCCTCGACCGGCCACGCCGGCTCAGTTTTCCGGGATCGTCAGCTCCGCAACGAAATCATAGGCATCGCCGCGGTAGAGCGACCGGGTGAATTCGACCACGCGCCCGGAGGCAAGATAGGAGACGCGTTCGATCGAAAGACCGGCGGCGCCGACGGCGACGCCGAGCATGGCCGCCTCCGGTTCCTTGATATTGCAGGCGGAGATCCGCTGCACCGCGCGCACCGGCCGAGCCTGTTTCTTCTCGAGCTCTGAATAGAGCGAGGAGGTGACGGCGAGCGGGTCGGGGACGAATTCCGCCGAAACGCAGGCGCGCTCGATCGCAAGCGGCATGTCGTCGGCAATGCGGAGCCGCCCGAGTCGCGCCACAAGCGCGTCGGCCGCAAGCCCGAGGGTCATCGTCTCGTCGGGCGAGGGATGGAAGAGACCGCGCTCCAGCCATTCCGCACGCGTGTTGAGTCCGCGCCGGGCCATGTCCTCGGTGAAGGAGGTCAGGCGCGAGAGCGACTGCTCGACGCGCGAAACCGGGCGGACGACGAAGGTGCCGGAACCGTGGCGGCGCACGAGGAGCCCGTCACGCACGAGATCGTCGACGGCTTTGCGGACGGTGACGCGGCTGACATTGGCATAATCCGCGAGATCCCGCTCCGGCGGCAGCGCATCTCCGTGATTGAGCTTGCCCGACAGGATCGCCTCCTCGAGCGATTGCCTGAGCTTCAGATAGAGCGGACCGGCGCCCCCGGACTGCAGGGTTTCGAGCGGCAGAATGGCGGCGAGCTGCTGGTTCATGCCGATACCCCGGAATGGGAGCCGAAACGGGCCGCCGCGAGCGCGACGGCGCCGGTCAAAGCGTCGGCCCGCGCCTCGACGAAGCGCGGCTGATGCCGGTCGGCGAGCCAGCGGCGATAAAGCGGCGCCAATCCTCCGAGCAGGCACAGCTTCTCGCTCCCCCTCGAAACCACCACGTCGAGCGCCTCGTCCACCGTCGCGGCGGCAGCCTTCAACAGGCTGATCGCCACAGGGTCGCCGCGCTCGGCAAATTCGAAGACGCGCGGCGCATAGCGGCCGAACTCGCCGGGCTTGGCGAGCCGTGCGAAATCCACGATGTCGCGCGGGTCGTCGTTGAACTCGGCAAGAACGGCATCCGTCACGCCCGAGCCTTGATGTATGCCGTCATAGGCGAGCAGGCTCTCCTGCAGCAGCGCGTGACCGATGCGTGCGCCGCTGCCGTGATCTCCGATCGTGAACCCCCAGCCGCCGACATAGCTGACCTCATCGCCCCGGCGCGCGATATAGATCGTGCCCGTCCCGAGTATCGCGACGGCCCCGTCCCCGTCGCCGAGAGCGCCCTGCAGCGCGATCAGCCCATCGGATTCGATATCGGCCTGAGCAAAGGGAAGCCGCCTCTTCACGTAATGAACGGCATCGCCCACATTGTGGCCGGCGACGCCGACGATCGCGCGCGATGCCCCGATTCCGGCCGGGTCGAGGCCCGCATCCCCGAAGGCGTCGCGCGCCGCATCCGTTATGTTCTGCAATGCCGTTTCCGGATCGGTAAGGATATTCGCGGCGCCCGCCTTGCCGCGGCCGAGAATACGGCCGTCGAGGGCTGCTACAGCCGCACGGCAGCTCGTTCCGCCGCCATCAATTCCGATCAGGTAAAACGTCATGGGCACCTCCGTCGTCACAAGATACCAAAAAAATACCATTAACCAAGCGAGATTTCCGACTACAGATCATTCCCCAGCCTATTTCCTTGAAAAAGCTGAATTTATTTCTATACGCAGCGGTTTCTTGCGGTAAAAGTTAAATTTCTCCTAGACAAGTGGTATTTTTTTGGCATTAATTCCAGAAGAGGAGAACGACGCCATGCCGCCAGCCAAGACCGAAGAGCGCCGCGACAATGCCAAGGGCCTGGACGTCATGCGTCCGGAGCTCGCCCTTCGCTTGCTCGCAGCCGGCCAGCAGGAGGCGGCAAAGTCGGTGGAACAGGCGATCGAGCCGATTTCAGCGGCAGCCCGCCTTGCCGCGGACAGCCTCGCCTCCGGCGGCCGGCTTGCCTATGCCGGCGCCGGAAGCTCCGGGTTGATGGCGATGGCGGACGCACTCGAACTGCCTGGCACCTACGGCATAGCTCGGGAGCAGGTCGTCATTCTCATTGCCGGCGGCGCCGCAAGCCTCACCGATCTTGCCGGCGGCTATGAGGACGACATGGAACTTGCGCGCGCCGATGTGCGAAGTGCCGGCGTCGGGGCGGGCGACTGCCTGATCTCGGTTTCCGCCAGCGGCTCCACGCCCTATGCCATCGCAGCCGCCGACGAGGCGGGGAAACGCGGCGCCCGCGTCATCGGCATGGCCAACAATGCCGGCGCACCGCTCCTTCTGAACGCCGACGTCTCCATCCTCCTGGAGACGCCTCCGGAAGTCGTGTCCGGGTCGACGCGCATGGGTGCCGGGACGGCTCAGAAGATCGCCTTCAACATGTTCTCGACCATGGTCGGCATCCATCTCGGCCACGTGCTCGATGGTCACATGGTCAATCTGCGTGCCGACAACATCAAGCTGCGCGGCCGGGCGATCCGGATCGTCTCGGACATAGCCGGTATCGGCGCCGCCGACGCGGACAGGCTGCTCGGCCTTGCCGGCGGGTCGGTCAAGCTGGCGATCCTGCTCGCATCCGGAGCGAGGGACAGCACCCATGCCGAAGACGCGCTCGAGCGCGCCGATCAGAATTTGCGCCGGGCGATCGCCATCGTCAGGACGTGAGGGATAAACTGGGAATTCAAAACCGCGCGACACGCGCCTAAAGGGGAGAAACTGAATGACCCGCACTACAATGAAAGGCTTGCTGCTCGCATCGAGCATTCTCGGCTCGGCCGGGCTTGCGCAAGCCCAGGACGCAACGCTGACGATCGAAAGCTGGCGCAATGACGACCTGGCGATCTGGCAGGAAAAGCTGATCCCGGCCTTCGAGGCGAAGAACCCGGGCATCAAGGTGGTATTCGCTCCCTCGGCCCCCACCGAGTATAACGCCGCCCTCAACGCCAAGCTCGACGCCGGCTCCGCGGGTGACCTCATCACCTGCCGCCCCTTCGACGCCTCGCTCGAACTCTACAACAAGAAGCATCTTGCCGACCTGACCGGTCTTTCCGGCATGGAGAATTTCTCCGACGTCGCCAAATCCGCCTGGACGACCGACGACGGCAAGGCGACCTTCTGCGTGCCGATGGCTTCCGTCATTCACGGCTTCATCTACAACAAGGATGCCTTCGACCAGCTCGGCCTTTCCGTTCCGGCGACCGAGGAGGAGTTCTTCGCGGTCCTCGAAAAGATCAAGGCGGACGGCAACTACATCCCGATGGCGATGGGCACCAAGGATCTCTGGGAAGCCGCGACGATGGGCTACCAGAACATCGGTCCGAACTACTGGAAGGGCGAGGAAGGCCGTCTGGCTCTTCTGAAAGGCGAGCAGAAACTGACCGACGAGCCGTGGGTCGAGCCTTTCCGCGTACTGGCGAAGTGGAAGGATTATCTCGGCGACGGCTTCGAGGCACAGACCTATCCGGACAGCCAGAACCTCTTCACGCTCGGCCGGGCGGCGATCTATCCGGCCGGCTCCTGGGAAATCTCCGGCTTCAACACGCAGGCCGAATTCAAGATGGGCGCCTTTCCGCCACCGGTGAAGAAGGCGGGCGATACCTGCTACATCTCCGACCACAACGACATCGGTATCGGACTCAATGCCAAGAGCAAGAATGCGGATGCCGCCAAGACCTTCCTCACCTGGGTGGCCTCGCCGGAGTTCGCGGAAATCTATGCGAACGCCCTGCCCGGCTTCTTCAGCCTGAACTCGACGGCGGTGAAGATGTCCGATCCGCTCGCCCAGGAATTCGTCTCCTGGCGGGAGAAATGCAAGCCGACCATCCGCTCGACCTATCAGATCCTGTCGCGCGGAACCCCTAACCTCGAAAACGAGACCTGGGTCATGTCGGCCAACGTCATCAACGGCACGGACACGCCGGAGGCGGCCGCCAAGAAGCTCCAGGACGGACTCGACAGCTGGTTCAAGCCGGTAAAATAAGACCGAACCGGGGTGCGTGGACGCTGTCTGCGCACCCTCCCCGACATGTGCAAACGTGTCGCTGCGGGACGGCGTCATGGATTGCTCGGGCACCGGCGCTACGGCGCCGCGCGCCTGTAACGGGCGGATCGAAGCGGCTTGCCGGCTCTCCGCTCCCGCGGGACGCCTGACGGAAGCACGGTGCACGGCAGGAAGCCGCGCCGCATTTCGAGCGAAATCGAGGCTGCGCCCTGAAGGGCAGCCGGTTTGAGAACGGGCCAGAGGCCGATGAACCCACGTGAAATCACGACCGACGTCACCGAGATCAAGCGCCCGCGGCGCTGGCACATCCTCGTCTTCCTGCTGCCGGCGCTCGTCGTCTACACGGCGGTGATGATCCTTCCGCTTTTCGAGACGCTGCGCCAGTCCTTCTACAACACGGTCGACGGTCAGTTGACCTTCGTGGGCCTGGGCAATTTCAAGGTTCTGTTCGGCGACCCGCGCTGGGCGGCGGATTTCTGGAACGCGCTCAAGAACAATTTCGTCTTCTTCCTGATCCACATGGCCGTGCAGAACCCGATCGGCATCGCGCTCGCCGCCATGCTGTCCGTCCCGAAGCTGCGCTTCGGCGCCTTCTACCGCACGGCGATCTTTCTGCCGACGCTGCTCTCCTTCGTCATCGTCGGCTTCATCTGGAAGCTGATCCTGTCGCCGATCTGGGGCGTCGCACCCTATCTTCTCGACACGGTCGGCCTGCGATCGCTGTTCGGGCCCTGGCTCGGCAAGCCCGACACCGCGCTCATCGCAGTCTCGCTGATTTCCGTCTGGCAATATATCGGCATCCCGATGATGCTGATCTATGCGGCGCTCCTCAACATTCCCGACGAGGTGACCGAGGCGGCGGAGCTCGACGGCGTCACCGGCTGGAGCCAGTTCTGGAAGATCAAGCTTCCGCTGATCCTGCCTGCCATCGGCATCGTGTCGATCCTCACCTTCGTCGGCAATTTCAACGCCTTCGACCTGATCTATACGGTGCAGGGGGCGCTGGCCGGCCCGGACAAGTCGACCGACATCCTGGGCACCCTGCTCTATCGCACCTTCTTCGGTTTCCAGCTTCAGCTCGGCGACCGTTCGATGGGCGCGACGATCGCCGCGATCATGTTCCTGATCATTCTCGCCGGCGTCGCGCTCTATCTCTTCGGCATACAGCGCCGCATGCGCCGCTATCAGTTCTAAGGAGGATAAAAGATGTCGAAAGCACGCGCCTCCTTCATGCGCACGGGCGCCGTTCACGCGGCTCTGATCGCCTACACGCTTATCGCACTCTTTCCGGTGTTCCTGACGATCGTCAATTCGTTCAAGAGCCGCAACGCGATCTTCCGGGAACCTCTGGCGGTCCCGACACCCGAGACCTTCAGCCTGATCGGCTACGAAACGGTGCTGAAGCAGGGCGACTTCATCGGCTATTTCCAAAACAGCATCATCGTCACCGTCGTCTCGATCGCGCTCGTCCTGCTGTTCGGCGCCATGGCCGCCTTCGCGCTTTCCGAATACCGCTTCCGCGGCAACACGCTGATGGGGCTCTATCTGGCGCTTGGCATCATGATCCCGATCCGGCTCGGAACGGTGGCGATCCTGCAGGGCATGGTGGCGACCGGTCTCGTCAATACGCTGACCGCGCTGATCCTCGTCTATACGGCGCAAGGCCTGCCGCTGGCGGTATTCATCCTGTCCGAGTTCATGCGCACCGTATCCGACGACCTGAAGAATGCCGGACGCATCGACGGCCTGTCGGAATATGCGATCTTCCTTCGGCTGGTGCTGCCGCTCATCCGCCCGGCCATGGCGACGGTCGCCGTCTTCACCATGATCCCCATCTGGAACGATCTCTGGTTCCCGCTGATCCTCGCACCCGCCGAGGCGACCAAGACCGTCACCCTCGGCTCGCAGATCTTCATCGGCCAGTTCGTCACCAACTGGAACGCGGTCCTCTCGGCGCTGTCGCTGGCGATCTTCCCGGTCCTCGTCCTCTACGTCATCTTCTCGCGGCAGCTGATCCGCGGCATCACGGCAGGAGCAGTCAAGTGAATTCATCCGCACCCCCGATCCGCGTGCTCAGCGCCGGGCTCGGCAATATGGGCCGCAGCCACGCGCTCGCCTATCATCAGAACCCCGGTTTCGAAATCGCCGGGCTGGTCAACCGCTCGAAGGTGGCGCTGCCCGAGGCTCTTGCAGGATACGAGATTCTGCCGTCCTTTCCGGAGGCGCTCGCCGAACTGGAGCCGGAGCTCTGCTCGATCAACACCTATTCGGACACGCATGCGGACTACGCCGTGATGGCGATGGAGGCGGGAGCCCATGTCTTCGTGGAGAAGCCGCTGGCAACGACGGTCGCCGATGCCGAGCGCGTCGTCGCCTGTGCGCGGGCCAATGGCCGCAAGCTGGTCGTCGGCTATATCCTGCGCCACCACCCGTCCTGGATGCGGCTGATCGCGGAAGCCCGCAAGCTCGGAGGGCCTTACGTCTTCCGCATGAACCTGAACCAGCAATCGAGCGGCCCGACCTGGGCGACGCACAAGTCGCTGATGCAGACGACACCGCCGATCGTCGATTGCGGCGTCCACTATGTCGACGTCATGTGCCAGATCACCGATGCCAACCCCGTCGAGGTGCGCGGCATGGGCTTGAGGCTCTCGAACGAGATAGCCGCGGATATGTACAATTACGGGCATCTGCAGGTGATCTTCGAGGACGGCTCGGTGGGCTGGTACGAGGCGGGCTGGGGGCCGATGATCTCCGAGACGGCCTTCTTCGTGAAGGACGTGATGTCTCCGAACGGCTCCGTGTCGATCGTCATGGACCAGAACGCCAAGTCCGACGACATCGACGTGCACACGAAAACCTCCGTCATCCGCGTGCACAGCGCCGCTACGGGACCGGACGGCCGGTTCCTGAAATCCGACGAGGACCTGGTGATGGAGGGCGAGCCCGGCCACCAGGAGCTTTGCGACCGCGAGCAGGCCTTCGTGCTCAAGGCCATCCGAGAAGACATCGATCTTGGCCGGCACATGGACGATGCGGTGCAGTCGCTGAAGATCTGTCTCGCCGCCGACGACAGTGTGCGCACCGGCAAGCCGGTCAAGCTTTAACCCAAGAGGGCGACACGTGGGATCACTTCAACTCAAAACCATCCGCAAGGCCTTCGGCAGTCATGAGGTGCTGAAGGGCATCGACCTGGACGTGAAGGACGGCGAGTTCGTCATCTTCGTCGGTCCGTCCGGTTGCGGAAAGTCGACGCTTCTGCGCACCATCGCCGGCCTCGAGGACGCGACCTCGGGCAGCGTACAGATCGACGGTGTCGAGGTCGGCCATGTGGCGCCGGCCAAGCGCGGCATCGCCATGGTGTTCCAGTCCTATGCGCTCTATCCGCACCTGACCGTCAAGGACAATATGGGCCTCGGGCTGAAGCAGGCGGGTGTGCCGAAGGCCGAGATCGAAGAAAAGGTCGCCAAGGCGGCCGGCATGCTGTCGCTCGAACCCTATCTCGCCCGCCGTCCGGCCGAGCTATCCGGCGGCCAGCGCCAGCGCGTGGCGATCGGCCGCGCGATCGTGCGCGAGCCGAAGCTCTTCCTCTTCGACGAGCCGCTGTCGAACCTCGACGCGGCGCTGCGCGTCAACACACGCCTCGAGATCGCCCGTCTTCACCGCAGCCTCAAGGCGACGATGATCTACGTCACACACGATCAGGTCGAGGCGATGACGCTTGCCGACAAGATCGTCGTGCTGAATGCCGGCCGGATCGAACAGGTCGGCTCGCCGATGGAGCTCTACAATCGCCCGGCCAACCTTTTCGTCGCCGGCTTCATCGGCTCGCCGCAGATGAATTTCATCGAAGCCGCAAAGCTCGGCGACGGAGAGGCAAAGACGATCGGTATCCGTCCGGAGCATATCGGCCTCTCCCGTGAAAGCGGCGACTGGAAGGGCAAGGTGATCCATGTCGAGCATCTTGGCGCCGACACGATCATCTACATCGAATCGGAGACCGTCGGCCTGCTGACGGTGCGCCTCTTCGGAGAACACCGCTATGCCGCCGACGACATCGTCCACGCGACGCCGGTAATCGGCAGCATGCACCGCTTCGATGCGGACGGGCGGGTGATCAAGTCGGGACAATAGCGGACGGAGCGCCTATGATTTGGCCCTCCTCGGGTTAACCCCGAGGACCAGCCACCTGCCGGCGCGGGGAATTGCCCCTCACCCTGACCCTCTCCCCGCGCGCGGGGAGAGGGGACTTACGACGCGGAACCCCGAGGCATCGTGCCGCGGGCGGGTCCCACCTGCCCCCTTCTCCCCGCCTGCGGGGAGAAGGTCGCGGCAGCGGGATGAGGGGCCGCTCGCCGAGCGTCCTATAATCCAATTCAAATCTGCGTGACCTCCAGCAAGCCCCAAGGCCGAAAGTACTGCTGCTCTTCACTTTTTTGCCTCCCCTGCCGGCGCGTCGAAACTCTGTTGCACTGCGGCAGAAATTAACATACATTGGCGTCTGTATATTAGCTTTCCGGTATTTTCCACGCCGATACCGGCTCCGCTTCACCTCACTTTGGGACCGCGCAGCGCTTGCGAAACGCCGCGACTGCGGCCGGTCCTTTGACAATATGGACATTGCGATGCGCATGAACCGACCGATATTGGCCGCCGCGCTGGCATCCGTGATTTTTCTCGCGGGCTGCCAGAAGAATGAAGAACAGCAGGCAGCGGCTGCCGCCCCTCCGCCGTCGCCGGTCGCCGTCTTCACGACGAAGGCGGAACCGCTGCCGATCACCAACGAACTGCCGGGCCGCATCACCGCCACCCGCATCGCCGAAGTCCGCCCGCGCATCTCCGGCATCGTCGTCGAGCGGGTGTTCGAGCAGGGCACCATGGTCAAGGAAGGCGACGTGCTCTACCGCATCGACCCGGCACCGTTTCAGGTCAAGGTCGACAGCGCCGAGGCGACGCTGAAGCGCGCTCAGGCGGTGGTCGATCAGGCCAAGCGGACGGCCGACCGCCAGTCGCGGCTGAAGGAGGCGCAGGTCACCGCGGTGCAGCAGTACGACGATGCCATCGCGGCCCTCGCCCAGGCCGAGGCCGATGTCGGCATCGCCGAGGCAGGGCTCGCGGAGGCCAAGCTCAATCTGCAGTATACGAACGTCACGGCTCCGATCAGCGGCCGGATCGGCCGGGCGCTGATCACCGAAGGCGCGCTCGTCAACACCAACGATCCGCAGAACCTTGCGACGATCCAGCAGCTCGACCCGATCTATGCCGACTTCACCCAGTCGGCGACCGACCTGATCCGCCTGCGCAAGGCGCTGAAGGACGGCCAGTGGATGAGTGCCAAGAACGAGGCCGAGGTTCAGTTGATCCTCGACGACGGAACGCCCTACGCGCTCAAGGGCAGGCTGCTCTTCTCCGAAGCCGCCGTCGACGCGACGACAGGCCAGGTGACGCTGCGCGGCGAATTCCCCAACCCGAACAACGATCTGCTGCCGGGCATGTATGTCCGCGTCCAGATCCAGCAGGGTTTGGAAAAGGACGCGATCACCGTGCCGCAGCAGGCCGTGCAGCGCAACAATGCCGGCCAGTCGCAGGTCTATGTGGTGAATGCCGACAACAAGGTTGAATTCCGCAACGTCACGCTCGGACGCACCGTCGGCGAGCGCTGGCAGGTGACCTCCGGCCTCAAGCCCGGCGAAAAGGTCATTGTCGAGGGTTTCCAGAAGGTCGGCCCGGGCGCGCCCGTGCAGCCATCCGACTGGGACCCGAATGCAAAGCCCGCGCCCGAACAGGCCAGCGCTTCGGCAGATGCCGGCGAAAAGCCCGCCACCGAAGTGAAGTGAGACCTATATCATGCCCAGTTTTTTCATAGACAGGCCGATCTTTGCCTGGGTGGTGGCGATCTTCATCATGATCGCCGGCATCATCGCTATCCCGCTCCTGCCGGTTTCGCAGTATCCGGATGTCGCACCGCCGCAGATATCGATCAATACCAACTATCCCGGCGCCTCGTCGCAGGACACCTATCAGAGCGTCACGCGGCTGATCGAGGATGAGTTGAACGGCGTCGAGGGGCTGCTTTACTTCGAATCGTCGACCAGCTCCTCCGGCTCGGTCTCGATCGACGCCACCTTCCAGCCGGGTACCGATCCGAGCCAGGCCTCGGTCGACATCCAGAACCGGGTGCAGCGCGTCGAACCGCGCCTGCCCGATCCCGTCAGGCAGCAAGGCGTACAGGTGGACGAGGCCGGCGCCGGCTTCCTGCTGATCATCTCGCTGACCTCGACCGACGGTTCGATGGACGCGATCGGGCTTGGCGATTATCTCAGCCGCAACGTGCTCAGCGAAATCCAGCGCGTGCCCGGCGTCGGACGCGCCCAGCTCTTCGCGACCGAGCGCTCGATGCGCGTCTGGCTCGACCCCGACAAGATGCTCGGCCTCAACCTGACGGCGGCCGACGTCACGGCGGCGATCCAGGCTCAGAACGCCCAGATCGCCTCGGGCTCGATCGGCGCCCAGCCGAATCCGATCACGCAGCAAGTCACCGCACCGGTCGTCATCAAGGGTCAGCTTTCGAGCCCCGAGGAATTCGGTGCGATCGTGCTCAGGGCGAATGCCGACGGCTCCGCCGTGCGGCTGCGCGACGTCGCGCGCCTCGAGATCGGCGGCGAAAGCTACACCTTCTCCACCCGCCTCAACGGCAGCCCCTCGGCGGCCATCGCCGTGCAGCTCTCTCCGAGCGGCAACGCGATGTCGACCTCGGCAGCGATCAAGGCCCGCATGGACGAGCTCGCGGAGTTCTTCCCGGAGGGGCTCGAATATTCGATCCCCTACGACACCTCGCCCTTCGTCGCGGTGTCGATCGAGAAGGTGCTGCACACCCTCGTCGAGGCCGTCGGCCTCGTCTTCCTGGTGATGTTCCTGTTCCTGCAGAACGTCCGCTATACGATCATTCCCACCATCGTCGTGCCGGTCGCCCTGCTCGGCACCTGCGCGGTCATGCTGGCGATGGGCTTCTCGATCAACGTGCTCACGATGTTCGGCATGGTGCTGGCGATCGGCATCCTCGTCGACGATGCGATCATCGTCGTCGAGAACGTCGAGCGCATCATGTCGGAAGAGGGCCTGACGCCGAAGGATGCCACCCGCAAGGCGATGAAGCAGATCACCGGTGCGGTGATCGGCATCACGCTGGTGCTGGCTTCTGTGTTCATCCCGATGGCCTTCTTCCCGGGCGCCGTCGGCGTGATCTATCGCCAGTTCAGCCTGACCATGGTCGTTTCGATCCTGTTCTCGGCGCTGCTTGCGCTCTCGCTGACGCCGGCACTCTGCGCGAGCTTCCTCAAACAGGTTCCGAAGGGTCACCATCACGCCAAGCGCGGCTTCTTCGGCTGGTTCAATCGCGGTTTCGACCGGACGTCGCACGGCTACACGCGCGCCGTCGGAGGCATCGTCAGGCGGACCGGCCGCTTCATGGTCATCTATCTGGCGCTGCTTGCCGGTCTCGGCTGGGCCTTTCTCCAGCTTCCTTCGTCCTTTCTGCCGGACGAGGACCAGGGCTTCGTCATCGTCATGATGCAATTGCCTTCGGAAGCGACTGCAAACCGCACCACGGAGGTGATCGAGCAGACCGAGAAGATCTTCGGCCAGGAAAAGGCGGTCGACACGATCGTCGCGATCAACGGCTTCTCCTTCTTCGGAAGCGGGCAGAATGCGGGGCTCGCCTTCGTGACGCTCAAGGACTGGAGCGAGCGCGATGCAGACAACGCCGCCCAGTCGATCGCCGGTCGCGCCACCATGGCCATGAGCCAGATCAAGGACGCGATCAGCTTCGCGCTGTCGCCTCCGGCGATCCAGGGCCTCGGAACGACGGGCGGATTCTCCTTCCGCCTCCAGGACCGTGCGGGTCTCGGCCAGGCGGCACTCGCCGAAGCGCGCGACCAGCTTCTCGGCCTCGCTTCCCAGAGCAAGGTCCTGACCGGGGTCCGCTTCGAGGGCATGCCCGACGCGGCGCAGGTCAGCGTCAATATCGACCGCGAGAAGGCCAATACCTTCGGCGTGACCTTTGCCGACATCAACTCGACCATCTCGACCAATCTCGGTTCGTCCTATGTCAACGACTTCCCGAATGCCGGCCGCATGCAGCGCGTGACGGTGCAGGCGGACGAGACGAAGCGCATGCAGACCGCTGACCTCCTGAACCTGAACGTCCGCAACTCCAACGGCGGCATGGTTCCGCTCTCGGCCTTCGCGGACGTGGAATGGGTCAAGGCGCCGACGCAGACAGTGGGCTACAACGGTTACCCGGCGGTCCGCATCAGCGGCGAGGCCGCTCCCGGCTACTCCTCCGGCGATGCGATCGCCGAGATGGAGCGTCTGGTGGCTGAGCTTCCCGCGGGTTTCGGCTATGAGTGGACGGGACAGTCGCTGCAGGAAATCCAGTCGGGCTCGCAGGCGCCGCTCCTGATAGCACTCTCCTGCCTGCTCGTCTTCCTCTGCCTGGCGGCACTCTATGAGAGCTGGTCCATTCCGGTCTCGGTCATCATGGTCGTGCCGCTCGGCGTCATCGGCGCCGTGCTCGCCGTGACGATGCGCGACATGCCGAACGACGTCTACTTCAAGGTCGGCCTGATCGCGATCATCGGGCTTTCGGCGAAGAACGCGATCCTCATCATCGAGTTCGCCAAGGAACTCCGCGATCAGGGCAAATCGCTCATCGACTCGACGCTGGAGGCTGCGCATCTGCGCTTCCGGCCGATCCTGATGACCTCGCTCGCCTTCACCCTCGGCGTTCTGCCGCTGGCGATCGCGACGGGCGCAAGTTCCGGCAGCCAGCGCGCCATCGGCACGGGCGTCATGGGCGGCATGATCTCGGCGACGGTGCTGGCGATCTTCTTCGTCCCGGTCTTCTTCGTGTTCGTCATGAAGATCTTCGAACGCGGAAGAGCGGCGCCGGAGGCGGCTAAGCCCGCATCCGAAACCACCAGCCCGGCCGAGTAATATCGAAGACGGCCCGCCCACCTACGGCGGGCGGGCCGTCGCTCAAGGAGAATTTGAATAAATGCGCCGAACCAAGGCCGACGCCGAGGCTACAAGACAGAAGATCCTGTGCGCCGCCGAGCGGATGTTCTACAAGAAGGGCGTTCCCAACACGACGCTCGAGGAAGTGGCGAAGGAGGCTGGCGTCACCCGCGGCGCCATCTACTGGCATTTCGCCAACAAGACGGATCTTTTCCTCGCCCTTTACGAGGCCGTGCCGCTGCCCCACGAAGACATGATCGCACGCGAGATCGAAACGGAAGCCTTCGACACGCTCGCCATCGTCGAGAGCGCGACCAGCGACTGGCTGACGACCCTGGCCGCGGACGAGCAGCGGCAGCGCATTCTCGCGATCATGCTGCGCTGCGACTACGACAATGACATGTCCGCCGTTCTCGTGCGCCAGCGCGAAATCGAGGAGCGCCACGATGCCCTTCTCGAGCTTGCCTTCGCCCGCGCACTGGAAAGGGGTCAGTTGCAGGAGCACTGGGCGCCGCCGACTGCGGCGCGGGCCCTGCGCTGGATGATGATGGGGCTCTGTACCGAATGGCTGCTCTTCGGCCGCCGCTTCGACCTCGTGGCCCAGGGGAGCGAAGCACTCCAGTCTCTCTTTGCGGGCTTCCGGCGGGTGCCGGCTCGCGGCGATACCTCCTCCCGCCTCGGCCCTAACTGAGCACTTTGCGCATCTCGACCGAGGTCGGGCGGGTGAAGCCGGGATGGGCGGTTCGCGCCGTCTCCACGAAGCCCCAGGCCGCGAAAGTGGCTTGGTTTCCGGCGAGCTCGATGCGTGTCTGGAGCCTCAGCGCAGGCAGGCCCAGATCGCGCGCCGTTTCCTCGGCGGCGGCGATGAGCATCCTCCCTACTCCCTTTCCCTGGCGGCCGGGAGCGACGGCGAGTTTGCCGATATAGAGACAATCCGCTTCCGGCTTGCAGAAGATGCAGCCCAGGACCTCACGCCCGGCGACGGCCGCGAAGGCGATCTCGTCTCTTGCTTTCCGGTTGAGGGACGCCGCCGTCAGCGCATGGGCCGACGAGGGCGGATCGATACGGCCGTCCATATAGGCGAAGGACGCACGGATCAGCGACAGCAACTCCTCGTAACGGTCGAAGCCCTCGTCGATGCGGACGGTCTCCATGCCGTCCTCAGCGCGTGCCGCGCCGATAGCGGATCGTGTTGAATTGGGCGGCGAGCGCATCGTAGAGCAGCAGACGGCCGATCAGCGGCTCGCCGATGCCGGTGACGAGCTTGATTGCTTCCATCGCCTGCAGCGTGCCGATGACGCCGGTGAGCGCGCCTAAGACGCCCGCTTCGGCGCAGGTCGGTACGGTGCCCGGCGGCGGCGGCTCCGGGAAGAGGTCGCGGTAGGAGGGGTTCGGGTGCCCCTCCGCATCGGTCCCGTAGGGCTTCAGCACGGTGACGGAGCCGTCGAAGCGTCCAACGGCACCGGTGACGAGCGCCACGCCTGCCGCCTCGGCCGTATCGGCGGCGAGATAACGCGTATCGAAATTATCCGACCCGTCGACGACGAGATCGTATTGCCGGAAGAGCGCATCGGCATTTGCGGGGCCGAGCCTGACCGGGTGCGCCACGACCTTCACATGCGGGTTGAGGGCGTCGATCGCCGCTGCGGCGCTCTCGACCTTCGGCCGCCCGATATCGGCGGTGGCATGGATCACCTGACGCTGCAGGTTCGACAACGAGACCACGTCGTCGTCGACGATCCCGAGCGTGCCGACCCCGGCGGCCGCCAGATATTGCAGAGCCGGCGCGCCGAGCCCGCCCGCGCCGATGACGAGCACGCGCGCGGCCTTGAGTTTCTGCTGCCCCGGGCCGCCGATCTCCGGCAGCACGATGTGGCGTGCGTAGCGCGCAATCTCCGAAGGAGCGAGCGTCGCATCGGTCGTCATGTGCGTCTCCATGTAATTTTCGCGCAGGGCGCTGCATGTCACCCCGAAACGCGGCCGTTTGCAACGGCCAGATATTGAGCGCGCTCGCCAAGGGCGTCGAACATCGCCCGGTCGGTGCCCGTCATGAAGGACTGGCCGCCGAGCCCATCGACCAGATCGAAGAGGGCGGCGCGGCGTCCCTGATCGAGATGGGCGGCGATTTCGTCGAGCAGCAGCACCGGGGCGTGGCCGGTCATGTCCCCGACGAGCCGTGCATGCGCAAGCACCAGGCCGACGAGCAGCGCCTTCTGCTCGCCGGTCGAGCAACGCTCGGCCTCGATGTCCTTTTCCCGGTGGCGGATCAGGAGATCGCTGCGGTGCGGCCCGTCCAGCGTGCGGCCCGCGGCCGCATCGCGGGCACGGCCCTCGGCGAGCATTGCCAGATATCGCTCTTCGAGTTCAAAGGCGGGAATGCCGGCACAGTCATCGAGAAAGCCGGCGAGCGACAGGCTTGCGGACGGAAAGGTCCCATCGCTCCGGCTGCGCTCGACGAGGGCCAAGAGCAGGCCGAGCATCTCCTGACGGGCAAGCGCCATGGAGATGCCGAGCCCGGCCATTTCGCGCTCGATGGCCGACAGCCAGGCGGGATCGGGCCGGAAATCCGAGAGAAGCCGGTTGCGGCTGCGCATGGCGCGGTCGAACTCGCTGGCGCGGCGGCCGTGTTCGGGATCGAGCGACAGGACCAGCCGGTCGAGAAAGCGCCTGCGGTCGGCGGAAGGGCCGGTGAAGAGGCCATCCATCGCCGGAGTGAGCCACAGCACCCTGAGGTGATCGGTGAGTTCGTCGACGGTGCGGGCCGCAGTGCCGTTGATCCTGAGGCGGCGCGACTGCCCCTCCTCGGTCCCTTGAGTGCCCGTGCCGATCTCCACCGACCCTTCCATGCCGTCGACGGCGGCGAAGACCGAGAAACCATCGGGGGCGCCGACGCGGGCGACATCCGCATAGGCAGCGCGCCTCAAACCGCGCCCGGGCGAAAGAAAGGAGACCGCCTCCATCAGATTGGTCTTGCCCGCACCGTTCTCGCCGGTCAGCACCACATGGCGCTGGTCGAGGTCGAGCGCCAGCGTTGCATAGTTGCGGAAGTCGCTCAGTTTCAGGCGTGTAAGAAAGACCTTGTGGGGCATTGCAAGTCCGATATCGACGTTGCTGTCAGGTAGGATGAAAGCCCGGCCAAGGCAAGGCGGAAAGGGTGTTCTGTCCGCCTCTCCCCCGCCTGCGGCGATTCCGTATCCGGGCTGCGCATTTCCGCCCCAATCGCCTGTGGGAAAGCCGTTTTTTTCAGCCGCATCGGAACTTTCCCCGAGCGCGCAAGTACAATATGACAACTGCGTGACAATCGACAGTTGGATGGATCGCTGATGCTCGGCCTGTTTCGCAAGCTCCTCCCCCGGGAAGACCGTTTCTTCGACCTCTTCGCCGATCATTCGCGCACCGTCATGGGTGCGGCGGAGGCACTGAACGCGTTGCTTGCCGGCGGCCCGGACATCGAAAGCCATTGCGACCGCATCGTCGCGCTCGAGAATGAGGCCGACGAAATCACCCGCGAGGTTCTGCTGGCCGTCCGCCGCAGCTTCATCACCCCCTTCGACCGCGGCGACATCAAGGATCTCATCCAGTCGATGGACGATGCGATCGACATGATGCACAAGACGGTGAAGACCATCCGTCTCTACGAGCAGAAGAGCTTCGATCCCGGCATGCAGGCCATGGGTGCGGCGGTCGTCGAGGCCGCCCATCTCGTCGCCGAGGCCATTCCGCTCCTCAGCCGGATCGGTGCCAATGCTCATCGCCTCAGCGCCATCGCCGAGGAGGTGACGCATGTCGAGGATAGATCCGACCAGCTGCACGAGCAGGGCCTGAAGGATCTCTTCCGGCGCCATGGCGCTTCCAACCCCATGGCCTATATCATCGGCAGCGAGATCTACGGCGAACTGGAAAAGGTCGTCGACCGCTTCGAGGATGTGGCAAACGAAATCAGCGGCATCGTGATCGAGAACGTCTGATGGATGCGACGCTCGCCTTCCCGCTGCTCGTGGGGCTCATCGCCGTCGCGCTTTTCTTCGACTTCCTCAACGGGTTGCACGACGCGGCCAATTCGATCGCGACCATCGTATCGACGCGCGTGCTCCGGCCGCAATATGCGGTCTTCTGGGCGGCGTTCTTCAACTTCATCGCCTTCCTCTTCTTCGGGCTGCACGTCGCCGAAACGCTCGGAACCGGCATCATCGATCCGGGTATCGTCACGCCGCAGGTGATCTTCGCGGCGCTGATGGGCGCCATCACCTGGAACATCGTTACCTGGGTCTTCGGCATCCCGTCGAGTTCCTCGCACGCGCTCATCGGCGGTCTCGTCGGCGCCGGCCTGGCCAAGACCGGTTTCAGTTCCATCGTCTGGCAAGGCCTGCTGAAGACGGCCGGCGCCATCGTCATGTCGCCGGGCATCGGCTTCGTTCTGGCGCTGCTGTTGGTGCTGATCGTCTCCTGGCTGTTCGTTCGCCAGACACCCTTTGCCGTCGACAGCACCTTCCGGGTGCTGCAATTCGTTTCGGCTTCCCTCTATTCGCTCGGCCATGGCGGCAACGATGCGCAGAAGACCATGGGCATCATTGCCGTGCTTCTCTTCTCGCAGGGCTATCTCGGCTCGGAATTCTACGTGCCCTTCTGGGTGGTCATCACCTGCCAGGCGGCGATCGCGCTCGGCACGCTCTTCGGCGGCTGGAGAATCGTCCACACGATGGGCTCGAAGATCACCAAGCTCAACCCGATGCAGGGATTCTGCGCCGAGACGGGCGGCGCCATCACGCTGTTCGCCGCGACCTGGCTCGGCATTCCGGTTTCGACCACCCACACGATCACCGGCGCGATCATCGGCGTCGGCGCGGCGCGGCGCGTATCGGCGGTGCGGTGGGGGCTTGCCGGCAACATCGTCGTTGCCTGGGTGATCACCATGCCGGCGGCAGCGTTGATCTCGGCGCTCTGCTATTTCGCCGCGGGCCTCGTCGCCTGACGCTTTCGCCGGGCACCCCGTTGGCATTGCCGGCGGCGGGGAGTATATTTCCGCGATCTAATGGAATTGCATCCGGAGAAGAGTGAACTTCCATCGTATCTGGGGAGGAAACGATGACGGACGTCGAGTGGACGATCAAGGGCCGCGAATTCATCCATTGCAATTGCGCCTATGGCTGCCCGTGCCAGTTCAACGCACTGCCCACCGAGGGGCATTGCCGCGCGATCGGGATCGTCGACATCGACGAGGGGCACCATGGCGATACCCGGCTCGACGGCCTGAGGTGCGGCATGATCGTATCCTGGCCCGGTGCCATTCACGAGGGCAGGGGCGCGGTGGTTCCGATCATCGACGAGCGTGCCTCCGACGAGCAGCGGGAGGCGCTGCTGCGGATCATGAGCGGCCAGGACACCGAGCCCGGCGCCACCTTCTTCCAGGTGTTCGCGACGACTTTCGAGACCTTCCACGATCCGGTTTTCGCGCCGATCGATTTCGAGATCGACGTCGAAAGACGCTCGGCGCGGGTCAATATTCCGGGATGGATGGAGGCTCGCGGCGAGCCCATCGTCAATCCGGTGACCGGTGAGGAGCATCACGCGCGCATCAACCTTCCGCACGGGTTCGAATATGACCGCTGCGAGGTGGGGCGCGGCTGGGCCGAGACGAGCGGGCCGCTGGCAGTTTCGCTCGCCGATTCGCACGCCCACTTCGCCAGACTGCACATGACCGGAAGCGGCGTGGTTCACTGACGCCATGCCGCCCGACACCGCGCTTGAAAGCTTGCTGCGACGGGATCGGGCAATCGTGGCAGCGTCGCTCGCCGCATTGACGGTGGTCGCCTGGACATACACGCTCTGGCTGGCAGCAGCCATGAACATCGACGGCATGAGCATGTCCGCTCCCGGCATGGAAGCGGACATGAAGATGGACCCTGCCATGGATATGGATGGCATGGAGATGGGATCCGGTGGCGCCCTGTCGCTCGGCACCGTCCTCGGCATCTCGCCGCGTCCCTGGAGTTCCGTGGAAGCCGGCGTCACCCTGACCATGTGGATCGTGATGATGGTCGGCATGATGCTGCCTTCGGCAACGCCGATGATCCTGCTCTACGCCCGGGTCGGCCGGCAAAGCCGGATGGCGGGCAAGCCCTTTGCCGCGACCGGTTTCTTCGCCGGCGGCTATCTCCTTGCCTGGGCGGGATTCGCCCTCGTCGCGACGCTTGGACAATGGCTCATGGAGGGAACCCTGCTGACGCCGGCGCTGGCAAGCGCCAGTCGCATCTTCAGCGGTGTCGTGCTGGTGATCGCGGGTCTTTACCAATGGACGCCGCTCAAGGATGCCTGCCTCAGCCAATGTCAGACGCCGATCGTCTTCCTGCAGCGGCACGGCGGTTTTCGCCGCGATCCCGCGGGAGCCGTCGGACTGGGCCTGCGCCACGGGGTCTATTGCATCGGCTGCTGCTGGGCGCTGATGACGCTTCTTTTCGTCGGCGGCATCATGAATGTGCTCTGGATTGCGGCAATCGCCATCTTCGTGCTCGCGGAGAAGGTGATACCGACCGGCCGCGTTCTCTCACGCGTCGCCGGATCTCTGCTCGCGGCGTTCGGCCTTTGGCAGCTCATTTCGGCTTCGATTTAAGTGATAGCGCCGCGGCTTGGCCCCTCATCCGCCTGCCGGCACCTTCTCCCCGCAAGCGGGGCGAGGGGACTGGTAGCGCCGCCGCTTGTCCCTTCTCCACGTCAGAACGGGGAGAAGGTCGCGGCAGCGGGATGAGGGGCTGCGCGCGGCGTAATCGCCCAGAGCATTGGCTCACTCGCTCAACGTGTCGAAGAAATCCTTCATCCGGGAGAAGAAGCCCGTCGATTCGGGATTGTTCTCCTTGGACGAGATCTGCTCGAATTCCTGCAGCAACTCGCGTTGGCGCTTGGTGAGCTTCTGCGGCGTCTCGATTTGAATCTGGATATAGAGATCGCCGGTCTGGCTGGAGCGCAGCACCGGCATGCCCTTGCCCTTGAGGCGGAACTGCTTGCCGGCCTGCGTGCCTTCCGGCACGGTGACGCGCGATTTGGTACCGTCGAGGGTGGTGACGTCGAACTTGCCGCCGAGCGCCGCCGTCGTCATAGAGATCGGCACGGCGCAATAGAGATCCGCGCCGTCGCGCTGATAGAATTCGTGCGGCTTCACTGAGAGGAAGATGTAGAGGTCGCCCGCCGGGCCGCCGCGAAGGCCGGCCTCACCCTCGCCGGAAAGCCGGATGCGCGTGCCGTCCTCGATACCGGCCGGAATGTTGACCGAGAGCGTCCGCTCCTCCACGACGCGGCCCTGGCCGTGGCATTTGGTGCAGGGGTCGGCGATCGTCTGGCCGCGGCCGCCGCAGGTCGGGCAGGTCCGCTCGATCGAGAAGAAGCCCTGGGCCGCGCGGACGCGGCCGGTGCCCTGACAGGTGCCGCAGGTCTTCGGGCTGGTACCGGGCTTGGCGCCCGTGCCGGTGCAGACGTCGCAGGTGATGGACGTCGGCACGCGGATCTGCGCCGTCTTGCCGGAATAGGCCTCCTCGAGCGAAATCTCCATGTTGTAGCGCAGGTCCGCGCCGCGCTCGCGTCCGCCTGACGAGCGGCGCTGACGGCCACCCATCATCTCGCCGAAGATGTCCTCGAAAATATCGGAGAAGCCGTGCGCTCCGCCGCCGGCGAAGCCGTTGCCGAAGCCTGCGCCCATGCCGCCCTGCTCGAAGGCCGCATGGCCGTAGCGGTCATAGGCCGCGCGTTTCTGCGGATCCTTCAGCGTCTCATAGGCTTCGTTGATTTCCTTGAAGGACTTTTCCGACTCCTGGTCGCCGGGATTCCTGTCCGGGTGATATTTCATCGCGAGTTTGCGAAAGGCGCTCTTCAGCTCCTTTTCGTCCGCGTTTTTTTGAACGCCAAGCGTTTCGTAAAGATCACGTTTCATGCTTCAAAGATCGTCCTGTTATCAGCGACAGGGCTTGCCAGCGCGAAGGATCCGACGGCTGCCTGATTATCTTGCCACAGGATTTAGTAAACCTTTAAGCGCGATACCATAGCCAAGTCGGGGCGGAAGCGGTTTTTTGTCGGAAAACGGCGGTTTCGCAGCCACTTTCCTCCGCAGGGTCGGTTCGCTTCCGCGCCTTGCGACTGCAGCCGGTGAACCATCTATGAAAAAGCCCGGGATCGCTCCCGGGCCCGTTCATCGAAAGGCGAAGCCGTCAGGCCGACCGCTTACGGTCGTCTTCGTCCTTGACTTCCTCGTAGTCGGCGTCGACCACGTCATCGCCGGAGCGCTTGGCGTCGGCGGCGGCATCCGCATGGGCGGCGTCCGTCTGCTGAGCCTCATAGATCGCCTGACCGAGCTTCATGGAGACTTCCATGAGGGTATTGGTCTTGGCCTTGATGTCCTCGGCGTCCGGCTCGGAAACTTCGACGGCGCTCTTGAGCGCTGCGATTGCATCCTCGATCGCCTTACGGTCCGTCTCGGAAACCTTGTCGCCATGTTCCTGGAGCGACTTCTCCGAAGAATGGACCAGGCTTTCGGCCTGGTTCTTGGCCTCTACGCCTTCGCGGCGCTTCTTGTCGGCTTCCGCATTGGCTTCGGCATCCTTGACCATCTTCTCGATCTCGGCGTCGGAAAGACCACCGGAGGCCTGGATGCGGATCTGGTGCTCCTTGCCTGTGCCCTTGTCCTTGGCGGACACCTGCACGATGCCGTTCGCATCGATGTCGAACGTGACCTCGATCTGCGGCACGCCGCGCGGTGCCGGCGGAATGCCGACGAGATCGAACTGGCCGAGCAGCTTGTTGTCGGCCGCCATTTCACGCTCGCCCTGCGAGACGCGGATCGTCACGGCGGACTGGTTGTCGTCGGCCGTCGAGAAGACCTGGCTCTTCTTCGTCGGGATCGTGGTGTTGCGCTCGATCAGGCGGGTGAAGACGCCGCCAAGCGTTTCGATGCCGAGCGATAGCGGGGTGACGTCCAGCAGCAACACGTCCTTGACGTCGCCCTGCAGAACGCCGGCCTGGATCGCGGCGCCCATGGCAACCACTTCATCCGGGTTGACACCCTTGTGCGGCTCCTTGCCGAAGAGCTGCTTCACCGTCTCCTGAACCTTCGGCATGCGGGTCATGCCGCCGACGAGAACGACTTCGTCGATCTCGGCAGCCGAAACGCCGGCATCCTTGAGCGCGGCTTTGCAGGGCGCGATGGTCTTCTGGATCAGGTCTTCGACCAGGCTCTCGAATTTGGCGCGGGACAGCTTCATCGTCAGGTGCTTCGGACCGGAAGCGTCCGCCGTGATGAACGGCAGGTTGATTTCGGTCTGCTGCGAGGACGAGAGCTCGATCTTCGCCTTTTCGGCAGCTTCCTTCAGGCGCTGCAGCGCGAGCTTGTCGTTCTTGAGATCGATGCCCTGCTCCTTCTTGAACTCGGAGGCAAGATATTCGACGAGGCGCATGTCGAAGTCTTCACCGCCAAGGAAGGTGTCGCCGTTGGTCGACTTCACTTCGAAGACGCCGTCGCCGATTTCGAGAACCGAGATGTCGAACGTGCCGCCGCCAAGATCGTAGACGGCGATCGTCTTGCCTTCCTTCTTGTCGAGGCCGTAGGCAAGTGCCGCTGCGGTCGGCTCGTTGATGATGCGCAGCACGTCGAGACCGGCGATCTTGCCGGCATCCTTCGTGGCCTGGCGCTGTGCGTCATTGAAGTAGGCCGGAACGGTGATGACGGCCTTTTCGACCTTTTCACCGAGATAGGACTCGGCCGTTTCCTTCATCTTCTGAAGGATCATCGCGGAGATCTGCGACGGAGAGTAGCTGGTGCCGTGGGCTTCGACCCAGGCGTCGCCATTGTCGGCCTTGACGATCTTGTAGGGGACCATCCCCTTGTCCTTCTGGGTCGTGGGATCCTCGAAGGTGCGGCCGATCAGGCGCTTGATCGCAAAAAGCGTATTTTCTGGATTGGTCACCGCCTGGCGCTTGGCCGGCTGGCCGACGAGACGTTCGCCGTCTTCGGTGAATGCCACCATGGAGGGGGTCGTGCGCGCGCCCTCCGCGTTCTCGATCACCTTCGCGTCCTTGCCGTCCATGACGGAGACGCAGGAGTTGGTCGTTCCCAGGTCAATACCAATAACTTTAGCCATGTCGTTCTCTCCTTGCAGCGGACTGTCGGAACCCGGTCAGGCATTCGTGGGACAGCCCCCTAACGGGATGGTCTTTGTGTCTCATCGCAGCCGCGGCTGCATCGATGCGGCGTATATAAGGACCGGCGTTTCGGACTGCAAGGCATTCTGCGGGGGGATCGACGGCAAATGCAAGCCGTCTTCCACAAACACCCGGCGGCGGCCCGCTGCCGCTGGTTCAGCCGCCGGTCAGCAGGTCGAACAGCGTCGTTCGGCGGGTTCCACCGGTGGTCTCTCCGACGCCGGCCGGCGGGATTGGCCCTCCGGCCTGTTCTGCAGGCCGGACCTGATCGACGGCGGCCATGCCGTCCATGCTTTCGACGCCGTCCATGCCTGCCGGACGCTCGGGGAAGACATCGGGACTACCCGCGTCGAAGCCATCGGCCGGCATTTCGCCGGCAGCAGCGATGCCGCCCTCGTCGAAGACCGGCTGCACGCCCGTCGTGCCGAAGAGCGGCGAGGGCGAAAGACCCTCATGCGCCGCAACCATGAAATCGTGCCAGGCCCTGGCGGGAAGGCCGCCGCCGGTGACCTTTTTCATAAATTTTCCGTCGTCGTTGCCGAACCAGATGCCGGTCGCGAGGTTGGAGGTGTAGCCGACGAACAGCGCGTCGCGGAAGGACTGCGTCGTTCCGGTCTTCCCTGCCGCCTCCCAGCCCGGCAGGCGCGCATTTTTGCCGGTGCCGTCCGTCAGCACGCGCACCATCATACGGTTCATCTCGCTGACGATCGCCGGATCGAGCACCCGCGGCGGGTTGTCGTAGGTGTTTTCGTAAAGCACGGTGCCATCGGCGGTGGAGATGCGCCGGATGACGTGCGGCGTCGCCTTGAAGCCGCCATTCATGAAGGGCGCATAGGAGGACGTCAGCTCCACCAGCGTCACTTCCGACGTGCCGAGCGCGATCGATGCATTGGCCTGCATGTCGGAATCTATGCCCAGCCGGTGCGCGAGCTTGACCACGTTCTGCGGCCCGACCTCCATCACGAGCTGGGCGGCGATGGTGTTCAGCGAATTGGCGAGCGCATCGGCGAGCGTCACCTCGCCGCGGTACTTCTGATCGTAGTTCTCAGGTGTCCAGTTGCCGATCCGGACCGGCGCGTCGTTGCGCACGGACATCGGCGTGCGGCCGATCTCGAGCGCCGCCGCATAGACGAAGGGCTTGAAGGCCGAGCCCGGCTGGCGCTTCGCCTTGGAGGCGCGGTCGAACTGGCTCTCGGCATAGTCCCTGCCGCCGACGAGCGCCCGGATGGCGCCTGTGCCGTCGATCGAGACGAGCGCCGCCTGGGAGGCGTTGAGCTTGCCGCCTTCGGTCTCGAGCCTCTCGGCGAGCACCTCCTCCGCCTTCTTCTCGAGCGTAAGGTCGATGGTCGTATCGATGACGAGATCTTGCGTGACTTCGCCGATCATGCCGGGGACCTGGTCCATCACCATGTCGGCGACATAGTGCTCGGCGCCGGACCAGAAGCTCTTTGCCCGTGTCGGTGCCTGCGACATGGCCGTCTTGATCTCGGAATCGCTGATGAAGCCTTCCTCGCGCATTGCGCCGAGCACGAGCTGTGCGCGCTCCTCCGCCGCTTCGGGGTCTCGGGCCGGCGACAGCCGTGAAGGAGCTTTCAGAAGGCCCGCGAGCAGCGCCGCTTCGCCGAGATTGACGTCGCGCGCCGACTTGTTGAAGTAGCGCCGCGAGGCCGCCTCGACGCCATAGGCGTTCGACCCGAAGAAGACGCGGTTGAGATACATCGCCAGGATCTGGTCCTTGGTGTATTTCTGCTCCAGCCAAAAGGCGAGCAGCACCTCCTGCACCTTGCGCTCCAGCGTCCGCTCCGGCGAGAGAAACAGGTTCTTGGCAAGCTGCTGGGTGAGCGTGGAGCCGCCCTGGACCATGCGGCCGCTCATGACGTTCGTGAGCATGGCGCGCGCCAGCCCCAGCGGATCGACTCCGAAGTGCGAATAGAAGCGGCGATCCTCGATGGCGATCACCGCCTGCGGGATATAGGGCGACATGTCTTCGAGAGCGACCGCCTCGCCGCCGGTCGCGCCCCTGTTGGCGATTATGTCGCCATTCGTCGCGAGAATCTTGACGTTGGGCGGCCGTTCGGGGATCGACCAGCTCGTCGCGCTCGGCATGCGCGCGCCGTAATAGAGCACGAGCCCGCCGACGCCGATCGCACCCCATATGCCGAGCACGACGCACCAATAGGCGAGCCGCCGGACGAGGCCGAAGAACCCGCCGCCGGAACCGCTTCTCCCGGAGCCGCGGCCGCCGGCGCGCCTGCCGCGCTTTTCTCGCTTGGCGCCGCGTTCGGGCGACTTGGCGCGCCTCGGCTTGCTGCCGCCGCCCGCGACCCGATCGCTCGCATCGACGCGCAGGTCGCCGCCGTCGCCGTCGTTACCGCCGAAGGAAGGCTCAATCCGCTGTCCTGATTTGCCGCTCGCCATGCCGGAAGGAAATATCCCTTTGGGGCCGGACCGGGTGCCCATCGCCCGCAAGCGATCCCGGCCGTGCCGTTGTCGTGCGGGAGGCTCCACCCCCTCCGCTGGTGCCGATCCGTTGTACTTTAAATGCGGCAATTTAAGGGGGAGTTAAGAGCTCTCTTGCGAAAAAGGCAGATTGTTCAAAACCTTGCAGCGGCGCTGGCTTCCCGGGTCCGGACCTTTGGAAGGCTGAACGCCGTCTTGCATCCGGTGCAATGCTGCAATGCAACATTCGCACTATTACCTCAGCGAGAATGATCTATTCTTCTCCTTGTCGAAGCGCTGTACCTCCTCCCACGGCGCCCGGCATTCGGTCGGTTCACTCCTCCTCCCAGAACCGATCAAGTTTAAGACCCCGAGCCACCTCCTCCCGGCTCGGGGTCTTTCTGTATCTGGCGATGCCTAAAACGCGTGGCGTTCGCGCGACGCGCTTCGGGTCAGGCGAGATGCATAGGGCGAAAAACTCGTGGCTGCGGCCGCAAAGCGCGTGTATCACCACCCCATGAGATCCAAGGCAAACGGTTACGTCTTCGCGCTTCTGGCGATCGTCATCTTCTCGATCCAGGACGGCATCTCGAAGCATCTGGGCGCCATCTACCCGCCGGTCTTCGTGGCAATGATCCGCTACTGGGCCTTTGCCGGGTTCGCTGCGGCCATTGCGGCGCGGGCGCCGGGCGGTTTTGCCGCGACCGCGGTGACGAAAAAGCCGCTCATTCAGCTCCTGCGGGGCGTCCTGTTGCCCGTGCAGATCGTCGTGGTGATCACATCCTTCACCATCGTCGGGCTGGCGCATTCGCAGGCGATCCTCGCCGCCACCCCGCTCTTCGTGGCGCTCCTGTCGATGCCGCTGCTCGGCGAACGGGTCGGATGGCGGCGCTGGTCGGCGATTGCCGTCGGACTCCTCGGCGTTCTTCTGATCCTGAGGCCGGAAGACGGCTCGTTTGACCTGAACTTTCTGCTGCCGCTGGCCGCAGCCGTGATGTTCGCCTTCTATGTCATCACCACCAGGCTTGCCAGCCGTGAGGACTCGGCGATGACCAGCTTCTTCTACACCGGCATCGTCGGCGCCTTCGCGATCAGTCTCGTCGGGCCCTTCTTCTGGGCGACGCTTTCGGGGGCGGATTGGGTCTGGATGGTGCTGCTCTGCATCACCGGCACGTCGAGCCATTATTTTCTGATCCGCGCCTACGACATGCTCGATGCCGCCGCGGTTCAGCCGCTTACCTACCTGCAGCTCGTCTTCGCCTCCATCATGGGGGTGACCATCTTCGGCGAGACGCTGACGACTGGCATGATCATCGGCTCGGTGCTGGTGGTCGCCGCCGGCATCTTCACCCTCTGGCGCGAGCATGTCGTCGGCCGGCAGAAATCCCGCCTGCCGCCGCGGTAAGGTCTTCTCCTTCGACTCAAAATCGTCGGGTTCGTGCCGGACACTCGCGATCGCGCCGGCTTCTCGGCCGGCGGGCTCGTCCGTTCGAAAGGAGAGAGTATGAGGATTCGCTGCACCGCTCTGATTGCCCTTGCCGCCCTTGCCGCGCAGGGTATCGAGGCCAGGGCACAGGAAGAATTCCCCTATGTCGACGACCGCTCCGACGGCGCGGCGCTCGTCCGCTCGCTCTACAACGCGGTCAATCGGAAGGAATATGCCAGGGCCTATGGCTACTTCGGCGCGTCGAAACCCGTCGGCGAATTCAAGGCCTTCGCGGAGGGTTACGCGAAGACGGTGTCAGTGGAAGCGAAGTTCGGCAAGGTCCTCACGGAGGGCGCTGCCGGCAGCATCTATTCTGCCGTTCCGGTCGCGATCAAATCCATCGAAGAAGGCGGAAAGGCCCGCTTCTTCTCCGGCTGTTACGTGACGAGGATCATCAATCCGTCGCTGCAGGTGCCGCCCTTCACGCCCTATCAGATCGAGACGGCCCGGCTCGACGAAGCCGAGGGCCCCATCGAGAAGGCGATCCCCGCCACCTGCAACGTCCCCTGATGCCTCGAGCAATTCCGGGAAGAGTGCGTAGCGGTTTTCCTGGAAGTGCACGTTTCAACCTGCGCCGAAACCCTACGGCTCCTTGGCGCCCCGCTCGGCCAGAAAGCGGGAATGCTCGAAGACGAGGATGACCACGAGCGCCATCACGAAAGGGACGAGGAGGTAGAGCAGCCGGAAAATGGCAAGCGCGGCCAGAACGTCGGCCGGGTCCATTTCCGGCAGCGCCGCGATGAAGACGAATTCAAGCACACCGAGGCCGCCCGGCGCATGGGAGAGCAGCGCGGCGGAGAAGGATGCGAGGAAGATGCCCAGAATGACCACGTAGCCGGGATTGCCGGCTTCCGGCAGCGCGAAATAGATGATGCCGGCAGCGCCCAGGAGCTCGACGGGGGCGATGATCAATTGCCTCAGCACGATGGAGGGCCGCGGGTAGTGCAGCTGGAACCAGCGCGTGCGCAGCGGCCGCATGCCGACCAGGCTGCCGAGGACGTAGAGCGCGATGAGCGCGAGAATGAGGCAGCCCGTCGTCAACGACATTTCGATCGGCAGGAACTCCGAAAATCTCTCGATGATATTCGGCCTCAGGAGCAGCACGATGGCCGAGAGCATCAGCGTGCCGAGCGTGAAGGTGAAGGAGCAGAAGGCGACGAGCACGCCCACCTCTCCGGGCGTCAGGCCCTTCGACCGATAGGCGCGGTAGCGCACCACCGCGCCGGAAAAGACAGAGGCGCCGAGATTGTGCGAAAGCGCATAGGTGGTGAACGAGCAGAGGGTGATGAACCACAGCGAGATGCGGTGGCCGAGATGATCGAGCGCCAGCCGGTCATAGGCGGCAAGCGCCGCATAGGCGACAAGCGTCGAACCGATCGCGAGCAGCCAGCTTTCGAGCGATATGGCCTGGAAGCTCGCCAGGAATTCGTTGAGAGACAGGCCGCGCAGTTCATCGACGAGCGCGCGCACCGAAATCAAAATCGCCGCCAGCCCGACGACGGGCCAGAAATATGCCTTGAGCCGTTTCATGCCGGGGCTTCTGCGCGATTCCCCGGCGGAAATCGATTTACAAGCGAAGTGTCGCGGCGATGCGCGTGTCCATCAGCAGCGGCCGGTTGGAGGCACGCCAAGCGCATCGCAGTTCTGCCGAGGTGGCGATGCCCATTCTGCGTATTGAAAGAAACATGCTCGGGACGAGGTGTCCCGATCCTTGCACTTGCCAACAGCCCATTTCCCACTTTGATTTGTTTTCAAAAAGGGAAGCATCCCAAGGCAGGCAGGTCAAGCAAAGTCGACTTGATATCCGTCAAGCGGGTGCGATTTGTCATTCAGGGCTGAAGGCGGTGGACAATGGCCGAACGGTGTTCACCATAGCCCCCCGCCTGCAATGCCTTACCGCGTGCCGAGTGCGTCGAGAATGCGGACCCACGAGCGGATGCCCTTGTGGAAGGACGTGAGCTCGTATTTCTCATTGGGCGAGTGGATGCGGTCGTCGGAAAGACCGAACCCGACGAGCAGCGATTCCATGCCGAGCATGCGCTGGAAATCGCCGACGATCGGTATGGAGCCGCCCATGCCGATGACCACAGCGGGCTTCGGCCATTCATCCGAAAGTGCCGCCTTCGCCGTGGTCAGCAGCGCCGAATCATAGGGCAGATGAATAGCCGGCGAACCGCCATGCGCATGAAATTCGACGGAGCAGTCCGCCGGGATTTTCGAGCGCACATAGGCGCGGAAGCTTTCGCGGATCCTGGCCGGGTCCTGCTTGCCGACGAGGCGGAACGAAACCTTGGCGGAGGCTTCCGCGGCGATCACCGTCTTGAATCCTTCGCCGGTATACCCACCGGTGATGCCGTTGATCTCCGCGGTCGGCCGCGCCCAGGTGAGTTCGAGCACGGAGCGGCCCCTTTCGCCGGAAGGGATCGAGAGGCCGATCTCGCCGAGGAATTTCTCGGCGGTCTGGCCGAGCGTTTCCCACGTAGCCTTGATCTCCGCCGGCGTCTCCTCGACGCCTTCGTAGAAATCGTCGAGCGTCACGCGGCCGGTCTCGTCGTGAAGGCCGGCGAGAATCTCGGCCAGGATGTGGATCGGGTTCGCCGCCGCGCCACCGAAATAACCGGAGTGCAGGTCGCGGTCCGCCGCCTTGACGACGACCTCCTCGCCGACGAGGCCCCGCAAGCCTGCCGAAATCGCGGGCGTCTCCCGGTCCCACATGCTGGTGTCGCAGACAAGCGCGTAGTCGGCCTTGAGTTCCCCGGCATTGGCTTCGAGGAAGGGCTTGAGCGACGGAGAGCCGGATTCCTCTTCGCCCTCGAAGAGGATGGTGATGCGGCAGGGCAAGACACCACGGGCTTCCTTATAGGCGCGCACTGCCTCGACGAAGGTCATCAACTGGCCCTTGTCGTCGGCCGTACCCCGGCCGGTAATGATCTTGCGGCCGGGCTCGACCTCCTTGAGGGAGGGCTCGAAAGGCGGCGTCTCCCAGAGGTTCAGGGGATCGACCGGCTGTACATCGTAATGGCCGTAGAAGAGCAGGTGCGGAGCGTCCGCCTTCCCGGCAGCGTGATGGGCGACGACCATCGGATGGCCGGGCGTGTCGCGCACCGAGGCTTCGAACCCAAGCGTTCCGAGTTCCGCCACCAGCCACTCGGCAGCCTTGCGGCACTCCGCCTTGAAGGCGGGATCGGTGGAAATCGACTTGATGCGGACGAGGTCGAAGAGCCGCTCGAGGCTCTGCGAGAGATTTGCGTCGGCTCGCTCGAGAACCGGGGTGATATCTGCCATCATGCGAATCCTTTTTGGTTTCGCGGCAAAACTAGAATCGAAACCCGGCGGCTTTAAGCGAAAACTTTTGATGCAACGATAAATTGTCAGATGAAGAGAATCAGGAGGCGTCGCCGTGGCGCGCCGTATTCGCGAGCGCCATCCGCATGTATTGGAGCATCAGTTCTTTCTCGAAGCGGCGAAAGCCGGAAAGCAGCGACTGCTCCGCTGCTGCAGCAGCCTCCTTCGCGGCCGCCTCCATCTTACGGGCTCGTTCCGTCAGGAATATCTGCTGCGAACGCTTGTCGTTCGGATGCTTGCGGCGGACGATAAGGCCGTCGCGCTCCATTCGGGCGAGCGTATTGGCCATGGTTGCCTGCTCGATGTCGAGCCGGTCGAGAAGCTGTCTCTGCGTCAGCCCTTCCTCGGACCATAATTCCAGGAGGACCGGGAATTGCCCGGGAGCAAAGCCGAGTTTCTGACCGCGCTCCTGCAGGGCGCGCGAGAAACCCCTCGCCAACAAGCTGGCCAGGTAAGTCGCAGATTCCATACGATTGAAGGCCATGCCTATGCCTACGCGGGAAGGAGCACGAAGACAAGTTACAATGCCTGCAATGAAGCCGAACTGCGCCGACTTCACGGGGATTTGAGACTGCGTGGCGATACGTTTTCGACTGGCGGGCAAAGGCAACAAAAAACCGCCACGGCGCGGAGGCTGCGCCGTGGCGGCTCTTTGAAAGCGGGACAAAGGCCCGGAGAGGGGGATGAGGCCTTTGTCCTCATCTGGTGCGGGCGGGGGACAGGCCAATCACCAGACTCACGGCATTGTATGAGTGCCGCTCGACATGATTTGTGGATTGAAATGTGGCATTTCAAGGATAGGCCGACCGAATCGCGCATTACAAATGCGTAACGTTTGCGTGAGTGTTCGGCGCCCGAACTTCAGGGCTCCGGCGGGCCTCTGCCGCTCGACTTAATAGGGTAGTGCGGGAAAAGCGCAATGGACCTTTCCCCTGCCTCGCGCTATCCATGGCCGCATGAAAAACGGTGATCATCTCTTCCTCGTCGACGGCTCGGGCTTCATCTTCCGGGCGTTCCACGCCATCCCGCCGCTCAACCGCAAGTCGGACGGACTTCCCGTCAATGCGGTTGCGGGATTCTGCAACATGCTCTGGAAGCTTTTGACCGACGCGCGCGACACCTCCGTGGGCGTGACGCCGACACATCTGGCCGTGATCTTCGACTATTCCTCGAAGACCTTCCGCAACGGGCTCTACGATCAGTACAAGGCCAACCGGACAGCGCCGCCGGAGGATCTGATCCCGCAGTTCGGGCTCATCCGCCACGCCACCCGCGCCTTCAACCTGCCCTGCATCGAGAAGGAAGGCTACGAGGCCGACGACCTCATCGCGACCTATGCGCGGCTTGCCGCGGAGGCGGGCGCCGACGTGACCATCGTTTCCTCCGACAAGGACCTCATGCAGCTCGTCACGCCGAAGGTGTCGATGTACGACAGCATGAAGGACAAGCAGATCACCGTTCCGGACGTGATCGAAAAGTGGGGCGTGCCGCCGGAAAAGATGATCGATCTCCAGGCCATGACCGGCGATTCGACCGACAACGTGCCGGGCATCCCCGGGATAGGGCCGAAGACGGCAGCCCAGCTCCTCGAAGAGTATGGCGATCTGGACACGCTGCTTGCGCGGGCCGGCGAGATCAAACAGCAGAAGCGGCGCGAGTCCATCATCGCCAATGCCGATCTGGCGCGCCTTTCGCGTGAGCTCGTGACGCTGAAGAAAGACACGCCGCTCGACGTTCCGCCCGAGGACTTCAGGCTCGATTCGCAGGACGGCCCGAAGCTCATCGCATTCCTGAAGGCGATGGAATTCACCACGCTCACGCGCCGCGTCGCAGCGGCGACGGATACGGATGCAGAAGCGATCGAACCGGCTCATGTGCCGGTCGAATGGGGCGCGCAAGCGCATGGGCCGGATCTAGACGTCGGAGAGGCCGGCGGCCCGCCGCCGTCGCCGCAATCATCGAGCGCGACGCCGCCTAGGGGAAATGCGGCCAGGGCGGCTGTCTCGTTCCTCTCCTCCGGCCAGGATGCCGATACGACCGGCGCGACGCCCACCGGCCTCGCCGAGGCGCGTGCGGCCTATTTCGGCAAAGCCCCGTTCGACCATTCCGGATATCGCACGATCCGCGATATCGATACGCTCGAGCGTTGGATCGCAGACGCCCGCGAGGCGGGGCTCGTCGGCTTCGATACCCAGGCGACGTCGCCCGACGCCATGCGCGCCGACCTCGTCGGCTTTTCGCTCGCGGTCGCCGATTACGCGAACGACCCGTCGGGCTCGAGGATCAGGGCGGCCTACGTGCCGCTCGCCCATAAGAGCGGCGTCAGCGACCTCCTGGGGGGTGGACCTGTCGACAGCCAGGTTCCGGTCCGGGAGACCTTAAGCCGGCTAAAGGAGCTGTTGGAGGACCCGTCCGTCCTGAAGGTGGGGCAGAACCTGAAATACGGCTACCTCGTGATGAAGCGGCATGGCATCGCCATGCGAAGCTTCGACGACACGATGCTGATGTCCTATGTGCTCGATGCCGGCAACGGCGCCCACGGCATGGATTCGCTTGCCGAGCGGTGGCTTGGCCACACGCCGATCGCCTATAAGGACGTCACCGGCACCGGCCGGTCTTCGCTCACCTTCGACTTCGTCGACATCGACAAGGCGACGGCCTATGCGGCGGAGGATGCGGATATCGCGCTGAGGCTTTGGCATGTGCTGAAGCCCCGGCTCGCCGCCAAGGGACTGACGCGCGTCTACGAGCGGCTGGAGCGGCCGCTGATCTCCGTCCTTGCCGGGATGGAGGAACGCGGCATAACCGTCGACCGGCAGATTCTGTCACGCCTCTCCGGCGAGCTGGCGCAGGGGGCGGCGGCGCTCGAAGACGAGATCTATCGCCTCGCCGGCGAGACATTCACCATCGGCTCGCCGAAGCAGCTCGGCGACATTCTCTTCGGCAAGATGGGTCTTCCGGGCGGCTCCAAGACCAAGACCGGGCAATGGTCGACCTCCGCGCAGGTGCTCGAGGACCTCGCGGCCGCCGGACACGACTTGCCCCGCAAGATCGTCGACTGGCGGCAGCTGACCAAGTTGAAATCGACCTATACCGACGCCCTGCCCGGCTTCGTGCACCCGGAGACGAAGCGCGTCCACACCTGCTTTGCAATGGCTGCGACGACGACGGGGCGGCTTTCCTCCTCCGATCCGAACCTGCAGAACATTCCGATCAGGACCGGCGAAGGCCGCAAGATCCGCACGGCCTTCGTGGCAACGCCGGGACACAAGCTTGTCTCGGCGGACTATAGCCAGATCGAGCTGAGAGTGCTCGCCCATGTGGCCGACATCCCGCAGCTGCGCCAGGCTTTCGCCGATGGCGTCGACATCCATGCGATGACAGCTTCCGAAATGTTCGGCGTGCCGGTGGACGGCATGCCGAGCGAGATCCGCCGCCGCGCCAAGGCGATCAATTTCGGCATCATCTACGGCATCTCCGCCTTCGGGCTCGCCAACCAGCTTTCGATCGAGCGTTCGGAGGCGGGGGATTACATCAAACGCTATTTCGAGCGCTTCCCCGGCATCCGGGACTATATGGAGAACACCAAGGCCTTTGCCCGCGAGAACGGCTATGTCGAGACGATTTTCGGCCGCCGGGCCCACTACCCGGACATCCGCTCGTCCAATCCGTCGATGCGCGCCTTCAACGAGCGCGCTTCGATCAACGCCCCCATCCAGGGCTCGGCCGCCGACATCATCCGCCGCGCCATGGTGAAGATGGAACCGGCACTCGAAGCGGCGAAGCTCTCCGCACGAATGCTGCTTCAGGTCCATGACGAGCTGATCTTCGAGGTGGAGGATGGCGAGATCGAGCGGACCATTCCGGTGATCATCTCGGTGATGGAGAACGCCGCGATGCCCGCGCTCGACATGAGGGTGCCGCTCAAGGTCGATGCGCGCGCGGCACACAACTGGGACGAGGCGCATTAAGGCCTGTCGAGATTCGGGATACCCGCAGCGGCTTGTTCGATTACCTCATCCTGCGCTCGTCACAGGGATGAGGTAAGAGGAGACTGCAGTCCTCCGATACCTTTCCGATAGCGCCGCGCGTCCTATCGGACGCGCAAAGGTTTAGTCCCGCCCCGGCAGGACCCTGTCCGGCGGGCGATGGCCGTCGAAGAAGGTGCGGATGTTGATCACCACCTTCTCGCCCATGTCGATGCGGCCTTCGAGCGTCGCCGAACTCATATGCGGCAGGAGCACGACCTTTCCCTCGCCGGCAAGCTTGATGAGCTTCGGATTGACGGACGGCTCGTTCTCGAAGACGTCGAGCCCGGCGCCGGCGATCTTGCCCTCGCGGAGGCTCTTGATCAGCGCCGCCTCGTCGATGATGCCGCCGCGCGCGGTGTTGACGATGTAGCTGTCGGGCCGCATCAGCGCCAGCCGCCGGGCCGAGAGCAGATGATAGGTCGCCGGAGTCGACGGGCAGTTGACGGAGACGATGTCGACGCGGGCAAGCATCTGGTCGAGGCTGTCCCAATAGGTCGCTTCCAGCATCTCCTCGGTTTCCGGTTTGACGCGGTGGCGATTGTGATAGTGGATCGAAAGCCCGAAGGCCTTGGCACGGCGGGCGACGGCGGTGCCGATTCTCCCCATGCCGACGATGCCTATGCGTTTGCCGGCAATGCGCCGGCCCAGCATCCAGGTGGGAGACCAGCCTGCCCACTCCCCCTTGCGGTCGGTCAGCACCTGCGCACCTTCGGCGAGCCGGCGCGGCACCGCGAGGATCAGCGCCATGGTCATGTCGGCCGTGTCCTCGGTCAGGACGTTCGGCGTGTTGGTGACGGTTATGCCCTTGCGTGCGGCCGCATCCACATCGATGTTGTCGACGCCGTTCGAGAAGGCGGCAATCAGCTTCAGCTGCGGCCCGGCCTGCTCGATCAGCGCCGCATCGATCCGGTCCGTCACCGTCGGCACGAGCACGTCGGCCCGCTTGACCGCGGCGACCAGCTCCGGCTGGCTGCGCGGCGTGTCATCGATGTTCAGCTCCGCGTCGAAGAGCTCACGCATCCTGGTTTCGACGACATCCGGCAGTTTGCGGGTGATGTAGACCGTTGGCTTTTTCTTGCTTGTCATTGCTGTGAGCGGCGCCCTCGTTGACGGGTCCTTAACCAAGTCGGGTGATAGTTCTCCCCATAGCCGCAATTTCTACCAGACCCGGTGGGGAACACAATTGAAAGTCGCCGCCCCGTGCGGGGATTTGAAAAGTGCGGGGATTTGCGAGCGCCTGGCCGGTCAGCACCGCAAGGGCTTTCGCCAAGTCCTGCTTACGTTCGGAAGATGAGCTTCGTCATGCGTCACTTCATTTCACGAGTTTCCACCCTCACGATGGCAGCCTTGCTCGGAGTGGTCTTGACGGCCGGCACCGCCCAGGCGCAGGCGGCGAAGGGGCCGAGCGGCCTTCCCCTCCCCCGCTTCGTCAGCCTGAAGGCGAAAAGCGTGAACTTGAGAATCGGTCCGAGCGTCGACTATGCCGTCGCCTTCCGCTATCTCAAATCCGGCGTGCCTGTCGAGATCATCCAGGAATATGACAATTGGCGCCGTATCCGCGACGCCGACGGAACCGAGGGCTGGGTCAACCAGGCGCTTCTGTCCGGCGACCGCACGGCGCTGGCGGCCCCGTGGATGCGCAGCAAGGGAGAGGGTGTGTTCGTCAACATGCGGCGCGATCCGCAGGGGACGGCGTCGATCGTCGCGCGCGTCGAACCAGGCGTCATGCTGCACATCGGCGAATGCAACGGCGACTGGTGCCACGCCGAAACTCAAGGGGTCGAAGGCTGGATTGCCCAGAGCGAGATCTGGGGAGCCTATCCCGGCGAGGCCTTCAAGTAAGCGTTTCGGGCGGGACGGCGTCAGCTCCCTGGTTTTTGGCGTTCGAGCTTGGAAATAAGATCGGCGACGAGCTCGTCGGGGTTCTTCTTCGCGGTGTCGATGACGAGGGGTCGCGATCCCCAATCTTCGTAAACGCGATCGGTGATCTCTTCCCAGGTCGGTTTCGTCAGACCCGGTACGTCGGAAAGCCGGGTTTCCGCGCGGCGGCGATGTTCCGCCTTGTCCGAGCAGACGACCTCCAACTCGATGGCCGGCGCCGCCGACCGGTCTGCTACCGCGAGCCAGGCGGCTCGCGTCACACCCAGGCCATTGACGGAATCCGCGATGACGGTGTGGCCGAGCGTGAGGTTGTCTTCAGCCACCCCGTAGGCCGTTACATATCCTGCGGCGCCGACGACGGAACCCGGTACGCCCGAAGCCCGAATGCATTGCTCGATCGTATCGACGCGCACATGCACCGCGCGTAATCGCTTCGCCAAAGCGCGAGCAATCGTCGTCTTCCCGGATCCGGGCAAGCCTCCCAAGATGATGAGCATCAACGCGTGCTTTCGATTCGTCGCTCGGACGAGAGCCTCAGACGAGAGCTGCCTGGCGGGCGGCGGTTGCAAGCGAGACCAGCGGCCGCGGGCCGATCTGGCCAATGACGATACCGGCGGCCAGATTGCCGAGCTTGCTGCACTCCTCGAGCGAGCGGCCGCTGGTATACCCGAAGAGGAAACCGGCGGCATAGAGATCGCCGGCGCCGGTGGTGTCGACCACCTGCTCCAGAACGCTCGCACCGACGCGTACGCGCTCAGCGCCGCGCACGACGACGGAGCCTTCCTCGCTCAGCGTGACCGCCGCAAGCTTGCAGTCCCTGGCCAGCAGCTCGAGCGCGCGATCGAAGTCCTCGGTCTCGTAAAGCGCGAGCGCCTCCTGACGGTTGGCGAAGACGATATCGACCGTGCCCGAGCGCATGAGCTCGAGAAACTCGCTCCGGTAGCGATGCACGCAGAAACTGTCGGACAGCGTCATCGCCGTTTCCCGCCCATGGGCATGGGCGATGCGCGCCGCTTCGCGGATCGCATCCTTGGCGCGTGGCGGGTCCCAAAGATAGCCTTCGAAATAGGTAACCTTCGACTGGGCGACGACGTCGTCCTCGACATCCTCCGGGCCGAGCTCGACGCAGGCGCCGAGATAGGTGTTCATCGAGCGCTCGCCGTCCTCGGTCACGAAGATCATCGAGCGGGCCGTCGGGGGATGGCCGTCGAGCGGCTTCGTCTGGAAATGGACGCCCTGTGCGCGGATGTCATGGGTGAAGATTTCGCCGAGCTGGTCGTCGGCGACCTTGCCGAAATAGGCGGCGCGGCCGCCGAGGCTCGCGACGCCTGCCGCCGTATTGCCGGCGCTGCCGCCGGAGGCTTCGACTGCCGGTCCCATTCTCGAATAGAGCAACTCGGCGCGATCGGCATTGATGAGGTTCATCGCGCCCTTGATGATGCCGTTTTCTTCGAGAAAGCTGTCATCGCAGCGCGCAATGATATCGACGATCGCGTTGCCGATCGTCAGAACGTCGTATTTTGCCATGAACTCCGTCCGGGTTTCCTTAGTGACCGGTGTTCGTTAATAGCGGTTTTCCGGCCATTTGGAAGACGCAACAGCGTTATGCGTCTTTTCAAATGCAGTAAGGCTCCCGCATGCAGCGGAAATTCCGGGGATGCCGACGATCACGTCGGCAACGCCTTTGCGTCATAGGCGGCGGCGAACTCGGCGCTCGGCGGGATCGGCTTGATGATGTCGATCATCACGCCGTTCGGATCGGCCGTGATGAAATGACGCTGGCCGAAGTCTTCGTCGCAGATCGGCTTGAGGATGGGCAGGCCCGCTTCACGCATCTGGGTATAGAGCCGATCGGGATCTTCCACCTCGAAATTCAGGAGCAGGCCCTGCACCGGCGCCCGGTGCCGTTCGGGCACCGTCTCATGACGGTAATCGAGGACCGCGAGCGTCACATGTTCGTTCTCGGTCGACTGGAGGTGCATGTACCAATCGCTTACGAAAAGCGTCTCGAAGCTTAGATGCCTGACGTAGAAGTCCGCCGTCTGCCGAACGTCCTGCGTCATGATCACCGGATAATAGCTTGTGGATTTCATCCTTTCCCTCCGTTGTTCGACCACATACAATCTGCATGTATCCTTCAATAACATACAGGCTGCATGTATGCAACAGAGAGAAACAAGACGCTCCAACCGGGAGCGCTCCGATGCAACCCGCACGGCGATCCTCGATGCCGCACGCGCGCTCTTCGTCTCCAGGGGCTACGCCGAAACCGCGACGCCGGACATCGTTGCCGCAGCCGGGCTCACGCGCGGCGCGCTCTATCATCACTTCGAGGACAAGAAGGCGCTGTTTCGGGCGATCGTAGAACGGGAAGCACGCGAGGTCGCGGCTATGATCGAGCAATTGGCCGGTGCTCCCCTCCCACCCCGCGAGGCACTGCTTGCAGGAGCGGCGGCCTATTTCGACGCCATGGCCGTTCCGGGCAGGGTACGCCTGCTGTTGCTCGACGGGCCGGCCGTGCTGGGCGTCACCGAAATGGCGGCTCTCGACGCCGCCCATGGCGGCAGAACGCTGGAGGAAGGCCTCGCCGCCGCCATGGCTCCGCACCGCCTGGAGGAGAAGACGGTCAAGGCGATGGCATTCCTGTTGTCCGCCGCCTTCGACCGCGCTGCGCTCGAGATCGATGCGGGCGCTGCACGGGCCGACTATGCCTACGCCATCGACAGGCTGATCGACCGCCTGATCGCTCAATGAGGAAAGTGATTGAGATCGGATGAGGAAAAGTGTGTGCGGTTTTCCGCCCGTGATTTTAGGTCGACCCGACCTGAAATCATCGTGATCTGGCGGCGACGGAGATCGCCTGCGGCGGCAATTCCACCAGCGGGGCCGGGATATCGCAGGTCTTTTCCGGCGATTTGCAGAGGTCCGCTATCACGCAGCGCTCGCATTCCGGCCGGCGCGCCTTGCAGACATAACGGCCGTGCAGGATCAACCAGTGATGGGCATGGAACAGATAGTGCTCGGGGATCACCCGCAGGAGGTGCGCTTCCACCTCGTCCGGCGTCTTGCCCGGCGCAAGACGGATGCGGTTGGCAATGCGGAAGATATGGGTGTCGACGGCCATCGTCGGCTGACCGAAGGCCATGGAGAGCACGACATTGGCGGTCTTTCGCCCGACGCCGGGCAGCGTCACGAGCTCCTCGCGCGTGCGCGGCACCTCGCCGCCGAAGTCGGTGATGAGCTTCTCGGAGAGGGCGATGACGTTTTTCGCCTTGTTGCGGTAGAGGCCGATCGTTTTGATATAGTCGCGAACCCGTTCCTCGCCGAGCGCCAGCATCTTCTCCGGCGTATCGGCGACAGCGAAGAGCTGCCGGGTCGCCTTGTTGACGCCGGCATCCGTCGCCTGCGCCGAGAGAGCGACCGCCACGACGAGCGTGAACGGATTGACGTGCTCGAGCTCGCCCTTCGGCTCCGGACGCTGCACCGAAAAGCGGCGGAAGATTTCCTCGACTTCCGCGGTGCGGTAGGCACTGCGTGGCCCCGTGCGGCCTCCCGTGCGGCGCGTTGTCGCTTTCGCCGGCTTTGGCTCTTGTGGTGGCGATTTGAGCTTCACGTTTTTCATGCTGCATCTATAGTCAAGGGTCATGATCAAAGGCAACGCCGCGCCAAACATCGATGACGAGCCGATCTTTGCGGCCGAACTCACCCCCTACCGCTCGCTGGGATACAGGGGCTTCAAGATTTTACTGATGATCGCCGGCATCATGAGCCTGATGCACATCGTCGTGTTTCTGGTCATCGGCGCCTGGCCGATCGTCTTTTTCTTCGGCCTCGATTTGATCCTGCTCTTCGGTGCCTTCTGGCTCAACTACCACGCTGCGCGGGCCCGCGAGGAGGTCAGCGTTTCGCGCACCGACGTTTCGGTCAGGAAGTTCGCGCCGTCGGGGAGGATGATCGAACACCGCTTCAACACCTTCTGGGCGCGCTTCAGCATCAAGCGTCATCAGGAGATCGGCATCGTGTCGATGAAGATAAGTGGCGGCGGCCGGCAGACCGATATCGGCTCCTTCCTCAACCGCGATGACCGCGAAACCTTCGCCGCCGCCTTCGCACGGGCGCTGGCGACCGCCAGGTCGCGCTGAGCCGGCCGGCCGGCCGACAAGAATCGGGTGGTTATAGGATCGCCCGCATGATTATCTGTGGCACAAGGAGATGATCATGAACGTCGTTACATCCATTCCCACCGACATCACCCCGGAAGGCACCGACTACGACACGGTCCGGCGTGTGATCGCGATGCTGACCGAAGATTATCGCGAGCAGCCGTCGCTCGAGTCGCTCGCCCGGCGCCTCGGCCAGTCGCCGACGCAGCTCCAGAAGGTCTTCACCCGTTGGGCCGGTCTTTCGCCGAAGGCCTTCCTGCAGGCGGTCACCCTCGATCACGCCAAGCGCCTCCTGCGCCAGGAGGACATGCCGTTGCTCGAGACCAGCATCGAGGTCGGTCTTTCAGGTCCGAGCCGGCTGCACGATCTCTTCGTCACCCATGAGGCCATGTCGCCCGGCGAGTGGAAGGCGCGCGGCGCCGGCCTCACCATCCGCTACGGCTTTCACCCCTCGCCCTTCGGCACGGCCCTGGTGATGGTGACCGATCGCGGCCTCGCCGGCCTTGCCTTCGCCGATTCGGGCGAGGAGCGCGCGAGCTTCGAAGACATGGCCGCCCGGTGGCCGAACGCCACCTATGTCGAGGACAGCGCGGCGACGGCGCGCTATGCGGCACGCATTTTCGACCCCGACCGCTGGTGCGCGGAGGAGCCGCTCCGAATTTTCCTAATCGGTTCGGATTTCCAGATCCGCGTATGGCAGACCCTGCTGCAGATTCCGCTCGGCAAGGCCACGACCTATTCCAGGATCGCCGAAAACCTCGGCCAGCCGACGGCCTCGCGTGCGGTCGGCGCCGCGGTCGGGCGCAACCCGATCTCCTTCGTCGTGCCCTGCCATCGTGCGCTCGGCAAGACCGGCGATCTCACCGGCTATCACTGGGGATTGACGCGCAAGCGCGCGATCCTCGGCTGGGAGGCGGGGAAGGCTTGAGGGGTTGCCCTCCAGCGCCGCGCGTCTTATCAGACGCGCAAAGATCGCTGTAGCACTTTGATCTGCTGCATGTTTTTGTCCTTTAATTGGATACGATTAAAGGAAACATGCAGTAGATTGCCCCTCATCCGCCTGCCGGCACCTTCTCCCCGCAAGCGGGGCGAAGGGACAAGCGGCGCCGACTGAACCTCGCATTCTCCGCCCGCCCGAGGGAGCGAGCGGGCGCGGCATATCCCTTCTCCCCGCCTGCGGGGAGAAGGTGGCGGCAGCCGGTTGAGGGGCAATCCCTTCCCTCGAACCCGCCAGGTCTGCAAAGGGCAAATCTCGAGGATGACGACCGAGGGCGGTTGAGGCGGTTGGGTTCCCGAGGGATCCCGGGATCCATTCATCAGCAGTATCCGCCGCACCAGCCCGCAAGAGATGTGTGCCTCAATGCGCCCCGGACATATCCCCGAGCACTTCCTTCGAAGCGACGGTCGAATCCGCGTTCAGCTTGTAGACCATCGGCACGCCGGTCGCGAGATTGAGCTTGAGGATCTGCTCCTTGGTCAGCTTGTCCAGCACCATGACGAGGGAGCGCAGCGAGTTGCCATGGGCGGCGACGAGCACCTTCTCGCCCGAAAGCACGCGCGGCAGGATGTCGGTCAGGTAATAGGGCCAGACGCGCGCGCCGGTGTCGCGGAGGCTCTCGCCGCCGGGCGGCGGCACGTCGTAGGAGCGGCGCCAGATATGGACCTGCTCTTCGCCCCATTTCGCCCGCGCATCGTCCTTGTTGAGACCGGAGAGGTCGCCGTAGTCGCGCTCGTTCAGGGCCTGATCGCGGATCGTTTCGAGCGACGACTGGCCGACGGCGTCGAGGACGAGCTGGCAGGTACGCTGGGCCCGGATGAGGACGGAGGTGAAAGCGATGTCGAATTTGATGCCGTAATCGGCAAGCGCCTTGCCGCCGGCCTTTGCCTCCTCGATGCCGAGTTCGGTGAGGTCGGGATCGCGCCAGCCGGTGAAGAGGTTCTTCAGGTTCCAGTCGCTCTGGCCGTGCCGGACAAGGACGAGGGTGCCGCTCATTTCGATTTCCTCTTTGTGAATTATCGGATGTCAGTCGAGCCCGAGAACGTCGAGCATGGAGTAGAAGCCTGGCTTCCGGCTCCGCCCCCAGAGGGCGGCAGCGACGGCGCCGCGGGCGAAGATGGAGCGGTCGGTCGCACTGTGCGAAAGGGTGACCATTTCACCCTCTCCGGCAATCACCACCGAGTGCTCGCCGATGACGGAGCCGCCGCGGAGCGTCGCAAAGCCGATTGACCCTTCGGGCCGCGCACCGGTGTGGCCGTCGCGGACCCGCACGGAGTGATCCGCAAGATCGATGCCGCGCCCCCTGGCCGCCGCTTCGCCGAGAAGCAGCGCCGTGCCCGAGGGCGCATCGACCTTGTGTTTGTGGTGCATTTCGAGGATCTCTATGTCCCACCCCCCGGCCGGAAGCGCACGCGCCGCCTTTTCCGTGAGCACGCCGAGCAGGTTGACACCCAGGCTCATATTGCCCGACTTGATGACGCGGGCGTGACGGGCGGCGGCGCGGATCCTCGCCTCGTCATCCGCCGAGCAGCCGGTCGTGCCGACGACGTGCACGATGCGCGCCTGCGCCGCGAGGCCGGCGAATTCCACCGTGGCGGCGGGCGCCGTGAAATCGAGGACGCCTTCGGCCTCGACGAAGGCTTCGAGCGGCTTGTCGGTAACGGCGACCCCCATCGGGCCGGCACCGGCAAGCTCGCCGGCATCGCGGCCGATAAACGGCGAACCGGTCCGCTCGATCGCGGCATGAAGGCGCACGCCGGCGGTCTCGTGAATGATCCGGATCAATGTCTGGCCCATACGGCCGGCCGCGCCGACCACAACGAGCTTCATGTCCGTTTCGTTCATCGTGCAATTCCCTTGTGCTACAGGATCTGTGCCTCGGCGACCGTATCCGCTCCGCTGCCCTGGAGATTGTGGAGGCGAGCGTAAAGACCGTCCGGACGCCGCGCAAGCTCCTCATGGGAGCCTTCCTCGACGACGATGCCTTCCTTCATGACGACGATCTTGTCGGCATTCACGACGGTGGAGAGCCTGTGCGCGATGACGATCACGGTGCGGCCGCTCATCGCCTCTTCGAGTGCCTTCTGAACGGCCGCTTCCGACTCGGTGTCGAGCGCCGAAGTCGCCTCGTCCAGAAGCAGGACGGGCGCGTTGCGGACGAGTGCGCGGGCAATCGACAGGCGCTGACGCTGGCCGCCGGAAAGCGTCACGCCATGCTCGCCGACGGGCGTGTCATAGCCCTGCGGCTGCGCCAGGATGAAATCATGCGCGTAGGCCAGCCGCGCCGCTTCCTCGATCTCGTCATCGGTCGCATCGGGCCGGCCGTAGCGGATGTTGTCGCGGATCGAGCCTTCGAAGAGATAGGGCTGCTGCGAGACATAGGCGAGGCCGGCACGGAGCGACTGCTTTGTGACGCCGGCGATATTCTGGCCGTCGATGAGTATCTCGCCGGACAGGGGATCGTAGAAGCGCGGGATCAGGCTGATGATCGTCGACTTGCCGGCACCGGAGGGGCCGACGAGCGCAGTGGTCTTGCCGCCCTCCGCACGGAAGCTGACGCCTTTGAGGATCTCCTCGCCGGTGCCATAGGCGAAGCGCACGTCGCGCAATTCGACGGTCGCCTCGCCGAGCCTCAGCTCGGTGGCGTCCGGACGGTCGCGCTGGTGCGGCACCGTGTCGAGAATCTCGTAGATCATGCGGGCATTGACGGCCGCGCGCTCCATCGAAACCTGCAGGCGCGCGAGACGCCGAGCCGGATCATAGGCCATGAGCAGGGCGGTGACGAAGGCGAAGAACGCTCCGGGCGGCACGTTGTGATAGATCGTGCGGAAGGCCGCATAGGCAAGCACGCTGGAGATCGCCAGTCCCGCAAAGGTCTCGGTCATCGGCGCCGTGCGCTCGCTCAGGCGCGCGATGCGGTTTGCCCGGTTCTCTGCACGATCGATGATCGACTCGACCTTGCGCCGCAATTCGTTCTCCATCGTGAAGGCCTTGACGATGGTGATGCCCTGGATGGTCTCCTGCATGGCGCCGAGAACCCGGCTGTTGACCTCGACGGCCTCGCGCGTCGCCAGGCGCAGGCGCCTCGAAATGTAGCGGAGCCCGAGGAGCAATGGCGGTGCGACGAAGAAGACGATCAACGACAGGAGCCAGTCCTTGCTGAACATGACCACGACCAGGCCGATCAGTGTCAGGAGGTCGCGGGCGATAGACGTGACCGTCATGTTGAGCACGTCGCGGATGCCGCTGACGTTCTGGCTGACTTTGGCGGCGAGCTGGGCCGAGCGGTGCTCGTGGAAATAGCCGACGCTGAGCGCCATCAGATGCGCATAAAGCCGGCGCTGATAGCGCGCCACGATGTTGTTGCCGATCTTGGAAAGGGCGACCGCCTGCCCGTAGGTCGCAAGCCCCCTGAGGACGAAGGCGGCGAAGATCGCACCGCAGATCAGGAGCACGATGTCGGCGCGCCTGTTGGCGAAAGCCTCGTTGACGACCGCCTCCATGATCCAGGCGGTGAAGCCGGTCGTCGCCGCCACCACGACAAGGCATGCGATTGCGAAAGCATAGCCGCGGATGTGGTCGCGGCCGTTTTCGGCGATGACGCGCTTGAGGATTCCCGTGATCGTCTCGGAATCGACTGCGCGCTTGTTTCTATCCTTGGCGTTCAATAAGCCCGTCTTCCCTGAGCCCGCTCGCGTACCGCACCCCGGCATCGCTTTCGGGGGCTCTATAGTGCTTTGCTGCCGTTTTGGCGAGTCTCTGCGCCGGCCGCAGCGTCACCTTCTCCAACGGCGTCCCTCCATTGCAACACCGAAGTCCCTCGGCGTGCGGGCAAAGGCCGCGAGGCCGGAGAGCGCCGCCATGGGGTGAATGACGGCGAAGGTCGGAATCGTCCGCATCAATGCCGAATGAGGCGCCTTGTCCTCGAAGGCCGCGCGAAATTCGGGCTTCGTCAGTGCCGGCAGTATCTTCTGCGAAATGCCGCCGGCAAGGAATACGCCGCCGCGCGCCATGAAGATCAGCGCCATGTCGCCGGCAACGCGCCCGAGATAGGTCGCAAAGAGCGACACGGTTTCGACCGCCGCCGCATCGGCGCCGGAGAGCGCGCTCGTCGTCACTGCCGCCTGATCCGCAAGAACCGCTTCCTCGCCATTGGCGGCGCAGACAGCGCGATAGAGATTCATGATGCCGCGGCCGCACAGGATCTGCTCGCCGGCCATGCGTCCCTCGATCGGTTCGAGGAAGGGCCAGATCCGGAAGTCGCGCTCCGTCCGGGGACCTATATCGACATGACCGCCCTCGCCGGGCACGGGTATCCAGGTATGCTGCGCATAGACCAGTCCGGCGACGCCCAGACCTGTTCCCGGGCCGAGCACGACGCGCGAATGGAAGGGCCGGACGGCGCCGCCGCCGATCTGAACGACATCCTGATCGGCCGGCGCGGCGATGGCGAGCGCCTGGGCCTCGAAGTCGTTGATGACCAGCACATCCTCCAGCCCGAGGCTCGCCAGCATGTCCTTCGGGCGAATCACCCAGCCGGCATTCGTCAGCGGTATCTCGTCGCCCTTGATCGGCCCGGCCACGGCGAGGATCGCCGAGCGCGGCTGGACGGAGGTCTTGTCGAGGATGCTTTTCTGCATCGCCTCCTCGATCGTGGCGAAATCGCCCGTTCTGATCGGGGCCAACTGCTTCGGTTCGCCGTAGGCGTCGGTGAGCAGTGCGAAGCGGGCATTGGTGCCGCCGATGTCGCCGATCAGGATCGGAAAGGGAAAGCTGTGTTCACTCGCATTGGGCATGGAAGAAGTCCGTCCTGGTCGCGGTGTGCGTGTCGCGGCGTGAAGGTCCCGGGATTATGTATCAGTTGCGCCTGAAGTCGATCAACTGCTCGGCAGTCGCGCGGTTGAGCGCCATCGGGATGTCATAGACGATCGCCAGGCGCATCAGTGCCTTGACGTCGACGTCGTGCGGCATGGCCGTCAACGGATCGACGAAGAAGATCAGGCAGTCCACGTCGCCCGTGGCGATCAGCGCGCCTATCTGCTGGTCGCCGCCGAGCGGACCGCTCTTCAACCGGACGATGTCGAGCGCCGGACACACGTCGAGAACACGGCCGCCGGTGGTCCCCGTGGCGACGATCTTCCACTTGGACAGGACCGCCTCGTTCGCCTTTGCAAAAGCCGCGAGGTCATCCTTCTTCTGATCATGGGCGATCAGGGCGAGACATTTCCGATCTGCCATGCGAGAGCCCCCCGGCGAAAGATCATGGAGCGGTTCAGGGCGCGGCTCAACTGGCGCGCGCAAACGAACCGTTTAAATCGATTTGAAGGGCCTATACATGAGCACCGGGAATTTGCAAAGGCGCTATTGCAGCCCGGGCCGCGGCGAGGGTACCGGAATGTTCGCGAGCGGCGCTTCGCCGGCCGCCTCGATCACGGCCTCTATGCTGGTCGCGGCAGCGGGAATTGCGGCAGGGGCGCGATAGGCGGTGCCGTAGGTAGCCTCCTGTTCGGAAGCGGGTGCGGGGCCGTTCAGCACCAGCGCGCAGGCCTTCGGCAGATCGGCAAGCTTTGCGAATTTCGGCTTCGGCGGCTTCGCTCCGGGTTTCTGCTTCGGCTTTGCCCAGGGCTCGTCCGTGAACCACCAGGCGAGCGACTTGTCGCAGCCGTCACCCGCCGGAACCACGGCCTGGTCCTTGCAGCCCTTGGAGCCTTCGGGGCATTTGATCCGGATGTGGAAATGATAGTCGTGGCCGTAGATCGGCCGGACCTTGCCGAGTGCGGCGCGGTCGCCGCGCCAGGTGTCGCAGAGCTTCTTCTTGATGGCGGGATTGACGAAGACCCGTTCGACCTGCGGGTAACTCGCCGCCATCATGATCAGCCGGGCGTGAGAGGGTGTCCAGATGGAGGGATCGACCGTCAGGAACTTGCTCTTGTCGAGCATGGACGTCGCGGAAATCGTCTCGCGTTCCTGGTAGCTCAGCGTTCTTTGCGGCATCGGCGTCAGCCAGATATCGGCATCGAGCCCGATCTGATGCGAAGCGTGGCCCGAAAGCATCGGACCGCCGCGCGGCTGCGAGATATCGCCGAGCAGAAGGCCGGGCCAGCCGATCTTCTCGACGGCATCGTGGGAGAACCGCTCGATCAGCGCGATCATCGCGGGATGCCCCCAGCGGCGGTTTCGCGAGAGGCGCATCGCCTGCCATGTCGGGCCGTCGGTGGGGATGGCGACCCCACCGGCAAGGCAGCCCTTGGAGTAGAACCCGAACGAAGCCGGCGCCGCCTGCATCGGCAAGTCCTTGGCGCCGAAGAGCTCCTTGGCCGGGGGAGCGTCGTTCGCAGCCGCCTCGGCGGAGACGAGGCTCACCCCCATGATCAGAGCCAGGACGGTCGAACCGCAGCGCCGAAGCGCAGCACGCGCATCAAATTTCATTCCATTCCCCATGACCTTGCTTGCTGCATGTTTTCTTGCTCGTCCCGATCAAAGGACAAAACATGCAGCAACCTGAAGCGTTGCAGCGACCTCTGCGCCTCTGACAGGACGCGCGGCGTCCTCAGTCCGCTGCCCTCTCCTATCCTGATTCGCCGCGGTTGCAGCAGCCTTGCGACTCACCGGGATGTGACCGAAGAATTTCGCCTGATTTTGGGCAAGTCCTGTCAATTGCCCTGATTTCGCCTATGTTCGTTAAAAAAGAACATTGAGACAAAAAAGGGGTACCGGCCGGATGCCAAACTTCTGCAGGACCGTGAAGCCTGGCCTCGCGGCCTCGCTTCTGACAGCAGCGCTTCTCCTCCTTCCTCCTGCGTCCAATGCCGAGGAACAACCCGTCTGGCACCACGCTACGTCGTCGATCGGAGAACCCAAATACAAGGACGGCTTCGCGCGCTTCGATTACGTCAACCCGGATGCTCCAAAGGGCGGAGAACTGCGGCTCTCGGAGAGCGGGACGTTCGACTCGTTCAACCCGATCCTCGCCAAGGGCGAGGTGGCGACGGGCGTTTCTTCGCTGGTCTTCGAAACACTCCTGAAATCCGCCGAGGACGAGATCACCACCTCCTACGGCCTGCTCGCAGAGGGCATCTCATATCCGGACGATATTTCCTCCGCCACTTTTCGCCTGCGGGCAGAGGCCAAGTGGGCAGACGGCAAACCGGTGACGCCGGAGGATGTCGTCTTCTCCTTCGATATGGTGAAAGAGCACAATCCGCTTTTTTCCAACTACTACCGCCACGTGATTTCGGCGGAAAAGACAGGCGAGCGCGACGTCACCTTCCGTTTCGACGAGAAGAATAACCACGAACTGCCGAACATTCTCGGCCAGTTTCCGATCCTGCCGAAGCACTGGTGGGAAGGGCAGGACGCCAAGGGCAGCAAGCGCGATATCAGCCGCACGACGCTGGAGCCGGTCATGGGCTCCGGCCCCTATAAGATCGCCTCGTTCCAGGCGGGCGGCTCGATCCGCTTCGAATTGCGGGACGACTATTGGGGCAAGGATCTCAACGTGAATGTCGGCCGATATAATTTCCGCACCATCAATTACGCCTTCTTCAGCGACAGGAGCGTGCAGTTCGAGGCCTTCCGTGCCGGCAATGTCGATTTCTATCAGGACAACAGCGCAAGCCATTGGGCCACGGCCTACGACTTTCCGGCAATGAAGGACGGCCGGGTGATCCGAGAGGAAATCGAAAACCCGCTGCGTGCTACCGGCATAATGCAGGCCTTCGTGCCCAATATGCGCCGCGAAAAATTCAAGGACCAGCGGGTGCGCCAGGCGTTGAACTATGCCTTCGACTTCGAGGATCTGAATCGCAGCCTCGCACACAATGCGTTTCAGCGCGTCGACAGTTATTTCTGGGGCACGGAGCTTGCCTCCTCCGGCTTGCCCGAAGGGCGCGAGAAAGAAATCCTTGAAGAACTGAAAGACAAAGTTCCTGCTGCCGTTTTCACCACGCCCTACAAGAACCCTGTCAACGGCGATCCGCAAAAGGTGCGCGACAACTTGCGCAAGGCGCTCGCACTCTTCAAGGAGGCGGGTTACGAACTGAAGGGCAGCCGATTGGTGAACGCGAAGACCGGCGAGCCGTTCAGCTTCGAGATCCTTCTGTCCAATCCTACCTTCGAGCGTACGGTCACACCGTTCGTGAACAGCGTGAGGAAGATCGGGATAGATGCTCGCATCCGCACCGTCGACGACTCGCAATACACCAACCGCGTCAGAAGTTATGACTATGACATGATCTACGGCATCTGGGCGCAAACGCTCGTGCCGGGCAACGAACAGAGCGACTATTGGGGTTCGGCCTCAGTCAACCAGCCGGGATCAAGGAACTATGCCGGCATCGCTGATCCGGCGATCGACGAACTTATCCGGAGAATTGTCTTCGCGCCGAACCGCGAAGAGCTGGTCGCGACAACACGGGCACTCGACCGCGTCCTTCTCGCGCATCACTACGTCGTGCCGCTCTTCTACTCGAAGGCCTTGCGCGTTGCCTACTGGAACCACCTGGCCCGCCCGAAGGAGCTTCCCTATTACGGGTTGGATTTCCCGGATGCGTGGTGGTCGAAAAACACGGCTGCAAAATGAAGCTCTTGCGCTCAGGCGCTCTCTCGATTCCAAATGCGGGAAACGAATCACGAAACACGAACGGCTCCGCAGAGGCCGCAGCCGCTGGGAGATGCAGGATTTGAGGCACATTAGAGCAATTCCAGTCGACGCTGCGCCGGTCTGCTTCGCCAGCAATTCGTCGATCCAGAGGTTCGCCTGATGGGTGCCTATATCCTGCGCCGGCTCTTGCTGATGATCCCGACGATCGTCGGCATCATGGCGATCTCCTTCGCCGTCGTGCAGTTTGCGCCGGGCGGGCCGGTGGAACAGGTGATCTCCGACCTCACCAACGCGGCAGGCTCTGACAGGCTTTCCGGCAATGCCGGCGACCTCATGCCTGTTGGCGGTGGCGACGGCGGGCAGTACCGCGGGGCGCAAGGGCTCGATCCCGATTTCATCGCCAAGCTCGAAAAACAGTTCGGCTTCGACAAGCCGCCGCTCGAGCGCTTCGTCACCATGATGTGGGACTATATGCGCTTCGACTTCGGCGAGAGCTTCTTCCGCAATACGCCGGTCATCGACCTCATCATTCAGAAAATGCCGGTTTCGATCTCGCTCGGGGTCTGGATCCTCATATTTTCCTATGCCATCTCGATCCCGCTCGGCATCAAGAAAGCGGTCTCCGACGGTTCGACCTTCGACGTCTGGACCTCGGGCGTCATCATCGTCGGCTATGCGGTGCCGAGTTTCCTCTTCGGCATTCTCCTGATCGTGCTTTTTGCGGGCGGATCCTTCTTCGACTGGTTCCCCTTGCGCGGCCTGGTCTCGGACAATTTCGACCAGCTTTCCTGGTACGAGAAGATAATCGATTATTTCTGGCACATGACGCTGCCGCTGATCACGCTTCTGCTCTCCGCCTTCGCGACCACCACGCTGCTCACGAAGAATTCCTTCATCGACGAGATCAAGAAGCAATATGTGACGACGGCGCGAGCCAAGGGCCTGACCGAGCGGCGCGTTCTCTACGGACATGTGTTCCGCAACGCGATGCTGATCATCATTGCGGGCTTTCCCGGCGCCTTCATCTCCGCCTTCTTCACCGGGTCGCTGCTCATCGAATACATCTTCTCGCTCGATGGGCTGGGGCGGCTCGGCTATGACGCGGTCGTCAAGCGCGACTATCCGATCGTCTTCGCGACCCTCTTCATCTACTCGCTGATGGGGCTTGTCGTGAGCCTCGTCTCCGACCTCATCTATACCTGGGTCGACCCGCGCATCGATTTCGAGCGGAGGGACGTCTGATGAGCACCGCTACCGCCTATGCCGGCGCGCCGGAAAAGGGCTGGCTTACGCCGATCGGGCGCCGCCGCTGGCAGAACTTCAAGGCCAACCGCCGCGGCTACTGGTCCCTCTGGCTCTTCCTCCTCCTCTTCGGCCTCAGCCTGTTTGCCGAGTTCATCGCCAACGACAAGCCGATCCTCGCCTCCTATAAGGGCGAGATCCTGGTGCCGGTGCTGTTCGATTATCCGGAAGAGAAATTCGGCGGCTTCCTCGCCGAAACCGACTATCGCTCCGACTTCATCCGCGACGAGATCGGGGCGAACGGCTGGATGATCTGGCCGCCGATCCGCTATTCCTACCAGACGGTCAATTCCAGCATCCCCCATTCAGCGCCCACGCCGCCCTTCTGGCTGATGAGCGAGGAGGAGCGCTGCTCCGCCTACCCGCAAGGGGCCGACGACCCCGGATGCATAACCGGCAACCTGAACTGGCTCGGTACCGACGACCAGGCGCGCGACGTGATGGCGCGGATGATCTACGGGTTTCGCATCTCGGTCCTTTTCGGTCTCGCGCTGACAATCGCCTCGGCGGTCATCGGCGTTTCGGCCGGTGCCGTGCAGGGCTATTTCGGCGGCTGGACGGATCTGCTCATGCAGCGTTTCATCGAGATCTGGTCGTCGATGCCGGTGCTCTACATCCTGCTCATCATCGCCGCCATCCTGCCGCCGGGCTTCTTCATCCTGCTCGGCATCATGCTGCTCTTTTCCTGGGTCGGCTTCGTCGGCGTCGTCAGGGCGGAATTCCTGCGCGCCCGCAATTTCGAATATGTCAACGCGGCGCGCGCGCTCGGCGTCGGCAACGGCACTATCATGTACCGGCACCTGCTGCCGAACGCGATGGTGGCGACGCTCACCTTCCTGCCCTTCATTCTTTCGGGCTCGATCACCACGCTGACCTCGCTCGACTTTCTCGGCTTCGGCATGCCTCCGGGTTCCCCGTCGCTCGGCGAGATGATCGCGCAGGGCAAGTCCAACCTGCAGGCGCCCTGGCTGGGGCTGACCGCCTTCTTCGCCATGTCGATCATGCTGTCGCTTTTGATCTTCGTCGGCGAAGCGACGCGCGACGCCTTCGACCCGAGAAAGACGTTCCGGTGAGCGCGACGATGACAGATACCCTCCTCTCCGTGCGCGACCTCTCCGTCGCCTTTCACCAGGGCGGCGAAACGTCGCTTGCGGTCGACCGCATCTCCTTCGACATCAAGCGCGGCGAGACCGTGGCGCTGGTCGGGGAGTCCGGTTCGGGCAAATCGGTCTCCGCCAACTCGATCCTGAAGCTCCTGCCCTACCCCGCCGCAAGCCATCCGAGCGGCGAAATCCTCTTCAACGGGAAGGACCTCCTGAAGGCGAGCGACGACGAGCTCAGGCATGTTCGCGGCAACGACGTCACGATGATTTTCCAGGAGCCGATGACGTCGCTCAATCCGTTGCACACGATCGAGCAGCAGATCGGCGAAATCCTGGAGATCCATCAGGACCTCAAGGGTGCGGCCGCCCGCGCGAGAACGCTGGAGCTCCTGGAACAGGTCGGCATCCGCGAGGCGGAAAAGCGCCTCGGGGCCTACCCGCATCAGCTCTCGGGCGGCCAGCGCCAGCGCGTAATGATAGCCATGGCGCTTGCCAACCGTCCGGAGCTCCTGATCGCCGACGAGCCGACCACGGCGCTCGACGTCACGGTGCAGGCGCAGATCCTCGAGCTTTTGAAGTCGCTCAAGGACGAGCACGGCATGTCCATGCTGTTCATCACCCACGACCTCGGCATCGTCCGCAAGATCGCCGATCGGGTCTGCGTGATGACAAAGGGCAAGATCGTCGAGACCGGGCCGACCGCCGAGATCTTCGCCAATCCGCAGCACGCCTACACCCGCCACCTGCTTGCCTCCGAGCCGCGGGGCGAACCGCCGCCCTCGGATGCCTCGAGGCCGATCGTGATCGAAGCCAAGGACATGAAGGTCTGGTTTCCCATCAAGGCGGGCTTCCTGCGCCGGGTGGTCGACCACGTCAAGGCGGTGGACGGCATCGACCTGACGCTCCGCGCCGGTCAGACGCTGGGCGTGGTCGGCGAGTCCGGTTCCGGCAAGACGACGCTTGGCCTTGCGCTGACGCGGCTGATCTCGTCCAAGGGCCGCATCGCCTTCGTCGGGGAAGACATCGACGCCTACAGTTTCCGCGAGATGCGGCCGCTCAGAAACCGGATGCAGGTGGTCTTCCAGGATCCTTACGGATCGCTGAGCCCGCGCATGTCGATCGCCGACATTATCGGCGAGGGTTTGAAGATCCACGAGAAGGCGCTGACGGACGGCGAGCGCGACCAGCGCGTCGCCGCAGCACTGGAAGAGGTCGGCCTCGATCCCGCCACGCGCTGGCGCTATCCGCACGAATTTTCCGGCGGTCAGCGCCAGCGCATCGCGATCGCCCGGGCGATGGTGCTGAAGCCCCAGTTCGTCATGCTCGACGAGCCGACCTCCGCCCTCGACATGAGCGTGCAGGCCCAGGTGGTCGATCTCCTGCGCGATCTCCAGCGCAAGCACAATCTCGCCTATCTCTTCATCAGCCATGATCTCAAGGTCGTGCGCGCGCTCGCCAACGAGGTGATCGTCATGCGGCTCGGCAAGGTCGTGGAACAGGGACCCGCCGAGCGCATCTTCGAGGCACCGACGGAAGACTATACCAAGGCGCTGATGGCCGCCGCTTTCAACCTCGAAGCGGTCAATCTCGCCGCCGTTCATCAGTAGAGTTTCTCCCATGCCCGCCAAGAGCCCCGTGATCGTCGACCTGAAATTCATTCCCGAGGAGGTCGAAGCCGCGCTTGCGGGCGCCTTTCCCGGCCGCGAGGTGATCGATCTCGCCGACCCGGCGCATCAGGAGCGTGACCTCTCCGGCATCGACTATGCGGTGGTCTGGAAATCCGCGCCCGACCTCTTCTCACGCGCACCGGACCTCAAGGTGGTCTTTTCCGGCGGCGCCGGCGTCGACCACGTGCTGACGCTGCCGGGCCTGCCCGACGTGCCGCTGGTGCGCTTCGTCGACCGGACCCTGACGACAAGGATGAGCGAGTGGGTGGTGATGCAGTGCCTCCTGCATCTTCGTCAGCACCGCGCCTACGAGACGCTGGCAAAGAAGCACGAATGGCGCGACCTCAGCCAGCCGGAAGCAGCCGACGTGACCGTCGGCATCATGGGCATGGGCGTACTCGGCCAGGACGCCGCCCGCAAGCTCGCCATGATGGGCTTCAAGGTGATCGGCTGGTCGCGAAGCAAGCGGGTGATCGAGGGTGTTGAGACCTACGACGCCGCCGGACTGGACGCATTCCTCGGCAGGACGGATTTTCTCGTCGGCCTGCTGCCGCTGACGCCGGATACCAGGGGTATCTTCAACGCCGCCCTCTTCGCCAAGCTCAGCCGGAACGGGCCGTTCGGCGCGCCCGTTTTCATCAATGCCGGTCGAGGCGGCAGCCAGGTCGAGGCCGACATCCTGGAGTGCATCGATTCCGGTGTTCTGGGAGGCGCCTCGCTCGATGTCTTCGAACGGGAGCCGCTCTCCCCGGAAAGCCGCTTCTGGGACATGCCGAACGTCTATGTGACGCCGCATGTCGCCGCCTCGTCCGACGTCAGGGCGCTCTTCGTGCATGTGGAGCACCAGATCGCGCGCTTCGAGAGCGGGCTGCCCCTGGAGCATGTAGTGGATAAGGTGGCCGGCTATTGATTAGGCGCGCAGCGATCGCCGCTCACCCTAACCTTCTCCCCGCGCGCGGGGACGACCGCCCCTCACCCTAACCCTCTCCCCGCATGCGGGGAGAGGGGACGTACGCCACGGCGCGCCTGCGTGTGGAGATGGTGCGAAGGCGAACCCGCGATTCCCTTCTCCCCGCATGCGGGGAGAAGGTGCCGGCAGGCGGATGAGGGGCGGCTGCGGCTCAAGAAAGCCGCAAAATCCGGGGATCAAGGCCGCCGGTACCCCGTCGGCTGCGCATACAGCCAGCCGATGCGCCGGATGGCGTCTTCTAGGCCTTCACGCGCCACCGTCATCGTGTGTCCGTTGGCATGCACCAGGGTCTTCTCGTCCTCCATGATCGCCACATGGCCCTTCCAGAAGACGAGGTCGCCGCGCGTGAGTTCCTCGCGCTCTATGGCGCGGCCGAGGCCGCTTGCCTGCATGTCGGAATCGCGCGGCGCGTTGCGCCCGGCCATCTGCATCGCGAGTTGCACGAGGCCGGAACAGTCTATGCCGAAGCCGGAGCGGCCGCCCCAGAGATAAGGCGTTTCAAGAAAGCGGGCCGCGATTGCGACATAGTCTTCCGTGAGCGCGCCGGCTGCGGGAATGCAATGATCGGCGACGATCGCCAGCCCGCCATCCAGCAGAAAATAGCGCGTGCCGCGCGTCTCGGCCTCGCCGACGACGGCAATCCGGCTTCCCATGGAAAGGGCAAAGGCCTGGGGAAAGCGCAGATCCGCGCCGCGATAGACGAATGTCCGCGGCACCGCCACGAGGTGCGTCGCCGGCGCTTGCGGGGGCTGCACGACATCCTCCGGTACGTAGCCGACATAGCCGTCGAGGTCGGACCTGACCCACGCCCATCCGTCGGCGACGTCGAGCACGCGCACCGTCTCGCCATAGAGAAGCTCCGTATCCGTGCCGCAGCCGGCCTCCGGCCTCGCCCGCAGCGGCGTCACCGGAACGGATACGGCCGCCGGCTTTCCTTCCACGAAGCGCTTTGCCTCGACGAGACCGCGCAGACGTGCCTCGGCGATATCCTCGCGATAGGCATTGAGTCGGCGGTCGAGGACTTCTGGCATGGATAAGCTCACATTTTCCGGCCCTGATTGATGATCAAATCGCCGAATTTTTCAAGATAAAGCGCGCCTTCGACGGTGCGCTTTATGATGACGTTGCGCCTGTCGCGCTCGTCGCGGATCCGGTCGACCAGGCCGAGCGCACCCATGGTGTCGAGCGCGCGCGTGATCACCGGCTTCGTCACGCCGAGCGACGCTGCGAGGCCGCGCACCGTATGGGGCGGCGGCACGAGGTAGATCTGTAACAGGATCGCCATCTGGCGCAAGGTCAGATCGCGGCTGTCGACGCGCACCTGTTCGAGCGACACGGCATGCCAGAGCCCCAGCGCCTGAGAAGGGGTAAGTTCGACCGGCAAAGGAAACTCCTGCGTGGATCACGTGTGCGGGAGCATAGCCGGCGACCGTTACGCAAGCGTTTCTTTTGCAGCTCGATTGCGCGAATAGCTACCCCGCCATCCTCCCGATGTGATGATAAAGCGCCCGGATCGCCTGGGCTTCGCCGCCGATCGGCGAATGCGGGCGCTCGGACTGCGCCCAGCCGAAGATGTCGAAATGGACCCAGCTTTTCGCGTTCGTGACGAAACGCTTGAGGAACAGCGCCGCCGTGATCGAGCCGGCCATGCCGCCGGACGGGGCGTTGGTGAGGTCCGCTATGCGGGCGGAAACATCCTTGTCGTAGCCCCTGTAGAGCGGCATCCGCCAAACCGGATCGTCCGCGGTCAGGCTCGCCTCGGCGAGATCGCGGGCGAGATCATCGTCATCGGTGAAGAAGGGCGGCAGGTCCGGGCCCAGCGCCACACGGGCGGCGCCCGTCAGGGTCGCCATGTCGACGACGAGGTCCGTCTTCTCCTCGTCCGCATAGGCGAGCGCATCGGCGAGGATCAGCCGTCCCTCCGCGTCGGTGTTGTCGATCTGAACCGTCAGGCCCTTGCGGCTCTTGTAGATGTCGCCGGGACGGAAGGCATTCGCCGAGATCGAGTTCTCGACCACGGGAATGATGACGCGCAGGTCCACCTTGAGCTTTGCATCCATGATCATCAGCGCGAGACCCATGACGTTGGCAGCGCCGCCCATGTCCTTCTTCATGAGCAGCATCGACGCGGCCGGCTTGATGTCCAGCCCTCCGGTATCGAAGCAGACGCCCTTGCCGACGAGCGTCACCTTGCGGTGGCCCTTCCTGCCCCAGCGCATTTCAAGAAGCCGCGGCGCTTCGGCGCTGGCGCGGCCGACCGTGTGAACGAGCGGGAAGTTCTCGGTCAGCAGGGCTTCGCCGGAGATGACCGATACGTCGGCCTTGTAATGGGCGGCCAGCGCCCGGAATGCGGCCTCCAGCGCTTCCGGTCCCATATCGTTGGTCGGCGTGTTTATGAGGTCGCGGGCCAGGAACACGCCGGCGAGCTGCCGCTTGATATCGGTCGCATCCGAATCGGCCGGAATGAGCAGCGTCGGCGCGTCCGTCTTCGCCGATTTGTAGCGCTCGAAACGGTAGGAACCGAGGCCGTAGCCGAGAGCCAGCCGATTGGCGGTGAGCGGCGCCGTCTCGATATGCCATTTGCCGGCCGGAAGCGCCCGGGCGAGCTTGCCGGTCAGGAAAGGCGCGTCGGACGGATTGGCACCGAGCCCGAAAAGCGCGCCGCCGAGATGACCATCGGCCGAGGGGATGAGCAGCACCGCGCCGGATTCCGCCTTGAAACCGGCTTTCTTCGCCCAGTCGAGCGCGATCGGATCGATGCTCCCCGTTTCGATATGCGCCGGCGTCACCGCAAAGATAGGCAGCGTCTTGCCGTTGCTGGTGTTGAACGGCGATTGCCGCTCGATGAACTGAAAGGGGGCCATGGGAATCCTCGACTGGCGGATACGAACAGGTGCGATTAACGCTCCGTTAGGGTTAACAGATTATTGCTGGAGTGAAAGTTGCGCCGCTTTTGTCTGGAGTTCCGGTGCAGGACTGGATGCTGGGGCTTCGATGACGATGCAAGACAATTTCTCCTCCTCTTTGCGCCGGCTCGCAACGGGGGTTGCCGTTGCGATGGTGGCGCTGTCGCTCTCCGCCTGCGCCGGACAACAGGGCAGGAAGGAGCTGACGACCGGATCCATCCCGAAGCTCACGAGGCCGGTGCAGTCGATGAACGCGACTGAACTGGCGGCCGCCGCCGAACGCATCGGCCAGGCCTATGAGCGCAACCCGAAGGACCGGGAGGCCGGGCTCAACTACGCCAATCTCCTGCGCATGACGGGCCGCAACGAACAGGCGCTTGCCGTCATGCAGCAGGTGGCGATCTACCATCCGGCGGACCGCGAGGTGCTCGGAGCCTACGGCAAGGCCCAGGCCGCAGCCGGTCAGCTGGAACAGGCGCTCGCAACGATCAGCCGCGCCCAGACGCCGGACCGGCCCGACTGGAAGCTGAAATCCGCGGAAGGCGCCATTCTCGACCAGCTCGGCCGTTCCGCCGAGGCACGGCTGCGCTATCGCGAGGCTCTGGACCTCAAGCCCAACGAGCCTTCGGTCCTCTCCAATCTCGGCATGTCCTATCTGCTGACGAAGGATTTGCGGACCGCCGAGACCTACCTCAAATCCGCGGCGAGCCAACCGGATGCCGGCAGCAGCGTGCGCCAGAACCTCGCGCTTGCCGTCGGCCTGCAGGGCCGCTTCCAGGAAGCGGAAACCATCGCCCGCCAGGAACTGACATCCGAGCAGGCCGAGGCCAATGTCGCCTATCTGCGCTCCATGCTGTCGCAGCAGGGAGCATGGAAGCAGCTGGCGAAGGCGGATGAGGCGAAGGCGGATTGAAGGTTGATCGGCCGGCACTGCCACCCCGCACCGGACGGCGGCACCCGCCCCTCATCCCGCTGCCGCGACCTTCTCCCCGCAGGCGGGGAGAAGGGATATGCCGCCCTCTCTACAGCGCCGCGCGTCTTATCAGACGCGCAAAGGTCGCTGTAGCACTTTGATCTGCCGCATGTTTTTGTCCTTTAATCGGATACGATTAAAGGAAACATGCAGTAGGTCCCCTCTCCCCGCCTGCGGGGAGAGGGCTAGTCCTCGGGTTAAACCCGAGGAGAGGGGCCAGCACAGCCGGCAAGAGGCGGCAATACCTTCAAGGGCGGGTAAACCACCCTCGCCTTTCACCCTAAAACTTGTCCGCCACCTGTATCCCCGCGGGGCCGAGGATGACGGCGACGAGGACCGGCAGGAAGAACAGGATCATCGGCACCGTCAGCTTCGGCGGCAGTGCGGCCGCCTTTTTCTCTGCGGCGGTCATCCGCTGGTCGCGGCTTTCCTGCGCCAGCACGCGCAGCGCCTGGGCGACGGGCGTGCCGTAGCGGTCGGCCTGGATCAGCGCCTGCGTCACCGATTTCACCTCGTCGAGGCCGGTGCGCAGGCCGAGATTTTCGAGCGCGATGCGCCTTTCGGGCAGGAAGGAGAGTTCCGCGGTCGTCAGCACCAGTTCCTCCGCCAGCGGCGGCGACTGCACGGCTATCTCGTCGGCGACGCGGCGCATGGCGAGCTCCATCGAGACGCCCGATTCGACGCAGATGAGCAGGAGATCGAGCGCATCCGGCCAGGCGCGGCGAATGGACTGCTGGCGCTTGGAGATCGCATTGGCGATGAAGATGTTCGGCGCGTAGAAGCCGACATAGGCAAATCCGATGGCGAAGGACACCCTGACCATGATCGGCTTGTCGGCGAAATTCCCGAGCACGAAAATATAGAGAACCGCAACGGTCAGAAACAGGAACGGCAGGCAGAAGCGGGCGAAGAGGAAGGTGTTGAGCGCGTTTTGCGAGCGGTAGCCGGCCGTCTTCAGGCGGTTGACGGTGTTGTCGTCCACCAGAGCCTTTCTGAGGTTCAGCCGCTCGACGATCTCCCGGACGGAGGTGTTGTGCTGTGCCCTGAGGCTTGCCCTGCCGGTCGTCGCCTCGGCATTGAGCCGGGCGCGCTCGCGGGCGCGAATCTGCTCCCGTTCGGTGGCGACCGATTTCATCCGCTTTGCGAGGTCTCCCCGCTCGAGCAAGGGCGCCACGAGCGAGTAGAACGTGGCGAGCACGGCCATCGAGACGAGCGCCGCGACGAGGATGTTCGGATCGGTAAGCGTCTCTATCCAGCCGGCCACGGGATCCTCAGATGTCGAAGTTGATCATGTTGCGCATCACCCAGATGCCGATGCTCATCCAGACGGCGGAAGCGCCCATGATGATGTGGCCGCGCGGGTCGGTGAAGAGAACCATCATGTAATCGGGCGAAGTCAGATAGACGAGGGTTGCGACGATGAAGGGCAGCGCGCCGATGATGCAGGCGGACGCCTTGGCCTCCATCGACAGCGCGCTGACCTTCGCCTTCATCTTCCTGCGTTCGCGCAGCACCTTGGAGAGATTGCCGAGCGCTTCGGACAGATTGCCGCCCGCCTGCGCCTGAATGGCGATGACGATCGCGAAGAAGTTCACTTCCGGCAGCGGGATGCTGTGAATCATGCGGGCGCAGGCTTCGGGAACGTTGAGACCCACCTGCTGGGACTCGACGACACGGCGGAACTCCGTCCGGACCGGCTCCTGCCCGTCGCTGGCGATCAGCCGCAAGGCGTCGTTCAGCGGCAGCCCCGACTTGATCGAACGGACCATGACATCGAGCGAATTCGGAAACTCGTCGAGAAACTTTGTGCAACGGCGTTTGACCATGGAGCCGACGATCCATCGCGGCAGGCCGGCCGCGCCTATCAGGGCAACGCCCGCGGCAATGAGCAGCCCCGCCCCTGCCAGCAGGACGACGAGGAAAGCGAACAGTCCGAAAAGCGCGCTGAACAGATAGAACTGCGCGATCGATATCGAAAGACCGGCCTGCAGCAGGCGCTTCTTCATCGAAGGCGCCGTATTGGCGGATTTTTCCTGCTGCTTCTTCTCGAGTTCCTTCAGCGAATCCTGAACCGATTTGCGCCGCTTCGACATCTCGTTGACGCGGTCGCGCGCCGCCTTGATCTTGGTGCGGTCCGTCTCCGAGGCGCTGACCCGGCGCAGGCGGCCCTCCGCCTTCTTCTCGGTCTCGATCTGGGGGTAGAGCACACCATAGGCGAGTGCCGCCGCCGCCAGGGCGACGAGGCCGGCCAATCCCAGGACGGTGATGTCTATGCCGAACATCGCTCGGTCTGTCCCTTCGCGTCGAAGGCATGCGGAACCGCAGCCTGCCTGTACCGCTCTATTGTTGCTTTTCCATCGCGTCGAGGGTCGCAGCGAGCCGCTTGTCCTCGTTGAAATAACGGGCCCGGTCCCAGAAATGCGGCCGGCCGATGCCGGTCGAGATGTGGCGGCCGACGATCCGGCCATTGGCGTCCTCGCCGTCGATCTCGTAGCGCATCAGGTCCTGGGTGATGATCACGTCGCCTTCCATGCCGGTGACCTCGGTGATGTGGGTGATCCGGCGCGATCCGTCACGCAGGCGCGAGGCCTGGATGATCACGTCCACCGAGCCGGAGATGATCTCGCGAACAGTCCTGGCCGGCAGGGTATAGCCGCCCATGGCGATCATCGATTCCATGCGGCTCAGGCATTCGCGCGGGGTATTTGCGTGGATCGTTCCCATCGAGCCGTCATGGCCGGTGTTCATCGCCTGCAGCAGGTCGAAGACTTCCGGGCCGCGCACTTCGCCGACGATGATGCGCTCCGGGCGCATGCGCAGGCAGTTCTTCACGAGGTCGCGCATGGTGATCTCGCCCTCGCCCTCGATGTTCGGGGGGCGCGTCTCGAGCCGGACGACATGCGGCTGCTGCAGTTGCAATTCGGCCGAGTCCTCGCAGGTAATGATCCGCTCGGTGCTGTCGATATAACGCGTCAGGCAGTTGAGCAGCGTCGTCTTGCCGGAGCCGGTGCCGCCGGAAATGACGATGTTGCAGCGGACGCGGCCGATGATCTGCAGCAGGACGGCGGCCTCGGGCGTGATCGAGCCGAAGCGCACCAGCTGCTCCAGCGTCAGCTTGTCCTTCTTGAACTTGCGGATGGTGAGCGCCGTACCGTCGATCGCGAGCGGCGGCGCGATGACGTTGACGCGTGACCCGTCCGGCAGACGCGCATCGCAGATCGGGCTCGATTCGTCGACGCGCCGGCCTACCTGGCTGACGATGCGCTGGCAGATCGACAGCAGTTGCCCGTTGTCGCGGAACCGGATCTCCGATTCCTCGACCTTGCCGCCCACTTCGATGAAGGTTTGCCCGGCGCCGTTCACCATGATGTCGGCGATGTCGTCGCGCGCGAGCAATGGCTCCAGCGGTCCGTAGCCAAGCACGTCGTTGCAGATGTCGTCGAGCAGTTCCTCCTGCTCGGAGATCGACATGGCGAAGTTCTTGATGGTGATGATATCGTTGACGATGTCGCGGATTTCCTCGCGCGCGCTCTCGATATCGAGCTTGGAGAGCTGCGACAGGTCGATCGTGTCGATCAGCGCGGAGAAGACCTGCGATTTCGTATCGTAATAATCTTCCGCCCTCGGCGCGCGGCGCCTCTGGGGCGGCGCTGCCGCTTGCGGGCGGGATGGCGCAGCGACCGTCTCGCCGAGGACGGGCGCGGCGGAACGCTCCACCGGTACCGGCTGGACGGCGGGCATCGGGGGCGCAGGCGAGAAGCCGCGCGCACCACCCTTGCCAGGACCTTCATTTCCGCGTTTGCCAAACATCACTTCATTCCAGTTGCTTCATCGATCCCCGCCCTGCGGGTGCAGGATCGGAAATATTCCGCTACCGCCTGCCGAGCTTCGCCAGAACCTTGCCGAGCCCCCCCCGGCGCGCCTTCTTTATGGCGGTGCGCCCGGTCAAGAGGTGGGACAGCTGCGAGAAGGTCTCGGCGGCCGGCGACTTCCGGTCGATCTCCGCGATCATGCGGCCGCTGTTGGAGGCATTGCCGAAGAGAACCGCATCGAACGGAATGATCGCGGCGGCCTCGATCTCCAGTGACGCGCAGAACTCATCGGGAGCGATCTCCGGACGCTTGGGCACGCCTACCTGGTTGAGCACGAGATGCGGCACCTTGTCGTTCGGCCTCAGCTTCTTCAAGGCATCGAGCAGGTTCTTCGCGTTTCTGAGACTTGCAAGGTCCGGGGCGGCGGTGATGACCACCTCGTCGGCCGCGGAAAGCACCGAGCGGGTCCAGTCGGTCCAGCCGTGCGGCAGGTCCAGAACGGATACCGGCGCGCTGCGCTGGAGGATTTCCAGGATCGGCTGAAAGGCACCCGTCTCGAAATCATAGGCGCGGTCGAGCATGGAGGGGGCGGCGAGCAGCGACAGATGCTCGGAGCACCTGGTCAGGAGCCGGTCGAGAAAGACTTCGTCCAGCCGTTCCGGCGCGAATACGGCCTCGGCGATCCCCTGTGGCGGGTCCTGGTCGAAGTCGATATTGGCTGTTCCGTAGGGCAGATCGAGATCGGCAAGGATCGTCTCGGTCGAGAAAAGATTGGAAATGCCCCAGGCGCAATTATGGGCGATGACCGACGAGCCGCAGCCGCCCTTTGCGCCGATGAAGGCAAGGCTGCGTCCGAGCGGCTCCGCCTCCGGATCCACGAAGATCGCCGAGACGGCGCTCAGCATATCGGCCATTCCGACCGGCGCGACCATATATTCGGAAATGCCGTTGCGGATCAGCTCGCGATAGAGCGCGATGTCGTTGTGACGCCCGATGACGATGACCCTGGTGCTCGGATCGCAGACCTCGGCGAGCGGCGCCAGCTCCGAAAGCAGCGAGCCGGGCTCGGTGGCGGTTTCGAGGATGATCAGATTGGGCGTCGAGGCGCCGGCGAAGGTATTCGCGGCGGCTGCGATGCCGCCGCCGGTAACCCGCAGGCTCACCTTCGCCATGCGGCGATCCTGGCCGCAGCGCTCCATGAGCCGCTGCACGGCTTCGCTTTCGCAGAAGGCATGGATCGAGATGCGCGGCAGGGGCCGGAGCTGCTCGAGGTCGCCGGGGCGCGTTCCGTCCGCGGGCCAATCGCCGGTTCCGCCGCTGTCGATCGTGTATTCAATGGCGTTCATCGTTTTTCCTCGAAGGCCCGTATCAGTTGAAGACGATCGTCGTTCCGCCGTCGCCCTTTTCCGTGCCGCGCCAGCTGTCGATCACCTGGCCCCGCTGCTCGGCATCGATCGGCGACATCTGGCGCGGGCCGACGAGGTCCGTCGGGTTGGCGATCTGTGCCGCGAGATTGGACTGGGTGGCGCAGCCGAAATTGTAGTAGTTGCGGTTTTCCAGCGTGTTCAGCGCCAGATCTTCCGGCCACGCGCCGCAGGGCGCGGTCTGCGCAGTTATCGCGACATAGCTCAGGCGGATCGGTGCGGCGTCGCCCGTCACGGAGGCGTCATAGGTGGTTTCGATCATCTTCTTCGGCGATACGCCGCCTGCGGCCAGCACGCGGCGAATGTCCTTGCGGACGATCTGCGCGGCATGGCCGTTCACCGATCCGCGCGGCAGCATGATCTGAATGACGCCGCTCGAGGCATTGCGATATTCGGCGGCAAAGCCGCGGATGACGTCGCGCGTCCCCTGGGTGAGCCGCGTATCGCCCGAGGCGACGGGAATGTCGATCGTCCGCTCGCCTTCCGTCAGCACGATCGGATGCCGGGTGCGGTAATCGTCCGGAAGTGCACCGGTCGCGAGCTTGTCCTTGCTGGCGCAGCCTGCCATAAGGGCGGCGACGATCGCATACAGGGCCACACGATGCGGCAAGCGGTTCAGGGCCATCGGGGGCTGCCTTTCAAGACGGGTTCGAGCTGCGCTTCGCTTCTGCATGGCCCTGCCTATTTGTAGATGAAGCCGACATTGCCGTGGTAACGGCCGGCGGGCGGCTGAGCCTCGGGGCGCCCATAGATCCGGTTGACCCGGCCGAGGAAAAAGCTTTCGAGATCGTTCGCCGGGTTGAAGTTGTCGTCCGGACGCGAGATCGCGCTGCGGGCGATGGGCCGCACGAGATAGGGCGTTGCGATGATGACGAGCTCCGTCTCGCTGCGCTGGAAGTCCTTGCTGCGGAAGAGCGTGCCGAGGATCGGGATCTTCGAGGCGGCGGGAAGGCCCGACATCGCCTGACGGACATTGTCCTGGACGAGGCCCGCGATCACGATCGAGCCGCCGGACGGCAGTTCGACGCTGGTCGAGGCTTCGCGCCGGCGGATGCCGAGGAAGGTGTTGCCGGGAATGGCGGTCATGCTGTTGCCCGTGACCACCGAGCCCTCATAGGTCGGCTCCGAGACATCGGTTTCGATCTGCAGGCTGATGCGGCCAGGGCCGAGAACGACCGGCTTGAAATTCAGCCGGATGCCGTATTCCACGTCGTTGACCTCACGCTCTACCGTGGTTTGGCCGGTCTCGTCGTCCGTCGAGACCTCCTGCACGCCGGCAAGCCGGAACTCGCCGCCGACGTAGAACTTCGCCTCCTGGCCGGAGATCGCCGTCAGGCTCGGCTCGGCGAGCGTGCGCATGACGCCTGCCTGTTCCATTGCGTTGATATAGCTCGAAATGGTTGTGGGGCCGATCGAACCCTTGATGAGGGCATTCGTGCCGACGGCGATCGCGTCGCCGAGATTGGCCGGGTTACGGAAGCTGATGCCGCTTTCGCCATCGGAGACGCGGCCGTTGAAGCCGAGCTGCTTCAGTACCTGGCGGCTGACCTCGGCCACGGTCACCTTCAAAGTCACCTGGTCGTCGCCCTCGATCGTCAACAGATTGACGATCTGCGAGTTCTGCCGGTCCTCGGCAAAGATATCGGCATCGCCGTTATTGCCCTGGGCAGTGATGTTGCGCGTGGTCGCCTCGCCGCCCTTCAGGAAGGCGCGTGCGAGATCGACGGCCCTGGTCGAGTCGAGGGGCGTGCGGACCGTGCCTGTCAGCACCACGTTGTCCGAGATGATTTCGACATTGATATCAGCATCGGGAATGAAGCGACGCAAATTGGATTCGAGACCGGCGACGTCGCGCTCGACGGCGACCTCCAGGCTGACGATCTCCTCGCCGCCTGGGCCGAAGACGAAGATGTTCGTTTGGCCGACCGACTTGCCGAAGAGATAGATGCGGCGCGAGGTGCGGGTGATCGCGTCGGCGAGCGAGGGATCCGCAACGAGAATGTCGTGAGCGTCGCTCGGCAGATCCACCACGACCGCCTTGTTGAGACCGAGATTGATGGTCTTCCGGGCGCCCGGGCCGCTATCGACGATCCTCACGACCGAGGAGGAGGCGGCCTCGGCGACCGGGAGGGTCGGCGACGCCATGCCCGAAAAGGTCAGACAGAAGGAGAGGCCGGCTGCGAGAGACGCCCGAAACTTTTTTGCGATCCGTTTCACCTTGCGCCCCGTCCTACTTCTGGTTCTGGAGGGCCACACCGTCACCCCTGACGATGGAGCCCGACTTGATGACCTGAATGCTCGGCCGGCCGTCGCCGTTGAGAAGGTAGTCGGCAGCCGTGGTGTCCGGCTCCTGCGCGTCGGCGACGCTGCGGAGAGCCAGCGAGATGCGGTCCGCCATCTGCTGCGCGACCGTCATGACCTTCGATTGATCCGGCGTCAGCTCCAGCGTCGCGGTCGTACCGACGACCGCTTTCGAGCCGTCTTCCTTCTCCTCGATCTGCTGGTCGATCGCGAGCACGCGGACATTGCTCAGGACGGTTTCAGTCAGATAGAGATCGCCGTCGGACTTGCGCACCATGATCACGTCGACGCGATCGTTCGGCAGGATGAAGCCGCCGGCGCCGGTCGCGACCGTGATCTCCGTGGCGACGGCGCGCTTTCCGGCCGGCAGCAGCGACGACATGATCCGGTTCGATGCGTCGGCGATCTTTTCCTGACGCACGGGCTCCCCGGTGAAGATCGGCAGGCGAACGACCGCGCCGGCAAGATCTTCGACGGCAGCGGGACGGTTTTCCTCTGTTATCATGCCCTCGGCGACACCGTCCTTCGGCCAGGCCTTCCAATGGATGGAATCGGCGCCGAGACGGGAGCCGACCGGCAGGCTCTTGCCGGCGACGAGCACGTTGATGGTCGGGGCCTGCTCTATGACGGGTTCCGCCGTCTGCGGGGCGGGCGCGCGGGTGAGCTTCATCGCCAGCAGCCCGGCCATGGCAGCCGAGCCGACGGCCACCGCCAGAATGATAATGCGCACCGGTCTCATGATCGCCCCAAACCCCCGAGAATTGCCCGGGATCAGGTTGATCAGTAATTGGTGTAATTATGGTTAACGGATTGCTTATGCAGATGGTTAACGGAAGGCGGCACCCCTTCACGAACGTACGTCAGGAGAGTTGCGCGAAGGCCAGTTGCATCAGTGGCGAAGAGGGGTAGGCGGCGAGCCCGCCGAGAGCGATGGCGATGCCGTAGGGGACTTTCTTTGCCGTGAGCAACAGTCGAGGAACCGGGATGCGAGCGGCAAGAATCAAGTTCTCTTGACTGCGCAAGAGCAGGACGAGCAGTGTCAACAGCCCGCCGAATACCGAGACATACAAAAGGAAAGCAGCGAGCGAGGCGTTGAAGCCGAACCAGACGGCACTGGCAGTCAGGAGTTTTGCATCGCCGCCGCCCATCACGTTCAGCGCGAAAAGGCAGAAACACACAGCAAATACGCTCCCGCCGGCCGCAAGGTGGAGAAGGATCTGCGTGAGATCAACTCCGTGCGGGGCGAACATAACGAACGAGACCAGCAGAACGACCGAGACACGATTTGGAATCGACATGGTGAACAAGTCGCAGAAGGCGGCAAATGCCAGGCACATCGGAAAGATTACTACGAGGAACACATTGATCATCGAGAGTCTCCCCCATTGGAGCCAACTTGCGACAACAAACGATTTCGTCGAGAGCCACCTTGCAAAGATAGCTCTCGACTCGAACTCTATGCCGGCACGACGATTACTTGGTGTAATCCTTTTGCGCCTCAGTCATTTTGGTACCCAGGGCATCGAACGTAAGGTCGAGCTGCGTCCCCAACGTCGATGCGCCGCCGATCAGAGCCACCGAGATCAAAGCTGCGATTAGGCCGTATTCGATTGCGGTTGCGCCGGACTCGTCCTTCATCAGGCGTGCAAAAATGGTCTTCATGACTATTCTCCTCAAACTTCACTTGTTGCTCAGCACGTCCGTCAAACTGTTGCCGTTGATCGGATACCCTGAATTTAGCGGGGGCTAATTGCTTTCCGCTTAAGGAATCCGGTTACCGTGACGTTAAGGGAAACTCGCTTTTTCCTGGGTAAATGTGCGGAAAATGGACGCCTTAAATTGCGCTGCATCGCCGTAACCATTCATTCACCAAAAGGCGCCAAGATGCGGCAGATAGACCGTCAGGACGCGCCATGAACATGCCCTCAGCGGCCCCGCGGGCCGCACTGCTTGCAACCACTGCACTCCTGGCGATCGCCGCACCGGGCGGAGCCCGCGCGGCTGAAGAAATGATGCGCGTCTATATGGACCACGCCCGCGTGCTGAAGCTCGACCGGCCGGTCAGCAAGGTGATCATCGGCAATGCGGAGGTTGCCGACGCGACCGTGGCGGATGCGAAGACCATCGTGCTGACCGGGCGCAATTTCGGCACCACCAATCTCGTCATCCTCGACCAGGACGGCAACGCCATGGTCGACGAGCGCATCCTGGTATCGATCGACGAGGGCAATACGGTACGCGTCTACAAGCAGACCGTCCGCACCGTTCTCTCCTGCACGCCCAATTGCGAGCGTGCGGAACGGCAGGCTTCCGCTTCGAGCGGCAATTAAGACCGGGAAATTCGCCCTGCCCCTCACCCTAACCCTCTCCCCGCAAGCGGGGAGAGGGGACTTGAGCCGCAAAGCGAGCCGCTTGTCCCTTCTCCCCGCTTGCGGGGAGAAGGTCGCGGCGGCGGGATGAGGGGCCCTTCCGGCCTCTGCTTCAGAACCACTAAAATTCTTCGGGTCCTCGAAAACGAATCTTCAACAGTCGCCGTGTATTTTTGCGCCAACCAGTTGACATGATGGAACGGCGCGATGTCGATCGACGAGAAAGCATCCACTCCCCGGGCGCCCTTGCCGCGCGGCCTGTTTCGGCGCCTCATCGGCGACCGGAAGGGCGCGACGGCGATCGAATTCGCGATCCTTGCGCTGCCCTTCTTCATCGTCGTTTTCGCCTCGATCGAGACATTCATCGCCTTTGCCGGCGAGCAATTGCTGGCCAATGCGACGGATACGCTGGCGCGGAAAATCCGCACGGGTGAAATCACCACCGATATCGGCAAGCCCGGCTTTACGACAGAAACCCAGTTCCGTCAGGCTTTCTGCGACGAAATCGCGATCATGATGACCTGTTCGGCGACCGAGGCGGAGCAAGCCTCGAAACTCCATCTCGATGTCCGCAAGCTTCCCGCCGATCTCAGCGCGTTTCCGAAAGCGGTGCCGCGGAACGGCTCGGATCTCGACACCAGCGGCTTCACTTTCGCGCCCGGCGGGCCAAACGACTACACCATGGTACGGGCCTATTACCGCTGGACCGTGATCACCGATCTCGTTCGTCCCCTGGTGACCAAGCTCAGGCCCGCCGGCGACAGCATGCCGCGCGACTATCTGATGGTCTCCACCGCCACCTTCCGCAACGAAAACTATTGAGGCTGCCATGGACCGCCTTCACACGCGCAAACAGCACCTGTGGGGAGCCTTCCACGGCCTGTTACGGGACCGCCGCGGCGCCGGTGCCGTCGAATTCGCCATTGTCGCGCCGCTTCTGATCGCGGCCTATGTCGGCGCTTTCGAGCTTTCTCTGGGGTTCACGGTCGCGCGCAAGGTCGGGCGGGCCTCGAGTGCGGTGAGCGATATCGTCACCCAGGAGCAGCAGGTGAACAAGGCCTTTCTCGACGGCATGCGAAACGTCGCGAGAAACATGCTCGTCCCCTATGACGGCTCCGACTACGACCTCAAGATCACCGGCATCCAGGTGAACGGCACGACGGAAGGCAAGGTCGCCTGGTCCCGAGGCTGGTCGGACGCGAGCGACGGTGCGACGGTTCCCTATGCGGTCAATTCCGTCGTCAGCGTTCCGGCCGATCTCGACGCGGTGAATGCCTTCGTCGTGCGCACCGAACTCGTCGTCAACCACCAGCTTTCCCTGTTCGGTTCGGACGCCGGCGGCACGATCCCGCTCTCCAGGACCTCCTATTACCGCCAGCGCTTCGGCACGACCATCAACTGCACGGATTGCTGACCGGTCTGGAGCGGGATGAGGAAAGTGTGCGCGGTCTTCCGCCCGCCTACCCCCTCTGGCCGGCAGGCCAGAGGGGGTGCGCCTCCGACGACATGCATCAATTGCAATGGACAAGGCGGCGCGCTATTTCTGCCGGATTGTGCGGCGACGGCCGCGAAAGTCTTAATGGCACCGGCTCGCCGCATATCGCGCTCGCGCCCGGGATCAGTCAGGGTGTTTCATGGCGCGTGCGTTTCTTTTCGTCCTCGATTCCTTCGGCATCGGCAATGCGCCGGATGCGGAGGCTTTCGGCGATCTCGGTGCCGATACGCTCGGACACATTGCGGAGTTCTGCGCGGCGGGAGCCGCCGACCGGGCGGGCCTCCGGGAAGGGCCGCTCCATCTGCCCAACATGTCGGCGCTCGGCCTCATGCATGCGGCGCGGCTCGCCACCGGGCGGCTGCCCGCCGGCATGGCGCTGCCGGAACGCGTCTATGGGATCTACGGCGCGGCAAGCGAAGTCTCGCGCGGCAAGGACACGCCGTCCGGTCATTGGGAAATCGCCGGCACGCCGGTGACCTTCGACTGGGGCTATTTTCCGGCCGAAGGCGACGCCTTCCCTCCCGAACTCGTCGAAGCGATCTGTCGCGAGGGCGATGTGCCCGGCATTCTCGGCAATTGCCATGCTTCGGGTACCGACATCATCGCCCGCCACGGCGAAGAGCATATGCGGAGCGGCAAGCCGATCTGCTACACCTCGTCCGATTCCGTCTTTCAGATCGCCGCGCATGAACAGACCTTCGGGTTGGAGCGCCTGCTGAACCTCTGCGAGACCGTCCGCCGGCTCGTCGACGACTACAATATCGGCCGCGTCATCGCACGGCCCTTCGTCGGCAGCGACCCGGGCAGCTTCACGCGCACCGGCAACCGTCGCGACTATTCGGTGCTGCCGCCGGAGCCGACCGTTCTCGACCGGCTGCAGGAGGCCGGGCGCACGGTGCACGCGATCGGCAAGATCGGCGATATCTTCGCCCATCAGGGTGTGACCAGGCTCACCAAGGCCAACGGCAACATGGCGCTGTTCGACGCCAGTCTGGAAGCCATCGAAGAGGCCGAAGACGGGGCGCTCGTCTTCACCAATTTCGTGGATTTCGACATGCTTTACGGCCATCGCCGCGACGTGCCCGGCTATGCCGCCGCGCTCGAAGCCTTCGACGCACGCCTGCCCGATCTCGACCGCCGGCTGAAACCGGGCGACATGGTGATCCTGACCGCCGACCACGGCTGCGATCCGACCTGGCGCGGCACCGACCACACCCGCGAGCGCGTGCCCGTCCTGATGTTCGGCCCGACGCTTCGCAGCCGCTCCTTCGGCATCGCCGACAGCTTCGCCCATATCGGCGAAACCGTCGCAAGACATCTCGGCATTGGCGCCGGCCCACATGGGAGAAGCCTCATTTGACCGCTCATCTGAAGAAAGCCGAACTGCATTGCCATATCGAAGGCGCGACGCCGCCGGAACTGGCGCTGAGGCAGGCCCGCAAATACGGCGTCGACACCAGCGCGATCATCCGCGACCGGGCCTATGTCTGGGAGGATTTCACCAGCTTCGTAAGGTGTTACGACGCCGTCGCCTCGCTTTTTCGCACCGAGGGTGATTATGCGCTTCTCGCCGAGACCTATCTGACGGAGCTTGCCGAAGCGGGTACGATCTACAGCGAGATCATCGTCTCGCCCGACCACGGCGAAACGATCGGACTCGGCGCCGATGCCTATATCGAGGGCCTCGCCGCCGGCATGGAGGCGGCGAGGGTGAAGACCGGCATCGAATCCCGCATGCTGATCACCGGCATCCGCCATCTCGGTCCCGACTCGGTCATCAGGACCGCCGAATATGCCGCGATGCGCCGGCATCCGCTCGTGACCGGCTTCAATCTTGCCGGCGAGGAGCGCATGCACAGCGTCGCGGAATTCTCCCGTGCCTTCGACATCGTCCGCGATGCCGGCATCGGCCTGACCATCCACGCCGGCGAGCTTTCCGGCGCATTCAGCGTGCGCGATGCGCTGGACCATGTCCGCCCGGCCCGCATCAGCCACGGGGTCAGGGCGATCGAGGACGACGATCTCGTGAAGCGCCTTGCCGACGAGGGCGTCGTGCTCGAAGTCTGCCCGGGCTCGAATGTCGCGCTTCAGGTGTTCCCGGACTTCGCCTCGCATCCGCTGCGGCGGCTTTACGAAGCCGGCGTCCGCGTGACGCTCAATTCCGACGATCCTCCCTTCTTCCACACGTCGCTCGCGCAGGAATACGAAATCGCCTTCCACGCGATGGGCTTCTCGGACAGCGAGATCGACCGGATGACGAAGACCGCGATTGAAGCCGCCTTCGTGGACGAGCCGACGCGAGAGAAGTTGCTGGCTGCGTTACATATCTAGTTGCGCGGATGAGAGGGCGCAGCTGCACAAGTTCCACCTACACCCTTGCGGCCCCCGCCCTTTCCATGGAAAAGAGGGTGGATAGCCAATTTTCGCGGGGAAGATGAGCCATGGACGGCGTAACGGTGATCGGTCATCCGCTGGTGCAGCACAAGCTGACCATCATGCGCAAGAAGGAAACGTCGACTGCGGGCTTTCGCCGGCTGCTCAAGGAAATCTCGACGCTGCTCTGCTACGAGGTCACGCGCGACCTGGAGCTGACGACCGAACGGATCGAAACGCCTCTCGTGGAAACCGACGCGCCGGTGCTCGAGGGCAAGAAGCTCGTCTTCGCTTCCATCCTGCGCGCCGGCAACGGCCTGCTCGAGGGCATGCTTGAACTGGTACCCTCGGCGCGCGTTGCGCATATCGGCGTCTACCGGGACCACGAGACTCTGCAGGCGGTCGAATATTTCTTCAAGGCGCCGGACAACATCAACGAACGCCTCGTCATCGTCGTCGACCCGATGCTCGCCACCGGCAATTCCGCGATCGCGGCCATCGAGAAGCTCAAGGAGCGCGGTGCGCGGAACATCCGCTTCCTCTGCCTGCTTGCCGCTCCGGAGGGTATCCGCAACTTCCAGGGCGCCCATCCGGACGTGCCGATCTTCACGGCCTCGATCGACAGCCATCTCAACGAGAAGGGCTATATCGTGCCGGGCCTCGGCGATGCGGGCGACCGCATGTACGGAACGAAGTAGGGCTGACGGCCTGCCGTCCTGTCGCCTCGGAAAACGGCGCGCATCTCGTCAACGAGTCTGATAAGTTGCGGGATGCGGGCGTAACACCGCACACACTTTTCCTCATCCCGCTCTGAGCTTCGAAACGATCACCGGCCGTCGCGCCGGCTCCTCGTCTGCGATCGCATAAAGCGTTACGACCCGTTTTGCGATCGCCTCGGCCTGGCTTCGGTCGGCAGCATGGACGAAGGCGATCGGCTCGCCCTTTTCGACTTTCGTCCCGAGCGGCCTCAGGCCGGTAAGACCGACGCGGTGATCGATCCGGTCATCCGGGCGGATGCGCCCGCCGCCGAGCTCGATGACCGCCATTCCCAGTTCGCGCGTCTCGCAGGAGGTGAGATAACCATGCCGGCCCGCCGGCACGGCAAGGATCGCGGGTGCCTTGGCAAGATAGGCGCCCGGGCGATCGACAAAGTCGGCAGGGCCGCCGAGCCGATGCACCATGAGGCCGAAGCGCTCCATCGCCTCCCCGCTCCCCAAAACGCGCCGCGCCATGGCTTCGGCTTCGGCTTCGTGAGCCGCAATACCCGCTGCAACGAGCATCTCCGCAGCCAAGGCCATCACGACCTGATCGAGGCGGGTTCCCGCTTTCTCGCCGCGCAGATAGGCCAGGCAGTTCTCGATTTCGAGCGCGTTGCCGGCCGCGTCCGCCAGCGGCTCGTTCATGTCGGTGATCAGCGCAGAGGTGCGCACGCCCGCACCATTGGCGACCTCGACAAGCGAACGCGCCAGGACTTCGGTTTCGGCAGGATCGGTCATGAAGGAGCCGTTGCCGAGCTTGACGTCGAGCACCAGCGACCGTAGCCCTGCGGCGAGCTTTTTCGACAGGATCGATGCGGTGATCAGCGGCACCGAATCGACCGTCGCCGTCACGTCGCGGATCGCATAGAGGCGCTTGTCGGCCGGCGCCAGATCGGCCGTCTGTCCGATGATCGCGCAGCCGACCTCGTCGGCCACGCGGCGGAACAGTTCCGGCGAAGGCTGGATGTCATAGCCGGGGATCGATTCGAGCTTGTCGAGCGTCCCGCCGGTGTGGCCGAGCCCCCGGCCCGAAATCATCGGCACGGCCGCACCGCAGGCGGCGACGATCGGCGCCAGCATCAGCGAGACATTGTCGCCGACGCCGCCCGTCGAGTGCTTGTCGACAATGGGGCGTGCGAGATCGCTCCAGTCGAGCGTTTCCCCGGAATCGCGCATCGCCAGCGTCAGCGCCACGCATTCGTCGCGATTCATGCCGGAGAACCAGACCGCCATGGCGAAGGCGGCCGCCTGCCCTTCCGAGACCGAGCCATCGGTCACGCCCGCGATGAAACCGGCGATCTCCGCCGGATCGAGCCGATCGCCGTCCCTTTTCTTTCGTATGATTTCCTGCGGAAGCATGGCCATTCAGCCTTCGCTCGAGATCATCTCTTTCAGGATTGCCGCCAGCCGCGTGCCGCCGAGCGGCGCCATTTGCTTGGTTTCTTCATGGCTGAGTTCCGACCCGGTCATGCCGGCGGCGAAATTGGTGACGACGGAGGCTGCGGCGACCCTGAGCCCGAAGAACCGGGCGAGAATGACCTCCGGCACCGTGGACATGCCGACCGCATCGGCACCGAGGATACGGGCCATGCGGATTTCGGCCGGCGTCTCGAAACTCGGCCCGGAGAACCACATATATACGCCGCGCGCGAGCGGGATGCCGAGGCGTTCGGCGGCCTCCTCCATCCCTATGGCCAGCGCCGCGTCATAGGCATTTGTCATGCCGACGAAACGCTCATCGCTTTCGACGCCGATCAGCGGATTGGCGCCGGCAAAGGCGATGTGATCGGCAATGCGCATGACCGAGCCCGGTGGCATGTCTTCACGAAGCGACCCGGCGGAATTGGTGAGGATCAGGTTCTCGACGCCGATCCGCTTCAGCGTTTCGATCGGCACGTGCATGGCATTGGCGTCGCCGCCTTCGTAATAATGGGCACGGCCGGAAAGCACGGCGACGGGAGTGTTGCCGATCCTGCCCGCCACGAACTCGCCGGCGTGGCCGGAAACGCTGCTCACCGGAAAGCCCGGTATGTCCGCATAGGGGATGCGCAGCGGCTCCGCCACCGCGTCGACGAGAGAGCCGAGGCCGGAACCGAGCACGATCCCGTAGCGGGGCGCAAGCGCTCCGAGCCTGCCCTTGAGGAAGTCCGCCGCCGCCGTCATCCGAGAATCTCCGTCTCGAAGCTGTGCGGCAGCAGGTCGGAGAGCGCCAGCGTCTTCCTGATCCCCGTTTCGTCGCAAAGATAGATGCGGGTGCTCGCACCGGAAAATTCCGCCAGTCGCTGGCGGCAGCCGCCGCAGGGCGGGCAGAGCGCGAGTTTCTCGGCCACCACCGCGACTTCCGTGATCTTGCGCTGGCCGGCCATCACCATGTGGCTGATCGCCGTCGTCTCGGCACACCAGCCCTCAGGAAAGGACAGGTTCTCGATGTTTGCGCCCGTATAGATCCTGCCGTCCTCGGCGCGAATGGCGGCGCCGACCGGAAACTTGGAATAGGGCGCATGCGCCTTTGCCATGGCTTCACGCGCCGCGACAAAGAGTTCGTCCTTGGACATGGGTTTTTCCTTATAGTTATGCATATCGTTATCCCAAAACCGCTGCGCACTTTCGGGCGACATGCATTAGCGCTCCTTCACATAGGGTACGCCGCCCGCCTTCGGCGGAATGGCCTTACCGATGAAGCCGGCAAGCAGGATGACGGTTAGGATATAGGGCAGCGCCTGCATGAGCTGCACCGGAACCTGGCCGACAAGCGGCAAGGGCGTGCCCTGAAGACGGATGGCGAGCGCATCGAGGAAGCCGAAGAGCAGGCAGGCAAACATGATATTGAGCGGGCGCCATTTGGCGAAGATGAGCGCCGCGAGCGCGATATAGCCCTTACCCGCCGTCATGCCCTTGACGAAGCCCGCCGTCATCGCCAGCGACAGATAGGCGCCGGCAAAGCCGCAGAGAATGCCGCAGCAGATGACCGCGCGATATCTGAGCCAGATCACCGAGATGCCGGCGGTATCGACCGCGCCCGGATTCTCGCCGACGGCGCGCAGCCTCAGGCCGAAACGGGTGCGGTAGAGAATCCACCAGCTGATCGGCACCATCGCGAAGGCGAGATAGGTGAGCAGGAAATGGCCGGACAGAAGGTCCGCATAGACCGGCCCGAGGACGGGGATCTCGCGGATCATGTCCGCGTCGGGGAAGTTGATCGTCTGGAATCGCGCGCCTTCGGCGAGCGCCGGCGTGCGGCCGCCCTGCCGGAACCAGGCCTCGCCCAGGATCACGGTGGAACCGGCGACGATGAAGTTGATCGCCACACCCGAGACGATCTGGTTGCCGCGCTGGGTGATCGAAGCATAGCCGTGGACGAGCGACAGGGCCACGGAAACGAGGATCGCCGCACCGAGCCCCACCCAGACGGACTGCGTGACGGCTGCCGCCGCACCGGCGGCAAAGGCCGCACCGAGCATCTTGCCCTCGAGGCCGATGTCGAAGACGCCGGCGCGCTCGGTGAAGAGGCCGGCAAGGGCTGCGAAGACCAGCGGCACGGAGACGCGGATCGTCGATTCCAGGAGCACGACGAGAACGTGGAAGAAATCCATGGTTTCAGGCTCCCTTGGTCTGCACGACGGCGGCCGCGCGCTGACCCCGCGCCGAAAAGGCGCGCGTGATCGCCGGCCGGAACATGTTCTCGAGCGCCCCGGCAAAAAGGATCACGAGACCCTGGATGATGACGATCATGTCCCGGGAGATCGAAGGCATCTCGAAGGCGATCTCGGCGCCGCCCTGATAGAGCACGCCGAAAAGGATCGCGGCGGGAATGATGCCGCCCGGATGCGAGCGCCCCATCAGCGCGACCGCGATGCCGACGAAGCCGGCGCCTTGCACGAAATCGAGCTGCATGCGGAACTGCTCGCCCATGATCGGGTTCAGCGCCATCATGCCGGCAAGACCGCCTGATATCATCATGGCGACGACGGTGATGCGGCTTTCGCTGATACCGGCATAGCGCGCGGCAGACGGGCTATGGCCCATGGTGCGCATCTCGTAGCCGAGCCTGGTGCGCCAGATCAGCACCCAGACCGCGAAGGCGGCCGCCAGCGCCAGGAGGAAGGAGATGTTGAACGGCGCCGTGCCTATATTGAGGCCGAAGATCGACAGCAGCCAGTCGAGCTTCGGCAATTGCCCGCCCTCGGCGAAGGTCCGCGTCTGCGGCGCCATGGAGCCGAGCGGCTTCAGCACGCGGGTCAGCAGATAGACCATCAGGCTCGACGCGATGAAATTGAACATGATGGTGGTGATGACGATATGGCTGCCGCGTTTGGCCTGCAGCCAGCCGGGCAGGAACGCCCAGAGCGCGCCGAAGAAGGCGGAGCCGACGATGGCGAGCGGGAAGACCACGTACCAGGGCATCGTCTGGTCGAGCCAGAGGCAGGCGAGCGCCACGCCGATGCCGCCGACATAGGCCTGGCCCTCGCCGCCGATGTTGAAAAGACCGGCATGAAAGGCGACCGCCACCGCGAGTCCGGTGAAGATGAAGGTCGCCGCGTAATAGAGCGTGAAGCCGATATATTCGCCGCGGCCGAAGGCACCGTTGATGAGATGATAGGCGGCTTCGAGCGGGTTTTCGCCGACGAGGAGAACGACGAGGCCGGCGACGAGGAAGGCGACGGCAAGATTGATCAGCGGGATGAGGCCATATTCCACCCATCCCGGCAGTTTCGCATAGGGCGTACTCATTCTGCGGCCTCCTTGCGGCCTTCGACGCCGGCCATCAGCAGGCCGAGCTCGCCCTCGGTCGCCTCGGGGCTGCGTTCGCCGACGACGCGTCCGGCGAACATCACGAGGATGCGGTCGGAAAGGGAACGGATCTCGTCGAGTTCGACCGAGACCAGCAGAACGGCCTTGCCCTGATCGCGCATCTCGATGATCCGCTTGTGGATGAATTCGATTGCGCCGACATCGACGCCGCGGGTCGGCTGGCCGATGATGAGGACGTCCGGATCCCGCTCCATCTCGCGCGCAAGCACGACCTTCTGCTGGTTGCCGCCGGAGAAGTTGGCCGTCCTCAGCCGCGCATTCGGCGGGCGAATATCATATTTGGCAATCTTCTCCTCGGCATCCTTGCGGATCGCATCGATGTTCAGGAACATGCCGTTGGCGAAGCGCGGGTCATGGTGGTAACCGAGGATCGCGTTTTCGCACTCCTCGAATTTGAGCACGAGCCCGACGTGATGCCGGTCTTCCGGCACATGCGCCAGTCCGCGACCCCTGAGTTCGGCCGCGTCTGCGTTGCCCGTCACGTCCACCGGCCTGCCGTTGAGGAGAACCGTCCCGGAGGCGGCCTTGCGGATGCCGGCGATCGCTTCGAGCAGTTCCGACTGACCGTTGCCGGCCACGCCGGCGATGCCGACGATCTCGCCTGCACGAACATCGAAGGAGACGTTGTCGACCATGGTCACGCCGCGGCTGTCCTTGACCGTCAGCCCCTGGACGGCGAGCTTCACGTCACCGGGATTGCTCTCGCCCTTCTCGACACGAAGCAGCACGCGCCGGCCGACCATCAGCTCGGCCAGCTCCTCGACCGAGGTTTCACGCGTCGTGCGCGTCGCCACCATCTCGCCGCGGCGCATGACCGAGACCTCGTCGGTGATCGCCATGATCTCGCGCAGCTTATGGGTGATGAGGATGATCGTCTTTCCCTGAGCCTTGAGCTGGCCGAGGATGCGGAACAGGTGGTCCGCCTCGGCCGGCGTCAGGACGCCGGTCGGCTCGTCGAGGATCAGGATATCGGCCCGGCGATAAAGCGCCTTCAGGATCTCCACGCGCTGCTGCAGGCCGACCGGCAGCTCCTCGATCAGGGCGTCCGGATTGACCTCGAGGGCATATTCCTTCTCGAGCCGTTTCAGCTCCTGCCGCGCCTTGGCGATGCCCTTGTTGAGGATCTGGCTGTCTTCGGCGCCCAACATGACGTTTTCGAGCACGGTGAAGTTCTCGACCAGCATGAAGTGCTGGTGGACCATGCCGATCCCCACGGAGATCGCCGCATTCGGATCGCGAATGGAAACAGGCTTGCCGTCGACCAGGATCTCACCGTTGTCGGCCTGATAGAAACCATAAAGGATCGACATCAGCGTCGACTTGCCGGCACCGTTTTCCCCGATGATGCCGTGGATCGTGCCCTTGCGAACCCTGAGATTGATGTTCCTGTTGGCGTGGACCAGCCCGAAGCTCTTGTCTATTCCACGCAATTCGATGGCAATATTGTTCATATTGGCCTGCGATCCCCTTTTTGCCCGCTTCGGCTCATCGCAGAAACCGTGCCGACAATTTTTTTACCATTTGGTATAAGTTTATCATCGATTTTCAGGCGCGAAAGCCTGGGCGACGAGATCTCCTTATACTTTCATAGGATCGCTGGTGAGAGTCCAGCGCGAATATACACAGGGGAGATTGCAGCCGATGGGCACGGTTGCATGGCGTGTCTCGCGCTTCCCCTCCCGCAAGGGCGGCAGGGAGGGGTCTTGTCAGCGCTTGGACAACTAGCGCAGCAGCCTCAATGCGTTGATCGTCACCAGGACAGTCGCGCCGGTATCGGCGAGGATCGCCGGCCAGAGACCCGTCACGCCGGCGATCGTCGTTGCCAGGAACACGGCCTTGAGGCCGAGCGCGATCGCGATGTTCTGGTGAATGTTGCGCATCGTCACCCGCGACAGCTTCACCATCGCGGCGACGTCCGAGACGCGGGCATGGAGGCTGGCGGCATCGGCCGTTTCCAGCGCCACATCGGTGCCGCCGCCAACGGCGATGCCGACATCCGCCGCCGCGAGAGCCGGCGCGTCGTTGATGCCGTCGCCGACCTTCGCCACCACGAGACCCTCGGCCCTGAGCCTGCTTACGATGCGCTGTTTGTCCTCCGGCAGAAGCCTGGCATGCGCCTCGATGCCCCCGATCCGGCCGGCGATCGCCTCGGCCGTCGCCCGGTTGTCGCCGGTGAGCATCACCACTCGCAAACCCTGATCGGCGAGCGCCCTCAGGCCCGCCGCGGCATCCGCACGCGGCTCGTCGCGCATGGCAAGCGCTCCGGCTGCCCTCCCGCCGACGACGAGCACGGAGACGGTCTTCCCCTCACCCTGCAGGGTTTCGATCCGAGCCAGGTCTTCCGCCGCCAGCGGCGCGCGCTCCCGGGCCGCCTCGGGCGAGCCGAGGAAAAGCTCGACGCCGTCTGCGGAGGCGGCAACACCCTTGCCGCCGATGGCCCTGGCGCCTTCGACGGGAAGGAGCGCCAAGCCATCGGCTTCGGCACGCGACAGGACGGCACGGGCCAGCGGATGGCTGGATCCCTGTTCGAGCGCAGCGGCGTAGCCGAGGATCTCCGCCTCCGATCTGCCGAAGCCGACGATGTCGGTCAGCTTCGGCCTGCCTTCGGTGAGCGTTCCGGTCTTGTCGAAGGCGACGGCTGTGATCCTGCCGAGATTTTCGAGGACGGCGCCGCCCTTGATCAGAAGACCGCGGCGTGCACCTGCCGAAAGGCTCGCGGCGATCGCGGCCGGCGTGGAGATGACGAGGGCGCAGGGGCAACCGATCAGGAGAAGCGCGAGCCCTTTATAAATCCAATCCTGCCACAGGCCGCCGAAGAAGAGCGGCGGGATGACCGCAACCAATGCCGCGACGAGCACGACGCCCGGCGTGTAATAGCGGGAGAAGCGATCGATGAAACGCTCCGTCGGCGCCTTCTTCTCCTGCGCCTCTTCGACAAGCCTGATGACGCGCGCGATGGTATTGTCGGCCGCCGCAGCGGTGACGCGCACCCGCAGCGCGCCGTCACCATTGACGGTTCCGGCAAAGACATTCGCGCCGGCTTCCTTCAGGACGGGCGTGCTCTCGCCGGTCACCGGCGCCTCGTCGACGCTGCTCTCGCCGGAGACGATGATGCCATCGGCCGGGAGCCGGTCGCCCGGACGGACGAGGACGATGGCGCCAGGGGCCAGGCTTTCGGCGGGAACCTCCACGGTCCTGCCGTTTTCTTCGAGGAGCGCCGATTTCGGCACGAGCGCCGTCAGCGCCTGTATGCTCGCCCGCGCCTTGCCCGCGGCAACGCCCTCCAGCAGTTCCCCGATCAGGAAGAGGAAGACGACCATGGCCGCTTCCTCGCCGGCGCCGATGAAGACGGCACCGGCGGCCGCAATGGTCATCAGCATCTCGATCGAGAAAGGTGTGCCGGAAAGTGCTGCCATGAGCGCACGTCTTGCGATCGGCAACAGGCCGACGAGCATGGCGAGGGTGAAAATCCAGGGCTCGGTGGCGGGAACGAACTGGCCGATCGCATAGGCTGAGGCAAGGGCAACGCCACAGGCGAGCGTGAGCTTGCCTTTTGCCGTTCGCCACCATGGCAACGGCGCCGTGAAACGGGAGGACGGCTTCGTGCTTGCCGGAAGGGCGGTTGAATGCCCGTGATCGTGGCTCGCTTCGCCATGCGCAGAGCCCGCGGCATGGTCGTGGCCGCAGCAGGCGTGCTCGCTCTGAGCCGGCTGCCGTTCCGCCGCAACGTCAAGCGGCGAAAGACCGTAGCCGAGGACACCGACCTTCCGCATCACCTGCGCGCCGATATCGTCGCGCGCCGCATGCCGGACGGTCATGGTGCCGGCGGCCACCGAGACATTGACGTCCTCGACCCCTGCAACCCGCCTTACGGCCGTGTCGATCTTGGCAGCGCAGGATGCGCAATCCATCCCATCGACGCGAAATCTCGTTTCCCGAAATATGCCTGTCATTCCATGCTCCTTACGAAACCGGAAGCAGGCTAAGTCCTCTAGCGGCTAGAGGTTCAAGAGGGAAAATGTGCAGGTCAGACTTCTGACTTTGACGCGGTTAGCGCCTGCTGCATGTTTCCTTTAATCGTATCCGATTAAAGGACAAAAACATGCAGCAGATCAAAGTGATCTAACGCACTTCCGGACGGAAAACCGTTACACACTTTTCCTGGAAGTACTCTAACCCCGACTACGCCCTACCCGGCATTCGCCGCGAGCTTGCGCATCGGCTGCGCCCCGTCGGTGAACAATTCCGGCATCAGATCGGCCAGGCGGACGATCTTGCCCGTACGCGAACTCTGAAGCGCCGCAATGCCGCAAAGGACCGACATGGCGCCGGCCCGCGCGCCGGCGCGCTGTCCCAGCGGATCCTTCGCATCCGGCTCGAAGAGCGTATTCCGCAGCCGGTCGTCGCCGCCATAGTGCCCGCCGGGAAAATGCGGCACCGTGATCCGTTCCATCGCCGGCTTGCCCTTCGGAAAGTTGCGGACGAGCAGGATCTCGTCCTCGGGCGGCGTCTCCCAGGGCTGATCCTCGTACTGGCGAAGCTCGATCCTGCCCTTCGTACCGTTGAAGGCGATGTGATGGCCCTCCATCGGCTGGAAGGTGTTGAGCGAATAGGAGACGTGGACGTCGTTGCGGTAGCGGATATTCGCGACCATCGTGTCGGGGATGTCGATGTCCTCGCGGAAGACGCAGCCGTCGCGGAAATAGCCGTCGATTTCGGAAGGTTCCTCATAGAGCGAGTCGAGAAACGGATCGGCTTCGAGATCGAGGTAGAAGTCGCACTCGCTCTTGTGAGGACAGAGCTTGCAGCGCGGCCCGCGAAACGGTCCCCTGCGGCCGTACATCTGCAGGTCGGCAAAGGCGCTGACCGCCTCCGGATCGCTGTCGAGATACCAGTTCAGGAGATCGAAATGGTGTGTCGCCTTATGCACGAAGAGGCTGCCCGAGCGTTCCGCATAGGCGTGCCAGCGGCGGAAATAATCGGCGCCGTGGCGCGTATCGAGATACCAGTGGAAGTCGACCGAGGTGACGCGTCCGATCTCGCCGGCATTGAGGAGTTCCTTGATGCGCGCTGCGGTCGGCGCGAAGCGGTAGTTGAAGGAAACGTCCACCCGCCGCCCAGTCCGCTTCTCCGCGTCGAGAATGCGGCGGATCTTCTCGACCGTGGTCGACATCGGCTTTTCGGTGATGACGTCGGCGCCGGACTCCAATGCGCGCACGACGATATCGTCATGCGTGTCGTCCGGCGTGCAGACGATGACGAGATCGGGGCGCGTTTCGGCAAGCATCGCATCGACATTGCCGTAAACAGGCGCATTGGTGGCGATCATCGTGCGGGCGCGCTCGGCCCGCAGCGCGTTGGTATCGGCAATGGCGACGAGATCGACGAGGCCGCGCCAGCCGGCCAGAAGATCCCTGCCCCACATGGTGGTTCCGCGGTTGCCGGTGCCGACCAGCGCAAAGCGACGCTTGTTGTCCATCATAACCTCACGCAATCCCTGTCATATCTTGTAGGAGAAACATCCTGCCCCAGCATATCAGCAGCAATTCCGATAGCGTTCCACACAGGTCGCGATCACCTCGTCGGCCGGGCGCTTCCACCAGTTGTCTGCGGAGAAGATCTCGACCTCCTGCGCCCCGTGGAAGCCGGCCGCCTCGATCCGGCGCCGGATGCCTTTGAGATCGATGACGCCGTCGCCCATCATGCCGCGATCCGTCAGCATGTCCTTCGTGGGCACGAGCCAATCGCAGATGTGGTGAGCGAGGATCGCCTTCATTTTGCCGGCCCGCGCGATCTGATTGGCCAGATCGGGGTCCCACCAGACGTGATAGACGTCGATCGCCACGCCGACGCCCGGACCAAGGGTCTCGCAGATGTCGAGAGCCTGGCCGAGCGTGTTCACGCAGGCGCGGTCGGCGGCATACATCGGATGCAGCGGCTCGATCGCAAGCGGCACGCCGGCCGCGCGCGCATGCGGCAGCACTGCCGCGATCCCTTCCACAACCATCCGGCGGGCTGCGTCGATGTTCTTCGAGCCGCCCGGCAGGCCGCCGGCGACCAGCACCAGACAGTCGGCGCCGAGCTCCGCTGCCTCGTCCACCGCGCGCCTGTTGTCATCGATCGCCTTCTCCCTGCCTGACGCGTCCGGCGCCGGAAAGAAGCCGCCGCGGCAGAGCCCGGTCAGCTTCAGCCCGTTGGCCCGGACGATACGCCCGGCCTCGCCGAGGCCGATCGCCGCCACCTGGTCGCGCCAGGGCGCGATCGCCGTGATGCCGTGCTTCAGACAGATATCCACGGCTTCGGCGAAGCCGCATTGCTCCCGGATCGTCGCCAGATTGATGGAAAGCCCCTCGACCTGCATATGTTCTCCTCCCGATTTCAGGATACCATCGCCGCCCAGTCCGGCTCGACGGATGAGCCGAGGCCGACGGACCGCAAGACGGTGGAAAAAGTGATTTCGCCGCCCCGGATCGCCAGCCGCGCCCGCCCGGAACCGCTTTCGTAGAGATCGCCATGATGGGCGAGATAGGCGGCCTGCTCCGCCGCCGGGGCGCCGGCCATGCCGTCGACATAGTGGTGGCCGTTGCGTTCGACGTGGCCGGCCCCGACAAGCGCTGCCAGCACGAGGTCCTGCTGGAGCGCCAAGCCCGACTGCGTCGTCAGGTCCTCGGCGGACATGAAATAGCGTGCGGCCCCGGCCTCGGCGTTCCACATCTCCACGCGAGCGCGGTTGACGAGTGCCCGGTAGAAGCCTTTGCAGGACTTCGAGGAGATGCCGGCATAACCGAGCGCGCGGGCACGGAGAAATGCGCCGATATCGCCATCGGACTCGTCGATTTCGAGCGGCATCCGCCGGGCGACCTCCGTGACCGGCCTCGACAGCGCCTCGGCGCGAGCGATCGGCTGCTCGAAGAAGAGCGCCGAGGCGCGCAATTTTTCGAGACGCGGCTCTTCGGCGATCCGGTCGAGAAGATCGGCAACGGCATCGGCATTTTCGAACTGCTCGTTGCCGTCGAGCGTCACCCGATACGCATCGACGCGCTGGTCGAGGACCGCGGCGATGGCGAGCAGACGCCGGGTGTCCTCGGCCGGGCGCCCCGAAACCTTGATCTTGAAATAACGATGGCCATAGGCGGCGATCACCTCTTCCAGCGTCTGCGGCAGTCCGTCCTCCAGCCGCTGCCCGGGCGCTAGATCGGCCGCCGTCAACGCGTCGGCAAGGCCGATCGTGTGGCGAACGGCCAGCCTCGGGCCGGGTTCGAGGCGCGAAAGGAACCGCGCAAGGTCGAAGCCTTCCAGATCGGGCGCGGTGGCGCCGGTGATGCCCGGCAGGTTGGCTCTGACCGCCCCGGCGGCGCTTGCTCCGGTCATGCGGCACAGCGCATCGAGGATGGCGCGGTCAAGAAGCGCCAGGCCGTAGGAGGCGACAAGGGCTGGCAGACCATGCCCGGCTGCCGCCCGGTGGTGATCACCCTCGGCAGCCGCATGCAGGCCAAAGGGGGTCTGCGCCTGCAGCGATGTCAGTCCTTCGATCGCCAGCAGCAGGGAGGCACGAAGCTGCTCGACATTATCCTCCGGCGAAAGGCCCGGGTTCTTGTCGAACCATTTCGGCATCATCATCTCGGCCGACCAGCCGATGGCGGACCGGCCGCGCGCATCCTCGACCCGCACCCGGACGAAGGCCTGCGGCGCGGTCGCAACGCGCGCCGATCCGAAGCGGAAGGGAAAACGGAATTCGACCGGCCGCTCGAAAACCTCCGCTTCGGCCAGCCTGACGCGCGGGGCTTCCGTCATCGCAAAGGCCTCACTCGACGCCGTGCATGGCGAGCACGCGCCGCATGCGCGCGGTCGCAAGCTCCGGATCGGCGAGGGCCCCGGCCTTGTCCGCCAGGCGGAAAAGCTCGGCGAGATGGACGAGCGATCGGGCGCTCTGCTGCCCTCCGATCATGACGAAATGGTCCTGTAGACCGTTCAGATAGGCAAGGAAGACGACGCCGGTCTTGTAGAAACGCGTCGGGGCCTTGAAGATGTGGCGCGACAGCGGCACCGTCGGCTCCAGCAATTCGAAGAATTCGCCGTTCCGCCCGCTACCCAGCGCTTCCAGCGCCGCCGAAGCCACCGGCGCGATAGCGTCGAAGATGCCGAGCAGCGCGTCCGAATGCCCTTCCTCGTCGCCGGCGATGAGCTCGGCATAATTGAAGTCGTCGCCGGTATACATGCGCACGCCTTTCGGCAGTTGCCGCCGCATCACGATCTCCTTCTCCTTGGAAAGGAGCGAAATCTTGATGCCATCGACCTTGGCGGCGTGCGCCTCGAGGACGTCGAGGCAGGTCTTCATCGCCGCCATGTGGTCGGCATTGCCCCAATAGCCTTCGAGCGCCGGATCGAACATCTCGCCGAGCCAATGGATGATCACCGGCTCCTTCACCTGGGAGAGAACGCGGTCGTAGACGCGGATATAGTCCTCCGGGCCCTTTGCCGCGGCGGCAAGCGCCCGGCTCGCCATCAGGATGATCCGGCCTCCTTCTGCCTCGATCGCCTCGATCTGGTTCTCATAGGCCGCAAGAATATCGTCGATCGACACGTCCGGCCCCGGCGCCAGATGGTCGGTGCCGGCGCCGCAGGCGATCAGCGCGTCCGGGCGGCCGCGCGCTTCGGCAAGCGAGCGGCGGATGAGTTCGCGCGCTTCCGGCCAGCCGAGGCCCATGCCGCGCTGGGCTGTATCCATCGACTCGGCGACGCCGAGACCGAGATCCCAGAGGCGGTGACGAAAGGCGAGCGTGCGCTCCCAGTCGATCGCCGGCGCCAGCCAGGGATCGTTGTCGGCGAGCGGGTCGGCGACCACATGGGCGGCGGCGAAGGCGACCCTGGAAAAGGCCTTGGCATCGCGGCTGTTGAACGGCACCGGCCGGCCGGTAAGGTCGTAGCGGGCAAGCCTGCCTTCGATTGGAAGATCGATGCTGACCATGGCTCAGAGCTCCAATTCCGGAACGTCGAGCCAGCGGCGCTCCGCCCAGGATTTGAGGCCGAGTTCCGCAAGCTGCACGCCCTTGGCGCCGGCCTCGAGCCCGTAGGGCCAGGGACCGTCCTCCGCCACGTGGCGCAGGAACATTTCCCACTGCGCCTTGAAGCCGTTGTCGAAGGCCTGCGTATCCGGCACCTCGTCCCAGGTCCTGTAGAAATCGATCGTCTGCGGCTGATCGGGATTCCAGACCGGTTTTGGGGTATTGACGCGGTGCTGCGTCCAGCACTTCGTGAGCCCGGCGACAGCGGAACCATGGGTTCCGTCGACCTGAAACGTCACCAGATCGTCGCGCCGCACGCGCACCGCCCAGGAGGAATTGATATGCGCGACGATGCCGCCCTCGAGTTCGAAGGTGGCATAGGCCGCGTCGTCGGTGTCGCAGTCGTAGGCGCGACCCTGTTCGTCGATGCGGCTTGGGATATGGGTCGCGCCGAGGCAGGAGACCGCCTTCACTTCCCCGAAGAGATTGTCGAGCACGTAGCGCCAGTGGCAGAGCATGTCGAGGATGATGCCGCCGCCGTCCTTTTTCCGGTAGTTCCATGAGGGCCGCTGGGCCGGAACGCCCCAATCGCCTTCGAACACCCAGTAGCCGAACTCGCCACGCACCGAGAGGATCTTGCCGAAGAAGCCTGAATCCCTCAGCAGGGCCAGCTTGCGAAGGCCCGGCAGGAACAGCTTGTCCTGAACGACCCCATGCTTGAGCCCGGAGGCGCGCGCCTTCCGCGCCAGTTTGACCGCCGTCCTCAGATCATCGGAGATCGGCTTCTCGCAATAGACGTGCTTGCCGGCGTCGAGCGCGCGGCCGATGAGCTCGGCACGCATCAGCGTCGTGCCGGCATCGAAGAAGATCTGGTCGTTCGGATCGGCAAGCGCCGCGTCGAGATCGGTCGACCAGCGGGCAATATCATGGCGCTTGGCCAATTGCTCCATCTTGTCGCGATTGCGGCCGACGATGATCGGATCGATCTCCAGCCTTTCGCCCGACTGGAGCGTGATCCCGCCCTGATCACGGATGGCCAGGATCGAGCGCACCAGGTGCTGGTTGTATCCCATGCGGCCGGTGACACCGTGCAATATTATACCCAAACGCGGCATGCCGTTCCTCCCTGAGAGGCCCGTGAGGGGAAAGAACCAGCCCTCCCAAGCCAGTAACTAATCGGTTACTTTGTGGCAGAGGAGAATCACACTTGTCAACAAAAAAAACGACATGTGCCTGGATCAGCGCCGGATCGATGCCAGCGTGACATGGACGATATGGCGCTGCCAGACGTCGAGATTGCTCTTGTCCATGAGGTCGCGGCCGAAGATCGTCGAGAGCGTGTATTGGTTGGAAAGGTAAAAATAGCCGAGGGCGGCGATCGTCAGATAGAGGTTCAGCGGGTCGACATCGGGCCGAAAGAGGCCACCGGCCTTGCCGCGCTGGAGAAGGTCGGAGAGCTTGTCTATGAAGCTCGAATGCAGTTCCTTTAGACGCGTCGACTGACGCAGCCAGCGGGCCCGGTGCAGGTTTTCGGTGCCGAGGAGACTGAGGAACTCCGGATGCTCCAGGAAGTAGCCCCAGGTGAACATGGCGAGCTCGGCAATTCCCTGTTCAGGTTCCAAGTCGCTGAGGTTTAAGGATTTTTCCGCCGTTCTTATGCCGACATAGGCCTCTTCCAGGACCGCGAGATAAAGCTGCTCCTTGTCGCCGAAGTAGTGGTAGAGCATGCGCTTGTTGATGCCCGCCCTCTCGGCGATGGCATCGACGCGGGCGCCGCCTATGCCGTTTTCGGCGAACTCCCGGGTCGCAGCGGCGAGGATCGAGGCACGCGTGCGCTCGGGGTCGCGCTGCAGCGTCCGTTCCGCCCGCCCCCCGGACCCGTTCCTCCCCTTCGCTCCGTCTCGCATCTTCTCCATCACACGCAACCTCCGCATCCTCTTGCCTTTAGCGGCATTCGGGTGCAACTTTGTCATAATAATTTACAAGTCAATGATAGTTCCGCACACAACTGCTTGACAGGATCATTGCTTGTCCATAACTTGTAACCAAATAGTTATTTGTTGCAAGAGGCCGGAACGTTGTGGAGGCGTTCCGAAGGGAGGAGGAACAGATGACGCATAAGATCAGCAGGCGAAATGTACTCGCGGGAGGGGCGGCACTTCTTTCGATGTCCGCACTGGCGCCCGCCTTTGCGCAGGAGGCGCGGCTGCGGGTGCTCTGGTGGGGTTCGCAGGCCCGTGCCGACCGCACGAACAAGGTCAATCAGCTCTTTCAGGAGCAGAACGCGGGCGTCGCCATCAATGGCGAATTCCTCGGCTGGAGCGACTACTGGCCACGGCTTGCGACCCAGGTCGCCGGGCGCAATGCGCCCGACATCATCCAGATGGACTATCGCTACATCGTCGAATATGCCCGGCGCGGCGCGCTCGCGCCCCTCGACGACTATCTCGGCTCCGTGCTCAAGGTCGAGGATTTCGACCAGGTGCAGATCAAGGGCGGCAGCGTCGAAGGCAAGCTCTACGGCATCAGCCTCGGCGCCAACTCGGCAGCGATGATGGTCAATGCCGCCGCTTTCGAGGAAGCCGGCATTGAACTTCCGACGCCGTCAACGACCTGGGATGAGATGGCGCGAATCGGCGCCGAGATCACCAAGGCAGGCAAGCGCAAGGGCTTCTATGGCCTCTCCGACGGCAGCGCGGTCGAGCCGCTTTTCGAAAACTGGCTGCGCCAGCGCGGCAAGGCACTGTTCACCGCGGACGGCAAGATCGCCTATGATGCGAACGATGCGGCCGAATGGTTCGCCATGTGGCAGAAGATGCGCGAGGACAAGGCCTGCGTCCCGCCGGACATCCAGGCGCTCGACCAGTACAATGTGGAGACGAGCCCGCTGTCGCTCGGCAAGGCGGCCGCTTCCTTCGCGCACTCCAACCAGTTCGTCGCCTATCAGGGCATAAACAAGGACAAGCTGGCGTTGAGAAGCCATCCGCTGATCGACAAGGATGCGAAGGGCGGCCATTACCGCAAGCCGTCGATGTTCTTCTCGGTCTCGGCCCAGACCAAGGACCCGGAACTCGGCGCCAAATACGTCAACTTCTTCGTCAAGGATCCGAAAGCCGCCGAAATCCTGGGCGTCGAGCGCGGCGTACCGGAATCGGCAGCCGTGCGCGAAAAACTGGCGTCGACGCTCGACGAGCTCGGCCGCGCCATGCTCGACTATGTCTCGGGCCTCGGAGCGCTTGCCGGCGATCTGCCGCCGCCGCCGCCCAGCGGTGCCGGCGAGGCGGAATTCGCTCTGCGCAACGTCGCCGAACAGGTCGGCTTCGGTCAGCTCGACGCCAAGCAAGGGGGCGAGACGCTGGTGAACGAGGTCAGCCAGATCCTCGCGCGGGGTTAAGGAGGATGGCGGCCGTGCAGGACACCGCTGTCGCAGTCGGCACGGGCGCGTCTTCGCGCCCGGCCGCACAGGGTCGCCTGGCCAGGATATGGGCAAGCCATGGAGCCGGCTACATGTTCCTGTTGCCATGGCTCATCGGCTTCTTCGGCCTGACGCTCGGGCCCGCCATCGCGTCACTCTATCTCTCCTTCACGAACTTCGACCTGATCCGCGCGCCGGAATGGATCGGCACCGCCAACTACGCGCGCATCGCGACGGCCGACCCGAAATTCGCCGCTGCCGTCAAGGTGACGTTTCTCTATGTCGTGCTCTCGGTGCCCTTCAAGCTCGCCTTCGCGCTGCTCGTCGCGATCCTTCTCGACCGCGGCGTCCGGGGGCTCACCGTCTATCGGGCGATCTTCTACCTGCCGTCGCTGCTTGGCGGCAGCGTCGCTATCGCCGTGCTCTGGCGACAGCTCTTTGCCGGCGACGGCCTGATCAACAGCCTGCTGGCCCAGTTCGGCATCGAGGGGCCGAGCTGGATCTCGCATCCGGACTATTCGATATGGACGCTCGTGGTCCTGAGCGTCTGGCAGTTCGGATCGCCGATGATCATCTTCCTCGCGGGCCTTCGGCAGATCCCGACGGACATGTACGAGGCGGCAAGCCTCGACGGGGCGTCCAAGTTCCGTCAGTTCTACAAGATCACGCTGCCGCTGCTGACGCCGGTCATCTTCTTCAACGCGGTCGTGCAGACGATCGACGCTTTCAAGGCCTTCACTCCCGCCTTCATCATTTCCGGCGGCACCGGCGGCCCGATCAACTCGACGCTCTTCTACACTCTTTACCTCTACCAGGAGGCCTTCGGTAATTTCCGCATGGGCTACGCCTCGGCGCTTGCCTGGATTCTCGTGCTGATCATCGGGCTGTTCACGGCCTTCTCGTTCCTCACCTCTCGCTACTGGGTGCACTACGATGACTGACGCGACCATGAGCTCGGTAACCGCCCCGCCGCCGGTCCCGACGGGCCGCCGCGGCCCTGTCGGATCGTTCCTCGTTCACGCCGCCCTGATCGCCGCCTCGATCGCCATGATCTATCCGCTCCTGTGGATGATCTCGGCCTCGGTCAGGCCGGAGGACGAGATCTTCGCCTCGACGTCGCTTTGGCCCTCCTCGGTGGACTTTTCCTCCTATGTGCGCGGCTGGTTCGGGCTCGACGTCAGCTTCGGGCGGTTCTTCTGGAACTCGCTGGTCATTGCGGTCCTCACCGTCGTCGGCAATGTCGTCGCCTGCTCGCTCGCGGCCTATGCCTTCGCGAGGCTGCGCTTCGCGGGGCGGAATTTCTGGTTCGCGATCATGCTCGGCACGATGATGATCCCCTATCACGTGACGCTCATTCCCCAATATGTGCTCTTCCTCGATCTCGGCTGGGTGAACACCTTCCTGCCGCTGGTGGTCCCGAAGTTCCTCGCCAGCGATGCCTTCTTCATCTTCCTGATGGTGCAGTTCTTCCGCGGAATACCGCGCGAACTGGACGAAGCGGCGATGATGGACGGCTGCGGCGCCTGGCGCATCTACTGGAAGATCATGCTGCCGCTATCGCTTCCCGTTCTGGCGACGGCCGCCATCTTCTCCTTCATCTGGACCTGGGACGATTTCTTCGGGCCGCTGATCTACCTCAACGACATGAACAGCTACACGATCCAGCTCGGCTTGAGGACCTTCGTCGACTCCAGCAGCACCTCCGACTGGGGCGGGCTCTTCGCCATGTCGACGCTCTCGCTCGTGCCGGTGTTCTTCTTCTTCCTCTTCTTCCAGCGCCTTCTGATCGAGGGCATCGCCACAACCGGCATGAAGCGCTGAGCGACGGAGCTTGAAAATCATCATGGACGAACTGCGTTTCGCTGCCGTCGGGCTCAACCACAACCACATCTACGGCCAGGTCAACTGCCTGCTTCGGGCCGGCGCCCGCCTCGCCGGCTTCCACGAGAAGGACGATGCGCTGGCCGCGGAATTTTCCGCCGTCTACGCAGACGCCCGGCGCATCGCGACGGCAGAGGAAATCCTCGAGGACGAGAACATCGGCCTCATCGTCTCGGCCGCCGTTTCGAGCGAGCGCGCGGAACTGGCGATCCGTGCCATGCAGCACGGCAAGGACGTGCTTGTCGACAAGCCGGGCATGACGAGCTTCGACCAGCTCGCCAAGCTGCGCCGGGTCCAGGCCGAGACGGGCCGCATCTTCTCGATCCTCTATTCGGAGCATTTCGAGAGCCCGGCCACGGTCAAGGCCGGCGAGCTCGTCGCCGCCGGCGCGATCGGCGAGGTGGTGCACATCGTCGGCCTCGGCCCGCACAGGCTGCGCCGCGAGACGCGGCCCGACTGGTTCTTCCGCCGCGCGGACTATGGCGGCATCCTGACCGACATCGCGTCGCACCAGTGCGAGCAGTTCCTGTTCTTCACCGGCGTCAACGACGCGACCGTGCTATCGGCGAGCGTCGGCAACCGGAGCGTTCCCGACGCTCCGGAACTGCAGGATACGGGCAGTATCCACCTCTCGACGGGGCGGACAACCGGCATGATCCATGTGAACTGGCTGACGCCGGAGGGAATGCCGACCTGGGGTGACGGCCGGCTCTTCATCGTCGGCACCTCCGGAACGATCGAGGTCCGCAAGACGGTCGATCTCGCCGGCCGCGAAGGCGGCAACCACCTGTTTCTCGCGGACCGCAACGGCGTCGAACATATCGACTGCTCTCGCGTCGACCTGCCCTTCGGGCGCCAGTTCCTCGCCGACATCCGCGACAGGACCGAAACCGCAATGCCGCAGGAGCGCTGCTTCAAGGCCATGGAGCTTGCGCTTCAGGCGCAGGCGATCGCCGAACAGAACGGGGACAGGAACTGACATGAGCGTGAAGACGGTCGCCATCATCGGCTGCGGCATCGGGCGTTCGCACATCGTCGAAGGCTATCAGCCGCACCCGGACAAGTTCCGGGTCCAGGCTCTCTGCGACCTCAACGAGGAGCGGCTGAACGAGGTCGGCGACGAATTCGGCATCGAGCAGCGGACCCGCTCCTTCAACGAACTGCTCGACGACGACAGCATCGACATCATCGACATCTGCACCCCGCCAGGCATCCATCTCGAACAGGTGCTCGCAGCACTTGCCGCCGGCAAGCATGTGATCTGCGAAAAGCCGCTGACCGGATCGCTCGAGGGCGTCGATGCGATCATGGAAGCCGAGAAAGAGGCCCGCGGCGTGCTGATGCCGATCTTCCAGTACCGCTATGGCGACGGCATCGAGAAAGCCAAGCGCATCATCGAGGCGGGCATCGCGGGCAAGCCCTATGTCGGCTCGGTCGAGACGTTCTGGCTGCGCACGCCCGAATATTATTCCGTCCCCTGGCGCGGCAAGTGGGCGACGGAGCTCGGCGGCGTGCTCGTCACCCACGCGCTGCATCTGCACGATATGATGCTGCATCTTCTCGGCCCGGTGGCGCGCGTATTCGGCCGCGTCGCGACCCGGGTCAACGACATCGAGGTCGAGGATTGCGCCTCGGCGAGCCTGCTCATGAAGAACGGCGCCTTCGTTTCGCTTTCCTGTACGCTCGGCTCGCAGGAGCAGATCAGCCGGCTCAGGCTGCATTTCGAGAACGTCACCTTCGAAAGCAGCCACGAACCCTATGCGCCGGGTAAGGATCCGTGGAAGATCATCGCGTCAAATGACGAAGTGCAGGCGCGGATAGACGAAGTGACCGGCGACTGGCGCCCGGTCTCGCCACGCTTTACCACCCAGATGGCGCATTTCCACGATTTCCTGAGCGGCAGGGGACCCCTGCCCGTGACGACGCAGGACGCGCGCCGCGCACTGGAACTGGTCACCGCGATCTATCAATCCGCCGATACCGGCCGCGAAATTGAGTTACCGCTTGGGCCGGACAGCCCGAAATATGCCGATTGGCGTGCGAATACCCGATAAAGGCCGCAGGGAGGGACTTTGACATGGCGACGAGCGTCGTTCTTCAGAAGGTCGAGAAGCGCTACGGCGCGCTCGACGTGATCCACGGCATCGACCTGACCATAGACCCCGGCGAGTTCGCCGTCTTCGTGGGTCCGTCCGGTTGCGGCAAGTCGACGCTGCTCAGAATGATCGCCGGACTGGAGGAGATTTCCGGCGGCACGCTGATGCTCGACAGCGACCGGATGAACGAAGTGGCACCCGCCAGACGCGGCATTGCCATGGTGTTCCAGTCCTATGCGCTCTATCCGCACATGTCGGTCTACAAAAATCTCGCTTTCGGCCTCGAAACGGCCGGCTTCAAGAAGGCCGAAATCGAGCCGAAGGTGCGCCGGGCGGCCGAGATCCTGCAGATCGAAAAGCTGCTCGACCGCAAGCCGAAGGCGCTCTCCGGCGGTCAGCGGCAGCGCGTGGCGATCGGCCGGGCGATCGTGCGCGAGCCGCGCATCTTCCTCTTCGACGAGCCGCTTTCCAACCTCGACGCCGAACTCCGCGTGCAGATGCGCGTCGAGATCTCGAGGCTTCATCGGGACCTCGGCAACACCATGATCTATGTGACGCACGATCAGGTGGAGGCCATGACCATGGCCGACAAGATCGTCGTCCTGAATTCCGGCCGAATCGAGCAGGTGGGCGCACCGCTCGATCTCTACAACAATCCCGTCAACCGCTTCGTCGCCGGCTTCATCGGCAGCCCCAAGATGAATTTCCTCAAGGCGCGGATCGCGGACGTCACCGGAAGCGAAACGGCGATCGAGGTCTGCGGCGGAACGATCCGCCTTCCCCGTCGCCTGAACGGTGCGACACAGGGACAGGACGTCACGTTCGGCATCCGGCCGGAGCATCTTTCCGCGCGCGAGGGCGGTATCGAGCTCGCTACCGTCAATGTCGAGATCGTCGAGAATCTCGGCGGCGAAACCATGCTCTACGGGATCACGCCGGATCGCCAGCAGCTGACCGTCGCGCTGGAGGGGCAGCAGAAGGTCGAGCGCGGCTCCAATCTCGCCGTCCACTTCGACCCGTCGCGCTGCCATGTCTTCGGCGCCGACGGCAGGGCCATGCGATGAAACTGTTCTACAGCCGCAATCCCAATCCGCGTCTTGCCGTCGCGGTGGCACGCCATCTCGCAGCCGAGGTCGAGTTCGAGTTCGCCTCGCCCTTCGCGCCGGGGCAGGCGGAACGGTTTCGGCCGCTCAACCCGAACCTTTCGCTGCCGATACTCGTGGAGGCCGGAAAAAGCCTTTGGGAGGCCGACGCGATCGCCTGCCGGCTTTCACGCGCGATGCAATCGGATTTCTGGCGCATCGGCGACGACGAACCCGACATGGTCCGATGGATCAGCTGGGGCAAGGAAAACTTCGTACGAGCTTGCGACATGGTGCAGTTCGAGCGCGGCACGAAGCAGCGCTATGGGCTCGGCCCGATCGACCAGCAGCTGGTCGAGGAGGGGCTGAGCATGTTCCGTACGGCAGCGGCGATACTCGATATGGAGCTTTCCGGGCGGAACTGGCTGGTCGGAGGCGCCGTGTCCCATGCGGATTTCCGAATGGCGACCTTTCTGCCCTTCAACGATGCCGCCGGGCTGCCGCTTGGCGATTATCCCAACATCTGCCGCTGGAATGACCGGCTCGAGGAGATCGATGCCTGGCGCGATCCCTTCAGGGGACTGGATGCGCCCGAACTGCCGCCTGTCCCGGAGCGCTGATCGGACCGCAGACGCCAGCCTCAAATCCAACGATCGTCGAAGCGGTGGACGGCCACACCCGCCACGGGGCTTCTTGCGACAAAAATGCCGCCGGAGCGGTTTTCCTCGCCGATGCCCGCGGGCCGCAGCGACGTGACGAGAAGCGTCTTCAAGTCCGGCCCGGCGAAGCAGGGCATGGTCGGCGCCGGCACCGGAAAGCGGTGCGTCCCGACAAGGCGGCCTTCGGGCGAGAAGCGATTGACGATCCCGGCCGACACGCCGGCGCTCCAGTATTGGGCTTCCACGTCGGTGGCGGCTCCGTCCGGCCGGCCGCTCGCCTCGTCCAGGCTTGCCAGCCGCCTGCGCCCGGAAAGCGCGCCCGTTGCGAGATCGAACTGCCAGCGGTCGATCCAGGCCACGTGCGAATCCGAGTGAAACAGAAGGGAACCGTCGCCGCTCCAGGCGAGGCCGTTGGAGCAGACCACGCCTTCCACCTTGCGTTCCACCGCGCCCTCGGGCGAGACGCGGTAGAGCGACGCGACGGGGCGGCGGTCGGGCACATCGTGCATCGTCCCCACCCAGAAGGCGCCGTCCGGTCCCACCTTGCCGTCGTTGAGACGCGTATCCGCAATGTCCGGCTCGATCGCGGCGATTTCCCTGGTGACCGCGCCGGCGTCGGGATCGAACAGAACCACGCGATCGCGCTGCGCCAGCACGAGGCGTCCGGAGCGTGCAAGGCCGGTGCTGCAGGCGCCGCCCTCGACGGTCCATTCGACGTGGCCGGCGCCTGAAAGATCGACGCGATGAAGGGCGCTGCGGCCGATATCGACGAAGAACAGGCAGTTCCGGCGCTCATCGAAAACCGGGCTTTCGGCGACGTCGCAGCGCGAATCCAGAAGACACTCAAATGTTAAATCGAAAGACATGTTTCACACCATGGGCCCGGGCCGCTGCCAGGAGAAATGCGTACAGAGGCGCTTAAAGTCCATATTTGAATTCGTTGCCGCAGGTGTTTGCTCTATCATTGCTCTTGCCCTCGCTCAACTTGTAAAATAAAAATACAAGAACCGGCCGGGAGATTTGCATGAAGACGCCCCTTGAAACCGCGATTCTGAAGGCCTGCCGCTCCGCGCGGTGCGCCGCGGCAGCGTGAGCCCGGCTATCGGCGAGCGCTTGAAGTGGATCGGAGCATGACCGGATCAGAGATCGCCATGGGAGCCGGTGATACGGGCGCGCGATTCCGTCAGATGGTAGCGCATGTAAAGGCGGGCGAGGTCCCGGTTCTGGCCCGAAATGGCAGAGTAGATCTTGCGGTGTTCTTCGAGGACACGGCGGCGGCGATCATCGGAGCCCTGCCGCGTCAGGCCGAGCGCCATGCGCATCGAGCCGCTGAGAATGTCACGCAGTTCTTCCAGAAGCCGCGGGAAAAGCTCGTTTCCCGCGGCTTCTGCCACGGCGTGGTGAAAGGCGAAATCCTCTTCCCAACCGGTTTCGCCGCGCGCGAAGGCGCCTTCCAGCGCCGCCAGCGCCTCGCCGATCTGATTGAGCTGAGCCTTTGTCCGGCGCATCGCTGCAAGCCCCGCGCATTCCGTCTCCAGCGCGAGCCGGGGCTCGAAAGCCCTGAGATAGCTCGCGATCTCGGCCGAAGCGGCGAGACTGGTGAGCTTGTCGGACGGACGCGATTTCACGAAGGTGCCGATACCCTGGCGCGAAACCACCAGGCCGTCGGCCTGCAGCCGCATCAGCGCCTCCCGCACGACCGGACGGGAAACCTGAAAGTCGCGGCAGATATGCGCTTCGGACGGCAGCTTCGCCCCCTCGGCCATCTGGCCGCTGGCGATCTGCTCGAGAATTTGCCCGTAGAGAACATCGGCAAGCCGCTCCCGCCGCGCCGGTTTCAGTTTCAACGTTACGTCGTTCAAGGGTCTGCCTTCACCTGTCATTTTTCTGTACAGGCGCAATCTAGCCGACCCGCCCGCAAATGCAAAGGAGCGTGCCGATGACCAGGCGCAAGAAGCCGGAGGAATTTCGAAGCTTTCGCTGGTTCGGCGTTAAGGACCTGCGCGCCTTCGGTCACAGGTCCCGCCTCTATCAGATGGGCTACGACCATGCGGAACTCGCAAACAAGCCCGTCATCGCGATCATCAATACCTGGAGCGACATCAATCCGTGCCACGCACATCTCAGGGCTCGGGCAGAGGAGGTCAAGCGCGGCGTCTGGCAGGCGGGCGGCTTTCCGATCGAGCTGCCGGCCATGTCGCTTGCCGAGACCTATGTGAAGCCGACGACGATGCTCTACCGCAATTTCCTGGCCATGGAGGTGGAGGAGCTCATCCGCTCGCATCCGGTCGACGGCGTCGTCCTGCTTGCCGGCTGCGACAAGACCACGCCGGGAACGATCATGGGAGCGATCCAGGTCGACCTGCCGACGATCTTCGTGCCGGCCGGGCCGATGCTGCGCGGCAATTATCGCGGCCGGATGCTGGGTTCGGGATCGGACGTCTGGAAATACTGGGCGGAAAAGGAAGCCGGCCGCGTCACCGAGAACGAATGGAGCGAAATGGAGCGCGGAATCGCCCGCTCCTTCGGCACCTGCATGACCATGGGCACGGCCTCGACCATGACGGCGCTTGCCGACACGCTGGGGCTTTCGCTGCCCGGCGCCTCCGCCATCCCCGCGGCGGATGCCGGTCATGCGCGCATGGCCGCGCTTTCCGGCGCGCGCATCGTCGAGATGGTCTTCGAGGATCTGAAGCCGTCCGACATTCTGACGGCGAAGGCATTCGAGAATGCGCTCGCGGTGCACATGGCGATGGCCGGCTCGACCAATGCGATGATCCATCTTATCGCGATCGCGCGCCGTTGCGGCGTTCCTCTGACGCTCGATGATTTCGATCGCGTATCGGCCCAAGTCCCTGTTCTCTGCAACATCCGGCCGACCGGTGAATTCCTGATGGAGGACTTCTACTATGCCGGCGGCCTGATCGCGCTCTGGAAACAATTGAAGCCGCTCCTGCATACCGGGGAACGCAATGTGATCGGCACGATCGGCGGCGCCCTCGATGAGGCGGAGGTCCATCTGCCCGAGGTGATCCGCCCGCTCGACAGGCCGGTGGCCGCGCGCGGCGGCACGGCCATTCTCAAAGGCAACCTTGCGCCGCAGGGCTGCGTCATGAAACCCGCGGCGGCCGACCCTGCCCTGCTCCAACACCGCGGTCCGGCGCTCGTCTTCGACGATTACGACGCTATGATGAAAGCGGTGAACGACGATGATCTCGACGTCACAGCCGACACGGTGATGATCCTGCGCAATGCCGGGCCGGTCGGCGGACCGGGCATGCCGGAATGGGGCATGCTGCCGATCCCGAGGAAGCTCCTCAAAGAAGGCGTGCGCGACATGGTGCGCATTTCCGACGCCCGCATGAGCGGCACCAGCTACGGCGCCTGCATCCTCCACGTAGCACCGGAGGCCTATGTCGGCGGCCCGCTGGCAGCGGTCCGCAACGGCGACATCATCGCGCTCGACGTTGCCCGCCGCACGATCACGCTCGAGGTCGATCAGGCGGAGATCGAGCGCCGGCTCGCCGAATGGAGGCCGCCGGAGCGCGATTATTCGAGGGGCTATCTGAAGATGCATGCGGAGCATATCCAGCAGGCGCCGGAAGGCTGCGACTTCACCTTCCTGCAATCGCCCCATAAGCTGCCCGAACCCGAGATTCATTGATCCCGACGACGACTGGTCATTAGACCCGAAATCATCGCGATCCGTGCCAAGCAGGTTGTACGCATGACGACGCGACTATTGATAACCGGGGCCGCGGGCGGCCTCGGCCGCTATGCCCGCGAGGGGCTGAAGGGCTGGGCCGATGTTTTGCGCCTTTCGGATGTCGCCACGCTTTCTCCCGCCGGAGAGGGCGAGGAGATCGTGCGATGCGACCTCGCCGAGCGCGAGGCTGTCGACCAACTCGTGCGCGGTTGCGATGTGATCCTGCATCTCGGTGCGATCTCGGTGGAGTCAGACTTCGACGCTCTTCTTCAGGCCAACATCCTCGGCACCTACAATCTCTACGAGGCGGCGCGAAAAGCCGGCGTGAACCGCATCCTCTTTGCGAGCACCAACCATGTGACCGGCTTCCATCCCATCGGCGAGACGCTCGACCACCTGTCGCCGCGGCGGCCGGACAGCCTTTACGGCGTCAGCAAGTGCTTCGGCGAGGACCTTTCCCGGCTCTATTTCGACAAATACGGCATGGAAACCGCCTGCCTCAGGATCGGCAGCTGCTTCGCCGAACCCACCAACCGGCGCATGCTCTCCACCTGGCTGAGCCCGCGTGATTTCCTGGCGCTTGTGCGCCGGCTTCTCGATGCCCCGAAAATCGGCCATCTGGTGCTCTACGGCGTCTCCGCCAACCGCGACGTCTGGTGGTCTAACGGGCATGCGGACTTCCTCGGCTGGCGCCCGCAGGACAGCAGCGAGCCTTACCGGCACGAGATTGAGAAGCGTGAGGAGGAGCCTTCGGACGGCGTGCGCTATCAGGGCGGGCGTCATGCGGCGGCGAAGTTGCCGGGTTGAGGCGACCGGCTCCGCAAGACCACGGTTTTCCGTCCCTGCCGCTACGCTCGGCATTGCCCTGGCGCCGCACCGCCATAGATTCTGCAGCGGCAGCTTCGGCGGCTCGTTGCACCGTCGCTATCCGAGCTCTCGCTTCAGGAGGAATACATGACTTCCCCCAGGACGGCACGTGACGTTTCCAGCCAAGAGCCTTTATCCGCCGGTCCGCTGTCTGCAGATGAACTTCAGCGGATGGACGCCTACTGGCGGGCGTCGAACTATCTCTCCGTCGGCCAGATCTACCTCCTCGACAACCCGCTTCTCAGCGAGCCGCTGAAGCGGGAGCACATCAAACCGCGGCTTCTCGGCCATTGGGGTACGTCGCCCGGCCTGAACATGCTCTATGTGCACCTGAACCGGGTGATCAAGCGCGACGATCTGGAGATGATGTATGTCATCGGCCCCGGGCATGGCGGGCCCTCGCTTGTCGCCCACGCCTATCTGGAGGGCACCTATAGCGAGGTCTATCCGGACATCAGCCAGGACGCCGAAGGCCTGCGGAAGCTGTTCAAGCAGTTCAGCTTCCCCGGCGGCATCCCGAGCCATGTCGCGCCGGAAACGCCGGGCAGCATTCACGAGGGCGGCGAGCTCGGCTATGCGTTGAGCCATGCCTACGGTGCCGCCTTCGACAATCCGGAGCTGATCGTCGCCTGCGTGGTGGGCGACGGGGAAGCCGAAACGGGCCCGCTCGCGACCGGCTGGCACGGCAACAAGTTCCTGAACCCGGCGCGCGACGGCTGCGTCCTGCCCATCCTGCACCTCAATGGATACAAGATCGCCAATCCCTGCTTTCTCGCACGCATTCCCAGAGAGGAGCTGCAGAAGTTCTTCGAGGGCATGGGCTATGCGCCGCTTTTCGTCGAGGGTCATGATCCCGCAGACGTGCATCAGCAGCTGGCGGCCGCGCTCGATACCGCGCTCGCGGATATCAGGCGCATTCAGACCGACGCCCGGGTCAACGGCAATCTGAAACGCCCTGCATGGCCCATGATCGTCTTCCGCACACCCAAGGGCTGGACCTGCCCGGCCGAGATCGACGGCAAGAAATGCGAGGATTACTGGCGATCGCATCAGGTTCCGATGGGAGACATGGACAAGCCGGAGCATATCCGCATCCTCGAAGGCTGGATGAAGAGCTATCGGCCGGAGGAGCTCTTCGACGGTGACGGGCGGCTGACGGCGGAACTGGCGGCGCTTGCCCCACCGGGACGCCGCCGGATGAGCGACAATCCGCATGCCAATGGCGGGCTGTTGCTGCGCGACCTGAAGATGCCCGACTTCCGCGATTATGCGGTTGCGGTTCAGAGCCCCGGAGCGGCCACGGCCGAGTCGGCCCGCGTGATGGGCAGCTATCTGCGCGACGTGATGAAGCTCAACCTGAAGTCCGGGAACTTCCGCCTGTTCAGTCCGGACGAAAACAACTCGAACCGCTGGCAGGACGTGCTCGAGGTCACGGATCGCTGTTTCATGGCGGACATCTATCCGGAAGACGACCACTTGTCGCCCGACGGACGGCTTATGGAGGTCCTGAGCGAGCATCAATGCCAGGGCTGGCTCGAAGGTTATCTCCTGACCGGACGCCACGGCTTCTTTTCCTGCTACGAAGCCTTCATTCACATCATCGATTCGATGTTCAACCAGCACGCCAAATGGCTGAAGGTCTGCAACGAGATCCCGTGGCGGCGCCCGATCGCTTCCCTGAACTATTTCCTGAGCTCGCATGTCTGGCGCCAGGACCATAACGGCTTCAGCCATCAGGACCCCGGCTTCATCGATCACGTGGTCAACAAGAAGGCGGACATCATCCGCGTCTATCTGCCGCCGGACGCCAATACGCTGCTGTCGGTGACGGACCATTGCCTGAGGAGCCGCAACTACATCAACGTCGTCGTCGCCGGCAAACAGCCGTCGCCGCAATGGCTGACCATGGACCAGGCGGTGAAGCATTGCACCGAGGGCCTCGGCATCTGGGAATGGGCAAGCAACGACAAAGGCTGCGAGCCGGACGTGGTCATGGCATGTTGCGGCGATGTTCCGACGCTGGAGACGCTCGCCGCGGTGCAATTGCTGCGCGAACACCTGCCGGAATTGAAGGTGCGGGTGATCAACGTCGTCAATCTGATGAAGCTGCAGCCATCGGGAGAGCACCCGCACGGCCTGCCGGACCGCGACTTCGACGCCCTGTTCACCAAGGACAAGCCGATCATCTTCGCCTTTCATGGCTATCCCTGGCTGATCCACCGCCTCACCTATCGCCGAACGAACCATGCCAATCTGCATGTCCGCGGCTACAAGGAAGAGGGGACGACGACGACACCCTTCGACATGGTGGTGCTCAACCATCTGGACCGGTTCCATCTGGTCGAGGACGTCATCGACCGGCTGCCGCAACTCGGCGCCCGCGCGGCCTATTTCAAGCAGGCGATTCACGAGCGGCTGATCGACCACAGGCACCATATCGAGAAATACGGCGAGGACATGCCGGCGATCAGCGGCTGGAAATGGGGCGCCGGCAGCGCCGGCAAGGCACAGGGAACATCGACCGAAGGCGACAATGTCTGAGAGGACGCACTTCCGCGACCGGACATACCATCACAAAAGGCCCGCCGAAGCGGGCCTTTTTCTGTGTTTCGATCGCAGGGTCTGATGCAGAACGTGCCACTGCCCCCGAGTTCAGGCCGGCAGCTGGAAGAACCAGTTGGCAAACAGCACGATGGCGAGGCCTCCGCCGAGCGCCAGATAGGGTAACATGCCCGCCTTCCTGACGCCGAGGTTCTGCCCGGAGAGGCCGAGATCCTCCATGGCTTCGAGCGGGAACCTGCCGCGATCCTGAAAGTAGTGGCGATAGGCGAAGACCGGCAGGATGAGCGCGGCGAAGATGAAGCCGACCCACAACGCATTGGAGTAGCCCCAGACCTTGGCGCCGGCGCCCAGGAAGAGCGCGTTCACGAAGGCCAGCACGGTGTTCAGGCCGATCAGCCAGGTCGGCGCCTTCCAGGGCCGCTCGATATGGCCGGAGTCGATACGGTGGATCCAGCCGGAGTTGAGGTTCAGGAAGTTGAAGATGATGTAGCCGACATTGGAGACGGCGAGCACGAAGAAGTAGCCGCCGACGTCCGAGGCGATGGCAAGCAGGAACAGATTGAAAGCGAAGTCGGTCCACATGGCCCGGGTCGGCGCGCCGTTCTCGTTCACATGGTTGAGATATTTCGGCAGCCAGCCGTCCTTCGAGCCCTGGTAAAGGGTGCGCGAGGAACCGGCCATCGCCGTCATGATGGCGAGGAAGAGCGCGAGAATCATCAGAACCACGAGAAGCTGGGTGACGATACGGCCGGCGCCGATCAGGCCCCCGAGCGCCTCGGCCACACCCGTGCCGTCGATGATGCCGGGCGCCAGCATGCCGGCATGACCAAGCACCCCCTGGAAGGCGAAGGGTACGAGGAAGAAGAACAGGCAGCAGACGAGGCCGGAATAGAAGATCGCCTTGAAGGTGTCGGTCCGCGGGTTCTTCAGTTCGCGCGTATAGCAGACCGCCGTCTCGAACCCGTAAGTCGACCAGGCGGCGATATAGAGGCCGCCGAGAAAGAGCGTCCAGCCGCCATTGCTCCAGGTGCCGTCCTCGCCGGAATAGGCGGCCGTCGGTGGCACGAGGCCGGTGACGTTGGAGGCAACGATATGGCCGCTGACGATCGGATAGATGCCGATGATCAGCAAGGGAATGAGGACGAGCATAGCGAGCCACTTCTGAACGCTGGCGGTCCCGGCGATGCCGCGATGCTGGATCGCGAAGATGATCAGCATCAGGATGCCGCCGATCAGGAATGTGGCGTTGATATTGGCCGTGGCGAGGAAGGGTATGCTGAAGCTGACCAGCGACCAGTTGCGGATCATGGGCGTCAGCGCCGCTACGCCGTCGGCTGCGAGAACCGCCTTGACGGCATCTTCCGGGGGGGGGCCGGCATGGGCCGCGATATACTCGGCGACACGGGGGCTATCGGCGGTGACGGAGGCGGCATGGGCGCCGATCCAGTCGAGCACCGCCTGCGAATCCGCCGCCGGAATCGGGAAGAGGGCATTGAGGATATAGCCCGCGGCGATCACGCAGCCGAGCGAGAGCACCGGCGACCAGGCGAACCAATTGCACCAGACGGAAAGCGGCGCGATGAATTTCGAATAGCGCAGCCATGCGGTCGCTCCATAGATCGAGGCGCCGCCGGACTTGTTGGCGAACATCCCGGCGATTTCCGCATAGGTGAAGGATTGCAGGAAGCCCATGATCATCGAAATGATCCAGACCGCGAAGGCCAGCTTGCCGGTCGTGCCGGCAATGCCGCCGATGGAGAAGAGCACGAGTGGCGGCACGCCAGCTGCCACCCAGAAAGCGCCCTTCCAGTCGAGCGCGCGTATAAGCTTCCCCTCGGTGCCGGCAGCAATGCCGGCGTTCACCACATCTGTCATCGCTGAATTCCCCTTTTATTTGTTCCGGACGTGTTCTTCGATACGTCTCCCTGAACGTGCCTCCCACGGCAGCCGGCCCGATGTCTTGGTGCCCCATTTATGCATTGAATTCAGATCCGGCCGTTTATGCATAGTGAAGAAAGTTTCTTCATAGTCAATATATCTCCTTTACTTCAGCTCGGTATTTTGCCAGCATGATCCGGGCAGGGGCCAACATTCGGCCGCGAGGGTGCTATGGAAAATCGCCGTCCTGGGATGCTTGGGGGGAGGCCCGTTTCGGCGAGCATCATCCGCTATCCGGGCATTCCGGCGCTGCCGAAGGACACTGAACGATACCGATGCAAGGGTGGCGGCTCGCTGGTCGTACGCGTCGAAGCGGGAGACCTGGTGACGGTCACCGATGCGGAGGGCGGCCAGGCATGCGAGCTTTCCTTCGTTGACGAAAGCGGCCGCTTCCAGGCGGCAGGCCTCGGCGCGGCGTTCACCAATGCCGCCGAGGGCCTCAAGACCATTCTCTCCCGCGAAGAAGCGGGCACGCTGCGCATTCGAAGCGCGCTTCGGCGCCGCGGTGCGGATCTGGCCACGGCCGGCGCGCTCCGCATCTTCGGGGAACGGTCCACGCCGGGCAGCAGGGTCGAATTCACGATCGCGGTGAAGGGGCTGCTGATCGTTGCCGCACCCGCAGAGGCGATGTCGCCCGAGGCACAGGACACGGCAACGCCCATCGAGGTCAGGGTCCGCCGCAGCAGGGTGGTCCGCGACTATTCCTCCGCCTTGCCGGAGCCGCTTGCCGATCCGATCGAAGACATCCGCATCAAGGCTGCAACCGCTTCGGCGTATTTCGTGCGGGCCGGAGAATTCATACAGATCATCGACGTCTATGGCCGCCAGTGCACGGACTTTCAGGCCTTTGCCGCCCGCAAGGTCGACAAGGGCCTCGACCTGGCTCTCGACTCAACCGTCACCCGTACCCTGCTCGGGCGCAGCTACCCGGCGCCGGGCCTGCCCTCCAAGGCTTTCGATCGCGATTTCGAGCCGCTGGTGGAGATCGTGCAGGACACGGTTGGCCGTCACGACGCTTTCGCCACCGCCTGCAATTCGCGCTATTACGATGACATGGGCTATCCCGGCCACGTCAACTGTACCGACAATTTCAACGCGGCGCTTGCGCCTTATGGCATTCCCGGCCGCAAGGGCTGGGAGGCGCTCAACTATTTCTACAACACCGATATCGACCACAACAATCAGCTCTATCTCGATGAGCCCTGGTCGCGTCCGGGCGACTACGTGCTGATGCGGGCCCTGACCGACCTCGTCTGCGTCTCCTCCTCCTGCCCCGACGATATCGACGCGGCAAACGGCTGGGATCCGACCGACATCCACGTCCGGACCTTTTCCGGAAAAGAGCAATTCTCACGAGCGGTAGCCTATCGCATGACACCCGATGCCGATCCCGAACTGACGCGTGAAACCGCCTTTCACCCCCGTTTCTCGGCGCTGACGCGAGACTACGCTGAATATCGCGGCTATTGGCTGCCGAACCGGTTTTCGTCGGCGGGGCCGGTCGAGGAATACTGGGCCTGCCGGGAAAGGGCGGCAGTGATCGATCTCTCGCCTTTGCGCAAGTTCGAGGTCACCGGTCCGGATGCCGAGGAATTGCTGCAATACTGCCTGACGCGCGACGTGCGCAAGCTTTCGACCGGGCAGGTCGTCTATTCCGCGATGTGCTACGAGCATGGCGGCATGATCGACGACGGCACCCTTTTCCGCCTCGGCGACAAGAACTTCCGCTGGATCGGCGGGGACGATTACAGCGGCATCTGGCTGCGCGAGCAGGCGGAGAAGAAAGGCTTCAGGGCCTGGGTGCGTTCCTCGACCGATCAGATGCACAATATTGCCGTTCAGGGCCCGAAGAGCCGCGACATCCTCAAGGAGATCGTCTGGACGGCACCGCGTCAGCCCACGATCGGCGAGCTCGAATGGTTCCGTTTCGCGGTCGGTCGCATCGGAGGCTTCGAGGGGGCGCCCATCGTCGTCTCGCGCACCGGCTATACCGGCGAGCTCGGCTACGAGATATTCTGTCACCCAAAAGACGCCCTGACCGTTTTCGACGCGGTCTGGCGGGCCGGCGAGCCGCATGGGCTGAGGCCGATGGGGCTGGAAGCGCTCGACATGGTCCGCATCGAGGCGGGCCTGATCTTCGCTCATTACGACTTCGACGATCAGACCGACCCGTTCGAGGCCGGTATCGGCTTCACGGTGCCACTGAAGTCCAAGCATGACGATTTCATCGGCCGCGAAGCGCTGATCCGCCGCAAGGAAAACCCGCGCCACTTGATGGTCGGCCTCGACATACAGGCGAACGAGGCGGTCGGCCACGGCGACTGCGTGCATGTCGGACGCGCGCAGATCGGCGTCATCACCAGTGCCACCCGCTCACCGGTCCTCGGCAAGACGATCGCGCTTGCCCGGATCGACGTTACGCATGCGACGGTCGGTACGCAGGTGGAGATCGGCAAGCTTGACGGCCAGCAGAAGCGCCTGCCCGCAATCGTCGTGCCGCTGTCGCACTACGATCCGCAGAAGAAGCGGCCGCGCTCCTGAACCGATTTGGGAAATCCTCTCTACGCCTTGCCGGCCGCGCAAGTGGAATTTAGCCCCTCCCACAGGTGGGAAGGGCATGCGCCGAGCCGAAGATCGTCAAGCGCGCAGATATTCCTCCAGGGAGTCGTCGAGCGCTTCCACCCAAGGCGTGTGATGCTTGGGCGACATATTGCCCGTCATCAGCGAACGATAGGCATTGTCGCGAAAACCCATGATGTTTTCCGCCTTGTGGTGCTCCCACTTCATGAAGGTCCGGTTGACCCCTTCGATATCGAAGCTCGGATAATCGGTTTCGGCCAGTAGCTCCTTCACATAGTCGCCCTGATACCAGATCATCTCCTCGGCATGCTCGAGCGTTTCCTCGCGGGCGCGCCACATGTCGAAATTGGCCTTCAGTTCCTCTTCCGGCGGCAGCGCGATGCGGCCCATCATGACGTCGCGCGCCCACCAGGCCTGCACGTCGAACATGTTGAAGGTATAGAACTGATCCTGCATACCGATGTAGAAAAGCTGCGGATTCTTGTCGAAGACCACGCCCTTGTAGAGATGGTCGGCCCAAAGGCGGTTGGCGGTCTTGAGCCTGAGTTCATCCGGCAGAAACGGAAAATGGTGCTGGTAGCCGGTGCACAGGATCAGCGCGTCCACTTCCTTCGTCGAGCCGTCCGCGAAATGAGCCGTCTTGTTTTCGAGCTTCGTCAGCAGCGGCCGTTCCTCGAAATTTTCCGGCCAGTTGAAGCCCATCGGCTTTGAGCGGTAGCTCGTCGTTACCGATTTCGCCCCATACTTCCAGCATTGCGAACCGATATCCTCGGCCGAGTAGCTCCGGCCGACGATGAGAACGTCCTTACCCTTGAATTCCAATGCATCGCGGAAATCGTGGGCGTGCAGAACGCGGCCGTTGAAGGTTTTCACGCCTTCGAAATAGGGGACGTGCGGTGTCGAGAAGTGGCCGCTCGCAACGACGACGTAGTCGAATTCCTCGTCATACATGCGGTCTTCGAGGCGGTTATGAGCGGTAACCGTGAATTTCTTCGTCTCTTCGTCGAAATGCACCATGCGCACCGGCGTATTGAAACGCACCCAGTCGCGCACATTCGCCTTCTCCACACGGCCCTTGATATAATCCCACAGCACCGCGCGCGGCGGGTAGGAGGCGATCGGCTTGCCGAAGTGCTCCTCGAAGGTGTAGTCCGCGAATTCCAGGCATTCCTTCGGACCGTTCGACCAGAGGTAGCGATACATGCTGCCATGCACCGGCTCTCCATATTCGTCCAGCCCGGTGCGCCAGGTATATTTCCACAGCCCTCCCCAATCGGACTGCTTTTCATAGCAGACGATCTCCGGAATCTCGGCACCCTTCTGGGCGGCCGACTGGAAGGCCCGCAACTGGGCGAGGCCCGATGGACCGGCACCGATGACGGCAACTCTTGTCATGACGCATTCCCCTTTTGCTTTTGTGAAGTTGCAATTGCATGCAGTCGTCTTGGCGCTGGAAACGGCGTCAATCCGGGAATGTGCCGGGACTGGTCGGCGCGCCGTCGTCGAATTTCGAAAGCCAGTCGATCGTCGTCTGGCGATAGCGCGTCAGGCCCTTGTAATCGATGAGCTCGGGCGGCAGCGTGCTGAGCACGCGCGGAAAGCGGCGCGCCCATTTAGGCACCGTCACGAGCTCGTTCATATTCATCAGATAGCAGCGGATGACGAAGAGGATGGCGTTCGAGCGCGGCAGGCGCCACAGGCTCTGCACCTCGACGCGCAGATGTACCTTCTCGCCGACGTTTTCCGGTGTGACCGTCGCGCGGTCCGGACCCCATTTATGGTAGTTTTCCGGGCTGGTATCGAGGCGCGGATTGATCGTCATCGTCCAGTTGAAACGGCGCGTAGGCTTGCCCTGCTGCAGATTCAGGAGGAATTTCAGCGCGCGGTCGAAGACGCCCATCTGATGGGCGAGCGGCACCGGGCCGTGCCATTCCATGAAGTTCATGCCGATGTCGAAATCGAGCGACCAGTCGGCCTGGGTCGTGACCATGCCGGCATCCATCCAGAGATTGCCGTCGCGCTGGTCTACGATGCAGAAATCCCCCTGCGCCTGGCGGGTGATGTATTCGAGCGGTTCATAGGGCAGCGTCGAGCGATCGCCGAAGGTGAAGGTGTCGTCGATGCCGAGCGGCCGGTTGATCCAGCGCCATTGATCGCCGTTCCTGATGAGCGTGAAATGTTCGGGGAAGCCGGCGGCCTGCTCCTCCATCAGAAGTTCCAGCGTATCCCATTGGGCCGTCATCATATGGGGCAACGCCTGGTAGCGCAGCGGGTCCTCTTTCAGGACCAGGGCCCGATCGTGCATCTCGGCGACGTAGTGCTCATCGACGTCGATCAGGCTTTCGAAGGCAGTGCCCTTCTGCCCCTTCACATGCGGTTCCATGTTGACCGCGTACATGTATTCGTCGCGGTCGAAGGGAAACGGAAAGCGCCGGATGTTTTCCGGACTGTTGCGATAGCTGAAATCGTCCCGGAACGTTTCCTGCTTGAAGGCGATTGCCATGCCCGTTCTCCTCCTGATCGGCCCGATGGATCGTTTTGTCGAACAATCCAAGTCTTTGAACTACGCATTTCTGGGCGGAAAACTGTTGGACGGTTTTCCTGGACGGCTCTAGAGGTCGAGATGCAAAGCCTTTCCCTCGAATCGGGAGACGCAGAGCATCACCTTTCGGCCGGAAGCCTTTTCTTCGTCGGTCAGATAGACGTCGTTGTGCAGCAGCTTGCCGTCGCAGAGGGCGACCATCGTTTCACACTGCCCGCAGGCACCGCCGCGACAGAGAAAGGGCGCATCGATTCCGGCCGCCTCGATCGCCTCCAGCATGCTCTCGTGATGACCGACATGGACGGTCTTGCCGGAGCGCGTCAGCTCGATCGAAAAGGGCTTGCCGGGCTGGGAGGACAGAAAGCGCTCGGAATGCAGGTTCTGCTCCGGCCAGCCAGCCTCCAGCCCGGTCTTGAGTACGCCGTCGATCATGCCCGCGGGACCGCAGACATAGAGATGCGTGCCGAGCGGCTGGCTGTCGAGCAAGCGGGCGACCGGAATGCGATTGTCTTCGGCATCGCAGTAGATCTTCACCCGATGCGGTCCGTAGCGGGCGACGAGGTCCTCGCAATATGCGCCGCGGTCGCGCGTTCGAATGGCATAATGCATTTCGAAACAGGCGCCTTCGCGGGCAAACTGCTCCATCATGGCGATGAAGGGCGTGATCCCGATGCCGCCGGCAATCAGCAGATGCTTTCGGCCGCGCCAATCCGGCTGAAACAGGTTAACGGGATGCGATACCCTCATTTCGTCGCCTTCGCGCACCTTCTCGTGCATGAAGGACGAGCCGCCGCGGGAATCCTCGACATGCAGCACGCTGATCTCGTACGCCGAGCAATCATATGGCGCCGACATCAGCGAATAGGCATTGCGCCGCACGTGACCATTGTCGTTCATCGAAACGATGACGTGGGCGCCACCGGAGAAATAGGGCATCGGCCGGCCGTCGAGGCGCTCGAAGCGAAATCGTTTGATGCGATGAGCGACCGGCGTCACGCGGGTCACTCGGACGGGAATTTCAGTACCACCGCTCACAGGAACAACTCCTCCGGATCAGGCGCGCTGCCGGGTTCCTCCGCATCGATATTGACGCCCTGGAAGGCGCCGAGGCGCCGCGAGTAATGGTCGCGTACGAGAAGCGGCAGACCGCAATGGCCGCAGGGAAAGGGGCTGTGGGTGACGTCCTCGGTGACGCCTTTGCAGTGGACACATTGCACGCGGCGCGCCAGCGAGCCGCGGTGTTCGGTGATGATCGAGGCATGGTCCATGCCGTGATCGAGCGCCACCATCATCGCCTGGCCGATGAAGCCCTCCGTGCCGGCGATATAAAGCCGCGTCCCCATATGGGCGTTCGTCAGCGTCCCCCTGAGGCGGAAGAGCAGCGTCGCGATCGTCGGGGCTGCGAAGAACATATCGGCGCCAAGCGCGCGCAGCGCCTCGTCGTTTCCCTTGCCCTGCGAGCCGCGCGCGACATAGAGGATCTCGCTGCGGGAAAGCGCCGTCTCGTCGAGTGCCGGCTTCCGGTCGAGGAGGGCATGGGCGCCCTCCCCTTCCAGTGCGAAGATGTGCCGCCGGGCGCGCGGCTGGATGGAAAGTCCCGTATAGACCGGACGGCTCTTAATGCCTTCGACAAGCATGGCCGCCTCCCTAGCCCACGGCCGTCCTCTTTTTCTTCTCCGGATCGTCGAAGGTCAGCGTGTGGGCGATCGCTCTGGCATTGAGGTTCTTGCCGTGCACCTCGAGCTTCGCGCCCTGGACGGCCTTGTCGACGTCCAAACGGGCAATCGCCATGGATCTCTTCGTCAGCGTCGAATAGCTCGGGCAGGTGATCACCCCGACCTTCTTGCCCTCGGCATAGACTTCGTCGCCGAGATCCGCTGGACCGTCGGCATCGATCAGCATGCCGAATATCTTGAAGCGTTCCCTGCCTTTCAGGCGCGCATGCTCCTCGGCACCGCGGAAGCCCGTCTTGCCGGGGCTGACCGTGAAATCGAGGCCGAGTTCCCAAAGGCTGTCGCCGGGCGGCTGGTCGGCGAAGGGATACATCTGCGAATTGTCGTAAGGATAAAAGAGCAGGTAGCTTTCGACCCGCAGCATGTCGAGCACGCTGAAACAGCAGGGGATGATGCCCGTCTCCTTGCCTTCCGCGACGATGCGATCCCAGATCATGACCGCATCCTGCCCGCGCACGAAGATTTCGTAGCCACGCTCTCCGGTATAGCCGGTGCGCGAGATCATGACGGGAGCGCCGAAGAGCGTCGTCTGCATGTGGTGGAAATATTTAAGGTCGCGGATGCCCGGCACATATTTTGCGAGATAGTCGACGGCAAGCGGGCCCTGCAGCGAAAGATCATGCAGGTCGTCGTCGAACAGGACTGCGCAGTTGCGGCCCGCAGCCTGCTTCACGATCTCCTCGTAGCCGGAGCCGGAGCCGTGGACCAGCATCCAGGAATTCGGACCGGTGCGGTACACGATGCAGTCGTCGGTGAAATGGCCGCGATCGTTCAGCATGCAGGCATAGACGGAGCGTCCGGGATAGATCTTCGTCATGTCGCGGGTGGTGATGTAGTCGAGCACGGCGATGGCATGCGGACCGACCAGGTGCACCTTCTTCAGGCCGGAAACGTCCATGATCCCGGCCTTCGTGCGGATCGCGACATGCTCTTCGGACATGTCCTTCTCGTAGGTCCAGGCGGTTCCCATGCCGCTCCAGTCCTCCAGTTTCGATCCGAGAGCGCGATGCCGATCCGCCAAGGCGGAGAAACGCCAAGATAAAGCCATTTCGTTCCCTCTTTTTTTCCCATACGGAATATTTATTTCCTGAATATATTCAGAATTCCGCGGGGAAGCAAGCCGGCCCGATTATTTTTGTCGCGCCGGTGCGGCAGCGATTCGCACGCGTTGGTGCGGCTTTCCGCTCTGACGAGATGGGCGGTAATGGCGGCGTTGGAGTAAGGCCGGTCTCGGCCTCGATCGGCCTCAGCCCATCCGTTCCGAGGCGTAGGAACCCGGGCTCGGCGGGAAGACGACGACGCGGTTGCCGTTGATGAAGCAGCGGTGATGGATATGGGCATGCACGGCGCGGGCCAGCACCTGGCTTTCGACGTCGCGGCCGATCGAGACGTAATCCTCGGCCGACTGCGCATGGGTGATGCGGGCGATATCCTGCTCGATGATCGGACCCTCGTCGAGATCGGCGGTGACGTAATGGGCCGTCGCGCCGATCAGCTTCACGCCGCGCTCATAGGCCTGCTTATAGGGGTTCGCCCCCTTGAACGACGGCAGGAAGGAGTGGTGGATGTTGATGATCTTCCCCGACATCTTCTTGCAGAGTGCATCGGAAAGCACCTGCATGTAGCGGGCAAGCACGATCAGTTCGGCGCCGGTCTGCTCGACGACGTCCATCAGCTGGGCTTCGGCCTTGGGCTTGTTCTCCTTCGTCACCTTGATGCAGTGGAAGGGGATGTCGTGGTTGACGACCACCTTCTGGTAGTCGAAGTGGTTGGAAACGACGCCGACGATATCGATCGGCAAGGCGCCGATCTTCCAGCGGTAGAGAAGATCGTTCAGGCAATGGCCGAAGCGCGACACCATGAGCAGCACCTTCATGCGCTCGGACTGTTCGTGGAGAGCCGTCTCCATCTCGAACTTCGAGGCGATCGGCTTCAGCCCTTCCTCGAGAGCCGCAAGGCCAACCCGCTCCTCCGAGATGAAGCTGGTGCGCATGAAGAACTTGCCGGTATCCAGATCGTCGAACTGCGAGCTGTCGGCAATATTGCAGCCCTGCTCGGCCAGATATCCCGATAGCGCCGCAACCACGCCGCGCGTTGACTTGCAGGACACGGTCAGAACGAAATTCTGCATGTTCATTTCTCTCCCCTCGCCGTTCGCGCGCACGGGTGTCGATCCCATCCCCGTTGTCGACGTCGCAAATTGCTACCAGAGCAGATCGACGAAATCAATCTACAGGAAAATATATTTCTCCTCAGGCAATTTTTTGCGTTCGGGGCGTGCCGGAAAACGGAGCGTGGGTGAGAAGAGATGAGGCAGAAGCGACGCTCTGCCGCGCGCTCAGTCCTCTCCGCGGCCGCGCGGATAGGAAATGATCGACAGATACCGGATCGGCAGCGTGGTCAGTTCTTCCGGCCCGTGCGGCGCGTCGGCGTCGAAGAACAGACTGTCCCCCGGAGTCATGCGGTAAAGATTGTTGCCATGCCGGTAAACCACCTCCCCTTCCAGCATGTAGAGGAACTCCAGACCATCGTGTTGAAACGTCGGAAAGACGTCCGAGTCTTCGGTCAGCGTGATGAGATAAGGCTCGACGACGACGCCGGAGGTGTTCGATCCGATATGGCCGAGGAGGTTGTACTGGTGGCCGGCGCGGGTGCCGCGCCGCTCGACGTCGACGCCTTCCCCCGCTTTGACGAACACGGCGCTATGCTCCTCCTCGAAACGGCGGAAGAAGGCGGTGATCGGCACGCCGAGCGCCCGCGACAGCGTCTGCAAAGTCGTGAGCGACGGCGATGTGTTGCCGTTCTCGATCTTCGACAGCATGCCGACCGAAATATCGGTCGCGGAGGCGACGTCGGCTACTGTGATGCCGAGCTTCTTGCGGAAGGCACGCACTTCATGGCCGATCGCGACTTCCAGCACCTTTTCACGGGTGTCGCGGATTGCATGCGGATCCTGGGTCAGCGTGACACGTGCCAACTCCGCCGCCGTCTTGCGCGCGCCGCCGGCGCTTGTCGCCGCCTTGCCGTTCTTCTTCGAGTTCCGGTGCTTTTCCGCGTTTTCCCTGCCCATGCCAATCTCGCTTTGTTTTTACTGATAGTAAATATTTCTGCGTGGTTCACAACGCTATACCCGCGTGGGCGAGGAAGTATTCCGCCCTGAGTAGAAGATCAACTCCCACTGCAGCCTATGCCTGCTCCGGCGATATGGTGCGCGTGAAGAGGCGTGGACAGCGTCACTTGACAGTGGTTTCGCTTTGCCTGACATTCCTGTTAGGCAAATATTTTTTCTAAGCAGAAAACGGCCGACTTCCCGCATCGAAATTACAAGGAACGAAAAACCACCCGGAGGAGGAAACATTGGAGGAGGAAAGCGAATGGAAGCGACACTAAGCAAGCTTGGCGAAGATGCGAGCTTCAGCCAGCGTATCGATGCAATGCACAGACGTGACCGCGTCTGCCTTACGGCCTTCGTCGTGGTCCTCTGGTGCACCCTGCTCTTCGCGCTGTTTACCGTTTGGCCCTACATCGCAACGCCCGCCATCGCCGTCATCCTGACGGTCGCCTGCGGCCTGGTGCTGCTCTTCAACACAGCCGCCATCGTTGCCATGCTGCGACATTACGAAGAAGACAAGCACTTCATCTACAGCCTCGATCTCAAGCATCTCGATGAGATGCGCCCGCAAAGCCGCTAGGAGGTATCATGGCATACGAACCTCCGAAACAGAGCTTTGCAGGCCAGATCTTCGACGTGATCACGTTGCTCGTGCTGACCATCGGAGCGCTCTACATACCGCTCTATCTCGGCCTTGCGGGCGCGGCCAAGGTGCCCGATCCGATCCCCGATCCGACCTGGGAAGCGCTCGGCCAGAACGCCACCGAGCAGCAGCAGTGGGCCGCGCTCGGCATCACCGATCCGGCGGCCGCCAACGACATCATCACCGCGCGCTTCGACTACAGCTTCAGCTGGGCCTCGCTCATCGTCATGGCCGTGCTCGTCATCGGCTATTTCGTGATGGTGGTCCGGCTTTCCGACAGGGAATACCGCGAAGTGATCGAAGAGCGCTTCGGCACGGAACGACACTAGGGAGGCGGCGGCCATGTGGGACATACTCGAATACGCGGCCTGGGCGCTTTCGGCGCTGTTCGGCGTGCTGATGCTCGCCGACCTCGTCCGCATCGACACCACTTACGACAACGAACTGCTGATCTCTTCTCGCGAAGGCGAGATCGAGGCGACGGCAGAGCGCCACGAGATCTGAGGGGAGGACGGCAAATGGACGATACTACATCCGCCGCACCCGAGCCGGACCGGCTGCGCCTGCTGAGGGTGCTGGGGCCTGCTCACGTCTGGGCACTCGGCGTCGGCATCGTGCTCGTCGGCGAATATATGGGCTGGAATTTCTCGGTGGGCAAAGGCGGCATGATCGCCGGCCTGATGGCCTGCTGGGTGGCCGGCCTGCTCTACACCTGCGTCGCCATGATCGACTCGGAAGTGACTTCGACGGTCGCCGCGGCCGGCGGCCAGTACGCTCAGGCCAAGCACATCGTCGGCCCGCTGATGGCCTTCAATGTCGGCCTCTTCCTTGTGATGGCCTATACCATGCTCGAAGCCGCCAACGCCATCACGGTCGGCTTCCTGCTCGATACCGTGGCCGGAATGCAGGGCCAGACCGGACTCAATCAGCAACCCTTCATCGTTCTCGCGATCATGTTCCTGGCGTGGCTCAACTATCGCGGCGTGCTCGCCACCCTGACCTTCAACCTGGTGATCACCGCCATCGCCTTCCTTGCGATCGTGGCGTTGTTCGTATCGGTGCAGTTCGGTGCCTCGGCGGTGCCGCTCGATTTTTCGGCCATCACCTCCGATCCGCTACCCTATGGCTGGGTGGGTATCGTGGCATCGCTGCATTTCGGGCTCTGGTACTATCTCGGCATCGAGGGTACCTGCCAGGCGGCCGAGGAGGTGCGCTCTCCTGCCCGCTCGCTTCCCTACGGCACGATGGCCGGCATCATGACGCTGCTGATCGCGGCGACCATGACCTGGTATATCTGCTCCGGCCTGATGCCGTGGGAATATCTTGGCCAGGCCGGCACGCCCTTGTTCGACGCCGCCCGCGTCACCGGCAGCACCGGACTGATGGTCCTGCTCTTCGTCGGCACGGCATTCGCCACGCTCGCCTCCGCCAACGGCTGCATCAACGACGCTTCCCGCGCCTGGTTCTCGATGAGCCGTGACCGTTATCTGCCAAGCTGGTTCGGTGCCGTCCATCCGGTCTACCGCACGCCCTATCGCGCGATCGTATTCCTGGTCCCGATCGCACTTATCTTCGCGCTCGGCGCCCCGCTCGACCAGGTCGTGACCTTCTCGATCCTGTCGGGTCTGCTCGGCTACACCTTCATGACCTTCAACATGGTGATGTTCCGAAACAAGTGGCCGCTCGGCAGGATCAAGCGCGGCTACGTGCACCCGTTTCATCCTTTACCGACGGTCGTGCTGCTCATTCTGTGCTCGACCGCCTATTTCGCCGTGTTCCTGGGCTACGGCACGCAGCTCAGCGCGATGATGTGCTTCTACATCGTGGCTTCGCTGTGGTTTCACTTCCGGCGCTACAAGTTCGTACGCCGCGGCGATCAGTTCACGATGCCGTGGCCAAAGCCACACGGCTATTGATCGGTTGGAGCGCGCCGCCCGTTTCGGATCGCGCGCTCCGGCTGCTTCTGAAACTGTCCGGAGCGCTTCCCGCGCAGAAGCCGCCGACCAAGCCAGGGCGATCGTATGATCACCACAATTGCCTTCTCTGCCTTCGCAATAGCTTCCGGCATATGGATGAGCGTTCGCGCGGTCCGCGACCACCGGGCCGCCATTGCCGAGCGCCGCGGCCTTCTGGACGACGCGGCGCAGCATTTTCCCGACGCCCGTATAACTCACGGCGCAGATCATTTTCCGATCCTCGCCGGCAGGCTGGACGACGGGCGGCAGGTAAGGGTCGAACTCGTCCCCGACACGCTGGTCTGCCGCCGATTGCCGCAACTGTGGCTGAAGCTCACTTTGCTTGAAACGAGCCCCTGTGCCAGGCCCAAGATCGGTGCGCTGGCGCGGCCGACCGGCGCCGAATTCTACTCGCTCGTGCACGAGATGCCGCATCTGTTGATCCCGCCGCCCAGCGAGGCCGCCCTCCTGATGCGCGGCGACGGCAACGCTTCGCGCCGGCAGGTCGAACGCGCCGCGGCCATGTTCGCCAAGCTGTTTGCCGATCCCACGCTCAAGGAGGCCGCGATCACTCCACGCGGCGTGCGGCTGGTCCGCCAGGCGGCGCAGGGGCAACGCGGCGCCCATCTGCTGTTGCGGCAGGCGCACTTTTCAATCACGGCCATTGCGCCCGAGGTGATACGCCGGACGATCGCCGAAGCAGAGGCCCTGAGCGGATGGCTGGCGGACGATGAGCCCGCTTATTCGCTGCCGCCGTCGGCGGGGGCATTTCCAGGAAGTATTCAGCGGTTTTCGGACCGGGAGTGCGTAGTTTCGAATTGCTGAGGAGGTCGCCGTGGCCAAGCCGATCAATCCCTATCTGGTGCTGATGCTGGCTGCGGTGTTGCCTGGGGCCGGCCATGTCGCCTTGCGCGACGCGGCTCGGGGCTTGGCCTTTGCCTTTTTCGTCGTATTCTTTTCGGTGATCACCTACATGACGGCGCCACCGGACCGTTCCTTCATCGGACGGCATGCAGGCGGCATTTTCGTCTGGGCCCTGTCGATCCCCGACGCCTACCGCCGTGCGCGCATCCGTACGGTCATGGCCCGGAAGAGCTGAAGGGACGTTAAGTTCCTCACGTGCCGCTCACGCCGCGATCGACGTCAAAAATCCCCGTGCCGAGGCACGGGGATGGCCGCAAGGCTCCTGTGGCGATTCTAGTCTACACGTCGAGTGTGGTTTGGTGTTCCCATTCGGTGAATTGCGAACAATAGGTGTTCCACTCGCCTTGCTTGAGTTTCAGATAGGCCGCGGAGAACTCTCGTCCCAAGGCCTCCTGCAGCTCCTCGTCCCGATTGTATTCCCGCAATGCGTCGAGCAGGTTCAGCGGAAGCTTCGGTGCATCGGTTACCTTGTGGCCGTCCTTGTACATGTCGATGTCGTAGTGACGGCCGGGATCGGCTTTGGAGCGAACGCCCGAAAGGCCGGCCGCAATGATGATCGCCTGCAGGAGATAGGGATTGACGGCGCCGTCCGGCAGGCGCAGCTCGAAACGGCCGGGGCCGGGAACGCGCACCATGTGGGTGCGGTTGTTGCCGGTCCAGGTCACCGAATTCGGCGCCCAGGTCGCGCCGGAGATCGTGCGCGGCGCGTTGATGCGCTTGTAGGAGTTGACCGTCGGATTGGTGACCGCGGCGAGCGCGCTTGCATGTTTCATGATGCCGCCCAGGAAGTGGCGTCCCTCGGCTGAAAGGCCGAACTCCGCCTTGTTGTCGGCAAAGGCATTCACCTCGCCCGCCAGATCCCAGACCGAAATGTGGCAATGGCAACCGTTGCCCGTCAGACCCTTGAACGGCTTCGGCATGAAGGTCGCGCGCAGCCCGTGCTTCTCGGCGATCGACTTCACCATGAACTTGAAGAAGGAGTGCTTGTCGGCGGTCCGGAGCGCGTCGTCATACTCCCAGTTCATCTCGAACTGGCCGTTCGCATCCTCATGGTCGTTCTGGTAGGGCTTCCATCCGAGTTCGAGCATGTAGTCGCAGATCTCGGCGATCACGTCGTAGCGGCGCATGATCGCCTGCTGGTCATAGCAAGGCTTTTCCGCCGTATCGAACGTGTCGGAAATCTTCGATCCATCCGGCGAGATCAGAAAGAACTCCGGTTCGACGCCGGTCTTGACGCGAAGCCCTTCCTGGGCCGCCTCGGCGACGAGCTTCTTCAGCACCACGCGCGGTGCCTGTTCCACGGGCGCGTCGTCCATGATGCAGTCTGCCGCCACCCAGGCGACGTCCTTCTTCCAGGGGAGCTGGATGACCGCGGACGCATCCGGGAGAGCGAAGAGATCGGGATGCGCAGGCGTGAGATCGAACCAGGTGGCAAAGCCTGCGAAGCCCGCGCCGCCCTTCTGCATGTCGGCGATCGCTTCCGCGGGAACCAGTTTGGCGCGCTGCCCGCCGAAGAGATCGGTGTAGCTGATCATGAAATATTTGACGCCCTTTTCGCGGGCGAATGTGGAGAGATCCAGTGTCACTTCGTTCCCCTTTTGGATTCCGACACTCAATTTCAAAAGAAAGGGCCGCACCCTCTCAAGTGCGGCCCGTCATCCTTTCATTCAAAAGGTACCTTTGCCAGGATACCAGCTCGTTCCCGCGAGCGGCACCTGCGCCATGGCTGCGGCTTCCATCGTCAGCGCGCACAGATCCTCCGGCTCGAGATTGTGGAGGTGGTTCTTGCCGCAGGCACGGGCGATGGTCTGTGCTTCGAGCGTCATCACCTTCAGATAGTTGGCCAGCCGCCGGCCGGCGGCGACCGGGTCGAGGCGCTTCATCAGTTCGGGGTCCTGCGTCGTGATGCCGGCGGGGTCCTTGCCCTCGTGCCAGTCGTCATAGGCGCCGGCCGTCGTGCCGAGCTTCTGGTATTCTTCTTCCCAGTGCGGGTCGTTGTCGCCGATGGCGACCAAGGCCGCGGTACCGATGGCCACCGCGTCGGCTCCAAGCGCCAGCGCCTTGGCGACGTCCGCGCCGGAGCGGATACCACCGGACACGACGAGCTGTACCTTGCGATGCATGCCGAGATCCTGCAGCGCCTGGACGGCTGGCCGAATGCAGGCAAGCGTCGGCATGCCGACATTCTCGATGAAGACGTCCTGCGTCGCCGCGGTCCCGCCCTGCATGCCGTCGAGCACGACGACATCCGCACCGGCCTTGACCGCGAGCGCCGTGTCGTAATAGGGCCGCGCGCCGCCGACCTTGACGTAGATCGGCTTCTCCCAGTCGGTGATCTCGCGCAGTTCGAGGATTTTGATCTCGAGGTCGTCCGGCCCGGTCCAATCCGGGTGACGGCAGGCCGAACGTTGGTCGATGCCCTTCGGCAGGTTGCGCATGTTGGCGACCCTGTCGGAGATCTTTTGGCCGAGCAGCATGCCGCCGCCACCGGGCTTGGCTCCTTGCCCGACCACCACCTCGATCGCATCCGCGCGGCGCAGGTCCTTCGGGTTCATGCCGTAACGCGACGGCAGGTACTGATACACGAGCGTCTGAGAGTGACCGCGCTCCTCATCCGTCATACCGCCGTCGCCGGTGGTGGTCGAGGTTCCCGAAGCCGTCGCACCGCGTCCGAGTGCTTCCTTGGCGGGACCGGAGAGTGCTCCGAAGCTCATGCCGGCGATGGTGATCGGAATCTTCAGATGGATCGGCTTCTTCGCGAAGCGCGTTCCCAGAACGACGGAGGTGTCGCATTTCTCGCGGTAGCCTTCGAGCGGATAGCGCGAGATCGATGCGCCGAGAAAGAGAAGGTCGTCGAAATGCGGAACCTTGCGCTTGGTGCCGGCGCCTCTGATATCATAAATGCCGGTCGCCGCCGCACGGCGGATTTCCGCAAGCGTATAGTCGTCGAAAGTCGCGGACTTGCGCGGCGGGGTATAGGGGTTGTGATAGCTCATACTGGTCCCTGCCTTTAATACGCGTCTGCGTTGTCGATGTTGAAATTGTAGAGCTTGCGTGCCGAGCCGTAGCGCTTGAACTCTTCCGGCCGGACATCCTTGACATCGGCCTTCTCCAGGAGCTCGGCCAGCTTTTGCAGGTGCTCCGTACGCATCTCCTTCTCGATGCAGTCGGCGCCGAGACTCTTGACCGTGCCGCGTACGAAGAGCTTGGCCTCGTAGAGGCTGTCACCCAGGGCATCGCCCGCATCGCCGAGCACGACGAGGTGGCCCGACTGGCCCATGAAAGCCGACATATGACCGATATTTCCGTGGACGACGATATCGATGCCTTTCATCGAGATGCCGCAGCGCGACGCCGCATTGCCCTTAATGACGAGCAGGCCGCCGCGTCCGGTAGCGCCCGCATACTGGCTGGCATCGCCTTCGATCACGACTTTGCCGGACATCATGTTTTCCGCAACGCCCGGTCCTGCCGAGCCGTGAACCGTGACCGTTCCGCCATCGTTCATGCCGGCGCAATAGTAGCCGACGGAGCCGTTCACATCGACCACGACGGGACCGTCGATCCCGACGGCGACCGCATGGCTGCCACGAGGATTGGCGACTTCGTAGGACAGATCGTTCGAGCCCTGCTGAATATTATGCAAGGACCTATTGAATTCACGCAGCGGCGTGGTGGCGAGATCAATAACAGGCATACTTGAAAATTCCTTGGAAAGGGGCCGAGATTACCCGTCAGGCGGCCTTCTGATGATCCCAGAAGTATACGGTCGCGGGCTCCGGCTCCCAGATGCGCGCGCTCTCGATATCCGGCAGGTTGACCAGCGCCCGGTATTCGGAACCGAATGCGACATAGCGATCCGTTTCGGCCATGACCGCCGGCTTGCACGCGATCGGGTCGCGCACGACGCCGAAGCCCGACTTGGTGCCGACGACGAAGGTAAAGAAGCCGTCGAGGTCGTCGAGCGCGCCGGTCAGGGCCTGTCCGAGATCCTTGCCCTTGGCCATTTCCGCCGTCAGGTACGCGGCAGCAACCTCGGTGTCGTTCTGCGTCTCGAAGGCAATGCCTTCACGGATCAGTTCCCGGCGCAGATTGTTGTGGTTCGACAACGATCCGTTATGCACGAGGCACTGATCCGACCCGGTGGAAAACGGGTGCGCGCCAAGTGTGGTCACGGCCGATTCCGTAGCCATGCGGGTATGGCCGATGCCATGCGAACCGCCCATCGAGCGTACATCGAACCGTGCGACGACATCCTTCGGCAGGCCGACTTCCTTGTAGATCTCGACGCTGTCGCCGGCACCCATGATGCGTACATCCGGACGGATGGCGGCGAGAACGGCACGGACATCCGCGAGCCTGGCAGCTGCGATCGCAACGACCGCATGAGTGCTCTTGACGGCAACGCGTGCCGGCACGCCTGCTTCAGCGAGGTCCCGTTCAAGGTCTGCGAAGTCGATCTCGGGCTTCGCAGACTGGATCGTCACCTTCGCCTTCCCCTCGGTAGCCGAGCCGTAAATGGCCAGCCCGGCCGAGTCCGGACCACGGTCCGTCATGGTGATCAACATGTCCGAAAGAAGCTGGCCAAGCTGCGGCTCGAGCCTGCTGTCTTTCAGAAACAAACCAACAATGCCGCACATTCGCGTAGTCCCTCCATTCGTGCATGGAACGATGCTAGCACGCAGTCGCGGGACCATCAACTGTGGAGAATATTTTTTTCTTAGTAGGCAATTTCAGATGCTTCCGCTCATGAGCCGCTGCGGCGGCGCAGGCTTCCCGGTGTTTGCGAAAACAGGCGTTTGAACGCATTCGAAAAATGTGCGGGGCTCGAAAAGCCGGTGGCGTAGGCGATCTCCGGGATGGAGAGCGGACTCTGCTGCAGGAGCCGGCGGGCGTGGCGGAGCCGGATCTCCCGGTAGGTGTCGAGAAAGCCGGTCCCGCGATGCTCCCGGAAAAGCCGATCGAGATGCCGCGGGCTTACCCCGGCCAGGCGCGCCATGGCGGTCCGGTCGAGCGGCCGTTCGATCGCCGTTTCCATCTTCTCGAGAACCGCGAGCAGGGCGGGATGGTTGGTACCGAACCGCTCTGCGGCCGAACCGCGCTGCGGCGCCGCCGGCTCGGCGACGGCCGCGTGCAGATACCAGTCGCTGACCCGGCGAGCGAAGTCGGTCCCCAGGCGTTCGGCGATCATCGCATGCATCATGTCGAGCGGCGCCACCCCGCCGCCGCAGGTGGCAATTCCGCCATCGAGCACGAAGCGGGCGTGTCTCGGGTTGAGATGGGGAAATGCTTCCTTCAGCGCAGGCGCGTGTTCCCAATGAATGGTGAAGTCGCGGTTGTCGAGCAGGCCCGCTGCGGCAAGCACGAAAGCCCCGCTCGATATGCCGCCGATGCGAATACCGAGGCGCGAGAGCCGCCGGAGCGTCGTGTGGGACGCAGACGTATCCGCCCAGTCGGTTGGCTCTCCGCCCGCGCAGACGAAGACGGTATGGCAGCTCTCTCCTTCACTCTCCAGATCCGCACAGCCGACCGACAGCCCGGAAGATGAAGCGACGGTCCCTCGTCCCAGCGCAAGCGGGACGATCTGGTAGAGCGGCCGGCCGGCAAGGAGATTGGCCGCACGCAGGGGCTCCGTCGCCGATGCGTAGCTCATCAGCGCAAAATTGCGCACCAGCAAAAAGCCGATCCTCTGTACGTTCCTGCTGTCGGAAGATGCTGCCATGACCGATTCCTACATCGGGAGGTCCCAAAATTGCAACTCTCCGGAGGTTTCGGATGCTAACTTGCCCCCTCGGATCACTTATGGGGCGGCATCCATGCGCTACTCTGCACTTTCCATCCTCCTGAACGGCCTGCGCGGCAACCGGAACTGGGCGCCGGCATGGCGCCAGCCCGATCCGAAGCCCCATTACGACGTGATCATCGTCGGCGGCGGTGGCCATGGCCTGGCGACGGCATACTATCTCGCAAAGGAATTCGGCATCACCAATGTCGCGGTGCTGGAAAAGAACTATATCGGCTCGGGCAATGTCGGCCGCAACACGACGATTATCCGCTCGAACTACCTGCTCCCCGGCAACAACCCGTTCTACGAGCTCTCCATGAAGCTCTGGGAGGGGCTGGAGCAGGATTTCAACTTCAACGCCATGGTCTCGCAGCGCGGCGTTCTCAACCTCTTCCATTCCGACGCTCAGCGCGACGCCTATACGCGGCGCGGCAATGCGATGCGGCTGCACGGGGTGGACGCGGAACTCCTCGATCGGGCGGCCGTGCGCAAGATGCTGCCCTTCCTCGATTTCGACAATGCCCGCTTCCCCGTTCAGGGCGGGCTCTTGCAGCGCCGCGGCGGCACCGTGCGGCACGATGCCGTCGCCTGGGGCTATGCACGCGGCGCAGACAGCCGCGGGGTCGACATCATCCAGAATTGCGAAGTGACCGGGATCAGGCGGGAAAACGGGCGCGTCATCGGCGTCGAGACCAGCCGCGGCTTCATCGGCTGTGCAAAGCTGGCGCTGGCGGCGGCCGGCAATTCCTCGCAAGTGGCCGAAATGGCCGGATTGCGCCTGCCGATCGAGAGCCACGTGCTCCAGGCCTTCGTGTCGGAGGGCCTGAAGCCGTTCATCGACGGCGTGGTCACGTTCGGAGCCGGGCACTTCTACGTTTCGCAATCGGACAAGGGCGGCCTGGTCTTCGGTGGCGATATCGACGGCTACAACTCCTACGCCCAGCGCGGCAACCTCGCGACCGTGGAACACGTGGCGGAAGCCGGCAAGGCGATGATCCCGGCATTGTCGCGGGTGCGCGTGCTGCGTTCCTGGGGCGGTATCATGGACATGAGCATGGACGGCTCGCCGATCATCGACCGCACGCCGATAGACAATCTCTATCTGAATGCCGGCTGGTGCTATGGAGGGTTCAAGGCCACCCCCGCCTCAGGATTCTGCTTCGCCCATCTTCTCGCCCGGGGCGCGCCGCAGAAGACCGCCGCAGCTTTTCGCCTCGACCGTTTCGAGCGCGGCTTCCTCATCGACGAAAAGGGACAGGGCGCTCAGCCCAACCTTCACTGATTTCGCGGACCAAGGAACATCCCAAATGGCAAGCCTCGTGCCCTGCCCGAATTGCGGGCGAAGACCCAAGGAAGAATTCACGATCAAGGGCGCGGCCCTGTCGCGACCGGAGGCCGACGCGGATTCGACCGATTGGTTCGACTACGTCTACCTGCGCGACAACCCGCGCGGCGCCTACGAGGAATACTGGCACCACACGTCCGGGTGCCGCCGCTGGCTCGTCGTTGCCCGGGACACCGTGACGCATGAGATTGCAGCGTGCTGCGATGCGGCCGGCCGCGCTCGATCGGAGGCGCGCAAATGAGCTCCTACCGTCTGTCGAAACGCGGTCTTGTCGACCGCAACGTCCCGCTCTCCTTTACCTTCGACGGCCGCCCCATGCAGGGCCTGGAAGGCGACACGCTCGCCTCGGCACTGCTTGCGAACGGTCGGATGCTCGTCGGCCGCAGCTTCAAATATCACCGGCCCCGCGGGATCCTGACGGCGGGCGCCGCCGAACCGAACGCGCTGGTCACCGTGGGTCGCGGCGGCCGCGCCGAGCCGAATACGCGCGCCACCATGCAGGAGCTCTACGAGGGTCTCGAGGCGCAGAGCCAGAACCGCTGGCCCTCGCTCGACTTCGATATCGGTGCGCTGAACGGTCTGCTGTCACCCTTCCTCGGCGCCGGTTTCTACTACAAGACGTTCATGTGGCCGGCGCCGCTCTGGGAGAAGCTCTACGAACCGGTCATCCGCAGGGCCGCCGGACTCGGCAAGGCAAGCTACGAAGCGGATCCCGACGCCTATGAGAAGAGCTGGGCGCATTGCGACCTGCTGGTCATCGGCGCCGGTCCGACGGGACTTGCCGCGGCACTCACCGCCGGCCGCGCCGGCGCACGGGTCATTCTCGTCGACGAGGGCTCGCTGCCTGGCGGCTCGCTCCTGTCCGATACGGCGACGATCGACGGCAAGGCGGCGGCTGATTTCGCCCGCGACACGAGCGACGAACTGCGGTCGATGCCGAATGTCCAAGTCCTGGTACGGACGACCGCCTTCGGCTGGTATGACGGCAACGTCTTCGGCGCGGTCGAGCGCGTGCAGAAGCATGTGCGCGAGCCCGCCAGCCATCTGCCTGTCGAGAGGCTGTGGCGGATCGTTGCCGGAAAGGCCCTGCTTGCGACAGGCGCCGAAGAGCGCCCGCTCGTCTTCGGCGGCAACGATCGTCCGGGCGTGATGATGGCAGGCGCGATGCGCGCCTATCTCAACCGCTACGGCGTCGCCCCGGGCCGGACGCCCGCCATCTTCACCACCAATGACACCGGCTATACGCTCGCGCAGGAGCTCGAGGCCGCGGGCGTCGACGTCGTCGCCATCGTCGACAGCCGCCCGGCGGCCGGCGTCGACTATCGCGGCAAAGCACGCCTTGTCCGGGAAGCGGTGGTTTGCGGCACCAAGGGCGGCAAGGCGATCTCGGCGATCGAAGTCCATCACGGCGGTCGGACCGAAACGATCGCGGTCGATGCGCTCGCCATGGCGGGCGGCTTCGACCCGATCATCCATCTTGCCTGCCACCGGGGCGGCAAGCCCGTCTGGTCTGCGGAAAAGGCGGCATTTCTCGCGCCCGGGAGCTTGAAGGGGCTCGAGGTTGCCGGCGGTGCAGCAGCGACGACGGGCCTCGCTGCCTGCCTCGGCGAAGGCGCCGCCCGCGCTGAAGCCATCGTCAGGGAGCTCGGTCTGCCCTGCCCCCCGGTCGCCGTTGTGAAGGTCGAGAGCGAGGAAGGGATACGTTCCCCTGCCCCGCTCTGGTCGATCCCCGGTATCAAGGACAAAGCCTTCGTCGATTTCCAGAACGACGTGCATCTCAAGGATATCGGCCTGGCCGTCCGCGAAGGCTACAGCCATGTCGAGCTTGCCAAGCGCTACACCACCAGCGGCATGGCCACGGACCAGGGCAAACTTTCGAACGTCAACGCGATCGGGTTGATCGCCAAGGCACGCGGCGTCTCGCCCGCCGAGGTCGGGACGACGACCTTCCGCCCTTTCTACACGCCGGTATCCTTCGGTGCGCTGACCGGCGCGCATACGGGCCATCATTTCCAGCCGGTCCGCAAGTCGCCGCTCCATGATTGGGCAAAGAAACACGGTGCCGTCTTCGTTGAGACGGGTCTCTGGTATCGATCCTCCTGGTTTCCGCTGAGCGGTGAACGGACGTGGCGGGAGAGCGTCGAGCGAGAGGTGCTGAACGTACGGAAGAATGCCGGACTCTGCGACGTCTCGATGCTCGGCAAGATCGAGATAACAGGAAGCGACGCCGCCGAATTTCTCAATCGCGTATACTGCAACGCCTTCCTCAAACTGCCCGTCGGAAAGGCGCGTTACGGGCTTATGCTGCGCGAGGACGGCTTCATCTACGACGACGGCACGACGAGCCGCCTCGAGGAGAACCGCTTTTTCATGACGACGACCACCGCCTATGCGGCCGGCGTCATGAACCACCTCGAATTCTGTGCGCAGGTGCTCTGGCCGCAACTGGACGTGCGTCTCGCCTCCATCACCGACCAGTGGGCGCAAATGGCGATTGCCGGTCCGAAGGCACGCATGATCCTGCAGAAGATCGTCGATGAGGATATATCCGACGCGGCGTTCCCGTTTCTTGCAGCGAAGGAGGTTTCGCTGTTCGGCGGCGCCCTTCACGGCTGCCTCTTTCGGATTTCCTTCTCCGGCGAACTCGCCTACGAACTTGCGGTTCCGGCCGGCTATGGCGAGAGCATCGCCGATGCCCTCCTGGAGGCGGGGAAGGATCACGGCATCATGCCTTACGGCGTCGAGACGCTCAGCGTTCTGCGCATCGAGAAGGGCCATGTGACGCACAACGAGATCAACGGCACCGTCGTGCCGGCCGATCTGGGCTTCGGGAAAATGGTTTCGGCCGGCAAACCGGATTTCGTCGGCAAGGCGATGCTTCAGCGGGAGGGGCTGACCGCGCCCGACCGGCCGCAGCTGGTGGGCGTCGTGCCGCTCGATCCGCAACAGTCGTTCCGCAGCGGCTCGCACATTCTCGCCAAGGGGGCGGCAGCCACGCTCGAAAACGACGAGGGCTATGTCACCTCGAGCGCCTATTCGCCGCATGTCGGATCCACCATCGCGCTGGCACTGGTCAGGAACGGCCGCAACCGTCACGGCGAAGAGGTGCTGGTCTGGAGTGGCCTTCACGGAGAATCCACGCCTGCGCGTCTCTGCAATCCGGTTTTCTTCGACCCTCAGAACGAGAGGCTCCATGTCTGAATTCCGTCCAACCCTTCGCCCGGCGCTCGGCAGCCGGCAGGCGGTCGCTTCCGCCGATTTCAGGCTCTCGCCACTGCCGGAAGGCACGATCATCCATGTTCTCGCCCGGCCGGGTCAGGAGGACATCGTGCCCTTTCTCGGCAGGTTCACCGATGCGGCTCCGCACGCTTTGCGCCCGGTTTCGCCCGACCAGTGGTTCATCATCAGCGACGCACCTATCCCGCATCAGGAAATGAAGGGCCTCTTTGCCGCCCTCGAACCGCGCGCCACCGGTGTCGATCAGAGCCACGGCCGCGTGCGCATCCGGATCGAGGGAAAGATGGCGCATCGCGCGCTTTCGAAAGGCACAGCGCTCGACCTTGACCCGTCCGCATTCCCGATCGGTCAATCCGCGGTGACACTGGTCGGCCATATCGCAGCCCATGTCACCCGCGTCGGAGCGGAAACCTTCGAGATCATCGTGCTGCGCGGCTTTGCCGAAAGTCTCTGGGACGATCTTGCCCGAATGGGCCTGGAATTCGGCTGAACCCCACTGTCGGAGAGCGAACATGACGACGATCATCGACGGCAAGGCCGTGGCGGCTTCCATCAACGGCGCGATAAAAGACGCAAATGCCGAGCTGCAGGAGCAGACAGGCAGGAAAACCGGACTTGCCGTCATTATCGTCGGCGACGATCCCGCAAGTCATGCCTATGTCGGCGCAAAAAGCCGCATGGCCAAGGAGTGCGGCTTCTTTTCGGTCCAGCACACGCTGCCGAAGGAAACGACACAGCAGGAGCTTGCGGGCCTGGTGCATCAACTGAACGCTGATGACGGCATCCATGGAATTCTCGTGCAGCTGCCTTTGCCGGAGCACCTGGACGCAGATGCCATCATTCAGTCGATCCGGCCCGAAAAGGACGTCGACGGCCTGCATGTTGCCAATGCCGGAAAGCTCGCAACCGGCGACCTGGAGAGCGGCCTGATCTCCTGCACCCCGGCAGGCGCGATGGTCTTTGTGCGCCGCGTGCACGGCCGCGACCTTTCCGGCCTGAATGCGCTGGTCATCGGTCGTTCCAATCTGTTCGGCAAACCGATGGCACAGCTGCTGCTGAATGCCAATGCGACGGTGACGATCGCCCATTCCCGCACCAGCGATCTGGCCTCGATCTGCCGCAACGCCGATATCGTGATCGCCGCGGTCGGCCGGCCCGAAATGGTCAAGGCGAGCTGGTTGAAGACGGGCGCCACCGTCATCGATGTCGGGATCAACCGTGTTCCTGCACCTGAGAAGGGGGAGAACAGGACGAGGCTGGTCGGCGACGTCGCTTTCGCGGAGTGCGCACCATTCGCATCCGCTATTACGCCGGTTCCGGGCGGCGTCGGACCGATGACCATCGCCATGTTGATGGCCAACAGTGTGATTGCAGCTCACAGAGCATCCGGCCTGAAGGTGTCCGAACGGCTCTCGAAGCTGATATCCGGCTGACAGCCGTGGGGTCGCTGCAGGCGTCGTCGCAATTTTCCAAATACGACTTCCGATCATCGCTAAACGTCGCAACGACCTTGGGACGGAAAGCTCTACAGATAGATGCCCAGGCAGAGAATCGAAACGGCCAGCATCGGCAACCGCTGCCTCTTCACGCGAAACAGAGGGGCGATTGCAAGGGCCGCGAGAGAGGCGACCGCTGCAGCAAGAACGCTTCCGGCAGAGAGGTACAGACCCAACGCTCCGACGAAAACCGCGGCTCCGACAGTCGTCTCGGCGGCGGATTGCCAGTTATAGGGGTCAGCGCGAAAAGCCGCGAGAAACGCGGGACCGCTCAAGCCTAAAGCGAGCCAAATCAGCACGGAGGAGGAGAAGCCGAAGAAATCCAAGTTGCACCCGTACCCGACTGCGGTCGTGTTACGGAAGCAGTTTTCGTGCCAACTTCCAGCCCCGGCAGGAATGGACTACAGCAACGAACGATTAGCACGCGATGCCACGGCGATCGCTACGCCGAGGCACTTCTCCTCGATCCGCGTCATCGCGCCCGCTCACACCGGCCGATTTCCGAAATGTCGCGGGAACCACACAGAAATCCGTCCGTGCTATTGCCTCGCCCTTTTTATAGGCACATAAGCTTCGAAAAATAAGCAACTGCATCCGACGCCCGCAAATGATTGTCCCCCCTCCGCCACACGATCGAAAGTCCGGCCGTTTGCCGAGATTCAAGCTGTTCTCGCCAGTTCTGGCGGGTGCAACGCTCAAAGAGCGCTTGATCGGCTGTATCGGGGCGTTGATCGGGATTTGTGTCACCGGCCTGGTCTGCGGGTTCGTTTTCGGGGACGACCCCCAGCTGCCGCTGATCGTCGCGCCCATCGGTGCCTCCGCGGTTTTGCTCTTCGCCGTGCCGGCCAGTCCGCTTGCGCAGCCTTGGTCGATCATCGGCGGGAACACGATTTCCGCCCTGATCGGCGTCTCCGTGACCTATATCGTGGCGGACCAGATGCTTGCCATCGGCCTCGCAGTCGCTCTGGCGATTCTTGCGATGTCGCTGACGCGATCGCTTCACCCGCCAGGAGGCGCCGCCGCGCTGACCGCCGTAATCGGTGGAGCCGCGGTCGCACGCTCGGGTTTCTGGTTCCCGTTCATACCCGTTGCGATCAACTCCTTGATCCTCGTCGGATTGGGCATGGTGTTTCATCGGCTGGCCCGCCGCCAATATCCTCATCGACCCGGAATTGCGCCGGTGAATACACATGCGACGGCGGATCCTCCACCTGCGCTTCGTGTCGGCTTCAATTCCGAGGACATAGACTCGGCAATAGCGCGGTTGAATGAAACACTCGATGTCAGCCGCGAAGACATCGATGCCCTCTTGAGGGAAGTCGAACTGCAGGCCCTCATCCGGCAGAGGGGAGAGTTGACCTGTGCCGACATCATGTCCCGCGACGTCGTAACCGTGCCCGGCGACACGACCCCTGACCATGCTCGATACCTGTTGTTGAAGCACGACATTCGTACACTTCCCGTGCTTGACGAAAACGAGAAGCTTCAGGGTACGGTGGGCCTGCGGGAGCTCGCCGGCAAAGAGCCCGGCAGCAAATTGCCGATAAGCGCGGCGGCTACCGCCAGGCCATCCGACCCGGCGATCGGCCTGCTTCCCCGCCTCACGGACGGGGCGACACACGCCGTCGTCATTCTTGACGACGACGGCAAGGTCGTGGGCATCATATCCCAGACCGACCTGCTCGCGACTTTGGCCAAAAGTCTCTCGCATAATGGTCTGTCCGAAATAATGCAGGGCAACGGGCAGGGCATCTGAAGCCCCGGCCAAAGAATATTATATGCAGACCAGGTCATCCGGGCGCGTTAGATGCGTGGTTTCGGCGCGGGTTCCCGGTCCGAGTCACCCGAATTGGTTCCCCCTTTGGCTCTATGAGAAGAACCTTGACCTCTGTCTCTGCTCGGGGACGGTGTACAACGCCTTTCGGAACCACAAACAGCTCGCCAGCTTTGACCACCTGAGAGGGTTTTCCTTCGATATCCATGATCATTTCGCCCTCGAGGACGTAGAAGAAATCGTCCGTGGTCTCATGCTTGTGAAATGGGTATTCCCCCTTAAATTTGACGACCATGACATCGTTGTCGTTGTAATCGGACACGACGTGCGGGTCCCAATGGCTCGAAAACAGAGCCAGCTTCTCGGAAATATTGATTGATCTCATCGCGATATCCTTTCGGCTGTTCGCCCGCAACTATCGGTGAAGGTGACTTGATGCAACGCGAGTTCTCCGCCCCCTTCAGACGCCGGCACTGGATGCGGCGGCCCTCAATCCTGCCCGAATGCGATCCAGCATAGACCGATCCGCCTTTGCGGAAGAAACGAGATAAGCGGGGTAGGCAAATTCCGGACTGTTGGGAACGAGCTCGAGGCGGCCGTCCACAAGATAGGGCCGAACGAAGCCCTGCCGAAAATATCCGGATCCGCCGACTTCCAGAATGTAGTCGAGAGCAAGCGGCCCATAACTGATCGCTACCACCGGATTCCGGCCGCCCGGAAAGGCCGCCCTATAGCTGCCGGCAAAATCCTCTCCCCAATCGATGCCAACGAGGTCTTCCGGTCCGGGCGGCTGCGACAAAGCCGTCGTGCGAACGAGAACGAGCTTTTCTTCGAAAAGCAGCTCCGTAAGCGTGCCTGGACGATTTGGCGCTCCATAAAGGACCGCCGCGTCAAGTGAACCGTCCTGCACGAGTTCCATCAGCCGCTCCGATCTGTCTATCGTCGTTCGAATAGCCACGCTGGCGCATTCGCGGCGCATCCACAAAAGCCAATGCTTCAACAGCGGATTCCACAGGCTGAGCTCAGCACCGATCGTCACCATCGCCTCGCGCCCCGGGGGCAAAGCGACCGTGGTTCGCGCCGCCTCCCATACTTGCACGAGGCTCGTTGCAAAACGGAAAAACTGCTCTCCGGCGGGGGTCAGCCTGGCACCGGCCTTGTTCCGAACGAACATCGGCCGATCGAGTTGTTCCTCGAGTACGCGAATTCGCGCACTCACTGCCGTCTGGGAGATGTTCAGATTGGCAGCGGCATTCACGAAGCTTCCCGTCTTGACCACCTCGAGGAACGTACGCGCAATGCTGATGTCCATCTTCGCCCCGCGCAAATGGCGTCGCCGCGTCGGCCCCGCCTGCCGGCGGCACGCCTCATAAAATAAGTGCAGAATATTTGCGGTTAACCAGCAATTCAATTCGTTTGTCAGCAGATTTCACGCTTGCCATCCTGGTCCGCATGCCTCGGCTGATCCCGACCAGCCACGCTGATTTTGATGCCATCAAGGGACCTACTGCCGATGCTCGAGCGAAAATCCAGATCTGACAGAGCCGAAACGACGGCCGCAGCCCACGGGGTCGCGACCGACCCGGCATTCGGCTCCGTGGTGCCGCCGCTATACTTGTCAAGCACCTACGAGTTCGCCGGTTTCGACACGCCGCGCGCCTACGACTACGGCCGCTCTGGAAATCCGACCCGTGACTTGCTGGCGCAAGCACTTGCGAAGCTCGAGGGAGGTGCCGACGCGGTTGTCACGCCGAGCGGCATGGCCGCGCTCGACCTCCTGCTAGGGCGCTTGAGACGAAACGATCTCGTGCTGGCACCGCATGATTGCTATGGCGGCACATTGCGACTGCTGAAGGCGCGTGCCGATCTGGGGCACCTCACATTCCGGCTTACCGACCAGAGGGATTTCGGCGGATTCGAGGCCGCATTGTCGGACGCTCCGGCCCTCGTCCTCATCGAGAGCCCCAGCAATCCTCTGATGCGCGTCACCGACATTGCCCGACTGTCCAGGCTCGCCAATGCGGCAGGCTCCGCCGTAGCCGTCGACAACACGTTTCTGTCCCCCGCTCTCCAGAAACCCCTTTCTCTCGGAGCCGATTACGCCATTCACTCGGCGACCAAATTCCTGAACGGACATTCGGACGTCATCGCCGGTGCGGTGATCGCTGCCGAGCCGCAGGAGGCGCATGATCTCAAGCGCTGGGCAAACGTTACCGGGGCAGTCGCGGCACCTTTCGATGCCTGGTTGACTTTGCGCGGGCTGAGAACGTTGTTTGCGCGAATGTCCAGCCAAGAACGCAGTGCCATGACGATCGCAGAGTATCTCGACGCCCACCCTGCGGTCCGCCACGTCCACTATGCGGGACTTCCGGATCACGCAGACCACGAAGTCGCAAGACGGCAGCAGCGCGGCTTCGGCGCCATGATGAGCTTCGAACTCGAAGGGGGCGTTCCAGCCGTTCGGCCATTCCTGGTACATATTCGCTGCTTCACGCTGGCCGAGTCGCTCGGAGGGGTCGAAAGTCTCGTGGCTCATCCGGCCACCATGACCCATCTCGACATGGGTCCTGAAGCCAGAGAGCGCGCGGGTATTCGCGACGAACTGCTCAGACTTTCGATCGGGCTCGAACATATTGACGATCTTATGGAGGGGCTTGAACTTGGATTGGGCGCCTGTTGAGCGAAGATCGATCGAGGAGGTAAACGGGAATGGACATCGACGAAGATACTCCGCCGACCTTTGCGTCGCCACCCTGCTTGATGCACGAACTCGACCCGGCCTATGCGGGCCTGTCTTCCGACCGGTCGATCTGTGCCGATGTCAGGCGGTGGCGGACAAGCGAACGTGCTCGCCTCATCGCCCAACGCCTGGCCATATCTCCCGACCTTCGGGCCGCTTGCGAAGCTGAGATCGTCAGCCGCCTACTTGCCGAAATCGGACATGTGCGCGGCCGTGTGGTCAGCGTCTACTGGCCGTTTCGCGGTGAGCCCGATCTCAGACCGCTGATGCGGCAAATAGCCGATGACGGCGGCCAATGTGCGCTTCCGGTGGTGGTCGAAAAAGGGAGGCCTCTGGAGTTTCGCATCTGGCGACCGGGCGACAAACTCATCCGCGGGATCTGGAACATACCCGTCCCGGCCAGGCTCGTTTCATGCACCCCCGATATAGTCGTCGCCCCGGTGGTGGGTTTTGATCCGTCGTGCTACCGTCTCGGTTATGGCGGGGGCTATTACGACCGGACACTGGCGACAATGGCGGCGACGCGCCGCGTGCTGGGCGTTGGTTTCGCACAGTCGAGGATAAGGACCATTTATCCTCAGGCGCATGACATCCGGATGGATGTCGTGGTGACCGAGTCGACCACCGATCGTTGCTGAGCGCGTCTTGAATTCCGATTGGCGCTGCGGCCATCGAATTGCGAGAACGTGGCGCCTTGACGAAAATTGCTTTAGGTTCTCCGCGGACTTGGGTCGATTTGTGAACGGCTGCGAATCGGGTGTCGCGATGGACGAGCAACGACGGAGCTACCGGCAGCGGCTCATTGCGCTGGCCGCCGCCAGTATCGGCAGTCTGGCGGCCAGTGCGATCTCCTACGGAGCGGCGATCTATCGCGCCGCCAATCCCGAACCCCTGCGCGCCGCCGTGCCGGGCGAAACGGTCGATACCGGGCGATGGCATGTGACGATCGCCGGAGCCCGCGTGAGCGATTCCCCACCTTCCGGCAGGAGGCCGCCCGAGCCGCAAACTTTCCTGCTTGTCGATTTCGAGGCCGGCAACCGCTCGGCGTCGACCGCCTACCTGCCGGCGAAACTGCTCACCTTTGCCGGCCTGGAGGCGAAACTTGCCTCCCCCACCTTCTATCTGACGCGGGACAAGGCGTTCGGCCCCAGCCTGCACCCGGGCATGCCGGAGAGGTTGACTGCCGTATGGGAATGGCCGGCGGGGGAGATGCCGCCGCGTGAGTTGAAACTGCTGATCGGGAGCCAGGTCTACAAGAAACGCGACAATCTCTATGGCGCCTCAAACTGGTTCGACCGTGATCCCGTGGCGATAGTGTCCCTGACTGTCACGCAGGAAGCGGCGAGGGCAAGGCAATGACGACCTTCGCAAATATCCTCGCCCTGCTCCTGGCGGCGGCGGCGCTCTACGGCATGCAGCACTCGACGCCATCCTACAGCGAAATCCTGTCGCCCGTGGCGGTGCCCGCCGCGCAGGGAAAGCCGGCGCAGACAGAACGCTTCGTCTTCGGGGTCGCCAAGGTGCATCTCGCCGGCCAACTGGTGGCTCCGCAGTTCGGCGAGCCGCGCACCTACACCACCTCCGGAAAATGGCTCGTCGTCGAAGCGGCGGCGAAGGCGCAGGACCGATCGGTGTCGCTGACCTCGGCTGCATGGCGCGGCCCTTCCGGTCTGCGCTTCGCCATGAGCACGCGCATCGGCAGTACGCTCGGCCTGTTGGGTTCCGAGCGCCTGGAGCCCGGCATTCCGCGCCCGGTGCTGCTTGTGTTCGAGCTTCCCGAAGACCAGATCGAGGGCGGTACACTGCTGGTCGCCGAGACCGCGGTAACTCCCCTGTCCGAGCAGGTGGAGATAGCCATGGACAGCGTGCCGCCGGAAAACAGGTACGAGTCCCTCACCCTTGCACGCGGCGGCCGCATCATGCCCTGGTCGCTGGAGTTTCATCAATGAGCGTACCGGCTTCGTCACGGGAGAGAAAGAGCTACTGGATCAGCCTCGTATCGCTGCTCGCCGCCGTGCCGCTCGCGGTCCTCGTCGGGTCCCGCGGCGAATTCGCCGCCTGGCTGCAACGGCGCATGGAACCACCCGTGACCGCCGAGCGCGACGGAAGCGGGCAAGGCGCCGGCGGCAGCTGGCGGCTCATATCGCTGCGCCGCCTGCCGGGAACCTTGCCGGATACCAGCCTCATGCTGGCGGAAATCGACCTCTCGGTTCAGGCAGCGGATGTCGTGCAGCAGGCCTTGCCCTGCGCGCTCTCGCTGACGGATGGCGCTGGCCGCCGCTGGGACCCGCTGCCGCTGCCCGGCCGACTTTTACGCGAGGCCGATCCCGAGGTAGCCGACAGGCCGCAATGCACGACGCTGACGATCGGCGAGGCCGGCGATGCGCCGCTTCGCGTGGTTGAACTCTTTCTCGTGCCGCGGCAGGCGGACGGGTTCACCCTGTCACTTGCCCTGACTGGCTCGCCGCCGATTCTCTTGAAATAGCGCGGTACCATAAGCCTGCGCGCCGCCGGGTTCGCCGGATCGGGACACTGCGTATTCCAGCATGGCGGCCAGCAGGGCGATCCGCACCGGAGCGAAAAGGATTCCGCCGTCGAGTTCGGTCGGACTGCCGACGACAACGGCCAGGACGTCGCCTATCCGCTGCCAGGTTTCGAGATCGTGCGGCCCGAGATGACGGGTTGCGCCGTACCACGCCCAAGCGGGGAGCCAGCCGGTGGCGCGGTAAAGCACGACGAAGGCGAGCAACGTCCCGAGACCGGCGCCGAGCACCGTGCGCAGGCAGGCCCAGACCGGCCGGTAGCGGGTCCGGTAGCCTCCGAGGAAGTGGGCGGCGAAATCGGCCAGCCATTTACGCAGCGTGGTGGCGCGAGCAGGCGGCGGGGGAGCGGCGACGGGTTTCGCCGAAAGGTCGTAACCATAGACGATGGCAGCCATGACAAGCCAGACGAGCGGCAGAAGGGCGTAGAAGAACAGCTCCTGCGCCTGCGCGGCGAGCCCAGGCTCCTGGAACTCCACCGCAGTGCTGCCCGCTGCCGCGTGTGCTTCCATGGAAAATCCGACGATGCCGGCTTTCACCATATCGAGAAACGCGCCCGCGCCGATCCAGCCTATGAAGTCGTCCTTCCATCTATCCAGCGCATAGAGTCCGATGAAGATCCAGCTCGCGTCCGCCGCCACGATCACGAAACGCAGCCACGGCGACTGCAGGCGCCCGTTGGCGCGCTTGGCAAGCCATCGCACGAGCCAGCAGGCGAGGATCGCCGCGACCAGGCTGCGCGAGCGCAGGAGCTCGAAAATCTGTAACCGTTCTCCCAGTGCCACCCGATCCAGGGCGAGACGCGAATACTCGCGCACCGTGTCGCCAAGGAAACCCCACGCGGCGTAATAGGCGAAGAACGGCAAGATGGCTGCGGAGGTAATCACCAGAAGGCGATTCGACGGCCGTTCCGTCTTCGTCACGCCAGTACCTGGCGCCGCGCCGCGTAAGGCCGCGAGGGCCGACAGGCCCGGACGCAGGATCGCGAACATCGCAATAACGACCAGCAGCTTGACGAGGACTACAAGCGACAGCGTTACCATTCCGCCAAGGGGAACTTTCAGGCCGACCCCGACCGCCGCCTCGAGGAGCAGGACACGCGCGATATATCCCAGCGTTGCGGCGAGCAGAAGCTGCGGCCAGAACCGTGCAAGAAGGCGCGCTGTCAATGCCGACAGTCCGCCGATGTCCCTGAGCATCCCCATGCCCCGAACCTAACCATAACCTTCCGGGCTCTCAACCGGGCAAATAGATGGAAAATTGCAGTCCGCGCGCGCTGCGGTACGGACGCATTGAGTAGCGGCGCCATATTATTCCGCTGCAGGCAGCACTGTTCGTGGCCCACCCGCTCTGGCGCTGGGAGGCCCTCAAACGCCAAAAGGCCCGCTGCTGCGGGCCTTTTGGCGTGTATATGGTACCCCCACGGTGACGGCCGCCTTGCTGAGATGGCCTGAAGGCTGCAAGTCCTAGTGCAAGCACTAGGGATAGTCCTATGACAAAGCAGCTTGTTGAAGTGATCACATCGGTCGAGCGTCGTCGACGCTGGTCTCGTGAGGAGAAGGAGCGGCTGGTCGCGGCGACGCTCGAGCCGGGGGCCCGTGTTTCGGAGATCGCGCGATCCGCGGGGATCCATGTGAGCCAGCTTTTCCGTTGGCGCAAGGAACTCTGCCAAATCTCCACGCCGTCCGTCCCGCAGCTCGTTCCGGTCGAGGTCGTTGAAGCGCTGCCAACGCCAGCGGCCCGGGCCGAGCCGCCGGCGGTCTCCCGGCCGCGCAAGAAAGCAAGCTTGGTGATGATCGAGCTTGGCGGCGGTCGTCGTCTCCGGGTCGAGAGTGACGTCGACACCGAAGCCTTGGCTCGGATTCTCGATGTGCTGGAGCGGCGATGATCCCGGTCCCGAACAGTGTGAAGGTGTGGCTAGCGACGGGCTATACCGACATGCGCAGAGGCTTTCCCGGCCTGTCGCTGATGGTGCAGGAGACGTTGAAGCGCGACCCGATGAGCGGCCATCTCTTCGTCTTCCGGGGTCGGAGCGGTGGACTGATCAAGGTGATCTGGCACGACGGCCAGGGTGCCTGCCTGTTCACGAAGAAGCTCGAGCGCGGCCGGTTCATCTGGCCATCGGCGGCCGACGGCACGGTGGTGATCACGCCGGCGCAGCTCGGCTATCTGCTCGAAGGCATAGACTGGCGAATGCCGCAAAAAACCTGGCGTCCGACGTCGGCGGGATGAGCAAAACGCTGGCGGGGCAGGAGCGAATATGATTCCATCCCGCCATGACCGATCCGGCCGATCAGCTTCCCGACGACCTTGCCAGCGCGCATGCGATGATCCTCGCGGAGCGTGCAGCCCGCCGTGAAGCGGAAGCGCTCGCCGCCCGCGCCCAGGCGGTGAACTCACATTCGGATGCACTGATTGCCCGACTGAGGCTTGAGATCGAGAAGCTGAAGCGCGACATCCACGGCAGTCGCTCGGAGCGCAAGGCCCGGCTTCTCGAACAGATGGAATTGCAGCTCGAGGAACTGGAGGCCGACGCCAGCGAAGACGAACTGGCGGCGGAGATGACGGCACGCTCATCCACGGTCAGGGCGTTCGAGCGCAAGCGTCCATCGCGCAAGCCTTTCCCAGAGCATCTGCCGCGCGAGCGCGTCGTCATTGCCGCACCATTCAACTGCCCGTGCTGTGGATCGGCCAAACTGGCGAAGCTGGGCGAAGACGTCACCGAGACCCTGGAGGTGATTCCGCGCCAGTGGAAGGTGATCCAGACCGTGCGCGAGAAGTTCACCTGCCGTGAATGCGAGAAGATCACCCAGCCGCCAGCACCCTTCCATGTGACGCCGCGCGGCTTTGCCGGGCCGAACCTCTTGGCGATGATCCTGTTCGAGAAGTTCGGTCAGCATCAGCCGCTGAACCGCCAGAGCGAACGCTATGCCCGCGAGGGCATCGACCTCAGCCTCTCAACGCTCGCCGATCAGGTCGGGGCCTGCGCCGCGGCGCTGAAGCCGGTGCATGCGCTGATCGAAGCGCATGTGCTGGCCGCCGAGCGACTGCATGGTGACGACACCACCGTGCCGATCCTGGCGAAAGGGAAGACCGATACGGGTCGCATCTGGACCTATGTCAGGGATGACCGGCCGTTCGGCGGAACATCGCCGCCGGCGGCGCTCTATTATGCCTCGCGCGATCGGCGGCAGGAGCATCCCGAGCGTCATCTGAAGAGCTTCACCGGCATCCTGCAGGCGGACGCCTATGGCGGCTACAATCCGCTGTTCAAGGTGGATCGCGATCCCGTTCCGCTGACGCAGGCGCTGTGCTGGGCCCATTCTCGGCGCAAGTTCTTCGTGCTTGCCGACATCGCCAGCAACGCCAAACGCGGCAAGAATGCTGCCGCGATCTCGCCGGTCGCGTTCGAGGCGGTCAAGCGCATCGACGCGCTCTTTGATATCGAACGTGACATCAATGGGCTTGCCGCCAACGAGCGCCTGCAACGACGTCAGAAGGACAGCCGTCCGCTCGTTGATGAGCTTCAGGCCTGGCTTCGATCTGAACGAGCAAAGCTGTCGCGCAGTTCACCGGTCACTGAGCCGATCGATTACATGCTGAAGCGCTGGGATGGATTCACGTCCTTCCTCGGCGGCGGCCGGATCTGCCTGACGAATAACGCCGCCGAACGCGCGCTGCGCGGTTTTGCCCTCGGCAGGAAGTCGTGGCTCTTTGCCGGCTCCGATCGTGGTGCCGATCGCGCCGCTTTCATGGCGACGCTGATCATGAGTGCCAAGCTCAATGACGTCGATCCGCAAGCGTGGCTCGCCGACGTTCTTGCTCGTATCGCCGACACCCCGATCACCAGGCTCGAGCAATTGCTCCCGTGGAATTGGCAGCCATTAAGTCCCTAAGAGATCAGGCTGCCAAACCTGCGCTCACTGATTTCATCCGTGAATTTCCCCCAACGCCGCACTTTCAAGAAGAAGGCTGCAATGAGAATCATAGCAATCACTTCCATGCTCGTCGGAACGAGCGATTACCCTCTTGTTCCTGGAACCAAGTTAGAAACGTTGGGAAAGTTCTTAGGAGTTCCAGACCGCTGGGATTTCGGCATTGAAGACGAATTCACGTGCCAATTGGGATATACCGACTTTGAGTTTTCCTTGCGAACACGTAGCAATTGTGTCGAAGTTGAGAGGGTGTGGCTCGAACTGTGGAATGTACATCATGGTGAGCCGCAACCGAAAAGGTCTCCTATACGTCTAGTCGATGGGATTGAGGTCGATCTCGGCGGTTTCCAACCGGGCATCTCGATATCATCTGCTAAAGCACTGTTAGACTCGTTGCGGGTTTTCTACGAGGAATTCAGTCAAGACGATGGCAGCGAGATAGCCAGCAAAATTGTCCTCGAGACGAAATCCGAATTATACTTTTTTCAGGGACATTTTGAGCCTCGGCTCATGGAAATACACTTTTTCGCTGGCGACGAATAAGCCGGTTGCACGCGTGGCCCTCACCGGATGCATACTGTATATGTGTGTGTGTTTGGTTGCGGGGGCAGGATTTGAACCTGCGGCCTTCAGGTTATGAGCCTGACGAGCTACCGGGCTGCTCCACCCCGCGTTATCCGAGTTTTGCGAAGCAAAATCTCGTCTGAGTTTTGCGAGCCAAAATCTCGCCGAGTTTTGCGAAGCAAATCTCGTATGTTTTGGTTCGGTCTGGCGATCGAAAGGCCGCTTGTTCGGCGGCCGGTCTGTATCGGCCGGTCCGGCTTGTGAGAGAAGATGTTCGGTTTTGTTTATCCTGCGTTTTGCAGACCTGGCAGCGACCTACTCTCCCGCGTCTTAAGACGAAGTACCATCGGCGCTGGGGCGTTTCACGGCCGTGTTCGGAATGGGAACGGGTGCAGCCACCCCGCCAGAACCACCAGGTCGGCAAAGCGCAAGATTGAGCCTGCGGTGCAGGCTCGAACCGATTTTGAGAAGCTGGTGAAGTTTTTCACTTCTTTTGAACACGTCTTCTGTCTGTCGCCCCGGCCGTGAGGCCGCAAGCGCAGAGCGCGTCGCGCCTTGTGGCGCGCGCCGTCCGCAGCGCTACGCGCGTGAGGACAAAGAAAGTTGCGATGCTCATCTTCGATGAGCATAGGCAACAAGAACGATCAAGCCAATCGAACGATTAGTACCGGTAAGCTTCATGCGTTGCCGCACTTCCACACCCGGCCTATCAACGTGGTCGTCTTCCACGGTTCTCAAGGGAATACTCGTTTTCAGGTGGGTTTCCCGCTTAGATGCCTTCAGCGGTTATCCCTTCCATATATAGCTACCCTGCTATGCCCTTGGCAGGACAACAGGTCCACCAGAGATATGTCCATCCCGGTCCTCTCGTACTAGGGACAGATCCTGTCAATATTCCTACACCCACGGCAGATAGGGACCGAACTGTCTCACGACGTTCTGAACCCAGCTCACGTACCGCTTTAATTGGCGAACAGCCAAACCCTTGGGACCTGCTCCAGCCCCAGGATGCGATGAGCCGACATCGAGGTGCCAAACAACCCCGTCGATATGGACTCTTGGGGGTCATCAGCCTGTTATCCCCGGCGTACCTTTTATCCGTTGAGCGATGGCCCTTCCACGCGGGACCACCGGATCACTATGACCGACTTTCGTCTCTGCTCGACTTGTCAGTCTCGCAGTCAGGCGGGCTTATGCCATTGCACTCGACGAGCGATTTCCGACCGCTCTGAGCCCACCATCGCGCGCCTCCGTTACTCTTTCGGAGGCGACCGCCCCAGTCAAACTACCCACCATACACTGTCCCGGATCCGGATGACGGACCGCGGTTAGACATCCATGACGATAAGGGTGGTATTTCAAGGATGGCTCCACGAGAACTGGCGTCCCCGCTTCAAAGCCTACCACCTATCCTACACATGCCGACACGAATGCCAGTGTAAAGCTATAGTAAAGGTGCACGGGGTCTTTCCGTCTGACCGCAGGAACCCCGCATCTTCACGGGGAATTCAATTTCACTGAGTCTATGTTGGAGACAGCGGGGAAGTCGTTACGCCATTCGTGCAGGTCGGAACTTACCCGACAAGGAATTTCGCTACCTTAGGACCGTTATAGTTACGGCCGCCGTTTACTGGGGCTTCGATTCAGAGCTTGCACCCCTCCTCTTAACCTTCCAGCACCGGGCAGGCGTCAGACCCTATACGTCGTCTTGCGACTTCGCAGAGCCCTGTGTTTTTGATAAACAGTCGCTACCCCCTGGTCTGTGCCACCCCATCCTACTTGCGTAGAAAAGGGTCACGCTTCTTCCGAAGTTACGCGTGCAATTTGCCGAGTTCCTTCAACATAGTTCTCTCAAGCGCCTTGGTATACTCTACCTGACCACCTGTGTCGGTTTCGGGTACGGTCTATACGGTGGAGCTATTTCCTGGAACCGCGTCCCCGCCCGGACAATCCAATAAGTCCGGACAAGTTGAGCAATCCGTCACTACCACCAGGCCCACGAATATTAACGTGGTTCCCATCGACTACGCGTGTCCGCCTCGTCTTAGGGGCCGGCTAACCCTGCTCAGATTAACTTTAAGCAGGAACCCTTGGTCTTTCGGCGAGAGGGTCTCTCACCCTCTTTATCGTTACTCATGTCAACATTCGCACTTCCGATACCTCCAGGACCCCTCACGGGTATCCCTTCACTGGCTTACGGAACGCTCCGCTACCACGCGGTCTTACGACCACATCCTCAGCTTCGGTGCATGGCTTCAGCCCCGTTACATTTTCGGCGCAAAGACCCTTATTTAGACCAGTGAGCTGTTACGCTTTCTTTAAATGATGGCTGCTTCTAAGCCAACATCCTGGTTGTTTTGGGATCCTCACATCCTTTCCCACTTAGCCATGACTTGGGGACCTTAGCTGGAGGTCAGGGTTGTTGCCCTTTTCACGACGGACGTTAGCACCCGCCGTGTGTCTGCCGACTAGTACTCCTCGGTATTCGGAGTTTGGTTAGGATCAGTAAGACGGTGAGTCCCCATAGCCCATCCAGTGCTCTACCCCCGAGGGTATTCGGTCGACGCACTACCTAAATAGTTTTCGCGGAGAACCAGCTATTTCCGAGTTTGATTGGCCTTTCACCCCTAGCCACAAGTCATCCCAATCTATTGCAACAGATGCGGGTTCGGTCCTCCAGTTGGTGTTACCCAACCTTCAACCTGCTCATGGCTAGATCACTCGGT